>NZ_OX344834.1:0-2832173 GCF_947036595.1 Mammaliicoccus lentus | reverse complement strand
AAAAGTCCTCTTTCTAAAATTTTTATTGAGTTATACACATAAAATTGACTTGTTAATAAAGAAATACACAAGTTGTGAATAATTATCCACAACTTACTCACAAACGGTGGATAACTATTTATTCCAATTCCCTTGTCCACAATCTTTACATGCAAGAATCCAACTAAGAATGATAGTAATATCAACGGTTTGTATAACTTATCCACACAATTATACTTTTAAACAAAAGGAGTTGTCAAATGCCTGTGAATATGTGAGGAATTGTTAGATTATGTTGTGAATAAAAAATAATTTTTAATAATTATCCACAAAATGATTAATATTCACTGTGGATAAGTGGATAACTATTATTTTTCACATTTTAAAATTCTGCTTGATTTTTAAAAATCATTTTGTTATAGTTTAGTAGTTATTGAAATTGTGACATTTCACGTGTATGGTATAAATAATTTTGAAATTAATCTTCTGATATATATAAATGAATATCATACAAGCAATTAACTACTATTTAATTAGATGTTAAGAATAAATAATGGAGGTGTTCTTAAATGGTAAAACGTACGTATCAACCAAATAAACGTAAACACAGTAAAGTTCATGGCTTCCGCGCTCGCATGAGCTCAAAAAACGGCCGTAAAGTATTAGCTCGCCGTCGTCGTAAAGGTAGAAAAGTATTATCAGCTTAAGATCACTGAAGAGCAGTGGTCTTTTTTTTGTTTTAATTGATGAAATTGTTTTGTATAATAAACAATAATTAAGTGATGTATTGTGGAGTGGATGTTTGTGGAAAAGGCTTATCGTATAAAGAAAAATAGTGATTTTCAAAGAATATATAAAAAAGGTAAGTCAGTTGCTAATCGTCAGTTTGTTATTTATACTTCAGAAAATGATTGCGAACACTTTAGAATTGGCATCAGCGTCTCAAAAAAATTAGGTAATGCTGTTACTAGAAATAGAATAAAAAGGTCAATTAGAGAGTGTTTTAAAGTTCATAAAGAAAATATCATTCCGAAAGACATCATTGTTATTGCTCGTAACCAGGCAGTAGACTTGGAAGTACTCGAAACAAAGAAGAGTTTAGAGCACGTGTTGAAGATTGCTAAAGTTTTTAATAAACGTATTCCCTAAGTATTTTAATAATTACTAGGAGGTTGCAGTATGCTTAAATCAAACTATGAAGGACAATCAGTAGAACAAGCACTACAACAAGGTTTAAAAGATTTAAATGTTCAAGAGCAACAAGTAAGAATCGATGTAATAAATGAAGGTAAAAAAGGCATTTTTGGTTTTATGAAGCAAGATGCTCGTATTGAATTAACGATTATTGATCCAGAATTAAAAGAGTTTAATTCAATAGAAGATTTAAGAAATCGAAATCAACAAAATGAACAACAAACGCAAGATCTAGATGAAGATACAGAAAGCAACAATATAACAGAAGATAATGAAAATATCGTATCAGAAGATAATTCCAATCATTCTCAGAATGTGAAGAAAAACGCGTTAAATGACATCGCAGACCAAACATTAGAGTATATATTGAATATCATTAAAGAAATGAATATTAATGTAGAAGGGTCTTATAAAATTAAATCTAATACATTGTATATCGATATGTCGTCTGATCAAGCTTCCTATATAATAGGTAAAAGAGGGCAAGTGTTAAATGCCTTACAAACTGTCGGACAAAATTATATGCATCAATATATTAAAGGATATTACACGTTAATATTAGATATTGAATCTTATCGAGCGAAACGTAAAGAAACATTAGAGCAGCTAGCTATAAATATGGCTAAAAAAGCTAAACAAACGAAGAGACCAGTTAAGTTAGAACCAATGTATAACTTCGAAAGAAAGATAATGCATCAGGCATTAAGTAAAGTTGAAGATATCGAAACATACTCTGAAGGAAGAGAACCTCATCGATATTTAGTCATCAAGAATAAATGATAATGGTCGGAGTGAGTTATCTCGCTCCGCATTTTTTCGAACAATATATTCGAAAATTGTAACAAAACCATTTACAATCAAAAGAATGAATAGCATGAATGGTGGAGGAGAAAAATAATGGAACTAGATACAATTACAAGTATCTCTACGCCTATGGGTGAAGGCGCAATCGCAATTGTACGTTTAAGTGGTCCGGATGCGATAAGTATCGCTGATAGTATATATAAAGGGAAAAAACAATTATCAGAAGTCGATTCACATACGATTAATTACGGACATATTTTGGATCCTGACAGTGGCGAAATTGTTGAAGAAGTAATGGCGGCTGTTATGAGAGCGCCTAAGACTTTTACAAGAGAAGATATCGTAGAAATTAATTGTCACGGTGGTCTAGTAACTGTTAATCGTGTACTTGAATTAACGTTATCAAATGGAGCAAGAATGGCGGATCCGGGTGAATTTACAAAGAGAGCTTTCTTACATGGTCGTATTGACTTATCACAAGCAGAAGCAGTGATGGATTTCATACGTTCTAAGACGGAACGTGCATCCAAGGTAGCCTTAGGGCAGATGGAAGGGCGTCTAAGTGAACTTATAAAAGGACTAAGGCAATCTATACTAGAAATACTAGCACAAGTTGAAGTTAATATAGACTACCCTGAGTATGATGACGTAGAAGAAGCAACATCTCAATTTTTATTAAAAGAAGCTGCTAACATAGAGCAAGAAATCGATAAATTATTGAAGACAGGTCAACAAGGGAAAATTATGAGAGAAGGCTTGTCTACAGTAATAGTAGGTAAACCAAACGTTGGTAAGAGTTCAATGCTTAATAATTTAATTCAAGATAATAAAGCAATCGTTACAGAAGTAGCAGGGACGACTAGAGACGTATTAGAAGAATATGTTAATGTTCGTGGTGTGCCTTTACGATTAGTAGATACAGCAGGTATTAGAGAAACAGAAGATATCGTAGAAAAAATTGGCGTTGAAAGATCAAGGAAAGCTTTGTCAGAAGCAGATTTAATATTGTTCGTATTAAATTATAATGAATCACTGACAGAAAGTGATTACCAATTGTTTGAAGCTATTAAAAATGAAGACTTCATAGTTATTATAAATAAAACAGATTTAGAACAGCACCTTGATATGGATGAGCTGAAAGAGATGATAGGTGACCATCCTATCGTACAGACATCGATGGTAGAACAACAAGGTATTGAAGAGTTAGAACAAAAGATATCAGAATTATTCTTTGGTGGACAAGTTCAGTCACAAGACATGACTTATGTATCTAATTCAAGACATATTGCACTGTTAAAAGACGCGAAGTCTTCAATTAATGACGCAATTCATTCAGCTGAAGAAGGCATTCCAATAGATATAGTACAAATTGATTTAATCAAAACTTGGGAATTGCTAGGTGAAGTTATAGGTGAAGAAGCAAGTGAATCACTTATTGACCAATTGTTTAGCCAATTCTGTTTAGGAAAATAAAAGGAGGAAAAATTTTGACACAAAAATATGATGTTATTGTTGTCGGAGCAGGGCACGCTGGTGTAGAAGCAGGATTAGCTTCAGCGAGACGTGGCGCAAAAACTTTAATGCTTACAATTAACTTAGATAGTGTAGCGTTTATGCCATGTAACCCATCAGTGGGTGGTCCAGCAAAAGGTATAGTTGTAAGAGAAATTGATGCACTTGGTGGACAAATGGCTAAGACAATTGATAAAACACACATCCAAATGCGTATGTTAAACACTGGTAAAGGTCCAGCAGTACGCGCATTACGTGCTCAAGCAGATAAAGTATTATACCAAGAAGAAATGAAACGTGTATTAGAAGATGAGCCTAACCTTGATATTATGCAAGGTATGGTAGAACGTTTAATTATAGAAGATGATGTAGTAAAAGGCGTGGAAATGGTTATCGGCACTCAATATCTAGCTGATTCTGTTGTATTAACAACTGGTACATTTTTACGTGGTGAAATTATTTTAGGTAACTTAAAATATTCAAGTGGTCCAAACCATCAAATGCCTTCAATCACATTAGCAGACCATTTAAGAGATTTAGGTTTCGACATAGTTCGTTTCAAAACTGGAACACCACCTCGTGTTAATGGTGGCACAATTGATTACAGTAAGACTGAAATTCAACCAGGTGATGATGTAGGTAGAGCATTTAGTTATGAAACGACAGAATATATTTTAGACCAATTACCATGTTGGTTAACTTATACGAACGAACAAACACATAAAGTGATTGATGATAATTTACATCTATCAGCAATGTATTCAGGGATGATAAAAGGTACTGGTCCAAGATATTGTCCGTCAATTGAAGATAAATTCGTAAGATTTAACGATAAACCAAGACACCAACTATTCTTAGAGCCTGAAGGTCGTAAAACTCAAGAAGTTTATGTACAAGGTTTATCTACAAGCTTACCTGAAGAAGTACAACGTAAAATGTTAGAAACAATACCGGGACTTGAAAAAGCAGATATGATGAGAGCCGGTTATGCTATTGAATATGATGCAATTGTACCTACACAATTATGGCCGACATTAGAAACTAAATTAGTTAAAAACTTATTTACTGCAGGTCAAATTAACGGAACTTCTGGTTATGAAGAAGCGGCTGGTCAAGGTTTAATGGCTGGTATTAATGCGGCAGGAAAAGTATTAGGTAAAGAAGATGTTGTATTACGTCGTTCTGATGCTTATATCGGTGTATTAATTGATGACTTAATAACAAAAGGCACAAATGAACCATATCGTCTATTAACATCACGTGCTGAACACCGTTTATTATTAAGACATGATAATGCCGATTTAAGATTAACAGATATCGGTTACGAAATTGGTATGATTTCAGAAGAACGTTATGCTAAATTCAATCAAAAACGTGAAAGTATCAAAGCTGAACAAGAGAGATTACAATCTATTCGTATTAAGCCGAATGAACATACACAAAGTGTTATTGAAAGCCGTGGAGGTTCAGCACTTAAAGATGGTATATTAGCTTTAGATTTATTACGAAGACCAGAAATGGATTACAATGCTATCATGGAAATCTTACAAGAAACTTCTCCAGTTAATGAAGACATCCAAGAACAAGTTGAAATTCAAACGAAATATGAAGGTTACATTCAAAAATCATTAGCTCAAGTTGAGAAAGTTAAACGTATGGAAGACAAAAAAATACCTCTGAATATTGACTATGATGCAATCAATAGTTTAGCTTCTGAAGCAAGAGAAAAACTTAAAGAAGTTAACCCGTTAGATATTGCACAAGCATCTCGTATTTCAGGTGTTAACCCAGCAGATATATCTATCTTACTTGTTTATATTGAACAAGGTAAAATCCAGAAGGTGGACTAAAATGAACGAACAAACTTTTATCAACTCATTAAAAGATTCAGGTATTACACTTACTGATCAACAATTAAAACAATTTGAGACATATTTTGAAATGTTAGTTGAGTGGAATGAAAAAATTAACTTAACAGCAGTAACAGAAAAAGAAGAAGTGTATTTAAAGCACTTCTTTGATTCTGTGACACCTGCTTTTTATGTAGATTTTAATGAAATCGAATCTATTTGTGATGTAGGAGCTGGAGCCGGTTTTCCAAGTATTCCACTTAAAATTATATATCCACACTTACAAATAACGATTGTAGATAGCTTAAATAAACGTATTAAGTTTTTAAATGAATTAGCTAATAAACTTGAAATAGATAAAGTGAATTTTGTACATGATAGAGCAGAAACGTTTGGCAAAGGACAATACCGTGAAAGCTTTGATTTAGTAACGGCACGCGCTGTAGCAAGATTATCTGTATTGAGTGAGTTGTGTTTACCACTAGTTAAAAAAGGCGGGCAGTTTGTTGCATTAAAAGGTTCTCAAGGCGATGAAGAATTAGATGATGCACAGTTTGCAATTTCAGTGTTAGGTGGAAAATTAAATAAAGTTTATGAATTTAAACTTCCATTAGAAGAAAGCACAAGACAAATAATTGCGATTGATAAATTTAAACAAACACCTAAGAAATATCCAAGAAAACCAGGAACACCTAATAAAGAACCTTTAACAAAATAATTTCCTGGGAAATACGTAAGAATGAAAGTGGGTAGATTGAAATGAAAAAACCTTTTTCTAAATTATTTGGACTTAAAGACAAAGAATTAGAACACATAGAAGAAGCAAGAAATGAAGGCAACGTCGCGATAATTTCAACAGAAAAAATTGTGCCTAACCGTTATCAACCGAGAAAAGTTTTTGATGAGTCAAAGATAAAGGAATTAGCGCAGTCTATTAAAGAACATGGATTGTTACAACCAATTGTAGTTCGTCCAATAGAAGAAGGTATGTATGAAATTATTGCAGGTGAACGCAGATTTCGCGCAATTAAACATAACGATCTACCTGAAACTGAAGCCATCATAAAGCCCTTAAATGATAAAGAAACTGCAGCTGTGGCACTTATAGAGAATATTCAACGTGAAAATCTTTCAGCTATAGAAGAAGCAGAGGCTTATAGAAAATTACTTGATTTAGAAGGAATAACACAACAAGACTTAGCTGTAAGCATGGGGAAAAGCCAATCATTCATAGCGAACAAATTAAGATTGTTAAAACTATCAGAGCCCATCGTCATATCATTACAAAAAGGTGAAATTACTGAAAGACATGCAAGAGCTTTGTTGGGATTAGAAGATGAAGAACAACAAGATGTCTTAACGGCTATTCAGTCACAAAATTTAAATGTTAAGCAAACTGAAGATCGTGTGAAAAAAATACGAGGATCTGAAAAAGTAAAAGCTAAACAATTTCAATTTGAACAGGATATAACAGAAGCAATTGATGCACTTGGACAAAGTATTAAAAATGTTGAAAAAGAAGGCATCAAAGTAAAACGTATAGATGAAGAACATAAAGACTTTTATGAAATTACGATTAAAGTTTATAAAAGGAATTAAAAAAATCTCTACATTGGGAATATACCTGATGTAGAGATTTTTGTTTTAATAGTAAGTTATATAGCAATAAATTATAAACTCTATTTAATTGTAGGATTTAAAAACCTAGTATTACAAATAATGATATTTAATTATATATAACTTTATTTTTATAAAATAATAATTGACACAATATTAAATTGAGAATAAAATATTGACAAAGATAAAAATGTTTATATTAGATGTTATTAATTTATAGTGAGGATGCGATTTGAAGAAAAAGAAATCATGAATAAGTCAGAACTCCTATATTATCTGAGGTTTAGGAGGAGATAAAATGATGAACAAAATAATGAAAAGATTGTTAGGTAGCAATGTTGTTTTAGATGAAGATAATTTGAACAAGTTTTATAAAAAAATAACAGTAATGACTCTACTTACTTTCCCATTACTATTTGTGGAGATTTATAATGTTATAAATTGGAATAACCAAACTTTTTCCATTTTAATATTGTTATTTATTCTTTTATTTTGGCTTTGGTATATGTTTATAGCTTCCCTTGATTTTGAATATACAGTCGATAACAAAAAAACTACTAACAAAGATAAGATAAAATCTTCCCTTTTATTTTCATTATTACTTACGATATTTGGGTTAGGTGGATTTGAGACATTCGTACTAGGATTAGATAAGGTAACAATTAAAGATTTTTTCATTCTTATTGGATCTTTTATAGTGGTAACAGTAGCTTGTTTTTACATTATTGTATATAAGAAGGCTTATTATGAACAAAAAAGATTATTACCTTTTGTTTTTTTTACTTTGATAAACTGTTCTTTATTTCAAGGTATTACGAATTTACTTTCTGATGAATCATTTCTAACTATTCATGATTTTACTGATGACATACTTCCATATATGGCTTTTATGATATTTACGCTTTTTATATACTACAGATATGAAAGTAAAAAAGGTGATAGAAGTACTTAGAAAAATTAAAGAATGGAAATTTAAAAATTATAAATCTGGCTACTTGTTATATTTGAATATATCTCCCGTTAACGAAAACGTTAAAGAAGTATTGTTTTTTACTAATATATAATTTATACTTTGATTTGAAAGCGTTTGCAAACAAAAGGGGGATTTTGCATGATAACATTTTTAGTATCAATTGCTTTGTTAATTATAGGGTATTTTACATATGGTAAATATATTGAAAAAATGTTTGGTGTTAAAGAGGAGCGTCCGACTCCTGCTCATGACCAACGTGATAATATTGATTATGTTCCTATGTCGACGAATAAGAACTCATTAATACAATTGTTGAATATAGCAGGTGTTGGACCGATATTTGGACCTATTATGGGTGCTTTATATGGTCCAGTTGCGTTTTTATGGATTGTTCTTGGATCAATTTTTGCAGGAGCAGTGCATGATTATTTAACAGGTATGATTTCTATACGTAATAAAGGGGCTCATTTACCTGAATTGGCGGGTAAATTTTTAGGTAATGTTATGAAACACCTTGTAAACGTGTTTACATTGTTATTGTTATTACTTACAGGGACAGTTTTTGTTACGAGTCCGGCGTTACTTTTACATTCGTTAATGGACGGTAGAATAGCTTTAGGTATTATTATATTTGTGATTTTCTTATATTATTTCTTATCAACAGTTTTACCGATTGATAAAATTATTGGTAAAGTTTATCCGATATTTGGTTTTATTCTAATGATTTCAGCTGTTGGTATTTTCATTAGATTGTTGATGACTGGTGCAGAAATTCCTGAATTGACGTTGAAGAATATGCATCCTGATTCAGCGCCTATCTTCCCACTATTATTCTTTACGATTACTTGTGGGGCTTTATCAGGTTTCCATGCTACTCAATCTCCAATCATTTCTAGAACGACAAATCGTGAGAAAAATGGTCGTATGATATTCTATGGCATGATGATTGCAGAAGGAATTATCGCTATGATTTGGGCTGCTGCTGCTATGAGTTTATTCGGTGGTTATGGTGGACTTCAAGAAGTACTAGCAAAAGGGGAAGCGGCTCTTGTAGTGAGTGAAGCATCTACTATGTTACTAGGCTCAGTATTTGGCACGCTTGCAATATTAGGGGTTATTGTATTGCCAATTACGAGTGGTGATACGTCGTTTAGAAGTGCAAGAATGATTCTTGCTGATTATTTCAACTTCGGTCAAAAGCAAGTTTGGAAACGATTCGCAATAGCAATTCCAATGTTTGTGATTAGTTTTATTCTAACTACAGTAGATTTCACAATATTATGGAGATACTTCTCGTGGGCTAACCAAACAACTGCAACAGTGGCGTTATGGATTGGTACGATGTATCTATTGTTATCTAATAAGAACTTCTATGTAGCTTTAATACCGGCACTCTTTATGACGTGGAATATATTCACATATATTTTAAGTCAGCCAATTGGTTTAGGTATAGATTTATCGCTTAGTTATTGGTTATCAGCTGGCTTAACGATACTATGGACGATGTATTTCTATTATATATATCGTAAAAATAGTGAAACAGAATTTGAAATTGATCATCAAATTTTATCACCAACAGCACCTAAATATTAATATAAAAGCAGAACCTTTCGATCTCCACCGAAAGGTTCTGCTTTTTTGTTACGTATTTATTTAATATAGGTAAGGGGCTGCCATATAATACTCGCTCAAAAATACTATATGGCAGTGTGCTATTAACTTGGGCTAATAGCAAATGCTCGGACAGGGAATCCGGGGGCATTTTTAGGTTTTGGACTAATGGCTAAAATGACTGAACCACGTGTTGGTAGTTCATCTAATCCGGTTAACAGTTCTATCTGGAATGTATCTAAACCGAGCACATAACGTTCACCTACGATGTCGTTATGTTTACGGATATCAATAGAAGCATCTGTATCGAACGTTTCATGTCCTATTGATTTTATTTTTCTTTCTTCGAATAAATATTTCAAGGCATCTAATGACCAACCTGGTAGATGCTCGTTTCCATCTGCATCTCTATTTTCAAATTGTTCTTTATCTGGCCAACGTTTAGACCAATCACTTCTAAAAGCGACAAATGTATCTTGTTCAATTTGACCATTCTCAGCTTCCCATTTAAGGATATGTTCTTTTGTTAATCTAAAGTCTGCATCTTGTTCAACTTCTTTTGAGAAGTCTAGTACTATTAAAGGTAAGACCGTTTCTTGTAAACCTAATTCATGTAGATAACGTTTATGTTCTACAAAATGAATAGGGGCATCTATATGTGTGCCATATTGTGTTGCAAATTGCCAAGATTGAGCAAAGAATCCATCATCTTTCACTTGATATAAAGTTTTCGTTTCAGCATTTTCAAATGATGAAAAATGTGGAGATTCAGAATCAAAAGTATGCGTTAAATCGACCCATTTATATTTCTTTAGTTGGCTCAGTGATTCCCACAATGGATATGACATAACATCACCTCTTATTTTGATTAATTTGGTTGTTTGACTGTGTTATCTTGACGTAGCTTTTCAACTGAACGAACAAGCACATTTAAAGCTTCTTTAACTTCGTCTTCTTTTCTTGTTTTTAGACCACAATCTGGGTTAACCCAGAATAATGAACGATCAATTTCTTTAAGTGCTCTATTGATAGCAACTGTAATTTCTTCTTCTGTTGGAATACGCGGGCTATGAATATCATAAACGCCTAAACCAATACCTAAATCATATGTGATGTCTTCGAAATCTTGAATTAAATCACCGTGACTTCTAGAAGTTTCTATTGAAATAACATCCGCATCTAGTGATTTAATAGCGTGAATGATTTGTCCGAACTGAGAATAGCACATATGCGTATGAATTTGCGTTGAGTCTTGAACAGATGATGTTGATAATTTAAATGAATGTACTGCTTTATCTAAATAATCTTCATGATATTCTGAACGAAGCGGTAAGCCTTCTCGTAATGCTGGTTCATCAACTTGTATAATTTTAATACCTGCGTCTTCAAGTGCTAGCACTTCCTCGTTAATAGCAAGCGCGATTTGGTCTTGTACTTCACGTCTTGGAATATCAACACGCTCAAATGACCAGTTTAAAATTGTAACAGGTCCAGTAAGCATACCTTTAACTGGTTTATCCGTTAAACTTTGTGCATATAATGTTTCATCAACTGTTAATGGAGCTGTCCATTTAACATCACCGTATATGATTGGTGGTTTTACAGCACGTGATCCATAAGATTGAACCCATCCAAACTTAGTTACTAAGAAGCCATTTAACTTTTCACCAAAGAATTCAACCATATCATTACGTTCGAATTCACCATGAACAAGTACGTCTAAACCAATGTCTTCTTGAATTTCAATCCAACGTTTAATTTCATTTTCAAGGAACTCTTGATACTGTGCATCAGTAATTCTATTGTTCTTCCAGTCAGCACGATATTTTCTTACTTCCCTAGATTGTGGGAAAGAACCAATCGTAGTTGTAGGTAGGTCAGGTAAATTTAATAATTGATCTTGTAATACTTTTCTCTCTTTAAATGGTGTTGCACGCTCTGACTTAACAGCTTCATAATCATATTCTAATTGTTTGAATGATTGACCTTCAAAACGTTCAAATTGTTCTTTTAATTGGTTATATAAAGTATCATCTTGTTCATTAAATAATTGTTTTAATGCGTATAATTCATCTAATTTTTCTGTAGCGAAACTTAAACCATCGCGTATTGAATCATCTAAAGTTTCTTCTTCTAATGTAACTGGTACGTGTAATAAAGAAGATGAAGGTTGAATAACAAGTTCGTCAGTATAAGATTGTAAAGTTTCAATCAATGATTTCTTTTCTTCAATATTAGCTGACCAAACGTTTCGACCGTCTACAATTCCAGCAAATAAAGCTTTTTCTTTAGGGAATAGTCCGTCTTGGATTTGTTTTAAGTTATAACCATTATCATGAACGAAGTCTAACCCAAATCCGTATACAGGTAATTTACCAACGAAATTCAAATCAACGCGTTCAAAGTATGTTTGTAATACGATATTAGTTGAAGCAGCTTCTTTATTAAAGAAGGCATATGCTTCTTCTGTGATTTCTTGTAATTCATTAGCTTTATCTGTAACAAGAATAGGTTCATCTACTTGTATATATTCAGCACCAGCTTCTGTTAACGTTTGGAATACTTCTTTATATAAAGGTAGTAATGTTCTGACTTTCTCATCAAAAGTTTGGTTTCCGCCTTTTGAAAGTGCAACGTAAGTGATAGGTCCTAAAATAACTGGATGAGTATTTACACCTAATTCTTTTGAAAAATTAAATTTATCTAGTAATACATTACGATTTAATTGAGGTGTTACATTATCCCATTCAGGAACGATGTAGTGATAGTTAGTATTAAACCATTTAATTAAAGCACTAGCTACATGCTCTTTGTTACCTCTAGCAATATCAAATAGTAAATCATCATCTACTTCGCGACCTTGAAAACGTTCTGGAATGATATTAAATAATAATGATGTATCTAAAACATGGTCGTAAAGTGAAAAGTCACCAACAGGTATTTGATCAACATGATGATTTTGTTGGATTGTTAAAATTTCTTTGTGTAAATCTTGTAATGTTTGATCAAGTTCAGTTTTGTCTATTTTATTTGACCAATAACTTTCAATTGCCTTTTTCCATTCTCTTTTCTTACCTAGTCTTGGGAATCCTAAATTTGCTGTTTTAATTGTCATAATATTGCCTCCTTAGATTGTGTACCAGTTATGGATTTTGAATACTGTGCAAGTTCAACTGTAATATCATATTTTAAAAATGGTGTGACTAAATACAGACCATTAAAATATTGGTGAATCGTGTCGATTAATTCTTTACTTAAACTTATGCTAAGTGCTCTAGTTGCCTCTTTATCATGTTTGACTTTTTCAAAGGCATTAAGAACACCTTCAGATAATTTGATACCGGGTACTTCGTTGTGTAAAAACAGTGCGTTATTATAGTTGGTTATTGGCATCACTCCTATAAATATTGGTGCATCTAGATGTTTAGTTGCTTCGTATATTTCTTTTATTTTTTCAGGTTCATAAACAGGTTGAGTAATAAAATATTCAATGCCTGAATCTAGTTTTTTCTCTAGTCGTTTCACTGCTGGTTCTAATCTTCGAACGTTTGGATTAAATGCTCCAGCTACTGAGAAATTTGAATTCCTTCTTAGCGATGCTCCGTCTGCGTTAATACCTTGATTAAACTGTTGTATAATTTCTGCTAAACCATTTGAATTAACATCGAATACGCTTGTTGCACCTGGGAAATTCCCTACTTTAGAAGGGTCTCCTGTGATTGCTAAAATATCATTAATTCCTAAAAGCGATAGCCCCATTAAATGAGATTGTAGACCGATTAAGTTTCTATCTCGACAAGCTAAGTGTACGAGGGGTCTAATTTTATAGTTTTGTTTAATAATACTTGCTGCAGCAATGTTAGAAATTCTAACGCTAGCTAAAGAATTATCAGCAAGTGTTATCGCTTCTACTTCAGCATCTTCTAAAGCTTTAACACCTTTGAAAAACTTGTCTGTATCTAAATGCTTTGGTGTATCTAATTCAACGATAACGGTAGGTTTGTGGCTAACGAGTTCGGTAATGCTAGGTTCTTGTTTATCTTGTTTTTGATATTTCTTTGTTTCTATCGGTATAACATTTTTATGATGTACAGGCTTTAAATCTTTTACGACTTCTTTGATTTTCTTAATGTGTTCTGGCGTAGTACCACAGCAACCACCGATAAGGCGGACGCCTTGATTTACAAGTTCTTTAGCAGATTTTGAAAAGTATTCAGCGTTATTGCTGTACTTAAGTTCATTCTCTTCTAAATCAAGTAAGCTTGCGTTTGGATAACATGAAAGATATGCATCTTTAGGAATATCAATATGTTTATAAGTTTGAATCATATGATAAGGTCCATGGTGACAATTCAGTCCAACAATATCTGCTCCTGCATCGAGTAAAGACTGCAAAGCATCCGGTATAGGTGTACTATTTCTTAAGAAATTCGTGTTGCTTGCTGTTAATTGAGCTATAATCGGTAAGTCATATTTTGCTCTAGTATCTTTTAATACAGCGAGTAATTCTTCTAAGTCGTAATATGTTTCAAAAAGTATGCCATCCACACCTTCATTTACTAAAGTCTCAATTTGTATTTCTGTATGGTATTGAATGGATTCAATGGATAAGTCACTTTTTCTTATGTTTCGAAAACCACCGACAGTTCCTAGTATGAATGTGTCTTCATTGCTTGCTCTTTTAGCGATGCGTACTGCTTCTTTGTGTATATCTTTGACGAGGTGCTCTAAATTATATATTTGCAATTTTTCAAAGTTAGCACCGTATGTGTTGGTTTGAATAACATCAGCTCCTGCTTCTATATAGGAGCGATGTATTTTTTCTATCTTTTTTGGATGTGTTAAGTTATAGCTTTCTGGACAAGTATCTAATCCTTCTGAATAAAGGATTGTACCCATTGCTCCGTCAGCTATTAAGATACGGTTCTTCAACGCCTCTTTCATCTTCATATATAGCCTCCTTTAATGCCCAATCGATATCTGTAATCAATTCTTTGACATCTTCTAATCCGACTGAGAGTCTGAACAAACCGTTAGTAATACCACGCTCTGCTCTAATTTCTTCTGGTATTGCAGCGTGACTCATTGTAGCAGGATGAGAAAGTATCGTTTCGACACCACCTAAACTAACTGAAACAAGTGGAATATTGAGATGATCTACAAATGACTGTGCTTTTGACTCGTCTTTAAGTCTAAATCCAATAACAGCACCACCATTTTTAGCTTGTCTTAGGTGTGTGTCATTAGTAATTGGATAATAAACAGTTTCAATCGCTTCATTTGTTATTAAATATCTATATATTTGTTCAGCATTATGAACACTTTGTTTAAATCGAATTGGTAATGTTTTTAAATGCTTCGCAAGTGTCCATGAATCGTACACACTTAGACCTGATCCTGTTCCATTTTGAATGAGATAAATATCTTCTTTTAATTTAGGATCATTCACGACAACTGCTCCTGCAATCAAATCACTATGGCCACCTAAAAACTTAGTAGCAGAGTGAACAACGATGTCAGCGCCTAATTTAAGAGGTGACTGTCCAAGTGGTGTCATAAATGTGTTATCAACTGCCAATAGTGCATCGTTACGTCGTGCTATCTGTCCAACTCCATCAATATCTGTCACTTTAAATAGTGGATTGGAAGGTGTTTCAACGTAGATGAGCTTTGTATTAGGTTGAACTGCGTTTTCAACTTGGTTTAAATCAGTCTGGTCAACTGTTGTAAATTCGATTTTAAATTTTTTAAGAATTTGTTCGGTTAGTCTAAAAGTACCGCCGTATACATCATTCGGCAAAATAACATGGTCTCCAGGTTCTAATGTGAGAAACACTGCAGTGATAGCTGCAATTCCTGAACTAAAAGCAAATCCATACTGACCGTCTTCTAATTTAGCTAATTTTTCTTCTAGCAACTTTCTATTTGGATTTCCACTTCTTGCATAATCAAATTCTTGATTTTCACCTAGTGTATGTTGGTGAAATGTTGATGAATAATATAATGGTTGGTTACTTGATAAATGTTCATGTCCGCGAGTTGAGTCTAAAATTAATGAAGTTTCTTTTGAATAGCTCATAATGACACTCCTTCTTTTTTTGATTTTTTCAGAGCTTGAAGTATGTCTTGGTAGATGTCTTCGTAATCTTCAATTCCTATTGATAGACGAAGTAAGTATTCATCAATGCCACGTTTGTCTTTTTCTTCATCAGCCATATCAACATGCGTTTGCGTATACGGGAAAGTGATGAACGTTTCTGTACCACCTAGGCTTTCAGCAAAAATACATAAATCTATATTTTGTAAAAATCGATCTACGCTATAGTCTTGTTTCAATCTGATGCTTAACATGCCTGTTCTTCCTGAATAAAGAACTTCTTCTATGCTGTTTACTGATTGAAGTGACTCAGCTAATTTTCGAGCGTTTTCTGTAGCACGGTCTAATCTTAGATGTAAGGTTTTCAAACCACGTACTAGTAAATAACTATCGAACGGTGAAAGTGTAGCGCCGATCATATTGTGAAATTGTCCGAGTAATTCACCTAAGTTATCATCTGCTACTGTTACAACACCTGCTAATACATCATTGTGTCCGCTTATATATTTAGTAGCAGAATGTAAAACGATATCTGCACCATCTTTTAATGGAGTTGATAGATACGGTGTTAAAAATGTATTATCAATGATTGTTAAAATGTTATGTTCTTGGGCTATTGCATACAATGGATCTAAATCAACCGAGAACATTAACGGGTTTGATATTGGTTCGATAAAAAATGCTCTAGTATTTTCAGTTAAAGAAGCATTTACTTCATCAATATTTGAAAAATCAATGTATTTAAATTTAATATTGTATTGTTTCTCATAAAATTCAAAAAGTCTAAATGTGCCACCATATAAATCAAAAGAAACAAGTATTTCATCATTTGGTTTAAATAAGTTACAAATCAATTGAATGCTAGCCATACCACTTGAAGTTGCAAATGAGTATTTTCCACCTTCAAGTTTTGCAAAAGCTTCTTCAAATTGTGAGCGAGTTGGGTTTTTAGTTCTTGTATAATCAAATCCAGTAGAACAACCTAATTTTTCGTGTTGATAAGCTGTAGAAAGATAAATTGGATTTGTTGTTGCTCCCGTTTGATCTTTTGTTAATGAAATTTGAGCGAGTTGAGTAGATTTCATAATTGCCTTCCTCCCTAATTAAATATAAAAATAAAAAAAGCTTCCGTCCTTTAAATCCGAAATGATTCGGATGTAAAGGACGAAAGCTTAGCTCGCGGTACCACCTTTGTTTGTAATGACATTGCTGACATCACCTCTATAAGTACGCCATCTCTTAATAAAATATACAGTGGCAGAAAAGGAATAGTACAAAAAATTTCCAGTACGCCATCAATATAAGAGATTTTAATACTGTATCGCTATAACGGGCGATCCCGTTGACACCTCAATATCGATGTCACCACTCCAAGGCCATTTTCAATCTTTCTTTCAATATTCCCTTTCAGCAAATAGGAACTCTCTGTTAATTGCAGTGCTAAGATTTACTTTCCTTTTTATCGTGCTTTTAATTATTATTTCGTTGTTGATATATTACACATTACTATGCGCTTATTTTTTTGTCAACAACTTTTCTGAATATTTTAATTTATCCGTTAATTTTTCTTTTGTGCATAAGGTGTTTAAAATTGTTATAATTTAGTGTGCATGTTTTACGTGAAACAAATTAAAGGATAGACGCGGTGATGAAATGAAAGAAAGAAATTATGAATTAACTCAAAAAATTTCTTATAACCATAGTAGTGATCAAATTATTGAAATTCCATTAGATAAATTAAGAAGAAATCCTTATCAACCACGACAGTTTTTTGATGAAGTAGCATTACAAGATTTAACCCAATCCATTTCACAGCATGGTGTGTTACAACCTATCGTCGTCAGAGAAACGATTAAAGGGTACGATATTGTTGTAGGTGAAAGGCGTTTTCGGGCTAGTCAATTAGCCGGTAAGCAGACTGTCCCAGCAATTATTAAAGACTTAACAGATGAAGAAATGCTAGAATTAGCCATTATCGAAAATCTGCAACGAGAAAATTTAAAACCTTTAGAAGAAGCGAAAAGTTATGCGACGATGATGGAAGAATTAAACTTGAGACAACAGCAAGTTGCTGATAGATTAGGTAAGTCACGATCATACATCGCAAATGTCTTAAGGCTACTTAATCTGCCACCAAGTGTTAAAAATATGATTAATGAAGATCAGTTATCTAGTGCACATGGAAGAACGCTACTAGGTTTAGAAAAAGAACATAACATTGTTGAGGTCGCCAAAAAAGTCATCAAAGAACATATGAGTGTTAGGGCGTTGGAAGAGCATGTGAAGCTCTTAAATGAAAAAGGAAAACCAAAAAGTAAAGCTCATCAAAATAAGCCGCAATTTATTATGAAACATGAGTATCAATTAAAAGAAAAATTTGGAACTAATATTGATATTCATAAAACGAAAAAGTCTGGCAAGATATCACTTGAATTCAATTCAGAATCTGAGTATAAAAGAATAATAGAATTATTGTTAGAACAGTAAAGAGGTGCAAAATTGAAAAAAATAAACAACATCATCCATAAATTAATTGATCCATTTATGAACCCAGACAATTGGCAGAAATGGATAGAACAGATATTTATTGGCTTATTTTATATTATACTCGCGTTTATAATCATTAAAATATTGCATAAATTAATAGAAAAATTCTTCACTACTAAATATGGAACGAAGCGGGTAGGGAAGTCTAACAAACGTGCAAAAACAATGGTAAACTTATTACAGAATGTAGTTTCATACGTAGTTTGGTTTATTGTTGCTACAACTATCTTAAGTAATTTAGGGATTAGAGTAGAAAGTATCATTGCCGGAGCTGGAGTAGTCGGTTTAGCAATCGGTTTTGGTGCACAAGCATTAGTAAAAGATGTCATAACAGGATTCTTTATTATATTTGAAAATCAATTTGACGTCGGAGATTATGTAAAAATTAATACGACTGGGACAACAGTAGCAGAAGGTACTGTACAATCTATTGGTATGCGATCAACAAGAATCTTATCCTTTGAAGGAGATTTAACAATCTTACCAAATGGAACTATGAACGAAATAGTAAACTTCTCAATTCACAATGGTATGGCTATTGTAGAAATACCTGTTTCTATTAAAGAAGATCTAGATAAAGTAGAACAAAAATTAGAAGTGTTTTTACCAACTATAAAAGAAAAATATGCAATTTTTGTTAATGAACCTGAAATATTAGGAGTAGAAACTGTAACAGCAGGTGAAGCTACTATAAAAATTGCAGGAGAAACAGAACCAAACGCACATGGTACAGGTGCACGTATTTTAAGAAGAGAAATAAAATCATTCTTCGATAAAGAAGGTATACAATCACCAATACCAACTATGGTTTCATATAATCCAAATAATATTCAATAAATATCTAAAATGGAGGCTGTTTCATGATAAAATCATATGACTTAAATGATATTGTAGAAATGAAAAAACAACATGCATGTGGCGTCAATAGATTTAAAATCATAAGATTGGGAGCAGACGTTAGAATTAAATGTGAAGGTTGTTCACGTAGTATAATGTTACCAAGGCAAGAATTTGATAAAAAAATCAAAAAAATATTAGAAAAAGGACAAGGTGAATAAAATGGCATTAACAGCTGGTATCGTAGGTTTACCAAACGTTGGGAAATCTACATTATTTAACGCAATAACAAAGGCGGGAGCATTAGCGGCAAACTATCCTTTCGCTACAATTGATCCAAACGTTGGTATCGTAGAGGTGCCGGATCATCGTTTACAAGAATTAACTAAATTAGTTAAACCAAAGAAAACAGTACCAACTGCTTTTGAATTTACAGATATAGCAGGTATCGTTAAAGGTGCTTCTAAAGGTGAAGGATTAGGGAATAAATTCTTATCACACATCCGTGAAGTAGATGCTGTATGTCAAGTTGTACGTGCATTTGAAGATGAAAATGTTACGCACGTTTCAGGTAAAGTAGACCCAATCGATGACATAGAAGTTATTAATATGGAATTAGTGTTAGCTGACTTAGAGTCAGTAGAAAAACGCTATGAAAGAGTCGCGAAAATGGCGAAACAAAAAGATAAAGAAGCTGTTGCCGAAGAAAAAATATTAGCAAAAATTAAAGAAACATTAGAAAATAATGAACCAGTAAGAAGCATAGAGTTTACAGCCGAAGAAAAAACTATTTTAAAACACTTAAGCTTATTAACAGCAAAACCTATGTTATATGTAGCAAACGTAGCTGAAGATGAAGTAGCAAATCCTGAAGACAATGAATATGTGAAACAAATCAAAGAATACGCAGATAATGAAGGATCAGAAGTTATTGTTATTTCAGCGAAAATAGAAGAAGAACTTGCAACATTAGATGATGAAGACCGTGAAATGTTCTTAGAAGATTTAGGTGTAGAAGAAGCAGGTCTAGATAAATTAATACGAGCTTCATATAACCTATTAGGATTAGCAACATACTTTACAGCAGGTGAACAAGAAGTAAGAGCTTGGACATTTATAGAAGGTATGACAGCCCCACAATGTGCTGGAATTATTCATACAGACTTCGAAAGAGGATTTATTAGGGCAGAAACAGTAAGTTATGATGACTTATTAAGTAATAATGGCATGGTTGGAGCTAAAGAAGCGGGCAAAGTAAGACTTGAAGGTAAAGACTATTTAATGAAAGACGGAGACGTCGTTCACTTCAGATTTAACGTGTAAAAAATGATTGTAAAAAGTAATGCTGTGTGCTATAATTCTTGATTGTGAGTAATGAAAATTATTCCTTGCTTAATACAAAAGATATTAAGCCGCATAGACCACAAGGAGGTGTAAATTGATGAGAACATATGAAGTAATGTACGTAGTACGTCCAAATATCGAAGACGAAGCTAGAAAAGCTTTAGTTGAGCGTTTCAAAGGCGTTTTATCTTCAAACGGTTCAGAAATCATCGAAGAAAAGGATTGGGGTAAACGTCGTTTAGCTTATGAAATCCAAGACTTCGCAGAAGGTTTCTACAATATCGTTAGAATTAAGGCTGAAAATGATGAAGCAATCAATGAATTTGATCGTTTATCAAAAATCACTGGCGATATCATTCGTCACATTGTCGTACGCGAAGATGAAAAATAATTTTAATTTTTAAGATATGGGGGAGATTAAATGATTAATCGTGTTGTATTAGTCGGTCGGTTAACTAAAGATCCGGAATACAGAGTAACACCCTCAGGCGTTCAAGTTGCTACTTTTACTTTAGCTATTAATCGTACTTTTACGAATCAGCAAGGTGAAAGAGAAGCTGACTTTATCAACTGTGTCGTTTTTAGACGTCCCGCAGAGAATGTAAACAATTACTTATCTAAAGGTAGTCTTGCAGGTGTTGAAGGTCGTTTACAATCTCGTAGCTACGAGAACCAAGAAGGTCGTCGTGTTTATGTAACTGAAGTTGTTTGTGATAGCGTTCAATTCCTTGAACCTAAAGGCGCAAACCAACGTCAATCAGGTAATGATAACCAATCATACAACCAGAAAAATAATAACGAATTCCAAAACTATGGACAAGACTTTGGCGGTAACCAACAAGGCCAAAAAGCACCTTCAAATCAACAACAGTCAAATAATAATCAACAATCAAGTAACCCATTTGCAAATGCTAATGGACCAATTGATATCAGTGATGATGATTTGCCGTTCTAAACAGTTGATTTAAACGTTTATATATAAACTTAACGAGAAGGGAGGAACATAATCATGGCAGGTGGACCAAGAAGAGGTGGTCGTCGTCGTAAAAAAGTTTGCTATTTCACAGCAAATGGTATTACACATATCGACTACAAAGATACAGATTTACTTAAGAAATTTATCTCAGAAAGAGGTAAAATCTTACCACGTCGTGTAACAGGTACTTCAGCGAAATACCAACGTATGCTTACAATAGCTATTAAACGTTCACGTCACATGGCTTTATTACCATACGTTAAAGAAGAACAATAATATTTAATGTATACAAAACCCTCTAGCAATCAGGCTAGAGGGTTTTTTGTGTTCGGATTTATGGAAAAAAGGGCAGAAAAAGGGCAACGTGTGAGAAAGTTGATATTTTAAGCATAAAAAAAGAGGCAACCTCTCGGTCAACCTCTTAAAACGGAAAGAACAAAGTTCTTTCATAATAAACAAGAGATTTTAAAAAGTATCTCTTGGAGACAATTGTCTCATTCCTTATATATAATACTAATTGTTCTTGACATAATAGTCAATCATTTTGTTGAGGGATAGAAAAAAATAAGAAAGGGATGGTACATTTCTATAATGCTTATATTTTCTATTTTTACGTTCTTTGAATGCTAATAATTCATTTTTTCTATTGTTTTTAATACTATCACTACAATACTTCGAATGTAATATAAATAATGAGAGTATATCTATAATTGGTAATACTTTTAGATTGATTTCTGAGAGTCCTTGTTTTTGACCAAGTTTTTTTAGTTCTCTTTCAGTTTTTAATTTATATCTTGGGATTAAATTAAGCATTAAGGGCTGGCTATGGGCACATTTATTCCTAACATTTTTAGTGAATTTAATGAACTTACCAGCTTTTCGTAATTCATCGTCATTAGTTCTAGCGGAATAAAATTCTACAAATGCAGAAAATTGTCCGAAAGGCATTAATTCTAAACATACCCATACTGGAGGGTCATTGTAGTATTTTTGAAAACTAGGCATAACTGTATTATCTCTTTTTATAACAGTAGTAAAAATTTTATTTAGATCGCCTTGATGATTATTGATAAAATCTTGCATAATTTGGTAACCATCTTCTTTATCATCATTAGTTATTTTTTCAAGAATATCAGTTTTTAGAGAATGTTCAATATCTAAACACATTGGTAATAACATGTAACGTAACCTCATATCTAAAGTTGCGAGATCTGATAGTGCGGAAAATTCAAAATTATAATTTCCACTACTATCTTTAGGTATGTTTTTTCTGAATGAAGATAGTTTAAAAAAGTATGTGTTATTTTTCAATATTTCTTTAGCTTCATTCTCTTTTATTTCGTTAAATAAAATACCTAAAGATTTTAATTTTTTGATTTGTTCTTCATAGTTTAACTTTGGCTTTCTACCCATTTCAACTTTCTATCCCCTCTAATTATTCATCATATCTTTTACCATTTTATCCGTAATATATGGCTACTGTTGCTTTATAATCACTATGCTTTACTCTATCTCGATTGCCAGTAAGGCATTTTTCTATTATTAAGATAACTCTTAGATAATATTATATCTAAAATAAGAGCGCATCCTTTATAAATATTATAATATAATGGATTTATAAAGCTATAAAATATATAATTATTTTGTCGGGTGGGGATGAGAATTGGATATAAAAGAGGTATTAAAATTATTTGAAAGTAATTTGTTACATGAGAACATTTCAGATTCAGTGCTAAGTGAATTAATGAATAATGTAGGCAACACAGATTCTGATATTCGTGAAAAGACTACTGAAATAATTTGTTTATTAATTTTAAATAATAAATTAACTGATATTCAAATAGATAAAATATTGTATATGAGCTTGAGAAATTTAAATATAAACTTGGGTAATGATGATTCTGATAGTGTATTTTTAAGAAGTTTTAGTTCTTTAATACTTGCTTCTATAGTAGAAAATGATATTAAAAGTAAAACTTTTGAACGAGATACTTACAATGAAATTTTTAATGCAGCGATTTTTTATTATGAAAAAGAGCAAGATATTAGAGGTTATATACACAATAAAGGATGGGCGCATAGTATTGCACATGGGTCGGATTTAATAGTTGCTTGTATAAAATCTGATTTTTATTTAAAGAATTATAACAGTATGGTTATGAATTTGATTAGTAATAATCTCTTCAAGTTAACAAAAGATTCTCTACCATATATTGATGATGAAGATGAGAGGCAAGTATTCATAATTGAATCATTATTAGAAACAGGGTTCTCTGATATAGATTTAAGTAACTGGATAAATGATATTCAAGTTAAATTAAATCAATTAGACTATACTGGAGTAAAATATTATAGAGCTCAAAAAAATATAACTGATATGTTTAAAACTTTATATTTCAGATTAAAGTTTAACAACCAATGTGAAAGAACACGAATGACAATTGAATCAAAACTTGAAGAAATATTTCTTAAAACTTACTTTAAAGATATTGAGAAGAAGTAGAATAATAATAAATTATAACACTATATTTCTAATTCACTAATAATAGTCGAATTTAGAATATAGTTGGTTTGGTATTTTTCGCTTAAAAATTTTATAAAATGAAGCAATTCTTTTGGTTCTATATTGCCGTTAAGAAATTGATCTTTTAATAATAAATACGTTGTTTTTTCTTCTTTATCTGAGATTTTCTTGAAGTATCCCCACATATGGTCATACGTGTTTATTATAGAACCTTTAGTTGGCGTAATCTGTTTAGCTTTATTTATTTCACTTTCTATTTCGTCTAAAGTGACAGGTGATTTTAGCATTTCTCGAATGCTTAAATAGTATTTTTGACTGTGCCACATGACTTCATATTTATGCTTAGCCCATAATAATTCACTGTTTTTATTATTTTTCATAATGATTAACCACACCTCTTTTACCTGTAATTAAATCATTCATAATAATTCTCCTAAACATTAATCAAACAGTTGCATCTTGCCGGTATCTTGTCATTTTGCCATTTATAATATAATAATTTAATATATTCTTCGTAAGCTGTGTCTCCGTATATTTTATCATTACCATAGACGTAAATAGGAGGTAAGTTTTCATCAGAAAAATGACTACGATTTTTATCAATGATTAGTGCTAAATTTGATAAATCTTGTTTAAATGACTCTGATCTTTTTCCACCTCTACGAATATGTTCTTTATTCATCTCTTTTAACAATTGGAAAGTATCTATAATATAAGGATTACCATCATTATAAACATGTTGAACAATTGGATGGTGTATATACTTTGTGTTTCCTTCAATTAGTTCCATATGAGCCAAGCATACTCTAATAATTTGATATAGCTCCAGTATCTGTTTAGATAAGCGTCTATTGTCTAGATATTTTGCACTGACTTCATGATTCGGACTTACTCTAAATATTTGCATATTAATCACCTAATCTATAAATACCATTTTGAGACTTTTATTTTGTGGTATTTTTAAACTAATACCACAAAATTATAACTATTCGATACCCTATAATAATGGGAAAGAAACTTAATAGTGAATTTCATAGCTATTACACAAAAATATATAAGACGGAAGGACCTCTTGTGAAAGTTGGTAAATATGGCTTTTTAGTTGGATAAAAGTATATTTATTTTTGCCGGTAGATATATTTGTCATATTTCCCCCAATTGTATTCAAGCTCCTGTTTGCTTATGATTTTATATGGATTAAATATAGTTTGGCCGTTTTTATTTAAGTAAAAATTATTTTCAATTTGATAAGCAGCATGGACGACTGCTTGCTCAGAAAAGTAAATTACTACATCTCCTACAGTACTAGAATTATCAGTTCTTACATAGCCTAGTTGTCTAAGAGTATGTAAAAATGAATCTCCTTTTATCCATTGATTTAAAATATTTCTAGATTTAGTAATCGCATATAATACTGTTGATAAACAATTCGAGCCCTGATATAAGGGGAATGTATCAACTAAAGATTCTATATGCTCTGGTAGTTTTATATGTATTTCATCAGATTTATTGTCTTGATAATCATGAATTTTTGTATTAAAAAATTCTTTTTTAGTATCAGAATTCATTGTTTTCCATTTGAAAGATGTAATTAATTTGTTATTAATAAAAAGTGGGTTATTAATTTTATGTTGTTCGTCTATAAGAGTGTTCTGAGTAGCATTGCTTAAGGATTCAAACCATCCAGCGTATGCTTGAATCACATATTTATACTCATATAAGTTCCATATTTCGTATAAATTATTTGTTTTAATGTTAAACAAACTACTCTCTTTGAATTTTTCTTTAGAGGTTATTAAGATTGACTCATATTTAATTGGTAATGAAGTAACGAAAAATAAATCAAAATCGTTAAAGTAATGTTCTTCCCAGTACTTAATGGTTTGTGAATTGGGATATATATACATTTGCAACCTCCGATATTAGAAATATATAAAATCAATATATATAAATAATCGTATAAAAAAACAGCATTGTTTTATTTATACGATTAAGTATTGGTTTTATTATATATAATATTTTAATTTACTTATCTAAAATTTATTAAATCTTAAGTTTTCAATTACATGATTTTCACTCTTATACAATACGAGATCTGATCTGTTTTTAGTTGGTAAAATATTTTTTATTAAGTTCACTTCGTTTATATCTTCCCAAATTTCTGTAGCAATTTTGATTGCTTCTTCTTTAGGTAAATCACGGTATCTGTAGAAATGAGAATCTGGTTTTTGGAAGGCTTCTTCTTGTAGTAATAAGAAGCGATTGAGATACCATTTTTTCATGTTATCTATTGTTGAGTCTAAATAGATTTTATAGTCGATATAGTCGCTTACAAGTTCTTCTTCGTGTGGATTCACTTGGAATATGTTTACCCCTTCGATTATAAGGATATCGGGACAATCAACGTAATGATATTGTTCTTTAAGTCTGTCATATGTGATATGTGAATATGTGTATGTTGGTATATTTGGTTCATTTTCTTTTATTTGTTTTAAGTGATCAATAAGTATTTTTGTATCATAACTTTCAGGGAATCCTTTTTTAGAAAGTAAGTCTTTATCAATCAGTTCTTGTTTGGGCATAATATACCCATCTGTTGTGATAAGGTCGACTTTCCAATCAGGATTATATTCTTGGAGTAGGTGTAAGAGTAGTCTTGAAACGGTACTTTTACCTACTGATACGCCACCTGAGACACCGATTATAAATGGTGGTGTATTATTTTTGTTGAGTAATTTTGTATTGATGTTCTGTGAGTAGTCTTTGTGAAATTTAACTTTGTTTGTCAAAAAGTTAATTAACGGCAAATATACTTCGTCTATTTCTGTAGTAGTTAAATTATCATTTAAGCTGATGATTTCATCTAAGTTTAAATGACTGACATCCATGTTTAATTTGAAATCTGTGTTACGCCATTCTTCTTTTGTGAATTTCATAATTTTTTCCTCTACTTTAAGAATTTATCGATTTTTTTACAGTACTCGTATAGGTTAACATAAAATTTACAAAAATTAACCTATTTATTTTTTAAATCTTCATATATAAAAAATTGAGCAATCTTCATTGCGTGTATATGCTTTTGTAATCGTTTGTATGTCGAGCTTTCTTTGTTGTGTTTGATTTGTGCTTTAGATGATTTGTTGATAATAGATTCTATCGGTGGTAAAGCTTCTTCTAGCTTGATTTTATCGTAATACTCAGCTGATGTTATGACACCTTTAGAAGTTTTCAAAGCTTGTATTCTGTTAATTAAAAGCGAGTGTTGAGATGTATTTTCATCAAATTTACCGAGCATCTTTTCGCAATTTGTAATAGTAGCGTTTATTGTATTTAAGGCTTCAGAGATTTCGGAAGTTGAGTAAGCCATCATAGATATCCTCGCTTCCTTTATAGTAATTATATTTAGGATAAACGACATAGAATAAAAATCAAGTTAAAAAGACATAAAAACAGACTAGGACATAAATAAATGTCCCAGCCTGATTCTTTATATTGGCGGTAGCTAATTAGAATACAAATGCACTTATATTAAGCTTTTTCATCTCTAGTCTTACGTCATTTGATTTCCTCCAATTATTCGATTTACAAGCGTTATTGTTCCGGCTCGTTGAAGGGGAGCGTGACCTGATTTTAAATTGTTGTAGAGGATAAATTTTATATTAGCACTATCTATATCATATCTGTCCAACATATTACAAAAAGGATTAAACTGATTTTTCATATCTGATGAGCATAACCTATTTTGTACATAATAGATTTCTGGAACATAGTTTTTTTGTCTAAACAAACTAGTAATAGATAACCTAATAGCATATTTCTTCTTGATTTCTTCTGTTGAATAGTCAGGAAATATAGATGTATAAAGCTTATTTACATTGGTTTGATCATACTTATCAACATAACATTGAGGATTGTTAACAATGGCTTTAGTATCTTTATGTAACGCGGCAAGATACATGGACATAAAACCTCCTGCTGATGAACCATAATAATAGGTGTTTTCAGGTTGGATACTTAGTGTATTTGCAATCATTTGGGCAATATCACTATAATCCATTAAATAATGTCTATCTTCGCTGCCAACACCCCAACCGATTCTCAAGTTATTATTATGCACAGTTCTATCATCAATAAAAATACAACTTGCATTAAAGTCTTCGTGCCATGAATGTCTCATAAAAACTGGTGGCTTACTTTTATTAGGATCGATAGCACCGTTAGAGAAAATAATTAATTGTTCGTTGTTTTCTTTTAAATTCAAATGAATATAGAAGTCGATATTGTCTTTAAGAATTTTAACAGTTTGATTATTGTTTATTATCAAGTCATTGTACTTTATGTTTTCAAAATATAATGTTTCCACTTAATGGAGCACCCCTAATCGTATTTATCTGTGTATGATTAGCTTTTAATATATCAAAGTGGAAATTTGATTTACAATAAAAGCCCATAAATTTACAAAAACTTAACATAAGTCAAAATGATTTAGTAAATTTTGGAACAAAAAACCCAGAAGATATATGTCTTCTAGGTTTTTAAAATATTATATATTGAATAATCTTTGGAAGAAACCTTTTTTCTTTGGTTCTTCTTTTGGAGATTCTTCTGATTGATTGCTTTCTGCTGTAAGTGGTACAACTGTTTCATCGTTTGAAGTTTCAGAAGTAGTAGACTCTTCTTTGTCATCTTTAGCTTCTTCTTTAACTTCTTCTTTTTCTGAAGACTCTTTAGCAGTTTCTGTAGTTTCTGCTTTAACTTCTTCAGATTGCTCAGATTTAGTTTCTGCTGAAGCTTGCTTATTATCGTCATCTTGTTCGTTGTTTTCTTTTGATGCTTCTGCAGCAGCTACAGTTACTTTAGAAGGTGTCTCATCTATATCTTCAGTTTTAACAGATTGAGTTGTAGTCGCTTCAACTTCTTCTTTAGGAGAAGTTTCAGTTTGAGTAGTTTCTTTCTCCGCTACGTTAGTATTCTCAGTTGGCTCACTATTTTGAGTTTCTTGTGGCACTTGTAAAGCTAAAGTTTGTTCTAATTTTTGTTGTGTAATATGTACTTGTTGTAGCATTTCGCCTAACATTTGTCTTTCTCTACGCATATGTTGTACTTCAGTTCTTAATTCATCAATTAATTGTTGAAGTTCAGGCGTTTGTTGAGTAGGTTCATCTTTCACAAGAACTTGTAAGAAATCTTTTTCTTTTTCTAAAGTTTCAAAAGCTTGATCATAACTGTTAGTTTCTTTCACTTTTTCAGCAATTTCTTGGAATAATTCAATATCTTCTTCTTGGAAATCTGTAGCTTCTCTTCCACGATATTCCGTCTTAGAAAGCTGATAACCTCTATCTTCTAAGTGCTGTACAATTTTTCTAACTTGCTTTTCGCTAAGACCAACCTTAGCTGAGAATTCTTTTGTTAACATTTCTATGCCTCATCCTTTATATAACAGTGTTTTCTATAGGTCGGGTTGTCTGCCGACAGACAACCGTCACGCTTCCCTTAATACATTACATGTATTTGTGATAAAGTTCAAGTATTAGTTAAATAATTCGTTATATCCCAATAAGAAATATGTTACTATTTAGGAAAATAGAATAATAAACAATAAATTGGAGCTGTTGTCGATGTCAAAAAATGCAGAGAAAAAAGCTTTTAAACCAATTTGGATTATCATTAGTTTTATTGTACTAATCACAATATTATTATTATTACCAACACCTAACGATTTACCTATTATGGCTAAGTGCGCACTGGCAATATTAGCTTTTGCCGTCATTATGTGGGTTACAGAAGCTGTTACATATCCAGTATCAGCTGTAATGATTGTTGGTCTTATTGTATTATTAACTGGTTTTAGTCCAGTTCAAGATTTAGCTGATTCATTAGGTAATCCCGCGGTGGATGGTAAAGCTGTTGAAGGAGATGCTTTATTAGGAACGAGTAATGCTTTAAAAATGGCCTTAAGCGGATTTTCAGGATCTGCAGTTGCGCTTGTTGCTGCAGCGCTTTTTCTCGCAACAGCCATGCAAGTGACAAACTTGCATAAACGTTTAGCATTGCAAGTTCTGTCAGTTGTAGGAAATAAGACTAATAGAATTGTTATTGGAGCTATAGTTGTTTCAATAATATTGGCATTCTTTGTTCCTTCAGCTACTGCACGAGCAGGCGCAGTCGTACCTATACTATTAGGTATGATTGCAGCATTCAATACGTCTAAAAACAGTAAGCTAGCTGCTTTACTGATTATAACAGCAGTCCACTCAGTATCAATATGGAATATTGGTATAAAGACTGCAGCAGCACAGAATATAGTCGCAATCGGATTTATTAATAAATCTATGGGGCAAGATATATCATGGGGCGAATGGTTCTTATATGCAGCACCATGGTCTATTATAATGTCAGTTGTCTTATACTTTGTGATGATTACAATTATTAAACCTGAAGAAAAGGAAATCGAAGGCGGGACAGAATTAGTTAAAAAACAATTAAAAGAACTAGGTCCTATATCAGCAAGAGAATGGCGACTCATCACTATTTCCGTTTTATTACTATTATTCTGGTCTACAGAAAAACTACTGCATCCTATAGACTCATCTTCCATTACAATCATCGCTTTAGCAATTATGCTTACACCTAAAATAGGAGTATTTACTTGGGAAGATGTCGAAAAGAAAATCCCTTGGGGAACTGTTATTGTATTTGGTATAGGAATATCTTTAGGAACTGTTTTATTAGAAACAACAGCAGCACAATGGTTAAGTGATAAAACATTCGGTTTGATGGGATTAAATCATATGCCTTTAATTGCAATCATTGCTTTAATATCACTATTTAATATTCTTATACATCTAGGGTTTGCGAGTGCAACGAGTCTTTCTTCAGCACTGATTCCTGTATTTATTGCTTTAACACAAACGCTAGATTTAGGAGATCAGTCGATTGGTTTCGTATTAATCCAGCAATTTGTTATTAGTTTTGGTTTCTTATTACCAGTGAGTTCACCACAAAATATGCTCGCATATGGTACAGAGACATTCACAGTAAAAGATTTTATTAAAACAGGTGTACCAATTACCGTCATCGGTTATATATTAATAGTTATAATGAGTATGACTTATTGGAAATGGATAGGAATACTTTAAAATAAAAAGCATCTCACTTAACTGATTATTTCAGTTTGAAAGTGAGATGCTTATTTTTTATAAAATCGTGACAATTACACATTTTAGTTCCTAAAAATGACTATCTATTGATTTTAATATGTTCATCCTATAATAATTGTCCGATGAATACTGCGATGATAATAATTGGTAAAACAAATCTAACTAAGAAATACCAAGTGTTAACGAAGAGTCGTCCTTTTTTACTATCTTGCATATTCAACTCTTTCATAATAGTAGTTTTATCAAAAATGTGACCAACAAATATTGTGACACCGAAAGCTCCGATAGGCATTAAAATGTTAGCTACTAAATAATCCATGTTATCAAAGAATGTACCGACACCAAATGTTAAGTTTTGCAACAATCCATTTGATAAAGCGGAAGGTATCCCAAAAATAAACACAAGCCCGCCAATAATATAAGCCCATTTCTTTCTATAATCATTATTGTTTTTTGTGATGTTTGATATATTTAATTCGAGCAATGATATTGATGATGTAATTGCTGCGAACAAGAACAATAATAAGAATAATAAATAGAATAATGAACCTAAAAACATTTGATCAAAAACTTGTGGTAATATGATGAACAATAATCCAGGACCTTGGTTGGGTTCTAGACCAAAAGCAAAAATAGCTGGGAATATTGCTAGTCCTGCTGCTATTGATACACCGATGTTCATCCATACAATTGCATTAGCACTTTTAACGATATTCGTTTTTCTGTCTAAGTATGAAGCGTATGTCATCATTCCGCATGTACCTAGTGATAAGGCAAAGAAGGATTGACCAAGAGCATATAACACACCTTCAGAGCTTAAATCAGCTATTTTAGGAGTAAGGAAATATTGGATACCCTCTAAAGCGCCGTCTAAAGTTACAGATCGAATGATAATGATTAAAAATGATAAAAACAATAGTGGCATCATGATTTTTGATGCTTTTTCTATGCCTTTTTCTACACCTTTACTAACAATAATAACGGTGATAAATATAAACGCAAATTGACTTGCTAATGCGAAGAGTGGATTTGAAATATAATCATTAAAGATATTTCCGTATTCGTTGGAATGCGTTAAACCAACGCTATCCAATAACGTCCTAATAATATATAAAATAATCCAACCGCCGATAACACTATAGAAAGAAAATAATACAAACACGGTTAAATTACCAAGCCAACCGATTAAATTGAAAGAAGACTTACCAGAAACTTTCTTGAATATATTTGTTGAGTAAGTCTTTCCATATCGTCCTAATATAAACTCACTTAATAGTAGTGGTAAACCAACTAGTAGTGTAAATATGATGAAGATGAATAAAAATGCACCCCCGCCATAAGTTCCAGCCATGTATGGGAATTTCCATACAGCACCTAATCCAATAGCTGATCCCGCACTTGCTAATATAAATCCAATATTAGAAGACCATTGTGATAAATTTTTCATAATAAACCTTCCTTTATATATAAAATACTTTAAAGCGTTAAAGCGTTCATGTAAAAAAGTCTTAGCGCAATAAATTCTACACTCTATTAAGTAATAAAGCAATATAAAAAATACCCTAAAAATTAGAATTTTATCTAACTTTTAGGGTTTGATTTGAATTAATATCTCATTAATGATGTTTTTATTTACGAAGACTAGTCCATATTTAAATAATTTAACAATTATTTTCCAACTATACCATCACTTTCGTCGTTCCATGCTATGATGCTTTCTACTGGTAATCTACTTGACTCATGCGGAGCTTTAGCGCCTTTACCGATAGCAAGTAAATGAGCAGGTACATATCGTGAAGTATCGATATTTAAAGCTTCAAGTAAAGCCGTTTTGTCGAAACCACCAATAGGGTTAGTATCATAACCATGATCAGTAGCAATAAGCATAAGTTGCATAGAAGCTAGGTTTACATCCATTAAACCTTGTTCTTTGAAGTAGCTTTCATCTGCACCGCTTATTAAATTAGAAATTGTTTCAATGAAATAATCTTTAGAGTTTTCATCCATGTATCCAAGTTCTACGTTTTTCTCATAAATTTCACTAACGTAATCAGCATGTTTTAAGTCAGCTAATATGAGAATAATAGCACTTGAAGAGTGAAGTTGTCTTTGGTTGAATTGTACAAGGCTATCTAATTTTTGTTTAGTTTCTTCTGAATCTATAATAACAAATCTCCAAGGTTGTAAATTGATTGATGAAGGTGCTTCTGTAGCTAGCTCAATCATTTCTTCAATTTCTTCTCTAGGTATTTTAAAGTTAGGGTCGAATTCCTTAACTGATTTTCTTTTCTTTATAATTTCTGTCAATGTAAGTTTTGATTGTGACATTTTGATACTCCTTTTAGTAAGATGACATTATAATGAACTAAATAATGACAAAAATAAAGCAATCAGCTTATGGTTATTTTGAAAGGGGTAATGATATGAATAGAACTATGCTATTGAATGAATTAGGCGTGTCAGAACCAATATTTCTAGCAGGAATGGCTGGTGGTGTAACGACACCTAAGCTGGTTTCTGAAGTTTGTAACGCAGGTGGATTAGGTCAAATAGGGGCAGGTTATATGAATCCAGAATCATTATCAGACGATATTGATAAGATACGAAAAATGACTGATAAACCGTTTGGCGTGAATTTATTTATCCCAGAATTTCCTGAAATTAATCAAGACAAAGTTGATCGAATGAATGCAATATTGAAACCAATAGAAGAAGAACTTCAATATGAACCAATTAAAGAAGTAAAGATTACAAATCAATTCGACGAAATGATAGATGTCATTATAGATAAAGAAGTAAAAGTTGCGAGTTTTACATTTGGCAAACCAACAGAAGCGCTTGTCAGCAAGTTGCACAGGCATAAAATATTAGTATTAGGAACAGCCACTGAGTTGGAGGAAGCACTAGATTTAGTGAAGGTTGGTGTAGATGGAATTGTTTTACAAGGAAAGGAAGCAGGCGGGCATAGAGGCTCCTTTAAACAGTCATTACCAGATGACCTGCTTACAACAGAGCAATTATTTAATCTTGCAAAGGAATCTATAGCTTTACCTCTAATAGTAGCAGGTGGAATAACAAACCCTGAACGTTCACAATTTTTCCTTCAAAAAGGCGCTACGGCTGTACAGTTAGGTACAGCATTTTTAACAACAGAAGAAAGCGGAGTGCCTAACATCCATAAAGAGAGTATATTGCGAGCTACTACTAAAGATATTGTTTTAACAAATACTTTTAGTGGTCGCTATGCTAATGGAATAAGAAATGCTTATATTGTCTATGCTGAAACATTTGAAAGAGCGATTTGTCCTTATCCAATTCAAAATATATTAACACAGCCTATGAGAGGGAAGTCTAAAAAAGAAGACAATCCTGATTATATGAATTTGTGGTGTGGTACAAATCCCGAGGGAGCTAAGAGAGAAAAAGCTCAAGACCTTATAAAGAGATATACAGAAAAATAAAAATCAGGGAGCGGGAGAGGCATCTCATTTTGTTAAAAAGATTTTGTATCCCCACCCCGGCAAGGATGACTAGATATGAAAAAAGCTTGATATAATCGTGTTTTCATACCAGTCAGCTACTGCCAATATGATAAAACAGGCTGAGACATTTATTTATGTCGCAGCCTGTAATTTTATAACCCCATTGAATCTAATAGTTCATATACAAATTCTCTGTCATTTTCGTTACCGTGTATATATTTATTAATATAACATGAACGTATACTTGGCATAATAACGTCTTTTTGAAGCGGTAAGTATTGTTTAACAAATAAATTGATTGGTGAAGGTGGTAAAGATTTTTGAGGATTTGGTTGAATATATAATATGTTTTGCAAAATTTCATAACCATGTCTATTGAAAAAGTTTTTGCGCATAATAGCTTGTTCTTTTCCTTCTTCAGAATCATATGATTCTTCACCGAATGACTCAAGCATAATCATGTTAGCATCTCTACCATGTACTTCTTGACCACACTTGTGTAATTCTTCTTCGATTTTTTCTAAAGTTTGTGCACCTACACGTCGATTTCGGTGTTCTGGGTGGGTCATTAAATAATTAATGAATGCAGAGTTAGTAGTTGGTTCATAATGACCAGTTGATAGGCTAACAACCATATCATCTTTAAGACCAACTAAAAATATATAATGATTTTTGATATATTCAGATGTTAATGAATGTATGAACACATGACGATCTTCTCTGATTTCTACTTTGAAAATTTCCTCATACATATCTAATGCTTTTTTAAACAATGGATCATCTATTGATGTGACAACTTCAAAATTCATGTTAATAAACCCCTCGACTCAAGATTTAGTCATATTATAACATATCACACTAAAAATGCTTATACAGTGTTTTCTTATATTTTATATACGTAAAATAGAGCCCGGGACAATTATTTATGCCCCGGACCCTTTTAATATTAATGATGTTTTATTGTTTATCATCATCAGTAGGATTATTAATATCTGCTTCTTCTCGTCTTACATTTTCTGAAACGTGTTCTGTGTCTTGTACTTTGTTTTTCTTGATTACAATTTCTTCAGACACTACGTTTTCTTTATCAACATTCACACGTTCTTCATGTAATGGTACGCGAATAGAATCATCCTCGTTTGATTCAAAGTCGCTATCTACTTTTTCATTTACTGGTCGACGCTCGATAGTAACTTCTTCTTTTTCTACAGGTACATCGAACTCTTCAGTTTCCTCAACTACATGTTTATCAACTGAAGCTTCACCAGTTTCAACGTTTTCTTTGTCGACGTTCACTCGCTCTTCATGTAGTCTAACAGCTTCTTCATCATCTGCCGTAGTATTTGTACTATCAGCAGCGTTTCTGTTTTCATTAGAAGTTAAGTCAGACTGTCGTGTTAAATCCTCATTAGCGTCTTGAGCATTTAAATTTTCTCTTTCATCATTTAAAGATGAACGCTCAGTTTCAACACTATCATCGTGAACTCTAGTGAACTCTGATTCATCTTCACGTGTTAAATCTCTTTGATCTTTTACATTATCAGCTTCACCATATGGTGGTTTTGAATCATTATTATTACGATTTTTAAGTTCTTCTAAATCTCTTTCGTTATCACTAGATAATGTTTCATTTTCATTTTGCTCTGATTGGTTTGCTGCATAACCTGCTGCACCTAAACCAGTAGTGCCCGCAAGAGTAGAAGCTGTAGAATGATCATCAACATCATCATGTGCTTCATTTTCTTCATCTATGCTGTTACCATAGCGATTGGTATCTTTATCATCTTGTAAATCGTCTGATTCATTGTTTACATCTTTTGATGAATTTGCAGAAGCAGCTCCAGCTCCGATACCAGCACCTGTTCCAGCTGAAACACCGCTATTACTATCTTCTTTTGAGAAAGGTTTAGTGTCATCGTAATGTTCGTTGCCTAATTGTGAATCTTTCGGATGGCTAGAATCAAAGTTCTCAGTTTCTTCAGTATTATCATTGTCGATATACAATAATATTTTTCCATCATTCAGAGCATTTTTATACTCATCTACATTTTCGTCAGGAACATTGATACCTGTAAGTACTCTTTCTTCTGCGCTTTCACCTGAGAATAATGCAGTGAGTTTATCACTAAATGATCCTCGAGAATTCTTTACTTTTACATCTGTATATTCTAGTGAGTTATCTTCTAATCGATTTTCAGTTATAACTTGTAAGTCACGTTCTCCTAATCCATCTGCTTTCAATTGGTCTATTCGTTGTAGTAATTCACTTTCTGTATTAAACTTTTCGATTTTACCCATACTTAAAACCTCCATAAATTTGTAATGTGCAAAAACCATCAATCAGTGAATACTCTTATGATGTTTATAGATTAATTTAATATTGTTTTCATAAATACAATATAATTCACAAATACCCTTCTATGAGATAATCAAACAAAACAGGGTAAAAATTCTCATTATTTTAATTATTCTGTCTATTTAAAATGTGTTTAAATCCCGTGATAATAAGGTTTTTCCTATTGTAAAAATACTGATATTTTGTTATTATCAATGAATAATTTATTACTAAAAACTCATATAATCTGAAGAATATGGCTTTAGAAGTTTCTACCGCATTGCCTTAAACGATGCGACTATGAGTAAACGAATAACTCTGGAACCAGACTATCAATTTTGTGTGGTTTTATATTATTTTTTACTCATCTTACCTATATTTTAGGATTAAGGTGTGTTTTTTTTAATCTAAATGAGGAGGCGAGTAGTGTGAGGACACTACAGAATAGGGTTAAAGAAGATGGTGTAGTTATTGATGAAAAGATACTTAAAGTTGATTCATTTTTAAATCACCAAATTGATGCAAAACTTATGTACGAAGTAGGACAAGCAATTGTCGATCATTTTAAAGAGAAAAAAATAACAAAAGTGTTAACGATTGAAGCTTCAGGTATTGCGCCAGCTATTATGGCTTCTCTACATTTAGATGTGCCTTGTTTATTTGCCAAAAAAGCAAAACCTTCTACAATGACAAATGAATTTTATCACACAGATATTCATTCGTTCACAAAGAATACAACAAGTACAGTTGTTATTTCGAAACAATTTTTAGATGAAGATGATCATGTATTGATTATTGATGACTTTCTAGCGAATGGTGAAGCATCATTAGGCTTACACCGATTAGTTCAATCTGCAAATGCAACTACTACTGGAGTTGGAATTGTAATAGAAAAGAGTTTTCAACCGGGAAGAGAAAAATTACAATCAGAAGGATTAGACGTCTTATCATTGTGCCAAGTTGCATCTTTAGCAGGTAACAAAGTCAAATTGGTGGACGAATAAGATGAGAAATTTCATACTAAGTGTCCAACATTTATTAGCAATGTACGCTGGCGCAATTATGGTGCCTATTATTGTAGGTTCAGCATTAGATTTTACGCCCGAAGAAGTAGCATATTTAGTAGCAATAGACATATTTATGTGTGGTGTAGCAACATTTCTACAAGTATATAAAGGAATTGGTATTGGACTGCCGGTCGTCTTAGGTTGTACATTTACCGCTGTTGCACCCATGATACTTGTCGGAAACACACACGGAATTAGTGTGTTATATGGTTCAATATTCTTATCAGGTATTATTGTTATTATAATGTCTCCATTCTTTTCATATTTAGTAAAATTATTCCCACCAGTTGTTACGGGTAGTGTTGTAACGATTATAGGAATAACACTTATGCCTGTTGCAATGAATTACTTAGCTGGCGGGGAAGGCGAAAAAAACTATGGAGATAGTAAAAATATATTTTTAGGTGTATTCACACTCGTTATCATTTTACTGATTCAACGATTATCTAAAGGATTTATTAAATCAATTGCTATTTTATTAGGTTTATTAATCGGAACAGCAGTTGCATCATTTTACGGATTGGTAGATACTTCAGAGTTACATAAGTCAAATTGGTTAGAACTACCACGTCCATTTAGATTTAGTGGTTTCGAATTTGAGTTTGGAACAACAATAGTCTTTGTCATTATCGCAATCGTCAGTTTGATTGAATCCACAGGTGTGTATCATGCACTTAGTGAAATTACAAAACAACCTATTTCTAGAAAAGATTTATCTAAAGGTTATCGTGCAGAAGGTATAGCTATTGTGATAGGTGCTATATTTAACGCGTTTCCATATACAGCCTACTCTCAAAACGTTGGCTTAGTTTCTCTATCTGGAGCTAAGAAGAATCAAATCATGTTTATGATGGTTGCACTACTCATTATATGTGGTTCTATTCCAAAGTTAGGGGCGTTAGCAAGTATGATTCCTTTCCCAGTGTTAGGTGGTGCAATGATCGCAATGTTTGGAATGGTTATGGCATACGGCGTGAAAATGCTAGGTGGCATAGATTTCAACAAACAGAACAATTTACTTGTGATTGCAGTATCAGTTGGGATAGGCGCAGGTATTACCGCAGTACCACAGGCATTAGAAACATTCGGTGAACAATATGCATGGTTAACTCAAAATGGTATTGTTTTAGGGACATTTGCAGCTATTATATTAAATTTATGTTTTAATGGGTTAAACAATCAACAAACCAGTGAAAATATGAAATAATGAAAATGAAAATAAATTAATGGAGGTTATATTCATGTGGGAAAATAAATTTCAAAAAGAAGGATTAACGTTTGATGATGTATTACTTGTACCAGCTAAGTCAGAAATATTACCTAGTGATGTTGATTTAAGTGTGAAATTATCTAAGAACATTAAATTGAACATTCCAATTATTTCAGCAGGTATGGATACAGTAACTGAAGCTAAAATGGCTATAGCTATGGCTAGACAAGGTGGTTTAGGTGTTGTTCATAAAAATATGTCTATTGAACAACAAGCTGATGAAGTTCAAAAAGTTAAGCGCTCAGAAAATGGTGTTATTACAAATCCATTTTACTTAACACCTGAAGAGCAAGTATATGCAGCTGAAGCATTAATGAGTAAATATCGTATTTCTGGTGTACCTATTGTAAATAACGAACAAGATATGAAACTTGTTGGTATCCTTACGAATCGTGATTTAAGATTTATAGAGAATTTCTCAATTAAAATTTCAGACGTTATGACAAAAGAAGATTTAATTACAGCTCCAGTAGATACAAACTTAGAACAAGCAGGAGAAATCTTACAAAAATATAAAATAGAAAAACTTCCATTAATTTCTGAAGACGGTAGTCTAAAAGGCTTAATTACAATTAAAGATATCGAGAAAGTGATTGAGTTCCCATATGCTGCAAAAGATAGTGCAGGTCGTTTATTAGTAGCGGCAGCGTTAGGTATTGCTAAAGATACACCTATACGTGCACAAAAACTAGTCGAAGCGGGAGCAGATGCTTTAGTTATAGATACAGCTCACGGACACTCTAAAGGTGTATTAGAAGTTGTTAAAAACATAAGTGAAACATATCCTGATGTAACGATTATTGCAGGTAATGTAGCAACTCAAGAAGGTACTAAGGCATTGTATGAAGCGGGAGCAGACGTTGTTAAAGTTGGAATTGGACCAGGTTCAATTTGTACGACACGTGTTGTAGCTGGTGTAGGTGTTCCTCAAATTACAGCTATTTATGAATGTGCTACTGAAGCACGTAAACATGGTAAAGCTATCATTGCAGATGGCGGTATTAAGTTCTCAGGAGACATTGCTAAAGCATTAGCAGCAGGCGGTAACGCAGTAATGCTAGGTAGTCTTCTTGCAGGTACTGAAGAAAGCCCAGGACAAACTGAAATCTTCCAAGGTCGTCAATATAAAGTATATCGTGGTATGGGATCACTTGGTGCTATGGAACAAGGTTCTAAAGACCGTTACTTCCAAGAAGATACTACAGCTAAAAAATTCGTTCCAGAAGGTATTGAAGGTAGAATTGATTTCAAAGGACCTTTACAAGATACAATTTATCAACTAACTGGTGGTATTAAGAGCGGAATGGGTTATACTGGTTCTGCTAACTTAGAAGAACTAAGAGAAGAAGCTCAGTTTATTAGAATGACTGGCGCAGGACTTAAAGAATCACATCCACATGATGTTCATATAACTAAAGAAGCACCAAACTATTCATTTTAATTAAAGGAGCAGGACTATTATGGAAATGGCTTTTGAGCAAGAATTAATTCTTGTATTAGATTTTGGTAGTCAATATAATCAATTGATTACACGCCGTATAAGAGAAATGGGCGTATATAGTGAATTACACGACCATGAAATCTCAATGGAAGAAATTAAAAAAATGAATCCTAAAGGAATTATCCTTTCTGGAGGCCCGAATTCAGTATATGAAGAAGGATCTTTCACAGTAAATCCTGAAATTTTTGAATTAGGTATTCCAGTTCTAGGTATTTGTTATGGTATGCAATTAATGACAAAATTACTGGGCGGTTCAGTTGAAAGAGCAAGTGAACGTGAATATGGTAAAGCGACATTAAACGTAAAATCAGATGACGATTTATTCTTTAGCTTGCCTAATAGCCAAACTGTATGGATGAGTCACAGTGATAAAGTTATTGATATACCTGAAAACTTCGAAATCATTGCAGATAGCCCAAGTTGTCAAAATGCAGCTATAGAAGATAAATCAAGAAAGCTATATGGTGTTCAATTCCATCCAGAAGTAAGACATACAGAATACGGAAATGATTTATTAAGAAACTTCATTCGTCGTGTTTGTGAATGTACAGGGAACTGGACAATGGAAAACTTCGTAGATATTGAAATCGAAAAAATTAGAGAACAAGTTGGAGACCGTAAAGTACTATGTGCAATGAGTGGCGGAGTAGACTCTTCAGTAGTAGCTGTCTTGCTACATAAAGCAATCGGTGATCAACTTACATGTATTTTCGTAGACCATGGACTTCTTAGAAAAGGAGAAGGCGACATGGTTATGGAGAACTTTGGTGAAGGCTTCAATATGAACATCATCAGAGTAGATGCTAGAGATCGTTTCATGAAAAAATTAGATGGCGTTTCAGATCCAGAACAAAAACGTAAAATTATTGGTAACGAATTTGTGTACGTATTCGATGATGAAGCTTCTAAATTAGAAGGTGTAGACTACTTAGCACAAGGTACACTTTACACAGACATTATTGAATCAGGTACGAAAACTGCACAAACAATTAAATCACACCATAACGTTGGTGGATTACCAGAAGACATGCAGTTCCAATTAATCGAACCAATCAATACACTATTCAAAGATGAAGTGCGCGCATTAGGAATTGAATTAGGCATCCCAGAACACCTTGTATGGCGTCAACCATTCCCAGGCCCAGGGTTAGGTATCCGTGTATTAGGAGAAATCACAGAAGACAAATTAGAAATCGTTAGAGAATCAGATGCGATCCTAAGAGAAGTCGTACGTGAAGAAGGTCTAGAAAGAGAAATTTGGCAATACTTCACAGTATTACCAGACATTCGTTCAGTAGGCGTTATGGGAGATTACCGCACATATGACTACACAGTAGGCATTCGTGCTGTAACTTCAATAGATGGAATGACGAGTGACTTCGCAAGAATAGACTGGGAAGTATTACAAAAAATATCAAGCCGTATCGTTAATGAAGTAGACCACGTAAACAGAGTAGTCTATGACATAACATCTAAGCCCCCAAGTACGATCGAGTGGGAATAATCCATAAACAAATATACTAAGATTAGCTATGAAGAAATCTATGATAACAGATTTCTTCATAGCTATTTTATATGTCTTCTTTTTCTTCATCTTTAAGTAGAACAAATACTGCTATTCCTAGAGGAATGCTAATAATAGGATGAAAGGAAAACACTGCTAATATAATACATGCTGCTAAAAATTGTAGATCCTTGTGATTTTAGTTTTGAAATTTAAACATGATGATATTCTCCTGTCTAATTAAGTAATAGACTATTACATATAAATAGAAATTTTAATTCAGCATTACTACTTTATAGAATAACTTTTCTTTATTTTTACTCCTCTCTAAAGTGAAGAAAATAAGGCTATTTATTTAGGAAGTATAATTACAATTATGATTTTAATTATTCAATGAAAGCAAAAAAGTACATATAGTAAGATAAGAAAAAATAATGAAGCACTATGTATACTGATGCTTTAAATGTATGAACGAGACTTTGCTTTCAAATTCTGAAACGAAAAAAGAAGACTTGTATATTGTACAAGTCTTCTTTTAGTGCAAGAAAGTAAGCTATACTGGTGTCTCTAACAACAATCGCATCACTGTAAATAGCTTGGAATTATTAAAAGTATAAACAGTATGAACATAGATATAGCACTAACGTAAACTGAAACTTTGCTGCTAATATGCGTTTTACATATTGTTATATAAATTAATAATTGAGTTAGAAAATTAAATACAAACAAAAATAATAAGCTAAATATTATTTCTAGTAACTTAATATCTGTAAAATCAAATGACAGAATTAAAAACATACTTAAAAATAAAAATATTGTATAAAGAAAGTACTGCAAAAGAATATTTATCTTGTTGAAAAAGCTAATAATAACATCAAAAGTAAAAGCATATTTCAACAAAAATATATTTATAAATATAGAATAAATGAATTGTAAAAATAGGAATGATGTTAAATTGTTAAAAAGAGATGTTTTTTGATCCAAAACTATAGTTATTAAGGATATTAAAAAAATAAAAAATATGGCTAATAAATTTGTTTTTCTATTCATAAAAAGCTCCAATATTGTAGTGTTTTGTACCTGTTACTAAAGATTCAGAAACATTATAATAAATCCATATCTATAGTTTTGTTGCCAATATCAAAAAATGTTTTATCATGTGTGGCCATAATTATTGTAATGCCTTTACTATTTAGTTCTTTGAATATATTCATGATATTCAAAGAGTTTTCTTCGTCTAAGTTACCCGTTGGTTCATCTGCAATAATCACTGTAGGTTCTTTTAAGATTGCTCTAGCTATAGCGATTCTTTGTTGCTCACCACCGCTACAAGTATATACTTTAGTCTTTAAATCTAGATTTGAAAGTCCCACTCTTTGAATGACTTCTGCTATTCTTGTAGTATCCTTTTTTGAAACATTCAGTGGTAATGTTAAATTGTTAAGTATACTATCATTTTCTAAAAGACCATAGTTTTGATATATATAAGCGATATCTTTTCGTCTAAATTTTATTTTATCATTTTCTTTAAGGATTATTGTATCATTAAAAGTTATTTCGCCATCATCTGGGTTTTCGAGTAACCCAATAATATTTAATAAACTAGATTTACCTTTCCCGCTTGCTCCTTTAATGATAATAAAATCACCTTGTTCTATAGTATAACTTAAGCCTCGTATGATATGTTTTTTATCAAATGATTTTTGGATATTTTTGAGTTTAATCATCTTTTTTTCCTTTCAAAATCTGATTTACATTTTCTTTGTTTAATTTGATAAATGAGTAATAAGTTATGATTACTTCAATTAAAAGTATGCCAAGAAAAATGAAATAAGATATGATATTTAGTTGCGATAAAATTAAGATGCCCATTAATAAATTCACTAATAATAAGAATGTTAAAATCCATTTGTGAATTTGAAGATAACTATATCCTAAATTACGTTTAATAAATATTTTGTATTCATAAGATGTGAAATATAACCTAATGAAAGTAAATGTCATTATAATAAATGTTAAACCAGTTAATAAAGCTAGCACTGTATATTTATATGCATTTACTTTTAAACTATTAATTTCATCTACTTTAGTATCGTAAACAGATACAACGCTAGGTATATAACCATCTATATTGAATTTCTCTAAATCTTTTTTTATAGTCACATAAGGGTTGTCTAAATTACTTTTAAATACATACCTTGTAGAAAAATATGTTTCAAAATTAAGAGGATCTGTATTACCGGTTTCTATTATGGTAATTGGTGCAATAAGTGTATTTTTTCCGCCACCAATTTTATAGTCGTATGTAAAGTAACTAACTTGATTATTAACCCATATAATATTTATATTTAATTTTTTATCAATCTTACCTTTATAATTTTCTATATCTTTTTTAAATGTGAAATTGTCTTTATAATTATCTTCAATCGTTTTTTTATATTTTTTATATTTAACTGGTACTATGATATTTTGTGTATTTTCATCATTAACTAGATAATTTAGAACGTTTTGATTGTTGAAAGTTTCAATTCTATGTTCTTTTAAATAATTTTTATCTATGATAATTGTTTTACCGTCTGGTTCTATGTTGGTATTTTCCTTTTCATTCAATTTATATAGTGGTCTTCCATCAGCATCATAAAAATTTTCAGCATCAATAATGAATCCTTTATTATCTGAGCTATTATAATAAGCCTTTAAGTTATTACTTAATTTCTTTGATAATTGTTTATCTTTCACTTGTCCTTGATCTAAAATTTGAGTTTTATAAGCATTTTTTGCAACATCCCAATATTTAATGCTATTTTTCTGGTTCTTATATTCGCCGTAATTCTTAACTAAGCTCTGAGTTGATATTGATAAAAACACAACTGCGATTATTGATAATGACATATATGTATACATCATTAAAAAAGGATTACTTTGTTTAATGTTTTTAGAGTATTGTTTTGTATAGACCAACAGTACGATAAATATCAGACCAACGCATAAAGCAGTTAAGGCGACTGTCGTACATAGTGCAACATTTATTACATTTATGAGATGATTGTCTTTATAAATTAAAATATAAGCAAATACACTCAAAACAATATTTATCATTGCATAACATAACAAATAGTATTTTAAGTCTGAAAGTAGAAAAGTGAGCAAGTTAAACTTACTGTAACCTAAATCATACAATAATTTATTATCATATTTTCTACATTGCAGAAAATGTATAAATACAGCAAAAAATATGATAATTAGTAAACTTGAAAGAATTATGCTAAATTCATCAATTTGAATATGTTGATTTACTGTGTTATCGACTTTTTGTGCTGTCCCAACATTCATATTCATTAAATCAATAATATTTTGTACATTTTTTTCATCCCCTGAAAGGAAATATGTACCTTCCTCAGATAAATTAGTATCAGTCAAATCATAGACTTTGATTTTCAATTTACTATCGAATAAATTAAGATTTTTATCTTGATCTGCTTTTTGTTTTAATTGTATATCTGTAGTATTAATTGCCACTTTATCATCACTCAAGTAAGTAACTTTTGTAATAGGTACATTATATTTTTTTGATAATACCTTAAAATAATGTAAAGAATGTTCACTATATTTTTTCTTCTTGTCAAAAGCAAATTGGACTTTTTCACTTTGCTTTTCTATCGAATTATAAAATGACAACGATTTAGCCGAGTCTACTATAATAAAATTTAGAATAAGTGATATAACTACTGCTAGTATTAATATAATCTTTTTCATGGTTACCCCGCTTCTATAAAAAGAACCCATTAAGACAATAGCTCTCAATGGGTAAAAAATTAACTATTTGTGATCATAGTATTATTAGCTATACTAGAATTATTATTTTGAGTTACAGATTGTACTAAACATTTATAACTATCTATATTTTCTGAATTGAGGTTTACATTTATGTAAATAAATGTAAACCTTGTGTTTATTATATCTAATTAAGCAATTGTTTTATCTTTTATTGCCTAAATGTTACGTTTTTATGCCTAAGTGTTAATTTTTAACATATATTCCAATAAATAATAGTGGAAATAAATTTAATTGAAGCTTACTTTTTTATTTTATATATTATTTTTATATTTTAAATTAAGAATGAGTTGAAAAGGAAATATGTATGATAATGCAATGATGGAAAATTTTTATAAAACTATAAAAAAAGAGCTTATTAATGATGCGAATTTCACATCTATTGAATAAGCTCAATTATAAATCTTTAAATATATAGAAATATCTAATTATCTTAATTCGTAATTTCATCAAGTGAAACTTTGCGGTCTTCTTTTAATGAAAGTGTGCATGCATCTGCAGTTGCTATCGATTCTAGGGCTGCAACACCGTTAAGAAGGTTAACATATTCTTCTGTTACATCTCCTCCTTTAAGAACGTTGTGAAGATAAGACATTTCTTTATCAATACATGTTTGAAGCCATAATGGACATCTGACGCCTGGTTTACCATAAGCAATCGCACCATCCATACCACGACCTGTGTAAATGTCAGTTCTTTCATCGTCTTCTTGTTGCGTTTCATGTACTAAAAAGTGTGATTCTTTTTCACCTTTTATTCTTAGTGTGCCACCAGTATTATAAAGGTCAAGTTTGATAGCTCCTTTTGTTCCTTCGATAAGGACGTAGTGTTCTCCCCAACGAAAGGCATTTCCATATTCTAATAAAGCATATCGATTATCGTCATACTCTAAATTAATAATTAACATATCGTCTTCATCACCGAAATTATCGCCTTTATGATAAACATTTCCGCCAACCATTGTAGCTTTCTGTGGTAGACCTCCCATAATAAACTGGATACAGTCTAATTCGTGAATGTGATGATATAAATGACCGCCTGATTGAGAACGTATTTTTTTCCAAGAAACTTTTGATTGTTGTTCTTCCCAACCTGTACGAGTAGCATGACAATATAATACTTTTCCAATTTTGCCTTGTGTAACTAGTTCTTTTGCATAATGAACGCCATTAAAGAAATTCATAATATGTCCTGCCATGAAGATAACATTATTTTTTTCACAGGCATCTACCATAGCTCTACAATCTTCAAAATTTAAAGCTATTGGTTTTTCGCAAAAAACATGTTTACCATTTTCAGCAGCTTTAATAACTGGTTCACGATGAAGATAACTTGGAGATGCGACAATAACACAATCGATGTCATTGCGAGCTACTAAATCATCGAGACTTGAACACGTTTCAGCTTCTAATTCTTCAGCGATTTCCTCTGCATGATTTGGATCAAATACTGCAATTACTTTAGCATCTTCAATTTTATTAATGGAGCGTGCTAAATCAGCTCCAAAATAACCTGTTCCTACAATCCCATAATTAATCATAAAGAAACTCCTCTCTGTTTAATCATCAATGCTATATGATAGGTATAGAACTACATTTTCATGTGCAGTTAATTTCGAGACCATGGAATCATTTCTCCTACTATGTAAAGCATACAATTACAAATACATTATTTCCATCAACGAAAAATAAAAACATCAACTAATTTAGATAAATCACTATTTCCTAGGAAATTATAAATTTAATTATTCATCTAATAATTTATTTTATCCCTTAAATTTTGTATGATTAAAACAATAAAATAAAAGGAGTCTTCAATTATGAAAAAAGCATTGTTTCTTTTGTTAGATGGTTTTGCTGATTGGGAAGGTAGTTATTTGTCTTCGACTTTAAATCAAAGTGAATCTTGGTCTGTTAATACGATTTCAATTGAAGAGAAGGTAGTTTCTTTAGGAGGTTTTACTGTTTTAATTGATTATATAATTGGTGACGAACCTAAAAATTATGATCTTTTAATAATGATTGGTGCTAATTCTTGGGACAATGACAATCATAAACTATTAAAGTTTGTGCAAGAAACCTTTAATAAAGGTATTCCTGTGGGAGCTATATGTGGTGCTGTTGATTACTTAGCGAAACATGGTTTCTTAAATGACTCAAGACATACTGGAAATACCGTTTATTTATGGGAAGATTATAATGAATATAATTCTAAGGATAATTTTATAGAAGAACAAGCAGTGAAAGATGGAAAATTAGTTACTGCAAATGGTACAGCTCCTATTGAATTTACAGAATTAGTATTAGAATTAATAGAATTTGCTAGTCCGAATAATATCGAAAAAAAGATTTATATGTATAGAAATGGCTTTTATAAATACAATGATAAATATGGAAATCCTTTTCTTTAAATTATCTTTATAGCTAAATAAAAAACCCTAAAAATTCAGCTTTACTTCTGAATTTTTAGGGTCTATTATCTATTTCTTAGTTTCAACTTTCACGAAATTTTCGCTCTTTAATTCGTTTATAAGGTCTTCTTGTTTTTCATTTGTGAAGTTATTCATAACTTCTGTTGTGGATTCATCTTTGATGAGGCGTTTGTCTTCTAGTGTGTAATTTTTATAGCCGTAACCTTTATATCTTGTCGTATCATCTGAATATTTGTCATGGTCTGTTATTTTGGCTGTAGTAAGTATTGTATATTTGTCCGGTTCTAACGTAGATGTTGGTGTTACTTTTTCTGATTCGTTATCATCTTCTTCATAACTGAAGCTATACTCATCTTCTTCAGATCCAATTTTGTAATAGCTGCTTAAAATTTCTGTTGATTTTTTATTGTACTTCGTACTTTTGTTGTCTTCTTTAATTTGTGTTTTTGTTTTGTCGATAATGTCATTAATGTTATCTATATCATTAACATCTGGTAAATCTTTAACTTCAACTTGATATGTTTTTGATCCTTTAAATGTTTTTGAACCACTGTCTTGTATATTACTTATTAATTCTTTTGGTAGTTCTAAATTTATTTTATCACCATTTTTCAAGTTGCCGTTGTTAGGGACGGTAAAATTATATGAGCTAATATCATAACCATCACTTTCATCATCTTTAGTAATTAAGTTTAATTTTCCAGAGTTGTTTAAACCAGTAAATTTCGTTTCAATATTAGAGAATATGTCTTTAGTTGTTACAGTTTTAGGTTTTTTAAGTCCTTCTGCTTTGAATGATTTTTTGAATTCTTTCACTTTAAGTTTGTAATCATCTGAAATACCTTTTTTTACAGATAATTTTACTGTCGTTTTATCACCATTAGATAAATTACTATCATTATATGTATCGAGCTCAACGCTATCGTATATTTTCTCTGCTTTTTCAAGTTTCTTTTGTTCTTCGTTATTGAAGTTCATAGGGTCTATATCATCTTCATCGCCATTCTTTATCATATCAATGACTTCTTTATTTTTAAATTTGCTTTGTTTTAGCGCTTGAACTAAAAGTTTACGTTCAATCTTTTCTTCTGAGCCTTCAGTTAGTGCAGCATTCCCACTTTTATCATATCCAGAAAATTCTACATCTACGTCTCCTTTTACATCTATCGCTTTGTTTTTAACGACTAATGTAATAATAGTTGCCACAATAATAATAGCTATAATTGCAATAATAAGCCATTTGAATTTAAGTAAATAATGTTTAAATTGTTCCATATCAATTTCTCTCCATCCAATTATATATTTATATATATAATTATATACATAATATATATCGTTTTAAAGGGCTCAAAGTAAATCAGATTTAGAAAAACTTATTTTATTAATTGTTTTGTTTGTTATGGAATTTTTTAACAAATATATGTAATATAAAGTTAATATCATATTTGGATAGGTGAATTTTGCAGGGAGTGAAACGTTATAAAGAAGTTACTTTTAGCACTAGTTGCATTTATTGTAATAGGGGCTGCTATATATTTTTTTGTTAATTTAAAATTTGATAGAGACAATAAAATACATCACTATACTTCTAAAGATGGAATTGAGGGTGAATATATGATTTATCCTGTTTCAAACCCTAAAGGTGTATTAGTTTGGTTGCATGGTGACGGTGCTTATGAATTAAGTCATCCTGATTCAGAGTTGTATCTAGGTGGAAAATTTGGCGTTAAGAAGGTAGCTAAAGATAAGAATTTAACTTTAATTGTTCCTAAAACACCAGCCGATGACTATACTTGGTGGAAGAAGGGCGAAGAAAACTCAAAATATTTAATAGAACTTATCTCTTCTATACCCAATCATGATCATTTATGGATTGGAAGTTTTTCAGGTGGTTCAGAAATGACAACTTATTGGTTAATTGATCAATTACCAAAGTTAAACGTTAAAGAAGGAGGAGCGGTTCTATTTGGTGGCGGGGGTTCGCCGAAAACAGAAGGTATAGCAAATCATGTAAAAAAAGATGAAATAGTATCAGGAACATTTCCATTAACTTGGATTGTTGGTGAAAATGACTATGGCCTTCAGACTGAAGATGATCCATTCAGTGCTATTGAAACAAGTAAAGAAGGTCAGTTATTCTATAAGAAACAAGGATGGAAGACAGAAAGAAAAGAATTAAAAGGATACGAACATGTACTTTCTAAAGATGGTGAAGGTTTATATGGTTATTATCTAAAAGAATACATAAATTAGAATAATATTATAGAATGGGACTACGAAATTTTTTTAATAAAACGAAATTTCTGTCCCACTCCTTTATGTCACTTTATGTTGAGGATTTTTTCGATATCTTGAGTAGACTTCCATTCTTCTAAAGTAGAAGGATCAATATGTAGAAATGTTCCATCTTCAGTGTTGATGTATTCCCCGTCTTGAGAACCTTTACCACCGAAGTAATAGGGCTGATTATTTTTTTCGAAATAATCTTTAAGGGCTTGTTTTAAAGATTGTCTTAATTTAATTTCTTCTTTAACTTCATTATTGTCGTAATAATAATTATCGATTTTAGTCGAACCTGAAGTAATGCCATGGTGTTGGTTCATATATGCTATTTCTTCCCAACTAAAGTATAAGTATTCGCCCGTACTAAAGGAATATTGAGTAAGTGGAACAATAGAATCCTTCCATTTAATATTAATAAACTCAGGTAAATCTTCAATTTTTAGAATGTAGTTATCATTATGATCTTTCTTAACATTAGGAACACTATTAATCCAACTTACTACATTTTCTTCAGTATTGAATGCACCTATTAATTGAGTTGTTTCATCGTCTTGAAGAGATAATATATACACTATAACCGCCTCCTTTTTTCCTAATTTTACCACAGCATAATAAATTTAAAAGGTAGAGGAACAGAAATCTAATTGTCATAAAAAAAGACCCCGAGACGAATTTTTATGTCTCGGAATCTTAAAACGTTTATATTATACAGGTCCATTATCATAATAAGTTTCTTTTTTAGAACTATCTCTTTTTTCATTCTCAAATGAATCTATATATTCTTGATAACGTCTTTTATTTGGTGTAATAGTCATACCTAAATACTTACGATCACCGTTAGCATCTTTATAGAATGCAATCACCATCAAAATAATTACAAAGCTAAATGGTAGAGCTGAAATAATTGCGGCGGATTGCAGAGCGTCTAGACCTGTATCGCCACCTGCTAATAACAATACATACGCAATAGCTGATAAAGAAACGCCCCATACAATTTTTACAAAACCTGATGGATTTAATCTACCGAAAGATGTTTGCATGCCTAAAACAAATGTTGCTGAATCTGCTGATGTAATAAAGAAGGATGCAATCAGAGCTAATGCTACAATTGATAGAACAAATCCAAACGGCAGTTCATTAAAAATACCAAATAATTGTGTTTCTGCAGGCAATTTAAATATAGCATTGTGTTCTTTTCCAGTTTCTATACCTGTAACACCGAATACAGTGAACCATATAATACTGATTACTACAGGTACTCCTAGAACACCACATACGAATTCACGAATAGAACGACCTTTAGAAATTCGAGCAATAAATAAACCAACGAATGGACTCCAACTCATCCACCAACCCCAGTAATATATCGTCCACGTTTGCAACCATTTTTCTTTTTGCTCATTTAATGGTGCGACGTCTAAACTGTTATAAATAAGCGTGTTTAAATAATCACCAGTACCTGCTGTCATCATATTTAAAATTAATAATGTAGGGCCAACTATAAATAAAATAACGAGTAATATAGTTGCTAATATCATATTTAAATTACTTAAATATTGGATACCTTTACTTAAACCGCTCCAAGCACTATATAAGAACAGAACTGTTACAATGACGATGATAATGCCTTGTACTAGTTTATTATTTGGCACATCAAATAAGTAATTTAAACCTGCATTAATTTGAATAGCACCTACACCTAGAGAGACAGCTACACCTATGATTGTAGCGAAGACAGATATAACATCTACTGTTGTACCTATAGGGCCTTCAACTTTATTACCTAAAATAGGACGTAATGTTCTAGATATAAGCCCGTTTTCACCTTTACGAAATTGAGAATAAGCTAAACATAAAGCAACGATTCCATATATTGCCCAAGGGTGAAATCCATAGTCCATAAAGGAACCTCTAAAAGCTTCTACCATTGCCTCTTTTGTTTCAGGTTTAGCTGTTGGAGGAGCGAGGTAATGAGCTATTGGTTCAGATGCCCCATAGAACACAAGACCAATACCCATACCTGCACTAAATAGCATAGCCAACCATGAAACTGTATGAAATTCAGGTTTGTCATCAGGTTTTCCAAGTTTTAATTTCCCGATAGGGCTAAAGACTAAGAAAATAGTAAAGCCTAAAATAACTGTATAAAGTAACATGTAATACCATCCGAAAGTAGTCGATACCCAAGCTGACATCATACCAGTGATTTCTCCGAATTGTTTTGGGAGAATAGCGCCGATTACTACAAGGAAACCAACAATACTTGCCGCATATACAAATACATTAGAAAATTGTTTTTCTTTATTGATAACATTCACTTCCCCTTTAAAAATAAAATACAGTTTTAAATCATACCATAGTGAGTAAGATATTCAACCGTGCATAGGGAGGTAGTGAACTTCCATGAAAGTGTTTATAAGTATTAAAAATTCTGTTGATTATGATTAGACCATACTTTGTACCAAATTTTGACTTACATGTATCATTAAAATATATACCCCTTGTTTTAATTTATTTAATCGGTTAAAATAAGTTAACCGTAAAATATGGAGGGGAAATCATGGAATATAATAGATATGAAATTAATACTTTTGATGAACTGAAATGTATTTCTGATAAATTGAGAATGGAAATCTCAATGTTGCTTATTGAAAAAGAAATGACAGCAACTGAAATTGGCAAGAAACTAGAGATACCGAAAGCCAAAATTTTTTATCACCTTAAAGAATTAGAAAAGTATGAAATGGTTAAATTGAGTCGAAGCGAGGTTAAAGGGAGTAACGTGTATAAATATTATGTGGCGACGCATAATGGTTTTAAAGTGAATCCTCATTTATTGAATGTTTATCAAGAAGAAATTTCTAATTCTACTAAAGGTATGATGCTAGCGCAAATTAATAGAACAATTGATGTTTTGAATACTTATGGTTTAATTACTACTGATGAACAGTTAATTTCTAAGACGGTTCAAGCTAGGTGGTCTAAAGCGCAGTTTGAATCTTTTAATGAGCGACTAGATCAATTAATTGAAGATATTGATAAACAAGAAAAAGATGGCTCAGAACCTTTATATTATTTAAACATGGTAGGGTTTGAAGTTAGCGATAAAATTTTTAATCGTCAGGATAATGAATAATGCGGTCAGTCTTAAAACATCATTCGTTTATGCGCTTGATATTTGGGAGGTTACTAACAAATACTGCCGACAGTATTTATTTCATTACCACGATGTGGCTTATTTACGATATTACTAAAAGTTCAGCTATGACGGGATTATTGAGTAGTTTAATTGTAATACCAAGCTGTTTACAAATGTTTTATGGTCCTGTTATTGATCACTTTAATGTGAAGAAAATCCTCATTAATTCTCAGCTTGTGCAAGCAGTTTTGATTGGGTTTATTGCAGTTATGTTATTTTTCAACTATGAAAATGCAGTTATTATTATCATACTTGTAGTATCAGCTGCTCTATTAGGCGAAGTGTCTTATCCTATTAGTAATAAATTAGTCCCTTCGTTATTACCAAAAGATAAAATTGTAACCGGTAATGCCATGATGTCTTTTTCTAATCAAAGTATGGATTTAGTATTGAATACTGTTATATCTATTTTAATATCAGTGGTGAGCATTTATTCATTATATGTTATGAATACGATTGTGTTTGTTGTAGCAGCAATTATGTATTCTACAATTAAAATAAAAGCAAACCAAAATATAACGAACCAATTCAGTTTCAAAGAATATAAGCAATCTTTAGTAGAAGGTATGTATATTGTTAGACATTCTTTGCTATGGATTTTTCAGATTGGTGCTTTTTCCGTTAATTTTGGTATTGGAATAGTTTATACAGCATTACCGGTTTTATCCCATTATTTAAATGAACCTGTATACTACGGATTATTCTTGTCTGCTATTTCATTAGGTATGGTTTCATCGACTTTAGTTGTAAGTTTTATTAAGAAATTTCCGTTCGGTAAAATCATGGTTATCACATTTTTAATGTCGGGTATATGTTTATTAGTAGGATTTATTTTGCCCGTTTATCTATATATTGCATTCTTTGCTGTCAGTTGGCTTTCAGTGGGATTAGCTAATATTTTATTTTTATCAGCTGGACAAGCAATTATTCCAGAATTTATGTTAGGACGCATTACATCCATTACTAGTAGTTTAGGTGTGATAGGTTTGCCATTGGGCAGCTTGATAGGAGGCTTCTTATTAGAAGTGATTAATCCTATTTCCATGATTAGTTTAACAGGATGTTTCTTTATTATATTAGGCATCATTTGGTTATTGCATCCGCAACTATTTAAGTTAAAAGCGATTGACCATTTAACTTTGGAAGATTTTAATATTAAAATAAAAAATAATCCTCCAAATTAAAATTGGAAGATTATAATTGTTAAATTAAACTTTTTAATAACTCTATTTCTGGATCAACTAGTTCATGACCGCTATCTAATAGTTCGAAATGGACTTTTTTGAAGTAAGGTTTAAGTTGTTCTGCTAAACCTTTCACATCGCCTGGCAGCGCAGAATAATCGTTAGCACCAGCGGTAATAATTAAAGAAGTGTTATGATAATTTTTTGAAATGTTATAATTTAATTGAGCTGGATGTAATAGTAAAATTTGATCTACGTGTGCTAAAGATTGCTCGAGCAGACCAAGTATAAAGTTTGCTCCATTTGAGTACCCTAAAAATATGACTTTATCATATGAATGTTCGTAAATGAAATGGTTCCAAAATTGTATGAATGATTTTGTACGATGATTGAAATCATCTCTATCAAGTTGATTGTTTTTCAGTGGTGCAAAAAAACGTCTTTCTATGCCTTCACCAACGTTGCCTAAAAAGCTAAGTGTATTAACATCTGGCATTATTTCACCGGAAATAGGTAGCAGCTGATATTGATTGCCCCCAGTACCGTGAAACAGTACAATAAGCGTATTGTTATTTTGATTTTCTTGTAAGAAGTATTCCATAAAATCTCCTCCATAAATTTGAAAGGGGTGTCGTGTATGAATCACCATTCAATTATACACCATGTATCCATTATAAATAATGACGCAGAACAATCTTTTAATTTCTATCGTAATATATTAGGTCTTAATTTGCTAATGAAGACTGTAAATCAAGAAAATTATGAAATGTATCATATATTTTTTGCAGATAAATACGGACGTCCTGGGACTGAAGTAACTTTATTTGAAATGAAAGAGGGAACTAATAATCATTTCGGTACGAATGCGTTTGATAGATTATTATTTAAAGTGCCTTCAAAAGAATCTTTAAAATACTGGGAAAGACGCTTCGATGAACTTGACGTTTGTCACTATGGTTTAGAAATTTACACTGACCGCAGTCTTATTCGCTTCGAAGGTCCAGACGAGACACCACTAGGTTTAATCGTTATGTCTGATCAAGAGAATTTAGATGATTATTACACAGATGAAAAAGGTATAATACCTATAGAGCATCAAATTATTGCATTGGATTCTGTACATATGCGAACAAAGTATCCTGAGGCAAGTAAACAATTTTTCCAAAAATTATACAATTGGGAAGCGTACGAACGTACTACATTTTTCGATACTCAATTACCCGTTGAGATATTGCATAACAATCAACATAGTATGTATCATGAGATACATATCGTGCATGACACATTTAATAAACTTGAAGAACAAGGATTTGGGGGTATTCATCATGTAGCTATCTCAGCAAATGATGAGGAAGCACTTGTTCAAATTGAAAAGACATTAGATAAATTGAATATGAAACACTCATCAATAAAAAATAGAGGTTTCTTTAAATCTATTTATTATAGAGATCCTAACCAAGTGCTTTTTGAAGTTGCAACAATGAAACTCAATATCGACGAAGTGAAGTTCGAACAAAAATCTTTCGAAGAAATACCACTTTATTTGCCGGAACATTTAGAAGAAAAACGTACATTTATTGAAAAACAACTTAGAAAATCAAAATTTTAAATGAGGTGATTTTAATTGAATTCAGTAATTGAAAACATTAAATTTAAACCACGGCGATTTATATTTATGTTTGTAATACCAGCTATTTTAATCATAGTATGTTTAGCCATATTTAAAACGTCAACTTTCACTTTTTGGATAGGCGCGTTCTGGATTTTAATAATTTTCCAAGGCTTTAACACGTCAGTATCAAGTGAAATTTTAAATGATGAACTCAATAATATCATTAAAGAAAAAGGAATTACAAAAGAACAACTATTTGAAATAACTGGTTTAACTAAATATGAAGTGACTGAAAGAAATGGTCATTATGACTTTTATTTTTCAGGTTCCAAAATGAAAAAATATTTAAAAATGCTTAAAAATTATGATGCTTAAATAGATAGTATTTGATTTGAAAATCCTTGTTCAAGATAATTCTCCTAATCCGTTAGATGTTAACTTTCGGATTAGGAGAATTTATTTTTATATAGCATTTTTAATTTTTGATATAAATATATCTAGACTATTTATTGTTCAGTACCTTGCATTGTTTAATAGTGTGTGGTATATTTTTTGCAACAGCTATTATACATTGTTTAGTACTGAATAATGTGGGGGAAAAATTATGAATATACAATTTAAAAAAGGTGCACTTGAATTTATAGTATTACTTATTATCAAAGGTGAAGACCAATATGGGTATTCATTAATTCAAAAAATAACACCTAGAATCATGATATCTGAAGGAACGGTTTATCCATTACTTAGACGTTTAGTTAAAGACGATTATTTAACGACTTATTACAAACCTTCAACTGAAGGACCAGCTAGAAAATATTATAAAATAACGGATTTAGGAATTGAGAGGTTAGAAAGTTTGTTGGATGAATGGAAGAGCTTTACAGAAGCGGTAGATTTATTTTTAGAGGAGAGTGAAATTGATGAATAAAAAGACATATTTAAACACGTTAAATAAACATTTGAAGAATATTTCTGATGAGGAACGTGCCGATATTCTAGATGAATATGAAACTCATTTTATTAGTGGTATCGAAGACGGACAAACTGAAGATATGATTGCTAAAGAGCTAGGACATCCTAAAGAAATTGCTAAAGAGCTCAATGCGACATTAGCACTTGATAGAGCAGAAACAAATAATAAAGTGGGTAACGTATGGCAAGCCATTATATCTGTGATGGGACTAGGAATATTAAATTTCTTTGTTATTTTAATTCCATTTGTCATTATTATTTCTATTTTATTTAGTTTTATCGTGACAACATTATCTTTATTAATTACACCAGCAATGTTGATTGTAAAAGGGCTTTACAATGGATTTGATGCAATACAATCAATTGACGTTTATGTCGTCCTAACTAGTTTTGGTTTAGGTTTAATGATATTTACAGTCACTTATTTATTAACGAAATGGTCGTATAAATTGTTTGTAAAATATTTAAGATGGAATATTTCTATCGTTAAAGGAAGTGCTAAATCATGAAGAAAACATTATGGATATTATTTGGTGCTGGATTAATTTTGTTTATAGTATTTGGCACTATGACGTTAATAGAAGGTCAAAAATCAGCAAAGAACATGAGTGAAGAAACGCTTATTAATGAAACTTACCAAAGTGAGATAAAGAATATCAAAGTAAATGGAAAAGATGCAGCCGTAAAAATTAAAAAAGGTAACCAATTTAAAGTGAAATCAGTTGGAAGCAAAGATGATTTCCAAGTAAGCTCAAAGGTTAGAGGCGATACTTTAGATATTAATGTTAAAAATCAATTTGACATAATAAATTTTGATTTATTTAAAAACATGCATACACAAATTGAAGTTACAGTACCAGAAGAATTAAATAGCTTAAATGTAAAAACAGATACAGGGAAATTAAGCGTTAAAGATATTAAATCTCAAACTTCAACATTTAAAGTAGATACAGGTATGATAGATATTTCAAATTCACAATTGGGAAATTTAAAAGTGGATTCAGATACTGGAAAAATTTCAACGCATAATATAGATTTTGAAAGTGGCAAATTAGAAGCAGACACAGGAACAATTAAAATGAATGGTGTACCAGTTGATAAACCACTTAATATTAAGACAGACACAGGTGCTATTAAACTAATATATAATGAAGCACCAAAGAATACATTTTTAGATATTGAACAAGACGTCGGTAATGCTAAAATCAATCAACCAGAATTGAAAAATAAAAAAGTAGGATCTGGAGATAATTTAGTGAAAATTACGAGCGATGTGGGTTCTATTCAAATAGATTAATCAAATATTTTAGAAGCACTTAGGACATAAGTCCCAATTCAAAATAAACAAGCATATCACTTAACTAATATTTTAGTTAAAAGTGATATGCTTATTTTTATAAAATCATTATAAATTATTTTGAAGAAATATCTTTTATTAAATGATAAACTTCTCTTTTCTTCTCTTTACTTAAAGATCTTAATAATTGTATAGATTCATTAATGAGCATGGAGTCTTCTTCGTCTTCATAAGCTTCAGGGACATTGACCCACCCCATGATATACGCAGGTGTTGTTGAAAGAGCGATAGCTAATTTTTCGACCATTTTTGGCGTTAGTTTAGAAGTCTGTCCCGTTTCATAACGAGAAATTGTAGACTGGTTTACATCAGCTAGTTTAGCTAATTTATATGTTGTAAATCCAAGTTCTTCCCTTCTTTGTTTAATACGATATCCTGTATGATTCAATGATTTCACCTCAATTACTTTAAATCATAGTCTGTTATATATATTATATATGATTTGTGTTGTTATTTGTTAATTTGTGATACGAATTATACTTTCATTGACCAGTCAAAATCTATTTGCTATAATTCAAATTAATTTAATAAAGCTTTCTAGGGTTCCGTAACACAATGTTAGCCTGGACCGAGAGAAAGCCACAAGTTAATGCTTGTGACACGGAAGGATAAAAGCCTGGGAGACTTATTTTTAATATAAGTTTCCCGGGCTTTTTAATTTGAGGAGGAATCATAATGAATTGGTTAAAAATTATCATTGGTGCAGTATTTGAGGTGGTCTGGGTAGTTGGTTTAACACATTCAAGTAACGTATTAGAATGGATTGTTACTTTAATAGCTATTGTAATTAGTTTCTATTTATTAATAACAGCTTCAAAAGCATTACCTGTTGGAACATCGTATGCAGTTTATGTTGGTTTAGGTGCTACGGGTGTCACAATTGTTGATTTTGTATTTTTCGGACAGCCAGTCGTCATTGGCAAAATCATTTTAATCATCACACTTATCATCGGTGTAGTAGGTCTTAAATTAGTTACACCAGAAGGGGAGGAAAGTTAAAATGGCTTGGTTAATATTAATTATGGCAGGTTTATTTGAAATGTTAGGCGTACTCTTCATTAATATTTACTCAAAAAGAAATAACGTTAAATCTTTATTAGGTCTCATGTTATTCTTTGGCTTAAGCTTTATTTGTTTAACAATCGCAATGAAAAGTATTTCGATGAGTACGAGTTATGCTGTTTGGACAGGCATTGGTGCTGTCGGTGGTGCATTATTAGGAATTATATTCTACGGTGAATCCAAAAATATAAAAAGAATTTTATTTATCGGAATCATACTAGCGAGTACAATCGGTTTAAAATTAATTAGTTAACGTTATTTTATAAATCATAATTTATTTCCATCCATTCAGGTGCTTCTTCAAATCCTAATTTTTTATAAACGGGTTTACCTAAAGGAGAAGCAGCTAAAAATATTTTTTTAATGTCACGCGCTTCAGCATCTTTAATGAGTAAAGAAATAATTTGTTGTGCGATGCTACGACCTCTAAAGTTAGGATGTGTGTATATATTAGTTACGTATGCACGTTCTCCTGATTGGTTTATGTATGAAGGAGGAAATGGATAATAAATAATTGCGCCCGTAGCAATTACTTCTTCATTTTCGACTGCTAAAAGCTGATAAAGAGATTCGTCTGTTATGACATTTGTAAAAAATGTTTCTAAATCATGATCAATATCTATAATGGGGTTTGAGCCTTCATCTATTAATTGTTGTTTTCTTAGTTTTACAATTATATTTAAGTCATCAATCGTTGCTTTTCTTATATGCATGATAACTACTCCTTGTCGTTTATTTATTATGGGTCATTTTTTGATTTAAGGGTATAGTACCATTATAGATGAACAAATAAAACAACTTAAATTAAAGTAGGGATAAAATGAAAAGAATACTCATAACAGGTGGCACAGGTTTAGTAGGAAGTGAACTAGTTGATTATTATTTGGCAAATAACGATGAGGTCTATGTTCTAACGAGAAGTGATAGAGATTCTAACAATACATCTTTATATTATATTAATTGGTCGAAAGACAATTGGGAAAAAGCAATACCGAAAATAGATGTTGTAATCAATTTAGCCGGAGCTAGTTTAATGAACCGTTGGACAGAGGATTATAAAGAAACTATTATGAATAGCCGTATAGAATCAACGAATCGTTTGTTTAAATTTTTTGAGGCACAAGACTATGCACCAGAAGTATTATTTAACGCGAGCGCAGTTGGTTATTATCCACCTTCCAAAGTTGTATCTTATGACGAATATGATCAATTCTTATCTCATGACTTCTTATCTACAGTCGTTGAAAGATGGGAAGAAACAGCATTATTATTTAAAGAATTAGGAACAAGAGTCGTTATCGGTAGATTTGGTATCATTCTTTCTAATAAGGGAGGGGCTTTGACTACAATGGTTAAGCCTTATAAATTCTTTGTTGGCGGTTCTTTAGGTTCAGGAGAACAGTGGATGAGCTGGATACATCTTGAAGACTTAAAAGAGGCTATAACAACTTTAATTAATAATAAAGATAAACAAGGTGTGTATAATATTTGTAGTCCAAACCCTGTGCGTCAAAAAGTGTTAGGAAAAACAATTGCTCAAACTATAAATAGACCGCATTTCTTGCCAGCTCCAAAATTTGCTTTAAGGGCGGTCTTAGGTGAACAATCGACAATGATATTAGATGTACAAAGAGTATTTCCTAAGAAATTATTAGAGATGCGTTTTCCTTTTAAATATCCAGAAATCGATGAAGCAATCAAAGATTTATTAAATTAAATAGATTAAATTATTAAAAGAGAAGTGAAAAACTTCTCTTTTTGTTTTGACTTATTCTCCGATAATATGTATCATATATGAATAATAATACGAAATATAGAATATTTATTATGAAGGTGGATGTTAAATGAATAATTATATTGAACTAACTGAAAAGTATAGCCCGAATAACTATAGCCCTTTAAATATTGTTTTGACAGAAGGTAAAGGTGCATATGTTAAAGATTCAGAAGGTAATACATATATTGATTGTGTGTCAGGTTTCTCTGTATTAAATCAAGGACATTGTCATCCAAAAATCATTCAAGCATTCTTGGAACAAAGCCAAAAGATTACGATGACTTCAAGAGCTTTATATAGTGATAATTTAGGTGTGTGGGAAGAAAAAGTATGCAAACTCACGAATAAAAATAAAGTCTTGCCGATGAATACTGGAACTGAAGCGGTAGAAACAGCAATTAAAGTTGCGACAAAATGGTCACAAGATGTGAAAGGTTTAAATGCGCATGATGCTGAAATTATAGCGATGGAAGGTAATTTCCATGGCAGAACAATAGGCTCATTATCTTTATCATCAAATGATCAATATAAAGAAGGATTTGGTGAGCTAGCTGGCAATATAAAATATAGTGAATTTGGAAACATTGAGGATTTATCTTCTAAAATCACATCTCAAACTGCAGCTATTATATTAGAACCAATACAAGGTGAAGGTGGCGTCAATATTCCACCAAAGAACTTTATTAAAGAAGTTAAAGAATTATGTGATGAACATAATATATTATTAATAGCTGATGAAATTCAAGTCGGATTAGGCAGAACTGGTAAGATGTTAGCAATTGAGTGGGAAGACGTTGAAGCGGATATAATATTACTCGGAAAAGCTTTAGGTGGTGGCTTTTATCCAATATCAGCAATAGCTGCTAATGATGATATTATGCAAGTTCTGACACCTGGAACACATGGATCGACTTTTGGTGGTAATCCATTGGCTTGTGCGGTTTCAATAGCATCATTAGATGTGTTAATCGATGAGTCTCTACCAGAGCGCTCTGTAGAATTAGGAGATAAATTATTAAAGGGTCTCCAAGAAATTAAAAGTCCAATTATTAAAGAAGTAAGGGGCCGTGGTTTATTTATGGGAATAGAACTCAATGAAAATGCACAAGAAATAGTATCAGAAATTAATCAACAAGGTGTTTTATGTAAAGAAACACAAGGAAATATTATTCGTTTGGCACCTCCATTAGTTATTGAAGATAAAGATATTGATACCATCATTAACGTTATAACTGGTGTTATAGAGCGTGTATCAACGAAAGAATTAAATGAAAAATAAAATTTTTAAACGTTTTTAGTTAATAATTGTAATCATTATGTTAAAATTTCTTGGGTATTTATAAAATAAGCAATTATTTATGATACTAAAAGAAAGGAGTTTTAAAAATGAAAATTGCAATTGTTGGCTCAGGTAATGGTGCAGTAACAGCTGCTTTAGATATGATAGATAAAGGTCACGAGGTTAAATTATATTGCCGAAATCAGTCTATAAATAAATTTGATAAAGCTTTTGAAAAAGGTGGATTTGAATTTAATAATGAAGGCGATAGTAAGTTTATAAAATTCACGAATATTAGTGATGATATTGAATATGTATTGAAAGATGCAGAATTAATTCAAATGATTATACCATCATCATTTATAGAACATTATGCTAAAACGATGGCGCCTTTTGTTAAAGAGAATCAATTAATACTCTTTAATATGGCAGCAGCAATGGGATCTATTAGGTTTATTAATGTATTAGAATCTAAGCATATTGATTTTAGACCACAATTTGCTGAAGTTAACACATTAACGTATGCTACACGTGTTAATTATGATACTGCAGAAGTAAACTTATCTTTAAATGTGAAAAAAGTGCACTTTTCAACATATTATAAAACTTATTTAAATGAAAGCTTTAAATTAGTAGAGAAGTTATACCCTTATGTTGTTAAAGAAGAAAGTTTATGGAAAACAAACCTAGAAAACGGTAACCCAGAAGTACATCCTGGCCCAACTTTATTAAACGTTGGTCGAATAGATTACTCAAAAGATTTCTCATTGTATTCAGAAGGTATTACACCTCATACGGTAAAATTACTTCATGCTGTAGAATTAGAAAGATTGGCACTCGGAAGAAAATTAGGGTTTGAGTTAAATACTGCTAAAGGTGCTCGTATTGAAAGAGGTTATTTATCAATAGAAGACGAAAACGTTCCTCTTAATAAATTGTTTAATGACAGTCCTGTCTTTTCTCAAATACATGGACCAAATTCAGTAGACAATCGCTATCTTACAGAAGATATTGCATACGGATTAGTACTTTGGTCAAGTTTAGGGAAAGTTATCGGCGTAGAGACCCCTAATATAGATGCAATTATCGCTATTGCATCGACAATTCTAGAAAGAGAATTCTTTGAAGAAGGTCTAACAGTAGAAGAACTTGGACTAGAAAAACTAGGCTTAGCATAAAGTAAAAAGTGTTAACAATAAAAAAGAGTAAAGACATTTACACACTGTAGATGTCTTTACTCTTTTTTTATTAATAAATTATTTAAGTTGTGCTATCTCTAAATAGAGAACGGCTAATGAACACAGCTATAAAGGTTAAGAGTAGTGACAATATACCAATGCCTAACCATTCTAAATGTACATAGATATAACCGCCTAATATTGTTAATAAACTTGAGCCTACATAGTATCCTAGTAAATATAATGTAGACGCATGAGACTTGCTTGATTCTGTAAGTGTAGCTATATAACTACTTTGAATAGAATGTGCACCAAAGAATCCAAATGTCATTGCTGCTAAACCTACAATATCAATAGGTAAGTATGTGATGAATGTTAAGGCAATACCTACAATCATAATGGTAATGGCAAGTGCGTAAGCTTTTTTAACACCAAGTTTAATACTTAATTTACCGAAATTGATAGAGCTATATGTACCAATTAAATAAAGTATAAATATAAAAGCAATAGTGGATTCGCTTAAAGAGAATGGAGGTTGTTCAAATCTAACAGTAATATAACTGTAAATTGTGACGAAGGTACCCATTAATAAAAATGATAATGACATTGTTTTTAAAACTGCTGGAATTTTTAATAATTGAATGTATTTAAGCAAATGTTGTTTAGGAGAAATCCAGTTCGGAGTTTGGACTTTTGATACAGGTAATAAAGAGACCATCAAAATAGCAAAAATTAAATTAATTACGCTTAATGTACCAATTGCAATTTGCCAATTGAATAGATCAGTTAAAATACCGACAACGACACGTCCAGACATACCACCAAACGTTGTGCCTGCGACATATAAACCCATAACCTTACTTACACGGTCTTTATGAACTTCATCAGCAATATATGCCATGGCAGTAGAAGGAACGCCACTAAGTACTAAACCCATTAATCCTCGAATCACTAAGAAAGCCTCAAATTGCTTAACAAATACACTAATCAAAGAAAGTATACTCACTAATAATACAGAGATAGACATCATACGTTTTTTTTCAATGTTGTTTAACATTGGAACGATAACTAATCCGACACCTAGCATAAAAGTAGAAATAGAAAGTGTTAAGCTCACATCAGATAACGAAACATCAAAATAGTGACTTAAGCCATTAAATATCGGTTGAGTTACATATAAACTGGAAAAAATAATAAAACCAGCTAATAACAAAGAAATTGATCTCTTTTTCTGTTCACTTGTCATGACGCATCTCTCCTTATTTTTTAATCATACATTTAAAAAAATGATTTTTCGAAAAATATGCATATTAAGACTACCCTCTCACTGAGTCCACTGCGACCGGTGTCTAAAGTGAGTTGTATTTTTGTGCATGGATAATGAAACAGTTATAATGTACTTAAATATATAGGAGGTACAATTATGGTAGAAATATTAAGGCATCATCATATTTCAATGTTAACGAAAGATGCGAAGTTAAATAAAGATTTCTATGTAAACAAACTTGGTTTACGATTGTATTTAAAGACAGTCAATCAAGATGATACATCTATGTACCATTTATTTTATGGAGATGAAGTTGGCACACCTGGAACGTCATTAACATTTTTTGAGTTAAAGCCGATGGGTCAAACTTACAAAGGTACGAATAGTATATCTAGAATAGGATTGCTTGTACCTAGTGAAGAAAGTTTAAGTTATTGGAAAGAGCGCTTTGAAGAAATGGACGTCGACCATGATGCGATTGGCATTTACAATGGGCTTATGGCACTTCATTTTCGTGATCATGAAGGTCTAGAAATGGTATTGTTACCTAATGGTGATAGAAGGACGCCACAAGATTGGCGTAATAATAGTTATTCAGATGTTCCGAAAGAACACCAGATTATGGGCATGGGGCCAATAGAATTTAAAATGGACCAAGTTACTGATATGAAAAACTTCTTGGAAAATGATTTAAACTTTGATGTCGCTGATTCCGAAAGTGAATTGCTTTATACAAGAGATCAAGAAGGATTGTATAGTGATATCGTACTAGTTGAAGAACAAGGAAAAAGAGAAAAACCGGGTAAAGGTAGTATTCACCACCTTGCTTTATCAGTCGCGGATGAAGAAGAGTTAAAGAAAGTAAAAGAGCTATTAGATAGTAAGAATGTCGTACATTCTGGCATAATAGATAGAGATTTCTTCAAAAGCTTGTACTACAGACATTCACATATATTAATTGAATTTGCTACAGAAGGACCGGGTGTCCCATACGATGATATTGATCAACTAGGAGAAAAATTAGATTTGCCAAATTTCTTAGAGTCTAAGAGAGAAGAAATTGAATCAAATTTAGAGCCTATTTAATTAGAAAAGAATTCAGAAGATAAATGTTCTTGAGAACGAACAAAATCTAAAGTTTTATAAAAAATGAGGCTGGGACATAAATACATGTCTCAGCCTCTTTTATTATAATGGCAGTAGCTGACTGGATTGAAAATGCGCTTATATCAAGCTTTTTCCAACCCTAGTCCCACTCCCATTATTTTGAGTAAGGAGTTTATTTTCGAACTTTTTTACATACTCTAATGTTCATTTAATTTATTGCGTCTTTTTATTAATTGTACTGTGATGATAGACGTTATAGGAATAGCGATACTGACTGCTATACCACCTAATAATATTGAAATGATTTCAGCTGCAAATATTTTAGCGTTTATAATTTCTCCAAATGTATAATTTAATTTTCCAAACCAAAAGAACAATGTAATTTGTCCGCCTATATAAGCAAAATATATTGTGTTTGTTGTTGTTGATAATATATCTCTACCTATAGTAAGTCCAGATTTAAAGAGTTGTTTTAAAGATATATTTGGTTGTGCTTCATATAGCTCGTACATAGGAGAACTGATAGAAATTGTTAAATCTATTACAGCTGCAATTACAGCTAAAACGATGGTAAAGACCATTAATTGTGCATAGTTAATACCGATATTCATCGAAAAGATATAAGTTTCATCTTGTTCTTCTTCTGTGAAACCTTGCAACATAGATATATCTACAATAAAGTATATTAATCCTATGAGAATGAGCGTTGTTATTATTGTAGCTAAAAATGCTGATTGTGTTTTTGTATTATATTCATTGATATAGAACAAATTGATGCATGCTATTAATAAACAAAAGATGATAAGCACGATAAAGATTGGTGCTTTATAGATAATAAGTAATATTGCGATAAATAATGTGAATATGTTTAAGAATAATGTTATAAATGAACGAAATCCTGTTTTGCCTCCGACTAAAATCATTAAAATGAGAAGGATAACAGCTAAAATGAAAGTAGTATCCATTATTTAGCCTCCTCTCTCTGCATAAATAACATCACGATAAAAATCGTAATAGGAATCGTGATGACAATACCTATTCCGCCCATCAAAGCTCTTGAAATTTCAAGGGACCAATTCATCGATAGTGTATACGTTACAGTATTGTTGTTTTTAAAATAAAGTATAACCATTGGGATACTTCCAGATAAATATGCAAAGAATAGTATGTTGGTCATTGTACCCATAATATCTTTACCTATATTGATACCAGATTGCTTTAACCGCTTCATAGATATTGTAGGATGTTGCGCCTTTATTTCATATAACGAACTTGTGAGTGTGATGGCAACATCCATAACGGCTCCTAAAGAACCGATTAAGATGGAAGCTAAGAATATTTGTGTTGGTTGAATTGTTAAAAAGCTCATCGTTTCATATTTGATACCATTACTGTTTGTTAAAGTCATAATCAGTTGAGAAATTCCTATACTGATAAAAGTGCCGAGCAATGTTGAAAGAATTGCAACGAATGTCTTTTTTGAAAACCCACTGACTAAAAGTAACGAAATGATAGTAGAAAAAATAACGGTTATAGCCATTAAAATAAAGAAATGCTGATTATCGTTTTTCATGAAATAATTAATCATTATTAAAATGACAGATACATTTATAAACAACGAGATAATTGAATAAAGGCCAGATTTTCTACCAACCATGAGTAAAGTGAATAAAAATAATCCGGTCATAAACACGACAGACGTATCTCGTTTTAAGCCTTTAATAATTGCAGAGCTTTCTTCACCAGTGTATGAGATGAGAACTTCATCACCTTTACGGTACTTTTCAGAGTCAGTAAGTGAGTCTGTGTATTTATGAGGTACGGTTAATGTTTTGCCTTTATATTTTCCATTAACAATTTTTAATTTTATGTTTTCGGTATGTACGATATCTTTGTTTTTATTTTGGTCAACTGTATTTTTACTTTTTTGATCCGTAATATTTGTGATGTGGCCAATAGGTGTCTTATAAAATTGCGCGTTATATTTTGTGAAGATTAAAGCCCCTATTAATAATACGATGAAAGCTAATATCGCTATATTGAAAGGTTTCTTTAAACTCGTTTTGAATTGCTGTTTCATATCATTGCACCATCACTTTTAATTTGTATTGAATAACGTATAGTATACGTATGAAAAAATGTGAATTCAAACTATTTCCATGTTTGTTCTATTGGTAATGTATCACGCTTTCTCGCTCTCGAAATATAAGGATGCCCCGCAACAGTAAATCTTAAATGTTTTTCTGTCCATTCACCTTTGTTAGGTACGCCAATGCGAGCAGATGTATCGATGTTTTTAGGGTACTTTCGATTCATCGTATCGATTTTAAGACTGCCCGCTCCAATTTTTGTGCCATCTAGTGATTTAGATATTTGCATAGCTTGTGTGAATTTCCCAGGTCCATTTGTAAGTTCCACACCCGTCTTGTGATTACGGTTGATTTCCATTTGTTCTATGCCATTTTCAGGTTCTATAGCTCTTAATAACACACCTTGAGGTTCACCTTCAGTTTGTGTAACGAAGTTGATGAGCAACTGTTTGTGCATACTATGAGCATAAATTGTGCCACCTTCACAATATAGCGATTTGACACTCTTTGTATTTTTCCCGTTAAAGGAATGTGCAGCTTGATCGTGAATATCTACATATGCCTCTGTTTCTACAATATAACCTGTGTAAGTTAAGTCTTCAGTTTCATGAATCAGTCTTACCCCTAATAAGTCCTGAGCAATCTCTTCGGTTGTTCTATTAATAAAGTCCATTGATTTAATTACCTCCTAATGATAAGTCGTTTGTCTATGAAGTAAAGTCTGAGCAAAATTGACGAATGCATTTAATTGCGCATGTTGGTTGTTCTGTTGATAGACGATATAAATTGTTCTTTTCAGTTCTGTGTGCGTAAGAGGTATTTTAACAAGGCGTTCATCCTCTATACCACCACTTAAATAATCAGCGATAATTAAAACACCTTTCTCAGCTAGTAGTGTTTGTTTTAATAAAGTTGGATTTGAAATTCGATATACTTTTTGTGAAGCGTGTTTCCTTATAAGTTGTGCGATTTGATCCGGCAGTGTGTTGTAATAATAAATATATTGATGACTGAGTTGAGACAATGGTGGTTTCGGGTTCATAGATAAATCATTGTTGTTATGAACATATAAATTATAAGTTTCTTCAAACAAAGTGTTTTTAATAGTGTTTTTATTATTCATCATTTTAGGTGTTAGTTCACAAAGTGCGACGTCTATTTGATGAGCGTTTAGAGCTTCTTCAATTTCTATAGGTGTCATAAGCATCGGTCTTATTTCTATATTATGTTCTTGTTCAAACGATTTAATAATTGCAGGTAAGGCTTGTGCAACATAGCTTTCAGTATAAGCTAGTCTAATAGCTCTCTTATCAGTCTGGTCTTGATGAATAAATAATTCAGTAGTTTCTTCTACTAAATCTAAAATTTGATTCGCGTAAGATAGTAGTAATTCACCACGTTCAGTTAATTTTACATTTCTACCTTCTCTTAAAAATAAAACTGTATTGAGTTCTTTTTCTAAATTTGCAATTTGTCTGCTAATAGCTGATTGAGCAATTTCTAATTCTAATGCAGCTTCTGAAATGTGTTCTCGTTGTGCGACTTCTCTAAAGTATATTAACTGTTTAATTTCCACGCTTCCCACCTCTTAGATTTATATTATCTAATTTTTAGATATATTTCATCTATTTTATATATTGTTAAGATAAGTCACATTAAAGTATGATGTTAACTATAAATTAGAGAAGATTCTGAAATTTTAAATTCGAGGTGATGTAGTATGTCATTAAAAAAAGATAGAAGACGACTTGGCCTATATGATTCAGCAGATGAGCATGATGCTTGTGGAATTGGTTTTTACGCCAATATGGATAATAAAAGGTCACATGATATTGTACTGAAATCAATTGAAATGCTTTGCAGATTAGATCATAGAGGTGGAGTTGGCGCTGATGGTATTACTGGCGATGGTGCTGGTATTATGACAGAAGTCCCTCACCTCTATTTTAAACAGAAGCTAAAGTTAAAATTACCATCTGAAGAACATTATGCAGTAGGGATGTTTTTTACAGATAAAAAGATTGCGGGTAGTATTCACGAAAAAAAGTTCAATGCTTTCTTTGAAGAAGAAGGCTTAAAAGTTATAACGTATCGAGACGTACCAGTAGATACTTCTGTATTAGCTGATCATGTTGCAGAAACAATGCCAACAATACAACAAGTTTTTGTTGAAAATAAAACGAGCGAACATTTTGATCGTTCGTTATTTATTGCTCGTAAACAAATTGAACGTTATGGTGAAGAGCAAAATTTAGATTTATACTTTGCAAGTTTATCTAGAAGAACGATTGTATATAAAGGTTGGTTGCGATCGGATCAAATTAAAGGATTATATGTCGATTTATTAGATGACGCATATGAATCAAAATTCGGTTCAGTTCATTCAAGATTTAGTACGAATACATTTCCGAGTTGGAAAAGAGCTCACCCTAATAGATTATTGATGCATAATGGTGAAATCAATACGATTAAAGGTAATGTGAATTGGATGAGAGCGCGCCAAGATAAATTAATAGAAACGATTTTTGGAGATGTTAAAGATAAAATTGGAGAAGTTTTAGACGAATCTGGTAGTGATTCTTCTATTGTAGATAATGCGCTTGAATTTTTAAGTTTAAGTATCCCACCAGAGCAAGCGGCTATGTTACTTATACCTGAACCATGGTTATACAACGAAACACAAGACCCTAAAATTAGAGCTTTCTACGAATATTACAGTTATTTGATGGAACCATGGGACGGACCAACGATGATTAGTTTTTGTGACGGTGATAAATTAGGAGCGTTAACAGATAGAAATGGATTAAGACCAGGTCGATACACAATTACTGACTCAAATGAAATTATTTTCTCATCTGAAGTTGGAGTAATTGATGTTGATGAAGAGCATGTTCTATATAAAGGTCAATTAAACCCAGGAAAATTATTACTTGTTGATTTTAAAGAAAATAAAGTTATTGAAAATGACGAATTGAAACAAAGAATAGCAAGCGAATATCCTTATGAAGAATGGGTACGTCAACAAGATTTAAATATTAACGACGTCATAGCGACACCATCAAGAACAAGTCAAGATCAATTATTCCAATTACAAAGAAGGTTTGGTTATACAAAAGAAGAAATCAATAAATATATGACGGAGTTAGTTAGTGAGCGAAAAGACCCGATTGGTGCTATGGGATTTGATACACCAGTTGCAGTATTGAGTACACAACCTGAATCATTATTTAATTATTTTAAACAACACTTCGCACAAGTTACCAATCCACCAATTGATTCATATCGAGAAAAAATTGTAACGAGTGAAATGGTTTATTTAGGCAAAGAAGGTAATCTATTAGAACCCCATCAAGATAATACGAAACGTATACAGCTAAATCATCCTGTATTGTCTAAAGCACAACTTCAAAAAATCCAAAATAGTACTTATCAGACAAAATTTATTTCTACGGTATATGAAACATCGCTTGAAGATGCTTTAGACGAACTATCGCATAAAGTTTCACAAGCTGTAGCAAATGGTGCAGAAATAATAGTACTAGAAGATGAGTCGGTAAATGATTTAGAAAACCAATTTGCTATGCCGATGTTATTAGCAGTTAGTCATATTCATCAAAGTTTAATTAGAACTGGTCAGCGACTTGATACAAGTATCATTGCATATTCAGGTGAATGTCGAGAAGTCCATCATTTAGCTACTTTAATTGGATATGGCGCTAATGCAGTTGTTCCATATTTAGCACAGTATACAATAGAAGACTTAACAGAAACGGGTAGACTAACAGGTACTGTAGAGCAGAATATCGATGCGTATAGTCAAACGTTGTCAGCAGGATTGATTAAAGTGATGGCTAAGATGGGTATCTCAACTGTTCAAAGTTACCAAGGCGCTCAAATATTTGAAGCGATAGGTTTAGGCCAAGATGTAATCGATAAGTACTTTACAGGTACACCGTCTAAACTATCAGGGATTTCAATTGAAACGATAGACCAAGAAAATAAAGCGAGACAATCTGAAAATATTAAATATTTAAATTCTGGAAGTACGTTCCAATGGAGACTACAAGGTGACTATCATGCCTTTAACCCTAAAACGATTCATTTATTACAACATGCGTGTAGAGAAAATGATTACAAGATGTTTAAAGAATATTCAGAAGCGGCTGATAGTGAAAGAATGACTCATTTAAGAAACTTGCTTGAATTCAAAGAGAAAAAAGCAATCGATTTAAAAGAAGTAGAATCAGCTGATCAAATTGTAACAAGATTTAAAACAGGGGCAATGAGTTTTGGTTCAATATCTGAAGAAGCACATCAAACATTAGCAGAAGCAATGAACCGTATTGGTGGTCGTAGTAACAGTGGTGAAGGTGGAGAAAATCCAGAGCGTTACATCGTGAAACCGGATGGTACAAATTATATGAGTGCTATTAAACAAGTTGCATCTGGTAGGTTTGGTGTTACAAGCGATTACTTGCAACATTCTAAAGAAATTCAAATTAAGGTAGCGCAAGGTGCTAAACCAGGTGAAGGCGGACAATTGCCAGGCACTAAAGTTTATCCTTGGGTAGCTGAAGTTCGTGGTTCAACGCCTGGTGTAGGATTAATATCACCGCCGCCACATCATGATATTTATTCAATTGAAGATTTAGCACAGCTAATCCATGATTTAAAAAATGCAAATCGCACATCAGATATTAGTGTGAAACTTGTTTCAAAATCAGGTGTAGGAACAATTGCTGCAGGTGTAGCAAAAGCTCATGCAGATAAAATTGTTATTAGTGGCTATGACGGCGGTACTGGTGCTTCACCTAAGACAAGTATTCAACATGCAGGTCTACCATGGGAAATCGGTTTATCGGAAACACATCAAACACTTATGTTAAATGGTTTACGTTCCCGTGTCACATTAGAAACAGACGGAAAATTAATGACTGGCCGCGATGTTGCATTAGCATGTGCATTAGGCGCTGAAGAATTTGCTTTCGCCACGGCACCGTTAGTAGTCCTTGGCTGTATTATGATGAGAGTTTGTCATAAAGATACGTGTCCAGTAGGGATTGCTACACAAAATGGAGAATTAAGAAAACTATTTACTGGAAAAGCAGACCATATAGTAAACTTTATGTATTTTATTGCCGAGGAAATAAGAGAAATTTTAGCTTCATTAGGCCTTAAGTCTATGGATGAGTTAGTAGGTCGAACAGATTTATTAGAAGTTTCGGAACGCTACTACACACACCCTAAAGCGAAAGAGCTAGATTTAGAGGCATTACTATTTGTTATCGAAGGAGATAAACATCGCATTATGGATCAAGATCACCAACTTGATAAAGGTTTTGATTTGTCTAAACTTTATGATGATGCTAAAGCTTCTATTGATTATGGTGAGAAATTTGTTGGAAGCTATAATATTAGAAATATTGAGCGTAATGTTGGTGTGATAACTGGTAGTTATATTACGGAAGTACATGGAGAACCTGGACTCCCAGAAGATACGATTTATGTCAAAACGTTTAAACATGCAGGACAAAGTTATGGTGCATTCACGCCTAAAGGTATGACTTTACATCATACTGGCGATGCGAATGACTATTTCGGAAAAGGGTTATCAGGCGCTAAACTTATTTTAAAGGCTCCAAACGAAGCAAGAGAAAATAATATTATTGTTGGTAATGTATGTTTTTATGGTGCAACGAGCGGTACAGCGTACATTAATGGACGAGCTGGTGAACGTTTTTGCGTTAGAAATAGTGGTGTAAATGTGGTTGTAGAAGGCGTGGGTGACCATGGTCTAGAATACATGACTGGTGGACGTGTCGTAATTTTAGGTGATGTTGGACGTAACTTCGGTCAAGGTATGAGTGGTGGCGTGTGTTACGTTGCTCCATCTGACATAGATGCATTTAAAAGAACAAACGCACTTGACACGCTAGAATTTGAAACGTTAAAAGATAAAAGTGAAATTACTAATTTGAAATTAATGCTAGAGGATCATGTTAAATATACAGATAGTAAAAAGGCGAAAATCATGTTAGAAGATTTTGATTTAATCGCGGAGAAAGTTGTAAAAGTCATTCCGAAAGACTATAAATTGATGATGCAGAAAATTTCACAGCATAAACTAGAAAATGAAGAAGATGCACTGTTAAATGCGTTCTTTGATGATCGTAAATCTATAGGTGATGAAGAAGAATTAGCTTCTGTTTATTAAGAAGGAGGGCATAATATGGGTGAATTTAAAGGTTTTATGAAGTATCCTAAAAAGCAATTGGATGAGTTATCTTTAAAAGATAGAATTAATGGATATGAACCGTTCCAACAAAGATTTACTACAGAAGATGCTTCGACACAAGGCGCACGTTGTATGGACTGTGGAACGCCTTTTTGTCAAACAGGTTCATCATTTGGGAGAGATACGATAGGTTGTCCAATAGGTAATTATATTCCGGAATGGAATGACTTAGTATATAGAAAAGATTTCGAAGAAGCTTTTGAAAGATTGTCTGAAACTAATAACTTTCCTGAATTTACCGGACGTGTTTGTCCAGCACCTTGTGAGTCATCTTGTGTGTTAGCAATAAATAATGATTCAGTAGCGATTAAAGGTATAGAACGTACAATTATAGATGAAGCATACGATATGGGGATCGTTAAACCGAAAGTTCCAAATACACGTTTAGAAGAAAAAGTCGCTATTATCGGGAGTGGACCTGCAGGCTTAACCGCAGCAGAAGAGTTAAATTTATTAGGGTATCAAGTCACGGTATATGAACGTAATCATAAACCAGGAGGACTATTAATGTATGGTATTCCAAGTATGAAATTGGATAAATCAGTTATTGAGCGCCGTATTAAATTGATGGAAGAAGCAGGTATTGTTTTTAAGACCGACATTAATGTAGGGAAAGACATCACGAAAGAAGAACTTAATGAGCAATATGATGCTATTATCGTTTGTACAGGGGCTCAAAAAGGTAGAGACTTACAATTAGAAGGACGTATGAGTTTTGGTATTCATTTCGCAATGGAATATTTAACTGAACAAACACAACTACAAATGGGAGAAATTGAAGAACCAACAATAACGGCAAAAGGGAAAAATGTGATTGTAATTGGCGCGGGAGATACTGGTGCAGATTGTGTGGCAACTGCACTAAGAGATGATTGTAAATCAGTAGTCCAATTTAATAAATATGTACGATTAACTGATAAAATGGAACAAAACACTGCGTGGCCATTACCAATGCCTATATTTAAATTAGATTATGCGCATAAAGAATATCGTGAAAAATTTGGATTTGAACCAAGAGCTTATGGTATTCAAACAATGAGGTATGATGTAGACGAAAACGGTAATATTAGAGGTCTATATACACAAGTATTAAAAGAAACAGATGACGGTATGGTTATAGTAGAAGGTACAGAACGTCATTGGCCCGCAGATTTAGTATTACTTTCAATCGGATTTGAAGGTACAGAACATTTAGTTCCTCATTCATTTAACTTGAATACTGATCGTAATAAAATCGTAGCTAATGAAAGAGACTTTAAAACAAATCAAGATAAAATATTTGTTGCAGGAGATGCTAGAAAAGGTCAAAGTTTAGTTGTTTGGGCAATTAAAGAAGGACTTGCAGTAGCAAAAGCAGTAGATAAGGCGTTAAAGGAAAAAATTACAATATAAATTATTGAAATATTATTGACATCAGTCTTGGCTTGGTATAAGATAAATATTGTCTTATTTGGAGGAATACCCAAGTCCGGCTGAAGGGATCGGTCTTGAAAACCGACAGGGGCTTAACGGCTCGCGGGGGTTCGAATCCCTCTTCCTCCGCCATTATTATTAAATATCCAAGACTATTATATAAACAAGCACTACCTACTTTTGTAGGTAGTGCTTTTTGTTTTGTACAAATGTTTTATAATTTTGTTATAATATAAGAATATTCTGACAAAAAGGGGTGTTTTAATGAAAGCGAAGAGATTAAAAAAGGGAGATACAATCGGTGTTGTTGCTTTAGCAAGCCCTCCGAACCAAGAACATTTAAAAATTGGCTTGGGACGTTTGGAAGAGCGATATGATATTCATTTTAAATTAGCGGAAAACATACACGATACTTATGGTCATCTAGCGGGAACAGATGAAGTAAGACTAAAAAGTTTGCATGATATGTTAATGGATGATGAAGTAAAGGGCATCATATGTGCATGTGGAGGATATGGAACACCGCGTATTGTTGAACAAATTGATTTTAATCTTTTTAAAAAACACCCAAAAATTATATGGGGCTATAGTGATATAACTTGCTTACATAATGCCATTAGACAAGAAACTGGGTTAGTAACATTTCAAGGGCCAATGATCTCTTCTGATATTGGAGAGAATTATCATGATATTTCCATTAATAGCTTTGAACAATTGTTTGAAGGTAAAGATTTAAATTACCCTGTAGAACAATTAAGATTTAAACCATTTGTGAGTGGTCGCGTAGAAGGAGAGATAGTAGGGGGATGTCTATCGCTTTTAGTATCTAGTTTAGGGACACCTTATGAAATTGATACAAAGGATAAAATACTTTTCTTAGAAGATGTAGGAGAAGAACCGTATAAAGTAGATGGTTTTTTACAACAATTAAAATCTGCTGGAAAGCTAGACGATGCAATTGGATTTATAATTGGTCCATTTACTAATAGTAAACCTAAAAAGCCAGAGAAATCATTAAAAATGGAAGAAGTATTACAGCATTTTATAGGCAGTTTAAATAAGCCTACTGTAAATGAAGTGGATATAGGCCATTGCACACCACATTTTGGCATTCCATTTGGGACTAAAGCAATATTAGATGTAGATAAAAAGGTTTTGCAAATTGAGTCTGGTGTTTATTAATGCAAAGGGGGATGGGTATGTTTATTACAGATATTAAATACTATAGATATAAAACGCCTTTGAAAAAGCCTTTTAAGACAGCTCTTAGAACTGTTGATGTTATAGAAAGTATTTATGTATTTATTGAAACGAATCAGAAAGAGATGGTTGGTGTTGGTGAAGCAGTGCCAACGTATGTTATTACGGGAGATACAAAAGGTGGAATAGAAGCAGCTATAGAAGAGGTTTTTAAACCATTGCTGATCAATAGGCCATTATCTATTGGTTTATTGGATGAAATGGACGAAGCCTTAGTAGGAAACTCTAGTGCAAAGGCAGCAATAGATATCGCTCTATATGATTTGCTTGCACAAGAAGCGAAGTCTCCTCTGTATGAATACTTAAATAATGACCCGGGAAATAAATCATTAGAAACTTGTTATACAGTAAGTTTAAATGAAGCAGATGAAATGGTTAAAGATGCTTTTAGATACATACAAGAAGGATATAATCACTTAAAAATAAAAGTCGGAAAAGATAGTGTTGAAACAGACTTAAATAGATTAAAAGCTTTAAGAGCTGCCTTACCTAAAGATACAACGCTTAGTGTAGATGCTAATCAGGCTTGGAATGAAAAGGGAGCAGAACAAGCTTTAAAACATTTTGATGAAGCGTCATTAAATATTGAAAGTATAGAACAGCCGGTTAATAGAAATGAATTTTCAGTATTAGGTAAATTAACAAAAGAATATCAAATTCCACTAATGGTAGATGAAAGCTTATTTAGTGTCCATGATGCTAAACGATTAGTTGAGGTTGGAGCGATTAATCTCTGGAATATTAAACTTATGAAAACAGGTGGCATTCATCAAGCGCGTAAAATACATGAAATAGCTAACGAATATGATATTACTTGTATGGTCGGTTGTATGATGGAAACGCATGTTTCAGTAACTGCAGCGTTACACTTTAGTTTAGCTGCCAATAAAGTAACACGAGTGGATTTCGATGCGCCTCTTATGGTTTCTAATCGTGAAGTAGTAGGTGGTATAGCTTATAATGGTTCGAAAGTGACGGCGCCAAAAGGTTATGGTTTAGGAATTGATAGAAAATCTTTACTTAAGAAGGTGAGTGTATGATCAAGTATTGCAGAGTAAACGTTGGCACAATTTGGAGAGATACAGATAAAGCACGAGATATAGATCGTGATGGTATTATGTACCCAGCTGATATCCAACGATGGTTGTTGGAACTTAATTTAGAAGAAAAACTATCATTTACTGAAGACAGTCGAATAGACACACAAGTACTGTATGGTGAAGCGGTAGAAGTATTGGAAGAACAAGACGGATGGAGTTATGTTATCTGTTTAGAACAACCATCCAAACAACATGATAAAGGTTATCTAGGATTTATACCTTCTAGTCAACTGGGCGATATGAATATCAAGGCATCCAATCAGCGCATGCGCGTCAAAGTGCCAAAAACTACATTGTTCAATACAGATTTCACAACTAAACAAATTTTATCATTTAATACAGTATTGCCTGTCTTAAAATTAGATCAACAATTTATCGAAGTAGAGACACCAGAAGGTATCGGACTTATTGATGGCAAAGATATTGAACTGAGTGATGAATTTGGCGCATTTAAACAAGGTTCAATGCAAGGCGTTATAGATAATGCTAAATTATTTATTGATTTACCTTATTTATGGGGAGGTATGTCTAGTTATGGTTATGACTGCTCTGGATTATGTTTCCACATGTATAAAAGCCAGAATTTCAATATACCTCGAGATGCAGATGAACAATATGAAGCTATGACGGATATTCCTTTAGATGAACATTCTTTAAAGTCAGGAGACTTACTATTTTTCAGTAAGCCTGAAGATAAAGGTTTTCTTTCCCATGTAGGTATTTACATGGGTGAAGATATGATGATTCATGCACCGCATACACCTAGAAGTATTGAAATTGTTAAACTAACAGGTAGTTATTATCAAAAAATCTTAGTAAAAGCAGCTAGGCTATCAACATTTTAATATAGATTGAATCATATAAGACCCGAAATCGTGAGAGAATTTTATCGCTTTTTCGGGATTTTCTGTGTTAGAAAGAAAACTATAATAATAATACTTTTCTTTAAATTGTATAATGCCTACATCGTTTGCTACATGGTCGTATTCTCCAGTTTTTGAATAATAAATCAATTGATCTTCATAAAATGATTTAAAGATAGAAACTTTATCATTTAAGTGTTGATGACGCATAATTTCTAACATATCATCTCCATTTGCATGTTGAGTGATATATCGAAGCATGTTAATCATATCTTCAGAAGTTGTATAATTTTGTTTACCTTGGTCTATCGCCTCAGCATCCATCATTAATCGGTTTAATTCAGTGTTTTTACAATTCAAAGTTTGTTGTATAAACAAATTGATATGTTGTTGGCCGAAGTAATTAATTAATATATTTGTTGCTGTATTATCAGATACGACAATCATTAATTGAACAAGGTCGTTAACGCTTAAGTACGGGATATCCAATGTTTGTAATACTCCGCTCCCACTCACTTTATGTTCTATTTTTAAATTTTCTTGTCTTTCTTCTTTATTTAACTTCGAAAAAATATAAATCATAATCGGAATTTTGATTAAACTTGCTGATTCGAATATTTTATTTTCGTTGTGATTTGTTAAAAATGTCTCATTCTCGGAAGCAAATTCTAATGAAACGTTATCGTGTTCCATATATTCATGTGTTAAAAATGACATAATTTATACCTCCTTTATTCAATCATACTACAGAATAAAAGTAATATTAATTGAAAGCCTTTACATACTTGTATATACAAGTTATAATTCAAGTAATAAAAAACAGGGGGAGTGAGTTCAATGTCTGTAAATAGAGAAGAAGTGAAACAGATTATTGATGCTATAGGTGGTAAAGACAACGTAGATGCAGCCACACATTGTGTTACCCGCTTAAGATTAGTGTTAAATGATGAAAGTAAAGTTAATAAAGAAGCTTTAGACAACATCGATTTAGTGAAAGGGTCTTTTGCAGCAAATAATCAATTTCAAATCGTTATTGGTCAAGGCACAGTTGACGAAGCTTATAAAATTTTCCAAGAAGAAACGGGAATTGGAGAAAGCTCTAAAGATGAAGTGAAGAAAGTTTCGGAACAAAAAATGAATCCTTTGCAAAGATTAATTAAATTGCTCGGTGATGTATTTATTCCTATTTTACCTGCAATCGTTACTGCAGGTTTATTGATGGGGTTAAATAATGTGTTAACAGCTGAAGATTTATTTGGTCCTAAATCTTTAGTAGACCAGTATTCATGGTTAGCTGATTTTGCAAACATGATTAACGTTATTGCGAGTACAGCATTTATCTTCTTACCTGCCCTTATTGGTTGGTCAGCTATGAGAGTGTTTGGAGGTAGTCCAATATTAGGATTAGTATTAGGACTTGTACTTGTTCATCCTCAGTTAGCTTCTCAATATGATCTTGGTGGCGGTAAATCAGATGAAATTCCAGTATGGCATATGTTTGGTTTAGAAATTAAACAATTGAACTATCAAGGTCAAGTGTTGCCGGTATTAATAGCAACATGGGTATTATCTGTAATTGAAAAATTCTTAGCTAAACGCGTGCATGATTCAATCAAAATGTTAGTCGTTGGTCCGGTCGCTTTATTAATAACTGGATTCTTATCATTTATTATTATAGGACCTTTAGCATTAGAACTTGGTACACTTATTACGAATGGTATTAAAGGAATATTTGATAGCGCAGGTTGGTTAGGTGGCGCAGTGTATGGTCTGTTCTATGCTCCGCTTGTTATTACAGGTTTACATCATATGTTCTTAGCAGTAGACTTCCAACTGATGGGAAGTAGTATAGGCGGTACTTATTTATGGCCAATCTTAGCTATATCTAATATCTGTCAAGGTTCAGCGGCATTTGGTGCTTGGTTGATTTATAGAAAGCGTAAAATGGTAAAAGAACAAGGTTTAGCAATGACTTCAGGAATATCATCTTTCTTAGGTGTTACTGAACCAGCTATGTTTGGTGTCAATTTACCATTGAAATATCCGTTTGTAGCCTCTATCGTTTCATCTTGTTTACTAGGTGCGTTTATTGGCGCAAACGGCGTATTAGGAAAAGTTGGTGTTGGTGGTGTGCCGGCAATTATTTCTATAACACGTGAATATTGGGGTGTATATATTATCGCTACATTTATAGCTATGGTGTTACCAGCTATTTTAACAGTGGTATTCTCAAGATTTGCTAAAGAACAAGCGAAAGAAATGGTGCAAGAATAATATTATTAAATAAAGGAGTTCATAAACATGGCGGTTTCAGATTGGAAAAAATCAGTAGTATACCAAATATATCCGAAATCATTTAACGACACGACTGGTAATGGTCAAGGGGATATAAACGGGGTTATCGAAAAATTGCCTTATTTACAAAAGTTAGGTGTAGATTATGTATGGTTAACACCTATTTATGAATCGCCAATGAATGATAACGGATATGATATTAGTGATTATTATGCAATCAATCCTGATTTTGGTACGAAAGAAGATGTTGAAAAGTTACTTACTGAAGCACATAAACTTGGCATTAAAGTAATGCTGGATATTGTGATTAATCATACGTCTACGTCACATCATTGGTTTGTTGAATCTAGAAAGTCTAAAGATAATCCGTATAGAGATTATTATATTTGGAAAGAAGGTACTAAAGATGAGCCGCCAACAAACTGGGAATCTAAATTTGGTGGTAACGCTTGGGAGTACGATGAACAAACTGAAAGTTATTATTTAAGATTATTCGACGTCTCTCAAGCTGATTTAAATTGGGAAAATGACCAATTGAAAGAAGAAATCTATGAAATGATAAATTATTGGATTGATTTCGGCGTAGATGGTTTTAGATTTGATGTTATTAACTTAATTTCTAAAGGTGCTTTTGAAGATTCAGAGGAAATCGGTAAAGAATTTTATACGGACGGGCCAAAAGTTCATGAATATTTACATGAATTGAACCGAAAAACTTTTGGAAATAAAGATATTATGACTGTAGGAGAAATGTCTTCTACTACAATAGAGAACTGTATAAAATACACCAACCCTGAAAGACAAGAATTAAATAGTGTATTTAATTTCCATCATTTAAAAGTAGATTATAAAAATGGTGAGAAATGGTCTGATATGAAATTTGATTTTATAGAATTAAAACGTATTCTGATGGATTGGCAAGTTAATATTGCTAAAGGTAATGGATGGAACGCTATTTTCTGGTGTAATCATGATCAACCGAGAGTTGTGACAAGGTTTGGTAATGATGAAACAGAAGCTAACAGAGTTAAATCAGCTAAAATGCTTGCTATATCACTTCATATGTTGCAAGGAACACCTTATATCTATCAAGGTGAAGAGATAGGTATGACTGATCCTAAGTTTACATCAATCGATCAATATCGAGATATTGAAACATTAAACGCATATCGTAGTCTAAGGAATCAAGGCTTGGATGAAGATACGATTATGAAAGTTATTGGACAAAAATCTCGTGATAATTCACGTACACCTGTTCAATGGACAGATGAGGAAAATGCCGGTTTTACAACAGGCACGCCTTGGATAGGCATACCGGATAACTATAGAGAAATTAATGTGGAAGCGGCGATTAAAGATAAGAATTCAATCTTCTACACTTATCAGCAGTTAATTGATATTCGTCATAAACATGATATTATAACGTATGGAGATGTAGAACCACTATATATGGATCATCCAGACTTGTTTATTTACAAAAGAAAGTTAGATAATGAAGAGTGGTTGATTGTAGCTAACTATACAAATGATAAGGTTGAAATACCTGAGGATATTGATATGGAAGGCGAATTGATAGTGGCTAATAATGATTTAAATGGCAATATGCTAGAGCCTTTTGATGCATTTGTTGCTAATTTAAAAAGCATTTAACTATGAAGTTTTGAAGGTATAGAGGTGAAACAATGAATAAGTATATGAAAATCTATCAGTCAATTTGTAAAAAAATTATAAATGGTGAATATGCACACTTACAACAATTACCTTCAGAAAATGAATTAACAAAGATATATTCAACTTCGAGAGAAACAGTAAGAAAAGCATTAAATCTTCTACAAGAAAAAGGTTATATACAAAAGTTACGTGGAAAAGGTTCAGTTGTTATATATGAAGGAATTATTCAATTTCCAATATCTGAAATGATCAGTTTCCAAGAAATTAATAATAGACTAGGTCTTGACTATGAAACGGTAGTTGAAGTATTTGAAGTTATCAATGCTGAAGACGAGCCAATTGTTCAACACGCTTTAGAATTGAATAATCACGATAAGCTATGGCACGTCATTCGAACAAGACAAAAAAATAATAAAGTTCATATCATGGATGAGGATTACTTTGTTTGCAAAGTGATACCCAAACTTTCAAAAGAAGTAGCGTCTCATTCGATTTATCAATATATTGAAAATGAAATGAATGTAGAAATAAGCTATTCAAATAAATCTATTACTTTTGAAAAAATGACAGAGAAAGAAGAACGATATTTTGGGCATTTAGATCCTTTATATACAGCTACAGTTAGAGGTATTGTTCATTTGAGTAATGCTGAAAGATTTCAATATAATATCTCTAGACATATTGCGACAGAATTCAAATTTGTCGATTTTTCTAGAAGGGTTTTGAATAAACCTGTAATAGATCAATAGTTTTTTCTTGCCAAATATAATGGTTTTGTTGTACTATATAAAGTGCCGTGCTAAGTGGGGAGGTAGCGGTTCCCTGTACTTGAAATCCGCTTTAGCAAGACTGAATTCCTTTGCCGCGGACATATTATTGTGAGGTCTGCCCTCAGCACGTGGTGTCTGAAGACGTCGGTCCTATGCAATACAAACCCATGAATCATGTCAGGTCCGGAAGGAAGCAGCATTAAGTGGATCATTGTATGTGCCGTAGGGTTGCCGAAGTTTAGCTAACGACTGAGGTAACGCTTGTGATGTTTGTTCCAAGCAAAGGTGCACGGTATATTTTTTATTCAACTAAACATATTATATATAAATCAAAAAAGGGTGACCTCGGTCACCCTTTTTCTTATATCAGGAGGATATAGTATATATGACGCAATTATATATCGGAACGATTATAGAATCTGAATATGAATTAGCGAAAGAAGTAGTGAAAAAAGCTTTTTTAAATACTGATTATGTAAATGCGAAAGAACATGAATTAATAGGTAGAATTAGAAAATCTCCACATTATAATGCCGAGTTAGAAGTAGTTGCCAAGACAGAAGGCGGAAAAATACTAGGGCATGCGATGATGACAGAAGTAACAGTCGATTCAGAAGAAGATAGTAATACAGTTCTAACTTTAGCGCCAGTATCAGTTTTACCAGAAGTCCAAAATAAAGGGATTGGTAAAGCTTTAATTGAAGCTTTAGAGTATCGAGCTTATGAAAATGGTTATATTGGTGTTGTCGTCATGGGAGATGAAACATATTATCGCGAACTAGGTTATAGAAATGCAGCGGAATTTGACATTTATCCTTCATTTGAAATTAAGAACGAAGATTTTATGTTCAAATATTTATGGGACCATCCTAACAAAGAAGTACGAGGTATAGTTCATTTTCCAGAAGAATTTCGATGATTTATATTAAGAAGAAATATTGATTCGTGATATAATAGTTGTTATGAAGAATTAAACTTGGAGGTGCCATTTTGAATTATCAAGCTTTGTATCGGATGTACCGACCACAATCATTTTCAGATGTTGTTGGTCAAAAGCATGTAACGAAAACATTAAGAAATGCTATCCAAAAAGGAAAGCAATCGCATGCTTATTTATTTAATGGCCCACGTGGAACAGGAAAGACAAGTATTGCTAAAATATTTGCTAAAGCAATTAACTGCACAGTAAATACAAATGGTGAACCTTGCAATGAGTGTGCAATTTGTAAAGGTATCACACAAGGGACTAACTCAGATGTTATTGAGATAGACGCAGCGAGTAATAATGGCGTAGATGAAATTCGTAACATTAGAGATAAAGTTAAGTATGCACCTAGCGAATCTAAGTTCAAAGTGTATATTATTGATGAAGTTCATATGTTAACTACTGGAGCTTTTAATGCGCTTTTAAAAACACTTGAAGAACCACCTAGTCATGCTATTTTTATATTAGCAACAACAGAACCTCACAAAATTCCACCAACTATTATTTCAAGATGTCAAAGGTTTGATTTTAAAGCAATCAATTCTGGAGAAATTGAAGATAGACTTGCATTCGTAGCTGATCAACAAGAGATTACTTATGAACAGGAAGCATTAGCATTTATTGCTCAAGTGTCTGAAGGTGGCATGAGAGATGCTTTAAGTATTATGGATCAAGCGATTGCCTTTGGAGACGGTCATTTATCACATGAACACGCGTTGAATGTTACGGGCAGTGTGGACAAAGCAGCTTTAAATGCTCTGTTTCAAGATATCGTTGCTAAAGATATCAAGCAAGCATTTATGAGATATCATGAGTTTATATCTAGTGGTAAAGAAGTTAATAGACTTGTTAATGATATGATTTACTTTATTAGAGATGCTATTGTAGCAAAGACTACTGACCGAGAAGATGAAGAACATGCTTTAAACCAAATCGATTTAAATACAATGTACAAAATGATTGATTGTATAAATGATACACTTGTTTCTATGCGTTTTGCGATTAATCAACAAGTTCATATTGAAATATTGATTGTGAAATTAACAGAACTGGTTACACGTAATCGTCAACAAGAAACACAACAAGAGCAACCTAACCAAAATATTTCTAGCGATGTAGAGAATAAAATTAAACAATTAGAAGCTCAAATCACGCAACTCTCTCAAAACGGTGTACAACCAAAAGCGAAACCTGTTGAAAACAAACAAGGTGTTGCAAGGAAACAATCGAAACATGTATTCTCAATACGTCAAATTGAACGTGTATTAGATCATGCAAATAGAGATGATTTGAATTTATTAAAAGAAAAATGGCAAGCAGTTATTGAATCAGTTAAGCAGAAAGATCAACGAGCGTTAGTCAGCTTGTTATTAAATTCAGAACCAGTAGCTGCAAGTGAAGATCACGTGCTTGTTAAATTTGATGAAGACATTCATTGCGAAATCGTAAATAAGAACGATGAGAAAAGAGAACATATCGAATCTATAGTCTGTGAAATAGTGAATAAGACAGTTAAAGTAGTGGGTGTTCCTAATTCTCAATGGCTACAAGTAAGGCAACAATATATTCAATCAAAGAAAGCAAATCCAACCGAAACTAAAAATGAACCAGAACAAGAGAACAAAGAAGAAGCGGATATTGTTAAGAAAGCTCAAGAATTATTCGGCGAAGATACTGTTCATGTAACAGATGAGTAATACATGACATAGACTTCAAAGGTATGTATAATAAATATGACAAAAATTAATTTTCTATAATAATTATAATAGATATTAGGAGGACAAAATTATGCGCGGTGGCGGAAATATGCAACAAATGATGAAACAAATGCAAAAAATGCAAAAGAAAATGGCTGAAGAACAAGAAAAATTAAAAGAAGAAAAAATTGAAGGAACAGCTGGTGGCGGAATGGTTACAGTTGTTGTTTCAGGACACAAAGAAATCTTAGATGTTGTTATTAAAGAGGATGTAGTAGATCCTGAAGATATCGAAATGTTACAAGACTTAGTTTTAGCTGCAACAAATGATGCTTTGACTAAAGCTGATGAAGTAACTGCTGATCGTTTAGGTAAACATACAAAAGGTCTTAACATCCCTGGAATGATGTAATGATGTTTTATCCAGAACCTATATCGAAATTGATTGATAGTTTCATGAAATTGCCAGGTATTGGTCCAAAGACTGCACAGCGATTAGCGTTTCATGTATTAGATATGAAAGAAGATGACGTTGTTCCGTTTGCAAAAGCACTTGTTGATGTAAAACGAGAATTAACATATTGTGAAACATGTGGTCATATAACAGATGTTTCGCCTTGCCAAATATGCCAAGACAAACAAAGAGATCACTCAGTTATATGTGTTGTTCAAGATTCTAAAGATGTTATCGCGATGGAAAAAATGCGCGAGTATAATGGTATGTACCATGTACTTCACGGTGCGATATCTCCAATGGAAGGAATTGGACCAGAGGACATTAATATACCATCATTGCTAGAGCGTCTGAAAAGTGATGAAGTAAAGGAAATCATTTTAGCGACAAACCCTAATATAGAAGGCGAGTCCACTGCAATGTATATTTCTAGGCTTGTTAAACCAATAGGCATAAAGACAACGAGATTAGCTCACGGTTTACCGGTCGGCGGTGATTTAGAATATGCAGATGAAGTGACACTTTCTAAAGCTATTACTGGCAGAACTGAAATTTAAAGAATTATTTTGCAACCTGTTTACAAATATGTAGCAGGTTGCTTTTGTTCAATTATATGATTAGAAAAGAGTGTAAATATGATAAAAGACACAGGTTTAATCTTAGAAGGCGGCGGCATGAGAAGTATGTATACAGCTGGTGTCTTAGACTTTTTTATAAAAGAAGATATATATTTTGAATATAACATCGGCGTTTCTGCTGGTGCTTCTATGGCTGCTAGTTATATTTCTAGACAGTTTAGGCGTAATCATCGTGTGACAGCTAAATACATTAAAGATAAAAGATATCTTTCTTTATCTAACTATATAAAGAGGAAAGAATTATTTGGGATGGATTTTGTCTATCACTATATTCCAACTTATTTAGAACCGTTTGATTTTGAAAAGTTTGATCAAGCTGAAGAGAAGTTCGTAGTTGTTACAACAGATTGCGAAACGGGTGAAGCAGTTTACTTTGATAAAAATGATACAAAGGGTAGTTTATTAACTGCATTAGAAGCAACAAGTTCTCTACCATTGATGGCTAACCCTGTTCAATATAAAGGACACACGCTTTTAGATGGTGGTATTGTTGATCCTATTCCTATTAAGAAATCTATTGAAGAAGGATATACTAAAAACGTTCTTATATTAACAAGACCAAAAGGATATAGAAAAACACCTAGTAGGTTTTCTAAAGTATTTAGAATGAAGGCTTATCCTAAAGTTAATCATTTAATGGAATTAAGATATAAACATTACAACAAAACATTAGATTGGATTGAAGAGGAAGAAGATAAAGGAAATATCTTTGTAATAAGACCAACTAACACACTAGCAGTAGATAGAGTAGAGAAAGATCCAAGGAAATTAGATGCTTTATATAGAGAAGGATACGCAGATGCAGAAAAAATCTATAAAGATTTAAAAGAATATGTAGAGAAATAATCATATTAGGGTACATTAAGTGTTTTGGTGTAATTTTGATGCTTGAGAAAGGGTTGTATAGCCTGTATAGTTATATCTTGTGAGCGAGAGATATTGAAAACATCAAAACACTTCAAAAATTAATTTTAAAAAGTTGTTGACTTCACCAAATGAAGCGTGTATAATTATTTCTTGTGATGCAAAATGAACATTGAAAACTGAATGACAATATGTCAACGTTAATTCCAATAATTTGAGTACTGAAAGTACTTCAAAGAGTGATTGGCTTAACCAATCAACAAGAGCTAATCAAGCTTACTTCTTTTATGGAGAGTTTGATCCTGGCTCAGGATGAACGCTGGCGGCGTGCCTAATACATGCAAGTCGAGCGAACAGATGAGAAGCTTGCTTCTCTGATGTTAGCGGCGGACGGGTGAGTAACACGTGGGTAACCTACCTATAAGACTGGGATAACTCCGGGAAACCGGGGCTAATACCGGATAATATATTGAACCGCATGGTTCAATGTTGAAAGACGGTTTCGGCTGTCACTTATAGATGGACCCGCGCCGTATTAGCTAGTTGGTAAGGTAACGGCTTACCAAGGCAACGATACGTAGCCGACCTGAGAGGGTGATCGGCCACACTGGAACTGAGACACGGTCCAGACTCCTACGGGAGGCAGCAGTAGGGAATCTTCCGCAATGGGCGAAAGCCTGACGGAGCAACGCCGCGTGAGTGATGAAGGTCTTAGGATCGTAAAACTCTGTTGTTAGGGAAGAACAAATTTGTTAGTAACTGAACAAGTCTTGACGGTACCTAACCAGAAAGCCACGGCTAACTACGTGCCAGCAGCCGCGGTAATACGTAGGTGGCAAGCGTTATCCGGAATTATTGGGCGTAAAGCGCGCGTAGGCGGTTTCTTAAGTCTGATGTGAAAGCCCACGGCTCAACCGTGGAGGGTCATTGGAAACTGGGGAACTTGAGTGCAGAAGAGGAGAGTGGAATTCCATGTGTAGCGGTGAAATGCGCAGAGATATGGAGGAACACCAGTGGCGAAGGCGGCTCTCTGGTCTGTAACTGACGCTGATGTGCGAAAGCGTGGGGATCAAACAGGATTAGATACCCTGGTAGTCCACGCCGTAAACGATGAGTGCTAAGTGTTAGGGGGTTTCCGCCCCTTAGTGCTGCAGCTAACGCATTAAGCACTCCGCCTGGGGAGTACGACCGCAAGGTTGAAACTCAAAGGAATTGACGGGGACCCGCACAAGCGGTGGAGCATGTGGTTTAATTCGAAGCAACGCGAAGAACCTTACCAAATCTTGACATCCTTTGATCGCTCTAGAGATAGAGTTTTCCCCTTCGGGGGACAAAGTGACAGGTGGTGCATGGTTGTCGTCAGCTCGTGTCGTGAGATGTTGGGTTAAGTCCCGCAACGAGCGCAACCCTTAAGCTTAGTTGCCATCATTAAGTTGGGCACTCTAGGTTGACTGCCGGTGACAAACCGGAGGAAGGTGGGGATGACGTCAAATCATCATGCCCCTTATGATTTGGGCTACACACGTGCTACAATGGATAATACAAAGGGCAGCGAACCCGCGAGGTCAAGCAAATCCCATAAAATTATTCTCAGTTCGGATTGTAGTCTGCAACTCGACTACATGAAGCTGGAATCGCTAGTAATCGTAGATCAGCATGCTACGGTGAATACGTTCCCGGGTCTTGTACACACCGCCCGTCACACCACGAGAGTTTGTAACACCCGAAGCCGGTGGAGTAACCTTTTATTAGGAGCTAGCCGTCGAAGGTGGGACAGATGATTGGGGTGAAGTCGTAACAAGGTAGCCGTATCGGAAGGTGCGGCTGGATCACCTCCTTTCTAAGGATATTACGGAATGACCATAAGGTCATGGAATAACGGAGACATATTGTATTCAGTTTTGAATGTTTATTTCACATTCAACATTGCACATTGAAAACTAGATAAGTAAGCAAATAGATTTTACCAAGCAAAAAACCGAGTGAATTTTTAACGAAATTCAACAAGCTTAATAATCGCGCGTCGTCTTTTTAGACGACATCACAGATTAATAACTGGTAAAGGTTAGTTAAACATGGTTGTATCTTCGATACACAGTGCTTAACTAAGGATTTACATGATTAAGTTATTAAGGGCGCACGGTGGATGCCTTGGCACTAGAAGCCGAAGAAGGACGTTACTAACGACGATATGCTTTGGGGAGCTGTAAGTACGCTTTGATCCAGAGATTTCCGAATGGGGAAACCCAGCATGAGTTATGTCATGTTATCCACATATGAATACATAGTATGTGAGAAGGCACACCCGGAGAACTGAAACATCTTAGTACCCGGAGGAAGAGAAAGAAAACTCGATTCCCTGAGTAGCGGCGAGCGAAACGGGAATAGCCCAAACCAATAGGCTTGCCTATTGGGGTTGTAGGACACTCAATACGGAGTTACAAAGGAAATAATTAGACGAATGGTTTTGGAAAAGCCAACCATAGAAGGTAAAGGTCCTGTAGTCGAAAGTTATTTCTCTCCTGAGTGGATCCTGAGTACGGCGGAACACGTGTAATTCCGTCGGAATCTGGGAGGACCATCTCCCAAGGCTAAATACTCTCTAGTGACCGATAGTGAACCAGTACCGTGAGGGAAAGGTGAAAAGCACCCCGGAAGGGGAGTGAAATAGAACCTGAAACCGTGTGCTTACAAATAGTCAGAGCCCGTTAATGGGTGATGGCGTGCCTTTTGTAGAATGAACCGGCGAGTTACGATTTGATGCAAGGTTAAGCAGTAAATGTGGAGCCGTAGCGAAAGCGAGTCTGAATAGGGCGAATGAGTATCTGGTCGTAGACCCGAAACCAAGTGATCTACCCATGTCCAGGTTGAAGTTCAGGTAACACTGAATGGAGGACCGAACCGACTTACGTTGAAAAGTGAGCGGATGAGGTGTGGGTAGCGGAGAAATTCCAATCGAACTTGGAGATAGCTGGTTCTCTCCGAAATAGCTTTAGGGCTAGCCTCAAGTGATGATTATTGGAGGTAGAGCACTGTTTGGACGAGGGGCCCCTCTAGGGTTACCGAATTCAGACAAACTCCGAATGCCAAATAATTTAACTTGGGAGTCAGACTATGGGTGATAAGGTCCATAGTCGAAAGGGAAACAGCCCAGACCACCAGCTAAGGTCCCAAAATATATGTTAAGTGGAAAAGGATGTGGCGTTGCCCAGACAACTAGGATGTTGGCTTAGAAGCAGCCATCATTTAAAGAGTGCGTAATAGCTCACTAGTCGAGTGACACTGCGCCGAAAATGTACCGGGGCTAAACATATTACCGAAGCTGTGGATTATCCGTAAGGATAATGGTAGGAGAGCGTTCTAAACGTGTTGAAGCATGATCGCAAGGACATGTGGAATGTTTAGAAGTGAGAATGCCGGTGTGAGTAGCGAAAGATGGGTGAGAATCCCATCCACCGATTGACTAAGGTTTCCAGAGGAAGGCTCGTCCGCTCTGGGTTAGTCGGGACCTAAGCCGAGGCCGATAGGCGTAGGCGATGGATAACAGGTAGATATTCCTGTACCACCTATGATTGTTTGAACGATGGGGGGGACGCAGTAGGATAGGCGAAGCGTGCTGTTGGAGTGCACGTCCAAGCAACAAGACTGAGTGTTAGGCAAATCCGGCACTCGTAAGGTTGAGTTGTGATGGGGAGTTGGATCATGAATCCGACGAGTCGTTGATTTCACACTGCCAAGAAAAGCCTCTAGTTAGAAAATAGGTGCCCGTACCGCAAACCGACACAGGTAGTCAAGATGAGAATTCTAAGGTGAGCGAGCGAACTCTCGTTAAGGAACTCGGCAAAATGACCCCGTAACTTCGGGAGAAGGGGTGCTTTTTAAGGTGCAAGCCTTGAAGAGCCGCAGTGAATAGGCCCAAGCGACTGTTTATCAAAAACACAGGTCTCTGCTAAACCGTAAGGTGATGTATAGGGGCTGACGCCTGCCCGGTGCTGGAAGGTTAAGAGGAGTGGTTAGCTTCTGCGAAGCTACGAATCGAAGCCCCAGTAAACGGCGGCCGTAACTATAACGGTCCTAAGGTAGCGAAATTCCTTGTCGGGTAAGTTCCGACCCGCACGAAAGGCGTAACGATTTGGGCACTGTCTCAACGAGAGACTCGGTGAAATCATAGTACCTGTGAAGATGCAGGTTACCCGCGACAGGACGGAAAGACCCCGTGGAGCTTTACTGTAGCCTGATATTGAAATTCGGCACAGCTTGTACAGGATAGGTAGGAGCCTTAGAAGCGTGAGCGCTAGCTTACGTGGAGGCGCTGGTGGGATACTACCCTGGCTGTGTTGACTTTCTAACCCGCACCATTTGATCATGGTGGGAGACAGTGTCAGGCGGGCAGTTTGACTGGGGCGGTCGCCTCCTAAAGAGTAACGGAGGCGCTCAAAGGTTCCCTCAGAATGGTTGGAAATCATTCGCAGAGTGTAAAGGCACAAGGGAGCTTGACTGCGAGACTTACAAGTCGAGCAGGGTCGAAAGACGGACTTAGTGATCCGGTGGTTCCGCATGGAAGGGCCATCGCTCAACGGATAAAAGCTACCCCGGGGATAACAGGCTTATCTCCCCCAAGAGTTCACATCGACGGGGAGGTTTGGCACCTCGATGTCGGCTCATCGCATCCTGGGGCTGTAGTCGGTCCCAAGGGTTGGGCTGTTCGCCCATTAAAGCGGTACGCGAGCTGGGTTCAGAACGTCGTGAGACAGTTCGGTCCCTATCCGTCGTGGGCGTAGGAAATTTGAGAGGAGCTGTCCTTAGTACGAGAGGACCGGGATGGACATACCTCTGGTGTACCAGTTGTCGTGCCAACGGCATAGCTGGGTAGCTATGTATGGACGGGATAAGTGCTGAAAGCATCTAAGCATGAAGCCCCCCTCAAGATGAGATTTCCCAACTTCGGTTATAAGATCCCTCAAAGATGATGAGGTTAATAGGTTCGGGGTGTAAGCGCAGTAATGTGTGTAGCTGACGAATACTAATCGATCGAAGACTTAATCAAATTTTTAAAATCGGTTTTTAAGCCGTAAAATCTGCTTACTATCTAGTTTTGAATGTGCAATACATTCTTAATAAGTTTTTACTATTTGTCTGGTGACGATAGCAAAGAGGTCACACCTGTTCCCATGCCGAACACAGAAGTTAAGCTCTTTAGCGCCGATGGTAGTTGGGCTTACGCTCCGCGAGAGTAGGACGTTGCCGGGCAAATATTTATAAAATGGATGCGATGAGCCGCACTCGAGACCTGTTAGGTCTCTTTTTTTTGCTTAAATTTAATATAGGTTCAGGGTAATCTAAACCCCGAACCTATATTACGAAATGATAATTTTTTATAAAATTGATTATTCTGAGATAGAAGCTCTATGCGAACTGTTGGGAAAGTTTCTTGCAAATGCTTTATCATGCTTTCTCCGTATCCTTGTGATCTATATTCTTTGGCTACAATAATCTCAGTAATATACAATGTTAAAAATTCATCTGTTAAAAATCGAGTATATCCGACAAGTTCTTGATTATCTTCAATAACGATAATTTTAGAAGTCATGAGTAATTTTGATAATAGCTCTTTAGTAAATGTATGCCAGCCTTCTGCTTGTGTGATTTTATATAATGCGTCTACATCTAAATCGATAGCGTTTCTAATTTGCATGTTCCTCACTCCTCTTTAATTGTAGTATAACGCAATAGATTTAACTTTAAAATGACGCTCATTGTAATCATTGCTATAATGAGTTAAGAAAGTTATATAAGAGGTAATTAAAATGAGTTTATATGATAAAATACAATCTATTCAAGATGAAAATTCAATATCATTACATGTGCCAGGTCATCACAATAATACGATTGGTTATTTAAAAGAAATGAATTTAGGTATGGATATGACTGAAATAACTGGTTTAGATGATTTACACCAACCTGAGGAGGTTATACGAGAAAGCTTGATGAAAATGGATAGATATCCAAATCATGATGCGCGATATCTTGTTAATGGGACAACGGTTGGGATTTTATCAGTCATATATGCCGTTAAACATTTAGATGGTGATATATTAATACCTAGAAACGCGCATAAATCTATATATAATGCATTAAGTTTAACAAACCAAAAAGCTATATGGATGCCTATGACAGTTTCGGAGGAGACAGGTCAGTATGATGGAGTAAAAAGCTTAGATACTTTAGACTTATCTAATGTAAAATTAGCGATTTTTACGTACCCCAACTATTATGGAGAAGTATTTGACGTTCAATCACATATACAATTGTTAAAAGCTTATGGTGTTCCTACATTAGTAGATGAGGCACATGGTGCACATTTTGGTATAAGTTCATACTTTCCTCAGTCTTCTATCATGTATGAAGCAGATATTGTTGTGCAGTCTTATCATAAAACGTTACCAGCTCTAACAATGGGTTCTGTTATGTATATAAGAAAAGAGCTTCCTATACAACAACGTATTGAGGAATATTTGACGATGTTACAAACTTCTAGCCCTTCTTATTTAATAATGACAAGTTTAGAGAAAGCAGAACTGTTTTATAAACATTATAATGATAAGCTATTTAAACGTTTACGAATGATACTTATTCAGACTTTAAAAGAAGTAGGTTTAGAGGTGGGAAGTCTAGCGGACCCTCTTAAATTATTAGTATCACATGAAAAAATGACAGGTGAGCAAGTAAAACAAATATTTGAACAATCAAACATTTATGTTGAATTGAATGATGAAAAATATATATTACTTGTTTTGCCGTTATGGCATGAAGGCGATAGTTTTCCGTTTGAAGTATTAATTAATAAGATTAAAAGTCTTAAATTGGATTATTATTATCAAGAAAAAGGCCGGGCTAAATTTGATTTACCTGTTACTTCTGGCATTTATGTGCCTATAGAAGTTAAAGATGCAATAACAATAGATTTGGTAGATGCAGTCAATAAAATCTCTGCAGTAGATGTTATACCTTACCCTCCAGGCATACCTGTAATATTAAAAGGTGAATACATAAAAGGCGACGTCCTTAATTCTCTTTTACATTGGATAGATAGTGGTGGTAGAGTAGAAGGTATAATTAACAAGCAAATAAAGATAAAGGATGAACACTAAATGGGTCAGTTTATTACATTTGAAGGGCCAGAAGGTTCTGGAAAGACAACTGTTATACATAAAGTTTATGAAAAATTAAATAAAGAATATAATGTTATTATAACTAGAGAACCAGGTGGTATAAAAATCAGTGAAGCAATTCGCAAATTACTGTTAGACAGTGATGATGATATGGACGAACGTACAGAAGCACTTTTATTCGCAGCAGCAAGAAGGCAACATTTAGTCGAAAAAATCATTCCACAACTTGAGGATGGTGGCATTGTACTATGTGATCGTTTCGTAGATAGTTCATTAAGTTACCAGGGTTACGCTCGTGAAATTGGGGTAAAGGAAGTACAAGCAATTAATGAATTTGCTATTGAAAATCTTTATCCAGATTTAACGCTTTATTTTGATGTACCTGCAGAAATTGGTTTAAACAGAATTAAAGATAATCAAAGAAATGCAAATCGTTTGGATAAAGAAAAAATAGAGTTTCATCATAAGGTTACAGATGGGTATAAAAAGTTGATATCTGAGTACCCAGATAGAATTAAAGTTATTGATGCTACACAATCATTGGAAAAGGTTATAGAAGACGCTTATTTCGCTATTGTAAATCATCTAAATCAAGTTTAAAATATGATATAATATATAAAGAGGTGTTTAGTTATGAAAATGGTTATAGCGATTGTCCAAGATCAAGATAGTCAAAATTTATCAGAAGCGCTTATAGAGAAAGATTTTAGAGCTACAAAGCTTGCTACAACAGGTGGATTTTTAAGAGCTGGTAATACAACATTCCTATGCGGTGTAAAAGATGAGCGAGTAGACGAATTATTACGACTCATAGATGGAACTTGTGGTAATCGTGAACAACTTGTTTCACCTATCACACCAATGGGAGGCAGTGCGGATTCTTATATACCGTACCCAGTTGAAGTAGAAGTTGGTGGCGCAACAGTATTTGTTATGCCAATCGAACAATTTCATCAATTTTAGAACTGATTAGCTGCCATTAGTGCAGCTTTTTTATTGCAAGGAGCGTAGAAAATGCAATTAAAAGAAGAGCTTGATCAATTATTGAGTGCTGAACAGTTATCTCACGCTTATTTATTTGAGGGAGATAATATGTTTGAAATGAAGACGACAGCTATGTATTTTGCTGAACAAATTCTTTGTAACAATGAGGGAAATTGTATTACAAAAGTACAAACAATGAATCACCCTGATTTTATGTATATACAAACTGAAGAAACAACTATAAAGAAACAACAAATAGAAGAATTGCTTAGAAAAATGAATCAAAAACCAATAGAAAGTAAATATAAAGTTTACATTATTGAAGCTTTTGATAAACTAACAGTACAAGGTGAAAATAGTATACTTAAATTTTTAGAGGAACCACCTCCAAATACAATCGCCTTGTTATTAACAACAAAGAAAGATCAAATTTTACCAACGATACATTCGAGATGTCAGCTTATCCATTTTAAACCGGCATCAAAGGAGACTTTTATAGAAGATTTACAAGCATCCGATATTTCCGCTGCAATTGCGCACACATTGAGTTTTGTAACATCGGATAAGGATGAGGCTATTTCTTTAACTGAAGAACAATTATTTACACAATTGAGAAAATCTGTTGCTAAGTTAGCAGATTTAATGGTTAAAGATCACCAGATGGCTTTAATATATTTAATTGATTGTATAAAAGTTGCGAATACACGACCTTTGCAACAATTATTTTTAAATAGTTTAAATGCTTATTTTCAAGATGTATTACATGCTAAAATAGAGTTGGATTCAATTAAAGCGTTTCCAGATTTGGATGCACAGATTGTAAACACTAGTACACAATTATCTTTAAGCGATATTTCGAATTATATACAGTGCATTACTGAAGCTAATCGTAAATTAGCGCAAAATGTTAATGCGACATTAGTTTTTGAACAGATGGTTATAAAAGGGAAGAGGTGATTAAATGTATGAAATCATAGGCGTACAGTTTCAAGAAGCTGGGAAGAAGGAATATTTCTCTCCAAACGGAGAAAGATTCAAAGAAAATGATTTAGTTGTTGTAGAATCTAAACGTGGAGTAGAGTTAGGACAAGTTAAATTAACTAATCGTCATGTAGGCAAAGATGATGTGGTTTTACCTTTGAAAGAAGTTATACGTCACGCTACAGATGAAGATGTCGAAAAATATCATTCAAATTTAGCAGAGGCTGATAAAGCATTGGCACTGTGTAAAGAGATGGTAGCGACACATGAATTGAACATGAGATTAGTAAATTGTGAATATACACTAGATAAGAGTAAGGTTATATTTAATTTTACAGCTGATGACAGAATTGATTTTAGAAACTTAGTAAAATCATTAGCATATGAATTAAAAACACGTATTGAGCTTAGACAAATAGGTGTGAGGGATGAAGCGAAGTTATTAGGTGGTATTGGTCCATGTGGTCGTTCGCTTTGTTGCTCGACATTCTTAGGAGATTTTGAGCCTGTATCTATAAAAATGGCTAAAGATCAAAATCTTTCGCTTAATCCAACAAAAATTTCCGGTGCATGTGGTCGTTTGATGTGCTGTTTAAAATATGAAAATGATTATTACGAAGATGTAAGAAACGAATTGCCAGACGTGGGTACTACTGTTGTAACACCTGAGGGAGATGGTAAAGTCGTAGGATTAAATATTCTAGATATCACGATGCAAGTTAAAGTGAAAGGTTTCGAACAACTTTTTGATTATAAACTTGATGAATTACTTGAAGTCCATTCATAAGGGAGGATTTTACTGTGAATAGGGACGAGTTGTTTGAAACAATTATGATGTTAGAAAATGAACTTAAACAAATTAATGCGCATATGGATAAACTGAAGAACCAAGCAGTCGAATTGGTTGAAGATAATGTTGCACTTCAGATGGAAAACGATAGTCTGAAACGGGTAGTTGAATCCAATGAAACAACGCATAATAAAAAACCAAATAAAAAGGTAAGACCTCTTCAAAGTAAAGATAATCTAGCTATGTTGTATCATGAAGGTTTTCATATATGTCGAGGAGAATTATTTGGTAAACATAGACAAGGTCAAGATTGCTTGTTTTGTCTAGAGGTACTTAATAGAGAATAGGGTAATCAGGCATCTTGCATGCCTGATTTTTTAAATGAGGTGATTTCGTGTTACATAAAGGTGAAAGATTAGATCAACTTTTAAGAGAAAAATTTGAAATTATTCAAAATGATGATGTGTTTTCCTTTTCTACTGACGCATTATTGTTAGGTGATTTCGTTCAAACAAGAAATAAGGATAAAGTGATGGATTTATGTTCTGGTAATGGTATTATCCCGTTACTTTTAGCTCATAAATCACTATCTGAAATTCAAGCAGTAGAAATTCAAGAAACATTGGTCGACATGGCTCAAAGAACAATTCAGCATAATCATTTACAAAATCAAATTTCGATAAAACAATTAGATTTAAATAAAGTAACAACTGAATATGCACCGTCGACCTTCGATGTTGTCACGGTTAACCCACCTTATTTTAAAGAAAATCAACAAATGAAACATCAAAAAGAAGCGCATAAAATAGCAAGGCATGAAGTTTATTGCACACTTGAGGATGTTGTAAGAGCAAGTAAACATTTACTCAAGCAAGGTGGTAAATTAATGATGGTTCATAGAGCAGAAAGACTGATGGATGTCTTAACGCACTTTAGACTTTTTAATATAGAACCAAAGAGATTAAGACTTGTATATAGTAGTCCTTCTAAAAAAGAAGCAGTAACGATATTGGTAGAAGGACGGAGCGGTGGGCAACCTGGTTTGAAAATTGAACAACCATTTTATATTTATAATACAAATGGTGAATATTCTGAAGAGATGAAGGAAGTCTATTATGGATAAACATTATACATATATATTAGAATGTAAAGATCAAACATTATATACTGGATACACTACTGATTTAGAACGCAGATTAAAGGTGCATAATGATGGTAAAGGTGCAAAATACACAAAAATAAGACGTCCCGTTAAACTTGTATACCATGAAGAGTTTGATAATAAATCAGAAGCATTAAAAAGAGAGTATGCCTTAAAACAATTGAGTAGAAAACAAAAGTTATTACTCATAAAGGAGGGATAGCATGTCAACTTTACATTTAGTAGGCACCCCAATAGGAAATTTAGAAGATATAACATATCGCGCCGTAAGAATTTTAAAAGAGTCAGATTATATTTTTTGTGAAGACACTCGTGTAACGTCAAAACTTTGCCAACACTATGAAATACACACACCATTAAAGTCTTATCACGAACATAATAAAGATAAAGCTTCAGAGCAGATTATTGATTATATGGAAGATGATAAACAAATTGCTTTAGTCTCTGATGCTGGTTGTCCTTGTATCAGTGATCCAGGTTATGAACTTGTAAACCAAGTTAGAGAAGCGGGATTCCTTGTGGAAACTATTCCTGGGCCAAATGCCGCTATAACAGCATTAATGACAAGTGGACTACCGTCATATAAATTTGTATTTTTAGGATTTTTACCAAGGCAGGCTAAAGATAAGCATGAAGTATTAGATAAATGGATGCATAGAGAATCGACAATGATGATTTATGAATCACCCTACCGTGTAAAACAAACATTAAAAGCTATATCTGAAATAGACTCAGAAAGAAAAATAGCAATTGGTAGAGAGTTGACTAAAAAGTTTGAACAAGTTGAAACAGGGTCGGTTGAAACAATTGAAAATATGTTAGAAGACGATTCTATACCACAAAAAGGTGAGTTTGTTATTCTTATAGAAGGTATAGATGAATCCAGTCAGACAGAACAATGGTGGAAAGAAATGGACTTAAAAGAACATGTTGATTCGTACATTAATGAACAAGATATGCGTTCTAAAGATGCTATTAAACAAGTCGCTTTAGATAGAAATATGAAAAAGAGAGATGTATATGAAGCATTTCATATAGATAATTAAAATAAGAGCCTGAGACAATTAATTATGTCCCAGACTCTTTGATACATATAGTAAGTAATTATTTAGATTTTTTTTCAATCTCATTCATTAATTGCTGAGCGCCTTCTTCGCTTAATACGATTTTACCATCTGCTAAAACAAAGTTTTCTTCAGAAACATCGCCAGTAACCTGACAAGTCATGTTAGGTGAATATTTCTTTAGAATAATTCTGTCATCATCAGTGTAAATCTCTAAAGCGTCTTTCTCAGCAATGTCTAATATGCGTCGTAACTCGATAGGAATTACTACACGGCCTAGTTCATCTACTTTACGAACGATTCCAGTTGATTTCATTTCTTTACCTCCGTTTAATAAAACCATAATTATCTAATTCGACATTCATTCGACAATTATATAAATAGTATACTAATACGTATTGAAGAAATTGTCAATAAAATAATAAATTGTATACACTTAATTATTCGACATTAAAACCACATTTGCGCGCTTTACCATAATAAGGAAATATTGAAAAAATGCTAAATTTTCGGTATATTATATAGATAAGATATTAGGAGGAAACGCTGATGACGAAAGAGACTTTTTACATTTCGACACCGATTTATTATCCGAGCGGGAATTTACACATAGGTCATGCTTACACAACGGTTGCCGGTGATGTAATAGCTAGATATAAACGGTTACAAGGATATGATGTTCATTACTTAACAGGTACAGATGAGCATGGACAAAAAATACAAGAGAAGGCTAAAGAAGCTGGATTATCAGAAATTGAATATTTAAATGGTATTGTCGAAAATATTCAAGCGTTATGGAAAAAATTAGACATTTCAAATGATGATTTTATTCGTACGACAGAAAAACGACACAAAGTGGTTGTTGAAAAAGTCTTTGAAAAATTATTAGCGCAGGGAGATATTTATTTAGGTGAATATGAAGGATGGTATTCAATACCAGATGAAACATACTACACTGAAACACAATTAGTAGATCCAGTTTATGAAGATGGAAAAATTGTTGGTGGTAAAAGCCCTGATTCAGGACATGAAGTCGAGCTAGTTAAAGAAGAAAGCTATTTCTTTAAATTAGATAAATATTCGGATAGATTATTAAAATTCTTTGATGAAAACCCAGACTTTATTATGCCTATTTCTCGTAAAAATGAAATGGTTAATAATTTCATCAAACCTGGTTTAGAAGATTTGGCCATCTCAAGAACAACTTTTGATTGGGGTATTAAAGTGCCTTCTAATCCTAAACACGTTGTTTATGTATGGATAGATGCATTAGTAAACTATATTTCAGCTTTAGGTTATTTAACTGATGATGATGAGCTGTTTAAAAAATACTGGCCAGCAGACGTTCATTTAATGGCTAAAGAAATTGTTAGGTTCCACGTTATTATATGGCCGATTTTATTAATGGCTTTAGATATACCTTTACCTAAGCGTGAATTTGCTCATGGTTGGATTTTAATGAAAGACGGTAAAATGAGTAAATCTAAAGGTAATGTTGTTGATCCTAACGTATTAATTGATAAATATGGCTTAGACGCTACAAGATATTACTTAATGAGAGAATTACCATTCGGTGCAGATGGTGTGTTTACGCCTGAGGCATTCGTAGAACGTACGAATTATGACTTAGCGAATGATTTAGGTAACCTAGTTAATCGTACAATTGCTATGGTAAATAAATACTTTAACGGTGTTCTACCTAAATATAAAGGTCAATTACATCCTCTAGATGAAGAAATGGAAAATATGGCTATTGATACAAAAAATAATTTCTATGAAGCAATGGAAAACATGCAATTCTCAGTTGCGTTGGCAGAAGTTTGGAAGCTTATTAGCCGTACGAATAAATACATCGATGAAACAACACCTTGGGTATTAGCTAAAGATGAAAATGAACGTGAAATGTTAGAAAACGTAATGATTCATTTAGTTGAAAATATTAGGTTTGCTGCAGTGTTATTACGTCCGTTCTTAACACATGCGCCTTATGAAATTTTCCGCCAATTAAACTTGGAAAAAGGAAAGTTAGATACGTTCGAAAGCATCGAAACTTATGGTGCTATTGATGAAGAAATTACAGTCATCTCCAAACCAGAACCTATTTTCCCAAGACTTGATGTTGAAGAAGAAGTAGCTTTCATTAAAAATTCAATGCAAGGTGGCACTACTCCTGAAGAAGAGCCAGAAGAAGAAAATAAAAAAGAAGAAAATCCTGGTAAACCTGAAATAACGATTGATCAATTCGATAAAGTGGAAATTAAAGCTGCAACAGTAACTGGAGCAGATTATGTAAAAAAATCCGATAAATTATTGAAAATCAAAGTAGATTTAGGTAACGAGAAAAGACAAATTGTTTCAGGTATTGCTGAATTTTATAAACCTGAAGATATAGTTGGTAAAAAAGTTGCAGTTGTAACGAATTTGAAACCAGTTAAATTACGTGGTGAATTATCTGAAGGTATGATACTTTCTGCCGAAAAAGATGGCACGCTTACTTTAGTAGGATTACCTAACGCAATTCAAAATGGTTCAATTATAAAGTAATGAATTGGAAGGAAGATATGAATGCTAATAGACACACATGTTCACTTGAACGCTGATCAATACGATGATGACTTACAAGAAGTAATCGATAGAGCGCTATCTGAAGGTATCGATAGAATGTTTGTCGTTGGTTTTGATACAAAAACAATAGAGAGAACAATGAAACTCATCGATCAATACGACTTTATTTATGGTATTATCGGCTGGCATCCAGTCGATGCAATCGACTGTACAGATGAACGTTTAGAATGGATAGAGTCATTATCTAAACATCCTAAAATTATTGGAATAGGTGAAATGGGATTAGACTACCATTGGGATAAGTCACCAAAAGATATCCAAAAAGATGTGTTTAGAAAGCAAATCGCATTAGCTAAACGAGTTCAATTACCAATCATTATTCATAATAGAGAAGCAACACAAGATTGTGTAGATATTTTGAAAGAAGAAAACGCTAGTGAAGTTGGTGGTATTATGCATAGCTTTAGTGGTTCTAATGAAATAGCTGACGAAATTTTAAAAATGAATTTCTATGTTTCGTTAGGTGGCCCAGTGACTTTTAAAAATGCTAAACAACCTAAGGAAGTAGCTAAGCATGTTCCGTTAGATAGATTATTAGTAGAAACAGATGCGCCATTCTTATCACCTCACCCATATAGAGGGAAAAGAAATGAGCCTGCTCGTGTAAAACTTGTTGCCGAACAAATTGCGGAGTTACGTGGTCTCACGTATGAGGAAGTTTGTGAAGCAACTACCGAAAACGCTGAAAGATTATTTAAATTATAAAATAAGATGCCCCAAAACGGTTGTTTTGGGGCATCTTTAAAGAAGGTAAACTTTATGAAAATAAATGAATTTGTGGTAGTAGAAGGTAGAGATGATACGGTCAATGTTAAACGTGCCGTGGATTGCGATACTATAGAGACAAATGGTTCTGCTGTTTCTAAAGAGATTTTGGAGGTCATTAAGCAAGCACATGAAAAACGTGGTGTTATTGTACTTACTGACCCTGATTTCCCGGGTGATAAAATTCGAAATACGATTAAGCAATATGTTCCAAGTGTTAAACATGCTTTTATCCCAAGAGACAAAGCTAAAAACAAAAGAGGTAAAATAGGTGTAGAACATGCGTCGGTTGAAACGGTGAAAGAAGCGTTAACTAATGTAAGTTCACCATTAGAAGCTGATGTAGAAACAATTGATAAAGCTGTATTAATTGATTTGGGATTAATTATAGGGCCAGAAGCAAGAAGAAAAAGAGAAAAACTATGTAGTAAGTTGAATATTGGACACTCGAATGGTAAACAATTATTAAACAAACTCAATGCTTTCGGTTATACTGAAAAAGATGTAAAAGAAGCGCTTGGATATAAAGAGGAGTGACATAATGAACGAAAAAGATATCGCAACACCTAAACGCACAAAAGCGTTGTTAGACCAATATGGCTTTAAATTCAAAAAAAGTCTAGGTCAAAACTTTTTAATTGATACAAATATCATCCAAAAAATCATTTCAGCGAGTGACATTGACGAAAATACAGGTGTTATTGAAGTTGGGCCAGGTATGGGTTCATTAACTGAGCAATTAGCAAGAGTAGCTAAAAAAGTTCTAGCCTTTGAAATTGATCAAAGATTAATACCTGTATTAGAAGATACGTTGAATCCATATTCAAATGTAACGATTGTAAATGAAGATATATTAAAAGCCAATGTACAAAAAGAAATTGATCAACATTTAAAAGACTGTGACAAGATTATGTTAGTTGCCAATTTGCCGTATTATATTACTACGCCTATATTGATGAATTTATTAGAAAATGATTTGCCAATTGATGGCTTCGTTGTCATGATGCAAAAAGAAGTGGGCGAAAGATTAAATGCTAAAGTAGGCAGCAAAAGTTATGGTTCATTATCTATTGCATGTCAATACTATACTGAAACTGAACGTGTTTTAGTAGTCCCTAAGACCGTCTTCATGCCGCCACCGAACGTTGATTCAATTGTAATAAAACTTACAAAACGGACTAAACCAGTTGTAGAAGTCGACGATGAACAAAAGTTATTTAAATTAACAAAAGGTGCATTTACACAAAGAAGAAAGACTATTTTAAATAACTATATTAGTACAATCAAGGATGGCAAAGTGCATAAAGATGAAATTATTGAATGGTTAAACGAATCAAACATAGACCCTAAAAGGCGCGGGGAAACGCTAACAATACATGATTATGCACATCTTTGTAACAATTTGAAAAAATACCCTAATTTATCTGTATAAATATATTGACAACGGCCTCTCAAATTGATAAAATTTAAATTTTATTTGACAAAATCTTGCTATCATAGTATAATATTCTATATAGCGAGGTGGGTCAATATGCCGAAGACTTTAGTAGACATCAAAAAAATATTGGATTGTCAATTAGGAAATCGTATTGTACTTAAAGCTAATGGAGGACGTAAGAAGTTAATTGAGCGCAGTGGTGTGCTTAAGGAAACGTATCCATCAGTTTTCGTGGTCGAATTAGATCAAGAGAAACATAATTTTGAGCGTGTATCTTATACATACACTGATGTATTAACTGAGAATGTCCAAGTAACTTTTATGAATGAACATAAAGAAGAATTTATTGTTCAATAATCATAAAGTTCACAATAAAAAACTCTACGCGATATGACTGTGATATGGCGTAGAGTTTTTTTGTTGCAAAAAAATAGGATAAAGCTCATACTTTCTAACATTTATTTATGGTAAAATCATAATAATAAGTTTTAGAAAGGGCAAGTATATGATTTATGAGACAGCACCAGCAAAAATTAATTTAACACTAGATACTTTATACAAACGTGATGATGGTTATCACGAGGTGGAAATGATTATGACAACCGTTGACCTAAATGATAGACTGTCTTTTGAAAAAAGAGAAGATGGTGAAATTGTCATCGATGTAGAGCATAATTTTGTTCCAAGTGATCATAGAAATTTAGCTTATAAAGCTGCAAAATTAATGAAGGACAAATACAACATAAAAGACGGTGTGACGATTTCTTTAGAAAAAAGCATTCCTATTTCAGCTGGTTTAGCAGGTGGCTCTAGTGATGCTGCTGCTACTTTTAGAGGTTTGAATAAACTTTGGGGGATCAATGACTCGTTAGAAGCATTGAGTGATTTATCAGCGGAAATTGGGTCGGATATTTCTTTTTGTATCTATGGAAAAACGGCGTTATGTCGTGGTAGGGGAGAGCAATTAACGCATTTACCTAAACCACCATCAGCTTGGGTTATCATAGCCAAGCCAGACATCGGCGTCTCTACACCCGAAATTTATGGCGCTTTAACTTTAGAAGAGACATCTAAAGTTTTAACGAAAGAATGCCAGCAAGCTTTAATAGACGGTGATTATGAACGTTTATGTAAGTCGTTAGGTAATAGCCTTGAGAGTGTTACTATGGGACTATACCCAGAGGTTGAAAAGCTGAAAAACACTATGACAAATACAGGTGTGGATGCAGCATTAATGAGCGGAAGCGGTCCGACTGTTTATGGCTTTGTTCAAAAGGAAAGGCAGGCTAAGCAAGTCTATAATGCTCTGAAAGGATGCTGCAAAGATGTATTCATTGTGAGATTACTTGGATAGCTTTGTTAAAACCGTACGATTATAGTATAATTGTGGCAAAAATACGGATAGAGAATGGAGTTTTATAAATGAGGTTTAAACGAAGTGAGAGAATCGTTTATATGACACAGTATTTATTGAAACATCCTAATGAGTTAGTGCCGTTAACTTACTTTGTGAATCATTTTGGACAAGCAAAGTCTTCTATAAGTGAAGACATACAAATCATTAAAGAAACTTTTCAAGCAGAAGGTTTAGGGATTATTGAAACTACTGCAGGTGCTAGCGGCGGTGTAACTTACCGACCGAAAATGTACAAGAAAGAAGCGATTGAATTAATTGAAGATTTGTGTGAATTGCTTAAAGAGAGAGAAAGATTATTACCAGGCGGCTATTTATTTATGTCAGATCTTGTTGGTAACCCTAAACTTTTAAACCAAGTTGGGGAACTTATCGCAACGATGTACATGGATGAAGAACTTGATGCGGTTGTTACAATTGCAACTAAAGGGATATCGTTAGCTAATGCAGTAGCGAAAGTGCTCAATTTACCTGTTGTGGTAATTAGAAAAGATAATAAAGTAACAGAAGGATCAACGGTTTCAATTAACTATGTATCAGGATCTTCAAGAAAAATTGAAACAATGGTTTTATCTAAACGAACATTGCCTGAATATTCAAATGTATTAATAGTTGACGACTTTATGAGAGCAGGTGGCTCAATCAATGGTGTTATCAATTTGATGAATGAGTTTAAAGCAACTGTAAAAGGGGTATCAGTACTTGTAGAATCAAAAGAAGTTAAACATCGTTTGGTTGAAGATTATACATCTTTAGTGAGATTGTCGAATGTAGACGAATACAACCAACAATTTTCAGTAGAAGAAGGCAACTGTTTAAAAAGATTTAATTAAGAAGAGAGGGTTAATCATCATGAAAAGTATAAACGCAACAAACGCTCCAGAAGCATTAGGACCATACTGCCACGCTGTAGTGGTAGATAATCTAGTATTTACTTCGGGGCAAATACCGTTAAATCAAAAAGGCGAAATTGTATCAGATGATGTAAAAGTGCAGACTGAACAAGTCATCGAAAACTTAAAAAAAGTACTTGAAGAAAGTGGCGCTTCTTTAAATAATGTCGTGAAATCTATGATCTTTATTAAAGATATGAATGATTTTCAAGATATTAACTCCGTATATGGACAATATTTCAATGAACATTTGCCTGCTAGAAGTTGTGTTGAGGTTGCGCGCCTACCTAAAGATGTTAAAGTTGAGATTGAAATGATCGCAAAAATACAATAATATTCTTCAATTTAAATGATGCTGCTACTTAAAAAAGACAAACAGGGGGCACACAAGTCATGAAGGTAACAGATGTGAGATTAAGAAAAATCCAAACAGATGGAAGAATGAAAGCTTTAGTTTCTATTACATTAGACGATGCTTTTGTTGTTCACGATTTAAGAGTAATTGAAGGGAATTCAGGTTTATTTGTAGCTATGCCAAGTAAACGTACACCCGACGGAGAGTTCCGGGATATTGCTCACCCTATTAACTCTGAAATGAGACAAGAAATTCAAGAAGCAGTCATGAAAGTTTATGATGAAACTGATGAAGTAATCATTCCGAAATCTGCTAAAGATGACGATTCTGAATCAGAAAATCAAAATGAAGATGAAAATGAAGAATAAAAATTGGAATAGGCATACGCAAAGCTTGTGTCTGAAATAATACAGGAGAAATTCTTAGTTTGATAAGAGTTTTTCCTGTTTTTTTATACAATTATTCAACAACGGTTAATTAATGATGAATAAAAATACTATTCATTAAATTTTTATTTAATGCGTTAATGCTTTGCCTTTACTATGTATCATGAATATTAAAGACGATTATTTTGTGAAATAATTTCTATGTTTAATAACTCTTTCTTGATAGTCGTACACAAATTAAATTATAATAAGATAAAGTGCGTTTAAATGGAGGTTTTTCAAATGCGAAAACATGCAGTCATATTAGCGGCTGGTAAAGGAACAAGGATGAAATCTAAACTCTATAAGGTGCTACATCCTGTTGCTGGAGAAGCCATGGTTCAACATGTTATAGATAGCGTGAAGAATGCGGGTGTTGAGACTGTTGTTACAGTTGTTGGACACGGTGCTGAAGTAGTAAAAGAAACACTTGGCGATTCATCGCAGTTTGTACATCAAGAAGAACAACTAGGGACTGCACATGCAGTTAATACAGCTAAGGAATTATTGAATGACAAAAAAGGTACAACAATCGTTGTATGTGGGGACACACCACTTATTACTGAAGATACAATTAGCTCATTAATAGCGTTTCATGAATCAGAAAATGCAAAGGCTACAGTATTATCTGCAAAGGTGAATAATCCATTTGGCTATGGCAGAATTGTTCGAAATGAACAAGGTGACGTCTTAGAAATTGTTGAGCAAAAAGATGCTTCAGAAGAGCAAAATGCAATAAATGAAATTAGTTCAGGAATCTTTGCTTTTGATAATGAAAAGTTATTCCAAACTTTAGAAGAAGTTAAAAACGATAATGCTCAAGGTGAATACTATTTACCTGATGTTATAAGCATTTTAAAAGCACAAAATGAAAAAATATCTGCTTATGTTACGGAAGACGTAGATGAAATCATGGGTGTTAATGATAGAGTCCAATTATCACAAGCAGAACAAAAAATGAAAGAACGTATTAATTTGAGACATATGATAAATGGTGTTTCCATCATCGATCCAGCTACTACATATATTGGGAAAAAAGTTACAATAGGTGAAGATACGGTAGTTGAACCAGGTGCAAGAATCGGTGGTAACACTGTAATAGGAAAAAATGTTACGATTGGCATGAATTCTGATATCAAAAATAGTACAATTGAAGATGATGCCACAATTAAACAATCTGTCATTACAGATTCATTTGTTGGTAAAACCTCTACAGTTGGACCGTTCGCTCAATTAAGACCGGGAACAGAACTAGGAAAAGAAACGAAAATTGGTAATTTTGTAGAGGTTAAAAAATCCGTGTTGAAAGATGGCGCTAAAGTATCTCACTTAAGTTATATTGGTGATGCTGAAGTCGGCGCAAGAACAAATATTGGCTGTGGTTCAATCACTGTTAATTATGACGGAATAAACAAATTCCAAACTAAAATAGGAGATGATGCATTTATTGGATGTAATTCAAATCTAGTTGCACCAGTAGAAGTTGGCGAAGGAGCATTTATAGCTGCAGGTTCAACCATCACAGATAATGTGCCAGATGAAAGCTTAGCACTAGGTCGTGCAAGACAGACTACAAAAGAAGGATACTATAAAACGAAATAAAAGGAGCCGTCAAAAAAATGAGTCAAAATGATATCGGAGGAACAAAAATGTTGCATACTGAATATAAGAATTCGTCATTAAAAATATTTTCACTAGAAGGTAACCAACCTTTAGCCCAAGAAGTTGCAAATTTAGTAGGTATTCCATTAGGTAAGTCTACAGTAAAAAGGTTTGCTGATGGCGAAGTGCAAATTAATATCGAAGAAAGTATCCGTGGTTGTGATGTGTTCATCATTCAACCTACTTCATATCCAGTAAATGAACATTTAATGGAATTGTTAATTATGATAGATGCATGTAAACGAGCATCAGCTGCTAATATTAATATCGTTATGCCTTATTATGGTTATGCAAGACAAGACCGTAAAGCGAGAAGTCGTGAGCCTATTACTGCTAAATTAGTAGCAAATATTATTGAAAAAGCTGGCGCGAGCAGAATGATCGCGTTAGACTTACACGCTCCTCAAATTCAAGGATTCTTTGATATACCTATTGATCATTTAATGGGTGTTCCAATTTTATCTAATTATTTCTTAGAAAAAGGATTAGACCCTGACAATACTGTTGTTGTATCACCTGATCATGGTGGTGTTACAAGAGCGCGTAAAATGGCGGATCGTTTAAAAACGCCAATTGCTATTATTGATAAGCGTCGTCCGAAACCTAACGTAGCAGAAGTTATGAACATTGTTGGAGACATAGATGGTAAAACAGCAATCATCATCGATGACATCATTGACACTGCGGGCACTATTACTTTAGCAGCAGATGCTTTAGTTAAAAAAGGTGCAAAAGAAGTTTATGCATGTTGTACACACCCTGTTTTATCTGGGCCAGCACGTGAACGCATTGAAAATTCAAGAATTAAAGAATTAGTTGTTACAAACTCTATTCAATTGCCAGAAGATAGAAAACCTTCAAATGTTAAAGAATTATCAGTAGCAGAATTATTAGCTCAAGCAATTGTTCGAGTATATGAACAAGAATCAGTTAGTGTGCTATTTGATTAATTGTCATTAATCGTGTATAATAACAAACGGTTCATTTTTAAATGAACTAAATAACCACTTACAAGCAACGATTTATGTTGATGGGTAAGTGTAGGAGCGCTTAATGCGCATGAATGAAAGGTGGAAAAGATAATGGCTTCATTAAAGTCAGTTATCCGTCAAGGTAAACAAACTCGTTCTAGTTTACGTAAACTAAGAGCATCAGGTATTATCCCAGCAGTTGTATATGGTTATGGTGCTAAAAATACATCTGTTAAAGTTGATGAGGTTGAATTCATCAAAACTATCCGTGAAGTTGGACGTAACGGAGTTATTGAATTAGGTGTTGGTTCTAAATCAATTAAAGTTATGGTTTCTGATTACCAATATGATTCACTTAAAAACCAAATCACTCATGTTGACTTCTTAGCAATTAACATGAAACAAGAATTAACTGTTGATGTACCTGTAGTATTAGTAGGTGAAGCAGTTGGTGCTTCTGAAGGTGGCGTAGTTCAACAACCATTATTCGACTTACAAGTAACAACTACTCCAGACGCTATTCCTGAACATATCGAAGTTGATATTAGTGAATTAGCTATCGGTGATAGTTACTTAGTAGGAGACTTAGATGCAACTGATAAATATGCTATCGAAAACGATAAAGAAGAAGCAGTTGTAACTGTAGTACCTCCAACTGAAGAACCAGCTGAAGATGCTGAAGAAACTGCAGCTGAAGATGCTGATGCAGTATCACAAGAAGCTGAAAAAGAAGAAAAAGAAGAAGAATAATTCTTTAATCTTTTAAAAGGAGTCTGGGACATATCAATGTCTCAGACTCTTTTTTGTCTAATTTTATAATGATATAAGTATAGTTAGATGAAAACTAACGTAAAAATGCTATAATAAATACTTAGTATTAATATGGAGGTTACAACATGAAATGTATTGTTGGACTTGGAAATATAGGTAAGAAATTTGACGGAACTCGTCATAATATAGGTTTTGAAGTAGTTGATGAATTGATTGATCGTCATCAATTACAATTAGATAAACAAAAATTTAAAGGTGCCTATACTATCGGATTAATAAATGGTGAAAAGGTTATGCTTATTGAACCGATGACATTCATGAATTTATCTGGTGAGGCAGTAAGGCCACTAATGGATTATTATAATATTGATATTGAAGATTTACTTGTTCTATATGACGATTTAGATCAGCCACAAGGTCATTTGAGACTGCGCCAAAAAGGCAGTGCTGGCGGTCATAACGGGATGAAGTCTTTAATACAACATTTAGGAACAGATAAATTTAATAGAGTACGAATTGGTATAGATCGTCCGACTAACGGTATGAGTGTTCCGAGTTATGTTCTACAAAAATTCTCTGAAGATGAAATGATAACTATGAAAAAGGTAATAGAACGGGCAGCAGATGCTTGTGAAAGTATAATTAAAGGTGAAACATTTCCTAATGTTATGAATCAGTTTAACGGTGAAGTAGAATGAGACATGTCATTCATGAAATTATACAAAAAGATGAGCGATTTCAAGATTTAGAACGTATTTTTGGAGAAAAAAACATACTCGTTACCGGTTTGAATCAATCTAGTAAAGCATTGCTTATTCTAGAACAATATTTGAAACACGATAAACAATTAGTCATTGTGACAAATAATTTATACCAAGCGGATAAATTAGAAGCAGACATACTGCAATTATTACCGCCTGAAGAAGTATTTAAATTTCCTGTACAAGATATTATGATTGAAGCATTTTCAACACAAAGCCCAGACTTAATGAGTGAGCGTGTTAGAACTCTAACCCATCTTGCTCAAAGTAAGAAAGGGTTATTTATCGTGCCAATAAATGGCTTGAAGAAACAACTCACACCTCCGTCCATTTGGAAAGATCATTATAAATCTATAAAAATAGGTGATGATATAGAGTTAGAAGAATGGGCTAAGCAATTAGTTGATATGGGATACAAGAGACAGTCCCTAGTTTCAGCGATTGGTGAATTCTCAATTCGAGGTGGCTTAATCGATATATACCCTGTTATTGGAGACCCTGTACGTATTGAGTTGTTTGATACAGAAGTAGATGGTATGAGAGTCTTTGATGTTGAAACGCAGCGTTCTTTACAAAATGTAGAAGAAGTTGAAATAACAAGTGCAAGTGATTATATTTTCACTTCAGAACAAATCAATAGATTATCAGAACGTATGGAAGAATCATATGAGCAAACGCGTGAAAAACTACCGAAAGAAATTCGTCCTGATTTGAAAGACACTTATCAAAATATTTTAATGCAAGATGATGAATTAAAAGATCATCAGATTTTAAGACGAGTTATTGCATTTATGTATGATGAGGTATCTACATTTGTAGATTATTTAGCAGAAGACGCTCTTATTGTAGTAGATGAATATAATAGAATTAAAGACACCGAAAACTCATTAGATGTAGAAATTGAAGAATTCACGCAATCTTTAATTGAATCTGGGCAAGGGTTTATAGGACAACGCTTTATTGTAGAATCAGCGTTTACTGATTTGTTGAATAAACATAAAATTTCTTATTTTACTTTATTTACAGCAAGCATGCCTGTAGAGATAGAGGAAATGGTCAAGTTTTCATGTAAACCAGTGCAACGTTTTTATGGACAATATGATATTATGCAGTCTGAATTTGATCGCTATATGAAACAAGGATTCACTGTTGTTTTATTGGCAGAATCAGAAACACGCAAAACGAGAATTCAAAGTATGCTCAGCGACATGAAGATACCAACTGTAATAGATCGTATAGAACATATCGATAATAGTGGTCAAGCAGTTGTTACAGATGGCGCATTATCTGAAGGATTTGAATTGCCGTACATGAAATTAGTTGTTGTGACTGAAAAAGAACTCTTCAAAGCACGCGAACGTAAACAATCTAAAAGAAGACAAAAACTGTCGAATGCAGAGAAAATTAAGTCTTATCAAGAGTTAAATGTCGGAGATTACGTTGTTCATGTACATCACGGTGTAGGTAAATATTTAGGTGTTGAAACATTAGAAGTTTCAGGCATACACAAAGACTATATTAAAATTCAGTACAAAGGAACAGACCAATTATTTGTACCTGTTGATCAAATGAACGATGTTCAAAAGTTTGTTGGCTCAGATGATAAAGAGCCTAAAGTTAATAAATTAGGCGGAACAGAATGGAAAAAAACAAAGGCTAAAGTTCAAAAAAATGTTGAAGATATTGCTGATGAATTATTAAAACTTTATCAAGAACGTGAGCAAGTGGAAGGCTATCAATATGGACCTGATTCTGAAGAACAAATGACATTTGAAATGGACTTTCCTTATGAACCAACACCAGATCAAATTACTTCATTAGAAGAAATCAAAGGTGATATGGAAAAACTTAGACCTATGGACCGCTTACTTTGTGGAGATGTTGGTTACGGTAAAACTGAAGTTGCGATTAGAGCAGCTTTCAAAGCTGTGTTAGAAGGTAAACAAGTAGCAGTCTTAGTACCTACAACTATCTTGGCTCAACAACACTTTGAAACTTTTAGAGAGAGAATGCAAGAATATCCTGTCGAAATTCAAATGATGAGTCGTTTTAGAACGCCTAAACAAGTAAAAGAAACAAAAGAAGGTATTAAAAAAGGTTTTGTAGACATCGTAGTTGGTACTCATAAATTACTAAGTAAAGATGTAGAATATAAAGATTTAGGTTTATTAATTGTCGATGAGGAACAACGATTTGGTGTTAAACATAAAGAAAGAATTAAGGCATTAAAAACTAATGTTGATGTATTAACACTAACAGCTACACCAATACCAAGAACCCTTCATATGAGCTTGTTAGGTGTAAGAGATTTATCTGTTATAGAGACGCCACCTGAGAATAGATTCCCAGTACAAACTTATGTATTAGAACAGAATATGAATTTTGTAAAAGAGGCATTAGAAAGAGAGTTGTCTCGAGGTGGACAGGCATTCTATTTATATAATAGGGTTCAATCGATTTACCAAAAGAGTGAGCAGTTATCGATGCTTATGCCTAATGCAAGAATAGGTGTAGCTCATGGTCAAATGACGGAACGTGAGTTAGAAGAGACTATGCTTAATTTTGTTGACGGTGAATATGATATTTTAGTAACTACGACAATTATAGAGACGGGCGTAGATGTTCCTAACGCTAACACTTTGATTATTGAAGATGCGAATCGATTTGGGTTAAGCCAACTTTATCAATTAAGAGGGCGCGTTGGACGTTCTAGTAGAATAGGTTATGCTTACTTCTTACACGAACAAAATAAAGTACTGACAGAAGTTGCTGAACAAAGGTTACAAGCAATTAAAGAATTTACAGAATTAGGTAGCGGGTTTAAAATTGCAATGAGAGACTTGAATATAAGAGGTGCAGGTAACCTGTTAGGAAGTCAGCAATCAGGATTTATAGATTCTGTTGGTTATGACTTATATTCTCAAATGTTAGAAGAAGCGGTCAATGTTAAACGTGGTATAGAGCCTGAATCAGAAGGACCACAATTAGAAGTTGATGTTAAAGTTGACGCTTATATACCTGCAGAATATATCAAAAATGAACAAGCAAAAATTGAAATGTATAAAAAGATGAGAAGTATTACTACTGTTTCCCAGTTAGAAGACTTGCAAGATGAACTAATTGATCGCTTTGGTGAATATCCTGTAGAAGTGGAACGATTACTAGATGTTGTAAGAATTAGATTAAATGGTATTTTATTTGGAATTACCGAGATTAAAGAAACAGGAAATACAATTCAATTAACAACCTCAGAATATACAACAAACCACTTGAAAGGTGACGTATTATTTAAAGTTACAGAACCACTAGGTAGAAAGCTTAGAATAGCTGTTGCGGATAATCAAATGGTGTTTAAGTTACAAAAAACAAAACAGTGGCTTGATGATTTGAAGTTCTTAACAGAAGTTATTAATGAGAGTTTGGTGGATGATGACGCAATCTAAACCGATTTTTAATAGTGTGTTACTCTTAACTATTACTATGGTAATCGTTAAGTCATTAAGTGCAATTTATAGAGTACCTTATCAAAATATATTAGGCGATGAAGGTTTATATGCTTATCAACAAGTTTACCCATTAGTCGCGATTGTGAGTGTAGTAAGTTTAAATGCTTTACCTAGCGTAATGAGCAGTTGGATGATTAAACGACCTCAAACTACTATTTCAGCATTATTTTGGTGGTTACAAAGTATTTGTCTAACCATCAGTATAGGGGTGTTAATTTTTGCACCTACTATAAGTAGTTGGATGGGTGACGTACAACTAACACCTATGATTCGCATGGCTAGTATTGCCTTAATACCACTCGTGTTTATTTCGATGGTACGAGGATATTATCAAATGAAACACCAAATGAATACTATTGCGATATCACAAGTAATTGATCAAGTATTAAGAGTGATTGTAATATTTATTGCTATTTCTGTATTTATGTACATGGATGTTTCAATTTACCAAGCTGGAACAATTGCAATAAGTGGTTCAGTTATTGGGCTTTTTAGCATTGTTTTATATTTTTATTTGAAAAGAAAGCCAAACATTCATTTTTCCTGGGAAATAAATTTTAATGATTTAAAAGATGTCATTATTATGACTGTATTATATGCCATATCTTATTTGATTCTTATATTGTGGCAATTAGTGGATTCATTTACATTAATCCATTTACTACAAGATACTGGCTATACATTTCAGGAAAGCATAAAAGTGAAAGGTATATTTGATAGAGGGGCTTCGCTCATTCAAATGGGGCTGATTATTACGACTACATTTAGTTTTGTACTCATTCCACTCCTTACGGAAGAGTTACAGAAGAAAAATCATCATTTAGTTAATGAATATGCTAACACGTCACTCAAAATAACAGTACTTTTCAGTATGGCTGCAGCAATAGGTTTAATAAATCTCTTGCCTTTACTAAATACGGTATTCTTTAAGACGAACGAATTAGTAGGCACATTAAGTGTATTTATGCTTTCAGTTGTATTTGTCACATTTATTATTATGTATACAGCGTTATTACAAGTTAAAGCTAGACGGTCAGTATTACTCATTGCACTTATAATAGGATTACTATTTAAAAGCATAGGAAACTATGTATTTGTGATGCGATTTGGAATATTTGGGGCCAGTTTGGCTACTGTAATATCTTTGGGTATTTATGCATTAACATTGCATATCATCGTCATGAAATTATATCGATTTCAAAACATGGGATTATTTATTGCTAAAGTAATCTTCACGCTAACTATAATGTCTGGATTAGTACAAATAGTGCTAAGTATTCCTACTCAATCAAGACTATCAAGTTTGTTAGTCCTCGTTTTAGCGGGTATTGTTGGAGTTATTATTGTGTTATTAGGTATAATTAAATTGAAAATATTAAAAAGAGAAGAGTGTCAACATTTACCTTTAATGGATAAATTGATGAAGGAGAAGTAAAACAATGTCTCAACAAATTACAGTCGTTGGTTTAGGAAACTATAGTCTTGAAGAACTGCCATTGGGCATATATAGAACTTTACAATCAGCTGATAAAGTATATGCAAGAACAATAGAACACCCTGTCGTGAATGAATTAAAAGAAGTGAATTGGGAAAGCTTCGATTATATTTATGAAAAGCATGATCATTTTATAGATGTATATAATGAAATTGTAGATACGTTAATCGATAAGTCTCGAAATGAAGAGGTTATTTATGCAGTTCCTGGAGACCCGATGGTGGCAGAAACGACGACTCAATTTCTATTAGAAACAGATGCTCAAGTAAAAATTTTAGGTGGTAAAAGTTTTCTTGATGATATGTTTAGAGCGATTAAAATAGATCCAAACGATGGTTTAACATTATTAGATGGTACGAACCTAGAAGAAAAGATGTTAAATATAAGAACAAACACGATTATTACACAAGTTTATGATCAAATGGTAGCATCTGATGTTAAAGTCACTTTAATGGAACGTTATCCAGACGAACATATAGTTAGTTTAGTTACAAATGCAAGATTGGGAGAAGCTGATGTTATTACGTGTCCATTATATGAAATGGACCACCACGCATCACTATCTAATTTAACAAGTTTGTTTGTACCTAAGATAACGGACGATAATGAAATGTATAATGATTTTCAGTATTTGGAAAAAACAATAGACACACTTGTATCTGAAGATGGATGTCCATGGGATAAAGTGCAGACTCATGAAACGTTAAAACGTTATATAATTGAAGAAGCATTTGAATTAATTGAAGCAATCGATGAAGATGATATAGACCATATGATAGAGGAATTAGGCGATGTTTTATTACAAGTCATGCTGCATTCTGCTATTGGGAAGAAAGAAGGATACTTTGATATTAGAGAAGTAGTTGGTGTTTTAACGAGTAAAATGGTCAGAAGACATCCTCATGTGTTTGGAGAAGAAAAAGCAGATAGCTTAGATGATCTACATGAAATTTGGCAAAAAGAAAAACAAAAAGAAGGAAAAGTAAAACGTGAAAAATTGGAAAAAATATTTGCTGATTACTTTTTGAAGTTGTATGATAAAACCAAATTAGACAGTTTAAATGAAAAAGAACTTAAAGCATTAATTAATAGAGGGGATTTGAAACTTTGAGATTAGATAAATACTTAAAAGTATCGCGTTTGATTAAACGTCGAACATTAGCTAAAGAAGTAAGTGACCAAGGCAGAGTTAAAATAAATGGACAAACTGCTAAAGCTGGCACAAATGTTAATGTAGATGATGAATTAGAACTTAAATTAGGTAATCGTATTATTGTAGTGAAAGTAACAGGGCTTTCTGAGCATGCTAATAAAGAGAATGCAAAAACAATGTTTGAAGTTGTCAAAGAAGAGAAAATACAAGAATCTATATAAATAAGGAGGTATTCTTATGGCGCAAAAAATTAAAAATTTAGATAATGAATTTACACAGTCACAAAACAAAAAAAAGAAAACTGTTAATAAAACGCGCCAAGTGGTACGAAAAAGATTAACCTTGTTTGGTGGAATTTTGCTACTTATCATTATCATCATGATTATTATGTTGTTTTTGCAAAAAAATCGTAATGAAGAGTTAGTGCAAGAACGTAAAGAAAAAGCTGTAACTTATGAAAAATTACAGGATCAAGAAATAGAGTTGAAAGAACAAATAAAACGTTTAAATAATAAAGAATATATTGAAAAATTAGCAAGAAGCGAATATTTCCTTAGTAATGACGGTGAAATTATATTTAAATTACCAGAAGACAAAAAAGATTCAGAAAAAGACAAATAATCTATATATGACGTTGTATAATTTTGTATAGAAGCATATAATAAGGTTAAAGTGAAATTATATCAGGAGGATACAGTAATAATATGTCAATTGAAGTAGGCAATAAAGTCAAAGGGAAAGTTACAGGTATTAAAAATTTTGGTGCGTTTGTTGAATTACCTGAAGGGAAAAGTGGCCTTGTGCACATCAGTGAAGTCGCTGATAACTACGTAGAAAATGTTAATGACCATTTATCTGTAGGCGATGAAGTAGAAGTTAAAGTATTAACAGTAGCGGATGACGGCAAAATTAGCTTATCTATTAAAAAAGCTAAAGAACGTCCGAAACGTCAAGCGCCAAAGAAAGAAGCAAAGCCTGAAGACTTTGAGAAAAAATTATCAAACTTTTTAAAAGATAGTGAGGATAAGTTAACGTCTATTAAGAGACAAACTGAATCACGTCGTGGCGGTAAAGGTGCAAGACGATAATTGATTATAACTAAAAGAGGCTAATAACTTGAGCCTCTTTTTATTTTGAGATAATCAATTGAATTTATAGATTGAGGTGTGTAACAATGCTCGAGATAACTTGGGAACATGATGATAATTTAGCATTGGCTGTTTCAACTGGGATAGATAGTATGTCGTTATTACATTTACTAAATACGACGTACAAACACACTTACCAAAAATTGATTTGCTTACATGTAAATCATGGCTTAAGAAAAGAGTCGCAAGATGAAGCGAAATTTATTGAAGAATTTTGTGAAGAACATAATATTGAAATATATATTAAAACATTAGACTTGTCTGATGTAGTGCAACAAAATAAAAGTATTCAAGATGTATCTAGAAACATAAGATATGAATGGTTTGATCAAATAATGAAAGAAACCAATAGTACGATTTTATTAACAGCACATCATCTAGACGACCAAAAAGAAACCATAGCATACCGACTGTTTTCAGGTAGAATCGGTCGATCTTCACTTGGTATTTCTAAAAACCAAACTAGAAATGGTTATAAAATCATACGTCCTTTTTTAAATATATCCAAATCAGAATTAAGACAATATCAACATGAAACTCAATTTACTTATTTTGAAGATCAATCTAACCAAGACACTAAATATACAAGGAATTATATTCGCAATAATATTTTACCTATAGTTGATGAACGAGATGAATTATCAACTTCTCATTTAGTTACATTGAACCAATGGATGGATGATGCTCGGGATTTAGTAAATCAACAAGCACAAATGTTTATAAACAATGAGGTTGTTCAAGGATCTAAAATAGTAATAGACCGTCATAAATTTAATGATTTAAACCCACTTATAAAAATTCAGATTCTCGATAATTTGTTAGGAAAGTATGTTCAACGTCAATTTAGTATGAAGGCTTATCAAGAATGGCTCGACATATTTCATAATCAAAAAAAACAATCCGTTATTCCAGTATCTGATGATTGGCAGTTTATTGTAGCATATGATAAATTATTACTATGTAAAGATATTGAGTTCAATGTAAATTCTATATATATTGATAATGATGAGCAATTTATATTTGGGAATTGGGTGATTGAAGCTAAACGATTATCGTCTCCTTTATTTGTAAGGACAAGAGAGCCAGGAGATCGTATTCAGTATTATAACCGGGGAAATAAACAACACAAAAAAGTAAATAGAATCATGATAGACAACAAGATGGATATACATAAACGTGATTACTGTCCGATTATTGTTAACGAGGATGATATTGTAGCAATAGGGGATATTTGGATTGATTCTAACTTTAAAAATGTATTAACTATCACTTATATTGGAGATGACTTTTAATGAAAGATTCGATTAAGTCTGTTGTTTTATCTGCAGATGAAATTCAAGAAAGATGCAAAACACTAGGAAAGCAAATCACAGAAGATTATAATGGAAAAACACCTATTTGTATAGGAATCCTTAAAGGGTCCATTATGTTCATGACAGATTTAATCAAAAATATTGATACGCATTTAGAAATAGATTTCATGGATGTGTCAAGCTATCATGGTGGAACAGAATCAACTGGAGAAGTTAAAATTTTAAAAGACTTAAGTACATCAGTTGAAAATAGAGATGTGATTATCATCGAAGATATTTTAGAAACGGGTACAACTTTAAATTCAATAGTTGATTTATTGAAATACAGAAATGTTAATTCTATTGAAATTGTGACACTATTAGACAAGCCAATGAAGCGTAAAGTGGATATTGAAGCTAAATACGTCGGCGAAAAAATTCCAGATGAATTCGTAGTGGGTTATGGATTAGATTTTGCTGAGAAATATCGTAATTTACCGTATATTGGAACGTTAAAACCTGAAATCTATGAATGATTAGTTAAGTAAGGTTAATTACTAGCGTGTGAAATTATAAATGTGGTAAAATTTTTGTTAGTTTTATTAATTGAGTAGGAGGACAAATTGAATGCAAAAAGCTTTTCGAAATATATTAATGATTGCGCTTTTAGCTATCGTCCTATTTGGTGTGTTCCAGTTCATTAATGGCAACGGACAATCACCAAAACAACTTACATATAATGAGTTTATGACGAAGTTAGAAAAAGGCGATTTAAAAACGTTAACTATTCAACCAGAACAAAATGTTTATATGGTTAGCGGTGAACTAAAAAAAGGTAAAGATGAAAAATATACATCTTCAATCCTATTTAACAACCAAGATGATCTGAAAAAAATTACAGAAACAGCCGATAAGCAAAGTGACTTGAAATTCAATGTCAAAGAAGAAGAAAAACAAAGTGTGTTCGTAAGTGTGTTAACGACACTCATCCCTGTTTTAATTATTGCATTTTTATTTATATTCTTCTTAAGCCAAATGCAAGGCGGCGGTGGCGGTGGCGGCCGCGTTATGAACTTTGGTAAATCAAAAGCCAAACTTTATGACGACCAGAAAAAACGCGTTAGATTCTCTGATGTAGCAGGTGCTGACGAAGAGAAACAAGAATTAGTGGAAATTGTAGATTTCCTTAAAGATAATCGTAAATTCAAGAAAATGGGCGCACGAATACCTAAAGGTGTTTTACTAGTTGGTCCTCCAGGAACAGGTAAAACTTTACTTGCAAGAGCTGTTGCAGGTGAAGCTGGAACACCGTTCTTCTCAATAAGTGGTTCTGACTTCGTTGAGATGTTCGTTGGTGTCGGTGCAAGCCGTGTTCGTGACTTATTCGAAAATGCTAAGAAAAATGCTCCATGTATCATCTTTATTGATGAAATTGACGCTGTAGGTCGTCAACGTGGCGCAGGTGTTGGCGGTGGACACGATGAACGTGAACAAACACTGAACCAATTATTAGTTGAAATGGATGGCTTCGGTGAAAACGAAGGTATCATTATGATTGCAGCTACTAACCGTCCTGATATTCTTGACCCAGCATTATTACGTCCTGGACGTTTTGATAGACAAATTCAAGTTGGTCGTCCAGATGTTAGAGGTCGTGAAGCAGTACTTAAAGTACATGCACGTAATAAACCTTTAGATGAAACAGTAGACCTAAAAGCAATTTCACAAAGAACACCAGGATTCTCAGGTGCAGATTTAGAAAACTTATTAAATGAAGCATCATTAGTTGCTGCTCGTACAAATAAAACTAAAATTGATATGCGAGATATAGAAGAAGCTACAGACAGAGTTATCGCTGGACCAGCCAAGAAGTCACGTGTTATTTCCGAAAAAGAAAAAAATATTGTGGCTTTCCATGAAGCGGGACATACAATTATCGGTTGTGTATTAGATGAAGCTGAAATGGTTCATAAAGTAACAATCGTTCCTCGCGGACAAGCTGGTGGATATGCAATGATGTTACCTAAAGAAGATCGTTACTTCATGACTGAACCAGAACTATTAGATAAAATAGTTGGACTATTAGGTGGTCGTGTTTCTGAAGAGATTAACTTTGGTGAGGCATCAACTGGTGCACATAACGACTTCCAACGTGCTACTAGTATTGCACGTAAGATGGTTACGGAATACGGTATGAGTAAGAAATTAGGTCCGTTACAATTCGGTAGCTCAGACAGTGGACAAGTATTCTTAGGTAAAGATATGCAGTCTGAACCAAATTATTCAGATCAAATTGCTTATGAAATTGATTCAGAAGTACAACGTATTATTAAAGAACAATATGAACGTTGTAAACAAATTCTTACAGAGCATAAATCTCAATTAGAGTTAATTGCTAAAACATTACTTGTTGAAGAAACGTTAGTCGCTGAACAAATCCACTCATTATTTAACGAAGGAAAATTACCAGAAGTTAAATACGATGATTCTCACTTAGAAGAAGACAATGAACCTGACGAAGATAAATATGAAGGTGACTTAACACAACAAGAAGGCACATTAGATGTCGAAGATGACAAAATTGGTAAATCTTACGAAGAGGTTAAAAAAGAAGAATCTCATAATTCGAAAGATGAACAAGAATCTGATGAAGAAAAATCTAATGATGAGCCAGCACATAAAGAAGAACCAAATATCGATGATTTAGGTGACAATAAACCTACAGATCGTAAAGAATAAATTTATACAAGTCCCTTTCAATAGTTTGATTGAGAGGGGCTTTTTTTAAAGAAGGAGTATATTTATGACAAAAGATTATTTAGTAAGAGCATTGGCATTTAATGATGAAGTACGTGCTTTTGCTGTACAGACTACAAATACAATTCAAGAAGCTCAAACGAGACATTACACATGGCCAACTGCTTCTGCTGCATTGGGAAGATCGATGACAGCAGGTGTGATAATGGGTTCAATGTTAAAAAATGAAGAGAAATTAACGATTACTATCGACGGGGGCGGACCTATAGGTAAAATTATGGTAGATGCTAATGCTAAAGGTGAAGTTAGAGGTTATGTTCAAAATCCTCAAACTCATTTCCCGTTAAATGATCAAGGTAAATTGGACGTAAGACGTGCAGTAGGTACAGATGGTATGCTAAGCGTCGTAAAAGATATTGGGCTAAAAGACTATTTCACAGGTTCTACACCGATTGTTTCGGGAGAACTTGGCGAAGACTTTACTTATTATTTTGTTACGAGTGAACAAGTTCCATCAGCTGTTGGACTAGGTGTACTGGTAAACCCAGATAATTCTATTAAAGCAGCAGGCGGGTTTGTTATTCAGCTTATGCCAGGTGCTTCTGAAGAAACGATTGAAGCGATTGAAGAAAAAATTAATCAAATGGAACCTGTTTCTAAATTGATAGATAGAGGCCTTTCACCAGAAGAATTAATTGAAACGGTGTTAGGAAAAGAAAACACAAGAATAATTGATAACATGGAAGTAGAGTTCAAATGTAATTGTTCAAGAGAAAAATTCTTAAATGCAATTAAAGGTTTAGGAGAGGCAGAAATCGACTCAATGATAGAAGAAGATCATGGAGCTGAAGTAGAATGCCATTTCTGTAGAACGAAATATAATTTTACAGAAGAAGATTTAATGTCACTTAAAAAATAAATGTAAAAAGTAATTTAGTAAATACTTTCACTTTAAGGCGTATTTTGTTATAATAAGTATATCCGATAAAGAAACTAAGATATGAAATTGAAAATACTGACTAGGAGTGAATTATAAATGGCTAAGAGAGTAAATAATATTGTTGAATTAATTGGAGATACACCTGTTGTTAAATTAAATAGAGTAGTGGAAGATGGTTCGGCAGATGTTTATGTAAAATTAGAATATCAAAACCCGGGTAGTTCAGTTAAAGATAGAATCGCTTTAGCGATGTTAGAAGCTGCTGAAAAAGAAGGTAAAATTAAACCGGGCGATACTATTATAGAGCCTACATCTGGTAATACTGGTATCGGTCTAGCAATGGTAGCAGCTGCAAAAGGTTACAAAGCAGTATTTGTTATGCCGGACACAATGAGTAGTGAACGTCGTGCGCTATTAAAAGCTTATGGTGCCGAATTAGTATTGACACCTGGAGCTGAAGGAATGAAAGGTGCAATCAAAAAAGCAAAAGAACTCAAAGAAGAAAAAGGCTATTTTGAACCACAACAATTCGAAAACCCAGCAAACCCTAAAGTTCATGAATTAACAACTGGTCCAGAATTAGTTGAACAATTCGAAGGTACAGAAATAGATGCTTTCTTAGCTGGTGTCGGTACAGGCGGAACATTAACTGGTGCAGGTAAAGTGCTTAAAGAAAAATACCCTAACATCCAAATCGTAGCTATTGAGCCTGAAGATTCTGCTATATTAAGTGGCGGAAATCCAGGACCACATAAACTACAAGGTTTAGGTGCAGGATTTGTCCCAGACACTTTAGATACAAAAGTTTATGATGATGTTATTAAAGTAGGAAATGAAGAAGCGATGGAAATGTCTAGAAGAGTTGCTAAAGAAGAAGGGATTCTTGGCGGTATTTCATCTGGTGCTGCTATAAAAGCTGCATTGAAAAAAGCAAAAGAATTAGGTGAAGGTAAAACAGTTGTTACAGTATTACCAAGTAACGGTGAACGTTACCTATCTACACCATTATATGCTTTTGAAGACTAATCATTTATAATTTTATAATGTATTAACTTTTAATTACGAATCACGTCTAGAATAAATAACTTAAATAAGTTATTTCATTTAGGCGTGATTTTTTAAATTTGTTATAATAAGTTTATCTATGTAAAAGGTAGGTTTTCTATTGTGAAAAATACGAAAGTTATGGGTATTTTAAATGTGACGCCAGATTCTTTTTCTGATGGTGGTTCTTATAATAGTGTTGAAAATGCTAGAGCACATGCTGAACAATTAATAAGTGAAGGTGCAGATATTATAGATATTGGCGGTGTTTCAACACGTCCTGGATATACTAAAGTAACGTTAGAAGAAGAATTGAATAGAGTTATACCTGTAATAGAAGCATTAAATGATTTAGATGTTCAATTATCGGTAGACACGTTTAGAAGCCAAGTTGCAGAAGAATCGTTAAAACGTGGTGTAACGATGATTAACGATCAATGGGCTGGGTTATATGATCCTGAAATATTTAATGTTGTTGCGAAATATGATGCCGAAATTATTTTAATGCATAATGGGGACGGCAACCGAGAAATGCCAGTGATGGATGAATTGCTATTATCTTTATTGAAACAAGCAAATCAAGCAGAAATAGCAGGAATACCCGAAAAAAATATTTGGTTAGATCCTGGTATTGGATTTGCTAAATCAAGAGAAGAAGAACGTATAGTAATGTCGAGGTTAGATGAATTAGTAGCAACAGGTTATAAAGTGATGCTGGCTACAAGTAGAAAACGTCTCATCAATGATTTACTAGGTGGAAATATAGATGTGAAAGAGCGTGATGAAGCAACTGCAGCAACGACAGCTTTTGGAATTGAAAAAGGTATTCATGCTGTACGCGTACACAACGTAAAAATGAATAAAAGAGTTGCGCAAACTATTGATGCTTTGAAAGGGATATAAAATATGGATAAAATTATACTAGATGGCATGTCTTTTTATGGATATCATGGAGCATTTAAAGCTGAAAACGAATTAGGGCAGATATTTTTAGTAGATTTAGAATTGAAATTAGATTTATCTGAAGCTGGAGAAACAGATGATTTAGAAAAGACTGTAAACTACGGTGAAGTATTCGAGATTGTTAAAGAAATAATGGAAGGGGAACCAGTACAATTAATTGAACATCTCGCAGAACGTATTGCAAAACAATTATTTTCGCACTATAATCGAGTATTGGAAACTAAAGTAAAGATTACGAAAAATAATCCGCCAATTCCGGGACATTATAATGGTGTTGGTATTGAGATCGTGAGGAAGAGATAAATGCATACCGCATATTTAGGTTTAGGAAGTAATATAGGAGAGAGGGAACTTCAATTAGAACAAGCTGTTACATTTTTAAATTCAGAAGAAGGTATCAAAGTAACGCAAGTATCTCCAATATATGAAACAAAACCGGTAGGATACACAGAACAACCTGATTTTTTGAATATGTGTATCGAAATCTCAACTGAATTAGAAGCATTAGACTTGTTGAAAGTATGTATGATGGTTGAGCAACAATTACATCGTGTTAGAAATGAACGATGGGGACCACGTACCATTGATATTGATATATTATTATATGATCAATCCGTTATTCAATCACCAGACTTAGAAGTGCCACACCCAAGAATGACAGAAAGAGCATTTGTGATGGTACCACTTAATGATATCGCCTCAAATGTTGTTGAACCAATATCCAAAAAATATATTTGGGAGCTATTGCCAAACGACGAACAAGTAGTAAAGTATAATAAAGAAAGAGGTTAGACCATGTGGGAAATAGGAAATGAAAAAACATGCTTCATGGTACTTAAAAGATGTAAGAGGTAGAGTTAGAAAAGTTATAAATCAAACAAATACAAGAGATGAGTTAGTAAGTATTCTTGAACAATTTGTTGAAGAGCAATAACAAGAAATAAGTGCAATTTAATTAAGGAGTGGAAGATCATGTCAGAAGAAATGAATGACCAAATGTTGGTTCGAAGAGAAAAACTACAAGAATTAAGAGATTTAGGTATTGATCCATTCGGGCAGAAATTTGTAAGAAGCGGAGATTCTGTTACTTTACATAAAGAATGGGACGAATTTACAAAAGAAGAACTTCAAGAAAAAGAAGAAGAGTCTTCAGTTGCTATAGCTGGACGTTTGATGACTAAAAGAGGTAAAGGTAAAGCAGGATTTGCTCATGTTAAAGATATAACAGGACAAATTCAAATTTATGTTCGTAAAGACCAAGTCGGTGAAGAACAATTTGAAATTTGGAAACATGCTGATTTAGGAGACATAGTTGGAATTAAAGGTGTTATGTTCAAGACGAATACTGGTGAATTATCTGTTAAAGCGAAAGAATTCGTAGTATTAACTAAGTCTTTAAGACCTTTACCAGATAAATATCATGGTTTACAAGACATTGAACAACGCTATCGTCAACGTTATTTAGACTTAATTACAAGTGAAGAATCAACAAAAACATTCATTACACGTAGCCAAATTATTCAAGAGATGAGAAATTACTTGAACCAAAAAGGTTTCTTAGAAGTTGAAACACCAATGATGCATCAAATAGCAGGAGGTGCTTCAGCACGTCCGTTCGTTACACATCATAATGCTTTAGATGCTACTTTATACATGAGAATAGCAATTGAATTGCACTTAAAACGACTTATTGTTGGTGGTTTAGAAAAAGTATATGAAATCGGAAGAGTATTCCGTAATGAAGGTGTGTCAACGAGACATAACCCTGAGTTCACTATGATAGAGTTATATGAAGCTTATGCAGACTATAATGATATTATGGATTTAACTGAAGCAATGGTCGCTTCAATAGCTGAAAAAGTACTTGGTTCTGCTACAATTCAATATGGAGAAGAAACAATCGATCTAGCTTCAAAATGGAAGAGATGGCACATGGTAGATGCTGTCAAAGAATATACAGGAGTAGACTTCTATGAAGTTAAAACTGATGAAGAGGCACATGAATTAGCAAAACAACATAATATAGAAGTAGAAGATCGTATGACATATGGTCATATCTTAAATGAATTCTTCGAACAAAAAGTAGAAGAAGAATTAATTCAACCTACGTTTATTTATGGACATCCAATTGAAATATCACCATTAGCTAAGAAAAATCCAGAAGATCCACGATTTACTGATCGCTTCGAACTATTTATAGTTGGTAGAGAACACGCTAATGCATTTACAGAATTAAATGATCCAATCGATCAACGTGAAAGATTTGAAGCGCAAGTGAAAGAAAAAGATCAAGGTAATGATGAAGCACATGAAATGGATGAAGATTTCATCGAAGCATTAGAATATGGTATGCCTCCGACAGGTGGATTAGGTATTGGTATTGACCGTTTAGTTATGCTATTAACAAATTCAGCATCAATAAGAGATGTACTATTATTCCCATATATGAGACAAAAATAATTTTATGTTCGGCAATAACCTTTAATAATAAGGTTATTGCCTTTATTTTTGGTATTAAATGACATAAATAAAGCGTTAAAACGTTTTCTTATTAAAAAAACAACTTTTTTCATAAAAAGCATTGACGAAAGAATATAAATTGGGTATTATATAAAGGTCGCTGAAAACAAGCGGACGTGAATTCGAAAACTTTGTAAAGAAAGTTAACAAGGTGTAAAATTTACTATTGAAAAACATAAACTAACTCTATATAATATATAAAGTAAGACAAAAACGAAACAACATTGTCTGGTGGCGATAGCAAAGAGGTCACACCTGTTCCCATGCCGAACACAGAAGTTAAGCTCTTTAGCGCCGATGGTAGTTGGACTTACGTTCCGCGAGAGTAGGACGCTGCCGGGCAGTATTGTTAATTGGAGAATTAGCTCAGCTGGGAGAGCATCTGCCTTACAAGCAGAGGGTCGGCGGTTCGAACCCGTCATTCTCCACCATTTAGCCGGCCTAGCTCAACTGGTAGAGCAACTGACTTGTAATCAGTAGGTTGGGGGTTCAAGTCCTCTGGCCGGCACCATGTTTTAGAGCCATTAGCTCAGTTGGTAGAGCATCTGACTTTTAATCAGAGGGTCAGAGGTTCGAATCCTCTATGGCTCACCATTAATAATATTGTAAAAATAATGATTTAGCGGAAGTAGTTCAGCGGTAGAATACAACCTTGCCAAGGTTGGGGTCGCGGGTTCGAATCCCGTCTTCCGCTCCATTTTTATTTTTTCTTGCCGGGGTGGCGGAACTGGCAGACGCACAGGACTTAAAATCCTGCGATAAGTGATTATCGTACCGGTTCGATTCCGGTCCTCGGCACCATTTTTAGCGCCCGTAGCTCAATTGGATAGAGCGTTTGACTACGGATCAAGAGGCTAGGGGTTCGACTCCTCTCGGGCGCGCCATTATTAATAACGGGAAGTAGCTCAGCTTGGTAGAGCACTTGGTTTGGGACCAAGGGGTCGCAGGTTCGAATCCTGTCTTCCCGACTTCTATTAAATATTTTGGGGGCTTAGCTCAGATGGGAGAGCGCCTGCTTTGCACGCAGGAGGTCAGCGGTTCGATCCCGCTAGTCTCCACCATTTATAAAATAGATAATGAACATTGAAAACTGAATGACAATATGTCAACGTTAATTCCAATAATTGAGTACTGAAAGTACTTCAAAGAGTGATTGGCTTAACCAATCAACAAGAGCTAATCAAGCTTACTTCTTTTATGGAGAGTTTGATCCTGGCTCAGGATGAACGCTGGCGGCGTGCCTAATACATGCAAGTCGAGCGAACAGATGAGAAGCTTGCTTCTCTGATGTTAGCGGCGGACGGGTGAGTAACACGTGGGTAACCTACCTATAAGACTGGGATAACTCCGGGAAACCGGGGCTAATACCGGATAATATATTGAACCGCATGGTTCAATGTTGAAAGACGGTTTCGGCTGTCACTTATAGATGGACCCGCGCCGTATTAGCTAGTTGGTAAGGTAACGGCTTACCAAGGCAACGATACGTAGCCGACCTGAGAGGGTGATCGGCCACACTGGAACTGAGACACGGTCCAGACTCCTACGGGAGGCAGCAGTAGGGAATCTTCCGCAATGGGCGAAAGCCTGACGGAGCAACGCCGCGTGAGTGATGAAGGTCTTAGGATCGTAAAACTCTGTTGTTAGGGAAGAACAAATTTGTTAGTAACTGAACAAGTCTTGACGGTACCTAACCAGAAAGCCACGGCTAACTACGTGCCAGCAGCCGCGGTAATACGTAGGTGGCAAGCGTTATCCGGAATTATTGGGCGTAAAGCGCGCGTAGGCGGTTTCTTAAGTCTGATGTGAAAGCCCACGGCTCAACCGTGGAGGGTCATTGGAAACTGGGGAACTTGAGTGCAGAAGAGGAGAGTGGAATTCCATGTGTAGCGGTGAAATGCGCAGAGATATGGAGGAACACCAGTGGCGAAGGCGGCTCTCTGGTCTGTAACTGACGCTGATGTGCGAAAGCGTGGGGATCAAACAGGATTAGATACCCTGGTAGTCCACGCCGTAAACGATGAGTGCTAAGTGTTAGGGGGTTTCCGCCCCTTAGTGCTGCAGCTAACGCATTAAGCACTCCGCCTGGGGAGTACGACCGCAAGGTTGAAACTCAAAGGAATTGACGGGGACCCGCACAAGCGGTGGAGCATGTGGTTTAATTCGAAGCAACGCGAAGAACCTTACCAAATCTTGACATCCTTTGACCGCTCTAGAGATAGAGTCTTCCCCTTCGGGGGACAAAGTGACAGGTGGTGCATGGTTGTCGTCAGCTCGTGTCGTGAGATGTTGGGTTAAGTCCCGCAACGAGCGCAACCCTTAAGCTTAGTTGCCATCATTAAGTTGGGCACTCTAGGTTGACTGCCGGTGACAAACCGGAGGAAGGTGGGGATGACGTCAAATCATCATGCCCCTTATGATTTGGGCTACACACGTGCTACAATGGATAATACAAAGGGCAGCGAACCCGCGAGGTCAAGCAAATCCCATAAAATTATTCTCAGTTCGGATTGTAGTCTGCAACTCGACTACATGAAGCTGGAATCGCTAGTAATCGTAGATCAGCATGCTACGGTGAATACGTTCCCGGGTCTTGTACACACCGCCCGTCACACCACGAGAGTTTGTAACACCCGAAGCCGGTGGAGTAACCTTTTATTAGGAGCTAGCCGTCGAAGGTGGGACAGATGATTGGGGTGAAGTCGTAACAAGGTAGCCGTATCGGAAGGTGCGGCTGGATCACCTCCTTTCTAAGGATATTACGGAATGACCATAAGGTCATGGAATAACGGAGACATATTGTATTCAGTTTTGAATGTTTATTTGACATTCAACATTGCACATTGAAAACTAGATAAGTAAGCAAATAGATTTTACCAAGCAAAAAACCGAGTGAATTTTTAACGAAATTCAACAAGCTTAATAATCGCGCGTCGTCTTTTTAGACGACATCACAGATTAATAACTGGTAAAGGTTAGTTAAACATGGTTGTATCTTCGATACACAGTGCTTAACTAAGGATTTACATGATTAAGTTATTAAGGGCGCACGGTGGATGCCTTGGCACTAGAAGCCGAAGAAGGACGTTACTAACGACGATATGCTTTGGGGAGCTGTAAGTACGCTTTGATCCAGAGATTTCCGAATGGGGAAACCCAGCATGAGTTATGTCATGTTATCCACATATGAATACATAGTATGTGAGAAGGCACACCCGGAGAACTGAAACATCTTAGTACCCGGAGGAAGAGAAAGAAAACTCGATTCCCTGAGTAGCGGCGAGCGAAACGGGAATAGCCCAAACCAATAGGCTTGCCTATTGGGGTTGTAGGACACTCAATACGGAGTTACAAAGGAAATAATTAGACGAATGGTTTTGGAAAAGCCAACCATAGAAGGTAAAGGTCCTGTAGTCGAAAGTTATTTCTCTCCTGAGTGGATCCTGAGTACGGCGGAACACGTGTAATTCCGTCGGAATCTGGGAGGACCATCTCCCAAGGCTAAATACTCTCTAGTGACCGATAGTGAACCAGTACCGTGAGGGAAAGGTGAAAAGCACCCCGGAAGGGGAGTGAAATAGAACCTGAAACCGTGTGCTTACAAATAGTCAGAGCCCGTTAATGGGTGATGGCGTGCCTTTTGTAGAATGAACCGGCGAGTTACGATTTGATGCAAGGTTAAGCAGTAAATGTGGAGCCGTAGCGAAAGCGAGTCTGAATAGGGCGAATGAGTATCTGATCGTAGACCCGAAACCAAGTGATCTACCCATGTCCAGGTTGAAGTTCAGGTAACACTGAATGGAGGACCGAACCGACTTACGTTGAAAAGTGAGCGGATGAGGTGTGGGTAGCGGAGAAATTCCAATCGAACTTGGAGATAGCTGGTTCTCTCCGAAATAGCTTTAGGGCTAGCCTCAAGTGATGATTATTGGAGGTAGAGCACTGTTTGGACGAGGGGCCCCTCTAGGGTTACCGAATTCAGACAAACTCCGAATGCCAAATAATTTAACTTGGGAGTCAGACTATGGGTGATAAGGTCCATAGTCGAAAGGGAAACAGCCCAGACCACCAGCTAAGGTCCCAAAATATATGTTAAGTGGAAAAGGATGTGGCGTTGCCCAGACAACTAGGATGTTGGCTTAGAAGCAGCCATCATTTAAAGAGTGCGTAATAGCTCACTAGTCGAGTGACACTGCGCCGAAAATGTACCGGGGCTAAACATATTACCGAAGCTGTGGATTATCCGTAAGGATAATGGTAGGAGAGCGTTCTAAACGTGTTGAAGCATGATCGCAAGGACATGTGGAATGTTTAGAAGTGAGAATGCCGGTGTGAGTAGCGAAAGATGGGTGAGAATCCCATCCACCGATTGACTAAGGTTTCCAGAGGAAGGCTCGTCCGCTCTGGGTTAGTCGGGACCTAAGCCGAGGCCGATAGGCGTAGGCGATGGATAACAGGTAGATATTCCTGTACCACCTATGATTGTTTGAACGATGGGGGGACGCAGTAGGATAGGCGAAGCGTGCTGTTGGAGTGCACGTCCAAGCAACAAGACTGAGTGTTAGGCAAATCCGGCACTCGTAAGGTTGAGTTGTGATGGGGAGTTGGATCATGAATCCGACGAGTCGTTGATTTCACACTGCCAAGAAAAGCCTCTAGTTAGAAAATAGGTGCCCGTACCGCAAACCGACACAGGTAGTCAAGATGAGAATTCTAAGGTGAGCGAGCGAACTCTCGTTAAGGAACTCGGCAAAATGACCCCGTAACTTCGGGAGAAGGGGTGCTTTTTAAGGTGCAAGCCTTGAAGAGCCGCAGTGAATAGGCCCAAGCGACTGTTTATCAAAAACACAGGTCTCTGCTAAACCGTAAGGTGATGTATAGGGGCTGACGCCTGCCCGGTGCTGGAAGGTTAAGAGGAGTGGTTAGCTTCTGCGAAGCTACGAATCGAAGCCCCAGTAAACGGCGGCCGTAACTATAACGGTCCTAAGGTAGCGAAATTCCTTGTCGGGTAAGTTCCGACCCGCACGAAAGGCGTAACGATTTGGGCACTGTCTCAACGAGAGACTCGGTGAAATCATAGTACCTGTGAAGATGCAGGTTACCCGCGACAGGACGGAAAGACCCCGTGGAGCTTTACTGTAGCCTGATATTGAAATTCGGCACAGCTTGTACAGGATAGGTAGGAGCCTTAGAAACGTGAGCGCTAGCTTACGTGGAGGCGCTGGTGGGATACTACCCTGGCTGTGTTGACTTTCTAACCCGCACCATTTGATCATGGTGGGAGACAGTGTCAGGCGGGCAGTTTGACTGGGGCGGTCGCCTCCTAAAGAGTAACGGAGGCGCTCAAAGGTTCCCTCAGAATGGTTGGAAATCATTCGCAGAGTGTAAAGGCACAAGGGAGCTTGACTGCGAGACTTACAAGTCGAGCAGGGTCGAAAGACGGACTTAGTGATCCGGTGGTTCCGCATGGAAGGGCCATCGCTCAACGGATAAAAGCTACCCCGGGGATAACAGGCTTATCTCCCCCAAGAGTTCACATCGACGGGGAGGTTTGGCACCTCGATGTCGGCTCATCGCATCCTGGGGCTGTAGTCGGTCCCAAGGGTTGGGCTGTTCGCCCATTAAAGCGGTACGCGAGCTGGGTTCAGAACGTCGTGAGACAGTTCGGTCCCTATCCGTCGTGGGCGTAGGAAATTTGAGAGGAGCTGTCCTTAGTACGAGAGGACCGGGATGGACATACCTCTGGTGTACCAGTTGTCGTGCCAACGGCATAGCTGGGTAGCTATGTATGGACGGGATAAGTGCTGAAAGCATCTAAGCATGAAGCCCCCCTCAAGATGAGATTTCCCAACTTCGGTTATAAGATCCCTCAAAGATGATGAGGTTAATAGGTTCGGGGTGTAAGCGCAGTAATGTGTGTAGCTGACGAATACTAATCGATCGAAGACTTAATCAAATTTTTAAAATCGGTTTTTGAGCCGTAAAATCTGCTTACTATCTAGTTTTGAATGTGCAATACATTCTTAATAAGTTTTTACTATTTGTCTGGTGACGATAGCAAAGAGGTCACACCTGTTCCCATGCCGAACACAGAAGTTAAGCTCTTTAGCGCCGATGGTAGTTGGGCTTACGTTCCGCGAGAGTAGGACGTTGCCGGGCAAAATTCAATTTTTGACCCTAGGGTCTTTTTTTCTTGAATAAATTCTTGGAAAAGTTGAATTAGTTATTGACACAAGGTTTTAATAAGAGTATAATTAATTCTTGTGATACAAAATGAACATTGAAAACTGAATGACAATATGTCAACGTTAATTCCAATAATTTGAGTACTGAAAGTACTTCAAAGAGTGATTGGCTTAACCAATCAACAAGAGCTAATCAAGCTTACTTCTTTTATGGAGAGTTTGATCCTGGCTCAGGATGAACGCTGGCGGCGTGCCTAATACATGCAAGTCGAGCGAACAGATGAGAAGCTTGCTTCTCTGATGTTAGCGGCGGACGGGTGAGTAACACGTGGGTAACCTACCTATAAGACTGGGATAACTCCGGGAAACCGGGGCTAATACCGGATAATATATTGAACCGCATGGTTCAATGTTGAAAGACGGTTTCGGCTGTCACTTATAGATGGACCCGCGCCGTATTAGCTAGTTGGTAAGGTAACGGCTTACCAAGGCAACGATACGTAGCCGACCTGAGAGGGTGATCGGCCACACTGGAACTGAGACACGGTCCAGACTCCTACGGGAGGCAGCAGTAGGGAATCTTCCGCAATGGGCGAAAGCCTGACGGAGCAACGCCGCGTGAGTGATGAAGGTCTTAGGATCGTAAAACTCTGTTGTTAGGGAAGAACAAATTTGTTAGTAACTGAACAAGTCTTGACGGTACCTAACCAGAAAGCCACGGCTAACTACGTGCCAGCAGCCGCGGTAATACGTAGGTGGCAAGCGTTATCCGGAATTATTGGGCGTAAAGCGCGCGTAGGCGGTTTCTTAAGTCTGATGTGAAAGCCCACGGCTCAACCGTGGAGGGTCATTGGAAACTGGGGAACTTGAGTGCAGAAGAGGAGAGTGGAATTCCATGTGTAGCGGTGAAATGCGCAGAGATATGGAGGAACACCAGTGGCGAAGGCGGCTCTCTGGTCTGTAACTGACGCTGATGTGCGAAAGCGTGGGGATCAAACAGGATTAGATACCCTGGTAGTCCACGCCGTAAACGATGAGTGCTAAGTGTTAGGGGGTTTCCGCCCCTTAGTGCTGCAGCTAACGCATTAAGCACTCCGCCTGGGGAGTACGACCGCAAGGTTGAAACTCAAAGGAATTGACGGGGACCCGCACAAGCGGTGGAGCATGTGGTTTAATTCGAAGCAACGCGAAGAACCTTACCAAATCTTGACATCCTTTGACCGCTCTAGAGATAGAGTCTTCCCCTTCGGGGGACAAAGTGACAGGTGGTGCATGGTTGTCGTCAGCTCGTGTCGTGAGATGTTGGGTTAAGTCCCGCAACGAGCGCAACCCTTAAGCTTAGTTGCCATCATTAAGTTGGGCACTCTAGGTTGACTGCCGGTGACAAACCGGAGGAAGGTGGGGATGACGTCAAATCATCATGCCCCTTATGATTTGGGCTACACACGTGCTACAATGGATAATACAAAGGGCAGCGAACCCGCGAGGTCAAGCAAATCCCATAAAATTATTCTCAGTTCGGATTGTAGTCTGCAACTCGACTACATGAAGCTGGAATCGCTAGTAATCGTAGATCAGCATGCTACGGTGAATACGTTCCCGGGTCTTGTACACACCGCCCGTCACACCACGAGAGTTTGTAACACCCGAAGCCGGTGGAGTAACCTTTTATTAGGAGCTAGCCGTCGAAGGTGGGACAGATGATTGGGGTGAAGTCGTAACAAGGTAGCCGTATCGGAAGGTGCGGCTGGATCACCTCCTTTCTAAGGATATTACGGAATGACCATGAGGTCATGGAATAACGGAGACATATTGTATTCAGTTTTGAATGTTTATTTGACATTCAAAAATAGATAGGGCCTATAGCTCAGCTGGTTAGAGCGCACGCCTGATAAGCGTGAGGTCGATGGTTCGAGTCCATTTAGGCCCACCATTTTTTTGCACATTGAAAACTAGATAAGTAAGCAAATAGATTTTACCAAGCAAAAAACCGAGTGAATTTTTAACGAAATTCAACAAGCTTAATAATCGCGCGTCGTCTTTTTAGACGACATCACAGATTAATAACTGGTAAAGGTTAGTTAAACATGGTTGTATCTTCGATACACAGTGCTTAACTAAGGATTTACATGATTAAGTTATTAAGGGCGCACGGTGGATGCCTTGGCACTAGAAGCCGAAGAAGGACGTTACTAACGACGATATGCTTTGGGGAGCTGTAAGTACGCTTTGATCCAGAGATTTCCGAATGGGGAAACCCAGCATGAGTTATGTCATGTTATCCACATATGAATACATAGTATGTGAGAAGGCACACCCGGAGAACTGAAACATCTTAGTACCCGGAGGAAGAGAAAGAAAACTCGATTCCCTGAGTAGCGGCGAGCGAAACGGGAATAGCCCAAACCAATAGGCTTGCCTATTGGGGTTGTAGGACACTCAATACGGAGTTACAAAGGAAATAATTAGACGAATGGTTTTGGAAAAGCCAACCATAGAAGGTAAAGGTCCTGTAGTCGAAAGTTATTTCTCTCCTGAGTGGATCCTGAGTACGGCGGAACACGTGTAATTCCGTCGGAATCTGGGAGGACCATCTCCCAAGGCTAAATACTCTCTAGTGACCGATAGTGAACCAGTACCGTGAGGGAAAGGTGAAAAGCACCCCGGAAGGGGAGTGAAATAGAACCTGAAACCGTGTGCTTACAAATAGTCAGAGCCCGTTAATGGGTGATGGCGTGCCTTTTGTAGAATGAACCGGCGAGTTACGATTTGATGCAAGGTTAAGCAGTAAATGTGGAGCCGTAGCGAAAGCGAGTCTGAATAGGGCGAATGAGTATCTGGTCGTAGACCCGAAACCAAGTGATCTACCCATGTCCAGGTTGAAGTTCAGGTAACACTGAATGGAGGACCGAACCGACTTACGTTGAAAAGTGAGCGGATGAGGTGTGGGTAGCGGAGAAATTCCAATCGAACTTGGAGATAGCTGGTTCTCTCCGAAATAGCTTTAGGGCTAGCCTCAAGTGATGATTATTGGAGGTAGAGCACTGTTTGGACGAGGGGCCCCTCTAGGGTTACCGAATTCAGACAAACTCCGAATGCCAAATAATTTAACTTGGGAGTCAGACTATGGGTGATAAGGTCCATAGTCGAGAGGGAAACAGCCCAGACCACCAGCTAAGGTCCCAAAATATATGTTAAGTGGAAAAGGATGTGGCGTTGCCCAGACAACTAGGATGTTGGCTTAGAAGCAGCCATCATTTAAAGAGTGCGTAATAGCTCACTAGTCGAGTGACACTGCGCCGAAAATGTACCGGGGCTAAACATATTACCGAAGCTGTGGATTATCCGTAAGGATAATGGTAGGAGAGCGTTCTAAACGTGTTGAAGCATGATCGCAAGGACATGTGGAATGTTTAGAAGTGAGAATGCCGGTGTGAGTAGCGAAAGATGGGTGAGAATCCCATCCACCGATTGACTAAGGTTTCCAGAGGAAGGCTCGTCCGCTCTGGGTTAGTCGGGACCTAAGCCGAGGCCGATAGGCGTAGGCGATGGATAACAGGTAGATATTCCTGTACCACCTATGATTGTTTGAACGATGGGGGGACGCAGTAGGATAGGCGAAGCGTGCTGTTGGAGTGCACGTCCAAGCAACAAGACTGAGTGTTAGGCAAATCCGGCACTCGTAAGGTTGAGTTGTGATGGGGAGTTGGATCATGAATCCGACGAGTCGTTGATTTCACACTGCCAAGAAAAGCCTCTAGTTAGAAAATAGGTGCCCGTACCGCAAACCGACACAGGTAGTCAAGATGAGAATTCTAAGGTGAGCGAGCGAACTCTCGTTAAGGAACTCGGCAAAATGACCCCGTAACTTCGGGAGAAGGGGTGCTTTTTAAGGTGCAAGCCTTGAAGAGCCGCAGTGAATAGGCCCAAGCGACTGTTTATCAAAAACACAGGTCTCTGCTAAACCGTAAGGTGATGTATAGGGGCTGACGCCTGCCCGGTGCTGGAAGGTTAAGAGGAGTGGTTAGCTTCTGCGAAGCTACGAATCGAAGCCCCAGTAAACGGCGGCCGTAACTATAACGGTCCTAAGGTAGCGAAATTCCTTGTCGGGTAAGTTCCGACCCGCACGAAAGGCGTAACGATTTGGGCACTGTCTCAACGAGAGACTCGGTGAAATCATAGTACCTGTGAAGATGCAGGTTACCCGCGACAGGACGGAAAGACCCCGTGGAGCTTTACTGTAGCCTGATATTGAAATTCGGCACAGCTTGTACAGGATAGGTAGGAGCCTTAGAAACGTGAGCGCTAGCTTACGTGGAGGCGCTGGTGGGATACTACCCTGGCTGTGTTGACTTTCTAACCCGCACCATTTGATCATGGTGGGAGACAGTGTCAGGCGGGCAGTTTGACTGGGGCGGTCGCCTCCTAAAGAGTAACGGAGGCGCTCAAAGGTTCCCTCAGAATGGTTGGAAATCATTCGCAGAGTGTAAAGGCACAAGGGAGCTTGACTGCGAGACTTACAAGTCGAGCAGGGTCGAAAGACGGACTTAGTGATCCGGTGGTTCCGCATGGAAGGGCCATCGCTCAACGGATAAAAGCTACCCCGGGGATAACAGGCTTATCTCCCCCAAGAGTTCACATCGACGGGGAGGTTTGGCACCTCGATGTCGGCTCATCGCATCCTGGGGCTGTAGTCGGTCCCAAGGGTTGGGCTGTTCGCCCATTAAAGCGGTACGCGAGCTGGGTTCAGAACGTCGTGAGACAGTTCGGTCCCTATCCGTCGTGGGCGTAGGAAATTTGAGAGGAGCTGTCCTTAGTACGAGAGGACCGGGATGGACATACCTCTGGTGTACCAGTTGTCGTGCCAACGGCATAGCTGGGTAGCTATGTATGGACGGGATAAGTGCTGAAAGCATCTAAGCATGAAGCCCCCCTCAAGATGAGATTTCCCAACTTCGGTTATAAGATCCCTCAAAGATGATGAGGTTAATAGGTTCGGGGTGTAAGCGCAGTAATGTGTGTAGCTGACGAATACTAATCGATCGAAGACTTAATCAAATTTTTAAAATCGGTTTTTGAGCCGTAAAATCTGCTTACTATCTAGTTTTGAATGTGCAATACATTCTCATAACGTTGCGAAGAGAAAACGCTTATAGACGACGAATCACAATGGATGACAAATGAGTTTACTCCGGTAAATGAATGCGGAAGCCAGCAGTGATGAGGAAGTATGTAAACGATTGTCTCAAGCAAGTATTTTGTCTGGTGACGATAGCAAAGAGGTCACACCTGTTCCCATGCCGAACACAGAAGTTAAGCTCTTTAGCGCCGATGGTAGTTGGGCTTACGTTCCGCGAGAGTAGGACGTTGCCGGGCAAATATTTATAAAATGGATGCGATGAGCCGCACTCGAGACCTGTTAGGTCTCTTTTTTTTGACTTAAAACTTAAAAGATAGGAGTTGTTATAAATGAAGAAATATTTCGAAGTGATGTTCAAAGTAAATATGCAAAATATAGCAATTAAAAAGGCAATTATGCAAGCTATAATTGTTTTTACCATCTTGTCTACGAGTGTTATTGTCGGTCGATTTGATTTAGGTTTAACGGCTCTTTTAGGCTCATTTAGTCATATATACATTATAAATGGTTCATACCCATCTAGAATAAGAAAGGTTATTACTGTATCTATAATGTTAAGTATCTGTTTAATGCTAGGGAGCATTACTATTACAACGCCTTTCTTATATGCTTTTGTATTAGGTTTAATAGGCATGAGTGCGCATTTTATTCTTAAATCTTTACAAGTTCCAGGTCCATCATCGTTATTCTTTATATTAACTTATAGTATAGCTTCTATTATGCCCATAGCCCCTGAAGACTTCTTATTACGAGGTTCATTAGTTTTATGTGGTGGTTTAGTGAGTGCATTAGTAGTAATGGTTGATGCATTTTTTAATCATAAAAAGCCTGAAACTGAAAGTGTACTAAATATTTATAAAAACTTATCTTATTTAGTGGAGAATTTTAAAGGTGAACGATTTAATAAAGCAAGAAGTCAAACACTTAATACAATCAATCAAGCCTCGCTAACTTTAACTACTGCTAAAGCATTTTGGAATAATAAAAGAGATTATAATCGCTTATTGTTACTTAAAGAAAAAGCTGATGAAATTTGGTCAGAAAGCTTAGAATTATCATCAAGAGGTTATGAAAGTTTACCTAATGAAATAAGTGTCGCACTTAATTACATATGCGAAAGATTAGAAGGAAAATCAGACTTAAATTATGATATTAAGTATTATAACGGGGATGACCCTTATATTAATGAACTAGTTAAGCTTATCTATGATGCTGAAGCTTTGTTAAATGAAAATGAGCTTCAAATAGATAAGAAAATTATTCATCATAAACCTATGTATTCTAAAACAATTAAAGAAAATTTTTCTAAAAACTCTTTAGTTCTAATGCAATCTATGCAGTATGGTATTATCTTGTTCGTATCTGTTATTATAGCATTTGGGATAGGATTTGAACGTGCTTACTGGATTCCGGTATCATGTTGCTCAGTCTTATTAGGTACGTCTTCTTTATCTACGATACAAAGGGCATTTCAAAGAACACTTGGCACAATTATAGGTACATTAGTAGCTGTTGTTATATTGTATTTTGAACCAAGTACATGGCCTATTGTTATTTTAATGGCTATTCTTATGGCAGCAGCAGAATTGCTCATTGCAGTGAATTATACAATAGCTGTCACATTCATCACACCAAACGTATTATTAATGTCAGCAGCGATTACTAAACACTTTGATACTTATCTTATCTTGCCGAGAATAACTGATGTTATGATTGGTTCTGCTATTGGTTTGATAGGAGTGTTAATAGTAGGTAGAAAGCAAGCTTCCAAAAAGCTACCTAAAACAATAATTAATACATTAAGAATACAATCACAATTATTACATACACTATTTTCATCAAATAAATATCATATTAATTTAATAGATACTTTACTCATTAGAGAAATGCAAACAGAGATTATGAATACAAAAGCAATGTATCAAGCAGCACTAAATGAAATAGATAATGATGTTAAAAAAATTGAGTATGTTTATCCAATTATTTTCACAGTTGAACACTTAGCATTCACCCTCGAGCAAGCCTATAGAAGAGGTAATTTAAGCACCTTAACAGATGAAGAAATCGGCCTTTATTTAACAACTTATGAGAATATATGCAAAAAAGTAGAGTTTAATGTCAGATACGATATTATAGAACTTCCAAAATTAAAAGAATTCCAAAGCATAAGAAATGAACTCATGAAATTACAAAATTTAATAGGTTATAAAGCCGAGACATAAATACATGTCTCAGCCTCTCTTTCATTATAATGGCAGTAGCTGACTGGATTGAAAATGCGCGTATATCAAGCTTTTTTCAACCCTAGTCATCCTTGCCGGGGTGGGACTACGAAATCTTTTTATTAAAATGAGATTTCTGTCTCGCTCCTTTTTTATTATACTTCCATCAAACACTTTATTAATGCTTCAATATGTTCTTTAGCTTCGTCTATCTTAATCCCTCCAAAGCCTAATACAAAATGAGGAGTATGATCACTTTGTTTAAATCGATAGTGTGTTAAAGGTTTAATATCTATATCACATTTTTTTATACGGTGTAAGCATTCTTCTAATGTTAAGCCATTAACTACCGTCAATATAAAATGCATGCCTGTTAATTCTCCTGACACTTTAAAATCATTTGGATATTTCATGAGTTCATTTAATATAATATCTCGTTTACTTCTATATATTTTTCTCATGCGATTTAGGTGTCTTTCAAAAAAACCTTCATTCATAAATCGGCTTAATATATATTGTGTATGTCTAGGTACAGTGCCACCTTCTATATTTGTTTTATTTTGATACTGTTGCATGAGTTTCTTAGGTAAGACTGCATATGCAACTCTTAGAGAAGGGGAAATCGACTTTGAGAACGTACTGACATAAATGACCCTATCTGTGTTGTCTAAGCTTTGTAATGCAGGCACAGGACGTCCACTATATCTAAATTCTGAGTCATAGTCATCTTCGATAATATATCGTGTCTGCTTTTCAGACGCCCATTTTATGAGTTGTGTGCGCCTCTTTAAATCCATAATGACGCCTGTAGGGAACTGATGACTTGGCGTAATATATACGACTTCGTTGTTTAATTTTTTAATTTGTTCAATATCAATACCGTTTTCAGTGACTGATATAAATTCGAAAGGTACGTGTTTTCTTTTCAATAAATCTCTTACTTGTTTATAAAGTGGATCTTCTATCATGTAAGTAGAGTTTGAAATAAGATCTGTGATGATAGAGAGTAATTGCTCAGTTGATGAACCTACAATAATTTGTTGGGGTGAACAATTAACACCTCTACTATGGAAGATATAGTGCCTGATTTCTTTTCTTAATTCATAATCTCCTTGCTTATGCCCACTGTCCAATAATGAAAGTTGTGAATAATCAAATGCCTCTTTAGAAAATTTCCTGAATTGATCTAGTGGAAAATGTTCTTTATCAATAGCACCTAATTTGAATGAATATTTGTATGTTTTTTCAGTTTGAATATCTTCGTCTGTAATTTTTGTTTTATATGTTACTGGCAAGTTTACAATATCGTTTATGTAAAATCCTGAACGATTTTTACTATGTATATACCCTTCATCGCTTAAAAGTTGATATGCATGTTCTATTGTAGTTTGGCTAACAGATAAGTAATGACTGAGCTGTCTTTTTGAAGGTAATTTTTCATTATGTTGCATAACATTATTAATAATATTTTGTTTAATGTTTTCATAAAGTTGTTGATAAATAGGTACATCGATATTGCGATTTATATTAAACATTAGCATTTCCATAATAATCCCTCATTCTGACCACTTATATTTTTGTAAATCTGGCACTTTTACCAGTTCAGAATTTAGTATAACCTACAAATAAGCGATTTAAAAGGAGGAAGTAATAAATGTCTAAGATTACAGGTTCAGATAAAGTTAAAAGAGGTATGGCAGAAATGCAAAAGGGTGGCGTTATCATGGATGTTGTTAACGCTGAGCAAGCTAAATTAGCTGAAGAAGCAGGAGCTGTCGCAGTTATGGCACTTGAACGCGTGCCTTCTGATATCAGAGCTGCAGGCGGTGTAGCAAGAATGGCTGATCCCCGAATTGTGGAAGAAGTAATGAATGCTGTATCGATTCCGGTAATGGCTAAAGGAAGAATTGGTCATATTACAGAAGCACGTGTATTAGAATCGATGGGTGTAGACTATATAGATGAATCAGAAGTATTAACACCAGCAGATGAAGAGTACCATTTGAAAAAAGATGAATTTACAGTTCCGTTTGTATGTGGTTGTCGTAATTTAGGCGAAGCTGCTAGAAGAATTGGTGAAGGTGCAGCGATGTTACGTACTAAAGGTGAGCCAGGTACAGGGAATATTGTTGAAGCGGTTCGTCATATGAGACAAGTAAATGCTGAAGTGCGTAAATTAGTTGTTATGAACGATGATGAAATCATGACTGAAGCTAAAAACATTGGCGCACCATATGAAATATTAAAAGAAATTAAAGATTTAGGCCGTTTACCTGTTGTAAACTTTGCAGCTGGCGGTGTAGCAACACCTGCTGATGCAGCATTAATGATGGAACTAGGTGCTGATGGTGTATTCGTCGGTTCAGGTATTTTTAAATCAGAAGCACCAGAAAAATTTGCAAAAGCAATTGTTCAAGCAACTACTCATTATCAAGACTATCAATTGATTGCGGAACTTTCTAAAGAATTAGGACCAGCTATGCAAGGGTTGGATATTAATCAATTATCTTTAGAAGAACGTATGCAAGAGCGTGGTTGGTAAGATGAAAATAGGTGTATTAGGTTTACAAGGCGCTGTTAGAGAGCATTTAAAACATATTGAACAATCTGGACATGAAGGCATTACTGTTAAGACTGTTGATCAATTAAGTGGTTTAGATGGACTTGTATTGCCAGGTGGGGAATCTACTACAATGAGAAGGTTGATGGATTTATATGGCTTTACAGAAGCCTTAAGAAAAAGTGATTTGCCTATGTATGGTACATGTGCAGGACTTATTTTATTGGCTACTGAAGTAATAGGGCAAGAAAGCCATTTAAATAAATTAGATGTAACAGTAGAAAGAAATTCCTTCGGTAGACAAGTAGATAGTTTTGAAGAATACTTGGAAGTTAAAGGTATTGATGAGACAGTGAATGCTGTATTTATAAGAGCACCTCATATTCAATCAGTACATGAGGATGTAGATATTCTATCGACTGTTGAAGATAAAATTGTAGCTGTAAGACAAAATCAATACTTAGGTATTTCTTTCCATCCGGAATTAACAGATGATTATAAAATTATGAAATATTTTATTGAAGAAATTGTCGTTCAATATCATGCACAAGTAATAAAATAAAAACAGGGTGAGACATGAAGCTCTAGCTTAAAGTCATCCTCCTAATCTGTTTAAATTTTGATTAACATATTAGGAGGATTTATGTATAAGATTTTGAAAGTGCATGCTTGCCTAGGGTATGGCTCGAGCCTGTAGTCTCTCGCTCATACTATTCCCTCGGGCGTCAGCACTTTATAAAATCGTTTAATAAGAAATGTATGGCTAACGTGCTTGTCTATAAACTCTTGCCTGTTAGAAAATGTAGCGAGCTTGTTTAAAATTTCTAGCCCGTTAGCCGTTGATTTCGTACATATATTAAGGGGAATTAATAAAAATCAAAGCTTTTTATAGCGCTAACGTGCTTGTCTATAAACTCTTGCCTGTTAGAAAATGTAGCGAGCTTGTTTAAAATTTCTAGCCCGTTAGCCGTTGATTTCGTACATATATTAAGGAGAATTAATAAAAATCAAAGCTTTTTATAGCGCTAACGTGCTTGTCTATAAACTCTTGCCTGTTAGAAAATGTAGCGAGCTTGTTTAAAATTTCTAGCCCGTTAGCCGTTGATTTCGTACAAAATTTAAGTGGAATTAATAAAAATCAAAGCATTTTACAGCGCTAACGTGCTTGTTTATAAACGCTTGCCCGTTAGAAAATGTAACGAGCTTGTTTACAATCACTAGCCCTTTAGAGAGGTATCACATTCTTCTCAATTAATCATAAATAAAAACAGGGTGAGACATTAATAAAAGTCTCACCCTGTTTCATTATATTATAAGAAAAATCCAGCGATAGTTGCTGATAAGAACGATACTAATGTCGCACCGTATAATAGTTTTAATCCGAAACGTGCAACGTTATTACCTTGTTCATCATTTAATGATTTAACAGCACCAGCGATGATACCGATAGAACCAAAGTTTGCAAATGAAACTAAGAATACTGAAATAATACCGTTTGCTCTTTCAGAAATTTCAGCTTTTGGTAAAATACCCATCGCAACAAACTCGTTTGAAAGTACTTTTGTTGCCATAATACTACCAGATTGGACTGCATCAGCCCACGGGATACCAGCTAAGAATGCAAATGGCGCAAATACGAATCCAATTAATGTTTGGAAGTCCCAAGAAATTGATCCGCCAGATACAAATGAGAAGATATTAGCAGTAACACCGTTTAATAAACCAATCATGGCTACATACCCGATTAACATTGCTGCAACAATAACTGCTACTTTAAATCCGTCTAAAATATATTCTCCAAGCATTTCAAAGAATGATTGTTTTTCTCCAGACTCTTCTATCATTATGTCGTCTTCTTTATCATCTACTGTATAAGGATTGACGATTGAAGCGATTATAAAACCGCCAAATAAGTTTAAGACGATAGCTGTAACCACATATCTAGGCTCAACCATTGTAAAATATGCACCGATAATAGATGCTGAAACTGTCGACATTGCTGAAGCAGTTAAAGTATACATACGGTGTTTAGGAATTAAAGGAAGTTGTTTTTTAATTGAAATAAATACTTCAGATTGTCCTAAAATTGCAGAGGCAACTGCGTTATATGATTCTAGTTTACCCATGCCGTTAATTTTAGAAATAACGAACCCTAAGTATTTAATAATAAGTGGTAAAACTTTAATATATTGTAAGATACCAATTAGCGCTGAAACGAATACAATCGGCATCAGTACGTTAAGGAAATATACTGAAACAGGTTTGTTCGTTTTTGGATCGATATTTGCGACGCCTTCAAAGACGAAGTTAATACCCTCCATTGCTTTGTCAATGATATAACTAAAGCCGTTCGATATACCACCGATAACAGTTAATCCACCTGTTGTTTTTAATAGTAAGAATGCAAATAAAAATTGGATTACAATCATTAATCCTATGTATTGCCATCTTACTTTCATCTTATCAGAACTTACTACCCATGCTAGAAATAGGAATACTAATATTCCGATAATCCCGATAATAAAATGCATAACACACACACCTTTCCCAAGAATTATTCTCTTTAATAACCTATCTTATATCATAACTTATTTTTTATGAAAGCGGTACACAAAAATAATAATTTTTTTAAGAAACAAATTAATTGAAATAATAAACAGCAGAACATATAATATAGTCAAAGAAGGTCAAAAGAGGTGATGATTAATGCACAATATGTCGGATATCATTGAGCAATACTTAAAGCAGTTGCTTGAAGAAGCTCAAGGTGAGGTCGTCGAAATCAAACGTGCACATATTGCTGAGAAGTTTGATTGTGTACCTTCGCAATTAAACTATGTCATTAAAACACGGTTTACTAATGAACATGGTTACGCCATAGAAAGTAAAAGAGGTGGCGGTGGATATATTCGTATATCCAAAGTCGAGACAAATAGTCAGTCAGCGTTCATTAGACATTTAATAGATTTAGTTGGCGATGAAATCTCTCAAGCAAATGCATTTAGAATCGTTGATGGTTTGTACGAAAACAAATTAATAACAGATAGAGAAAAGAAAATGATTATACAAAGTATACACAGAGATACTTTACAAATAGAAATACCATTTAGAGATATTATTCGAGCAAATATATTGAAACGAATATTGGCAGTCATACATTATAATTAAAAAGGAGTGACAGTATGCTTTGTGAAATTTGTGGTAAAGAAGAAGCAACAATTCAATTAACATCGGCAGGAAAGAAGCATAAAACAGAGCAATGGATATGTAAAAGTTGTGCTTCAGAACATTTTTATTTTCAAGACGATCACGTAAATGATCAAAATTTAGACCAAGAATTTGTTGTGAATCAATTTTTACAATATCTTGTAGGTAAGCACGGTATAAACTTTAAAAAGGTTGAGCCTCAAGAAGAGAAGCGCTGTCCAACTTGTAGTATGACTTTAACGGATATAGCTAAAGTCGGAAAATTCGGTTGTCATGATTGCTATGAGACGTTTAAAGATGATGTTCCTCAAATCATCCGAAGAGTTCAAGCTGGTAGCGGTGAGCATACAGGTAAAATACCAGTTTCATCAAGAAGTAAAATACAACTTAAACAACAAATAGCTGAAAAAGAAAAGGTCTTACAAGGTTTGATAGAAGAACAAGCTTTTGAAGACGCAGCAGTTGTTAGAGATGAAATTAAAGCTTTGAAAGCAGAAGGCGAGGTCAAGTAGAATGGAAGAACATATAAATGAGCATATTAGTGATTGGATGAAAGAGAAGACAAATTCACCAATCATCATGAGCTCTCGTATTAGACTTGCTCGAAACCTTCAAGATGAAGTTCATCCGCTCAAATTTGAAGATGACAAAATAGGCAATAGGGTAATTGATAAAGTGAGCAAAGCTTTATCAGACTTAAAATTAGTTCGTTTATCAGATTTATCTGAACTTGAACAAAACAAATTGGTTTTTAAACATCTTATTAGTCCAGCATTAACGAAACAAGAATACGGTGCTGCTGTTCTATTAAACGAAGATGAATCGACAAGCGTGATGATAAATGAAGAAGATCACGTAAGAATCCAAGTGATGGGTAATAATCTTGTATTAAATGAACTATATGAAACAGCGTCTAAACTTGATGATGAGTTAGACAAGCATTTAACAATTTCATATGACGAACAACACGGTTTTCTAACAACTTGTCCTACGAACATCGGAACAGGTTTGAGAGCAAGTGTAATGTTGCATTTACCTGGTTTGAGTATAATGAAGCGAATGAAAAGAATTGGCCAAGCGATTAATCGATTTGGTTATACAATTCGTGGTATATATGGTGAAGGTACAGGTGCTTTAGGCCATGTATATCAAATTTCTAATCAATTAACTTTAGGTAAAACCGAACAAGAAATAATAGAAGATTTGACGCAAATTGTAGAACAAATCATACACGAAGAAGAACAAATTAGAAATAGACTTAATCGCTTTAATCATATGGAAACAAAAGATAGAGTACATCGAGCAAAAGGTATACTCCAATCAGCACAATTAATGTCGGTTGAAGAAGCGTCACTTCGCTTAAGTGAAATGAAACTTGGTATTGATTTAGGTCATATCGAGAGGGAAAACTTTAATTTTGATCATTTAATGGTTACAATACAGACACCATTCTTTGAAAATGAAGAAGAAGACGTTTCAGTAAACGAAAAACGGGCAACATTTTTAAGAGAAAACATATAAATAAATAGGAGGTTAGTTTATGCTATTTGGTAGATTAACAGAACGTGCACAACGTGTTTTAGCACATGCACAAGAAGAAGCAATGAGATTAAACCATTCAAATATAGGCACAGAGCATTTACTTTTAGGTTTAATGAAAGAGCCTGAAGGTATCGCAGCAAAAGTATTAGATGCTTTTGGTATTACTGAAGAAAAAGTAACAAAAGAAGTAGAAAATTTAATTGGCCAAGGACAAGAGCAAGTTGGCGCAATTCATTATACACCTAGAGCTAAAAAAGTAATCGAACTATCTATGGATGAAGCAAGAAAATTAAATCACACATTCGTAGGTACAGAGCACTTATTATTAGGTCTTATTAGAGAAAATGAAGGCGTTGCAGCTCGTGTATTTGCTAATTTAGATTTAAATATTACAAAAGCAAGAGCACAAGTAGTGAAATCACTAGGTAGTCCTGAACAAGGCTCTAAAAACGCTCAAGCTACTAAAAATCAAGCAACACCAACATTAGATGGTTTAGCTAGAGATTTAACTGTAATCGCAGAAGACGGTACATTAGATCCAGTAATTGGCCGTTCAGATGAAATTACAAGAGTAATAGAAGTATTAAGTAGAAGAACTAAAAACAACCCTGTACTAATCGGTGAACCTGGTGTAGGTAAAACTGCGATTGTAGAAGGTTTAGCGCAAGCAATCATACAGAACGAAGTACCAGAAACATTAAAAGGTAAACGTGTCATGTCATTAGATATGGGTACAGTTGTTGCCGGAACAAAATATCGTGGTGAATTCGAAGAAAGACTGAAAAAAGTAATGGAAGAAATTCACCAAGCGGGCAACGTTGTGCTATTTATCGATGAGTTACACACGTTAATTGGCGCTGGAGGAGCAGAAGGCGCTATAGACGCTTCTAATATATTAAAACCTGCTCTAGCACGCGGTGAACTACAATGTATTGGTGCGACAACTTTAGATGAATATCGTAAATATATTGAAAAAGATGCAGCATTAGAAAGACGTTTCCAACCAGTTACTGTTGATGAACCTACTAATGAAGATTCAATTGCAATCTTGAAAGGTTTAAGAGATCGTTATGAAGCACATCACCGCATCAATATTTCAGATGAAGCAATTGAAGCGTCAGTAACTATGAGTGACCGTTATATCTCAGACCGTTTCTTACCAGACAAAGCAATTGATTTAATTGATGAAGCAAGTTCAAAAGTAAGACTTAGAAATTATACAACACCACCAAGTCTCAAAGAACTTGAAGCGGAATTAGAAACAGTTAAAAAAGAAAAAGATGCAGCTGTACACTCTCAAGAATTTGAAAATGCAGCTAATTTAAGAGATAAACAAACAAAACTTGAAAAACAATTAGAAGAGACTAAAAATGAATGGAAAAAAGTCCAAGGCGAGAAAAACACTTGCGTAACAGCTGAAGATATTGCAGTTGTAGTAGCAAATTGGACAGGTGTTCCAATTACGAAATTAAATGAAACTGAATCAGAAAGATTACTAAACCTAGAATCTATTCTTCATAATCGTGTAATTGGTCAAAATGATGCAGTACAATCTATCTCTAAAGCAGTTAGACGTGCGAGAGCTGGATTGAAAGATCCGAAAAGACCAATTGGTAGCTTTATCTTCTTAGGACCTACTGGTGTAGGTAAAACGGAACTTGCACGTACATTAGCGGATGCAATGTTTGGTGAAGAAGACGCAATGATTAGAGTAGATATGAGTGAGTTTATGGAAAAACACTCTGTCAGTCGTTTAGTTGGTTCTCCTCCAGGCTATGTTGGCCATGATGATGGTGGACAATTAACTGAAAATGTAAGACGTAAACCATATTCAGTTATATTATTCGATGAAATTGAAAAAGCTCACCCAGATGTATTTAATATCTTGTTACAAGTATTAGATGATGGTCACTTAACAGATTCTAAAGGACGTAAAGTGGATTTCAGAAATACAGTTATCATAATGACATCAAACGTAGGTGCACAAGAACTTCAAAATGCTAAATTCGTTGGCTTTGGCGCTGCTAAAGATAGTGGTCCAGACTATGAAACGATTAGAAAAACAATGATGGACGAATTAAAACAACAATTTAGACCAGAGTTCTTAAACCGTGTAGATGACATCATTGTATTCCACAAACTAGAAAAACCACATCTTAAAGAAATTGTTTCTAAGATGGCTAGCGATTTAACTAAACGTTTATCAGAACAAGGTATTCATATTAGCTTAACTGACTCAGCTCAAGAGAAAATAGCAGACGAAGGATTTGACCCTGAATATGGTGCTAGACCATTAACACGTTCAATCCAAAAAAATGTTGAAGATAATCTAAGTGAATTAATCTTGTCTGGTCAAGATTTAGTTGGTAAAGACGTTGTAGTAGATTATCGCGATGACGAATTTAAATTTGATTTATCAGATCATAAAGAAGATGAATCAGAAGAAGAAACTTCAAAAGTATAAAATAGAAAATTTTAACTTAAATAATATAATGAGTCCGCAAACCATATATAATAAAGGTTTGCGGACTTTTATTGTTAGAAAAAAGTATATAAATTTGTTTTTCAAGTCTGCCAAGTTTAAAATATAACTATTCAATTAACACGGAGGTATCATGAATGGCGAAAAAGAAAGTAATATTTGAATGTTTAGCCTGTGGGTACCAATCGCCAAAATGGATGGGCAAATGTCCTAATTGTGGCGCATGGAATCAAATGGAAGAAACAATAGAACATAAAGAAACAAAAGGGCCTAAAAATACATTTAAATCAGATGTACCAGCACAAAAAATAGAAAAATTAAAAGACATTAAAGATGAAGACATACCTAGAATTTTAACGAAAATTAATGAATTTAACCGCGTATTAGGCGGCGGAGTAGTAGAAGGGTCGCTTGTATTAATAGGTGGAGATCCGGGTATCGGTAAATCGACACTATTATTACAAATTTGTGCCGCTCTATCACAACAGAAAAACGTACTTTACGTCTCTGGTGAGGAATCGGTAAGACAAACTAAATTAAGAGCAGAAAGACTCGTTGAAGATTCAGGCGAACTAAATGTATACGCTGAAACAAACTTAGAAATTATTCATAGTATGGTTCAAAAAGAAAAGCCAGATGTATTAGTAATAGATTCAATACAAACTATATACCATCCAGAAGTTACGTCGGCTCCTGGTTCAGTATCTCAAGTGAGAGAATGTACACAGAATTTAATGCATATTGCTAAGCAAATGAATATAGCAACATTCATCGTTGGACATGTTACGAAAGATGGACAAATTGCAGGTCCTAGATTGCTAGAACACATGGTGGATACCGTATTATATTTTGAAGGGGACACACATCACGCTTATCGAATATTAAGAGCAGTTAAAAACCGTTTTGGTTCAACAAATGAAATGGGTATATTTGAAATGAAACAAACTGGCTTAAACGAAGTGAAAAATCCTTCAGAAATGTTCCTAGAAGAAAGAACAAAACATGTGGCTGGCTCGACTATTGTTGCGACTATGGAAGGAACTAGACCGATATTAGTTGAAGTACAGGCATTAGTAACGCCAACAACTTTCCATAATCCAAGAAGGATGGCTACAGGTATAGACCATAATAGATTGAGCTTGTTGATGGCAGTACTTGAAAAGAAAGAAAATTTCTTACTACAGCAACAAGATGCATACATTAAAATCGCTGGTGGTGTTAAATTAAGTGAGCCAGCAGTTGACTTAAGTATTATAATAGCAATAGCATCTAGTTTTCAGGATAAACCAACAAAAGGAGACGATTGTTTTGTTGGTGAAGTCGGCTTAACTGGAGAAGTAAGAAGGGTTGCTAGAATTGACCAACGTGTTCAGGAAGCGGCTAAACTAGGTTTTAAACGCATCATCGTACCGAAAAATAATTTAAAAGGTTTAGAGTTCCCAGAAGGCACACAAGTTATTGGTGTTTCTACAACGAGAGAAGCATTGAAAATTGCCTTTAATGCATAGAAACCATTAGGAGGTTGACGTATGAAAATTTTAAAAGCCCTCATCATTCTATGTTATTTAGTTATAGGATCCTCGGTCGGTATTCTAGTTATTCCTGAGTTGATTAACGCTTTTAGTATACAACCTAAAGAGGTACTTACTAACCCATATATTGATGGTCTAATCGGGGCAGTCGTTATATTTCTGCTGTTTGGTTTTTTAATCGATAAAATTGTGTATATGGCTGATCAAGGTGAAAAATATTTGTTAAAGAGAAGTATTTTAGAAATATTTTTCGCAACTATTGGTGTTATGATTGGTCTAATGATTGCTGTAATGGTTTCGTTTATATTGGAAATGATTGGCGCTCCCGTATTGAAACATATATTACCTATTATTATTGCTGCTTTTTTATGTTATTTAGGCTTTCAAATCGGGTTACAAAAGCGTGAAGAAATTCTTAGGTTGTTCCCAGAGAATATTTCGAACTCATTAACAAGACAAACTACTGCGAGAAACGCTAAATTGTTAGACACTAGTGCCATTATTGATGGTCGTATACTTGATGTCGTGAAATGCCAATTTTTAGACGGTGAAATATTAGTCCCTCAAGGCGTAATTGAAGAACTACAAGTTATTGCTGATGCAAAAGATAGTTTGAAAAGAGATAAAGGACAACGTGGTTTAGATATGTTAAATTCATTGAAGGATACTGATTTTCCTATTTCTATCATTGAACCTAATTCTACCCATAAAGATGTAGATGCACTATTGATTGTTTTAGCTAAAAAATATAACGCAAGTATTATTACGACAGATTATAATTTAAATAAAGTGTGTTCTGTACAAGGTATTAAAGTTTTAAATGTTAATGATTTGTCTGAAGCAATTAAACCAATTGTGCATCAAGGCGATCAGTTCGAATTACTTATTACTAAAATAGGAAAAGAAGATGGCCAAGGTGTTGGATATTTAGATGACGGTACAATGGTTGTTATTGAAAAAGGTAGAGAATATATCGGCAAAACAATAGTTGTAGAAGTAATGAGTCTATTACAAACGTCATCTGGAAGAATTATTTTTGCGAAGAAGGTGTCTTAGCGTGGGTTTTACAGTTATAATACCAGCTGCTGGTCAAGGGAAGAGAATGGGTAAGAATATTAACAAATTATTTTTAAAAATCAAAGGTGAAACGATTATAAGAAGAACAGTTTCAGTTTTTGAAAATATGAAGTCATGTGAACAAATCTTTATTGCTGCCCACCCTGAAGAGGTCAATATAATGGAAAAACATTTAAAAGACTTTCAAAAAGTGGCTGGTATTATACCAGGAGGTAAAGAACGACAGCACAGTATTTATGAAGTGTTAAAAGTATTAGTAAATACCGAAGTTGTTATTGTACATGATGGAGCTAGACCTTTTGTAACAGAAGAAAAAGTAGAACAACTATACGAAGATACTTTAGAGCATGATGCTGTTATTTTAGCGGTTCAAGCTAAAGATACAATCAAAAAAGTGATAAATGGTATTGTAGAAGAAACTTATCAACGCGAAACGGTATGGCAAGTCCAAACACCTCAATCTTTTAAAAGAGAAATCATCTTAAAAGCATATCAATTAGCGGATTCGGAATCTTTTGTAGGTACAGATGACGCATCTTTAGTTGAAAGAGCTGGTTTTAAAGTCCACGTCCTCAGTGGAGATTACGATAATATTAAAATAACAACAACTGAAGACTTAGTGATAGCAGAATCAATAATAGAAAGACGAGGTATTCATGATGTTTAGAATAGGTTATGGATGTGATGTACATGAATTCGATGAAAATAGACCGCTTATTATCGGTGGAATTGAAATAGAACATACTAAAGGGCTCAAAGGACATAGCGATGCAGATGTATTGTTACACGCTATTACAGATGCTATTTTAGGTGCTGCAAGTTTAGGTGACATTGGTAAGTTGTTTCCAGATACCGATCAAACATTTAAAGATGCAGACTCGAAAATATTATTAAAAGAGGCTTATCAACAAGTTTTAAAAAAGGGATACCAACTAGGAAATGTGGATGCTACAATAATTGCTGAGAAACCTAAATTTAGACCACATATTGATAACATGAGAGATAAGATTGCTACAATTTTCGAAGTATCAATAGAAGATGTTAATGTGAAAGCGACAACAAATGAAAAATTAGGATTTCTAGGAAGAGAAGAGGGCATACAAGCACAAGCTGTGGTATTATTAACAAATAAAGATTAAAAACAGGAGTGAGACGATGAGTAACAAAGTAAGAGTAAGATATGCGCCAAGTCCAACTGGTTACTTACACATCGGTAACGCAAGAACCGCATTATTTAATTATTTATTCGCTAAACATTATGATGGGGACTTTGTTATACGTATTGAAGATACAGATATAGCCAGAAACTTAGAGGACGGAGAGTCTTCACAATTTTCAAACCTTGAATGGTTAGGTTTAAATTGGGACGAATCTGTCAATAAAGACGGAGGATACGGCCCTTATCGTCAATCAGAACGTGGCCATATCTATAAACCGCTTATTGATAAATTACTAGCTGAAGATAAAGCTTATAAATGTTACATGACACAGGAAGAATTAGAAGCAGAACGTGAAGAACAAATAGCTAGAGGTGAAATGCCACGTTATGCTGGTAAACACGCACACTTAACTCTAGAAGAACAGAAAGCTTTCGAAGCGGAAGGTAGACAGCCTAGTATTCGTTTTAGAGTACCTCAAAATAAAACATATACATTTAATGATATCGTTAAAGGTGAAGTATCATTTGATTCAAACGGTATAGGTGACTGGGTTATCGTTAAGAAAGACGGTATTCCAACATATAACTTTGCTGTTGCTATTGATGATCATTATATGGAAATTTCTCACGTAATCCGCGGGGACGACCACATTTCAAACACACCTAAACAACTTATGATTTTTGAGGCATTTGGATTTGAAACGCCAAAATTTGCTCATATGACATTGATTGTTAACGAAGAACGTAAAAAATTAAGTAAACGTGATGGACAAATTTTACAATTTATCGAACAATATAAAGATTTAGGTTACTTACCTGAAGCCTTATTCAATTTCATTGGATTGTTAGGTTGGTCTCCAGAAGGCGAAGAAGAAATTTTCTCTAAAGAAGAATTCATTAAAATCTTCGATGAAAAACGACTATCTAAATCTCCAGCATTCTTTGATAAGAAAAAATTAGAGTGGATCAATAACCAATACATGAAGGAAAAAGATTCTGAAACTGTATTTGAAATGACAATCCCTCACATGGTAAAAGCAGGATTATTACCAGAAAGTCCATCAGAAGCAGAATTGTCTTGGGCTAGAGACTTGGTTGGTTTATATCAAGAACAAATGAGCTACGCAGGTGAAATTGTACCGCTATCTGAGTTGTTCTTCAGAGAACATTTAGATTTCTCTGATGAAGCTAAAGAAGTCTTAAACGGTGAACAAGTTCCTACTGTCATGACTGAGCTTATTAAACAATTTGAAAGTTTAGAGCCTTTTGATGAACCAGCTGAAATTAAGAAATCAATTAAAGCAGTTCAAAAAGAAACAGGTGTTAAAGGTAAACAGTTATTCATGCCTATTCGTGTAGCGGTAACTGGACAAACACATGGACCTGAATTACCTAATACAATAGCATTATTAGGTAGAGATAAAGTGTTAAGTAGATTAAAACGTATTATTTGATTTTTTGTAAATAAAAAACTATGATATTAAATACTTAAAGGCCAAGTAATTTAATAAATGTGAAATAAGAGAGCACATGGTTGGTGAAAATGTGCCACATTTATAAATGAATGCACCTTTATTGAATGAAAACTTATATATTTAAATGAGTGAGCATAGATATATGCTAAACAAGAGTGGAACCGTGCAAAAGGCACCTCTAGCAAAAATTGTTAGAGGTGCCTTTTTGATATCTGAGGGGGGAAAGAGATGTTTAAAAGAGTCAAAGATGATATTCAAATGGTGTTTGATCAGGACCCTGCTGCAAGATCTTCATTTGAAGTTGTTATGACTTACTCAGGGCTACATGCAATATGGAGTTATTTGATTGCTAATTGGTTTTTTAAGAAAAAAATGTATTTTATAGCTCGATCAATTTCACAAATTTCACGATTTTTTACTGGAGTGGAAATTCATCCTGGTGCTACGATAGGAAAGAGATTATTTATAGACCATGGAATGGGTATTGTGATTGGTGAAACATGTCGAATTGGTAACAATGTGACAATTTATCAAGGCGTTACCCTCGGAGGTACAGGTAAAGAGCGCGGAAAAAGACACCCAGATATAGGTGATAATGTATTGATTGCTGCTGGTGCTAAAGTACTGGGCAATATAGAAGTTGGCAGCAACGTAAACATTGGTGCCAATTCAGTTGTGTTAAAAGATGTTCCTGATTACTCAACAGTAGTAGGTATCCCAGGCAGGATTGTTAAGCAAGATGGTATGAAAGTTGGTAAAAACTTCAATCATACTAACTTACCAGATCCGATTTATGAACAATTAAAAGAATTAGAACGTCAACTTGAAAAGACGAAGAATGGAGAGATTGTTGATGATTACGTTATATAATACGCTAACAAGACAAAAGGAAGAATTTATACCAATTGAAGAGGGCAAAGTTAAGATGTATGTATGTGGCCCTACTGTTTACAATTATATTCATATTGGAAATGCAAGGTCGACAGTAGCCTTTGACGTTGTTAGACGCTATTTAGAATATAAAGGTTATGAAGTAGATTATGTATCTAACTTTACTGATGTTGATGATAAATTAATTAGAACAGCTAATGAATTGGGTCAAACAGTTCCAGAAATAGCAGATCGTTTTATTCAAGCATTTTACGAAGATACTGGGGCATTAAATTGTAAGAGAGGTACTTCAAATCCAAGAGTTATGGACCATATGGATGACATTATCGAATTTATAAAAGTATTAGTCGATAAAGGTTATGCTTATGAAAGTGGCGGAGATGTTTATTATCGTACACGTCGTTTTGAAGGGTATGGCAAGTTGAGTCACCAATCTATTGATGACTTGAAAGTTGGAGCTAGAATTGAAACAGGTGAACAAAAAGAAGATGAATTAGATTTCACACTTTGGAAAAAAGCTAAACCTGGTGAAATTAAGTGGGACAGCCCTTGGGGACCAGGACGCCCTGGTTGGCATATAGAATGTTCTGTCATGGCTCATGTACATTTAGGTGATACAATTGATATACACGCAGGAGGAACAGACCTTCAGTTCCCTCACCACGAAAACGAAATTGCGCAATCTGAAGCACATAGTGATACAACATTTGCTAACTACTGGATGCATAACGGATTTGTAAATATTAATAATGAAAAAATGAGTAAGTCTCTTGGTAACTTTATTTTAGTGCATGATATTATTAAGGAAATTGATCCAGATGTTTTACGATTCTTTATGGTTGGTGCACATTATAGAAGTCCAGTTAACTATGATTTAGATTTAGTACAGGCAGCTAAAAAAGGTTTAGAAAGAATCAGAAACAGTTACAAATCTTTAGTGGATAGAGAAGAACATGCTTTGCTTAAAGAAGACGAAACGAATCAATATATCGAAGGTATCGACCAAGCGTTGAAAGATTTTGAAATGTATATGGACGATGACTTTAATACAGCTAACGCGATGACTGCTTGGTATGATTTAAACAAACTTGCAAACAAGTATTTATTAGAGAATGCGACATCAGTTAGAACGATTGAATACTTTAAAGAAGTTTACCAAATATTTAGTGATGTTTTAGGTGTACCTTTATATGGTAAAGAACATGCTGAATTATTAGATGAAGAAATCGAACAACTAATTGAAGAACGAAACGAAGCTAGAAAATCTAAAAACTTCCAACGTGCTGATGAAATTCGAGATATGCTAAAAGAACAAAATATTATCCTTGAAGATACGCCTCAAGGTGTGAGGTTTAAACGTGGATAAGCAATCAATAAAAATGTTAAACCCCTTGTCATTAGCATATATGGGAGATTCTATACTAGATACTTATGTAAGAAAGTATATTATCCTGAAAATTAAAGGGAAGCCTAACCGTCTACATCAACTATCTAAACAATATGTATCCGCAAAAGGGCAAGCGTATGTTTTAAACGTTTTGTTAGAAGAAGATTTTTTCGATGAGGAAGAGCTAGCTATTATTAAACGTGGGCGTAATGCAAAAAGTTATACAAAAGCAAAGAATACGGATATACAAACATATCGTAAAAGTTCTGCGATAGAAGCGGTTATCGGTTATTTATATTTAAATGATGAGACAGAGCGTTTAGAATTGTTAATTAATAAAATGATAGAAATTACAGAAGAAAGGGTGAATACAAATGGATGATTCAATAATTGTCGGGAGACATGCTGTGAAAGAAGCGATTACTTCTGGCCATACAATTAACAAAGTGTTAATCCAAGAAGGTATCAATAAAAAACAAATTAATGATATTTTAAAGATTGCAAAATCAGAGAAAATCGTTGTTCAAACAGTACCGAAATCAAAAATAGACTACCTTACAGACGTCCCACACCAAGGTATAGCTGCACAAATAGCGCCTTATCCTTATAAAGAATTAGAAGATTTTATATCTGAAACAAAAGACATTGAACATCAACCCTGTCTGTTAATGTTGGATGGATTAGAAGATCCTCATAATTTAGGTTCAATTATGAGAACTGCTGATGCAATAGGTATCGATGGAATTATTATTCCTAAAAGAAGGTCCGTTCAATTAAATGCTACTGTAGCTAAGGCTTCAACAGGTGCTATTGAGCATGTACCTGTTATTCGTGTTACGAATCTACCGAGTACAATGGAGCGTTTACAAGAAGTTGGTTATTGGATAGCTGGTACTGATGCTAAACATGCAACGGATTATCGACAAATGGATGTTAATATGCCATTAGTTATTGTGATAGGTAGTGAGGGAGAAGGTATGAGTAGGTTAGTTAAAGATAAGTGTGACTTCTATATTAAATTGCCTATGGTTGGGCATGTTAATAGCCTTAATGCGTCCGTTGCAGCCAGTCTTCTTATGTATGAAGTATATAGAAAAAGGCACCCGATAGGACAAGAATAATGAAAGATATCTATTTGATTATTGATGGTTATAATTTGATAGGACAATCAAAAGAATTATCCGAGACTGCGAAAGTCTCATTAGAAGAAGCAAGGGACAAATTGTTAATCACACTTATTAACTATAATACACAACATGACGGAGAGATGATTGTTGTCTTTGACGCTTATGGTGTTGAAGGAACAGAAACAATAGAAATAAAACACGGTGTCAAAATAGTATATACAAAAGGGAAAGAAACGGCAGATAGTTATATTGAAAGATTAACTTATGATTTGTATAGAAAGCATATTACACATATTACAGTTGTAACGAGTGATATGAGTGAGCAACACGCTATTTTTGGGACAGGCGCTTATCGGATATCATCGAGAGAGATGTGGTCAACAATAGCGAGGCAAGAATCTGTGGTAACGAAACATTTATCAGATATAGAAACGAAGACACCTAGAAATAGATTACATTTGCCTGATGAAGTACTACAACAATTCGAAAAATGGCGTAGAAACAATAAGTAATATTAAAAAATGCAGTTTGATTTAATAATAATTGAATCTGTAAAATGTGTTCAATACTTATGAACAAGGAATGAACAACATGCATGATACAATTAAAGAGAATCAAACTTTAAACTGGATTCAAACAATTCAAAGAGGCCAAGTCGATTGCTTTAATCAATTATTGGAAGTTTATGATCAAGATATAATGAAACGAATTAAAATGCTTAATATATCTAAAGAAGATTGTGAAGATATCGCACAGATAGTGAGATATAAATTGTATAAACAAGTGCTAACTTATGATATAGAGCAACCACAACCTTTTTCTCATTGTGTTAACGTCATTATTAAAAATGCTAAAATAGATTTTATACGTAAAGCCACAAGTGAAAAGGAACAGTTTTATACAAAAATGCTCACAATTGATAGCTCAAATAAATACGAAGTAGATTATTTAATTGATAAAGTTGTAGATAATAAACATCACTCATTTGAAGATATGATAGTATTTAATCATTTTTGTTCGTCATTTATAAAAGAAATAGGGTTAAATGCTTTTGAATCTCGGATTGTAAACTGTACGATGCAAGGGAAAAGTAAAAAAGAAATATCGAAAGAGCTTAATGTACCTATCAAACACATATACAATGCACAATACCGGCTAAAAAAGAGATTAAATAAGCAAGAAATCGTTTCTGTGTTGTTTGACAACTAGGTGTTTTGTTTTGTATATTAATCTAGGATTAGAATGAATAAGGTGAGAATATGAGAAAAGTCCCTTTAAATTGCGAAAAATGCGGAGCGAGAAATTATACAGTCCCTAAAAAAGAAACAGATAAACGATTAGAGCTAAAAAAGTTTTGTAAAACTTGTAATACGCATACATTGCATAAAGAATCCATATAAAGGAGGAAAATCAATGGCTAAAAAAGAAAACTTCTTTCAAGGCGTAAAATCAGAAATGCAAAAAACAAGTTGGCCGACTGGCAAAGAACTTGTTAAATATACAACAGTAGTAGTATGTACTGTAATCTTCTTCTTAATCTTTTTCTACGCATTAGATTTAGGAATTACAGAGTTAATTAATTTGATTAAATAGTAAGGAGTGGCAAAATGTCAGAAGATATAGGCGCTAAACGTTGGTACGCAGTGCACACTTATTCAGGTTACGAAAATAAAGTGAAAACAAACCTTGAGAAACGTGTCGAAACAATGAACATGGAAGAACAGATCTTTAGAGTTGTAATCCCTGAAGAAGAAGAAACATCAATTAAAGATGGTAAAGCTAAGACACAACTTAAGAAAACATTCCCTGGTTATGTATTAGTAGAATTAATTATGACCGACGAATCTTGGTATATTGTCAGAAATACGCCAGGTGTAACTGGCTTTGTTGGGTCAGCTGGCGCAGGTTCTAAGCCAAATCCTTTATTACCAGATGAAGCTAAATTCATTTTGAAACAGATGGGTATGTCTGAAAAAACCGTCGACGTAGAAGTAGAATTAGGAGAACAAGTTCGCGTTACAAGTGGACCATTTACGAACCAAATTGGTGAAATAAAAGAGATAGATGTTGAAAAGTATAAATTAACAGTACTTGTTGACATGTTCGGCAGAGAAACCCCTGTTGAAGTAGAATTTGACCAAATTGAAAAGTTGTAAAAAAACACTTGAAAATTAATTATTTCAATGTTATTATTTAAAGGTCGCGCTCGGACTATGCGCAACCATTTCATTAGGAAATGAAGAGTGGGAGGGTAAAATATCATTACCCCATGACCACATCACGATATCAAGGAGGTGCACATCGTGGCTAAAAAAGTAATCAAAGTAGTTAAATTGCAAATACCTGCAGGTAAAGCAAACCCAGCACCACCAGTTGGTCCTGCATTAGGTCAAGCCGGTGTGAATATTATGGGATTCTGTAAAGAATTCAACGCTCGTACACAAGAGCAAGCAGGTTTAATCATTCCAGTTGAAATTACAGTATTTGAAGATCGTTCATTTACTTTCATCACTAAGACACCACCTGCAGCAGTATTACTTAAAAAAGCAGCTAAAGTAGAAAAAGGTTCTGGTGAACCTAACAAATCTAAAGTTGCTACAGTAACTCAAGACCAAGTACGTGAAATTGCTAACACTAAAATGCCTGACTTAAACGCAGCATCTGAAGAAGCAGCAATCCGTATCGTTGAAGGTACTGCACGCAGCATGGGAATTGTCGTAGAATAATTGAGATTTTAAAGTTTAAGCAGGCGGCTAATTCGCTGTCTGCTATTGCATTGTCTAATAGATGATGCACGTGGGAGGTAACATTCCGCTAAAACCACTAAAGGAGGAAAACAAAATGGCTAAAAAAGGTAAAAAGTATCAAGAAGCAATTGCTAAAGTTGATCGTTCTTCATTATACTCAGTAGAAGAAGCTATGAAATTAGCAAAAGAAACAAGCACTGTAAACTTTGATGCTTCTGTAGAAGTTGCATTTCGTTTAGGCATTGATACTCGTAAAAACGACCAACAAATCCGTGGAGCAGTAGTATTACCACACGGAACTGGTAAAACACAACGAGTATTAGTATTCGCTAAAGGCGATAAAATCAAAGAAGCAGAAGAAGCTGGAGCAGACTATGTAGGTGAAGAATACATCAGCAAAATCAACGATGGTTGGTTTGAATTTGATGTTATTGTTGCAACACCTGACATGATGGGTGAAGTTGGTAAACTTGGTCGCGTATTAGGACCTAAAGGTTTAATGCCAAACCCTAAAACTGGTACAGTTACAATGGATATCAAAAAAGCAGTCGAAGAAATTAAAGCAGGTAAAGTAGAATACCGTGCTGAAAAATCTGGTATTGTTCATGCTTCTATTGGTAAAGTATCATTTGATGAGCAGAAGTTAGTTGATAACTTCAAAACTATCCAAGATACATTAACAAAAGCTAAACCATCATCTTCTAAAGGTACTTATTTCAAGTCTGTTGCTGTAACAACAACAATGGGCCCTGGTATCAAAGTAGATACTTCAAACTTTAAATTATAATAATAAAAATATATTGACTTCACATCTGAAACGCGTTATAGTTTTGAATGTGTAATATTTAACCTAAGACAGTAGGAGTTCGTTTTTGGAACTTAAAAGGCTATCCTACCGAGGCTTAAATTGACTTGAACGTATAAATTTCAAGCACTTTTTGCCGTGGGTAAAAAGTGCTTTTTTGTTGAGATACCTCATCATAAAAGCACGATATAAATACTATGGAGGTGTAGAGATGTCTAATTCAAAAATCGTTGAAATCAAACAACAAAAAGTTGATGCTATTGCTGAACAATTAAAAAACTCAGTTTCAACAATTATTGTAGATTACCGTGGTTTATCAGTTGCGCAAGTTACAGAGTTACGTCAACAATTACGTGAAGCTGGTCTTGAATATAAAGTATACAAAAATACTTTAGTTCGTCGTGCTGCTGAAGCTGCTGGAATCGAAGGTTTAGAAGAATTCTTAACTGGTCCTAACGCAATTGCTTTCTCAAATGAAGAAGTTGTTGCACCAGCAAAAATTCTTGCTGACTTCGCTAAACAAAACGAAGCATTAGAAATCAAAGCAGGTGTTATTGAAGGAAGCGTAGTAAGTGCAGAACAAGTTAACACTATCGGTTCATTACCATCAAAAGACGGTCTTGTATCTATGTTACTATCTGTATTACAAGCTCCAGTTCGTAACTTTGCTTACGCAGTTAAAGCTGTTGGAGAACAAAAAGAAGAAAGTGCTGAATAATATCAGTACAAAATAAAAATTAATTATTGGAGGAAATATATCATGTCTAATGAAAAAATTATCGAATCAATTAAAGAAATGTCAGTATTAGAATTAAACGACTTAGTTAAAGCTATTGAAGAAGAATTTGGTGTAACAGCAGCAGCTCCTGTAGCAGCAGCTGGCGCAGCTGGTGGAGAAGCAGAAGCTGAACAAACTGAATTCAACGTTGAATTAACTGCAGCTGGAGATTCAAAAATTAAAGTTGTTAAAGCAGTTAAAGAAGTAACTGGTTTAGGCTTAAAAGAAGCTAAAGAAATCGTAGATAACGCTCCTAAAGTTGTTAAAGAAGGATTATCTAAAGAAGACGCTGAAGCTCTAAAAGAAAAATTAGAAGAACTTGGCGCATCTGTAGAATTAAAATAATTTCTGTATTAAATCAAAAACCCGTTATTATCATGATAACGGGTTTTTCTTTACTCATTAAATGTATTAAAGAGGTGGCATAATGAGTCATTATTATGATAATGATCCAAATGTGAAATCGGAAAGAAAACCTTTCGATTATCGCTATCGTGACATCAAACTCTCTCTTCAGACAGATCATGGCGTTTTTTCAAAAGGAAAAATTGATTTTGGATCTGATTTATTGATTACTACATTTTTAAATTTAAATCCCCCAGGACCTAAAAAGAAAATATTAGACGTAGGCTGTGGATACGGACCTATTGGATTAACTTGTGCTAAAGTGCTACCACATAGTGAAGTAACGATGGTGGATGTAAATGAAAGGGCATTAGAATTGGCGAAAGATAATCGAAACTCAAATCAAATTAATAATGCCGAAATACAACAAAGTGATTGTATAGATGGTGTTTTAGATTTACAATTTGATTTCGTACTAACTAATCCGCCGATTAGAGCTGGTAAAAATGTTGTACATCGAATATTTGAACAAAGTGATCAAGTTTTAACGCACGGAGGAGAACTTTGGGTAGTCATTCAAAAGAAACAAGGTATGCCTTCTGCAAAAGAAAAAATGCAAAATATTTTTGGCAATGCAGAAATTATAGAAAAAAGCAAGGGTTATTACATTTTAAAAAGTGTAAAAGCTTGATTTTGCTATTTTGTTCTGATATAGTAATAGAATGTTAAAAATTATATTCAATAAGTGTGTACTTTTGCGTCGCCCTTAATTGAATGTTAGAAATAAGTCGTACGAAATAGAAAATGGAATCATTGACTTTCCGTTTTCTTTTTGTCTTATTATCTTTGTTTTGTAAGACGCAAAGTTATATTCACAATATTTGAGGGGTGAATCTGTTGACAGGTCAACTTATCCAGTATGGAAGACATCGTGTTCGTAGAAGTTATGCGAGAATTTCCGAATCTTTAGAATTACCTAATTTAATCGAGATTCAAACGAAATCATATGAATGGTTTCTTAAAGAAGGTTTACTTGAAATGTTTCGCGACATTTCGCCAATCGACGATTTTACAGGTAACTTATCTTTAGAATTCGTAGATTATCGTTTAGGTGAATCAAAGTATGATTTAGAAGAATCTAAAAACCGTGATGCGACTTATTCCGCGCCATTACGCGTTAAAGTTCGTTTAATTAATAAAGAAACAGGCGAAGTGAAAGATCAAGAAGTATTTATGGGTGATTTCCCATTAATGACTGACACTGGTACTTTCGTTATTAATGGTGCAGAACGTGTAATTGTATCACAACTTGTACGTTCACCATCCGTATACTTCAACGAAAAAGTTGATAAAAACGGTAAAATTAGTTATGGAACAACTGTGATTCCTAACCGTGGTGCATGGTTAGAATATGAAACAGACGCTAAAGACGTTCCTTACGTAAGAATTGATAGAACGCGTAAGTTGCCAATTACAGTATTAGTCCGCGCTTTAGGATTCTCAACGGACCAAGAAATTTTAGATTTACTTGGAGACAATGAATATCTTAGAAACGCTTTAGATAAGGATAATACTGAAACTACTGATCAAGCATTGCTTGAGATTTATGAGCGTTTGCGTCCGGGAGAACCACCAACAGTAGAAAACGCGAAGAGTTTAATTTACTCACGCTTCTTCGACCCAAAACGTTATGATTTAGCGAGTGTCGGTCGTTATAAAATGAACAAAAAGTTACATCTTAAACATCGTTTGTTCAATCAAACATTAGCTGAACCTATTGTTGATGTTGAAACAGGTGAAATTGCAGCAGAAGAAGGAACGGTTTTAGACCGTCGTAATTTAGATAAAATTATCGATGTATTAGAATCTAATGCTAATATTCAAGTTTATGAATTAAATAGTAGCGTATTAGATGAACCAGTTGAAATTCAATCTGTTAAGATTTATATCCCTGGTGATGAAGAAAACCGTACGACAACAGTGATTGGTAATGCATTTCCTGATGAAGCAGTTAAATGTATTACGCCAGCAGATATCGTTTCATCATTATCATATTTCTTCAACTTATTACATGGTGTAGGTTATACAGATGACATTGACCATTTAGGTAACCGTCGTCTACGTTCAGTAGGTGAATTGCTACAAAACCAATTTAGAATTGGTTTATCACGTATGGAGCGTGTTGTACGTGAACGTATGTCAATTCAAGATACTGATTCAATCACACCACAACAACTTATAAATATACGTCCAGTTATTGCTTCAATTAAAGAATTCTTTGGTAGTTCACAATTGTCTCAATTCATGGACCAAGCTAACCCATTAGCTGAGTTAACGCATAAACGTCGTCTATCAGCGCTTGGACCCGGCGGTTTAACTCGTGAACGTGCTGGTATGGAAGTACGTGACGTTCACTACTCTCACTATGGTCGTATGTGTCCGATTGAGACACCAGAGGGACCAAACATTGGTTTAATCAACTCACTTTCAAGTTATGCTAGAGTTAACGAGTTTGGCTTTATTGAAACACCATATCGTAAAGTTAATATCGAAACTAACCAAGTAACAGACAGAATTGATTATCTAACTGCTGATGAAGAAGATAGTTATGTTGTTGCACAAGCAAACTCAGTATTAGATGAAACTGGTAGATTCGTCGACGATGAAGTTCTTTGTCGTTTCCGTGGTGACAACACTACTAAACCTAAAGAACGTATGGATTACATGGATGTATCTCCTAAACAAGTTGTTTCTGCAGCAACAGCATGTATTCCTTTCCTTGAAAACGATGACTCTAACCGTGCACTTATGGGTGCGAACATGCAACGTCAAGCAGTACCTTTAATGAACCCTGAAGCACCATTTGTTGGAACGGGTATGGAACATGTTACAGCACGTGACTCAGGAGCAGCTATTGTTGCTAAATATAAAGGTAGAGTTGAACATGTTGAATCGAAAGAAATTCTTGTTAGAAGAATTGTAGAAGAAAATGGTAAAGAAATCGAAACGGAATTAGACCGTTATCCTTTATCTAAATTTAAACGTAGTAACTCTGGAACATGTTATAACCAACGTCCAATCGTTGCATATGGTGACATTGTTTCTAAAGGTGAAATTTTAGCTGATGGACCTTCAATGGAACTTGGTGAAATGGCACTAGGTAGAAACTTAGTAGTTGGATTTATGACTTGGGATGGTTATAACTACGAGGATGCTGTTATCATGAGTGAACGTCTTGTTAAAGATGACGTATATACTTCTATTCATGTTGAAGAATATGAATCAGAGGCTCGTGACACTAAATTAGGACCTGAAGAAATCACACGTGATATTCCAAACGTTTCTGATAATGCACTTAAAAACTTAGACGATCGCGGTATTGTTTATGTTGGTGCTGAAGTTAAAGATGGTGACATTTTAGTAGGTAAAGTAACGCCTAAAGGTGTGACTGAACTAACAGCTGAAGAAAGATTATTACATGCGATATTTGGTGAGAAAGCACGTGAAGTACGTGATACATCATTACGCGTACCTCATGGTGCGGGCGGTATCGTATTAGACGTTAAAGTCTTTAATAGAGAAGAAGGCGATGATTCATTATCTCCAGGTGTTAACCAATTAGTTCGTGTTTATATCGTTCAAAAACGTAAAATACACGAAGGGGATAAAATGTGTGGTCGTCATGGTAACAAAGGTGTAATTTCACGTATTTTACCTGAAGAAGATATGCCTTACTTACCAGATGGAACACCAATTGACCTTATGTTAAACCCATTAGGTGTACCTTCTCGTATGAATATCGGACAAGTTTTAGAACTTCATCTAGGTATGGCAGCTAAGAATCTAGGTATTCATGTTGCTTCACCAGTATTTGATGGTGCTAACGATGATGATGTTTGGTCAACTATTGAAGAAGCAGGTATGGCTCGTGACGGTAAAACTGTCTTATACGATGGTCGTACTGGTGAACCATTTGATAACCGTGTATCTGTAGGTGTTATGTATATGCTTAAACTTGCACACATGGTCGATGATAAATTACACGCACGTTCTACTGGTCCATACTCACTTGTAACGCAACAACCATTGGGTGGTAAAGCTCAATTCGGTGGACAACGTTTCGGTGAAATGGAGGTATGGGCACTTGAAGCATATGGTGCTGCGTACACATTACAAGAGATTTTAACTTATAAATCTGATGATACTGTAGGTCGTGTAAAAACTTATGAAGCTATCGTAAAAGGCGACAATATCCCTAAACCGGGTGTCCCTGAATCATTCCGCGTATTAATGAAAGAATTACAGAGTTTAGGACTTGATGTTAAAGTCATGGACGAACATGATAATGAAATCGAAATGCGCGATTTAGAGGATGAAGATATGATGGACAAAAAAGTTGATTTAGGTGTTTCACAAGATGCAGCAGTAGAAGGACAACAAGTAACTGAGTAAAAGTTAATCAAGCGCATTTGGTAATACATTTGCGCTTTCATTTGTTACACATTATCAATCAACCGGCACAACTAATTTAATTTGAAGGAGGTAGGCTCCTTGATTGATGTAAATAATTTCCATTACATGAAAATAGGACTTGCTTCACCTGAAAAGATTCGTTCTTGGTCATTTGGTGAAGTTAAAAAACCAGAAACAATTAACTACCGTACGCTAAAACCTGAAAGAGATGGTTTATTCTGTGAGAAAATTTTCGGTCCAACTAAGGACTGGGAATGTAGTTGTGGTAAATACAAACGAGTACGCTATAAAGGTATGGTCTGTGATAGATGTGGCGTTGAAGTCACTAAATCTAAAGTGCGTCGTGAAAGAATGGGGCACATTGAATTAGCAGCACCTGTATCACATATTTGGTACTTTAAAGGTATACCTAGTCGCATGGGACTATTATTAGATATGTCTCCACGTGCGCTAGAAGAAGTAATTTATTTTGCTTCTTACACAGTCATTGATCCAGGTCCAACTGGATTAGAAAAGAAACAATTATTAACTGAAGGTGAATACCGAGAATATTATGATAAATTCCCAGGTAAATTCAGTGCGAAAATGGGTGCGGAAGCAATCCGTGATCTATTAAGTGATATAGATTTAGAAAAAGAATTAAAACAACTTCGTGAAGAATTAGAATCAGCTACTGGCCAAAGATTGACAAGAGCAATTAAACGTCTAGAAGTAGTTGAATCATTCCGTCACTCTGGTAATGAACCTTCATGGATGATTTTAGATGTATTACCAATTATTCCACCTGAAATCCGTCCAATGGTTCAATTAGATGGTGGTCGCTTCGCAACAAGTGACTTAAATGATTTATACCGTCGTGTTATCAACCGTAATAATCGTTTGAAACGTTTATTAGACTTGGGTGCTCCTGGCATTATCGTTCAAAACGAAAAACGTATGCTACAAGAAGCTGTAGATGCGTTAATCGATAACGGTCGTCGTGGTCGTCCAGTAACTGGTCCAGGTAACCGTCCGTTAAAATCACTTTCACACATGTTAAAAGGTAAACAAGGTCGTTTCCGTCAAAACTTACTTGGTAAGCGTGTTGACTACTCAGGACGTTCAGTTATCGTTGTTGGTCCTAGTCTGAAAATGTACCAATGTGGTTTACCGAAAGAAATGGCTTTAGAATTATTTAAACCATTCATTATGAAAGAATTAGTAGAACGTGAAATTGCTACAAACATCAAAAATGCAAAAGGCAAAATTGAAAGAATGGAAGAAGAAGTATGGGATGTACTTGAAGATGTTATTAAAGAACACCCAGTACTATTAAACCGTGCACCTACATTACACAGACTAGGTATTCAAGCGTTTGAACCTACTCTAGTTGAAGGTCGTGCGATTAGACTTCACCCACTTGTTACAACAGCTTATAACGCTGACTTTGATGGTGACCAAATGGCGGTTCACGTACCATTATCTAAAGAAGCACAAGCAGAAGCACGTATGTTAATGCTTGCAGCTCAAAACATCTTGAACCCTAAAGATGGTAAACCAGTTGTTACGCCTTCACAAGATATGGTATTAGGTAACTATTACCTTACATTAGAAAGAAAAGGTGCAATCGGTGCTGGTGACATCTTCAATGAAACTGACGAAGTTATTAAAGCTTATGCAAATGGTCATGTACACTTACATTCACGTATAGCTTTACATGCAAGATCACTTAAGAACCCAACGTTTACAGCAGAACAAAATAAAAAATTATTAATTACTTCTGTTGGTAAAGTTATCTTTAATGAAATTATGCCTAATTCATTCCCATATATTAATGAACCGACTAATTTCAATTTAGAAAAATCAACTCCTGATAAATACTTTGTTTCACCTACAGATTTACCAGAAGGTGGACTAGTAGAATATCTTGAAGACGTTGAGCTTGTTAAACCATTTAACAAAGTATTCTTAGGTAAAATCATTGCTGAAATATTCAACAAATTCCATATAACTGATACTTCAATGATGCTAGATAAGATGAAAGATTTAGGATTTAAATATTCATCTCGTGCTGGTATTACTGTTGGTGTATCTGATATCGTGGTTCTTTCAGAGAAACAAGAAATCATCGATGAAGCAGAAGTTAAAGTTGAAAAAGTTCAAAAACAATTTAGCCGTGGTTTAATCACTGAAGGCGAACGTTATGCAGCAGTTATCGAAATTTGGACAAAAGCTAAAGATGATATTCAAGCTAAATTAATGATGTCACTAGATAATCTTAACCCAATATTCATGATGAGTGATTCAGGTGCTCGTGGTAACGCATCTAACTTTACTCAATTAGCTGGTATGCGTGGTCTGATGGCTAACCCATCTGGTAAAATTATTGAGTTACCGATTAAATCTTCATTCCGTGAAGGTTTAACAGTACTTGAATACTTCATATCAACTCACGGTGCTCGTAAAGGTCTAGCCGATACAGCGCTGAAAACTGCCGATTCAGGTTACTTAACTCGTCGTCTTGTTGACGTAGCACAAGATGTTATTGTCAGAGAAGAAGACTGTGGAACTGATAGAGGTTTATTAGTATCTGATATTAGAGAAGGATCAGAATTAATTGAGCCATTTATTGAGCGTATAGAAGGTCGTTATTCTAAAGAAACATTACGTCATCCAAAAACTGATGAAGTAATTATCAAAGTTAACGAACTAATAACGCCAGAAATTGCTAAACAAATACTAGATGCTGGTATTACTGAAATGCACATCCGTTCTGCATTTACATGTAACACTCGTCATGGTGTATGTGAAAAATGTTACGGTAAGAACTTAGCAACTGGTGAACAAGTTGAAGTTGGTGAAGCAGTTGGTACAATAGCTGCCCAATCAATCGGTGAACCAGGTACACAGCTTACAATGCGTACCTTCCATACTGGTGGTGTAGCCGGAGCAGATATCACACAAGGTTTACCACGTATTCAAGAGTTATTTGAAGCGCGTAACCCTAAAGGTCAAGCAGTTATTTCAGAAATTAACGGTGAAGTAACAGAGATTACTATCGTTAAAGATCGTCAACAAGAAATTAAAGTTAAAGGCGAAAATGAAATTAGAACTTACCTTGCTTCAGGTACTGCAAGACTTAAAGTTGAAGAAGGACAATACGTTGAACGTGGCGAAGTAATGACTGAAGGTTCAATTGAGCCTAAAGGATTACTAGCTGTAGCTGGATTAAATGCTACTCAAAAATACTTGCTTAAAGAAGTTCAAAAAGTTTACCGTATGCAAGGTGTTGAAATTTCAGATAAACACGTTGAAGTTATGGTTAGACAAATGCTTCGTAAAGTAAGAATTATTGAAGCAGGAGATACGAAACTATTACCAGGTGCTTTAGTAGATATTCATACATTTACTGATGCAAACAGAGAAGTATTTGCTACGCGTAAGCGCCCAGCAACTGCTAAACCTGTATTACTTGGTATTACAAAAGCTTCTCTTGAAACTGAAAGCTTCTTATCAGCGGCGTCATTCCAAGAAACAACTAGAGTTCTTACAGATGCTGCAATCAAAGGTAAACGTGATAACTTACTTGGACTTAAAGAAAATGTTATCATCGGTAAATTAATCCCTGCTGGTACAGGTATGAGAAGATATACTGGTGTAGATTTCGAAAAAGTTGAAAAAGAAGTATCACCTGAAGAAACAGTAGTAACTGATTAACAGATATGAGCTGTTCTAGGGGTCTAGAACAGCTTATATTTTATTATAAAAACACTCCAAAAATTATTGACTTTATCAAAGTAGGATGTTATTATTGTTAAGGTTGATGCAAGCAGACGCTTTGGAGGATATCAAATGTCTAATGAAAAAGCCTTAAGCTTAAATCAAGACAATTATGTCATTGGTTTAAAACAAACCACTAAAGCATTGAAGAAGCATGATGTACGGAAAGTAATCATTGCTCAAGATGTAAATATTCATATTTTGTCTAAAGTGTTGAATTTAGCATTTGAGACAGGCGTTCCGATAGATTATAGTCCAACAAGACAAAAGTTAGGATCGCACTATGGAATAGAAGTAAATGCGACAGTAGTTGCATTGCTTAAATAAATGTGTAAGCTGTGCTTACTATTTTTATTTGCCTTAAAATGAACCACCTGGATGTGTGGAATTAAGAAAACTAGAGAGGAGGACATTAAAGATGCCTACTATTAACCAATTAGTACGTAAACCACGTACAAGTAAATCATCACACTCTACAGCACCTGCATTAAACAAAGGATACAATAGCATGAAGAAAAAAGTGACTACTGTATATTCTCCACAAAAACGCGGTGTTTGTACACGTGTAGGAACAATGACACCTAAAAAACCTAACTCAGCGTTACGTAAATATGCTCGTGTTCGTTTATCAAACAACATCGAAGTAAACGCGTATATCCCTGGTATAGGCCACAACTTACAAGAACACAGTGTTGTACTTATTCGTGGTGGACGTGTTAAAGACTTACCTGGTGTACGTTATCACGTAGTACGTGGTGCTTTAGACACTTCTGGTGTTGAAGGACGTATGCAAAGTCGTTCACTTTATGGTGCTAAAAAACCTAAAGCTGCTAAGAAATAATCTAATATTAAATTTCTGTGTTTAACAGATTTTTATGTGACGATAAACTAAATAAATTTTATAATTAAGGAAGGAGGATTTCGATTATGCCTCGTAAAGGTCCAGTTCCAAAAAGAGATGTATTACCAGATCCAATTCACAACTCAAAATTAGTAACAAAATTAATCAATAAAATCATGCTTGATGGTAAGCGTGGTACTGCTCAAAGAATTCTTTACTCAGCATTCGAACTTGTTCAAGAACGTTCAGGTAAAGATGCAATTGAAGTATTCGATGAAGCTATCAACAACATCATGCCTGTACTTGAAGTTAAAGCTCGCCGTGTAGGTGGTTCAAACTATCAAGTACCTGTAGAAGTACGTCCAGATCGTCGTACAACTTTAGGTTTACGTTGGTTAGTTAACTATGCTCGTCTTCGTGGTGAAAAAACTATGGAAGAGCGTTTAGCTAACGAAATCTTAGATGCTGCTAACAATACTGGTGGCGCAGTTAAGAAACGTGAAGACGTTCATAAAATGGCAGAAGCTAACAAAGCGTTTGCTCATTATCGTTGGTAAAATAGAACCTAGGACCCTAAGCGTTAAAATGATAAAGATTCCTTTTAATGGGTTATCTCTAGTTTTTTAAACACTTAGGGTATCTGCGTATCTATTGTAATAAAAAAACCAAATATCCAATATTTTGGAAGGAGTAAGAATACTATGGCAAGAGATTTCTCTTTGAAAAACACTCGTAATATCGGTATCATGGCTCACATCGATGCTGGTAAAACAACGACTACTGAACGTATTCTTTATTACACAGGCCGTATTCATAAAATTGGTGAAACACATGAAGGTGCTTCACAAATGGACTGGATGTCACAAGAGCAAGAACGTGGTATCACAATCACTTCTGCTGCTACAACTGCAGAATGGGAAGGCCACCGTGTAAATATCATCGATACACCTGGACACGTAGACTTCACAGTTGAAGTTGAACGTTCTTTACGTGTACTTGATGGTGCCGTTACAGTACTTGATGCTCAATCAGGGGTTGAACCTCAAACTGAAACAGTTTGGCGTCAAGCAACAACATACGGTGTTCCACGTATTGTATTCATTAATAAAATGGATAAAATGGGTGCGAACTTTGAATATTCAGTTGGTACATTACATGAGCGCTTACAAGCTAATGCTCACCCAATTCAATTACCAATCGGTGCGGAAGATGATTTCAGCGCTATTATTGATTTAGTAGAAATGAAATGTTTCCAATACAATAACGATTTAGGTACTGAAATTGAAGAAATTGAAATTCCTGAGTCTCACAAGCAAAAAGCTGAAGAAACTCGTGAATCTTTAATTGAAGCTGTTGCAGAATCAAATGACGAATTAATGGAAAAATACTTAGGTGGAGAAGAAATCACAATTGATGAGCTTAAAAAAGCTATTCGTCAAGCTACTTGTGATGTTGAATTCTACCCAGTATTATGTGGTACAGCATTCAAAAACAAAGGTGTTCAATTAATGTTGAACGCAGTTATTGACTACTTACCATCACCATTAGATGTTAAACCTATTGTCGGACATAGATTCGAAAGTGAAGAAGAAGTAATTGCTAAACCTGATGATTCAGCACCTTTCGCTGCATTAGCGTTTAAAGTAATGACTGACCCTTATGTAGGTAAATTAACATTCTTCCGTGTTTATTCTGGTACTATGGAATCAGGATCATACATTAAAAACTCAACTAAAGGGAAACGTGAACGTGTAGGTCGTATCCTACAAATGCACGCTAACTCTCGTCAAGAGATTTCTACTGTATATTCTGGTGACATTGCTGGTGCGGTAGGTCTTAAAGATACTGGTACAGGTGATACTCTATGTGACGAAAAAGATGACATCATCTTAGAAGCAATGGAATTCCCAGAGCCAGTTATTCACTTATCAGTTGAACCTAAATCAAAAGCTGACCAAGATAAAATGACTAACGCATTAGTTAAATTACAAGAAGAAGACCCAACATTCCATGCACATACTGACCATGAAACTGGACAAGTTATCATCGGTGGTATGGGTGAATTACACCTTGATATTTTAGTAGACCGTATGAAACGTGAATTCAAAGTTGAGTGTGCTGTTGGTGCGCCAATGGTATCTTACCGTGAAACGTTCAAAACGCCTGCACAAGTACAAGGTAAATTTGCTCGTCAATCAGGTGGACGTGGACAATTTGGTGATGTTCACATTGAATTTACACCTAACGAACAAGGCGCAGGTTTCGAATTCGAAAACGCTATTGTTGGTGGGGTAGTTCCTCGTGAATATATTCCTTCAGTTGAAGCTGGTCTTAAAGACGCTATGGAAAACGGTGTATTAGCTGGTTATCCATTAGTTGATGTTAAAGCTAAATTATATGATGGTTCATACCATGATGTCGATTCATCTGAAATGGCCTTCAAAATTGCAGCTTCATTAGCACTTAAAGAAGCAGCTAAAAAATGTGATCCAGTAATCTTAGAGCCAATGATGAAAGTTGAAATCGTTATGCCTGAAGAGTACATGGGTGACATTATGGGTGACGTAACAAGTCGTCGTGGACGTGTTGAAGGTATGGAAGCACGCGGTAACGCTCAAGTTGTTCGTGCATTCGTTCCACTTTCAGAAATGTTCGGTTACGCTACAAACTTACGTTCTAACACTCAAGGTCGTGGTACTTATACTATGGTATTTGATCACTACGAAGAAGTACCAAAATCAATTTCTGAAGAAATTATCAAGAAAAATACAGGCGCTTAATCAAAACGCTTTAATAAATTGATTTTTTTCTCAAAATGATTTATAAATTAACTATAGGTTATCCTCATGATGGTGAGTAACCATCATGAGGCTTAATAAAAAAAATAATTTTTAATATGAATAGGAGAGATTTCATAATGGCTAAAGAAAAATTTGATCGCTCAAAAACACATGCCAATATTGGTACTATCGGTCACGTTGACCATGGTAAAACTACTTTAACAGCTGCTATTGCAACTGTATTAGCAAAACGTTCTGGTGACGGAGAAGCTCGTTCATACGCTCAAATCGACAACGCTCCAGAAGAAAAAGAACGTGGTATTACAATTAATACTTCACACATCGAATATGAAACAGCTACTCGTCACTATGCGCACGTTGACTGCCCAGGACACGCTGACTATGTTAAAAACATGATCACTGGTGCTGCTCAAATGGACGGTGGTATCTTAGTAGTATCTGCTGCTGACGGCCCAATGCCTCAAACTCGTGAGCACATTCTTTTATCACGTAACGTAGGTGTTCCTGCATTAGTAGTATTCTTAAACAAAGTTGACATGGTTGACGACGAAGAATTATTAGAATTAGTTGAAATGGAAGTTCGTGACTTATTAACAGAATATGACTTCCCTGGCGATGACACTCCAGTAATTGCTGGTTCAGCATTAAAAGCTTTAGAAGGCGACGAAGCTTACGAAGAAAAAATTGTTGAATTAATGGAAGCTGTAGATACTTTCATTCCAACTCCAGAACGTGATTCTGACAAACCATTCATGATGCCAGTTGAGGACGTATTCTCAATCACTGGTCGTGGTACTGTTGCTACAGGCCGTGTTGAACGTGGTCAAATCAAAGTTGGTGAAGAAATCGAAATTATCGGTTTAACTGAAGAATCATCTAAAACAACTGTAACTGGTGTTGAGATGTTCCGTAAATTATTAGACTTCGCTGAAGCTGGAGATAACATCGGTGCATTATTACGTGGTGTTGCTCGTGAAGACGTTAACCGTGGTCAAGTATTAGCTAAACCAGGTTCAATCACACCTCACACTAAATTCAAAGCTGAAGTTTATGTATTATCAAAAGATGAAGGTGGACGTCATACTCCATTCTTCACTAACTACCGCCCACAATTCTATTTCCGTACTACTGACGTAACTGGTGTTGTAAACTTACCAGAAGGTACTGAAATGGTTATGCCTGGCGACAACGTTGAAATGGACGTTGAATTAATTTCACCTATCGCTATTGAAGACGGTACTCGTTTCTCAATCCGTGAAGGTGGACGTACAGTTGGATCAGGTGTTGTTACTGTAATCGAAGCTTAATTCGATTTCGTACACACTTAACCAAACGTATAATATCTAGCATATTTTACTAGATTTAAATAGAGCAGGGGAAATTCTTATTAACTTAAGAATTTCCCCTGTTTTTTTATGTTCATTAATATATAGAATTTATTTTTCTAATTCTTCACTATGTTCAATAATGGATAGGAAGAGTTTAACGCTATTTTGTAATGATTGTTCATCTAAATCGAATTTAGGGTGATGATGAGGGTAAGTTGCTTTTAATGCTTCATTGCCTACCCCTGTAAAGAAATAAGTTCCTGGTACATGCTGTAAGAAGTAACCAACATCTTCTCCACCGAGTGAAGGCGGAAAATCAAAAGCTTCTTCGATACTATCAATATTACTTGCTAGATTTTTAGCCCATTTTGTTTCCTTTTCATGGTTTACTACTGGTGGATATCCGTCTGTATAGTCTAAGTGACATTTCACACCATAACTTGACTCTATACCGTTTAAAATCCCATTTAAACGATCTTTGATTTGTTCTTTAACGCTAGGTAAATAACTTCTTATTGTTCCTGTTAATTTTACTTTGTCCGCTATAACATTAAAGGCGTTACCACCTTTAAATGTTCCAAATGTGACAACTGCTGACTCAAGTGGGTCAATAGTTCTTGATACAATACTTTGCGCCTGAACAATTAATGATGAAGCTGCAACAATTGGGTCTTTTGCGAATTGAGGCATTGCGCCATGCCCACCAAGCCCTTGGATTTCAATTTCAAATGAATCTGCAGCTGCATAAGCAGGTCCAGCACAAAATCCGACTTTATTTGCGTCTATATGGCTCGCTGTATGGGTACCGAATACATAATCAACACCATCTAATGCACCAGCTTCTATCATAGCTCTAGCGCCACCTGGAAGGACTTCTTCAGCATGTTGATGAATAAGTACGACATTACCATGGATAGCATCTGAATGTTCTTTTAATATTTTAGCTGTTATTAATAAGCTTGCTGTATGAGCGTCATGTCCACAAGCATGCATAACGCCCTCTACTGTAGACTTATAAGGCACTTCCTTTTGATCGTTGATAGGCAAAGCATCAAAGTCTGCTCTTAAAGCAATAGTAGGACCTTCTTTCCCGCCTTTAATATAGCCTAAAAGTCCGTTACCTCCGACATCTTTTTTTACTTCAATACCTAAATTTTCAAGATAATCTGCGATATACTTTTTAGTATTTTCTTCTTGAAAAGATAATTCAGGATGTTGATGTAAATGCCTTCTAATTTCGATTAATTCATCCATATGCTTTTCAACTTCATGCGTTAAGGTCATTTTTATAATCTCCTTCCATAAACTTAAATGTTGTTAATAAAAAGATGCGTACAGCATTGATTAACCCTTTTTCATCGATATCGAATTTTGGATGATGATGGGGAAAATCTGCTTTAAAATGCTCATTTCTAGTTCCGGTATAGAAGAAAGCACCGGGCACTCTTTGTTGGTAATAAGAGAAGTCTTCACCACTTAAACTTGCTTCTAATTCTACCAGTTCATAAACGCTATCAACTTCTTGAGTGGCTTCAAGAATGAGGTCAGTCTCACGTTCTGTATTAATGACAGGAGGATAGCCTTTACTATATTTTAAATCGTAAGTAACATCTGTTGAGGTTGTTAAGCCTTCAAGTACTTTTTTGAAACCTTCTACAACGCTTGCTTGAGTCTCTGAATCAAATGTTCTTATCGTCCCGCCAATTTTACATGTATCTGGTATAACGTTATTTGTTTCACCAGCATTAAACATTGTGATAGAAAGAACGGCAGGTGATAAAGCACTTGTTTTACGTGAAACAATATATTGTAAGTCATTACATAGTTGAATTCCGGCTGCTAATGGATCTATTAATTGGTCGGGATGAGCTGCGTGACCACCTCTACCTTTTAACGTAATCCAGAAGTCATCTGGAATGCCTGTTGTTGTCCCGTATTTATAACCGACTTTACCAACATCTATAGTACTTGATACATGTTGGCCAATGATAGCGTCCACACCTGTTAGGCATCCGTCTGCAATCATTTGTATCGCACCTCCAGGGTCTACTTCTTCAGCATGTTGGTGAATAAAAACAACACGACCATTAATATCATCACGATGTTCAGATAAAATTTTTGCAGTCATGAGTAAGACAGCAGTATGCGCATCATGTCCACAAGCATGCATGACTCCATCTACAGTAGATTTATAAGGTACTTCTTTTTCGTCTTGTATAGGTAATGCATCAAAATCAGCTCTAATTGCTAGGGTAGGGCCTGGTTTATCTTTGTTTAATGTTCCAACTACACCTCTGCCACCAACACCTTCTCTAACATCTATGTCTAGATTACGAAGGTAATTTGCAATATAGGCTGGAGTTTGTACTTCTTCAAATGAAAGTTCAGGATTCATATGTAAATGCCTTCTGATTTCTATCATCTCATCATAATAATCTTCAACTTTTTGAAATAAAATATCTTTCATTTATTATATTACTCCTTCAACTTCAAGAATTTTTAAAAACATTTCTGTTGTCGTTTTCATTGCATCTTCATCTAAATCAAACATTGGGTGATGGTGAGGGGCTGTTGAAGATTTTTCTTCATTACCACTACCAGTTAGGAAGAAGCATCCTGGACGTTCTAAAAGATAGTAAGAAAAGTCTTCACCAATCATCATTGGTTCGATATCTTCATAAGTAAGGTCTAAATCTGTAGCTGCTTCTTTAACAACATTGTATTGTTCATCATGATTAATGACGGTAGGATAGCCTCTTCTATAATCGAAATCGTAACTTGCGTTATTTGCGATACAGATACCCTTTAAAAGGCGTTCTAGTTCTTCTTCGATTAAATCCTTCACTTTGGGATTAAACGTTCTGACAGTGCCTTCAATAGTCGCTGTGTCGCTAATAACATTAAAGGTGTTACCTGCGTCAATTTTTCCTACAGTAATAACACCTTGGTCGATAGGATCTAAATTTCTTGAAATGATTTTTTGTAAACTAGAAATATACTCTGAAACAATGACGATAGGATCAATGGAAGTGTGTGGTTTAGCACCATGACCACCTTTACCTTGAATCGTGATTTTAAAATAATCAGGAGAAGCCATCATTGCACTACTCTTAGTTTTAATTTCTGATGTTGAATGTCCACTCCAAAAGTGATTGCCGTATATTTTATCTACGCCATCTAAAGCACCATCATCAACCATTGGTTTAGCGCCACCTGGACTTAATTCTTCCGCGTATTGGAATATAAAAACGACATTACCTTTCAATTGTGATTGATGTTCATGTAGTAATTCACATAAAGTGAGTAGTGTAGCTGTATGCCCGTCGTGTCCACAAGCATGCATCACACCATCTACAGTAGATTTGTATGGAACGTCTTTTTCATCTTGAATAGGCAATGCATCAAAATCAGCACGAAATGCAATAGTCTGACCTGGCTCATTTCCTTTAAGTTTTGCTACTATACCATTTTGACCAACACGTTCTCTTATTTGTAACTTATCTAACTTTTTGAGTTCAGATAAAATAAAATCATGAGTTTTATCCTCATGATATGATAATTCTGGATTCATATGCATATATCGTCTTATTTCTACGAGACGATCAAATTTTTCTTCGATTTCTTTTTTCCAATTGACCATTGCTAAACCTTCTTTCAATTCTTTCGAAATATAATACGACTATTGTAGCAAAATTTATAGAAAATTTAAACAATTCAATTTACTGTGATAACGCTTAATTCTTTGATTTTAGTATGTTATGATAAATAAAAAGTGCTAAAGGAGAAAGTGCAAATGGTACAAACATTAGAAACATTTTTAACAACAAATTTAAATGAATTGAAGGATAATGGTTTGTATAATGAAATTGATATTGTTGAAGGCGCAAATGGTGCTGAAATTAATATTGGTGGAAAATCATATATCAATTTATCTTCAAACAATTACCTTGGATTAGCAACAGACGAAGATTTGAAAAAAGCTGCTAAAGACGCAATCGATACTCATGGTGTTGGCGCTGGTGCAGTACGTACTATTAATGGGACACTAGATTTGCATAGAGAATTAGAAGAGACTTTAGCTCAATTTAAAGGGACTGAAAGTGCAATTGCTTATCAATCTGGATTCAACTGTAACATGGCAGCAATTTCAGCAGTTATGAATAAGAATGATGCAATTCTTTCTGATGAATTAAACCATGCTTCTATTATAGATGGTTGTCGTTTATCTAAAGCGAAAATCATTCGAGTGAATCATTCTGATATGGAAGATTTAAGAGCAAAAGCAAAAGAAGCAGTAGAGTCAGGTCAATATAACAAAGTAATGTATATTACTGACGGCGTATTCTCTATGGATGGTGATGTAGCTAAATTACCAGAAATCGTAGAAATCGCTGAAGAATTTGGCTTAATCACTTATGTTGATGACGCTCACGGCTCAGGTGTTATGGGTAAAGGAGCAGGCACAGTAAAACATTTCGGTTTACAAGATAAAATTGATTTCCAAATTGGAACGTTATCTAAAGCAATAGGTGTAGTAGGCGGATACGTAGCAGGTACGAAAGATTTAATAGATTGGTTAAAAGTTGCTTCAAGACCTTTCTTATTCTCTACTTCTTTAGCACCTGGAGATACTAAAGCAATTACTGAATCAGTTAAAAAATTAATGGCTTCAACTGAATTACACGATAAATTATGGGATAATGCGAACTACTTAAAAGAAGGCTTAAAAGCTAAAGGGTTCGATATTGGACATTCAGAAACACCAATTACACCAGTAATTATTGGTGAAGAGAAAAAGGCTCAAACATTTAGTAAACGACTAATGGACGAAGGTGTATATGCAAAAGCTATAGTATTCCCGACTGTGCCTAGAGGTACAGGTCGTGTAAGAAATATGCCAACTGCAGCACATACGAAAGAACAATTAGATCAAGCAATTGAAACTTACGAAAAAATTGGTAAAGAACTTGGATTGCTGTAAATAATGTGAAGTGACAGGCTGAGACATAAATAAATGTCTCAGCCTTATTTATGATATACTCCCTGTTTTTATGTAATAAGTGCCCTTTTTATTATAGAAATGTGTTTCTCAAGTATACAAATTGGCTTAAATAAGTTAAAATAACTATAAAGAAAGCGTTTTTGTACGTTCTAAAAAGACAATTGAACATTTCAATAGTACAGGAGGATTTTTATTATGAAAAAAGTCATCATAACTGGTGCACTAGGTCAAATCGGGACAGAATTAGTAATAAAATTAAGAGAAAAATTTGGTAACGATCAAGTTCTAGCTACAGATATAAAAAGACCAGAAAGTGACAGCGTTATATTAAATGGACCATTCGAAATACTAGATGTAACGGATAAAGACAGATTGTTTGAGCTAGTTGAAACATTTAAAGCAGATACAATTATGCATATGGCTGCTTTATTATCTGCAACTGCTGAAAAAAATCCTTTATTTGCATGGAATTTAAATATGGGTGGGCTTGTAAATGCTTTAGAAGCGGCAAGAGAATACAACATGCAATTCTTTACACCAAGTTCTATAGGTGCTTTCGGGCCTAATACACCAAAAGATATGACGCCACAAGAAACGATACAAAGACCGACTTCAATGTATGGCGTGAATAAAGTAGCAGGAGAATTATTATGTGACTACTATTATACGAAATTTGGCGTAGATACAAGAAGTGTACGTTTCCCTGGGTTAATTTCTTATGTAAAAGAACCAGGCGGAGGCACAACAGATTACGCTGTGGAAATATACTTTAAAGCGATACGAGAAGGTAAATACAATAGTTATATCGCTAAAGGGACATATATGGATATGATGTTTATGGATGATGCTATTAATGCGATTATTCAATTGATGGAAGCAGACGGGGAAAGATTGGTTCATCGTAACGCATATAACGTAAGTGCTATGAGCGTAGAACCAGAAACAGTTAAAGCTTCAATACAAAAAATATTGCCTGAATTTGAGCTTGGTTATGATGTTGATCCTGACCGTCAAGCAATTGCAGATACTTGGCCAAATTCAATCGATACAAGTTGTGCTAAGGAAGAATGGGGATTCAATCCACAATATGATTTAGATAGCATGACAAAACTAATGTTGAAAGCAATTAAAGAAAAAGACCAATTAGCAAAAAGTTAAATATATTATGAGTATTTTTTAAATTTTCTAAAAACTTATTGAATAACCCCTCTATGACTGATATACTTGATAACATTAATTATTAATTAGCCTAGGAGGAATCATTATGTCAGAAACATTTTACGTAGAACAGCGTGAGCAGCTGAAAGAAAAACCGGATTTCCAAAAGTTAGCGTTCGGCGAAATCTTTACAGATTATATGCTATCTATGTCTTATAAACAAGGTGAAGGCTGGTCAGAGCCTAAAATTATTCCATATGGGCCAATTACTTTATCGCCAAGTGCACAAGGGCTTCATTATGGTCAAACAGTATTTGAAGGCATGAAAGCATATAAAGACGGAGATGAAGTAACGTTATTCAGACCTGACCAAAATTTCAAAAGAATCAATTTATCGTTAAAACGTTTGGAAATGCCACAAATCGACGAAGACAAAGTATTAGAAGGTTTATTACAGCTAATTGATATAGAACGTGATTGGGTGCCTAATGGTGAAGGCCAATCTTTATATGTGAGACCATTTGTATATGCAACTGAACCATACTTAGGTGTACGTTCGTCAACAGATTATGAATTTCTAGTGATTCTTTCTCCTGTAGGTGCATATTATGGTGATGAACAATTAAAACCAACAAGTATATATGTCGAAGATGAGTTTGTTCGTGCTGTTAGAGGTGGAGTAGGTTTTGCTAAATGTGGTGGAAACTATGCTGCTAGTTTAATTGCACAAACACGTGCTAATGAATTGGGCTTTGATCAAGTTCTTTGGTTAGACGGCGTAGAACAAAAATATATCGAAGAAGTAGGTAGTATGAATATCTTCTTTGTAATCGATGGTAAAGTAGTAACACCTGAATTAAATGGTAGTATTTTACCAGGTATTACAAGAAAAACTGTGCTCGAGTTAGCCCAAGAATTGGGTTATGAAACTGAAGAAAAACGAATTTCAATCGATGAAGTAGTCAATGCACATCATGATGGTCGTTTAACAGAAATATTCGGCACAGGAACTGCAGCTGTTATTTCACCAGTTGGCTTCTTAAAATATGATGAAGTTGAAATTACAATTAATGATAATAAGACGGGTCCTATCACAAATCATTTATTTGATGAGTACACAGCAATCCAAACAGGTAAGAAAGAAGATAAACATGGTTGGAGAGTAGTAGTAGGACAAGAAAGCCGTATTGAGACAGTATAAAGATATTTAAAATAAATCAGGCTGAGACATCTATTTGTCCCAGCCTGATTTTTTAAAGGAGAATACATATATGATTAATTGGCTATTATTTGATAAAGACGGAACATTACTAAAGTTTGATGAAACATGGTCTGAAATCTCTCTTGTGATGATCAATAAATTTATAGAACAATATCAAGTTGAAGAAGAACAATCATTACAAGAAGAATTAGGATATGTAGACGGAAAATTTTTAGCAAGTGGTATTTTAGCTTCAGGAACATTATCTGATATCGTAAAAAAATTTCAAAAATACGCTAATCATGAAAATAATAAAGAAGTAGAAGACTGGACAGTACAATTAAGCAAAGATTTAATTGCAGAATATAATCCAGAAACGGTCGTAATAGACGACATGCAAAATACATTAAAATATTTCAAAGATAAAGGATATCAAATAGCGATTATAACGAGCGACGATCAAGACGGAACAAAACGCTTTATCAAAGATGCAGGCGTCAGTCATTTAATAGACGATACAATTACCGCTACTATTAACGGTTATCAAAAGCCAGACCCTAAAATGGTAGAAGACTTTTATGCAAAATGGAACGTTGTACCAGAAGAAATAGCAATAATAGGGGACACCCCAACAGATATACAAATGGGACGAAATTCACATTTCGGTGTAGTAGTCGGTGTACTAAGCGGTACTGGCGAAAAATCAGACTTGGAAGAAGCGGATTATATATACAAAGACATAAATGAATTTTATGAAAAAGAAGCAGAATGGAATGGTAGATGATTGGAGCCTTGCCTCAGTCAAGTATACATTTTCAAAATCGAAGACAACAAAAAACCCCAACCTGAAAGATAATTCTAACGGGTTGGGATGTTTATTTTAGGAAAAGATTTATCCTACCTATATATTTCCTACTTCACTCTTGTATCGATAGCGCGATGTGTTTCAATGACGTGTGCTACTTTGTCGATGACTTTGTTGATTGATTCTGGGTCTTCGTATAAGTCATAATCATTTATATTTACACGAACAACTGGACACTCTGTAAAGTTGTTAATCCAATTATCATAGCGTGCGAAAAGTTTTTTCCAATATTGTTCGTCTGTTTCGATTTCCATTTGTCGTCCTCTATTTTTGATGCGTTGTATAACATCTTCATAGTCGCATTCTAAATAAATTAATGCATCTGGTTTAGGGAAGTATGGGGTCATAACCATTGCTTCAAATAGTTCTCTATAAGTTGCGTAGTCTTCTTGTGTCATTGTTCCTTGTTCTTCATGCATTTTTGCGAAAATATCAACGTCTTCGTAAATGGAACGGTCTTGTATAAATCCACCGCCGTACTCGAACATTCTTTTTTGTTCTTTAAAGCGTTCTGCTAAAAAGTATATTTGAAGGTGGAAGCTCCAGCGTTCAAAGTCGTGATAGAATTTTTCTAAATATGGGTTGTTATCTACTTTTTCAAAAGATGTTTTAAAGTTTAAGCGCTCACTTAGAGCTGTTGTTAATGATGACTTTCCTACCCCAACAGTACCAGCAATCGTTATAATCGCATTACTGGGAATGACTTTATTGGTCATGTTTAATCTCTCCAATCAAAGGTTGTAATAAATGTAAAACGTGTTGATAATCTGAGGTGTTATGAACGAAATCTAAATTTGAAGTATCTATTTGTATTGCATCGATTTCATTTTTTACTTCTTTATAAAACTGATTATAGTCGTGTTTTAATTGTGCTAAGTAGTCGTCTTCTATTTGAGCCTCATAGGATCTATTCCTATTGGCAATGCGTTCTTGAAGAACATCTAAGGAAGCATCGAGGAAGATTATTTGATCTGGCATGCGAATATCTTCAGTTAAGATATCGTAGATTCTACTGAATTTATCATATTCAAAATCGTTTAAAGTGTTTTTAGCGAAAATTTTATTTTTAAATATGTGATAATCACTTACGATGCCTTGCACATTTTGTAAATCTGTTAATTGTTTATAGCGATGACATAAGAAGAACATTTCAGTTTGAAAACTCCATTTTGAAATGTCATCATAAAAATCACTTAGAAATGGATTTTCATCTACAATTTCAAATTCTTCTTTATAATTCAAAGCTTTAGCAAGTTTTTTAGTTAAAGAACTTTTCCCGACTCCTATAGGTCCTTCAATTGCAATAAAGGTTTTTTTCATATTTATCTCTCCAGGTGTTAAAATAGACATACCTATTCTATCACAAATTAAACGGAGTGAAATAAAACGTGCATGAAAATTATATGAAACTTGCTATTGAAGAAGCGAAAAAAGCATGGAAAATGGACGAAGTACCAATTGGTGCAATTGTTGTGTATAAAGGAGAAGTAATTGGACGAGGGCATAATTTAAGAGAAAATGAACAAAGTCCTTCTGCACATGCTGAGATGTTGGCAATACAAGAAGCATCTGAATATTTAAATTCATGGCGTTTAGAAGATACTACTTTATATGTAACGTTAGAACCTTGTGTTATGTGCTCGGGCGCTATAGTAATGAGTAGAATACCTCATGTTGTATACGGCGCAAGTGATCCTAAAGGTGGATGTAGTGGTAGTTTAATGAATTTAATAGAAGATACAAGGTTTAATCATCGTTCTACAGTAGAAAGAGGAATATTAGCAGAAGAGTGCGGAGAGATGCTTCGTACGTTTTTTAAAGAAAAAAGAGCGAAAAAGAAGCAAAACAAAGAGAAGAGTTCAGATTCATAGAGTTTATACAGATAATTTGTTAGAATTTATGTTGAATATAAAGAAAAGAGGTCTCTCTAATGATAAAGTTAATCGCAACAGATATGGATGGTACTTTACTAAATGCAGCACACGAAATTTCTAATGAGAACTATGAAGCAATAAAATATGCCCAATCTAAGGGTATTACGGTAGTTATTGCTACGGGAAGAGCTTTTTATGAAGCGAATGGTCCAATTGCACCAACAGATTTGACTTTACCTTATATTTGTTTAAACGGGGCTGAATTAAGGGATGAAGAATTTAACATTATTCATACATCTAAATTAACACGTCCATTAATTGATAAAATTACAGGTGTCTTAAATAGTGAAGATATTTATTACCAAGTGTATACGAACTTTGGTATTTATACAGAAGACCCAGAGAAAGACTTAGAAATCTATGTGGATATAGCAGAAAAAGCTGGCCAAAAAGCGGATGTTAAGAAAATTAGAGCTAATATACAAAATCGTATAGATAATGGGACTTTGAAACAAGTTGATAGCTATGACGAAATTAGTAAACGTCCAGGCGAAATTATTTTGAAAATCTTAGCATTTGCGAGTGATTTAGAAAAAATAGATAGAGCTAAAGCAGAAATTTCTGAGTCTCAAAGTTTAGCTGTATCTTCTTCTTCAAGAGGGAATATAGAAATTACACATTCTGATGCACAAAAGGGAATCGCATTAGAAGCAATCGCTGAACAACTCAAAATACCAATGTCAGATGTTATGGCGATAGGTGATAATTTAAATGACATTTCTATGTTAGAAAAAGCAGGATACGCAGTTGCAATGGAAAATGGTGCACCTGAAGTTAAAGAAATGGCGGATTATATAACAGATACAAACGAAAATAGTGGTGTTGGTAAAGCCATCATACAAGCTTTGAAAAGCGAAGAGTAATTGTTAATAGTCCATTAGACTGATTTTTAACTGAGTATAAACTCTTAGTTATTCAGTATGTTATACTGTGAGGTATAATAAATATCATAGATTTTGAGGTGACAACAGTGAAAGTATTACTTATTGTAGGTAGCGCTAAACAATACTCTCATACACATGCACTGGCGCAATTTGTTCGCGGTAACTTAGAAGAACAAGAAGCAGAGGTAACATTGTTTGATTTATATGATAAGCCAGTTCCGTTCTTAGATGTATCTGGCCGACACTTAAATGATGAACGTATTAAAGCAAATGTTAATGAATTACGAGAACTAGCTGAAGAAGCAGATGCTATTATAATTGGTACACCAAATTATCACGGTTCATATTCAGGCGTAGTAAAAAATGCATTAGACCATTTAACGATGGACGAATTCAAAATGAAACCAGTTGGATTAATTTGCAATAGTGGTGGCATGCGTAGTACGGAACCATTATCACACTTAAGAATTATCATGAGAAACTTGTTAGGAATTGCTGTACCTGTCCAAATCTCTACACAAGATGCAGATTACGGAAAAACAGAAGACGGCACTTACTATGTGGATGTAGATGATATTAAATTACGCGTTAAACTATTTACAGAGCAAATCATTAAATTAATTCAGAATAATCCATGGGTTGAAACTGAAGAAGAAGAAGTGAATTTGTAATTAAGGAAATAGGGTTAAATAAAAATGAAAAACAGCCAAAATTCTTTTTTAAATAAGAATTTTGGCTGTTTTTTTAGTTATATATGATTATTTTGAGTATTTTAATCTTGCGAATGCATCATGTTGATGTATTGATTCTTCATTACGGCATTCTATTTCGAAACCATTAATCCATTCTAATTCGACTAAATCTGCCGCTACTAATCTAATTAAGTCCTCTACGAAGCGAGGATTTTCATATGCACGCTCTGTAACTGCTTTTTCATCTGTACGTTTTAGTATTGGATAAAGCATAGAGCTCGCATTTGCTTCCATACCGTCTAAAATCAATTCTTTATAATTATCCGGTAAATCAGTCTCAGTGTCTAAATCAATTAGGACTGTAATAATACCGCGCTGGTTATGAGCAGAGTATTCACTAATTTCTTTAGAACAAGGACATAGTGTTGTAACCGGTACTTCGATACCTAATGATTTTTTAGTAAGTTTGTCGTCTGATACTGATAAAATGTAACGTATATCAGCGTTTCCAACAGCTTTTTGTTGAGTAATTGGACTGTATCGGTTAAAGAACCATTTAGCTGATACGTCTACAGAAGCTGTATTTTGAAACATTGCACTTTCAAGTGTATTGAGTAATGATTTTAAAGAATCAAAACTTAAAGGCACACCGTTATCGTAATGTTTTTCAACACTTTCGATGATACGGCTCATATTAATACCTTTTTCATCTTGATTTAAACTTGTTGAAAACTCAAAATTACCAATTGATTGAAAACCATCTATTTTAACAGGATAAACTAAATTTTTAATACCAACATGCTCAATTTCGAATAGGAAATCTTTTTTAGAACTTTGTAAATCAGGCATTTTTTCTTTTTCAGTAGGTTTCGTTCCTTTGATTGGATCTACTGAACCAAAATATTTCCATCGCGCTTCACGTGTTGATAAATCGATTTGTTTCATTAACATTGCCTCCAACTATCTATTCAATATGATATGTCCAGAAATGTTCTGACTTCAACCACATATCTTTAGCCGCTTCACTCTCTTGTGTATTTGAAGCGAGGTTTTGTAACATTGGTCCGGTTTGAGATGCATGAGCTTGAAGTACTTTCATTTTACGTTCCTCATAACCAGTTATATCTATATTTACATCGGGCTCTCCGAGATCGCTATACGTGTCATTGCTAAATGCTACTAAATGTAATTTAGGACGTTCTGATTTTTCCATACGGCTTACTGTTCTTATCACTGCTTCTGCAGTTGCTTCATGGTCTGGATGTACAGAATAGCCTGGATAGAATGATATTATTAGTGATGGATTTAATTCATCTATTAATGATTTTACCATATTATCTATTTCATCTTTCGGTTCAAATTCAACAGTTTTATCTCTATAACCCATTTTACGTAAATCAGTAATACCAATTGCTTCAGCAGCTGCTTCTAATTCACGTTCTCTAATAAACGGTAAAGACTCTCTTGTTGCAAAAGGAGGGTTGCCGAGATTACGACCCATTTGACCTAAAGTTAAGCATGCATAAGTAACTGGGACACCGCTATCTATAAATTTGCTTAATGTACCCGAAGTTCCAAACGCTTCATCATCTGGATGTGGGAATATAACCAATACTTGTCTTTCTTTATCCATTGTCGTCACCTCTTATTCCTTAAACGGTTTACTACTAATTTCTAAACTAGCAGCAAGTTGCCCTTCATGATTTAATCCCGCTAATAATAATTCTTTATTTTCCGTTACTTCATAATGTGTCAAACCTTGTACATAAACCCAGCCATTATTGTCTAATTTAAGGCCCACACGGAAAGGCTCTTTAACGCCACCTGTTAAATGGGCATGGGTAAATGTAACTTGAATATTTCTTAAAAATGTACCAGCGTTGAACACTTTTTGATCAAAGTGATTCGCATACGCACCATTTGTTGTCTCTACATGAAGATAAACTGGCTTATTTTCATATTCTGATATTAAGGTTTGAACTTGATCTATTTGAATTAATTCCATGCCTTTCACTCCTCATAGTATATACTTTACTATTCTACTAAATTCTCGAGTAAATTTATATACATTCTGCTCACAACTCAGGAATTATTATCCTTTAAAATAACTTCTTTAGTATGGTCGTATTGTGTTAAATGACTTTCGTGTGATAAAAGCATGTAACTGACAACATCTATTAGAAAATGAGCTGAAATTTGAGTGTTAATAAATTGATGATCATTTATTCTAGTTTGATCTATCGTCATAATCGTTATGTCTGAGAGAGCGGAAAGAGGGCTACCAGCATAGTTAGTAATCGCAATAATTGTGGCACCATGATCTTTAGCGATTTTAACAGCGTTAACCAATTCTTTTGTTTCTCCACTATTAGACAAGGCAATAAATGTATCTCGCTCAGTGAGCAAAGAAGCACCAATTTTTATTTGATGCACATCTGTCGCTGAATTTCCTTTAATACCCATGCGCATTGTTCTGTAATAGAACTCAGTGGCTGTTAAACCTGAGCTACCTAATCCTGCAAATAACGCATGTTCACTTTCTATTAATACTTCGATCAATTGATTTATTTTTTTATTAGAAATAAATTCACCTGATTGTTGAATGATAGATTGATGATATTCATATATCCGTTGTATGAGAGGTACGTTTTGAATATCTGTTCCATTATAAGATTGTTGAATATTAAATTTCATATCTTGGAAATGCTGATAATTAAGTTTATGACTGAAACGAGAAATACTAGAAGGTGAAACACTAATAGCATAAGCTAATGCAGTAATTGTTGAAAAATGGTCGCCTTTCGGATGAGTAGTAATATACTGTGCAATTTTTTCGTCCGTTTTTGTGAAAAGATATGAAAATTGTTGAATACGATTTTCAAAATTCATGGTTAACACTCCTGTTTTCTATAATATGTGTATTATATTTGAAAAAGTTTTTCAAAACAACGAATGTTATTGACTAATCTTTTCATGGTGTTATATTTAGTTTCAATAGGAGGTGTGTCCATGAGTAAAATTTTTGATAAGGCACAACAATTCGGGAAATCATTTATGTTACCCATCGCTATATTACCAGCAGCAGGTTTGCTTCTGGGTATTGGAGGTGGTTGAGTAATCCAAATACAATAAAAGCTTATCCAATCTTAGATGTGGATTTATTACAATATATCTTTATATTAATGTCTTCAGCAGGAGATATTGTTTTTGCTAATTTACCAGTAATATTTGCTATAGGTGTAGCGATTGGATTAGCGAGAAGTGATAAAGGTACAGCTGGTCTAGCAGCGATGTTAGGCTTTCTAATTATGAATGCAACTATGAACGCGTTATTGACGATTACTGATAATATTGCATCTCAAGATTCACTTGCTAAAGCAGGGCAAGGGATGATGCTAGGAATCCAAACAGTTGAAACAGGTGTATTTGGTGGTATTATCGTTGGTATTTTGACGTCATTTTTACATAATAAATATAACAAGATTACATTGCCACCATTTTTAGGGTTCTTTGGTGGTTCTAGATTCGTACCTATTATAACCTCTGTAGCTTCTATAGTATTAGGTGTTGTATTGTACTTTGTATGGCCGACCATCCAAGGTTGGATATTTGGTGCAGGTGGACTTGTGAATAAGACAGGTGTTATAGGAACTTTCATTTATGGATTTGTATTACGTATGCTTGGACCATTTGGACTGCATCATATATTCTATTTACCATTCTGGCAAACAGCTTTAGGTGGTACAATGGAAATCAACGGTAAAATTGTTCAAGGAACACAAAATATATTTTTCGCTCAGTTAGGCGATGCTAATTTAACACATTATTATTCGGGCATCTCACGTTATATGTCTGGTCGATTTATAACAATGATGTTTGGCTTGTTAGGTGCTGCATTAGCTATCTACCACACTGCAAAGCCTGAAAAGAAAAAGGTCGTAGGTGGTTTAATGCTTTCAGCGGGACTTACGTCATTCTTAACAGGTATAACAGAGCCTTTAGAATTCAGTTTCTTATTTATTGCGCCAGTTTTATATGTTATCCATGCTATATTTGATGGATTAGCCTTTATGATGGCTGATATATTTAATATTACAGTTGGACAAACTTTTAGTGGTGGTTTTATTGATTATATACTGTTCGGTGTGTTACAAGGTAATAGTAAGACAAATTATTTACTAGTGATTCCAATTGGTATAGTCTGGTTCTTACTGTATTACGTTACATTTAGATTTTTAATTACTAAATTTAACTTTAAGACGCCTGGCCGTGAAGATGAAGCGGCGGTCGAAACTGTTAAAGCAAGTGAACGCGCGCAAACAATTATTAAAGGTTTGGGTGGCAAGGAAAACATTGATGCTGTAGATTGTTGTGCAACAAGATTGAGAGTGACCGTTAAAGATGGTGAACAGATTGATGAAGATTTGATTAAATCAACTGAATCACGAGGTATTGTTCAAAAAGGTACAGGTGTACAAATTATATATGGTCCTCATGTAACAACAATTAAAAATGAAGTTGAAGAAGCATTAGAAGAAAAATAAGGAGTGCATTTTAAATGTTACCGCAAGGATTAATTGTTTCATGTCAAGCATTACCAGAAGAGCCATTACATTCTTCATTTATTATGAGTAAAATGGCATTAGCCGCTTATCAAGGTGGTGCTAAAGGAATTAGAGCAAATACGAAAGAAGACATTATTGCAATAAAACAAGAAGTCGACTTACCAGTCATCGGTATTGTAAAAAGAGATTACGAAGGTTCCAACGTATTTATCACAGCTACTACGAAAGAAGTCGATGAGTTGATTGAAAGTGGATGTGAGGTAATTGCTCTAGATGCGACTAAACAAGAAAGACCAAAAGAATCACTTGAAGAAATTGTTCAGTATATTAGAGATAACGCACCAAATGTAGAAATTATGGCTGATATATCAGATTTAGACGAGGCAATCAATGCTGATAAGCTTGGGTTTGACTATGTTGGTACAACATTAAGAGGTTATACATCATATACTAAAGGTCATGTATTATACGAAAATGACTTTCAATTTTTAAAAGATGTATTAAATAAAGTCGAAGCTAAAGTGATAGCAGAAGGAAACGTTGTAACACCTGAAATGTTGAAGCGTGTAACGGATTTAGGTGTTCATTGCACAGTTGTTGGAGGCGCAATTACAAGACCTTTAGAAATTACAAAACGATTTATTAAAGAAATAGAGGGATAATCATGAAATTTATAAATTTAGGTACTGAAAAAGAAGCTTGTCATTATGTTGCAAATGAGTTATTAAAGCAAATCATAACTGACAATAAGAGTGTGTTAGGTTTAGCTACTGGTGGTACAATGGTCGGCGTATATGAACAATTAGTTAATTTAATTAAAATAAATAAATTGGATTTAAGTAATATTACAACCTTTAATTTAGATGAGTATATAGGAATCGACTCTGATCATCCAGAAAGTTATTACACATATATGCACGATATATTATTTAACCATTTATCTAGTTGGAATGAAGAAAAAATACATTTACCACATGGATCAGCAAATGATTTAAATAGCGAAGTAGAACGCTATGAGAATCTAATAGATAAAGAAGGTCCAATGGACATACAAATATTAGGAATTGGTGAAAATGGTCATATCGGTTTTAATGAGCCAGGAACATCATTTGATAGTTTAACAAGTGTAGTTGATTTAACAGAATCAACAATAGAAGCTAACAGTAGATATTTTGAAACGAAAGAAGAAGTACCTAAACAAGCAATTTCAATGGGTATTCAATCTATTTTAAAAGCTAAACGCATCATATTATTAGCTTTTGGACCAAAAAAAGCAGAAGCGATTCAAAAGTTGTTGTCAGGTGAAATTACGACTGATCTTCCAGCTTCAGCATTGTACAATCACCCGAATGTAGAAATTATTGTAGATAATAGTGCTTATAGTAATAAAGAATCTTAAAGTACATATGTAAATATTAACTTGATAGATGATATCGTTTAAAGTACAATTACTACTACAAAGAATGAGCCTTAAGAAACGGCGGGTGAAAGTAGTGGAAAGAAAGCGTATTTCATTTAATGATGAAGCGGTTTTAGATTATTGTAATATCATGGGATATCAGTATTATGAAGAAGTACCAGTTCAATATTTACTAAGTGTTCTTCGTGAATTTGATAGTTTTAAGCCTTATATGGGCAGTAACGTAAAACTAAAACAAATTAAAACCGAATTTGAACAAACTGAACGTATTATGACTTTAGAAAATTATGAAGCTGAAATCGTGTGTCTTAATGAAAGTAAATTAGATAATATGACGCTTTATGAATATGAAATGAAACTATTTAAAAAACAAAAAGTGATTGCCAAAATAAAAGCAGAATTTGGCATTGGACAATAATGAAAAGGCTACACGTAAAAAAGCCTACAAAGTGAGATACTCTGTAGACTTTTTAAACGTGTAGTTTTTATTTATACTTCTTCAGTATAAACTTCGATTTTTTCAATACGGTTTGCTGCACCATGATCAACTGGACCGACGAATTCATTCATTCTCCAGCCATTTTTTATTGCAGATGCAACAAATGCTTTAGCGTGTTTTACAGCATCTTCTGGAGACTCACCGTTAGCTAAATTAGCAGTAGTTGCAGCAGCAAATGTACAGCCGGCACCATGATTATAACTAGATTGGAATTTATCAGTAGAAAGTAATACATGTTTTTTACCATCATAGAATAAGTCAAAGGCTTTGTCTGATTCTAGCGCTTTACCACCTTTAATGATGACATATTGTGAACCAAGCTCATGTATTTTTTCAGCAGCTTTTTTCATATCTTCGATAGATGTTAATTTACCTAAACCAGAAAGTTGTCCCGCTTCAAATAAATTTGGTGTTACAATTGTTGCTTTAGGTAATAATTCTTTAATCATTGCTTCAGTATTTCCCGGGTTAAGTACTTCATCTTCGCCTTTACAAACCATAACTGGGTCAACAACAAAGATTTCAGAACCTGACTCGTCATATGCTTGGCGAGCACGTTTAATAACTTCTTCAGAACCTAACATACCAGTTTTAATTGCATCTGGACCGATAGAAATAGCTGTATTTAACTGCTTATCCAGTAAATCAAGAGGTAATGGCGTCACATCATGTGCCCAAGTTTTTGGGTCCATTGTAACGACAGCTGCTAATGCAACCATTCCATAAGTATTGTGTTCTTGAAATGTTTTTAAATCAGCTTGCATTCCAGCACCAGCACTTGTATCTGATCCTGCTATAGTTAAGACTTTTTTTAATGCCATCGGTAATTCCTCCCAATATATTCATATAAGATATCATATCATGTTTTTTAATTGTAAAAAATAGTTATGACCATTTCATGAAGGCTATGTTATCATTTTTAAAGAGGTGAAAAAAATGGATTGGCAAGAAATCTTTCACAATATAAAAGAGCAACATGATTTTTCAGAAATGGAAGCTTTTTTAGAAGAAGCTTATCAAAATACAACGGTGTATCCAGCTAGAGAAAATGTTTATCAAGCATTTGATTTAACACCGTTAGACAATGTTAAAGTCGTCATTTTAGGTCAAGATCCGTATCACGGGCCAAATCAAGCACACGGTTTAGCTTTTTCAGTACAACCTGATGCTAAGTTTCCACCTTCCTTAAAAAACATCTACAAGGAATTGGAGTCGGATATTGGTTGTAAGCGTACTAGTCCACATTTACAAGATTGGGCAAAAGAAGGTGTGTTATTATTGAACACAGTATTAACTGTGGAAGCACATAAAGCACATTCTCATAAAAATATCGGCTGGGAAATTTTCACGAATGAAATCATTAAAAGTATTTCACGTGAACTTGAAGATGTCGTCTTTATTTTATGGGGCAAACCAGCACAAGAGAAAATTAAACTCATTGATACAGAAAGACATCATATTATTAAATCGGTTCATCCAAGCCCATTGTCAGCTCATAGAGGATTCTTTGGATCAAAACCATTTAGTGAAACAAATCAGTTTTTAAAATCAAAAGGTAAAGAACTAATCAATTGGTGTGGAGGTGAGGTAAATGATTAGCAGAGATCAATTAATATCAGCGATTGAAGATGAATTGGTACATGCAGATAACGCGACAAATAATGAAACATTTAATAAACATATGCATGCAATTCACACTTTAAGTGGATTAATTGATGCAGAAGAGGGAAATAACCAAGGTATAGAAGTGAAACAACCTTATATGAAAACTTCTTCAACGCCAATTAAAAAGGAAAATCCTCAAATATCTAATGAAGAAATTAGAAAAATGGGTGGAAAAGTACCTGATAAATCAACGGTAAAACAAAATGAAAATACTTTAACGACTGATGATGGTATAGGAAATGGAGATTCAATTTTTGATTTTTAATAAAAGAAAGGAAGTAAGAAAATGAAATTATTTATCATTATTGGGGCAATAAATGCAATGATTGCTGTTGCAGCAGGTGCTTTTGGTGCTCACGGTTTAGAAAACAAATTATCAGCTAAATATTTAGATATTTGGGAAAAAGCAACAACTTATCAAATGTATCACGCACTAGGCTTAATACTTATTGGTATTGTTTCCGGTACAACAACTGCAAATTTAAATATTGCAGGTTGGTTGATGACATTCGGAATTGTATTCTTTAGTGGTTCTTTATATATATTAGCTTTAACACAAATTAAAGTATTAGGTGCTATTACGCCGATAGGTGGCGTGTTATTCATAGTTAGTTGGTTGTTACTTGTAATCGCGGTTTGGAAGTTATAAGGTATAAAAGTTAGTCGCGTTTCACGAAAAATAAAAATAAGGGTGGAACATCAATGGCAAGACGAAAGAAAGATTTATCAAGAGGGAATTTAGAACAGAACTTATCTGAGAAATTTGTTTGGGCCATAGCTTATGGCTCAAGCATAGGTTGGGGAGCATTTATACTTCCAGGAGATTGGATAGGCCAAGCAGGTCCAATAGGTGCTTCAATAGGTATCTTTATAGGTGCACTATTAATGATTGTTATAGCTATAAGTTATGGCGCATTAGTAGAGAAGTTCCCTGTATCAGGTGGAGCTTTTGCATTTGGTTACTTAGGATTCGGGAAATATGTGTCCTTCTTTTCATCATGGTTTTTAACCTTTGGGTACATATGTATTGTTGCTTTAAACGCGTCAGCATTCAGTTTGTTATTTAAATTTGTAATGCCTGGGTTTTTAGAACAAGGTAAGCTATACACTATTGCAGGATGGGACGTTTATATCACTGAAATTATATTATCTTCATTAATTTTATTAATATTTGCTTGGATCAGTATTAAAGGTTCAAGTTTTTCAGGAAATTTACAGTATATATTCTGTGTTATATTAGCAGTTGTTGTCGTTCTACTATTTGCAGGTTCATTTTTCACACAAGACTTTTCATTTTCAAATTTACAACCTGCAATAAGTGAGAAAGAAGGTTGGCTAGGCTCGATACTATTGATATTAGCTGTAGCACCTTGGGCTTACGTAGGCTTTGACAACATTCCACAAACAGCCGAAGAATTTAACTTTGCACCAAGTAAGACGTTCAAACTCATCGTATTTAGTTTATTAGCATCAGCAATAACTTATGTAATGATGATACTTCTAACAAGTTGGTTATTCAAAGATCCTTCTTCAATTGGAGGGAATTTATGGGTAACAGGTTCAGTTGTAAAAGAAGGGTTCTCATTTGTAGGTTTAGCAGTGTTAATCGTTGCTATTATGATGGGGATATTCACTGGATTAAATGGCTTCTTTATGAGCTCTAGTAGATTGTTATTCTCAATGGGTAGAGCAGCAGTTATGCCAAGCGTGTTCAAAAAATTACATCCTAAATACAATACGCCATATATTAGTATTATATTTATACTCGTTTTAGCATTAGTAGCGCCTTGGTTAGGTAGAACAGCATTAACATGGATTGTAGACATGTCTTCAACGGGTGTTTCAATCGCATACTTTATCACATGTTTATCAGCATTTAAGTTGTTCTCATATGATAAGAGAAGTATGATGTATCATCCGAAATATAAAACATTTGCTTTAATAGGTGCGATTATTGCGTTAATATTCTTAGGACTATTACTGATTCCAGGATCACCAGCGAGTCTTTCATTACCTTCATATATTGCACTATTTGTTTGGTTAATCTTAGGCTTAGTATTCTTTATGGTTAGATATCCTTCACTTAAGAAAATGACAAATGATGAATTAAATTATCTAGTATTAGATAAATCAAAAGAAGAAATGATTGAGCTTGAAGCAAAAACAGAAGTGAAAAATTAAATAATTCGTGATCGAAAATAAAGCTCCTAACCCGTTAGAAACGTAACGGATTAGGAGCTTTTTATTTAATAAATTTAGTTATCTATTTTATGAGCGACGTCGTTTATTTTTATTTAAATACATATAAACTGGTACACCAATAGCTAAAATGATTAATGAATATAATGAACCCATAAAATCAGATATTAAAGTGTTAATGATAATGAATGCGCCACCGAAAAGAGCTAGTAAAGGTACAAATGGATATAGCGGTACCGAATATTCTCTTTTAGTTCCTTTATTTTGTTTTCTAAGTATAAATAGTCCTACAAATGCCATCATATAGAATAAATATATGATGAAAATCGTAACTTCAGATAAATAATCAGCGTTAACTGTGTTCGGGAATAAAATCGTTAATATAATTAATATTACAGATATTCCAAATACAGTCATTAAAGCGCCTAATGGTGATTTTAACTTAGGACTAATATAACCGACATATTTATGTAATGGTAATAACCCATCTTCAGCCATCGCAAATGGTATGCGTGGGAATGTAATGATTTTTCCGTTTAAACAACCGAAAATTGAAATAATGACACCAATATTCACGATTTTTGAACCGATATCTCCGAATAGTGCTTTTGCTGCTTCGGCACTTGCAGTATTACCTAAGCCAATTAGTTTTTCAGCTGGGATAACGTGAAATACTGAAATGTTAATTAATACGTATGCCAAGGTTACAACAGATAAACCAATTAACATAGCTAGAGGTAGGTTTTTCTGAGGTTTTTTCATTTCCCCGGTCATATTCGTTAACATAATCCAGCCATCATATGCGAATAATGTAGCGAGTACAGCCCTACCAAAATTGATTTCGCCGTCTGTTTTGATAAGAGATGTAACATCTTTACCGAATATACCTTCGTCTCCCCATAAAAGACCAAATACAATAATAGCAATTACAGGAATTAATTTTGCAATTGTCGTGATATTTTGCATAAGTCCGCCAAATTTAGTACCTAATATATTTACAAGTGTTAAAAATATTAGCGCTATAAATCCAATCCAAACACTTAAATCGTTACTAATATTAAAAAAGTTCGTAACTAAAATACCAAAAAATAGCACGAGTGAAACAATAATTGCAGGACCATAAATGATTGTTTGAACCCATCCTGTTAAAAAGCCCCAAAATGGACCATAAATGTCACGTATGTATGCGTATAAACCGCCTGTTTTTGGAATTTGAGCACCTACTTCAGCAATTGTAAGTCCTGCTGCTAATGTAAGCACGCCTCCTACTACCCAAGCCAAAATGGCAAGATTACTTGTACCTGCATGTGTTAATACAACAGCAGGTTTTACAAATACGCCTGACCCGATAATTGTACCGATTACAATAGTAATTGCGGTCATTAGACCAATAGATTTTTGTAGTGATTGTTCTTGATTATTTTTCATAAATACTCCTTGAAAATAGATTTTGTAAGTAATATTTATCTATTACTTAATATACACGATAAACGAGGAATGTGAATGGATTTTTTAAACCATTAATGAATTTTTAGAGAAAATAGCTAAGTAATGAAACAATATAAACAGTGAACTTTTAAAAAGATTGCTGACAGCTAATTATATTGATAAAGATACTTATCCAATAACTACAGTAACAAAAATGTAAGTAATTGTTAATATCAATATGATAAGGGCTACGAGAAGCATTAAATATAATAATAAAGAATAAACAATAATGCATATAAACGAATATGCAACTAATGACGAAATGAGTTATATTACACTATTAAATATTTGCTAGATTTATTTAAATAAAGTATGTATAATGTTCAACGTGGCTTTGTAAGCACTTACTTAAAAATAAAAATAAATGACATTTAGCATGAAAACAATCAGGATTGTCGTTTGAGGAGGAATGTAAAATGTTAGAGCTCGATGCTATTACAACGGTGGCGCTAGCATGTGTCTTGCTTTTATTAGGGCAGGCAATTGTAAATAATGTTTCTATATTAATGAAATTATGTATACCTGCTCCAGTAATAGGTGGGTTAATTTTTGCAATTTTAGTAGCAATTTTACAATCAACAAACGTGGTTACAATAAAATTAGAATCTGAATTTATTCAAGATTTCTTTATGTTAGCATTCTTTACTACAATAGGTTTAGGAGCATCTTTAAAATTATTACGACTCGGCGGTAAAGTATTAATAGTATACTTTATTTTCTGTGGTATTTTGGCTACATGTCAAAACATTATTGGTGTTTCACTTTCAAAGGTGTTAAATATACCTCCGTTACTAGGTTTAACAGCAGGTTCTATGTCAATGGAAGGTGGACATGGGAACGCTGCAGCATATGGTAAAACTTTAGAAACTTTAGGCGTAGATTCAGCTGTTACTGCTGCGCTTGCTGCCGCTACGTTAGGATTAGTTGCAGGCGGATTAATAGGTGGTCCAGTTGTTAGATTCTTAATTAAAAAATTCGATTTAAAACCAGAGCAAGCAGAAGCTTCAGCTCTAGATTATAGTGATGTTGATTATAATAAAGAATTACATAGTAGAATGAATCCAACTACAGTATTTATCGTTCAATTTACAATTATCACTGTTAGTATGGCGATTGGTACATATTTAGCTGATACATTTACAGACTACACGGGTATTAATGTTCCTATTTATGTGGGCGCTATGTTTATAGCTGTTATTATCAGAAATATTTCGGACTATGGAAAATTAAACATTGTAGATATGAAAATTACAAACCGAGTTAGTGATGTATCATTGAGCTTGTTCTTATCAATTGCTTTAATGAGTATTAACTTAACAGAAATATATAATTTAGCGTTACCATTAACAATTATAGTATTAGTACAAATAGTATTTATTGTACTGTTCTCAGTATTTGTAGTGTTCCGCGCATTAGGGAAAAACTACGATGCAGCTGTTATGATCGGTGGATTTATTGGTCACGGGTTAGGCGCAACACCAAACGCAATGGCAAACTTAGACGTTATTACAAAGAAATTCGGTGCCTCTCCAAAAGCTTATCTAGTTGTACCAGTCGTAGGTGCATTCTTAATAGACTTACTTGGCGTACCAATCGTAACGTTCTTTATTAATGTATTCAGTTAATAATAGTACATCGAAATAATTCTCCTAATCCATTCGATTAGGAGAATTTATTTATATATGGGCTTTATAAAATAATATTTAAAATGCGGTTCGATAAATAAAAATATCGAACCGCAAACATGAAATACGGTCCGATAAAATAAAAATATCGAACCGCAAATTAAAATGAGGCTGAAACACCAATAGATGTTTCAGCCTCTATATTTATCTTGAAATCTTAGTTTAGTTTAAAGAAGTCATTTAATTCGTCAATATTTAAAATGTTACCTACGTAGAATGCTCCGAAGTCACCATATCTTGCTGATACTTCATCGAAACGCATTTCATAGATTAATTTTTTGAATTGTAGCATATCGTCACTGAATAAAGTTACGCCCCACTCGTAGTCGTCCAATCCTACTGAACCGGTAATGAATTGTTTAACTTTACCAGCGTAACTGCGTCCGATTAAACCGTGTGAGCGCATTAAGCTACGTCTATGTTCCATATCTAACATGTACCAGTTATCTTCACCGTCACGTCTTTTATCCATTGGATAGAAACAAACATATTCTGAACGTGGTACTTCAGGATATAATCTAGCTTTTACATATGGGTTTTCATATGGATCTTCATCTGAATCACCAGCTAGATAGTTAGATAATTCCACTATTGAAACATAAGAATATGTTGGGATTAAGAAATCACTAATATCTAATTTGTTTAATTCATTTTCTAAAGCATTTAATTGCTTAACATCAGGACGTAAGAACCATAACATTAAGTCTGCTTTTTGACCTGTTATGTTATAAAAAGCATGAGAGCCTTCTTTATTATTATGAACAGTTTCTAATCCTTCAAAGAATTTTTTAAACTCTTCAACTATCGTATTTCTATCATCTTCTGGCACAGTTTTTAGGCTTGTCCAATCTATTGCATAGAATAAATGTAAGCTGTACCAACCATCTAATGTTTTTGCTGCTTCGTTCATTATGATTTCGCTCCTTTTAGATTAATTCTTTTCTCTATCTAAGTTTATCATACTAGAAAAGGAATAGAGGACTCAACTTTTACAGTGTTGTGAAGAAAAGTACTTCGGACATGACGCACTGACTTATATTTAATTGTATTTTTAATGTTGTTGATTATCTTTTTTGTTTGGTGGATAATAATTAAATAAATATTATAAAAATATTTTAAATTAGATGCCTGAAAATTTTATTATATAGGAGTATAAAAAGTGTATAAATTAGAGAATGTATCGAAAAAGTATAGAGGGAAGTTTGCTGTTGAAAATCTTTCCTTTTCAGTAGCATCTGGTTCTATTACTGGTATTGTTGGTAAAAGTGGTTCTGGCAAAACAACGTTATTAAAGTTACTTAATTTTATAGAAAAGCCAACTGAAGGTAAAATTATTTTTGATGAACAAGAAATTAATAAGTTATCAAAAAAAGTGATTAGAAAGTATAAGGAAAGAATAGGTATGGTCTTTCAACATTATAATTTATTGAATAACTTAAATGTATATCAAAATATAGCTTTGCCTTTGAAAATCATAAATGCAGAGAATGAGGATAGAGTGAAAGAACTTATTCAATTTGTTGGATTAGAAGATAAAATGAACGATTATCCTTCTAAATTATCAGGAGGCGAGAAACAACGTGTAGCATTAGCGAGATCTTTAGTTAGAAACCCAGATATATTGCTATGTGATGAAGCGACTAGCAGTTTAGATGAGAATAATACTGAAGAAATCATAAAAATGCTTAAGAAAATTAACAAAGAATATAGTATTACCATTATTTTTGTTACACATGAATTGAGTGTTGTTAAACAATTGTGTGAAGAAGTGTTTGTGATGGAGGACGGACAGTTGCTAGATATTATTGAAAATAAAAACAAAAGCATAGAAAAAAATACAGGTACTTATTTAGAAAATGTTAAACGGAGTATTGAAGGATGACTTTCTTTGAAAAAATAAATTATTACTTACCAGAATTACTTCAATCTTTGCAGGAAACTTGCATCATGCTAGGATTTTCCATGATTATTACTTTACTAATTGGTTTACCTTTAGGTATAGCTTTGTTTTTATCCAATCCAGGTATTAAAGAATTAAATAGAAATTACTATTGGTCTTTTAATTTTTTAATTACTTTTATTCGTTCATTTCCATATTTATTATTTGTCATCAGTTTAATTCCCTTAACTCGTTTAATTTTAGGGAGCGCTTTTGGTCCATACCCATCGATAATACCTTTAAGTATTGTAGGTATTGCTATTTTTTCAAGACTAGTAGAACAAGTTTTATTAGATATACCGATAGAAATAAAAGTTTTAGCTGAGTCGCTAGGTGCAACAAAATTAAAATATATATGGAATTTTCTTTTAGTTGAATCACGTAGCGGTATTATATTAGCTTATACGACAACGATAGTAAGCATGGTCTCATATTCAACAGTGATGGGCATTGTTGGTGGCGGAGGTATTGGAGATTTTGCTATTCGCTATGGTTATCAAAGTTATGAAACTGAAATAATGTATTTCGCAATTATCATCATTATTATTGCTGTATTTATCATTCAAATGTTAGGAAATAATATCTCTAGAAAATTAGATAAAAGAAAGTAGTGTAGACATGAAAAAAGTTTGGTTTATTTTTATATTGTTGTTTAGTGTCATTATCTCTGGTTGTGGAGCAAAAAAAGATAACGAAGATAAAGTGATTAAAGTTGCTTCACAAGCACCACCTATGACAGATGTTGTAAAAGTTGCAGCAAAAGAAGCGAAAAAAGAGGGTTGGGAAATCAAGCTTGTACAAGTAAATGATAACGTTGCTTATAATGATATGGTAAGTAGTAAAGAAGCAGACGCGAGCTTTGCACAGCATAAACCCTTTATGGAAAAATATAATAAAGAAAGAAAAGCGAATTTAGTTGATCTACAGCCTATATATGACGCAAAAGTAGGTTTTTATTCTAAAAAATATAAAAAAGTGAAAGATATCCCTAATGGAACAAAAGTCGCTATACCTAACGATATTTCAAATGAAGGTCGAGCTTTAGCGATATTAGAAGAACAAGGATTAATTAAATTAAAAGACGGAGTGGGCGTTAACGGTACAACTAAAGATGTTGTAGAGAATCCAAAAGATTTCCAATGGTTAAAAGTAGATTTATTAAATTTATCAGAAGCTTATAGCGAGTCAAAAGTATCTTTAGTTTATAATTATCCTACATATATTTCGAAAATCGGTTTAAAACCTTCTGATGCTTTATTTTTAGAAAAAAATATTGATTCTCGATTTTCTATTCAATTAGTAGCGCGTGAAGATAATAAAGATTCCGAAAAAATTAAAGAATTAAAGAAAGTTATGAAAAGTAAAGCAGTTAGTAAATATTTAAAAGAAGAACATAAGGATACATTGATTCCATCATTTTAAGATTCTCGATATATCCTATAGTCTACGATACATTTACAGTTCGAAAACGTGAAAATTTATGAAAAAATGTTATAATAATTAGTGGAAAAATAATAGTGAGAATATATAGGAGGCAATTATGTCTAAATTACTTAATGTCTTAAGCGACAAATTATCAGGTAAGAATGTACGTATCGTTTTACCAGAGGGTGACGATGCTCGTGTTTTAACAGCAGCAGTTAAATTACAAACTACAGATTTGGTTTCTCCAATCGTACTTGGTAATGAAGATAAAATTAAAGAAACAGCTGACGGTGCTAATTTATCAATAGAAGGTTTAACAATTATCAACCCAGAAACAAGCGAATTAAAAGCTGATTTAGTTGAGAAATTCGTTGAACGTCGTAAAGGTAAAGCGACTCAAGAACAAGCTGAAGAATTATTAAATAATGTAAACTACTTCGGTACAATGTTAGTTTATACAGATCAAGCTGATGGTTTAGTAAGTGGTGCTGCGCATTCTACTGCAGATACTGTGCGTCCAGCATTACAAATTATTAAAACTAAACCAGGTGTTACAAAAACATCAGGTGTATTCTTCATGACAAAAGGTGAAGAACAATATGTATTCGGTGATTGTGCCATTAACCCTGAATTAAACGCACAAGATTTAGCTGAAATCGCAATCGAAAGTGCTAAAACTGCTCAAGCATTCGGTATGTCTCCGAAAGTAGCGATGTTAAGTTTCTCTACTAAAGGTTCAGCAAAATCTCCAGATACTGAGAAAGTGTCAGAAGCTGTACAAATAGCTCAAAATAATTTACAAGAAACAGACTTAAAAGATGTTGTATTAGACGGAGAATTCCAATTTGATGCAGCAATCGTTCCAGAAGTGGCAGCTAAAAAAGCGCCAAATTCTGATATACAAGGTGATGCAAATGTATTTATTTTCCCAAGCTTAGAAGCGGGTAACATTGGATACAAAATTGCACAACGTTTAGGTGGATACGATGCAGTTGGTCCTGTATTACAAGGCCTAAACGCACCAGTTAACGATTTATCACGTGGTTGTTCAGCAGAAGACGTATACAGTCTTTCAATCATTACAGCTGCTCAATCTCTATAATCATGGAAAACTTGCAAGATTATTTTACACAAGAATGGCGATACATTGACCACACTTCAGGACTGCAACCTATGCAGTCCTTTAGTTTCGATGATACATTTTGTGAACAAGTAGGTAACGACAATAGTCCAAGTGTTGTGCGCACATGGATACACAATCATGTTGTTATTTTAGGCATACATGATTCTAGACTTCCATATTTAAAAGACGGAATAGCATTCTTGAATGACGTTAAAGGATATAGCGCAATTGTAAGAAATTCGGGTGGTCTAGGAGTTGTGTTGGATAAAGGTGTTCTGAATATATCTTTAATATTTAAAGGTAGACATGATGTATCAATTGATACAGGCTATGAAGTGATGTTACGTCTTATACGTGAAATGTTCAAAGATGAAACAGATAAAATTGTAAATAAAGAAATCGCAGCATCATATTGCCCAGGAAGTTATGACTTAAGTATTGATAACAAAAAATTTGCAGGCATATCACAAAGAAGAGTACGCGGTGGCATAGCAGTGCAAATATATTTGTGTGTTGAAGGATCAGGTTCAGAAAGAGCTGAAATGATGAAGGAATTCTACCAACATGCTCTGAAAAATGAAAAAACAAAATTTATTTATCCTACAATTATTCCTGATTGCATGGCTTCTATAAATGAACTATTGAATACAGAATACACGACAAATGATATATTATTTAAATTATTAGGAAGCCTTAAAACATTAGGTGCAACTTTAAATATGGACCCAGTTTCCACAGAAGAATGGGCGTTATACGATAAATATTTCGAACGCATGATAGAGCGTAATAATAAAATGATACGCAATATGCAAAAATAATAAAATGACATTCTCAAAAATCTGTGAAGGTGGTATAATAATTTATTGCTAAAACAGAAAATATGAAAGGTGGGGAAACAAGTGCGAAATAAATTTCAATTATGCGATGACTGCCAAGCTGTCAATCTTCCATCATTAATGAAGAAAATTAAAAAATTAGATCCAGATGCGGAAATTGAAGTAGCATGTCAATCATATTGTGGTCCAGGTCGCAGAAAGACATTCGCATTCGTTAATAACCGCCCGTGTGCCGCTTTAACAGAAGATGAACTAATGGAAAAAATCCATAAACAACTTCAGAAAAAACGTAATCCAGAAGAAGAAGAGAGATTACGACTTAGAAACGAAGAACGAAAACGTCGACAAAAAGAATTAGACGAAAAGCTTAATAAAAAATTGAAAAAGTAAAAAGAAAACCTACGAGCTAAAATTAGTTCGTAGGTTTTTAAATTTTAAATATTTTATTCGAATGTTATTAATATGTGTTAACATTCTTAACAAATAATACCTTTCCACAGGCTTTTCGGTTATAATTAAGTATTCTGAATATTATAGTTTTTTGTATATAAATGATATAATTATAAATAAAGATAGGATTTTAAAGTAATTTAATAATTGTCATTCGTTTAATATAGTAAAGGCCAGTGAATGGCGTGGATGGTAGATAGAGGAGAGGTATTTATGACAAAGGTAAGGAAAGCAACAGTAGGGGATTATTCTGGAATTAAAAATGTAGCGTCTAAAGCTTGGTATGACACATATACGAATATTTATACAGCAAGTACTGTAACAGCATTTTTAAACGCTTCTTATTCTAAAGAGATGATAGAGAAGCGCATTAATGATTCTGATTTCTATGTTGCTGAAGAGGATGGAAAGATTATTGGCTTTGCTAATTTCATTAAAGGTACTGAGCTATATTTATCATCCCACTACGTATTGCCAGAAGCTCAGCGAGATGGTTATGGTAAAGCCTTGTTGTATAAAGGTTTGAATAGTTATAAAGGTGAATATCATGAAGTATATTTAGAAGTAGATGGCAAAAATGATATCGGCATTGCTTTCTATAAGAAAGAAGGATTCGAAGTAGTGCGTGAATATGAAGAGTTACTTTTCGGAGAAACGATGCATACAACGCTCATGAAAAAAACTTTCTAGGAGGTAGAGGATAATGGAACAATCACTTAATAAATGGGTAGCACAATTTTATGAAGCATATGAGAATAAGACGATTATTCCTAATGGTGTTTTACCTTCGAATATCACAGAGAACGCTGCTTATGATGTTCAAGAAGGTGTTCTTCAGCGTAAAGAAGAAACTGAGTTGCATAAAGGATATAAAATTAGTTTAACAAGCCAAGAAACACGAGATATATTTTCTTCTACAACCCCTTTATATGGTGCGATGGGAGATACAACGGTTTTCGGTAAACGTGTTCAGTTAAACGACTTAAATGAACCACTTATTGAAATGGAACTTGTATTTCTCGTTCAAGAAGAGTTAAACGAACAAGACAGTCTAGAAGATATTATGAATAAGTGCTTAATCGCACCAGGCATAGAGATACCAGATTCAAGATTTAGTAATTGGTTCCCTAACTTGAGTGTCACTGAAATTATAGCTGACAGTGCAGTGAGTGGTGGTGTTGTATATGGTGAGCCTAAACAATTATCATATGAAGATATTAATAATATTAAAGGGACTTTATATTTAGATGGTAAAGAAATTGCTTCTGGTGATAGTACAGAAGTTGAAGGCCATCCAGCAAAAGCAGTAAAATGGCTGATTTCTGAAATTAAAAAATATAACCGTTCATTGAAACCAGGTATGTTTGTTTCTAGCGGCACATTTATACTGCCTAAACCTTTAACTCAAGGGGTTTATAAAGCAGAATATGAAAATGTTGGTAACATTGAGTTTACAGTTGAGTAATAATTTCGAAAGGAGGAAACTAAGTGACTTATGAAGATTATGGGACGAAAAAATTAACAGAAGAAAAAGTTTTTAAAGATCCTGTGCATCGTTATATACATGTGAGCGATCAATTAATTTGGGATTTAATTAAAACTAAAGAATTTCAACGCTTAAGAAGAATCAAACAACTTGGAACATTATATTTATCTTTCCATACAGCTGAACATAGTCGCTTTGGTCACTCCTTAGGTGTTTATGAAATCGTAAGAAGAATGATAGATGAAGTATTTGTTGGAAGAGCGCAGTGGGACAATAAAGATAGACCACTTGCTTTGTGTGCAGCTTTACTACATGACTTAGGACATGGTCCTTTTTCTCATTGTTTTGAGAAAATATTTTTAACAGACCATGAACAATTTACGCAAGATATTATTAAAGGTGATACTGAAGTAAATGAAGTGCTGAGCAGAGTATCTCCAGATTTTCCAACTGAAGTTGCGGATGTAATTAATAAGACCCATAAAAATAAACTTGTTATTTCTATGATTTCTTCACAAATAGATGCCGATAGAATGGATTATTTACAACGAGACGCTTATTTCACGGGTGTGAGCTACGGTCAATTTGATATGGAACGCGTATTACGTTTGATGCGCCCTTCTAAAGATGAAGTGCTGATTAAAGAAAGCGGTATGCATGCAGTTGAAAACTTCTTAATGAGCCGATATCAAATGTATTGGCAAATTTATTTTCATCCAGTTAGCCGTGGTGGAGAAGTGTTATTAAATAGATGTTTTAAACGTGCTAAAGTGCTTTATGATAATGGATACTCATTTAAAGAAGCACCGAAATATTTAATACCGTTTTTCGAAGGTGATGTAACAATTAAAGATTATATTCGTTTAGATGAATCAGTTGTTATGTACTATTTAGAAGAATGGACTGAAGAAGACGATGATATATTAAGTGATTTAAGTAAACGATTCGTCAATCGTGACTTATTTAAATATTTACCTTTCGATGGATCTATTATTACAATAGGTGAATTAACTGAGTTATTCGAAAAAGGTGGCATCGATCCGGAATATTACTTTGTTTGTGATTCATTTTCCGATTTGCCATACGACTATGATCGTCCTGGTTCAAATCGCCAACCAATACATTTATTACAAAAGACAGGTCATATTAAAGAGATAAGCAGCCAGTCAGTAATTATTCATAGTATTACTGGAATTAAACGTCTAGATTATAAATTATATTACCCGAAAGAACTCATTTTAGAAATGGAAGATGAAGATATTAAGGGAGATATCATCAATTTATTAAACGAATTGGTATAATTTACAAACTTGAATATTAATCTTAAACTCTAGTATGATATACACAAGAATTAAATGAGGTGAAATAATGGCTGAAAAGAAAGGCTTTCAATTTAACATTATTAAAAATGACCCACTAGATGGACATAAAGGTACGAATATAGGATCAATTAGCTTAGATAATGTAGCCCCTGTATTTGTTGATGTAACTGAACAAACAGCTTTTATAGATGTAGGTGCAATGCATGCAAGAGCTGAAGTTGAAAAGCGAGTTAAGTGGGTTAAAGATACGGAAGAAGTCAAAGGCGAAGACGCGAGAGAATATTGGCTTTGTTGGGTTACGACTGAACGTGGAGAACAAGGTCCATATTATGCAGGTTTAACGGGATGTTACTTATTAGTAAATAAACCGAAGAAACGTGGATTTAAGAGTATGCCTGAACATGTTAATATGATGGATAAATCCATGAAACACCAAATTAAAATTGACCAAATTGGTGATGAAAATCGTAAAGTACTCAAAAAATTTCTTCAAGAACATAACATGGAAATGTGGAATAATAGTAGCGATGAATTAAAGGCATCATTAGAGACAGAGTAATTGTGACTATTTTGTGACTTAATTGTGAATTATAGCAATAAAAGTAAATTGCTATTGTCTTTTCTGAATTTCATCAGTAAAATAGTTGATAGCTACTATAGCTAGGACACTAAAGAAAGCAGGCGCTTTTAGCCCTGCTTTTTTTAATTTTATTTGTCATATATGCTATAATTATAACGGTTCTAAAACGGTGAGGTGAGATATGATGAAAGAAAATATCAGCGTTAATGTCAGACAAGTAGTTAAACAAAATGGCGATAAATCAACATTTCAAACTAATACTACAGGTACATATCACAAAAGGAATAGTGATATTATTAGGTATGAAGAAACAATAGATGACCAAGTTGTTAAGAACATGCTTAAAATAGACAAAACTGGCGTTAAAATTCACCGTACGGGTACAGTTAATACAACTTTTCATTTTGTAGAAGGTAAGGATACGGTTAGCTATTATGAAACTGAAGCGGGTCGTATGACTTTGAACGTCAAAACATTGTCAATCAAACACTTTATAGATGAAGAAAAAGGTGAATTAAAAATACACTATCAATTAAGTGATCCATCAGGCTTACTCGGAACATATCAATTTCAAATAAATTACAAGGAGATAAATGTATGAATATAATTGATCAAGTCAAAGAAACATTAATAGAAGAAATTAAAGCGAGTATATTAAAAGCTCAACTTGTAGATGAAGTACCCGAGATTAAAATTGAAACACCTAAAGATTCAACAAACGGAGATTATTCAACAAACATTGCAATGGTATTAACAAAAATAGCGCGTAAAAATCCACGTGAAATTGCTACACAAATTGTAGAAAATTTAGATACTACAAAAGCAAATGTAAAAAAAGTAGATATCGCTGGGCCTGGATTTATTAATTTTTACTTAGATCAACAATATTTAACAACTGTAATTGAAACAGCTTTAAATAAAGGAGAAACTTTTGGTCAAGCGGATGAATCTAAGAACGAAAGTATTATAGTAGAATATGTATCTGCAAATCCAACTGGTGATTTACACATCGGTCATGCTCGTAATGCTGCAGTTGGTGATACGCTATCTAATATTTTAAGTGCAGCAGGCTATGATGTAACTAGAGAATACTATATAAATGATGCAGGTAAACAAATTGAAAACTTAGCACATTCTATAGAAGCACGTTACGATCAAGCAATGGGTGTCGACACTGAATTACCCGAAGATGGTTATTACGGCAAAGATATCATCTCAATAGGGAAAGATTTAGCTGAGAAACATCCAGAAATTAAAGACCAACCAGAGGAAGAAAGAATTAAGACTTTCCGTAAACTTGGTTTAGATTATGAAATGGCTAAATTAAAAAATGATTTAAATGATTTTAATATACATTTTGATAGTTGGTTTAGTGAAACATCTTTATATGAAGCAAATGAAATTACAGCTGTACTTGATAAAATGACTGAACTTGGTTATACATTTGAGAAAGACGGCGCAACATGGTTAAGAACTACTGAATTTGGTGACGATAAAGATCGTGTACTTGTTAAACAAGACGGTACGTACACTTACTTCTTACCAGATATCGCATATCATTATGATAAAGTAGAACGTAAATTTGATAAATTAATCAATTTATTCGGTGCTGATCATCACGGTTATATAAACCGTCTTAAAGCATCTTTAGAAACATTTGGCGTTGACTCAAACCGTCTTGAAATCCAAATTATGCAAATGGTAAGATTATTACAAGATGGTGTAGAAGTTAAAATGAGTAAACGTACGGGTAATGCTATTACTTTACGAGATATTATGGATGAAGTTGGCGTTGATGCAGCGCGTTATTTCTTAACTATGCGTAGTCCTGATACTCATTTCGATTTTGATATGGAACTTGCGAAGAAAGAATCTCAAGATAATCCAGTTTATTATGCACAATATGCTCATGCGAGAATATCATCTATTATTCGCCAAGCAGAAGAAAAAGGCATTAAGCTAGATAAAGATGTTGATTTATCTTTAATTACGCATGATAAAGCTTTTGAATTATTGAAGAAAATTGCTGAATTTGAACCAACGATTGTATCAGCTGCAGAATCACGTAGTCCACATCGTATGACGAATTATATTCAAGATTTAGCTGCACAATTCCATAAATTCTATAACGCTGAAAAAGTATTAACAGATGATATAGAAAAGACAAAAGCACATTTAGCTTTAATCGAAGCAGCACGTATTACTTTACGTAACGCTTTAAAACTAATTGGTGTTTCTGCCCCAGAATCAATGTAATTTAATATATTGTTTTAATTGAGGTGCAGCTCAAGCTTATTTGAGTTGCGCCTTTTTGTGTATCATTTTTTAAGTAAAGATAGGAGAGAGATAAAATGAAATTATTTAGAGTTGTGTATTTATTATTTGCAGCAATAATTGTACTTTCAGGCTGTCAAAGTAATACAGACAATGAAAAAAATGAAGCCAAACAAGAATCAAAGGAGAAAGTAGAATACAAACGAATTATTTCATTAATTCCAAGTAATACAGAAATATTATATGAACTGGGTCTTGGTGATAAAGTTGTAGGGGTTTCTACAGTGGATGATTATCCTAAAGATGTGAAAGATAAAAAACAATTTGATGCATTTAAATTAGATACAGAAGCATTAATGAAAGCTAAACCAGATTTAATATTGGCACATGAATCTAATAAATCTACACAAGAAAAAGATTTGAAAAAATTAACTGATGCTGGCGTTAAAGTCGTATACATAGATGATGCTAATTCCATCAATGAAATGTACCAAACATTTAAACAAGTCGGTAAAGTTACAGGTAAAGAAAAAGAAGCTAATAAGCTTGTAGATAAAGTGAAAAACGATATCGAAAAGGTGAAAAAAGATATACCTGAAGATAAACAAGGCAAACAAGTATTTATGGAAATTTCATCACAACCAGATATTTATACATCAGGTAAAAACACATTTTATGATGATATGTTAACTTCAATTAAAGCTAAAAATGTATTTCATGATGAAGAAGGCTGGATTAAAACAGATAAAGAAAGTATTTTGAAACGCAATCCAGACGTTATGATAACAACGAGCGGGCAAAGCGAAGAAGAATATAAAAAATTGAATAACAATAGAGACGGGTTTGATCAAGTAAATGCAGTTAAAAACGACAGCGTTTACGCATTAAACGCAGATAAAATATCAAGACCAGGTCCAAGACTAGCTGAAGGATTAGAAGAGCTTGCAGACAAAATATACGACTAATCAATCTAGTCATTTTAAGTATATTTTGATTTGGTTTCTCGTTCTGTTGTTATCTGTTGCAGTGTCTTTGTTTATAGGTTCTACAGGTATAACATGGAAATTTGATAATCAACTAGAATGGACGATTTTTTATAAATTAAGAGTTCCGAGAACATTACTGGCTTTAATTGCTGGTATGGGACTAGTAATGAGTGGTCATATTTATCAAACAATATTAAATAACCCATTAGCAGATAGTTTTACATTAGGTCTTGCTAGTGGGGCAACATTTGGAAGTGCACTTGCAGTATTTCTTGGTGTATCCATTTGGTTTGTGCCGTTGTTTTCAATATTTTTTAGCATGTTAACGTTAATAATCATCGTATTAGTTACGGAAACAATGGTAAAAACTTTTCATGTAGCTACGATGATTTTATCGGGTATATTTATTGGCGCATTTTTTAGTGCAGCATTATATATACTACTATTAATAAAGCCAGACAAAGTTAATAACATGGTTTCATATATGTTTGGAAGTGTTGCTTCAGCTGAGAGAATAACCGTCGAAATAACTGGAGTCGTAACTATTATATGTATTGTCTTATTATTAGGTATGAGCCATGTAATCAAGCTTATACAACTAGGTGAAGATAAAGTTATTACGCTTGGTGTTAATGTTAGATTTATATCATGGTTCTGCTTATTAATAGCTGCAGTTATGACGGCCGTTATAATAAGTTTCACAGGCATTATTGGCTTTATAGGTATGATTGTACCCCAAGTAGTAAGGAGAGTATATAGAGTGCCTATGTTCATTAAAATGATACTTAATATTTTAATAGGTGGATCGTTGTTATTAATAGCAGATACCATAGGCCGTGTCATTATAAGTCCGATACAAATTCCAGTAGGTATTGTATTGTCAATTATCGCTATACCCGTTATGATGTATCTAATGATAACGGAACAACGCAAAAAAGAAAAAGGCAACCTTTAATGTTGTAATATTTCATATAGTAAACACCAATTTGTTAGTAGTTTATCTAACAAATTGGTGTTTTTAGCTATAAAATTGTTGTTGCTTTCTGAATAGAATAGTTTAAAATATTTCTATGAAAGGGATGATGACATGGATTCATGTGACATTCAAGCAATTATCTTTGATTTAGAAGATACGCTTGTAGATCGTGAAAAGTCACGATTAAAATTTTTGGAAGAACAATTTGAAAGATTTCATGAATTGATGGTTACAGTCCAAAAACGTGATTTTGAAAAGGTATATTTAACGTTAAATCCCTACGGTTTAGAGGATATAGAATGGGTTTATCAAGAACTCGTTAAGAGATTAAACATTGAAAAAATTACTTGGAAGATGTTTTATAATGACTATAAAATGCATTATTATAGATACCACTTTCCGTTTTACGATACATTGTTTACTTTAGATAAATTGGAAAGTATGGGATATAAACTAGGTGTTATTGCAAATGGTGAAAGCGAGAAAGTTACACATGTAATCAACGCTATTGGTATAGACCCATACATCGACTATATTTCAATTTCAGAAGATGTAGGTGCGATGAAACCCGATCCTATTATTTTCGAAGATAATATGAAACATTTAGGTGTTAAGCCAGAACAAGTATTATATGTTGGTGATTGTCCAATCAATGATATTGCTCCCGCTTATGCGATGGGGATGAAAAATGCTTGGGTTGCTAATTCGGTATTAGGAACACCTGAAGAAAATGAATTAGATTATACAATTGAAAATTTAAGTGATTTAATAGAGATATGTAAACAAATTCAAAGAGGTGAATAATCATGAATTTATTCTTAACTAAAGAGAATGTAGCAATACATTATGAAACAAAAGGAAAAGGTTTCCCGATAATCTTGTTGCACGGTGTTTTTCAAGATATGGAAGTATTTGCACCTCTTATCAAAAATTTGAGTAAACAGTATCAAGTGATATCTATAGATATGAGAGGGCATGGTTTAAGCGATGCACCATTTGATAGTAGAGTTGATGATTACGTTTCAGATATCCAGCAATTACTAAATGGATTATTTATTAATCGAGCTTTTGTTATTGGTTTAGAACTAGGTTCAACTGTAGCACTAGGGCTTGCTTATAAAAGTCCAAATTTAGTAGAAGGTTTAATATTGATTAATCCTACAGATAATCATAAAACTTTCCCGGAAAACCGTATTTACGATAGACATGCAGATGAAATAAGAACAATGAATGATGAAGAAAAAGAAAAATATTTAATGAAATTTAGATATAAAAACATTAAAAAAGCTAAAAAGTTTGTAAAATCGCATATACCATCTCATGCATTACAAACAATGGAAGAAGAAATCACAATAAAACGTTCATTCAAAGATTTTGATATTCTTGCTTTATTACATGAAATTAAAGTGAAAACACTTGTCATTTCAGGAAAGTATGATGGAAAAATCTTATATAGTGAAGGTCAAAAAATAAGCGAACTGCTACCAAATAGTGAATTTGTATTATTTGAGCAGTCTGGAGAACTACCATTTGTTGAAGAAAAAGAGAAATTTATTAGTGAAATGAATGAATTTTTAAGTGGAATTCCTCAAAATTAATCGTTTTGTTACATGATTGTAATAAAAGTAGTCAAATTGTAATGACTATGTTATAATAATCGCAGGTTGGATGCATAATCAAAAAGACAGATAAATGGAGGAGAACCTCATATGAAAAAATGTCTCTTAACTATTGCGATGTTACTTATGGTTTTACCATTTTCACCGTTTACTGAGGCACAAGCAGCAAATGATACCCACTTAGATATAAATGAGAAGAATATAGAATCATATAAAGAGGGTACTCAAGCCATTGAGAATATTAAAATTGGAGATAAAGTTTCAAAAATTAAAAACAAGTATCCTAATTTAATGTACTCATACTCTGATGACAGTAATGAAAAAGAAAACTATTATGAATTTGACACAAAAAATGGTCATATGATTATTACAGGAACAGGCAAAGGTCAGAATGAATCAGTTAAACGTATTACAATGATTTATGATCAACAGACTAATGTAGATTTAAATCAGTTAGTAGACCTTTTAGGTGAAGATACTACTAAACGTGTACAAGATAATAAATATACTGGCGGTTATGCTTACGTGAATAATGATAAAGCGCATTTCCAACTATCGAAAGCTACACCAGACAGTAAAGATTATAAAGTGTATCGTATTGATTTAGGCCAATATTAAATAGCTTGATAGCTCAATAGCTTAAACGAATCCCCCATTATTGTAATATACATATTGCATAATGGGGGATTAATTTATACAATATGAGAATAAGGTGGTGTGTTAATGCGTCCTAACAATACAGTATTACTTGAAAATGTGAATGATTATTTACAACATGTAGGTGTATTGCCTGAGCGAATAGACAAAGTTCAGCATTCATTAAAGAAAGATATGAAAAAATCAGATGAAAAAGAAGTTGATTATGCTGAATACAGACATAAATCACACGCTGAAATTCTTCAAATTATACAACGAAATTTAGCAATTGTTAGCTATAACCCTATTCTTTTTTATACATTAAATTTCTTATTATTTGCATATTTACTTGATAAGAAATTGGTTTTATTTAGTGCTGTGACAGGATTATATGTATTATATGTAATTTTTATATTAACAACATCACTAGGTGTATATTTAACAATAAAACGGAACAGTTATTTGTATCCCAATAGAAAATTGATGATTACCAATATTACTGTTTTTGGTATAGGCCTTATCCTTTGTGTATTAAAAATCTTTAATTTGAACTTAGGCATTTATGTTTTGCCGTTAGTCATTTTCCAAGCGATATTCGTAATAGGCCTTATGTTGTTAATTCTCGCGATTTTCCTACGTAAATTAGAAGTTGCTGCAATGGGATTTATTGTTTTACAAAAAACAATCTCATCTGTGACAACTAATGAAACGATAATTATGAGCGTGACTATTGCTAGTTGGGCAATTATATTGATGATTATTTTATTCTTCGTAATGAGATATTCGACAAGAAGATACGTTTAACTAAATAATATTAAAATCAGGCTGAGACATTTATTTTATGTCTCAGCCTGATTCATTTTCATTTTATTAAATTAAATATATAAAAGTGTGAAATTGTGTTAATCGGGTATATTATTACTGTAAAGTTGGGAGGATTACTTATGGGTAAACTAATAACAAGGGATGGTACTCAAATCGCTTTTGAGAAAAATGGAAACGGGACTCCATTAATTATGTTGCATGCATTGAGTATGAATTTAGCAGCATTTCATTCTACAGTCGAACAGTTAAAAAACGATTTTAAAATATATTCAATTGATTCCAGAGGACATGGAAAATCAGATAAACCAACAGAAATTTCAATACAAGAACATATCAATGATATCATTGATTTAATGGATGCTGAAGGCATTGAATCAGCATATATTGTAGGTCACGATATGGGTGGTGTAATTGCTCAAGAATTGACGATACAACAACCCAAACGTGTTAAGAAACTTATCTTAATATCATCTATTTCTAATAAAGGAAAACAGCCTCTCATTAAATTAATTGCAAAACATAGAGATAAAGTTGCCGGCTTTAGTAAAGAAGAAGCAATGTTAATTTTGTTTAATGAAATTTTTTATAACACTGATACAACGTTCAAATGGTACCAAGAAGTGAAAAAATATTATCGAATGACAGAAGAACAAGATGCTATATCAGTGCGAACAATTAATGGTATTAATATTGAGTCAGATGATATTAAAGTCCCAACACTTATAATAAAAGGGAAACATGATCCATTCTTAGATGAAGATGAAACAAATCATATTAAAAATGCACATACAGAACTCTTTGAAAATTCAGGACATGCACCTTTTATCGAAGAAAGTGAAAAATTTAAAAAAGTAGTTACTAAATTTTTAAAACAATGCACTTCTATGAAACAATCAATATCATAAGTATCATGTCTTAATAAATTTATACAATAAAAAGGTACACCAAATAATTTTGGTGTACCTTTTTATTTGTATCAAGAATATTTAATGCTTGATGCAAAATTAATCATTTATATCAGTATTAGCTATTTCTTTATCGATTTTTGCGATGACGTCAGCTATAGATTTGCGTTGTTTTTTATTAACTAAAATTAATACAGTACGTTCGTCATATTCATTTCTTCTCTTAGTGAAATAGTCTTGTTGTGATAAGTTTTTTACAGCTTTAACAATTTGCGGTTGTTTATAGTTGAGTTTATTAATGATTTTCTTTAAATGATATTCTTCTTCATCCGTGTCATTAATGTAAGTAAGTACAGCAAACTCTTCGAAGCTTAGTGAAAAATCTTTTTTAATGATTGACTTTAATTTGTCCACATACGTTACAAGCGATAATAAATCCGAACAATTTTCTATTTTAGAAATTGCCATTTTGAATCCCCCTAGATAATGGTTTTTTAAATTTTGAAGAAACACAAAGTAATACAACCCCTTGTATCATTCAATAAAAAGCTTTTTGTATTTCAAAACTATGATTTTAGTTAATCAATTATTTTCTTATTTTAGCTCAAATATAGCTATATGTAAACTAATAAGAGTAGGATTTAATTAAATATTAATACAAATAATATAAATGTCACAAACGAAAGTCACACATAATATAATGTTAAGAAATTTAAGTGTGCAAAAAATATTAATTCTTCTAATAAAATAAATAAAACATAACGAAATGATGAGATATTAATTGTATTATTTATAGAATGAAAAGAAAAAGCCGTATATTTATACGGCTTTTCAAAAACTACTTTTCAATTTCTGTGTATTGTATGATGACTTCTTCAATTGTTTCAGCATCTAACTCTGCATATTTTTGTAAGAATTCTGCCACACTATGTTCTTTGATATAAGTGTCTTTTTCGACAGTTTCTTTGTCATTTACATCTTTGTATTCTAGTAAATAACAAACAGCTTTAACAAGTTCAGAATGCTTTTTATTTCTTTTTGCTAATTCGATTAAAGGTTTAACGATTCGATCATTTGGTCCAACTTTACGTAGTACACCTCTACCAACTCTTGTAACATCATCTGATAGGTAAGGGTTATTAAAGCGACCAATTATTTTTTCAACATAATAAGCTTGATCTTCTTTAGTGAATTCATCAAATGTTGATATGAGGTACTCACTTGTTTCGTTAAGTACTTCATGTAAACCGGCTTTAATTTCTTTATCTTGAATGGCTTCAAGAATTGTATTGTAACCTTTGTATTGTCCATAATACGCTAAGTAAGCATGACCAGTGTTTACTGTCATTAATTTTCTTTCGATATATGGCGTTAAATCGTCAACGTAATGTACATCTTCTAATTGTGTTCCTTGCCATTTTGACGCTTCGACAACCCATTCAAAGAATGGTTCTACTAATACGTCTAATGAACCTTCTTTTTGACCTTGAGGAACAATACGGTCGACTGCTGAATTTGGGAATGAAATATCGTCTGATAGTGGACCAGTGATATTTAATATTGCTTCTTTCAACTGATCTGTAGCCATGATTGCATTCTCACAAGCAACGATATTAAGTTTTTTACCAGGTTCGCGTTCTGTTAAAAAGTTTGCAAAAGATTTAGCAATGATAGGTAAAATATTTACACCTACAGCTGTTGTAATAACATCTGCTTCAAGGATTGCTGCTTTTAAATCTTCTGTATTTGAAATGCTATTAATACCTTTGACGCCTGAAACAGGTTCTTTAGTATTTTCTTCATTAGCTATAATGACGTTATAAGCTTGTTCTTCGTTAATTTGATTGATAACATCCGCGTTTACGTCTACGAAAGTAACTTCGTAACCATTATCACTTAAAACTTTGCCAATGAAACCACGGCCGATATTACCGGCTCCAAAATGAATGGCTTTCATTAAAGCTCAACCTCCTCAAAGACTGCAAGAATTTCTTCTTTTGTTTGAGCATTTATAACTTTTTCAACGTTTTCTTCTTCACTAAATGTAATTGCGATTTGTGAAAGGATGTCTAAATGTTCGCCATCTTTACCAGCAATGCCTACAATAACTTTAGCTTCGTTACCGTCCCAATCAACGCCTTCTGGGATGTGTAGTAAAACTAACCCTGATTTTAATACTTCGTTTTTAGCTTCGTCTGTGCCATGTGGAATAGCTAAGAAATTACCCATATAAGTTGTTACAATTTGTTCACGTTCTTTCATAGCAGTGATGTATTTCTCTGTTACTGCTCCATCTTCTACTAATACTTGTCCTGCTTTTTCGATTGCTTCTTCTTGTGAATTTACTGATAAGTTCATAATAATGTTTTCTGGATTAAATAATTGTGTCATGATAAGTCACTCCGTTTTCGTTAATTTTTGTTTTAGTTTATTTAAGAAAAATGATTTAAGTGTATTTTCTATTAATACACGATCGTTTAATAGATGATTAATGTCATCTAAATGTTCTGTAATTAAAGATGATACTTCGCTCATTAGTTGTCCTTGTTCTGAATTAGCGGGTATAAACATTGAAACTAACCAATTAACCTCTTGCTCTTTATTTTCTATCGTCTTTAAGCTTAATGGTTTTATTAATTCTGTAATAATGAGCTGAGGTTTCTTTATTGATTCGTCTGATAGGTGAGGTATTGCTACTGGATAGCCTGTAAGTGCAAATCCTTGCAACGCTGTTCTTTGTTCGAACTTTTCAATAAAATCATTACTATTTTCAAGGACGTGATGTTTTGTCAGTGTTTGTACTAGATATCGAGTAAGATTGGTTACTTTTCTTTGTTCGAAAATCATGTTTTGAATCAAAGTTAAACTATCTTCTATAAAGTTGACTGTTTGATCATAATCTTTATGTGATAGCTGAGACTTTTCACCTACTTCATCTTTTAATGCGTAATGTATATTTTGTTGTAAATCTAGGAAGTATTTAACACTTTCGGCATCTTGTTCAGGTAATAATGGATTAACTGTAATATGTGGATATTTCGTATCTAAAGAAACTGTTGAAATCATACCGTCATATTTAGAGTAATCAATAGATTTTAAATCACTTACTGAAACTTCTGTTGTCTCTGCTATTTCAGAAAAATGTTGTTTCAATCGATTAGATAAGATTCTACTTGTACCTATACCACTACTACAGACGACTAACACATGAAGTGAAGGACTTTGTTTTTCATTGAGCATGCCACCAAAGTGTAATGCAATATAAGCAATTTCACTTTTAGGAAAATGATAATCACTGAGTACAATCTTTAAACCTGACGAAACAGCTTCAAAAAGTTCTTTATCATAAGTTTCGATCATTTCGGTAAGCGGATTGTAGGTTTCAATGTTTGCTTCAAGTCTATTAATAGCTGGTTCTAAATGTAAATTTAAACCATTGAATAAAGACGTTTCATCTTTAAAAGAGAAACCGCGTGATTTTACAAAATCAATTAATCTAGTTACACGTTGTTCGTGAATCTCGCTATTCTCATAAGTTGTTTCATGACGTCTTCTTGCGCCTCTTAAATGCATCGTAATAAAAGCAATTTCTGAACTGTTAAAAGTCACATCGTAAATGTCACTTAATACATTAGTTAAGCGAGTTGAAACTTTGAACTCTTCAGTTGAAATCAATTCGTTTAAAATATCGTTTTCAATTTCAACATGACCATCTTGTTTAATGCGTTCTATAGATAAAACGATATGGATAGTTAATGTTAAATAACTAGCTTCCGTTAACGTATAGGGTAGAACACCGAGTTCGTCCATTAGGAGTCTCTCAACGTTAAACAATCTATCTATATCTACGATGCCTTGTAAATGCGTTTCGTTTAAAGAGTGATAGACGAAGTGGTCTTCAACAACAGAATATACACTATCACTATCTAATTTTTCTAACATGATACGAGCTAAGAGTTGTCGCTTGTTAACTTCTTCACCAATTAACAATAAACCTTCGCCACGTTTTCTTTCTATAGATAAATCAAAAAGTGTTAATTCAGGTACTAACTGTTCTAAAATTTTATTTAAAGTTCGTGTGGATGCGCCAATTTCATTAGCCAAACTATAAAGTTTAACTGGATCTTTAGACTGTATTAAATTGTATAGAATAATTACTTTTCTTTCTTCATCTGACAAATCGATTGTATCTTGCTCATTTAGTGCTTGCATAAATTGATCTATATTATCGGGGTCGCCCTCAATGCGTAAACCTAATTTAGGCACTCTAGATAAAGATAAATGATAATTTTCTAAAGTCTTTTCTACTCTTTTCATTTCTCTATGAACAGTTCTTGAAGAAATACCTAGAGTTTGGGCAATGTCATGAATCGTTAAAAAAGAGTGAAGGCGTTCAGATAGTAACTTGAGAACACTTTTTTCCCGATTACTTATCATCATTAACCTTCACTCCTTTGTTTAAAATTATTTTTTTAATTCATTGATAAGTTCTTCATATCTTGGAGAATTCAAGAAATTATCTACTGAAATATGAATTGCTTTAGGATTTTTCTTAATCGCTCTATCTGTTAACGTTTTTTGAGTAATAACAACATCTGCGTTGTCAGGTAATTGGTTGATTGCAGTATTTGTAACTTCAATATCTGATAGGTCAGCTTTTTTGAATTTATTTCTTAACATACCTGCACCCATTGCACTTGAGCCCATACCAGCATCACAAGCGAATATCACTTTTTGAACGTTAGAGAAATCGTGAGCATCTATGTTTTCAGTATCGTATTTATCTAATAATTCTTCAGATTCATCTTTTTCTTCTTCATTTTCAGAAGTTGATTCAGCTTCTGTTCCTGTATTATCAGCTGTTAAAGCACTGCTTACTGAAGATTTTTTCCCTTTGCGAGCTTCCATATCTGCAGTTGCAGATTCTAAGTCGCCTTCAGGGTCTTTAGTGAATTTCAAGATAATCGATGCGACGATAAATGAAACGAGTGTAGCAAGAAATATGCCTAGTAACATGACTAAATAACTGCCTTTAGGTGTGATTGCGAAGTATGCAATTATAGAACCTGGAGAGGCAGGTCCTGTCGTACCAAAGCCGAACATACTAAATGTTGCAACACCTGTCATACCACCAAGTACAGCAGCTACTAATAATAAAGGACGCATTAATACGTATGGGAAGTAAATTTCGTGAATACCACCTAAGAAGTGGATAATACCAGCACCATATGAAGTTGCTTTAGCTGTTCCTTTACCGAATACCATGTAAGCAAGTAATATACCAAAACCTGGACCAGGGTTAGATTCTAAAGTATACAAAATAGATTTACCAGCTGCTGAAACTTGTTCAGAAGCTAACGGTGTTAACACACCATGGTTAATCGCATTATTTAAGAATACTGTCTTGGCAGGTTCGATGATGATACTTACTAAAGGTAGTAAGTGATGAGATACTAAGAAATCAACGCCCATACCAAGTAATTTCATTAAACCTTCAACTAATGGCGCTAATCCTTTGAAACCGACAATTGCCATTAAGAAGGCTAGAATACCAGCTGAGAAGTTGTTAAATAACATTTCAAAGCCTTGAGGTGTTCTTGGTACTAAGAAATCATCAACTTTCTTCATTAACCAACCAAGAAGCGGTCCCATAATCATTGCACCAATTAACATTGGTGTGTCTGGGAATGCAGCAATAACTCCCATTGTAGCAGTGGCACCAACGACACCACCACGTAAACCGTGTACTAAACGACCACCACTAAATGCTATAAGTAATGGTATTAAATATTTGATCATTGGATCTACCATAGTTGCAAGTTCTTCGTTAGGTAACCAACCATCTTCAATAAATAGTGCAGTTATAAGCCCCCAAGCAATAAAAGCACCAATATTAGGCATAATCATACTACTTAAAAATGAACCAAAGGCTTGGACTTTCGGACCTATACCCTTTTTCTTTTCAGTTTGTTCTGCCATGTAAAACACACCTTCCTTTACGTAAAAGTATTTGTACCTTTATCTTACGGAGAAGCGAGTCTATATACAATGAATACTAAATGTAACTTTGTCACATCAACTTTGCCATGTATGACAAAGCAGAGCAAAATAAAAGCACAGATGTGAAAATAAAACTTTTGTATAATTATACCCTTATATAGGTGTGATTACTAATAAAAGCCTTGGAGATGAATTTACGGTTCGATAAAAAGGAATTATCGAACCGCAAACGCGAAATACAGGTCGATAAAAAGGAATTATCGAACCGCAAATGCGAAATACAGGTCGATAAAATAAATTATCGAACCGCAAATGCAAAATACAGGTCGATAAATAAAATTATCGAACCACGAAATAGGAAATATATGCCAAAATGATGTTTGAAGAATTCTTCAGTGGGAATACTAATAATATAATATAGAAATGGAGGCTTTATTCATGACAGTAGTAAAAACTTATAATAATGACGAAGCGTTACAGAACGACATTAACAAACTAAAAGATGTGAATATTGATCCGTCAAATGTTTTTGTATTATCACACGATGATGATCGTACGGCACGTATTGTAGAACACACAGATTATTCTGGTATTGACTACAATAACAAAGACTTAGGTCAAAAATTCGACAAGCAAGGTGACGAATTAAGAGCTAAATTACAAGAGCTTGGATTATCAAAAGAACAAGCGGAAGAAAACGAAGAAAAAATGGACGAAGGTAAAGTATTTCTAATTGTCAAAGATGACAAAGCAAAAGAAGTATTAGGATAATTAGTAAAACCTCTCATATAGCAAAAGCCTATCTCAATTTGAGATAGGCTTTTTTAAATTATAAATGTCAAAAGTATTTGACATATATCTCTGAAATGTTAGCATAAAAATGTAAAATACTTTTGACATTGAGGAGTAGTAATTTATGATTGTACTGAAGTGGATAGCTTTTATTATTATCACATTTGTGATGTGGCAATTTTATTTTAAATTTATTACGATTGATACTAAAGAATTTAGTAGAGAAAAAAGATTAGACGAACGAGCACTAAGAATGAGATTAGAAGTATTATCAAGAACATTTGGATTCATGTTTCTTATCATTATGTCCTACATTGCCTTAAAAATATCAGGGCTTAAAGGTGATGCTAATAATGTATTTACAGAAAATCTTGAAATAGTATTTTTAGTTGTATTACTTGTTAACTATTGTATAAATGTAATAATGGTAAATAAAAAGTACAATTGAAAGCGGGAAAATAATGAAAAATAGAATTAGGGAATATCGTAAAAAATTAGGGATTTCACAGGATACATTAAGTAAAAATGTAAAAGTAACAAGACAAACAATAAATGCGATAGAAAACGATAAATACGATCCTACATTAGCTTTGGCATTCAAATTGGCTAAAGAATTTAATGTAACAGTAGATGAATTGTTTTCATAAATAACTTTAGGAGGAATCGAATTGAAAAAGCAAGACGAAATGGAGAAACAGCATTTTTATATCGCTTCAAAATGGACAACAGCATATTTTTTAATTGTGCTAGTGATATACAATTTATATACAAAATTCACAACAGGGGAATTTGATGTCGTGTGGCTAATTCTATTAATAGGGCTTATTTTATTCACAAGTATTCTAACTTTTTATAAATATAAAACGAAGATATAATATTTTATCCTACTACTTGTTCTATGCGATAACGTAGTTCATTGAAGTCTAAAATACGTGCTTGTCTATGAACTTCTTTTTCGTTATAAAAAAGCATAACAACAGGAGACGTGAACAAATTCAATTGTCCTACTGCTTCTGGTACGTCATTTGCCACAATTTCATAAGCGGGTATATTATATTCATTTACTATATCTTGAACGATAGGGTGGTCTGCTTTACATACAGAGCAGTTTTCACTTGATACATAAATTAATACAAAATCATTCGAATGAATGATAGTGTTGAATTCATCGAAATTTTGAATGATTTCCATATTATCACCTTCTGATTTGATTATAATAACAAGTATTGTAACATGATATATGATAAGGAGTGGAAAATATGTTTGGTAAAACAAATAATCCCAAAAAGGATAAAAGATTTTACATAAAATCTAATGAAAATTTAGGTACGTTAGGTAAAGTAATTGTGTTAGTTGACAGTGAAACAGGCGTGAATTATTTACAGTTTGCTAACGCAGGAAACTCAATTACGCCATTGTTAGATGAAAACGGAAAAGTGATCGTTGATAAAGTTTAAAATATATCATAAATTGGCACCTTTATATTGGCTATATTGAAACTATAACAGGTCTCATATATGAAGAAAGGAGATCAAATATGTTTATAGCATTTATAATATTAATTATTTTGACCTTCTTGATGCTTCTATATTCCTTAGCGATTCTTATGGGAAAAGATAGCGATGTGTACTCGATGTTATCTAAAGAAGAGAAAAATCTTTCTGAAAAAAAGAAGATGATTATTTATTTTGTTAGTGTCGCATTGTTATTTGGATGCTTGTTATATATCTTTTATTTTTTCACTTAAATAATTGAGTGATGATTGTTTTAAAGGTTCCAAAAATTGAATGAATATAAAAAAAAGAGCGACTTAATGGTGACTATTAAAAAGTGGGTAATCCTATAATAATAGGTAGATTAGGAATGTTATTACATGATTCGGAAGTGATATGTTTGAATAATAATCTTTTAATTAATACTAAATATGGCAAGGTACAAGGATTTCAAGAAAATAATATAAATAAATGGTATGGTATTCCTTTCGCTAAACCACCGATTCACGAATTGAGATTTAAAAGAGCTCAACCCCCTGAACCTTGGCAAGGAACTAAAGAGTGTACAAAGATGGGTAACCGTCCATATCAATTTACTGATGAAAAAATTTTGAAAAAGATGGGTCTAGCCAATGAAAATATTCGTTCAAGTGAAGATTGTTTAAATTTAAATATATGGGCGCCTAAAAGTACTAAAAAAGCGCCAGTTTTTGTATGGATTTATGGTGGAGGTAATCATATTGGAGAAGCATCTTCACCAGCTTATTCATTAGAAAGTTTTGCTGAACAAGGTGTTATTGGTGTTTCATTTAACTATCGTCTTGGCCCTCTAGGATTTTACAATTTTTCGAAATTAGATAGTAGTTTTGATTCAAACTGTGCGGTGTCGGATATGATATTGGCGATGCAGTGGATTAAAAACAACATTGAAAACTTTGGTGGAGATTCTAATAATATAACTATTGCAGGTGAGTCTGCCGGAGGTACGGCTGTTTATTCATTACTAGCAGCACCTAAAGCTAAAGGAACTTTTCAGAAAGCTATAGCAATGAGCGGACTATCTGGTAATATTACAACTCAAAAAACGCATGATTTAAATAATGAAATATTCTTTGATAAATTAGGATTAGATTCGCAAGATATTTATAAATTAAAGGAAATGCCAGTTGAAAATATGATTAATCCATCCAAAGCTGTGTTTGAAGAAAGTTGCTCTGTAAATCCAGGTATTTTTGTGACAGGTCCAGTCATAGATGATTTAATACCTAAAAAACCATGGGATGCTTTGAATGAAGGTATAAATAAAGATGTTAAATGTATGTTTGGTACATGTCGTGATGAGGGGACACTTTTTTATTCTATGCACGCAATCCCTAAAAGTTGGAGCGAAGTAAGTACGATGTTATCTAGGAATAATCGATTAGATAAATATCCATATTTTAAAGAATTGTATGGGAATCAATCTGAGAAAAAAGCTATGTTTGAAATAGGAAGGGATCGCTTGTTTTGGGCGAACACAATTAAATGTGCTATAGCTCAAAGTAAATATAATGATGTTTATGCGTATCGTTTTGATTATTCAAATCTTCTAAAAAAATGATTGGTCTAGGTGCACATCACGGCGCAGATGTAAGTCCAGCTTTAAATACGCAAATTAGTAATAAAAATCGTATTCTTAATACTGTTAAGAACAGAGGTTTAAAAAAAGTTAGAAATGTATTACATGGTTCATTTGTTAACTTTGCAATTAGTGGTAACCCTAATGGAGGATTACCTTTAAAATGGCCGAAATATACAAATGATACTCAATCGACGTATATTATTAACACAAAATGTTCAGTATTAAATAATCCTAATTCTAATTATTTTGCAATTTGGGATGATTTAAAACTATATGAGTAATTATTGGCAATAGATGACTAGGTGTGAAAAAAGCTTATTATAAGGGCATATTCATACCAGTCAGCTACTGCCATTATAATAAAAGAGGCTGAGACAAGTGTTTATATCCCAGCCTCTTTTTGTGTTTAATTTTCATTCTTTTTATGTTCTATAATCTGTGTTCCACGGTTAGATGTGATGTTTCTTGCTCGTTTCAGTGCATCTTCTTTTTTATCAAAGGAGTCACTGGCTTGCTTAGCGCCGTCTGTTTTAATCTTCCATTTATCATCTTCATAATAAACGTGGACATCTCGATCATTTAATTCAGGGTTTGATGACTCGTCTTCTTCGTGCTTAGTAATTTTTTTGTCTTTGAGTTCATCGAGTTCTTTTTTAGATGCATCTTTATACCATGATTCCGCTTGTTCAGTTGCGATAGGGATTGTATCTTCTTCTTTATAACCATCTTTAAGCATAGCGTTACCGATATCAATTGCTTTTTTTCGTTTTAATTTTTCGAAGTTCTTCCAACTTTGCGGATAATCGTCCATTGTCCAAGGCATATACAATTCATCCTTTCATAATATCTATACATATCAATACCACTTTATAGAAAAATGAAACAATGGTTACTTTCATATAGAATTTAATTACTTGGAGACTTTGGAGAGGACGTAATCTTCGCCTTGTTCATAGATGTCTAATAGTTTTTTAATGACATTTAGTTGAGGGATAATCCAATAACAGAGTGCAGCGCCTATTATACCTAATATTGCTCCGACTAATATATCTGCAGGATAATGAACGCCTACCCAGACGCGTGAAATACTCACTAGAATAGCTATTGCTAACCATACGTATCTTAAATTCTTTTTGAAAAGTAAAAAGGTAATACATATCGAGAAAAATTCTATTGCATGGTCACTCGGAAATGAGTTGTCAATCGCGTGACCAATAAGTTGATTAACATTGCTTAACTCAGCAAATGGCTGATTGTTGGAATGAATCGCTCCCGCTATAGCTCCAAATACTTCCGCGACCACAAAAGCAAACATACTGCTAATAATCATAATCCTATTTTCCCGTTTTCTAGTAAACCAATACATGATAATCCCGAAAAGTAAAAAGTATTTCATATACTTAGCAAAAAAGATCATGATTGGATTTAAAAACATAACTTCTTTCCCTAAATCATTAAACATTCTAAATAGTTCAATGTTTATTTCCGATAAATTCATAAAACCATTCCTTCAATACTATAATTTTAATTTTAAAGTTTAATATACTTAATCTCTGACTATACCAAAGTGAAGCAACAAGATAAACCTCAAAATAAAAAATAGTACTAGGTGTCAATATACATTTTGAAAAAACTCCCAATTCGTTAGACTTTGAATGTCGAAATCGGGAGTTTTATTTATATATTTGATTTTAAAAGTGCATGCTTGCCTGGGGTATGGCTCGAGCCTGTAGTCTCTCACGCATACTATTCCCCCGGACGTCAGCACTTTATATGTAAAAGTTTTAATTTGACTCGAATTAATTATCGTCGCTTCTAAATGCTTTTGTTTTGATATTTTGTTCTCCTATTTTGTTTGACCAATTATTAGCATATGTATTAAATAGTTAGTTATGATTTGTTGTAGAACTTAAAAGTTTTGATGGTAATTATAATGAGTATAATAAATGATATAAGTATAATTAAAAATGACTTTATATAGCTGTATTCAGGTTGATAGTCCGTAAACATGGCATTTCTTAATAAATCTCCCATATAAGCAAATGGAAAAATTTGAGCTATATTTTTGATGTCTTTAGAGAAAACATCGAGTGGCATTAAAACATTACTTATCATCAAGATAGGGGCACTTAAAAAAGATAATACTCCTAGAGCAATTTCACTTGAATTAAAAATGCCACCTAAAAGAATTCCTAATATTATCATTATAAATAGGATAATTATTGATATTAAAAATGTAGGTATTATATTTTGGAGGGTTATGTATTTTAATGACAGCCCAATTATTAAAAATAATGATATTTGAAAAACTCCAATAATTATTCTGACAGACAACAATGATAAAATGAAAGTAGACTTATCCAGGTTAGTTGTTTCAAATATCTTGAAAGTATTATTTTTTCTATATTCTATTAATGGAGCCGTTGTACCATATAATCCAATGCCCATTAAGGCAAAAATCAATACTCCAGGAAACATAAATTCATCAAATTGAATAGTCATATGCTGGGAAGCAGGTACTATCTTACCTAAAACAACAAACATCGCTAAAAACATTAGTGGAAAAATTGAAATGAAGAAAAATAGTTTTTTATCTCTAACTATTTCTTTTAACCCTACCTTAACTAGATTAGAATATAGGTTTAGCATAAGTTAATCATCCTCTCTCAATATTTCACCAGTAACTTCAATAAAAACATCTTCCAAGTTTTCTTTTTGATATTTTGATAATAAGTTTTTAGGTGTGTCGTTTTCAACTACATATCCCTCTTTTAAAATAATAATTTTATCACTGTAAGAATATGCCTCAGTCATATCATGTGTAGTAAATAAAACAGAATTATTTTTATTTTTTAGAGACATTATATTATCCCATATTTTTCTGCGTATTTGAGGATCTATACCTGAAGTTGGTTCGTCTAGAATTATTAGATTTGGGGATCCTATAAATGCTATACAAACCATTAATCTTTGTTTCTGTCCAACTGAAAGAGTTTTTATTTTTTTTGATAATATGTTTTTAAGGCTGAATTGTTTAATAATATTGGGAATATCAGTTTTATTTCTTTTTATAATATTAAAAGTTTCTAATATTTCATGAACAGTTTGATTCGGAAAAAGTTCTGAAATTTGTAATTGTACTCCTATTTTTTCTTTTATTAAGTCATTGTACAAATTTGTTGGGAAATCGAAAAATTTAATTTCTCCGCTACTTTTATTATTTAAATTAAATATAGATTCGATTAGTGTTGTTTTACCTGCACCATTTCTACCTAGAATAGAGATTATTTCATTTTCATTTATGGATATAGAAACATCTTTTAATACGTGATTATCTCCGTAATGTTTATTTAAATTTTTTACTGATAAAATATTATTCATTGTTTACATGCTCCTTAAAATATTTTATGCATATAATTTTTTAAGTATATTATAATGCAAGCCACCTTATTTTACAATATATTACATAAATAGTGTTATTTTACTTTTTGTTATGAAACGTATCCACAGCAACTCATATTAATTCCACAAATAAAAAGAGTCTGAGACATAATCAATGTCTCAGACTCTTTTGTAATAATTGATTTTAAAAGTGCATGCTTGCCTGGGGTATGGCTCGAGCCTGTAGTCTCTCACGCATACTATTCCCCCTGGGAGTCAGCACTTTATAAAATCATCATAGTTTCTCTGAAAATAAAGCATCTCTTAATATAATTACTATCACATAATCAGATTAAGAGATCCTTTATATGTAAAAGTTTTAATTTGACTAGAATTAATTATCGTCTCTTCTAAATGCTTTTGTTTTGATATTTTGTTCTTTTAAAAAGTTTTCAATCTTTTTCTGTTCTCGACCATTTAATATTTTAGTATCTTTTTGAAGTTTATCAACATTTTTCTTAGATATTTTTCCGTTCTGAATATCATCAAGGAAAGAATCTATATTAAATTGATTATATGTGTGTATATATTTATAGATTTTAAATACGGTTTCTTTATATTTATTGGGTAACTCGTTATTTTCTATATAATGGTGAAAATTTTTATCATTTTCTTGAATTAATGTATTTATCTTTTTAAGATTTTTTTCATCTTTTTGATTTAATTTTTCATCATAGATTTTATCTTGATAATAATCAATTATTTCGGATAGTTCGGCAAAACTATCAAGATACAATTGAATATCTTTTTTCATATCTTGTTCTGAAACCACTTTGTTTGTGACCTTGTCCTCAAAAATATTTTTAGGTCCATTTATATTTTCTGGAGGTGTTAATTTTTCATTGTCGTCACTTTCAGCTTCATGATTTTTAGAACATCCATAAGAAACAATCAGAATTATTATAATCATAAATAATAAAGTATTCTTTTTCATTATAAACCTTCCTTTTTAAAAAGATTTATGTTCCATTCGAAATAAAAGATTATTAGTTTAGAGAAGTACTTAATAACGAAATATCCAATAATCGCTAATACTATCCCAATCAAAACACCTTTAATAGTATTAAAAATATCACTCCAAGTAATCACATCAAAGCCGTATATAGCGCCAACAAAGATAAGTAGAGCTGGAGACATAATCATGACTGGTACAGCAATAACATAAGCCAATATAAATGGGAATAACATTAATAAAACGACTAAGCTAATTAATAATATTATAAAGTTAAAAATACTTAAACTCATGATAGAAACGAAAGAAGTGCAGATGTTTTTAATGTTTTTTTCTTTTTTTAAATTTTCAACAGTTTTAATTGCATTTAGTTCTTTTGCAATAGATATTGGATTTCCAAGTTCTTTAGATATTTGCTCATCAGTTTTGTTATCATAATGGCCACTAATAAAATGAGACTTATATTCATTCAAAATATCTTCTTTTTCCTCTTTATTCATATTTTTAATATATTTATTTAATGTTGAAATATAATCATCTTTTTTCATAATAATCACTCTCTTTCAAAAATGAATTTATAGAGTCGGCAAATATATACCACTCAACTACCAGAGATTTTAATTTTTCCTTACCACTATCAGTTATTCTATAGTATTTACGCGGAGGTCCTTCTTTAGAAGCTTTATAGTAACTATCTAGATAATTTTCATTAATTAATCTACGTAACAATGGATAAATTGTACCTTCAGATATGATTATTTTATTGGATATTATTTGAATTAAAGAATAACCATATTGATCTTTTTGGCTAATAATTAATAAGACTAGTAGCTCTAATGAGCCTTTTTTTAATTGAACATTCATTTAGCCTCCTCCTAAAATTTTACACATATCTTTTTTTAAGTATATTATAATGCAAGGTACCTTATTTTACAATATATTACATAAATAGTGTTATTTTACTTTTTGTTATGAAACGTATACACAGCAACTCATATTAATTCCACAAATAAAAAGAGCCTGAGACATAATCAATGTCTCAGACTCTTTTGTAATATTTGATTTTAAAAGTGCATGCTTGCTCATCACAATATTTATGTTAAATAACTCATAAATGAAGTTGCTAGGCTAAAGTAGATTAACATGCTGACAATATCGTTTATTGTAGTAATAAATGGACCGCTTGCTACTGCTGGATCAATGCCTATTTTGTTCATAAACAATGGGATAAGTGATCCGATTGTTGTACCAACTGTCATAGCTGTCGTTAAGCTTATCCCAACGATAGTTGCTAATAATGGTTGGCCATATAGTATTACAATGATAGAAAACAGTATAAGACTACATACTAAACCAGAAATAAAACCACTCGCGGACTCGTGTAATGCGTGTCTGACTTTATTTTCTTTTTCCATATCACCAGTAGAAATACTTCGTACGGAAACGGCTAATGATTGTGTTCCTGTATTACCTGACATACCACTAATAATAGGGATAAATGCTGCAAGTAGGGCGACTTGTTCAAGTGTGTCTTCAAATGAACCTAATATTGTAGCAGTTATCATACCTAAGAATGTAAGTAAGATAAGCCACGGCAAACGTTTTTTTGCAGTTTGTAAAACAGATTCTTTTGTCTCTTTTACATCATTAATACCAGCTAATTTTGAGTAGTCTTCGCTAGCTTCTTCTTCCATTACGTCTAAGATATCATCAACTGTAATGATACCTAGTAAATGATGTTGATAATCTACAACTGGAATGGCGATGATGTCATAGTCTTGAATTGTTTGAGCAACAATTTCTTGGTCTTCTGCAACGTCTGTGCTCACAAAGTTTTTGTTCATTACGTTTTTAACATGGTCGTCCATATCGGCGTTAATTAAATCACGTAATGACATAACGGCTATTAATTTTTTTTGATCATTAACAACGTAAAGTGCATAAATTGTTTGAGCTGAAGATGATTTCTCTTTAACGTGCATAAGTGCTTCTCTTACACTCATTTCAGGCGTTAACGAAACATATTCAGTAGTCATGATACCGCCGGCAGTATCTTCCTCGTAATTAAGTAATGATTTTAATGATTCAGATTTATGTTTATCCATAATCGTTAACAAGCTAACGCGCTGCGTTTTACTTAATAGATTAAGTACGTCAACAGCATCGTCATCTGACATGTTTTGAAGAACTTCACTTGCATAGTTTGCATTCATTTCATCGAACATTGATTTTTCTTCTTTTTGACTTAATTCTAAGTAACTCCAGAAGTTTGCTACTTCATCAGGAGATAGAAGTTCGAAAACCTTTTTCTGTTCTTCTGTAGAAAGCGAATCAAAGTACTCACTTTGCTCATAGGCGTGCAAGTGTAAAAATCCTTCTCTAAAATCACTGACTTCGTTGCGCTCTAGTAATTGAGTTAGGCGCTCGTTAATATATTCGTCCAATGCCATTCCTCCTTAATCCATTAAAATAAGTACATAACCAATTCTAGATTATATTGTTAAATTAGCAATGGTAAAAATATTAATTAAAAATTTAAAAAATTATATTTAATCATTTAAATTATTTTAGGGGATTCCATCCAGAGTGTTTAACCCAAGCATCAAAATCAAGAAGCTGAGGGTTTATCTCACGTAATTTAGAGATGTTGGCTTCATAACCTCCGAATTCAAACCATTCAAACATCTTCATCATTTTTTGGAACTTTTCTCGTGAATCTACAATTTCGCAAGGAGCATCAAATGTTTTACTTATTTTTTCAGATATCTCAGTTAATGTTTTTTCTTCGCCAGCTATTTCGATAGATTCTCCTATAAGCTGTTCTGGATTTTTAAAAGCAATATTAGCAAAAGCACCGATATCTTGTACAGCTATCATTTGTAATTTGATTTCAGGATCCATAAACCCTTGGATGACGATCTTTCCATCTTGTCCTTTTGCAAATCCTTCAAAATTATCCATGAAAAATGTTGGTCTTAAAATTGTAGAAGGTAAATCTAAAGAACGGATGTGCTCTTCTATTTGCCATTTTGTTGCAAAGTTTTGAGCTCCATCATATCTTTCTGCACCTGCTGCTGAACTATATACAAAATGAGAGACGCTAGCTTTTTTAGCTAAGTCTGCAACTCTTTTTCCTTGTCGTATTTCTTTTTCAGGATCATTATTATCGAATGATTGCACACTATACACACCGTAAACACCTTTCATTACATCTGAAAGTGATTGTTCATCATCCATATCCGCTTTAACCACAGTAGCGCCTTTTTCTTTAAGTGATTGTATAGAGGGTTGTTCCGGATTACGTGTCATAGCACGTACTGCCCAACCATCAGACAGTAAATTTGTAGCTACTGCATTACCTTGGTTTCCTGATGCGCCGATTACTAAAATTGTTTTAATATTATTCATGATAAAACCTCCGATTTATTAATAGAATTTTGTATAAAAATTAAATATTATATAAATAAATATATTAAGTTTTATTGAGGCATCGCTTCAGTTTTCGAACACTTTTATTAAAAATCCTCAGTCATATTAAATAAGTTCTGTAAAAATTGTTTTAACTGTTCATTGTTTAATCCTCTCTTATCCACTTGATATTGATAAGATTTAGTGGACAAAGCATTCAATAACATATCAGTTTTAAATGTCTTCCATTCAGGACTTTCTTCATTATCGAAAGTGTTCCAAAATTTCTTGGATAATTTCTGAAATGTTGGCGTATCTCTAAAGTCGCCATGAAACTCTTTTTTCTCTACACAATTTAAAGTGTCTAAATGTTTCGATTTAAAATCAATAAAGAGTTTTAAGTAAATTCCAAATTTTTCATAATTCGTTATTTGGTTATTTTGTTCTGCATAATCCATCTCTTTGAAAAGTCTATCAAAATCATTTTCGATTAATTTATAACAAAGAGCACTTTTATCTTCAAAATGACGGTATAAGGTGCCCATTCCAATACCTAGCTCTTTAGATATACGATTCATGCTCGTATTTTCAACGCCATATATTTCAAATAATTCTTTAGCTGTATTTTCAATTCTTAATCGATTTTCTATTGCATCTTTCCTCAATTGTTTCACCTCTGAAGGGACTTTAAATTTAATAAACGGATACCTCTCCGTTTATTGTAAGGGAACATATAATAAATTACAAATAAAGAGAAACGAATACTTATATATCTAAATAAAAAACTCCGAGAATCAAGATTTCGCCTGATTCCCGAAGTTTTTATTATGAGTTAGAAATGCTATTTAGTTCTTATTTACAACGAATAAGTGTTCTGAAAATACTAATATAGTATTACTCTCGATGCTGATTGATAAAATCACGTGTTTTTCCTGTTATTAATGGGCCGCCTGTATATATGTCTCGTGTGGATTGATGCTTTATATTAATTTCAGGACTTATACCGTGAGCATGCAAACCAACCACGTGATTGTGTTCATTTAATACTGGAGATCCTGAAAAACCAGTTGTTCTGTGTAAATGTCCGATATATTCAATGTAATCTTTAGTTGATTTAAGGTAATATCCATTTGATTGATACATGAATTGTCCGTTATATGGTTTTTTATTTGGATAACCTAACATATAAAGCGGTTCTTTAGGTTTCAAATCCTTTATTTCTTGTTCTGATGCAATTTTTAATGGCTTAATCTTTGTCGACAAACGTTGTTGAGTGATGAGTACAGCCACATCTCTTTCAGATGACTTATGAAAATTTTTAACTTTGAATTTAATAGGTACACGTTGATCTGCTTTTGAAGGATAGAAATAAAATTGCTTTGTTTCTTTATTACCAACTTTATCACTTGCTACATGTGAAGCGGTAATAATTGTATAATCATCTATAACAAAGGCAGTTGCTCCGTTACCTGATTTACCAGTTTCATCTGATGATATTTTACCTACTGCTTCAATGTGGTTTTTACTATGTGTGTTGTATAGTTTAAGCGTTAATAAATCGTTCGGTATTTGTGAACCTATTTTAAAAGCATCACTATAGTCTGAATGTGTTGCTTTATTGAATGTATCTTTATAAGTTATAGGCTCGTCATGAGGAATAAAGATATAATTAAACAATGACATGAGAAGCACTAAATATAATTTAAGATATAACATAGTTTAATCACAATCTTTCTCGAAATTAAATGATATCTTTGTTATACCCATTAATCATCTTATAAAATCGTAGCGACAAAAAATACAATAACTGAAAGTACTACTGAAGTTATTGCCATTGCAACCATTGGCTTAAATGCTTTTGTTTTTAAGTCATTAAATGAAACATTTAATCCTAATCCTACCATTGCCATAATAAGTATGACGTTAGTAATTGTACTGATTACACTTAATACACCTTCTGGAATAGCTACAAATGTGTTTACCGCACTCATAATTAAAAATCCAAGTAAAAAGTATGGAAAATCAATTTTTTGAGAAACTTTATTTGTTCTTTTTCTATTAACGATTATTAAGAAAATAATACTTAAAGGAATTAATAGAAATACTCGGCCTAATTTAGCTAATAAACCAATAGCTAGAGATTCACTACCACCTGCATCTGCCGCTAATACAACATGTGCTATTTCATGTAAACTAGCACCAGACCATATACCATAAAGTTCAGGATCCATAGGGAATAAAGCATATAGAAGTGTATATGTTAATGAGAATATCGTTCCCATTATTGCTACTAATCCAACACTTATGCCAACGTCACTTTCTTTAGATTTCAAAATAGGAGAAATAGCTGCTATCGCTGCAGCACCACATACCCCTGTACCAACGCCCAATAATAGAATTAAGTTTTTATCTCCTTTAATAATTTTATTTAAGAAAATAATAAAGAATATTGAAAAAGCAACTACACCGACATCTAGTAATAATAATGTCCCGCCTTCATTAATAATTGTAGACAAGTTCAATTTTAACCCGTACAAAATTATAGCTAAACGTAGTAGTTTTTTAGAAGAAAATTCGATACCTGTTACGTATCTTGTTGGATATCCTAGGAAATGTCTGTACAAAATCGCAGTGATGATAGCTATCGCAAGTGCGCCAACTTTATTTAAAATTGGTAAATTTGATAATAATATGCTGGCAACTGCAACAACTAGCGTAAAACCTACACCTAGGAAAAATGCTTTATTTAATTTAATACTCACTGTCTTCACCTCACATACATTCTATGATGAGAACGATTATTTGTGAAATGCCATTTTTAAATATATAATATAACAAAAATGTTATGGAGGTGCTTTTGTGGAAGATAAACTCAATATATTAAAAGCAATCGTAGAAGAAGACGGATTTACTAATGCAGCAAATAAATTATACAAATCACAACCATCCATAAGTCGAGATATTAAAAATTTAGAACAAAAATACCAAATTAAAATTTTTGAAAATACACGAAAAGAAATCATATTAACAGAAGAGGGGCAAGAACTATATAACTATGCCTGTCAATTGGCGTTATTAGATGAACAATTACACACGAGAATAAACGCAAATAAAGAAGAAGTAAAAGGTAAATTTGTTATAGGTACAAGCCATACATTCGGACAATCTAAACTATTAGATCTTACGCTATACTTACAAACGAAATATCCAAATCTGAACATACATATTTATATTTACAACTCAGCAGATATTATTACGCATTTGAAAGATTATACGATTGACTTAGGAATAATAGAAAAACCTGTAATCGACGATAAAATTAACAGTGAAGTATTAACAGAAGATAGATTATTAATCATAAAAAATAAGCAAAATAAAAAACCTTTAAATGAATTAAGATGTTATGTAAGAGAAACAGGGTCAGGAATTAGATATTACCAAGACAAACTATTACAACAACTGAATTTGCCGTCACGCAAAGTCGTCATTAATGACAATCAACTTATACTAGAATTAGTAAAACAAAATATGGGCTATACAATACTCTCTAATTTCTCTATCAAATCAACCGATAGAAAATATATAGAAACAAGCGAAGTAGACTTATATAGAAACTTCTTTATAGTATCAAATAACTCAAGATATAAAACGAATAAATATAATACTATTGTCGATGAGATAAAAAAATATGGTTTTAAATAATAAAGCCCCAAATCAAAAACAGGCTATGACATAAATAAATGTCTCAGCCTGTTTCAATCTATTCTTTATAATTTTTCAAGTAATATGCGCCTGCTAGGAGACCTACTGGTATACCTAAAAGTGGTGTGAAAATTGCGCTTAATACGAGTACACATACTATTAGCACTGCAGCATTGTACCAGTTAAGCTCAAGGTCTAGTAAATCATTGAAACTTTTCTTTAAAACATCTTTAATTTTCATGAAATCACTCCTATAAAACTCAATGTTTTAATATTTATAATCTATGTATATAATAACATAAAATGTAAAAGTTAAAGAGTAATTGTATATTTAAAATGTGTATAATAGCTATTTATAATTATAATATTTGTTATGTTATAATTTATATAATTGAAATAACTTAGTTACAAGGAATGGAGATAGTTTATGGCTGAACCTAAATATAAATTAATTGCTTTCCAATTAAAAGATAAAATTATAAATAATGAATATGAGTATGGTAAAACGATCCCTTCTGAGAAAAAGCTTCAAGAACAATACAATGTTAGTCGCTATACAATAAGACAAGCTATAGATTTATTAGTACAAGATGGTTATATCATAAAGAAAAAAGGTCTAGGCTCAATTGTTAGTGATAACTATTTGAAAAAAACAAATCATGATACTTCTACCAAAAAAATCGGTGTAATCGTTACATATCTTTCTGATTATATTTTCCCAAGTATAATTAGAGGAATCGAAAAAATATTAGGTGCTAATGGTTATTCTCTTATATTAGCGAGTACGAATAATACACATGCTGGTGAGCGACGTTGTCTTGAGATGATGATAGAACAAGGTGTTCAAGGTTTGATTGTTGAACCGACGAAGAGTAATGTGTTTAACCCTAATTTATCTTTTTATTCGTTATTAAAAAGTAAAGAAATACCTGTGCTAATGATTAATGCTTGCTATGAAGAGTTAAACATTCCTTATATAAGTATTGATGACACAAAATCTGGATTTCTTGCGACTTCTTATTTATTAGATGAAGGTCATGATGACATTGTTCTAATAACTAAAATAGATGATATGCAAGGTAAGTTTCGTATGAAAGGGTATATAGAAGCTTTTGAGGATAAAGGTGCGATATTTAAAGGTGAAAATATCTTTACTTATACAACTGAGACAAAAGATAAAGTTCTAGATTTAATCATAAAAGAGTTATTAAATCATGAAATCAATCCGACTGCCTTTGTTTGTTATAACGATGATATTGCTTATTCATTTATAAAGCGTTTAAAAGAAAATGGAAAATGTGTACCTGATGATTACTCCGTAGTTGGGGAAGACAACTCTATTTTAAGTCAACTCGAAGATATATCACTTACAACTACTTCTCACCCTCAAGAAAATCTTGGAGTAGAAGCAGCACGATGGATGATAAAGGCTATAAATTCCGGTCAAATTGGAGAAACGACTATTATGGATACAGAAATTATAATAAGAAATAGTGTTAAAAAGAGAAATGCTTAAGTTTTGTACTTAAGTATTTTTTTTTGCGTTTATTACATATATGGACAAATAAAAATTATATTTGACATGTACGGTCAAGTGATGGTATATTTCTTTTTGAAAACGATTGCAAGAGGGAGGCGGTATTTTGAATCAAGGTAAAATTCATTCAGAAATATCGAACGGTGAGATATCTATCGGTATCGAATTGGGTTCAACTAGGATTAAGACAGTGGCCATCGATACTAACTTTGAAACGATAGGATCTGGATATTTTGAATGGGAAAATGAATTCAAAGATGGGTATTGGACTTATTCAATTAATGATGTCTGGATAGGTTTACAAAAAAGTTATAAATCAATGACAGATGACATTGAATCAAAATATAATGTGACGATTAAAAAAGTGAAATCTCTAGGGATAAGCGGAATGATGCATGGATATTTAGCATTTGATAAAAACGATGACTTGCTTGTGCCGTTTAGAACTTGGAGAAATTCATATACTGAAGAAGCAGCAAATAAATTAAGAGATTATTTTCAATTTAATATACCTGAACGTTGGAGTATAGCGCATTTATACCAAGCTATTTTAAATGAGGAACAACACGTCAAAGACATTCAATTTATAACAACTTTAGCTGGATACATTCACTGGTATTTAACAGAACAGAAAGTATTGGGTGTAGGCGATGCTTCAGGTATGTTTCCAATTGATCAAAATACTAAAAAGTATGACCAAGAAAAATTGAATCAGTTTGATGAACTTATCAAAGATAAACAATTTGAATGGGATATTGAATCAGTCTTACCAAAAGTTCTAACAGCAGGTACAAATGCAGGTTGTTTAACAGAACAAGGCGCTAAGTTATTAGACCCTACAAATAATTTAGAACCAGGTGTGCCGCTTTGCCCTCCTGAAGGTGACGCAGGTACTGGTATGGTCGCTACTAATAGTGTTGAAAAGAAAAAAGGCAATATATCGGCTGGTACGAGTGCATTTGCAATGCTTGTATTAGACCAACCTTTAAACAAAGTACATCCAGAAATAGATATTGTGACAACACCATCTGGGGATTTAGTCGCAATGGTTCATACAAACAATTGTACTTCAGACATTAATGCGTGGGTGAATTTGTTTGAAGAGACTTTTGAAGTAATGGGTGTGGAAGTCGATAAAAACCAACTTTATGAACGACTATTTAATCATACACAACATGCAGATGAGCGAAATGGGAACTTATTATCTTATGGATATATATCAGGTGAAAACATTACAAAAATAAACAAAGGCATACCTATTTTCTTGAGACCAACAGATAGCCAATTCAATTTAGCAAACTTTATGAAGACGCATATTATGTCAGCGTTTAGCACATTGAAAATCGGCGTAGATATTCTTAAAGAAGAAGAGAAAGTACTTATCGATTCATTTGTTGTTCATGGAGGCATTTTTAAGACAGAAGAAATTGCACAACGTATATTAGGCGCAGCTTTAAATAGTTCAGTTGAAGTGTTAAAGACGGCTAATGACGGTGGCGCATGGGGGATGGCTATACTTGCAAGATATATGGTCAACAACGATAGCCTATTACCATTAAATCAATATTTAGAAGAGAACATATTCGGACAACAAGAAGGTAGTGTTATTCAACCATCTGAAAAAGATGTAGAAGAATATGAACAATTTATAACTGAATATAAAAAAGGTTTAGAAATAGAAAGAAAAGCATCTCAATTTATTCGTTAGGAGTGTAAACATGTTAGAAAAATTAAAAAAAGAAGTGTTTGAAGCAAACCTCGAATTACCAAGAAGAGAACTCATTAAATATACATGGGGTAATGTCAGTGCAATCGACAGAGAAAGTAATTTATTCGTCATTAAACCAAGTGGCGTCGATTACGATGTAATGACTGCAGATGACATGGTCGTTTGTAATTTAGATGGCGAAGTAATCGAAGGTGAATTAAATCCCTCTTCAGACATGCCTACACACGCAGTGTTATATAAATCATTCAAAGATATTGGCAGCATAGTTCATACACATTCTACTTGGGCAACGATTTGGTCACAAGCCGGATTAGATGTACCTGTTTATGGAACGACACATGCTGATACATTCTTTGGACCAGTTCCATGTGCAAGGCATTTAACAGAAGAAGAGATTAATAAAAATTATGAACATGAAACAGGAAACGTCATTGTTGAAACTTTTGAAGAAAGAAATATAAATCCAAATGAAGTTCCAGGAGTACTCTTACATGGTCACGCACCATTTGTTTGGGCAGAAAATGCAGAGAAAGCTGTAATGAATGCGGTAGTACTAGAAGAAGTATGTAAGATGAATTTATTTACACTTCAATTAAATCAAGAAAGCGAACACTTACCAAATAGAATCTTGAATAAACATTATGAAAGAAAACATGGAGAAAATTCATATTACGGACAATAATCTAAAGGAGGAAAATAAAAATGAGTAATCAAAAAGAATTTTGGTTTTTTGTAGGATCACAAGAGTTATATGGGGACGAAGCATTAAATCAAGTGAAAGCCAATGCTCAAACAATTGTAGACACTTTAAATAAAGAAGGAAGCTTACCTTATCCAATTAAATTAAAAGAAGAGTTAGCAATATCACAAGATGTAATTACATCAGTTATGAAAGAAGCTAACTACAAAGATGAAGTACAAGGTGTTATCACATGGATGCATACATTCTCTCCAGCAAAAATGTGGATTAGAGGTACACGAATTTTACAAAAACCGCTTCTACACTTTGTTACTCAATTTAATAATCATATTCCATGGGACACAATTGATATGGATTACATGAACTTACACCAATCAGCACATGGTGATAGAGAATATGGTTACATAAATGAAAGATTAAAGAAAAATAATGAAGTAATCGTTGGTCATTGGGAAGAAGATGAAGTACACGAACAAATTAGTCGCTGGATGAATGTAGCATATGCATACAACGAAAGCTTCAATATCAAAGTTGCGAGATTCGGAGACAATATGAGAAATGTTGCTGTGACAGAAGGCGATAAGATAGAAGCTCAAATTCAATTAGGTTGGACAGTAGATTATTTCGGAATTGGTGACTTAACATCAATTGTTAATGAAGTTTCTGAACAAGAAGTAAATAACTTATTCGATGAATATAAAACGTTATACGACTTTGATTATGGTGACTATGAAGTGAGCGAATGGGAAAGTTCAGTTAAAGAACAAATCAAGTATGAAATTGCCATTAAACGATTTTTAGATACAGGTGGTTATACAGCATTTACTACTAACTTTGAAGATTTATATGGCATGGAACAATTACCAGGCTTAGCAGTTCAAAGATTGAATGAACAGGGATATGGCTTTGCTGGAGAAGGAGATTGGAAAACTGCAGCTTTAGATAGGTTATTAAAAGTGATGTCTCACAATACGCAAACAGGTTTCATGGAAGATTACACATATGAAATGAGGTCAGGGCGTGAAGCAATACTTGGTTCACATATGTTAGAAGTAGATCCTACTTTAGCAAAAACAAAACCAAAAATTGTTGTAAATCCACTCGGTATTGGAGGTAAAAATGACCCAGCAAGATTAGTATTTGATGGAGAAGCTGGAGAGGGCGTAATTGTATCTATTTCAGATATGGGAACTCATTTTAGAATGTTAATCAATGAAGTAGAAGCTTTTGTTCCAGAAGAAGCGGCTCCTCATTTACCAGTTGCACGTGTCATTTGGAAAGTAAAACCAGGTTTTCATGAAGGTATAAAAGAATGGATCACTCAAGGTGGCGGTCACCATACAGTCATATCTTTAAGCTTAACAAAAGAACAAATCGTAACTTTAGCAACATTGTTTAACCTGGAATATAAGTTAATTAACTAGGCAAATTCGATAATTTAATTCAAATCTCAATAACAAAGGGGAATGAAAATGGGAGATAAAAAGCCAAAGACAGGTTTAATATATGCATTTGGTGCTTTCGGAGGATTTTTATTTGGATATGATATCGGTATTATAAACGGAGCTTTACCAGGAATTAAAGAAACATGGGAAATCAGTCCATTACTAGAAGGAACAATTACTTCAATACTATTTTTAGGTGCAATGATTGGTGCAGTTTCAATGGCGCCATTAGCTGATAAATGGGGCAGAAAAATGATGATTCTAATTACAGCAATTATCTTCGCTGTTGGATCATTAGCTTGTGGTTTTTCAGGGAATCCAGAAATATTAATTGTTTCTAGATTTATACTAGGTATTTCAGTTGGTTCGGCTTCGGCTCTCGTACCAATGTACATGGGAGAAATATCTCCACCAGTCATCAGAGGTAAAATATCTGGTTTGAACCAATTGATGATAACAATCGGTATGCTTATATCTTATGGTGTGAACTATGCATTTATAGGTGTCTTTGAAGGTTGGAGATGGATGCTAGGAGGCGCAGTTGTACCAGCAATTGTACTCTTCATAGGCGCATTTATTTTACCAGAATCACCTAGATATCTAATTAAAAAAGGACTAACAGATTTAGCATTAAGTAATTTGAAGAAAATTAGAACAGAACGTGAAGCAGAAAGAGAATATAGAGAAATATTACAAATTAATGAAGCAATCAGTAAAGAACAGAAGAAATTCAAACTTACAAAAGCTGTTACATTTTCAGTATTTGTCGGTTGTTGTGTAACATTTTTACAACAAATACAAGGTGCAAATACAATTTTCTACTACTCATCACAAATACTTGGGGATGTGTTTGGATCAACAATCAGTGGTGTAATTTCAACAGTGGGTGTCGGTGTTGTCTTCGTGCTAGCAACAATTGTGACATTGATATTTGTAGATAAGTTTAATAGAAAAACATTATTTATGTCCGGATCGATAGGAATGGGACTATGCTTATTATTAGTAGGTATTATTTATCCATATACAAATGACGGACATATGTGGGCAATATCACTCGTATTTATTTTTATATGCGTATATGTCATATTTTATGCATATTCTTGGGCAGCAGTTACTTGGATTGTAGTAGGAGAACTGTTCCCAAGTGAAGCAAGAGGGATGGCGACAGGAATAGCGTCAATGGTTAACTGGTTAGGAAATATCGTAGTCGCATTATTCTTCCCTGTACTTATGCAAAGCATTGGATTAAGTAATATATTCTTTATGTTTGCAGGTATATGTGTGATAGGTTTCTTATTCTCTAAATATGTATTATATGAAACAAAAGGAAAAACACTAGAAGAAATCGAATTATACTTAGATGACCGTATGAATGAACCAGCGGAATCAAATGTATAAAATAGATAATGAATAAAATGAGAGCTCTCTTCAATGTAGACACTGAAAAGTGGAAACAATGAAGAGAGTTTTTTGATGGTAGAAGATTTGGGAGCGGATGTTGCAAGACGAGTTCCACGTGCAACATAGAGGGTTGAAATGTTGCAAGACAAGTACCACGTGCAACATAAAGTGTTGGAATGTTGCAAGACAAGTACCACGTGCAACATAAAGTGTTGGAATGTTGCAAGACGGCTCCATGTGCAACATAAAGTGTTAGAATGTTGCAAGACGGGCTCCATGTGCAACATAAAGGGTTAGAATGTTGCAAGACGAGTGCCACGTGCAACATAGAGGGTTGAAATGTTGCAAGACAGACCCCACGTGCAACATTGTGATATCGTAAATCACTTCAAAGCCCTTTTATTATGTGCTTTGTCTTTTAGAAACAACAATATTAAAAATTAGCCATATTAATTGTAGTAAAAATGGGAAAAGGAACGCTAGAAATAATATACCAATATTAACCCATTTTAATTCTATGGTTTGAGTGACACCTCCAGCATCTTGATCTCTAAACCATCACATTCTATCCCCTATATTTGTTTACTTAATTCTTTTCAAGGGAATTATTTAATAAAAAGGGAGGTCATTTTGTGAATAAGTTATTTATTAATGGTCAGTTTGTTGAAAGTAAATCTACTGAAGATTTAGATGTTATTAACCCTGCGACTGAAGAGGTTATCGATACAGTGACTTTAGCGAATGAGGATGATGCTGAGAAGGCTATTAAAGGTGCTAATGCTGCTCAGTTGGAATGGGAAAAGGTTAATATTATTAAACGTGCAAAAATAGTTGAGGCATTGGCTGAAAAACTTGAGAAAAACAAAGATGAACTTGCTAAAATTTATGTAGAAGAGCAAGGTAAAATATATAGTTCTGCGATTGGGGAAATTGATAAGTCTATTGAATATATTAAATATATGTGTAGCTTAGCTAGAAAGAATAACGGTGTGGTTCTTCAAAGTGAGGTTGAAAATGAAACTGTTATTCTTACTAAAAAACCTGTAGGGACAACTGTCGGTATTATTCCATGGAACGCACCAATATTTGTATTAATGAGAAAGCTTATTCCGGCTCTTGTTACAGGTTGTTCTATTGTTGTAAAACCAAGTGAAGAAACACCTTTCGGAACTTTCAAAATAGCTGAATATATCCAAGAAACAGATATACCAGATGGACTTGTTCAAATTTTAACGGGTACTGGCTCAGATGTCGGCAATTATCTATCTCAAAGTAAAAATGTAGATCTTATTTCTATTACGGGCAGTATCGGAGCTGGAAAATCTGTTATGGAGAATGCAGCTAGTAATGTTAAAGGTGTAAACTTAGAACTTGGTGGTAAAGCACCAGCGATTGTAACGAAAAATGCAGATTTAGAAAAAGCTGCTGAATACATTGTACAAGCAAGAATTAATAATAGTGGTCAAGTATGTACATGTCCTGAGCGTATATATGTTGAAAAAGAAGTATTCAATGACTTTTTAGAAATCGTTAAGCGTAAAATGAAAGATGTTCGCCCTGGAGACCCTAATGATAAAGAAACAACGATGGGTTCAATGATTAACCAAAAACAATTATCAGCAGTAGATGACAAGGTACAAACTGCTATTAAGGAAGGTGCGAAAGTAGAATTAGGTGGTAATATAATAGATCGTAAAGGATTCTTCTATGAACCAACAGTGTTAACGAATTTATCTAAAGATTCTGTAGCGATGAAAGAAGAAATCTTTGGACCAGTATTACCGATTGTTAGTTATGACGCTTTCGACGAAGCCATAGATGAAGCGAACAATACTGAATATGGTCTTTCTTCTTATATATTTACTGAAAACCTAAAAGAAGCAATGTTAGCAAGTGAAAGATTAAAATTCGGAGAAGTATATGTTAATTGTGAAGCAGAAGAAGCAATTGTAGGTTATCATGCAGGATGGCGTCAATCAGGATTAGGTGGCGCAGATGGTATTAACGGATTTGAAGAATATTTAAATACGACAGTAACTTATATACGTTATGAATAAAATGAGTTAGGTATGAGAAATTGTTCTTAAAATAATCAGGCTGAGACATTAATAAATGTCTCAGCCTAATTTATTTGTAACGCTAAATAATTAGATTTTAGATCTCTTTCTCTTAACTAAAGCGAGGATTGATAATACTAATATACTGCCAATAATAACCCAGCCAAAGGATAAATAGATAATCATTATTCCAGGAATATCTTCTTTAAAAGAGATGAGGTTAGGGTATTTTGGGTTCGTTCCATTTGAAGCTATATACCTTGTAACGCCTAAGTAAACAAGGTGAAATAGTATGTTAACCCAAAGTGAGCCACTACAGTATTTGTATAACTGTAATGCAATACCAAATGTAAATATAAGAATAACGTAAGATATATTTATATCTAGAGATTTATTTAGGACGAAGCTCGTTACTGTTGTTGAGAACGTTGCTATACAAACAAATAATATTGGTTGAAGAAATGTTGTAACGATAAAACGGAATTTTTTACTTAACTCGTTTAATACTAAACCACGTATAAAAACCTCTTCAGGAAATGCTTCATATAAAAAAGCAGTAACAATATTTAATAATATAGCTGAGATAACTCCAGAAGATAAATTGAACTGAATGTCTCTAATTAATCCAAGCTGATAAGCAGATAATAACCCTAAAACAACTAATATAAAAGGCGTTAAAATAGCTGCTAATGTATATTTAGTAACTTTAAATTGAGTTAATGATAAAGATTTTAATATATCTTTATTTTTTCTTGAAATAATGAATAATGTTATTAATGTTGCTAATGAAAAGACAACACCTTGTACTATTACAGTCATATTCCAAGATAATAAATTTTGTTCATGAAAGAAATTACCGATAATACTTGAAAGAGAAAGTAATAATGAAGCTAATAATACATACCATATAAGGTGAAGAAGACTAAAATTTTTAGACATGAAAATTTTCTCCCTTAAGAATATATTGATTTTGCATTGAGTAATTAAATTATTTTTTCTTTATTAAGAAGTATAACTTAAACCAGATTTGTTTTATATGTTATGTTAAAATTTATAGTAAGTAAACGTTATCATATAAAGAATAGGGGTAAGGTAATGGCTTTTAATATTGAAACTTTAGATAAAGATAAAAATATTGATTTAATAACAATTTATGATGATTATTCAGAAATAAAATTCACGAACTTTGGTATGAGAATAGTCGATTGGAAAGTTAATGGCAAATCTATTGTATTAGGGCCGAATGCACAAGATGACTTAATTCAATATTATGAGGAAAATCCATATTTCTTTGGTGCTACAATCGGTCGATACGGTGGCAGGATTGATGGTGGAAAGTTTGAGTTAAACGGTCAAATGTATGAATTAGAACAAAATGATTCGGAGCATAATTTACACGGTGGTTCTAACGGATTACATACTCAAATTTGTGATTATGAAATTATAAATGAAGATGAAGCGGTCACTATCATATATAATGCTGAACTGTTATCAAAAAATGATCATTTCCCAGGTGATATTCAAATTAAAGTCTTCCATCGTTACGATTTATCAAAAATGGAGTGGACGATTAATTACGAAGCTACTAGTACAGAGGATACATTATTTAATCCGATGAATCACGTATACTTTAATTTAAATAACGTTGAACAAAGAATTGATAATCACGAAATTAAAAATGAAAATCTTCAAATGTACACATTGAATGATAAACAAATTGTTGAAAATGAAAAAACAGTAAATCTTAATGAAACGATTGATAAAAAATATTTATCTTTTAAAGATATATTTGAAAGTGGCATGGACCAAATAAAGAAATATAATGGAATAGACCATCCAATCAAAATAAATGAGGATACATTCACAGTAACAAATGGAGAAATGGAAGTTAGTATGACGACAGATAATGACGTTGTTGTTCTATTTACATCAAACGAAGTAGACTGGAATGACAGTAAAAATAGTATAGTCGAACACGGAGGCTTTACATTAGAAGCCCAATCCATTCCTGATGATATCCATTTATACGGTGAAAAAGCACCATCTATATTAAGAAAAGGAAAAACGTATAAAAGCGAGACAAGTTATAAGGTGAATGTAATATGAAAAATGATATCCAAAAATTGAAATTTTGGAACATAGATTGCTAATTCAAATAAATTCTCCCAGTCCAATGGATTGGGAGAATTTTATATATGATTTTGAAAGTGCATGCTTGCCTGGGGTATGGCTCGAGCCTGTAGTCTCTCACACATACTATTCCCCTAGGCGTCAGCACTTTACAAAATTTGTATAGATTATATATTTTATTTATAAAGTTGAAATCTATAAGTTAGTTCTTTAGATAATAAATTAATGATAATAAAAATGTATAATATTGCTATTAATGGCGCGTAAAAAGTCCACCAGTTTGTTGTTAATTCGTTTGAATGAAATCCTAGAAGACTACTTAATTCATTAATACTAGGCCGCTCTGTTATTTCACAAGCAGGTCCGTAGCAAACTTTAGCTCCTCCAAAAAATATTTTAAAAAATGCTAAATGAGTCATAACTAACAAAGTTTGGAATGAAATTCGTAAAAAAACAATAAAATATTGTGTTGTGACATTTGGTAAGACATGTTTAAAAAATATATGAAAATTGCTAGGGCTAATTGTATAAGCAACACTTATAAATTCTTTATTTAAAATGTATAATGTAGCATCTTTTATCAATATTGTTGTTGTAGGCGTCATTAAAATAATTAATATTATAATATTATAAAGAGCTCTATAACTAAAACTAGTAGAAAATCCATCAATTGTTTCATAGAGTAAAGGTTGTAATAAAATATAAGCTAAAATTGTTTGAGGTATATAAAACAATGCATTAGAAAAATATTTATAAAAACCAATATTTTTATTGTTAAAAGCTAAATAAGTACCAATAAAAATAGATATTAACATAGATAATGAAGCTATAATTATTATTAAAAATAAAGTTATTCTATAGCCTGATAAAACTTCGAACAGCATATTTTTTGATCCACTGTCAACGCCAAATAAAGCATGAAGACTCGGTGGAAATGGAGAACTCTTTATAATTTCGCCATTTGAATTATAAAGAAAATTTATAGTTTTTGGTGTGATTTTTAAAATGTCAAAATAAACTATACTTACACAAGCGGGTATTAATAATAAAATTAATAGTGTATATATTCTTTTCATCATAATCCCCCTTGAATGCCTGTCATTCTAGTTATTATCTTTTCTATAAATAATAAAGAAAGCGAAATAGGTATGTAAATTAAGATAAATGTTACAAATAACACTTCAGGATCGCCGTAGTCAAAAATAAAAGAAGACAGACCATGTATGTTAAAAATTCTTTCTAACAACAACAAACTTGAAAGTGTAATCCATATTATGTGTTTAAAGTTGATAAGATAGGAAATGGTTAAATTTCTCAAAATATGGTGATAAAACAACTCTTTTTTGGTTAACCCTTTAGATTTAGAAAATTGAATATAATTAGAATTTGATTCATCGTCTAAAATAGAGTTTAAATAAGTACTACTATTTACAAAAGGAATTATCGATAATACCAAAATAGGAAAGACTATAGCTTTATTTTGATAATCATCAGCTATATTAAACAACAAAATATCTGTATATTGATAAAAAATTACAACTAGTGAGATAGCGAAAGGAATATAAAAAATATCAGGAATTATCGATAAAAATGTATTTAATTTTACATAATATCTTTTAATAAATTTGTTAGAATATAGCAGGTAAGTAAAAATAAATGAAAAGATAAATGCTATTATGAGTGAAGAAAACAATATAATCAATGAGTTGATTAATGGCTCAATAAAAAAAGGGAATAGATTTCTATCTATATTAGAAATTTTATTTGTAAAAGTAATATCTTGAGGATGGAATATATAAGAAGATGTTTTTTTAACTGTTCTAATATATTTCGAAATATTGAATTGTTGATTTTCAAAAAGAGATGGCGTACAAGCTATTAATAAGAAAGTAATGATTGTAATTATAATATTTAATAACTTCGTCATAAGAATACACCTTTTTCTAAAAAATTATCAAAACAATTAAGTTTATAAAGGGTCTAAAATTACTATAGAGTAATTATAATATTAACATAATTCAGAAAAATTAGCGGTTTTTTCATTAAGTGTATAAATTTTTGTGATCATATACATGTCGGTATTGTTTATCTTTTCATTGGATACAAAACTAAAAAACTGACCTCATATTCAAATTGAGGTCATTTTTTTTATGTTCTAATTATGCTCTAACGTCTTTTACAATTTTACCGTCTATAGCTACGACTTTAATCTTGTTTGGATCTCTCAATACTGCGATATCCTCTAATGGGTTTTGTTCTAGTAAAATAAAGTCGGCTTTTTTACCTTCTTCGATTGTACCGAGTTCATCATCGTATCCTAAACATTCTGCAGCAACTTTAGTGGATGATACGATTGCTTCCATTTCAGTCATACCGTGCTCAACCATAAGCTCTAACTCTCTAAGGTTTGTACCGTGTTTGAATACACCTGCATCTGTGCCCATCGCGATTTTAACACCTGCTTGATGTGCTTTTTTGAAACTGTCGATATGATCTTGCATAACTTGTTTTGATTTATTGATTGAGTTTTCACTCATACCTAATTCAGTTGCGAATTCAATAACTGAAAGTGGAGCGAGTAGTGTCGGAACAAGATACATATCTTTTTCTTTCATGAGTTTAACAGCTTCATCGTCTAAATAAATTCCATGTTCAATTGAATGGATACCCGCTTCAATACATTGTTTAACGCCTTCTAAACCTTGAGCGTGCGCCATTACTTTACGATTATTTCTAAATTGTGCTTCTTCTACAATAACTTTTAATTCTTCTAATGAAAATTGTGTGTAGTCTGGATGATCGGTAGCACTTGTTACACCACCTGTTGCATGTACTTTAAGAACATCTGCTCCAGCTCTTAACATTTCACGAGCTTTTTTACGTACTTCCTGTACACCGTCACAAATTCCATTTGGCATACCTGGATATCCATCTTGTAAAATTGGTAGTTGGATACCAGATTTAGTATAGCTATCACCATGACCTCCTGTAATAGTTAATGCGTTCACACTAATTTGTAAGCGAGGTCCTAACACTAACCCGTCATTGACAGCTTCTTTTACGCCTAAATCCGCACCTAATGCATCTCGAACTGTTGTTACACCAGCATCAACTGTGCGTTTTAAATGATCCATTGCTTTATAGAAATTATATGAAAATGGAGTAGATAAACGGTTTTCAAGTGGTTCCATTTCTAGCATCACATGTACGTGGCTATCTATCATACCAGGCAATAAATATTGTCCTTTACCATCTAACGTATCTTCACCACTTAAATTTTGACCAATTTTAGTGATTACACCATTTTCGACTTTGATATCAACATTTTGTTGAACTTCATTCCCTGTACCATCAATTAAATTTATATTTTTTACAATCATGTTTTTTCCTCCTATGTTGTTAAATAAAGTTCATAAGAATAGATGTCAGAATAACAGAAGCTACTGTTACCGTCGTGAATCCGCCGATAATCATTGGACTCAGTAACTCGTTAAATACATCTTCACGTTCATCCTTATCGTCTGTAACTGAGCGACTTACTTCTTCACATAAAATAAAATCTCCCGGGAAACCATAAAGTGCTGTTAAAGCAACAGGTAACGCTTTAGTCGGTCTCCAACCGATTAATTTCGCTCCTACATAACCCCCGATTAAAATACCGATTGTACCGATGATAAGAATAGAAAGGATAGCAGGTAGGTACGCCCAAAGATCTTGAGGTTTGATACCACCCATTGAACCGATAACAATTAAAATAATTGTAACCATCATAATAGTGAACGATTGGTTATGTTGCATTTCTTTTTCTTCGAACAAGCCAATTTTTAAACCTATTACCCCGAATAGTAGGCTAAGAAGTGTATAGTGGATACCTGTAACACTACCAATAATGAAAGCAAGACTTGCTAAGAAGAACATAATAAATAATCTAATGACGTTATTTTGTAACAAAGGATTTTTGTTAAAAATATTTTCTTTTTTAGTTTTATCTTTATCAGAAATTGTTGCGACATTTTTATCATGTTCACGATTCTTAAGATAATAACGTGAATAACGTTTCATTAATATAGCACTTAGAGGCATACCAATTACGCCTTGTAATGCCTGAACAATTGCAGGTAATACAATTAAATTAGCTAAACCTAAGTCTTGTAACTTTTCAACTGTAATAAGTAGAGCTACAATACCGCCTGCAATAGGCCCTACACCAGAAGCTGCAGTACGAAAATCGAACATTAACGTTACAAAAACAAGAATTAATGTTGTAGAACCGATAATACCGAATACAGAAATAACAACAGCTTTCCATTGTGATTTTAGAATGTGTAACGGCATCATTGTCCCCATATGCATAATAACTGGTCCAATAACAAGCGCACCAAGCGAAGGTAATATGGCGTTATCTAAAATTTTCTCGGGTAATACTCCGGCCCATGTTAATAACAAATAACTGACCATTGCTGTTAATAACATTGGAACACGCGCTTTAGTTAAATAAGAGATGATTTCTCCTAAAACAATTAGTGCAAATAAAATAGTTGCTGAAATTAGTGGTTCACTCACCATAACCTTCACTTCCTTTTCTTTATAATGAAATCGATTTTAGCACATTAGAATACATTAGTTAATAGTATATTCTAAATATTTAGAATATATAGATAAATATTACACTTATAATTTGATTTCATATTTATAAAGAATAGTAATAGTAATATTATGAATGAGAATAGAGCGAGTGAGGATGCTTAGTTAGAAAAATTTGTAGATGAAGATGCCCTTATTGTCAATTCTTCACAAACGTGTCAACAAGGGTGCCCTTATTGTCAATTCTTCACAAACGTGTCAACAAGGGTACTCTTATTGCCGATTCTTCGCAAACGTGTCAACAAGGGTGCCCTTATTGTCAATTCTTCACAAACGTGTCAACAAGGGTGCACTTATTGTCAATTCTTCGTAAACGTGTCAACAAGGGTACTCTTATTGTCAATTCTTCATAAACGTGTCAACAAAACCTTTTATACATACAAAAACAGGCGAACCCATATAACATGAAGGGCTCACCTGTTTATTCTATAAACTATTAATGTTTAGCAGTTTTTCTGTTTTTATTAATGTAATATACGCTTACTAATAAGATAATCCATAATGGTGAATATATCAAAGCTGTTCTTGTATCTTCTGCTAAGAATAAAACGACGAGTACAAATGCGAAGAAGATTAATGACAAGTATGATCCGATAACACCGAATGGGTTCTTGAATTTTGATTTTTTGTGTAATGCTGCATCTTCTTTTCTATATTTTATATAACAAATTAAAATTACTGACCAAATAAAGATGAAGAATATTGTTGCAAGTGTTGTGACGAGTGTAAATACATCGTCTGGAATAAAGTAATTTAATATTGCAGCGAAGAATAATACTACGCCTGAGAAAATTAGAGCAGGATATGGCACACCGCGTTTGTTTGTTTTGCTTAATCCTTCTGGTGCATGTCCTGTTTGACCAAGTCCATAGACCATACGGCTATTACTAAATAATCCGCTGTTTGCTGCACTTGCTGCTGATGTTAATACAACAAAGTTTACAATACCTGCAGCTGCTGGTATACCTGCTAATACGAATAAATTAACGAACGGACTTTCTGTTGCAGAAACTTTATTCCAAGGTGTAATACTCATAATAATGAGCAAACTTAATACGTAGAAAATTAATATACGGATACCTATTGAATTCACAGCTTTAGGTAAATTCTTTTCAGGATCTTTCGTTTCTCTAGCTGTTACACCTACAAGTTCAATACCTACAAAGCTGAACACCGCCATTTGAAAGGCGAGTAAGAATCCCATCGGACCATTCGGGAAGAAACCACCGTGTGTGTATAAGTTATGGAACCCAGATTGAATACCAGTAGTTGATTTGAAACCAGTAAATATTAACCAGAATCCAATCACTATTAATAACACAATAGCGATTACTTTAATTAATGCGAACCAAAATTCGATTTCGCCAAATAATTTAACTGTTAATAAGTTTAAACCTAATAAGATGACTACAGTTGCGATAGCAGAAACGTAAGAGGGTATACTTGGATACCAAAATTGTATGTATTTTGCTACTGCGGTAATATCTGCAATACCTGTTGCTACCCAACAGAACCAATAAGTCCAACCAGTTAAAAATCCAAATAAATGTCCTAAATAATGTTCGGCTATATCTGTGAACGAATTATATTCACTGTTAGATAATAGTAACTCTCCTAATGCTCTCATCATTACAAATAGGAAAAATCCTATAATAATATATACTAATAAAATTGATGGACCGGCTAATGAAATACTTTTACCAGCTCCAAGAAACAGGCCAGTACCAATTGCGCCACCAATTGCAATCAACTGAATATGTCGACTGGACATACTCCGTTGTAACTCATGATTATCCATTTATTTCAGCTCTCCTTAATCTAAAAAAACACATGTGAAAATTTGTATAACAAATTTCAATATAAAAAGCATTATACTACGAAATTTAGAAAAAAACATAAGAAATTATATTTATACATTGTTTACAATTTTTTTAAGGATTAGAACCATGTCAATGTAAGCGTTTAACATATTATTTTTTAATAATTTGTGATAGGTAACGTATAAATAACATTAAAGGTACATAAATATTACTAGGATAATCATGAAAACACTTATATTAATATAGGAAAATCAGTGACATAAAACCAATATTTAAAATAGCTTACTTCTACATAGATACTATCCAAAAATGAAATACAGACCGATAAAATAAAAATAACGAACCGCAAACGCAAAATACAGTCCGATAAAATAAAAATATCGAACCGCAAATAAAAAAGCTGAGACATAAAATGTATGCCTCAGCTTAACCAGTATATTATTTTCTGTCCCAATATCTTGCGCGATCAAATGCTTTTACGATTGTTTCTGGTTCGTCAGATACAAATACACCAGGAGCATCAATTTTTAATTTTGCATTTCCTAATCCTTGGGATGCTGCTTTGTTTACAATCAATGGTTTATTGTGTTTGTAAGTGAGCTCAACGAATTCTTCTACTTGAGGCTTAATGTCACTGCCGTCTGATAATACGATTGTACTATCGAATAATGTTGAGTGTGCAGTGTCAAATGTCTCAGTAATACCAAAGTCTTCGCTTAAGTTCTCAGGATATTGACCTACAAATGCATAGTTTAAGTCGTTTTCAGCAAATGTTTTCGCGTAAGATTTTAATGTGTCTACATCGATATTTCCATTTACTAATACTGCAACTGAATGTGCTGCAATTGGAATATCATATTTTTCCATTGTTAATTGGCTATCTTTCGCATCAGATTGAACTTCTTCATTTTCTTCAGGAACTTCAACGCCAACGTTTTTCGCAACTCGTTCTGCTAATGTGCGATCGACTTTATTTAATTGGTTTACAGCGTTTTGTTTAACCATTATAGAATTACACATACCAATTTCGAATGAGAAACCATCAACAGTATGGTCATATTCTGCTTGGCTTAAACTGTTTAAATAAAGTTTTGCTTGGCTATAATAATCTTTAAAGCTTTCGCTTCGTTTTCGTATTTTATGACCTTCAACTTTTTCTTGATAGTGTTCATAACCGCCTTCTTCTTTCGGTGTAGGATGTGGGTCGTTATTGTTTAATGCATTTTTATGATAAGCAACTTGTCCAGAGTTGATATTCATTTGATGCATTGCATCTCTTTGGTTGTTATGAACTTCATTTACAGGTCTATTAATTGGTATTTGATTAAAGTTTGGTCCACCTAATCTTGAAATTTGCGTATCTGTGTATGAGAATAAACGACCTTGTAATAATGGGTCATTTGAAAAGTCGATACCTGGAACAATATGACCTGGATGGAATGCTGCTTGTTCTGTTTCATCGAATACGTTTGAAACGTTACTATTAAGCGTCATTTTACCTACAACTTCAATTGGTACTTGGTCTTCTGGCCAAATTTTTGTAGGGTCTAAAATATCAAAATCAAAGTCGAATTCTTGTTCTGGTTTAATAACTTGTAGCGCTAATTCCCATTCAGGATAGTCACCTTTTTCAATAGATTCATAAAGATCTTTACGGTGGAAGTCTACGTCTTTACCGTGAAGGATTTGTGCTTCGTCCCAAACTAATGATTCTAATCCGTGTAATGGTTTCCAATGGAATTTCACGAAGTAAGATTGTCCTTCACTGTTAACAAGGCGGAACGTGTGTATACCAAAACCTTCGATTTGTCTAAAGTTTTTAGGAATACCACGGTCACTCATAGCCCAAACTGTAGTATGCGTACTTTCTGGATTTTGCGCAAAGAAGTCCCAAAATGTGTCATGTGCAGTACCACCTTGTGGCATCTCATTATGAGGTTCAGGTTTAACTGCATGAATTAAGTCAGGGAATTTTATAGCATCTTGAATAAAGAATACAGGAATATCGTTACCTACTAAATCGAAAATACCTTCATCAGTATAGAATTTTGTCGCAAATCCGCGCACGTCTCTTACAGTGTCTGGTGAACCTTTAGAACCTTGAACTGTTGAAAATCTTACAAATACGGGTGTCGTTTTCTCAGGATGAGTTAGAAAGTCGGCTGAAGTATATTGTGACAAGTCTTTATAAACTTGGAATTCACCGTGGGCACCGAAACCCCTAGCATGTACAATACGTTCTGGAATACGTTCATGGTCAAAGTGCATGATTTTTTCTCTAAAATGAAAGTCCTCTAGTAAACTAGGACCACGTTCACCAACTGTTAACGTGTTTTCATCTTCACTCACTTTAACGCCATTATTTGTCGTCATTGCCTTACCGTCATTGCTTTTAGTTACTTCATCAATTTGTTCTTTCTTTTTGTTACTCAACTCTAAGCCCCCCTAAATATATGATATTAATGTTATTCCCGTTAAAAATTTTAAGAAACATTTATATAGGAAAGAATAAGGAGTTTTCAAAATATAACGGCGCTTCCTCTATTAGTGGAAAATAGTTGTATCGATATGAAAGCGTATACAATATACAATTGAATTATAAATCAAAGGGGGAAGAAAAAATGAAAAATATTTTATTAGCATGTTCAGCAGGAATGTCTACAAGTCTTTTAGTAACTAAGATGGAAGAAGCGGCTGAAAAGCAAGATATAAATGTAAATATAAAAGCGATGTCTAGTGACAATGCTTTCCACTCACTTGAAGATTATGATGTGTTATTAATAGGTCCACAAATGAGATTTATGAGAAAGAAATTTTTAAAAGCAGCTGAAGACAAAGGTCTTAATTTACCAATTGAAGCAATTGATTCCGTTAGTTATGGAAGAATAGATGGTGAAGGCGTATTAAAACAAGCTTTATCATTACTGGAAGAGTAGGTGATAAATATGCAAAATACATTTATGGAGAAATTGGAAGATGTCTTATTGCCAATAGCAGACAAATTAAACAACAATAAATACTTAGCATCATTAAGAGATGGCTTTATGGTAGCACTGCCATTGATTATATTCGGGTCTATATTTATTGTAATAGCAAACTTTCCATTTTTAGATAAAATACTTTCAGAAAGCCAGTTTACAGCTTGGCAAAATGCTATAAGTCCAGCTTCGGACGCGACGCTCTCGATTATGGGATTATTCGTGATTATAGGAATAGGTTATAAATTAACCCAGCGGAATGAGTTAGAAGGTATTTATGGAGCAGTAACAGCTTTAAGTGCTGTTTTAATACTAACACCACAAGTTGTAGGTAAAACAGAAGGAGTTATACCTACAGAAATACTAGGAGCTAAAGGTATGTTCCTAGGTATAATTGTTTCGATTATTAGTGCCGAACTGTATAGTTACTTCACTAAAAAAGATATAACAATAAAAATGCCGAACGGTGTGCCGGATCAAGTAGCGAAATCGTTTAGTGCATTATTACCTGTTGCCTTTACTTTAACGATATTCGTAGTACTTAAAATTGTAGTAGCTTTAACACCGTTCGAAACGTTACAAAATTTAATTTATACAATAGTGCAAGAACCATTAACTGCTTTAGGAAGAGGCTTACCAGCAACAATTGTAGCAGTACTATTCATTCAAGTATTCTGGTTCTTCGGTTTACATGGACAAATTATTGTAAATACAGTTTTCGATCCAATTTGGTATTCATTAAATAATGAGAACCTTGCAGCATTTAAACAAGGTGTAGAACTACCGAACATCATTACTAAACAGTTTATTGATACATTTTTAGTAGGCATGGGAGGTACTGGTGGAACTTTAGCAGTCGTACTTGGTATTTATCTACTTTGTAGAAGTAAACAAAATAAAGAAATTGCTAAATTAGGTACGCCAGCTTCTATATTTAACGTAAATGAACCGATTTTATTTGGTTTACCTATCATTATGAACCCTTTAGTTATTTTACCTTGGATTTTATCACCAGTTATCATAACGATTGTAAGTTATACATCAATGTACTTAGGACTAGTACCGAAACCATCCGGTGTAATCGTACCATGGACTACACCAATATTTATTAGTGGTTATTTAGCTACAGGTAACTCGTGGCAAGGTGCGATGTTACAGCTAGTGAATTTAGTCATAACATTTGTTATCTGGTGGCCATTCTTAAAATTATTAGATAAAAACTATTTAAGACAAGAAAAAGAAAATTAAAATATGGAGGAAAATTTATGACAGTTTCAATTAACGAAAAGGCATTTCAAATAATATTATATGGTGGGAATGGTCGCTCAAGTGCAATGGAAGCTATCCAATGTGCTAAAGAAAGAAACTTTAAAGAAGCAGAAATGCTTATTTCAGAGGCTGAAAAAGAAATAAATAAAGCTCATAAATTTCAAACAGAATTATTACAAGATGAAGCTAATGGTGAAAGTAGTGAGTTGAATTTATTGCTTATCCATTCTCAAGATCACTTAATGAACGCTATAACAGTAAAAGATTTAGCAAATGAAATGGTAGATTTATATAAGGAGATGAAATCATGACAAAATATATATTTCCAAATGATTTTTGGTGGGGTAGTGCAGCAAGCGCAACGCAAACAGAAGGAACAGATTCAATTAAGGATAAAACAATTTGGGATAAGTGGTATGAAGAAGAACCAAATCGCTTTTTTAACAATGTAGGTCCTAATACAACTTCAGACTTTTATAACAGATATAAAGAAGATATTAAGTTAATGAAAGAAACGGGACATAATTCATTTAGACTTTCAATTTCATGGACTAGATTAATCAACCAAGATACGAACGAAGTAAATGATAATGCTGTTCAATTCTATAATGATGTGATTAATGAATTGAAAGCTAATAATATCGAACCATTTGTTAACTTATATCATTTTGATATGCCTTATAAAAAGCAAGAACAAGGTGGATTTGAATCATTAAGTGTCGTTAATGATTACGTGAATTACGCTGTGAAATGTTTTGAATTGTTTGGTGATCGCGTTAAATATTGGTTCACATTCAATGAACCAATCGTTCCAGTAGAAGGGGGATATTTATACGATTTCCATTATCCTAATATTGTAGATGCCAAACGAGGTTTCCAAGTAGCATTTAATACGGTTCTAGCTAATGCTAAAGTAATAAAAGCTTTCAAAGAAAATGATTTTCAAGGTAAAATCGGCATTATTTTAAACTTAACGCCTTCTTATCCAAGAAGTCAAAATGAAGCGGATTTAAAAGCAGCTAAAATTGCTGATTTATTCTTTAATAAGAGTTTCTTAGATCCTGTAACAAAAGGGAAATACCCAGCAGAATTAGTCGATATATTAAAGGAACATGATTTAGTTCCTCGTTATCAACAAGAAGACTTAGCATTAATAGAGCAGTATACAATCGACTTGTTAGGTGTTAACTATTATCAACCTAGAAGAGTAAAAGCTAGAGATACAATGCCTAATCCTGAAGCACCATTTCTACCAGAATATTATTTCGATAATTATGAAATGCCTGGCCGAAAAATGAACCCTTATAGAGGATGGGAGATTTACCCTAAAGGTATATACGATATTATGGTTAACCTTAAAGAAAACTATAACAATATTGAAAGCTTTATATCTGAAAATGGCATGGGTGTTGAGAATGAAAAACGCTTCATCGAAAATGGTGAAATCAATGATGTATATAGAATCGACTTTGTAAAATCACATTTGATATGGTTAAATAAAGCAATACAAGAGGGTGCAAATTGTACGGGATATCACATGTGGACATTCATGGATAATTGGTCTTGGATGAATGCCTATAAAAATAGATATGGCTTTGTATCAGTAAATATAGAAAATGGCGAAAGAACAATCAAACAAAGTGGGAAATGGTTTAAGGAATTAGCTTCAAGTAATGAAATAATTGACTAATATGAGGTAAAAATAGAGTATATTAGGAGAGAATATGATGCAAATCAGACATCTCAACATCGTGAAAATATTGTATCAGCATCAAAAGGAATATATTACGAGCAATGCAATCGCTAAATTATTAGGTTTGTCATCAAAAACAATTAGAACCCAAATAAAAGAAATAAATGAAGAAAGTGAAGCTTTTGGATTTCTTATTCAAACTAAGAAGTCCAAAGGCTATAATCTTTTTATTATAGATGAGGGTTTATTTAATTATTTCTTAAATGAAAGATATTTAAAAGATGAAAACTTAAATTTTAACAATCAAGATAGTAGAATACGATTTATTATGAGAAAACTATTGCTCTCTAATGATTATACAAAAATAGAATCTTTAAGTGAAAATATGTTTGTAAGTACGGGAACACTTAAAAATGATATGAATGAAATTAGGCAAATATTAAACAAATATGAAATTGAAATTGTCAGCCGTCCAAACTATGGTATGAAAATTATAGGCAAAGAATTTCAAATAAGGTATGCAATAGCAGAATTTCTATTAAATAATCAGCAAAGTGATATTGGTTTTTCAGAACAAGATACATCTAGTGTCAAAAACCAGCTTGTTAAACTATTAAAAATTTATAACATAGAAATTCCTGAAGTGAAATTAGATAATTTAGTGACACATATTAATATTGCAGTCGTGAGAATGAGAAATAATTCAATGATCGAACAGAAATTTCAAATAGAAGAACAACCTTTATCTACTGAATTAAAACATTTCTTTGATGATATGGTTCATTTTATTGAAGAACGTTTTAATTTAATACTACCCAAAAAAGAAATAGAGTATTTATATATTCATTTTGTTTCTACTGGAATAATGAATGAAGTTTCGAATATTCCAAGAAATGAAGAAGTAGATAAAATGATTCAACACATGCTTGATAATGTACAACGTGTTTTCTATTTAGATTTGCAATCAGATGAAGCTTTAAAAGAAAATATATACCTCCACCTATTAACATCTATAAACAGATATAAATATAAGATGAATATAAGAAATCCTATGTTAGAAGAAATTAAACAAAATTATCCTTTTGCATTTGATATTGGAGTTGTAGCAAGTAAAATGATTGAAAAAGATTTGAAAGTCCAAGTTTCTGAAAGTGAAATAGGTTACTTAGCATTACATTTTGAAATGGCTTTAAATAGAAATAACATAGACGAGAAGAAATTAAATATCATACTTGTATGTAATTCTGGGTTAACGAGTTCACAACTCATTAAATATAAATTGATACAGAATTTTGGTAATCAGATTCAAATCACTGAAATCATTGAATTATATAATATCGAAAAGGCTAACATTAATAAAGCTGATATCATTATTTCAACTGTGCCTATCAACCATGATATTAATATACCGATTTTGTATGTTAGCCCCATTCTTTCACAAAATAATATCAATATGATTCAACGTTACATTGATTTAAAACCTTTAGATAATAAAGAACAATTAATTAAAATGCTAGAATTAAATAAAGATTTCAATAACAAAGATGACGTTTTGAATTATTTGAATGAATATTTAACAGATCAAAAATTAATAGAAGAAGGGTTTTTACAAAGTATTATTGAAAGAGAAAAATATGCTTCTACTGCTTATGGAAATTTAGTAGCAATTCCTCATCCAGTAATGCCATTAGCTAAACAATCATTTGTATTTATGATGACAATGAAAAAGCCAATAGCATGGGATGATAAAGAAGTACAAATTATATTTTGCCTAGGATTAAAAAAGAATACGACTATTAATTTGGAGAAGGTCTACCAAAACTTAACAGATATTATCAATGATTATAGTAGTGTGCTTAAATTGCTTGAATCCAATAATGACAAAGAATTTTGGAAGTACTTTTCTTTTTAATGTATTAATTAAAGGATTATAAGAATTATTTTTGGAGTGGGACAGAAATCTTGTTTTGTTAAAAGGTTTCATAGTCTCGCTCTCTTTTTTTTACTTAAAATTTGACCACTCTGGTCGAAAGTTGTATGATGTAGTCGACCAAAGTGGTCTAATGAAATTGAGAAGGTGTTTATATGAGTGATACTTTTTATAATTTAGATAAAGCAAAAAGGCAGAAAATCATAAATGCTAGCCTTTTAGAGTTTGCTAGTCATGGTTTTAGTCGTAGTTCAACAAATCGTATTGTTCAAGAAGCGGGCATTGGTAAAGGTATGCTCTTTTATTATTTTGAGAATAAGGCTGGATTATTTAAGTTTTTAGTCGATTATTGTTTAGAGTTTATTGAGCGTTATTATTTTGAACAAATAGATATGGATGAGAAGGATATATTTAAACGCTTAGTACACCAAACGAGGATAAAGTCGGATTTATTTACAATGCATCCTAGCATGTCTCAATTTTTATCAAAAGTAGTTATTGATAAAGATAATTTTCAACACATCACGGAAGGACAAAAAGAGTATATCGTAAACTTACAGAACAAGGTTCAGTCTCAATTATTTGATGATATAGATACATCATTATTTAGGGATGACTTGGATGTTAATCAATCTGTTAAAATAATTCAATTTTCAATTGCAGGTTTATCTGAATCTATTATGGCTAGGGTAACGGATGAAATGATTAATTCGAATGACTACAGTATTTTTTACGAAGAATTTGATGCGTATATAAATGAAATGAGAAAAATATTCTATAAAGGATCGTGAATAGTTATGACTTTGTTAAAGATAAATAATATTACAAAATCATTTGGTAAGTTTCAAGCATTAAAAGGCGTTGATTTTACAGTTGAAGAAGGAGAAATATTTGGTTTTATCGGTCCAAATGGTTCAGGGAAATCTACGACGATTAAAGCCATTTTAGGTATGCTAAAGACAAACTCCGGTTCTATAGAGGTATTTGGTAAGGACGCTTGGAAAGATGCCGTAACGATTCATAGTGATATCGCTTATGTACCTGGTGACGTGAACTTATGGCCTAATTTAACAGGTGGTGAAGTCATAGATTTATTTTTAAAATTGAGTGGCACATATGATGTGAAGAAAAGGGATGAATTGATTAAAAAATTTGATTTAGACCCTACGAAAAAATGCGGTTCTTATTCTAAAGGTAATCGTCAAAAAGTCGCGCTTATTTCAGCTTTTACTACAGATGCTAAATTACTTATTTTAGATGAACCAACTTCAGGGCTAGATCCACTTATGGAACAAGTCTTTCAAGAATGTGTATTAGAAAAGAAAAAAGAAGGTAAAAGTGTGTTACTTTCCAGTCATATATTGAGTGAAGTAGAACAATTATGTGATCGCGTAGGTATCATTAGAAAAGGCGAAATTGTAGAAATGGGCACATTAGACGATTTAAGACATTTAACAAGAATGCACTTTGTTGTTCAATCTAAAGAGCGATTGGATGGATTGAAAGAACAAAGAGGTATTCACGATGTAGTGATTGAAGATGGTGTATACCATTTTCAAGTTGACTCAGAATGTGTTTCTGAAGTAATTAAATATTTAAGCCAATTTGAATTGTTGAAATTAGAAAGCATGCCTCCAACATTAGAAGATTTATTTATGAGACATTATGGCGAAGATATTGAAAGAGGTGAGTAATCATGCATAATCTCTTTAATGGTTTAGGGAAATTAACAGCATTTTATTTAAAGACAAATAAGTGGAAAATGTTATTTTGGGTGATTGGTATAGTTACATTAACGCTTATTATACCTCCGACTTTTGAAAGTATGTATCCTAATAAATCTGATATGCAACCAATTGTAGAAACTTCTCAAAACCCTGCGATGGAAGCTATGTTAGGTCCAGGTAAGTTTGAACATGTATCAGTAGGTGTGTTGTTTACGCATGAAATGCTTTTATTTACAGGCATACTTGTAGCGATTATGAGTATATTACTTGTCGCAAAAGATACAAGAGGAGATGAATCTACTGGTAGGATTGAAATGATTAGAGCACTTCCAATAGGTAAGATGTCACCTTTAATTAGCTCAATGATGAACATGATTATTGTGAACTTAGCGATAGGCATTTTAATAACGATAACACTACCGCTATTAAATATTGAAAGTATCGATGTGAAAAGTTCATTGTTGTACGGTTTATCGCTAAGTATGATTGGTATACTTTTTGGTTTGATAGCAACATTATTTGCTCAACTTGTTGAAACAACTAGTAATGTAACAGGACTAAGCATCTCAGTATTACTATTAAGTTATTTAATACGCGCAATAGGAGATGTATTAAACGATAGTATTTCGATGATCTCGCCTTTAGGATGGCTAACGCGTACATTTGCCTTTTCAGAAAACAATTGGTGGCCGTTAGTGCTCATGTTTATTGTCGGTATAATATTAATTATGATTACAATGTATCTATACCTTAATAGAGATTTAGAATCTGGATTGTTGCCATCTAAACCAGGTAATAAATATGCTAAAAAATATTGGTTATCGCCAATTGGCATGCAAATCAAATTATATAAAGTCGGAATTATTTCCTGGGCAATTGGTATGTTTATATTTGGTGCCTCATACGGCTCAGTCTTTGGTGAAATGGACGACTTTATTAGTGATAATGAAATGCTTAAGAAAATGCTAGCGGGTAGTGGAGATAACTATATTGAGTCATTTTTACCTACATTAATGGTTATTATGGCAATTGTTGCTACAATACCGGCTATTATGAGCCTTTATAAAATTAAAAACGAGATCAATACGCAAAGAATTGAAAATATATTTGCAAAACCTGTTTCAAGAACGTATTATTTTTCGGGTTTTATAGTTATAAGCTTAATAAATGCTGTTATGATGATTTTCTTGGCATCATTAGGTATGTATATTGCTCAAGCATCTGTCTTAGATAATCCATTTACTTTTTGGACAATGATTAAGTCAGGCATTGTTTATATACCTGCAATTATCACATTTGTAGGTATAGGTGTACTTCTAATAGGGTGGTTAAATAAAGGGCATTTCATTGTTTATTTATATTTAGGTTATACATTCTTTGTAGTATATCTTGGACAATTATTAGATGTTAAAGAATGGTTGAAAAATTTAACACCATTTCAACATATACCAGAAATTCCTGTAGATAAAATGGATTATACGGGTATAAGTATATTAATAGTTATTTCTATCATTATGATTATTGTCGGTTTGATTGGCTTTAGAAGAAAAGATATTTCTTAAAGGGGATGTTAACTATGACAACTTTACCTCAAATAGGTAAGCCTGCCTCAAGAGCATTGAATGAGATTAATATTTCAATGTTGGAACAAGTTTCAAAATTAGATGAACTAAATTTATCAAAACTTCATGGTGTTGGACCTAAGGCAATTAATATTTTAAAAGATGCATTGAAAGATAAAGGCATGTCTTTTAGCAATATAGATGAAGATTTAAGAAAATTAAAATTTACCGTAATTGGTGATTTGAAATGTGATAATGCTCCTAAAAGGAAAATTATGAGAGATTTATTGATTGCTACTACTGTAGGGGATGAAAGTACAATTAATGAGTTACTAACTGATGATTTTATCTGGCATGTTCCTGGTGAATTCGATTTATACGGAAAAGACAATTTTATACAAGAAATAAAAAAGCATTTACAAAAAGTTTCGAGTTTAGAAGTTAAGACGATGCTTTCACATGGAAAAGAAGGTTCTACGCATGGGACGATAATTAACACAACTGGAGAGAAAGTATACTTTGCGGATATGTACACTTTCGAAAATCATAAAAAAGATGCACGGATAAACACTATTACTTCATATATTGTGATGAAACCGTAAAATTAAGAGCTTTATTATTAGGAATGTGGTAAATTATAGATGAATTATCAAATTTTCGGAGGTTTATAGATGGAAGCAATTTTACCTAATTGTCCTGAGTGTGAATCAGAATATACTTATGAAGATAGAGGGCTTTACATTTGCCCGATGTGTAACTTTGAGTGGACAGCTAATGATGAGAACACAAATGAAGAAGAAAATGTAATTAAAGATGTTAATGGTGTTGTACTGAATGATGGAGACACTGTTACAGTAGTAAAAGATTTAAAAGTCAAAGGTTCTTCAACTGCAATTAAACAAGGTACAAAAGTCAAAGGTATTAAGTTAGTTGATCCTGAAGATGGCCATGATATTGATTGTAAAATACCAGGCTTTGGCCAAATTGGACTGAAGTCTTCAGTTGTTAAAAAAGTAAATAAATAATAAATAAATTATAAAACATGTACTCCCTTAAAGCAGACACTAAAATGTGAAAGCTTTAAAGGGAGTATTTTTTATAGAAAAGTATAATAGGCATCCGTCTTATTAAATTTGCTTATAAATGTTAAGATTATATTATTCGATAAATCGTTACTTATATGATCAAAATCTTTTAGATGAAATAAAGAAATGATTTTAAAAGAAGGAGAAAATTATATGGCTAAAGGCGAAAATTCAATATTTATTAAGAATCTCCCTTTATTTATTGTGCTTTTATCGGGAGCTTTTATTACGATTTTAAATCAAACTTTGTTGGGAACCGCGTTGCCTTCCATTATGAAGGATTTACAAATCAATGAAAGTACTGTGCAGTGGTTGCAATCAATTTTTATGTTAGTTAACGGGATAATGATTCCTATCACTGCTTTTTTAATTGAACGTTATACTTCTAGACAACTATTTCTAACAGCAATGAGTTTGTTCACATTAGGGACGCTTATATGTGCGGTAGGACCTAACTTTGCTGTGTTATTAATAGGACGTGTATTACAGGCATCTGGTGCGGGGATTATGATGCCATTGATGCAGACAATTTTATTCCTATTATTCCCTACTGAAAAAAGAGGTACAGCAATGGGGCTATTTGGCTTAGTAATTGCATTTGCACCTGCTATAGGACCTACTTTATCAGGTGTATTAATAGAACACTTCCCTTGGAGAAGCGTGTTTTATGTAATCTTACCAATCGCAGTATTTAATATTATTTTTGCTTACTTTTTATTAGTTAACGTAACCGAATTAACTAAACCTAAGTTAGATAAACTATCAGTCATTTTATCTACATTAGGATTCGGTGGTTTATTATATGCGTTTAGTATTGTAAGTGAAATAGGATGGGCGAACGCTACTTTCATTATTATACTTATCTTAAGTGCAATAACGATGTTTATTTTTGTAAGAAGACAATTAAAACTAGAAAGACCTTTATTAGAATTTAGAGTCTTTTCTTATCCTGTTTTTACACTTGGAACAGTTTTAAGTATGTTTGTTTTTGCGGCAATGATAGCCACAAATATCATATTACCGTTATATATGCAGAATATGTTGCACTTTTCAGCGTTACAATCAGGACTCGTTTTATTACCTGGCGCTATATTAATGGGGGCGATGAACCCAGTTACTGGATATTTATTTGATAAGTTTGGAGGGAAATGGCTTGCTCGTATTGGACTATTCTTATTAATTTTAACGACATTGCCATTTACACAATTAACTTCAGACACTAGCTTTACATTCTTGTCAGTTGTTAACATGTTCCGTATGTTAACAATCGCAATGGTTATGATGCCTATGACAACTTTATCAATCAACCAGTTACCTAAGCATCTTATACCTCATGGAACTGCAATGAACAATACATTCAGACAAATGGCAGGCTCAATAGGAACGGCTTTATTTATAACAATAATGACATTATTTGCAATACCTAGCGAAGGCATATCAGGGTTGATACACGGCGTTAATATATCCTTTATAGTTGCTGTTATTATTACAGGCTTAGCATTTGTACTATCTCTCAAATTGAAAGATGAAAAGTAAATGTTAGCTAATTAAAATTTAAAAATCTACTATCTATATGAAGAACCAGTCCGGGGACATTTATATATGTTCCAGACTGGTTTTTTATTTATAAAATTGTTAGATGTGCTAAATACAGATTATTCAAATGAACTATAAATTTAAAATAATAATAACCTTTAATGTTTCGAATTATTAATAAAAAATTATTTTTTAAAAGTATTTATACAACAATTTTTTTATGTACATATAATTAAAATTGTGGTACATATGGTATAGTAGTACGAGAAAAAATAGCTTTATTAAGGGGAGAAAAATATGAAGGCTTATATGCAAAAATTTGCACAGTCCCTCATGTTACCAATTTCAATATTACCTGTAGCAGGTCTGTTACTAGGTATAGCATCATTTATTGATCCTGGTGCAATTAGTGGGGAAGGGAACAGCGTTGCTAACTTCTTAGCAAATGGAGGTTTAGCGATTCTTGATAATTTACCGATTTTATTTGCGGTCGGTTTAGCTTTCGGGATGTCTAAAGATAAAAACGGGGCAGCTGCATTAAGTGGGCTTGTATCATTTTTAGTCGTGACAAATGTTTTAAGTACGGAATCGATGGCTAAGACGTTACATATGCCCGAAGAAAAAGTGAATTTAGCTTTCGGAGATATTAGTAATGTGTTTGTCGGTATTATTTGTGGTTTAGTTACAGCGGCTATATACAATAGATTTAAAGATACTAAATTACCAACAGCATTCGCATTCTTTAGTGGTAAACGTTTAGTACCAATTTTATCTGCAACGGCGATGTTAGTTATTTCATTAGCATTAATGTTTATGTGGCCACCAGTTTATAATGCACTTGTAATGTTTGGTGAATTTATTTCTAAATTAGGACCAACAGGAGCTGGGTTATACGGATTCTTTAACCGTTTACTATTACCGTTTGGTTTACACCATGCTTTAAACCAAGTGTTCTGGTTTGATATCGCAGGTATTAATGATATTGCTAACTTCTGGTCAAGTAAAGGTGAACAAGGTATTACTGGACGTTACCAAGCAGGTTTATTCCCAATTATGATGTTCGGTTTACCTGCAGCAGCATTAGCAATTTGGAAAAATGCTGAAAAAAGAAATAAAAAAGTAGTAGGTTCGTTAATGTTAGCAGCAGGGCTTGCTTCATTTATAACAGGTATTACAGAACCACTTGAATTTTCATTCTTAGTAGTAGCACCAATGTTATTTGTTCTTCATGCCGTATTAACAGGTATTTCACTATTTATAGCGGCAATGTTCCACTGGACAGCAGGATTTACATTTAGTGCAGGATTGATTGATTACTTGTTAAGTTTAAGTATTCCAATAGCAAATAAACCAATCATGTTGTTAGTGTTAGGTTTAGTGATGGGTGTTGTATACTTCTTCGCATTTGATTTTGCGATAAGAATATTCAACTTAAAAACGCCAGGTAGAGACGGTCTGATGGAAGAAGCGGTTAAACAAGATCCAAGCTTAGCAGAAAACGGGGAAGGTTCACTAGGCAAAGATGGCGACTTGAATGTATCTAATAAAACGAAATTAATTTATGAAGCAATTGGTGGTAAAGATAACATTGAAGCTATTGACCACTGTGCAACAAGATTAAGATTGACATTAAATGATACAGGAATCGTAGATCAAGAAAAAATTAAAAAATCTGGTGCATTAGGCAATAAAATAATCAGTGATAAGAATATACAAATCATTATAGGTACAGATGTACAATTTACAGCAGATGAACTGATGCAAATGGAACAAGACGATAGATAAATAAAAAAACAGCCATTCGTTTAATCAACGAATGGCTGTTTTTTATTGGTTTTTAGTTCACAATATAATCAGGCTCTTCGCCATTTAATTTTTTGATTGTATTGTTTGCGACGATTTCTGCCATCATATCTCTGGCTTCGAAAGTTGCATTACCAATGTGTGGTGTTAACACAACATTGTCCATAGATTTAAGTTCGTCTGTGATTTCAGGCTCGAATTCATATACGTCTAATGCAGCACCTTCAATTTCTTTATTATTTAATGCATCTACTAAAGCTTTTTCATCTACTATTGGGCCACGTGATGCGTTGATAAGATACGCTTTTTCTTTCATTTTTTTGAACGTTTCTTTATTAAATAAATGATGTAAATCATCAGAATATGCTGCGTTCAATGTGATGAAATCGGATTGTTCTAATAGTTCATCTAGACTAACATAAGACGCCCCTAGAGCTTCCTCTTGTTCTGGCTTTCTGTTTGGTCCAGTATATATAATGTTCATGTCAAATCCCTTGGCACGTCTAGCTACAGCTGAACCTATTTCTCCTAGGCCAACTATACCGATAGTCTTACCGGAGACTTCTCGACCTCTAAAGAATAAAGGCGCCCAACCATTAAAGCCTGTTGTGCGACAAAGTTTATCTCCTTCTACAATTCTTCTCGAAGCTGCAAGTAAAATACCAATCGTTAAATCAGCAGTTGCATTTGTTGAAGCTTTTGGAGTATTTGTAACATCAATACCTTTTTCTCTTGCATATTTCACATCGATATTGTTAAAGCCAGCCCCGTAATTAGCAATGAATTTTAAGTTTTCAGCTTGATCAATTACTTCTTTATCTATATTAGTAGAAAGTGGACTGATAATTGCATCAGCATCTTTTACATTTTCAAGTAATTCTTCTTTAGTAATTAATTTTTCACCTTTGAAAACAGACACTTCGAAATGTTCTTTTAATAAATTTAAACCTTCAGTAGGTATTTCCCCTGTTATAAAAACTTTTGCCATAATATTTTACCTCCTAAAAATCTATCCATATCTAATATATCATATATTAGTCTATACCCTGATGTAGCTGTTTCCATTCACTATACTTTCGAACAATTATTTCAAAAGCTATATGGTAAGGAAGAAAGCTTGAATATGATATTTGGTTAAACAATTGTATTGGAGAACTATTAACATAAATATTGTATTTAGCATTTTGCGCTAAGAAGTTATCTTTTAATGTTGTAATAGAAATATACTGTATGTTTCGTGTATGCATAATCTCAATGTTTTGTTTAAGGTGTGCCGTATCGCCTGATAAAGAAATGATAAACAGTAGGTCGTTCTCATCCATTTGATCCATCGCTATTTTTAATTCATTTTCATCATTGATGACCATTACTCGTTTATTAATAGATAGAAAATGACGTTGAGCTTCTCTTGCAGCATTTAATTGTGCAATACCAGTACCATATATATAGATGAAAGGCGCCTTATCAATTTGCTCACTTATAAAATCATAATCAATCATCTTCAAGTGTTTAAATGTTTGTTGTAAATCTTGTTCTAAACTATCTATTATATCAGTTGAAACTGTTGTGAATTCTCTGTTCAGTTTAATATATGCCTTGAAATCACTGTAACCATCAAAACCGAGTTTACGTGACAGTCTATGAATAGAGGAAATAGAAGTATGTGAAATATCAGCTAATTCCTGGATTTTCAAACGATGTATAAGATTAATGTTTTGATTCATCATTTGTATGATGTGTATGTCATTATCATTTAATTGTTGATAGTATTTATTGACGAGTTTATCCAAAATCATAATGCAACCTCCAGTTAGTGTGAAAAAATTTTCAATACATGAAAATATAATCTAAGTTTACTATGTGATTTCTATTTACGTCAAACCTATTGGAAATTGTAAGCGCTTCCTATAGTCTAAAGGTAATCAATGATACAAAAGGGGTGTTGGTATGAACGCAATCAAACGATTTGGTAGTGCGATGATAGTACCTGTATTACTATTTGCGTTTTTCGGGATAGTTGTAGGGTTAGCAACTTTATTTAAAAATCCAGATATAATGGGCTCTATAGCAGACGAAAGTACGATGTGGTTTAAAATATGGAGTTTAATTGAAGCAGGCGGTTGGACTATATTTGAGCATATGGAACTTGCATTTGTAATTGGGCTACCGATTTCACTAGCGAAAAAGGCGCAAGGTAGAGCGACGCTAGCAGCTTTAATGATTTACTTAGTATTCAATAATTACATTAATGCGATTTTAACGTTATGGCCAAAGACATTCGGTGTCGATTTATCTAAAGGCGTTGAGAATTTAACAGGTGTTAAAGAAATAGCTGGAATACCAACTTTAGATACAAGTATTATCGGAGCAATTTTTATTTCAGCAATTGTTATTTGGATACATAACCGTTTTTACGATAAAAAATTACCGGAAATGGTCGGTATATTCCAAGGGTTACCTTTTGTTGTAATGATAGGATTCTTCGTTATGATTCCACTAGCATTTATTGTTTGTACTGTATGGCCAACTGTTCAAGACGGTATTGCTTCATTACAAGGCGTCATGGTGAAATCAGGATTTGTAGGTGTATGGCTGTTCCATTTCTTAGAAAGAATTTTAATACCTACAGGCCTACATCATTTTATTTATACACCATTTGAATACGGCCCAGCTGTAGTAGATGGGGGATTAAAACCTTATTGGATAAAGCATTTATCTGACTTCTCTAGCTCAGCAAAATCGTTAAAAGAAGCTTATCCATACGGCTTCTTATTACAAGGAAACATTAAAATGTTCGGTTGTTTAGGGATCGCATTAGCGATGTATGCTTCGACACCAAAAGAAAACAAGAAAAAAGTTTTAGCATTAGTATTACCAGCAGGATTAACAGCTGTATTTGCAGGTATAACTGAACCACTAGAGTTCACATTCTTATTTATTGCACCGTACTTATTCTTAATTCATGCATTGTTAGGTGCAACAATGGTAACAATCATGTATTTATTTGGAGTAGTTGGTATTCAAGGCGGAGGTGCTATTGAAATCGCGGCCATAAACTGGATACCGTTATTCTCAAGTCACGGCAATACGTATATTGCCCAATTTATAATTGGTATTATTTTTGTAGTCATTTACTTCTTCGTATTTAAGTTTATTATTGAAAAATTCAACGTACCATTACCTGGACGTGTTCCGGAAGATGGAGATGCTAAATTATATACGAAAGAAGATTATAAAGCGAAACAAGGAAATGGTGATAATGTTCCAAGTGACGCATCAGAATATGATACAAAAGCAATTTATTATTTAGAAGGTTTAGGTGGAAAAGATAACATTAAAGATGTTACGAATTGTGCCACAAGGTTAAGGGTGACTGTTAATGATCCAAGTCTTGTGAAAGATAATGATTATTTCACACATAACCAAATGGCTCACGGCGTAGCTAAGAGCGGTACTAACGTACAAGTAATTGTGGGTTTAAGCGTTCCTCAAATCAGAGATTCATTTGAAACAATGATATAAAAATAAATGGAGGTTGTTATGATGAAAAAGTTTAATATATCAATAGCAGGTGGCGGTAGTACATTTACGCCTGGAATCATACTTATGTTGTTAGATCATTTAGAGGATTTTCCAATTGATACAATCAAATTATATGATAATGATGGGGAAAGACAACAAACGATAGCAGATGCCTGTGAAATACTACTTAAAGAACGCGCTCCAGAAGTAAAATTATTAGCGAGCACAGATCCAAAAGTAGCTTTTGAAAACGTTGATTTTGTAATGGCACATATACGTGTAGGTAAGTATGCGATGAGAGAGCAAGATGAAAAGATTCCATTAAGACATGGCGTAGTAGGACAAGAAACTTGTGGGCCAGGCGGAATAGCTTATGGTATGCGCTCAATAACAGGCGTCTTAGAAATTATCGACTATATGGAAAAATATTCACCAGATGCATGGATGCTTAACTATTCAAATCCCGCTGCAATTGTTGCTGAAGCAACACGTAAATTACGACCTAACTCTAAAATATTAAATATATGTGATATGCCTATCGGAATTGAAGAGTTAATGGCTAGTAATATAGGATTATCTTCAAGAAAAGAAATGGTCGTAAAATATTATGGTTTAAATCATTTTGGTTGGTGGACAGATATAAGAGATAAATCAGGTAAAGACTTGATGCCTGAAATTATTAAACATGTAGAACAACATGGTTATGCAACTGATACAGGTAGCGATATGGAAAAAGAAGCAAGTTGGAGTGATACATTTAAAAAAGCACGAGACGTACAAGCAATAGATAAAGATACATTGCCAAATACTTACTTAAAATATTATTTATACCCAGATTACGAAGTAGCACATTCAAATAAAGAATATACAAGAGCAAATGAAGTGATGGCAGGAAGAGAAAAATTTGTATTTTCAGAATGTGAAAATATCATCAATAAAGGTACAGCAGAAGGAACAGAATTAACGATAGATGAACATGCGTCTTACATCGTTGATTTAGCTAGAGCAATCGCATTCAATACGAAAGAAAGAATGTTAATGATTGTTGAGAATAAAGGCGCAATATCAAACTTTGAACCTACAGCAATGGTTGAAATACCATGTTTAGTGGGTAGCGAAGGACCAGAACCATTATCAGTAGGTGAGATTCCTAGATTCCAGAAAAGTTTAATGGAACAACAAGTAGGCGTAGAAAAACTTACAGTAGAAGCATACGAAGAACAATCTTATCAAAAATTATGGCAAGCACTTACTTTATCGCGAACAATACCAAGCGCTAAAGTTGCTAAAGATATATTAGATGATCTGATAGAAGCAAACAAAGGATATTGGCCAGATTTGAAATAGAAATAGAATAGAGTAGGTACAAATTTGATTTAAAATAAACCCTCCAACCGCTGGAAATAGAAGCGGGTTGGAGGGTTTTTGGTTATTACAATATAAATAAAGATGAATACAGGTCTAACGTGCATGTTATCAAACTCTTGCTCGTTAGAAAATGTAACGAGCTTGTTTAATTTTTCTTGCTCGTTAGAAGGCAAAATCGCACGTAAATAGGATAAAATTTTATTTAGAGGATAAGGTATGAAGTCAAGTCCATATTTATGTGTAATATCTTTAGAAGTAATCAACCTTTGGTTTTTTAGAATGTATTAACAAAATAAATCTGTTTGATTTTTAGCAGATTCATTTTGTTAATCTCTACTTATTTTTCAAAAATAAGTAGTAAGTTTAAGGAATAAAAGGTCTTTTAGCATTATCTAGATTTTCTTGAATATCCATGAGTAATGCACCAATTAATCTAAAAGCTGAGTCTAGGTTAGGGAAAGTCTTAATGACTTTCTCTCTTTTTCTAAGCTGCATATTTATATTTTCAATAGAGTTAGTAGTTCGTATATTCTTATGGTGTTGTGCTGGAAATCTATAAAACTGTGTGGCATCTTCGAAGCCCTGATCTAATATATTTAAAGCTTCTGAATACTTAGGATTATTTTCATACTTAGTTACAAATTCATTTTTACTTTCAAGCGCATGTTGATATGTAGGAGCTTGAAAAATAGATTTAAGTAATGTTCTTGCCTCTTGTGAATTCTTTTTTGGGAATCTTTCAATGATGTTTTTAAGAAGATGAAATGTACAACGTTGCCAAGTTGAATCTATAAATTGTGATTTAATAGACTTAATAAGACCAGAATGTGCATCAGAAATAATGAGCTCAGGAGTTGTGAGGCCACGCATTCTTAAATCTTCAAAGAACTCAGACCAAGCCTGTTCAGATTCTTGATTAGAAATTTTAAAACCAATAATTTCACGTCTTTTAAGTTCATTTACTCCCATAGCTATATAAACGCCTTTAGAAACTATTTTATTATTCTCTCTAACTTTAATATGCATGGCATCAACAAATACATATCTGTACTGATGACTAGTAATAGGTCTACTCGACCACTTTTGAATATCGGGGTCAATATTTTTCATAACTTCTGAAATCGTAGATTTCGAAACAGATTTACCTGCCAGAGCCTCTACAATTTTCGTGATGTTTCTAGTTGAAACGCCATTAATATAAGCTTCTATCATCGCTAAAATCAGTGATTGATCAGAGCGAGAATATTGATCAAAAACTTCAGTTGTAAATTCGCCATCACGCGTTCTAGGTACTTTTAAATGAAGTGTTCCGACTGGAATCATAAAATCACGTTCATAGTAGCCATTTCGTTGTGCAATCCTTTCAGGATGCTTTTGTTTGAAATCAGCGTTCACAAACTGATCTCTTTCCATTTCCATATAAGCATTTAATACAGTTACAGCTATACTTTTCATAGCAGTATTTAAATTACTTTCTAAAATAGCACTTGCCAATTCTTCAAAGTCTACGTTAATATTTAACTGAGTCATATATAGGTCACCTCTACAATATTTTCTTAGTCGATTACATTGTACTAAAGTGAGCTATATTTGGCTCTTTTTTTATTACACAATTATATGGACATATTCAGGTATGAAGGTCTAACGTGCATGTTATCAAACTCTTGCCCGTTAGAAAATGTAACGAGCTTGTTTAATTTTTCTTGCTCGTTAGAAGGCAAAATCGAACGTAATTAGGATAAAATTCTATTTAGAGGATAAGGAATGAAGGTCTAACGTGCATGTCATCAAACTCTTGCTCGTTAGAAAATGTAACGAGCTTGTTTAAAATGTCTTGCCCGATAGAGACACTACTCATTAGTCATTTATCCATCATAAATAAAACAAAGGTAAGATACTTAAAAATATAATTTAAATTTCGTTATTTATTTAGAAAAATAAACAAAACTCTTACTAGTTTGCTAAAATTTATAGTAGCAAATTTAAGGAGTGGTGAGGAATGAATATAACTGAATTTCAAAATTGGGTAAATGATTATTATGAAGATAGAGGATGGTCAGATTTAGATATTTTTATACGTATAGGTTTTTTAGCTGAAGAAACTGGAGAAGTAGCGAGATCTATAAGAGCTCTTGAAATAGGGAGAGATAGACCAGATGAAATAACAGATTCATTTATGAACAACAAAAATGATTTGATAGAAGAATTGGGAGACGTATTAGGTAACGTTATAGTTATTGCTAACAAATATGATATTTCTTTAGAAGAAGTGTTTAACGCTCATAAAGAAAAACTTTCGAAGCGGTACACTGATGAATAATAAATATAATTGAAACAAAATCACAAAAGTCATTCGTTTATAACGATTGGCTTTTTTGATTTTTAGAGCGTAATTAAATCTATATTAGTAAAAGTATATATTCAGTTAGGCAGAATCTTAAAAAATAATATTCAATAAATTGTCACTTATTTGGTGAATTTATTTTAGCTACAATTAAATATATGATTGCTACAGAATGAGAAGATAATATCATAAAATAGGAGGAACAAGAGTGAATATACTAAAAAATGAATTACCTAAAGACAAAACGCCTTATGTGATTGAAAATGGGGAAGGTGATTATTATATTTGGAATAAACAGGTTTATACAATCATTGCTACAAACCAAAGTACAGGAAACTTGTTCGAAGTTATTACAATAACTGGTGCTATGAATGAAAGCTTTCCTATGCATCTTCATAAAAATATGTATGAATCATTATTGGTAACTGAAGGCGTTGTTGATATACAATTAGAAAAAGATATAATCACTTTAACTCGAGGAGATTATATTCTTATTCCACCTGGTATAGTACATAAATATGTTATGAAAGCTCATAGAACAAAAATTTTATCATACGTCGTTAATGGAAGTGCAGTAGACATATATAAAGCTTTAGGAGTACCATATAATCATTCTAAACACCCATCATATATAGAAGAAACTTATTCACTTAATAAACAAGAATTAGAATATAATTATGATATAGAATTTACTTTTAACAATATCAGTAATGAAGAAATCACTTATTGGCGGTCGGGTGAAGGGGAAAATCTTTTAACAGGAGATCAATTGCATTCAATAATAACTACACAAAAAGACACTAACGATAGATACATAGTCGTTTCTTCAGAAGGACCAATTGGCGATCCTATTGTTCCACATTACCATGAAAAACATACTGAAACATTTTATTGTTTTGAGGGTAAAGTAACAATGTGGGTAGGCAATCAAAATGAAAAAGTCACATTATATCCTGGAGATTTTTTACATGCACCAGCCGAAACTATTCATTCATATCGACTAGACGCACACTATACAAAAATGATAGGTTTATTAGTTCCAGGTTTATTTGAACCGTTTTTCAGAACCCTAGGAGAGCCATATGAACATAATACTTTCCCAAACCTTCCTAGTTCATTAGACTTTAAAAAAGTTATAGAAAACATAGATTCTTTAGATCTTAAATTTATTGAGTAATAAGTCAGCAATTTCATAAATAAGCTACAAGAATTTATAAAATATAGCAACTTCAGAAATAGACGAAATATGTAAAATCATGGTATAATATAAATGTATATAAAGGACAACATGCATGAACATGCTGTCCGAAGAGCCCGTTAAAAAGACGGTGACTTAGTTAAAATTGATTAAAAATAACCATTAACCGGTCAAAGTTGGATGGTTATTTTTTATGGTCTAATTTAATAATTGCGATGACTACACTTATGAAAGCCAGTATAAACATACCAAAACTAAACATGAGATGTAAGACATCAACAAACGTCACCACAAAAGGCTTCTCCTTTCTAAAGATTTCGTAGATACGTACATACGCATCACCTCACTTTATACTGAGATAGCCACCATCTATCCAACAACTTGCTCAATGATATTATACCAAAAATTAGAAAGTGACTCTTGATTAATTTCCTATAACATATATTGAAATCTGCTTTCAGAAATAGACAAATTGTGTAAAATCATGATATTATTTAAGTGTAAAAATAAAGAAGGACAACATGCATGAACATGCTGTCCGAAGAGCCCGTTAAAAAGACGGTGACTTTCAGTAAATTAAGAAATAACCATTCTACCTACTCGGTCAAAAGTTGGGATGGTTATTTTTTATGGTCTAATTTAATAATTGCGATGACTACACTTATGAGAGCCAGTATAAACATACCGAAACTAAACATGAGATGTAATGCATCAACAAACGTCACCACAAAAGGCTTCTCCTTTCTAAAGATTTCGTAGATACGTACATACGCATCACCTCACTTTATACTAAGATAGCCACCATCTATCCAACTTGCTCAATGATATTATACCAAAAATTAGAAAGTGACTCTTGATTAATTTCCTATAATATATATTGAAATTATCTTTCAGAAATAGACAAATTGTGTAAAATCATGATATTATTTAAGTGTAAAAATAAAGAAGGACAACATGCGCGAACATGTTGCCCAAAGAGCCCGTTAAAAAGACGGTGACTTATAACTCTAATTTATTATAAAAATAACCTCTAGTTACTTCGTCAAAGTTTACGCTAGATGGTTATTTTTTATGGCTTAATTTAATAATTGCGATGACTACACTTATGAAAGCCAGTATAAACATACCGAAACTAAACATGAGATGTAATGCATCAACAAACGTTACCACAAAAGGCTTCTCCTCTCTAAAGATTTTGTAGATACGTACATACGCATCACCTCACTTTATACTGAGATAGCCACCATCTATCCAACCTGCTCAATGATATTATACCAAAAATTAGGAGGTGACTCTTGATTAATTATCTATAACATATACTGAAATTATCTTTCAGAAATAGACGAAATATGTAAAAAGTATTTGACATATGTTTTGAAAATTACTACACTCTTTAATGTAAAAAACTTTTTACATATATGGGGGAAGCTATAATGAAGTTTATTTCTTTTGTTATTATTCTAATATTCTCTTGTCTTTGGACTGCTATCACAAATAAATATTTACCATCAGAAACGATAGATAATGATAGTCAGCAAGATCCGTATGATGAAAGACAACGAAAAATATTTATTGAAATCCTCGCTAAAAGTTTTATTTGGGTTGTCTATTGTATGTTATTATTACTATTGTTGAAGTTTATAGGCTTGTCACCAAATGTTGAAAATTTATGGTATTCTAAATATCCAGAAGTATACTTTTTAATTGTAAGTTTACTTATTTTAGCTTTTAATTATTTTACTACAAAAAGAAAATATTCATCTAAGAGTTGAAGTATTGAAAAATAAAATTAAAGAACACAGGAAAAAACATGGCATATCGCAAGAGATTTAAGTAGCCAATGCGTTTATTAACATCTGATGATTTGTTATTATAAAAATAAATATAATTTGAAAGATGAGTATTAGAAAGAGTTCATTCAGAGGTGTTAAGTGTGGATAATAGAAGATTGTTTAGTTGGCCTATATTTATTGTAGTAATTCTTAGTTATGTATTGATGTTATCTTTATTTTTATGGGTTTCTAACATTAGTAGTTTAAATACTTTTATCATTACAATTCCATTTCTTTTAATGACAAAACTTTACGTATGTAATTTTATAAAATATTGCAGAAGGCAACAGAAGAATACTTAGAAAGAATACTGGAATAGGCTAAATGTAAATATTAATACAACAAATAACTTTATTAGCGAAGAATATAAGTAAGACACGAGAAAGTAATCATTCTCGTGTCTTTTTTATACCTTGTTATTATAAGTATAGTTATCGTTTATTCCTTATCTGGAATAATATATTTTGTTGAAATAAATGATAAGAACATAAATAAAGTACATACAAGAAATGCAATAAAGCTACCCATAGTACGAGATACTTGCTCATCAACAGCGAGATAAACAGTAGTAAATATTGTAATACCGAAAGCAGCTCCTATCGTTGCGACCATTTTATAAATACCTGATGCAATGCCTAGTTTTTCTTTAGGTGTGTGAACTACAGCAGTATTTAGTGCAGGCGTGGCGAAGAATCCGAGTCCCATACCGAAACATAAGAAACCTATTAAACTAACTATGATATATAGTGTTTGTGGTAAAAATGATAACGACAGTAATAAAATACCTACTGTTACGATTAGTGAACCCATTTTCATTGGTTTCTTAGCTTCATATTGTTCCATCATTTTCTCACCAATTCTAATTGTTGCGAGTACACCAAACATGTATGGAAGGGTGATTAATCCTGAAATAGAACCGGATATTTGAAAATGTTGTTGTGTAAAAAGATTATATAAAGATAGTGCGCCAATCGAAGTATTTAATAAAAAGTTAGATGTCACTGTTCCAATGAAATATCTGCTTGAAAATAGTGAAAAATCAATTAAAGGATCTTTTTTATGTTTTTCATAAAAATAAAAGAGTACCACTGAAATGATGAATATAAATAGTAAAACAATAATGATAGGGCTTCTCCAACCAATTTCACTACTTTGTGTAATTACTATATTAATACTTAACATACTGATAACAAATAATAATAAACCTAAGAAATCAAATTTCGACGTATTCTTTCTGTCGGCTTTAATTTCAGGTACATCCTTAATAAGTATAAGTACAATACCAGTCACAATAATGGATACTATGAAAATCCACTGCCATCCAATATATGCTGCAAGAAAGCCTGCAAATACAGATGAAAGTCCTGTACCACCATATGAACCTATAGACCACATACTTAATGCTTTATGACGTTCTTTACCATGATAATATGTATTAATTAATGAAATTGTTGCTGGCATTAAACAAGCTGCTGAAAATCCTTGAATGCCTCTACCTATTAGCAATAAAGGCGTCAAATCAGATGAAATTACAAAAATAGAACCTATAATATTTAAAATCAGTCCTACGCGCATAATTTTTACGCGACCATATTTATCTGCTGTGCCACCAGCTGCAACCATAAACACCCCAGTAAACAGTGATGTCAAACTAACCGCAATACTGATTATGGCATCATTAGTCATGTACGTTTGTTGTACAAGTGAGCCGATATTCAGAAATGATTGCGCAAAAAGCCAATACGTTAAAATCGACAATACAATGGCTAGAAGTAATTTATTTCCGCCAACATAAGTTTCATTTTTCAAAATGCCACCCCTTTATATAGTTAATTTGAGAAATAATAGTTCATACTATGCCTACGATATCAGCAAATAAAAACGCTTTCAACAGTGGATTTAAACACTTTTAGTAAAATATTCAGAAAAGTGCAAAAAGTTATTTGTTTCTTTAATAAATGAAATAATAAACAAAATTTAAGTAATAACCTTTAATAAGTGGAAATATTAAATGGTGTTCCGCTCTTTTTACCATTTAAACAAAAAGTGTTAAAGTAAACTTTTAAGGTCGTTGACTTAAAGAGTAAGTTGGTTTTACAAAAGAAGGGGGAAGAGAAATGAAGCGAAAAAGTATTGTTTTTTTAATCGCACTCGTTTTAATACTTAGCGGGTGCCAAAGCGGGAAGCAACATGTAAAGAAAAGAAAAAAAGAGCATAAACACCAGAATAAAATAGAAAATAAATATGATAAAAGACATCATAAGGATGAAAAAAACTTAGTAGAATATGATGGTAAAGTAAGTCATGTCTTTTTTCATCCTATCATCTCGGATCCACAGAAAGCTTATACAGATAATCAACAACAAGCAAAAGGGAATTATGATTGGATGGTTACAGTAAATGAATTTAATAAAGCCATTGAAAAACTTCATGAAAATAACTACATATTAATAGATCCACATGATGCTTATGATTTAGAGTCAACGCCTGTTAAACGAAAAAAACTTAAATTACCTAAAGGGAAAAAACCATTAATAATGTCCATGGATGATATGAATTATTATAAATATATGCAAGGAAATGGTTACACAGAGCGTTTAACTTTAAATAAAGACAATGAAACGGTTGCTGAAAAGAAAAATGACCAAGGGAAAATGGAACAATCTAAAACAAACGATGCAGTACCACTATTAAATGATTATGTAAAAAAACATCCTGATTTTTCATATAAAGGACAAAAAGCAGTTGTTGGTCTGACAGGTTATGAGGGAGTACTTGGTTATCGAACAAATGATTTGGAAAATCCTAATTATGAAAAACGAAAAAAACAAGCTAAAAAAGTAGCTGACTCAATGAAAAGAGATGGATGGACATTCGCAAGTCATTCTTATGGTCATATTAATTTCGAAGACAGTTCAGATGAGCAAATTATTGAAGATACAAAAAGATGGAAAAAAGAAGTGGAACCTATTGTAGGTAAAACTGATTTATTCATCTTCCCACATGGAGCTCAAGATCGAAATTCTACTTCCTATAATTATATGATAGACGAGGCTGGATTCAAATACATGGCAGGTGTTGGCCCAGATAACTTTACAAGTCTTTCAAACAAAGATATATATCAAGACCGTGTTGCTATAGATGGCCTAAACTTACATCAATTCAAATATAAACTTAAACCGTTTTTCAAACCTGAAGAAGTTTATAATAAAGAAGATAGACAATACTATAAAGGTAATAAGGATTATGAAATAGAATAATACAGTTATAATCTTTTTATAACAATTTTAACCATAAACCTGTTTGAGAGTTTAGTAATAGAAAATTACTTTATACTAAACTCCCAAACAGGCTTATTTTTCTTTTACAAAAGTATATTTAGGGTACTATATAAGTAAGAGGTACTTTAGTACTAAAAACATGGAGGTTGGTAAATATGTTTAATAATGTTTTATTACCTTATGATTTCGAGAATGATTTTAGTTCTATTCCAGCGCAATTAGAAAAAGTAGTAGATAAAGACTCCACAGTCATCATTTATCATGTAGTAACTGAAAATGCTCTTGCAACTAGCGTTAAGTATTATAATAAGCACTCAAATGATATTGCTAAAGAAAAAGAAGAACAACTCGCGCCATTTTTACAAGAGTTAGATGAAAGAGGTATCCGTTACAAAGTAGAAATAGAATTTGGACCTATTAAAGATACAATTTTAGAAAAAATTAATAAGGGAGATATAGAAAGTGGGGATTTCGATTTAGTAATAATGAGTAACCACAGAGTTAGCTTGAATATTAAACATGTCTTAGGAGACGTTACACATAAAATTGCTAAAAGAAGCCCAGTTCCAGTATTAATTGTTAAATAAGGGTTGTTTCAGGTAGTCTTTTAAAATTATTTCAAGAAATATAATGATTATTATAAGAGTTTGAGACATAAATAATTGTCTCAGACTCTTTCATTCATTGTAATACGATATTAGTGTGAATTATCTTTAGTATTTGTGTTGAAGGCGAATATTACAATTAAGATAATTAAAGGAACTATTAAACTTTTTGCCACTTCTAATTCTCTACCTAAAATAATCTCTATTGAGTTAAATGTCATGAATAAAAATAAATAATATAATAAAAATTTTAGTAAATATCTCATAAAAACTCCTAATTTAATTTTATAGAAAGGATGTATAGTTTGGAAAATCTAAATAATTATGAAGGTCATAAAGACTATTGGAACCCAGATTTATATGATAAAAAACATTCTTTCGTTTCTGAATATGGTAACAATTTAATTGAATTATTAAAACCTCAAAATGATGAAAATATACTAGATCTTGGTTGTGGGACAGGGGATTTAGCTCATCAAATCTATCAACAATGTCCTAACGTTGTCGGCATTGATAAATCAAATCAGATGGTTAATCAAGCTAATGAAAAGTACCCTTATATTTCTTTTTCAACACAAGATATAATTGATTTTAGCTATTCAGAATCGTTCGATGCGATATTCTCTAATGCTACAATGCACTGGATTAAACAACCTGAAAAAGCTTTGGAAAATATTTATAAATCTTTAAAACCAGGCGGACGATTTGTTGCAGAGTTTGGGGGTAAACATAACGTTCAAACCATCACTGATGAAGTGATCCATCAAATTCAAGAAGAAAACATAAATTATGATAGTAAACACTTTCCTTGGTATTTTCCTAGTATTGGAGAATACACGACTTTAATGGAAAGAATGGGATTCACGGTTACTTTTGCCGAATATTTTGATAGACCAACACCTTTAATAGGAGAAGAAGGGTTAAACAATTGGATTCAAATGTTCAGTAATGAAATATTTGAAAGTTTGAACGAAAATTCGAAACAAAATATTATTAAAAATACTGAAAACAATTTAAAGTCTGTCTTACATGATGGAGAAACGTGGATAGCTGACTATAAAAGAATACGTGTTGTTGGAGTAAAATAAATCTACTTGCTATATTAAAATAATATATTGGTTGTTAAAATGAGTCTTTCAATAAAGTTTGAACTAGATATAATTAATTTAAATCTTAAAAGAGTCTGGGACATAAATAATCGTCCCAGACTCTCTTCCTACGATTAGTCAAGTGCTTAAGTTTAAAATAGTCATCACTTAATAAGACCGTCCAATTTTATTTTTTTGAATAAGGTGTTAGACTATATGTGATTATACGATTTAATGTGGGGACATTTCGTAATCGTATAGTTTATGTTTCATTATTAAATAATGAAATGTTTTTAATAGTCGATTAATACATGCGACAACAGCAGTCTTATGAGATTTCTCATTAGGCTGCTTTCTTAATTTATAGTAATAATCTACAATATGATTATTATAACGATGTTGTCCACGAATAATATTCATTATTACCAAAAATAATAAGCGTCTCGCCTTTTTATTACCGCGTTTATTGATGGTATCTCTATAATGTGTCCCACCAGATTGATATCGTTTGATATCAATTCCTACAAAAGCATTTAACTGTTTATTTGATTTGAATCGAGATATATCTCCAAGCTCACCGATTATCATGGCTGCAGTTAGATCTCCAATTCCTGGTATAGAATAAATAATTTCAAAGCAGTCAAGTTCTTGAGCTAATTGAATCATTTCTTTATCTAATTGTGATAATTGTCCAATGGACTTTTTCAATTTTTGAATTAATAATTGTGCTTTTTTAACCAGGAACGAAGATGAATTGACGTTAGGGTAACTATCATTCGCTAATTTAAAAAGTGTTTCTCCATAACTTTCTGCTTTTCGTTGAGATAATCCTTTATCTGTAGATTTTAAAATTGTAGAAATGATACTTTCCATATCATTTTGTTGAACAAAATCAGGATGAGTAAATATTTCAGCGATATTTAAGGCAATCATTGAATAACGATTTTTAAATAATTTTTCTAAGCCAGGAAATGTTTGATGAAGTATCTCAATAATTTCAACTTTCAATCGATTTTGTTCATTTTCGAATTCTAGATGAAATCGAGCACGCTCACGTAATTCAAAGTAAATATCATCATTTGTATTATTTAAACTATCGGAATCATTTAAAAAAGGTGCTATTTGGGCTAACTTATGTGCGTCTGATTGATCTGTTTTCCAAGACCTTAAAGAGCTTGTTTTGAACTTTGCTTCTAAAGGATTCAACTCAATATAATTAATTTGGTTAACTCGACAGAACCGAACCATAGCTCTTGAATATATACCTGTGGATTCAAAAATTAATTTGGGCTGATTTACACGATTCAAATAATTTAATAAATAATTATAACCATTTTTGTTATTTTGAATAGTAAATTCCTTTTGGAATTTTTCATCAATATAGTGTGCAATCACACTATCTCTTTTACTAATATCAATGCCTAAGTAATCGATAAATAAAACCTCCTTAATAAATTTGAGAAGTTGTAACTTTACTGAACCTTTCTCATTTCACTTTCCTATACACGGTTTCGAGAACCCAACATACTACAATCGAATTTCAAAAGGCGAGAGTAAAGCTGACTAGTTTTTTTTACGGATTTCAAACCCAAGAGATCGCACAGTCTACTCCTCTCTATAACTATAAAAAATAGCTATGAAAAAATCTATCGTCATAGATTTCTTCATAGCTAATCTTAGTATGTTTTTTGTATTGGCAGTAGCTGACTGTTATGAAAATGCGCTTATAACAAGCTTTTTTCATACCTAGTCATCCTTGCCGGGGTGGGACTACGAAATCTTTTTAATAAAATGAGATTTCTGTCCCACTCCTTTTGTTTTAGAATGAAGATAGTTTTTCATAATATTCGTCTATATTGATTGACTGACCTTGATTTAATCTTGATTCTTCTGCAGCAAAAGCCATTAAATGGCTAATTAAAGACTTACTAGCTACTGATCTAGAAGCTTTTTCATCAGACTCATTAATTGCGTCAATAAAGTCTCTTATAATTCCTTCGTCGCCACCACCATGACCACTGCTCACTTCAGGGAATTTAACAACTTTTTCTTCTCTTGTTAAAAAGTCGAAAATGCTTATTTCATTTGTTTGCATATTCCCTCTAATTTCTCCTTTAGTACCCATTATTTGAACAATTCTTGTTTGCTCTCTTGTAAATGCGCTCATGCTAAACGTTGCTGTTGCACCATTTTCGAATTCCATATTAACGACTTGGTGGTCAACCACGTCATTATCTGATTGAAACACACATTTACCGTAGTCAGTATGATTTAATCTTTCTACAATTGCTTCATTAGAATTTTCTTCTGTAAATTTCATCGCCCAACCTCGTCCGATACCTAAATAATAACGTCCTGCATGGAATGGGCATTCATTCTCTACTGGGCAACCATCTAAACAGCGTAACGGTGCACCTTCAGGTTTGTTGTTTTCATTAAAGTACATGAGTGATCCGAAAGAATTAATCCTTTTACAGTCTTTATCCATAATATAGCTGATAATATCCATATCATGGCATGATTTTGCCAATATCATTGGACTTGATGTTTCTTTATTCTTCCAATTACCTCGTACAAAACTATGAGACATGTGCATATATTCAACATTTTCATTTAATTGAATGGAAGCAATCTCACCGATATCACCATTTTGTACAATTTTTTTAATTCTGTCCCAAAACGGAGTATATCTTAAAACGTGGCATATCGTTAATGTTCTATTCATTTCATCAGCTTTTTCCACCATTTTAATACATTCTTCTGGACTAGGAGACATCGGCTTCTCAAGTAATACATGATAGCCTAACTCCAACGCCCTCATAGTTGGTTCAAAGTGTGCTTTATCTTGTGTACAAATAATTGCAATTTCTGCGTCTGGTTTCAAATCGAGTAAGCTTCCCCATGATTGCTGTACTAAGTTATCATCAAGTTCATGATTTTCCTTTATTCTTTCTCTTCGTTCAAGTACAGGTTCTGCTACACCTACTAGTTGTATTTTGTGAGGCAGTGACTTTATTAAATTCGCATAAACGCGACCCCCTCTATCACCTGCACCTAACAAAATTGCTTTTTTAATTGTCATTGAAAAGTCCCCTTTATGCTTTAAAAGTTTTATATTAATATAATAGATTGCTTGTTAAATATGATTTTTAATTTTGTCCATAGTTGATTGTCCTATCGATCTAATTTTACATGTTTATATTCTTTGGTCCCTACGTAATGAATAATACGCCCATTTACTTCTTTCTTTGTTAATCTCGCTTTACCTTTTTGATAAAGTGGTATGACCATCGCATCTTCTAGCAACATTTCTTCTGCATTTGCTAATTCATCCCATCTTTTATCTGGGTCTTTAAGCAATGTTGTTTTACCGTCGTTTATTATTTTATCGTACTTAGGGTTATTGTATCCCGTTTCTCCTTTAGTTGTTTCGCTCAGGAATAAATCTAAAAATGTCATAGGGTCTGGATAGTCTGGGCCCCATCCTGTTAGAGCTACATCATAGTCACCTTTTTTAGTTAAAGCGATTTTTTGTTTGTTAGGTTGTTGCTTAATTGACATCGTAACACCAGGTAGATGTTTTTCAACTTGTTCTTTAAAATATTCTGCATCTCTTTTAGCATTGTCTTGATCAAATGTTAAAAATTCAATATTGATTTTATCTTTTCCTAAATCTTTTTTAGCTTTTTCTAACGATGCTTGTGCTTTTTTAACATCATAAGAATAAGGTGGGTTAACTAATTTGTTATAATCTTGTTTCTCGTCATTTGTAAAAACTTCTTTAGGTGTAAAAGTATCAATTGGTGCTGAACCATCGTTTAAATTATTGTTAACATATGCTTTTTTATCAATCGCTTGTGCAATTGCAGCTCTTAAATCTTTATTTTGAAGGTCTTTATTTGTCTGTGTGTTTATTTGTATATAGTAAGTTGCGGATTCTAGTTTTGTGTCGAAACCTTCTTTATCTTTATTTGAATTTACATTTTGTGAACTTAACTCTGTCGTATCAACTTTGTCATTATTATATAAATTGAGTGCTGTTTGCTCATCTTTAATAACGCTGTAATCAATACCTTTAAGTGCAACATTATCTTTATCCCAATACTCTTTGTTTTTCTTAAGTTTATAGTTATCTTCAACTTTCCAACTCTTCATAACAAACGGTCCACTGTACAATGTTTTATCTACTGATGTACCATATTTGCTGCCTTGTTTCTTAACGAATTTTTCATTTAGTGGCATGAATGTACCAAATGTTAACAATTCTTTGTAATACGGTAGTTCTTCGTTTAAAGTCAGTTCTAAAGTATGATCATCAATCGCTTTAACACCTAATTCTTCAACCTTTTTCTCACTTTTATTAATAGCTTCAGCATTTTTAATGTCATACATGATATATGCATACTCAGCAGCTGTTTCAGGATCCACAGCTCTTCTCCAAGCGTAAACAAAATCATGTGCTGTGACTGGTTCTCCATTTGACCATTTAGCATCTTTTCGTAAATCGAATGTCCATGTCCTACCGTTATTTGATTTTTCAGGATCACCTTTTGCAATTGCAGGTTCTGCTTTATCATCTTTATCTAAACGATATAATCCTTCTTGGGTTGCGTTCATGACTTCAAACGCTCCAGCTTCTACTGCCAAACTAGAATCCAAGGTCGTTAAATCCGAAGGTGCTATTAATCTCAGTGTGTCCTTAGGCTCTTTCTTCCCCGCATCTGTTCCACTACATCCAGCTAAAAATATTACCAAACCTAATACATAAATGCCCATTTTATAAAAATTATTCATCAAATCAATCCCCTTATTTGTTTGATAGTGTTAAATCATGTTTATACTATCATAGAAATTTGAATTTTCAATTAATTTTATGCAATAAATATTTTTATTGAAACAATGACGAGCGATTTTTAATATATAATTTTATATGATTGAGAGGCTTTATAACAGTGTTTCTATAAGTATTGATTCTTTATGTTTTGGTGTGAAAAAATATTATTATAATATGTTTTATGAAAAAGTTACTCATTTCAAAAAAATTTGTTATTATAAATAAACATAATCAATCAAAAAACAACAATATTATTTTAAGCTAAAATTCAATAACTTGGTGAAATATGAGAAAAATAATGTGACTTTACATTTAATTTTAAAAGTATTAAACTAAAAGTGGTCATAACCAGCAAGGAGAAAAAATGAAAAACTTAAATACACCTTTATATTTTCAAGTCTATAAAGACATAAAGTATAAGATTCAAAATGGTCAATACAAAGAAGGAGAAAAATTACCTTCTGAACGAAATTTATATTCGCAATATGATGTTAGCCGTATAACTATAAGAGAAGCTCTAAAACTTCTAGAAGAAGAAGACTATATTAGACGAGAACATGGACGTGGATCTATCGTACTAGGCAGTCAGTACAATCAAATGCTAGATAGTCTTTATAGTTTTAAAGATGAGATAGAAAAGAATGGAGACCAACCAAGCACGATAATGTTAAGCCTTAAAAAAATTGCTTCTACAGAACATTTACAAAAGAAAATGGGGATACTGCCACATCAAGAAGTTTATGAATTACGTCGTTTAAGGTTAGCCAACGACAAACCATTGATTTATGAAACGAGTTATTTACCAGTTAAGTTTTGCGAGGGCTTAGAAAAATTCGATTTTAATAGCCATTCTTTATATAACACATTAGATAAATACTATGATATCCAAATTATTCGCGCGTATGAAAATTTAACTGCAAGAAAATTATCCGAATCACAAGCTAAATATTTAGAAACAGATATAAACGATACTTGCATGTTTATAGAGCGCTTTAGTTATATTGAAGAAGGCATTATTGAATATACTGAAACAGTTGCCAAAGCAAAAGATTACAAATATACCGTTAAATTAATTGGCTAGATTTAACGGTATATAATTTAACAATACTGGTTATGACAACATGACCAATTAGGAGGATTTGTATGTTGAATGAAACAAGTACTTATAAAGAAATCAGGCAACAGCCAAAAATATGGAAAGAAACAGAAGGTATTGTAGCCTCATCTAAACAGGAGTTCGTTGATTTTGTAAATAAAGTTAATGAACATGCGGATGGTAAACCTGTGAAAGTTTATTTTACTGGTGCAGGTTCTTCAGCATATGTAGGCGATATATTACGCTTAGCTAAATCAAATAAATTTAGTGAAGGTTGGGATTTTGAGAATGTCTCTACAACTCATTTCGTAACTAATCCACTTTCATTTATTGAAGAGGGAACTGTTTATGTATTTGTATCATTTGCTCGTTCAGGAAATAGTCCAGAAACAAAAGGGACAATTGAAATGGCTGATCAATTAGCAGATAAAGCGTTTCATATCTTTATTACGAATAATAAAGATGGTTTTTTAGGTACATATGAAAACGACAATATTTTTAAAATTATATTACCTGAGGAAACAAATGATAAATCACTTGCTATGACTTCAAGTTTTTCTTCTATGCTTTTATCAGCATATTTGTTATTTGGCGGCGAAGTATCCAACGACTTTTATGATAAAGCTGAAAAATCATTTGATAGTATCGAAGAATTAGCTGACAAAATTTCTGGATATGATTACAAAAAAGTATTTTATGTTGGTACTGGGATTATAGGTGAGCTTACACGCGAAGTTGCTTTGAAGTTAAATGAATTAACTAGTGGTCAGATTGGTATATCGCGTGAAACAACACTTGGATTTAGGCATGGTCCAAAAGCAGGGCTGAGTAAAGAATCAATATTTATACTATTGCGTAGTAATCACTCATACCGTCGTCAATATGAAAAGGATTTAATTAAAGAAATAGAAAGTGGTAATCCAGATTATCAAATACTTATTTTAGGGCCTAATAATGATGATTCCAATCAAGCGGTTGCTTTAAAGAATGCTGAAAATTTCAATGACTTCGAATTAGCTTTAACTTATCTCATGTTTGGTCAATTGTTAGCAAGCAAGCAGTCTATTAAATTTGGTTTGAATCCTGACAATCCGAGTCCTACAGGTTTTATTAACCGCGTTGTTAAAGGCGTTACAATTTATGACTTTGAGCAATAATGGAGGTATTTCATGATTATCACACATACTTTTAATCCATCCATAGATATCACTTACAATGTTGAGCAATTACAGTTAGGGAACGTACACAGACCTGTTCAAACAATTAAAAATGCGGGCGGAAAAGGGTTGAATGTTTCCAAAGTGTTATTGCAGCTCGGAGCAGATTTAAAAGCTCATACTTATTTGGGTGGAGAAAATGGCCAATGGATAGAAAGACAACTGAATGAAATAGGTATACCGACAATTGCTACTCATATCAAAGGCAGTACCCGCCAGTGTATAGCTATTAATGATTGCTCGAAACAAACAGAAATACTTGAGCAAGGCCCTGAAATTTCACATGATGAACAACATGATTATCTAGATAATTTTCAAAAGAATCATAATCATATAGATGTTATGGCTATTAGCGGAAGTACACCTGCATTACAAGGCAATACATCAAAGAATCATGTTAAAAGCATTTTAGAAAATTCGAGCGATAGTTATAATATTTTAGATATAAGGGCGTCAGAATTAATAGATATATTAGAAACGAAAGCACCGGTACACTGTATAAAACCAAATGAAGAAGAATTTAAAACGTTAGTAAATGAATCAAATCTGAGTGACAAAAAAATTTACAACTTATTGAAAGCGCATACATTATTTAGTGATTTAGATGTGTTTGTCACTCTTGGAGATAAGGGAGCAATAGTTAAATTAAAAGATAAAATATACAAAGCAGAAATACCTGAAATTACAGCTGAGAACTCTGTAGGTTCAGGTGACGCCACAGTTGCTGGTATCGCATTTGGTATGGAAAAATTTTATAACGAAAATGAAAAAATAATACGTTTAGCACTATCATGTGGTATGTCTAACGCAACACAAAAAGAAACAGGTCATATCAATCCAGAACAAGCTCAAGAGTTTGCTAACAAAATTAAAGTGGAGTTGTTATAAATGACAAAAAAAGATTTGAGTAAATTATTAGATGAAAATGGTGTATTTTCAGCTATTGCGATTGACCAAAGAGGCGCTTTGGAAAGGTTATTGAAAGATTATGCAAATGAAGAAAATATTTCATCATTTAAAAGCTTAGTTTCAGAAATATTAACGCCTTATGGTTCTAGTATATTATTGGATCCAGAATATGGGATGGAAGCGGCGCGAAAAAAAGATAAAGATGCAGGGTTAATTCTTGCATATGAACAAACAGGATATGAAAAAAGTGTGCCAGGACGTTTACCAAGACTTATTGAAAATCAATCAGTGCAAAAATTAAAAGAAAAAGGTGCAGATGCTATAAAAATTTTGATTTATTACGATGCTGATGAGTCTGATGAGATTAACGATAAGAAAAAGGCGTTTGTGGAGCGTATCGGTAGCGAATGCGAGACAGAAGATGTGCCGTTCTTACTAGAAATATTGACTTATGATAGTCATATTACTGATGAAAAAGGACCTGAATTTGCTAAATTAAGACCGAACAAAGTTATTCGTGCAATGAATTCATTTAGCGAACCACGTTATAAAGCTGATGTATTAAAAGTAGAAACACCTGTAAACATGAACTATGTAGAAGGATTAGGAGATAAAGAAGTTGTATACACACAGAAAGAGGCGGCGCAATACTTTGAAGAACAAAACAATAGCACAAACCTTCCTTATATTTTCTTAAGTGGTGGTATTTCGGCTGACTTATTTAACAAAAGTTTAAAATTTGCTAAAGATTCTGGTTCGAAATTTAATGGTGTCTTATGTGGTCGAGCTACATGGAAAGGTGCTACTGAAACTTTAGTTACTGATGGATGGGATGCTTCAGAAAAATGGTTAAATGATATAGGTTTACAAAACTTGAAAATATTAAATCAAGTTAACCAAATTAACGCTACACCAATCAAATAACTTTAAAACGGGAGTGCAATTAATGAGTAGATTCGAAATTTCAGAAACATTTTATTTAGATGGATGTCCTTTACAAATATTATCTGGTGCAATACATTACTTTAGAATCCCAAGCGGGGATTGGTATCAAAGTTTATATAACTTAAAATCTTTAGGGTTTAATACAGTAGAAACGTATGTACCTTGGAATTTTCATGAAGTAATTGAGGATGAATATGATTTTACAGGAAACAAAGATATAAAGCGGTTTATTAAGATAGCTGAGGAATTGGGGTTATACGTTATAATTCGTCCTTCACCGTATATTTGTGCAGAGTGGGAATTTGGTGGATTACCAGCATGGTTATTAAATTATCGATATATGCGTATACGTTCTTCAGATGAAAGTTTCATCGAAAAAGTTGCTAAGTATTATGATGAATTATTTAAAATTTTAACGCCTCTACAAATTGACGAAAATGGACCGATTATTATGATGCAAGTTGAAAATGAATATGGTTCTTACGGTCAAGATAAAGAATATTTATCGCGCTTAAAAGATTTAATGTTAGAGCGAGGTACTACAGTTCCATTATTTACATCAGATGGAGCTTGGAACCAGTGCTTAAGAGCTGGAAGCTTGATTGATCAAAATATTTTAGTGACTGGGAATTTTGGTTCTCGAACGCATGAAAACTTTAATAATCTTAAAAATTTTCAAGAGGAATATTCGAAGAAATGGCCATTAATGTGTATGGAGTTTTGGGATGGCTGGTTTAACCGCTGGGGCGATGAAATCATTAAACGTGATACGGATGATTTAATCAATGATGTAAAAATAGCAATTAGAGATGGTCATATTAACTTATATATGTTCCATGGTGGAACCAATTTTGGATTTTGGAATGGCAGTTCGGCACGTGGCAACACAGATTTACCACAAATCACATCATATGATTATGATGCACCACTTGATGAATCAGGTAATCCTACTGATAAATATTTTGCATTACAAAATTTAGTAAAAAATGAAAAGAACGATATCCAACAACGCCCTCCTAAATATCGAGAATTTATGGAAATCAATAATATAGAAGTAACAGATCAAGTAAGTCTATTTGAAATTTTAGATGAAATATCAATCAAAACAACTTCTAAATACCCTCAAACTATGGAGGAAGCAGGAGATGGTTATGGATACTTTGTTTATCGTACTCATATCAAACGTGAAAGTCACAAAGAGAATTTAAGAATAATCGATGCTCGAGATAGAGTACATTTATTTATCGATAATAAATTAGAACATGTAGCGTATCAAGATGAAATAGGAGCACAAATTGAAGTTCAATTACAAAATGAGCAACCTCAAATTGATGTTTTAGTTGAAAATATGGGGCGTGTAAATTATGGTCATAAGTTACTTTCTAGCACTCAACGTAAAGGGCTTGGACAAGGATTAATGCAAGACTTACATTTTGTTCAGAATTATGAACAGTTCGATATTCAATTCAATAAATTAAGGTCAGAACATTTTCAAAAAAATTATATAAAAGGCACACCTTCATTTCATCGTTATAAATTTAATCTTGAAGAAACTTATGACACATATTTAGATATGCAACAGTTTGGTAAAGGTGTAGTTCTAGTTAATGGAGTTAATATAGGTAGATACTGGGAAATTGGTCCTACTTTATCACTTTATATTTCCAAATCATTCTTAAATGTTGGAGAAAATGAAATCGTTATTTTTGAGACAGAAAATAAAGCGAATTCAACTATTAATTTAAAGAAATCACCTATAACAATTGATAATAAAATAGATAACTAACTTATTCAAAACAAAGGGGTAATTAATTATGACAATCATTGCAAATAGAGTTGACGGAAGATTAATCCACGGACAAGTAGCTAATTTATGGGCTACAAAATTAAATATTACGCGCTTTTTAGTCATTGACGATGAAGTAGCACAAAGTGATATTGATAAACAAAGCTTAAAACTTGCGACACCATCGGGAATTAGATTAAGTGTCTTACCGATAGAAAAAGCTGCTCATAATATAAATAATGGTAAATACGATTCTCAACGTTTAATGGTTATTGCTAGGAAACCAGACAGATTCTTACAATTGCTAGAACATGGCGTAAAACTAGATGAGTTGAATGTTGGTAACATGTCTCAAACAGAAGAGACTCAATCATTAACAAAATCTATTAATGTCACTGATACAGATATTGATGTTTTCAAAAAGTTGAATGATAAAGGGTTAAAAATTGTTTCGCAGATGGTGCCTAACGATGAGGCAGTTAACTTTATGTCTCTACTCAATAAATAATAAAGGGGAGATGAATCATGGATATCTTATGGTGGCAAGTGATTTTCTTATCGATTTATGCAGGTTACCAAATATTAGATGAACTACAGTTCAACACATTTAACCAACCCGTATTTGCGGGGTTAATTGCCGGTTTGATAATGGGAGATATGAAGACGGGATTAATAATCGGTGGTGGTATGCAATTAGTTGTTTTAGGAGTTGGTACATTCGGGGGTGCTTCTAAAATTGATGCGAACTCAGGTACTATAATAGCTGTAGCATTTTCAGTTGCACTAGATATGAATACACAACAAGCTTTATCAACTCTAGCAATACCAGTTGCCAGTTTAATGATTCAAATGGATGTTTTAGCACGTATGACTAATACATTTTTTGCACATCGCATTGATACACACATTGAGAATATGAATTACAAAGCGATAGAGAGGAATTTTCTATTCGGAATAATTCCGTGGTCGTTATCTAGAATGATTCCAGTAGCTTTAGCATTAGCTTTTGGTGCACATGTAGTACGCCCAGTAGTAAATTATTTAAACACAGATCTTAAGTGGTTAGGGGATGGATTAACGACAGCTGGGGCAGTGTTGCCGGCTGTAGGTTTTGCAATATTATTAAGATATTTACCAGTCAAAAAACATTTTCCTTATTTCATTTTAGGTTTTATTATTACCGCAATATTCTCCACAGTATTTACTAGTGTTAATAGTGTTGGTAACGCAGTGTCAGGTATGTCTAAAAAATTCGATTTTACAGAATCTAGTTTACCAATGTTAGCTGTAGCACTTATTGGTTTTTCATTAGCAGCTATAGATTATAAACGCAATACCGAAAAGCCATCGCCTACTCAAAATAGTGCTTCTGCAGATGACGAGGAAGGGGAGATAGACGATGACGAGCTTTGATAATACACCAGAAAATAATGAACAAATACAGCCATCTTCTACAGGGTATCAATTAACTCAAAAAGACTTTAACCAAATTAACCGACGCAGTTTACTGTTTTACCAATTGGGTTGGAACTATGAACGTATGCAAGGTAGTGGTTATTTATTCATCATTTTACCTCAATTAAGAAAAATTTACGGAGACGATTCGCCTGAATTAAAAGAAATGATGAAAATACATTCTCAGTTTTTCAATACGAGTAATTTCTTCAATACTATTATTACAGGTATTGACCTTGCAATGGAAGAAGAAGAACAATATAAAGCTAAAGACACAGTAAAAGGGATGAAAGTAGGATTGATGGGATCATTTGCTGCTGTAGGTGACTCTCTATTTGCTTCTTTAATACCTACTATTTTTGGGGCTTTAGCTGGTAACATGGCACAGCAAGGTAATCCAGTTGGTGCACTAATATGGATATTTGCAACGGTAGCTATTGTGATCTTCAGATGGAAACAGCTAGGATATGCATATAAAGAAGGGGTATCACTTGTTACGACAATGCAACATCGATTAGAAACATTAACAAACGCAGCGACATTACTTGGGGTCTTTATGGTTGGCGCACTAGTAGCATCCATAGTAAAAGTTGAATTTGCTTGGAAACCAACCATTGGTGATGTAACTATTGATATTCAAGAAAACGTTGATATGATTTTACCTAAATTATTACCGTTAATTATTGCATTAAGTATTTATTGGTTACTTGGACGCAAACATATGAATGCTACAAGAGCTATATTTATTGTGCTAATTGTATCAATCATTCTATCAGCATTAGGTATTATTACTCCAAGTTAATAAATATTTAAAGGAGATAAATAATTATGGAGAAATTAATTTTAGTAAGTCACGGAAAATTTTGTGAAGGTATTAAAGACAGTGTTGAAATGATATTAGGTCCTCAAGAACATATTTTCACAGTATCATTATTAGAAGAAGACGGACCACAAGACTTAGAGAGCAAATTTACGCAACATATTGATAAAGATGATGATGTTGTAGTTTTTGTAGATATACTTGGAGGCACACCAGCAAATATAATAAGTAAACTTATTATGCAAGGTGAAGAACTAGAGCTATATACAGGAATGAACTTACCTATGATAATAAGTTATCTAAATGGCCAAATGATTAATGAAGAAGTAGATTATATCTATAAAGGAAGAAAAGGAATCGTAAAAGTAAACGATATAATAAACGAATCTGAAAGTGAAGAAGATGAATAAAAGTAATAATTTTAGAGCTAGGGATAGAGGTCCCAAGCTCTTTTTTGGCTAGGATTGATAAAAGCAAAAGTTGATACTTTTATTGGATTAACGATTGCGTAAACACGCATAAGCTCTTTCTTCTTTGACTATAAATAAGGTTATCTTTTAGCTAAAGCTTTTAATTTAGGCAAATTTAAAATTTTATAACCGCTTTTCTCTTTTTCTATATAACCTTTTTTTACAAAGTCCGCAATAACATATAATAAATGACGATAAGACACTCCTAAATACTGAGCAACCTGAGTATGTTTTTCATCATAAATTCCATTTTGCTCTGTCATCAATATAAAAGAGGCTAACCTTTTAGCTAATGAATAAGATTGATTTCGTGCTGCGACTTGAATATTTCGCATGTTTTTATGTGATAAATATGATAATAAGTTTCTTAATAATACAGTATCATTGAGCAATGTTGTTTTTAGATCTTTAAATGAAAGACCTAAGCACAAACAATCTTCTATTGCTTGAACATTAAGGGGAGTCATATTTTTCTCCGTTAGCTCTATTTCTCCAATGAAACAAGCAGGAGTGAAAAGGTCGATTAATGCCACTTGTCCATTTTCTAGGTTTTCATATAACTTTGTTTTTCCTTTTACAAGATAAAATAAATATTCTGGTGTTTTAGTATCTTGAATAATATGATCTTTTTTAGGAATGAAAAAAAGCTTAACATGTTTCTGTATATCGAAGCCAAAAAGCTTATCATAATTAAATTTTTTTATTAAATATTGCTTTAAATCATTATTATAAATCTCTTCCAAAATCTCACCCTTATATATGATATTTCTCATACCTACTTTAATTCTTGAGAAGATATAATACAAGAATAAATAAAAGGCTTACATAAAAAGGAGAGGAATTTATAATGGAAAAACAAAAAATAATTCTTGATTGTGATCCAGGTCATGATGACGCAATAACGATTTTGATGGCTTATACTCATCCGAGTATCGATTTGTTAGGTATAACAATAGTTTCTGGGAATCAAATTCTTGGAAAAACAGTTAAAAATGGTTTAAATGTTGCTCAATATTTAGATATGGACGTTAAAATTTACCCAGGAGCATCTGAACCTTTAGTTAGAGAAACAGTAATTGCAGATAACGTACACGGAGTAACAGGAATGGACGGTCCAGTTTTTGAAAAATTAAAAAGACAACCTGAAAAGAAAAAAGCAGTACAATTTATCATTGATTCTTTATTAGAAAGTTCAGGAGACATTATTTTAGTTCCAACAGGACCACTTACAAACATTGCTTTAGCGATGAAAATAGAGCCAGCAATTATTCCTAAAATAAAAGAAATTGTATTAATGGGAGGGGCATATGGTAACGGTAATTTCACACCTTCCGCTGAATTCAATATCTTCGCTGATCCTGAAGCTGCTCATGTAGTGTTTAAATCAGGGGCATCAATTGTGATGATGGGGCTTGATGTAACTAACCAGACTATTTGTACTACAGAAGTTATAGAGAGAATGGAATCTGCAGATAATAAAGCTGGCAAACTTTTCGGAGATTTAATGCGCTTCACTTTGAAAACACAGTATGAGGAATTTGGATTAGAAGCGGGTCCTTTACATGACTCAACAACAGTTGCTTATATCGTGAACAAAGAATTATTTGAAGTCCAAGAAATGTTTGTGGAAGTTGACATTAACCGCGGTCCTAGTTATGGACGCACTGTTTGTGACGAATCTAATGTTTTAAAAGAAAAACCTAACGTTAAAGTTGGCAAAAAGGTTGATACAGCCAAATTTTTCGATTTAGTAGAAGAGTGTATTAAGATGTATTAAATATAAGCGATATACATATCGCACTAACACGTTTGTTGAAAAAGTCTAGCCCATTATAGTACTTTTTCATATTTGTTTAGGATAAAATTACATTGAAATCATGAATTATATCGCGCTAACGTGCTTGTTTTGATTCACTAGCCCGTTAGAAAATGTAACGAGCTTGTCTATAATTTCTTGCACGTTAGAGTACTTTTTCATATTTGTTTAGGATAAAATTACATTGAAATCATGAATTATATCGCGCTAACGCGCTTGTTTAAACTTACTAGCCCGTTAGAAAATGTAACGAGCTTGTCTATAATTTCTTGCACGTTAGAGCACTTTTTCATATTTGTTTAGGATAAAATTACATTAGAATCATGAATTATATCGCGCTAACGTGCTTGTTTAAACTCACTAGCCCGTTAGAAAATGTAACGAGCTTGTCTATAATTTCTTGCACGTTAGAGCGCTTTTTCATATTTGTTTAGGATAAAACTACATTGAAATTATGAATTATATCGCGATAACGTGCTTGTTTTGATTCACTAGCCCGTTAGAAAATGTAACGTGCAAGAGTAAAATATCTAACCCGTTAGAGTCATAGACAATCCTTCTTCGCCATTTTCATAGTGGCTTTCTTAGTCTGGCTGTTGTCCTACGCATTATTACCTGAACTCAGCCTCTCATTCTTTGATGTAAAATTTTTAAATGATATAATTAATAGTAAGAAAATATATTTTTATTTAAAAATATAAGGAGAATATCTATGTATATAGAAAGAAAACCATCAATTAATTTAACTGAGTTGAAAAAAGAGTTTACAAATCATTTGAATGAAATTGAGAGGCCTCAAACGACGGAACAAGCGATGGAAGAGTTATTTAATTTTGTGGAATTGCAACATACTTACGCTTCGGCTTTAGAAGAAATTGGTACAAAGCTCAAAATTTTAGATGATGAATTTCAGGTAGCTTACAAACATAATCCTATCCATCATATGGAAAAAAGGGTTAAAGAATTCCCAAGTGTAGTCAAAAAGTTAAAGAGAAAAGGTTTTCCGTTGAACGCAAAGTCAGCTCGCGATAATTTACAAGATATAGCGGGTATTCGTGTAGTGTGCAATTATTTAGAAGATGTTTATACGATTGAACAGTTGCTACTAAGACAAGAAGATATTAAATTATTAAAAAGAAAAGATTACATTAATAATCCTAAGCCAAATGGTTATAAAAGTTTGCATTTAGTAGTTTCTATACCAGTATTTTTAGCTGAAAGGGTAGAAGTGACGCCAGTGGAAATTCAAATTAGAACTATCGGTATGGATATGTGGGCAAGTTTAGAACATAAGCTTAGATACAAAAACACACATATTTCAACAGAACAATACCAAGACAAACTAAAAGAATGTTCAGCTGAAATTACTAATGTCGAAAGAAAAATGCAAGAAATGAACAATGAAATTTATAAGAGTACATTTATTGAAACAGAATAATTATATGGATTAATACACCTCAAAGTTAGATGAGAAATTTAACATTGGGGTGTATTTTATTATTCAGAAAATAATTTTTTAAAAAAACTGAAAAATCAATCAAATCAATCCTTCTCATAACACTTTTGTTAAAGAGAATGATAAAATAGAAATGTTGAAAAAATATTAAGGGGGAAGTAAAATGGCTGATTCAGTAAAATTATTAAAAACATTAACAGACATTAATGGCATTTCTGGATATGAATACAATGTTAAATCTAAAATGCGCGAGTATTTAGAACCGGTTAGTGATGAAATTGTAGAAGATAATTTAGGTGGTATTTTCGGGAAGAAGAAAGCTAAAGATGGATCTAAAACAATTTTAATCGCAGGTCATTTAGACGAAATTGGATTTATGGTAACCCGTATCGATGACGATGGTTATATTAAGTTTACGCCAATCGGTGGTTGGTGGAACCAAGTTATGTTATCTCAAAAAGTGACTGTCACTACAGATGATGGTAAAGAATTAAGAGGTATTATTGGATCTAAACCACCACACGTATTAAGTCCTGAAGAACGCAAAAAACCAGTAGAAATTAAAGATATGTTCATCGACTTAGGCGTAGGTGATAAAGAAGCGGTTGAAAAATTAGGCGTTGAAATAGGTAATATGGTAACACCTTATTCAGAATTTGAAGAGCTAGGTGATGGAAACTATTTAACAGCAAAAGCATTTGATAACCGTTTTGGATGTGCTTTAAGTGTTGATGTATTAAATGAACTAAAAAATGATGAATTAGGTATTAACCTTGTTTCAGGTGCAACTGTACAAGAAGAAGTAGGTTTACGTGGAGCAAAAGTAGCAGCTAACAAAATTAAACCAGACTTATCAATCGCAGTAGACGTAGGTATTGCTTACGATACACCTGGAATGAAGGGTCAAGATCATGATACGAAGTTAGGTAATGGACCACTTGTATTATTAATGGATGGTACAAATATCGGTCATGTTGGCTTTAGAAAATTCATTAAAAATGTAGCGAAAGAGAAAAATATAGACGTACAATGGGATAACATTACTGGCGGAGGAACAGACGCAGGTAGTATCCATGTTGCAAACGAAGGCACACCAACTATCTCAATCGGTGTACCATTACGTTATATGCACTCTAACGTTTCTGTACTTCATAAAGAAGATTACTTAAATGCTGTGAAACTTGTTGCAGAAATTGTTAAAGCATTAAATGACGATACTGTAAAAGATATCATGTGGTAACAGAACAAAAAATAAATAATGACTTTTAACATAAAAGGATTTCATCATTAGTAGTAAAACTAGTGAGAAATCCTTTTTATTTATGAGCAGAATCCTTTAACAACAGCTTCTACATCTACTATTATGACTAAGTGCTAAATTATTATTAAAATAAAACAATTTTTTGTATTAATATTTTTAAATTTTTAAATGGATATTGTTTGTAAACCTTGATATTATGATTTATTATAAGAACTAGAGATGGAAGTGCTTAGCTCTTTAAAGTAGTTCCTATTCTTATATTTATTGAATAAAGGGACGTGGAAAAATATCGAAAAAGAAAAGAAGAAGTTGCTTCGCAAAATGGTCAAACCGTTTGAAAACAACAATCTAAAGAAAAGTACTATTCAAATTATAAATACAATAATACCACTTGTATTATTGGTAACTGGTGGATTTTTAAGTTATCAATTACATTGGTCGTTATCGATATTATGTGGTGTGTTAGCTTCAGGATTTTTAATTAGAACATTTATAATTTTCCATGATTGCTGTCATGGATCATTCTTAAGTAAGAAAAAGAACAACGATTTATTAGGGAATATAACTGGTCTTATGACATTTTTCCCTTATGAAAAATGGCGTAGAGAACATATCATTCACCATACAAGCAGTGGTAATTTAGAAAAACGTGGTATTGGTGATATTTGGGTAATGACAATTGAAGAATATCGTGATGCATCTAAATTTACTCAATTCAAATATCGTATGTATAGACATCCGTTTGTAATGTTTATATTAGGACCTATATTCTTGATGCTTATTTCAAATAGAATGAATGCTAAAGATGCTAAACCTAAGGAAAAGCGCAATACTTGGATGCATAATATTGTATTGCTTTTATTCTACGTTGGAATGTTCTTCTTAGTAGGAGCAGTTCCATTTATGCTCGTTTTATTACCAATGTTATTTATTGCAGGTATGATGGGTATTTGGTTATTTTACATTCAACATACATTTGAAGATGCATATTTTGAAGAATCATCTGAATGGGATTATGTTAAAGCAGCGATTGAAGGTAGTTCATTCTATAAATTACCTAAAGTCTTTCAATGGATGACAGGTAATATTGGTTACCATCATGTCCACCATTTAAGCCCAAGAATACCAAACTATCAATTAGAACAAGCACACGAGAAGACACCACCATTACAACATGCGACGACAATCACGATTAAAGATAGTCTAGAATCTTTGAAATATAAATTATACGACGAAAAAAATAAATGTTTTATTACATTTAGAGAGTATACACGTCGTTTTAAAACTAAACATGTATAATAATTGAAATCGAATTGATGCTAGTCATCAATTCGATTTTTTTGTTATAAAAAATAAAATGAAAAAATAAATATTATTTCAGAAATAAAAAATGTTGTTATAATGAAGGAGGGAATTAAAGTAATTTGAATCTTCAGTGCATTTATTAAGAAGGGTGAATGTCATGAAAATAACAAAAATATTAAACAATAACGTAGTTATTTCGGTAATTAATGGTGAAGAACGTATTGTGATGGGTGCTGGTATTGCTTTCGGGAAAAAGAATGGCCACGTACTTGAAAAGGATAAAATTGATAAAGTATTTCGCATGACAAGTGAGGAACAAGAGCGCATGTTGACGCTCATAAAAGAGTTGGATGACGACGTGTTACTTGTTTCCCAGGAAATAATTGTTGAAGCGAATAAATTATATAAGGAACCTTTATCTGAATCTATTTATATTGCGTTAACAGATCATATTAATTATGCGATTAGACGTTTTAAAGAGGGAACAATTATTAATAATCCATTGTTATATGAGATTAAGAGGTTATATCCTCAAGAATTCAAAATGGGTTTATTAGGTTTGGAAAAAATTAAAGAGCATTTTAATTTGGAGTTACCTAAAGATGAAGCGGGATTTATTGCGATGCATATTGTAAACGCAAATATGAATGAGTCGATAGCTAATGTTTATGAAATTACGAAAATTACACAAAGTATTGTGAATCTTGTGCGTTATCATTTTAATTTGGATGTATCAGAAGAAGAATTAAACTATGCGCGTTTTATAACACATTTAAAATTTTTTAGCCAAAGGTTAATTAATTTTGAAAGTTTAGAAGAGATAATGGATACGTCACTATTAGAAACGTTACAGAAAAAATATTGTGAATCAAACAGATGCGTCGATAAAATTGGAGCTTTCTTAAAAAGAAATTATGACCATGAATTATCAAATGACGAAAGGGTTTATCTCATATTGCACATTGCAAGATTATTAAAATCTGCATGAAAGCGTTGACAAATAAAATGTAAGCGTTATAATTAATTTAAATTAATAAAACAATTACTTTAAACGACAAAATTTGTTGTTTGGGATTGTAACTTTAAGTAGGCAAAACCCAGAGTAATGCATTACGAACATAGGGATTCGTATGTATTATTCTGGGTTTTTTCTATGCCAAAATGGAGGGAAAAAGGATGAAATACGAAGCTTTAGCAAAGGATATTGTAAAGAAAGTTGGTGGAAAAGAGAATATTATCTCTTTGACACACTGTATTACAAGATTGAGATTTCAGTTGAAAGATACGGGAAAAGCAGACACTGAATATCTCAAGAATAAAGACGGGATAGTAACAGTTATGGAATCAGGTGGACAATATCAAGTAGTAATCGGAAACCATGTTCCAGATGTTTACGAAGCAGTAAGAAAAGAAGCTAATTTAGGTGATGGATCATCGAGTAGTGAAGGAAATAAAGATACTTCTTTATTTAATAGATTTATTGATTTAATCTCTGGCATCTTCCAACCGATTTTAGGTGTGTTAGCTGCAGCAGGTATGATTAAAGGTTTTGCTACATTGTTTATGACCCTTGGATGGGTGAAAGAAGAGTCGGGAACTTATCAAATAATGTTTGCAATCGGGGATGCATTATTCTACTTCTTCCCAATATTTTTAGGTTTTACAGCAGCTAAGAAGTTTGGTGGAAACCAATTTATTGGTATGGCTTTAGGTGCTGCACTCGTTTACCCTACATTGGTAGATGCAATGGCAGCAGGTAACGAAAGTGCAACAATGTTATTTAGTGGTACATTCTTTGAATCTGAAACAGCGATGACGTTTCTAGGTATCCCAGTTATATCTATGACTTATACGACTAGCGTAATTCCAATTGTATTTGCAGCATTCTTCGCATCAAAACTAGAAAAACATTTGAAGAAAATTATTCCTGATGTTGTAAAAACATTTTTAGTTCCGTTCTTCACGTTACTTATAATTGTACCGTTAACATTTATTGTTATTGGGCCAATATCAACATGGGGGGCAAACTTAATCGGTGCAGGTGTATTAGGTGTTTATGGATTTAGTCCATTAGTAGCAGGACTGTTATTAGGTGCCTTTTGGCAAGTATTTGTAATCTTTGGCTTGCATTGGGGCTTAGTTGCAATTGCAATTAATAATATTTCAACTTCTGGTTACGATGTTATTATTCCTATTATATTTGCAGCATCATTTGCTCAAACAGGTATTGTATTAGGCATGTTCTTTAGAACAAAAAACCAACAATTGAAATCTTTAAGTATCCCAGCATTTATTTCAGGATTGTTTGGTGTTACTGAACCAGCTATTTATGGTATTACATTACCAAGAAAGAAACCATTTATTTATAGCTGTATCGTTGCAGGTATTACAGGTGGTATGTTAGGTTTTGCGGGCACTAAGATGTACTTTATGGGCGGTTTAGGTGTATTCGGATATACAACATTCATAGGTGAAAATGGATTGGATTCACCATTTTGGATGTCACTGATTGCTACAGGTGCTGCACTTGTTCTTGGCTTAATTATTGGTTATTTAACGCATAGTGATAAGAATGAAGCAGAAATTGAAAAAGGAACTGAAGCTGGTGAAACCTCTACTGAAGGAATTGCAAATGATGTATTAGTAGAAGCGCCGGTAACAGGTAATGTTCTAGATTTAACAACAATTAATGATCCAGTATTCTCTTCGTTAGCGATGGGCAAAGGTATTGCAATCCAACCAGACAGTGATGTTGTGGTGGCGCCGTTTAACGGTGTGGTGGAAAGTTTATTCCCAACAGGACATGCGATTGGTCTTAAATCGGATAATGGTGCAGAAGTGTTAATTCATATTGGTATTGACACGGTTAAATTAGAAGGCAAACATTTTAAACCATTAGTATCTCAAGGTGAAACAGTTGAAGTAGGACAACCATTAATTGAATTCGATAGAAAAGCGATTGCTGATGAAGGTTTTGATACAGTTATTCCAGTAGTCGTAACAAATACGAATTTAGCGAAAGATGTCTTATTAGAAGATAATAAAGAAATAAAACAAGGTAGTCACGTATTAACAGTGATATTTTAAGGAGGAAATGGAAAATGAGTTTAAATAAAGATTTTTTATGGGGCGGCGCTATTGCACAAAACCAATGTGAAGGTGCTTACGATGTAGATGGTAAAGGATTGAGTTTAGTAGATGTGTTACCTGCAGGTGATGATAGAAAAATACCTTTATTCGATCCAGCACGTGGACTAAAAGAAACATTTGATTATTATCCAAGTCATGAATCTATAGACTTTTATCATCGTTATGAAGAAGATATTAAACTATTTGCAGAAATGGGCTTTAAAGTATTAAGAATGTCTATTTCATGGCCAAGAATTTTTCCAAAAGGTGATGAAACAGAACCGAATGAGAAAGGTTTAGCTTTCTACGATAAAGTATTTGATAAGTTAAAAGAATACGATATTGAACCTTTAGTTACATTAAATCACTTTGACACACCCTTATACTTAGCAGAAGAATATGGTGGCTGGTATAACAGAAAAACAATAGACTTCTTTGTTAATTATAGTCGCGTTGTATTCAACCGCTATAAAGATAAAGTAAAGTATTGGTTAACGCATAATGAAATTAACATGATTTTACACATCCCTTATATAGGCGGGGGTCTAATCATTGAAGACCAAGAAAAAGCAGAACAAATAAAATATCAGGCAGCACATCATTTATTAATAGGTTCAAGTTTAGCTACAAAAGTAGGTAAAGAGATTAACCCTGATTTCCAAATTGGTTGTATGTTAGCAGCAGGGGAAGTATATCCAAATACTTGTCATCCAAATGATATGTTAGCAGCACTTAAGAAGAATAGAGAACAGTATATATTTATAGATGTACAATCTAGAGGAGAGTATCCATCATATTCTAAACGCATGTTCGAAGAATTAGGTGTAGAAATAGAACAAGAACCAGGAGATGCTGAAATACTCAAAGAAAATACAGTAGATTTCATTTCGTTTTCGTATTATTCAAGTCGTTTAGAAAGTGGAGACGCGGAAGTGAATAAAGAAAAGGGTGCGGGCAATGCGTTCGCTTCATTAAAAAATCCTTACTTAAAAGCTTCAGATTGGGGATGGCAAATTGACCCTGTTGGATTACGTGTCACAATGAATGAAATTTATGACCGTTATCAAAAACCATTGTTTATCGTTGAAAATGGGTTAGGTGCGAAAGATGAAGTGACTGAAGATGGTAAAATACATGATGAATATCGTATTGAATATTTAAGCGAACATTTAGAACAAATGATTGAAGCGGTAGATGATGGTGTTGAACTATTAGGTTATACTTCTTGGGGCTGTATTGACCTCGTTTCAGCAGGAACTGGAGAAATGAAAAAACGTTATGGTTTCATTTATGTCGATAGAGATAACAGAGGTAATGGTACATTAAATCGTACACCGAAAGACTCATTCTACTGGTATAAGAAAGTAATCGAAACAAATGGAGAAGACTTAAGTTATTAATATTATTCGGAGGGAAATCAACATGCAGACAAATACAGGATTTAAAGACGGTTTCTTATGGGGCGGTGCGACAGCAGCAAACCAAATCGAGGGTGCTTTTGACGTAGACGGTAAAGGTTTATCATCAGCTGACTTTGTGGAATATATTCCAAAAGAACAAAGAACGAAAGATAACAGTATGGAAGTTACGACTGAACATATTCAAAAAGTATTAAGTGGTGAGTATGAAGGTAGATTCCCGAAAAGAGAAGGAATTGATTTTTACTATCATTATGAAGAAGATATTAAATTATTAGCTGAGATGGGCTTTAAAGCATTTAGAATGTCTATACATTGGTCACGCATATTCCCTAAAGGTTATGAATCAGAACCAAACGAAGCGGGTTTGAAATTTTACGAAAATGTATTTAAAACTTTAAAATCATACGACATTGAACCAGTAGTAACGTTAAGTCATTATGAAACACCATATGGCTTAACAGAAAAATATAACGGCTGGATTGGTAGAGAAGTTATAGAACATTTTGAACATTATGCTAAAACAGTGTTTAAGCGTTATAAAGGGTTAGTAAAGTATTGGATGACATTTAATGAAATTAATATTATTAATATTTCACCATTTACTGGCGGTGGTATTCTTTCAGATAAATTAGAGAACCCTAAAGCAGCGTCATACCAAGCATTACATCATCAACTTGTAGCATCAAGTCTAGCAACTAAAGCATTACGTGAAATTGACGCAGATGCACAGATTGGTTGTATGTTAGCTCGTATGAAACATTATCCATATACATGTAACCCAGAAGATGTACTGAAAGCAATGCAAGATAATCAAATGAATCTATTATATACAGATGTACATGCATTAGGAGAATATCCGAATTATTATAAACAATTCTTGAAAGAAAATGACATTGAATTAGATATTCAAGAAGGTGATTTAGAAACCTTGAAAAATTATACAGTAGACTACATTTCATTTAGTTACTACATGTCATTACTTTCAGCAAATACTGAAGAAGGAATAAGAACAGAAGGTAACTTGATGAACAGTTTGAAAAATCCATATTTAGAAGCATCAGAATGGGGTTGGCAAATTGATCCAATAGGAATAAGAGTCGTATTAAACGAATTCTGGGATAGATATAACAAACCACTATTTATTGTAGAAAACGGCTTAGGAGCTAAAGATAAAGTAGAAGAAGATGGAAGTATTCATGACACTTATCGCATTGATTATTTAGAGAAACACATTTCTGAAATGAAAAAAGCAGTTATAGACGGAGTAGACTTAATGGGATATCTAGCTTGGGGACCAATTGACTTAGTATCAATGTCTACAAGCGAAATGAGTAAACGCTATGGTTTCATATATGTCGATAAAGATGATGAGGGGAACGGAAGCGGCGAAAGAACAAGAAAAGACTCATTTAATTGGTATAAAAATGTTATTGAAACAAATGGTGGAAATTTATAAAGGTCGATAAATAGAAGCTGAAGCTGGGACATTTATTAGTGTCTCAGCTTTATTTTTTAATTTTAAGAAGAATAGAAGGCGTTTTTAAGTTAATATTACATTTAATCTAATAAGAGAGTGGGGGTTCTATTGCGTAAGAAATCTTACTCAACAACGTTAAATATAAATTTCATGTAGAACGATTTTGTAAAGTGCTGACGCCTGAGGGAATAGTATGAGTGAGAGACTACAGGCTCGAACCATACCCTAGGCAAGCATGCACAAACAAAATCTTAAATTATATAAAAAAACAACTCATTTCTAGTTGATTAAATCAGTGAAATGAGTTGTTTTTTATGTTGTTTTAATACAAATATCCAAATTACGTTTAATATTTTCACTTGCTTTGATGTGAAATGTTTCGGATTATTAAACGAAGAAGTTTACACATCTAAAAGTATCGGTAAACGCTTACAATATAACTAGGGAGGTCATTTGATTGTTGAGTGAACGTCAAAGAAATATCGTATCTCATTTATCACCCGTTAAAGATTTTATAACGATTACTGAATTAGCATCTTTATTCCAAGTTTCAGAACGCACAATTCAATATGATTTGGAATATATTGAATCTTTTGCAGACCAATTAAAAATTAAAATCGAACGCAGTAAGAGTTTAGGTGTAAAAATTACATCTCAAGACGAAACTAGTTTTTTATCTGAGTCTAACGTAGAAATGGATGTACATTTTTCTAAAATTGAACGAAAAGAACAAATTATATTGAGGTTGTTTGAATCTTCTAACCCTATTAATTCTCAAACATTCGCGGATATTTTAAACGTATCTAGAAGAACAGTAGTAGAAGATTTGAAATCTGTACAGGAATGGCTAGGTAAATATTCATTACTTCTAGAATATAAGAAAAATAAAGGTTTTATAATCGAAGGTAATGAAAAAAACTTGAGAGAAGCATACGCAAATATCGTAAGCGAGTATTTTAGAAAAGCTACGCCTCACATCGGTATGAAAAACTTTTCTAAAGAAGATTTAGAAAAAATAAGACGGACTGTAATCAATATTTTAAATGAAGAAGATTTTCATCTTGTACAAGTAGGAATCGATGGATTGATATATCACATAATAATAGCTATTCATCGGGCTAAGGAACAGTATATGTTTGAAATACCAGATGAAGAATACGAACGTTTGAGACAAACTGATGTATTTGAAATTGCGATCAAAATTACTCAGCAATTAGAAGAAATATTCCCAATTAAGTTTCCTAAAAGTGAAGCAGCTTTTATTACATTACATTTATTAGGCGCTCGTGTTACTTCTTACCATGAGTATCAAGAACACAAAAATATAACTCAAATCTCAAAATTATTCATCCAAAAAGTAAGTGCACAAATAGGTATACCCCTAATTCATGATCATAAGCTAATGACTGGTTTAATCACACATTTACAACCCGCAATTCATAGAATGACATTTAACATGGCACATTCTAATCCTTTAAAAGGGGAAATCATTGATGAATATCAAGAATTATTTCACGCGATAAAACAACAAATATACGTATTAGAGAATCCTTTTCATATAGAATTTAGCGATGATGAAGTAGCTTATCTTGTATTACATTTTGCTTCTTCTATTGAACGGTTATCTAGTGAACAAACAACACAAATTAAGGTCATATTATTATGTGGTTCAGGTGTTGGCACTTCACAATTATTAAAAAGTCGTATAAAAAATATTTATCCTGAATTTGAAATTTTAGACGCTTTTTCTATCTATGAGATTACTGAAAAAATTCTACAGTCCCATGGTGTGGATTATATTCTGTCTACTGTACCTGTCGAAGATTTTTCTGTTCCGACGATAGAAGTATCTCCTTTTCTTAACAGAGAAGATAGAGAGCGATTAAATCAACTGATTAATGACTTTAGGGAAAGGTACGTTTCAAGCTATAAAACTATAGGTCCAACTTTAGAAGATGTACTTCCTTTCAATCATATTCAAACTAATGTCATAGATAAAAGCAGAGATGAAGCTATAAAAGAGAGTGTAAAAGTATTAATAGATGAAGGGCATGTAAATGCAGCTTATGCAGGTGACATTATAAAGCATTTAGATAAATTTGGTCCTTACATGGTCATTGGACCTAATATTGCGTTACTACATTCGAACTTTGAAAATGTAAATGTCCCTGTAAGTATGTCTATAATGCATTTTAAAAATGGTGTTACTTTTGGTCACGAGAGATATGATCCAGTTAAAATTATTATTATTTTAGCAACTAGTCAGGCGCAAATACATTTAAATGCATTAGGGCAACTTAGTCATTTAATAATGGATGAAGAAAAAAGAAAAGAACTACTAAATGGAAATAAAGAAAAAATTATAGAGCTCATTCATTCTGTTAGTCATAGTAAGGAGGAAATATAAACGTGACAGATTTTATTAAGGAAGAACATATCCTTTTAAGACAGAAGGTTAACAGTTGGGAAGAAAGTATACAACTAGCTTCTAAACCTTTGTTAGATGAAGGGTATTTCACTCAAAAATATGTAGAGTCTATGATAGATAGCGTGCATGAAATGGGGCCTTATATTGTTATAGCTCCTGAAGTAGCTATTGCGCATTCAAGACCGGGCAACAATGTTGAAAAAGTAGGTCTAAGTCTATTGAAATTAGACGAACACATTAATTTTTCTGAAGACGGACATTATGCATCACTAATATTTGTCTTGAGCGCTGTTGATAATGAAGCCCATCTTGATATTTTAAGACAATTAGCAACTAAACTAAGTGATAAAAAAAGAATAAATAGATTAATAGAAGCAAAAAATTCTGAAGAAATAATAAATATATTTAAGGAGAATGATTAATATGAAAATTTTAGTAGTATGTGGACACGGTTTAGGAAGTAGTTTTATGGTTGAAATGAATGCACAAGAAGCTCTGAGAAATTTAAAAGCACCATCAGATGTAGAGGTAGAGCACAGTGATATTATGACAGCTAGTCCTGATATGGCAGATTTATTTATATGCGGAAGGGATTTAGAAGAAAACGCGCAAAGATTAGGTGAAGTTGTTGTATTAGATAACATATTAGATAAAGAAGAATTACAAAATAAATTAAGCGAAAAATTAACTGAAATGAATATTATTTAACTATAAAGGGGTGAGGGCATTATGAATTCAATATTAGGATTTATTGTAGATGTTTTGAGTCAGCCCGCTATTCTAGTAGCGCTTATAGCGTTCATAGGTTTGATTGTTCAGAAAAAATCAGGAGCAGATATTACATCTGGAACAATTAAAACGATATTAGGCTTTTTAGTATTAAGTGCAGGGGCAGACGTTGTAACTCAATCATTAGAACCATTCGGTAAGATGTTCCAAGAAGCATTTGGCGTTCAAGGGGTGGTGCCAAATAATGAAGCGATTATATCTATAGCATTAAAAGATTACGGGACTACAGCCGCTTTAATCATGATGTTCGGTATGGTCGTAAATATACTTATAGCAAGGTTCACAAACTTAAAATATATTTTCTTAACAGGTCACCATACATTTTATATGGCTGCATTTTTAGCAATATTATTAACAGTAGGTAATATTACAGGTACTTTAACAGTTGTTATGGGTTCTATTATATTAGGATTAATTATGGCAATACTTCCAGCACTTGGCCAATCTACAATGAAAAAAATTACTAAATCTGATCAAGTCGCTATCGGTCACTTTGGAACGCTGAGTTACTGGGCAGCTGGAGAAATAGGTAAATTATTTTCTGGGAAATCTAAATCAACTGAAGATATTAAATTTCCAAAAGGTTTAAGTTTTCTTAGAGAAAGTACAATTAGTATTTCATTAACGATGATTGTCTTATATATTATTGCAGCGCTATTTGCAGGTCCACAATATGTACACGCTGAACTAAGTGATAGTCAAAACTTTATTGTGTTCTCGGTTATTCAAGGTGTAACTTTTGCTGCAGGTGTATTTATTATCTTAACAGGTGTACGTTTGATTTTGGCTGAAATTGTACCTGCTTTCAAAGGTATATCAGAGAAATTAGTGCCAAATACTAAACCAGCATTAGATTGTCCTATCGTATTTCCATATGCTCAAAACGCAGTGTTGATAGGATTTTTCGTTAGTTTTATAACTGGTGTAATCGGAATGCTTATTATGTTCTTAATCGGTGGAGTAGTTATACTGCCAGGAGTTGTACCACATTTCTTCTTAGGAGCTACAGCAGGTGTATTTGGTAACGCAAGAGGAGGTATAAAAGGAGCAGTTGCAGGATCAGCATTGAATGGTATTTTAATTACATTTTTACCATTGCTATTCATACCATTTATGGGAGATCTAGGAGCAGCTTCCACAACATTCTCAGATACTGATTTCTTAGCAGTAGGAATTGTAGTCGGATATATTACTAAGTTCTTAGGCATTGCTGGCGTTATTGCATTAGTAATTATCATTGGTTTATTAGGTGTACTATTGCAAAAACGAGCTAATAATAAACTGTCTGAAGAAAAATCATAAATATATCGCTTTATTTGATATATCATAGAGGCTGGGACATAAATACATGTCTCAGCCTCTTTTATTATAATGGCAGTAGCTGACTGGATTGAAAATGCGCTTATATCAAGCTTTTTCCAACCCTAGTCATCCTTGCCGGGGTGGGACTACGAAATCTATTTATTAAAATAAGATTTCTGTCCCACTCCCTTTTGGTATTGGATTAGAATGGAATTAAATTTTTTATAAAATTCCTACCATAGCTATAAGCATTAAATTAGTAACTTCTAAAATAATGATGTTATAGTGTTATTTCATAAGGAGGACTTAAAAAATGAATGCGAAATATGAACCTTTATTTAAAGAACTAAAATTACCGAATGGTGTAGTATTAAGAAATAGATTTGTGTTAGCGCCTTTAACACATGTGTCTTCTAATGATGATGGTAGTATTTCTGATATTGAATTACCATATATAGAAAAACGATCTCAAGATGTTGGGATTGCTTTGACTGCAGCAAGTTACGTTGAACCGCTTGGTCAAGCATTTCCTGGACAAGCTTCTGTTTCTAAAGAAGCGGATATAAGTGGATTATCTAAGCAAGCTGAAGTTATGAAGAAAAATGGTGCTAAAGCATTAATTCAAATTCATCACGGCGGTGCAATGTCACTACCTGGTTTAACACCTGATGGCGACGTTGCTGCACCGAGTGAAGTAGAAGTTAGAGGGTTCGGTCAAAAAGAGACACATAAAGCTAGACCTTTAACTGTAGAAGAAATTGAACATTCTATTGAATCATTTGCAAGAGCAACACGTATCGCAATTGAAGCGGGATTTGATGGCGTTGAAATTCATGGTGCCAATCACTATCTAATCCATCAATTCTTCTCACCTTACTATAATAGAAGAGATGATGAGTGGGGCGAACATTTACGTTACCCTCTAGCAGTTGTAGATGCAGTAACAAAAGTTGTAAATGAACATGCTACACCAGACTTTATAGTAGGTTATCGCTTCTCTCCAGAAGAAGCAGAATCTCCAGGTATTTCTATGGAATTAACTGAACAACTTGTCAAAACATTATCTGAAAAACCGATAGATTATTTACACGTATCTCTAATGGATATTCACTCTGAAACAAGAGAAGGTGAATATAAAGGAGAACAACGTGTTAAATTATTGTTAGACTGGATAAATGGGCGTTTACCATTAATAGGTATTGGCTCTATATTTACAGCTGATGATGCTATCGCTGCACTTGAAACTGGTGCACCTCTTATCGCTTTAGGTAGAGAATTGCTATTAGATTACGAATTCATTAGCAAAATTAAACAAGGTAAAGAAGATGAAATTGTATCTATGTTCGATCCTGAAAGAACAGACAAACATGAATTAACAGAACCATTATGGAAACAATTTAATGCCGGTTTTTACCCGTTACCAAGAACAGATGAAGAACCTTCAAATACAAAATAATAATTTGTATGTTTTCACATAGATACCCTACAAAATAAATATAAAATGATAGTCACCCATAAAATTTAGATACAATTCTAATTTTTATGGGTGATTTTTTATGAAATATCAAAGTATTCTCAATCAATACGTTAGGATGTTTGCACTATGTATATTTATAATGATGTTAAGTTGAATTTTAAACATATAAATATAGATTGAGGTGTCCATAATGAATCAAGATGAGTTAAAGGAAAGTGTAGCGATAGAGGCTATTCAATATATAGAAGATGATATGAAAGTAGGTCTAGGTACTGGGTCTACGATGTATTATGCTATTAAACATTTAGGTGAGCGGGTTAAAGAAGGATTAAATATTGTTTGTGTACCTACATCTGAAAAAACAGCAGAATGGGCTAAAAAATTTGAAATTCCTCTTAGTGATTTTTCAGAAATAAGAAGTTTAGATATCGCAATTGATGGTGCAGATGAAGTGGATGAGAATTTACAATTGATTAAAGGTGGCGGCGGTGCGCTATTAAGGGAGAAAATAGTTGCTGATGCAGCTAAAAAATTTATCGTTATTGTAGATGAATCAAAAGTAGTCAAAACACTTGGTAAGTTTAAGTTGCCGATAGAGGTCATACCATTTGGATGGAAAATTACAGCGCAATCTATAGAGTCGTTAGGATGTAAAGCAATTTTAAGAAAAAAAGAAGAAGAGATTTTTGTTACTGATAATCAAAATTATATTCTTGATTGTGATTTTTCAGAAATTCATCACCCTGAGCAGTTAAATCATGCACTTAAATCTATAGTTGGAGTTGTAGAAACAGGATTGTTTATTAACATGACTAAAAAAGTACTCGTAAGTCGAAGTGCAACAAATGAAATTAAGGAAATAAATATTTAAGAATTACTTTATAGTAGTTAATAAACAGTTAATGGTTTAATAGAGCTGTACTTTATACAATTAACATATCAAATTAAAAGGAGATGTGTTAAATGAAATTTTCAACTACAGCTATAGGAGCACTTGCACTTTCAACTACGATTTTATTAGGTGCATGTGGTAATGACGATATGAAAAAAGACGAAAAAATGGAAACAAAAAGTGAAATGAAAGATAAAGAAATGGACAAAGACATGGATATGAAGGACAAAGAGATGAAAGACAAAGACATGGACATGAAAGATAAAGATATGAAAAAAGACGATATGATGATGTCTGGTATGTTTAAGTCTATGAATGGTGAAATGGTTGAAGGTAAAGCAACTATTAAAGATCATAAATTAATGCTTACTGATTATAAATCTTCTAAAGGTCCAGACTTACATGTTTATTTAACAAAAGATGGCGATGTTGAGAACGGTATGCAAATTGATAAAGTAGATTATGACAAAATGGAACAAACTTTTGATTTAAAAGATATGGATGTTTCAAAATATAACGAAGTAACAATATATTGTAATAAAGCACACGTAACATTTGGTAGTGCTAAATTAAAATAAAAATAAAAATTACTTCTATTAGGGGAATTCGGGCAAACCGTTTTTCCCTATCATGTTATATAAAGGAGAAAACATCATGAAAAAATTATATCAAATTATATTTTTAATCATACGCATTGTAAGTGGTATATACATTTTAAGACAAGGTTATGAAAAGTTAACAGGTGGTTTCAGTTTAGGTGGTCTTACTAAAGTCATTGCACAAAATCAAGACTCTCCAAAATGGTATAAACATTTCTTTAAAATTATTATTGAACCTTACACTTCTTATTGGGAATGGATTATTCCTATTGGAGAAATAATGATTGGTTTGGCTCTCATCATAGGTTTCCTAGAGTATTCTTCAGCTCTATTTGGTATATTTATTATGATTAATAACATTCTAGCAGATATGATTTTTACATACCCTGTACAATTATCTGGATTTATATTTATTGCGCTTAATAAAGAATGTATTAATTCAACATCTGTAAAAACATTTATCAATAAGTTTAATAAGAAGGAAGCAGGATGACAACATGGCAAAAATACTAATCGTAGACGATGAACAAGATATTCTGGATATCTGTAAAACGTATTTTGAATATGAAGGGCATCAAGTAATTACAGGAACCAATGGACAAGAAGCAATTGAGCAAATAGATGATTCTATTGACTTGATGATATTGGATATTATGATGCCTGAGGTAAATGGCTATGAAGTGGTTAAGAAGATGAGAGAACAAAGTCTTGATATCCCATTTATTTATTTAACAGCAAAGACACAAGAAAATGACACAATTTATGCTTTAACTTTAGGGGCAGATGACTATATAAAGAAACCTTTCAGTCCTAGAGAATTAATTTTAAGATCACATAATTTATTAAATCGTAGTAGAAAATTTAATAAACAAGATTATTTAACATTCGATTCCATGACATTATGCAAGCAAGAGAAAGTATTGAAAATAAACGATGAAGAGATTCTACTACGTGTAAGAGAATTTGATTTATTATGGTATTTAGCTGAACGTGAAAAAACAGTTATTTCTAAATCTGAATTATTAGAGAAAGTTTGGGGATATGACTATTACGAAGATGCGAATACAGTGAATGTACACATACGTAGAATTAGAGAAAAGTTAGAACGACAAGATTTCCACGATTATGTTATTACGACAGTTTGGGGATTGGGATATAAATTCGAGAGGGCGAAATAAATGTTAACAATCAGAACTCAAATATTAATTGCATTTATAAGTAGCATTGTGTTAACGACAGCCATCTTAACAGTTGCATATAAATGGATGTGGTTCGATGCTCATACAACGTTGTTACTAACTATAAGCGCTATTATCGCAAGTTGTTTAACAACGGCTATTTGTATTTTATTTATTAATCCACTCGTCAGACGGATTCGTTTAATGAATTTGCAGACAAAACGTGTAGCCCAAGGTCATTATGATGAAACAGAACTTAATATTGATAGTCCGAAAGAGATGAGAGAACTTAGTCATTCATTTAATACGATGGCACGAAATATTGAAATACAAATTGAACAAGTGAAGCATGAACAACAGGAAAAATCAGAAATGGTACAAAATTTATCACATGATTTAAAAACACCTTTAGCAAGTATTACCTCATATGCGGAAGGTCTCAAAGATGGTGTTATTTCAACAGAAGAGGAGCAAAATAAAGCTTACGATGTATTAATTAAGCAATCGCAAAGAATAGCTACTATGTTTGATGAATTAACGAGTGTTATGAGTTTGAATACTGTTTCAAGGAACAATTATGAACTTGAAACGATTTATATAGATAAGTTGTTCGTTTCTATATTACAAACTTATGAACAACAAGCCGCGTGCGAATCGAGAACGATTGATGTTAATTTATGTGATGAGGTGCAATCCTTTAAACAATATCGGGTTCCATTAGAACGTATTTTATTGAATATCATTGATAATGCGATAAAATTTACAAGCCCTGGTTCAAGAATAGAGTTAAAAGTGAATCAAGAAGCGGGGAATATTCTTGTTATAACTGTGTCTGACGATGGGCTGGGTATAGCGAGCGAACATTTAAACCGTATTTTTGATAGAACGTATAGAGTTGAAGAATCTAGAAACAAGACTACCGGCGGGTCTGGGTTAGGTTTGTATATTGCGCGAAATTTAGCACATCAAATGGATGGTGTTTTAGAAGTTGAAAGTAAAATTAATATTGGATCTTCATTTATTTTAAAAATTCCTATGAAATAAAAGTGTTTAACTAAGATTATTGGTATAATAATATAAAAGAATTGATATAAATTAGGGATGGCTTTATTAAAAATGGGGAAGAATAAAATGAACTTAAACGGAGTTTTAAATGATACGAATCCAATATCTACAAAAAGATATAAATATGTATTTTGGCAATCTATATTACTCATTATCATGCTAACTGGAGCGTACACTTCTATTGGTCTGGCTCAAAATTTATGGATATTGCTTTTAGGCGTTGTGTTATTTGGGTTGTCACTATATCTTATAGAAAAGTTTAAATTAAATATTTTTGAAGTAAAGCCAATTAAACGTACACATTTGTTATATATGTTATGTGCTACTTTAATTGGTCTTGTTATTTACTGGTCAATTTCATTAATAATTGGTCAGCCACATAATCAATTAGAGGTTTATCAAGATTTGAAATATTTACCTATCATGATATCCATTATAATTTTCGTAATTTTAGGACCGATTTTTGAAGAGCTCATCTTTAGGATGATTATTATGAAAGGTATTTTTAGAGGTCATTTATTAGTTGGATATATAGTGTCTAGTGTTTTATTTGGCTTGATCCATGGACCTTTAAACGTCGGGGAATTTTTAATTTATTGTGGGTTAGGTTTAGTATTTGGCGCAATTTATATTTTGACTAAGCGTTTTGAACTTGCCATACTATGCCACGCATTCAATAATCTTCTACATATTTTAATCTTTATATTATTTTATAATTAAATTATTATTTATCTCACTTTACATTAATTGGAAATAACACTAGTATTATAACTATAAATATATTCAAAAAGGAGATGGGGACTTCTTGAAAAAAATACTAAACAGTATTATATATTTAATAGTTATCGTAACAGTACTTTCCGGTTGTCAACAAGATGAACAGAAAACGAATAAAGCACCAAAGAAGGCTACTGAAAATAAAGTTTCGCAAAAATATGATGCTAAACAAGATAAAGAAGATGAAAAAAGTTTGGAACCATATAATGGCGTTATCCATCACTTGTTTGTCCATCCTAATGTACCTTATCCTAAACGTGCGTTTACAGGAGAACAAGCAAAAGGATATTTTGATTGGATGTTAACAACACATGAATTTGAAGCTGCCATTAAAGAACTGCATAAGAATAATTATATTTTAATAGATCCTCATGATGCTTATGATTTTTCAGGAGATAAAGTTAAGAAGAAAGAGTTAAAATTACCAAAAGGAAAAAAACCTTTAATTTTGTCAATTGATGATATGAATTATTACGACTATATGCGTAAAAATGGTAATGTTAATCGACTCGTATTAAATGAAAATAAAGAAGTGATTTCAGAATCAACAGATGATCACGGGAAGACCGTTAAATCTTCACAAGAAGCAATTGTACCAATTTTAAATGAGTATGTTAAAGAACATAAAGATTTCTCTTATAAAGGCGCTAAAGGTGTTGTTGCATTAACAGGCTACGAGGGCGTACTGGGTTATCGTACAAATGAATTAGACAGTAAAGACTATGAAGAAAGAAAGCAAGACGCTAAAGAAATAGTGAAAGTCATGAAGCGTGACGGGTGGCAATTTGGCAGTCATTCCTATGGCCATATAAACTTTACAAATAGTAGTTATAATCAAATTGTTCAAGATACGAAGAGATGGAAGAAAGAAGTAGAACCAATTATTGGTAAGACTGATTTATTCATTTATCCTTTCGGAGCAAGAGTAGAAATTGGTTCTCCAGCATTTAAGTATTTATCAGAAAAAGAAGGTTTTAAACTGATAGCATCAGTTGGACCACAAGCATATGAACAGTTAACACCCCATGCCGTTACACAAGATAGAATTGCAATAGATGGTTTGAATTTATCAAAAGGAAAATATAAATTAAAGCCATATATGGACCCAGATCAAGTATTTAATAAAGAAGAAAGAAAATACTTTAAAGGTGGTAGTAATAGTAGTGGAGGCCAATTTTAAGTTTGAAAAATACAGAGCTAACGTGCTTGTTTGAAAAGTCTAGCCTGTTAGAAAATGTAACGAGCTAGATAAAAATAACTAGCCTGTTAGAGGTAATTATCTCATGTACTTAGGATGAAATCATATTAAAATCATGAAAAATACAGAGCTAACGTGCTTGTTTGAAAAGACTAGCCTGTTAGAAAATGTAACGAGCTAGATAAAAATAACTAGCCTGTTAGAGGTAATTATCTCATGTACTTAGGATGAAATCATATTAAAATTATGGAAAATACAGAGCTAACGTGCTTGTTTGAAAAGTCTAGCCTGTTAGAAAATCTAACGAGCTAGACAAAAATAACTAGCCCGTTAGAACTTGAGACTATTCTTCTCTTTACTCATATATAAAGCTCCTTTCAAATTAGACACTATATGTGTAAACTTTGAAAGGAGCTTCTTTATCGACTTAATATTTGTTTGGATAAGTCATCTATAGTTGTTTGATCGAGTTCTTTAATAATTTTTGAATCCACTTCACTGTATATATGATCTAAAGTAGATTGAATGTTTTTACCGACGACACATTTAGGGTTTGTATCTTGATGTATTTTTAGGAAATGTTCTTCTTCTTGTATAAGTTGGTATACATCACCTAAAGTTATTTTATTTGCTGGTTTAGATAATTGATAACCTGACTTACCTTGTTGGCTTTCAATCAGTTTACCGTTTCTCAAATATTTGCATATTTTTCTTACAAGTGTTGGATTACTATTTATGCTACTTGCTAAATATTTACTTGAAAGGGGCTCTTCATTAATAGATAGCAAAGACAGTATATGAATACCAACTGAAATTTGAGTGTTCACGCTTTATCACCTCTTAGATTCATATTCATTATAACTATGAGGCTTAATAAAAGCGAGAGGGCTGAAGCATTTATTTTGATAAAACTGAAATTCTTTCTTGAATATGGTCGCCTTTAACAGCTTCATCTACCATTGCGATAGCAAAATCTGCATAACTAATTTTACTTTCACCATTATCATTTAAAGTAAATTTTTCTCCAGCTAAAATATATGTTCCAGTTCTTTCTCCGTCCGCAATAAATTCAGCAGCGGGGCTAACAAATGTCCAGCGTACGTCATTTCTTTTACGCAAGTCATCTAACACTTTACCTTGAGCTATAGAAAGTGGTTTATATGATTCAGGGAAATCAAGGGTGTTATATAGGTGTGTTTTTAATTTATCATCCACATACAAACTACCAGCACCGCCTATAATAATTAATCTTGTATCAGTATTTGATAGTAATTTATTTAAATGGTGAACAGAATCTTGATGTAAATGTAATTTATCTTCACGTACTTCACCAAAAGCATCAATTATAACATCGAATGGCTTTAAATCTTCTGACGTTAAATCAAACAAATCTTTAATAATAGATTTTTCAGCAACAGTTTTATTTTTGTTACGTACTATAGCTGTAACGTCTAAACCTCTATTAATAGCTTCTTTAGTAATAAGTTGTCCTGCTTTTCCATTAGCTGCTACGATACCTATTTTCATATTAATAACCTCACTTGTATTTACTTTAGATACAAGTTGAGTATAGAACTATCATCTGAAAATGTCAAAAATAAAACTTTTAAAATGCAATAGGTATTAAAAAACTCCCAATCTGTTAGATTTAACATCTAGATTGGGAGTTTTTATTATTTATATTTGAAAATGCTTATGATTTAAATTTTACCACCAGTTATTTGCTTGACGGAATGCAATTGCTGCTTCTACAGAGCCATAACGTTCCTTAGCGTAATTGATCATACCTTTAGTTTGCTCAGTAACACTTCCAGTGCCCCAAGATTCTTTAGTTTGACCAAGACCTCTGTATCCAAGTTCGTTTACAGCATTTGGATTACCACTTGATTCTGGCATTACAATGTTATCCCATAATGCTTTTGTTCCACCAGCTGCGATAAATTCTTTATATACTTCGTTAGTAGATGCTGCTTCTGTTGCTTGAGTTGTTGTATATTCACTTGCATCAGCGTTAGCGCTAAATCCAGCTGTAATAATACTTGCTGCTGCAGTTGATGCGATTAATAATTTTTTCATAGTAAAATATTCCTCCATATGCAATCGATTATTTTTTATCTCTTTCGTAATTACTTAATACACTTTAACATCAATTTTCATCTCATAGGTTACAACGAAATAAAAAGCAAATGTCTTTTATTTCAATCGTATTAAAAAAATGAATGCCATATGACAGTAGATATTTTGGTTTAATTATATATATTAGATATAATTTTTAGTGAATGATAAAACTGGAGGTTACAAAATGAAAAGAATTAAGTTGAAGATGTTCAGAGATAATTTAGAAAATATCCCACAATTTGATTTACCTGAAGGCTATTCAATCAGAAAATTTAGAGAAGGCGATGAAATAGAGTGGGCAAAAATAGAAACTGCTGCTGAAGAATTTAAAACAGTCGAGGATGCACTCAAAAGATTCGATAAAGAATTCGGCTCTAATATAGAAGAAATGAAACATAGATGTCTTTTCATAGAGAATGAAGATGGAGAAGCAATTGGAACAACATCAGCTTGGTTCGGAGACTTAGATGGAACTGGTGAACAAAAAGGACGAATACATTTTGTTGCAATAAAACCAGAATATCAAGGGAAGAAATTATCTAAACCTTTGTTAACCGCAGCAATGAATACATTAATAAAAGAAAACCATAATAAAGTGTATTTAACAACGCAAACGACAAGTTATCAAGCGATAAATATGTACTTAAACTATGGATTTGAACCTTATGATCCAACTGGAGATGATCGCGAAGGTTGGTCGTTAATGGAAGAAGTATTAAATAGGAAGTTAAATATATTAAATTAAATAAAAGAGTGGTGTAGAAGTTTTATTTTCGTAAAAGGTTTCTATCCCACTCTAAAAAGTATTGTTACAAAATAAATTGTGAAAAGCTAACACATACTAAACTAAACCTTGAATCGCATTAATAAATGATGCACTGATTAATCCCAAGCCAATAGTTACGATTAAAGCAACAATTGCCCAAATAATAGAAGCTTTTTTAGATAACTTACTTGTCCCATAATACACAGCAAAGATTAAATATGCTGATAATAAACTTGATAAATTAAAAACTGACAAATATTGATTTCCTTTATCAAAAACATTTAGACTGTCAATCTGTGTATCAGGTAACGTTAGTCCAAATAATGCTTGTATACCATAAACAATTATTGAAAAAGCAGTAGTAATAATTAAATATGAAATAGAAGCTGAAAAAATATGAATTGCGCGTGCATCAGATTTCATAATTTTTGAAACAATTAAGAATATTAAAAAGATAATTAATAAGCCAAAAATAACACCACCAACAGTTTGGCCAATTAAAGTCCCTATATCCATTTCATTTTGTTGTTCAATTTGAGATGAATCCAAACCAGCTTTTTTAAGTATCTCAGTATTATCAGTTATATAATTCGTAAAAAGTAAAGATATAAATGACAAGATAGTGAATATAATTAATTTTACAATCCATTTAGGGTTTTCTCTTAACTTACTAAAGTGATTTACAAGAGGTAAGTCTGATGTTTTTGCACTTGTTTGATTTGCATTAGAATTTTCCATATATGTATAACCTTCCTTTCAAATAATATTTATCAATATAATAACATTAATAACCATTATTTAAAATAACTTAATTGTAAAATAATGGTAAGTGAAAGGGCGGTTAATTAAATATTAAATTCTTTAACAGATGGATGCTCTAAAATATCTTTTAATGAATATTTATAAGGGTTTATTTCAAAAACAACTGGTCCTTGATAATTTTGTTTACTTAAAACATTTATTATATTATTTTGTATAACTGTTCCATCGTTAGGTAGTAAATGTAAATCTGATTTTCCATCATTATCGGATAAATGAATTGATTTAAGTAATCCACCTAATCTGTTTACTGTGTCTTTAAATTCGTCACCTTGAATAGCTAAATGCCCAACATCTAAACAAGCTTTAGTGTTTGTTTTATTTAACACATCTAGCCATTCTTCAATATTAGAAGGTAATATATGCATATAGTTTAGCCCATCAGGTATTTGGTTCTCGAAAAGTAATTCAACATTATTGGCTAGAGAAAAGTCGCTCAATTCTTTTAATCGTTCAATCATTTTCGGATAGACTTTATCCAAATCTTCAGAGGCCATTGCTTGACCTCCATGAATAACAGCATGACTTCCATTATAATATGCTAGTTTCTTAATCCACTTTTTTGTTAATGCTAGCGTATACGCTGCTATCTCATCATATTGTGTAGCTAAATTTAAATCATGAAAAGGTAGATGTAAGCCAATTTGTAAATCACATTCATTTGCATACTTGAAAGCTTGCTCTGCTAAATGATGTTCTGCCCAAATTTCAACACCGTTAAAGCCATGTTCTTTAATTTGCTTTATGTCTTCTAAACTATACTCTTGTCCAATAGACCATAAACTAATCCATTTTTCCACTTGAATAATCTCCTTTGTACGTGACATTTTTCTATTAATTTTCATCATTGATTTCTTCTAATCTCTTACCTTTTGTTTCAGGAGCTAGAAAAATTGTAATTAGGAAACCAGCCAAACCTATTAAAGAAAAGAAGCCTAATGCTACTTGATTGCCCCATAATGCAACAAAGTTTGGGAAAACAAGCACACCTAAAATAGATCCTATACGGCTAACCGATGTAGCAAATCCTGATGCAGTTCCACGTATATTTGTTGGGAATAACTCTGTTGGATATACAAAATTTAAAATACCTCCACCCATATTTGAAAATAAAACTGCTACACTAAATAAAATTACTAAGAACATTAAAGTAGGATTGGGGTTTAACGTCAATATAGTTAAACCTACTGTTAATCCAAAGAATGATGTTATCAGAAGTGGTCTTCGTCCCCATCTATCAACTAAATATGAACCGATAAGCGCGCCGATTAAACCTAAAATACTTACAATAGATGAAGCTATGTATGTTTGATTTAATGTTCCTTCAGTAACTGAAGCTAAAATAGTTGGCGTATACATGGAAATGCCATAATATGCTGTAGCATAACAAAACCAAAAACCACATACGAAAATAGTTCTCTTTCTAAATTTTTCAGTAAATAATTCTTTTACTTTTACCTTTTTATTGACTACAGGTTCTACTTTCACCTTATTACCAGTAAGCTGATAAATAATATTCTGTGCTTCTTCTTCACGGCCTTTAGATGCTAACCAACGTGGTGATTCTGGCAGTCCTATTCTAAAAATAAAGATGATTACAGCAAGTAATCCACCTACTAAAAACATATAACGCCATGCATCATCGCCTAATGGTACTAAAAGCATTCCAGTAATATAAGCGAAAACTGCACCAACAAACCACATCATACCTAAAAAGGTTCCTTGTCGCCCTCGATTATTCGAGGAACTAAATTCTGACACTAACGTGGAAGAAATAGGATAGTCCGCACCTATACCTATACCAAGAAAGAATCGAAATATAATTAAATATAATGCATTAGGTGCTATTGCTGTTAAAACAGCAAATAATACAAAGGCTATTAAATCAACGGTAATCATAGCCTTTCTTCCTAATGTATCCGTTAATTTACCGAGCCATGCAGCACCAATGAAGGAACCGATAATGGCTGAAGCTGTTAATAAACTTTCCTCAATTGGACTAACACTCCATTGTTTAATAATCAATGGCATAGCGACAGCTATAATTGTTAAATCAAATCCATCAAGGAACGTTCCTCCAGCAGAAACAATTTTTACCTTACGCTGAAACTTACTAAGTTTAGCTTGATCTTCAGGATAATCTAGATAATTAAAACTCATATACGTCTCCTTGTTTTCCGTAGTTGTTAAAAACAATTTACCCATAATAAATTTGTGATAACATAATTTACTTATAATATTTTAAAATTATATATTACTATTTAATTTTACAAAGGAACTATTGATTACGTATTAAGTCGGTATTAAAATGCTGTAAACATAAAGTGTCTTATAACAGTAGAAATAATACTACTATCTAATACATAAAAAGAGATGAACGTTTAAAGCCTTATACTAAGGGAATTTATTGAATACATTCTGATACCGGGTTATTACATCTGGGAGTTTACAGTATGTTTTCTAATATTCTCTAATTATAAAATATTAATATAAGAAATTTGTAATATTTTAAAGGGAGGGGCAAATTATGGATACATCTCAGAACTTAGTGAAAACTTCAAGAGCAAGAAAGAAAGTCGTTGTAACATCTATGGGAAATGCGATTGAGTGGTTTGACTTTGCTTTATATGCACAATTAGCAACTTATATTAGCCATAACTTCTTCGGAGATGTGGCTAGCCAAAATCAATTAATGTTTACTTTTGGTACATTTGCCATAGCGTTTTTAATGCGACCAATTGGTTCATTGGTATTTGGATATGTTGGTGATAAACATGGTAGAAAAGTTGTGTTAACGATTACGATTACTATTATGTCCGTCTCTACATTAGCTCTCGGATTACTTCCTACTTCTGATCAGATAGGGATATGGGCACCCATTTTGTTATTAGTAGTGAGGATGGCGCAATCCTTTTCTACAGGTGGTGAATACAGTGGCGCCATGACTTATATTGTTGAAAGTTCTCCAGATAACAAAAGGGGTAAACTTACGAGCGGTTTAGAAATGGGAACTATGGTAGGTAATGCTTTAGCTGCAATAACTGTAGCGGCACTTTTATACTTTTTAACTGGAAATCAAATAGAAACTTGGGGCTGGAGAATACCATTTTTACTAGCAGCACCATTTGGTCTTGTAGTTGTTTATTTAAGACTTAAACTAGACGAAACGCCGTCCTTTACAAATAAAGTAGAGGACTCAGAGAATAATATCTTAAAAGCTTTTAAAGATTATAAAAAAGAAGCAGCTTTAATGGCTGTAGGTGTTATATTTTTAAATGTGAATAATTTTATGTTTTTAACTTATTTACCTTCATTTCTAAAAAGTAATGTAGGAATAGATGCTCAGTATTCTACAATTATTAATGCAATTGCATTAATATTGATGTTACCATTTATCTTTATGTTCGGTGTATTGAGTGACAAATTCAATAACAAAAGGGTCCTGTTATTTGGGTTGTCTAGCTTTGTATGCTTTTCAATACCAGCATTCCTTCTTATGGACTCCAATCATCATCTATTGACAGTTTTCATAGGCGTAATGTTACTCGCGATTATGCTATCTGTCTTTAATGGCGTAATGCCTTCAACACTCCCAGCAATTACTCATACAAACGTACGAATGAAGTTCCTTTCAATTATATACAATTTAGGGACAGCTATATTTGGTGGGGTTACACCATTTATCTTATCGGTACTAGGTAATTTAAAAAATGGTAGCTTGGCACCAGCATTTTATTTAATGTTTATTAATTTAATTGGATTAATTGTTTTTGCGATGTATTTTAAAGCTACTTCTAACAAAGCACTTAAAGGGTCAAAACCCAATGTTGATGCAGAAGGATGATTAAGTATTTTAACAAACATATTTGAGTATTTATAGTTTAATTAATGTAAATAAGTATTCAATTATACATCAATAAAAAAACCTCACTATTTGTGGTAGTGAGGGATTTTTATTTCTTTAACTTTTTATAATATTCTTAAGTCTCTAGGGAAGGAAGTTAATATTTCTGCTTCGCCATTTTCATTAATATATACTTCGTCTTCAATACGAACACCGCCATAGTCAGGGATGTAAATTCCTGGTTCGATTGTAAAGAATAATCCAGCTTTTGCAATAGCTTCATTATGTTCATGGATTGATGGGGCTTCGTGTACTTCTATACCTAAACCATGACCAACGCGATTATTAAAATATTCATCATAGCCATTCTGTTTAATGACTTCACGTGCAGCAATATCGAATTCTTTCAAAGGCACTCCTGATTTAACCAAATCGAGAGCCGCTTGATTAGAATCTTTAACAATATTATAAATGCTCTTTTGCTTTTCGTCTGCTTCACCAATAATAAAGGTACGTGTCATATCAGAACAGTAACCTTTTTGTGTGATTACACCAAAATCGATAAGTAAGAAATCACCATTTTTAAATTGTCTTTCACCAGGAGAACCATGTGGTAAAGCAGCTTTTTCACCTGATAACACAGTAGTCGAAAATGAAGGTCCAATTGCGCCGTATTTTTTCATTAATAATTCTAATTCCCCTGTAAGTTCTAACTCAGTCATGCCAACTTTAACTTTTTTAATACCTTCTGATAATACTTTCTCAATAATATCAACAGCTTCTTGTAAGTATTCGATTTCTTGACGTGATTTTATCAATCTTTGTTCATTAATTATTGAACTCATATCATGATATGAAGATTTATCGAAGATGTTTTGGAAACCTTCATAACGTGCAATATTGATATATCCTTTCTCAAGATAAATATTAGATATACCTTCCTTGCTTATATGGGATTGGACAATTTCAAATGGATCCTGTTCATCGCTTATAGTTACAATATTTTGCACTGCTGATGCTTCGGCAGCTGCACTTTCATCTAATGCAGGTACAAAAAGTGTGTATTTTTCTGTCTTTAAGTTAATTATTAATCCCATAAAGCGTTCATGAGGATCTGAATTAAAGCCGGTAAAATAGAAAATATTTGAAGGATCCATAATAATAGCTAAGTCAGCACCTTCTTGTTTTAACCTTGTTGTTAATGTATTCATACGTTGATTGTAATTAATCATGTTTGACCTCCTATAATTCTTTCCAATTCCTTAATGTTATCACCTATTTTTGTGTAATGACAACTCCCAGTAATTTTGAATACTTTCTCGTCCTTTTTCAATATTATTATGAAACTGGATTGTTGCCTGTTTTCTTTCAGTTGCTAGACTGTTTTGAGTTTCTTTTACTTTTTCAAAAGAACCTAAAATCTGATAAGCTGCTATTTCTCCTTGTTTCATAGCTACCTTAGCACCTTCAATTCCTGTTATATTTCCAGCAACGTAAAGGTTATTCACCTCTGTTTCCATAACATCATTGTGTAATGGAATATATCCACCTAAACTTTCTATATAGATGAATGATACGTTTAATAGCCCGAGTAACTCGGTTAAAGGTGTTAAACCCCCAGACAAACATACAAAATCTACAGGTACAATTTCTTCTTTATTTGAAATTATATTGCCATGCTTGTCTACGTTTTTTAAGGTGATTGATTCTACTTTTTCTTTTCCATTAATAGATGTAACTGCTTTTTTAAAATAAACAGGTGTATCAAAAATCTTTATTCCTTTTCGAGGAAGGAATTTAAACGCAAGAGGTTGAATTTTAGGTATAGCTTTTAATAATTTTGTTCCTAGTTTTATGAAGATATTTGGAGCCATATGTGAAACGTTCAACATGCTGTTGAATACTGAGAGAGGTTTAGCTTCCTCTGTATTAATTTTATTGTGGTATGGAATAGACATCGATTTTATTTCGATGTTTGCCATATGTAGCTCTGATAAAATAGCACTACTTAAGACGTTTACACCTACAATTGCTCCTTTATTTCCTGGAGCAACGCGTTGAACATTAGTTAATACTTGAGCAGCGCCTACAGTCATTACTCCTGGTAATGTTGCGCCAGGTAAAGCTGGTGTTAATTCTTGAGCGCCGGTACATACAATTAAGTATTTAGATTCAAAGTTACCTTTTGTAGTATTAATACGGTAGTATTCTTTAAAGTGTTGTATATCAGTAACGCTTGTTGATAATTTCACGGTTAAATGAGGATGATGTAAATCATCAGATAATGTTTCTGCTTTTTCATATCCATTCCATATTGATCCATTATTTTCTTCATAGAGTTGTCCGATTAATCTTCCGCCTATCCTGTAATATTCATCTAATAATAATACTTTTTTATCTTTCATAAGTATGCGTGCAGCAGAAGCTCCTGCAGGTCCAGCGCCAATAATTATTACATCAAACATGATTTTTACTCCATTCTTTTACATCGTGAGGAAGAGGTTCACCACTAATTACAGACATTCCTTCTTGTACTGGTGTAAGGCAAGTTCTCACACCACTTTTACCATCTATAGTAGCTCTACATTCAAAGCAATGACCGATATTACAGAATATACCTCTAGGAGAACCATCCTCTTCATGACGCCGAATGGTGCGTATATCATTGGCTAGTAAACAGCTTGCCACACTTTCGCCTATATTACATGTTAGAGGTTGATGGTTAAAGGATATTTCAACGCTTTCAGTTTCAATGTTTTTTAATAAAGGATGGTTATAAATACGTTTAGTCATTGTAATCATCTCCAATCTCCCCAAATGTAATAGGACGTACTGGAGGTTGAACTTTCATTGTTGTAAATTCATTACTTATCTTTTTGTTTTTATTTATAATTTTATCAATATGGTTTTTACATGTTCTACCACCGCAAAATCCCATTCCTGCTCTAGTACGCAACTTAGTTTCTCTGACGCTACTATCATATTTTTCTACGGTTTCTAATATGTGTTTTAAAGTTACATTTTCACAACGACAAATAATTGTATCTTCCATAAGTAACACCTCATTTACTATTTTATAAATATATAGCAAATTTGATGCCAAACTTATTAAGTAATATTGTAGAGGCTTAATTTCGAATATAATGTGGGTCTTGAAATACCTAGCTTTGTAGCTGTCGTTTTTTTATTATAATTACATTGTTCATAAACTTTTTTTATAATTTGACCTTCGTGGTATCGTAATTGTTCTGATAGACTACTACCTGTTTTTATAACTTCTGGATTATTAGTATTTTTAAAGTTAATATAATCATCAAAGATACTTTCTTGTATTAAACCATCTTCTGAAAAAATAACTAATCTCTCGATTATATTTCTTAATTCACGGACGTTCCCATGCCAATAGTAATTTTTAAATTTTTGCATTAAAGTTAGCGGAATAGGGTGCAGTTTGATTTCATAATTTTGTTTAGCTAGTTGATAGAAGTGATATGATAATGTTTCTATATCTTCTTTTCTATCACGTAAAGGGGGGATTTCGATATTTACTACGTTAAGTCTATAAAATAAATCTTCTCTAAAGTTTCCTTTTTGAACTTCTTCCATTAAATTTTTATTTGTAGCTGCAACTATACGTATATCAATAGAACGTTCTTTAGTGCTACCCACACGATAAAACTTTTTCTCTTGAATTACTCTGAGTAATTTAACTTGCATTTCGAGAGGCATGTCAGCTATTTCATCAAGAAAAAGTGTGCCTTTATGAGCTCTTTCAATCAACCCTTCTTTTCCTTTTTGATCAGCACCGCTAAAAGCGCCTTTTTCATATCCAAACATTTCACTTTCGAAAAGATTATTTGGTATAGTTCCACAATTAACTGTTACAAACGATTGTTTAAATCGTTTACTGAAATCATGTATACTGCGTGAAAATAATTCTTTTCCAACACCACTTTCGCCAGTAATCAATGTATTAACTTCGGATTGTGCTGCTTTTTTTATTAAATATTTTACACGGGTCATATTGCTACTATTACCGATTATAGAACTAAAGGCGTCATGATTATTGTATTCTGAAATTTGATTTTCTAGTATTGAAATTTGATTTTCAAATTGTTTTATTCTATTACGGTTATGAACTTGATCGCTTACATCTAATTCCGTAACAATTGCTCCAACAACCTCATTATTAGCAATTATAGGCTTTGAAATGATATCTACATACTTATCATTACCAGCGTAATGTTCTTTTTTTTGATAAGGTTTAGCTTTTTTCAAAGTTTCTAAAATAACTAAATCTTTCTTTTTAAAAAATTGGCTAATTGGTTTCCCTATAATATCTTCGTTTGAAATTTGAAATATGTTAGATGCTTCCTTACTCCAATAAACTACCCGGCCGTCTTTATCAACAATTGTATAGCTTTGATGGTTGATATTAATTAATACTTCAACTAATGACTCTAACTCTAAATTATTCATTTTAGCCCCCCTATGTAAAAAAAGTCATAAATATTATATAAAACTTAACACTTATGAAAGCGCTTTACAACGATTTTAAAATTTCATTATTGGCATATAAGTTGCTTATGAATTAGTAAGGGGGTGGAAATTTTGAATACTATAAATCATGAGGTCCTCATAATTGGTGGTGGCATTATAGGGGCAAGTATTAGTTATTTTTTATCAAAATCTGGTTATGATGTTGGCTTAGTTGAAAGTAAAGAAATTGCTTCTTTAACTTCTTCGCATTGTGATGGAAATATTTTAGCGATTGATAAAACACCAGGGTTTGATAGTCAAATGACGTTACTCAGTCAAAAATTGATTCATGAATTGAGTAAAGAATTAATTTTACCTTTTGAATATCGCAGACCTGGAAGTATATTGGTCTGTGAAAATGATGAAGAAATGCAAGCTGCAGAACAATGGGTGCAACAACAATGTGATTATGGTTTAGATTTTAAGATGTTAAATAAGCAAGATATTAAAAATGAATCAAAGTATTTTTCTGACCATATACTCGGAGGCTTAGAATGTACAACAGATTCGACGGTTAATCCTTATATGCTAACGTACAGTTTTGTTGAATCTGCTAAGCAATATGGATTGAAAGTATACGAATATGAACATGTAAATAATGTGAACAAGGATAATGAAATGTTTCTTGTTGAAACTACTAATTACTATTTTTATGCAAATAAAGTTGTTAACGCATGTGGTATATATGCTCCTCAAATAGGAAAAATGCTAAATATTGATATACCTATTTATCCAAGAAAAGGTCAGATATTAGTAGCATCTAGAAATGAAACAATGGGACTAAGAAAAGTAATGGAGTTTGGATATTTGATGTCCAAATTTGAAGGGGAGAGACAAGTATCTAAAGAGATGAAAGACTATGGAATTGCTTTAGTATTTGAACCTACTGAAAGCCAAAATTTCCTTATTGGATCAAGTAGAGAATTTAAAGGATATGATAAAAAAGTTAGTTCAAAAGTTAATCGGTTAATCGCACAAAGAGCAATTCATTTTTATCCTAAATTAAAAGACATGAATTTGATTAGAACTTATTGTGGATTAAGACCTTTTACAGAAGACCATTTACCAATTGTCGGTGAAACAGACGTTGAGGGCTTTTATGTTGCTGCAGGACATGAAGGAGATGGTATTGGATTATCATCAATAACAGGTTTATTTATAGAACAACTCATTTCAGGAAAAGAAACAGAAATTGATATTTCCCCTCTATCAGTGAACCGTTTCAAGGAGGCCTAATTATGAAATATGATCGTTTATTTTCAACATTCGATACACATACCGGAGGCAACCCAACGCGTACGATTTTAAGCGGTATGCCTGAAATGATAGGAAATACAGTAGCAGAAAAAATGCAATATATGAAATTACATTATGACCATTATCGTAGGTTTTTAATGAACGAACCTATAGGTCATGAAGTAATGAGTGGGGTAGTTATGGTAGACCCATGTAACGATGAAGCTGATTTTGGAGCAATTTATATAGAAACAGGTGGATACCTTCCTATGTGTGGACATGACACTATTGGTTTTTGTACTGCACTTATTGAACTAGGCTATGTTGAAAAAAATGAACCAATTACAAAAATTAATATTGATACGCCAGCTGGTTTAGTAAAAACAGAAACAAAGATTCAAGATGGAGAAGTTCAAGAAGTGAGTTTTACAAATGTTCCAAGTTTTTATTTAAAAACGGTAAATGTAGAACATGAGGTTCTAGGAGAATTTTCTGTAGACATCAGTTATGGTGGGAATTTTTATGGCATTATAGACGCTGATCGATTAAATATTGAATTAGCACCTGAAAATAGTAAGTATATTGTTGAGAAAGCTATTGAAGTTAGAAATGAAATTAATAAAACATACAATGTTCAACATCCTGAAAAACCATTTATACAAGGGTTAACACATATTGAATTTTCTTCTAAAAAAGTAGTCAATAAAGATGTTAATTATAAAAATACTGTTGTGGTGCCCCCAGGCGGCATTGATAGGTCTCCATGTGGAACAGGGACTTCAGCTAAAATAGCTACATTAGTTTATAAAGGTGAACTAGAAAAAGGAAATGTGTTTTTACATGAAAGTATTATAGGGTCTGTTTTTAAAGGGACGGTGTTAGCTAATACAAATGTGAATGGATACGAATATGTGGATATTAACATTTCAGGAAGAGCTTGGCCGATGGGGCGTCATGATTTTTATTATAATCAAAAAACGACCGAAGATAATTACTTATTCATACCACCATTAAATTAACATAGGGGGGATAAATGATGGATACTCAATTATTATGTACGAGTTATGATTGTGAAATTGGAGGTGGTCTCTTTAGGTTTGTTCCTTTTGAAGAACTTAAAACTTCTAAAGATCAAGTATTAAACACAGATTGGAAAGAACGGCATATTTCAAAGTTATCAGCGATATACACCGAACCTCGAGGGCACCCTTATTTATTATTTTGTGTTTATACAATAATTGGTGACAAATGTAAAGTGGTGACGTTTCAGCCGTTAGGACATTCAGTACAACATCATGCAATTTTTCAAGCAACTATATTTATGTTACAGAACACAGCATACAAAGGTATGAATTTTGATATTGAAATTAATGGTTTATATACAGGGACTTCAAACAAAGATAAGCATATGGAAGTTACGGTATCATCAGTAAAATTGTTGAAAGAGACTAAGGAGATGGATATTTATAAAGTTGATAATACAAGTTATGGGTTTATCAAAACAATTGATTTAAAATCCATGACAATACAAAACATCTTAGACTTATATAATTCTTACCAAAAAATATATCAATACAATAATGTTGATAATTATATATATTTTGATAGTGAAACGCATCGTGTGTTAGTTATGCATAAAGACGAAATTGTGAGACTACCCGATACAGCAGCGTATTCTATCATCTATCATCGACATAATAATATAACCAGTTTATTAACAATGACAAAGCAACGTATAAAAATTCAAAATGAAAAATTCATATTAGAAGGATCATTACTTAGTTCTAGCCAATTTTATATGTCTGATACAGATCCGTTTAAAAAAGGCTTCATTTTACAATAAGCGTTAACAAAAGGGTGGGGAAAAAATGGATAACAATTACAGATTACCGACAGGAAAAGAAATTTTATTTATTCTTATAGCATTCATGATAACCATGTTTGTAGTAGTGATTTATTTAGAATTACCTATTCAGCTAGCATTATTACTAATATGGTTCATCATAATCCCGGTAGGTCTAAAAATAGGGCATTCATATAATCAACTTCAGGCAGGGCTTTGTAAAGGAATATATGAAGGGATGGAAGCAATACTGGTAATGATTTCAATTGGTGCATTAATTGGTACATGGATTGCCAGTGGTATTGTGCCAAGTATTATTTATGCGGGATTACATATTATAAATCCAACATTCTTTCTTGTGACAGCATTTATCATATGTATGGTGACTTCGTTAGCGACTGGAACCTCTTTTGGTTCAGCAGGAACAGCGGGTATTGCGATGATCGGTGTAGGAACAAGCTTTGGTTTACCATTAGCACTTGTGGCTGGAGCAGTTATTTCTGGATGTTATGTAGGAGATAAAATGTCTCCGTTATCTGATACAACAGTTATGACAGCGTCTTTATCTAAAGTCGACTTGTTTGATCATATCAAGTCTATGTCATTTGTATCTATTCCAAGCATAATTATTACTTTAATACTTTTTGGAATCACTAACTTGACGATAAAAAGTAAAGACGGAAGTTTGGCGCAAGCAGAAAAAGCCATGGGTCAATTAAATGACCAATTTAACATTTCATGGTGGATGGTAATCCCATTAATCGTTGTTATAGTGCTACTAGCATTAAAGATACCTTCTGTGCCAGTAATATTATTCGGGAGTTTACTAGGTGCAATATGGGCTGTTTGGTTCCAAGGCATTCCTTTTGTTGAAAGTATCAAAATATTATATAGAGGTAACGATATTTCCTCAGGCGTACCATTTATCGATAATTTGTTAAACCGTGGAGGCATTACTTTCATGTTGGAAACAGTATTGCTTGTAATAATCGCTTTAGGTATAGGAGGGTAATGGAAGCGATAGGTGTTACTCAAAAAATAAGTGATATGTTTAGTAAATGGGCTTCTGACCCGGGTCGTTTAACTGTAACTACGCTGTTAGCCGGTATATTTGGAAACGTCTTTGGTGGTGCTGCATATGTATCTCTACTTACAGCAACAAAAATGACAGAAAAAAATTATGATAAGTTAAAGATTAAGCGAACAGTATTATCTAGAAATACAGAAGCTGGAGGAACAGTAACTACACCAATGGTACCGTGGTCTGATGGTGGCGTATTTATGGCTACCACTTTAGGTGTTTCTACTATACATTACGTGCCTTTCTTGTGGTATCCAATTGTAGTTATTATTATTTCGATTATTTATGGATTTAAAGGAATTTTCATGTGGAAGTCAGATGAATATTATAACGAAGAAAACATGGAGACAGAAAATGGTTTAGCCAATAAAGATAAGAATAAAAATATTGTTAGTTCATAAAATAAGAATAAAGGAGAAATGAGAAATGAAAAATTTTAAAGGGGTATATCCAGTTATTGTGACACCAATGAAAGAAAATTATGAAGTGAATTATGAAGGTTTAAAAGAAAATATTAATTATTTTATTAAACAAAAAGTTTCCGGTCTAATAATAAATGGAAGTACAGGAGAATTTGTATCACTAACAGAAGAAGAAAAAGAAGAAATCATTAAAACAGTTGTGTCCGCTGTGAATGGCGAGTTTCCTATTATTGTTGGTACAGCTAGTGAGTATACGAATGACGCTATTCGTTTAACACAAACTGCCGAAAAATTGGGCGCAGATGGCGTTTTAGTTATTAATTCATATTATGCTCATCCTACAGATGAAGAAGTTTATCATCAATTTAAAGATATTGCTGATAGTACCTCTTTGCCAGTGATGATTTATAATAATCCTTTCACTTCAGGAATAGATATCAGTCAAGATACATTAATTGATTTAGGTAACAATGTGAAAAACATTACTCATTTGAAAGAGTCTAGTGGCTCTATTCAAAAATTAAGAGATATACATTACGCGACAGGTGACAATTTAACATTATTCTGTGGTAGTGATGATTTAGCATTTGAATCTTTTGTAATGGGTGCAAAAGGATGGGTCTCAGTTGCAGGAAATTTAGCACCAAATTTAGCTAAACAATTATATGAAAAAATACAATCAAAAGAATTTGAAGAAGCGCATGAAATTTATAAAAAATTATTACCTTTATTACAATTTATAGAAGATAGTGGGAAGTATGTACAAATTGTCAAAGCAGGAATGGAAATTAAAGGTTTAAATGGGGGACCTAGTCGACCGCCAAGAAGGAGTTTAAAGGAAGAAGAAATTAATAAATTGAAAAAAATTATGACAACTTTAAATTAGGAGGAATACTATGACAAATAAAATAGAGATGCCAGAAAAGGTAAAAACTTTTATTAATAACGATATAGGATTATTTATTAATAATGAATATGTGAGTAGTAAAAGTGGTGATAGCTTTGAAGTATATAACCCAGCCGACGATACAATTATTACACGAGTTGCAGAAGCGGGAACTGAGGACATTGATTATGCAGTACAATGTGCTGAAAAAGCTTTTAAAGGTGAGTGGAGTCAATTATCTGCACAAGAGCGTAGTGATCTTATTATAAAATTCACAGATTTATTAGAAGAAAACAAAGAAGAGCTAGCTTATTTAGAAGCTTTAGACAATGGTAAATCATATGAAATTGCACTTACAGACGATATACCAGGAGCAATTAATCAATTTAGATATTATGCTGGATGGGCTACAAAAGTATTAGGACAAACAACGCCTATCAGCCCTGAATACTTTAATTATTCAGTACATGAACCTATTGGAGTCGTAGGTCAAATCATTCCTTGGAACTTTCCGTTAAACATGGCTTCCTGGAAGATGGGAGCTGCACTCGCAACAGGTTGTACAATTTTAATAAAACCTGCAGAACAAACGCCTTTATCATTATTGTATGCTGCGGAATTAATTAAAGAAGCTGGTATTCCAGAAGGTGTTGTTAATGTGGTTCCAGGAAGAGGCACAGTAACAGGAGAAGCGATTTCAACTCATCCTAAAATACGTAAAATCGCTTTTACAGGCTCTACGGTAACAGGTAAAGAAATAATGAAAAAAGCTGCAGATACAGTCAAAAACATTACATTAGAATTAGGTGGTAAATCAGCCAATATTATATTTGAGGATGCTGACTTGTCTGAAGCGGCAATTACTGCAGTTGATGGGGTCATGTATAACCATGGTCAAAATTGTAGTGCAGGTACAAGAATATTTGTTCAGTCTTCGATTTATGAAGAGTTTATAGAAAAATTCATTGAACAAACTAAAAAGATTAAAATCGGAGTAGGTACTGAAAAAGGTATCGATATGGGACCGTTAATTTCACGTAAACAACAGCAACGTGTTCAAGATTATATAGACATAGGTGTTAAAGAAGGCGGAAATATAGCTTATCAACAAACTTTAAAAGACAATAAAGGATATTTTGTACCGCCTACTGTGTTTACAGATTTAACAGATGATATGCGTATTGTTCAAGAAGAAATTATTGGACCTGTGGCATGTATATTGCCATTTGAAACAGAAGAAGAAGTAGTAGAAAGAGCTAACGCTAGTGAATATGGTCTAGCTGCAGCAGTATGGACAAAAGATATTCAAAGAGCAATAAATGTTACAAACCAATTAGAGGCAGGGACAGTTTGGATAAATGATTATAATTTAGAAGATCCAGCTGCAGCATTTGGTGGTTACAAACAATCAGGTATTGGTAGAGAAATGGGCACTTATGCATTAGACAATTATACTGAAGTTAAATTTGTATGGGTAAAATTATAAAAGAATAGGAGGAATTGTCCTCCTATTCTTTTAATTTTTTTCTTTGTATAGTTTTTTACGTTGATTACAGTTTTTTATTTGTAACTCATTACGATATTTAGCAACAGTTCTTCTAGATATTGAAATATCTTGCTCTTTCAAATAAGAGACAAGCGTTTCATCGGAAAAAGGTTGTTTAAAAGGTTCGTTTTTTATTATATGTTTAATCATATGTTTCACATAATTAGTTGAAATGTTTGAATTGTGTGGTCGAACTAATAAATCGGATAAACTATATAAATTATTATTTATATGTATATAGCACGATTGAACGCCACGACTAATAGTAGAAGGGTGAAGATTAACACCTTCTGCAATCATGTTCTGAGTTAATGGTCGATATTTTAATTGATTATTAGACAAGAGACCTTCATATTGGAAAGTAATAATCATATGAATTATTTTATATAGAGTTTCAGAACGTTTAGAGAGCATAGTTTTTAAATGATTAAATTTATTTTCATTTTGCTTATATATTTCATCGTGAATAGGAACACTTTCATCTAGTGATAAAGCATTGATATAATCATCATTCATTTTAATTTTAAATCCATTATTATTTATGGTTATATATGCTTCCGGAATAACATTTTGTGGAGTATTAGATTCAAGATAAGGGAAAATTTCTTGCTCTTTGATATAAGTTAAATAATTTGTAAATGATTCGTTTGATATATCGTGATTATCAAGAAAAGTAAAATTTTGATTAGCGATATCATTAAGATGATTTCGAAATAAATCGAATAAACAACTATCCCATAACCCTTTTTTTTGCAATTGAAATGAGATGAAATCAAAAGTATCTTTGCTAGCACAACCAATAGGTAATAAATTTTGTATAATCTCTTTAATTGATATAAACTCTTCGAAATCAATATTTTGCTGATCACAGAATAACTTTTGATCTATGTCAAAAAAACCTTTATTATCAAGATTTAAAATTATAAATTTAGCAACACTAAAATTTTTACTATTTAAATTATAATCTAAAAGTTGTTCGATTAAATCTTCTCTTATATTATTATTAGCCCATCTATAATCATCCATAGACATAGTATTATCGCTATTATTAGATTTATATTGAATATAAGGGTAATTACTTTCTAATCGGGATAAATATTGAATAATCTCTTCTTGTTTATAAGAAAGAATCTTAAGTGATTGAATTTGATAATTAGATAATTGCAGATCATTACTTAATAATTGTTCAATACTCATTAAATTACTACCTTTCTCAAATAAATATAATAAAATCATTGGTAAAATAGAGTTATTATCACCTTTAATTGTTACTTTACACCAAAATCGAAATTTAGCATACTGTTTTAAAACAATAAAAAAGTGATCTTAAAAAAGAGTTTTTTTGAGATAGTATAATACTTAAATTTTGGAGATATAAGCGTCAGTAAAATCTCATTTTATATTTTCAATCGCTATAATGTTATAATCTATTTAACAAAGATTATCAGGCATGTATGCACCAAATCCCCTTACTATTTGCGGTAGTAAGGGGATTTTTTAGTGTGGATTAATGTTGCTCGAAATTGGTAGGTCTTAAAGCTATGAGAGACTCGAGATAAAAGTGAATTTCTATTAATTTTTCTAATCTAAATCCACTCATTTACATTATCAATTATATCTTGAAATTCATTCAAAAATAGTGAAGCATGATAACCATCACATACTGAATGATGAAGTTGCAAAGAAACTGGTAAGTAAATTTCATCATGTTTACTATAAAATTTACCTAACGTAATAATCGGTAATAGAAAGTTACTATTGTTACCAATATTTAAATTAAATGAACTAAAATCAATCCAAGGAATCATTGAAATTGGAACAGTATTTTCGGGTACTGGTTTTTTAGGAAACATTTCATTTTTATCTTTATATTTTAACAAATCATTTTCATAACTATTACGAAAAGAATTAAAATCATCATTTGATTCAGTCCAAATATTAGAAAATTTTTCGCTTTCTTTATTAAAAACTGTATATAATGGATCTAACTTATCCCAATAACCCAATTTACCTTCACTATTAATCCCTGTTCTAAATACTATATTATTATTTACAATACTCATAATTACATAAATCAAAGCAGGATAAAGTTTATATCCTTTCTTTTTTATCACTTTTTTAAACAAAGTAATATCAATTTCTTTAGTAATACTATAACTAGTTTGTTGATGAAAATAATGATTGAAATATTCTTTTCTATCCCATGTATCTAAATTAATAATATTAAAAGTCATTTATAATTTCCTCCTAAATTTTAATCGGCTTTTTACATTTAGGAGGAATACTCCTCTGTTTTTATCATGTGTTACTTCACCTCTTAAACCTGAATTTTCACTACAAAAACCAATCTGCTTTAGCAAATATTTTTAGTGTTCTTTTAAAGTCAATCTCAATAACTATTATAAACAAAGATGTATTATTGCCAAAGAGAATATACAACATATATACATACATCTTTAAAACCAGAATCATATTTTGATTTGTTAATTAATTAATATTTTCATTTCAAAAATTTGATCTAACAATACTTAACAATTTTACATTTTTAAAAAATTGTTATAAATGAACATTAAATATTGACAATATTGTTCTTTTATAACATAATATGAATTAAAGATGTTTATTTAGAACAGAAAAGAGGATAAGATGAAACAAATAAACAGACACATGCACATTTTAGAGAAATTAGACCAACAAAAAAAAGTTGAAGTAGAAATGTTAGCAAATGAATTAAATGTTTCAGAGATGACAGTTAGGCGAGATCTTGAAAAGTTAGAAACTAACGGAGAATTAGTTAGAACATTTGGAGGGGCTATCCCTGTTCAAACTATTAGCAATGAAATCTCTTATAAAGATAAGAAAGTTAAAAATGTGCTTCAAAAAAGAATGATTGCTGAAAAAGCAGTTGAAAAAATTGAAAATAATCATATTATATTTTTAGATTCTGGAACCACAACTTTAGAAATATCTAAAAAGATTTTAAGTTTGGATCTTAACTTAACAGTCATAACAAATGATATCTCTATAGCGAATGTATTAATGGATTCTAATATTGATGTAATTGTGCTTGGTGGCCATTTGCAAAATAATACGGGATCTATACTAGGAACATTAACTTTTGATTTGATTAAAAAATTAAATGCAGATTTATTCTTTTTAGGAGCCCACGCAGTAGATGAAGAATATGGAATCACTGCTCCAAGTATTGAAAAAGCACAAGTAAAAATTGCTATGATGCAATCATCTAAAGAAGTTATTTTAGTAACTGACAAAAGTAAATACGGTAACAAAGCTTTATTTAAAGTGTGTGAGTTAGACGAAATCAATGAAATTATAACTGATTAATATTAAGGGGGGAGAAAAATGAAAATAGGAGTGATAGCTGACGATTTGACAGGGGGAAATGGTACTGGAGTTAAACTTAATAATTTAGGTTTCAATGTAGCAACTATAATTAATTACAATAATTTACCTTCTGATAAATTGATTAATGCGACAGTTATAAATACAGATTCAAGATATTCTGAAGAGAGTGTTGCCAAAAATAGAATTAATACAGTAATAAAAAATTTAAATGAATGGGATGTCGACATACTCTGTAAACGTATTGATAGTACTGTTAGAGGAAATATAGGAGTTGAAATAGATGAAATTTTACAATCATTAGGTGATGACGCAGTAGTTATTTTAGTACCGACTTATCCAGAATCTAACAGACAAATGGTTGGTGGGTATTTATTATTAAATAACGTACCAGTCGAATTATCAGATGTTAGTAAAGATCCAGTGAAGCCTATAACGACATCTTATGTACCAGAGCTCATCGGTCAGCAAACTGAAAATAAAGTTGCACATATATCATTATCAGATGTTTTAAAAGGAGAAAAGAATTTAAAAGAACAAATGAATTACCATATAGATAATGGCGGTAGAATAATCATAGTTGATGCAATGACCAGTGAAAATATAGAAGTAATTGCCAGAGCTATGGTATTAGTTAACCATAAGACATTGGTACCAGCTGACCCAGGACCGCTGACTGAAGCTTATATTAAATCGTTTGCTATAAAGAATCAAAAGCGTAAAAAACTTCTTTTAACAGTAGGTAGTATAACGATTAATAGCCGAAAACAGCTTGAATATTTACAAGAAAAAAGAGATGTAGCAAGAGTGTTTGTAGATTCAAAAGAATTAGCAACAACACATGAGGAACAATGGGAAAAAGAAGTTAACAGAGCTACAGAAAATGTTATGAAAGAATTATTAAATCAAAATATCATATTAGTCACTACTGATCATCCAAATAATGAAGTTGTCAATTTAAAATATTTATCACAAAAATACAATCGATCTCAAGATTATTTTGCTAAACGTATATCAGACGGTTTAGCAAAAATAACTAGGTTAATATTAGAAGGCACAGATGAAATTGTTGGTTGTTTTTCAAGTGGAGGGGACGTGACAGCATCTATTTGTTCTGTAGGACAAACTGAAGGTATTCAGTTAAAAGATGAGGTATTGCCATTAGTATCTTATGGAATTTTTACTGGAGGATATTTTGATGGCTTACCAGTAATCACAAAAGGGGGGACCGCTGGAGAAATTGACGCTATATACACAGCAGTAAAATATTTAGAAAACAAATACTAGGAGGAGATTTATTATGAATAACAGACAAATTATAGCAATTCCTATGGGAGACGCAGCAGGTATCGGACCAGAAATCGCAGTAAAATCACTTACAAACAAAGAAATTTACGATGTCTGTAAGCCAGTTATTGTAGGAGATTTAGATGTAATTCAAAAAGCAGTAAACATTACTAAATCCGATGTTGAGATTAATAATATAGATAATCCTGAAAACGGTATTTATAAGCTAGGAACAATAGATGTTATAGACCTTAATAACATTGATGCAGAAAATTTAAAATATGGTGAAGTTTCAGCAAAATGTGGTGAAGCAGCATACGAATATATTAAAAAATCAGTAGAATTAGCAATGGATAAAAAAGTTAGTGCGCTTGCAACAACGCCAATTAATAAAGAATCTCTAAAAGCAGCAAAAGTTCCTTATATTGGTCACACAGAAATGTTAGAAGCTTTATCAGAGTCTGAAGATCCATTAACAATGTTCGAAGTAAAAGGTATGAGAATTTTCTTCTTAACTCGTCATCTATCATTGAAAGATGCTATAAATCAAATGACTAAGGAAAGAGTTCATGATTATCTATTAAGATGTGATAAAGCCTTAGAAAGACTAGGACTAGATAGCAAAAAATTTGCAGTTGCAGGTCTAAACCCTCATAGTGGCGAAGGTGGTTTATTTGGTATGGAAGAAGTCAACGAAATAAAACCTGGTATTGAAATGGCGAAAAAAGATGGAATTGATGTAGTTGGTCCTGTTCCAGCTGACTCAGTATTCTATCAAGCATTAAATGGTAAATACGATGCTGTTTTATCTCTTTACCATGACCAAGGTCATATAGCAGCGAAAATGACAGATTTCCATATGACTGTTTCTATTACCAATGGATTACCATTCCTAAGAACTTCTGTTGATCATGGGACTGCATTTGATATAGCGGGTCAGAATATAGCTGAAAGTATTAGTATGGAAGAATGTATTAAAGTAGCAGCAGAATATGCAGAAAGTTTTGTAAATAGTAAATAAACAATTAAATAAAGGAGTTTAAACTCCTTTATTTTTTAACATTTTAGTAAAGCGCTTACAAAGGAGGGAGAATATGCCCCTAATAATAATATTAATAGGTATTATTTTATTATTAATCATGATTATGGTATTTAAACTAAATACTTTTGTATCTTTAATAATTACGTCTTTTATTGTAGCAATTATGCTGGGAATGCCTTTAAATAAAGTAGTAGAGTCTATAGAATCTGGTCTTGGAGGAACATTAGGACATATAGCTTTAATTTTTGGAATGGGAGCAATGTTAGGCAAATTAATTGCTAATTCAGGTGGTGCACATCAGATTGCTCACACTCTAATTAATAAATTTGGAGAAAAAAGAATACAGTGGGCTGTATTATTAGCATCATTTATCGTCGGTATAGCATTGTTTCTTGAAGTAGCTATTGTATTACTTATCCCAATTATTATTTCAATAGCAAAAGAACTTAAAATTTCAGTTGTAAAATTAGGGTTAGCAATGGTTACAGCAGCACTAGCTACTCATGCTTTTTTACCACCTCATCCTGGCCCTATAGCTGTTTCAGCAGAATACGGAGCTAATATTGGAATAGTCTTAGTATACGGTATTATTGTAGCTATACCTACAGTAATTATTTCTGGTATTTATTATCCGAAAATAGCTCAAAAAATAGTACCTTCAGCTTTTGGGAAAGAGCAGTTAGAAAGATCTACATTTGCAACTACAGAAAATGTGAAATTTAATAAATTACCAACTTTTAGATTGAGTTTATTTACTGCATTATTTCCGGTATTATTAATGGCAATAGGTGCTTTATTAGATATATTACAAAAACAAATGGGTTTTGGAGATAATGTATTTATAAATATTCTAAAATTAATAACTAACTCCTCAACTGCTATGCTAATATCTTTAATTATTGCATTATATACAATGGGGATTATGCAAAATATATCAAAAAAACAAATAGCCGACTCATGTACTGATGCAATTAACTCGATGGGGATGTTGCTTCTTGTTATCGGTGGTGGTGGCGCTCTCAAACAAGTTATTATTGACGGTGGTGTAGGAGATTATATTGCAAAGCTTTTTGATGGGGCAAATTTATCTCCAATTATATTGGCATGGGTGGTGGCTGCTATTTTAAGGCTAGCATTAGGATCTGGAACCGTAGCTACTCTGACAACAGCTGGTTTAGTAATACCTTCGTTAAATGGAGTTCCAGACGTCAATTTAGAACTCGTGGCGTTAGCGACAGGCGCGGGTAGTGCAGTTGCTTCTCATGTAAATGATGCTGGTTTTTGGATGGTTAAAGAATCTTTAGGTATGACTTTAAAAGAAGCTTTCGGAACTTATACAGTCTTATCTACGATTGTCGGTGTTTGTGGGTTAATATTTACTTTAATATTAGATATATTTGTTTAAACTATTGTCTTAATCTTATTTCACTAAGAATTTATAAAAATAATACTTTTATATTTTTTCTACATAGGATGTTATTATATATTTAATAAAAAGAGCCCTCAGCATGCTGATGAGCTACTCTAAATTATAGGAATAAAATAAAAACACTTTCGTTGAATTCATATTAAAATGAATTTATATGGAGGTGTTTTTTTATGAAAAGAGACGTATATTCATTGGTTATAATGGGCACCTAAAATATATGAACTACGACTATGTTTTCTACAAATAAATTTCTCTACCTCCAAAATTTTTAATGTTTCTCTTATTGTAATACGGCATACAGTATACTGTGTATCAAGCTATCACTTAGATGGTAACTTGTTTCCTACCTTACTAGTTATAACCAGTTAAAGTTTATAATACTTTTAGATAACTTGACCTAACAACCAATTATATATTATATTACTCCGTGAGTATTTTTACACATTACTGAAATCGCTTTCAGTAATTGTGGAAATATTTTATGCATGAATTAATTGAAGAAAAATGATTTGAAGCATTTTTGTTTGATTTTTAAAATATAGGAGGTGTGTATTTTAGATGAGTAAAAAAATCAAGAATCCGTCCTTATTTATGTCAATATCATTATTATTAGTAATAGCTTTCTTTTTAGTCTACGGTATTATGGTTGCCCAATATCAAGTCCAATTTATGTTAATTTTAAGTGGTGTTGTTGCCTCTATATTTGCAGTTTTTCATGGAGAAACATGGAACAATATTATAGAAATTATGTCACAGAAGATAAAATCTGGTTTACTTCTTTTTTTAGTGTTATTAAGCGTTGGGTTAGTTATTGGTACATGGATGATGTCTGGGACTATACCTTATCTAATGTCTTTTGGTATAAACATCATAAGTCCCCAATACCTTTATCTAATGTCTTTTATTGCAGCCGCGATTGTATCTTTATGTATGGGGAGTTCTTTTTCTTCTGTGGGGACTATAGGTATTGCTGTTATGGGAGTAGCATCAGCTATGGATATTAACCTTGCAATAACAGCAGGTGCAATAGTATCAGGCGCTTACTTTGGAGATAAATTATCCCCCTTGTCGGACACTGTTATTATGGCTTCGCTAGTTTCAGAAGTTGATGTTTATCAACACATTCGACATTTACTATATACAACAATACCTTCAATGATAATATCTATTACTATATTTTTTTTAGCAGGATTGAAAATAAATCCTAAAAATACTGAACTAGGGAATGTTAACGAAATTGATTCTAATCTCCATCAATTATTTGATATGAATTTAATTCTACTTATTCCACCTTTAATCATACTGATTGGTTCGCTTATGAAAAAGCATGTTTTAATTGTCTTGTTTTTATCTGCTGTCTCAGCTATGGTAATCTCTTTAACTATGCAGCATTATCCACTAAAAATGGTTATAGAAGCTGGTATTGAAGGGTTTAATCCAAACATGTTATCCAATGTTATACCGAACTTTGAAAAAAGTAGTATCAATAACACTGTCATTGAAATTTTAAATGCTGGAGGTATTACTAGCATGGGCAGTACTATTTTAACTTTGTTTTGTGCTTTTTTCTTTGCGGCGGCTATAGAAGCATCTAAAGTTTTAAAAGTTGTAATAGCTAGAGTTTTAAGTTTAATAAAAACAGCAACAAGTACAATACTTGTTTCTCTTGCTTCTGGATTAGCAATTATTTTATCAACAGGCAATGGTACAGTAACTTTCTTTTTAATGAAGGATCTTTTTAGTAAGCAATATACTAAACAGGGATTACATCAATTGAATTTATCACGAAGCATGGAAGATTCTGGAGCAATACCAGAAGCAGCTTTTCCATGGACCAGTGCTGCTGTTTATATGGCTACTACATTGGGTGTTAGTACTGTTGAATATGGACCATGGGCTATATTCAATTTGCTAGGTATCGTTTTTTCCGCACTTCTAGCTATATTAGGTCCGTATATTAATTGGTTTGGTATTAAGAAAATAAAAGTAGATAATAGTAGCGAAAGCTAGCACAAATATAATTTTAATATTTTTCATATTTTATCTCACCTTTTAAACCTAATTTTTCACTACTAAAACTTAATCTGTTTTTGCAATTATTTTTAGTTTCCTTATAAAATCAATTTTAATATATATGTTATTTTTCGTTTTTTTCTTTATTCAAACCAATATATTTTTGATTATATGTATTTATATTCTAAAAATAGTAGAATGTTTCAAAATGACAATATCAAGAAAGGAAGGTTTTTTATGAAAGCAGCCATTATGGAAAATACAAATAGCATACCAGAAATCGGAACATTCCCTGAACCGCAAAATAATAATGAGTTAGTAAAAGTTAACGTTTCAAAAGTAGCTTTAGAAAATGTAGATAAATTAATATTTTCTGGACAACATTATACAAGTAGTCAATTTACTGAAATTAAACCCTTTATTCCCGGTTTGAGCGGCATTGGTAAACTTGATACAGGGGAGACTGTTTCTTTTTCTAATTTACAACCTCCTTATGGATCACTTGCTGAATTTGCTTATGTTTCTGATAAAAATCTAACGTATATTTCTGAAAAAACTGATTTTAAAAAAATAGCTACAGTACCAAAATCAGCTATGACTTCTGCAATACCATTAGTGGCTTCAAAAGAAACTCTTAAAGAAAAGGTTGTTTTAATCAATGGAGCAACTGGATTTGCGGGACAAATTGCTGTACAAATTGCTAAACATTTAGGCGCAAAAACTATTATTGCTACAGGACGAAACAAAGAAACACTTAATAAATTATTATCATTAGGTGCAGATAAAGTTTTTAATTTAACAGAAGAAAAGAACTTACTAGCAAAATCAATTAAAAATAATCGTCCTCATTTGATAATTGATTATTTATGGGGTGAACCTACTGAATTAATTTTAGATAGCCTAATACCAGAGTCTTTTGATTTTTCAACAGTAACTAAGCTATTTCAAGTTGGACAATCAGCAGGAAAGAGAATATCTATCGATGCTACTTCTATACGTACTTCTGGGGTCGAGATAGTAGGTTTTGTTCATTATTATAATCAAGATACTTTAAAAAAAGCTGAGGATGTTGTATTTAAGTTATTAGATAATGATAACATCTCTGTTCCCATAAAAGAATTTGATTTCAACGATATTTCTGATGCTTGGGAATACCAACCTCAGAATGGGGAAAGAGTTGTTATAAATATTAATTAAAGAATAAACAAGAAGTTGGTAAAAGCAAACTATAGAATAATTTTGCATTTCCAACCTTTATGATTTTATAATACATCTAACGAGAATAAGGATTCATTAACATGTCAAATCCCAATCTGTGTCTGTAGTGAAGGTTTTTATGTAGATTATACTCTGATAATCAGCGAATATGTATACTATTTGTTATACATAAAATGAATATGTTATTTAATCATTATTGCCCAAGCAAATCATATTAAACAAGAGTTTTTTTGAAAAATATACCTAAAAGCCATACAAGTGAATATGATAATCCGCCAATAATAAAAGAGTATATAACACTACTATGATCAACAATATAAGAAATTATTAATGTACTTAAAGCAAAACTAAAACTATATACCATATTATTTAATATATAAGTTTGTGTTATATCTTCTGATTTTAAATCTTTTTGAAGTTTAGAATTCAAAATTATTGTTCTGATTTCGTTAAAAAAACCATATAAAAACGAGCATATTAAGGCAATGATAATAAGTTTATGTATTGCAAATGATGCATTTAATATACTTATTATTATTGGAAGGTAAATAATAATAAAAGAAGATTTTCTTTCGAAAATATCATATTTAAAATTAACTAAAATTCCTGAAATAATCATACCACTAAAGAATAGGGAATTTATAAAACCAAACCAAATTACATTTAGATTTAAGAAACTTTGTATATATACTAACAATATTGCAGCTATCCATACACTATGCGCAAATGATTCTACAAAAGTTGATAAGTTAAAAAATAAACTAAGTTTATTTGAAAGATTTGTTTTTAACATATTTTTAAATGAATTTAATATTGAATTTTTTTCTTCTTTCTGTTCATTAATCCCAGTTAATTTTAAAATAAATATAAGTGAAATAATATATAGAGAAATTGTGAAAAAGATTATATTAATATAACCTATATAAGCTAATAAAATTCCGCCAATAGCCCAGCCACCAACTTGAATAGTGTTATTCATCGTATTCATTTTAGCATTTGATGGAGCAATCATATTTTCTTTTTCAATTAAAGGAATCATTGAATTTTTCACTGGATTCGTAAAACCATCAAAAAAAGAATTTAGAAAAATTAATATGTAAATTGATAAAGTTTGATTTGAATGTAGTATCAATAAAATAATTAATAACATAATAATTGTTTTAGAAGATTGAAAAATAACAAGAACATTCTTCTTAGTAAGAAATTGATAAATATAAGGCGATATAAATCCACTGATAAATATACCGATAGTTATAATAACTGGTATTAGTGCTGAGCTTGTTGCGCTTTTAGTTACTGTATATACATATGAGATAAGACCTACTATATATAAAATATCTCCAGTATTTGCAAAAAATTGGCTATAAAATAAATTTTTAAAATTTTTACTATGTTGTTTCATGATGTCTCCCTTACATTCTTTCAAAATATTTGGAATTTTCTGGAATTATATTATATAATTATTTTCCATATAAAGCAATTCGTGAAGTTCAGAGGAAATTTAAAGAAAGATTAGATTTTTCTATAGTTATATGAGAAGTAATAAACACTTAAAAGGTCAAAAATGAATCTGAAATATTAAAATCTAATCAAATAGGAGGGAAGATATTAAAAGATGAACGAAAATTCTTTTATGTGATATGTGGTGCTATATTTATACTTATTTTAAATTTAGGTAAATTGTTACATTATCAAAATACATAATAATTTTTCGCTCCTATACCATTTGATGTTAAAATACTTGTTTTCGTTACAAGTATTCACTTATAAACCAACCCCCTCACTATTTGCGGTAGTGAGTTTTTTGTTTTGTTATAAAATTTACACTTTATTTTAATATGTTTCAATAGTATTTATAATTTAGAAAATGAATAAATAATTTGAATAAAAAAGATGCAATTACATTAATAATTATTGCTATTTGCTTATATTTTAGTAAAATTATCTGTATTAGTTTGCAGAATTTTTAGAAACTTTAAAACAAAGGGGAATTTTATGGATGAGTTCGGGTTTTTATCGTTAATACCACCGATAATAGCAATTTTTATGGTATTGCTTACAAGAAGTGTGATTATTTCTTTATTTATAGGGCTTTTTTCAGGAATATTATTATTAAATAATTTCCATATTATACAATCATTAAAAGTTTTAATTAAAGATTTTATCTATACAACAATGTCTGATGATGGAAATATAGGAGTATTAGTATTATTAATCTTTATAGGAGGCTTTGTTGCTCTTTTAGAAATTTCTGGAGGAGGTAAAGCTTTTGCTAATAAAGTTGTAGGTAATGTAAAAAGTAGAATTAAGATACAACTTTTTGCTTGGATAAGTGGTGTAGCTATTTTTTTCTCAGAGATGGGTACTCCATTAATTGTGGGACCGATATATGAAAAGCTGTTTGACAAAGCCAGAATATCGAGAGAAAAACTAGCTTGGATTATTGATTCTACCTCGTCTCCTGTCTCTGTTATGATTCCATTCATAGGTTGGGGCGTTTATATTATGGGATTGATAGAGAGTCAATTTAATAGCTTAAATATAAAAATGAGTTCTTGGGATGCATTTATTGAAGCACTTCCTTATTTCATATATCCTATTCTAGCAGTTTTAATTGTCCCTATAATTGTTATATTAAAATTAGATTTTGGACCTATGAAGAAAGCTGAAGAAAGAAGTATAAATACTGGAGAAATATATTGGCCAGAATCAAAACCTTTAAGAGAAAGTATATTAGAGGATGATGAAGTTTCTAAAAATAGTAGTCCGATTATGATCTGGTTACCAATATTAGTTTTGATTGTAAGCTTAATTTCTTTATTGGCTCCTAAAGGCTTTCCATTTCAAAGTGTTGAAGGAATAGATTTTAGAATAGCTTTAACGCTTTCTTACTTCTTTGCATCAATAACTTTAGTCGTATTATTAGTAATTTACAAAATACGTAAACTTGGAGAAGCAATAGCATCTTATACAACAGGCATGAAAAAAATGACGGATATATTAATTATTTTAATTTTATCATGGTCCCTTGGATTACTATTAGACAAATTAGGAACTGCAAATTATATTGTCGAAATTATTAATGGCAATATTCCTATTGCTATAGTTCCTGGATTAATATTTGTTGTGGGAGCTGGCATGTCATTTGCCAATGGTACGTCGTGGGGTACTTTTGCCATCATGCTACCGTTAGCTATGCCATTAGCTTTTCAACTAGATATACCGATGGCTGTTTGTATTGGAGCAGTAATATCTGGAGGGATTTTTGGAGATCATTGTTCACCAATTTCAGATACAACTATTTTATCTTCTACAGGTGCTGGATGTGACCATAAAGACCATAATAAAACTCAAATCCCAATAGCATTATTTAATGGAATTATAACTTTTGCTACTTTATTAGTAACAAGCCTTATAAACTTTAAATTTTCAATTTTATTCGCCATTGTATTTATGGTGTTTGGCGTGTTTTTATTTAATAAAATGAAATTAAAAACTTCTAATAATTAGGAGCGATTATATTATGAAACTTTGGCAGTCGTTTTAGAAAAATAAAAACGAACGTTTTTGACACAAATCCTCTTAATTTTGCATTAAGAGGATTTTCTTTGTAATCTGAGTATCATAACTTGTATTATAATCAATGTGTCTTAAAAATTGAAGTTCATGAGTTTTTAGACTTGAATAAGACGTCTCATTTGCCTCGAGAAGTATATTGTATGGATAAGATGTCATAAAACCATCCAAAAGGAGGAAATGAAATGGCGAAAATTGGTTATGCACGTGTATCAACACTAGATCAAAGTCTGGATGGACGAATTGATACACTTGAGGAATATGGTTGTGAACGTATCTTTAGCGAAAAAGCGAGTGGTCGCAAAAATAAATGAACGGAACTTGATAAATGCTTAGATTATTTACGTGAATGCGATATTTTAGTTATCTATAAACTAGATCTTCTTGGCCAAACAACCAAGCAATTAATTGAGTTATCTCAATGGTTAGATGATAATAGTATTGATTTACATATTATAGATATGAACGTATCAACCAAGGACGCGATGGGCAAAATGTTCTTTACAATGATGAGTGCATTCGCTGAACTTGAAGCTAATTTATTAAGTGAACGTACTAAAAAAGGGTTGGAAGCTGCAAGAGCAAGAGGGCGAAAAGGTGGCCGACCTTCACTACCAGATTATAAGAAAAGAGAGATTAAATTCTTATATGATGAACAGAATCTCACAGGTGAAGAGATTGCGAAACAAACAGGTGTGAGTCGTTCTACTGTATATAGAATAATAAAAATGAAGTAGTAAAAACAAATAATCACAGGAAGAAAACTAATAAAAGGAGAATCTCTAATTTGAAGATTCTCCTTTCATTAGTTTTTATAACCTTTATTATAATTTAACGAGAATTTTTGCTTGTGATTTATCGTTTACAAGTTGTTCAAATCCTGACTCTACAATATCATTTAACTCAATTTCATCAGTAACGACGTCTTTGACTTTTAAATTACCTTCGTTAATTAAGTCTATTGTTTGTTGAAATGTAGTAGGTGTATAAGCAATCGTCGAAGTAAGTTTTACACCTGTATTAGTTAATTGCATTGGATTCCATTCAATAGGATGACCGAATATAGAAACTATAACAACAATACCTCTTGCTTTAGTAACATCTATTGCAGATTTAAGTGTTGGCGCTACACCAGCTACCTCAAATGCTACATCAACGCCATTATCAGTGTATTTACTAATAACATCACTTGGATTTGATTCCCCAGAATTTATGGTATGAGTAGCACCTATTGCTTTAGCTTTATTAAGTCGATCTTCCGATAAATCGAAAACAAATATTTTGCTAGCGCCAGCTGCTTTGGCTGCTATAGTTGTTAATAAACCGATTGGTCCTGCACCAAAAATAGCAACAGTATCGCCAAATAGAACTTCGCCTTCTTTAATTGCTTGAACTGCAACAGCCGTCGGTTCTACAAGGGCTCCTTCTTTATCAGAAACATTATCTGGCAATTTATAAACATTCTCTTCTGGAGCGTTTGTAAATTCTGCAAATCCACCATCAGAACCTAAGCCTATAAATGAATAACCATCATAAAGATCAATATTTTCTTCTTTTTCACGATTTGAAACTGTAGGATTAATGACAACACGATCGCCTTTATTAAATTTTTTAACCTTAGAACCAATATCATCTACTACTCCTGCAAATTCGTGGCCTAATGTAACGGGCGCTTTTTGGCCAAGGAACGGGTCTGGTTTGTCTGTTGAAATAAATATAGGACCTTCTAAATATTCATGTAAATCTGTACCACAAATGCCAGCCCAAGACACTTTAACTTTAACCTCATTATCTTGTAACTCTTTACATTTTCGTTCTTCAACTCGTACATCCTTTTGACCATACCAAACTGCTGCTTTCATTAATAAAACCTCCTTGTTTTAGCTAATTTAATAGTATGCCTTTTAAAAGTGACTTTCAAATAAACTAACTTTTTAATACAGTGTTTCTTAATTATTTTATAATTAGAGTGTACTTAAATAAAACACATAATAACAATATGAAGTTTACTTGTATTTTTCTTTTATACTATTAACATTTACTTTTCTATTAATAATATTATAAGTATTAAATTCTTTAGAAAAATCACTAGCTTCCACATTTTTCATAGTAAATGTTATTAATTTAATTATGTCACTTACTATTTCTTGAAATTTAAATGCGTCTTCTCTTTCATAAGAAAGTCCTTCATGAACAATTTTATTTCTCATAGGATAATAATCTTTTTTATATTTGTCTATACAGTTTTTAATCACATAAGAATCATTTAAATTCAAGGTATCTATTATTTTTTTTAAGTGATCTTTAATAAGATTAGCATAACCACATTCAAGGATATTTCTTAATTTTTCATCACTTAATTTTTCATCTAATTTATAATAACCTTCTAAAAATCGTGTGATAAAAACTTCTAATGCAGTCTGAATTTGGATAATTGCTAAATTATAATCTGCTTTATATATTGCTCTTTCACCTTTTCTCATTGCTATTACATATGTATTACTAGGATGATTACTCAACATTTGATAATTTTTTTTAATGTTCAATAATTCGGTTTGTCTTAATTCCGAATACTGATCGTTTTCTATTTTATCAGGCATGTCTATTAAAAAAAGGCTCATATCTTGTATTTCACCTTTTATGCTATATATCACATAGTATGGAATGCTTAATATATCTCCAAGAGACAATTGGAATATATTGTGATATTGATACTTAACACTAATAATTTTTATAAAATTATTAAGAGTATGTAATTGCTTGTTAAAAATTTCAGTGATAATTTTATTTTTTTTAGATTCTCTAGATGTAGATTCGAATTTCACTTTTTTAAATTTAGTATGACTAATAACTGAAGTTATTTCAATATATGACTGTCTCTCTCTTTTAATATTATCATTTTCTAAGATATTGTGTTCGCTATGAATAAACTTCATAAATGTATTCTCTTCATTTATAAAATCAATATTTTCAATTTCTTTTATAGGTATTCTAAAAGGCAACAAGTATTTAAATGTTATTAATTTTCCCTTCCCCTTATCTTTAAAGACATTGTTTTTATATATTTCACTTTTTAACATTTTGAATTCTAAATTTATTCTGTTTTTATCCAATATTTATTTACGCTCCTATAATCGTTTTATTTCTTTGTAATCTAACTTTGCATTTCCTTAGACTATGATGTTATAATGTATTTAACAAGGAACTAGCATAGATACACCAATCCCCTCACTACTCGCAATAGTAAGGGGATTTTTTGGTGTGGCTAGTCGCCTATTATTTATCATCGCGCTTGCGTAGTCAATGCGTAAACAGCGCAATAATACAACCACTGATGAATGACAGAGATTATGTTTATACATAATAAAACACAATTAGCTTATGAATTTACGAATACTTGCCAAAGTATTTTATGTGTAGACTATAACTTGAACGCACATTTATGCTAGAAAAATTAATGGTTGGAATAAATATTAATTTTTAAATAAAAATATTATTCATAAGAATTTAGTATTTCTTTGCTTTTTTCTTGGAACATTTCAGAAACGATAAATGATTTCAAAATAGAAATTATATTTCTTCTTTTGAAAATAGGATTAATTTTTAAAGCTTCTTGTTCTAAAGCAAAATTATTACCGTTAAAGTTTTTTACCAGTTTAGAGAATTCTCTTAAGTCTTTTTTAGACAAATTAAACAAAACTATGGTTTCCTGGATTGTAGGTTCTTTCATATCCTCAGCATGTAGTAATCCAATAAGTGTTAATAAGTTAGTGTTGTGAAATCTTAATTTTTCAATTTCATCTAATAATAATTTGTATTCATTGCTTTCCAAAAAAATCTCTCCTTTAGTGTGAAAATGCGTCTATAGCCCAAGCTATATTTCTAGCATAAGTTGTTGGAACTCCTGCACTCGTTTTAGCATCTCCTAAGTGAGGATCAAATAAAGTTAAACCAAATTGGTAAATTATATTTAATCATACAATCAGCTATAGCATACATATCAAAACGTGTTGAATGTGCGACAAGATTATATCCATTAGTAAAAGATGTAATATCATTATAGATATTTTTAAAAGCGGGGCTATCTACTACATCTTCTTCTTCATTCTCGTGAATCATAACATTAAACGCATAAAATAAGTTTCTGGATTTACCAAAGCGTAATATATTTCTATAACTTTATTACCTTTTACTTTAACATTCCTAATGTACAGATAGAACTTCTATCACTGTTTGCAGTCTCTAAATCAATAGCTACAAAATCCATAATACCCCATGACAACTACTATACCATCTATACTATATTTAAAATGAGTATATACATATAACTAAAGATAAAAATGGAAATGATATTTCTTTAATATACTTTGAAAATGATGGAGAAATAGGAGTATGTGCTTATGCGCTCAAACTGTACAAAAAACTCGAGGAGCAACATTCTGCTAATAATTAGAGGTGATATTATGAAAAAAGTTTTTAATATTTGGATTGCTTTAATGCTGTTAATTTTAATAACATCATGGACGGTATTAAGCGTAAAATTTGGCGATAGCAATACAGCTCAAATAATTTTTGCCAATACATTTATATTTATTGCTTACATTATTTATTTAATAAGATTTTATAAATTTAACAAACAACAAAACACTTAATTTTTAGCCGGACTTTATTATTCAAAATTTTTTCGCGTTATAAGTATGTGCATCCACTTCCGATAAGTTAGATTATGTGATTTTATCTCTTTTTTATAAGAAATTTCATTTTTAACTGATAAATTTAAATTCAATGTTTTTTCATATTAAAAAGGGGAACAATATTAATACAATTCTTTTAAGAAATTTAAAAATTGTTGTATATGTTTGTAAGATAGAGCCAATCCAAAATTATTTGGGTTGGTTTTTTTATGTTTATAATTACTTAAAACTAAGATAACAATTGATTAGGGGATACGCTCGTTATGAATATTATGTTGTTTTAGTGGTATATAAATAGAAAATTAGAAAATTTTATAGGAGGGGCAACATGTTATTAAAAGAATGGGAAAATGAAAAGGAAACGTTGCATTTACTTTCTCAAATATTAGGCAAGTATAAACTTGAATGTTCATATCAAGAGCCACAATGGGAGCATGTGATATTAGATATTACTGTAGAGGGCTTTACTACTGGAATGCTTCATTATAAAGATAAAGATTTTTATATAACAGTTAATTTAATTGATCATGTTATAGAGATAAGAGTAGATCGAAATAAGGAATCTATTGAATTAAAAAATGGCTTATCTATTCAATATTATTATTCGGAAATCCAGAAAGTATTAGAAAAACATGGATTAGACATGCAAATTAATACAACACCTCAAGAATTTCCTGATACTACGCCTTTTGAAAAAGATAGTCACCACCATCATTACAATAGTGAAATCTCTGGAAAAGTACTTGATTTAATGAAATTTGCTTATCATGCTGAAGCTCAATTTATTTCTTCTTTACGTACAAGAAGAGTTAAACCTGGTTTATTCTGGGGTACATTTGATATTTCGAGCATTATAGTTTATAACTCACATCAACCTTTTGAAGATGATTCGAAAATCATTGAACGTGCTGCTTTTGATGAAGAAATGATTGAGTTTGGCTTTTGGTTTGGTGATGATAATTTTAAAGGTCCTACATTCTTTGTATTACCTTATCCTTTTGCTGATAAGAAATTTGAACACAATGATAAATTTCCAGAAGGAAGCTATTTTGATGAAAATTTAGGTGAGTTTATTATTGAAGTTTCAAACTATAATAACGATACAATTCAAGATATAGTAAAATTCTTTTATGAATCTTATAGTATTTTTAAAGACGATCTTGAATGGAAGAACTGTGAACATTTCCACTTACCACTCAAAATGAAGGAAAATAATTTAAAATAATGACAAGACTTTAAGTTTTAATTGTTTCGTGCATAAATATAACCCCCCCTTACTATTACGAATAGTGAGGGGGTTTTGTATTTGTTCTATGTAATAATTTCTACGTGATGTGATTTTAATTGTGATAGAAATTTCTTGTCAGCTTCTTTGTCTGTAATCAATACATCTATATCATCTATATCGCAGACACGTGCTGTTACGACTTTATCGAATTTAGTACTATCACATGTTAAAAATACTTTTTGTGAAATGGACATAATCTTCTTTCTTGTTGCGACTTCATCTATATTAAAGTCTGTTATACCTTTTTCTATTGATAAGCCACTTGCACAAAGGAAAGCTTTATCGATATTTATTTTATCAAAATCGAATAAAAAGTCATAAGATGTAACAGATTGTTCTGATGCTCTGAATCGACCTCCGATTGAAATGATGTCATTGTTAGTATTTTTACAAGCTAACATTACAGGTATAGAATTTGTAAAGATTGTTAAACCTTGTTTCTGTGAAAGGAAACGAGCGATTTGTAATGTTGTCGATCCGCTATCTAAATAAATACAGTCTCCATCTTGAATGATGTTTACCGCTTGTTGTGCGATGGCTTCTTTCTTATTTAAGTTTAATCCTAAACGTTGTTCAATAATGGATTCGCCACTTTGCTCTTCTTTAATACGAATGCCACCATATTCTTTTATAATCAAGCCATCTTTGGCTAATTCATTTATATCTCTTCTTAATGTTTCCATTGATATCTCAAAATCACGACATATGGCTTTCATTGTTAACACTTTTTCTTTTTTTAATTTTTCTACGATTAATGCTCTTCTTTTCGATGGTAACAATGTATCAACCTCCATAGTTTATAAATTATTTTAAGAGGGAATATGGGTAAAACACAACAATTGGTCATGATGTAGTCATAAATTAATAATTATTTACACTAAATTGATTGTGAGTTAACATTTCTCCTTTATATTTGAAGTATAACAAAAAGGAGGGTTTGTTTTGCTAGAATTACGAAATGTTAACAAACAATTTAAAGACAATAAAGTATTGAATGATATAAATTTAAGTATTGAACAAGGTGAAATTGTGACCTTATTAGGACCAAGTGGTTGTGGTAAGACGACAATTTTAAATATGATATTGGGATTAACGGATGTAACTGACGGGGAAATCATCTATCAAGGTAAACCAATTCATAACGTATCAATGAAGAAGAGAGGCTTTAATATAGTCTTTCAAGATTTTTGTCTTTTTCCTCATTTAAACGCATATCAAAACATTGTTTATGGTTTAAAAAATAAAAAATCAATCGATCATCAATTATATGAAGAATTAATAGATATTTTAGAATTAGAACCTCATTTAAATAAAAAGATTCATCAATTATCAGGTGGGCAAAAACAACGTGTTTCAATAGCTAGAACATTAATTATGCAACCTAAAATATTATTAATGGATGAACCTTTAAGTGCTTTAGACGGTGTTATTAAAGAAAGTATTAAAGATAAAATTCAAGAAATTGCTAAAAAGTTTAATTTAACAACGATTATAGTGACGCATGATCCAGAAGAAGCTTTAACGATTTCAGATAAAGTGGTTGTTATACAAAATGGGTATGTTGCTCAGTTTGATAAACCGGAAAATATTTTATATAAACCTAATAGTCCATTTATTGAAAAATTCATTATTAACCAATTAAATATTAAACGTGAAAATATATTTAAGTTATTTGGAGAAGCAAATGGTGCATAAAAATTTAGGTCAAAAGCTTTTATTTACATTGCTTATATTATTTTTTATAGCATTTTTAATTTTACCTATTGTCGTTTTGATATCACGTGCATTTATATTTGAACAAAATATCTCATTACAACATATTCAAACGATTTTATCAGATTCAGAAATTATACAAGCAATGTTTAATAGTATTAAAGTATCACTTTTAGCAGCAATTATCACGACAATTTTGGCGTTTACGATTGCTTATACCATTCATATAACAATGGTTAATAAATGGGTTAAATCTTTTTGTAATACTTTGATTTTAATACCGATGCTTATACCTACGATTACTTATGGATTTGTACTCATTTACACTTTTGGTAATGAAGGTATTTTAGCTAGAGTTTTCGGTGAAGCACCTTTCACAATATATGGCCGAAATGGATTATTGATGGGCTATGTTATTTACACATTACCGATAGTATTTGTTGTTATATCTAACGCATTTAACTATATAGATAAGCGATTTTGTTATATTTCTGAACTAATGGGAGATAGACCGTTTCGGACGTTTTATCACACAATTGCTAGACCTATGTTTGTACCTGTTATGGGAGCGTTCGTATTATCATTTATTTTAAGTTTTACAGACTTCGGAATTCCAGCATCATTAAGTGCTGATTATCCGGTTATTGCACTATCGTTATATCAAGCAATGCTTGGATCACTTCCTAAATTTGGAGAAGGTGCAGCCATTGCGATTATTATGCTCATACCTGCATTGCTAGGATTTATTTTATTAACAGTTATCGAACGATTTAACGTAGAGCATTCATCACAGAAATGTGTTGAACTGAAGAAAAGAAAATTTCATGACTACGCATTTGGAAGTGTATCTATATGCATTGTGACGTTTATCGCATTATTGTTCTTAGTCATGTTTATTATTCCGTTTACAAAAGGATATCCTTATGAATTAACATTTACTTTCAGTCATTTAGTTCAATTATTTAAAGATGACATATTGATTAGAACATATTTACAATCACTATTTGTAGCTTTCGGTACGGCGATTTTCGGTGTTCTTATCAGCTTTACAAGTGCATTAATTTCAGTGCGTACAAATGTAAAAGGTCGGCAATCACTTAACTTATTGTCCATTGTAACCAATACAGTTCCAGGTATGGTATTAGGTTTGAGCTACCTATTGCTATTTAATAACAGTAGTTTAAAAGGAACGTTACTCATTATTATTCTCAGCAACATTGTCCATTACTTTACGACGCCTTATTTAATGGCGAAAGGGGCATTAGAAAAATTAGATATGTCTTGGGATGTGACAAGTACATTGCTAGAAGATACTTGGCTGCAGACAATATTTAGAATCATTTTACCTAATATGAAAAGCACAATTATAAATATATTCCAGTATTACTTCGTGAACGCGATGGTCACAATAAGTGGTGTAATATTCCTTATCACAAGTTCGACCATGTTAGTCTCGACTCAAATTAATGTATTACAGCATTTTAATGCATTTAACGATATATTTTTATTATCAATTTTCATATTTGTAACCAATTTAGTTATTAAAATGATTTGTACATTCAGTTTAGAATATCTCAAAAGAAAAGAGGTATCCTAATGAAAAAATGGATTATTTTACTTGTGGCAATATACTTATTCGTATTTACAATATCTTTAACAGGATTTGGTTCATCAAGTGATAAAGTAATTATTTATTCAAACGCAGATGAAGAGGCTATTGATATGATGGAAGACGCTTTAGATAAAGTAGGTTATAAAGATGAATACATCATTCAACCTCAACCAACATCTGAACTAGGTGGGAAAATTCTTGTTGAAGGTAAACATATAGAAGCTGATGTCATAACACAAGCTTCTTACTATATCGACAGCGCACAAGAAAAGCATAAAATGTTTCAAAATATAAAGTCAGACAAAGAACCGACACAGGACTCTTCAGATTATACTTTACCTTTATTAGGTAACACTGGATCTATTTTTATAAATGAGAAAGCGTTAAAAGATAAAAACTTACCCGTACCAAAAAGTATAAAAGATTTAACTAAAAGCAAATATAAAAATCAAATTGCTATGGCGAATATGTTAGATTCTTCTACTGGTTGGTTAGTCGTACAAAGTATTTTTGATCAATATGGCGAAAAAGAGGGCAAAGAAATTTTAACGAAACTATTTCAAAATATTGGACCTCATTTAGAAAGTTCAGGATCTGGTCCATTGAAAAAAGTTCAATCTGGTGAAGTAGCTATCGGTATTGGATTAAGATCACAAGCTATAGAAGCTTCTAAAAAGAGCCAATATATTAAAAATATTGACCCTAAAGAAGGCAATTATTCTTTAATAGAATCGCTAGCAGTTGTTGATAAAGGAAGTAAAAAGCAGAAAAAAGCGGCTGATATGGCTAAAGCAATACAAAAGCATGCTAGAAAAGACTTAATAAAACAATATCCAAAAGCTATCTATAAAGGAGAGAAAGTAGAGAAGAGTCAATTACCGAAATATCCAAAAAGTTGGGACGATAAACTAACAGTTCAACTTTTAGATAAGCATCAAGTTATTTATAAAGAAGCTAAAAAGAATGCTGAAACCAAAGAGAGGGGTAAATAAAAATGAAATTATTAACACCAGGTCCTTTAACAACGACGCAAACAGTTAAAGAACTAATGAATATTGATAGATGTACATGGGATGAGGATTATAAATCGATAACCCAAAACATTAGACAATCGTTATTAAAACTAGCAGAAGTTGACGAACAAGAATATACTACAATTTTAATGCAAGGAAGCGGAAGTTTTATAGTTGAAGCGGTTCTTCACACAGCTATTTCATCTGATGATAAATTACTTATTATTTCGAATGGTGCATATGGTGAAAGAATCATTAAAATGACAAAAAGACTTGGACATAATCATGTTGTCTATAATGTACCTTATGATGAAGCGCCAAGTGAAGAGACAATCGAACAATATATTCAATCTAATCCTGATATTACGCACATCGTTATGGTTCATTGTGAAACGACGACTGGCATACTCAACCCAGTTCAAAATGTAGGTGAAATTGCTAGAAAGCATAATTTAGTATTCATTTTAGATGCTATGAGTAGTTTTGGTGGTGTACCGATGAATATAGAAGAATTAGGTATTGATTATTTAATTAGTAGCGCAAATAAATGTATACAAGGTGTGCCTGGGTTTGGCTTTGTTATAGCGAAACAATCACACTTTATGACAACAAAAGGCAATTCGAAGAGTCTTTCATTAGATTTATATGATCAATGGAAGACAATGAATGTAGACGGTAAATGGAGATATACATCACCAACGCATGTCGTTGCTGCATTTTCACAAGCGATTGAAGAGTTGATTAAAGAAGGTGGAGTTGTAGCAAGATATGAAAGATATAAAAATAATAACTTATATCTTAGAGAAGAAATGACACGATTAGGATTCCATCCATATATTACATTGGATAAACAATCACCAATAATTACGACATATCTATTCCCAGATGCAGATTTTGATTTTAGTGACTTTTATAATCAAATTAAAGAAAAAGGATTTACGCTATATCCAGGTATGCTTATGGATGCTGATTCATTTAGAATAGGTAATATTGGAGATTTACACGAAGAAGATTTCAAAGAGTTAGTTCAACATATTAATCAGTACATGGAGGAAAGAGCATATGCATAAAATAGAAGCAGTAATCTTTGATTGGGCAGGTACGACAGTAGACTTTGGTTGTTTCGCACCATTAGAAGTATTTATTAACATCTTCAAGAAAAAGGATATCGATGTATCAATAGAAGAAGCTAGAAAACCGATGGGTATGTTGAAAATAGACCACATTAGAACAATGTTAGAAATGGATAATATTGAAAAGCAATGGACAGAAAAATATAATAGAAAACCAAATGAAACAGATGTTGAAGAATTATATGAAGCATTTGAAACAGAACTTATGTCATCATTAAAAAAATATACAGATCCAATTGAGCATGTCGTTACAACAATCAATAAATTAAAAGAAAATGGTATTAAAATTGGTTCGACGACAGGATATACGAGAGAAATGATGGAAGTAGTAACTGAAGAAGCTAAGAAAAAAGGCTATGCACCAGATTATCTAGCTACAGCAGAAGATGTAGGCGGGTACGGAAGACCATATCCATATATGATTTTTGAAAATATTAAACAACTCGGTATACCTTCAATTTATGAAGTTATTAAAGTAGGAGATACAGTTTCGGATATTAAAGAAGCTAAAAATGCGGGATTAATCAGTGTAGGCGTTGTTGACGGTAGCTCAATAATGGGATTAAACGAAGAAGAGTTTAACGAAATGAACGACGAAGATAAAGACAAACATAGAGAAAAAGTTAAAGAAACATTTAAAGAAGCAGGCGCTGATTATACGATTCTTAACTTAGGAGAATTACCTAAATTAATAAAAGATATTGAACAAAAATAAAATGAGTTTTTAATAAATAAGGAGAGGCTGAGACAAATTGATTGTCCCAGCCTCCTATTTATACCATAGAGTAACTTTTGAGATATGCGTCATTATAGGGAAGTTCTAATTGGATTAATGGCCACATAAATTCACGTAACCATACTCTTGTTGGATTATCTATAACAATAATCCAAATAGACATACTCTTATTGGATTTTCTATGACAATAATCCAAGTAGACGCACCTTTCTTGGATTATCTATCACAATAATCCAAGTAGACATACTCTTGTTGGATTTTTTATCACAATAATCCAATTAGACATACCCTTATTGGATTTTCTATCACAATAATCCAAATAGACACGCTCTTATTGGATTTTCTATGACATTAATCCAATTAGACACACCTTTATTGGATTTTCTATAACAATAATCCAAATAGACACGCTCTTATTGGATTATCTATAACAATAATCCAAATAGACATACTCTTATTGGATTATCTATGACAATAATCCAAGTAGACGCACCTTTATTGGATTATCTATGACAATAATCCAAGTAGACGCACCTTTATTGGATTATCTATGACAATAATCCAAGTAGACACACCTTTATTGGATTATCTATGACAATAATCCAAGTAGACGCACCTTTATTGGATTTTCTACTTCATTAATCCAAATAGACACACTCTTGTTGGATTATCTATGACAATAATCCAAGTAGACGCACCTTTATTGGATTTTCTATAACAATAATCCAAATAGACATACTCTTGTTGGATTATCTACTTCATTAATCCAAGTAGACATACTCTAATTGGATTATCTATGACAATAATCCAAGTAGACGCACCTTTATTGGATTATCTATAACAATAATCCAAATAGACATACTCTTGTTGGATTATCTACTTCATTAATCCAATTAGAAGTACCCTTATTGGATTTTCTATGACAATAATCCAAGTAGACACACCCTTATTGGATTTTCTATAACAATAATCCAAGTAGACATACTCTAATTGGATTATCTATAACAATAATCCAAATAGACACACCCTTGTTGGATTATCTATTTCATTAATCCAACACATAACCCGAAGAATATATAAATAAAAGCTCCTAACCCATTAGTTCAATAAACTAGGGGTTAGGAGCTTTATTTTGAGTTAATGGTTTATACCACGCGCTCTATTATTTATCTGAGTCTGAATCTTTAGTCCATTCTTTAACTTTATCTTGGTTGTCATCTACCCATTTAGCTGCTGCTTTTTTAGGTGATGTACCTTCTTGGATGTCTAACATAACTTCTTCCATGTCTTTTGTCTTCCAGTTAAAGTTGTCTAAAATTTCATAAGCTTTTGGACTATCTTTCTTCAAGTCTTTACGAGCCATTGTATTAATATGTTCTGCTTCACCGAATGAACCTTTAGGGTCTTTCAAGTATTTTAGATCATATTTTTGGAATTTCCAGTGTGGAGACCAACCAGTAACTACAATGTCGTCTTTTTTCTTCATTGCTTGACCTAATGTAGTAGCCATTGCACCTGAAGATGAAGTTTCAACTTCCCATCCATCTAAGTTGTAATCTTTAACTGCTTTTTCAGATGCTTTAACAACACCAGCACCTGGTTCAATTCCTACAATTTTCTTACCAGCTTGATCTTTCAAGTCTTCAATTGAATCACCATCGAAGTCTTCAGGAACTACTAAACCAATTTTAGCTCCCTTAAGGTTTGCACCTAAGTTATCAAGATCTTTTTTATGTTTTTTGTATAAATCACCATGAGTTCCTGGTAACCACGCACTAACTGTTGCGTCAGTTTCACCTGATGCTACAGATTCCCACATTACTGCGTTATCTAAAGGTGTAGCTTCTACGTTATAACCTTCATCTTCTAAAACTTTTTGTATTACATGTGTTGAGGCAACTTCTGAATCCCACTCAACGTAAGATAATTTAATATCTTTTTTACCTAAGTCTCCATCTTCACTTGAGCCGCCATTCCCGCAAGCCGCTAATACAAGTGCTAATGATAGCATAAGAACGAGTACACGCCATTTGTTATTCATTCTGAATCCTCCTAAGTTTATTTGTTTTTAGATGATTGAGTGAAGCGGTCAATGATGATAGCAAGAATAACGATACTTAGTCCTGCTACAAATCCTGTTCCTACTTCTGCACGTTGTAGAGAACTTAATACGTCTCTACCTAAACCTGGTGCCCCAATCATTGATGCTATAACAACCATTGATAAAGCTAACATGACAGTTTGGTTAACACCGGCCATGATTGACGCTTTAGCAAGAGGGAGTTGTACCTTAATTAATTTTTGCATTGAAGTCGTACCAAATGAGTCACTTGCTTCAATTAGTTCTGCAGATATTTGTCTAATACCTAAGTTTGTTAAACGGATAGTAGGTGGTGTCGCAAAAATAATAGAAGCGAATACACCTGGAACCATACCAATACCGAAAAATGCTACTGCTGGAATTAAATAAACAAATGCAGGCATTGTTTGCATAAAGTCTAATATTGGTTTCATAATTGCTTGGAAACGATCACTTCTAGACATTAGAATACCAAGTGGAACACCAATAATAACTGATAATAAACTACTGATAATAACTAACGTCATTGTATTCAGTAACTGATCCCATAATTCTTGATTATAAATAAAGAGCAAGCCGATACCTACAAGAATAGGTGCGACGATTTTCTTATTCATAATGAAGTAAGCTAATATCATAACAATGATGATAAATACGAATGGATGTAACAAATCTAATAATGAAATGATGAACTGCATGAAGTTTCCTAAATACGTTTTAATAGGATCAAAAATAAAACTAAACGTATCAGTTAACCATTCAACAAACGAATCTGCCCATTCACCAAGAGGTAAGATAGGTAATAGATTAAGCATGATCCATCACCTCATTCCCTTGAGCTAACACATCGAATACTTCTTTGAAGTTTAATTTACCAACAATTTTGTCGTTCTCTTTAATCCAAAGTTCATGTGTTCCCGTTCTGAAATGTGGAAATGTTTCAAACAGTAGTGATTCTGCATCTATGAAAGTCTTATCGTCTGTCATTTCAACATTTTCTACTGAATCCATAATATGTTTAACTTTTAATACTTTAGAACGATCGATGTCTTTAACGAAATCTTTAACATAGTCGTTACCAGGGTTGATAACGATTTCTTCTGGTGTACCAACCTGAGCGATAGCACCATCTTTCATTAATGCGATACGATCCCCGATATGTAGTGCTTCGTCTAGGTCGTGTGTAATGAAAACAATTGTTTTTTTCATATCTTGTTGTAATTGTAATAGTTCATTCTGCATTTCTTTACGAATTAATGGGTCTAATGCTGAGAAAGCTTCATCCATTAATAGGATATCTGTGTCATTAGCTAAAGCTCTAGCTAAACCAACACGTTGTTGCATACCACCAGATAATTGATTTGGATATTGGTCTTTGTAACCATCAAGTCCAACCAATTTTAATGATTCTTCAGCTTTTGTTAATCGTTCTTTTTTCGGAACATCTTTAACTTCTAAACCAAAAGTAACATTCTCTACAACAGTTTTGAAGGGGAATAATGCGAAGCTTTGGAATACCATGCTTAAGTTATCTCTTCTGAAGTTTCTTAAATCTTCTTTGTTAAGAGAAGAAATATTATTTGAATTGATTAAGATATCGCCATCAGTTGGGTCTATTAATCGGTTAATCAAGCGAATTAGCGTTGATTTACCGCTCCCGGAAAGCCCCATGACTACGAATACCTCACCATCTTCAATAGTAAAGTTAGCGTTTTTAACGGCTACAGTAGAACCAGTTTCTTTAAGGATTTCGTCTTTTGACTTATTTTCCTTTAATAGTGATTTAACTTGGTCATTGTAATCGCCGAAAACTTTTGTAACGTCTTTGATTTGTATATTGCTCAAAATAACCAGTCCTTATCTATTTAATCGACTTATATTACACTAGCACAGTAAAATTTTATAGTCAAATTGATATTGCACAATTTATAACGTATTAAACTTAAATTCTTACGTGCGAAAATCATAAAAAGTTAATTAATTTTATAAGATATTAAATGCTCAAACCAGTATTAATAACAATAAAGAAAGCGCTTAATTTTTAGACATAAAGACGTGTTTCTTCATATTTAAAATAAGCGCTTTGAAAAAAGAATTTTTTTCTTTAAATTTTTTTAAAATTCAGTGTAATTATTAAGTTGTCATGAAGTCTCCACCGTTTACATGAATTACTTGTCCTGTTACGTAAGTGGAATCTTGTGATGCTAAATATACATAGGCAGGTGCGTTTTCACTTGGCTGTCCTCTTCGACCTAGTGGCGTATCAGATCCAGCGTTCTCAACTTTACTTTCATCGAATGTAGCTGGAATTAATGGTGTGTATATCGGACCAGGTGCAACAGCGTTCACTCGGATACCCTTATCAGCTAGTGTAGTTGCAAGTGATCTTGTGAATGATACGATAGCACCTTTAGTAGCTGAATAGTCAATAAGGTGAGCCGAACCTCGATATGCTGTTACGCTCGTTGTATTGACGATAGCATCGCCTTTATTAAGGTGCGGTAAGACTGCCTGGGATAAATAGAACATTCCGAAAAAGTTTGTTTCGAATGTTTCTTGTAATTGTGATTTAGAAATATCCTCAAAATTATTTTGTGGATATTGAATACCACCGTTGTTAACGAGGATATTAATTTTGCCAAAGTCTTGTATCACATTATTTACTAATTCTTCTGCATGATTGTCTTTTTTTAAATCGTGTGAATAAGCTTTAGCTTTCGCACCGATTTCTTGTAATCTTTTTATAGCGTATTGTGCATCAGTATCTTCGTCATAATAAGATATCGCAACATCAGCGCCTTCTTTAGCAAATAAAATAGCTGTAGCTTCTCCAATGCCAGAATCTCCGCCGGTCACTAAAGCAACTTTACCTTTTAATTTGCCTCCAGCTTTATAATCTTCATCTTCTATAATAGGCTTCGGTTCCATTTCATGTTCAACGCCTGGTTGTACATCTTGTGTGTAACCTTCGATTTCTTCATGTTTCTTTTCAAATTTATCTTTCATGTAAAAATCATCACCTTTTCATTTAATGGTTATTATTTAACATACCCGGTCAATGAAAAATAAAACAGCTTAGACTTCAGGCTGAAATGTATTTAATATTGCATAACAGTTTTCTATTAGAGGTGTTGAAAGTTGATGTTTTTTACTTTGTTCTAGCAAATAACCTTGAATATATTCAATTTCAAGTGATTTATGATTGATGACATCATAGTACATACTGGTACCCATATCATCTGGGTATCCTGCATAAATATTCATGATACTGTCAATTAATTGCTCGTTAAAATGAATACCTTCAGCAGAAGCAATTCGTCTTCCTTCTATTAAAAGGTTACGACAAAGATTTTCTATACCATCTGATTTGAGTACTTTTGCTGTTTGGCGAGTTATAGCTGTTACAGTGTTAATACCTAAATTGACGAGTAGCTTATACCAAACTTGTTCGTAGTAGTCTTCGATACATTCAATATTTAAAATGCTATCTTTAGTTAAACTCTTTAGTAACAAAGTATCGTTATTGATAGGTAACTTTAATGTCCAATCTCTAAAATGGGTAACTTGTTGATCTGTTTTTTGACCACTAATGTAAACAACCGCTTGATATACATGAGAATGCTTAATCTGTTTAAGCTGACCATAACCGTTCTGAGTTAGTATAATAACTGTTTTATCATGTGTGATATTTGTTAAATGAGGTGTGATTTGATCGAGTTGAGTAGTCTTAACAGCTATAAATAAAATATCAAATGTTTCTGTTGAGGATTTAAGTGACGCTACGGGCAATGTATGAATTGCTTGCTCATTGTAATCTTGAAATTGAACTTCTGAATTTTCTCTGCCTAATAATTTAACATCAAGTGCGTTTTCTCGTAAGGCAAAAGCAATAGCTGTACCAACTGCACCTGGACCAATTATTCCAAACTTTTTCATTTATTATTTTCCTTTCGGTGTTATTATATATATAATAACAAAAATTTAAGGGTGGTACGGGATGAAAACAATTAAAGAATTGTTAGCCATGAAAGAACAAACAGAAAAAATTTCAATGATTACTGCGTATGATTATCCAAGTGCTAAGCAAGCAGAATCAGCACAAATTGATACGATATTAGTCGGGGATTCATTAGGCATGGTTGTACTAGGATACGATAGTACAGTTGAAGTAACGATGGACGATATGATTCATCATGCTAAGGCAGTAAGAAGAGGTGCACCAAATACTTTTGTAGTAGTTGATGTTCCATTTGGCGCTATCGGAATAGACGATGCAACAGATATCAAAAATGCTATTGATTTATACAAAGAAACAAAAGGGAATGCCATCAAAATAGAAGGCATGCACACAAATTTAATCGAACGTTGCACGCAAATCGGCGTACCAGTCGTTTCCCATTTAGGGTTAACACCACAAAGTGTTGGCATAACAGGATATAAGTTACAAGCAAGTTCTAAAGAAGATGCAGAACAGTTAATTATACATGCACAAGAAGTAGAAGCGGCAGGAGCAGTTATGCTTGTATTAGAAGCAATACCGAGTGACTTAGCAGAAGTCATTAGTGAAAAGCTGACTATCCCTGTCATCGGTATCGGAGCAGGTAAAGGAACAGATGGCCAAGTATTGGTATATCACGATTTATTAAACTACGGTTCAGAACATGTTGCTAAGTTCGTTAAACAATATGGAAACTTTTCAACTGGAGTAGATGCGTTGAATAATTATCATAAAGAAGTTAAGAGTGGCGCTTTCCCTTCAGAAGAATTTACGTATAAAAAGAAAGTGATGGGAGAGACAGGTAAGTGACTCAAGTAATTGAATATATAAAAGAAATGATGAATATTTCTTCAAAATATAAAGTACAAAATAAGACCATTGGACTTGTACCAACGATGGGTGCTTTACATGACGGTCATTTAAAAATGATGAAACAATCTATTCAAGAAAATGACATAACAGTCGTGAGTATATTCGTAAATCCATTACAATTTGGGCCAAACGAAGACTTTGACGATTATCCAAGACCTTTTGAAGAAGACTTAAATAAACTGAAACAAATAGGTGTAGATTATGTCTTTCATCCAACAGTAGAAGAGATGTATCCAGGAGAATTAAGTTTGTCTATTACAGTAGGATATTTAGCTACTGTGTTGGAAGGTAAGAAACGACCAGGACATTTTGACGGTGTAGTAACAGTTGTTAATAAATTATTTAATATAATAGAACCAACAAAAGCATACTTCGGGAAAAAAGATGCACAACAATTAGCCATTATCGAAAAAATGGTCCAAGACTTTAATCATAATATAGAAATTGTACCTATTGATATAGTCAGAGAAGAGGACGGTTTAGCCAAAAGCTCAAGAAATGTATATTTAACAGAAGAAGAAAGAACAGAAGCGGTACATTTATCTAAAAGTTTACAAAAAGCTAAGGAACTATATGAAGCAGGCGAAAGAAATAGCAATGTGTTAATAGAAGCTATTACAACATATTTAGAAAAAAATGTGAGCGGAGAGATAGTAGAAGTCGCAGTATATAGCTACCCCGAACTCGTAGAACAACAAACCATTAAGGGACAAATCTTCATATCATTAGCCGTTAAATTCTCACAAGCACGATTGATAGATAATGTGATTATATAAAATCTTAGTGGAGATAAGTATATAGGAAAATGAAAAGCAGTAGAAATCTGGTTTTGACCATGATTTTCTACTGCTTTATTGTATTTGCGGTTCGATAATTTAAGTTTATTGGCCTGTATTTCGTGTTTGCGGTTCGATAATTATATTTTATCGGCCTGTATTTCTGATTTGCGGTTCGATAATTCATATTTATCGGTCTGTATTTTGTATATAGGAAAATATAATAGAAGTGAGGCAAAGTTTACAATCAGCAAGATTTGATTTTGCTGATTTCTTAGTTAATAAAATAGAAGATAAACGCAATATCAAAGAAATGGTTCTCTTTAATTTAATATTCTTCACTTGAATAAGAATTCCCATTAGATTTTTAAATCTAATGGGAATTTTTTTATTTAAATTCATCAAAATTTTGTGATGTATGGTTAATAGGAATTGTATATTAATATTATACAATTATAAATTTTATGTTTGTCTTTATTATAAAATTCATCCAAATATTTTATATAAAATTATTGTAAAAATATTGAAATTTATGGAATTACATTGCATAATTATGGAAAGCATAATTCTTTTTTATATAAGTTAATGTGATTTTTAAATTGTGGAATGTCTATTTTGTATTAAAGTACATTATAAAAATTTATGGAGGTTAGTATGGAAGAAACGATTGATTTGCGTAAGGTGTTAAATATTTTAAAGAAGAATTGGAAATGGATACTCTTTATACCGATATCTTTATTTATTTTAAGCATGGCTATAACTTTTTTTATTTTAACGCCTAAGTATTCTGCTTCAACTCAAGTATTGGTTAATCAAAAGGAATCAGACTCTAAATTATTTGCTCAACAAGTCCAATCTGATTTACAACTCATAAATACATATTCTGAAATTATTAAAAGCCCTAGAATATTGGATAAAGTTTCTCATAATTTAAAGGACAGATATTCTAGTGAAGAAATTTCAGCGATGTTAACGGTTAGTAATCAAGCTGATTCACAAATTCTTAATATAGCGATTAAGAATGAGGACAGTGAAGAAGCAAGCATCATTGCAAATGAAGTGGCAAATGTATTTAAGAAAGATATTAAGAAGATAATGAGCGTTGATAATGTATCTATTTTGTCTAACGCAGGGGGTACAGGTGTTAAAGTGTTTCCTAAACCATTTACAAATGGAGTAATTGCTACATTTTTAGGCGTTATTTCTGCTTTAGTTATTGCTTTCTCAAAAGAACTACTTGATAGACGTATAAAGACGGAAAGTGATGTAGAAGAAATTCTTGGGTTGCCAGTTCTTGGAACAATACAAGATTTTAACCAATAAAGAAGGGGGAACAAAATATGAAAAGAAGCAAGGCAAATAATGCTTTAATTGTGCTTGATAAACCACGGTCGGTAATTAGTGAAAAATTCAAAAGTATTCGTACGAATATTATGTTTTCAGTAGCTAATGAAAATTTACAAGTTGTGACTTTCACTTCCGAAAAAGCAAATGCAGGAAAATCTACAGTTTCTGCTAATGTTGCTATTACATGCGCTCAAGCTGGTTATAAAACGTTATTGATTGATGGAGACATGAGAAAGCCTACTCAACATTATTTATTTAATACTTCTAATTTAGATGGACTTTCAAATATAATCGTGAATAATTCAGACACACATCAATCAATAAAATCTACTGAAATTGGTTATTTAGATTTAATAACTTCAGGACCAATACCTCCAAATCCTTCTGAATTAATAGGTTCAGAAAATTTAATATCAATAATTGAAGAATTAAAAGAAGAATACGATTATATTTTCATTGATACGCCACCAGTTAATGCAGTTACCGATGCACAATTATTTGCTGAAATTGCAAGGTATGTTGTGTATGTAATTGATGTTCGAAGAAATGATAGAAATGAAATTAAGAAAGGTAAAGAATTAATTGAAAAAGCTGGCGCTAAAATATTAGGTGTTGTTCTAAATAAAGCAACAAAAGATAAGAATTCAACTACTTATAGTTATTATGGTGAAGAAGAATGATTATAGATATACATAATCATTTATTAGTAGGTGTAGATGATGGTCCTAGAAGTATTGATGAGATGATTGAATTATTAAGGCAAGCAAAACGACAAGGTATCGAAGGTATTATAGTTACACCGCATCACTTACATCCGAGATATCAAAATGAATTCCCAAAAGTAGAAAATTTATTAAATGAATTAAAAGAAAATCCTGAAGTTAAACAACTAAGTATTGATTTATATCCTGGACAAGAAATTCGCGTTACAGATGACATATTAACAGATATAGAAAATAAAGATATTCAAGGTCTTCATTACTCTGAATATTTACTCATAGAGCTTCCTTCAGATCATATACCAGCTTTCACAACAAGGTTAATATATGAAATACAAAACAAAGGGTTTGTACCTATTATTGCACATCCAGAGCGAAATAAAGCTATTGCTAAAGATATTAACTTGTTGTTCGAACTTATAAATATAGGCGCTTTGAGTCAAATAACGGCCTCATCGCTAACTGGAGATTTTGGGAAAAGTGTACAAAAAATATCTATAGAGATGATTGAGCATCGATTGGTACATTTTATAGCTTCAGATGCACACCATGCAGAGAAGAGACCTTTTGGGTTTGATAAATTATTTACAACCCCAAAGATTAAATATCTAAAAAGCGATATAGAAGATTTATTAACAAATAATGAAGCTATTATTAATAACAAAAAGATTTTAATCCAAAAACCATTAAAGTATGAGAGAAAAAAATTCCTTGGTTTATTTTAAGAAGAAAACGGTGAAGCAAATTGGAATTTATCACATCAAAGCAAAGACTAGCAATTTTACTTATTATCGACTCAATCATCGTAACTTTGTCTGTATTTTTAGGTTATTACATTTTAAAGCCATTTTTTGAGGATTATTCTATCAAATTGCTTTTACTTTCTTCAATAGTGTTGCTTATATCACATCACATTTATGCACAACTCTTTGATTTATACCATCGTGCTTGGGAATATGCGAGTGTTGGAGAACTTATTTTGATAGTTAAAGCAGTCACAGGTTCAATTTTAACAACTGTAATTTTTGTTCCGATATTGACTCAAGAGTCACCGTTTATAAGATTATATTTTATAACTTGGATGATGCATTTATTGCTAATAGGTGGTTCAAGATTGTCATGGAGAATATTTAGGAAGTCATTTATGAAGAAAGAATTTGAGAAATTACCTACATTAATTGTAGGAGCTGGAAACGGTGGCTCTTTACTTATTAGACAAATGATTAATACACCTGATATGGGTATGGAACCCGTACTCGTAGTAGATGATGATCCGAATAAACAAAAAATGTCGATAGTTGGCAGAATTAAAGTTCAAGGATACATAAAGGATATCCCGGATTTAGTGAAACGATTTAATATAAAGAAAATCATCATTGCTATACCAACACTTTCAAGGCAGAGATTGAGAGAAATCAATATTTTATGCGAAGGGTTGAAGAGGGAAGTACTTATTATGCCTAACATCGAAAATGTCATGTCTGGTGTTGTTGAAGTGAAACAACTAAAGAAAGTAGAAGTTGAAGATCTATTAGGTCGTGAACCTGTTGAATTAGATATGGCGCTAATATCTCAAGAATTAACACATAAATCTATACTTGTTACTGGCGCTGGTGGTTCTATTGGCTCTGAAATTTCTAGACAAGTATGTAAATTTAATCCTGAAAGAATCGTCTTACTCGGTCACGGTGAAAATAGTATATATCATATTCATCGTGAGTTAGTAGAAATGTATAAAGATAAGATAGAAGTTGTACCTGTTATTGGAGATGTTCAAGATAAAGAGCGTATGAAGGAAGTGATGAAAACTTATAAACCTTATGTTGTCTATCATGCAGCAGCACATAAACATGTTCCATTGATGGAATTTAATCCAGAAGAAGCTATTAAAAATAATATATTGGGAACGAAATATACAGCTGAAGCGGCGAAGTTAGCAAGTGTTAGTAAATTTGTAATGGTATCAACAGATAAAGCAGTAAATCCACCTAATGTTATGGGTGCTTCTAAACGTATAGCTGAAATGGTTATCCAAAGTATGAATCATGAATCAAGTACGACCGATTTTGTAGCAGTCAGATTTGGAAATGTATTAGGTTCTCGTGGTTCAGTTATACCATTGTTTAAAAAACAAATCGAAGCAGGAGGTCCAGTAACGGTTACACATCCTGATATGACAAGATACTTTATGACGATACCAGAAGCATCACGTTTAGTGCTACAAGCGGGTGCATTGGCAACGGGTGGAGAAGTGTTTGTACTAGATATGGGGAAACCAGTAAAAATAGTTGATTTAGCTAAAAACTTAATTAGATTAAGTGGTTATAAAGAAGATGATATTGGGATTGAATTTAGTGGCGTTAGACCAGGAGAAAAACTTTTTGAAGAGTTGTTAAATGAAGATGAAATTCATCCTGAACAAGTATATGAAAAAATATACAGAGGTAAGGTGAACTTGCCAGATAAAAGACTTTTAATTTCATTAATGGATAAAATTTATAACAAAAGTTGTAAAGCTGAAGAGATTATTACGTTTGCTAATAATAAAGAGGGTTCATCTAAATGATCAGTAATTTAAAAATGAATGTTATCTATAATATCTTAACTACTGTTCTCATTACATTATTACAATTGGTCATCTTAATTGTGATATCCAAGTTTGATAGTACAGAAAGTGTAGGATTGTTGACTTTAGGCTTGGCTATAACAGCGCCAATACTGTTGTTATCAAGATTGAATTTAAGGTCCGCTTACAATTCTGATTATTTAAATGAATTTACCTTTAACCAATATCATACATTAAGAATTATGTTTACAGTTCTATATATTTTACTATCATTTATCGTAATACAATTTTTTTCATTACCTTTTAAAGATGAATGCTTCATTTATTCAATTGTAATTTGGAAAGCAATTGAATCAATCTCAGACATGATATATGCGTATTTTCAGAAAAAGACGAATATGCGCGTCGTTTTTTACATTAATTTATGGAAAGTAACATTAACTATTATTTTATTTATGATGACTTATTTTATATTTGAAGACATTGTATTGGCTTTTATGTCGCTTATTACCATTCATTTATTGTTCTTAGTAATCGAATATAGAAAGTTAAATAAATATATTGATTTTAAATTAATGAAAAACTTTGATACCAAGAAGTTATTGGTACTTACAATTCCACTTGGTGTCGCTCATTTTTTAACAAGCATGAACGTCAATGTACCAAGATATAGCTTGCAGTATATTGGAAACGCGGAGCAATTAGGAGTTTACGGATCATTATTTTATCTTATTACAGCAGGAACTTACATCATTATAGCAATCAATAATGCAGTATTACCTGGGCAATCTGAAATGAGACATAAATTAGGATTTAGAGAAGTGAAGAAACTCAATCAAAAATTAAATATGCTTATTTTCTTATTAGTGCTACCGATATTCGTAACCAGTTTACTGTATGGCGATTTAATAATCGGAATAATATTCAATGAAAAAATAGCGAGCTATAAGAAAGAATTCATATTTGTCATATTAATCGCATTAATACAGTATTTAAACATCAATTTAGAAAATGTATATCTCACGTACCAATTATATAAAGCACAAATGAGGTTTAATTTATTTTATTTCATGATTATAGCACCATTATCTTTTATCTTAACGTTATATCAAGGTATCTTCGGAGCAATATTAGCAGTTTTAATAACAGAGCTAGTCATGTATGTTATTAAAATGATTTTTATAAATAGAAAAGTAGGTGATTATACATGAAAAGCAATCAGTTAAAATTGATAATCTACTTCTTAATATTTATGTTAATCATATTTACTTTGAATATAGGATTCTATTTATATAGCCTTCACATTGGTTTAGATGGATTTAACACAAAACTGTTTGGTGGTGGTTCAGATGGATCATTATATGCACAAGAAGCGATGAAATTTGCTGAAAATAGACCATATATCTATACATCAATACATACACCTATTTTAGGATGTATTTTGAAAATATTTGGGACAGGAAATCTATTTATATTAAAGATGTTTAACCAAATAGGTAATGTTTTATTAGCGTTAGTAACGATGTATTTATCTTATTTATTAACTGAAAAAGTTGAATATCGTAAACAATATTTAATCATTTTATTGAACTTAATTTATCCATCGTTATTGATATTATCTACAACATCTATTTATAGAGACAATTGGATACTCGTGTTTTATTTATTGGGATTATGCTGGTTAATAAAATATATAAAGACGCATTCACTTATTTACAATGTGCTGTTTCTTGTAAATTTAATACCGCTGTTTTTATATCGTGATTATGCGATATTACCACTACTAGTAGTATACGTACTTTATTTTTTGAAAAAAATAATGAACTTAAAAATAATATTGACGTTACTATTTGTAATACTGAATTTATGTTTTGTATTTATTAAAGATTATAAGTTTCCGATATTTAATATGTCTATTTCAGATGCACTGTTATTTCGACAAACCGGAATGGAAACATTAAATGGGGGCTCGCAACTCAATGTTAATTTAGCTAAAGATGATTTATTTCATTTTTACATAGATTATTTCTACTCCTTTGTATCATCTGTATTTGGACCTTTCATTTGGCAGGCTAAATCGGTTGCTATGCTCGTATTGATGTGTGCTGAGAGCATTCCGTTTTTAATCATATTTATATATTTAATGAGAAATATTAAATCGATGTCAACGAGTGAAATTATAATCATCGTTGCGTCCTTTATATTGTTTTTAGAAATTAGCTTAATTAACGATAATCTAGGTACAGCTACAAGAGTTCGAATATTAGGTTGGTTACCGTTAATTGTGTTAGCAATTAGTAAGATGGGAGAGAAACGACATGAAAATTCTGTTTAGTGCATCAGTTTATAGACATTTAGCAGCTTTTCATATTCCGTATATGCAATACTTTTTAAATAATGGTCATGAAGTATATGCGGTAGCAAAGGATGATGGCAATAAAAATGTTATCGAAAATTTAGGGGTTAAATGTATAGATATAGATATTGAAAGATCGCCATTTAAATTAAGTAATATAAAGGCATACTTTCAATTAAAAAGTATTTTAAGAATAAATAATTTTGATTTAATTACGACACATACACCATTTATTTCATTTTTGATTCGACTTGTAAATTTGAATCATACTAAATTAATTTATACAGCTCACGGCTTTCATTTTTATAAAGGTGGTAGTGTAGTGAAAAACACACTTTATAAAAACATGGAAAGGTTTGCTGCTAAATTTACAGACGAAATAGCAGTTATGAACGAAGAAGATTATAAAAGCGCACAACAATTTTTTAATAAAGAAAATGTTCATTTCATTAATGGTATCGGTGTTAATTTAAGTGAATATAATGCTGTTAATATTGATAATCATACGAGTATTAGAGAGGAATTAGGCTTAGATTCAAATGATATCATCATCAGTTACGTGGCAGAAATGAGTAAAAGAAAAAATCAACTATACTTACTTAAAAATTGGAAAAAGATTACGTATAAATGTCCACGTGCAAAGTTAGTGCTCATCGGTAGTGGGGAAATGGGAGAAGTATATAAAGAATATGTGGCGAATCACAACCTTGAAGGCGTTATATTTGCAGGATATAGACAAGATATTAAAGAAATAATCTATCAGTCAGACATCGTTGCTTTATTATCAACTCAAGAAGGATTACCGAGATGTGTATTAGAAGGCATGGCATTGCATAAGCCATTAATAGTAAGTCATATACGTGGTAATATGGATTTAGTACAAAACGGAATTAATGGTTTCACAATCGAATTAGATAATGACGAAGAATTAATAGATAAGTTTATAACGTTAATTCAGAACAAAAATTTACGTCATAATATGGGCTTGAATAATGAACAAATAAAAGAAAGATATTCCGAAACTACTGTGCTAGAACAAATGAAATGTATATACGATAAAGTATTATCAAAATAAACAAAGGCGTGATTCAATGTTAAAAAGAACATTAGATATAACGGTCTCATTCTCTGCTTTAATAGTTTCAGCTCCTGTTATTTTAGGAACTGCAATAGTAATCAACAAAAAGATTGGCAAACCTATATTTTTTAAGCAAACGAGACCAGGTAAAGATGAAAAGCCATTTGAGATTTTAAAATTTAGAACAATGACAGATGAAAGAGACCTAAATGGTGAGCTATTACCTGATAAAGATAGAATGACAAAGACAGGGGATTTCATTCGTAAAACGAGTATAGACGAACTACCACAATTAATTAATGTATTAAAAGGTGATTTAAGTCTAGTAGGGCCAAGACCACTCTTGATGGACTACTTACCGTTATATACAGAAGAACAAAGAAAGCGACATCTCGTAAAACCTGGTATAACAGGATGGGCACAGGTGAATGGCCGTAACACTATATCTTGGGAAGAAAAATTCAAATTAGATGTGTGGTATGTGGAAAATCAATCATTTAAATTAGATATGTTTATCTTATATAAGACGATTATGAATGTCATCAAAAGAAAAGATATAACAGCTGCTAACCATGTAACAATGGAGAAATTTAGAGGTAATCCACTATGAAACCTATACTGTTAATCGGAAATGGCGGCCAGGCGAAAGTAGTTAAAGAAATAATTGATTTAAGTAATGAATATGAGCTTAAAGGCTATTTAACGGATGACATAACAGAATATCACAAAGAAGAAAATTTAATATACGATAATCTGAAAAATATTCATTTATATAAAGCGGAATATGTATTCCATATTGCTATAGGTAATAATCATATAAGAAAGAGATTGTTTAATAGACTAGCAATTTCAATTGAACAATTTCCTGTTCTGACACATCCATCAGCGATTGTTAGTTCATCAGCGAAAATAGAGAACGGGACAGTCGTGATGACAAATAGTGTTATAAACGCAGAAACATCAATTGGTAAACATAACATTATCAACACAGGATCCATCATCGAGCATGATAACGTCATTAAAGACTATGTCCATATCTCACCGAATTCAACGCTAACAGGAGGCGTAGAAGTTGGAGAAGCATCACAAATAGGTGCTAGCGCTACAGTATTACCAGCATTAAAAATTGGCGACGATGCAATTGTAGGGGCTGGCGCTACAGTGGTAAATCATGTCGAAAATCATCAAATAGTAGTTGGGACACCTGCAAAGCCTATTAGGAGGTAGGTAGAATGAATCAAACAATATATTTATCATCGCCTCATATGGGAGGAAATGAACAAAAATATATAGACAGTGCTTTCAAACAAAATTGGATTGCACCGCTTGGAGAAAATGTAACTGAATTCGAGAACACTGTTAAAAATTATGTCCAAGTAGAACATGCTTTAGCAGTTGGAAGTGGGACATTCGCTTTACATTTAGCATTAATAGAATGTGGAGTAAGTGAAGGAGATATTGTGCTTTGTTCTTCTTTAACATTTTGCGCAACTTCTAATCCTATTTTATATCAAAAAGCGACACCAGTATTTATCGACTCTGAAATGGATACGTGGAATATGTCGCCACATGTTTTACGCAAAGCTTTAGAAAAATATACTGAGGTAGGCAAACGACCTAAAGCTGTTATAGTTGTGAATTTATATGGACAGTCAGCCAAAATGGATGAAATTCAAGCGTTGTGTGAAGAATACAACGTAAAGTTAATAGAAGACGCAGCAGAGTCGTTAGGGTCAGAATATAAAGGTAAGAAAAGCGGTAGCTTCGGAGACTACGCGATATTTTCATTCAACGGGAATAAAATTATTACAACGAGCGGTGGAGGTATGCTTGTCTCAAGCAATGGAGAGAGTATAGAACATGCATTATATTTAGCGACTCAAGCACGAGATAAAGCCATTCATTATCAACATAGTGAGTTAGGTTATAATTATCGACTAAGTAATATTTCAGCAGGTATAGGTAGAGGCCAAATGGAAGTGTTAGAAGAACGCGTAAATCAAAGAAGAGCTATATTTGATACTTATTACGACGTATTAAATAAAATAGAAGGATTTCAATTCCAACCAGAATTAGAGAACAGTAAATCTAATAGATGGCTAACAGCTTTAACGATAGACTCAGAAAAGACAGGATTTACTGCTAAAACGTTAATAGAATACCTACATCAACATAATATTGAGGCGAGGCCAGTGTGGAAACCGATGCACTTGCAACCATTGTATGAAGGGTATGACTACATATTTGAAAAAGAAGATAGTTCGAAAAAACTATTTGAAACAGGGGTTTGTCTTCCGTCAGGCTCAAATATGACAGAAGAACAATTGAGTATTGTTATTGAACATATAAATAAACTTGCAAAACAATATAACTAAAAAGTAAAAGAGGAAGGGAAAATGAAAGTTTTAGTTCTAGGTGGTGCAGGATATATTGGATCTCATGCAGTAGATCAATTAATTGAGGAAGGGTTTGATGTAGTAGTAGTCGATAATTTAGAAACAGGACATAAAGAAGCCATACATCATAAAGCTAAATTTTATGAAGGGGACTGTAGAAATATAGCGTTTATGGAAAATGTATTTAAAAACGAGAAAGTTCATGCAGTCATGCACTTCTGTGCATACTCACTAGTTGGCGAATCTATGAAAAAGCCACTTAAATATTTTAATAATAATATGTATGGTATGCAGGTTTTACTCGAAACAATGAAAAAATACTCAATCGACAAATTAATATTTTCATCAACTGCAGCAGTGTATGGCGAAGTAGAGCAAGTACCTATTAAAGAAGAAACGATATTACAACCAACAAATCCATACGGTGAATCAAAATTAGTAATGGAAAAGATGGTTAAATGGGCAAACAAAGCATATGGATTAAAGTATATAGCATTAAGATACTTTAACGTAGCCGGTGCAAAAGCTGGCGCAACAATAGGCGAAGACCATAACCCAGAAACACATTTAATACCGATAATATTAGAAGTAGCATTAGGAAAAAGAAAAGAAATTGCTATATACGGAAATGACTATCCAACAAAAGACGGAACATGTATAAGGGACTACTTACACGTATCAGACTTGGTGGACGCACATATAAAAGCGTTGAAATACTTAAATAAAGGTGGCGAGAGCCAATCAATAAATTTAGGTAGCTCAAAAGGGTATTCCGTTCTAGAAATTATTGAAGCAGCAAGAAAAGTAACAGGTCATAACATTCCATGCAAAGTAGAACAAAGAAGAGCAGGCGATCCAAGTATACTTATTGCTTCAACAGAAAAAGCAGTCGAAAAATTAAACTTCAAACCACAATATACAGATATAGAAGAAATTATAAAAACAGCATGGGCATTTCATAAGAAGTATCCAGAAGGGTATAACAGTATTAATAAAGATGCAATATAACTTAAGAGTCCGAGACGAATTTATGTCCCGGACTCTTAAATGTTTTTTGGTAATCATTATATAAGTAACTGACTATAGTTGTATATCAATATTTTGTAGTTTAATATTAATGATAATAGAAACTAGAGAAAGAGGTATACAAATGAAAAATCTGATACCAGTTATATTAGTCATATGTTTCACAATATTTACGGGTTATTTAATGATAACGGGGGAAATGGGTACCGATGAAAAAGATGATAAAGCTACAGAACAAAAGAAAGATGCTAAATCATCTAAAGAAAAGAAAGAGAAAACGGAAGAAAAACAAGATTCAGAAATGAAAATAAATAATCAACAAGATTTAGCTGAAATTATCTATAGCAAAAAAGATGAAAAAACAAAAATGGATGCATATAACCAAGCAGTCGAAAAGAAAATATTACCTCGCAGTAATAATTACCAAGAAGCGGTTTACGCATATGAAGAATCAGTGCAAATTAAAGAAAGTAAAAGTGAATAGAATAAAACTAATTTAAATATCTGAACAAATACCTATAAAGCAAAGATATTTATGTAAGTTTATATGAGAAAGTTAAAAGGTGAATATACATATAAGAGGCGAATGCCTCTTTTTATTTTGAATTTTTTTTAAGAAAATAAATATATTTTCTAAATTTCTTATAAACATATTAAAGTAATTTAATTATATACAAATCATATATATAAATAGTAAGTGAATATATATTTATATTGAAGATGATTGTTTATAGTTTAACGTAATCTAATTAATAACATATAAAGAGTTACAATAACTTAACAAACGAATAAATGACACGGGTTAAAAATGAAGGATTATTGATTTTATTATATTGTGAATAGTATTGTTCATTGTTATTGAATTTTATAAAATTAGTTAGTAGTTTTTTATTATTTGAAAAAAGTATTATTAAAGACTTTTTTTAATAGTTAATGTAATATAAAATTTAAAACAGTTTTTTTAATAAAATTATGATAGTTTAGAATTGAAAAAGTAAAAATTAAATTTTACAAAATGATACATTTGTAGTTTAATATTAATATTGATATTTATTGGGTGAAGAGGAAGAGAATTGAAAATCTAGTACTATTGGCTCTTGTAATATGTTTAATATTATTCACGGGATATTTAATGATTACTGAGAAACGTTAAGAAAGAATCATAAACATTAAGAACAAGAAAGTGCTAGAGTATAAAGAATAGTAATAAAAGGAAACAAGTAGAGTACAAGAAAAATTTGGATGAAATTAATATTTAAGCAATGTATTAATTCAAGTAGTAAGAGGGGATAATTAGTGTTTTCGATTATTGTTACAGCATATAATTCAGAGAAAATAATTAACAGCACTATTAATAAATTAATAAATAAAAATAGAGTAGAGTGCTTTGAATTAATAATTGTAAATGATGGTAGTACAGATAATACTAAAAACATACTTCATAAGTATGAAAATATAAAAAATATAAAAATAATTAACCAAATAAATTGTGGAGTAAGTAATGCAAGAAATCAGGGATTGAAACACTTAGATAAGAGATCTGAGTTTGTAACTTTCATTGACGATTCTGATACAATTAGTGAAAATTTTATCGAAGAGTCAATGAAATTATTTAATAAATATCCAAGACTTAATGTTTTTGTAGCTCCAATTATAATAAGTAAACAAAATAAGGAATATGGCCAAACATTAAATTATAGATTTCATACTAAAGAAGAGTACGTTGATATATTTGAAGATTATAGTTTTATTCACTTTCATATAGGCGGAGTTGTATTTAGAACTAAATTATTTTTAAAAAATAATTATAGATTTAAAGAAAACTTAAGTTATTGGGAAGATGCCTACTTAATCAATAATATTATAATAAATGAGGGCAAGTATGGGTTATTAAAAAATAGTTATTACTACTATGATAGAAACAATGAAAATTCATTAAGTAAAATCGCTTGGAATTCTAATAAACGTTATGCTTATCACATCAAAGAAAATTATTTACCTTTAATTAAATTATCAATGGAAAAATATGGATGTGTTATTAAATATGTACAATTTTTATTATCAATTCACTATTTAGAATTTTTATTAGAACATAATCAACAATATATGAAAGGCTTAAATTACCATACTACTAGTGAATTCAAGTTATATTCAAAAAAATTACTAGAAAATATAGACTTAGATATAATTAATAATTTGAATTGTTCTACAAGGTATAAAGTCTTTTTATATGAACTGAAAAATGAAAAATATTCATACAAATTAAATTATAAAAATATTAAATTGCTAATACATGAATACAGCTTGCTAAATAAAAGAATGGTTTTTTCATTTTCTGATGATATTGGTGACTTAAGTAATAATTACTCTATTACCTTTATTTATAAAAATAATAAAACAAGTAACATAAATGTAAAAAGTTATAAGAAAGTAACAATGTTAGGTAAATCAATTAATGATCTTTCACTAGGTATATTTGAAGCGAAAATTCCTATAAAGATGATAATTTTTGGATGCAAAGTAAAAATTGAGGATACAGACAACCAGATTGAAGTGTACGTGAATAATATTTCCGTAATTAAGAGAATTATAAATAGATTGATTAAGAAAGGGAATAAAAATGAAAATATCAGTAGTATTACCGGTGTATAATGTTGAAGAATTTATTGAAGACTGTTTATTATCCTTATTAAATCAAAGTATTGGTGAAAAAAACTTGGAAATTATCTTAATAGATGATTGTTCTACAGATAATACTTTTGAAAAAATAAAAAAATTTCAAAATAAATTTACAAATATCATATATCATAGATTAAATGAAAATCAAGGTTCTCCAGGGAAACCTAGAAACATAGGAGTGGAAATATCAAGTGGTGATTATTTACATTTTATGGATCCTGATGATGTATTAGAAGAAGATGCTTATGAAACACTTTTGAATTTTATGTGTGAAAATGATGACTTTGCAATGGGGAAAATGCTTTCATTTAATGAGGATGGTACTCACTTTGAACACGTTACATTCAAAGAGTATAAATTAAATAAAACATATAAATCTACAAATATAATAGAGACGCCTTTTTTCGCACAAGTAAAGGTTGGGGTAGTATTAAAATTAATAAAAAAAGAATTCTACATTAATAATAATATATCATTTATAGAAAATATGAAAAATGGAGAAGATAAAATCGTAGACACGCTTTTATATACGAGAGCTAAATCATTTTCTTATATCCCATATGTTATCTATAAATATAGAAATAGAGATAGTGGAGAAAACAAATCTTTAACGCATCAAGAAGTAAAAGCATCTATTTATAATGATATAGATGCTTTTTATACTTCAGAAAAATTTTATAATAAGGAGATATTAGAGTTTTTCAAAATAAACGTTATGCGATCAATATTTTGGAAAATATTAGATTATGATTTTGAACATTTAAATTATGAAGAGAAAATTGATATATTCCAACAAATTAACAAAATATTAGGCGAATATGATGAATCAATAATGATTCTGTATTTAAAAAATGAAGAACCTATTGTCAAATTAATTAAAAAACATGAATATGAATTAGCATTATCTTATGCATCTTTATTAACTGCGAGACGTAATTATTTTTACAAGGGTATTGACATAGAGCAAAGATTTAAAGAATTTGAAAACTTTAGACATAGTAAAAGTTATAAGATGTATAAATTTATGAAACTACTCAAATTAAATAAATAGGAGAGTAAAAATGAGGATTTTACAGGTTTTGTTCGATTTTAAAAATAAAAATATAGAATCATTCAACGAAAAGATAAGTAGTGAATTTTTTACAGATACAATTATAGTCGATTTTACCAAAAATAAAGATTTAGAGGTTAATGTCGAGGAGTATGATTATATTATATATTCTAATCCTAATTTTTATATGGACACTGATAATATAATTAGCTCAATAAGTAAAATGGAAGATGTAGGTAAGAAAATTGTACAAACGACGTTAAGAGACAGTAGATATATAAAAGATTTTAAATATAATGCTAAAAATTATAGAGATTTATTTTCTAACTTAATAATAAAAGTAACTGGTTATAAAGTAGTCTATATAATGGCTGAGTATTTTGAAAGGAAATTGAGTGTATCCTCTGGTAATTCAAGTATTATTGTCCAGTTGGATTATATAGGTAGAGATTTAAGAAATAACATGTATAAAGAAGATTTAATTAAACTATTTATAGAATTATTAAAGCACACTGATTATAATAATCTAATTAAATCATTTGAAAATAATTCAGAATTGATACGTTTTATAGATTTTATTATTGATAATAAAGTTTTTGAGAAAAATATTGATAATTATACAAAGACTGTTTTGTTAGAAAATATGAGGAATAAATTAAAAGATTTTGGTTTACTAACAAGAAGAGAAAATACACCACTTTATTTATTTTATGCTTTAACTATGAAAGGTTATTATGATGAGGCAATAAATGCATTGACTCTATTTAGAAGTAGAAGGTATTGGTACAATAATTATAATAATTACGTAAAACTTCTTGGTCATGAAGGTGAAAATATCAGATTAAGTGACGAATGGAGGAAAACACAAAAATTAAGAAACTTACGGCTACGTATCCGTGATAGTTATTATATTTTAGAAAAACATATGTTAAAAATAATATCGAATTTTTATAAAAAGATTTCTAGAAAAGAAATATGGATAATAAGTGAGAGAGTTGATAGTGCCTCTGATAATTCTTATTTTTTATATGAATATTTAAGGAAAGAGCGAAAAGATATAAAATCTTATTATCTAATTGATAAAAATGCTAAAGTTGCAATAAATAAACTTCGTGTACTAGGAAATATACTTTATTTAAAATCTATAAAACATAAATTTATGATGTTAATCGCCGATAAATTTATTACATCATTTACTTTTGAGGAAACAATGACTCCATACAATAAAGATCTCTATCTAAAAATATATGAAAAAGAATTACAAAACACAAAAATTATTTCTATACAACATGGGATGATTATCCATAATATATCTCCTTACTTAAGTAAAAAACATTATAGAGTTGATTATATAACTGCAAATAATCAATATGAAAAAGAAATTATAATGGATACTTTAGGTTTTAGAGATGAGGAAGTACTTATTACTGGGATGGCACGACATGATAATTTACTTGAAAAATCTACTATAAATAATGAAATATTATTTATGCCCACATGGCAAAGAGGATTACAAAATTTGACTCCTGCTCAGTTTATAGGCACTGAGTATTATAAGAAAATATTTGAACTTATAAATCATCCATATTTATATAATTATTTAAAAGAAAACAATTTAAGGATGAATGTTTTAATGCATCCTCAGTTCGAAAAGTATTCTGAGCAATTAAAAGGTAGTAATGAATATGTTCAGTTTCAAACTACAACAAACGTAGAAATACCTGATCTTATTGCTAAAAGTAAGTTCTTAATTACAGACTTTTCTTCTGTGTCTGTAGATTTTTTATTCCAAAAAAAGAATGTCATTTTCTATCAGTATAATAAATATGCTTCTCACCACGTACCTTCTAAACAAATTAAATATGAAAATATAGGTGAAGTAGTTTCTGACTTAGATGGTTTGTTTAAATCTCTAGACAAATTTAAGGATAATCAATTTCAATTATTGGGGAACTATGAAGTTTCTTATGAAAAATTGTTTGAATTTAAGAGAAATATAAGACAAACAATAGTAAATAAAATTAAAAACTTGAGATAAGATAAAAGAATAATTATTGAGAAATATTAGAAAGAGGAAAATAAAAAATGACAATTAAAAAAGCAATTATTCCAGCAGCTGGTCTAGGGACAAGATTTTTACCGGCAACTAAAGCTATGCCAAAGGAAATGTTGCCAATATTAGATAAACCAACGATTCAATATATCGTTGAAGAAGCGGCAAAAGCTGGTATTGAGGACATCATTATAGTTACGGGGAAACATAAACGTTCGATTGAAGATCACTTCGATACACAAAAGGAATTAGAAACAAATTTATATGAAAAAGGGAAACTAGAGTTACTTGATAAAGTACAGTATTCTACAAACTTGGCTAATATATTTTATGTGAGACAAAAAGAACAAAAAGGTTTGGGGCATGCAATTTTTACGGCTAAACAATTTATTGGTAATGAGCCATTCGCCGTATTATTAGGTGATGACATTGTTGAATCAGATACACCAGCTATTCGTCAATTAATGGATCAATATGAAGAAACTCATAAATCAGTTATAGGTGTTCAAACAGTTCAAGCAAGTGAAACACATAGATACGGTATTATTGCACCTCAATCTCAAAATAGCAGACGATATGAAGTTGAAAAATTTGTAGAAAAACCTAAACAGGGAACTGCACCATCTAATTTAGCAATTATGGGTAGATACGTATTATCTCCTGAGATCTTTGATTATTTAGAAAATCAAACCGAAGGTAGCGGCGGTGAAATACAATTAACTGATGCTATTGAACGCCTTAATCAAGATGATAGAGTTTATGCGTATGATTTTGAAGGGGAACGTTATGATGTTGGTGAAAAAATAGGGTTCGTTAAGACGACAATCGAATATGCATTGAAAGATAATGAAATGAAAGAAGAAATCAAGCAATATATTCGATCACTTAATATAGATTAGAAAGGTGGCAAGATTGTGAAACAAGCATGGGAAGATAAGCTTTCTGAGAGTTTAGTTGAATCGTTTCATAATGAACTCACTGAACAAGAAATAGAAGAAGGGTTTCAAGATACATTAGCCTTCGGTACAGCCGGTATTAGAAGTACTTTCGGTATTGGTCCAGGCAGGTTAAATAAATTTACGATACAAAAATTTGCTTTAGGTTTCGCAAATTATTTAAAGGATATTTCGGATGAACCAACAGTGGTAATCCATTTTGATACAAGATACTTATCAAAGGAATTTTCAGAAGAAATCTCTAAAGTTCTCGGAACTCATGGTGTGAAAGTGGTATTACCTGATACTTATAAATCAACACCAGAATTATCATTTGCAGTTCGTCATTTAAATACAACCGCAGGTATTATGATAACAGCGAGTCATAATCCTAAAAACTATAATGGCATTAAAGTATACGGAGCCGACGGTGGACAATTATTAACAGAACCATCATTAAAGCTCAGTGAATATATTAATCAAGTAACTGACCCACTAAATATTAAAGTGAATGACTTAAAGACACTGAAAGAAAACAATATCGTTATACCATTTGAAAATGAGACGACAGAAGCTTATAAAAAAGCAGTATGCGATTTAGTCGGCGCATTCAAAACTCAAAACTCAAAAACTGTATTATCAAGTTTACATGGTACAAGCTTGCCAATACTTTCTGATATACTACATGATTTATCTTATAATCATTTTGTAATTGAAACATCTCAGTCAGAGCCAGACAGCGATTTTCCAACGGTTAATATTGCTAACCCAGAAATGGAAGATACATTTGATTTAGGGAAGGAATTAGCTGATAAAGAGAGTGCGAATTTAATCGTAGCTACGGATCCAGATGCAGATAGGTTAGGTATTGTAGAACGATATGAAGATGGTACAACCCGTTACTTTAATGGTAATGAAATTGGATTGTTACTTCTGAAATTAAGGCATGATGAATTACAAAGTACAAAATCAAATATGATTAAATCAGTTGTAACAAGTGCTTTAAGTGAGAAATTAGCAGAACATTTACATATAGATGTAATTAATGTCTTAACTGGATTTAAATATATATCAGAACAACTTAAAGCATTAGAAAATGATGAAACTAAACTTGTATTAGCTTTCGAAGAAAGTCATGGTTATTTATTAAATGATTTTTCTAGAGATAAAGATGCCATTCAAACCGCTGCCTTATTAATTAAATATAAAGAACAGCTAACACAAGAGAATCAAACGTTTAAAGATGTATTAGAAACAATATATGAAACGCTTGGCTATTATCAAGATAAGACTTTATCACCTACCTTCAAGGGTATGGAAGGCAAAGCACAAATTAAACAAATAATGGAACACTTTAATAACCTTATAACAATTGAAGTAGGAGGATTAAAGCCTTTATTTATAGAGAACTATATTAAACAAGAAAGAACAAATATTGAAACAGGCGAACAAAGTAAAATCGATTTGCCTCAAGCAGATTTAATTAAATTCATATTTGAAGAAGGATTCATCGCAGTCAGACCATCAGGGACAGAACCAAAAATGAAATTATATTTCTCGCTTGATGTAGAAGATTTTACTGAAATAATTGAATCATTTAATAAAACGTATATTGCATAAAAAAAGAGTCTGGATTCTCCAGACTCTTTTTTTATTTTATATTAAATTATTCTTCACCATATAATTCTTTTTTGATTTGTGTAGTTGATATACCTTCTGTACGATTTAAATAGATAACTTCACATTGGTCTTTAAGGAAATCAAATTCGCCTTCCCAATCGTGACCCATTAGGAATGTATCTACATAGTAATCTTTAACGTCTTTTACTTTTTGTTCCCATTCATTTTCAGGAATGACAAGATCAACGTAACGAATGGACTCTAACATCATTTTTCTTTGTTCATAGTTATAATATGATTTTTTGTCTTTTAATTTGTTAAATTCATCAGTAGAAAGTGCCACAATTAGATAATCTCCATATTGTTTAGCTCTTCTAAGTAATTCGATATGCCCGTAATGTAATAAATCGTATGTGCCATATGTAATAACTCTTTTCATAATGAACCTCCAGTTTATAATAGTTAAATGTTAATATATCGTTAATTAATTGTAAACCTAAATTTTACAATTAGATTTTATTTTCAGAATTATATAAATATTTTTTATAAATATCTTATTTTATAACTTCTACTCTTCCATACCTAACTCTTTCAATGCCATTTTCTCATACGCCGCTTCTCCTGATTCCATAGCAAACTCAGCGATAAACATTGGGAACACTGCATTGAGTTCTAATATATGTTCTTTCATTCGTGGCCATGTTTCTCCTCCAACTTTATCGTATGATGTTATAAGTTGCTCTAATCCTTCGTCGCCGAATACACGATGATGTCCCATAAAGTCCATTGAAGGATCGGAATGGGTTGCTTCGGTCCAATCTATGAGTCCCGTGACGTTTGCTTCGTTATCTACCATTATATGTCCTGGATGTAAGTCTCCATGTATCATGGTTGCATGTTGTGGCCATAGTTCATCGTTTTTTAACCATTGTTGCCATCTGTTCCATAACTCATCTGCTACGCCATAAGTTTCTTTGACTTTATTCATCCTTCTTTGAAAGTCATTTCTTATTTCTTGTATAGTTTTGATATTTATATGATGTGCGGTAATGTTTTCTTCTGGTATGTTGTGCAAGTCTACGAGTGTTTCAGCTAATGTGTTAACAAAGTTTTCTGGTACTGGTTTGTGTTCAATTTCCCATACATAGTTTTGTATTTGTGGATCTATTGTTGCTGCAGGTTTACCGGTAAGTTTTGGATAAGCGATAAGGTCTTTTTCGTGTACTTTCCACTTTGGTACTTCAAATGAAACGTTCTTTTGTAAGAAATCTACCGTTTGTTTTTCAGATTTTGTTCGCTTATAAACGTCAGGTCTTCTTGGTAGTCTTAAAGCCCATTCTACGCCTTGTTCATCTTCTCCAAATGCAACTTGGAAATCTAGTCCTGATTCATTCAACGAGATTGTTTGAGGTTGGATATGCAATTGATATTTTTCTGCGCATTTAATAATTTCATTATGTTGAGTCATTTTATTGGCTCCTTATTTCTATTGTATTTTTCTTATGAAAGTATTTTGTTTTATCTTGATATAAATATAACTGATATGCAAACGATAACTGCAAGAGATTGTGCTATAACGTATGAAAGTATTTTATGTTATGATGTTATAAATGATAATATTTCTCAATTGATAATATTGAGAATGATAGGAGTGGATGGGTTTGCAAGAGGTACAAAAAATTTTATGGAATGGTCGTTTATTAACGATTGCTCTTCCTGAACATTATGAAGATGATAATTCTGATCCTGTGCCTTTTGACACTGTTATTGTACAGGATGGTTCATATCTTTTTGATAAGCTTGTCGAAGATTATCCAAGTAATGTTATGTTTGTTGGTGTTGAACCAGTAGAGCGTAATAGGGAATATACGCCTTGGATTGAGGATGTTAGTGGACAGCATTATGGTGGGGAAGTTGAGCAGTATTTAGATTTACTGGAATTTGAATTAATCCCTTACTTAAAGGAAAGGTATCATATTTTTGATGAGTCGGAGTATTTAACTATTGGTGGCGGTTCGTTTGGTGCGTTACTATCTATTTATGCTTTAGTTACAAGACCCCATTTGTTTGGTAAGTATTTAGTAATGTCTGCTTCAATGTGGTATCCGGGATTTATTGATTTTCTTAAAAAGGCTGATAATATTGAATATCCTCGGGATGTTTATTGGTATGTCGGTGAGTTAGAGGGTGCTGAGTATCCAAATATATTAAAGAATATGGTTCCTTGTACTAAAGAGGGTGTAGAAATTCTTGAAGAGAAGTTAGTTAACCCTGATTCTCATTTAACTTTTGTAACACATCCTGAAGGTATACATCGTCACCACTTTTTTGAAACGTATTTTGCAGAGGGTATTAATAAAATATTGTATTAATCGGCTAATGCCAATGTGATGAAACAGGCTGAGACAATTTTTATTTGTCTCAGCTTTTTTGTTTGTGTAAATAAGATAACGAATGTTGCAAGAGAAGGTCCACGTGCAATATAAAGTTCCCGAATGTTGCAAGAGAAGGTCCACGTGCAATATAAAGCCTCCGAATGTTGCAAGACGAGGTCCACGTGCAACATAATCATCCAATCCACTACTGCCAATACAAAAATAGAGTCCGGAACAATTATTTATCTCTTGCTTTTTTATTGTTTCGACAAGATGACTAACCAACCTTTTATAAAAATTTCATAACTTTAAAATACTGATATAATGGGAATATTGCAGTATTATGAGAGTAAATATACATAAAATTGATTGACAAATAACATGGTAAGTATTATAGTTGATTACACAACTAATCAACCAATCATGTTATAGGATAAGGAGAATGAATATGAAACCTACATTGAATGATGAAACACCTATATTTTTGCAAATTGCAGATATGATTAAAGATGATTTAGTTGAAGGACTTTTGTCAGAAGGTGAACAAATACCTTCTACAACAGAACTTTCGAATTTTTATAATATCAATAGGGCGACGGCTCAAAAAGGTATTACACTGTTGGTTGATGAAGGTATTGTTGTTAAGAAGAGAGGTATTGGTGTATTTATAGCTGAAGACGCGCGCGACAAGCTCGTAAATACAAGAATGCAAGCATTCTCTAATTCTTATATCCAGAATATGGTTAAAGAAGCTAAAAGACTAAATATAAGTAAAGAAGAACTCATAAGAAGGGTGGAACAAGATTATGACAATCATTGATATTCAAGATATGTCATTTAAGTATAAGGATGAAAACATTCTAGAGCATTTATCACTCCAAGAAGACGAACCTATGATTGTTGGATTATGGGGACGTAATGGTTCTGGTAAAACAACTTTAATGAAATTAATTTCTGGGCAAGAGCGTCCTGACGCAGGTCATCTATCTGTTTTGGATAAGAAGCCATTTAACAACACGAGTGCAACGGAAGAAATCACTTATTTGCGAGAGAATCATTATTTTGGAAAATCATGGACAGTAAATGAGGCGATGAAGTTTGCAGCGATGTTTAATACGAATTGGGATCAAGAAGAAGCGGATTATTTAATTGATTTATTTGAATTACCAAGAAAGAAGAAAATTAAGACTTTCTCTAAAGGTATGCAGTCTATGGTACAAGGTGTGATTGGTATTGCGAGCCATGCACCTGTGACAATGTTAGATGAACCTACGAATGGTTTAGATGCATATATGAGAAAGGTATTCGTTAAAGCATTAATAAAGTCATATGATGAAGACCCAAGATATATAATGATTGCTTCTCATCATATTAAAGAAATAGAAAAAATTTGTGAAAAGCTAATTATCATTTCTAATCGTGAGGTTAAGTTACATGAACCTATTGAGTATTTCCAATCAAGAGGTGCAGTATTACTTGGCAAATTAGAAGATATTAAACAAGTTGTATCAGACAAAGATATTATCGAACAATCTACAATACTCAGTCAGCATAAAGTAATGGTAGATGTTTCGTATAGTGATTCACTGATAGAGCAATGTAAAGCTTTAAATATTAAAGTGGATAAAGCGAATATACAAGATTATTTAGTTAATATAACGATGACGAAGGAGGCCCATCATGAATAATTTTAAAGGTTCATTTTCAATTGTATTTAGGGAACTGAAACTTCAACTTTATATATTCACGGTTGTGCTTATACTTCTAGCAGCGCTTTATGTGGCTATTGGTTATTTTGGAGAACCAGAAGACTTTAGACCACTATTATCAGGTCCTGTGTTTGGTATATTAGGATTCTTACCATTGTTCTTATTTCACGATCCGTTTAAAGCATCTATTGAACTAGGTGCAACGAGAAAACAATATATTTTTAGCGTATGGTCTAGTTACCTAATATTCATGGTTGCATTGCTTATCGTACAAGAAGTTGTTAGCTATATCGTTCGATTAATTACAGACTCTTCAAAAAGTACAGTAGTATTATTGAGAGCAGGTGACTTAGTACCAAATGCGAGTGTGTTAGATAACTTTTGGATTGATTTTCTAGCTATACTATTTATCGCAGGAGTATGTTTCTTACTAGCAGCTATTATGTATCGAATTGGTATAATTCCAACTGCATTAGGTGTATTTGCTCTTGGCGTAATTGTATTCATTTGGTCTGTTTTAGGTGATATTATGCCACTTGTAGAATGGATAATGAATCATATTTATGAAACATTTCATATATTAGGAGCAGTTGGTGTAATAGCAGCACTCTTGATATACCCTATAATGATAAAAGCTAGAATGAAAGAGTGAATATTTATAATAGTAGAAAATAAAAACTATGACGATTTTGTAAGGTGCTGATGAGTAGGGAGAGCATGTACTTACAAAAATTCTGAAGAGCTTGGGACATAAATCCTGAGCTCTTTTTTTGGATTAGTTATTACATAAATACACAAACTAACTTTTCTTCTGATCGAATCTAAAAATAAAGCTGAGACATATAAACATCTCAGGCTCCCTTAAGTAATTTCCATCATAATCTTCGTAATATATTCTTTTTCATTATTTTTAATCACTGAGTCGAATACATATTCTTCAAAAACGTATTGACCGATCTCTAAATTCAACTCTTCTATTTTGTTAAACATCTTTTGATAAGTTTCGTAAATTGTTTGATCTAAACCGACATGATACCCGACTAAGTACTGTCCGTTTAGGGTAATGGTATTTGTATAGTCACTTTTATTTGATGGTATTTCAACATAAAGATAGCTATATTGATTATATTGTTTATTTAAAATTTCATTTTTCTTTGTTACAACGCCTATTGGCTGACTAGAGAATAAATTGTGATGCTTGAGCTCATCTACAAATTGATTTATTGACATTAGAAAATCTAGCTCGGAAACATTATTGATGTTATCACTAATATAAAATGTAGTGTTTTCTATATCGTGAAGTTCAATTTTATCGAATTCTGTATGGATAGCATCTTTGATAGATTTGATTTTATCGTTTATTACGAGCTCATTAAAATTTAATTGTTGTTTCTGGGCTTGTATGACTTTCTTTTGTTGTTGCATGAGATCTAGGAAAAGTTCTGGTGATTTGTCTTGTGTATATTGTTTAATTTCTTTTAAGGACATACCTAATTCTTTCAATAATGTGATGACACTAATAAACTCGATTTGTTTAACTGAGTAATAACGATAGCCACTTTCATTTTTAAAATCCGGCTTAAATAAGCCTATTTTGTCATAGTAAATCAATGTTTGTCTGCTAACATTTGTTAGACTTGCAAACTCGCTTATAGGTATATGATTAATTTTTTGCATAAATTGAATTCCTCCACTTGACTATATAGTTACTATACACTTTAAATTTAATATATTAAAGGTGTTTTTTGATATGAAAATGAAAACAAATAGATTAGAATATAGTGAAAATCACTTAATATTTAATAAAGTAATGAATAAGGAGGTCTAATATGAAGAATAAGTTAAACATTTTATATTTTAATATATTTCTTATGTTTTTAGGTATTAGTATTGTTATCCCAGTACTACCAACAATATTGTACGATTTAGATTTGAACGGTAGTGATTTAGGATTATTAGTAGCAGTGTTTGCGTTGTTTCAAATGATTGCTTCTCCATTTGGAGGAAGATTTGCAGATAAGTTTGGTAAGAAAATCATTATCATTATTGGACTTTTATTATTCTCCATATCAGAATTTATTTTTGCGGTAGGGAATACTTTTTCAATACTTTTATTATCAAGAGTATTAGGTGGTATTAGTGCAGCGTTTGTAATGCCTGGTGTTAATGGTATGATCGGTGACTTATCAACCGCGGAAAATAGAGCAAGAAACTTTAGTTACATGTCAGCAGTTATTAACACAGGATTTATTATTGGACCAGGAGTGGGAGGATTCTTAGCAGAAATATCGCATAGAATGCCTTTTTATTTTGCCGGTGTATTAGGTATCATTGCGCTACTCTTCTCCATTATTTTGTTAAAAGAAGAAAAAGAAGTAGAAGATGTCGACAAACCGAAAGTAAAAGAACCATTCCCATATAAATTGTTCGTCGTTCCTGTCGTTGTAATGTTGATTTTATCTTACGGTTTATCTTCAACTGAGACGATGTTCTCATTATATACAGCAGAAAAAGTAGGATTCGAACCGAAAGATATTTCTATTGCGATTACAGGTGGAGCTATTGTAGGGGTTATATTCCAACTATTCCTATTTGAAAGAATCGTAGGAAGAATTGGAGAAATAAGACTTACATTGTTCTCACTTATATATTCAGTAATCGTGTTATTCGCATTTATTTTCGCTTCGAGTTATTTATCCGTTATGCTTGTAAGTTTTATTATATTTATAGGATTTGATTTAATAAGACCGTCAATGACGAATTACTTCTCGAAATTGGCCGGAAAAAATCAAGGAACAGCGGGTGGCTTAAACTCTGCCGCAACCAGCGTCGGTAACTTAGTTGGCCCGTTAGTAGCAGGGGTAGTGTTCGATATAGATATCAACTTCCCGATGTACGTTGCGATAGGTTTCTTCGTATTTGCGGCGGTTATATTAGTGTTCTATAGACCAGATAAATTAAAGTTTTAAAATAAGCGAAGTAGGACTAGGTATGAAAAAAGTTTGATATAAGTGCAACTTCATACCAGTCAGCTACTGCCATTATATTGAATCAGCCTGAGACGTGTACCATGTCTCAGGCTTTTAATTTATCATTTTTATACTTAGTATAATTAATATACTCAAAACTGTTGACTTACATCTAAAATCGCGTTACAATTATCTCGAAATCGAAATAATATGTGGATAGGTGATGACATGAATAGAACAGATGAATCTTTAAAGGCATTGGTCGGTATTAAACGCTCGAATGATACGATTGATCGTATTGTTAAGCAAGATATGAAGAACTATGGTTTGAATATTACTGAATTTGCCGTAATGGAACTGTTATTTCATAAAGGTGATCAGCCTATTCAAAAGGTTAAACAACGTATTTTAATAGCAAGTAGTAGTACAACATATGTCATTGATCAATTAGTTAAGAAAGGTTATGTGAGACGTCGTCAAGATACGAAAGATAAACGAATCACGTATGCAGTATTAACTGATGAAGGGCATAAGTTAATGGAAAATATTTTTCCAAAGCATGCTGAAACAATTGCGAATGCTTTTTCTATCTTAGAAGATGAAGAACTTGCTATATTAAGAAAAGCATTAAAAAAAATTAGCGCAATGTCTAATGAGTAAGTCGCGCAAATTTTTTTCAGCGTTATTATTTCGAATTCGAAATAAAAAATAAAGAAAGAAGGAATCTATAATGAGTAATAACGAACTTATCGGAATCCATCACGTAACTGCTATAACAGATGATGCAGTAAGAAACTATGAATTCTTTACAGAAGTATTAGGAATGCGTTTAGTTAAAAAAACAGTAAACCAAGATGATATATATACGTACCATACATTTTTCGCAGATGATCAAGGATCACCAGGGACAGACATGACATTCTTTGATTTCCCAAATAGTCCTAAAGGTCAAAGAGGTACAAATTCTATTAGTCGTGCAGGCTTCAGAGTACCAAACGATGCAGCTTTAGAATATTATTTAGAGAGATTTGAAGAATTTGGTGTTAAAAATGACGGTATTCAAGAACTGTTTGGTAAAAAAGTTTTACCATTTGAAGAGAAAGACGGTCAAAGATATCAATTATTCTCAGATGAATTAAATAAAGGTGTTGAACCAGGCATACCATGGAAAAACGGACCAGTTCCTGAAGATAAAGCGATATATGGATTAGGACCAATTGAAATTACAGTTAGTTATTATGACGATTTCAAATCAGTATTGAAACAAATATATGGTATGAAACCAATTGTTGAAGAAGAAGATGTAACATTATTTGAAGTTGGCGAAGGTGGTAACGGTGGTCAAGTTATTTTAAGAAAAGATGACAAAACACCTGAAGCTAGACAGGGGTACGGTGAAGTTCATCACGTATCATTTAGAGTGAAAGATCACGAAGCTATCAAAGCATGGGAAGAAAAATATAAAGAACTACGCATTGGTAACTCAGGAAATGTTAATCGTTTCTACTTTGAAGCATTATATGCCAGAATTGGACATATACTAATAGAAATTTCTACAGATGGTCCAGGATTTATGGGAGACGAGCCTTATGAAACATTAGGGGAAAGTCTTGCGTTACCACCATTCTTAGAGTCTCAGCGTGAGTATATTGAATCTGAAATTAAACATTTTGATACGACAAGAAAGCATGACTAATTAAATAGAAAAGGAGTGGTTCTGATGAAAGTGTTACGTCCAGAACAATTAACGCAAAAAGAAAACTATAAATTATTAATAGGGTCTGTTATACCTAGACCAATTGCATTAGTTACGACACAATCTGAAGACGGTATATTAAACATTGCACCCTTTAGTTTCTTTAACGTTGTTTCTTCAGAACCTCCTATACTATCTATAGCGGTACAAAGAGTAAATGGAGAATCGAAAGACACGGCTCGAAATATATTGGAGCAAAAAGAAGCAGTCGTACACATTGTAGATACAGAAAACGTTGAAAATACAAATGAAACCGCTGCGCTTTTAAATAGAAATGAAAGTGAACTTACGCGTACAACATTTGATACTGTAGAATCGTTAAGTGTCTCAGTACCAGGATTGAAACAAAGTAAGGTACGCTTTGAAGCTGTATTACACGATACAATGGTTATTAAAAAGGATGATAAACCTGTATCTGATTTAATATTATTAGAAATAAAACATTATCATTTTGATGATGCTATTTATAACGATGGCTATATTAATAAAGATGAATTAAGTGCAGTAAGTAGATTAGCAGGTAATGATTACGCTGAAATAGGGCGCACATTTACAATAGAAAGACCATAAAGTGAATGGAGTTGACTAGAAGTGAAACATATATTTAAACAAGGTGAACAAGGCAAACCTGTATTTCTTTTATTACACGGAACAGGTGGAGACGAGAGAGATTTACTACCTTTAGCAGAAATGCTTAATCCAAGTTATAATGTGTTAAGTGTAAAAGGTGAAATATCCGAAAATGGTATGGCGCGTTACTTCAAGAGACGTGCAGAAGGCGATTATGACTTAGAAGATTTAGAGTATAGAGGTCAAGAATTATATGACTTTATCAAAGAATCATCAAAAGAATATGAATTTAATTTAGAAGACGTTATACCAGTAGGCTTTTCAAACGGGTCGAATATGGCGATTAACTTAATACTAAGAGAAAGTACACCTTTCCAAAAAGCATTATTATTCGCACCATTATATCCTTTAGACTTACAAGATAATCAAAAAGATTTATCAAACTTTAAAGTATTCCTATCAATGGGTAAACAAGATCCAATCGTTACACAAGAACAAAGTGAACGAGTGATTGAAATATTTAAAGAACGCGGTGCTGAAGTACATGAAACTAGGGTGAACAGTCATGAAATTACACAAGAAGCAGTACTAGCAGCAAAAGAAATATTATAAGGGAGTGGAACAGAAATCTTATTTTGCTAAAAAGATTTTGTGGTTCCACCCAGTCAGATACCGCCATATAAAAAAAGAGTCCAGGACAATTATTTATGTTCTGGACTCTTTCTTTGTTAATATACAATCTGTTGATTATAGTAACAATATATTTATTTATCGATTTCATCGCGTGATTTAATAATTTTATTGATAAAGCCGTAATCATAAGCTTCTTGTGTGCTTAACCAGTAGTCGCGGCCTGTATCTTTTTCGACTCTTTCTATAGGCTGTCCTGTTTCTTTCGCAATTAATTCATTGATTTTTTGACGTGTGCGTATAATTTCTTTAGCTGTAATTTCCATTTCTACAGATTGTCCTTGTACGCCGCCTGATGGTTGGTGAATCATAAATCTTGTGTTTGGTAGGCTATATCTGTTTTCTTTTTTACTAGCTAGATAAATAATTACGCCTGCGCTTACTACCCAACCAGAACCGATAATATTTACTTCTGGTTTCACGAAATTAATCATGTCATGAATATAATAACCTGAATCGACATGACCACCTTGACTGGAAATGAATAAAGTAATTGGTTCATCGCCCATTGCTTCTAGTAATAAAAGTTGGTTACCGACTTCTTTTGCAACTTTATCATTAATTTCACCAGTTATAATGATCGTACGTGTTTCTAATAGTTTTTCAGTTAGTATGTCTTTTTCTTGTTGTTTTTCTTCAGACATGAAATCACTCCTATCATAATATTTAACTTTATTGTGAATGATATATAAGTGCATTTCAAATAATTTGACCTTTATTGACCAAATTTTTTTATTATATATCAAATAAATCGTTAAATGCTTCGACCATAGTAGGATGCGTATAAATATTATCTCTTAATCTTGTATAAGGCACATCCATATCCATAGCGAGTTTAAGAACGTTAATAATTTCTTCAGATCCTGTGCCGTACAAACTAGCGCCTAATATTTGTTGTGAATCTACATCAACTACCGCTTTAAATATACCTCTATCATCGTTATTAACTTTGTGACGAGGAATATTTTTAACTTCAATCATACCTTCTTTTACATTGAAGCCTTCTTTTCTAGCTTTACTAGCTGTCATTCCTATACGTCCTAAAGGTGGGTCTAAGAATACTGTATATGGAACATGACCTCTATTTTTAGTTGAACGTTTTTTATTGCCTGAAATATGATCTTTAACGATTCGATAATCATCTAAAGAAATGTAAGTGAATTGTGGGCCACCTTTAACATCACCAACTGCATAAATGTTATCTACAGCAGTTTCTAATGAAGAATTCACTTTAATTTCACCTTTATCGCCTAGATTAATATCAGTATTTTCTAATGCGAGGTCAGTGTTTGGTATGCGTCCAGTCGCAAGTAGGATAGCATCACCAGAAATATCATCTTGGTTAGTATGAACGACAGGACGATTATCTTCAGTTGAAAAAGCGTGAACTTCCGCTTCATCTATAAATTCTATACCCTGGTTCAACAACTGGTCGTAAATATGAGATGCTACATCTTTATCTTCAGTACCTAATATATGTTTACGATTATGAATCATCGTAACTTTACTACCGAGACTTGAGAAAATCGTCGCAAATTCTAAAGCGATATAACCTGCACCAACGATCACGAGATGTTCTGGTAAATGTCTCAATTCCATAATACCTTTAGAATCATAAATGTTCTCAGTTTGCTCAATCCCTTCTATTTCAGGTATATTTGAGCGACTACCTGTATTTATAATGATATGGTCTGCTTGAATAGATTCAACAATTTCATTTGATTTATTTAACAAATCGACAGTTTCATTATCTTTAAACTGTGCTTTATAAGTATAAACTTTAATATTTTCATCAGAATCTAGATTATCAAAATTTTTCTTATTTAATGCCGATACGACATCTTTTTTACGATTAATTGCTTCAGTGAAGGTGTGATTTTCATTACCTTCATGTAATAACGTTTTAGAAGGTATACATCCGACATTAATGCACGTGCCACCATACATATTTGAATCTTGCTCAACTACAGCAACCTGGTTTCCTTGACCAGCAAAATCTTTAGCAAGCGTCTTACCAGCTTTTCCAAAACCAATCACTAACATGTCATAATGCTTCATAGTATAAAACCTCCATCTCATAATCTCTATAACCAATTATAGTACTTTATAAAAATATTATGAAATTTTTGAATTTAAGGTATTATTTTCTTAATTTCTTATAAGTGCACAAAAGACAAAATTAATTATGTAAGCGTTTGAACCTATAATGAATATACAACATTCATTAGGAGGAAAAGTCATGGCTCAAAATTGGTTAGAAATAAATGAAAAAGTAATCATCGTAACAGGTGGTACTTCTGGTATCGGTAGACAAATTGTAAATTCATTATTAGAAAATGGTGCAGTTGTATATAATGTAGATTTAAAAGACGATCCAATTGATAACGGGAATTATCATTTTATAGAGACTGATGTGACGAATAAAGAAGCTGTTGAAAAGACAGTGAATACAATTTTTGAAGAACAATCTCGCATAGACGTATTAATTAATAATGCTGGCATTAATTTACCAAGATTATTAGTAGATGTTAAAGGCGAAAAGCCAGAGTATGAAATTAATATGAAAGATTTAGATTTAATGTTCGGTGTAAACTTGAAAGGGCCAATTCTATTCAGCCAAGAAGTAAGTAGACATTTTGTGAAACAAAATAAAGGGATTATCGTAAATATTGCTAGTGAAGCTGGTCAAGAAGGATCAGAAGGGCAAAGTATTTATTCTGCTACAAAAGCAGCTTTAATCGGATTTACGAGAAGTTGGGCTAAAGAGCTAGGGAAACATAACATTAAGGTTGTGGCTATAGCACCAGGAATTTTAGAAGAAACTGGTCTAAGAACTAAACAATATGAAGAAGCACTAGCTTATAGTAGAAATACGACAGTAGATAAATTGAATGGTGATTATTCAAAATCTATTCCTTTAGGTAGAGTTGGTAAGTTGTCAGAAGTAGCTGATTTAGTTTGTTATTTAAGCTCAGACAAATCAAGTTATATTACTGGTACAACGATTAATATCTCAGGTGGTAAATCACGAGGATAACTTTAAATAGAGGAAGGAGGGAAAGTATTGATATTAAATAAAAAACATTTATTAATTGTTGAAACGCTTAAAAAACAAAGTATCTCAATTGATAAACTTTCCCATAAACTTTCTATTTCTCAAAGAACTTTAACGAATTACATTAATCAACTTCAAACTTATTTTGAAGGTTCTATTAGTATAATTAAGCAAAATCAATCGATTTCAATGATAGTAGCAGATGAAAAGAAATTTTTTAATTTACTCAAAGATTTAGAATCTCATATTCATTATCATTTTGATGAATTAGAGGAACGTGAAGAAAACATATTTCATTATTTGCTTTATAACGGCGTTTGTACAATAGATGATATAGCTGAAGATTTATTTCTAAGTAAAAGTGTTGTCAATAATACCATTAATTGTATTAAAACTAAATTAGAACATTATAGAGTTAGCATTAAAGGTACTCAAAATGTTGGTTTACGTATAGAAGGTAATGAACTAGAAGTGAGAAAAGTTTTAATAGAACTGTTCAATAGAAAGTATAGTTCTTACACATTACCAGATTCCATATATGCAATTCTCGATAAGACGAAAACACAATATAACTTAGACCACGCAACGTTTAACCGACTTATCACTGCAACTAAAGTTGTTTTATCAAGAATAGAAAATGATTATAAAATAAGACAAAATGTACAAATCGATGAAAGAGTGTTTGAGTCTGAAGACTTTATAGCTTTAAGCGAAATTAAAGAATATTTAAGTCATCAGTACTCAATAACATTTCCAAATTTAGAAATTTTGCTAATCGTATTTCAAATTATAGGTAGAAGAGCTTCATTGTTAGATGAAATCATTTCAGAAGATGATCAATCTATTTTAAATCGCATTATTCAACAAACGATTGATGATATTGATTTTTATTACACTATCAAAATAGATGAAGAATTATTTAGCACGGATATACAACTTCACATTAAATACCTTATAAATAGGTTGATATTTGATATTAGAATACAAAATGACTTTATTAATGAAGTTGAGTACAGATATCCGTTTGCATATGAGCTTTCTAAAGTGTTAGCTACAAATATTGAAAAAGAAATCAATATTAAAGTGCCTTTAAATGAACTTGGATTTTTATCAATTTATTTCAGTGTCTATTTACAGCAGTTAGAACAAAAATTTAAAGAAATTCATTCAGTCGCATTTATAACAAACCAAGGTTTGAGTAGTGCGAAATTAATGAGAGTTCAATTAGAAAAAATATTTGGTAATCAAATAACGATTGATGTAATTAGTGAAAATGAGTTAAATCAATTTCAAATTGATGATTATGACTTAACGGTATCAACCATTAAAACAAATAGATTGTTTAACAGAATAATTTATATAGACAACATATTAGATGAACAAGCGTTAAAACTTAAAATCGAACAATTCATGATTTATAAAGACGTCAGCAATAAAAAGCTGTTTAACAAAAGTATTATAGTAGATTTTTTAAGTGAACAAGATGTTTATCAAATTAATGAAAGTATGACGTATGAAGAAGTAATCGCGTATTTATCAAATGAACTGATTAATGAGAATAAAGTTGATCATACTTTTATTTCTAAAATTTTAGAGAGAGAAGAGCATAAATCAACAGTAACAGGATTTCTGGGATTCCCACACACTAGTCACCATTTTCATGGTATTTGGTTGAAATTAGCAATTATTAACCAACCATTGAATGATTGTGAAAAGGTAAAACTAGTTGTGCTCGTTGCGACACCAGAAACTGAAGTGAATGAAGCGGTACTAATCCGATTATATGAAGAGATTTTAACTATTACGACCAATAGTTATATTATCAATCAGATAAGTAAAGATACGGATTACATAGCGCTTGCACATATATTAAATAAGGAAATGAGGGGCTAGCTATGTTTTTCATCATATTGATTGTCATATTAGCTGTTGGATTTATAATTCAATACTTGCTAGGTTTGCTTCAAATTAAAAATTTCACTAAACACTATACGGAATTGCGAGAAAATGGTCGCGTTGCTATTGGAAGAAGACCAGCTATATTTAAATCGGGAACGTTGGTACTTCTTCAAATTAATAACCGTAATGAAATAGAAGAGGCACGCTATATGCAAGGTGTCACAGTATTTTCTAAATTCAAGAAATTAAAAGGTTTAGAAGGATATAAGATTCAGAAATTAAGAGATACAGATTTAAAAAAGTATAACAAATTATTAATAAAAGCTATTTTAGACGCTCAACACACATTTAATGTTATTCAATCTGGAGGAGAAATTGAAAAGATACCTTCTCCAATGATGAAAGCAGTTAAAAAAATTAATGGAATGTTTAAAAAAGAAGGGAGTAAATCAACATGGACTTCATAGTTAAGTTAGCAGAAGGTTTTATCAATTTATTTCAAACAGGCGCAGATACATTTATAGACTGGATGACAACAATTGTACCTTTAGTACTAATGTTATTAATTGCGATGAACACATTAATCCAATTAATAGGTGAAAAAAGAATTAATATAATCGCACAAAAATCATCTAAAAACCCATTTTTAAGATATTTAGTATTACCGTTTTTAGGTTCATTTATGTTAGCAAATCCGATGGTCCACTCTCTAGGAAGATTTATGCCAGAGAAGTATAAACCAAGTTATTTTGCATCAGCAGCTCAGTTCGCACATACGAGTAACGGTCTGTTTCCGCACATTAACCCAGCAGAATTATTTATATTCTTAGGTATCGCAAACGGGGTTCAACAATTAGGATTACCGATGACAGATTTAGCAGTAAGATATTTACTTGTTGGTTTAGTTATGAACTTTATTGGTGGATGGGTTACTGACTTTACAACTAGTTACGTAGAAAAACAACAAAAAGTAAAATTAAGTACAGAAGTTAAATTAGAAGGATGAGGTGAGCAACATGAGTAAAAAAGCTAGAATTGTTAAAGGTTCAGGTGGCTTTGGTGGCCCTTTAGAAATTGGAATAGAAGGCAAGAAAGACAAAGTTATGTATGTTACAGGTGGTCACAGACCTGAAATAGTAGATAAAATTTGTGAAATTACTGGTGGCTCACCTGTTAACGGTTTCGAAACATCAGTACCTGAAGATGAAATTATGGTTGCTGTTATAGATTGCGGTGGTACTTTGAGATGTGGTATTTACCCTCAAAAAGGTATCCCGACTGTAAACATTATGGCAACAGGTAAAAGTGGTCCTTTGAGACAACATATTACAGAAGATATTTATGTTTCAAATGTGGATGTAGAGCAAGTAAGCGTAGCAGGAGAAAGTAGTTCTAATGAAACAACAGCGGAATCAACTGCGTCAACTGAAGAAACAAAAAGTAATGAAACAGCTTCATATTCTAAAGATAAAAAAATCATGGAAACAAGAGCAGAACAGGAAAATAAATCTATATTAACGAAAATTGGTCTAGCAGCAGGTAAAGTTATTAATACTTTCTATCAAGCTGCACGTGATGCAGTAGATACAATGTTGCATACAATCTTACCATTCATGGGATTTGTAGCATTATTGATTGGTATTATTCAAGGATCTGGAATTGGAGATGTATTTGCTAAGGTTATGTCACCATTAGCGGGTAACATTTGGGGTCTTCTTATAATTGGGTTTATATGCTCACTTCCATTTTTAAGTCCATTGTTAGGACCTGGTGGCGTAATTGGACAAGTATTAGGTACTTTAATTGGTGTAGAAATTGGTAAAGGGAATATACCGCCAAACTTAGCATTACCGGCATTATTTGCAATCAATACTCAAAATGCTGCTGACTTTATTCCAGTAGGGCTAGGATTAGCAGAAGCAGAAACGAAAACAATCGAAGTCGGTGTGCCATCCGTACTGTATTCACGCTTCTTAAACGGTGTACCGCGGGTATTTGTAGCATGGCTGGCAAGCTTTGGGTTATATAAATAAATAAAAAGGAGTGCATAAATAATGTACAAGACAGAAATAAAGCGTATAGGAAAAGATGCATCAGCATTCGAAGCTGAAAAGATGGTTATATTATTTGGTGATAATGCACCTGATGAGTTAGTCGATTTTTGTTATATAATCGATATAAATGAGATAGACGGAGAAATAACTGAATCACAAACGCTATTTTTAGATGATAATGAATATAAAATTACAAAAGTAGGCTCTGCTGTTAATAAAAACTTAAATGATTTAGGTCATATTACTTTAAAGTTTGATGGGAGCACAGAAGCTGAACAATCTGGAACATTATATTTAGAAGATAAGCCTCTTGCTAATATAGAAGAAGGTACAAAAATAGAAATTAAATAGTTTTATAAAATTTATCCCTTTAAAAGTTAAGTGAAATTTAACTTTTAAAGGGACTTTTTTATGTTCAAAGAAGATGATTTTACGGTTTGATTTATTCCTTTCATCATACAAATTTTAGGAAAGATAACATTTGTTTACTATATAAATAAAGTAACTTTCTATAGGAAATCAATGCAAATTTTAAGAAAATTAATATAATTTTACACCATTGGTCGACCAGTTTCAATCGGTATAAGTTATAACGTTTGTGGCGGTTTTCACAATTTACGACAAGGTATATAAGTGTAATATTACAGTTGTGTTAATTTGTCGATATGCTAAGATACATAACTATATCGAAAGGGTGTTTAATCAAACATGAAATTTAACAAAAACAAAATTAATGTTGTTGATATGAAACAAACTAAGAAAAGTGTTTACGCAACAGGTATAGGTAATGCTATGGAATGGTTTGACTTCGGTCTATATTCTTATTTAGCAATTATTATTAGCCAAAACTTTTTTACTGGCGTACAGAACGATGAATTAAAATTAGTATTTACATTCGCAACATTTGCGATTGCATTTTTAATGAGACCGTTAGGCGGGGTTATATTTGGTAGAATTGGTGATCGTCTTGGTCGTAAGACAGTATTGACGACAACCATTATATTAATGGCCGCTTCAACTTTATTAATCGGTCTTTTACCTACATATGATCAAATTGGTATATGGGCTCCTATTCTTTTGTTAATTGCTAGAATTATTCAAGGGTTTTCAACGGGGGAGAATATGCCGGTGCAATGGTATATATTGCTGAATTATCTCCTGATAACAGAAGAAGCGTACTAGGCAGTGGATTAGAAATTGGAACTTTAGCAGGTTACATACTTGCTTCTTTATTAGCGAGTGGAATGTTTATTGCTTTATCTGATGCACAAATGCTAGCGTGGGGCTGGAGAATTCCATTTATTCTTGGCGCACCACTTGGATTAATTGGTCTTTATTTAAGAAGACATTTAGATGAAACACCTATATTTGAAAATGAAATCGAAGAAAATGAAGAAGAACCTGAATCATTTGTATCGATTATTAAAAATCATAAAAAAGATATTATCTTATGCTTTATTACAGTGGCATTCTTTAATATCACGAACTACATGTTACTTTCATACATGCCATCATATTTAGACGAAGTTATTGGCATCTCAACGACTGTAAGTACAATTCTCATTACGAGTGTTATGGTTGTAATGGTTCCACTAGCATTCTTATTCGGACGTCTAAGTGATAAAATCGGTAATAAGAAAGTTGTCTTATTCGGTTCATTTGGGTTAACTGCATTTTCATTACTAGCCTTTTACTTTATGGGCATGAACCAGTTAATGTTTGTATCGTTTGGTATTTTAATACTTGGATTCTTCCTTTCAACTTATGAAGGTTCTATGCCAAGTTTATTACCGAGTATTTTCTTTACAGACGTACGTTACCGCACACTAGCAGTTACATTTAACGTATCAGTATCAATATTTGGTGGTACAACACCATTAGTATCAACATGGTTAGTGCACGTTACTCAAAACCCACTAGCACCAGCATATTACTTAACAGCTGTCAGTCTTATCGGTTTCATAACGATTCTTGTATTATTTGAAACAACTTCAGGAAAAGCTTTAAAAGGCTCATATCCTACTGTATCAAATGAAAAAGAATTTAATCACGTTGTTAAAAATGCTGAAGAAGCATTATGGTGGAAAGAACAAGAATTACAAATAAAAGAGAAATAAGGACTGAGACATATCCTTTTCTTATAAATAATCTCCTAATCCGTTGTATGTTAAGAAGCGGGTTAGGAGATTTTTTTATGATTTTTATACTTTATTTTCAATTGTTTGTATCGTCACGTCTAACCCGAAGTATTTTTGCAAGATGGATTTGTAATTTTGTGGTGTTACTGGTGATTGTTCTTTACCATCAGCTTTAGTTATCGTTAGTTGATCTTGTGACATTGTAACGCGACCATAAGTTTTAGCCATTGTGATGAGCAATGTTTGTACGAATATAGATTCTGGGTTATGCTCATTAAATTCTAAATGTTCTACAAAATATGACCATGGTCTGGATATATTTTTAGCTTTATATGAAGTTCTCCAAGAATTATCGTCTTGTAGTTTTTGAACAAGGATTTCTTCGTTTTCTCCGTAGATTGCGCGATAGCTACCTGATACAGTAGTGACAGTCATATTTTCAGATTCATAGTGAACGGGTAACGCATTAATAGGTAAGTCTCCAAATCCCACGTCAGCTATATATGGTCTATCTAATTGCACGATAGTTGTCATGTGTGAACCATCGTTACTCCATCCATCATCAGGTGTGTGTATAGTAGCGGATGCGCAAGTAATACTAAAGCCTTTTTGTTCTAAGTAAAACTGAAATATAGTGTTCATTTCATAACAAAATCCTCCACGATGATTTATAACAATCTTTTCATATAAGTCATCGATATTAACGGAAATAGGTTGTTGATTTTGTACGCTAATATTTTCGAAAGGAACAGTGTACATAAAGCGTGTTATATAATGATTTAAAGTTTCTAAATTAATTTGATTATAATTTTTAGAATCTATTTTTAAATATTCTTCAAACTTTTGAATATCCATTTATATGCCTCCAATAATTATTATTAATTCTATTATAAAGGATAGTTTACATTTATATGTTAATATAAGATTGAAGTTAAAGGGTATACAATAGAAAGTAAGGTAATAAGTATGAAAATTGGTGCGATTTCTGACTTGCATATCGATCGAAGTAATCATTATTTTCCGAAAGATTTTGAAGATGTTTTAATTGATGAAGTGAAGCGATTGAAACTAGATATGTTACTCATAGCAGGCGATATTTCTAACCATTATCAACAAACAATGCCATTTATACAAAATGTTAAACATCAAACAAATATAGAAGTGTTATTTATTCCTGGCAACCATGATTATTGGAAAAATGAAGCGGAAGAAAAGACTTCTTATGAAATATTTGAGTATTATAAATCACAACCAGAAAGTATAATTGCAGACCCATATATAATCAATGATGAATGGGCGATTGTAGGTCATAGCGGTTGGTATGATTACAGCTTTGCTGATAGTGAAAAATTTAGCCTAGAGCGTTTAGAAAGAAGGAAATATTACGGATCTACTTGGCTAGATAAAGAAAGAATAGATTGGGGTAAGTCTGATCTAGAAATGTCTAAACTAGCAGCAGATTCAGTAAGACGAGATTTAGAAAAAGTTAAAGACAAAAATATTATTTTGATGACGCACATCGTCACACACAAACAATTTGCTGTACCTATGCCACATAGAATATTTGATTATTTTAATGCGTTTATAGGAACATCAGATTTTGATTTATTTTATGAGAAGTATCCGATAAAATATAGCATAATGGGACACGTACATTTTCGTAATAATATAGAAGAAAAAGGTGTCAATTTTATTTGTCCATGCTTAGGGTATCAGAGAGAATGGCGTTCTAAAGATTTAAAACAAGAAATACAAAATACAATTCAAATTATTGAAATTTAGAAAGCAAGTCGCTTAGCAAATAAGACGATATTTGTTCAAAATAGGTGATAAAGTGAAAAAATTTATTTCAATTTTCGTTGTAAGTGGGCTGGTACATACATTATTCTCGTTGTATTGGGCATTTGGAGGAACAGCTGGATTATTATCAGTCGGTTCTTGGGTTTTTACATTTAATGCACAGTGGGGAATATGGATGAACCTCATGTTAATTGTGGTCGGTTTATTTAAAGGAATAGCAACATTAGCACCTTTGTATTTAATGAAAACATATAATAAAATTTTATTTTATATATCATGTATAGGTTCAGTATTTTTAATGATATATGGGGGTTTAAATACAGTTGTAGGATGGTTAAAGTTGTTGCAAGTTATCCAGTATCATGATTTTTATACTACATTTGGCCAAGCGATGGTGTGGGACCCTCTATTTTTATTGTGGGGTATAGGACTATTCGGATTCTTAATGAAAATAAAAAAACAAAACACAAATCAAAAATTAATCTAAGTAAATAGTGGAGTCTGGATTTGAATCCTTGCTCATAATTAAGAGACTGAGGCAGTTAAATTGTCTCAGTTTTTTGTTTTAGTAAATATGGTATAAAGTTGCAAGACGAGGAGCACGTGCAACATAGTACCCTCGAATGTTGCAAGACGAGGAGCACGTGCAACATAGTACCCTCGAATGTTGCAAGACGAGGTCCACGTGCAACATAGCGCCTTCGAATGTTGCAAGACGAGGAGCACGTGCAACATAGCGCCTTCGAATGTTGCAAGAGAAGGTGCACGTGCAACATAATACCCTCGAATGTTGCAAGACGAGGTCCACGTGCAACATAGCACCCCTGAATGTTGCAAGACGAGGTCCACGTGCAACATAAGTCAGCTCTTATAAGATAAAAGGGGTGAAAACCTGGATATAAGCTTATTTCCAATCTAGACAGCTACTGCTAACACAATGAAAGAGTCCGAGACAAGTATTTGTCCGGACTCTTCTTAATACTTATTTTACTGAATTTCTTACAATATCTATCGTGTTCATCCATATAATGTGACCGAGTAATTCTGATAAATGTTCTTCAGCAGGTAAGTCTTCTTTTGCTGGTGTTAAGTTTAATTTTGGTAATACAAATTCATGAAATATAACATGGACACCTACACCAAATAATATACCTTTGCCGAAAGTAATTTTGCTACATTTTTCAGCTATTAAACCATATAGTAATGCGTTTCCAACAGAGAAACCATAGTGAATGCCCATTACAGGGATAGGTATGTCATTCTCATTATAAGTGACGGTGAAATTTTGTACGTTTTCTGGAACATTAAATTGTTTCATCATTTTTACAGGTGGTGGTTCTTCTTCACGTTCGGGAGTACGAGGAGGGAGTAGAGATTCCCAGCCCATTTTCACAGCTCCAGCGAGTAATCCACCAACGACTCCTGTTGCTAATACACGTTTACAAGAAATATTACTCATTTCTTTCACCTCTTTTAAATCGACTATTCTTTGTATACCCGGAAACATCATAACTTAAAAGCAGTCTGCCGACAGTCTAACAATCTAGAAAAATACTATGTTAAAATAGAAATAAATATAAAAATAAAGGTGGATAGCATTGAAAATTCTAGATAAATCAATGACTAAAAGGATTATAGTCTTTTTTTGTATATCAATAAGTCTTATGCTAATATCAGGAATTATTACATATATTGTGAATCCTAATATCGAAATAATAAAAAATGTACAAGGTTTACCTGAGGATAAACAACGGGCAGAAGGATTAGAGAAAGTTTGGCAATATATTATAAATAATGGGTTTAAAGTGCCGTTACAAATGTTAATATTATCAATTATTCCTATACCATTCTTATATTCAGCAAACTTAATATCAACATCCATATTAACTGGATTTGTCTTTACATTATTAATAAGGGTCGACTTACATTTAGGATTAATAGGTGTAGGGTCGTCAATTCCTCATACAGTAATAGAGCTGTTAAGTTACGCAGTATTTGCTGCGGCATTATATTTACTTAATAAATCAATTATTAGAACGATAAGTAATTTATTTCGCAAAAACAAAAAGACAAAAGTATCTATTTTAAAAAGTATCGTCACAGTAGCTAAAGTATACATATTATTAGTACTACCACTTAGTATTATCGCTGCGTTTTTAGAAACATATTTTACGAACTTTTTAATGGATTTATTAAAGTAGTAGAAAAACTGCTCTCCAATAAAAACTTATTAATGGAGAGCAGTTTTTTAATTTTATTTATAAGCTTTCTCAATATCATCTAATTGTTTAATTGTAGAATTGATACCGCCGGCACCGAAGAACCATGTGTTAGCTTCAAACTCTAAAATGTCGTTATTTTTAATTGCGTTTACATTTTTGATAACTGGATTTTTTAATTCTTGTGGTATGCCTTTAGTTTCTTTATCTGTTCTATTTATATAGAAGATTTTATCTGGGTTTTTCTTAGCTATGTATTCATACGAAACGACTTGACCGCTTGAGTTGGCTGGCATTTTTGAATCGATATGTTTAATTCCTAAATCTCCATTTAAAAATCCACCGTATCTACCAGTTGAGCCGTAAGTTTTAATACCTTTATTATCTACATTTGTGAACATAACTTTGTCGTTATTGATGACTTCTTTTACTGATGAAACTTTTTTATCGAGCTTTTTGATAAGTGATTGAGTTTCTGATTCTTTATCAAATATTTTTCCAATGTTCGTAGCATTTTCTTTAATAGAATCTATATATTGATCATCATCAGGACTTACATACAACACTTTAGCGTTTGGTGCAGCTTTCTTAAATTCTTCTAAGTTTTTAGTATATGCTTGTCTAAATGAAATCAAAATTAAATCAGGATCTTTTTCTGCAATTTTTTCGAAATTAGGTCTTCCAGGATTGCCTAAATTTGTATACTTTTTATCTTTAAATTTTGATAAATAGTCTGGTAAAAAGCTACCGTTTTCTCCTTTAGGTATTGCTGTGATATGGTCTTCTAAGTTTAAATCTTGCATAATGTCTAGTGCTCCATAGTCCATAACAATTACATTCTTAGGATTTTTAGGAATTGTCACAGTTTCAGTCTTTTTCTTACCTCGATTGTGATCTTGGTTCTTTTCTTTATATTCAAATGTTTTCTTGATTGTTACTGTTTCTTTCTCACTTTTTGCTGCTTTATTGTCATTATTACTACATGCAGTTAATAGTAAAAGTGCACAAACGACAAGAGTTATGTATTTTCTCATATTTCGTTCTCCTTCATTTCTAATTGATAACACTTCTCAATTATACAAAATATTAAAGAAATAACAACTGCAAATAATAAATAAAAAACTTGTAGAATAATCAATTCGAACGTAAGTATTACGTCGATTTTCATCTACAAGTTTAATTATATTACTTAATGAGATTATATTTATCGTTATAAAGCTGTAATTCCACCGTCGATTACAAACTCAGATCCTGTGGAATAACTTGATTCGTCTGAAGCAAGGAAGACAATCATATTTGAAACTTCTTCAGTTTGAGCAACTCGTCTCATTGGAATCGTCTTTTTGAATTGTTCTACTTGTTCTTTAACTTCTTCTAGTTCTAACATCGGCGTCTGAATAACACCTGGATGTACTGAATTTACTCGGATGTTATGAGGTGATAAATCTCTTGATGCTGCTTTTGTCATACCTCTTACTGCGAATTTAGTATCTGTGTAACCTATTGCGCCGCCAACTAATCCATTCATAGATGAAATATTGATAATTGAACCTTCTTTTTGAGCTTTCATAATTGGAGCTACAGTTTTCATGCCTAAAAATACAGATACTTGATTAATATTAACGATTTTCATGTAAGAATCCAAAGTTAATTCTTCTAGCGATGTATTAGTCGTAATACCAGCGTTATTCACTAACACATCAATGCGTCCCCATTTATCAACCACTGTATCTATTACGTTTTTCCAGTCATCTTCGTTGGAAACATCATGTCGAATAAATATAGCATTTTCTCCTAATTCTTGTGCAACATTATTCCCAAGTTCTTCATTGATATCAGTAATAACAACTTTTCCACCTTCACTTAAAACTTTCTCAGCATGCGTTTTACCCATGCCTTGTGCCGCACCTGTAATAACTACTACTTTGTTTTCTAATCTTTTCATTTTTCTTCCACTCCTTAATTGGTTTACCGGTAAACCTTTTACTGGTATACTATCACTATAATTTGATTAAAGAAAGGAATATGTATGGAAAATAACAATTTTTTTGAACTTATTCATAATGCTGAATTATTTAACGATGCTACAATGACGCTCTTTATGAAAAAATTTGAGCTGAACGTTAACATCTCTCAAATTTTAGCGTTATCAAAATTAAAAGAAGAGGGTCCTCAACGACCATCATATCTTGCACAATCTTTAGGTTATACCTCTGGAGCAATTACAAAATTAACAAATAACCTATTAAGAGAAGGATATATTTTAAGAGAACATCAAGAAGATGATCGTCGAGTGATTTTAATTACGATTACAGAGAAAGGAATAGAAGTGCTTGATGAAGCTCAAAATCAGGGACAAAATATGAGGAATGAAGTTTATTCTGTCTTAAATAATGATGAAGTTTCACAATTATTAAATATTCAAAGAAAACTATATGAACGAGTAAAACAACTAAATAAAGACGACAAATAAAATTATTGGAGTGTACTAAATGCATAAAAGAAAGATACATTTTGCTTGGTTAATATTAATTGGACTCTGTGTTGCTGTAGGGTTAGGGAAATCAGCACTGAATAATTCATCTGGTTTATTCTTATCTCCTGTAGCTAAAGATTTAGATGTAGGTATGGGAAGTTTAACGATTTATTTAAGTATTTCTTCAATAGTTACATTATTATTCCTTCCGTTTGGAGGAAAGATATTATCTAAATATAGTGCGCGTATCGTGTTATTTATTGCAATTATTCTACAAGCAGGCTCGTTCGCTTTATTCGGAGTAATGAATTCTGTATGGGGCTGGTACGTACTGTCTATTCCTCTTGCTATCGGGGGCGTCTTTATTACAGTAATAGGTGGTCCTATTTTAATTGAAAGATGGTTTAGCAAAGGAAAAGGACTTGCTCTTGGTATTTTATCAGCCATTGGTGGATTACTCGGTGTCTTCGCACAACCTATAGTAGGTGCTTTAATTAGCCAGTTCGGTTGGAGAACGGCATACTTAATTACTGGTTTAGGGGTAATGATTATTGTTGCACCTATCATTCTGTTATTAATTCGTAATTTCCCTAAAGATAAAAATACGAAAGCTTATGGCGATTTAAGTGATGACAGTAACGAAAATGAACAACAGCAAGTAGTAGAAGGTATTGATTACAGTATTGCTAAAAAAACACCAGCTTTCTTCTTGTTGGGACTATTTTTCTTTATTATTACTGCAATCTCAAGTTTTACTATGCATGTCCCAACATATCTCGTTAACCATGGTCAAAAAGTTAGTGTTGCAGGTGCAATGATGTCTGCACTTATGGCAGGCGTATTTGTTGGATCGCTTATTTTTGGTTACTTAACAGACAAAATTGGTGCTAAAAAAGTTGGGCTACTAGCTATGACATTAGGCTTGTTAGCAAGTGTGTTATTAATTAGCCTTCCTGATTTAGTAGTTGTAGTGACAATTGCATTATTCCTATTCGGTATGTTTACCGCTTCAATTGGAACGATAGCGCCTGCTATGGCTTCATCGCTATTTGGAAGTAAAGATTATAGTCAAATTTATTCATCTTCATCAATCGGTTTGGCGTTAGCGTCAATTGTTGCTTTACCAGCTTATGGATTTATATATGATATATCAGGCAGTTACACTTTAGGCCTAATCATCATTATTATATTATTTATTGTTAATATTATTTCTATTATTTTAGCTTTCAAAAATAAAGAAGTACTAGTTGAAAAAGGATATTGGAATTCCAAATAGAAGGGTGATTTATATGACTAAATTAGATAATAAAATTGCAATTGTAACAGGTGGAGCAGGTGGCATAGGCTCTGGTATTGTACGTGCTTATGTTAAAGAAAATGCAAAGGTTGTTATTGCGGACATCGCTGAAGAAAAAGGACAAGCATTAAGCGAAGAATTAAATAACCAAGGTTATGAAACTTTATTTATTAAAACAGATTTAAGTGATAAAGCATCATTAAAAGCGTGTGTAGATATTACAATTCAAACATATGGTCAAATTGATATATTAGTAAATAACGCACATGCATCAAGAATGAGCAGCTTTTTAGATATTACAGAAGAAGATTTAGAGCTATCTTTAAATACAGGATTTTATGCGTCATTCTATTTATGTCAAATGGTGATACCTCATTTAAAAGAAACAAAAGGGAATATCATCAACTTTGGTTCAGGAGCAGCTGTTAAAGGAGATAAAAATCAAGGTGCTTATGTTGTAGCTAAAGAAGCTATTAGAGGTATGACGCGTGTTATTGCAAATGAATTTGGAGAATTTGGAATTAATGCGAATATCATTTCTCCTATTGCATACTCTGAAGGCGTTGATCAATGGAGAAAAGAAAATCCAGAATATTATAACCAAGTCGTTAAAGGTATCCCGTTACAAAAATTTGGAGATGTAGAAAATGATATTGGACCAGTAGCAGTATTTTTAGCTAGTAGTGATTCTCAATACGTTACAGGACAAACAGTTATGGTAGACGGCGGCAGTATTAAATTATATTAAAAATATAGAGATAGAGGGGTAAATAATGGAAAACTTAATGACAAATAAAGTCGGAATTGTAACTGGTGCTGGAGATGGTATTGGTAGAGCAAGCGCGTTAGCCTTTGCGAAAGCTGGTGCTACTGTAGTCGTTTCGGATATTTCTGAAGAGGGTGGAAATGAAACGGTTAGATTAATTAAAGAACAAGGTGGAACAGCTCAATTTATTAAATGTAATGTTGCTGAAGAAGAAGATGTTAAAAACTTAGTAAACGAAACTGTTGAACAATTTGGTCGATTAGATTGGGCACACAATAACGCTGGAATTGGTGCACCAACAGCTCCAGTAACAGAAATTAAAACAGAACAATGGCAACGTGCGATAGATGTTACGTTGACTGGTACATTTTTATGTTTAAAATATGAAATACCTGCTATGCTTGAGTCTGGTGGAGGAGCTATCGTCAATACAGCTTCTACTGGAGGTTTAGTCGGTACACCTGGTTTATCACCATACATCTCAGCTAAACACGGTGTGAACGGATTAACTAAAAGCGCTGCTTTAGAATTTGGTAAGCAAAATATACGTATTAATTCAATTTGCCCAGGTATGGCAAGAACTTCGGCAGTTGAAACTTGGAGTAAAAATGCTGAAGAACAAGCGAAAGCATTTGAAGCGGGTATTCCAATGGGACGCATGGGCGTACCAAATGAACAAGCAAACGCGGCTGTCTGGTTATGTTCAGAACAATCTTCATTTATTACCGGTGTTAATCTTCCAGTAGACGGCGGAGAAACTGCAGAATAAATAATAATAAAAGGTGTTGTAGATGAAAAAACTTTATTTTACTACGTTAATAGCGTTATTGTTATTAGCTTCATGTAGTACTTCAGAAAGCAATGATAAGAGTGAACAAGAGAATCAAGGTTCTAATAAAGAAGAAAAAGTAAGTAAGACAGATTCTAAATCTGAAGAGAAGTCTGAAGAAAAGTCAGAAGAAAAAGAAGAACTTAAACAACAAGAAAACGTTGTATATGGAGACCTTACTTTAAGTGATCATAAAGAACAAGGTGCTTATTATGACGAAGAAACACAAACAAAATATATTTTAGGTGAAAGCAATACTATTATAAAAGTTATCAACAAATCAAATGATGACGTATCGCCAGAAGAATTTATGCAGAAAGATGCTAAGAAAGTCGATGAATTTTCTGATGGTGTTTATAAATACTATTCAAAATCTACTGATAAATATTATAAAGTGATTGAAAAGAAAAATCCTAACAAAAACATTTTGATTGTAACGAAATATGATTAATATTTAAATAAACAAGAGCCCGGGCTAAGCCCAGGCTCTTGTTTTATATAGTTAAACCTTATGTCGTTAATTCATAACTCTCGGCAATTAAATCTTTAATGTCATTAATTGTATTTATCTCTTTCAAATTAATCGTAATCCAATTAGATTTATCCATGTGATAAGCACGATAAAATCCTTCTTTTTTTCTTAAAGGGCCTATAAACTCTTTTCTAACTTTAAGATTAATAACATCAATATGTTCATCAGTATTTAAACCGATTTTATCAGAAGTAATATCCATAACTAGCCCGAACCATTTTTTATTATCTTTATGTCTCAAAGCAGCATAATTAGAATACTTTTCCCAAGGGTAATCTGACTTTATATTATATTTATCCCTAACAAAATCAAAAATTTCTTCACGTGTTATCATCCAATCACCTTCTCCTTATATATCAGTTTACCCTAATAATTTTTATAAGTATATTTAAATATCTATTCATTTCAATTGATAATCATTATCATTTAAGGTATATTGAGTAGATAGATATAAATGAACAGGAGGATATATTAATGCAGATATATTGGACTAAAATAAATAAAATTATAGATGAAACATCTGAAATTAAGACTTATTTGCTGGATTGTCCAGAAGGGTTTACTTGGGAAGAAGGCGCGCATACGCACTTTGGTTTGAAAGGATTCAATGAAGGTGAAAAACCAAATAAGAGTTTGGTAAGACATATGTCCATATCCACTGTACCTAATGAGAACACAATCGGGATTACTACGAGAATACGAGAGCAATGCTCTGAGTTCAAACAAATTTTGAGAAATTTAGATGTTGGACAAGAAGTAGCGATTTTTAAAACGCATTCTAACGTTCCATTAAAGAGAGAAAATAAAAATGTCTACTTATTATCTTCAGGAGTAGGGTTAGCAACGTTTAGACCATTAGTACTTAAGTATTTAGAAGATAATGAAGGCGTTCATAAAATACATTCTATAAACGTTGATTCATCTTCAGAATTTTTATTCAATGATATATTTAATTCTGTTCCAGATAAAAAATTCACCTCAAAATTTGTGGATAGCAGACAAGCGTACTATGAAGAAGTGAATAGTATTAAACCAGAAGAGAATGACCTATTTTATATTGTAGGTAGTGATGAGTTCGTAGCTCAAAACATTAAAAACTTAATTGAATTAGGCGTTGATGCTTCACAAATTGTAATTGATAAGCATGAAAGACAACGTTTAGAGTTTTTAGCTGTATAAAAATATCAATAAATTAAAGATCTTCCGTTACAAATTTTAACGGAAGATTTTTTTATTAATAATAAAAAGTCTTTAACTATAAGTTTCATTAACCAATAAAATGATATAATTTATACAAGAATAAAATTGTTCGTTTTGGAGGTTATTTATAAATGAATGTAGAAAAGTTATCTAAAAAGTTCTTGTTTTATGGTGTTTCTATTATAGTTCTCTTCTTTATATGGGGCTTAATTAATATATTATTTCTTGAAGAATCTTTTTCTATTCCTGTAATAATTGGATGTGTAATTGGAATTATTTTAATAATAACCGGTAATGTCGTTAAACGTGTTAAATGACTATATAAATTTAATAATAAAAAGAGCCTTATATTTAAGGCTCTTTTTATTATTAATCTTTAAAAACTTACTTTACAGCATAACCTTGCTTGTTAAGGTAACTCAACATATTCGGTTGAATACTTCTTTCCAAGTGATCATCAATATGGTCACTCCAACCTTTAACTTTTTTAGCTGTAAAGGGCGCTCTTATTGGTCTGTTCTCATAATATTTTTTCATTTCTTGATCGTAATCTTCTATATCTTCTAAGCTAAATTCTTCATATTTATTATGATGCATTACAACTTCTTTTGGTAACCTAGGTTTCAACTGTGCTTTTTCTTCAGCAGGATAACCAATGCATAGACCAACTAATGGAATGACATACTTAGGAAGTTCGAGTAATTCTGATAGTTTTTCAATATTTAATCTTACTCCACCGATATAAACGCCACCTAATCCCATTGATTCAGCAGCAATCATAGCATTTTGAGCCATTAGACCAACATCTACAGCACCTATTTGTAAAAATTCTGTATAAGTTATATCAACATTTGGTGCAATTTGATGATTTCGATTGAAATCTGAAACAAATATCCAGAATTCAGCAGCTTCTTGAATATAACTTTGAGGGCCACTTAATTCCATTATAGCCTTTCTTGTATCCTCATCAGTGATTCTTATAATAGAAACAGCTTGAAGTAAACTAAACGATGACGCTTGATTAGCAGATTTGAAAATATGGTTTACTTGTTCATCAGTTAAAGGTTTATTTTTAAACTTTCGTACTGAACTGTGATTCTGTAATAAATTTATAGTTTCATTCATTATTAATCCCTCTCTTAATTTAATGCTTTATGATATATAGCATATTAAACCACTCAGTATTCATATGGAAGAAGGCAAAATAATAATACATAGTATTAAAAATCGTACCTTTGTGTAGTGATAGTGGTTAGAGAGTAGGGAAATTTTAAAGATTTTTAACATGTATAAATTTTTTATGATTTCACTAGTCTAATTATTTAAGTCTTTGTCCAAATAATTAGATTTTACAAACCTTTCAACAAGATCCTTTAACAATTTATCATTATAATAGTCACGTAATAATAAGCTATGCTGTGATAAGCCTTCTAAAAATGAGTAAAACTCGTTAGTCGATTTATTGATATCTAAAGTTGCTTTGAAAATACCAGAGTCTACCATTAATTTAAAAACTTGTTTTATACCTTCGTAATTTTTTAATAAATTGTCGTGAGCGACTTTCCTCATATCTTCATTGGATAACGATTTATTTACTAGCGCTGTCCATGCTACAAATTCAATTTCTCTTTCTTTGTCTAAAGGTAACAGTTGTAATGCAAAATTTATAAATTCTTCAAAATCTATTTTATTTACAAATAAATTTTGTTTTTCCATTCTTTTTTGGCCATTTTCACTGATTATTTTAAAAATAAAAATTAATAAACTTTGTTGATTTCCAAAGAAATTTTGAATAGATCCTAATGACCATCCTGATTCATTAGATATTTTTCTAAAGCTTACAGTATCTAATCCATCCCTATATATAAGCTTTATTATTACATTACTAATTTCTTTTTTCTTTTGTTCAGATTTTTTATTAATTATTTTTCACCTCGATTAATATTATAAACTTATTGAATTTTTAATACAACTGTATTAAAGTTAGTATGTACTTTTGAAGGAGGTAGTTTATGCAAAAGCATATAACGTACCTAGATAATATCAAATTATTTTTCGCATTGCTTGTTATCACTCATCATTCTTTAATGAGCTATGTAGTATCTGGGGAGGTCAATGAGTCTATAAATGGGATTAGTTCTCTACTCGTTAGTTTTAACCAAGCATTTTTTATGGGTGGATTCTTTTTAATCTCAGGGTTATTTGTTGAAAACTCATATAATCGGAAGGGCAGTCAACTATTTTTAAAGAAGCGTTTTAAAAAATTAGTATTACCTATTATTTTTTATTTTATTATTCTTAGCCAAATTCAACCTATAAGTGAATATTTTATATTTAACAAAACATACGATATAAATGTATTTTTCAAGAGTATGAATATAGGTCCTTTATGGTTTATTGCCATGTTGTTTATATTTAATCTTGGATATGTATTAATTAAAAAATACACAAATTTTAAAATGCCAATATTAAAATTAAATATAATTTCTTTTATTATTTTATATGCACTTGTTCTCTATGTTTGGAGAGTATTTATGCCTTTAATTGGAGGGGAACCGTTAATCAGTACAGTGATTTACGATTGGTTATTAAAATTCACACCAAGTATAGGGGATCTGCCACAATATTTAATTGCTTTCATGTTAGGAATTGTAGCATTTAAGTTTAATTTATTAGAAAAAATAAAAAATACTAAATGGAAATTAAGTATTTTTTATATCTTATTAAGTTTGCCAATATATTTAGCCGCAGTAATTATCGGTATATCTGACTTTTCATTTTCAGGTGGTTTATCATTAGCTTCTATATTGTATTCATTTTGGGAAGCTTTATTTGGTGTGAGCATCATGTTAGTTATTTTCAAGTTGTTCTATAAATATTTTAATAAAGAAAATGCTTTTATTAAAACACTGAGTAAATGCAGTTTTACTATGTACATTATTCATTTACCAATAATAAGTGTAATAGAAAATATTATTAAAAAGTATCATTTAATAGGTAGTTACTATGCCCTTAGTGCCATATTCGTCACTATTGTTATTACAATTTTAATTTCTTTATTAGTTTTATTAATCAAAAATTTAGCAGTAGAAAAATTACGTTTAAAATCAAATATATAGGTGTACCCCAATCCATTTGATTGGGGTTATTTAGTTTTCTAAAAATCTTTTTTGAAATTCAATTATTTGTTCTTTTATTAAATCTAATGAATCAACTGTAGGATTTTCAATGATTTTAGACCAAGCTACGAGTATATTTCCGAATAGTGCACCTTTTAATACATCCGAGGAGTCTGACTCGCTTGAAGGAAATTGTGGTAGTATTTTTAATATTTTATATAGTATTTGAGATTGGAAATCTGGTTCTGTTTTAAGTCTCTTCATTGATTCCATATAATTCACTTTATCTTCGTGTGATGCATTATCTAATACATTAATTAATTTTTGCGTAATACTTTCCAATGTATAACTTCCATCTAAAAATTCATCTAAAGTGTTTTTTAATAAATCGTTATTGCTTAGAAACAAAATTTCGCTTTTCGATTCAAAATATCTAAAAAGTGTACGTCTTGAAACACCTGATTCTTTAGCAATTTTATCCATACTTGTTTTATCATATCCATTTTCTTCGAATAATTTATCTGCAATTTCAAGTATTTGCTTTCTAGTATCTTCTTTCATTTAATTGTCCTCCAAAACTTTTAACAACATTATAGCATAATCTTTTTATTTTGACACTGAGTGCCAAATAAGTTACATTTTAATTAATGGCACTGAGTGTCAATTAATAATAAAGGATGATGAAACATGAAAGAATTAAAAATATTAGTTTCTGGCGCTAGCATTGCAGGACTTACTTCAGCATATTGGCTAAATAAAAAAGGTTTTGAGGTAACAATCGTTGAAAAAGCATCAAAAATTAGAGGTGGAGGTTACCCTATAGATGTGAGAGGTAGTGCCATTAATATCGTTAAAATGATGGGTATATATGAAGAATTAAAAGCTCAAAATTTAAACAATATGAAATTTAAAATTCTTGATAATGACAATAGTGTAATCTCACAATTTACAGATGCTACTATGAAAGCAAACGAAGATATTGAAATACCAAGAGGTGATTTAACTACAGCTTTGTATAAATGTGTTGAAGAAAATGATATAAATCTCATTTTTAATGATTCTATTAAAACAATGAATCATTTAGATGATGGAGTTGAAATTGAATTAGAAAGTGGAAAGCAAGGCAGCTATGATTTAGTAGTTGGAGCAGATGGTATACATTCTAATACAAGAAAATTAACATTTGGCGAAGAAAGCCAATTCACAAATTATTTAGGACATTGTTTTACTGGATTTACAGTAGAGAACTATTTAGATATGTATAAAAAAGGTATGATTTATTCTGAACCAGGCAGAACAGCTATCATGTATGCTACTGAAAACAAAGAATCAGTACATGCGTTTTTAATCTTTAGTGATGAAGAAGAACCTTTTGTAAACCATAGAGATATAGAAGGTCACAAAAAATTAGTCAAAGATAAATTTAAAGACGTAGGTGGTATAGCTCCAAATCTTTTAGAAACATTAGAGCAAACTGAAGATATATATTTTGATACGACAACTCAAATTATTATGGATCAATGGGCGGAAAATCGAGCAGTATTAGTTGGAGATGCAGCACATGCACCATCCTTCTTAACAGGACAAGGTTCAAGTTTAGCAATGATAGGAGCATATATTTTAGCTGATGAATTAGAGAAGAACAATAGTATTAAAGATGCTTTTATTGCTTACGAAAAATATATGAAACCATTTGCAGAGATAAATCAAAATGCTGTAGAAAATGACGGTTCATCAATTTTATATCCTAAAAATGATGAAGAAATAGAAAAAAGAAACGCTATTTTAAAACAGATGGAAAATATAACAGAAGAAAACATGGGCTCTCAAGATCTTATTGATATAACGAGAGTAATAGATTATCCAAAATTAAATGACTAATATGTAAATTCCTAACTATGCTCTATAAGCATTACTCTTTATGTAAAACAGGTATTTGTAATAATACACTAAAACATTTACCATTAAAGTATGAAACTAATACACATTATACAAAATGGGGTGTAGTTATGGTGAATATAAAAGATATGAGTATAGAACCGATTGGATTAGGAACTTGGAAAATGGGTGACGATTCAAATAATCATCAAGATGAGATTGATGCTATTCAATTCGCTATAAACCAAGGCGCAAATGTAATTGATACGGCTGAAATGTATGGCGATGGCGCATCAGAAGAGTTAATAGGTGAAGCAATACAATCTTATGATAGAGAAAAATTATATATTATCTCAAAAGTGCATCCTGAAAATGCATCGAGGGATAAAGTATTAACAAGTATAGATAACAGTTTAAAAAGACTACGTACAGATTATATTGATTTATATTTATTACATTGGAAAAGTCAGTATCCTTTAGAAGAAACAATTAGCGCATTTGAAGAAGCGAAAAATTTAGGAAAAATAAAAGAATGGGGCGTATCAAATTTTGATACGAGCGATATGAAACATTTACTTAGTTTACCTAATGGTCATGAATGTGTAGCTAATCAAGTTAGATATAATATAGGTGATCGAGGAATAGAATATGATTTAAAACCATTTATGCGAGAAAATAACATTACCTTAATATCATATGCACCTATAGCTAGAGGAGATAAACTAGGTAAAAATTTAACTAAAAGTCCTGTTCTTCTAGAATTGTCTAGAAAATATGAAGTTGACGTATTTCAAATACTGTTAGCATGGAATATTAGAGATGGTCATACACTAGCTATACCGAAATCATCTAATAAACTTCATATTGAAAATAATATGGGAGCCAGTAATATTCATTTAACCGAAGAAGATATTCAAAAAATCGATTCAGAATTCCCGCCACCAACAACTAAAGAACCATTAGCATTGTATTAATAAGGAACGAGTCCGAGACTACTATTTATGTCCCGGACTCGTTATTTTTTTATTTTTAATACGGTGAATTATATCAGGTGTGATGTCCTTATTGTCACAACTCATAAAACGTGTCAACAAGGGGAGCTATATTGTCACAACTCATAAAACGTGTCAACAAGGGTAGCTATATTGTCACAACTCATAAAACGTGTCAACAAGGGTAGCTATATTGTCACAACTCATAAAACGTGTCAACAAGGATAGCTATATTGTCACAACTCATAAAACGTGTCAACAACGACTAATCCAACTCGGATTAGTCGTTTCTTCTTATCATTCTTGTAATTTTTTCGCGATGTTTTGTATTTCTTGTATTTGTTTGATTGTTGATTTGATACCGCCTGATGAGAAGTACCATGATTTTGCGTCTAGATTGATAATGTTGTCGTCTTTAACTGCGGGGACATTTTTTAATACATCGTTTGATAACACTTTCTCGCTCGTTCTTTTACCGTCAGTAGCTTCATCTCTATCCATCGCAAATATAACTTCTGGTTTTTTAGACGAGACGTATTCAAAGCTAACGGGTTGTCCGTGTGGGTTTGGTTTTATATCTTTATCTGCTGGTTTAAATCCTAGTTGATCGTATAATAAACCGCCGAATCTTCCGCCTGGTCCGTATGTAGATAATTCTCCCTGGCTTACAAGTAATAACATAATGGAATCATCGACTTTTTTCGTTTGGTTTTTAGCCTTAGTTTCTTCATTGGTTAATTGATTTGTTAATTCTGTTGCTTTATCTTCTTTATCTAAGATTTTACCTAATTTTTTCGTGTTGTCATTGACTGATTTTACTACATTATTGTCGTCTGATCCTATATAAACTAAGGCTGCGTCAGGTGCGGCTTTTTTAAATTCTTTTAAAGTTTCGCTACTTGCTGTTCTGTTAGAAAATATAATTAAATCTGGGTCGATTTCAGCGATTTTTTCAAAATTTGGTTTTCCTAATTCTCCAACATTTTTATATTTATCATCTGTGAAGTTTTTAAGTTCTTCAGGTAACATCGAAGTGCTTGAACCTATTGAGATACCGGCGACACTGTTTTCTTTACCAAGTGATTTAATAATATCTGCAGCTCCATAATCAAATGTTACGATTTTTTGTGGATTTTTGGGCACGGTTACTTCTTCTTCTTTATTCTCTGCATCTCGGCCATCTTTATATTTACCGCGTAGTTCATACTTTTGTTTTATTTTAACAGTTTCTTTTTTATCATTACTTTGAGCTTTATTTTCATTACTTTGACTACATGCCGCTAATACTAAACAAAGTGCTAGAAATATGATTAATTTTTTCATTTTATTCTCCTATTTTAGTATGTCTTGTGAAGGGATTACTTTAAATAATCCAGTTGATTCAATAATGAATTCTAAAAATCTAACGTGGCTCATACCTGTAAATACTATAGTTCTTTCATGATTTAATGCTGCTTTGATAATGTTTGTCGCCATGATGTGATTTCTTTCAGACCATTCTAATGCAAAAGCTATTCCTGGACTATCTGCTAATGAACGAATGGCAAATACTTGCTCTAAAGATATAGGTCCTTCTTTGTGTTCTGTTAATTTTTCATATAATGTAGTGGGTTGATTTTTAGAAAGTTGGTGTTTATTTTTTGCATTATTCATATATTGATATAGTTTTTCGTCTGCATTTTCTAAATATTCGTCAGCAAAACTTGCGCGAATTTTACGTGTTTGCATTTGATTAAAATCTATTGGCAACACTTCAGATAAGCCTAATTGATGTGCTAAAGGCATAGCTATGAAATGATGTTCGTTTAATAGGTGAGGAAGTTGTTGATTAATTATTTGTTTAAATTCTTTCTTTAAGCGAAGTGACTCTCTTGTATCCCATTCAATCGTGATGAGGTCGGGTGAATATTGTGCAATTTTCTTTATAATAATCGAAGATTCTTCTATGTATTTCTCGTATGATTCTTTAAAAGTAGCAGAACCTTGGTCGAGTCTAATGTGAGGTGTACCAACAATACATATTTCTTTTAAAGTCAATATAGTACCTCCTTAATTGATAATTGTTCTCAATTATACAGTATAGTTTCTTTTTTTACAATATTACGTCTTTTAATTAATTGCCATATGAAAATGCTATAATTGTTATTGAATTATTTTTTACTTATGGAGGAGTTGGCGAAATGTTCTTAGCATGGAACGAAATGCGTCGAAATAAATTGAAATTCGGTTTAATTATTGGCGTACTAATTATGATTAGTTATTTACTGTTTTTATTGTCAGGTTTGGCAAACGGTTTAATGAATATGAACAGGGAAGGTATTGATATTTGGAAAGCAAATGCAATTGTATTGAATAAAGATGCTAACCAAAAAATTGCTCAATCTTCTATTGATACAGATAAAGTTGATGGTAAATTTGAGAATAGCGAAGGCTTGAAACAAACTGCTGTCATTACATCAAACGGTGATAGAAAAGAAAATGCTACGGTGTTTGGTATAGATTCTAAAGGTTTCCTCATGCCTAAATTAGAAAAAGGGAAGTTATTTAAAAAAGATAATGAAGTTGTAGCAGATCATACTTTAAAAACGAAAGGCTTTAAAATTGGTGATGAACTTACGTTATCTAATAGTGATGAAAAACTTGAAATAGTAGGATTCTCTGAAAGTGCAAAATTTAATGCTTCGCCTGTATTATTTACAAATAATGATACGATTGAAAAGCTTAACCCAATGCTTAAAGGTGATAATATTAATGCACTTGTTGTTAAAGATAAAAATTGGAAAGACGTTAAATTAAATAATGATTTAGAAGTAAATGAAATTGAATCATTTATTACGAAATTACCAGGTTATAAAGAACAAAATCTAACACTAACATTTATGATTGTATTCTTATTTGCAATTTCAGCAATGGTAATTGGTATTTTCTTATACATTATTACATTACAAAAGAAAAACTTATTTGGTGTGTTAAAAGCACAAGGTATTACAAATGGTTTCTTAGCACGTTCAGTGATGAGTCAAACTATCATTATCGCACTAATCGGTACAATAATTGGTTTTGGTTTAACAGTGCTAACAGGAACATTTCTACCTGAGATAGTCCCGATTAAATTTGATTATTTAACGATGCTTCTATATGCAATTGTATTAATAATCGTAGCAATTTTAGGTAGCTTATTCTCAGTATTAAGCATTAGAAAAGTAGAACCATTAAAAGTTATAGGATAGGAGGGACTTAGATGTTATCATTTGAAAATGTTACGAAATCATTTAAAGACGGTAATGATACTATTGAAGCAGTAAAGTCAACAAACTTCAGTTTAGAAAAAGGTGAACTCGTTGCAATAATCGGTCCTTCTGGATCAGGTAAAAGTACATTGTTAACGATGGCAGGTGCGCTGCAATTACCTACTGAAGGAAAAGTTTTATTAAACGGGAAAGAAATTAATCATTTTAACGAAAAAGCTTTATCAAAATTAAGGTTAAGAGAAATAGGTTTCATCTTACAGACGAGTAATTTAATACCGTTTTTAACTGTAAACCAGCAATTTGAGCTTTTGAAAAAAGTGAAAAAAGATGTCATGTCAAAAGATGAACTAGATCGCTTATTAAAACAATTAGGCTTAAATAAAATTTTAAATCAATTACCGAGCGAAATATCAGGTGGACAGAAACAAAGAGTAGCGATTGCTAAAGCATTATATACTAAACCATCCGTTATACTAGCAGATGAACCAACAGCGTCTTTAGATACTGAAAATGCGATTGAAGTAATGGAAATTTTAAGAAAAGAAACTAAAGAATTAAATAAATTAGGTATTATCGTGACACATGACCAACGACTTACAAAATATTGTGATAAAGTATTTGAAATGGTAGATGGTCAACTAACAGAACGAACTTAAAATTAAGTAATGAAATAATAAAGGAGCGGGAGAGAAATCCCTAGCTCAAAATGATTCTCCTAATCCGTTAGATTTTTATTAACGGATTAGGAGAATTTATTTATATGGGAGTAGGACAGAAATCTCATTTTGTATGAAAATTCCTAGTACCACCCCAGTGAGCTTCATTCTAACGTGCTTGTTTGTAAACACTAGCCCGTTAGAAAATGTAACGTGCAAGACTGAAATATCTAGCCCGTTAGAGACGCAACTCCCTACAATTGTTATGTCTCAGACGCTTATTTTATTATACTAATTATTAGTTTCATGATTTCGAATATATAAAGTTATAAGAAATTTGGGAGGATTACTATGGAAAAGACGTTTAAACATAATGCTTATGGTTTTAAATTTAAAGGAGACTATCAAAATAAAATAGCTGGATTGAACTCTGTTGGATATGAGCTACGTAAAGAACATGACTATCATTGGCATGGTTTACATAGAGGAGAGAAAGATGTCTATATTTTTCAATATACCTTAAAAGGAGAAGGTGCTTTAAGTATAAATGGACGCACACATAGTATAAAACCGGGTGAAGCTTTCTTTGTTCGTGTGCCGAGTGATCATAGATATTATTTACCTAAACATTCAAGCGAATGGGAATTTCTTTATTTCACTACATATGGTAAAGAGGTCGAAAAGTTATCACAGCACGTTTTTGATAATTATGGACACGTATTTAAGTTATCCATTCACTCAGCTCCTATACAATATATATTAGAAACAATTGAAAAAGTTGAAACACTAGGTATTAATCATGGCTATGAAGCTTCTGCAAGTGCTTATACGTTTATGATGAAATACATAGAGTACTTAGAATATGGTCAGCAGCAACCTAACAACTATCCTCTTTCTATAGCTAAGGCTATTCAATTTATTGAAAAGAATTATAAAGATGATATTTCTTTGGACGATATTGTAGAAGTTACTGATTTATCAAAATATCATTTTACAAGAGAGTTTAAAAAGTACATGAATGATACACCTATTAACTACCTAGCAAAAATAAGAATTAATAAAGCGCTTACGTATTTATCCATGAATGAAAAAAACATAGAATGGATAGCTCTTGAGGTTGGATTTAGCTCGAGTAATTACTTTAGTAAAGTGTTTAAAAAGGTAACTGGCGTATCTCCTAATAGTTATAGAAGAGAAACAACAGTGATGGCGGTAAATAAAATATTCTCAGACTAAAACAGCAATATATTACTCTTTTTAAAAATATTTACGATTGAATATAGTTCGATTTACAACTAATCTAGATATAAGCTATAGCGGTTACAAAATAATTTTCATAAACTTGATTATTATTTTTTAATTAAAAATATATTAGTTTTATAAAACATTTTAGTGAATGAACTATTGCTAGGAGGAGTAAATATAATGAGTAAAATAACATTTTTAGGCGCTGGCAGCACGGTTTTCGCAAAAAACATATTAGGTGACTGTATGACTGTAGATGCGTTACAAGATTTTGAATTTGCATTATATGATATAGACGAAGAAAGATTAAACGATTCAGAAATGATGTTAAACAACTTGAAAAATGGTATGAATTCTACTGTCAAAGTAAAATCATATAAAGATCGTAAAGAAGCATTAAGAGGAGCAAAATATGTTATTAATGCGATACAAGTAGGTGGTTATGACCCAGCTACAATTACTGACTTCGAAGTACCTAAAAAGTATGGGCTAAGACAAACAATCGCAGACACTTTAGGTATTGGAGGTATTTTCCGTAATTTAAGAACAATACCTGTTATGCAAGAATTCGCAAAAGACATGAAAGAAGTTTGTCCAGATGCTTGGTTCTTAAACTATACGAATCCTATGGCTGTTTTAACAAACATCATGTTAAAAGAAGGCATCAAAACTATTGGACTTTGTCATAGTGTGCAAGTTTGTGCGAGCGAACTGTTAGAGGCATTAGAACTACCAACTGATCGCATTCAAGCAAAAATTGCAGGTATTAACCACATGGCATGGTTACTTGAAATAACGCGCGATGGCGAAGATTTATATCCAGAAATTAAAAAACGTGCTAAAGAAAAGCAAAAAACAACACATGACGACATGGTTCGTTTTGAATTAATGGATAAGTTTGGATATTACGTCACAGAATCATCTGAACATAATGCTGAATACCATCCATATTTCATTAAGAGTCAGTACCCAGAATTAATTGAAAAATTCAATATACCATTGGATGAATATCCAAGACGTTGTGTAAATCAAATTGAAGATTGGCAACATATGCGTGACGATATTGTAAACAATCAAAACTTAACGCATGAACGTTCACACGAATATAGTTCTTATATCATCGAAGCGATGGAAACAAATAAACCTTTTAAAATTGGTGGAAACGTATTAAACACAGGTGGATTGATTAGTAATTTACCAGAAAATACAGTAGTTGAAGTTCCTTGTTTAGTAGATGCTAGTGGAATTGCGCCTACTTACGTTGGTGAATTACCAGAACAATTGGCTGCACTGAATAGAACGAATATTAATACACAGTTGCTAACAATTGAAGCGGCATTAACACAAAAGAAAGAAAAAATTTATCAAGCAGCTATGTTAGATCCGCATACAGCTTCTGAATTGTCTATGGATGATATTATTTCACTTTGTGACGATTTAATTGAAGCACATGGCGACTGGTTACCAACTTACGAATAATAGTGAAATCAACAATAATATCAGACAAAAATATCACACTATTTTGTAAGCGCTTTTAAATGGTGTTATAACTCAAGGGGGGCTTTTTTTGGAAAGGCAAGTAACCCGTAAAGCAAAATATTCTTTCGGTATCGGTGCGTTTGGTAAAGACTTAGTTGTTGGCCTTACAGGAACATTTTTAATGTTTTACTTCACCGATGTTTTAGGTATTGCAGCAAGTTTCGTAGGTACATTATTTTTCGTTGCGCGTATTTGGGATGCTATTAATGACCCGGTAATGGGAATGATTGTAGATAAAACAAAAACTAAATGGGGTAAATTTAGACCATGGTTAGTTATTGGTACGTTAATCAACTCTGTTGTAACAGTTATTATGTTCACAAACTTTGGGTTAACTGGAACAAGTTTATATGTATTTGTATCAATACTCTATATTTTATGGGGAATGACATACACGATGATGGATGTTCCTTATTGGTCTTGGTTGCCTAATTTAACGAATAACCCAGTTGAAAGAGAAGAAGTTTCAATCATACCACGTGTATTCGCGAGTATGGCTAATTTACTTATCGGTACGGCTGGACTAGCTATCGTAATGTATTTTGACAATATATTTGGTAACGGCGATCAATCTGCAGGATTCTTTGTTATGACAGCTATTATAGCTGTAATATTCGTCATTGCGATATTAATTACTGTAAGAAACGTATACGAAGCACCTACAAATATAGATACAGGCATCACTTTAAGATTTAAAGACATATGGAGAATTTTATTTACTAATAAAGAATTGTTAGCATATATAGGTATTTTAGTTACATTTTTCTTGAGTCTGCAAATTCTAGGTAACGTGGCTATATATTATTTTAGCTATGTAGCAGAATCTAAAGCATTATTCGCATTATTTAATGCGATGGGATTCATGGAAATTATAGCATTGTTACTATTCCCTAAAGTTGCTAAATGGTTAACGAGAGAAGCTGTATTTCCAATAGCAGCAATTTCTTTAACTATAGGATTAATTATTATATTATTTGCTGGTTATATCGCACCAACAGCAGCAATCCCTGTTATGGTTGGAACAGCGTTTATTAAAATAGGAACTGGCTTTATTATGGGAATTATTACAGTATCTATAGCAGACGTTATAGACTATAGTGATATGAAATTTGGTCAAAGAAATGAAAGTGTTATTACATCTACACAAACATTTTTAATGAAAACAGCAATGGCTGTCGCAGCACTATTTACAGGCTGGGGACTAGATTTATTTGGTTATCAGCCAGGCGAAGTTCAAACTGAACACACAAAAAATGGATTGCGTTTTATTATGATTGCATTGCCAATCATAAGTGTTATCGCTAGTTATATCATTTATAAATTTAGTTATAACTTAAAAGGCGACTACATAAGAGATGTAGTAAATGTATTAAACCTTCGTAATAAGAAAAGAAAGTTATAATATAGGAAATGTCTTGGAGAATATGAACAAGGCTCCCAATTACTTGGATTGGGAGCCTTGTTTTTATTGGATAAAGGTATTTTATTCTGAGTAACTTCTTAATGTATTATCCATTAAATCCCATGCTAAATCGAGATTAACAGCTGTTGTAAATTGAGCGTTTGCTTCTTTATTATACGTGTCATTTAAATCAACTGACATAGTACCGTATGTTAATTCGCTTTGATTTTCAATTTGGATGTATGTTTTTTGTAACTCAAATATTTCTGGATTTAATAAATATAAGATTGTACAAGCGTCGTGTATAGGACCGCCATCCATATCAAATTGTGATTTATATGTAGATTTAAAGAATTTTAATAATTCTACAACGAAATTAGAAACTTTATTATCTATTTTACTGAAGCGGTCGATAACTAAATCATCTGCTAATAATTGATGTGTTGCATCTAAACCGAAGACTACAACTGGGATACCACTTTCAAAAACTCTTCTAGCTGCTTCTGCATCTACCCAAATATTAAATTCAGCAGTAGGTGTCCAGTTACCGAATGTGCCACCGCCCATAATTACGATTTCATCAATGTTCTCTGCAATTTTAGGTTCTCTAATAAGTGCCATTGCTACGTTTGTAAGTGGGCCAGTAGCAACCAATGTAACAGCTTCATCGCTGTTTAAGACAGTTTCCACAATAACATCTACACCATGTTTATCAGTAGATTTGAGATTAGGTATTTTAGGTAACTCTGGACCATCTAATCCACTTTCACCGTGAATACTTTCAGCAAACTCTGCTTCTTTAATAAGAGGTCTTGTAGCACCTGTTGAGACTGGAATATCTCCTCTATTAATAATATCTAATACGTTTAATGCGTTATTTGTATTCTTATCGACTGATTGATTTCCTGCAACTGTTGTGACTGCTAATATGTCTAATGGACTTGTTTTAGCACCTGCTAATATTAGAGCGATAGCATCATCGTGTCCTGGATCACAGTCCATAATAATTTTTCTTTCTTTTGCCATTTTATTAACCCTTCCTTCTTTATAAAAGATTCTACACTATTATACTAAAACGTTTACATTACAACAAAGTAAACGTTTCTTTATATATAAATGTAATTATTTTGAAATGTAGTCTTGTGTTTTTGTGAATTAAAGTTTATAATTTTAAATCGTAAACGTTACTATTTGAAGAGGAGTGTTTTAGATGAAGAAATGGACGGGCTTATTTGCAATCATTTTCGTCTGTGCAATGTTACTTGCTGCATGTAACCAAGGCGACAGTAACAAAGGTAGTAAAAGCGACTCAGATAAATTACAAATTAAAACAACAGTTTATCCGCTAAAATCTTTTATTGAACAAATCGGTGGAGAACATGTTGAAGTAGAATCTATTTATCCACCAGGTACGGATTTACATAGTTATGAACCAACACAAAAAGATATTTTAAATGCGAGCAAAGCAGATTTATTCGTATACACTGGTGACGATTTAGATCCGGTTGCGAAAAAAGTCGCATCTACTATTAAGAAAGATGATAAAAAATTATCATTACAAAATAGTATTGATCAATCTGAATTATTAACTGATCAACATGAACATGGTGAAGAGCATGACCATGAAGGGCACGATCATGAGCATGGTGAAAGTCATGAAGAACACGAACATGAAGGACATGATCACGAACATGAACATCATCATCATGGCGGTTATGACCCACACGTATGGTTAGATCCACAAATAGACCAAGATTTCATCAAAGGTATTAAAGATGAATTAGTTAAAAAAGACCCAGATCACAAAGATGAATATGAAAAGAATTTCAAAAAATTAAATAAAGATTTAGAAAATATCGATAAAGATATGAAGAAAGCAACAAAAGGGCATGAGGGAGATACTGTATTCATTTCTCACGAATCATTGGGTTATTTAGCTCATCGTTATGGATTCGTACAAAAAGGCGTACAAAGTATGAATGCTGAAGATCCGTCACAAAAAGAATTAACTGAAATTGTTAAAGAAATTAGAGATACAGATGCAAAATATGTATTGTATGAAAACAATATTTCAGGAAAAGTAACTGACACAATTAGAAAAGAAACAGATGCTAAACCACTTACATTTAACAACATGGAATCATTATCGAAAGAACAATTAAATGACAAAGATATTTCTTATCAATCATTTATGAAAGAAAACATTAAAAACATCGAGAAAGCTTTAAATGATAAAATTAAAACTAAAGACGAGAAAAAAGAAGCAGCACATGATAAAGCAATTGAAAATGGCTACTTCAAAGATAAACAAGTTAAAGATCGTGAACTATCAGATTACGAAGGTGACTGGCAATCAGTTTATCCACTTTTAAAAGACGGTACACTAGATGAAGTATTTAAACATAAAGCTGAAGACGGTAAAATGTCAGCTAAAGAATACAAAGAGTACTATGACAAAGGATATAAAACAAACGTAGAAAACATTAAAATCGAAGGTAATCAAATCAGTTTCACTAAAGATGGAAAAACATCAACTGGTGAATATGAATATGATGGTTACGATATTCTTAAATACGAAAAAGGAAATAGAGGCGTAAGATATACCTTTAAATTAAAAGGTGACTCAAACGATGACTTACCTAAATATGTACAATTTAGCGATCACAATATCTATCCTAAAAAATCAGCTCACTTCCATATCTTTACTGGAAATGACAAAGATAAAGTATTAAAAGAATTAGACAACTGGCCAACATATTACCCTTCAAAACTGTCTAAAGATGAAGTTAAAGAAGAAATGTTAGCTCATTAATAACAAAAAGCAGAGAAACCTTATTGAATTGAGGTTTCTCTGTTTTTTATTTTTGGTATTTGATTATATTGTGACAAGTTTAGAATAATGATTTAAACTAATAGTAAAATAACCCAAAAAGGGGATAGATAGTATGTTTGGTTATTATAGTAAACTTTCTTCAGAAGTCTACGATATTGATAAATATATCGGACATTCATTTGGTGATGTAGAATTTTATAAAGATAGATTAAAATCTTGTACGGGACCTATTCTTGAACCGGGAGTTGGTACTGGGAGGCTACTCATTCCTCTTTTAGAAGAAGGTTTGAAAGTTACTGGCTTGGATTTCTCGGAAGAAATGTTAGAAATATGTAGAAAAAACTGCGAAATACAAGGATTGAATCCTAAGATATTTAAAGGGAAAATGGAATCATTTTTATTAAATGCAGAATATGAAGCCATAATTGTGCCTACTGGAACATTTTTATTACTACATGAAAGAGAAGATTCCTTTAATGCTTTAAATAATTTTTATAATCATCTTGCTGATGGTGGTAAGTTGATTGTAGATATATTTTTACAAACGGACTTAAAGGTTGGCAATACCTCAACTAGAGTTTGGGAAAATCAGAATTCCGAAAAAATCACATTAGAGAGTAAATTAATTGAGATCGATTATATCCATCAACATACAACATCTCATAATAGATATGAAAAATGGCGTAATGGTGAATTGATACAAACAGAATTAGAACAATTTTCGATTCGTTGGTATGGAATTGAAGAATTTAAAATGATACTTGAACATATCGGATTTGAAAACATAATAATTTCAGCTGACTATGAACATGGAAAATATCCTACAAGTTCAACACAAACTATAACATTTGAAGCTACTGCTAATAAATAGTGACACCGGAAGTTGAAGGAAATCATTGGTCACATCAATGACTACAATCATCAATATTAGGGGATTGGTGTATCCATTATAATTAATATTTGAAAGGGGCTTTAAATGTGAATAATATATATGACCATTCGGATTTCTTTGAAAGTTATAAGAAAAAAAGACAAAATGATTTGAGTTACAATGAAGTAGTCGAGATGCCTGAAGTAAAGCGTGCTATGCCTGTGATAAAAGGTAAAGCAGTGTTAGATATTGGATGTGGTATGGGGAATTTAATTCAATATATTTTGGATTATGAACCTGCAAGGGTAGTAGGTATAGATCAGTCTCAAAAGATGATAAGCGAATGTCGGAAACATTTTAACAATGAACAAGTGGATCTTCATTGTACAAATTTTATGGATTTTAAATGCGAAGAAACTTTTGATGTTGTTGTCTCGTCACTCGTATTACATTATATAGAAGACTTTAATTTATGTTGTCAAAAAATCAGTGAATTGTTGAATAAAGATGGGACGTTATTATTCACAATGGAGCATCCTATACAAACGGCTACAATGGATCCGGAAGTAAAGAAAGAGGATAGTGATGGTGTTTATTTAAGAATGGAACATTACTTTGATGAAACAAGTCGAACTTCATATTGGTTGGATCAAAATGTTAAAAAATATCATCATACAATCGAAACAATTTTTAATAATTTAATTCAGCATGGTCTTGAAATTCAATATGTTAAAGATTTAGGTCAATCAGAGGAAGTTTTTCAATATTTTGATGAGAAACGAATTAATAAATTAAAGCAATTTCCTCCATTTTTAATGGTTAAAGCTAAGAAACAATAATTATTTGACTAACCATGTGTTTCTATATATCGTTAAACTGTATAAATTGCGGAAGGGTGATTGTGTGGAAAAACGTTTGATAAGTGCTAATGCATCTGATATTTCAAAGTTTACGAAAGAAGAACTAAAACAAAGCATTAAAGCTAGTGAAGGTAGAACAGTGTTAAGTGAGAACATTGTTGTACACGATCCAGCGCTTGTACTAGATGTTACAAATGCAGAAATGGCAACCGCTTTTGGTGCGGATATGATTTTATTAAATGCTTTTGATGTCGTGAACCCAGAAATAAAGGGATTATATAACAAAGAATATCAAGGTACCGGAGAGCCAATTAAAGATTTAAAAAATCTAGTAGGCAGACCTATTGGCGTTAACTTAGAACCTGTAGATGACGAAGCCAAAATGGCCGAATCGAAATTAGAAATATCGTACGGTAGAAAAGCAACAGAAAAAACATTTAAGCACGCAAATGAACTAGGATTTGATTTTGTATGTTTAACAGGTAATCCAGCCACAGGTGTAACGAACCTAAATATATTAGAAGCAATCGAAACAGCAAAAAATCATTTTGATGGATTGATTATAGCGGGTAAAATGCACGGTTCAGGTGTAGACGAAGCAGTAGTCGATTTAGAAGTTGTAACTCGATTTGTAGAAGCGGGTGCTGATATCATACTTGTACCAGCAGTAGGAACAGTTTGGGGTGTGTCCGAAGAAGAAGTTCGTGAAGCAGTAAAAGTTGCACATCAACACGGAGCGCTTGTTATGAGTGCTATTGGAACATCGCAAGAAAGCGCAGATGAATCTACTATTAAAGAAATGGCTATAAAAAATAAAACATTAGGCGTAGACATACAGCATATTGGAGATGCAGGATACGGTGGTCTAGCACCAGTCGAAAACATATACGCACTAAGCAAAGCGATAAGAGGACAAAGACATACAGTCTCAAGAATAGCACGATCCATTAATCGTTAATAAGAAAATAAAAACGAACCACCACTCAATTAAAGAAGAATTGAGTGGTGGTTTTTTGTGAAATAAGGATAAACTACGTTGCACGTGGGTGTCCTCTTGAAAATTAGCTTATCGTTATTGACACGTTTGGTGAGAAAAGACAATAAGGCCATCGTTATTCTCGAAATATTATATTTCCGTATTCAATACATAACTTCCGGAGTAATACGGAAGTATCCAAGATGCTATACCTCGCTGTAAACGTTTACAATAAAAGTGTATCTAATATAACAAGTTCACAAGGAGGAAGAATTGAATGTCTAAATTACGCGATGACTTTCTGTGGGGTGGAGCTGTTGCTGCTCACCAACTTGAAGGTGCTTGGCAAGAGGATGGTAAAGGAATTAGTGTTGCTGATGTTATGACAGCAGCTTCTCATGGTCATCATAGAGAAATTACCAATGGTGTAATCGAAGGCAAAAATTACCCGAACCATGAAGCGATAGATTTTTATCATCGATATAAAGAAGATATTAAATTATTTAGTGAAATGGGCTTCAAATGTTTTAGAACATCTATAGCTTGGACAAGAATATTCCCAAATGGTGATGAGTTAGAACCAAATGAGAAAGGCCTTCAATTTTACGATGATCTATTTGACGAATGTTTAAAATACGGTATCGAACCAGTCGTAACACTTTCTCATTTTGAATTGCCTTATCATTTAGTAACAGAATATGGTGGTTTCCGAAACCGTAAAGTAATAGATTTCTTCGTTCGTTTTGCAGAAGTTTGTTTTAAACGTTATAAGAATAAAGTTAAATATTGGATGACATTTAATGAAATAAACAACCAAGCTAATTACAACGAAGATTTTGCGCCTTTTACAAATTCAGGCGTGAGATATAAAGAAGGTGAAGATAGAGAACAGATTATGTATCAAGCTTCACACTATGAACTAGTTGCAAGTGCTAAAGCGGTAAAAATTGGTCATGATATTAATCCTGAATTCGAAATAGGTTGTATGATTGCGATGTGCCCAATTTACCCTGCAACGTGTAATCCTAAAGATATATTAATGGCTCAAAAAGCTATGCAAAAAAGATACTATTTTACAGATGTTCATGTACACGGTTCTTATCCAAGTCACATGCAGCAATATTTCAAGAATAAGTCTTTTAATTTAGATATTACAGAAGAAGATTTGAATGATTTACAGGAAGGAACTGTAGATTATATTGGCTTTAGTTACTATATGTCATTTGCAATTTCACATGAACAATCTAACGAATATTATGATTATGTTGAAACGAGAGATTTAGTAAGAAATGAATATGTAAAAGCTTCTGACTGGGGATGGCAAATTGATCCAGAGGGGTTACGTTTTTCGTTGAACTGGTTTACTGATATGTACCAATTGCCTTTATTTATTGTAGAAAATGGTTTTGGTGCAATTGATGAAGCTGGGGAAGATGGCATAATACATGATGATTATCGAATAGAATATTTGAAAGCACACATAGAACAATTTATTAAAGCTGTTGAAGAAGATGGTGTGAACTTAATGGGTTATACACCATGGGGATGTATAGATTTAGTTTCTGCAGGAACTGGAGAAATGAAAAAGCGTTATGGATTTATTCATGTTGATAAAGATAATGAAGGTAATGGAACTTTAGAGCGGTCTAGAAAAGATTCATTCTATTGGTACAAAAAAGTCATTCAATCTAACGGTGAAAATTTATAAAAATCGGAGGTAATAAATATGAAAAAAGTATTAATAATTTGTGCAGCAGGAATGTCATCTTCACTGATGGCAAAGAAAACAACAACATTTTTAAAAGAAAAAGGTCATGAAATAGAAGTGGATGCAATTTCAGCAAATGAAGGTGGAAAAATGATTGAAAAGCAATCATTTGATTTATATTTAGTCAGTCCACAAACAAAAATGTATTATAAAAAGTTAAAAGAAACAGGTGATAAAGTAAATAAACCTGTTGTTAATATACCAGCACAGGCTTATGTTCCAATTCCAATGGGGATTGAAAAATTAGCAAACCTGATTTTAAAAGAAACAGAATAATCAGTATAATATTCTCTATGAAATGAGGGAAGCTTATGCTAAGTCAGAGAGAAATAGATATACTCAGTTATTTATCACAACGACGCAATGAGTTTGTTAAAAGTTCAGAAATAGCATCAATGTTAGAGATATCAGATAGAACAGTTAGAAAATACATCAAACAACTTAAACCCGAAGTTCAAAAGAACGGTGCCACACTTATCTCAAAACAAGGATTTGGTTACTTTTTAAAGGTAGATTTAGTGATAGAGTTTGAAAAATTTTTAAAACAATATTTATCTTTAGATGAATCTAAACAAGAAAATATCAATGATGCAAAAGATCGACAGTATTATATATTGAATTTACTTCTTTTTAATAAAAAATGTATGACTATTGAGAAATTAAGTAATCAATTGTATATATCACGATCTACTATTTCACAAGATATTTCAAGTATAAAGAAATTAATTGCGCATTATAATTTAGAACTTGTTAGTAAACAGCAAAACGGTCTAGTTATAAAAGGTGATGAAAGAGATAAAAGACATTTTATAATGGATTATTTCTTGGGAAATAGTTTTTTTAGTTCGATAAATAAGTATTTTCAAGATACACCACTCTTACAACAAATTAATATGGAAGAATTAGCAATCATTGTTGTGGATGAGACGAGAGAATCAAAAGTTTATTTGTCAGATTATATATTGCAAAACTTAGTATTACATTTAGGTTTGATGATTAGAAGGCTTTTGGATGGATATTCTTTAAATACTATTACATCTAATGAAGAAGTATTAACAGAAAAAGAGATGATTGTAGCTAAAAAAATCCTTTCTAGAGTCGAAAGGATTTATCAAATTTCTTTTCCTGAAGAAGAAGCGAAATATATAAGTTTGCATATTATGAGTAAAGGTACAAAACAGTTACAAAGTCACTCACAAAGTAATTTGTCTAAACGTGTTGAAAAGATTTTGAAAGAGATTGAAACAGATTTCGACTATCCAATGTCTTCAGACAATCAATTATTATATGGACTTGTTACTCATTTAGAACCACTTTTGAAGCGAGTTCAAAATGGAATACATTTAGAGAATCCTATTTTGAATGATATACGAAATCAAAATAATGATGTACTTGAAATGACAAGGCAATATTTTAGTCAATTACAAGAATTAAAGGACCAAAATGTGAGCGATGGCGAGTGGGCATATTTAACGCTTCACTTACTAGCAGCTATAGAAAAATATGAACAGCGAGAAAAATTAAATGTATTGATAATTTGTGCGACTGGATATGGAAGTGCACAAGTATTAAAAGTTCGTGTTGCACGAGAATTTAACATGCAAATGAACATTGTAGATGTCATTAGTTATTATGAAATAACGGATAAAAAGCTAGAATCAATAGATTTAATTATATCTTCTATTGATTTATCAACAATTGTATTTAAAGTACCTGTCATTCAAGTGAATGTATTGTTAAATGAAGTAGATATAAGAAATATTAATACATACATTCAACAGCAAGACACGAAACGATTGCAGAGTCATCAATTGGAAGATAAAGATAACGTGCAGTTACAGCAATATAGTTATTATTTTGACCAATATTGTAGCGATTATTTATTTAATTATATTGAAGGATCAATAGACAAAGAAAGTATTTATAATCGCCTAATTCAACAATTAAGTATTAAAGAAGATAGAGATTTTGAATGTAAGCTGAGAAATCAACTTGCCTATAGAGAAGAATTAAGTACGGTGTTATTTAGTGAGGCAGTAGCAGTGCCGCATACTGCCCAACCTGTAGGAGATTATTCGAGTATTGCAGTTGCAATTATTCCTGAAGGTATATATTGGAATGATGCATATCAGAACATTAAAGTGGTCATCATGCTTTCTCCTTCAAAATATAATGATAATGAATTAAAAACGATTATCGATGTCATAGTAAATTTGATCGACTCTGAAGAAAATATACAGAAGCTGATGGAATGTAAAACTTATCAAATGTTTAAAGATTTTATGATAAATCAATATCGTTAATAAAGGGGATTAGCTTATGGAACAGGAAGATATTCAAGTAGTTGCGTTTGAGATTATTTTACACAGTGGAACAGCTCGAACGACGATACATGACGCATTTAAAAATATGCGTGAAGAAAATTATGAAATTGCATTTGAACAGTTAGAAGATGCTAATGAAGAGATTACGTTAGCACATCAATCACAAACTGAGTTATTACAGAAGTATGCGTCTGGTGAATCTATCAATATGGAAATTATAATGGTTCACGCACAAGATCATCTCATGACGACGATGACTTTAAAAGAAGTTGCATCTGAAATGTTACACCTTTATAAAAAAGTAAATGAAACTGCTTAAATGAGGGATGAAAATGAATAAAAAGACAAAAGCAACATTTGAAAAGAATAGAAAAGAGACGAGTATAAAGTCTATGTATTTCAATCGATACTTATTGGTGAGATACGCTTCAGCACTATTTTTCTTTTCTAATTTATATTGGTTTTTCTATCTTATAACGAGTCGTTCATGGACATTTGTTATACCTCTTCTAATGATGATTATCATTTTAATTAGCGTAGCAGAACAAGTGAAAATGTATGGAAATCACTCTAATAATGCTAAGTATACGTTTTATTGTTTTAGGATTTTAACTGGCGTGAATTTATTGATCATACCAATTGTTTTATTTACACCGATGTTTGAACAGTTATATCCATTTATGATTAATCAATACGCATCAAGATTACTCATTATTTGTGTTTTAGCAGTTGGTATTTTAATAAGTGGATTTATTTTATTTAGATTAAACAATATTAGACAAGACAAAGATTGGCACTATAAACGATTGAAAAAATTTGAAAATGCTATGAATTAACATAGAAAAGGGGTCTTTTTATGGAATCAGAAAATAAAGTATTCGCATTTTTAGAGAAATACTTGATGGGTCCGATGGGGAAAGTAGCTTCGTTTAGAATAGTAAGAGCGATTATGGCCGCTGGGATGGCGTGTATACCTTTTACGATTGTAGGATCTATGTTTTTAGTATTAAATGTTATACCACAGACTTTTACGTTTTTAGAAGGATTCTGGAACAGTACGTTTTTTAAGATTGGCGATTTATACATGTTAGCCAATAAAGCGACAATGGGAATATTAGCATTATATTTCTGTTTAGTTATTGGATATGAATATACGAAGATTTATGCTGATGAAGAAGATTTAAATGTTAACCCATTAAACGGAGCATTGTTATCAATGTTTGCTTATTTTATGGCCATCCCACAATTAGTGATGGAAGATGGCAAAATGGTTTTGGTTAATATTGCGAATAAAGATATGAATATATTTAAAGGTTGGGAGATGTCTGCAGATGGTGTGACTAGACTAGGTACAACTGGGATATTTACAGCAATTATTATGTCTATTATTGCAGTACAATTGTATAGGTTATGTGTGAAACGTAAATGGATAATTAAAATGCCAGAAGCAGTACCAGAAGGTGTTTCAAGATCATTTACAGCGCTTATTCCAGCATTTTTAGTAGCGTTTGTCATATTAACTTTTACAGGTATACTAGTAGCATTTAATACAGATATTTTTAAAATTATTGCAGTTCCCTTTGGTTTCGTAGTTAACTTAACGAGTAGTTGGGCTGGTATACTAGTCATTTACTTCTTAATACATGCACTTTGGATAGTAGGTATACATGGAGCAAACATTATTGGTGCTTTTATTACACCAATTGTATTATCAAATATGCAATTAAATATTGATGGTGCGAATATACCATTTGCAGGTGAGTTCCAAAATACTTTTGTAATTATAGGTGGATCTGGTGCAACACTAGGTTTATGTCTCTTTATTGCATTGTTAGCAAAGTCAGAACAATTAAAAGTATTGGGTAAAGCTTCATTAGTTCCTGGCATATTTAATATTAATGAACCCCTCGTGTTTGGATTGCCAATAGTTTATAACCCGTTTTTAGCGATACCATTTTTCTTAGCACCTATGGTTTCAGCATCAATTGGATATTGGACAATTAAATTAGAACTTGTAAAACCAATCATTGCACAAGTACCATGGCCGTCTCCAATTGGTTTTGGCGCATTTATAGGCACAGCAGGTAGTTTAATGGCAGTATTTGTATCAATAATATGCGCTATAGTCGCATTCTTAATTTGGTTACCATTCATTAAAATATATGACAGTAAATTAGTAGAACAAGAAAAAGGTAATGATGCTTTAATTTAATAGATGAACGAGAGAGCGTGACAGGAATCTCATTATAATGAAACAGTCCGAGACATTTATATATGCCTTGGATTGTTTTTTATGTATAAGCGCTTGGAATGGACTCATAAAAGTTGCAAGACGAAGGGAGCATGTACTTAGCGTTTTCCTTATTGCCAAGACTCATAAGAAAAGGCAACAAGGCCATCAAAATATTCTGATTTGTCTAACCAACTCTCTATATGCTCAATATCTTCTTTTTATTAATCAATAATATATTATTTTAGTTTGCAATAATAATTAAATTTATTTATTTTTAGAAAACTAAAGTAAAATTTTAAAATTATAGTATAATGGTCTTTGATTAAATTTATTCATAGGAGGTTAATTATGAAGGAATTCTTCCAATATTATAAACCCTATAAAGGATTATTTTTCTTAGATTTTGGTTCAGCTGTGTTTGTAGGTATTTTAGAACTCATTTTTCCATTAATTACGAGTATATTTATAGACCGTTTGCTACCAACTAAGAATTGGAGTTGGATTGTAATATTTGTTTTTATTTTATTATTCATATACGTTGTTGAATCTGTATTAAAATTCATCGTAACGTATTGGGGGCATAAACTGGGGACTAATATTGAAAGAGACATTCGTAATGAACTGTATGAACATATTCAAAAAATGAATTTTGGATTTTTTGATAACCAGAAATCGGGTAAAATTATTGGTCGTTTAACGAATGACTTGATGGATATTGGGGAAGTAGCCCATCATGGACCTGAGGATATATTCGTAGCACTTATGACGTTGATTGGTTCATTTGTCATCATGTTAACGATTGATGTGAAATTAGCATTGATTACTTTCTGTGTTATACCGATTATTTTTGTACTGACTATTTATTTCAACCATAAAATGTCTGGAGCTTTTAAAAGTTTATTTAGTAACGTATCTAGATTTAACGAATTAATCTCAGATAATGTTGGTGGAATGAGACTTGTTCAAGCTTTTACAAATGAAGGTTATGAACTATCAAGATTTAAAAAAGTTAATGATAATTTTAGAGCAACTAAATTAAAAGCATATTCGTTCATGTCTTGGAATATAACAATCAGTCATATTGCACAAAAATTAACTATGATTTTCGTATTGATTATGGGAAGCTATTTCGTGTTAAATGGTTCATTGTCATACGGTGGTTTCGTAGCTTTTATTATGATTACGAATTTACTATTTAAACCTTTAGAAGCTATAAATATGATTATTGAGTTATTCCCGAAAGGTATTGCAGGGTTTAAAAACTTTAAAGAAATCGTAAATATGGATCCTGAAATTAAAGATAGTGAGGATGCTGTAGAGTTTACTGATGAACCGGACATCATAGAATATGAAAATGTATCATTTAAATACGGTGAAAAGTTAGTGCTAGATCAGTTATCAATTAAAATTGAACAAGGTGAAAAAATAGCGCTTGTAGGACCGAGTGGGGGAGGTAAAACAACGATTTGTTCGTTATTACCAAGGTTCTATGATCCTATAGAAGGTGCAGTTAAAATCAATAATAAAAATATTAAATCTTATACATTAGAATCTTTAAGAAAACAAATTGGTGTTGTTCAACAAGATGTATTCTTATTTGGTGGAACGTTAAGAGATAATATAATATATGGTAACTTAAACGCGACAGAAGTAGAAATCAATGAAGCTGTCGACCAAGCGCAATTAAGATCATTTGTAGATGAATTACCAGCTGGCTTAGATACAGTTGTCGGAGAACGAGGAACGAAACTTTCAGGTGGACAAAAACAACGTATTTCAATCGCGAGAATGTTCTTGAAAAACCCACCAATCATTATATTAGACGAAGCAACAAGTGCTCTAGATGTAGAAACAGAAAATAAAATACAGTCAGCATTCAAAAATCTGTCACAAGGAAGAACATCATTAATCATTGCACATAGATTAAGTACGATTAGACACGTAGATAGAATTGTATTTATAGAACAAGGACAAATTAAGGAAATGGGTAGCCATGATGAACTGATGACACAAGGCGGTAAATATAAAGACTTATATATGTCGCAATTTGAACAATTAGAAGATTTTTAGTGAGAGAACTTCATATCTATAATATTAAAAGAGTATAGCCTGTAATAAAAACCCTTAAAATCAAATGATTTTAAGGGTTTTTATAAATTATAATATCAAATTTAATTTATAATTTTTTTGTTGTTAATAATAAATATATAAAGAAAGGTGCCCCGAATGCAGCAATGAAAACACCTGCGGGTACTTCATTCGGTATAAAAATTGTTCGACCTATTAAATCGGCAATAACAATAGATATTGCACCGCAAATTGCTGACATTAATAATCGTTTAAAGTAATTGGTTTTTATTAATGTTTTTCCTATATGTGGAGAAATTAAACCTACAAACCCTATGTTACCTACAAAGCTAATAGCAGATGCAGCGAGAATTGTACTGATTAACATTTGTAATAATTTTGTCTGATTGACTCTAAGCCCTAGACCTGTTGCAATATCATCATGCAACAGAGAGATTTTCATTCTCGGAATAATAATGATTAGTAAAGGTAGTATACAGAGTAAAAATGTCCCTAACATTAAGCTGTTTTCAAAAGTCGCACCAGACAAGCTACCAATAATCCAAGTATAAGCTTTCGATGCTGAAAGTTGTTTAGTCATAACAAGGATTCCGTTAACGAGTGCAGCAAACAATGTTTGTAAAGCTATACCGACTATGATTAGAGTTGTAGCTTGAATGTTTCCTTTTTGTTGAAAATAGAGAAGTAATATCATAGTCAGCATGGCACCTGCTAAAGAAAATAACGGTAACCATATGATGCTTATATGAGTTAAAAAGGCGACGAACAATACTGCACCAAAAGTGGCCCCTCCTGTAATCCCAATGATATCAGGTGATGCAATTGGATTCTTTAAAATATTTTGTAAAATAAGACCACTTGCACCTAAAGCAGCACCCGCAACTATAGCAAGAATGATACGTGGTAAACGTAGTACTTCTATTGTGAATTGGTCTGGACTTTCAATAGGATTAAAGATATAAGATATAATTTTTATGGGTGAAATGAATGTTGATCCAGACATTAAACTTATGAATGACAGTATTAATAATAGTATTAATGCGCTGATTAAACGATTTGTGTCTTGTTTAGATAGTGTCTCATTCATATGTTTTGTACGTCCTTCCTCATAATATATATAAGTGTAACCGCGCCGATTATTGCTGTGATAACACCAATTGGTAGTTCTAATGGTGCAATGATAATACGGGAAACGATATCTGATAACAACATGAGTATAGCGCCACTTATAGCGTTGAATGGTATTAAATATTTATAGTTTAGTGGCAATAATTTTTTGCTGATATTAGGTATTATTAGACCAACAAACATGATAGGACCCGCAATTGCTACTGATATTCCAGCAAGAATACTGATGATTAAAATTATAGTGAGTTTTGTTAATATAACTTTTTGTCCAAGCGATTTAGCAATATCATCACTAGTCATTAAAATATTTAAGTGTGCGGACATAAAAAACGCAATTAGAAGCGTAATAAAGATAATTGGTATCACCCATGGAAATTCCCATATATTACGAACTGATACGGAACCACTTAACCAAAATAAAAAACTTTGTAAATTACTTTCATTCATTATCATAATACCTTGCGTGAAAGCACTGAATAATGCAGAAATGGCAGCCCCTGCTAAAATAACTCGCTTGGGTGAAAAGCGTGCTTGTTTAAACATACCAAGGGTAACCACAATTATAGTAACTAAAATTGCACCGAAGAAAGATAGAAAAATTAAGAATTGAAAGGATTGTATACTAAATAGAGTTAAACCAACAATAACAAAAAATACAGCCCCAGCATTAACTCCAAAAAGTCCTGGCGATGCAATAGGGTTACGGGTCAATACTTGCATAAACAATCCTGATACGGCTAACGAAGCTCCTGTTAATAAAGCAATTATAGTTCTAGAAGAACGTGATTCAAAAACTAGAGTATGAATATCGTTTTTACTATCAAATTGGAACAACGCTTGTATCAACTGAGGTAGTGATACAAGCGTATTTCCAATTGTTAAACTTAAAATTGTTATAATGATCAGACATAAACTAGAGAGCAATAATTTGTACTGCGGTTTAAGTAACATAATGAAGCTCCTTAAAAGTTAAGATTGTTTTTTAATGTCTAATTTATCGTATAAATCATCTATTAATTTAAGTGAAGATGTGTAACCACCAGCCATGTTCCAATTAATTTCATCGATATTATCTGAAACATGGTTTTCTTTGACTGCTTTTAAATTCTGCCACTGATTACTAGAAGTCCATTCTTCCTTTGTTTTTTCAGCCAACTTCGCATCCTTAGCAGATGTGTCGCTTTTAAATATGAAGATATGATCTGCATCCATTAGGGGAATACTTTCTTTAGTCGTTAACTGAATAATATCTTTTCCTTTACTAACTTGTTTTTCTTGTTCTTCGGGACGTTTAAAACCTAAATCATGTAAAATATCGCCAGCATAACCACTTGCGTAAATACGAGCATGATCTGCTCTGAAGTTAATAACGGAAGCTGAAACAGGCCATTTATCTCCGAATGTTCCTTTCGCATCTTTTTTGAATTGTGTAACTTTCTCATTATAATTTTTTAATAATTCATCTGTTTTTTTCTCTTCACCTAGAGCTTTACCCATCATTTCAAGAGTATCTTTGAACTTATATACGGTATTATGAGTTATAGTCGGTGCAATCTTAGAAAGTTGTTCATATTGCTTTTCGTTTCTTACTTTAGAAGCTACTATTAAATCAGGTTTTAATTTAGCAATTTCTTCTAAGTTAGGTGATGGCTCTTGACCAACAATTTTAGTGTCTTTTAAGTCTTCTTTTATGTAATCGTATTTTGGTTTTTGAGTCCAAGACTCAACAGCGCCCACTGGCTTAACATCTAAAGCAACGGCGACATCTGTTGCACCTTGATATAACGTAACAACACGTTTTGGTTTTCCTTTAATCTCCGTTGTTCCCATAGCGTGTTCGATTTTTACTGTCTCATTATCTTTTTTAGCTTCAGAAGATTTTTCTGAGTTGTTACTTCCACAAGCTGCCATCAATATGATGGATGCTAGTGTAACTATAAATAATTTAGTTAGGTTTTTCATATTATATAATATCCTCCTTTGTTAATGATAATCATTATCATTACTATATATAAATATGTAACAGCTTTACTCGTATGTCAATAAAATTTTTTTGCTATATTACGCTAAAAATTGGTTTTTATTAGAGGATTCATATAGTTAGAATAAAATATAAATTTTAAATCCTTAAGCTTATCTATAGACAATAATAATATATATGATATTATAGACACACAATATCTATAATACAGAGGTGTAACATGAAGATATCTAAAGGTACAGATTATGCTTTACATTCATTACTATATTTAATAAGCAATGGTGATAATCAGCCTGTAACTGTAAAGAGGTTATCTGACGTGCTAAATGTTTCTGTTACGTATTTATCTAAAATTTTAACTCAACTTGTCAAAGCTGGTGTGATTAAATCAGCTTCTGGTGCTAAGGGTGGTTATTATTTAGTGAATAATTGGGAAACCATTAGAATATATGACATCATTACTGCAATCGATGGTCATAGAAGCATGATAGAAGATAGTTTTAATCATGGTCCGGAATGTAAAGTTCAATCTATTTTAAACTCTGCGGAGGATGAAATGACGAAATCTTTAAAATCGAAGACGTTAAAAGATTTAATGTAAATTAAATCTTTTTTTAACAGCTAACTATAGATATTAAGACTCTTTAATATATGTGAAAAAGGTGGTATAAATATGTTTGATTGTATAGTAGTAGGTGGAGGTCCAGCTGGATTAGCGAGTGCTTTAACTTTAGGAAGAGCTTTAAAAACAACATTGGTAATAGATAATGATAATGCGAGAAATAAAGTGACACAGACTTCACATGCGTTTTTAACACAAGATGGTGTAACACCAGAAGAATTAAGGGAAAAAGCACAATCGGATGTTGATAAATATGAAGATGTAACGCGCGTGCAAGATACAGTTGAAAAGATTGCTAAAGAAGACAATACTTTCATAGTGAAAACGAAAAATGAAACGTACAAAGCTAAGAAAGTTATGTTATGTACTGGATTAAGAGAGACATTACCTAATATAAAAGGTGTGAAAGAAATTTACGGAAAATCTGCATTTTACTGTCCTTGGTGTGACGGTTATGAATTAAGAAATAAATCATTACTCGTAGATGTATCTCCAGAACTAGTGATGCATATGGCTAAATTAGTTAGCAATTGGACTAATGATTTAGTTATAAGTTCACAAGACTTTTCAGAATTAACCGAAGATGATAAATCATTTTTAAAAAAGAAAAATATAAAGCTTGTTCAAGGTAAAGTATCGGAATTTAAACATGAAGATGGAATGATAAATGAAGTGATATATGAAGATGGTACTAGAATTTCTAGGAATGGTGCGATTATATCAGTTGAATGGGATACAAAATTTTCATTTTTAGAAGAACTTCAAATTGAAAGAGATGAAAATGGAGGTATTAAAAAAGATGATTTTGGAGAAACTTCTATTCCAGGGTTATTTGTAGCTGGTGAAACAAATGGTGCAATGCCTTCACAACTTATCGATTCTGCTGCAAGTGGTAATCATATTGCTAAATTAGTAGCAATGCAAATTATATTAGAAGCAGAAGGTGAAACATTAAAAGGTTAGCCTGAGTATCTTCAAATATTTATTTAATCCTTTGTAAATAAAAAATCCTCGCTAACGTATAAAGATTTCTGCTTATACGCTAGCGGGGTTTTTAATTATTTTTTAGTAATCGTAATATGAATATCGAACTCATTGAATTGTGATTTATGCTTATAGCGTTCAGGATTTTGTTCATTCTCTAAATCCACCAGTTCACCAATCAAAGCATTTTTTTTATTTGTTTTATACATAGATCCTGAAAAACTTTGTGGTGGGTTTTGTTTTAACTCCACTAATTCTGATAAAATGTCGTCTCTTGTTCTCATAATATTGCCTCCTAAATGTTTTAGTAACAATAAAACAGCTCATCTTAAGATTAAGAAGAGCTGTTTAGAGAATCTTCTTATCTTTCAAGTTGATACTTGTTGGATTTAGCACAGTACTTACGCCTGTTGCTGAGGTTTCATCGGGCCAATTCCCTCCGCCTACTCTTAATAAGACTTACGAGCTATTTTATTGTTTCTATTAATATAACTGATAATTCAATAATTGTCTAATAAAATAAATAAATGTTTAAAATATTAAGAAACTGTGAATATATAAATAGTAATCAACTTGAGGAGGTATAATTATGAAATTTAAATGGATGTCATTACTTTTAGCTTCAGGTCTAGTATTATCTGCTTGCGGAAATGATAATGATGACGACGATATGAAAGACGATCAAAAAGATCAAAAATCAGAACAAACTGAAAAAGAAAATGACAGTCAAGATAATGACAATAAAGATGATTCTACAATGTCAGATAATAAATCTGATAATAAAGCAACTGAAAAAACTGTAAAATGGAATGATGTGAAAGTATCACCTGAAGAAGCAGTTAAAACAGCTCAAAAAGAAGAAAAAGGTGGTTTGAAAGACATATCATTCGAAAAAGAAACTGGTGAGTGGAGTTATAAAGTTGAATTATTAGATGGACAAGATGAAAATAAAGTCTTGATTAATGCGGAAGATAATTCTGTTACTAACGTTGAAAACGAAAAAGAAGATGACGACGACAATGACAAAACATTTAAGTTATCTGATGCAGCTAAATTCGAAGATGCTTTAAAAGTAGCTCAAGATAAAGCATCAGGAGATTTAAAAGAATGGTCATTAAGTAGAGAAAACGGTAAACTTGTTTATTCTATTGACTTAAAAGAAGGAAATAAAGACACAACAGAATTTACGATTGATGCTAAAACGAAAGAAATATTAGAACAAGAACAAGACTAATATGAAATGTTTGGACAGGTTGGGACATAAATAAATGTCCCAGCCTATTTTTTTATGCTTTTTTACCTTGATTACCCTCAATTTAATTTACATTTTATTGAAATTTCTTATTGACTAATAGTAAAGATAGGAATAAATTAAAAGAGTGATAATGAATATCAATTAGGTGGGGAGAATCCAATCATGAAGAGAATAGCAACAACACTTTTAGCAAGTACTTTAATATTAACTGCTTGTGGTAATGATGATGAGAAAAAGGAAACTAATAGTGATAAAGAAACGAAAGAAACTACGAAAGTTGATTTTTCTAAAGAAACAAAAGCATATAAAGATTTCACAACGAAACAATTAGATACATTTTTAACTGAAACTGAAAAGTTTGTAGAGGCTGTTAAAGCTGACGATGTTGAAAAAGCTAAAGAGATTTATCCAAAAGCGCGTATGTATTATGAAAGATCAGAGCCAGTAGCGGAAAGTTTTGGCGAACTGGATCCTAAAATTGATGCGCGCTTAGCTGATATGAAGGAAGAGAAAAAGGAAAACGAATGGTCAGGTTATCATAAAATAGAAAAAACTTTATGGGAAGAAAACTCTACAAAAGATATGGGACCTGTTGCAGACCAATTACTTAAAGATGTAAAAGAGTTAAGAGCAAAAGTTGATACTGTAGACGTAACACCAAAATTAATGTTGCAAGGTTCTATCGATTTATTAAATGAAGTATCAAGTTCAAAAATAACTGGTGAAGAAGAAATTTATTCACATACAGATTTATATGACTTCAAAGCAAATATTGAAGGAGCAGAAAAAATCTTTGAAATCTTTAAAGATAAAGTAACTGAAAAAGATAAAAAAGTTGCTGAAACAACGCAAGAAAGATTTGATAACGTTAACAAATTATTAGCAAAATATGAAACGAAAGATGGCGGCTATGTCGACTATACTAAATTATCAAAAGAGGATACGAAAAAATTATCTGAAGCAGTTGATAAATTAGGTGAATCATTAAGTCAGATGGCAGTCATTACGGAGTGATAACTTATGACTAACAAGGACAACCATATAGCAAGAAGGGATTTTTTGAAACTTGCTGGCGTTGGGGGTGCTGGCCTCATTTTAGGTTCTACCGGTGTCGGTGGAACCTTGTTAGCTTCTCAATATTTTGCAAAAGATAAAACAGATGTAAAAAATAAAGTGAAATTTTATGGTAAGTACCAATCAGGTATTACAACTGATTTGCAGAAACATATTTATTTTGTAGTGTTAACGATTAATAAAATGTCTGTTTCTGATGTTAAAGAAATGTTTAAAACTTGGACGAATTATAGCGTTCATTTAATGAATGGGGAACCGGTAAAAGAGTTAGGCCAAAATAAAATGTTACCAAGTCCAGATACCGGTGAAACAATCGGTATAGATGCTAATCATTTATCATTAACTTTTGGTATAAGTCCATCATTTTTCGAAAAAGTTGGCCTTGAAAAGCATAAACCTGAATTGTTGAAAGACTTACCTCATTTTCCTAAAGACCAATTAGATAAACAATATACTGGCGGAGACATATGTATACAAGCTTGCTCTGATAATCCACAAGTGAATTTCCATGCTATTAGAAATTTGATAAGAGTAGCTAAAGGTGAAGTTTCTATGAAATGGAGTCAATCTGGATTTAATTCTATCAAAGTAAAAGATGGAAAAATGGAAACGCCCAGAAATTTATTTTCATTTAAAGATGGCACTGGAAACCCGTCTATACATAATCAAACTGAATTAGATAAGTATGTGTTTATTCAAGACGGGTGGGCGAAAAACGGTTCATATTTAGTTGTAAGAAGAATACAAATGTTGTTAGAAACATGGGATAGAACGGCACTTGGTGAACAGGAAGCTACATTTGGAAGGTATCGACATTCCGGAGCTCCATTAGGTAAAGAGAAAGAATTTGACGAGTTTGATAGAAATATAAAAGATAAAAATGGAGAGAAATTAATAGAGGATGAATCACATGTCAGTTTAGCAAAACAGGCGAAGTCTAATTTGCTTAGACGTTCTTATTCATACTCAGATGGTATTAATGAACAAACTGGCGCATTTGATGCAGGACTATTATTTTTATCATTCCAAAGAGCACCGGAACAATTCATTAAAATTCAAAGCAAAATGGGCGCTCAAGATAAATTGAATGAATATATCACACATAGAGGTTCAGGTATTTTTCTATGTTTACCTGGTGTTCAAGAAGGAGGATATTTAGGTGAAGCGTTATTTAATCGCATTTAGTATTACCATATTAATGTGCCTAGTTATCCCTATAACTGTTAAAGCGGAAATAAGTTTAAGTAATATTTATATTAGTGTGACAGATGCCAAAACAGCACTCCAAGACAAGGATACAAAAGCTTTTGAAGCACACTTTAAGGATATTAAAGAAAATTGGTCAAAAGTTAACAAAAAAGATCATAAATTAGTTAAAACAATTGATAATGATATAGAAAATATCGAAAAAAGTAACTCAAATGATGAAAAAATAAAATCGCTTAATACTTTAACAACAGATTTGATAGATTATGAAAAAGTATTAAATCCAGTAGACAAACAAGCAAAAAGAGATAAATTGCAAAATCAAATGCAACCGTTGATTAAAGAGATGGGTACAGCTATTTCTAACAAAGACTTTGACAAAGCGGTGGTAATTAATAATAAATTGAATTCAACTTGGACAAACAACGAAAAAATTGTGAGAGAAGAAGATATTGGGCGTTACGGTAAAATAGAAACAGCATTGATGTTTATTAGAATAGAACTTACAAAAGATAAAATCGAGCAAGGTAGTGCCCAAATGCAAGTAGACCAACTCAAAAAAGAACTTGATGACTATCATGCAGGTAAGCAGTCAGATGCAAAAACTAGCAACCAAGATGTAACGGTTTTAAATGAGTATCTAGATGAAGCAATCAGAAATATCAAAAATAATAAACTAAGTAAAACAAAACAAGATTTACAAAGCTTTATTGTTGCTTGGCCAAACGTGGAAAATGAAATTGGCACAAGAAATGGTGAACTGTACACAAAAATAGAACAGAAAATACCACAATATGTAGGGCAAATAAATGAAAGCAATAAAGATGATATACAAGCAGAACTTGAGACATTGGATCAAGAAATTAAATCAACTATTTCTAAAGCAGGATATACATTTTGGGACGCAGCTTTAATCCTTTTACGAGAAGGTGTAGAAGCATTGCTAATTATTATGGCTTTGTTAACAGTTACTCGTAAAGCAGAACAAACAAAAGCATCTAAATGGGTAATGAGTGGAAGCTTGCTAGGAATTATATTAAGTATAGCTTTAGCATTCATATTTAAGGCAATATTTGAAAATTTAGGATCTACACGTGAATTAACAGAAGGTATAGTGGGTATATGCTCGGTTATTTTGATGGTTATTGTAGGTGCTTGGTTACATTCAAAATCAAGTTTAGAATCATGGGAAAAATTTATTAATAAAAACATGGATAAAGCGATGTCTACAGGTAGTCTACTAACATTCGGTTTAGTAGCATTTTTATCAGTATTTAGAGAAGGTGCGGAAACTATTATTTTCTATTTAGGTATAGTAGGTAAGATTTCAACATGGTCTCTCATACTTGGAATATTAGTAGCAGTATTTATTTTAATTTTAATAGCCGTATTCTTTAATCAAAATACAAAATGGATACCAATACATAGACTATTCTTTATTATGTCACTATTTATATTCCTATTAGCATTTAAAATATTAGGCGTAAGTGTACACACGCTACAAATTCTCAACATTTTGCCTCAACACACAATTAATCATTTACCATTTATAGATCTTATAGGATTATATCCAACATATGAGACGGTTATACCACAATTAATCTTAATGGTGATTGTTATGATTTATTATATGATGAGCAAGAAATAAATAAGAGTTTAACCCCCAATCTATCACTCGATAGGTTGGTTTTTTTATGTGAGAAGTGTGAGATGTACTAACTTTATGACAATTGTCATAGTGTATTCGTGACAATTTGTACTTATACATACAGCTAATATAATTTATACTTAAACCAATCTTATAAAAGGTGGTGGCCATAGTGATTAAAGTTCAAAATGTAACGAAAGTTTATAATGGTAAAAAAGTTGTGAATGATGTTTCTTTTCAAATTAATAAAGGTGAATGTACAGCTTTAATTGGGCCGAATGGTGCAGGAAAATCAACGTTAATAGATATGATTATTGGTGATAGAAAGCCAAACAATGGAACGATTGAAAGTGACCAATACCAACTCGATAAAAAATATATGGGAATATTATTTCAAACGTCAGCATTTCTAGATGTGATGAAAGTAAAAGAATTATTTAATTTATATAAATCGTTTTATAAACAAACAATTTCAATTGAAGACTTTAAAAGAATTACTAGATTTAATGATGAAAAATTAGAACAATTCGCTTCCAAATTATCTGGCGGTGAGCGTAGAATTCTTGATTTTGCATTATCCATCATTGGAAAGCCTAACTTTGTAATCTTAGATGAACCTACAAGTGCAATGGATACTGAAATGAGAAAGCATTTTTGGGTAGTAATTGACCAAATGAAAAAAGAAGGAAAAACAATATTTTATACATCTCATTATATTGAAGAAGTGGAAAGAATGGCTGACCGTGTCATAGTACTTAATAAAGGTGAACTTATAGTCGATAGCACGCCACGTGAAATTCGTCATAGTGACCATAAAACAAATATCCAAATTCCTTTAAAAAACAAAAAAATCATTGAAAATCTTAAAGATATTGAAATTGAAGAACTAAAAGACATTTTGAATATAAAAACTGAAGATGTGAATCCGATAATAAGAAAATTGATAGAGAATAATGTTGATTTTAACGAAATTGAAATTACGAAAGAGTCATTAATGGATACTATATTCAAAAAAGATGAAGAAAGGAATTGATGTCCTATGTTATGGGCTTACTTTAAATCTGAACTCATTTTATTGTCTAGAAAGAAAGCATATTTAATACTTTCAATTATGTTACCACTTGTTTTTTATTTAATTTTCACAGCTATGTTAGATTTACCAAAGGAATATGAAGCGAAGTTTTACAAAGAATATATGTTTAGCATGGCGACTTTTAGTTTAAGCAGTTTCTGTATCATGACTTTCCCACTTGAAATGATTGAAGATAAGAAATTAGGTTGGGCTAAAAATCTGTTTAAAACACCTTTATCTCCAATACATTATTATGCTGGTAAAATTATGAAATTAATGTGCATGTTTTGTATGTCTATAATTGCTTTATTTGTAACTGGAGCGTTGTATAAAGGTGTTGAGATGTCTATAGGAGAATGGATAGGATCAGCTATTTTATTATGGATAGGATCAAGCATGTTCTTATCTATAGGAGTGCTCATATCACAAATTAAAGATATTCAAAAAGCTAGTGCAATAGCGAATATCCTGTATCTAGGTCTTGCTGTAATAGGAGGACTATGGTTTCCTACAGACCAATTTCCAAATTGGCTAAAAGAAATTTCTTATTTAACACCAACTTATAATTTAAGAGAGCTCTCACTTTCTTTTACAACGAGCGGTAGCTTTCACTATGAATCTCTATTTATTTTAATAGTTTATTGTATAATATTTATAAGTACAGCATTATTTATACGTAAAAAAACGGAAGTGATTTAATTGTCCATATTAGATAAAGTTAAAGCGAATCCAATAGGTACTGCAAACACCGTTTATTTGATTTTTCCAATACTGAGTTTAACTGTATTAGGCTATAAAGGTCCTTTATGGGGTGGTATTTTTGTTACCATCCTTTTTATTTTAAGTTATTTGATTATGATTTATGAAGATTTAACGGAAAAGGTTAAATTAAGAAGAGTATTATTATTGATTCACTTTTTAGGAATTATATATTTTGTGGCATTTTTCCATGCTTTTGATATTATGTTCTTCTTTTATGGGGCATTCATTATACCTTATGCTTTTCAGGTAAAGCTAAATTCTATTGAAGTGCTTATGTATTTCATTGCATTTTCATTGAGCCTAACGATAGTTGTACTTGATTATAAAGATTATTTGTTTATTCTTTCTCCTATGAGTATTGTTTTTATTTTGCTTTTGTTAGGTAACTTTAAAGCTATTGAAGCTGATAAGTTAAAAGAAGAAATTAATAGTAAAAACGAACATATTAATATATTAATTGCTGAACAAGAAAGAAATCGTATTGGTCAAGACTTACATGATACTTTAGGTCATGTATTTGCTAGTTTAAGTATTAAGTCTGAATTAGCGATGAAGTTAGCTGATAATGATATCGAACAAGCTAAAGAAGAAATGGCATCAGTTAATGAATTATCTAAGGAAGCTCTAGTAAAAGTAAGAGCGATAGTTGATGACTTGAAACTTCAATCTTTTGAAGAAGAAGTAGAAACAATGGACACATTATTAAAAAATGCAAATTTATCGTTTGAATTTAATCATGCAATTCGTGCTAATATACTCAGTCCTACAAAGCAATCAGCATTATCTATGGTTTTAAGAGAAGCGATAAATAATGTGATAAAACACGCTCAAGCAACAAAAGTAACAGGGACAATTATAGAAAATGATCAAAATATTATTATGGTTATTGAAGATGATGGCAAAGGTATGAAAAAAATAAACGATAATGATTTTAAAAGCATTAAGCAAAGAATCAATGTATTTAATGGGGATTTTGAAGTGAATAATATAGATGATGGCTTTAAAATGACAATTAGCTTACCAAAAGGGGGATGATACACTATGATTTCAATTGTCATAGCTGAAGATCAAGAAATGTTGAGAAAAGCCATGGTACAGCTTATGGAATTAAACGATGAATTAGAAATCTTGGGTGATACTGCAAATGGAGAAAGTGCACTCACATTAATAAAAGAAAAGAAACCAGATGTAGCAATATTAGATGTAGAAATGCCGAAAATGACAGGTCTAGAAGTATTAAAAGCAATTAAAGAGTCTAATATGGATACGAAAGTTATTATCGTGACTACATTTAAGCGCCCCGGATATTTTGAAAGTGCAGTTGCAAATGATATTGATGCATACGTACTTAAAGAGCGTTCAATAGATGAATTAGTTACAACTATAAAAAATGTAATGGATGGTAAAAAGGAATATAGCGAAACATTAATGACTTCTATGCTTAAATATAAAAACCCTTTAAATCCTAAAGAGCAACTAGTACTTAAAAAGATTGGAAAAGGATTATCGAGCAAAGAGATTTCTAAAGAACTATTTTTGTCAGATGGGACGATAAGAAATTACACATCGACAATCATAGAAAAATTAGAAGCGGAAAACCGTTTCGACGCTTGGCAAATTGCTATAGAAAAAGGTTGGATATAAAAAGAGTTTAGTATATAAATCCAAATAACGATGAAGAATAATGTGCTAACGTGCCTGTTTACATTCACTAGCCCGTTAGAAAATGTAACGTGCTAGACTGAAATTTCTTGCCCGTAAGAGCAGAGTATCCAATGAATTTAGGATAAAATTACATTAAGGTGATGAAGAATCAAGCGCTAACGTGCTTGTTTACAACGACTAGCCCGTAAGAAAATGTAACGTGCTAGTCCCAAATTTCTTGCCCTTTAGAGCAGAGTATCCAATGAATTTAGGGTGAAATCACATAATAAAGATGAAGAATAATACGCTAACGTGCTTGTTTACAACGACTAGCCCGTAAGAAAATGTAACGTGCTAGACTGAAATTTATTGCCCATTAGAGTCACTATAATACCCTCATATATAACAAAGGATCCAGAACATAAATTTGTCCTGGATCCTTTGTTTTCATTCATTATTTCATTTTAACTGTGCGTATGAAATCGTATAGACCTTCTAGTTGATCTAATTGTTGGTTACAGCGAATACTATCGTGACATATATAATTGCCGTTCTTTGTATATGTGCCATCGCCTTTAGATTTCGTAGTTGATAAGAACATGGAAACATTAGATTCTTTCTTACAAATACTACATACACCTGGTTTAATAGTTGTAGATAAATCACCAACTACACCAGTCAATTTATCATCTTCATACATGATGATATATTTTTTCTGTTTTCCAGAATCGTTCCATCCGATATATGATGTTTCTTTTAAATCAATGTTATCCCAATCAGGTTGTTTAAGTTTTTTAGTCTTTTTGAAGACTTTTTCTATTTGTTTAGATGACGGTTGTTGAAAAGGAATGACATAAACTTTTAAGCCAAGCAATACTTTTTCAATTTGTGAACGATTGATTTTTGGATTCATAATGATGTTTATGAAATTATCTACTTCAGAATATTTTTCTGTGAAAAGTTGTTCTATATGATCGTTTGTTATTGCTTGAAAAGTATCGATTGTTTTTGGGTCATTGACTGATTTATATACGTTAAATAGTTTTTCTGAATGTTCTTTAATACTTACATATTGATATGGTTGAATAAAATTATTCATAATTAATCCCTTCTTATTTTAATTTGAACTTTGGGTATGAATAATTGTAGAGAACATGACACATTTAATAGCATCTTGAGATCCCTCCTTATCAGAAACAAGTATAGTCTTTATTAGTTAGCATTTCAACATACAAAATTGGAGAAAGAAAAAACAGATAAAGTATTTTGCCATATACTTTATCTGTTTTAAATTTTTTGACGCTTATAATTTTAAGCTTTTTTATCGCGTGGTGGCCATATGAAGTAACTTATTGCGATGATTAAATCTATTATAATTACAATTGTCCATAAATTAATGACATCATCCATTGCTTCTGTACGTTTGGGGTCGTGAATGATAAAAATAATAAGATGTAATATACCAGTTCCTAAAATATAAGATATTAAGTGTTTAACCCAGCTTTTTCCGTATTGTTTAGCATAAGCAATGCCTTTCGGTTTATAAGGTTTTGGACCTTCTTTCATAATATAATACTGAAATCTTTCATCCGCCCATTGAATCATACTTTTACCGAATACAATTGAAACTGCAATGTACACTGCTGCAATAGCGTGAGGTAGTTCTGCGGTAGCACCGTGGTATAAATCTAAACTTGTTGAAACAAGCAATATTAAATCTAGCACGGGTGTTAATGCTAAGAAGAATAAACCGAGATTTTTACGTTTAAATATATATCTTGTAACCAAACCTAATAAGATAACTACCCAAAATGCGATTTCACAGAAGATAATAAGCCAGACAATAAAGTTCATGATTTGTCCTCCTTCGTATTCGTTAAAATATGTATTTCAGTACGAATAATTTATTCAATATCGTTTTATTAGAAAGTATGTCCAAATCATCATCTAACGTATTTTGACCATATATAAAACATTTTAACATAGCTGTATTCAATAAAAGTATCAAAATAAAATAGTTTAAATGTCATTGACTTTAGCAATACCAATATCTATTATTGGGTTAAGAAACGAGATTTTACAATTTCTTAACAAACTTTACAAAAAATTAATATTCGAGGAGGTTTAAAGCATGTTCAATTTTCTAAAGCCAGCTAAACATATTGAACCTTTACCTAAAGAAGAAGTAGACGATACGTATAAAAAACTGAGACTCCAAGTATTTATTGGGATCTTCTTAGGGTATGCAGGTTATTATTTATTACGTAAGAACTTTTCACTCGCGATGCCTGCTTTAATTGATGAAGGATTTAGCAAATCAGAATTAGGTTTTGCCTTATCAGCTATTTCAATCGCTTACGGGTTTAGTAAATTTGTTATGGCAACCATTAGTGACCGGAGTAATGCGAGAATATTTTTAACTTTAGGACTTGTATTAACTGCTATTGTTAACTTATTGATGGGTTTTATTCCTGTCTTAACATCAAGCGTTACGATTATGTTTATCATGCTATTCCTAAACGGTTGGTTCCAAGGTATGGGATGGCCGCCATCAGGCAGAGTGCTTGTACATTGGTATAGTGTGAGTGAACGTGGAAGTAAGACTGCAATTTGGAACGTTGCACATAATGTGGGTGGCGGGTTAATGGCTCCACTTGCTCTATTAGGTATCTCTATCACTGGTACACTTTCATTTGGATATTTAAAAGGATTCGAAGGGGCATTTATTTATCCAGCAATACTCGCACTAATTATTGCTTTAGTTTCATATATTCTTGTTAGAGATACACCTCAATCGATGGGGTTACCACCAATTGAAGATTATAGACAAGATTATCCAAATGAAAACAGAGAAACATTAGAAGTAGAACTGACAACTAAAGAAATATTGTTTAAATATGTACTAAATAATAAATGGGTTTGGATGATAGCAATTGCAAATATATTTGTTTATTTTGTAAGGTATGGTGTGCTTGATTGGGCTCCAACTTATTTAAGCGAAGAAAAAGATTTTAATTTAAATGCATCTGGTTGGGCTTACTTCTTATATGAATGGGCAGGTATACCAGGTACATTATTATGTGGATATATTTCAGATAAAGTATTTAAAGGTAGAAGGGGACCAGCTGGTTTTATATTCATGTTAGGTGTAACAATAGCCGTTGTTATTTATTGGCTAAATCCTCCTGGAAATCCATTGGTGGATAATATTGCTTTAATCGCAATAGGCTTTTTAATCTATGGACCAGTAATGTTAATTGGCTTACAAGCATTAGACTATGTACCTAAAAAAGCGGCAGGTACTGCAGCAGGACTAACAGGTTTGTTTGGCTATTTAGGTGGTGCAGTTATGGCTAATATTATCATGGGTTTTGTTGTAGATAACTTAGGATGGGATTCTGGTTTCTTATTGTTAACAATTGTAAGTGTGTTAGCAATGTTAAGCTTTATATTCACATGGAATAAACGCGGACAAGAAATTGTAAAATAAAATACTATAAAATATATAATACACTCTAAAAGATGGATGGTTTCATTTTTTAGAGTGTATTTTTCATTATCTAATAAAACAAAAAAATTCAAAAAATATAAAGAATTTAATTTCAATTTATTGTAAAACAAGTTAAAATATTAATGCTAAATTTAGCAATGCTTTTAAAAATAAAAAAATATTTTATTAGGAGTTTTTGGTATGAAAAATATATACGAAATCAAATACTTTAAATACTCTGCAACTAAATATAGAAATCATAATGGATTATCTTTCTTTGTGGTGTTAAAAGGGCAAGTTATGTTGACCATCAATTCTGAAAGTACAACTTATCGAGAAGGAGAAATATTTTTATTGAAGCATAATGAATGTTATAAGTTGGATGTTTCTGAAGGAAATATCGTCGTACAAATACATTTTTATGAATCACTACTTGATAACCTTATTCCTGAATTATTAACTAATCAATTCCAATTGAAAAACCAATCAGAAACGATTCAATTGAGAGAGCAGTTAATTCAACTTTGCAGTATATATTTAACAAAAGATGACGATAAAAATATTAAAATATTAAAAACATTACTATATATAGTAGAGAATATAAAAACGAGTTTCGAATTTTCTTATGATATGGACACAATTTCTACTGAAGGTTTACACCCTGTCATCGAAGAAATCAAGAACTATATTTATATTAACTATAATGAGAAAATCACTATGAACACTTTTACATCTAAATATCATTTATCAGAGTCTTATTTTTCAAAAATGTTTAAAGAACAAATGGGTATGAATTTTAAAGATTATTTAACGGATATTAGGTTATTGAATAGTATTTACGATTTGATTCATACAAATGAAAAAGTCATTGATATATCAGAAAAACATGGATTTTATAACGTGTCAGCGTACATTAGCTCATTTAAATTACATTATGGTATAACACCTAAAAAGTATCGAACAATGTTTCAGAGTGAAAACACGAAATTTGCAAGACAAAATTTTTATAACGAAATAGACTACGAAAAGAAACTAAGTATAGATGAAATTAAATCGTATCTAAAATATTTTAAAACAACATATATAAATACAGATATTCAACAAGATAAAGAAATGTTATTGTTAAAATAAAAAGGAGACAAGAAGATGATAGTAGCATATATTGCTATGATAATGTTAATTATCATAGCGGTGACTTCTATAATAAAAGACATAACAGATAATAATGAAAATAAGAAAAAGAACCTTTTACCAAGTATAGCTATGTTGCTTGGAGGTATTATCATGCTTGTTTATAGTTTAGTATATTTGAGTTGAACACATATATGAAGTTCTATGTTGCAAGACGAGGTTCACATGCAACATAGAAGGTGAGGATGTTGCAAGACGAGGTTCACGTGCAACATAGAAGGTGAGAATGTTGCAAGACGAGGTTCACATGCAACATAGAAGGTGAGAATGTTGCAAGACGAGGTTCACGTGCAACATAGAAGGTGACAATGTAGCAAGACGAGGTTCACATGCAACATAGAAGGTGAGAATGTTGCAAGACGAGGTTCACGTGCAATATATAAGGTGAGGATGTTGCAAGATAAGTCCTACGTGCAACATAGAAGGTGAGGATGTTGCAAGACGAGGCCCACGTGCAACATATAAGGTGAGAATATTGCAAGATGAAGTTCACATGCAACATATAAGGTGAGAATGTTGCAAGACGAGGTTCACGTGCAACATTTGATCTCCCATTAACATATTCAGTCTAATTAAAACCACCGATTCAAATAATGAATCGGTGGTTTGCTATACATTTATGATTGTGAAATATATTTTTTAATAACTTCTTTATTTTTTTCTTTGAAAATATCGTTGTGGCTTGATACACGGCCGCCTGCCTGTGCTTCAGGATCTATATAACTTTTAGCTAAGTTTGCTGCATTAGCTGCGTCATTGAAACATGATGCGATAAGGTGTGCTTTTGCATCGTGTTTAAGAATATCTCCAGCACCAAAGATACCTTGTACTGACGTTTGTGTATTACCTAAGCCTTCAATAAAGAAATCATTTACTAAGTTAACTTTTGTTTGTGCATTGTGTAGCAATTCAGATTCACGATCGAAACCATGACTAATAATCACTTCTTCAACTGGAATCACTTCTTGTTCTTTCGTTTCAACATGTTCTAACACAACCTCTGAAATAACAGGTTTATCTGGCTGACTGTTTAACTGTTTGATGACCATACTAGGTTTCTTAATAATGTCTAATTTTTCTAGGAGATTTTTCATGTGTTCGTGACCTGATATTTCTTCTTTTCTATAACAGATTGTAACACTTTTAGCATATTCAGACAGGTCACAAGCCCAGTCTAGAGCTGAGTTCCCAGCACCTGAAATTAATATATGTTTATCTTTATATTTTTGGATAGATTGTACAACATAGTTTAAGTTTGATAGTTCAAAACGCTCTGCACCTTCTATATCAAGTGTAAGTGGTTTAATAATTCCGCCACCGACAGCAATAATTATAGATTTTGAATGATATTCATTGTCTTTATCTGTAGATATTATGAAATGTTGTTCTTCTACTTTTTGAATGTCTACTACTTTTTCCCCTAAACATACTTCAGGATTAAAATGTAATCCTTGTTCTACTAGATCTTGTATAACTTCATAACAAGGTTTTGGAGCAAGTGCACCAATATCCCATATAACTTTTTCTGGATACACATGCATTTTCCCACCCAATTTATCTTGGAAATCAACAATTCTTACGCTCATTCCTCTTAATCCCGAATAGAAGCTTGCGAACAAACCTGCTGGACCCCCGCCAATAATCGTAACGTCTGTTATATTCATAAATCGTGATTCCTCCTATTTTTCTACTTACGAGTATTATCCTACATCTGCAAATGATAATCAATATCATTGAATAGATTGTAATAATTTAATAAATAAAAAATTACCCACTAAAGTTATAATTTAGGTGGGTAATTTCGAATATATAATATTTTATTTTCAGTTAAATCCTAAAAATTATTCAACTGGGAATAATTTTTCAATTGTATCTAAGTTTTCTTTTGTTAATTTTACATCTAAAGTTTTTAAATTATCGATGACTTGGTCTTTACGTTTAGCACCTGGAATAATAACATCTAATGATGGTTTTGTTAAATAGAAAGCAAGTACAATGTGTGCAACTTCAACATTGTGTTCTTTAGCAATATCACGTAATTTATCGACTTTTTTAAGATTTTCTTTAAATCGTTCACCTTGGAATTCTGGATTATCTGCTCTTAAGTCATTAAATGTTGTATTTTCATCATATTTACCCGCTAATAGTCCAGAAACCAATGGGAAGTAAGGGATAAAAGTAATATTGTTTTCTGCTGTATAATTTAAAATTTCTTCGTTTTCTCTATTTAATAAGTTATATTCTAATTGTACGACATCAACATGTCCATCTTTATTTGCTTCTTTTAATTGTTCTAAACTAAAGTTTGAAACACCAATTGCTTTAATTTTACCTTGTTCTTTTAATTCTTGTAGTGTTGCTACTGCTTTATCTTTTGGTGTGTCTTCATCTGGAAAATGTATATAATATAAATCTATATAATCAGTTTGTAATCTTTTTAGACTATTTTCCACTTGTTCTTTTAAAAATTCAGGGTCATTGGAGAGTTTTGTTTCATCGCCGTCAAAATAATGAGCACCCTTAGTTGCGATTACAACATCTTCTCTATTGTATTCTTTGACAACTTCTCCAACGAGTTCTTCAGAACGACCTGGTCCATATATAAACGCAGTATCTAGAAGGGTAACACCATTTTCAATTGCTGCTCTCACAACATCTTTACCTTGTTCTTCATCAAGATTTGGATATAAATTGTGCCCACCAACAGCATTTGTACCTAAACCAATTGGATTAACTTTGATATCTGTTTTACCTAATTTTGAAAGCTCTGTCACAAAAATCACTCCTTATCTTTTATATATATACCTTATCATTTAACTAAGACTTATTTAAAGGTTAATGCTTAAAGCTACTGCCAATACAAAAAGAGAGTCTGGAACAATTATTTATGACCCAGACTCCTTTAATTAATTTTGTTATTAAAACTCTTCGTATTCTGCTGGATCTTGGTCTTTTAGTCTACCATCAGATTTAGTTAAATTGTCTATAGTGTGTAAATCTTCTGATTCTAAGTAGAAGTCGAAAATATCAAGATTTTGTATTTGTCTTGCATTTGATGTCGACTTAGGAATTGGAACTACACCATTTTGCACATGCCATTTTAATATAATTTGTGGAATTGTTTTATTATATTTTTCTGCGATTTGTTCGATGTTTTTATCGTGAATAACTTCTGATGCACGACCTAACGGGCTCCATGCTTCAGTTATGATGCCTTTTTCTTCATGATATTTAATAGCATCTTTCTGATTAAAGTATGGATGCAGTTCAATTTGGTTAACAGCCGGTAGTACACCTGTTTCTTTTTCTAAAGTTTCAAGATGTTCTGGTAAGAAGTTACAAACACCAATTGATTTTACCAGTCCCATTTTTTGAGCTTCAATTAATGCCTTCCAAGCTTCTACGTATAAACCTTGTTTAGGATTTGGCCAATGAATTAAATATAAATCAATGTACTCAACGCCAAGACGGTATATAGATTCTTGAATTGTTCTAGCTGCTTGCTCATAACTATGATAGCGACCAGGTAATTTAGAGGTAACAATAATTTGATCGCGACTAACATGACTTTGCTGCATCGCTTTACCTACAGTACCTTCATTTTCATAGTTATATGCAGTATCTAATACTCTATAACCATTGTTAAGTGCATTTACAATTGCATGAACACCTGATGCGCCATTCAATTTATATGTACCAAAACCGACTTGAGGTATTACGTGTCCATCAATTAAATTATAATTTTCCATGAAAAAAACGCCTCCAATATTTTTATGTTTACTATATATCAAACTATATCATATTATAATAAATAGATTGAATTTTTAGATTTCAAAAATAAATAAAAGTCGGTAAAATTCTTTTAAAAAAACTTCTTGAAAACGTATTGAATTCACTATAACTTTGTAGTAACATGTATCTCATTGCGTAAGACAGTATAGCTATGAGCTAGAGGTCATATTATGAAGTAAAGAAGGGTTAGTATGGAACGCGTATGTGTCATTTCATTAAGCATTATAGATGCGATATTGATACTCATGTTGTTGCTGTTTAATACATTTATTATTTCAAATATTTATGTGTTAACAGTTTATACTTTAATCATGGTACTGGTTTCTGGTTATATAGTGTATTTAGCTATAAGTATGAAATGCGATCAATCTATTAATCAATTTGATCAATTTGACCAAACATACAAATAACAAAAAGAATATAAAGCAAATAATGATTAAAAGTTATAGCAATTGAGCCACTGTGCTCAATTGCTTTTTATATGTCATAATTTATTAAAAATTTGTAAAATTCTTTCTTAAATCTAGTAACATACATAGGTTATGCATGGTATAATGATGTTGTTTTTAATTAATCATAAAGGTGGACAAATAACGATGTTTTTAATCATCAATATAATTGGTTTGTTAATATTCATTGGAGTCGCTTTTCTTTTTTCTAGGGATAAGAAGAATATTGATTGGAAATCGGTTCTAATACTTATTGTTATTAACTTAGTATTAGCATGGTTCTTCACTCAATTTTCATTCGGGGCAAAATTTGTTAAAAGTGCGGCAGATGGCGTGTCATGGTTATTAGAGTCTGCATTCTCAGGTATTGGGTTTGCATTCGGAAGTTTTGTAGCACCGGGACCAGGAAAAATGGATATGGCAGTTTCTGCTTTATTACCAATTCTACTTGTAGTACCAGTATTTGATATTTTAATGTACTTAGGTATATTACCTAAATTCATCTCATTCTTAGGTTTAGTCATTTCAAAAATAACAAGACAACCTAAATTTGAATCATTCTTCTCAATTGAAATGATGTTTTTAGGAAACACAGAAGCTTTAGCAGTATCATCTAAACAATTAACATCTATGAATAAAGTGAGAGTATTAACAGTTGCAATGATGTCTATGAGTTCCGTTTCAGGTGCGATTGTTGGTTCTTACATACAAATGATTCCGGGAGAATTTGTATTAACAGCGATTCCATTAAACATCATTAATGCAATCATCGTTACAACAATATTAAATCCATTTGATTTAGATCCAGAAGAGGATGTAGTAGCTGAAATAGACGAAGGAGAAAAACAACCATTCTTCTCATTCTTAGGAGATTCAGTTATTAACGCCGGTAAATTGGTATTAATCATTATCGCATTCGTTATTGCATTTGTTGCAATAGCAGACTTGATAAATAAATTATTAGGCATTATGGATCCTATTCCATATTTACCAGAAATAAGATTAGAGTATATACTTGGTATCTTTATGTATCCATTTGCATTGCTATTAGGCTTGCCGTTCGGAGAAGCTTGGGTTGTAGCACAACAAATGGCGCTCAAAATTGTAACGAATGAGTTCGTAGTTATGAGCACTATCAGTAAAGAAATAGGTGAATATTCTACGCATAGAGCTGCAGTTATCAGTACATTCTTAGTATCATTTGCTAACTTCTCTACAATTGGAATGATAATTGGTACTTTAAAAGGTATCGTTAAAGATGATGTATCTAACTTTGTTTCTAAATATGTGCCAATGATGTTGTTATCAGGTATATTAGTATCACTATTAACAGCAGCATTCGTCGGATTATTTGCTTGGTAAACTTAAATAAGCGATAATCTATTTAATAAGTTAATTTTAAAAGCAGCAAGCACTTATAGTGTACTTGTTGCTTTTTTTAATAAGGAGGACAAACCGTGATTAAACGTGTTTTAGATATTTCTGGTATATGTTTATGGATTGCTACTCTATTAATTATATTGATTAATTATCCTTCGTTGCCTAGTGAAATTCCAAGTCATTATAATGTCTCAGGCGAAGCGGATGCTTGGGCTACAAAAGCCTTTATTTTCTTTTTACCAACTTTAGGTATAATAATCTGGGGAGTATTACATTTCATAACACGTGGGACTAAATTGGATCGGTATATAAATGTTTCTACATTATATGGTCCACCGAGTAACGAGCAGATTTCAAGTGCTAAGTTTTTAATAGATGTTCTGAAATTTGAAACTGTTGCCTTATTTTCATATCTAGCTATTAAAGATATATATACGGCATACGGTATGCCATTTAACCTAGGAATGTGGGAAGCAATAATTATATTGGGTATATTTGGTGTAACAATTTTATTATCTATGATACATAATTATGATTTAGATAAGAAGAAAAAAGAAGAATAGGTGATGGAATGATTCAAGAATGCACTTGGCCTAAAAGCGACTTAATGAAAGATTATCACAAAAATGAATGGTGTAGGGTGAGTAAAGATGACCAATATATATTTGAAATGCTATCTCTAGAAGGTGCTCAAGCAGGATTGTCATGGGAAACTGTCATTCAAAAACGAAAAGATTATCAAGAAGCCTTTCATAACTTCGATATTAAAAAATGTTCCGAACTAACTGACAAAGAAATTGAAGACATTAAAGAACAATATAATGTCATAAAACATATGGGAAAGTTAAAGTCCGTTCGAAACAATGCAGTGCAAGTGATAAAACTTCAAGAAGAGTGGGGCAGTTTATCTAACTTTTTATGGTCTTATGTAAAAAATGAACCTATAATAAACGAATGGAAGGATATTAATGAAGTACCTGCAGAATCAGAACTATCCATTCAACTTAGTAAAGACTTGAAAAAGCGTGGATTTAAGTTTGTCGGCCCAAAAATCGTATATTCTTTTCTACAAAGTATAGGCATAATTGATGATCATATTATAACTTGTCCTTTCCATACTTATAATAGATAAAATTAGGGATTGGGACAGAAACCTTATTTTAAAAAACAGTTCTTACAATATAACAAACGAGTCTGAAACATTAAATATGTTCCAGACTCGTTTTATTTATCTTTTTTGTTTCCAAGAGAAAAGAAGAACTATATTAATTCGTTATTTGAGCATTTCTAATAAACGCATCTCCATCGACCATTTCATCATCATTTTTCAGCATAAACAGCCCGAATATACCTGCAACCATTACGATGACAGAAATAATGATAAATGTATAATTGTAACCAACAGCATCTCTTAACATACCTAATGGTGTAGAAAGTATTACTGAACCGATTTGTCCAGATATTTGTAAACCTACTAGATATAGTGTTGCTGATAACTTTGGATCGAAGTGTAATGTGATATATCTAAATGCCGGTAACATGAATAATGGTACTTCTAACGCATGCATCATTTTAATCATAGACATTAAAACAGTACTATCGGTAGCAGCGCTTAAACCTATTCTAAGAAACATGACTGAAACGCCAAGCATCAATGTAGGTTTTACTCCTATTTTCATCATGATAATAGGAACAACCCCCATCATTAAAGCTTCACAGAACACTTGAATAGCATTTAAATTACCATACATAGTTTGCCCAGTTTTTGGATCATCAAATAGTTTTGTATAGAAATCTGGGAACATTTGCCCATCATAAATACCGTAGAAAGTAGCTGTAAACATAATGAACAACATTACAATCCACAGATGTTTCATTTTAAGTGTCCTCATGAAGTCTCGAGCTGATGGTATAGCATCGTCCCCAGGATTATCTCGTAAATTTCTAATTTTAACCTTCTCACTTTTAGATCTCCAAAAAATAAGAATTAATAATAGTACTAAAGCTATTAAAGAACCTAACCAAAAATTAAGCTCAGGATCTATAACAAACAAATGACCTGCAACTAAAGCTGATATCGCATATCCAACAGAACCCCAAGCTCTAGCTTGACCGTATTTAAAATTAAATAAACGGCTTAGTTTCTCTGAAACTGTTTCGTAAACACCAGTTGCAGAGAGGAATCCAGCAGAAAGGAATATAGAACCTACTATTACACCAATAAAGAAATGATTTTGAATCAAACTTTTATATATTAAAGTAAAAAATGGACCAACTAATACAGACATAGAAGCACAGAAAATAATTAATGTTCTTTTAATAACAAGCTTATCTTGTATTATTCCATAACCAAATAAAAATAAAATTGTTACAAATGAGTTTACAGAATATATTGTACCGATTTCTCTACCTGATAATCCTAAACCATTATCTTCTGATGCAAGCCAAATTTGGAATAGAGACCACCAAATAGACCATGATGCAAAATAAAAAAACATTGTCATAGAACTTTGTAAATAAGAAACATTTTGGAAGTTTTGAAAATACTTGTTCATACCAGTTCTCCTCTTTAACTTTATTTGAAAACGTTTTCGTTAAAAGTATTATATATTTACAATAATCGAATGTCAACCGGTTGACATAAATATAATATTAGCCTTGATTCCAAATAGTAAAGAGGATATATGTATAAAAGGAGTGAGTAAGAAGGGGGTTAAAGAGGGAATAGAGTATAGCGGTTTATGATTTTACAATGGATAGTGTTATAATACATTCAAATATATATTTGAATGAGGTGTGTTATGTTTCAGACAATAATAACTGCTACAGTGCTTTATGTTGCTACTGCAGTTGATTTATTAGTAATTCTTTTAATTTATTTTGCTAAGGCAAACACTAAAAAAGAATATAAAGATATTTATATTGGACAATATTTAGGTTCTCTCATATTAATAATTGTGAGTTTATTTTTAGCATTTGTATTAAATTATGTTCCAGAAAAATGGATTTTAGGTTTGCTGGGTCTAATTCCTATATATTTAGGTATTAAAGTAGCTATTTATGATGATTGTGAGGGAGAAAAAAGAGCCAAGAAAGAATTAAATAAAAAAGGTTTATCAAAATTAGTTGGTACTGTAGTTTTAGTTACGGTAGCAAGTTGTGGTGCTGATAATATCGGGCTTTTTGTTCCATATTTAGTAACGTTAAATAGTATTGAATTGTTAACCACTTTGTTAGTATTTGTGACATTAATTTTTATTTTAGTATTCACAGCTCAGAATTTAGCAAATATACCTGGAATTGGTGAAGTTGTAGAGAAATTTAGTCGTTGGATTATGGCTGTTATTTATATAGCCTTGGGAGTATTTATTGTTATTGAAAATAAAACTATTTCAACATTGTTAAGCTTTATATTATGATAAAGGATAGTGATTTAAATGGATAAAACAATTACTTGTGATGTGATTTGTATTCATGAAGAGAAAGTTGAAAATGCTATGAAGTTTATAAATGAAGATAAATCACAAAAATTAATTAATACATTACTAAAGATAAGTGATGAAAACAAATTGAAAATTATATTAGCTTTAATTCAAGAAAAAGAGTTGTGTGTATGCGATTTATCGGTAACATTAAATATGAGTATTGCATCTACCTCTCATCATTTGAGAAGTTTATATAAAAATGATGTACTTAATTTTTATAAAAAGGGGAAGATGGCTTACTATTTTATTAAAGATAACGAAATAAAATCATTGTTATTACAACATTTAATAATTATAAAATAAAAGGCTGAGACATATGTCTCAGCCTTTAGTTACAAACAAGATTATTATTCCGATACTTCTTTAAATTGTTTTATTCTGTCGCCAATTTCATCTCTGACGCGTTGAAATTCTGACCAATCTTTACCTGCTGGATCATCAAATCCCCAATGTTCTTTTTTGACACTGGCTGGTATAGTAGGGCAGTTATTATCTGCATCACTACATAATGTTACTACTAAATCAGATTGTTTCAGGATATTATTATCAATTAAATCAGACGTTTGTTCTGAAATATCAATGTCTACTTCTTTCATAGCTTGAATTGCCTTAGGATTTACACCGTGCGTTTCTATACCAGCAGAATATACATTCCATTCTTCACCTAGTAAAGATTTACCCCAACCTTCAGCCATTTGGCTACGACAAGAGTTACCAGTACATATAAAATAAATTGTTTTGTTAGTCATAATTATTGTCCTCATTTTTAGTATATAGTAAACATTAGGTATAAATATATAACCTAAACTATTAATAGAGTACCATCTATATAGGTATAGGTCTATGTTAATTATTTGACTTGCAATGTTGGAAAATCTAATTTATAGTTATTATATCAAAAAAAGTTGATGTAATAACTATATTAAATATATATAAGGGAGGAGTGTGTTTTATGGAAATTATTAAAACCAATTCAAATTTAGATGGCGAAGAACAATTAGATTTTTATGAAAATTTGTTTAACGCTCTTGCTGACAAGATTAGACTTAAAATATTGAAATCTATAAGTCAAAGTACTTCCAAATCTTTATGTGTTTGTGATTTAGAGGAATTAATGAATTTGAAACAATCTAAACTTTCTTATCATTTAAAGAAATTAGTGAATGCGAATATTCTAATTGCTGAAAAGCATGGTACTTGGAATTATTATAAAATTAATGAAAAACAAATACAGGTAGTATTAAATGAAGATACTTGTTGTAAGATACTTTAAGTATCTTCTTTTAAAAACAATTAATCAATTTTTCTTGATTTATATATCAATAAAAATTGATTAATTAAAATGGAGGTTAGATGTGACAGTGGAGCAAATAATAGAATTTTTGAAAACATTTGTAATGTTATTTTTAGAACTATTGACTTTATTTATAATAGTTAGTTTCATTGTGAGTTTGATTCAACAAATAGTTTCAGAAGAAAAGATTAAAAATTTCTTAAGTAAGCCTAATCAAACCATTAATTACATATATGGGATGATATTTGGTGCTATTACACCTTTTTGTTCTTGTTCTACAATTCCTATACTTGCGGGACTATTGAACTCAAAAGTATCTTTTGGACTAGCGATTAGCTTTTTGATAGCTTCTCCTTTAATGAATCCGCTTATGATATTTATGTTATGGGTGTTATTAGGTTGGCAAGTTGCGATTGTTTATTTAATCGTAATAGCGATTTTGAGTATTTTAACAGGATTTGTATTTTCAAAAATGAAATTAGCGAATAGTTATAAAGGTATAAATGTAAAAGGTGATGGATTTTTTGCTAATAAAACAGGGTCTCGTTTTAAGCAAGCATTGAATGATGCGTGGGCTTTTTTATACCCAATGCTCCCTTATTTATTAATAGGCGTGTTTATAGGATCTTTCATTTATGGTTTTATACCAGCCGCATTCATTACTCAATATGCGAGTGGCGACAGTATTATTTCTGTTATTATTGCTTCTGTGATCGGTATACCGATGTATATAAGACCAGAAACGATGCTCCCTATAGCTGAAGCGTTAGTTTCTAAAGGCATGTCTGTAGGCACAGTAGTAGCTTTAATAATAGGTGGTGCAGGAGCTAGTATTCCGGAAGTCATTTTGCTATCTAAATTATTTCAGAAGAAATTTGTAATTTCTTTTATTATGGCAATCTTAGTAGTAGCTATAGGAACAGGTTTAATCGTTAACCTTATTATTTAAAGGAGGTGAGATAATTGAGTATTAAAGATATGTTTAAAAAGATAAAACCTAAAGAACAAGAGTGTTGTTCTGTAGAATTCGAGGAAAAAAATGATAGTAAAGTTAACAAAGAAGATAACAATAATCAATCTAATGAATAAAGGTATAGTAATTTTTACCTAATATGTTTCTCTTTCTACACAAAAACGCCCTCTAAGTTTTCACTTTTTTAGTGTATACTTTGAAGGGCGTTTTAATAATTAGTGGATGTGAATTTTCTATTGAATATCTTTGCTTAAAGTATTATCAATAAAGTACTCTAATGAGTCTCTTAATTCTGTGTATTGTTCATTTTCCATGTCTAATTTTTTAAATGAAGTGACGACTTCGTCTAAAATGGCACTTTGTGTTTCAATGCCTTGTTGAGTTAAAGAAACACGTAAATTTCTTTCATCATTAACCGCTCTTTCTCTGTTAATGAATCCTTTTTCTTCTAATTTTTTTAAAAGTGGTGTTAGAGTACCTGAATCTAGGTATAATCTATCACCTAACGTCTTGATATTGATCACTTCTTTTTCATCTATAGCTACAAGAACGATATATCCAGTATAAGTTAAATTATATTTCTTTAATAACGGTGTATACTTTTTAATTAATTCTTTTGACGCAACATATAATAAGAAACCAATTTGTTTATCAATAGGTGGTAAACCCATTTTATCATCCTCCTTACGTCAAAATTAAGCCTATTATGAAATGGGTTCAAAGTCAAGTTGTAACAAAAATGTTCATAAAATTGCATAAATTATGGTGCTCAATTTACTATTTATATGAATTTTTTGGAAATAAGATAGAAAATAAATAAATATTGAATTTTCAGTTAAATTACAGCTGAATTTTTGATATTCTTATAGGTATAGCAAAGTGAGGTGGTGGGTGGATGGATAAACAGAATGTTCCTGAAGAGTTAGTTCAAGAAATTGTAATGAAAGCTGGTCGTGTCCTGTTGGAAGCTGGAGCAGAAGCGTTCAGAGTAGAAGATACGATGTATAGAATGGCAAAACATCTAGGCTATCCAAATAACCAGTGTTATGTTAGTTCCACATTCATCAACTTTGCTTTAGACGTAAACGATAATATTAGGGTATATCGTGTTAGTAAAAGAGATACAAATTTGGGAGATATTCATCGTGCGAATAATGTATCACGAATGCTCGTGAACGAACAAATTACTGCTATAGATGCATTGGAAAGACTGAATAAAATACATGCTTCACCTTTACCTTACTCACTGAAACTTAAATTTTTTATAGCGGGATTTATATCACTGTTCTTTCTATATTTATATAGTGGGGATATGCAAGATATATTGGCTACCTTTTTAGCAGGTGCTATAGGTTATACTATAGTAGAATTAGTGCACTCTTGGACGAGAGTGAAATTTATTGCAGAGATTATTGCAGCCGCCGCAATTGCCTTAATTGCCATCTATAATCAAATGTGGCTAGGTGGAGATACACTTAATATCGTTATCATATCAGCAGTCATGCCAATTGTACCAGGTGTATTAATAACTTGTGCAATACAAGATTTATTCCTAGGACAACTGTTGGTAGGTATTTCTAAAGGGTTAGAAGCGACCTTTACCTCTATTGCTATCGGAACAGGTGTAGGTATTATATTATTAATTTTCTTTTGAGAGGTGAGGTACGTTGATAACAATAATCTTAAATATAGTATTTAGTTTTGGTGCATCTTGTTTTTTTGGATTATTGTTTAACGCGCCAAAATATTTACTTGTACCAGCTGGTCTAGTTGGAGCTGTTGGCTGGGGAATGTTTCAAATTAGTATATTCTATGATTATTCAGATATTCAGGCATCATTCTTTGGTGGATTTTTTGTTGGTATCATGAGTCATTATATGTCGAGAAAATTTTTCTCTCCTGCCATCCTTTTTATTATCCCAGGGATTATCCCACTTGTTCCCGGTGGTACAGCTTATCAAGCAATTAGAAATTTAGTGCTTAACAATTATCATGAAGCATTAGTCACAATGATACAAGTTGCTTTAATATCTAGCGCTATAGCTCTAGGGTTATTAATATTTGACTTGTTATCTAAATTATATTTTACTTATGGTAAACAAATAAAATTAAAAAGAAATTAAGAAATCAGGCAAGATAGTTAATCATCTCGCCTGATTTTATCATTTCCTAGGAAATATATTATTCATAAATGTACTGTATAACTTCTAATGCTTGCTCAATTGTTTCTACTGTAACATTTGCTTTATTAGATAGTTCTTTAAGTGGATGGATTAAATCTGTAGGTCTCACAATAATTAATGGTTTATTTAGTGTAATCGCAGCAGACGCATCCATTGCTGTATTCCATTGTTTATACTTTTCTCCAAATAAAGCGATAACGATATCTGCTTTATTCATCAATACTTGTGTACGTAAGTTGTTGATATCAGAAGCAGCGTTATCTCTATAATAATTGTTAGGTTGCTCTCCTAAGATATCTTCACCAATGTTATCTGAACGATCATGGTTTGTTTGTGGACCGACAAATGTTAGTGGTAAGTCTTGTTGCTTAGCTTTTTGTGCAAGTTCATCACGCCAATCATCATGAATTTGACCTGCTAAATAAACAGTTAAATTTAACATATAATAAAATCCTCCTTTTAACTAAGTTTAACATATGCAAAAAGGATTACATATTTGATATGATTGTAAAAAATATAATAGTTCAAAAATTATGAAAGTGGGTTCTAAATATGTGTTCAGTAACAATTGATAAAATTAAAAATGAAGAAGTTACGATTTTATCTAAAATTTGTAAACAAACTTTTAGTGATGCTTTTAAACATACAATGTCTGAAGAAGATTTAAAAACATTTTTCAAAGAGGCTTATAGTACAGAGGCATTACTAGATGAAATGAGTAATAAACAATCATGGTACTTTTTTGCTAGATATAATGGAGAAGTAGCTGGTTATATGAAATTAAACATTGGAGACGCTCAAACAGAACCAAAAGGCGAAGACTATTTGGAAGTACAGCGATTGTATATGTATCGCGAATTTCAATCCAAAGGTATAGGTAGCATACTTATGGAAAAAGCATTTGAAATTGCGCGTGACAATGGAAAGAAAAAATTATGGCTAGGCGTGTGGGAAAATAACCACAGAGCTATAGAATTTTATGAAAGACATGGCTATAAAATAACAGGATCACATCAATTTTATGCAGGGAATGACATATCTACAGATTATATAGTAGAAACAAATATAAGTTGATTATAGAAAAACACTTCCGTATAGATTCATGTAGTATGAACCAATACGGAGGTGTTTTTATTATATTTTTATTTATTGTATATTTAAAAGCTTATGAACTCTTTATACACAAAAACACAAGTAGCTATGATAAAACTTTGAAGCAGTACTGATTTAAAATTAGATCCTTTTTCTCCTTTACTAAAGGTATTTATTAAGCCATTTATGAGTAACATAACTATGGATAATAAAATAAATGTTAATAGATATACTACTAGTGATGAAATCATTGAAATTCCTCCGTTCTTGTAAAATTACTAATGTAAGCGCTTTATAATTATATTAAATCACTTTGATTGGGGTAAAACAATCTTTTTTTACAATTTCTAGGAGGCTTATTTATTCATACTTTCACTGGTGAAAAGGTAGCTATGTTGCAAGAGAAAGTCCACGCGCAACATAATGCCCCCGAAAGTTGCAAGACGAGATCCACGTGCAACATAATGCCTCCGAAAGTTGCAAGACGGGTTCCACGTGCAACATAATGCCTCCGAAAGTTGCAAGAGCAGGTCCACGTGCAACATAATGCCTCCGAAAGTTGCAAGACGAGATCCACGTGCAACATAATGCCTTCGAATGTTGCAAGACGAGATTCACGTACAACATAACATACTCCTTATTGACAAGACTACTGAGAAAAGGCAATAAGGCTATCGTTATTGACACGTTTTACGAGAAATGACAACAAGGCTATCGTTATTGACACGTTTGGTGAGAAAAGACAATAAGGCCACCATTATTGACAGGTTTTGCAAGAAATGACAATAAAAAATAGAGGTTGAGACATGTATTTATGTCTCAACCTCTAAAAATTCAATAAGCCATATTATAATAAACTTTGAATAGCATCGACTAGACTGTAAATACCTAAGAATGATACTACAAGTACTACAAACAGCCCGATAATATTCAACACGATACCATTTGCGAATTTTCCCATCATATTTTTCTTGTTTAAAATGATAAATATTAAAATCGCAATGATTGGTAAAATAACGCCATTTAAAGCTTGTGCGAGTAACAGTACTTCAAGTGGTTCAAATCCTAGTGCTGAAGTTATAATACCGATAAATATAACAACAGCGAATACGAAGCGGTATTTTTTGCTTTTAACGCCACCTTTCCAACGTAAGCAACTGCTTATTGTTGCTGCTGCGCCCATTGGAGAGGCTATTGCTGAGGATAATCCGGCTGAAAATAGTCCGATACTCATAAATAATGGTGCGAAATCTCCGAGAATTGGCTTAAGAGGCTCAGATAGTTGAACAAGACTTGATACTTCATCTCCTTCAATTAATGTACCAGCTGTGATCAGTATTGCAGCGGATATGATACCACCTAAACCTATCGCAACGATTGTATCTATACGTACTGCCTTTAAATCTTTAATACCGTTAAATCGTTCGTGAATAGAACTCGCGTGTATAAAGAAGTTATAAGGTACGACAGTTGTACCTATTAACGCGATAACTGTTAATAAAGAGCCATTAGGTATACTTGGTACAAATGCTCCTTTGAGTACTGCACCGAAGTCTGGTTGTATAACAATAACTGTCGTAACAAATATAACGCCCATTACTAATACAAGAACAGTCATGACTTTTTCGATTAAATCGTAACTACCAATTAAACCTATGCATAAAATGATAACGCCAATAATAGGTGCGATAACATTTTCAGGCACACCTATTAAATAGGCGGCACCTAAAGAAGTCCCTAGCAAATCTCCGGATATGTATGCAGCACAACCAACAGCAACAGCTATCATACTAAACCATACTGTGATGAGTTTTAGTAAATGATGATTGAATATATCCCGGATTGCTTCACCTAAGCCTTCATTGGTAACGAGTGCTAAACGTGCAACCATTTCTTGAAGCGCAATGGTCGCGATAATAGAGAATAAGACTGCCCAAAGCAGACTATATCCAAAGCCTGCTCCCCCTTGAGTCATCGTTGTAACAGTTCCAGGACCTATGAAAGAAGCGGTTATAATCATACCTGGTCCGAATATACCAAAGTTACTTTTCCTTTTATTTTCTACGATTTAAACCATTCCCTTCGTTTACAAAAACATTAAGCTTTATTTAAATGTTTTATATGTCCTGCTAATACGTAAAGCACAGCTGTAGATACAAAGTGTGATGAATTTTGATTAGCGTCTTGCATTGGATAGACTTCTACAAAATCCATACCAACTAAACCTAATTTTCCAAATTCATAAATCATTGTTAATAATTCATAACTTGTTAAACCATTGCCATCTACAGGTCCTCCTGGATTAAAAGCAAAGTCCAACACATCACTACAAATCGTTAAATATACAACATCTACATCATTACTTGCTTGCAAATATATATCTTTAGCGAATTTGCGTAAATCGTCAGTTTCACGTATATCATTAATTGTAATCGTAACTGCGCCATTTTCTTTAGCGAACTTTCCTGTTTCAGGCTGGTTTCTTGGACCGTGTATTCCTGTATGAATAAGGCTTTCATTACGAATACCTTCAGTTTCATAAAGTCTCATGAAAGGTGTATTACGAGCGAATTGCTCATTTTCATAATTCGGCATATTATCATAATGTGCGTCTAAATGTATGATACCTACACGTTTTCCAGTGTTAGTTAAGGCTTTTAAAATTGGATAAGTTATACCATGATCGCCGCCTAAACCTACTAGAAACTTTTCAGAACGCCATAAATTTTCGGCAAATTTCTCTATGTTTTGCACAGTTTCATCAACGTCATGAGGTACTGTTGAAACATCGCCTACATCACCGATTGTTAAATGTTCGTGTACATCAATATGATCCAATTCAGGAAGATAACCACTGTATCTTGCTGAAGACAGCCTAATTTGCTTAGGACCTAATTCACAACCTGTGTAGTCTCCCCAAGTACACGGACCTTCAAACGGAACACCATAAACTAATACATCAGTTGAATAATCTTTACTCTTTGATAAATTTTGTGATCCTAAAAAACAAGGTGTATTGCCATAAATTCGTTCACTCATTGTAATAATACTCCTTTCTCTTAATAATGGTAATTATATAAAAGTATTCACTAGTTATCAAATTTTTCTGAATATTATTTGGTATAATGGGAATAATAAATTAAATATTAATAAAGATTCGGAGGTATTTAACGAGATGAAAAATAAAGTGTCATTTTTATTTGCATCAATAATAATTTTATCTGGTTGTAGTATTACGATAGGCGAACCAGCCAAAGATAATAATGCTAAACAGGAGGATAAATCGGAGAATAATGACACAAATAATGAAAACAACAAACAATCTACTCCTAATATTGATATATTGTCACAAGATTTTTCCGATAATTATATGAATGCTAATCATGTTACAGGCTACAAAGGTCTAATAAAAAATATGAATAAAAAAGAAGTTCAACAAAAATATGGTGAAGAAGATGATATAAGAAACTTTTTAGGAAGAGAAGGCTATGTTTATGGAAACTTTATGGTTATGTATTACTTAGGAGCAGGGAATCCAATTGAACAATATAGTATTATACCGAATCAGAATGTGTCTTATAAAGAGTTTGTTGATTTTCATGGCGAACCTACACAAGACTTAAGAAGAGGGCAAGGACACTCATTCGTTATTTACAATAAAACGCCGAATAACGGTTATCAAATAGCAGTTTATACAGAAGGCAGTAATGAAGATGATGAAATAAGATATATTATGCAATATCCTGATGACTTTGAATTCTCAAATTCAAGCAATGATGAAAATACAGTCATCACTCGAGATAATGTCTTTGATGCAGTAGAAGCATTTGAAGGTATTGATAAAGTAGATACTGACAAAACAATTTGGAAAGAACCTGAGAAAAAAGATGATACTTTTGGATTCTCATATACTGATAAGAACGGGAAATTATTAGGTTCTTATAACGTTAGAGAAGATGGATATGTGGAATCTTTTGATGAAAAAGGTAATAAAATAAGAGCCGGCTATATAAATCTTAACGACTAAAATAATAATTTATTAAAGGCACTGCAAGGTTGAAAAAAATCAACTAAAGAAGCAGTGCCTTTTTTATCTTGTAGTTATTGGAGATGCAAAATAATGCATTATTTGGATATTGACAAAGTGAATGGAACCGGTTACAATCAAAAGTGAATATTTTATTTTTATAAGCTTTGGGAACCGGTACTATTATAGAGGAGTGAATTAAATGAATTATAAAAAGGAAGCTGAAAGCATAATTGATGCGATAGGTGGTAAAGAGAACATAGATGCTATTGCACATTGTGCGACTAGGTTAAGATTAGTATTAAAAGATGAAAGTAAAGTAGATGAAGATAAGTTAAGTAATCTGGAAGTTGTAAAAGGGACTTTTTCAACGGGTGGACAATATCAAATCATTATTGGTTCAGGAACAGTTAATAAAGTATTTAATGAAATGGAAAAATTAACAGGACTTGAAGCTTCAACATCTTCAGAAGTGAAAGACCAGTCTTCTAAAAAGTTAAATCCAATACAGAAATTCGTGAAAATGTTATCAGATATATTTGTTCCAATTATTCCAGCAATAGTTGCTGGTGGTTTATTGATGGGACTCAACAATATCTTAACAGCAAAAGATTTATTTTATGATAATCAATCTTTTATAGAAGTACATGATCAATTTTCAGGTTTAGCAAGTATGATTAACGTGTTTGCCAATGCGCCATTTGTATTCTTACCAGTACTTATCGGGTTTAGTGCTGCAAAACGGTTTGGAGGTAACGCCTTCTTAGGTGCTGCTTTAGGTATGATATTGGTACATCCTAGTTTAATGGACGGTTATGAGTACCCAGAAGCTTTAGCGAAAGGCGAAAAAATTCCGACGTGGGAATTTTTCGGTTTATCTATTAAAATGGTAGGTTACCAAGGACAAGTTTTACCGATATTGGTAGCTTCATATATTCTTGCTAAATTAGAAATAGGGTTTAGAAAAGTCATTCCTTCAACATTAGATAATCTATTAACACCGTTATTATCAATATTCTTTACTGCATTTATCACTTTTGCTGCAGTAGGACCAATCACGCGTTCAGGTGGTTACTTATTATCTGATGGCTTAACTTGGTTGTACGAATCAGGTGGAGCAATTGGAGGATTGTTATTTGGTCTACTATATGGTCCGATTGTAATAACTGGTATGCACCATAGTTTTATTGCAATTGAAACTACATTGATAGCTGATACTGCAAAAACTGGCGGATCATTTATCTTCCCAATTGCAGCAATGTCGAATGTGGCTCAAGGGGCAGCAACGTTAGCAGCTTTCTTTATTGTTAAGAATAAAAAATTAAAAGGTGTAGCATCAGCTGCTGGTATTTCAGCATTATTAGGTATCACAGAACCTGCTATGTTTGGTGTTAACTTGAAACTACGTTATCCATTTATAGGAGCTATTGTTGGTTCAGGAGCAGGAGCGTGCTATATTGCAGCGACTAAAGTAAAGGCAATTGCTTTAGGTACAGCTGGGTTACCTGGATTTATTTCAATTGCGACAGGTAGTTGGTTAAACTATATTATAGGTATGGCAATAGCTATAATTGTTGCATTTGTAGTAACGATTGTACTTTCAAGAAGAAAAGCATATAAAGAATTAGAAAATTAAAGTTTGTAAACATAATATTTGTTTCATGGTCATGTATTCTCGTACAATAGTATTGAAGATAAAATGGAGGTATAAATCATGAAATTAAATGAAATAGATGTAAATGAATTATATCCTACTGAAAAATTAGGACCAAGTGTACTTGGTACAATTATTTATAAAGTAGGAGAACAATCACAATTTAAAGGTGCTTATATTACTACAAATGAACGCGTAATAATGAGTGTCGATATGAACGGTGAACCATACAGAAGAGTTTTCAGTTACCAAGATATTAAAGCGGTAACGATTGAAGACAAAGGTGTATTATTTATCGAATTTCCAGAAGGAAAAGTAGCAATGATCGATATTGAAGAAGGCGATGTAGAAGCTTTCAAAGATTACGTAAACGAGCGCGTACAATAAAAATTGGGGAGTGGGACAGAAATCTTATTTTGATAAAAAGATTTCGTAGTTCCACCCTTTTTTTGTTTTAGTAAATAAAATCGTAGATGTTGCAAGACGAGTTCCACGTGCAACATAATTATCCAGTCCATTACTGCCAATACAAAGAAAGAGTTCGAGACAATGATTTATGTCTCGAACTCTTTAAATTTTTATTATTTTGTAAGCATGTCTTTTAAATATTTCGTTTGTTTTTCTATAGATATCGGGTCAGAATACATAAACAAGTTTTTTGGATAATAGTAAACTTGATCTTCTTTGACAGCTTTAGTATTTTTCCATATGCTTCCGTCAATTAGTGAAGATTTTGGTTTTTTACCATCTTCGGTAGGGATTAATAAATAATCTCCAGAATATTTACTAAAGTTTTCTAATGAAGTTGATAACCAACCTTCTTTAGGAATATCTTCTTCTGCTGATTTAGGGTGTTTAAACCCAAAGCCTTGATAGATAACTTCCGAACCACGACCAAAGTTATTTCCGATTAACGTTAATTCTTTAGGCCCGACTTCCATTATAGAAACTGTGCTATCTTTGCCTAATTTTTCTTTTACGTCTTTTCCTTCTTTAGTCATTAAATCTTCTAGTTCTTTTACTTGTTCTTTAGCTTTGTTTTCTTTACCTAACAATTTACCTATTTCAACGTGAACTTCTTTAAAAGTACGTTTACTATGGTCGAAAGGAACTGTAGGTGCAATTTTTTCATACTTTTTAATTTGAGGATTTGCATTATATGTGATAATCAAATCTGGTTTCAATTTCGTTACTGCTTCTATATCTTCCGAACCTACGCGTTTAGCATCTTTATCATCTACAAATTTAGATTTAGGAAAATCTGCATCCACACCGACTGGATCTATACCAAGTTTTTGGAAATTTCCTTGGTTAGTTGTTAATACGACAACACGTTTTGGATTATTTGGAATTTTGATTGTTTTACCTTCGTCTGTTTTATATTTATGAGTCTCGTTGCTCGATGAATCGTCATCTTTGTTGTTACATCCAGCTAAAATCAGTAAAATGGTAGCTAAGAAAACAAGTAATTTTTTAGACATATGTATCTCTCCTAATTGATAATAGATTTCGATTATAACATATTTTCTAAAAACAAAGATTTAAAACTTTAGTATTTGTTAAATAAAAGGGGCTGGGTTGAAGTGGAAGAAATTCGAATAGAATGTCCAGAGATTTTCGATTTTGAACAATGTTTAGAATACTTTAAAAGAAATGAAAATGAAATTTTATTTAGCGTAGTTGATCGAGAAATTTATAAAGCAGTTAAAATAAATAACCTTAATATATTAATACACGTATCATACGTACCACATTACTTAAAAGTAGAAATTTTAAATCAAGATTTGATTACGCCTTTAATCGTAGAAAAACTTATTTCATATATAGAAGAATGGTTTGACTTCTCAACAGATTTATCTTCATTTTATAATGATGTTAAAGATAATAAAATATTAGCACCATTAATTGAAGAGTTATATGGATTAAGAATAATTAGAATTCCAGAATTTTTCGAAGCTATTACATGGGGAATCATAGGACAACAAATCAATTTATCATTTGCTTATAAATTAAAACGAAGGTTAGTTGAAAAATATGGTGAATCAATACCATATAAAGGCAGACAATATTACATTCATCCATCACCAGAAAAAATATCAAATGTCACAATTGAAGAATTAATGGAGCTAAAATTTTCACGTAGAAAAGCAGAATATCTTATAGATATTGCAAATAAAATTCAATCACAAATTATAACGAAAAAAATGTTGTTAAATCTAACAGATAAAGAAGAAATAGAGAAAGCTCTAACAGATTTAAGAGGTATAGGACCATGGACAGCACACTACGTCATGATGAGATCATTAGGTATAAAAAATGCTTATCCTGTAGGAGATGTTGGTTTGCAAAATGCTTTAAAATTAATTTTACAATTAGAAAAGAAACCTTCTAAAGAATTTATGATAGAACTTAATAAAGATTGGGAAAAGTGGAGCTCTTATGCAACATTTTATATTTGGAGAGCGCCGTATTTGAGGAATATTAAATAGGGTATTTAGCGTAAATTAGTAATAATAATCAAAAAATAACCATCTAGTTAATACTTTGACAGTTACCTAGAATGGTTATTTTTTATTTTATAAATATATGATTTCGATATTATTTTATATTTTGAGAGTAGTAAAATATAGAAGCTTTTATTTAAAGTTCTTCTTCTATACCATTATAAAATAATTTTGGATCTATAGATGCTTTAAGTGAGTGTGCAACTGTGCAATATTTTTCGACACTTAAAGAGATTGCACGTTTTAATTTTTTTAAATCTACTTCTCCTTCAACATCAAAAGTAAGTGTAACGTTTTTTACTGCACGCGATGTTGTGTCTTCTCTTTCATCATCTACTGTGATTTCAAATTTTGTTACATCTGCTAATCTTTCTTTCATTATGTTTGTCACATCAATTCCAGTACATCCTGCTAATCCGCTTAACATTAATTCAACTGGAGATGGCCCGTTATCATCGCCACCGGATGAGACTGGTGCATCTGAAATGATATCATGACCGAATTTAGATTGTGCTGTAAATGTTTTGTTGCCTTGCCATATAGTTTTAATCATCTTAAGTCCTCCTCGTAATATTTAACTTCATTGTATCAAGAGGCGTGTAACTACACTAACAAATTGACTAAAGGTGTAGCTATTTATGATAATTTTTAATTTAATTATTTATTTTTTGTTTTTCTCTCATTTGTTCATATTCAGTTCACATTGCGAAGATATGATATATATATAAATTCAAGAGAGAAGGACGGATAAGCATGAAACTAGCATTAAAAGAACTTAAGTATTACAAATTTAAATACTTACTTGTAACATTGATTTTATTCTTATTAGCATTTTTAGTGTTATTTATTTCAGCTTTAGCACAAGGGTTAGCTAAAGAGAACGTTTCTGGAGTAGAACAATGGAATAAAAGTGAATATGTAATTGCTAACGATGCGGATAATAATTTAGGACAATCTGACATTTCGGGTAAAAATGAAGCGAAAGTACAAGACATTGCAAAAGGTGACACGATTAGAACTGCAATGCAAAAAATTAATACAGATGATGGTAAAGCAGACATCATGTTTACACAACTTACAAATAACATTCAGCCTAAACCTTCAGAAGGAGAATTACCTAGTAACGGTAACGAAGTTCTATTAAATGAAAAATTAAAAGCTGAAGGATTTGAGATTGGTGACAAAATTAAATTATCTGATGAAAATCAAACGTTTAAAATTGTAGGATTTGCAGATAATTTAATGTATTCACATACTTCAATGGCTTATGTGAATGAAGCGGGAATGGATGATTTGAAAGGCAATCATATTGCTTTAATCGCTTATGATAATTTAAATAGTGATCAAAAAAATCAAATTAATGATTTAGAAAATGTAAAAGTCATTCCACAATCTGATTTGATGGATGCAATACCAAGTTATAATGCAGAGCAACAACCTTTAAATCTTATGATTGTATTTTTATTCGTAATTTCTGCGATTGTGATTACAGCATTCTTCTATGTTATGACAATTCAAAAAACAAGCCAGTTTGGTATTTTGAAAGCAATAGGTACTAAGAACAAACAACTTATTTCTTCATTAATGATTCAAATTTTAATCATAACGTTAATAGGTGTGGCAATAGCTATTGCAATTATCTTAGGACTAAATACTGTAATGCCAGTGACAATGCCATTCTACTTAAATACAAACTTAATGTTATTGATGGTCGGTGTATTTATTGTTGTTTCATTAATCGGTGCAGTATTATCACTTATTAAAGTAATGAAAATAGAACCACTAGAAGCTATAGGAGGAGAATAATAATGGGATTAGTAGTAGAACATGTTACAAAATCATTTGGTGAAAAAGACGCAAAAACTCAAGTATTGAATGATATTAATTTTACAGCAAACAAAGGTGAACTCATTGTATTAAATGGTGCATCAGGTTCTGGAAAATCAACATTATTATCTATTATAGGTGGCTTATTAGATAAAAGTTCTGGAGATATAACTTTAGATGATTTAAGCTATGTTGATTTATCAGATAAAAAATTAACAGATATGAGATTAAATCAAATCGGATTTATTTTTCAATCGTCACATTTAATACCTTATTTAAACGTTACTGATCAACTTATGTACGTTGGACAAATGGCCGGAATGAGTAAGAATGAAGCTAAAAAAAGAGCTGAGAAATTATTAATAGATATAGGGTTAGAACATAGATTGAAATCTTATCCGAATGAATTATCAGGAGGAGAAAAACAACGTGTAGCTATCATGAGAGCTTGGATGAATGAACCTAAATTAATCTTAGCTGATGAACCAACAGCAAGTCTAGATTCTAACCGTGCAATAGAAGTGGTTAAAATGATTAGAGATAATGTTAAAAATAATCAATCAATAGGAATTATGATTACTCATGATGAAAGAATTTTTGAATTCGCTGATAAAGTAATAAAACTAAGTGATGGAAAAATTGAAGAACAAGTTTCATAATATTTTATAATTGAAGAAAATGTAAAAATCAAGCATTCAAAATAAAACGCTCAATCCGCAAACTTTGGATTGGGCGTTTTTAATATTTATATTACTTTTTGATAAATCCTTTTTGATTTAAACGTTCTAAAATATCTGGGCGTGATTTTTTACTCATCATTTTAGCAATTTGTTGTGACCATGATTCAGAACGTTGTCCATTCGTACGTTGTTCATAATATGTTTGTATATCTTTGTCGTAGTCTTTAATTTGATTCAACTGTTGAACTTTATCTGCGTTGTATTTATTTTCATGGAACACATGTTCAAAAGGTAATCTTTGTTTAGGTGAACCTTGATCATCTTCAGAAGGTACACCGATTGCCATTCCAAATAGAGGGAAGACATGCTCAGGTAAGTCTAAAATTTCGCTTACACGTGCAACGTTATTTCTTAAAGAACCTAAGAATACAATGCCGTAGCCCATATCTTCTGCGGTTAATGCGACATTCTCAGCAGCTAAAGCAACATCAATTGTGCCGACCAATAAACCTTCAGCAGATTCAAAACTATCTTGCATATTTTCTTCTGCTTCTTCATTAATTAGGCTATGACGATAATAATCTATGACGAATACAAATAAATAGCCATTGTCTATTACGTGTTGTTGTCCGGATACTTCTTTTAAAGCTTTCTTAATTTCTGGGTCCCGAATACCTATAATTGAATAAGCTTGAACATAGCTTGAAGTTGAAGCCATTTGCCCAGCTTCTACTAATTGTTTTACTGTTTCATCTGATAATGGTTCATCTTTAAAATTCCTTATAGAACGATGTTGTTGTGTTAAATCATACACTGATTGCTTCATACGTAAGTTACTCCTTTAATATTTTATATAATTAAATTTTAGCAAAAATAATAAAGAAACTCATACTAAGTAGCTCAGCGTTTTTTGTAGATAGGTAAATGCGGTTCGAAAAAATAAATTATCGAACCGCAAACACGAAATACAGGTCGATAAAAATAAATTATCGAACCGCAAATGCAAAATACAGGTCGATAAATAAAATTATCGAACCGCAAATGCGAAATACAGGTCGATAAAAATAAATTATCGAACCGCAAATGCAAAATACAGGTCGATAAAAATAAATTATCGAACCGCAAAATTGAAATAAGGGTAAGACATCATTCAATGTCCCACCCTTAAATATTGATTATGAAACTTGATTTAATGCTTTTTCCAAGTCATTAATGATGTCATCAACAGATTCTGTACCTATTGATAAACGTACTAAGTCTTTCGTTACTCCTGAAGCTATTTGATCTTCGTCTGAGAGTTGTTGATGTGTTGTGCTCGCTGGGTGAATGACTAGTGATTTCGAATCTCCAACATTAGCTAAGTGTGAGAATAATTGTAATGATTCTACAAAGTTAGCTATGGAATCAACATCGCCTTTAACACCAAATGTTAGAATAGCGCCTTGTCCTTTTGGTAAATATTTGTTGGATAATTCATGATATGGATTAGATTCTAATCCAGGGTAATTAACCCAACTTACTTTGTCATGTGCTTCTAAAAATTCAGCTACTTTTTGAGCGTTTTCAGAATGACGTTCTACTCTTAAGTGCAATGTTTCTAAACCTAATAAAAATTGATGTGCGTTATAAGGTGATAAAGCAGGGCCTAAGTCTCTTAACAATTGAACACGTGCTTTTGTTATGTATGCAGCAGCACCTACATCTCTTGCATATGAAACACCATGATAACTAGGATCAGGTTCAACTAAACCTGGGAATTTACCGTTGTCCCAATTGAATTGACCACTGTCTACGATAACACCACCAATTGAAGTACCATGTCCACCAATGAACTTTGTTGCAGAATGAACTACGATATCAGCACCGTGTTTTATAGGTTGTAATAAATGTGGTGTAGCAAATGTATTATCAACAATTAAAGGAATGCCATTCTCGTGCGCGATGTTAGATACAGCTTCTATATCTAAAACATCTATACGAGGGTTACCTATTGTTTCGGCGAAAATTAATTTTGTATTTTCATTAATTGCAGCTTTAAAGTTCTCAGGATCATCCGGATTTACAAAATTAACCTTGATGCCTAATTTTTTGAATGTAACTGCAAATAAATTATAAGTACCACCATATAAATTAGTAGAAGCAATAATTTCAGAACCACTTTCAGCGATGTTTAAAATACTTAATGTAATAGCAGCTTGTCCACTACCAACACCTAGTGCACCAACACCACCTTCTAAAAGTGCTATTCTTTTTTCGAATACATCATTTGTTGGATTCATAATACGAGAATATATATTGCCTTCTTCAGCTAACGCAAATAAATTTTGAGCGTGTTCTGTAGATTTAAATGTAAATGAAGTCGTTTGATGGATAGGAACGGCTGTTGAGCCTGTAACAGGATCTGGTTCTTGACCCCCATGAATTGCTAATGTTTCTTTATTCCAATTTTCTTGAGTCATTGTGTTAACCTCCTTTAGTTATATCTGCCATTATAATCAGATAATTCAAAAGTTTCAATCAATTCTGAGTAAAAAGATAAGAAAATAACAAAATATTAATAATTTATAGATAGGTTAATTTTTTAGATTTTATATTAACAAGTGTATAATAATTATAAATGTAGTGATTGAAGGGGAGAGTATATGGTAGCCATTAGAAGGGTTGAAATCCATGATGCAGAAGAAATTTTGAATATGGATTATAGAAATAGAACTTTGTTTGAAACATTTTCAGCAGCAGATAAAAAAGACTCGGATTATCGTTTATATAACTATAGAAAAAAGGTTGATAAGCAATTACAAAATATGAAAAATGACGAAGGGTATCACTATGTCATTGTTAGTGACGAAGATGAGGTTATAGGGACTATTGATTTATTTAGCGTGGTCAGACATAATATTCAAAGTTGTATGATAGGATATGCAATTGATGAAGCATATAGCGGCAAAGGTTATACGACATATGCTGCAAAAGAAGTTATAAGAATCGCATTTGAAGAATTAGGATTTCATCGTGTTGAAGCGGGCGTCCAACCATCTAATATCGCTTCAGTCAGAGTGGTAGAAAAAATAGGAATGAAAAGAGAAGGTTTAAACCGAGCTAACGTACGTATTAAAGGTGAATGGAAAGATCATTATTTATACGCTATCGTCAACGATAAGTTTTAAGGAAGGGATAGAAACATATTGAATATTGTATTAATTGGTTTGATATTATACTTGATGCTGTTTGCAACATATAAATTTTTACTTGAGAAAAAGAAATATACAACGATACATTTTACATTTGTTCTTATATTTCTTAGTTTCAGCCAAGTGCCAATTATGTATTATGAAAAATTAAATAGCACATTAAATACCGCCGCATTAACTATCGGCTTAGTCTTTATATTTCTGATTAGTTTTTCGATGTTTATTCAAGTTATATGTAATATATTGTCTAACACGCAACTTGTTAGTGAAAAGTATATAGAAAAAATATTTAAAATCGCATCAGATCCTATAGAAATGATTGCAAATATATTTAAAGTAATATGGTTATTATTGTTAGGCATCACCGTAATTCAAAATGCTAATATATTACTAGGCATCATTATATTAATAAGTAGTTTATTTATTTTTTATTATGTCAGTATACTCGCTTATTACATAACTAAACATAAAATGGGGTTTAAGCCAAATATATTTATTATCAATATTGAAACTTTTATAAGCTTTATTATTTTATACATAGGATTGATGATTATTTAATATGATAAGTAAGCGTACACTTTTGAAAGAGGGGATAAAATTAAAAGATTCTGGGACATGAATAATTGTCTCAGAATCTTTTTTTATTTATCTTGTTTCAGGTTGGTTAATTTTTCTACGATGGTCTATATAAAGACCAAGTGGTGTAAGTATTAAAGAAATGATGATGTACATCCAATTAGATGTATATATTTTTGGACCAAGTTGCAAGTAATAGCCGGGTAAATAAAAGGACAAAATCGTTAATATAAATGATCCAGTTATTAGAATGTTCGTAAGCATAGTGGTCCAGTTAGATAAACTGTATATTCTAATTTGTACAACTTTGAATATCATCCATATAAAGAAGAATATCATAGAAAAACCGGTAATAAATGTGATGATAAATGTATATAAATATGTGTATTCTATTTGAGTGAAAAATCCGGTAAAACCTCTAATAAATGAAAAGACACCAAGCAATATTAAAATATGGAGGCCTATGAATTTAAATATATTCTGAATTGTTCGATTCGGCATATTATTAATCATATTATCAGCATGTTTCTTTGGATCGTGGTCGAAAAATTCCATCGCAAGCATGCCATCTTTTTCTGCTTTTAACAAATGGTTCAATATATCCAGTAACATCTTCTCTGATTCATGCTCATTGATACTTAAATTTGCACGTACATAAGTTAAATAGTTTTCGTAAACTTCTTTATCGTGTGAATTCAATCTTAACCGTTTTACGTTGTTCTCAATAATAAGGTCACGTGTTGATTTTTTCATCAGCGTTTTCCTTTCTTTATTCATTAATTATATTCTAACAAGTATTTTGTAATAAAAACATTATTAATATCAGGTTTATACTTTTTACAGATGATAAATTTTTCGCTATCATTAATAATGACTGGTGGTGTAATATTGGAGATTTTGACGTTATTTATCATTTTTTTAGTTGGTATTTTTGCTGGCACTATTAATATTGTATCAGCAGGTGGTTCTCTAATTGTTTTACCTTTATTGATTTTCTTCGGATTACCAACCACTGTTGCTAACGCCTCAAACAGGGTTGCTATTCTAGTACAAAATATAATGGGCTTATATGTATTTTATATAAAAGGCATGAAAAACGTTAAATTAAGTATTATTTTAAGTATTCCTGCCATTATAGGCTCTTTTATAGGTGTTCATTACGCTATAAGCCTTCCAGACGATGTTTTTAATCGAATGTTAGGCATCATTATGCTTCTTGTCTTAATAATTATGATTATGCCTACGAAATGGAAAGATGGTCATAATCAATCTGAAAAATTATCCTCTTTTAGAAAAGTCATGCTTGTCTTAGTTTTCCTTGCACTTGGTATTTATGGTGGAATGGTTCAAGCTGCAGTTGGATTTTTATTTATTATCGCACTTAATTTATTAATACCACGCTTAAATTATGCGGAAGTTCAATGTATGAAGACTTTAATTATTACCATTTACTTATCATTATCTACATTTGTATTTATTTTTCAAGGATACGTCAATTGGCCATTTGCTATAAGTTTAGCATTAGGTTGTGGGATAGGCGGTTTTATAGGTGGGAGACTAACGGTTTCACTGCCCGAAAAAAAATTAAAAGCAATAATGTTTGTAGTTATTTTTATACTAGCAGTTAAACTTTTAATAGATAATAACTAGGCAGGTGATAAAAATGATTGAATTTAAACAAATACGTGACGAAAGCACGTTGTATGAGATAAGTCAGATGGCGGCTGCGTACTTTAAAAGGGAAGATCAGAGTACTAAAGTTGCTGAATCTTTAGAGTTTGAAGCGATTAAACGTTCTTTAGCATATGAGGAAAGCGTTGTTTTCGGTGCATTAGATAATCAAAAATGTATTGGATTTATATGGGCTAAATTTGATAATAAGGATAATGAAGTTAAAGTTTATAATCTATTTGTTAGTGAATCTTATAGAAACAATAAGATAGCAGCGAAATTAAAGAAAAAATTAGAAACGTGGGCAATCGATAAAGGGGCATCATCAATCGTTTCTACAGTTCATGCCCAAAATAAAAGTATGTTGCATATCAATGAATCAATGGGGTATGAAACGGAAAAATACATCATGAGGAAACATTTATTTTAGTTAAGAAGGGAGGTATTTGATGGCAATATTTGAAGGGTTTTTATGGTTCATCATGGGAATTATCCTCAGTTCAATAATTTACCATTATATTTCTAAAATACCTTTAAGTTTCATTCAAATTGTTATAGGTTTTGTTATATTTTTATCTCCGATACCTGTGGCATTAGATTTTGAATCTGAAGTGTTTATGATGGGGATAATAGCGCCTTTATTATTCTTAGAAGGTATATCAGTATCACGTGTACATTTAGCCAGGTATTTAAAGCCGGTTATGTCTATGGCTATGGTACTTGTATTTTCAACAGTTTTAGGTATTGGATTTTTAATACATTTAGTTTGGCCAGAATTACCACTAGCGGCATGTTTTGCAATTGGTGCAATTGTTTCTCCAACTGATGCAGTAGCTGTTCAAGCAATAGCTAAAGGGAAAATGTTACCAAAAGGTTCTATGACAATATTAGAAGGTGAATCACTATTAAATGATGCGGCAGGAATTTTATCATTCAAAATCGCATTAGCTGCATTAGTAGGCGGTTCATTCTCACTTACAGGAGCAGTAGGTCAATTTTTCTTAACAGCATTTGGAGGCGCAATTGTTGGGCTTATACTTGGTTATGGACTAGTACAATTACGTGTTTATTTAACAAAAAACGGTATTAATAATGGTAACATGTTAACTTTTATTCAGGTTATAACCCCGTTTTTAGTTTATATTATAGCTGAAACTTTTCATTCATCAGGTATTATTGCAGCAGTTGTTGCAGGTTTAATACATGGCGTTGAAAAAGATAGAATAGCTCAAGCAACTACGAAAGAACAAGTTACTTACAACCACACTTGGGAATTATTGAGTTACTTATTAAATGGTTTTGTATTCATTTTATTAGGATTTTTAATACCAGAAGTACTGATTAATATTTTAAAAGAATCTAATCAGGAAATATTACATGTTATCGGTATGACGTTATTTGTGACTGTGCTTGTATACTCGTTTAGATACATTTGGGTACTATTTTCATATCCATATTTCTATTTACCAGAAAGCAGATTTTCAAAAATGTTAACGAGTGGTAAGGATATTGAACCTCAAACAGAAGCCGATAAACCAAATCGTTTTAAATATGCTTTTATTATGACTATTTGTGGCGTTCACGGTACTATTTCATTAGCAATCGCATTGATGTTGCCTTATAAATTATCAGAACATACAGATTTTATATATAGAGATAATTTATTATTCATAGCTACAGGTGTTATCTTAATCAGCTTAGTGCTAGCTCAAGTTGTTCTACCGCTTATTACGCCAAAAGCTAAAGTTAAAGAACAAAGTCAGCTTACATTTAACGAAGCAAAAGTATTGTTAATTGAACGTGCGTTAATAAAATTACAAGAATTTTATAGTAAAGAAACAAGCTATGTATATGGTAAAATCACCCGAAGTTATCATATGCAATTATCATTTTTAAAAGCTAGCAATGAAGAAGATGAAGACTTAAAAGAATTAGAGCGACTTCAACGAATCGCAATAGATACAGAGTTTCGAACTTTAGATAATTTAATAAAGAATGACAAAATATCGCAAAACACATTTGATAATTACACTCAAATTACAGAGAGATCATCTACATTTAAAAATGCATCACTTGTTACAAAAGTTAAATTGATGATGAAATTATTTGTTCGTCGTAGAAAAATTAAAACATATATTAACGCGACAAGTTCATTATCAATAGAAGCAAACTTAAGAGAAATGAGATATATTACACGAGAAGTTCATTTCCAAATTGTAAAAAGATTATCTAAAGAAATGAATGAAGAAAACGAATTTGAAATTAGTATTGTATGTGATTCTTACTTAAACAAAGTTGAAAGACTAACGCCTGATAATTTCGTGAGTAATCACACTGCTATTTATACAGAAATGGAAATATATGCTTTAAGAATTCAAAGAGAAATGATTAATGAATTAATTGAGGATGAGAAAATAACACGTGCTCTTGCTATTAAATTGAGAGAATCTGTCAATTACGATGAAATGATTGTATTAGGTAACAGTATCTAACCTGTTATCAATAGATAGCTCACCATTAGTATGGTAAAATATTTAAGAATATGTATAGGAGGCGGCACCTATGAAGAAGGCATTTTTACTAATGGTGATGACAACAGTTATTTTAGCTGCTTGTGGTAAAGATAATGAGCAGGAAGATTTAGAAAAAGAAATTAAATCATTGGAACAATCATCTAGTGATTATAAAAAAGACAAAGAGAAATTAAAAAAAGAAAATGATAAATTAAAAGAAAACATTAAAGAAAAAGAAGAAAAATTAAAAAAGATTGAAGATGAACTAGGAGAAAAAGACAACAGTTCAGATAATGAAAAATCTGATGATGAATCAAAGGATTCAAAAGAAGATAAAGCTAAACAGACTTCTAGTAAGAAAAGCAAAAATGATGAAAAAACTTTCCCGAATACTATCCGTACATCTACTAACGGAGATGTTGAATTAGTGAATGATTTACAAGATCAAAATTTTCACTTTGAAGATAGTGGGATGAAAGTAGATGTTGACCATTTGCAAATATTCCAAGTAAATAATATGCCAGAAGGTCAGGTATTATTATTCAACGGAGCTAAAGATGGATATGTTATTATTTATGAAGTGATGACAGAAAATACTACAGAACAAAAACTTTATTATGATAATGCTGCATCTATTAAAAACGGAGACCGGAATCAACGTTCAGATTATGCATCTTTTATTCCAGATTCTCATAATGAAAAATATATGAAAAAATCAAAAGAGAATATTGATGAATATCAACCTAAAGAACAGACAAAGAGTTTGAAATCTATACCGATTTCAACGGAAATGTATCAATCTATAAAAGATAAAAAAGCAACATTCGATATTCAAGGCGGCGTTAGTAAAACACGTTCATATGATCATGCTTCAGAAAAAGTGAAATCATTCGAATTGAATATATAGCATGCGTTTATCTTAAATGATTATAGGGAATAAATTATTAATGATTATTTGAAAAGAGGGATGTCACCGTGCATGAAGAAAATTTCGTGTTGATTGAAGGTCAAAAGCTGACACTATTAGAATTAGGACAAGAACTTGAAACAATTACTGGCCGTACATTACAATCAACAACAGGTGAAATAAGAAGTTGGCCATCTGAGGCTGTGATTTTTGATCGTAAATCAAACGTTAATCAAGTTACTTATCGGTTTAATGACAATAATGATATTGTTGATGCTACAATTGAAGTTCCAAGAGGCTTCAAAAATTATGATACTGAGCCTGTCATGATTAAATTATTAACATATTTTAGAAAATCATAAATAAATTCAATATAGAAGGGAGTGGGACGATGAAATCTTGTGAGAACAATGAGATTTCTGTCCCGCTCCTTTATTTTTTACATAAGGAGATTAAAATGAAATCAAAGATGCTAATTTTAAGTTTAATAATAGTTTTCTCAATTGTATTAGTAGCTTGTTCTAACGGTAATGAAGAGAAGAAAGGAGAAGATGGCAAAATAGTTCTTTCTCCAAAGAGTAGCGACATAAAAGGTAAAGTACTATTCGATAGTGCACATGGACAAACAGCTGGGAGTGCTGATTGGGTAATTGATGGAGGTTTTTCTGATTTTGCAGACGCACTAACGAAAGAAAATTATGAAGTTACAGATTTAGGATACAATCAACTATTAGATTACAAGACAATGCAAGACTATCAACTAGTAGTGATTCCAGAAGCGAATAATCCTCTTAAGAAAAGTGAACAAGATGCTATTGAGAAATATGTGAAAGCTGGTGGTAGTATCTTAATGATAAGCGATCACTATAATGCGGATAGAAACTTTAATAGGTTTGATTCATCTGAAGTTATGAACGGATATAGAAGAGGCGCTTTTGACAATCCAACAAAAGGTATGTCGCCTGAAGAAAGAGCATCAGAAAAAATGAAAGGTGTAGAAAGTAGAGATTTTCTAAATGAAGTGTTCGGTTTGCGCTTTCGATATAATGCATTAGGTAATATTAAGGTTGACGATATAGCTTCAAGCGAAGAAAGTTTTAATATTACTAATGGTATAAAAGCAGTATCAATGCATGCAGGATCAACAATTGCTATTACTGACCCGAATAAAGCAAAAGGAATAGCTTTTGTTCCACAACTGAGTAAACATGATAAATGGAATAATGCTGTAGATGAAGGTATTTATAACGGTGGGGGTAAGAATGAAGGACCTTATATTGCGATTAGTAAAGTAGAAAAAGGAAAAGGAGCTTTCATTGGGGACTCTTCGATGGTAGAAGATAAGACTCCAAAATATAAACGAGAAGATAACGGAGAAAACAAAAAAACATATGATGGTTTCAAAGAAGAAGATAATAAAAAAATGGTTATGCAAATTGTTGAATGGTTAAATAAGCAAGAAAATCAAAAAGATTTTAAAGCTATGGACATAAATCTTGATGATAAAACGCCTCTAAAACGATTTGAACAACCTGAGAACAGTCAAGAAGTTGAACAAGAACCTTGGGGAACACCAAAACGTGGATATAAATGGTATGATGCTTCAACATATGCATCTGGAAGCTATGGTGCCAAAGGTACAAAACAAAATAAAACTGAGCACTCAACAGAAGAAGATAATAATACAACAAATAATGACACTAGTACTTTTGATATTCCTTCATCTGTATCAAGACAAGAAAAATTCAATATAACAGTACATGTAGATGAATCTAAACTAATCAATCAAAAATTCCAACTATCTATAAAAAATAAAGACGGTAGAGAAGTAGGGATGTTTAATGGACAAGCTCCAGGTATATCAGAATCAGTTAATCCAAAAATTAAAAATGGTAAAACAGATTGGTACTTTAAAACTAAAATCGCAAATGAAGCGAATGAAGAAGTAAAAGTAGAAGTACTATCAGGTGGAAATGTTATAGCTCAAACAACTTTAACAGTAGAATAAATGAACATGATATTTTCTTGTTTATACACTTTACAAAAACTAAATATTCCAATCCATTTGGATTGGAATATTTAGTTTATTACTGGGTATTTAAATAATAAGATTAGCTATTTAACCTCGGAAGAATAATTTTATTATTAAATTCCGTGCAATTTTATAGTTACTTATTTTTCTTTCTTGAAAAATTTATTATTTTATTTTAAAATGCTAATTAGTTGATGATAGCGGTTTCATCAATTAAAATAGAATTGTAACTACATTTAGGGAGGCGTTTTAATATGGCTTTTGAATATCCAACTGCAACAAATGCAAAGTATAAAGTAAAAGATAAATATCAGAATTTTATCGGTGGTAAATGGGTTGACCCCAAAAATGGTGAATTTTTCGACAATGGTTCACCGGTAACTGGGGAAGTATACGCAAAAATACCTCGTTCTACTAAAGAAGATGTTGATGAAGCAGTAAAAGCAGCGCATAAAGCTCAAGTAGAGTGGGCTAAAAAATCTCCTACAGAACATTCTCAATTATTATTAGATATCGCAGATCGAATAGAAGAAAATATAGAAGAACTTGCTGTAATCGAAACATTTGATAATGGTAAACCAATTAGAGAGTGTTTAGCAGCAGATTTACCTTTAGTGGTTGACCACTTCAGATATTTCGCTGGAGTTGTAAGAGCAGAAGAAGGTGGCATTTCACAAATAGATAACGATACAGTAGCTTATCATTTTAAAGAACCGATTGGTGTTGTAGGTCAAATCATTCCTTGGAACTTCCCATTGTTAATGGCTACTTGGAAATTAGCGCCTGCAATCGTAACTGGTAACGCTGTTGTATTAAAACCAGCAGAACAAACTCCGGTGTCTATTTTACACCTTATTGAAAAAATCCAAGACTTATTACCTGAAGGTTTAATTAACGTAGTAAACGGATTCGGTGCAGAAGCAGGACAAGCATTAGCTACACATGAAGATATTAATAAAGTAGCATTCACAGGTGAAACGACTACAGGACGTATCATCATGCAAAATGCAAGTCAAAACTTAATTCCAGTAACACTAGAATTAGGTGGTAAATCACCGAACATCTTCTTTAAAGATATAATGGATGAAGAAGATGATTTCTTAGACAAAGCTGTTGAAGGTTTAGTAATGTTCGCACTTAACCAAGGTGAAGTATGTACATGTCCTTCAAGAGCGTTAGTACATGAAGATATTTACGATAAATTTATCGAAAAATGTGTTAAACGTGTAAACGAAATTAAAACAGGTAACCCTCTTGATCCGGAAACAATGCTTGGTGCACAAACTTCTCAAGAGCAAGCTGAAAAAATTAAAAGTTATTTAGATATCGGTAAACAAGAAGGTGCTGAAATCTTAGTAGGCGGTAATGTACGTAAAGAATCTGGTGACTTAGAAAATGGTTATTACATCGAACCAACTATTTTCAAAGGAACACAAGATATGAGAATTTTCCAAGAAGAAATATTTGGACCTGTATTATCATTAGCAACATTTAAAGACGATGAAGAAGCTTTAGAAATGGCAAATGATACTTTATACGGTTTAGGTGCAGGTATTTGGACTAGAAACCAAAATAAAGCATATAGATTCGGTAGAGGTATCCAAGCGGGTCGTGTATGGGTAAATAACTACCATACTTATCCAGCTCACGCAGCGTTTGGCGGATACAAAATGAGTGGTATTGGCCGTGAAAATCACAAAATGATGTTAGATCATTACCAACAAACTAAAAACTTACTTGTAAGTTATAGTGAGAAACCAGCGGGACTGTTCTAAATGAAAGAACAAGTTACTGCAACTGAAACAGCCAAATCACTCATTAGAGATTTAAAAAAGACACATGGTGAAAACTTGATTTTTCATCAATCAGGTGGATGTTGTGATGGTAGCTCTCCGATGCTTTTTGTTGAAGGCACACTAATCATTGGAGATGTTGATGTTAAACTAGGTGAAATCGAAGGCGTTCCATTCTATATGAATAAAAAACAATATGAATACTGGAAACATACTAATCTAGAATTAGATGTTGTTGATGGAAGAGGCGGTATGTTCAGTATTGAAGGCCCAACTGGAAAAAGATTTCACATTAGAAGTTCAGTAAGATCATAATTTGTAAGAGGATGTGCTAAAATAATAGTACATCCTTTTTTTATTATTATGAAGGTTGGGTGATTGAAATGAGTACATATATTGAAACAAAGCGCTTAATATTAAGAGATTGGGAAGAAAAAGATATCGAAATATTTCAGAGCATGAATGCAAGTCCTGAAGTGAGAAGATATTTTCCAGATATATTAAGCTATCAAGCAACAAAAAATATAGTTAACCAAATGCAAGAAGTTATCACAAAACAAAAAATTGGTTTGTTTGCTGTGGAATTAAAAGCTACTAATAGCTTTATAGGTATGGTAGGCATTAATTATATACCTGAAAATAGTGATCTCAATTTATCACAACTACCTTTTTATGAGATAGGTTGGAGATTAGATAAAACAGTTTGGGGCAATGGACTTGCAACTGAAGCAGCTGAAGCCGTGTTGGGTTATGCTAAAGAACAAGGCATTGAAGAAGTTTATAGCTTTACATCAGAAATTAATAAGCCTTCTAGAAGAGTGATGGAAAAATTAGAAATGAATCATATTGAGAATTTTTTGCATCCTAAAGTTGTTGACGATGAAAAATTAGCAACACATGTTTTATATCATAAGATTTTATAAGGAGTGGATTTTATGATCGTGATCAGTGCATGTTTAGTTGGTGAAAAAGTAAGATATGATGGCAAACATAAGTTGGATTTATTTTATAAGCAATTAATAGATGAAGGAAAAGCGATTAGTGTTTGTCCAGAAATACTAGGTGGTTTACAAATACCGAGAGAACCAGCTGAAATTATTGATGGAGATGGTTTTGACGTTTGGAATGATAAAGCTAAAGTTATAACGATATCTGGCCAAGATGTTACGCACCAATTTAAAGAAGGTGCTAAGAGAACGTTGTCTATTATTAGAGACTTAAAAGCCAATACTGTCATCTTAAAAAGTGACAGCCCTTCATGTGGAGCTTCGATTATATATGATGGAACATTTTCAGGTACAAAAAAAGAAGGCGTCGGTGTAACGACAGCCCTTCTAACATTAAATAATATTAAAGTTTTTGATGAAACAACCTTTTTATCTATTTCTGATAATCTCGAAGTTTAACAGGTTCGGCTACTTGCAAGGCATCAAATAATTCAGGAACTTCATCTTTGATAATAGCTAAATTTTTATAATTTTCGCTAACAAATCCTGTAGAAATTAAGTGCTCAATCATACTTTGCATTGGTTTGAAAAATTGTTTAGTATTTAAAGCACCAATAGGTTTGTGGTGTAAGCCAATTTGAGCCCATGTATATATTTCAAAGAATTCTTCTAAGGAACCAGCTCCGCCTGGTAACATGATAAATGCATCGGCCATATCAGACATCATTTGTTTTCTTTCGTGCATGGAATCTACAACATGATACTCTGTTAAGTTCTCATGTGCTATTTCACGCTCTCCGAGGAATTTAGGCATAACACCTATAGCAATACCATTATGGTCGATTACACCATTTGCCACAGCTCCCATCATCCCGATAGATCCAGCTCCATAAATTAATTCATAATGATTTTCTGCTAAATATTTACCTAATGCATAAGCTTGTTCTGTATAAATAGGGTCATTACCCTTACTAGCGCCACAAAAAACAGCTATTCTTTTCATAAGTTATTGCTCCTTTCAGCTATGTATTATAATTATAATAAAGCGTTTACTTTATTCACAAGGGAGGATTTAGAATGAATGTATTTCTAATGGTCGTTTTAATTGTACTAATTTCTACTGTTGCAAAAATTATTAAAGATCATGAATCTAAAAAAGTAAAACTAGAAAAAATTAAATCAGAACGTGTAAAAGATGAACTGGAACTAGAAAAAACGAAGCACGAAAATTATTTATTAGAAACTGAAAAAATGCGCATTGAACTTGAACAGATGAAAGAAAAAGATAAAGTTAATTTAGATAGATCTAAAAAGCAGTTATTAGATTAAGACAACGTCAAGTATCGGCGTTGTCACTATTTATTAAATTTATTAGAAAATCTGAAAATACTTTATGATCTTCTTGAGTTAACTTTTTTGGACCTTTTGTACGGCCACCTTGTTGTCTTATTTGGGCAGAAATATGTCTTTGCGTTAACAATTGTTCCATATTATTTGCAGTATATTCATAACCTTTATGATGAATAACATGTTTCGCTTTGTTCAAAATAAGGCTTGCTAGACCGTAGTCTTGAGTAACAACAATATCTTCAGAAGTCGTTAATTTAACAATTTTAAAATCAGCACTATCGACACCGTGATCAACATAAATTGTAGAAACATGTTCTGGGTAATCAGCTAGTGAAAAGTGATTTACACTTCTTATAATAAGAACAGAGATGCTTGTTGAGTCAGTTATACGGATTATATCATCCGTAACTGGGCAAGCATCTCCATCTATAATAATTCGATTAATCATTTTGAACGACGATTGCGTTTTTGATTTTTTAAATGTTCTTCACGGTGTTTATCGTATGGGAATTTACTAATGTGTTCTGACATTAATGATTTATGTTGATTGTATAATGCATGTTTAGGAGCTGGTTTTTTCTCTCCGCGAACACGTTCATCGATAAGTTCTTGAATGTTTTGTGTTGATTGGTTATTATATTTTTCTAGTTCATTAATACGTTTTTGTTGATTTTCTTTTTGTCGATCCATCTCTTCTTTCAAACGATAAGCTTTATTTCTTTCTAACTTTTCTTCTAGTGGAGCTATTTCGCTTTTTTGTTTATCTGCAATCTCAGAACCTTTTTCACGAATAGCAGTTTCTTCTTTTTGTTGTTTATCGTATTTTTTAATTTCTTTAATACGAGCTTTTTTATTCTCTTCTTCTTTCTTTTCTTCTTCTTTCTCGCGAGACTCTATATTTTTTTGAAGTTTTTTGTCTAATTTTGAAATATCTTTTTCGTTTTCTTTTTCTAATTTCTCGCCTTTTTTAGCCATTTTTTCTTCTTCTTTTTGATAATGTTTAAGCTCTTCTATTCGCGCTTTTTGGTTTTCTTTTTGAGCTTTTTCTTCTTCTTTATGGCGATTTTCTATATTTTTTTGAAGTTTTTTATCTAGCTTATCAATCTCTTTTTGTAATTCCTTTTGTTCTTTTTCTTCCTCTTTAAAAGGTTGTTTCATTTGTTTGTTGTATTCATATAAACGTTTCTTTTGAACGACATATGATTTTACAGGTTCTGATTTTTCAGCGATTTTATCTTTTGTTTGTATAGATTTATCTTTCACTTTATGTGATACATCTAAAGTTTTTCCTGTGATATTTTTAACATCTGGATGTTCTTTGAATTTTTTTCGCTCTGTTATAAGTGGTACGATTATTAACGGCAATGTATTAACAAGTAATTTTACTTTATCATTCATGTATAATTCCTCCATATCAATTCTAATTATATATCTTATTTAATTACCCTTTAATAGCTTATTCAAACTGTAAAAAGCGTTTATTATCCTATGTTTTGGCCAATTCCAAAACCGAAATATGCAATTGCTATAATTATAACAAGAATAATTCTATAAATGGCAAATGGTATTAATTTTACACGGTTTATTAATTTTAAGAATAACTTTATAGAAATAAAACCAAATATAAATGAAGCGATAAATCCTACAATATAAAAAGGTATTTGATCTAATGTTATATATTTTAAGTTTCCAAGTAATGCTTTACCGCTTGCTGCAAACATAATAGGTACTGCCATTATAAAAGTAAAATTAGATGCAGCTTTATGATCTAATTTTAAGAACACACCGGTTGAAATAGTTGAACCAGAACGACTGAAACCTGGCCATAGCGCGATAGCTTGTGACAAACCAATAACGAAAGCTTTTGGATAATTCATACCATCAACTGTATGTGGATTCATGACACGTTTTGAATAGATATCTGCGCCAATCATATAGACTGCTCCAAGTAACAATCCGATTAATACAGTAGGGACACTAAATAAATGTTTTTCAATAAAATCATCAAATAATAAGCCTAAAATACCTGCAGGAACGAGTCCGACTATTATATGAGAAAGTTTAAGATGATGTTTCTTTTTCTCATTTTGTTTAACGTGCAACATCTCAATATAACGGCTTCTAAAAATCCAAGCAGCAGCAAGGATAGAACCTAACTGTACTACAACTTTAAAAGTGAACGCTGATTCGCTACCTAGGAATGCTTTTGATTTTAACCACATATCATCAATTAAAATTTGATGCCCTGTCGATGAAACAGGAGCAAATTCTGTTAAACCTTCTACAATACCTAGAATGATTGCTTTAATTAATTCGATTATAAACATGTTCGATCTCCTCTAGAAAACTTTATGATATGCAGTTGATATCACTTTAAGATTATTGTACCAAATAATGCTTTATAATATGCATATAAAGAATAATACATTTTGGTTTATTTTTTTAATAAAGGCGTTATAATGGAAAAAGGTGGTGACATTGTGAAAGAATTAACAAAGTATAGTGCTCAGTATAAACCGTTGCAAATATTGATGTTTTTAGCATCATTTTTACTCAGTTTATCAGTCGTATTTCAAAATATATATTTAGGTAAAATTATAAATCAAATGCTTGTTGTTAAAGAAGGTTACCAACAACTTTACCAATGGGTATTCATTTTATTAGCTGTACTGTTATTACGGGCTACTTTTAATTATTTAAATCAATTAACAGGGCAGAAACTCTCTTTTAATGTTAAAAAAGATGTTAGAAATCAATTAATTAATAAAGATACAAAGAGATCGAAATTAACGATATTAACAGAAGCAGTGGAGGGTATTCATCCTTTTTACGAATCTTATTTACCACAAGTCTTTAAATCAACCCTCATTCCTGTTGCAATCGTTATAACATTATTATTTATTCATTGGCCAGCTGCTCTCATTATGATGATAACAGCACCATTTATTCCGTTATTTTATATTGTTTTTGGACTAAGAACACGTGATAAAGCTAAAGATCAAATGCAATCTTTAGATCAATTTGCAAAAGAATTCATTGATTTAACGAAAGGTCTTGTTTCTTTAAAATTATTTAATAGAACAGATCAAACAGTGAACAAAATTCATAAATCTAGTACATCATTTAGAGATTTAACGATGGAAATATTAAAAAGCGCTTTTCTATCAGGTTTGATGCTAGAATTCATTTCTATGTTAGGGATTGGTATTGTTGCTTTAGAAGTTGGATTAAGATTAATTGTATTTCATGATGTTTCATTCTTAGTCGCAGTCATTACTTTATTATTAGCACCTGAATTTTACAATGCTATTAAAGATTTAGGACAAGCTTTCCATACAGGTAAGCAGAGTGAAGGCTATATTGAAATAATAGAAGATATAAATAAAGAAGAAAATGAAAGCTATAAACCAATAACGATTAATCCAGATATGAGTCAAGAAGACATCATAACAATAAATGATGTTTATTTTTCATACCCTGAACGTGAAGATTTTGCGTTTAGCCATCTAAATTTAAACATTAAAGAAAATATGCATACTGCAATTGTAGGGCCGAGTGGTGCTGGTAAATCTACTTTAGTGAAATTAATCATGAATGAACTCTCTCCCATTAAAGGACAAGTTCAGTATAAAAAAGATATTAAAATTGGCTATCTATCCCAAAGACCTTACATTTTCAGTGCATCTTTAGAAGATAATGTCACAATGTTCCAAAATTACGATAAACAACAAATAGAAGATGTATTACAAAGAGTTGGTCTTGTAGAGAAAGTTAGTGAGTTATCAAAAGGTATTGAAACGAAAATTGGTGACGGTTATGAAATGCTTTCAGGTGGGGAAATGAGACGTGTAGAATTAGCAAGATTACTATTATTAAATCCTGAAGTGGTTATATTTGATGAACCAACAACTGGATTAGATATTAAGACAGAACAACTCATCGTTAATACTGTGAATCAATTTTCTAAAGAAAAAACAATCATTACGATTGCACATAGACAAGAAGTATTAAAATATGCCGACAATTTCATTAAAGTTAACAATGGAGATGTTCAAGTAACAAATAGCCCACTGAAAGGTGGTCAGTTCACATGAAAAAATTAACTATCAAATTTGATAAAGATTTTTATTTATCAATTATCATAGGTGTTTTAGGTATGCTCACTGCTTTAGGTATGTTTGCGTTGAGTGGTTATATGATTTCAAAAAGTGCTTTAGGAACACCGCTATACGCTTTGATGATTTTAATTGTTTCTATTAAATTATTTGGATTTGTAAGAGCTATTACGAGATATTTTGAAAGGTTATATTCACATCGATCTACATTTACGATGTTAAGAAATATACGTGTTGAACTCTTCAATTATTTAATTCCAATTGTCCCTAATGTGTTTAGAAGATATCGTTCAAGTGACTTACTAACACAAATGGTAAATAATGTCGAAAGATTACAGAACATTCTATTACGCGTTTATTATCCCCCAATCGTAATTATATTAACGACTATCGCAACAATTTTAGTCATGATAAATTGGAGTGTTTATGTTGGTATTATTATTGGAATTTCAATGATGATGTCTGTTATCGTCATACCTTATTTATCTACAAAACGTGCAAACATTTTAGCAGAAGATGTTCAACGAAGTGAAGAAGAATATGTGGCAGAATACTATGATTTTGAAAATGGTAAAGCGGAATTAAATAGATTCCAACAATATAACAGTTTTAAAGATAAAGTTTTTATTCAACAAAATATTTACGAAAATAAAAAATATAAAGAGCAGAAATTTTTAAGTACGTATGATTTTATGCTCAATATATGCGCTATGATAAGTATTTGGTGTATTACTATCTTATGTATATGGCAAATTCAAGATGGCGCGTTAAATGCAGTGTTTTTTGCAAGTATACTCATGATTGTCATTACATTATTTGAGCAAGCTATTCCAATGACAAACGTAGCTTTTTACAAAGCAGATACTACTAGAAGTCTTAAAAATATCGAAGAAGTTATAAATCAAAATTTCGAAAATCAAGAAACATATGAAATAAGCAATAACGCTTTATACTATGCTGAAAAATTAAATTTTAAATACGATTTTCAAGAAAGAAAAACGTTAAAAAATGTTCAGTTTAAAATTAACGAAGGTGAGCATGTTGCTATTATAGGTCCATCAGGCTCAGGTAAGTCTACATTATTAAGTTTGTTAATGGGCTTATATAGTTCTAACGAAGGTTTATTGACGTATAAAGGTAAAGCTTTGTCTCATGTTGAACATGAAAAATACGTAGACGAAATAAATACAATGTTACAACACAATCATTATTTTGAAGGAACGGTCAGAGAGAATTTATTAATAGAAGAAACTGATGAGAATATGAAAAATGCATTAATGAAAGTGAGATTAGAACATTTGAAATTAGATGACAATCTCACAGAAAATGCAGAAAATATATCAGGAGGAGAAAGACAACGTCTATCAATAGCTCGATTACTATTACGAAATGCGAACATTTGGCTTATGGATGAACCAACTGCTTCTCTTGATGAAGAAAATGAAAAAATCATTATGAACAATTTATTAAGTACTGACGATACAATAGTAATCGTGACACACAATTTGAAGTACCTTGAAGATTTCGACCATATAATAGTTATGAATGAAGGAGAAATTCTAGAACAAGGTGATTATCAAACATTGCTACAAGAGCAGGGCTATTTATATGACGTAGTGAACTTTAATAAAGCGTATTGATGTATTAAAAAGATTAAGAAGTTGAAATATGTTATTCTTCTAGAACCCTTTTTTTCACTGCATACAAAATTAAGGCTGAGACATAAAAAGTCTCAGCTTTTTGTTTGAGTAAATAAAGCCCTCGAAAGTTGCAAGACGAGACGCACGTGCAACATAAAGCCCTCGAAAGTTGCAAGACGAGGTGCACGTGCAACATAAAGCCTCCTTGTTGCCAAGACTACTGAGAAAAGTCAATAAGGCTACCGTTATTGACACGTTTGATGAGAAAAGACAATAAGACTACCGTTATTGACACGTTTGCTAAGAAAAGGCAATAAGGAACTTAAAATTTACAAGCCAAGAGCTGCATGCGATATAAGCGTCCAGTCTATTACTACTAACACAAAAAACATACTAAGATTAGCTATGAAGAAATCTATGACGATAGATTTTTTCATAGCTATTTTTTATAGTTATAGAGAGGAGTAGACTGTGCGATCTCTTGGGTTTGAAATCCGTAAAAAAAACTAGTCAGCTTTACTCTCGCCTTTTGAAATTCGATTGTAGTATGTTGGGTTCTTGAAACCGTGTATAGGAAAGTGAAATGAGAAAGGTTCAGTAAAGTTATAACTTCTCAAATTTGTTAAGGAGGTTTTATTTATCGATTACTTAGGCATTGATATTAGTAAAAAAGATAGTGTGATTGCACACTATATCGATGAAAAATTCCAAAAGGAATTTACTATTCAAAATAACAAAAATGGTTATAATTATTTATTAAATTATTTGAATCGTGTAAATCAGCCAAAATTAATTTTTGAATCCACAGGTATATATTCAAGAGCTATGGTTCGGTTCTGTCGAGTTAACCAAATTAATTATATTGAGTTGAATCCTTTAGAAGCAAAGTTCAAAACAAGCTCTTTAAGGTCTTGGAAAACAGATCAATCAGACGCACATAAGTTAGCCCAAATAGCACCTTTTTTAAATGATTCCGATAGTTTAAATAATACAAATGATGATATTTACTTTGAATTACGTGAGCGTGCTCGATTTCATCTAGAATTCGAAAATGAACAAAATCGATTGAAAGTTGAAATTATTGAGATACTTCATCAAACATTTCCTGGCTTAGAAAAACTATTTAAAAATCGTTATTCAATGATTGCCTTAAATATCGCTGAAATATTTACTCATCCTGATTTTGTTCAACAAAATGATATGGAAAGTATCATTTCTACAATTTTAAAATCTACAGATAAAGGATTATCTCAACGAAAAGCAGAAAGTTATGGAGAAACACTTTTTAAATTAGCGAATGATAGTTACCCTAACGTCAATTCATCTTCGTTCCTAGTTAAAAAAGCACAATTATTAATTCAAAAATTGAAAAAGTCCATTGGACAATTATCACAATTAGATAAAGAAATGATTCAATTAGCTCAAGAACTTGACTGCTTTGAAATTATTTATTCTATACCAGGAATTGGAGATCTAACTGCAGCCATGATAATCGGTGAGCTTGGAGATATATCTCGATTCAAATCAAATAAACAGTTAAATGCTTTTGTAGGAATTGATATCAAACGATATCAATCTGGTGGGACACATTATAGAGATACCATCAATAAACGCGGTAATAAAAAGGCGAGACGCTTATTATTTTTGGTAATAATGAATATTATTCGTGGACAACATCGTTATAATAATCATATTGTAGATTATTACTATAAATTAAGAAAGCAGCCTAATGAGAAATCTCATAAGACTGCTGTTGTCGCATGTATTAATCGACTATTAAAAACATTTCATTATTTAATAATGAAACATAAACTATACGATTACGAAATGTCCCCACATTAAATCGTATAATCACATATAGTCTAACACCTTATTCAAAAAAATAAAATTGGACGGTCTTATTAAGTGATGATTATTTTAAACTTAAGCACTTGACTAATCGTAGGAATGAGTTCGGGACATTAACTATTGTCCCGAACTCTTAATTATTATTTTTCTTGATTAATTTTATCTATGTTTTTAATCATTTTTTGTAAAAGTATGTTTAATTGTTCTGTTTCTTCATCAGTTAATTGAGATACGTCTTGTATTAAATGAGAAGCTTGGTATAACTTTTCTTTCATTTCTAGACTTTTATCTGTTAAGTGGACGAAAACTTCACGTTGATCTAAATCCGATCTTTTACGTTTAATTAAATGGAGGTTTTCCATTCTTTTTAATAAAGGAGATACTGTACCTGTATCAAGTGCTAGACCTGTTACAAGTTTTTTGACATTGACCGGTGCTGTTTCCCACAAAATTGTTAGTACTAAATACTGTGGGTATGTAATGTTATATTCTTTGAAAATTTTATTAGAATAATAACGATTGACTTGTCTTTGTGCATTATACAAATTAAAACACAATTGATTCTGGATATTTAAATTATCCGGCATAATCTTTCCCCCAAACTACAAATGAAATAGCTTTTTATTTCCGAACTTCTAATCTATTATATAATGAATAATTTTAGTTTGTAAATATTTTTAATAATGATTCCGATTATCTATAGAAATAATAATGTTGTTTACTTTAAAACGCTTAAGACTTTGTAGTTTATATTGGAATATCATATAATGACAGAAAGGTGGTAGAAACATGAGTAGTGGCAAAAATATAAAAGATAAAATGAATATTACAGTGCTGACGGGCTTTTTAGGAAGCGGAAAAACAACTTTACTACAAAGGTTAATAATAGAAGCGAAAGAAGCAGGTAAAAAAGTTGCAATTGTTATGAATGAATTTGGTTCTTTTGATGTTGATAGCCAGCTTTTAGGTGAAGGTATTTCAAGTAAAAGCTTATTAAACGGCTGTATATGCTGTTCTTTAAAAGATGATATGGAGGTTGTACTTCATAACTTATACCATAGTGAGAAACCAGATTTAGTTATTATAGAAGCTACTGGGATAGCGCACCCGGTAGAAATAGTTGATGCATGTCAAAATCCTACTATTGTAGATAAAGTACATATGCCTTTTATTATTGGTGTTATGGATGGTAAAAGATACATAGAAAGAGATCGCTATTCTAATCAAACTAAACATTTAATGGAAGAACAAATGGCAAATGCACATGTAATAGTAGTTAACAAATCTGATGAACTGTCTAATGAAGAAAAAGGAATGCTTGAGGATCATCTAAACGAAATAAAACATCAACCAGATGTCTATTTTACAAATTACTCTAAAATAGACCAAATAATTGAACGTGATGATGCAATAATTAATATAGAAGGTAAACATAGTCATCATCATGGTATTCAATCCATTAATTATACGTTTGATGGACCTATAAAGATGGAACTTTTAATTCGTTTCTTACAACAGTTACCTGATTCTATATTGAGAATAAAAGGATTTGTAAAATTCCAAGAAGAACCAGATCAGACTTATTTATTCCAGTATGCGTTCGGAGTGCCTCAGTATGAACCAGAAATGATGAACATGCCGTTAACAATTGTTATTATAGGGGAAACAATAGATAAAGCATATTTACGTAATAAATTAGACATGTTGAACTTTACTTAGGAGATGATGGGATGGAGCGTATTCGAATAAATAAACACGTCAGTTATTCTAGAATCATTCATGGATTTTGGAGATTAAATGAATGGGGTTATAGTAACCAACAATTAAATGATTATATGCACGATATAGTTGATCGCGGTATTACAACAATGGATCATGCAGATATATATGGCAATTACACATGTGAAAGTTTATTCGGTGATGCTTTAGCGCTTACGCCGAACTTAAGAGAAAAATTAGAAATTGTAACAAAATGCGGAATAATTCTACCTAATCAAAGTAACCCTGAATTTAATGGGCATCGCTATGACCAAAGTTATGAACATATCATTCAATCTGTTGATCGTTCGTTGACGAATTTAAGAACGGATTATATCGATACGTTGCTTATTCATAGACCATCTCCACTGATGGATCCTGATGAAGTGACTAAAGCTGTCATGCACCTTGTAGAACAAGGGAAAATAAAAGCTTTTGGCGTTTCGAATTTTAAATGTAACCAATATGAACTATTGAATGAAAGCCTCAAAAAAGAAATGTCACATATTTCGGTTAACCAAGTTGAAGTATCGCCATATGAATTAGAAAATATTGAAGATTGTACACTGAATAGAATGTTACAACATGACGTAAAAGTTATGGCTTGGAGTCCATTGGCTGGTGGAGCGATTTTTAATGAAGATGATCCAAAAGCAAAACGTATATTAGATACAATTCAGCCAATAGCTGCTAAATACAACGTTAGTATAAGCACGATTATATACAGTTGGTTATTACGTTTACCATCAAAAGTTATGCCTATTGTTGGTTCAAGTAAAATTGAAAGAGTAGACGAAGCGGTTAAAGCAACTAAAACATCGTTAACAGACCAAGAATGGTTTGATATATATGTAGCGTCGCGTGGAGAAGATATATTATAGAAAAAAGCACTAAATCGTTAATGAAATTCAACGGTTTAGTGCTTTTTTCTATGTCACATAGATGTCTTTATGATTCTAAATCAAGTCGATTTAGCACAATTTCTCCTAAGGATTTACTTGCAACAGCCATGCAATCTTCATTCACTTCGAATTTAGGATGATGATTCATATAAGGTGTATCTGTATTTTCTGGTTTACTACCAACAATATAGAAAGTACCAGGAATCTTTTGTAAATAATAAGCAAAGTCTTCTGACCCTGATGCTTGTGGTATTTCTATCAAGTGATTGAAATAATCGCCTTTACTTTTCTCAATAATATCTACCATTTTATCCGTTTGTTCTTCATGGTTATAGAGTACTGGATAGCCATAATGATAGTCTAAATTACATTCAACATCGAAACCTAAAGCGATACTATCTGATATTTTCTTAATCTCTTCGTACATTTTTTCTTCATAATCAGGATTTAAATATCTTGCTGTTCCTTTAATCGTGACACTATCTTGAATCACGTTATATCCACCTGGAGCTTCAAATGCACCAATTGTAATAACGCCCATTTCAAGAGGATCAATTCTTCTTGATACAACTGTTTGGATTGTATTTACAAAGTTTGTGCCAGCTACTAAAGCATCGTGTGTTTTGTGTGGGCTTGCAGCATGTCCACCAAGTCCATTAATAGTTAATTTAAATGTTGAGCTACCTGAAAAAGCTTTTCCTTTATGATAGCCAATAAAGTCAGGGCTAGCTACAGGAACGATATGAATACCATAAATCTCATCAATATCATCTAAGGCTCCAGATTCAACGATAGCTTTAGCGCCACCTGGAGGTTTTTCTTCAGCGTGCTGGTGAATGATTTTAATTGTTCCTGGTAATTCTTCTTTTAATTCTATTAGTGCATCAGCTAGCCCCATTAGATAAGCAGTATGCACATCATGACCACATGCATGCATTACACCTTCATTTGTAGACTTAAATGGTACATCTGCTTCTTCTGTAATTGGTAATGCATCAAAATCAGCTCTTAATCCGATTGTGCGACCTTCTTTTCCACCGTTAATTTCTACAATAATTCCATGTTCATCTTTAACAGGTTGTGATATTTTAGCATTTTTATCTTGATAAAACGATTTGATATACTCTGCTGTATTTTCTTCTTCAAATGATAATTCAGGATATTGATGTAGATGTCTTCTAATCTCTATCATTTCGTTTTCTCTTTCTTCAATCAATTTAAATAATTTTTCTTTTAAATCATTCATATTTTGCCTCCTTAAATATACTAAAAAAGTATAACAATAATCTTTTTTTGTATGAAATATTTGCACTTATAAATACCAAAAAAATTTATGATTGTTTTTGAATGTTTTTGGTTGAATGTGATTGACTTTTTAATGAAAACGTTTTATCATATCAATGAACAGGGGTGATGTGATGTTAACTGAAGAAAGGCATCAACTCATAATTGAGACGATTAAACAACGGGAAACAGTATCTTTACAAGATTTAATTCAATTAACGCAATCAAGTACTTCAACTATTAGAAGAGATTTATCGCTACTTGAACAAAATGGCTTTTTAAAAAGAGTACATGGTGGCGCGACGCAAATAACGAAACGACATGAAGAAAGAGATATGTCAGATAAAGAAACGCGTTATCAAAATGAAAAGAGAGAAATAGCGAAAGTTGCAGCTAGACAAATTTCAGAGGGCGATACGATTTATTTAGATGCAGGAACAACAACTTTAGAAATGATACCTTATATTAATCAGCAAGATATAGTTGTCGTAACTAACGGTTTAACGCATGTAAAACCATTATTAGAAAAAGGTATAAAAGTTTATATGACAGGCGGAGAAATTAAATCTACAACATTAGCGAATATAGGTGTAAATGCCGTTAAATCTTTACAGAAATATCGATTTGATAAAGCCTTTATGGGTATGAACAGCATAGATTTAAAATATGGCTTAACGACACCCGATCCTGATGAATCTAAAATGAAAGAAACAGCAATTCATCTTGCTTCACACATTTATGTGCTATTAGATCATTCTAAGTTTAATGAAGTATCATTTGCAGAAGTGGAAATTGATAAAGGTTTTGAAATATTAACTTCTGAAAAAGCAATTAATGAAATAGAGAATATTACGCTTTATAAAGAAAAGTATGAAATTAGTGGAGGTTTAAAATGATTTATACAGTAACATTTAATCCATCTATAGACTATGTTATGTTTACAAATCAATTTGAAGTAGGTGGATTAAATAGAGCACATGAAACAAATAAGTTTCCTGGAGGAAAAGGTATTAACGTTTCAAGAGTGTTGAATACTTTAAAAGTTGAAAATACAGCAACAGGTTTTGTTGGAGGATTTCCTGGAGAATTTATTAAAGATAAATTAGAACAGTCCAATATTTTAACTGATTTTATTGAAGTAGAAGAAGATACAAGAATTAACGTGAAGTTAAAAACTGGTTCTGAGACTGAAATTAATGGTCCAGGTCCAAATATCGAATCACAACATTACGAATCATTTTTAAATAAAATGAAACAAACAACTTCGTCTGATACAGTCATAATCGCTGGAAGTGTACCAAGTACATTAAAGAAACCGGTATATAAAGAAGTTGCAGAAATATTAAAAGAAACCGGTGCTACGCTAATTGTTGATGCAGAGAAAGATTTAATGAAATCTATACTTTCTTTTGAACCGAAATTTGTGAAGCCAAATAAAACAGAATTAGAAGAAATTTTTGATAAAGAAATTAATACAGATCAAGAAGTAATTGATTGTGCTAAACAGTTAATAGAAGAAGGCGCTCAATCGGTCATCGTTTCACTAGGTGGTGAAGGTGCAATCTATGTGGATTCGAACATTCAACTTAAGGCAATTGTGCCTAACGGAGAAGTAGTTAACACTGTAGGTTCGGGTGACAGTACAGTGGCAGGTATGGTTGCTGGATTAACAACTGGTAAGGATATTGAAGAAGCATTCAAATTAGCTGTAAGTTGTGGAACAGCTACAGCTTTCAATGCAGATTTAGCTGAACATGAAGATATAGAAAGAATTCTATCTAAAGTAACGATTAAGCATTTGTAAAATAGGGAGGTTAATATTATGAGGATTACAGAACTCTTAACTAAGGAAACAATAGCAATGGATTTATCAGCAACGACTAAAGATCAAGTAATAGATGAACTTGTATCTCAATTAGATAAAGCTGGTAAATTAAGTGATGAAAAAACATTTAAAGAAGCAATTCATACAAGAGAGTCACAAAGCACAACTGGAATTGGTGAAGGTATTGCTATACCACATGCTAAAACAGATGCTGTTCAATCAGCAGCAATTGCATTTGGTAAATCGATTGAAGGCGTTGATTATCAATCGTTAGATATGCAACCAGCGCATTTATTCTTTATGATTGCTGCACCAGCTGGCGGAGCTCAAACTCACTTGGATGCGTTAGCTAAACTTTCGGGTATTTTAATGGATGAAGCAGTACGAGAAGAACTGTTACAAGCTAATAGTGAAGAAGAAATTTTAAACATTATTAACAAACATGATGATGAAGCGACAGATGATGAGTCTAACGAGGAATCAGAAGCAACTCCGATTCAATCTGAAAACGTTGAAGAAGAAGGATTAATTTTAGCAGTTACAGCTTGTCCAACAGGTATCGCGCATACTTATATGGCAGCTGACTCATTGAAAAATCAGGCTAAAAAAATGGGTGTACCAATTAAAGTAGAAACAAATGGTTCAGGCGGAATTAAAAACCATCTAACTGATGAAGACATTGAAAAAGCAACAGGAATCATTGTCGCTGCAGACGTACATGTTGAAACTGACCGTTTCGATGGTAAAAATGTTGTGCAAGTACCTGTAGCAGATGGTATAAAAAGACCAGAAGAATTAATCAATATGGCTCAAGATACTAGTCGTAAACCATTTGTAGCTAAAGGTGGCAAACAAAGCTCATCAACTTCGAATGAAAAACAAAGTGTATCTAAAACAATTTATAAACATTTAATGAACGGTGTTTCAAATATGTTACCACTTGTTATATCTGGTGGTATCTTAATGGCAATCGTGTTCTTATTTGGAGAAAACTCATTTGATGCTAAAAGTTCACAATATAATGAATTTGCAGCAAACTTATGGCAGATTGGTAGTGAAAGTGCCTTTAAACTAATTGTACCAATCTTAGCTGGTTTCATTGCACGTAGTATTGCAGATAAACCAGGTTTCGCGTCTGGTCTTGTCGGTGGTATGTTAGCAGTGGCAGGTGGTTCAGGATTCCTAGGTGGTATTATAGCAGGTTTCTTAGCGGGTTATTTAACTGAAGGTATTAAATATGTTTCTAGAAACTTACCTCAAATGTTTGAAGGTTTGAAACCGACATTAATATATCCAATTCTCTCAGTTTCCATTACTGGTTTACTAATGGTTTATGTGATTAACCCACCTACAGCGTGGTTAAATAATTTATTATTAAATGGATTAAATGATTTATCAGGTTCGAATATTGTATTACTAGGTTTAGTAATCGGTGCTATGATGGCAATTGACATGGGTGGTCCATTCAATAAAGCTGCATATGTATTTGCTACAGCAGCATTAACAGAAGGTAACGCAGCAGCTATTACAGCAGCAATGGTCGGTGGTATGATACCTCCAATCGCAATTGCTACAGCAATGTTACTGTTCAAAAATAAATTTACAAAAACTCAAAAAGGTTCTATTTTACCAAACTATGTTATGGGACTTTCCTTTATAACAGAAGGTGCCATCCCGTTTGCAGCAGCGGATCCATTACGTGTCATTCCATCAATGATGGTAGGTTCAGGAATTGGTGGTGCGATAGCTTTAGGTTTAGGTTCTAGCATTCAAGCACCACATGGTGGTATATTTGTAATATTAGCTACAGACTTTGGTCATGTATTACAAACTTTATTAGCAGTAATAATAGGTGCTTTAGTAAGTGCTATTATATACGGATTGCTTAAACCTAAATTAACACAAGATCAAATTGATATAGCTGAAGAAATAGAATAAAAAATTAAAAATTTATATAAAAAAACCGACATTGTAAAATTACGTTGTCGGTTTTTTATTGAAATCATTGATAAAATTTTATATGATGAATAAAAATATTGTAAGATTTCATAATATGGAAATTAAGAGGAAAGATGTAAAACATGTTATATTATAAGACGATTATAAAATCTGAAGAAGCAGAATGGGTTACCTTGTTACACGGGGCTGGAGGTAGCTCTTCTATTTGGTTTAAACAAATGAGATATTATAGAAAGCACTTTAATGTTTTACTTGTTGATTTAAGAGGTCACGGCAAATCTGCAAATAAAGAATGGAAGAAAAATGATTCATTCGAACATTTAGCTAAAGAAGTCATAGACGTACTCGATCACTTAAAAATTAAAAAGACGCATATTATTGGGATGAGTTTAGGCACAATTGTTGGGCAAACAATGGCAGATTCGTATCCTGAAAGAATTACAACGTTAGTTTTAGGTGGCGCAATTATTAATGTTAATTTAAGAACTAAATTCTTATTAGCTATTGGTAGGACTATTATGAACTTTGTGCCTTATATGTTACTTTATAAATTATTTGCTTATATCATTATGCCTAGAAAAGAACATGAAGAATCTCGATTGAGGTTTATAAACGAAGCTAAAAAAGTTTCACAAAAACAATTTATAAAATGGGTTAAGCTAACCAAATTAGTGAATCCATACTTAGCTCATTTGCAAGTGGCTACAAAGAATATCCCGACTTTATTTATTATGGGAGATGAAGATTATTTGTTTATGCCACCTGTAGAACGGTTAGTAAAAGACTATGAGAACTTTTATTTAGAAGTTATCGAACAAGCAGGGCATGTATGCAATATAGATAAGCCAGAAGAATTTAATAAAATTAGTTCACAGTTTATAATGAAACACAACGAACTATCTTTTTAATGGAAAATGTATGCGTAAAATAATATATGCATACATTTCTTCTTATTCATTTTAATTAGTAGTAAAATGTGTTAGACTTAACTCAATATGCTATAGTCGGGAGAGGTGACGCAAAATGGGGAGGATTTAGTTTTACACTTAAATTCAAGCATGTTTTCTTTAAAAATAGAACTAAAAAGGTGGCCCAAGCGTCACCGCAAAATATTTGGAGGTGAATCCCTAGAAATAGGGAACTAATTGGAAATTTCGACCATAATAAACTTTATTGTATTCTTTATATTAATTGCATTTACAATGGTATTCGTAGGTTCTGAATTCGCGCTTGTTAAAATACGTATGACGAGAATAGAACAACTTATATCTGAAGGAAGTAAGTCTGCTAAAATTGTATATAAAATGGTAAAAGAATTGGATTACTATTTATCTGCTTGTCAGCTTGGTATTACTGTGACTTCACTAGGATTAGGTTGGATTGGTGAACCAACATTTGAAGTTCTTATACATCCTGCATTAGACTTCTTTAATTTACCAGATGCACTTACTACTACATTTTCTATCGTTATCAGTTTTCTAATTGTTACATTTATTCACGTAGTAGTTGGTGAACTTGCACCTAAGACTGTTGCTATTCAACAAGCGGAAAAACTATCATTATTTTTTGCTAGACCGCTTTATTATTTCGGTATCGTTATGAAACCATTAATTTGGTCTATGAACGGAACAGCTAGAATACTTGTACGTACTATTGGTATTCAACCTACAAATGAAGAACAAGCAATGTCTGAAGAAGAATTAAAGCTTATCATGACTCAAAGCTATCAAAGTGGTGAAATTAACCATACAGAATTAGCTTATATGCAAAATATTTTCTCATTCGACGAAAGATTAGCAAAAGATATCATGGTACCTAGAACACAAATGGTTACATTAACTGAACCATTTAATATTGAAGAACTGCTCGAAATTATTAATGAACATCATTATACACGTTATCCAATTTCTGAAGACGGCGATAAAGACCACATAAAAGGCTTTATCAATGTAAAAGAATTTTTAACAGAGTATGCTTCAGGCAACAAAATTAAAATTAATGCCTACATTCATAATTTACCACTGATTCATGAAGTTACAAGAATCAGTGATGCATTAGTGAAAATGCAAAAAGATCATGTTCATATGGCATTAGTTATAGATGAATATGGTGGTACTGCTGGTATTATTACAATGGAAGATATACTAGAAGAGATTGTCGGAGAAATTAGAGATGAATTCGATGACGATGAAATAAATGATATTATCAAAACTGGTGAAGATACTTACCAAATAAATGGGCGTGTCACACTTTCTGAATTAGAAGACAAGTTTGGAATTGATTTTGAAGATTCAGATGATATAGATACAATTGGTGGTTGGCTACAAGCTCACAATCCTGAAATAGAGAAAGATGACTATGTCGATACAGAATATGACAAATGGGTTGTCATAGATGTAGAAAATCATCAAATTAGAACTGTAGCACTCCATAAAGAATTTATAAAAGAAAGAAAAAATCTCTTTGACGAAGATGAAGAAGACGAGGATTAAGACGTGAATAAAACAACTTTAACATCACTTTTTAGATTTACAGGCTATTTAGAAGGCGGTTCGTTGTTATTATTAATATTAATAGCGATGCCAATTAAATATATGTTAGATATTCCAACTGTAGTCTCTGTTATAGGTATGTTACATGGCGTTTTATTTTCTTTATATCTCATTATGATTTTAATAATGACGACCATAGTGCGCATTCATATAAAATGGCCAATAGTAGCTTTAATTTCAGCATTTATTCCTTTTGGTACTTTTATATTTGATCGCTTCTTTATTAACAGTAAGACTTACGATAATATAATAAAATAATTTTTAAAAGAGTCTGGGACATAATTAACTGTTCCAGACTCTTTTTTGTATTCTATTTTCTTTAATCTTTTTCTTCGTGTAGAATAATAATATAAGATGGATTAAGAGAGGAACCATAGGTATGAGAATTAATAAATTTTTAAGTGAAGCTGGTGTCTGTTCACGTCGTGGAGCAGATAAATGGATAGATGATAAACGTGTAAAGATAAATGATGAGTTAGCAACTTTAGGCTCACAAGTGGAAGATTCTGATGTCGTAAAAGTTGATAATAAAGTTATAACGATTGATAAAGGTTATGTATATATTGCTTTGAATAAACCGAGAGGCATTACTTCAACTACAGAAAAGCATATTAAAGGCAATGTAGTAGATTATGTGAACCACCCAGAAAGAATATTTCATATCGGTAGATTAGATAAAGATTCAGAAGGCTTATTGTTACTTACCAGTGATGGCGATATTGTAAATGAAATATTGCGTAGTGAAAACCATCATGAAAAAGAATATGTCGTGACAGTTGATAAACCTATCACGAAAGAATTTATTAAAAATATGTCTAATGGTGTTGTTATATTAAATCAAAAGACATTGCCGGCGAAATTAGAACAACTCAATGATAAAACTTTTAAAATTATTTTAACGCAAGGTTTAAATCGTCAAATTAGAAGAATGTGTGAAACATTAGGCTATAATGTTAAGAAGTTAAAACGTATACGTATAATGAACATTAAGTTAGATGGTATCAAATATGGAGAGTGGCGAGATTTAACAGCTGAGGAATTTAATACACTTACTCAAACACTTTCATATGAGCCGAAAAGAGAGCGTATGAAATCTAAATAAAGGGGATTTTAAAATGGTCAAGTTAAATAACAATGTAGAGATTCCAGAATTAGGATTAGGCATTTACAAAATAGAAGATCAAGATGTTGAAAGGGTAGTTCAAACGGCAGTAGATGCAGGATACCGTGCAATAGATACAGCTTGGTTCTATAAGAATGAAAAAGCGTTAGGAAAAGCATTGAAAAATTTAAATGTACCACGTGAAGAATTATTTATTACAACAAAGCTGTGGAATGATTTTCAAGGATATGATAGAACAATAAAAGCATTTGAACAATCAATGGAAAGTTTAGATTTAACATATTTAGATATGTATTTAATTCATTGGCCATGTCCAGAAGATGAATTATTTATAGAAACTTATAAAGCATTAGAACAACTATATAAAGATGGCAAAATTAAAGCTATTGGTGTATGTAATTTTAAAGAACATCATTTAGATGCTTTATTAGCAGAAACAGAAATAGTGCCAGCTGTTAATCAAATTGAGTTTCACCCTTTATTCAATCAAGATGCATTGCAAGCTTATTGCGAAAGTAAAGGTATAAAAGTTATGGCTTGGAGTCCACTTATGAGAGGCGGAGAATGGTTAAACAATGAAACGCTGAAAAGTATTGCCCAACAGTACGATAAAACCGTTGCTCAAGTTATTATTAAATGGCATTTACAACAAGGTAGACTTGTTATACCAAAATCCCAAAATAATAATAGAATAAAAGAGAATTTTGATGTCTTTGATTTTGAATTAAATGCTCAAGACATTCAAAAAATAGACGATTTGAATATTAATGAAAGACAATTTAGAGATCCAGACGAAGTTAAAATAGGCGATATGTAATAAATTAACCTTCACAAATTTGTTTGAAATAAGATGTATTTTATATATCTCTTTTAGTAGAATGAGTATGTGGAGGTGTTTTTATGTTTAAATTTAAAAAACCTAATCAACACGGTGTGTGGTCAATGATTGTACTTCCAATTGCTTTTGGTATTGCTGTTGGAGGATTCTCGTTTTTACATTTACTACTATATTTAGGTGTTTTAGCAGTTTATTTTATGAGTGATCAAGTATTTTTCTATTTAAAAAAGAGGAAAAAGCAGAAAGGGTATTTGTATACAGCGGGCATTTTCTTTATTGTTGTACTTATTTCGTTTATTCCTATCGTGATTTTACGACCTGAAACTTTTTACATATTTTTACTTATGATACCATTGTCACTAGTTAATGCTTATTTTGCTAAAAAGAAAAACGAAAGAGCATTTACAAATGATTTAATAGCTGTAATAATATTTTGTCTATTTGGTATAATTAGTACGTTGTTAAATCAATCATTATTAGATGTAAACAAATGGTTTACTGTCTTTATTATTAGTTTTCTATATTTCTTTGGTACCATTTTATATGTTAAGACGATGATTAGAGAGAAAAAATCTCAAAAGTATAAATGGAGCTCATGGCTTTATCATGCGTTTATTGTATTAATTGGATTATTAATACATCCAATTATCATGGTTATGTATATACCAAGTTTAGTAAGAGCTATTGTTCTTTACGGACGCAAAATTAAAATTATGCAAGTGGGGATGATTGAAATAGCTAATTCAGTGTTTGTACTAATCATGGGATCTATATATTTACATTAAGATATATTGTGAGCATAACATAAAAAATCACTGTGCCATTAGACAAATCTAATAGCACAGTGGTTTTTTATTTTTTCTTTATTTCAGAATTTCAATTATTTTCTAACCGCTTTTAAGATAAATGATAATACTAAGATTAATAAGATAGAGCCAATAAGAGCTGGAATAATTGCTACGCCGCCCCATACTGGGCCTATTTCTCCTAAAATTTTACCACCGATAGCTGAACCAATTAGACCAGCTATGATGTTACCAATGATACCACCTGGGATATCTTTACCTAAAATTGCTCCGGCTAGCCAACCGATTAAACCGCCTACGATTAACATAACTATAAAACTCAACATAGTATGTGCCTCCTTATATGTTTCTTGCTTACTTTCTATATTTACCCATTAATTTTCAGCTGAAACATAGTTCGTTGTTTTGAATAGTTTTTGCCATAAAATAAAGAAAATATAAATAAGAAATACAGGAATGAGTAAAAACCAATGAGGCGTTAGAACTATCATACATATATATGAAACGATTGTAACGATTTCACCTACTAATCTTGGATGAATAAAGTATTTATATATACCTTTTTGGTAAGTCTTCGCAAGACGTCTTCCATTTAATTCAGTTGGTTCGGTGAATAACGAAAGATAAGCAATTATTTGACCGAAGATAAATAAACTCACGCCAAAGTAAGGTAGTGATTGATAAATTGATTCGTCACTGTCTAAAAATACAATATTTAAAGACATACTAAAAATAATAATTATTATATAAAGAACGAAAAATTGATTTTGAATATAATTTGGTACGTATCTAATCTGAATCCATGTATGTAAAAATGCCCATATAAGTAACATAGCTGTTACAGCAATCGTGATGAAATTGATTTCTTTAATGATTATAAAAGATACTAATCCATTCAAAGCAATTGTTATAGAAATAGCATAATGATCGATGTGCTGTTTCTTATTCATTACTACAAAGTTATATGACATTAAGACGATACAGAGAATGATATTAATCATAACTAGGATTGCCATGTCTGTCTCCTGCCTTAAAATAGTCTCATCTTCGAATTATATCAATTTCTATTCATTTAATCACGAAATATAGTATGACAATTAAAATTCAATTACGATTTGACAAAAATATGAAAATTATAATAAGATAAATTTACGCTACTTTGTAATACAAAATAGATATAAAAGATTAGAGGTTATAAACATGTCAATTCGAACACAAATGAGAAAAGGTCTATTAGACGCATGTATATTATCAATCATCCAATCACAACCTGTGTATGGTTATGAATTATCTAAGAAATTGAATGATTTTCAATTCGCAGAAGTCTCTGAAGGAACGATTTATCCCATTCTTTTAAGGTTATTAAATAAGGAATTTATTTATAGTGAAGTTAAACCGAGCGAGCAAGGACCAAAGAGAAAATATTATTTCATTACAGAAAAAGGTAAAGAAGAACTAGAAATTGTTACAGGAGAATGGAATAAAATTAAAGGGCCAATCGATGAACTATTAACGAGGAGTGTAGATTATGACGCAAACAACAAAACAACTGATTGATTTGAACAATAAAAAGCGTGAACAATTAAATGAAGAAGATTTAGAAGTGTATGAAGATTTTTTATTATATGTGCGAACAGATTTAAGAGTAAGTGAACATGAGACAGAAGTAATATTAAATGATGTATTAGATCACTTACTAGAAGCGACATCTAACGGTAGATCAGCTATTGAATTCTTTGGTCATGACGTGAAAGGTCATGCAGATGAAATTTTAGAGGAATTACCTAATGAATCTAACAAAGCGATTATGAATATGGTTGTGATGGGAATGGTTTATTTCTATAGTATATACTTCATAACCTCAGGAATAGCGGGTATTTTTGCAGATTATAAAACATCACTATTATCGCTAATATCAATGTTAATAATAGTACCTATTGCGGGATTCTTTATCGTAAAAGCTTTATTTCGTATTATTCAAAAATATATTTTTGATAAATCTAAGTATAAAATGTTAAAAGAAAGCTTATATGGTGGAATTATAGTAGGGATAATACCAGCTATTATAATTATAGGACCAAACATAGCATTTGGAGATATGACTAAAGTATACATACCTTGGTGGTTATATATTATAGTGGGTATCGCAATTTTTGGGATTTATAAACTGGTTGGATCTAATAAAAAAGAGGGAGTGGGACAGAAATCTCATTTTAATAAATAGATTTCGTAGTCCCACCCCGGCAAGGATGACTAGGGTTGGAGACTTCTGGCTATACGCCTTTTTTATTGCTCCATAGTAATGTATGCAATTGTGGCAATACATATATATCGTTTAGTGTATCGTTCATGACTTTATCTATAAGTTCTTCGTATTTACTTAGTAATTTCTCTGTGTGATTTGAAACACTATCATCTAAATAAGGGTTTCCAACTTGTAAATAAAACGGAATGTCTGGGTATCGAGCGTGAATATCTTTAGCAAATTTATAATCTTCATCATCGAATATGACAACTTTTAAAGATAAACTCTCTTTAGTACATTTTGAAATCACGTCATCTAAAATAGGTAGACTTGGTTTCATACCAGAGCTTGGTGGTTTAGGACTGATTGTTAAGTCGTCTATATCCACCATCCATTCTTGAAATTTAGAACCTTGTGTTTCTAGAGCAGTTTGAATATTTCTTTCTTTAAATGCTTCAACAAGAGGGCCGATATTTTTAATTAAAGCTGGATTACCACCAGAAATAGTGACATGTTGATATTGGTTAGGAGCAAGTTGATCTAGTTCTGAAAGGATTTGTTCAGGTTCTAGTAATCGAATATCATCTTTAGCAGAACCATCCCAAGTAAAGCTTGAATCACACCAACTACATCTATAATCACAACCACTTGTTCTAACAAACATGGTTTTTCTTCCAATAACCGAGCCTTCTCCTTGTATAGTCGGACCAAATATTTCAAGTACAGGAATTTTAGGCATTATTTTCACCCTGTTTCACAGGACGATAAACGACATAACTTGTTGGTGTCTCTCTAACAAAGACTTGTACACATTTAGGTTTATTATCACGATTATCTAATGATTCTTGTACAATATTATATATTGTTTGAGCAACTTGCTCTGTTGAAGGGCTGTTGTCTTTAAACTCTTCGAAATCATTTAATAAACGATGGTCATATCTCTTGTGTATAAGTGATTTTAATTCACTGAAATTCACTAAAAATCCCATTTTGTCCAATTCATCGCCAGCGATTGTTAAATTAATGAAATATGTATGCCCATGAACATTATGGCATTTTCCAGCTTCTTCATAAGGGATGTAATGAGCACTAGAAAAATTAAAATCTTTATTCAGTTCAAAAGCATATGGATGCTGAACGCTAGGGTATATTTGTTGTAACATTATAGACTTCCTTTCGATTCAAGATACTGTGATAAACCTTGATTTCTTAATATGCATGCAGGACATTCACCACATCCGTCAGCAATAACACCGTTATAACAAGTTAAAGTACGTTCACGAACATAATCAAGTGCGCCTAATTCATCACTCAATGCCCATGTTTCTTGCTTGTTAAGCCACATAAGAGGTGTATGTATAACAAAGTCTTTATCCATTGATAAATTAAGAGATAAGTTCATAGATTTAATAAAACTATCTCTACAATCTGGATAACCGCTAAAGTCTGTTTCACAAACGCCAGTGATGATATGTTTAGCACCGATTTGGTAAGCAAGTGCACCAGCAAATGATAAGAATAATAAATTTCTAGCTGGTACGAAAGTGTTTGGTATACCATCTTCATTATTTTCGATTTCCATATTGTGATCTGTTAAAGCGTTTGGAGATAATTGTGAAAGTAGTGACATGTCCAGAATATGATGTTTCAAACCTTGTTCTTTAGCAATATTTTCTGCTACTTCTATTTCTAAATCATGTCTTTGTCCGTATTGAAAAGTAACGAGTTCTACTTCTTTAAAATTTTCTTTCGCATAAAACATACATGTCGTACTGTCTTGGCCACCGCTAAAAACGACAAGTGCTTTATCATTTTTTAATGTTTCTGACATAATCTTTCTCCTTTAAAAAGGCATAAAAAAAGCCTGCCTTTTATAAAAAAGGTAGACGAAGTGTCTAGTTTTTTATAGAGGGTATGAGCTAGGAACCTCTTAGTTTATTGAATATACAAATGATAATACAATCAAATTGTAAAAGCAAGTTTATGATATGGTATGATAGGTCTGAAAATAATAAACAAAGTGAAGGTATTTTTATGATTATTATGATAGACAACCATGATTCTTTTACATACAACATTAACGAATATTTAAAAATTATTACTATTAATGAAGAAATTAGAATTTATAAAAATGAAGATATCAATATAGATATGCTTAATAGTTTAAACCCTAAAGCTGTTATTGTTTCACCAGGTCCGGGACACCCTAACGATTATCCAAAGCTGATGGAAAATTTGTATCAAATACATAAACAAATACCTATTTTAGGTGTTTGCTTAGGGTTTCAGTTATTAATAGCTACGTTTAATGGAAAAATAGTAAACGGTCAAAAGCCTATTCATGGTCATATTGCTGCTATTAAACATGATGGTAAAGGAATATACCAAAACTTACCGTCTTCATTTAATGTAACGAGGTATCATTCATTAATAGCAGATGATACTTGTATTCCAGATGAATTTATTATTTCAGCATGGACGGTTGAGGGGAATATTCCGATGGCAATAAGACACAAAAGCTTACCAATTGAAGCGGTTCAATATCATCCTGAATCTATTTTGAGCGAATTTGGCAAAGAGCAAATTGCAAATTTTCTTACGAAGGTAGGTGTTGAAGTTGAAAGCACATATACAATTTAAATATATCAATGATAAAGATAATATAGAAAAATTAAATTTAAAGTTTGAAAAAACTATTTATTATATGGTTGCTAATACTATCGAAGAGGTCGAAAAATTAATAAATAAAGCAGAGTATTATCAGAGTAGTGGTTATTATGTAGTCTTAAGTTTACCTTATGAAAGTGCGCCAGCTTTCGATAAAGCATTGCAAGTATATAATGATCAAGAAAACTACGGATCGTTACAAGTTTATAAAAGTCCTGTTAATCAATTTGAAAATGAGTCTGCTTATGAAACATCTTTAAAAAATATAAATTGGCACCTAGTTGATAGTGAAGAAACGATACAATCTAATATACATTTCATACATAATGAAATTATTAAAGGAAACACTTATCAAGTGAACTATACGACGCGTTTAATAGGAAACCGTATAAAAAAACCTTATCATTATTTTAAATTATTAACTTATGAATCAAATGGTGATTATCAAGCATATATCGAGAACGATAATGAAAGCATTATTTCGGTATCACCCGAGCTATTCTTCCAAACTGGTCCATATCGTAATAAAAATAATTGCATTGTTACGAAACCAATGAAAGGTACAATTGCTAGAGGACAAAATAACGAAGAAGATAAAATTAATTTCGATGTTCTTAATCAATCTAATAAAGATAAAGCTGAGAATGTTATGATTGTGGATTTATTAAGAAATGATTTAAGTAAAATTTCTAAAACAGGTACAGTAAAAACAACCGATTTATTTATGATTGAGAAATATAAGACCGTATATCAAATGACGAGTACGATTTATAGCGAAATTTCCTCTAATCAAAGTTTATATCATATATTACAAGCTTTATTCCCGTGTGGATCTATAACTGGCGCTCCTAAAGAATCAACTATGAAAATTATTCATGAAATTGAAACATTACCGAGAGGTGTTTATTGTGGAACAATCGGTTTAATGTTACCTGATGGCAGAAATATTTTTAATGTTCCAATTCGTACAATACAAAACAAGAAAGATAAATCCATCTACGGTGTTGGGGCGGGTATAACAATTGATTCAAATCCTCACGCAGAAATAAAAGAATTTAAAATGAAAACAAAAATACTAGATAATCCAAATGTTCATTTAATAGAAACTATACGTATTGAAAATGGAAAAGTAAGCAGGCGTAAAGAACATACTCGAAGAATTGAAAAAAGCGCTGCTGAATTGAATATCCCTTTTAACCGTAATCAATGGGATGATGTACTGGATACCGCTTTAGAAAATCACTCAAATGGTACATATAAGTTAAGGATTGAATTGGACCGCTTAGGAGATTTTCAAGTGGAAATAAATGAATTGAGTAATACTAATAAACCATTTACAGCACAATTAATGCTTGCTAAAGAAGTTCCGACGTTATATACAATCAATAAGACTACTGCGCGAAAACATTTTGAACACTCACATGAAACGAATGTTGTATTATATTATAACGAAGAGAATCAAATAACCGAGTTTGATATTGGAAATGTCGTTATTTTTGAAGATGGTGATTATTTCACACCACCATTTAGTAATCAAATTTTAAATGGATGTATGAGACAATCTTTACTAAGAGATGAGATAATAAAAGAACGAATTATAAATAAGGATATGTTATTAGATGGTATTAAAAATCGTAAAATTAAACTGTTTATGATTAATAGTTTGAGAGAATGGATAGAGATAGATTTAAAATTTTGATGGCAATCTATGATGACAAATAGTAAAATAGATACCATCTTATAAGGACGGGTGAAAATAAATGTTCTTAGCATTATTATATTTAATAATTATCATTTTAGTTGTTTTTTACATGAAGAATATTGTGTTAACACATTTGAGAAGAAACAATAATAAGAAGAGTTTTGCTTTTCTATATATAGGATTTGCGATATCAATATTATTTGTAGGTTTATTTGTTAATCAAATTACGTCTGTTTTTATAGACTTAACAGATGTGTTTTATCGCAAGTAATGGTACATGATATAGCGAAACAGAATGAGGTGTCTTTATATGCGCATATATCCTAAAGGTGATTCTGCTCTAACTGTTATGAGTGATAGAGAACCTTCTAGACAATTAACGCACGAAATAAATGAATTTAGAATGGACATACTAAACAAAAATATGCCATTTATCGATGAGGTTATACCAAGTGAAAATAGTTTAATGGTTGTTTATCACCCATATAATATGATGATGAATCATGATATTTCTCAACCTTTCAATTATATGCATGAATTAATAGAAGGTATAATTAAGAAAAAGAAAGAAGACTTAAAGGATAGAGAAGTTCGTAAGACTGCTGTTGAAATCGATGTGGTTGTAGGCGGGATATATGGGCCTGATTTTGACGGTCTAACTGATTTGTCAGATGAAGAACAAATACAAGTTTTAGAATCAAGAACATACTTTGTTTCTATGATTGGCCACACACCAGGCTGTCCATACTTATCGGGGTTAAGCCACAGATTGCATTCTAAAAATTCGGGTTATAAACAATTTATTCCTAAAGGATCTTTATGTATTGAAAGAGATAAGCTTTTTATTACGACTACAGATACAAATGGTAGTTGGCCAGTTATAGGTTGGACAGAAGTTGAAATGTTTGATAGAGAAGAAAGTAAATGTAAATTAAACTTTGGTGACGATGTTGTTTTAAATGTTGTAGATAGAGAAACAATTGAGAGTGGAGGGTATAAACCATGTCACTAATTATGAGAGAACCTGGTCTATACACTTCAATTCAAGATTTAGGTAGACAAAAATTCCAACATATTGGTATCGTGAAAAATGGTTCCATTGATCAACTTAATCATAGATTAGCAAATATGTTAGTAGGTAATGATGAAGATGAAGCATTGTTAGAAATGACTTTTAAAATGCCGAGTATACAATTCACAGAACCAACATTAATTGCAATTACCGGTGCACATTTTCCTGCATATCGTGATGACAAGAAAATATTACCGTATAAAATTCATTTAATGAATAAAGGAGAAGTACTCAGTTTTGAGGATGCTCATAAAGGTACTAGGGTATATCTTGCAATAGCAGGGGGAATAGTGGCTGATGAATGGTTAGGTTCAAAATCTACTAGTATTAGATTAGGAATGGGTGGACATAAAGGACGTTTATTGCAACAAGGCGATGAAATAGAGCTTTTTAGAAATTATTCACCATTACAAAAGAAACTATTCGCCAATTTAGAAGAAACTAAAACGGCAGATTGGGGTATAGACCAATATACACTTGCTTTAAATTATTTCACGGACATCTTCCATATTATTTCAGGAGAAGGTATGTCACATTTCAAACAAGATGAAATAAAAAATCTAGAAAATAGAGTGTATAAGGTATCCAATCGTTTTAATAGAACAGGGTTAACGTTAGAGGGAGAATCAATCGTTAATAGAGAAATTAACGATCAATCATTCTTAAGCGTTAAAAAAGGTACAGTTTTATTAAATGAAGAAAATCAACTCGTTATTATGTTGAATGATCATCAATCCTTATCAAGCTATCCTCAACTAGGGACTATTGCCTCATATCACATAGATAAACTTGCACAGAAAAAACAAGGTTCCAAAATAATCTTTAAGACATTAAGTATTGAAGAAGCTGAAAAAAATATGAAAAAACATGCACAATTTGTAAAACAAATAAAGACAGGCATAAAATATAAATTACAAGAAGAAATGCAAAAACAAATCGAAACATAAAATGTGACGGTTATATGTACTTTTACACATTTTTTGTGGTAGATATAGGTTTTTAGTTGAATTTTTTTGTAAAGTAGTATAAATTATAATACTGAACATCTATTAATATTACAAGAATATTACAACGGTCAATAATTTGTAATGAATTTATAAAGGAAATTGATGTGAGTTGAGATACGGAGGAAAGGTATGAAATCAAAAAATAGGAAGATAGGCGTCTTTACGTTCTTCTTGCTAACCGTTTTAGCGATTGCGTTGAAGACTTATTTTGCCTATTATGTGGACTTGTCACTTGGGGTAAAGGGACTAGTACAAAATTTAATACTATTAATGAACCCATATAGCTTAGTTGCATTAATATTAAGTGTGTTTTTATTCTTTAAAGGGCGTAAATCTTATTGGTTTATTTTCATAGGAGGATTTATACTAACATTCCTGTTATATGCGAATGTTGTGTACTTTAGATTCTTCTCTGACTTTTTAACATTTAGTACATTGAACCAAGTAAGTAACGTTGAATCTATGTCTGGTGCTGTATATAGCTCATTCTCATGGTATGACTTTATTTACTTCACTGATACGATTATATTCTTATTTGTTCTTGTATTTAAGAGCAAGTGGCTTAATACAAAAGCATTTCCTAAGAAGTTCGTTCCAGTAGTAATGGGCGTTGCGGTAGCATTAGCATTTTTAAATTTGGCTTTTGCTGAAGCTGATAGACCAGAATTACTTACTAGAACATTCGATCATAAATATTTAGTTAAATATTTAGGTCCATATAATTTCACAGTATATGATGGTGTTAAAACAGTTCAAAATAACTCTCAAAAAGCGTTAGCTAGTGAAGATGATCTCACTGAAGTTAAAAATTATGCTAAGCAAAAATATCAAAAACCTAGTAAAGAAACATTTGGTATAGCCAAAGATAAAAACGTCATTAAAATTCATTTAGAAAGTTTCCAATCATTCTTAATTGATTTTAAAGTTAATGGGGAAGAAGTTACACCATTCTTGAACTCACTTGCTAAAGGTGATAAAGGATATAAATATTATCCAAACTTTTTCCATCAAACTGGACAAGGTAAGACTGCCGATTCAGAGTTAACGATGGATAATAGTATTTACGGGCTTCCGCAAGGTTCAGCTTTCTCATTAAAAGGAGATAACACTTATCAATCTCTACCAGCGATTTTAAACCAGAAACAAGGTTATGAAACATCTGTGATGCACGGTGACTACAAAACATTCTGGAATAGAGATCAAGTGTATAAACATTTTGGTGTTGATAAGTTTTATGATGCAACGTATTACGACATGAAACAAGAGAATCAAGAAAACTTAGGTCTTAAAGATAAAGTGTTCTTCGACGAGTCGATTGCACATCTTAAAGAGCAGAAAGAACCATTCTACTCTCATTTAATTACGTTAACTAACCATTATCCATTTACATTAAGTAAAGAAGATGCAACGATTGAAAAACCAAACACAGGTAGTGCGACGCTTGATGGTTACGTTCAAACAGCGCGTTATTTAGATGAGTCGTTAGAAGAATTTGTGAATCAACTTAAAAAAGAAGGTCTTTATGATGACTCTGTTATCATGATTTACGGTGACCATTATGGTATCTCTGAGAACCATAACAAAGCCATGGCAAACCTATTAGGTGAAGATGAGATTACACCTGCTAAATTTATGGACTTAAATAGAACACCGTTCTTTATGAAAGTTCCTGGATTAGAAGGTGGAGTTGATGAAACTTATGGTGGTCAAGTAGACGTTATGCCTACATTACTAGATGTATTAGGCATTGACGCTAGTAACTACATTATGTTTGGTACAGACTTATTATCAAAAGGTCACGATGAAACAGTAGCATTTAGAAATGGTGACTTCATTACACCTGAGTATAAATCAATAGGTAGCGCAGTTTATGATAATAAGACTAACAAACCGATGAAGACTAAACCGCAAGACTTACAAGAAAATAAAAATAAAGTAGAAAAAGAACTTGAATTGTCAGATCAGTTATTACATGGTGACTTATTCAGATTCTATGACAATCCAGACTTCAAGAAAATAAAACCATCAAGCTATGAATATAAATCTGGCAATGGCTATCAAGAAGAATAAGAAAAATAGTTTGAGACATAAGTCTTAATTTAAAATAAATAAGCATATCACTTAACTAATATATTAGTTAAAAAGTGATATGCTTATTTTTATTGTTCAATTCGCTGTTTATCCTAATGCAACATCTAATATCATCATAATCGTAAATCCACCCATTAATCCTAATGTTGCTAAATCTGTATTATTTCCTGATTGTGATTCTGGTATTAATTCTTCAACGACAACAAATATCATCGCACCTGCTGCAAAAGCTAATGCATACGGTAATATAGGCGTGGCAAGAACTACTAATAATGCGCCTAACATTGCAAATACTGGTTCAACTAGCGCTGAAGCTTGTCCATAGTTAAATGCTTTCCACCTTGAAAGACCAGAGGCACGTATAGGCATAGATAATGCTGCGCCTTCAGGTATGTTTTGTATACCAATACCAATCGCTAAACCAAGTGCACCTAATAAAGTAGCGCCTTCATTACCTGTAGCAACACCTCCAAAAGCTACACCTATTGCCATACCTTCAGGAATATTGTGTAGAGTGATGGCTAAGAATAATAATGTATTCTTTCCAAGTTTAGTGTCTGGTCCTTCAACTCTTTGGCTTTTATCAGGTGCATTTTGGTGCGCATGTGGAATGACAAAGTCTAATAATCTAATGAAAAACCCACCTAGTAAGAAACCAATTGCAGCTGGTAACCAAGGCATGGCTGAATCTGAACTTTGATCTATAGAAGGTTGTAATAAAGACCAAAAACTAGCAGCTATCATCACACCTGCTGCAAACCCTTGCATTGTATTTATAACTTTTGTATCTATGTTCTTAAATAAATAAACAAATGACGATCCAAAAGCTGTAAGTAGCCAAGTGATAATACCTGCTAATAATGCTTGTAAATATGGTGGAAGCGTTATAAAAAACTCTTGCATTGTTTGTGCTCCTTCGTATCTTTTATTGTAAAAAGAGTGTATAATATATTAATTGAAAACTGAGAAAACTAAAGGATGTTAAAACATGGAAGCATATAAAATTGAACACCTTAATAAACAATATGGTGATAAAGTTATATTTAATGATTTGGATTTATCCATTTCTTATAAAGAACGAATAGGACTTGTTGGCATTAACGGAACTGGTAAGAGTACTTTGCTAAAGGTCATCGCGAATATAGATGATGATTATGATGCAAAGACATCTTACCCTAATCAATATCAAATTGCATATGCTAGCCAAAAACCTGAATTAAATGGAACTTTATCTGTAATAGATGAAGTACTAAATAATGAAACAGAGATGACGAAGGTTATAGCAAATTATGAAAATGCATTGAATAAATATCAACAAACTGGTGAATCTAAAGACCTTGATTTAATGATGGAATATCAATCTCATATGGATAGATTGAACGCCTGGGATTACAGTGCAGAGGTCAAAACAATTTTATCAAAATTAGGTATAAATGACTACCACAAAAAAATATCTGAATTAAGTGGTGGTCAGAAGAAACGTGTAGCATTAGCTAAAGAATTAATACGTAAACCTGATTTGCTTTTATTAGATGAACCAACAAACCATTTAGATATAGAAGGTATAGAATGGCTTGTAAATTATATTAAACAATACCCACATACCATTATGTTCGTTACGCATGATCGTCACTTCTTAAATCAAGTTGCTTCACGTATCGTTGAGTTGTCTAATGGAAAACTGACAAGTTATCCTGGTAATTATGAAGCATATATTCAAGCAAGAGCAGAAAAAGAAGAAATAGAAGCTCAACAACATACAAAGAAAAAAGCGCTATATAGACAAGAATTACATTGGATGAGACAAGGCGCTAAAGCAAGATCTACTAAACAACAAGCTAGAATACAAAGATTTAATACTCTAGAAGAAGATTTATCTAATAAGAAAACTCAAGGTGAAGCAAGTCTTAACTTAGCTCATTCTCGATTAGGGAAACAAGTATTTGAGCTAGAAGACATTACAAAATCTATAGGTGATAAAACACTATTTGAAAACTTCACTACAATCATACAAAAAGGAGACCGAATAGGTATTGTCGGTGAAAATGGAGTGGGTAAAACGACTTTGCTTAACATTATTAGTGGTTTAGATCAGTCATATCAAGGCAACTTAATTACTGGTCAAACTGTTAAAATTGCTTATTTCAAACAACAAGATGATAGTTTGAGTTCTGATGAAAGAATGATTGATTACTTAAGAGCAGAAAGTGAAGTGGCAAAAGAAAAAGATGGTACTGTAGTATCTGTTACGCAGTTACTAGAACGTTTCTTATTCCCTAGTCAAACACATGGTACTCAAATTAATAAACTTTCAGGTGGAGAGCAAAAACGTTTATATTTATTAAAATTATTAGTCCATGAACCAAATGTTCTTATACTAGATGAACCGACTAATGATTTAGATACAGAAACACTTACAATTTTAGAAGCGTATATTACAGAATTTGGCGGAACTGTAATTACAGTTAGTCACGATAGATACTTCTTAAATAAAGTGGCTAATAAATATTGGTATATACATGATAAACAAGTAGAACCATTGTTAGGCACTTTTGAAGATTATTTAGCTTATAAACGTGAATTAGATAAAAAAGCTAATCAACAACATAAAGCTGAAGTTAAACAAGAAGAGAAACCAAAAGCGAACGCAAGGTTATCATTCAAAGAGAAAAGAGAACTAGAAGAATTAGAAAATAATATAGAATATATCGAAACAAGATTAGAAGAAATAGAACAAGAAATGATAGATAACGCTACAAACTATGAGAAATTAAACGAATTGACTCAAGAAAAGACATCGATTGAAACGCAATATGAAGAGGATTATATGCGTTGGTCATCCTTATCAGACAGATTATAAGCATATAGAGGTGTAATATAGATGCAAAATATTTTAAAAGAATACTTTGGGTATCAACAATTTAGAGATGGACAGAAAGAAATTATTGATAAAGTGATTGATCATCGACCAACATTAGGTGTTATGCCGACTGGCGGAGGTAAATCAATTTGTTATCAAGTACCAGGACTTTATTTAGATGGCGTAACAATTGTTATCAGTCCTTTAATCTCCTTAATGAAAGACCAAGTTGACAGCTTAAGGTCTATGGGGATTAAAGCTGAATTTTTAAATAGTACATTAACAAATAAAGAGAAGAATAGAGTAGAAAGAGAACTTGTTTCAGGACAAGTTAAATTCCTATATATTGCACCAGAGCGCTTTAATCAACCACAATTTGTACAATTAATAAATAAATGTAATATTCAACTTATAGCATTTGATGAAGCCCATTGTATATCTAAATGGGGACATGATTTTAGGCCGAGTTATCAAGAAGTGATAACTCATGTTATGAGTTTACCACATCATTTTAGATTAGTTGCATTAACTGCTACGGCTACTCAAGAAGTACAAGAAGATATTTCACAGAAACTAGGAATAGCAGAACAAGATATTGTTGAAACTTCTATTAAACGTGAAAATTTAACATTTAAAGTAAATAGTACGTACCAAAGATTGAACTTCGTCAAAGATTATGTAAAAAGTCATATTAATCAATCAGGCATCATTTATTGTTCAACAAGAAAACAAGTAGAACAACTTAGTGAGACTTTTGACGATTTAGATATAAAAAATGTTATGTATCACGCTGGTTTGCCGAAAGAAGAAAGAGAACGTGCACAAAGAAAATTTATAGATGATGATATAAAATTAGCAGTCGCTACCAATGCTTTCGGAATGGGAATAGATAAATCTAATGTGAGATTTGTGATTCATTATAATATGCCTCAAGACATCGAGTCTTATTATCAAGAAGCAGGTAGAGCAGGACGAGATCAATTAGACAGTGAATGTATATTGCTATTCTCTGATAGAGATATTGATTTACAAAAATTCTTTATTTCTTCTAGCCAAGCGGATGATGAATATAAAGAAAAACAAGGCGAGAAGTTAAGACAAATGATTCAATACACGAAGACAACGAAATGCCTTGAAGCGATGATGATTCATTATTTCAACCCTGATGAAAAACTTGAAGAGTGCGGAAGATGTTCAAGTTGTTTAGAAGCTAAAAAATCATACGATATGACTACTGAAGCACAGAAAATTTTAAGTTGCATTGCGAGATTAAAACAACAAGAAAAACGGAATATGATTATACAAGTACTTAGAGGTGAGAAATCAACTCAGATAACATCTTTAGGATATGAAGAGCTAAGTACTTATGGGATACTAAAAGATTATACTACAAACGAATGTCACCATTTATTAGACGAGTTGAGGTTTAAAGGATATTTAAATGAATATAAAGAAGTATTGAGTGTTGACCAATCAGCGATGGAAGTTTTAAGAGGTAATGTACAAATTATGACAACACCATTTAAATCTAAACCTAAAGAGATTGTAGATATACAAACAATAACAGATGTAGACCGCTCATTATTTAATCGTCTAGTTGAAGTTAGAAAAGACTTAAGTAAAGAGTTAGAAGTATCCCCGTTATCTATCTTTTCTGACCAAATTTTAGAACAATTTGCGAAACGCCTACCTGAATCTAAAAAAGAAATGATTATGATAGATGGAATAGGTAGTTATAAATTAAAACACTATTGTCCAATATTTATTGATACAATTAAAAAATATAAACAACCAATTTAAAAAACAATGAATTTTATTGTTTATTGAGGGTAAATGATTATAAAGATAAATCTAATTTTGAACAATAAAAGGAAATGTGGGGTATATTGGGATGATTAAATTTAAAAATGTTTCAAAATTATATGGTACTAAAAAAGCGGTTGATAACGTTAGTTTCAACGTAGATAAAGGGGAATTTTTTGTATTAATCGGACCGTCGGGGTGTGGGAAAACAACGACGCTTAAAATGATTAATCGCTTGATTCATTTATCAGATGGATATATTTATTTTAATGATAAACCAATTAGTGATTATGATGTTTCTGAAATGAGATGGGATATAGGTTATGTATTACAACAAATTGCTTTATTCCCACATATGACGATTAAAGAAAATATTTCACAAGTACCTGAAATGAAAAAGTGGAAAAAACAAGATATTGCAAAACGCGTTGATGAATTATTGAATATGGTAGGGTTAGACCCAGATACATTTAGAGATCGATACCCTAGTGAATTATCAGGTGGACAACAACAAAGAATCGGTGTTATAAGAGCCTTGGCTTCAGATCCACCGGTAGTACTTATGGATGAACCATTCAGCGCTTTAGATCCAATTAGTCGTAAAAATTTACAAGATGATGTACTGAAGTTGCAATCTGAAATTAACAAGACAATTATATTTGTCACACATGATATAGAAGAAGCGATGAAAATGGGAGACCGTATTTGCCTCTTAAATGAGGGACATGTTGAACAAATTGGCACAACAGAAGATTTTATTCACCATCCTAAAAATGAATTTGTTAAATCATTTATTGGTAATATGGATGCTCATGTACTAAAACAAGTACAGTTAGGAGATATCGCGCAACCTATTTCAGAAGTTCACCCAACTTCTATAGATGTTTATCCTAAAGTAACACCAACACAAACCATTGATGATATATATGGATTGTTAGCTGAACATGAAGCAATTGTAATGGATAAAGGCGAAGAGGAACCAAGCCATATTGTAACTAGGCAGTATGTTTTTAGTTACTTAGCTGATAAGAATAGAGGTGTTTCATAATGAATGTATTATTCGAAACATTATCTAGTAGAAAAGGACAATTGCTAGAAACGTTACTGGAACATATTCAATTATCGTTTATTGCTTTACTTATTGCAGTTGTTATCGCTGTTCCATTAGGTATTTTACTTACAAAAACAGATAAAATTGCTGAAGTTGTAATTAACATTGCGGCAGTTCTCCAAACAATCCCTTCGCTAGCCTTGCTAGGGTTGATGATTCCATTGTTTGGTATTGGTCGTATTCCAGCTATAATTGCATTGGTTATTTACGCATTATTACCAATCTTAAGAAATACATATACAGGAATCAAAGAAGTAGATCCTTCCCTTATTGAAGCGGCTAGAGGTATAGGAATGAAAACAGGTAGAAGACTTTCTAAAGTCGAATTACCACTCGCTATGCCAGTAATGATGGCTGGTATTAGAACAGCTATGGTATTAATTATTGGTACTGCTACGTTAGCAGCTTTAATTGGTGCAGGAGGACTAGGGGATTTAATATTACTTGGTATTGATCGTAATAATTCATCACTCATATTATTAGGTGCGATACCAGCTGCAATTCTTGCTATATTCTTCGACGTATTCTTAAGAATGTTAGAGAAAATTTCATACAAGAAATCGATTATTATTCTAGGCGCAATTTTACTTGTTTTCTTAATAACAATTATCGCTCCTTTATTTGGACAAAAAGGTGAAAAAATTACATTAGCAGGTAAATTAGGCTCTGAACCAGAAGTTATCACAAATATGTATAAAATTTTAATTGAAGATGAAACAGATAATACGGTAAATGTGAAGGCTGGAATGGGTAAGACTTCATTCTTATTTAATGCTTTAAAATCTAATGAGGTGGACGGATATCTTGAATTCACTGGTACTGTATTAGGAGAATTAACTAAAGAAACACCTAAATCAACAACAGAAAAAGATGTATATAATCAAGCAAATGATAGTTTAGAAAAGAAATTTGATATGCAATTGTTAGAACCTATGAAATACAACAACACGTATGCTTTAGCAGTTAAAGAAGAATATGCTAAAAAACATAATTTAAAAACTATTTCTGATTTGAAAAAAGTTGAAGATGATATTAGACCAGGCTTTACGCTAGAATTTAACGACCGTGAAGATGGCTATAAAGGCATTCAAAATAAATACAACTTGAAATTCAATGATGTAAAAACAATGGAACCTAAATTACGTTATCAAGCGATTGAAAGTAATGATATTGACTTAATAGATGCATATTCAACAGATGCTGAATTAAAAGAATATGGCATGGTTGTATTAGAAGATGACAAAAAGTTATTCCCACCATATCAAGGCGCACCAATGATGAAAAAAGAAACTGTTGAAAAGCATCCTGATGTAGTGAAAGCAATGAACAAATTAAAAGGTAAAATTAGTGACGAAGAAATGCAAGAAATGAATTATCGTGTTACGGTAAAAGATGAAGATGCATATCAAGTTGCAGAAGAATATTTAAAGAAGAATAATCTAATTGACTAAAGCCATTGATTTATGAAAATGGTTAGGTCTATAATATTATTTAATTGAGGCTGAGACATAAACAAATGACTCAGCCTTAAATGTTATATTTGCAATGGATATCTGGTTTGAAAATGTCCTTGTATCAAGTCTTTCAATCTAGTTATCTTTAACGGAGTGACACATAGAAATTTTATGAGGACGATTAGATTTCTATGTCACACTTATTTTTAAATATGGAGGTCATAGGATATGAAGCAACAATTAAAAGAGTTACAGGCTTATCAGCCTGGTTTATCACCAAGGCAACTAAAAGAAAAGTACGGCATTGAAGGGGATATGGTAAAGCTTGCTTCAAATGAAAATTTGTACGGCCCTTCTCCGAAAGTTAAAGATGCAATACAAGAAAGTCTAGATGAGTTATTTTATTATCCAGAAGTGAAACAATTTGATGTAAAAGATACTTTGAGTCAGTTTTTAAACGTAAAGAAAGAACAAATATTTTTTGGATCTGGTTTAGATGAAGTTATCATGATTATTTCTAGAACAGTATTAGAAGCAGATGATGAAATATTAACGAGTGATATGACGTTTGGACAATATAAACATCATGCCGTCATTGAACGTGCACAAGTTAAGACGACGCCACTTAATAATGGTTATTTTGATTTAGATGCAATGTACGAAGAAATTACTGATAAGACGAAATTAATATGGATTTGTAATCCTAACAATCCATCTGGAACATATTTACCACACGAGGAACTAGAATCGTTTATTAAAAAAGTTCCAGATAATATTATCGTGTTAATCGATGAAGCATACATAGAGTTCGCTGTTGCTGAAGATATGCCTAGAAGTTTAGAATTATTAGATAAATATAAACAAGTTGTTGTATTAAGAACATTTTCTAAAGCATATGGCTTAGCATCACAACGAATTGGATATGCGATTGCCGATGAATCATTACTCAACCAACTTGATATTGTTCGTCTACCTTTCAATGTAACGTCACTATCCGCAGTTGCAGCTAACGCAGCGTTACAAGATCAAGAATATTTAAAAGATATTACTAACAAGAATAGAACTGAAATTGAAAAATTCTTAAATTCTTCGTTTAAAGAACATTTATATGACAGTCAAACAAACTTTGTATTCGTAAACACAGATAAACCTCAAGAACTATACGATCAATTATTAAAAGAAGGTTTTATCACAAGGCCGTTTCCTAATGGAGTTCGTATTACAGTTGGTTTTAGTGAGCATAATGATAAAATGATTAAAGTATTAGAAACCTTTTTCGAAAAAGTGAATTCATAAAAAAGGAAAGTGAATAAGTTCTTTGTTATAATAGTATACATGAGATATAAAAGGAGAAGGTATAATGGCGAAACAAACAATCGGTATTGATATGGATGAAGTGTTAGTTGATACAATTAAAAAATTATTAATGCGTTATAATCAAGAAACTTCTTCAAATGTTACTATGGAAGAACTAAAAGGTAGTAAAATTAGAAATATGATGCCTGAACACCAAGGTATTTTAACTGATATTCTTAGGGAAGATGGATTTTTCAGAGATTTAGAAGTATTTGATGATGCTGTAGATGTTGTAAGAAAATTAAACGAATATTATGATGTTTTTATCGTTACAGCTGCAATGGACGTACCTACATCATTTGCTGATAAATATGCTTGGTTAAGAGAACACTTACCATTTATTGATCCACAACATTTTGTATTTTGCGGTGATAAAGGAATTGTAAATACAGATTACTTAATCGATGACAATCCTAGACAATTAGAAAGCTTTAATAATCATTCAATTATGTATGCAGCAGCACATAATATTGATTATGATAAGTGGCCAAAAGTATACAATTGGAAAGAAGTAGAAGAATACTTCTTAGGTGAAAATGGAGAATATAATAAACAGAAAAACTTATCCGAATCTATAAAGTAATTGTGGTATTTCATTATTTAATATCACAAGAATTAAGCTAACAAACTCAATATAAATGATAAAAGAAGCCCAATCTATTGATTGGGCTTCTTTTAATGTATACCTTGCATAAGTTTTTTGATTTTTGGTGTCATAGCAAGCACAATTAATGCTACAACAATTGCGATTGCACCAATAAGACCGAAGTAATTTTGGTGTCCTAATGGTTTTATTAATTTTACAAGTTGTCCGTTGATTCCTTGTGCAGTTGCGTTAGTTAAGAACCATAAGCTTAGCATTTGTGCAGAGAATGCTCTTGGTGCAAGTTTCACAGAAACACTTGATCCTGTAGGAGATAAACATAGCTCTCCAATTACACATAAGAAGAAACTTAAAATTAGCCATATAGGATTCATTAACTCAGTTTGTTGCATAGACATTGCAATCATCATCGCAATGAATGACACACCTGCAAAAGTAAGACCAATTACAAATTTAAGAGGTGTAGAAGGGTTATATTTACCTAATTTTTGCCATAGCATTGAAATAATTGGTGCAAATATTACGATGAAAAATGGGTTGATTGATTGGAACCAACCAGCTGGAATTTCGAAGTTAATACCATACACAGATAAATCTAATTGTGTTTTCTCTTGAGCAAATACACCTAGAACGTTTGAACCTTGTTCTTGTATACTCCAGAAAAGTACTGAAGCTAAGAATAGTGGTACATAAGCTAACAATCGAGATTTCTCGGTACTATCAATATCTGGACTTCGGTACATAATAGACCAGTAAATAAATGGTACTACTATTCCGACTATTAAGACAATTAAACTTATAGAATTAAATGTAAGTTGATCAACTAAGTATAAAATACCTAATAATATAAGAATACCTATCGTACTATATGTAAATATTTTAGAGTATTTAATTTTTTCTTTATGATTTAAAGGGTTTGAAGGGAAGTTCTCAACTTCACCAAGACTTTTTCTTTGGAATAGTACGTAAGCTATTAAAGCTAAGAACATACCAAATGCTGCAATAGAGAAACCTTGGTGGAAACCAACATTCAAACGTACTTTGTCAATAATAAGAGGTGATAATAAAGCCCCCATATTAACTGACATATAGAAAATAACAAATCCCGCATCTAATCTATTATCATTTTTGTGATATAGGCCACCTACAACATTAGAAATGTTTGGCTTCATTAAGCCTGACCCGATAATAATAAGAATCATAGAGATTAAAAATGCGCCCAATCCAAATGGTAAAGATAATACAACGTGACCGAACATAATCAATATAGAGCCTAAGAGTAAGGATCTTCTCGAACCAAGTAATCTATCTGCAACCCAACCACCTAGAATACCTGTCATAAATATCAGTGAGCCGTACATTGCCATAATTTGCTGAGCAGTAATTTTATCTAATCCTAGTCCGCCTTGACTTACGGAGAAGTATAAATAGTACAGCAAAATAGCACGCATACCGTAATAACTGAAACGTTCCCAAAATTCAACAAAAAACAGTATGCCTAAGCCGCGTGGATGCCCAAAAAATCCATGTTGAGGAACAGTTTCAACCATTTCCTCGCGCGTCATTTTGACCATAAAAATCGCTTCCTTTCTAAACTCTCCCCCAATTTTTAGGTAAGTTTAAAGAATAGTTTAAACCTCTAAAATAAAAAATTCAATAAAATTTGTATAAGTTCTAATATTATGAATATTCTAAAAAATATAATATAAAAAGAAGACCGAAACATAAATTTGTCTCGGTCTCCTTTATATTATTTAACACCAGCCATAAGTGTTTTGATTTTAGGACTTGCAACCATTAATAATGCTGCAATTACGATTGCTACTATACCAGAGTATAGGAAGTAATCGTTCGTACTTATGCTTGTATATAATTTAACCATTTGCGCGTTAATACCTTGAGCCATCGCGTTTGATAAGAACCAAACACTCATCATTTGAGCAGTGAAAGCTTTAGGTGCCAATTTAGTTGTAGTTGACAGTGCAATAGGTGAAAGACAAAGCTCACCTATAGTAACTAATAAGAAACTACCGAATAACCAAATTGGGTGAATGATTGAAGAATCACTTGATAATGGGATGACCATAATAATATATGATAATCCTGCGAATAGGACACCAATTGCGAATTTATAAACAGTTGGTGGATTAAATTTACCAAGTTTTACCCATAATACTGAGAATACAGGTGCAAGTAAAATAATGAAAAATGGATTAAGTGATTGGAACCATGCTGCTGGAATATTGAAATCAATAGCACCACCAGTTAGTTTCGCCATGCTTAATTCAGTTTTTGTATCAGCAAATTGAGCTAACACTGTAGATCCTTGTTCTTGAATCATCCAGAATGCAACAGCTGCAATAAATAACGGTATATAAGCATACACTCTTGAACGCTCATAGTCTTCAGTTTTCTTACTTGTTGTAATTTTAATAAAGTAATAAATAGGTAATAATACACCTAATACTGAAATGAAGTTTGCAAAGTTAGGTAAAGTTAATTGGTCGAATAAACTTAAAATGAGACAAACAATTGCGGCAATAATCACAACTATCGCTACGATTTTAGTTATTCTAGCTTTCTCTTCTTTATTAAGTGGATCTGGTACTTCAATACCAGCTAAACCTAAATATTTTTTATTCGTAATAAAGTAAATAACTAAACCAACGAACATACCTACAGCTGCCACTGCAAAGCCTGCGTGGAATCCGACATTTACTTGTAACCATCCAATGATTAATGGTGAAATTAATGCACCTAAGTTAATAGACATATAGAAAATTGTGAACGCTGAATCCAATCTTGGGTCATTTTTCTCATACAACAGACCAACTGTTGATGAAATATTCGGTTTTAATAAACCTGTACCAATGATTAAGAATAAAAGCGCGACAAGTAATAAAGTAAAGTTATTTGGTAATGATAGTAAGATGTGACCTATCATGATTAGAATACCACCATAGAATAGGGCATGACGAGTACCTGTAATTCTATCAGCAATCCAACCACCGATAACACCACTCATGTATACTAGTGCTCCGTAAATTGAGACAATTTGTAGTGCTAAACCTTGGTCTATACCAAATCCGCCTTTAGCTACTGAATAGTATATGTAGTAAGCAAGGATGGCTTTCATTCCATAATAACTGAATCTTTCCCAGAACTCAGTAAGGAACAAAGTTGATAAACCTTTAGGATGACCGAAAAAACCAGTACGTGGCGTACTTTGAATGATTTCCTCTTTTGAATAATGTTTGTTATCCATTTTTTAATTCCCCTCATTATAAACTATATTAAATTGTGTTGTACTTAAAAATAGCACATATTAAATTGTAATCGTTTGCTAATAAAAATACAAGGTAAATATTGATAATATTCATACAATAATGACTATTTAAAATAATTAAACCCTTTCATTTCAGGCTTTATAAAGAAAGTGAAAAAGTTAAAATAATTGTAAGCGTTTTCTTTATAACGTCTAAAAATATGTTGAATTGCATAGAAAGGTGAAAAAAGTGCATATTCATACTTGAGAGGCTATAGAAACACTCGTATTAAGCAAGTGCTATAAATTAAAATATAACAAACGCCCAATCCGTATTTAACTAGCGGATTGGGCGTTTGTTTTTGAGAAATTGAGGCTAATGTCTCAATTTCTACTATATATATTGGAATTATGGTCTGTTATCTATTATCGATGTTTTCAGGATATAAGTCATGATTCATCATACGATATTCAGCCATTTCTTCATACTTTGTACCTGGGCGACCATAATTAGTATATGGGTCAATTGAAATACCGCCTCTTGGTGTGAATTTACCTAAAACTTCTATATAATGTGGATCCATTAATTCAATCAAGTCATTCATGATAACATTCATACAATCTTCATGGAAATCTCCATGATTTCTAAAACTAAATAAGTAGAGTTTTAAAGATTTAGATTCTACCATTTTTACATTTGGTATATATGATATATAAATTGCTGCAAAATCAGGTTGTCCTGTAATAGGGCACAATGATGTGAACTCGGGACAGTTAAATTTAACAAAATAATCTCTGCCTTGGTGTTTATTATCAAACACTTCTAGAACTTCTGGATTATATTGATCATAATATTGATTGTTTTGGTTTCCTAATAATGTTATATCTTTTAAATCTTCTTTTTTTCTGCCTTCTGACATTGTTTATGATTCTCCTTTTTCTATTGATTCTTCCGGTTTCGGATTTCTTTGAGCTTTTTTGAACATATAATACCCAGCAAGGAATATAATGATATAGCCAAGGTAACTTAATAAGTCAGGTGACTCTTTGAAAATTATAAAACCTAGTAATGCACTAAATACAACTGACGCGTATACAAAGATTGAAATATCTTTAGCAGCAGCGTAACTATAAGCTATCGTTATTCCGAACTGACCAACAGTAGCAAAAACACCAGATAACAATAATATGATTACTTGTGTTATGCTCATTGGTTCATACGTGAAAATAACAAAAGGTATAAGTACTACTGTAGAGAAAAATGAAAAATAGAATACAGTTGTATAAGCTTTTTCACGTTTACCTAGAGGTCTCAGACAAGTATAGGCACCTGCTGCAAATAATCCTGATAATAGACCAATAATCGCTGGTGTCATATCTGAATTAAATGAAGGCTTGATAATGAAAATTGCACCTGCTATTGCGACAATCATTGCAATAACTTGGTATTTTCTAGCGCGTTCATTTAGAAATAGTGCACATAGAATAATAGTCCAAAATGGATTTAATTTCATTAACATGTCTGCGTCACTTAGTACCATATGGTCTATGGCATAAATATTTAGCAAAACACCAATGAGTCCTAAAGAGGATCTTAAAATTAACAATGGTTGGTTTTCTAATTTGCCGAAAAATGATACTCGTGCTTTATAAGCAATATATATTGGAACAAGCATGGCTACTAGATTTCTGAATAATGATTTTTGGAAAACCGGTAAATCACCAGACAATCTGAAGAAAACAGCCATTAAGCTAAATCCAATAGAAGATATAAGTATAGCAAGAATACCTTTTATTGTAGAATTCATTTTATACACCTTCCATTTTTTATCAATGAACATATATTATCATAACTCACTTTACAAAGTATATGGAATTCTAATTTTTTAAATTTATGAAAGTAAAATAAAGAAATTTTCAAATGTTGATATAACAACACTTGTGTGACATATCGATAAAGTCAACCCTATTTTTTATAAAAATTTAAGGTATTATGAGTGTTATGGCTCGTCGTTAATGTTATAATAAATCACATAATATAGTATGTACTAACAAAAGTTAACACTATATCTTGTGTTTTACGCATTTAGAATAAAAAGTTATAAACTATGTAAAAATTTATATTTTTAATTTATAAAAATTCGTAAACACAAAGTATATACATATGGCAGGTGATAGTGTATGAAGATAATTTATTTTTCTTTAACAGGTAATGTTAGACGATTTATTCAAAGAGCAGGATTATCGAATACGATGGCTCTCACTGAAGCAAACAAGACAGAAGAAATAAATGAACCATTTATAATTGTCACAGGTACAATTGGGTTTGGCCAAGTACCTGACCCCGTCCAAGCATTTTTAGATGTAAATCATAAAAATCTTAAAGCGGTAGCTGGCAGTGGAAATAGAAACTGGGGCAATAATTTTGCAAAAGCGAGTGAGGAAATTGCGAATAATTATAATGTCCCTTTATTAATGAAGTTTGAACTTCATGGTAATCAGGAAATAGCAGATGAATTTAGAGAAAAGGTGGTTAATCTTTATGAAAATGATAAACAAACAGAATTATAATCATATCGAATTAAATAATAAAGTGACTAAGCGTAGAGAAGATGGTTTCTTTGATATTGAGAAAGACCAAGAAGCATTAGAAGTTTATTTAGAAGAAGTAAAAGAAAAAACAATTCAATTTGGTACTCCAATTGAACGTTTACATGCTTTGGTTGATCAAGATTTCTATTATGATTTATTCAAAGAGTATAGTGAAGCGGATTTAGAAGAAATAAATGAATTTGCAGATTCTATTCCTTTTCAGTTTGCAAGTTACATGTCAGCAAGTAAATTCTTTAAAGATTATGCCTTAAAGACTAATGATAAATCTCAGTATTTAGAAACATATAAAGAACACGTTATTATTGTTTCATTGTATTTAGCTAAAGGAAATGTAGCACAAGCGAAACAATTTATTGAAGGAATGATTGAACAACGAATTCAACCAGCAACACCTACTTTCTTAAACGCGGGTAGAGCAAGACGTGGTGAATTAGTGAGTTGTTTCCTATTAGAAGTAGATGATAGCTTAAACTCTATTAACTTTATTGATTCAACAGCGAAACAATTAAGTAAAATTGGCGGAGGAGTTGCAATCAACTTATCGAAACTTCGTGCACGTGGCGAAGCGATTAAAGGTATTAAAGGTGTAGCTAAAGGCGTACTACCAGTTGCTAAATCATTAGAAGGTGGATTTAGTTATGCAGATCAACTTGGTCAAAGACCTGGCGCAGGCGCAGTATATTTAAACATTTTCCACTATGATGTTCTTGAATTCTTAGATACTAAAAAAGTAAACGCAGACGAAGATATTAGACTTTCAACTATCTCAACTGGATTGATTGTTCCTTCTAAATTCTTCGATTTAGCAAAAGAAGGTAAAGACTTTTACATGTTTGCACCACACACGGTTGAACGTGAGTACGGTAAAACATTAGATGATATCAACTTAGACGAGTATTACGATGAGCTAGTAGCAAACCCTAACATCATCAAGAAAGCTAAAGATGCACGTGAAATGTTAAATACAATTGCACAAACACAATTACAATCAGGTTATCCTTATTTAATGTTTAAAGACAATGCAAACAAAGTTCATCCGAACTCTGATATTGGCCAAATTAAAATGAGTAACCTATGTACTGAAATCTTCCAACTGCAAGAAACTTCAGTTATTAATGACTATGGAACAGAAGATGAAATTAAACGTGATATTTCTTGTAACTTAGGTTCATTGAATATTGTAAATGTTATGGAATCTAAAAAATTCAGAGATTCTGTTCATACAGGTATGGATGCATTAACAGTTGTGTCAGATGACACTGAAATCAAAAATGCTCCGGGTGTTAGAAAAGCAAATAATGAATTACACTCAGTTGGTTTAGGTGTAATGAACTTACATGGATATTTAGCAAAAAATAAAATCGGCTATGAATCAGAACAAGCTAAAGACTTTGCAAATGTATTCTTTATGATGATGAACTATTATTCTATAGAGCGTTCAATGGAAATAGCGAAAGAAAGACAAGAAACTTACGTTGATTTTGATAAATCAGATTACGCTTCAGGAAAATATTTCGAGAAGTATACACAAGAAGATATTAAACCGCAATTTGATAATGTAGCAGATTTATTTGAAGGATTAGATATTCCAACTGCAGAAGATTGGAAAGCTTTAGCTGAAAAAGTTAAAGAAAACGGTCTTTACCATGCATACAGACTTGCTATAGCACCAACACAAAGTATTTCTTATGTTCAAAATGCTACAAGTTCTGTTATGCCAATCGTTGACCAAATTGAAAGAAGAACATATGGTAACTCAGAAACATTTTACCCTATGCCATTCTTATCACCAGAAACAATGTGGTATTACAAATCAGCATTTAACATAGATCAAATGAAATTAATTGATTTAATTGCGACGATTCAACAACACGTAGACCAAGGTATTTCAACAATCTTATATGTAAATTCTGAAATTTCAACACGTGAACTTTCAAGACTATATGTATATGCACATCATAAAGGATTAAAATCACTTTATTATACTCGTAACAAATTATTAAGCGTTGAAGAATGTACAAGTTGTTCAATTTAATCATTTTAATAAGATAGGAGATCTAACATGAAGGCAGTAAATTGGAATACACAAGAAGATATGACAAACATGTTTTGGCGTCAAAATATTTCCCAAATGTGGGTAGAAACAGAATTTAAAGTTTCTAAAGATATTGCAAGCTGGGAAACTTTAACAGAACCTGAAAAGAATGCATTTAAGAAAGCATTGGCTGGATTAACAGGCTTAGATACACATCAAGCTGACGACGGCATGCCGCTTATTATGATGCACACTAAAGATTTACGTAAAAAAGCAGTTTACTCATTTATGGGTATGATGGAGCAAATTCATGCGAAAAGTTATTCTCATATTTTCACAACATTACTACCATCCAGTGAAACGAATGAATTACTAGATAAGTGGGTAGTAGAAGAACCACATTTAAAATATAAATCAGATATCATTCTGAGCAATTATCATAAATTATGGTCTAAAGACGCGTCAGTATATGATCAATATATGGCTCGCGTAGCGAGTGTGTTCCTTGAGACTTTCTTATTCTACTCAGGATTCTATTATCCATTATATTTAGCAGGACAAGGTCGCATGACAACTTCTGGAGAAATTATTCGTAAAATATTACTTGATGAATCTATTCATGGTGTATTTACTGGTTTAGATGCACAAAGTTTAAGAAACGAATTAACTGAAGATGAGAAATTAAAGGCTGATACAGAAATGTACCGCATGCTAGAGCTATTGTTCAAAAATGAGTATGAATATACAAAAATGCTTTATGATGAAATTGGGTTAACAGAGGACGTTATGAATTACGTTGCATATAATGCGAATAAAGCGTTAGCTAACTTAGGTTTCGAACCGTATTATGAAGAAAAATCATTCAACCCTATTATCGAAAATGCTTTAGATACAAGCACTAAGAACCATGACTTTTTCAGCGTTAAAGGTGATGGATATGTATTAGCACTAAATGTTGAACCTTTAACAGATGAAGATTTTATTTTCGATGAAAACTAAAAACAATAATTAAATAAAAGTAATTATTACTTTCTTAAAACTGTCGCAAAGTGCAAAACTTTAGTGACAGTTTTTTGTATCCTATACTTTATAAGACCTTTTTATTTAAGGTGAAAACATATAAAATGAAAGTATATAAAAGTGTTATTTTAGCTTTTGAATAGAAAAGTTAACATATTTTTCAATATTTGAGCATTTTACATTTACTTAATTAGATATAATGAGAATAGAATTAAAAAAAAGGTGGGTTACATATGAAAAGAGTTTTACTGGGTCTTTTATCGTTAATCATTATTTCAGTGTTAGCTGCTTGTGGTAATGATAATAAAGAAAAAGAAGATCATTCAGAACATAAGCAGTCAGATCATGATTCATCTGATAAACCTCAAGCTTTAGAAGTTAAGCTAGATGTACCAGAAGAAGCGAAAAAAGGGGAAGAAGTAGACTTATCTGCTGAAGTTACATTAGGGAAAGAAAAAGTAAAAGATGCTGATGAAGTAATGTTTGAAATCATAAAAGATGGCGACAAAAAGAATTCTGAAATGAAAAAAGTGAAAGAAAATAAAGACGGGAAATATACTTTAAAGTATAAATTCGATGAAGAAGGTACTTATAATATCACAAGTCATGTCACAGCACGTGATCAACATACAATGCCGAATAAAGATATTAATATAAAATAATTATAAAAGAGTAATGAAATTTAATTTCATTACTCTTTTTTTAAATAGCATTGCATTTTAACTGAATATTCATTACAATAAAGATAATGATAATCGTTATCAACTAAGAGAAGTAGGGTGTATCATGGGAAAGTTTTTAATGCGTTTAGATGTATTGATTGTATTATTAGTTATCGCAACATTCTTCTCAATATTTATTGGCGTTTCAGAAGTGAGACCTTTACAAATATTAAGTCTCACAGATGAACAGAAAAATATACTAGTATCTAGTAGAATTCCTAGAACGGTTAGTATTATTATTTCAGGAAGTTGTTTAGCAATATGCGGTCTGATTATGCAACAGTTAACGAGAAATAAATTTGTTTCTCCAACAACAGCAGGCACGATGGATTGGGCAAAGTTAGGTGTTTTAATTTCACTGATACTATTTCCAGACACGAATATATTATTTAAACTTTTATTCGCAACATTACTAAGTTTATTTGGAACAATGTTATTCATGCAAATCCTACAAAGAATTCAATTCAAAGATGTTATTTTTATACCACTTGTAGGGATAATGCTTGGTAACATTGTTTCTAGTTTTTCAACCTTTGTTGCTTTAAGAACAAACGCTGTTCAAAGCATAGGAAACTTTATGCAAGGTAACTTTTCTATCATTACTAGTGGGCGATACGAAATTTTATACATAAGTATTCCTTTATTGATAATTGCGTATATTTTTGCCAACAAATTTACGATTGCAGGTATGGGAAAGGACTTCAGTGTCAACTTAGGATTAAATTACCATAGAATAGTTAATATTGGTTTAATCATTGCATCTATCATTACAGCACTAGTTGTTGTAACAGTAGGAATGATGCCTTTCTTAGGATTAATTATACCGAACTTAATTTCAATATTCAGAGGTGATCATCTTAAAAATGCTTTACCGCACACTGCAATCTTAGGCGCATTGTTTGTTATGATATGCGACATTTTAGGAAGACTGATTATATTCCCATATGAAATTACAATTGGTTTAACAATTGGTGTAATTGGTAGCTTTATTTTCATAGTTTTATTGATGAAAGGACGTTCGAAAAATGCTTAAGAAATTAACACCAGTACAGAAACTCATCCTTTTATCCATTATAACTATTTTAATAGCAGCGTTGTATTTGTTCTATAACATCAATCCAAACATTTTAGAATACCAATTAACAAGTCGTGTAAGAAAGACAATCGCGATGTTATTAGTTGGTGCAAGTATTGCAGTATCAACAGTTATTTTCCAAACAATTACAAACAATAGAATTTTGACACCTTCTATTATTGGTTTAGATGCTGTTTATATGTTTATAAAAACTTCATTAATATTTTTCTTTGGTTCTACTTCAACAATTGTTTTGAATAACCATTTAAATTTCTTAGTGACTTTAGTCGGTATGATTATATTCAGTTTATTCTTATTCCAAATATTATTTAGGTCTAAAGATCAAAATGTATTTTTTATTTTATTATTAGGTATTGTATTTGGGACATTCTTCTCAAGTTTATCCAGTTTTATAGAGATGATGATAGATCCAGAAGAGTTCTTATCTATTCAAAGTGCAATGTTCGCAAGTTTTAATGCAATTAATGAAGGCATACTTTTAATATCCGGCGTTGTATTAATCATAATGATTATCATTGCGTTCTTTATTAAACCATATTTAGATGTACTTTCATTAGGTAGAGACCAAGCAATCAACCTAGGGGTCAATTATACACAAGTTACAAGATGGTTGATGGTAATGGTAGCATTACTTGTTACAGTTTCTACAGCATTAGTTGGACCTATTACATTTTTAGGTTTACTTGTAGTGAACTTGGCCCATGAATTTATAAAAAGGTTTGAACATAAATATATACTACCAACAGCTATTTTAATTAGTTGGATTAGTTTATTTTTAGGCCAATGGGTAGTTGAACATTTATTTGAAGGCAACACTGAAATTAGCATTATGATCAACTTTATAGGCGGCATTTACTTTATATTCTTAATATTAAAGGAGCGTAATGTAACATGATAAAAGTAGAAGGATTAACGAAAGCTTATCAAAACAATAAAGTCGTAGACGAAGTGGACATCGAAATAGAAACAGGAAAAATCACATCATTTATAGGACCTAATGGTGCAGGTAAAAGTACTGTATTAGCAATGGTTAGTAGATTAATTGAAAAAGATAACGGAAGTATAAAAATAGATAACCATGATATATCTTCAATGAAAAGTAATGATTTGGCGAAAAAACTATCTATTTTAAAACAAACGAACCATACAGAGTTGAAAATCACAGTTAGACAATTAGTAAGTTTCGGGCGTTTCCCATATTCAAAAGGAAAATTGAAAAAAGAAGATCATCAAATGATTGATAAAGCTTTAGAGTATTTAGGTTTAACAGAAATACAAGGCAAATATTTAGGTGAATTATCAGGCGGGCAAAGACAACGTGCTTATATAGCAATGACAATCGCTCAAGATACTGATTACATTTTACTTGATGAACCATTAAATAACCTAGATATGAAACATTCCGTTCAAATTATGAAGATATTAAGAAGACTTGTAAAAGAAATGAATAAAACGATTGTACTCGTGATTCACGATATCAATTTCGCTTCTTGTTATTCAGATAGAATCATTGCCATAAAAGAAGGTAAAGTAGAAATAGCAGGATCTAAAGATGATGTAATAGAAGAACCTGTTCTAAGTGGTATATATGATTTAGATATTAAAATCGAAGAGATCAATGGACAACGCATTTGTGTTTACTTTGATAATGAATATATTGAAGCAGAAGAAATTCAAACTTTAGCAATATAGTCTTTTTACATTGAAAGGAGTGATGCTTGATATTTGCAAGTAAGTAATTATTTATTTGTGCACTGTTTTTACATCATTATATATAAGAAGGAGAGTTTAGTTCATGAAGAAAGTATTTAGTTTTATGTTAATAGCAGTATTATCAATCGTATTAGTAGCATGCGGTAATGATTCAAGTAGTAAAGAGGAAAAGTCATCAAAAGACGATACTAAGAGTGATTCTAAAACAGTAGAAATCGAATCTAAATATCAAGTTCGTGGTAAAGAGAAAGATGGCAGTGATGCTAAGACAGTAGAAGAGAAAGTGAAAGTTCCAGTTAATCCTAAGAAAGTTGTTGTATTAGATTATGGTACTTTAGATACAGTTGAAGCATTAGGTGCAAAAGATGCAGTTAAAGGTGTACCTAAAGGTGAAGGCGGCGCTTCATTACCTGAATTCTTAGACACATTCAAAGGTGACGAATTTGTAAACACTGGCTCAGTTAAAGAAGTAAACTACGATAAAATTGCAGAAATTGACCCAGACTTAATTCTATTCTCTGGTCGTACTGCAGGAACTGAAGTACAAGATGAATTGAAAAAAGCAGCTCCAGACGCAGCAAGATTATACGTAGGTGCAGATGATAAAAATTACTTGAACTCAGTTGAAGAAAATACGAATAATTTAGGTAAAATTTTCGATAAAGAAGATAAAGCAAAAGAATTAAACAAGAGCTTAGAGAAGAAAATTAAAGATGTTAAAGCAAAAGCTGATAAATCAGATAAAAAAGCAATGTACTTATTAGCTAACGAAGGTGAGTTATCTACATATGGTCCAGGTGCAAGATTTGGTAGCTTAATCTTTGACGTATTGGATGTAAAACCAGTCGATAAAGACTTAAAAGCAAGCACACATGGCCAACCAGTAAGCTTCGAATATATTTCTGAAAAGAATCCTGACATCATCTATGCCATGGACAGAGGTAAAGCGATTGGCGGAAAAGAAAGTGCTAACAAAGCATTATCAAACGACGTTATCAAAGATGTTACAGCAATTAAAGAAGACAAAGTTGTAAACGTTGATCCACAATTATGGTACTTAGCTTCAGGTGGCGTAAGAACTACTGAAAAACAAGTAGACGAAGTTGCTAAAGGTTTAGAATAAGAAATAAGGCTGAGATATTTTAATGCCCCAGCTTAAAAAGAATACTCCTAATCCTAAGTTTATTTAACTAATGGATTAGGAGTATTTATATATCTGAAAAAGCAGCCAACAAGACAATATTTTGTCTTGTTGGCTGCTTATACGTTTCACTGAAGTGTTTGTTTTAATTTGTTAATTGATCTGTTGGTTCTCCAATAATGCGTACTTCACGTTTCAGCTCTACGTCAAACTTTTCTTTAACGACTTTTTGAACATGTTCAATAATCATTTCGTAATCAGTAGCTGTTCCGTTATCTACATTTACTATAAAACCAGCATGTTTAGTTGATACTTCTACACCGCCTATTCTATGGCCTTGTAGGTCAGCATCTTGTATCAATTTACCTGCAAAGTGGTTAGGAGGTCTTTGGAAAACACTGCCACACGATGGATACTCTAAAGGCTGTTTATCTTGTCTTCTTTGCGTCAAATCATCCATTGTAGCTTGTATTGTCTTTATATCTCCCGGCTGTAATTTGAAAGTTGCTTCAAGTACAACTAAATGTTGACGTTGAACAATACTTGTTCTGTAACCAAGTTCAAGTTCATCGCTTTGTATTGTATATAGCTTGCCTGTATCATCTATAGCTTTAATGTAATCAATGCAATCTTTAACTTCGCCACCATAAGCTCCTGCGTTCATATAGACTGCACCACCGACAGAACCGGGGATGCCACATGCAAATTCCAATCCTGATAAATGATGGTCTCTTGCACGTCTTGATACATCTATAATCGCTGCGCCGCTTCCGCATGTTATACAACCGTCACGAACGTGAATTTGATTGAATTGTAATAAACTGATTACAATACCACGTATACCCCCGTCTCTAATGATGATATTAGAACCATTCCCTAAAAACGTTAAAGGAATTTGATTAAGGTATGCATATTCTACTATTTTTTGAACTTCTGTATATGAAGTAGGGGATAAGTAAAAGTCTGCTTTTCCACCTGTTTTTGTGAAAGTATATTTTTTTAAAGGTTCATTCACCTTAATTAATGATTTAGGGAGAAATTTTGATAAATCCTCCAAAATTGTAGGGTTATTCACCGTTCGACGTCCTTTCTTTACTGTGCTCTTAAAAATATTATATCAAGATTTTCCAGTTTAAGCGAATAGCTTATGAGCAATGTTTTTCAATAAGTTGTTGAAACCATTGTTGCTTATTGTTCTCATATTCTCTTACACTTTTATTGTTATTTATAGTGTTTGTTTTAAAACTTTGAAATGAGTCTATAACTGAGTTGTCGTGATTTAAAAGTTCATCTACAGTTAAATAATCATATAACATTTGACTGTTTTGTTCAACAATATGTATACGCACAATTTGTCTTAATGTAATCATATCTTTAAATTGAGCCATCATAATTTTCTTCTTATAAGAGTGGTGTAATCTATATATGTTGTGATAGTTTAATCTCTTCTCATCTAAGCTAGTAATATCATGTAATGAACGCACGGTAACAAGTACATCTAAGATAGGTTCAGTTGTATAACGGGTTTGTTTCGTGCCACCTATATGATAAACATCTTGTATAGGTGTATTTAAAAGGCTAAACAATAGTTGTTGAATTTTTATATATTTTGCTTTAAAATTTTTTGTTGATTGTAATTGAATGAACGGTTGAGGTCTTTTTAACATAATAACACTTCCATTAATCAATAATAAGAATATAATATATAACATTTTAATTATCCATGATATTATGTATAATACAAGTGAAACAGAGGTGCAATGATGAAAATAAAATTACTCTACTTAATGTTATTTGTACTTGTATTAATTATTGCAGCTTGTAGTAATGAGGTAAATTCAGATCTTAAAAAGTATAAAAGAGATATGAAACCTATTTATAAAAAAGAAGACACAATTCTTGATAATATTAATCAATTAAATTTAGATAAATTAGATCAACTAGTAGGCACTGAAGTAACAGCTGAAAAACATAAAGAATTGAATAAGCTTCATAAAGAACTTGATAAAGAAGTCTTACCTGAAGTTAAGAGTCTTAAAAAACAAGCTGAGAATATCGAGCCGAGTACACAAGAAGTAAAAGATGCACATAATATTTACGTTAGCAATGTTAAAAAGAGAGAAGACTCTATTTCAGAGCTAAATGAATATATATCGCTATTCGAAAAATCTATCAGATCTAATGAGAAAATATTAGAATATACAGAGGTATTTGAGAAAAATAAAGCAGTAGCTGAAAAAAATGCTAGTAAAGCTAAAGATAGCTCTGAAGATAAAGATGATTATGAAGCGTTAGTATCAGTAATAGATAAAAATAGTGACGATTTAAATAATAAAGCTAAGTATTTAAATGAAGCGCATAGTGTGAAAGAGAAATCACAATATATCCATGATAAAATCATTCCGAGTATATCTAAGTATGTAAAAGCTCTTAATCAAACAAATATTAAATCCAATAGAGTGAATCAAATGAGGCAATCTCAGATTGAAATGTATTACACTTTAAGTGATTATTATAAGGAACGAAAAAAAGGTATTATTATTGAAGAAAAACTTCAAAAAATAAAAGCCCCTGATGACTTTAACAGTAAAGTTACGTACTTAGGAAAAGATGAGAAGTATGATAAAGCTATTGATAGATTAGAAAAATAAAACACACCGTATATTAGAATAAAAGTTTATTCTGTATCGGTGTGTTTCTTTTATTCTTCTTTTTTAACGGTGGATTCTTTCTTCTTAGTTTGAGATAAGTATATATTTTTACCTACTAAAGAGATAACCCAAATCGAAAATGCGATAATTAAGATATATGATAATGCAGGTTGGTTTTTAAAATCGAATAAAAACAGAATAGAAATAATAAGTAAACATGCATTAATCGTATCAATCATTCCCCATCTCTTAATGAGGGTAGGTGTTACATTTTTGGTCAAATAAAGCACCTCCTTATTGTAATTATAGTATATCAAAATTAACTAGTGGTTAATATCAAAGAATGCGGGTAAACATAATTAAGATAAAAATAGAATTTGCCATATAAAACGAATGATGTTATAGTGTTCAATTGTATTGGTTAAATTATGATAGAGGTGAATTAAAATGGTCGTGAAATTAACTTCCATCGATCAATTTGAAAAAGTACTCAATGATAACCCAAACGTATTTGTAATGAAACACAGCAGTACTTGTCCTATTTCGGCAAGTGCGTATGATCAATTTAATAAATTCTTATATGAAAGAGACATGGACGGTTATTATTTAATTGTTCAAGAAGAAAGAGAATTATCTGATTATATAGCTGACAAAACTGGCGTCAAACATGAATCACCACAGGCTTTTTATTTTATAAACGGGAATGCCGAGTGGGATGCAAGTCATGATAATATCACAGTAGCAAGTTTATCGAAAGCAGAAGAGTAATAATGATATAAGACAAACAGTCATATTGACTGTTTGTTTTTTTGTTAAATAGAGAAAAAAACAGTATAATGAATTATGATAAAAAGCATGAGGTGAAAAATATGAGAGTATTAGTTGCGATGGATGAATTTGATGGTATTTTATCAAGTTATCATGCAAATAGATTTGTAGAAGAAGCGATAAAGTCTCAATTTAATGAAGCGGATATAGTGCAAGTACCTTTATTTAATGGTCAAAGAGAAGTTATTGATTCAATATTATTATGGCAATCAGGCACGAAATATTCGGTAGATCATCATGATGCATATATGAACCCTAAGACATCAGTTTATGCAGTTACTGGTAATAACATAACGGTTATAGAAGCGGGTGAAGTGTTAACTTCAAATGAAGAAACAATTAGACCAAGTGAAACCACTTCTTACGGTTTAGGTGAAATGCTTAATGAAGCGCTTAAAGAAAATACTAATGAAATGATTATATCAGTAGGTAACGTTGCAAGTTATGATGGTGGTCTAGGCATGATTCAAGCACTTGGCGCAAAGTTTTATGATGCTGAAGGTGCTTTAGTAGATTTAAGCAAGGGCGCTAAATGGATTAAATATATTAGAACAATAGACTTATATGATTTAGATAAACGTTTGAAAGATAAAAAAATTAAAGTCATTACAGATTTTGAATCTAAATATTATGGTAAAAGTAGTCGAGTTATGAAAGAACGTGAATTAAATCATATCTCGTTAGAAGAGGCTACAGATATAGATAATGCTTTATGGTATATAAGTGAACTGTTTAAGAGTCAGCATAAAACATTATTAGGTAAAGAAGAAAGAGGCGGATCTGGTAGCGGTATAGCTGCTATGTTAAATTGTCTATGGGATGGCGAACTTGTAACTGGTGGAGATGTTGTTAACGAACTGACATACTTAGACCAATTAATTGAGCAAGCTGATTTTGTTGTGTTTGGGGAAGGTTTAAAACCGAACCAACAATTACTCGAGACGACTTCAGTAAGAATTGCAGAATTATGTCATAAACACAATAAAGTTAATATCGCAGTTTGTGCAACAGATGAAAAATTCGATAAATATATTGAACAAGAAGTCACAGCAATGTTTAAAGTACTAAACAAAGATCAATATACGATGACTGAATTAGAAATGGGCATAGCCTTAAGACATTTAACGACACAAGCATTAAGATTATTGAAAAGCAATTTATAATTAAGAGTCCGGAACATAACAAATGTTTCGGATTTTTGTTATGTAAGCGTGAGTATTTCATTATTTTTAATGAATAATAAGAGAGTGGGGCCTCTAACGTGCAAGAAATTTGAGACAAGCTCGTTACATTTTCTAACGGGCTAGTGCGTGTAAACAAGCCCGTTAGCGCAATGTTTTCTACGATTTTGTAAAGTGCTGACGCCTGAGGGAATCGTATGAGTGAGAGACTACAGGCTCGAACCATACCCTAGGCAAGAATGCACGAACAAAATCGTAGATCTTATAAAAAATAAGCATATCACTTACAAACTGAAATAATCAGTTAAGTGATATGCTTATTTATTTTGAATTAAGATTGTTTTTCAAATTCAGATAGGATACCTACAATTGTTTGCACTGCTTTTTCCATAACATCAATAGACGCATATTCAAATGGTCCATGGAAATTAGCGCCACCAGTAAATAAATTTGGTGTAGGTAAGCCCATATAAGAAAGTTGAGAACCATCAGTACCACCACGAATCGGCTCTATTACAGGTGTAATACCTAAAGATTTAATCACTTTCTCAGGTATATCGATTAGCTCAGGATGAGGTTTGATTTTTTCACCCATATTATAATATTGGTCATCGATTTGAACTTTAATCAGTTCTTCATCATAATGGTGGTTTAAATTTTTGGCGATATCTAACAAATGATTTTTTCTACGCTCAAATTGTGCTTTGTCATGGTCACGAATAATATATTGTAATGTTGCTTTTTCAACGTTACCTTCCATTTGCATTAAATGGTAAAAGCCTTCATATCCTTCAGTATGTTCAGGTACTTCATCAGCTGGTAACTGTTCATTAAAAGTCATTGCTAACGTGTTAGCATTGACCATAACATCTTTAGCTGAACCAGGATGAACATTGACACCATTAACTTCTACAACAGCCATAGCTGCATTAAAGCTTTCGTATTGTAGTTCGCCTTCTAAACTGCCATCCATTGTATAAGCAAAGTCAGCATTGAAACGTTCTACATCAAAGTTGTGTGGCCCTTTACCAATTTCTTCGTCAGGCGTAAAGCTAAATCGAATGTCACCGTGTTTGATTTCTGGATGATCAATTAAGTAAATAATAGCTTCCATAATTTCTACGACACCAGCTTTATCGTCTGCACCTAGCAATGATGTGCCATCAGTTGTCATTAATGTATGCCCGATAACATCTTTTAATTGTGGGAAAGTATTTGGGCTAAGCACTTTTTCTGTCTGACCTAACTGAATATCTTCCCCGTTATAATTTTCTACAATTACTGGATTAACGTTTGTAGCATTATAATCAGGTGATGTATCAATATGTGCTAATAAACCAACAGTAGGAACCTTTTTATCGGTATTAGATGGTAATGTAGCCATTAAATACCCTTTGTCATCTACTGTTACTTCAAGGTTAAGTGCTTTAATTTCTTCTTCAAGAAGTTTAATTAAATCCCATTGCTTTTCAGTAGAAGGTGTTGTTGTACTATTTGGATCCGCTTGTGTGTCTATCTTTACATATCTTTCTAATCGATCAATTAGACGTTGTTTCACATTATTCTCTCCCTTTTACTTCTATTTACTTTACTTATTATACGCTTTTTTGTTTCTTAGAAGCAAAAAATTGCTTAGTACGAATGTAAATTTGGAAGACAATTTCTGAACTTAAAATACCAAACGCAATAGCTCCAGATATTAGTGTAGCTTGTAATGACGTATTGATAGCTACATCATAATTATTAATAACTAAGTTTTTAGTGGCATCATAAGCTAAACCACCGGGAACTAAAGGAATAATACCAGCTACTATAAAAATAATCATAGGACGTTTATAGTAGCGGCTCATGATATGACTCATGATAGCTAAAGTGAAACTCCCGTAGAACGAAGCTTGAACTTTATCAATACCGAAGTCTAAAGAAACAGTATAAATCATCCAAGCTATGGCGCCAACAACACCACAAGCAATTAGAAGTCTTCTAGGTGCATTAAAAATGACAGAGAAGAATAATGTTGCAGTAAAACTTAATAGTATTTGATAAATATAATCTAACATTCATAGCACCTTCCTTAACTTAGTAATAATACAATTGCTACGCCAGCACCGATTGCAAATGCTGTTAAAGCCGCTTCTACACCTTTAGAAATACCAGCTAATAATTGACCAGCCATCAAATCTCTTATTGCATTTGTAATAAGAACACCTGGTACAAGTGGCATAACAGAGGCAATGGTAATTAAACTTAAATTATCTCCGTAAAAGAAATTGACACTTATTGTAGCTATTGTAGCTATAATTAATGAACTAATAAATTCAGTAAAAAATTTAATGCGTATCGTATTATGTACAATTGCCATTGTTAAATACCCAGTACCACCAGCTATAAATGAAGGGATAACATCAGGTTGTTTACCACCAAACATAGGTAAGAAACATGCTGATGCAATAGCTGCTGCCAAAACTTTTAACCAAAAAGGAAATTGTAATGCAGCATGATGTAAATGTATCAATTCAGATTTAGCTTCATCTATCGATAATTCGTTATTTGCAATCTTTCTGGAAATTTGATTCGTCAGAGATATTTTCTCTAAATCTGTCGATCTTTCATCTATTCTTATCAATCTAGTGTTAGTTCTATCATTTAATGAGAAAATAATTGCTGTGGAAGTTACAAAGCTATGTGTATTTTCTAAGCCATAACTCGTTGCGATTCTAGCCATTGTGTCTTCAACTCTATATGTTTCAGCACCGCTTTCCAAAAGGATGCGTCCTGCTGTCATAACGACATCGATTATTTTATTCTCATCTATTATTGTGAAGTCCTTTAATTCTTCCATAATAACCTCCATGTTCGCAATGAATAAAATATAATCCTTATATAACAACAATTCAACAAAAAACATAGAATTGCAATAGGCAATTCTATGTTTAGTTTATAATTTAATAATTGGATTGAACATTACTTTGTTTTGACCTTGTAATTTCGCTTCATGTAACATATCATCCGCGTCTTTAAATACACGTCTTTTAGATTTATTATCCTCTTCTGTTAAATAGCCGACCCCTATGGAGACAGAAAGTTTTATTGTGTCTTTGTTAGGTAAATGGAACGTTGATTGTTGCACACTATCTCTAATACTTTCGGCTAACTTAATCGCACTATCTAATGATTCATCAATCAATATAATAGAAAATTCTTCTCCTCCGTTACGGAATGCTTTTACGTCTTTAGGCAAGTAATTAATGAGTAATTGGGACATCTGTTTGAGTACTGCATCACCAGCCGTATGAGAATATTCATCATTTACATCTTTAAATCCATCTATATCAATTAACAACAATGCCATAGATTGTTGTTGTTCAGTAACGAGTTCAGTTGTTCTATTTAAATATCTATCGAATTCTTTTACGTTTCCTAATCCAGTTAAATAATCGACCGATTCTTCATTTTCATAACGGGAAATAAGATTTTTAAGAATCCATATATCGCGATAAACACTCGCACTAATAATACTAAGGATAAAGGAAATTGGTACGAGAAACAACCATTCATTCAACCATGAATCAGGGTTTAAGAATATTAAAGTAATAACAATAATAAGGATACTGATTAAATATAATAATTGTATGCTAACAAAATCACTTTGTTTAAGAAATGGACCAATCATACCAACTACTACTGCTATTATGAGTAGATGTAAGTCATCTAAAAATGGTGTGTTGAATATAAACATATCTACTAGCAAAATGATGACTGCACTGAATGAGGTATAAAATAAATTTGTAAATCTACCTAAGAACAATAACGGGATAAAGCTTAACGTGATAACATAATCATGATATTGAATAGGGTTGGATATTAACAATATCGAAACACCAGTCATTAGAATGGTGATATAATTTTGTGAAAATTTTACGGTTCTAGTTTCACTATATTGGATGCGATGGTATAGATAAAAAGACGCAATAGTTACAGAAATATTAAATATAATTGCTTGTATCATATAGCACCATCCTTCATTTTATAAGCCATATGATATTGTAATCTATTAGATGACGTTTGTCACGATATAACAAGTATTTTCGGAAAAAAAGTTTCATTTTTCACAGCTTGTAGGAATTAAAAGCTGAATATTTACTACCGAAACAATTGGGAATATATGGGATGCAGTGGTTTTTATAGCATGTGAGCTGAAATTTTGATATTCTTAAAGAAATGTTTTATTAACATTATTCTTCAATTATAAGATGAAGGTGAATCCATGTTTACTTTGCAATTAATATTATTAACGATGATTGTGAGCTTAATACTTACACCTTTAGTAATTGTACTTTCTAAAAAAATAGGTGCTGTTGATATGCCTAATGTAAGAAAAGTACATACTAAACCAGTTTCAGTATTGGGCGGAACAGTTATTTTGCTATCTTTTCTTATCGGGTTATGGTGGGGCAAACCAGTTGAACATGAAATAATACCTATTATATTAGGCGCAATTGTTATTTATTTAATTGGTTTAGTCGATGATTTATACGATATGAAACCACTGGTGAAACTTGCAGGACAAATAGCAGTTTCACTTATAGTTGTATTAAATGGTGTTACATTAGACTTTATAACATTACCTTTTGGAATTGTTATAGAATTCGGCATATTTAGTATACCTATGACTATATTTTGGGTAGTCGCAGTTATGAATGCAATTAATTTAATAGATGGATTAGATGGTCTAGCTTCAGGTATTTCGTGTATTGCGCTTGTAACGATTGGATTTATTGCCATATTACAACAAAATATTTTCATAATGATGATATGTAGCGTGTTAATTGGTTCGTTATTAGGATTTTTAGTTTTCAATTCGCATCCAGCAAAAATATTCCTTGGAGATAGTGGTGCATTGTTGTTAGGTTATATTATTGGTGTTTTATCACTATTAGGTTTTAAAAACATTACATTAATATCACTATTTTTCCCGATGGTTATTTTAGCAGTACCATTTATAGACATGTTGTTTGCTATAATTCGAAGATTACATAATAAGCAATCCATAGTACAGGCAGATAAATCACATTTACATCATAAGTTATTGGATTTAGGCTATACACATAGACAGACAGTAGTATTAATCTATATGATTGCTATATTGTTTAGCATATCTAGTGTCATACTATACTTATCACCGCCATACGGTGTATTGATGATGTTTATTATGATTTTAATAACAATTGAATTAATCGTAGAATTTACAGGTTTAATACATCCTAATTACAGACCTATACTCAATTTATTAACACGGTCTAAATATAAAGAAGAACGCTAAATTTAGCGTTCTTCTTCTTTGTTATATGGAAACGGTAAGGCAATAGTTTCTTCTCTATTTAATTCGTATTTTCCTTGATTAATTTCATCTAAGAAATTCATAAAGTTTTCTTCTTCTGAGGCAATCACGTGTATCGTATATTTCACTTTATCAGTGTAGGCTGTATCAACAAGCATATATTCTGTTTGTTGTAATTCATATTCAAAACGGCCCGTTTGATCATAATCTAAAGTGACTTCGAACGGTATAGCTTCAAGTAAAATGATACGACCTATTTCATTAATCACTTGGCTTACTGCACTTCCGTAAGCTCTGATAAGTCCTCCGGCACCAAGTTTTATGCCACCAAAGTAACGGGTAACCACAACAACTACATTATGTAATTGTTGCTTTTTTAATACTTCGAGCATTGGTACACCAGCAGTTCCAGAAGGCTCTCCGTCATCATTGGCTTTTTGTGTGAGCATAGTTGGTCCGATGACGTAACTTGAGCAGTTATGAGTCGCTGAATGATGTTCTTTTTTCTTTTGCTGTATGAATGCTTTAGCTTCTTCTTCTGTTTCGGCCGGGTGAATACTCGCTATAAATCTAGATTTATTTATTATTATTTCAGTTTCATGTGGTGCTTTTATAGTAATTAGTCCTTCAGCCATGTTAAAACTTCTCCCTTTACATCGTTATCTGTTACGATATATTATATACTATTGAAATTAGACGGGAAAGGATTGTATCAATTGAAGAAGAATAAATTAATATTTTTATGCATAGCTTTGACTTTAATATTAGCGGCGTGTGGTTCTAAAGATGAACCTAAACAAGAAACGAAGGATAAAGACGATAGCCAAGGTGTATTATTAGATGATAAAGGCAATCCGAAAGAAACAATTGAGGTAGATAAAGATACAGAGAAGGCTGTTAAAGATGCGATTGAGAAAAATAGGAAATCTTTAAACGAAGGTAATGTAGATAAGTATATTGATACGATAGATCATGATTCAAAACAGTTAGATGTCAAAGAAGAAAAGTCAGTTCTACAAGATACGCTTAAAGATTATAAATTTGATAAAAAAATTTCTAATATTAAATTTTTAGAAAAAGATAAAGATAAAGTTGTTGTGTTTTATAATGTAGATACTACAGCTCACCCGAAAAGTGGTGGAGATGATGAAAAAAAATCATTTAATGAAGTCGTAACACTTGTTAAGAAAGATAACACTTATAAGTATTCTAAAATGGCACAAGCAGCAATTTAATAGATAAAGTACTTTTCAAATATCTGTTTATTAGATATGATGTTTATGGAAGAGAATCTAGGAGGAAAAATTTTATGAAAATTGCTGTAATAACGGATTCGACAGCATATTTAGATCAGGCTTATATTGATGAATATCAAATTAAAATAATCCCTTTAAATGTGATTTTTAAAGATGAAACATACAGAGAATTAATAGATTTAAATACGGAAGATTTTTATAAAAGAATGAGAAATGAAACACAACTACCAACTACTTCTCAACCTACAATTGGAGACTATGTAGCGTTATTAGAAGAATTGGAAAGAGAAGGATATACAGATGTGATTGCAATTCATCTATCCAGTGGTATTAGCGGTGCTTACCAAGGTGCTATTACTGCAAACTCTATGGTTGAAGGTATAAAAGTACATCCATTTGACTCAGAAATATCTTGTATGGTTCAAGGCTTTTACACGTTGAAAGCTAGTCAACTTATTCGAGAGAATGTGCCGCTTGAAAGCATTTTAAAGCAATTAGAAGAAATGAAGCAAGCAGCCAATGCATACTTTATAGTTGATGATTTAAACAACCTTAAAAAGGGCGGACGTCTTAATGGCGCTCAAGCTTTAGTAGGCACAATGTTACAGGTGAAACCTATACTTCATTTTGTTGATACTAAAATTGTCCCTTATGAGAAGGTTAGAACGAAAAAAAGAGCAATGAAACGAATCGAAGAACAAATTGCTAAAGAAATAGACCAGTCTTCGGAAGTTTCAATCTGTGTTATACATGCCAATGATGAAGAAGGCGCACTTGCTTGGAAGAAACAACTAGAAGAAAAGTTTCCAAAAGCAAATGTAATTATTAGTTACTTTGGTCCTGTCATCGGAACACATTTAGGAGAAGGCTCTTTAGGTGTAGGCTATACAACAACACCAATCGATTTAACAAAATAATATAATGTCAGCACAAAAAGCATATGCTTTTTGTGCTTTTTTATTGGAGGTAATATGAAATATTATGGCCGTATTTGTCATGATTTAAGTGACATTACTGATGAAAAAATTTTAAAAACTTTACCAGGGGTTACAATCGTTAATGATAAGTATAAATGTAATCAATGTACAAATACTGATCAAAGGATGTTCTATCATTATTATTGTTACCACTGTAATAAAGAAACTATTTATTGTAGAAGTTGTATTCAACTTGGTAAAGTTCAAAGTTGTAAAAATATATACGTGATAGAAAGTCACAGAGAAGAGACACCCGGATACTTTAAACTAGATTTTAAATTAAGTCCTCAACAAGAACTAGCTTCTCAAAAGGTTAGTGAAGCTATCTTGTCACATTCCCCATTGCTATTGCACGCAGTTACAGGTGCAGGAAAGACAGAAATGATTTTTGAAGGTATTTCTCAAGCAAGGCGTAAAGGTTATAACGTGGCTGTTGTCTCTCCAAGAGTAGATGTTGTTAAAGAAGTATATTTAAGGTTGAAACAGGCTTTTGTTGATGAACAAATAGATTTATTATATGAAGGACAAATTGCTAAATTTAACAGCACCTTTATTGTATCTACAGTTCATCAGTTGATGAGATATTATCAACATTTTGATGTGGTAATCGTTGACGAGGTTGATGCATTTCCTTTAGAAATGGACAATCAGTTAATGACAACGATAAGTAAAGCAACTCGTATACAATCTAGTCATATTTATTTAACTGCTACTCCTAACAAACAACTGCGTTCACTTTTCAAAGAACATCAAATAATAACTTTACCTGCACGCTATCACGGACACCCTCTACCTGTACCAGAATTTCATTATAATATTGTTAAGACAACAAAAATAAATCATAAATTACTAAAATTTTTAAAAAGACAAGTTAATGAAAATAGAAAAACATTTGTATTTTTCCACGATATTAATTATATGGAATCTGTATTCAAACTATATACGCAGTACTTTTCAAAGATTGAATGTGTATCGAGTCAAGATCCAGAAAGACATGAGAAAGTTAGTCGTTTAAGAAATAACGAAGTTGATATCATGTTTACAACGACTATTTTAGAGAGAGGTGTTACGTTACCAGCGTTAGATGTTGTAATTATTCGAACAGATATGTTTACTTCAAGTGCTATTATTCAAATTGCAGGAAGAGTCGGTAGAAAGACTTCTAATCCGACAGGAAACGTAATATGTTACAACAAAGGGATAACTAAAGAAATGGACTTAGCGAGAAAAGAAATTATGAGCATGAATAAACTTGCTAAAGAAAGAGGATGGTTAAAGTGAAAAAATGCTTAATCTGTCAAAATTCAATAAATGAATCGATAAATTTATTGAATTTATTTAATCAATCTCAAAATATATGCCAATCTTGCCAGTTAAATTTGACGTTCAATCATAATGTACGAAGATGTACAAAATGTTTGAAAATATTATCAGAAGATGAACATGAATGTTTAGATTGTATGTGGTTATCTCAAAGTTATAAGTTAATTAATCAACTACATACACTTTATGATTATCAAACTTTTATTAAAACATTGATGCATCAATATAAATTTTCTGGAGATTTAGCATTGTACGAAATATTTCAAATACCTAGAAAGATAATTAAAAATTACGATTTAATCGTGCCAGCACCTATTAATGATAATAAACTAAGAAATAGAACTTTCGATCATGTTGCGTACGTATTAGATAAACAAAACATACCTTATACACAACTATTTCAAACAGAAGAACGAAAAAAACAAGCTTGCTTGTCGAAAAAAGAAAGGTCAGAACAAAATAATCCATTTAAATTAATCGACGAAATAAACTTAGAAAATAAAAAAATATTACTAGTAGATGATATCTATACAACGGGTCTAACAATACATCAATTGGCCGAGCATTTACTTGTTAGAAAAATCAGAAAACTAGATGCCTTAACATTTGCAAGAGGATAAAATAATGGTAAAATAATAGTAGGAAGAAACACAAAGAGAATAGCGCATTAAAGGAGTCGGTGCTTTATGATCAGATTTGAAATTCATGGTGAAAACATCACAGTGACTGATCCGATAAGAAATTATATTGAGGACAAAGTAGGTAAATTAGAACGTTACTTTACAAATGTCCCGGAAGCGATAGCTCATGTTAAAATTAAAACTTATCAGGATTCAAGTAGTAAAGTTGAAGTAACAATTCCGTTGAAAGAAGTTACTTTAAGAGCTGAAGAAAAACATGATGATTTATATGCTGGAATCGACTTAATAACTAACAAATTAGAAAGACAAGTGCGTAAGTACAAAACAAAAGTAAACAGAAAGTATCGTGATAAAGGACGAGAAAAAGACATATTCGCTACTACTGAACCAGGTTATCCGGAGGAAAACGAAGAAAACGATAGTGAAATAGAAATTATTCGTTCTAAACAGTTCGCATTGAAACCTATGGATTCTGAAGAAGCTGTTTTACAAATGAATCTACTAGGTCATGATTTCTACATCTTCACAGATGCAGAAACAGATGGAACAAGTATAGTTTACAAACGTAAAGACGGTAAATATGGTTTAATTGAAACATCAATACAATAAATGAATAAACCGAAAACTGATGCAGAACTTCTGTGTCAGTTTTCTTTGTGTAATAATAGCTTTTCGTTAAAAGAGGTGGTAATCTTAAATAGTATAAAAATAAAAATAAAAGTGTTATGATATATTGTTGTAAGATTACTAGTTTCCTAGTTGAAGGAGAGAACAAAATGGGTTTTTTATCAAAATTAGCTGATGGTAATAAGCGAGTTGTAAAATCACTTGCAAAATTAGCAGATCAAGTCATCGGTTTTGAAGACGAAATTGCAAAACTAACAGATGACCAATTAAGAGAAAAGACAGTACAATACCAAAAAGAATTGGCAGAGATAGAAGATTATAAAAAACAAGAAAAGTATCTAGATAAAATACTTCCAGAAGCATATGCAATCGTAAGAGAAGCTTCTACACGTGTATTTAGCATGACACCATTTAAAGTACAAGTTATGGGTGGTATTGCAATTCATCGTGGTGATATATCAGAAATGAAAACTGGTGAAGGTAAAACGTTAACAGCAACAATGCCTGTATATTTAAATGCTCTGAGTGGCAGAGGGGTACATGTTGTTACAGTAAACGAATATTTATCTAGTTTCCAAAGTGAAGAAATGGCAAAACTATACAACTTCTTAGGTTTATCTGTAGGCTTGAATTTAAATTCTTTAAGTACAGAAGAAAAAAGAGCGGCATATGCTGCAGATATTACGTATAGTACGAATAATGAATTAGGCTTTGACTATTTAAGAGATAACATGGTCACATACAAAGATGACCGCGTAATGAGACCATTAAACTTTGCGATTATCGATGAAGTCGACTCTATTTTAATTGACGAAGCGAGAACACCGTTAATCATATCTGGTGAAGCAGAAAAATCTACGACACTTTATACTCAAGCAAATGTTTTCGTTAAAATGTTAAAAGATGAAGATGACTTTACGTATGATGAAAAGACAAAAGCGATTACGTTAACTGAACAAGGTATTGATAAAGCAGAACGCATGTTTAAAATAGATAACTTGTTCGATGTTAAAAATGTAAACTTAATGCATCATATCAACATTGCATTAAAAGCAAATCGTACGATGTTTAAAGACAAGGACTATGTTGTTGAAGACGGTGAAATAATGATTGTTGACCAATTTACTGGTCGTACAATGCCGGGCCGTCGTTTCTCAGATGGATTGCATCAAGCTATTGAAGCTAAGGAAGGATTAGAAATTCAAAATGAGTCTAAAACAATGGCTTCTATTACATTCCAAAACTTCTTTAGAATGTACAATAAATTATCTGGTATGACAGGTACTGCTAAGACGGAAGAAGAAGAATTTAGAAACATTTATAATATGACTGTAACTCAAATTCCTACTAATAGACCTATTCAACGTAAAGATGAAGCAGATATGATATTTGCGTCTCAAAAAGGTAAGTTTGATGCTGTAGTTAGAGATGTCATCGAATTATACAAAAAAGGTCAACCAGTACTATTAGGTACAGTAGCAGTTGAAACGAGTGAATATATCTCGAACTTACTGAAGAAAAAAGGCGTAAGACATGATGTTTTAAACGCGAAAAACCATGAACGTGAAGCGGAAATTATTCAAAGCGCTGGTGAAAAAGGTGCTGTTACAATCGCGACAAACATGGCTGGTCGTGGTACAGACATTAAACTAGGCGAAGGCGTTATAGAATTAGGTGGACTAGCAGTTATCGGTACAGAAAGACATGAATCTAGACGTATTGATGACCAATTAAGAGGTCGTTCTGGACGTCAAGGTGACGTTGGTAAAAGTAGATTCTATTTATCGTTACAAGATGAATTAATGGTGAGATTCGGCTCTGAACGCATGCAATCATTGATGGGCAGACTAGGTATGAATGATGATACACCTATTGAATCAAAAATGGTTTCAAGAGCGGTAGAGTCTGCTCAAAAACGTGTTGAAGGTAATAACTTTGATGCTCGTAAACGTCTATTAGAATATGATGATGTCTTAAGACAACAACGTGAAATTATATACGGTGAACGTAATGATATTATTGAAAATGATAATGTCGAAAATATCGTTAAAGGTATGATTAAATCTTCTCTTGAACGTGGTATAAACTATCATTTATCAGCTAATGAAGATGATATTGATTATGAAGCACTTGTTCAATATATCGAAGATTCTTATCTACAACCTGGTGTAATTAAAGCAGATGATATCCGTGGAAGAGACTATGAAGATATCCAAGAAATTGTACTTGAGAAAATTAAAGACCAATATAAACATCAACAAGAAGAATTCGGAGATCAAATGTCTGAATTTGAACGTATGATTGTATTAAGAACGATAGACCGTAAATGGACAGATCATATCGATACGATGGATCAATTACGTACAGGTATTCACTTGAGATCTTATGGTCAAATAAATCCATTGCGTGAATATCAAAATGAAGGTTTAGAATTATTTGAAACAATGTTAAGTGACATTGAAGACGAAGTAAGTAAGTATATTTTAAAAGCTACAATTGACCGCGGTGAACAAGTAGAACGTCAACAAGTTGAAATTGGTGAAGCTAAACACGTTGGAGCAAACGACGGTAAAGAAAAAGTAAAACCTAAACCGATTGTTAAAGATGAACAAGTAGGTCGAAATGACCCTTGTCCTTGTGGAAGCGGCAAAAAATATAAAAATTGTCACGGTAAAGCGTAAAGGAGTTAAATTATGGAATTAACGGAAATTAAACAGATTTTAAATAAGCATAATGAAAAATTATTAAACATCAGGGGGTCTCTTTGACTTAGAAAATAAAGAGACAAACATACAAGAATATGAAGAAATGATGGTTGATCCTTCTTTTTGGGATGATCAGAATAAAGCACAAGAAATTATTAATAAAAATAATGCACTCAAGTCAGTTGTAAATGATTTTTATAATTTAGAAAATCAAATTGAAGATTTGTATACAACGATTGAATTACTACAAGAAGAATATGACGAAGATATGCATAAAGCTTTAGAGTCTGACTTAAAAACAATTAATAAAGATATAGAACAATTTGAATTGAATCTATTATTAAATGGAGAGCATGACGAGAATAATGCGATATTAGAATTACATCCTGGTGCTGGCGGAACAGAATCTCAAGATTGGGGTTCTATGTTACTCAGAATGTATCAACGATTCGCTGAACATAAAGGCTTTAAAGTTGAGACATTAGATTACCAAAATGGTGATGAAGCAGGAATTAAAAGTGTAACTTTATTAATTAAAGGGCACAATGCTTATGGCTATTTAAGAGCTGAAAAAGGTGTTCATAGATTAGTACGTATTTCTCCATTTGATTCTTCGGGAAGAAGACATACATCATTTGTTTCTTGTGAAGTTACACCAGAATTTAATAATGAAAAAATTGAAATCGAAGTTAATTCTGAAGATATATCAGTAGACACTTATAGAGCATCCGGTGCAGGTGGACAGCACGTTAATACTACTGATTCAGCGGTGCGTATTACACACCAACCAACAGGCATCGTTGTTACTTGTCAAAATGAGCGTTCTCAAATTAAAAACAGAGAGCAAGCAATGAAAATGTTAAAAGCTAAACTTTATCAAAGAGAATTAGAAGAACAAGCTGCTGCTTTAAATGAAATAAGAGGCGAGCAGAAAGAAATTGGGTGGGGAAGTCAAATACGTTCTTACGTATTCCATCCATATGCGATGGTTAAAGATCATAGAACCAATGAAGAAACAGGAAATACAAGTGCAGTAATGGACGGAGAAATTGATCCGTTTATAGATGCATATTTACGTAGTCAATTAAACGAGCAATCATAAAATAAAGTAAACAAAAATCAGGTGAAATTCTTAAATAACAAGAAATTCACCTGATTTTTTTGATGAACATAATAGTTAAGGTTTTGTGAAAAAATACACAATATCGTTTTAAAATAAACACAATCATGGTAAAATATTAATGTGATTATATATTAATATGGGGTGTAAAACATGAGATTTAAAACGGGCATTATTTCAATCGTTGCGGCTTCTTCATTAGTGTTTGCTGGATGTGGAAATTCTTCATCGGACGAAAGTAAATCTGAAGAATATAGCTCTCAAGGGGAAAAGATTTTTAAAAATAATTCTTGTGTCGGCTGTCACGGTAAAGACTTAGAAGGTGCTTCTGGTCCATCATTGAAAAATGTAGGTTCTAAACTATCAGAACAAGATATAGAGAAAATTATCAATGAAGGTAAAGGTAGTATGCCGAGTAAAGTAGTTGATGAAAAAGAAGCTAAAGAAGTAGCAAAATGGTTAGCAGAACAAAAATAAAGTACAGAGTTATAAGTTACGAAAACTTATAACTCTGTATTTTTCTTTTTTTTATAATTGTTACATTGTATTTTAATGAAATAAGAATTGGTAAATGGTTTTTGGATAAATTCTCCATCGACAATGATTTTTTTTTGACGATATTATATTATGAATATTATTTAATACTAGCTATTAAGACTGTCATAATAATCTTTATAGATATTTTTAATTTAAATTATAGAAAGGTAACGTTTATATTACGAATATGTAACAAAGGAATTTGTGCGATGATTTTATGATATTATATTTCCAGTAATAGTTGAGGGAAACTCAAATTAATATAAATATAAATAAAAACATATAAATCTCAGGAGGATTTAACCATCATGAAGAAGACATTAGTTACGTTTGCATCTGTTACAGCTTTAACATCTTTAGTACAAACAACAGCTTTTGCTGCAGAGCATGAAGTTAAAGAAGGTGAAACATTAGCAACTATCGCACAGGAATATGGGACTTCTATTTCAAATCTTAAAGAATTAAATAAAATTTCTACTGAAGTTTCAGTAGGACAAAATATAAAAGTATTAAAAGATGACGTTTATGTTATACAAGAAGGCGATACACTCAATAAAATCTCTAAAAAATTTGACGTAACTGTATCAGAATTAAAAGAATGGAATAACTTGTCATCAGATATTATTTTAGTTGGTAAACCATTATTAGTATCAGCAGACGCTCAATTATCTGGCGATGAAGCTACTGCAGAACCAACTACTGTTTCAATTAACGCACCTGAAGCATCAGCTCAAGAAGAAAGCTTATTAAGATATGTTTTTGAGCAAACTTCAACTGGTAGTGAGTATAATACTGAAGACTACCAAGCATACGCTTTACCAACGTTTAATAATGAATCGCCAACTACTGCAGTATCGTATAGCAGACCATCAACAGGTGGCGGGGCTAATTTATATACTTCAGGTCAATGTACTTACTATGCATTTAGTAAACGCCCTGATATTGGAAGCACTTGGGGAAATGCTAACAACTGGGCTAATGCAGCTGCACAATCTGGTTATACAGTTAACAATACTCCTTCAGCAGGCGCTATATTACAATCTACAGCTGGTGGCTACGGTCATGTAGCATACGTTGAAAATGTTAACTCTGATGGTTCTCTACAAGTATCAGAGATGAACTATCAAGGTGTAGGAGTTGTTTCTTCACGAACAATTTCAGCTTCTGCAGCTAAAGCATACAACTATATACATTAGTCATTTTAGTTAAATATGTACAAGCAAGTAGTTAATTCAATTATGAATTTAAACTATTTGCTTTTTTTTATAACTTTAGTTGATATAATAAATGTAAATTAAGCTGAAGAGGTTTGAAGTAATGAAAAAATGGTTAAAAATCATACTAGTATTAATTTTAATGAGTATTATAGGAATAAGTATATATAAAGTGATAGACGTAAATAAGTTTCAAAATAAAGAACAATTTCAAGAACAACAGGGCGAACAAACTTTTCAAAATAGTCATCCTGCAACTGGTTTAAATGTTAATGATGAAAAAGTGAAAACTTTTGATAAACTTGAACCAACTGAATTAAAAAAAGTAACTTCTAAAAATGAAATTACAGTTATTAATTTATTTGCTTCATGGTGCGATCCTTGTAAGAGAGAAATGCCCGAGCTTGTTAAATACGCTAAGCATTCTAATAAAGATGTGGAACTGATAGGTTTAAATGTTAAAGATAAAAGAAAACCAGCACAACAACTTATTGATGACGTTCATGTAAATTATGATATATATGTAGCAGAAGAAGACTTTTTGAAAAAGTTTAAATCTTATAATATACCAACAACACTTTTCGTGAATAAAGAAGGGAAAGTAGAAAAAGTATATTTAGGAGAATTGTCCGAAAAAACACTAAATAACTTAGTCTTACAATTAAAGGAGGAACATTAATTTGGGGGTACACCAATATTTTAAAAGTTTAACAGATTTAGAGAAATTAGTAAGATGTCCTGGAAAATTCAAATTTCAAGACCATAATGTGGCAGCACATTCTTTTAAAGTAACTAAAATAGCACAATATTTAGCTACAGTTGAAGAAGCAAATGGCCAAGAAATTAATTGGAAGCTTGTATATGAGAAAGCATTAAACCACGATTATCCAGAAATATTCACTGGTGATATTAAAACACCTGTAAAATATGCTTCGTATGAATTGAAAAAATTATTTTCTCAAGTTGAAGAAGAAATGATAGAAAAGTTTATAACAGAAGAATTTCCTGAAGAATATCAAAGTATATATAGACATAGACTACAAGAGGGTAAAGATGATAGTATAGAAGGACAAATACTCAGTGTTGCTGATAAAATTGACTTGCTTTATGAATCTTTTGGAGAAATTCAAAAACGAAACCCTGAACCTTTGTTTTTTGAAATTTACGAAAGCTCATTAGAAACAATTATGCAATTCGATCATTTATCATCAGTACAAGATTTTATTCAAAATATTATACCGGAAATGTTACAAGAAAAATTTATTCCACGTTCTGAATTAAAAGAAACGACAATGACAATTCTTGAAAAACGTGAAACAAAAAGGAGTTAACGAATTGAATGATTTGGCCAATTCTAGCATTGTTCCTCCCTTGTTTACTGGTTATAGTTTTGACACAAATCACTCAAAATAAATGGATTGGATTACTGATTGCAACAGTTATTATCGGTGCATCAGTTTACAAAGGGTTCTTTCATGATGAGTTGATTATTGTGTTAGATGTTATCAGTCTAGTCGCTGGTTATTATATCGTGGACGCACTCAAAATAGATAAAATTGAATCAAGATAGATAAGAGGATAAATCAATGTGATTTTTCCTCTTATTTGTATTTTTATAAACTTAGAACGAACAAATGTTTGGTTATTTTTACAAAAATTTGTTAAAATATATTTATATATTTGAGAAAATTAGGAGGTTACTATGCAACATATTCCTTTTGAAATACATTCTGAATACTCTCCGCAAGGCGATCAACCTGAAGCAATTAAATCTCTTGTAAAGGGTATTAAAGACGGTAAAAGACACCAAACATTATTAGGTGCTACTGGTACTGGTAAGACATTTACGATGAGTAATGTAATTAAAGAAGTTGGTAAACCGACATTGATTATTGCTCATAATAAAACGTTAGCCGGGCAATTATATAGTGAATTTAAAGAGTTTTTCCCTGAAAATCGTGTTGAATACTTTGTAAGTTATTATGACTATTATCAACCTGAAGCGTATGTGCCTCAAACAGATACTTTCATAGAAAAAGATGCATCTATCAATGATGAAATAGATAAATTGCGCCATTCAGCTACAAGTTCATTGTTTGAACGTAATGACGTTATTGTTATTGCGAGTGTGAGTTGTATTTACGGTTTAGGAAATCCAGAAGAATATAAGGATTTAGTAGTGAGTGTACGTAAGGGCATGGAAATGGAAAGAAATGAATTATTAAGAAAATTAGTAGATAACCAATATGCTAGAAATGATATCGATTTTAGACGTGGTACATTTAGAGTTAGAGGGGATGTTGTTGAAATATTCCCAGCATCTCGTGATGAGCTATGTGTAAGAGTCGAATTTTTTGGTGATGAAATAGATAGAATTAGAGAAGTGAATTATCTAACTGGAGAAGTTATAGCAGAAAGAGAACATTTCCTATTTTATCCAGCTTCCCACTTCGTAACACGTGAAGAAAAAATGAAAGTTGCAATTGAACGAATTGAACAAGAATTAAAAGAACGTTTAGAAGAATTGCGTAAAGAAAATAAATTATTAGAAGCACAGCGTTTAGAACAAAGAACAAACTATGATTTAGAAATGATGAGAGAAATGGGATTTTGTTCAGGGATTGAGAACTACTCAGTTCACTTAACGTTACGTCCTAAAGGCTCTACTCCATATACATTATTAGATTATTTTGGTGATGATTGGTTAGTTATGGTTGATGAATCTCATGTTACATTACCACAAATTAGAGGTATGTATAATGGTGACCAAGCTAGAAAGAATGTTCTTGTTGAACATGGCTTTAGACTGCCAAGTGCTTTAGATAATAGACCTCTTAAATTTGAAGAATTTGAAGAGAAAACGAAACAACTTGTGTACGTTTCAGCTACGCCTGGTCCATTTGAAATTGAGCATACAGATGAAATGGTTGAACAAATTATACGACCAACTGGTTTGTTAGATCCAATCATAGAAGTAAGACCTAGTAAAAATCAAATCGATGATTTAATGTCAGAAATAAACGAACGTGTTGAACAAAATGAGCGTGTTCTTATCACAACGCTTACGAAAAAAATGAGTGAAGATTTAACAACTTATTTAAAAGAAGCAGGAGTCAAAGTAAACTACTTACATTCTGAAATTAAAACACTCGAAAGAATTGAAATTATTAGAGACTTAAGAATGGGTGTTTATGATGTGTTAGTGGGTATTAACTTACTAAGAGAAGGTTTAGATATCCCTGAAGTGTCGCTTGTTACAATTTTAGATGCTGATAAAGAAGGTTTCTTAAGATCAGAACGGTCACTCATCCAAACAGCAGGTCGTGCTGCACGTAACGATAAAGGTAAAGTCATTATGTATGCTGACAAAATTACTGATTCTATGAGAACAGCTATTGATGAAACAAATAGACGTAGAGAAACACAAGAAGCATATAACGAAAAATATAATATTACGCCACAAACAATTAATAAGAAAATACGCGATGTCATATCTGCTACAGTTGAAACAGATGAAGTTAACGAACAAGACAAGAAAAAAGCACCTAAGAAACTCACGAAGAAAGAAAGAGAGAAAACAATTGAGCGCGTAGAGAACGAAATGAAAGATGCTGCGAAAGATTTAGACTTCGAACGTGCATCTGAATTAAGAGACATATTGTTTGAATTAAAAGCAGAAAGGTGACTGAGATGAAAAATAAATCCATCATCGTAAAGGGTGCGAGAGCACATAACTTAAAAAATGTAGATATTGAAATACCTAAAGATCAATTAATAGTGATGACAGGTTTATCTGGGTCAGGTAAATCTTCATTAGCTTTTGATACTATTTATGCTGAAGGACAAAGAAGATATGTAGAATCTTTAAGTGCTTACGCAAGACAATTTTTAGGACAAATGGATAAACCGGACGTTGATTTAATTGAAGGGCTGTCACCAGCTATTTCGATTGACCAAAAAACAACGAGTAAAAATCCGCGTTCTACTGTTGCAACGGTAACTGAAATTTATGATTATTTAAGATTACTATATGCAAGGGTAGGAAGACCGATATGTCCAAACCATGGTATAGAAATAAAATCTCAAACCGTGCAGCAAATGGTCGATCAAGTAATGGAGTTAGAAGAAAGAACTAAAATTCAAATTCTATCTCCAATAATTTCTGGAAGAAAAGGTTCACATAAGAAATTAATCGACGATATTGCTAAAAAGGGTTATGCAAGATTGAAAGTTGACGGCCAAATTTTAGACGTAGACGATGTACCAGAATTAAATAAAAATCAAAACCATACAATTCATGTCGTAATAGACCGCTTAGTCGTTAAAGATGGCATAGAAGCACGTCTAGCTGATTCATTAGAGACTGCTTTAGAATTAGCTGATGGTACTGCAATTGCTGACGTTATTGATGGTGATGAAATTAAGTTTTCAGAGCACCATGCATGTCCAATTTGCGGATTCTCTGTTGATCATTTAGAACCTAGAATGTTCTCATTTAACAGTCCATTTGGTGCTTGTCCATCGTGTGATGGTTTAGGCAGTAAATTAACAGTTGATATAGATTTAGTTGTGCCAGACAAAACTTTAAGCCTTAAAGATGGCGCTATATTACCATGGCAACCTATTAGTTCTAATTATTATCCAACATTATTAGAACAAACATGTGAGCATTTTAAAATAGATATGGATAAGCCATTTAAAGATTTAACTAAAAAAGAAAAAAATATCATTTTACGTGGTCATGATGATGAAATTAAATTTGAATTTAATCAAGATTATGGTACAAAAGCAAAACGTACAAGAACGATGGCTTTTGAAGGTGTGTTGAATAACATCGAAAGAAGATACCATGATTCGCCATCTGAATATGTAAGAGAAGTTATGCAAAAATACATGGTCGAAAAAACATGTGAAACATGTAATGGTTATCGATTAAATGAAAAAGCTTTATGTGTTAAAGTAGACGGTCAACATATAGGTGAAGTTGTAAGATATTCTATAAGTGATTCATTAAAACACTTCGATAATTTAACGCTTGATGAAACTGAACGTCAAATTGCTAAGCTAATTTTGAAAGAAATACACGAAAGACTAACATTCTTAAATGATGTTGGTTTAGAATATTTAACATTAAACAGATCATCAGGTACTTTATCTGGTGGTGAAGCGCAACGTATAAGATTAGCAACGCAAATTGGTTCAAGGTTATCAGGTGTACTTTATGTTCTCGATGAGCCTTCTATAGGACTACACCAACGTGATAATGACCGATTAATTAATACTTTGAAATCTATGAGAGATATGGGCAACACTTTAATTGTTGTGGAACATGACGAAGATACGATGAAAGCAGCAGATTACCTAGTAGATATAGGGCCTAAAGCTGGTGTTCATGGCGGTGAAATAGTTGCGAGTGGTACACCAGAAGAAGTCATGGCTAATGAAGATTCTTTAACTGGTCAATATTTAAGTGGTAAAGAAAAAGTTGTCGTGCCGGCTAAGAGAAGAAAAATAACGAAACGCAAAATTTCTGTAAAAGGTGCAACGAGTAACAACTTGAAGAATGTAGATGTAGATTTTCCATTATCAGTATTGACTTGTGTAACGGGTGTTTCTGGTTCCGGCAAAAGTTCATTAGTTAACGAAGTATTATACAAAGGACTTCAAAAACAACTTTATAATACAAAAACAAGACCTGGTGCGCACAAATCTATTAAAGGTGTTAATGAAATAGAAAAAATTATTGATATAGATCAATCACCAATAGGTAGAACACCAAGATCTAACCCGGCGACATATACAGGTGTATTCGATGATATTCGCGATGTATTTAGTCAAACGAATGAAGCTAAAGTAAGAGGTTATCAAAAAGGTAGATTTAGTTTTAACGTTAAAGGTGGCCGTTGTGAAGCATGTAAAGGCGATGGAATCATCAAAATTGAAATGCATTTCTTACCTGATGTATACGTACCATGTGAAGTTTGTGATGGAAAAAGGTATAATAGAGAAACGTTAGAAGTAACATATAAAGGAAAAAATATTTCTGACGTATTAGAAATGACTGTAGAAGATGCGTATCATTTCTTTGAAAGCTTGCCAAAGATAAATAGAAAGCTTAAAACACTTGTTGATGTTGGCCTAGGTTATATTAAACTCGGTCAACCTGCTACTACTTTATCCGGTGGTGAAGCTCAACGTGTGAAGCTGGCATCTGAACTGCACAGACGTTCTAACGGTAAGTCGTTATATATTCTTGACGAACCAACAACTGGTTTACACGTTGATGATATAAAACGCTTGCTAAGTGTATTAAACAGACTTGTAGAAAATGGTGACTCTGTCATTATTATAGAACATAATTTAGATGTCATTAAAACAGCAGACTATATCGTTGATTTAGGTCCAGAAGGTGGAGATGGCGGTGGAGAAATCATCGCAACAGGAACACCAGAAGATATAGTAGAAGTAGATGCATCATATACTGGTAAATATTTAAAGCCGATCTTAGAAAGAGATCGAGCATAAAACGGGAGGCGAAAGTATGAACGAAGTACAGTTAAAGATTTTAGAATTAATCGAGAAAGACCATATTAATGTAGATGAAGCGGTGAAACTATTAGAAGCTACTTCAAATAATGGTCAAAAATCAACAGCATTCACAAGTAAATCTAGAGAAAATGTAGAAACATTATTTGAAGATTTATTTGAAAAAGTAAAATCAACAGCTAAAAACGGTAAAACTGAATTTGATAAACAATTTCAAAATAGAGAAAACAGCGATGTGGATCCAGTACAACAATTAGACGAATCATTAAGAACAATTATCCGCTCATTTAACAAAGGGAACAACGAGAATAACGATAATAATAACAACGATCAAAATAATAATTTATAAGTAGCTTAGAAAGTTACGTTTGGGAGCGGGAGAGAAATCTCATTTTAATAAAAAGATTTCGTAGTCCCACCTAGTCAGCTACTGCCTTTATAATGAGAGACTGAGACATGTATTTATGTCCAGTCTCTTTTTTATTAGAAATAATATAAATTCTGGTCATATAGAAATTTACGAGTCTCTAAAGTTGCTAGAGAAGTGTCACGTGCAACATTTCTATATTTAAAGTCAAATAATTTAAAATAACGAACTTTAATCTTCTAGTTTTTGCTTTATTGTCACTTTTCGTATATTTATAATGATTGCAGTTATCACTAAAGTTCATTAGAATTAACATATATTAACCTAGAGGTGAACCTATGATTACGAGTAGTAAATTAATAGAACAATTTAACATGGAAGTCATTGCTGGGAAGGCTGGACTCCATCGCAAAGTAACTGAAACTGATTTATCAAGACCTGGGCTCGAGATGGCAGGGTATTTTTCACATTATTCTTCAGACAGAATTCAAGTATTAGGTACGACAGAATTATCATTTTATAATTTGTTGCCGGATGAAGAAAAAGAAGGACGCATGGCTAAATTATGTAGACCGGAAACACCTGCTATTATTATAACGCGTGGACTAGAAGCGCCTGAAGAATTAAAAGAAAGTTGTAATAGAGAGAATACGCCACTACTTATCAGCGAATCATCAACTACAAAATTGATGGGACAAGTGACAAGCTATTTAGAAAGAGAATTAGCGCCTGAAACTTCGTTGCACGGTGTACTTGTTGACGTTTATGGTGTTGGTGTTCTTATTACTGGCGATAGTGGTGTTGGTAAGAGTGAAACAGCATTAGAACTTGTAAAAAGAGGTCATCGTCTTGTAGCGGATGATAACGTAGAGATAAAAGAAATTAATAAGAATGAATTAATCGGTAAAGCACCGAAAATCATTGAACATTTATTAGAAATAAGAGGTTTAGGTATCATTAACGTAATGACATTGTTTGGAGCCGGTTCGATTTTGATGGAAAAACGTATTAAATTAAATATCAATTTAGAGACATGGCACAAAGAAAAAATTTATGATCGTGTAGGATTAAATGAAGAAACATTAAAAATACTCGATTCTAAAATTACTAAGAAAACAATACCTGTTCGACCTGGTAGAAACTTAGCTGTCATTATTGAAGTAGCAGCGATGAACTATCGTCTAAACAATATGGGTATTAATACGGCAGAAGAATTTAATAATCGTCTAAATGCTGAAATATTAAAAAACGCTAGTAAGGAGAAAGAATGATGGAAGTGCTAGGGATAGATCCAGTCGCAATTCAATTAGGACCACTTTCAATTAGGTGGTATGGAATCATAATCGCATCTGGTATATTAATTGGTTATCTTATGGCACAAAGCACGGCTAAAAAGGTAGGAATTAAAGAAGAAACGTTAATTGATTTAATCATTTGGTGTGTGGTTATGGCCATCATTTGTGCGAGAATATATTATGTTGCATTTGAATGGGAATATTATAGTCAACACTTAGCAGAGATACCTTTAATTATGAACGGTGGAATTGCTATACACGGTGGATTAATTGGTGCATTTTTAACTGGGGCAATATTATGTCGAGTGAAAAACTTATCCTTCTTCCAAATGGTCGATATTGTGGCGCCAGGTATTATTTTAGCGCAAGCCATTGGGAGATGGGGTAATTTTATCAATCAAGAAGCACACGGTGGACCTGTTTCAAGAAGCTTCTTGGAAAACATACATATACCTGAATTTATCATTAACCAAATGCAAATTGACGGTGTATTTTATCAACCGACATTCCTATATGAATCGATATGGAATATCATTGGATTTATTATTTTATTATTAATAAGACCACATTTAAAAATTGGTGAAACATTCTTTGCATATTTAATTTATTACTCTATTGGTCGATACTTTATAGAAGGATTAAGAACAGATAGTTTAATGCTTACTGAATATTTAAGAATTGCTCAAGTAATATCTATTGTCATTATTATTGCATCAATCATCTTTATATTATATAGAAGGATACGTTATGATTTACCTAAATTCAGAGAAGTTAAAGGTTATTACCATAACTCGAATTGAAAGAAGTGTTAATTTTGAGAGCATTAAAAATAAAGAAAGTTTCTGGTGCGAATCCATTATGGAAAATGTATCAAACAATACGTTTTATAAAAGTATGTAAAAATGTTATTATCATTGAAATTAGTAGATATTTACCAAGTCTTAAATGGAAACATTGGTTATATCGAAAAGCTTTAAAAATGAAAGTAGGAAGGGAAACTGCTTTTGCATTTAAAGCAACGCCAGATATTTTATACCCGGAACTTATTACACTAGGTAGTAACTGTGTAATAGGATATAATGCGACAATATTATGCCACGAGTATTTAGTAGAAGAATATAGGGTTGGTCGCGTTAACATTGGAGATAATGTGTTAATCGGAGCAAATGCGACGATTTTAGCTGGCGTTAACATTGGAAATAATGCTATTGTAGCTAGCGGAACTATCGTTTCGAAAGATGTTCCTGAGGATATGATGGCATTTGGCAATCCAATGCAACTTAAGAAGAGGCGGTGAATAAATCATTGGGAGACAATTCGAATATTATACATGTTAGGTTTGATAAAGACTTCTATTACCATAAGGCTATGGAAAAAATGAGAGAACAAGATTATATATATGCTGAGTCTTTATTTAAAAAAGCACTTGAACTATCACCTGATGATTTTGTTATTATTCCGCCATACGCTGAATGTCTTGTAGAGCTTAATCAAAATACAAAAGCTGAAGAACTAATGTATGATCAAATAGCTAAGGGCAATTTTGTAACAGATTATTATTTTTATTTAAGTCAGATGTTCATAAAATCAAATGAACCGAACAAGGCATTTTTATTCGGTTTAAGGTATGTAACAGAGGAAGATGACCAAGATTATTTTGATGAAATGATACAAATGTTCGAAGTGAAATATGATGATCAAACAGTAGTTGAAGAAGAAGCAGAAAGATTTGTCATTCAGCATATCTTTCAATATTTATTTGGTAATGGTCGTTTAGATGAAGCATATCACTACCTTGAACGACAGCGTTTAACTATGCAAGAAGATGTGCATATCATGAATTTAAAAGCGATGGCGTTGCTGTATAACAGTAAATATGAAGAAGCAGAAGCATTATTACAAACAATCTTAGATGAGGACCCCTCAGATATTTATGCACTTTGCCATATGACATTACTCTTATATAACACTGAACAAATGGATAGATTTAACCATTATTTAAAACAATTAAGTAAGCTACATCCTATTAATGACGAAGAGTCATTTAAATTGGGTGTAGTGTTAAGTTATTTAGGTAAGCATAAATCTTCAAACCAATTGTTAGTGCCACTTTTAAAGAAACCTCAGGCGAGTACACCACAATTACATCATGCCTTAAGTTATAATTTTTATCATTTAGGTTATTTGGAAGAGGCTAAACGTCATTGGCTAAAGTTTGAAGATAGTGTACAATACCATAGTCAATTACCTCCATGGAAAATTGACGACCTTAAAGATATGCTAGATAAGCAAGTGTTACCTTTATTAAAAGATGAAGATTATAGATATCGTTTATATGGAATATTCTTATTGGGGCATATGAAGAATAAAGAATTAGTCATGTCCCATGAAACTTGGGAAGTTTTAGAGAATTTACCTGATTATGAACGACTATATATTACGTATATCTTTCAAGATTTACATCTTAATAAACTAGGTTTTATTGATGAAGGTATGAGATTAATAGAACAATCTGAATATCAACATTATGGTAAAGAATTATTCGTGTCATGGATAGAACATGCTGAAATGTTGATTGCAGAACATGAAAATATTGAAGAAGCAACACACTATGTTGCCGCGTCGATTTATATTTATTTAAAGACATTAAATAAAAAAATAACTAAAAAAGAGATACAAAATTCATTTAACATAACAGCTTATCGCTTAAATAAAGCGATAAAAGCATTAGTGAGCATATAAGTTTGCTTATGTGAATGATTGTTGTACAATTCTACTGAATTAATAAGAGGAGGCAGTTTATAAATGACTACACAAGTAGATTATGATGTAATTATTGTTGGGGCAGGTCCAGCTGGTATGACAGCAGCAGTATATGCTTCAAGAGCTAATTTATCAACTGTGATGATAGAACGTGGTATGCCAGGTGGACAAATGGCAAATACAGAAGATGTAGAGAACTTCCCTGGTTTTGATTTAATAACTGGACCAGATTTATCAACTAAAATGTTTACACACGCGCAAAAATTTGGTGCTAAATATGAATATGGTGATATAAAAGATATAGAAGATAAAGGTCATTATAAAGTTGTTAACATGGGAGATAAAACACTAACTGCACATGCAATTATCATTGCGACAGGTGCAGAATATAAGAAAATTGGTGTGCCTGGTGAACAAGAATTAGGTGGCCGTGGTGTAAGTTACTGTGCAGTTTGTGATGGTGCATTCTTTAAAGGTAAAAATATTTACGTTATTGGCGGAGGAGATTCTGCTGTAGAAGAAGGCATGTTCTTAACTAAATTTGCAGACAAAGTAACAGTTGTACACAGAAGAGATGAATTAAGAGCTCAAAAAATCATTCAAAATCGTGCATTTAAAAATGAAAAAATGGACTTCATTTGGAATTCAACATTGAAATCTATTAATGAAAAAGATGGAAAAGTTGGTTCAGTAACATTAGTATCAACTGAAGACGGTTCTGAAGTAGAACATGAAGCTGATGGTGTATTTATTTACATCGGTATGAAACCATTAACTAAACCATTTGAATCATTAGGTATTTTAAATGAAAATGGCTATATTGAAACAAATGATGAAATGGAAACGAACGTACCTGGTGTATACGCTGCAGGAGATGTACGTGAAAAAACATTACGTCAAATCGTTACAGCAACAGGTGATGGTAGTATAGCAGCTCAAAATGCTCAAGCATATATTGAAACACTAGAAGACGAAGAACAATTAATTTAATGAAATTTATAAACAGTCCGGGACATATATAAATGTCTCGGACTGTTTCATTACATAGGGAGTAGCTGACTGGACTGAAAATGAGCTTAGAACAATTTTTTATCATAGTAATCCTAGTTGGGACGGGACTACAAAATTTTTAAAAAAATATAATTTCTGTTCCGCTCTTTTAATAAATATCGATAGCTTCATATATTTAATGTATTTTATGATGTTATCATGTAATATAAAGGTATATTTGATAGTCAAAGGAGAATAGTTATGCAACTTGTCGACAAGAGCAATGTGAAGAATGAATTAATAGTCGTTACAGGTATGTCTGGTGCAGGTAAATCAGTAGCATTACAGGCGTTAGAAGATTTAGGATATTTTTGCGTAGATAACTTACCACCAATCCTATTACAAAAATTCGTAGATTTGATGGATCAAGGTAATCCTTCCTTATCAAAAGTAGCAATCGGAATTGATTTAAGAGGAAGAGATTTTTTTAATAACTTAAGAGAAGAATTAGATTATATACAAAGTGAAAAAAAGGTTATTGTGGATATACTATTTTTAGAAGCTAACGATAAAAGGTTAATTTCAAGATATAAAGAAACGAGAAGAACACATCCACTTAGTGAAAAAGGAAGCTTGTTAGCAGCTATTGAGCAAGAAAGAGTGTTGCTAAGTGACATTAAAGGTATTAGTAATTTTGTGATTGATACTACAGAAATGAAACCAAAATCATTAAAACAAGAATTAATTGAAACTTTCGAAAAAGATCCTTCTTCAACATTCGAAGTAAGGGTGTTGAGCTTTGGTTTTAAACATGGTATGCCTATAGATGCAGATATTGTATTTGATGTAAGATTTTTACCTAATCCATATTATGTAGACGAATTAAGGCCATTAACTGGGTTAGACGATGAAGTATACCAATATGTAATGAAATGGAAAGAGACTTCGACTTTTTATAAGAAGTTTAGTGATTTAATGATGTTTATGTTACCAGGATATAAAAAAGAAGGTAAATCACAATTAACAATTGCAATTGGTTGTACAGGTGGTCAACACCGCTCTGTAGCACTTGCTAAAAGACTAGGTGAAGATATTAAAGATAATTTTGATTATGTTGTGTATACGTCACATCGCGATGCACATATCGAAAGTAGAATAAAAAATGAAAAAAATTAAAGTTGTCCTAATTGGAGGCGGAACAGGTCTTTCTGTATTAGCAAGAGGACTGAAAGATTATCCAATTGATATAACTGCCATTGTTACAGTTGCTGATGATGGTGGTAGTACAGGTAAAATCCGTGATGTGATGGATATACCTGCACCTGGTGATATTAGAAATGTGTTAGCAGCATTAAGTGATACAGAACCAATGCTTGAAAAATTATTCCAATATCGTTTTGAAGAGGAAAAATTGGGTGGTCATTCAATAGGAAATCTATTATTAGCAGCAATGACTAACATAACGGATGATTTCGGACATGCCGTAAAAGAATTAAGTAAAATTTTAAATATTAAAGGACAAGTTATACCATCTACAACTAAAAGTATTGTGCTTAATGCGGTTATGTCTGATGGAGAAGTTGTTGTCGGTGAATCGAATATACCTAAAAAATCTAAAAAGATAGAAGAAGTATATTTAACACCTGAAGACATTGAGCCAATGCCTGAAGCAATACAAGCGATAGAAGAAGCAGACTTAATTGTTATGGGACCTGGTTCGTTGTATACTAGCATTTTACCAAATTTAATATTAAACAAGATGAGAGACGCGATTATTAATACGGAAGCTGAAAGATTATATGTATGTAATCTTATGACACAAAAAGGTGAAACGACTGGATATAGCGTGAGTGATCATGTTAAAGCAATTCACGATCACGTAGGAGCGTCGTTTATAGATTTTGTAATTTGTCAGAATGAACGTTTTAATAAAGAAATTTTATTGAGATATGAAGAAGAAGATGCAAAACAAGTAGATTTTGATCATGACAAATTAAAAGAAATGGGCGTTCAATGTATTCATGATAAAAACCTTGTGAGTATTACACCACATCAATATATTAGGCATAATAATAAAGTGCTTGCACGTATTATATATGAAGTTGTTCTTCAAGAAATTAGTACAATTCAATACAAAAAAGATAAATAAATTAGAGAAGCATAGTAATAATATTTATAATGTTATTACTATGCTTCTTTTAAAAATTGAAGTAGAATAAAAGTGTATTTGTAAGGGGTTACAAAATGGGGTGGTAGTTATGAAACGAGTACAAATTTTGATGGTACTTATTGGATGTATTTTATTGTTAACAGGGTTAGTTGTTCATCAATCTTTAGGGGTTATCTTTTTAATTATAGGCGTGACTATGATTTTGTTTGGTATTATCAAAGAAACAGCAAAAAAATAAAACTTAAGATGAATAACTTGATACGCCCGGCTGTTCCATGTAATATATAGTAGAAATGAAACGTATGATATGTCTTTCGGCATATCATTATTTTTATGTGTATAAATAAGAAAGGGTGATCTGCTGTGAGCTTTGCTTCAGAAATGAAAAATGAATTAACGCGAATAGAAGTTGACGATGATTGTGCAAAAGCAGAACTTTCAGCTTTGATTAGAATGAATGGAAACTTAAGCATTTCTAATCAACAATTTGTTATAAATGTTCAAACAGAAAACGCAGCCATAGCACGACGTATATTTTCACTAATAAAAAAATGCTTCGGTGTAGAAGTTGAATTATTAGTAAGAAAGAAAATGAAACTCAAGAAAAACAATATATATATTAGTAGAATTAAAGTTAAAGCAAAAGAAATACTAGATGAACTTGGTATACTGCAAGATGGTATGTTTAAACAAGAAATTGATAAAAGTATTTTGAAAAATGATATTTGTAAAAGAAGCTATTTGCGAGGTGCATTTTTAGCGGGCGGGTCAGTGAACAACCCGGAAACTTCATCATATCATTTAGAAATATTTTCATTATATGAGGAGCATTCAGCAGATTTAACAGCTTTAATGAATCAGTATGAATTAAATTCTAAACAGTTAGAGCGTAAAAAAGGTTACATTAGTTATTTAAAAGAAGCAGAAAAAATCTCAGATTTCTTAAGTTTAATAGGCGGGTATCAAGCGTTGCTTAAATTTGAAGATGTTCGAATTATTAGAGATATGCGTAATTCAGTGAATAGACTTGTAAATTGTGAAACAGCAAATTTAAATAAAACCGTAAGTGCAGCGATGAAACAAGTAGAGAGTATTCAATTAATCGATAAAGAGATTGGAATAGACAATTTACCGGATCGTTTAAGAGAAGTGGCAAGATTAAGGATTGATAACCAAGATGTTTCTATTAAAGAACTTGGAGAAATGGTAAGTACAGGTAAAATTTCTAAATCAGGTATTAATCATAGGTTACGTAAATTAAATGAAATGGCAGATAAAATAAGAAGCGGCGAAACAATTAATTAAGTATATAAATAAAAACGCCTTTCCAAAATAAATTGGAAAGGCGTTTTTTATTAAAAAATTATTTTATATCTTCAGGATGCATAACATCGTCGATTAAACCATAATCTTTAGCTTCATCAGCTGTTAAGAAGTTATCACGGTCAGTATCTCTTTCAATTTTATCAATTGGTTGACCTGTTCTTTCAGATAAGATGTTGTTTAATTTTTCACGTGTGCGTAAGATATGACGAGCAGCGATTTCAATTTCAGTTGCTTGTCCTTGTGCACCACCAAGTGGTTGGTGAATCATTACTTCACTGTTAGGTAGAGCAAAACGTTTACCTTTTGCACCAGCTGCTAATAGGAATGATCCCATTGAAGCTGCCATACCTATACAAATAGTTTGTACGTCTGGTTTGATGTGTTGGATTGTATCATAGATAGCAAAGCCAGCTGTTACACTACCACCAGGTGAGTTAATGTAAAGATATATGTCTTTTTCAGAGTCTTGAGCTTGTAAGAATAATAATTGTGATACGATTGAGTTCGCTACGTTATCGTCGATAGCAGAACCTAACATAATAATGCGGTCTTTCAATAAACGTGAGTAAATATCATAAGCGCGTTCACCGCGGTTTGTTGTTTCTATAACTGTTGGTATTAAATTCATCAGTTAATCCTCCTTTGAATATGTTAATGACCATATCATACAACACAAAGTCAAACATGGTCAAAATATATGACCTACTGATGAATATTATAACTTAAATAGCTGATTTATACACAGGAAATTTGCGACAATTATTGTCAATGGTTGCATAAATGATATAATAGTTTCCGTAATCAATAAGCTGAGTGCAATGTATAAGCGTGACATCCATATTAAAATATTCGCATCTTTTTTTAATAATGTTTTCTGCTTGGCTGTAAGTCATTATAATCACTCCCTATAATTGATAACTTTATTATATAATGAAGATGTTAAGGCATTATAAATAAACAATTAAGATTTAACTCTCCGTAGTGTAATGGATAACACGCAAGATTCCGGTTCTTGAAATGGGCGTTCAATTCGTCCCGGGGAGGCTATTTTAACTAAAGGATGAGAACATGAACATTAAATTTTACATCGGACGAAATTGTGGTTTGTGTGAAGATGCGAAATATCAACTAGAATTTTTCAAAGAAACTTTTGAAAAGCCTGTTAATATTGAAACAATACATATAGAAGATAATGATTATTTATTGAATGAATACATGCTTAGAATTCCAATTGTCATGTATCAAGATAAAATACTTCAAGAAGGAAATATTGATTTCGTAACATTATTAGAAGAAGTAGAAAAATTAAGCTAAATCAAATTGCTTTTACTTGCAATCAGTTTGCAGTGGGTGTATTATAATAACTGTAAACAGATATTATTTTTTTGACCCACATGGGACAAAAAATGTCTAACCCAGGTTAGAAATTGCCCATCTGTTAATTTGTGAGGAGGGACATGTTTATGGAAGATTTGTTAAAGATACAACATAGACTTGTGCCTGACCTAATTGACAAGATGTATCGACGTTTTAATATTTTATCAACGATTGAGAAGAAGCAACCTATTGGCAGAAGAACATTAAGTGATGTTATGAATATTACTGAACGGGTATTGAGAACAGAGATAGAAATTTTAAAACAGCAAGATTTAATCCGCGTTCAATCTACAGGTATGAAACTAACTGAGACTGGCGAGCACACGTTAGCATCGTTATCTCATTACCTCACATTATATTCAAGTTTTAATCACTTAGAAGATGAGATTTTCAATCAATATGGCGTGAAAGTTCATATCGTAAGAGGAAACTCTGATAAAGATGAAACAGTTAAGGCGGAGATGGGAAATGTAACGGGAGAATTACTTGAACAGTCTTTATATGATAAAGCATCTGTTTCAGTAACTGGTGGATCGACGATGGCTAAAGTTAGTGAGTCATTACATCCATTAGATAAAGACATTTTGTTCACACCAGCTCGTGGCGGCTTGGGAGAAAATGTAGTATTTCAAGCTAATACGATTTGTGCAAGCATGGCAAATAGAACTGGTGGGTCGTATAAGGTCTTGTATGTTCCAGACCAAGTAAGCGAAAGTTCATATGAGACTTTGCTGAAAGAACCAGCTGTTATAGAGGTTCTGGATGCAATTCGTCGCTCGGATTTTATTATTCACGGGATTGGTGATGCGCTGAAAATGGCTGAAAGAAGAAAGTCTTCAGATGAAGTCTTAAGTCAATTGAAACATCATCATGCAGTCGGAGAAGCTTTTGGTTATTATTTTAATGCCAAAGGCGAGGTCGTACATCGTGTCAAAACGATTGGCTTGCAACTAGAAGATTTAGCGACAAAAACAAATATTTTTGCAGTAGCGGGCGGTGCATCGAAAGCAGATGCGATTAAAGCATATCTTGAAATTGCACCGAAGAATACCATTTTGGTAACTGATGAAAGTGCTGCAAAAGCAATAATCAATGCGGAATAAAAGGTTAATAGCCTTTTTCAAATAACAAATTTAAAGGAGGCCATCATAATGGCAACTAAAGTAGCAATTAATGGATTTGGTAGAATAGGTCGTTTAGCATTTAGAAGATTACAAGAAGTAGAAAATATCGAAGTAGTAGCAATCAACGATTTAACAGATGACGCTATGTTAGCTCATTTATTAAAATACGATTCTACACAAGGTCGTTTCAAAGATGAAGTAGAAGTAATTGAAGGCGGATTCCGTGTAAACGGTAAAGAAATCAAAACTTTCGAAAATCCTAACCCTAAAGAATTACCTTGGGGAGACCTAGACATCGATGTAGTATTAGAATGTACTGGTTTCTTCGCTGATAAAGAAAAAGCTCATGCTCACATCGACGCAGGTGCTAAAAAAGTATTAATTTCAGCTCCAGCTTCAGGCGACTTGAAAACAATCGTATACAATGTTAACCATGATGAATTAGACGGTTCAGAAGAAATCGTATCTGGTGCATCTTGTACTACTAACTGTTTAGCTCCAATGGCTAAAGTATTAAATGATGAATTCGGTATCGTTGAAGGATTAATGATGACAATTCATGCTTATACTGGTGACCAAAATACACTAGATGCTCCACATGCTAAAGGTGACTTCCGTCGTGCTCGTGCAGCAGCTGAAAACATCGTACCTAACTCAACTGGTGCAGCTAAAGCAATTGGCTTAGTTATCCCAGAATTAAAAGGTAAATTAGATGGATCAGCTCAACGTGTTCCAGTAGCAACTGGTTCAGTAACTGAATTAACAGCAGTATTAGATAAAGAAGTATCTGTAGAAGAAATCAACGAAGCAATGAAAAATGCTACAAATGATTCATTCGGATACACTGAAGACGAAATCGTTTCTTCTGATGTTATTGGCATCACTTACGGTTCATTATTCGACGCAACTCAAACTCGTGTAATGACAGTTGGAGACCGTCAATTAGTTAAAACTGTTGCTTGGTATGACAACGAAATGTCTTACACTTCACAATTAGTTCGTACTTTAGAATATTTAGCTGCAGAAGCTAACAAATAATTTAATTAAATGAACTAAATAGGTTATGCTTATGAGTAAGCGGGGAGCACAACGCTTCTCCGCTTATTTTTAATCGTTAAGCATTTTCTATTATTCAGAGGAGGAAGACTAGTCATGGCAAAAAAGAATGTTAAAGATATTGACTTAAAAGGTAAAAAGGTACTTGTAAGAGCAGATTTTAATGTACCAATGAAAGACGGAGCAATTACAAATGACAACAGAATCGTTCAAGCGCTTCCTACTATAAAATATATTGCCGAACAAGGCGGTAAAGTTATTTTATTCTCACATTTAGGTAAAGTGAAAACAGAAGAAGATAAAAAAGAATTATCACTTAAACCAGTAGCAGAACGCTTAAGCGAATTATTAAATGAAAAAGTAACATTTGTTCCTGAAACTCGTGGCGAAAAACTAGAAAATGCTATCAATGATTTATCTGAAGGCGGCGTGTTATTATTTGAAAACACACGTTTCGAAGATGTAGATGGCAAGAAAGAATCTAAAAATGATCCTGAATTAGGTAAGTACTGGGCTTCTTTAGGCGATGTATTTATTAATGATGCATTTGGTACAGCACACCGTGAACATGCATCTAACGTTGGCATCGCATCTAATGTTGAAACAGCATCAGGATTCTTAATGGATAAAGAAATTAAATTTATCGGTGGCGTTGTAAATAACCCAGAACGTCCTTTAGTAGCTATTTTAGGTGGTGCTAAAGTTTCAGATAAGATTGGCGTAATTGAAAACTTATTAAATATCGCTGATAAAGTTATTATCGGTGGTGGAATGGCATATACATTCTTTAAAGCACAAGGTAAAGAAATAGGATTATCATTATTAGAAGAAGATAAAATTGATTTTGCAAAAGAATTACTAAATCGTGCAGGAGATAAAATTATCCTTCCAGTAGATTGTAAAGTAGCAAAAGAATTTTCAAATGATGCAAAAATCACTGAAGTTTCTATAGATGAAATTCCATCTGATCAAGAAGCAATGGATATTGGTCCTAAGACAGTAGAATTATTCACTGAAGCTCTAGAAGGGGCTAACACTGTTGTTTGGAACGGTCCAATGGGCGTATTTGAATTCAATAACTTTGCTAAAGGTACAATCGGTGTATGTGAAGCTATCGCAAACTTAAAAGATGCAACTACTATTATCGGTGGCGGAGATTCTGCTGCAGCGGCAATGGACTTAGGATTTGCTGATGACTTTTCACACATTTCAACTGGTGGCGGTGCTTCACTAGAATATCTAGAAGGCAAAGAATTACCAGGTATCGAAGCTATTTCAGAAAAATAATTATAAAAGGAGTTAATATATCATGAGAAAACCAATTATCGCAGGTAACTGGAAAATGAACAAAACAGTTCAAGAAGCAAAAGACTTTGTTAATGAACTTCCAGCTTTACCTGATACAAACGAAGTTGATTCAGTAATTTGTGCACCAACTTTACAATTAGATGCACTTGTTAATTTAACAAAAGAAGGCGTAGCAGAAGGATTACAAATCGGTGCTCAAAATGCTCACTTTGAAGACAGTGGTGCGTTCACTGGTGAAACTTCTCCAGCAGCATTAGAAGATTTAGGCGTAAAATATGTTGTCCTTGGACACTCTGAACGTCGTGAATACTTTGGTGAAACAGATGAAGATGTTAACAAAAAAGCATTAGCTGTATTTTCTCATAATATGACACCAATTATTTGTGTAGGTGAAACTTTAGATGAAAGAGAAGCAGATAAAGCTGAATCAGTAGTAGGCGACCAAGTTGAAGCTGCTCTTAAAGGATTCACTGAAGAACAAGTTAAATCAACAGTTATAGCTTATGAACCTATCTGGGCTATTGGTACTGGTAAATCTTCAACTTCAGAAGATGCTAACCAAATGTGTGCACATGTTCGTAAAGTTGTAGCAAATGCATACTCACAAGAAGCAGCAGATGCACTTCGTGTTCAATATGGTGGTAGTGTTAAACCTGAAAACATTAAAGAATATATGGCTCAATCAGATATCGATGGCGCATTAGTTGGCGGCGCTTCATTAAAAGTTGATTCATTTGTAGCACTATTAGAAGGTGCAAAGTAATGGCTAAACAACCAACAGCACTTATCATACTTGATGGATTTGCAAACCGTGAAGAAGAACATGGTAATGCGGTTAAACAAGCCAACAAACCAAACTTTGATAGATATTACAATAAATATCCACATAACGAATTATCAGCTTGTGGTCTAGATGTTGGACTACCAGAAGGTCAAATGGGTAACTCTGAAGTAGGTCACTTAAATATTGGTGCCGGCAGAGTTGTTTATCAAAGTTTAACTCGTATTAATAAGTCTATAGAAGACGGCGATTTCTTTGAAATTGAAGCATTAAAAGAAGCAATGCAACATGTCGTAAAAAATGATTCAACATTACATTTAATGGGATTATTATCAGACGGTGGTGTTCACAGTCACTACAAACATCTATTTGCTTTACTAGAATTAGCTAAAAAGCAAGGTGTTAAAAAAGTTTATGTTCATGGATTCTTAGATGGTCGTGATGTTGATCAAAAATCAGCTATCAGATATATCGAAGAAACTGAAAATAAATTCGAAGAAATAGGCATTGGACAATTTGCTTCTATTTCTGGTCGTTACTATGCAATGGACAGAGATAATCGTTGGGATCGTGAAGAAAAAGCATATAATGCAATGTCTAATGGTGAAGGTCCTGTTTACCCAACAGCTGTTGAAGGTGTTGAAGCAAACTATAAAGATGGACTTACAGACGAATTTGTTGTGCCATTTATCGTGAAAGATGAAGAAAAAGGCGTTGAAAATAATGGCGTTAACAGTCATGACGCAATGATATTCTTCAACTTCCGTCCCGATAGAGCAGCACAATTAAGCCAAGTTTACACAAACGAGAAATTCGAAGGTTTCGAAATCAAACGTAAACTAGAAGATTTATATTTCGTAACGTTCACAAATTATAGTGATGATGTGTTTGCTGAAGTAGCTTTCAAACCAGTTGATATTAAAAATACAATCGGTGAAGTTGCTGAGAAGAACAATTTAAATCAATTACGAATTGCTGAAACTGAAAAATTCCCACATGTAACTTACTTTATGAGTGGTGGTTCACATGCTGAATTTAACGGTGAACGTCGTGTGCTAATTGACTCACCAAAAGTAGCAACATATGATTTAAAACCTGAAATGAGTGCTTACGAAGTTAAAGATGCTTTAATCGGTGAATTAGATAAAGGTGATTTAGATTTAATCATTTTAAACTTTGCTAACCCGGATATGGTTGGTCATAGTGGAATGCTTGAGCCAACTATTAAAGCTATCGAAGCAGTAGATGAATGTCTAGGTGAAGTAGTAGATAAAATATTATCTATGAATGGTACGGCAATTATAACAGCTGACCATGGTAACTCTGATGAAGTATTAACAGATACTGAATCACCAATGACTACACATACAACAAACCCTGTTCCTGTTATTGTAACTAAAGAAGGGGTAGAAGTAAGAAGTGGTGGCAGACTAGCAGATTTAGCACCAACACTTATTGACTTACTAGGAGTAGAACAACCAGAAGATATGACTGGTGAATCATTAATTAAAAAATAATTAACTATTATGAAAAAGGAGTTTTAAATATGCCAATTATTACAGATATTTATGCACGCGAAGTATTAGATTCACGTGGTAACCCAACAGTAGAGGTAGAAGTATTAACAGAAAGTGGTGCTTTTGGTAGAGCATTAGTACCTTCAGGCGCTTCAACTGGTGAATATGAAGCAGTTGAATTACGTGACGGAGACAAAGATCGTTACTTAGGTAAAGGTGTACTTAAAGCAGTAGAAAATGTTAACGAAATTATTGCACCAGAAATTATCGAAGGTGAAATTTCAGTTTTAGAACAAGTATCAATCGATAAATTAATGATCGCTTTAGATGGTACGCCAAACAAAGGTAAATTAGGCGCAAATGCTATCCTTGGTGTTTCAATCGCAGTAGCTCATGCAGCTGCAGATTTCTTAGGACAACCTTTATACAAATATCTTGGTGGATTCAACGGTGTTCAATTACCAGTTCCAATGATGAACATTGTAAACGGTGGTTCACACTCTGACGCACCAATTGCTTTCCAAGAGTTCATGATTTTACCAGTAGGTGCAGAATCATTCAAAGAAGCATTACGTTGGGGAGCTGAAATCTTCCATAATTTAGCTAAAATCTTGAAATCTCGTGGTTTAAACACAGCAGTAGGCGACGAAGGTGGATTCGCTCCTGAATTCGAAGGTACTGAAGATGGCGTTGAAACTATCTTAGAAGCTATTAAAGCTGTTGGCTTAGAGCCAGGTAAAGATGTAGTTTTAGGATTTGACTGTGCAGCTTCAGAATTCTTCGAAAACGGCGTATATGACTATGCTAAATTCGAAGGTGAACACGGTGTTAAACGTTCAAGCGAAGAACAAGTTGATTTCTTAGAAGAGTTAGTTAACAAATATCCTATCATCACTATTGAAGACGGTATGGACGAAAACGACTGGGACGGATGGAAAATCCTTACTGACCGTATCGGAGACCGCGTTCAATTAGTAGGTGACGACTTATTCGTTACAAATACTGAAAAATTATCAGAAGGTATCGAAAAAGGTATCGGTAACTCAATCTTAATCAAAGTTAACCAAATCGGTACATTAACTGAAACATTCGAAGCTATCGAAATGGCTCAAAAAGCTGGTTACACTGCAGTTATTTCTCACCGTTCAGGAGAAACTGAAGATACTACAATTTCAGATATCGCAGTTGCTACTAATGCTGGTCAAATTAAAACTGGTTCATTATCTAGAACTGATCGTATTGCTAAATACAATCAATTATTACGTATCGAAGATGAATTATATGAAACTGGTAAATTTGAAGGTATAAAAGCTTTCTATAACTTATCTAAATAATTGTGCATTTAATATAAAATGATTCACAAAATATGAGACTAGTATGAATATATCTATTCTCAAAATTAAACCACTGATTTGTTGGATTTCACATTATCTAACAGATTGGTGGTTTTTTATATTAAAACAAACTATTTTTACAGTAACGCTTTAACGCTTTAAATTAAATGTGTCATTATCATTCCATTACGTGTTAAAATGGGCTATAATATAGAGAATTATGTTTATAGGAGGATTTCACAGATGACGATTAATTTAAAAAGTGCAAAATCACCTTGGTCTAGTTTAGATGGTGTAGAAAAATTAAGTTTGCATCCAACAGATCAAGTATTTAATAAAGAAATTATTATACCAGGGAGTAAAAGTGTAACGAATCGTGCTTTTATTTTAGCAGGGTTTAGTAAAGGTACTTCAAAGTTATCTGGTTATCTTAAAAGTGATGATACTTATTGGTGCATGGAAACATTAAAGAAATTAGGAGCAACTTTCGAGTTTGAAGGAGATTCAATCAATATTACTGGTGTAGATATGGAAAGTCTTCCAGAAGAACAAACAGTATTCATTGGTTCAGCAGGCACGACCGCTCGATTTTTACCTGGCATTTTAGGGACACAAGATAAAAGTGAAATTACTATCACTTCTACGGAACAATTAGCCGGTAGACCACATAAAACTTTACATGATGCACTTATCCAATTAGGAGTAGAAGTCTCTTATATTGAAGAAGAAGGCCAACTTCCAGTCAAAATTAAAGGGACACCTGAAACTGGTGGTAAAGTCATGATAGCAGGCGATAAATCTAGTCAGTTTATTAGTGGATTATTACTTGCTGCACCATTGTTTAATCAACCAACAGAAATTGAATTAACAACAGAGATAGTACAAAGTGCTTACGTAGATATCACGATAGAATTAATGGAACAATTTGGGATAAGCGTAGAAGTCTCAGATGACTATAAACATATGAAGGTTGAAAAAGGTTCTTATCAAGCGACTAATTTACCTTTAGAAGCCGATTTATCAACTGCTTGTTATTTTATGGCTCTAGCAGCTCTGAACAAATCGACAATTAAGATTAATCATTTGAACCTAAAAACCCATCAACCTGATTTAGAAGTTGTAGACATTTTAGAAAAAATGGGTGCTACTGTTAAAAAAGGTGAAGATTATGTCGTTATCACTGGTCCAGAACAGCTCAAAGGTAATTTAACAATCGATATGAATGCATGTTCAGACCAAGCACTTACAATCGGTACATTAGCAGCGTTTGCGGATGGTCCAATTACAATTACTGGTGTTGAACATATACGTAATCATGAGTGTAATAGAGTTGAAGCTTTAACTGAAAGCTTAACTAAGCTAGGGATTAACATACAAGAACATCAAGATGGATGGACGATTCAGCCAGGTGAGATTCAAAGTGCTACATTGGATACATTTGATGACCACCGAGTAGCTATGTCTCTTAGTTTAGTAGGCACAAAAGTAGATGGTATAACACTGCTTGACCCAGCATGTGTATCAAAGACTTGTCCAACGTACTTTGAAATGTTAAAATCTTTAGGCATGTCAATAGATTATGACTAATGAAAACTTGAGTGCATTTTGTAAATGTGCTATAATGCTACTGTTATAATAGACAGGAGGACCGAGTCCATGCATACATTTTTAATCGTCTTATTAATCATAGATTGTATTGCATTGATTACCGTTGTATTACTTCAAGAAGGTAAAAGTACCGGTTTATCAGGTGCAATTAGTGGTGGAGCAGAACAATTATTTGGTAAACAAAAGCAACGTGGAATAGATTTAGTTTTACACAGAACAACAATCATTCTAGCGATTTTATTTTTCTTAATTATGTTAGCAATAACTTACTTTAAAATGTAGTGGTCCGACGGGTAATGTCGGACTTTTTTATTTGTTTGCAAGTGAAAAAAAGATACAATAGAGTTAAATAGAGTAAAAGGATGGTCGATCATGAGAATTCAATTACCTAAACCTTTCTTCTTTGAAGAAGGTAAACGCGCAGTATTACTTTTGCATGGATTTACAGGTAATTCATCAGACGTTAGACAATTAGGACGTTTCTTACAGAAAAAAGGATATACATCATATGCTCCGCATTATGAAGGTCATGGAAGACCACCAGAAGAAATATTAGAATCAAGCCCATATGTATGGTTTAAAGATTGCTTAGATGCATATGATTTTCTTGTGGAAAAAGGGTATACTGAAATAGCAGTAGCTGGACTATCATTGGGTGGCGTTTTTAGCTTAAAATTAAGTTTAAATCGTGATGTGAAAGGTATAGTAACTATGTGTTCTCCTATGTACATTAAGACAGAAGGTACTATGTTTGAAGGTGTACTAGATTATGCAAGAGAATTTAAAAAATATGAAGGTAAATCAAGTGAACAAATTGAAGAAGAAATGAAACATTTTCATCCGACAGACACTTTAACTGAATTGCAAAATACTATTCAAGCAGTTAGAGATCAAGTTGATGAAGTATTTGATCCTTTATTTGTAGTACAAGGCAAGCTTGATCAAATGATAAATCCTGATTCTGCTAATATTATTTATAATTCATCTTCATCTGATGATAAATATATTAAGTGGTATGAAGAATCTGGTCATGTTATAACAATCGGACAAGAAAAAGAGAAAGTATTTGAAGACGTATATCAATTCTTAGAATCATTAGATTGGTCCGAATAAGACACAATATAAAAACAAGAAAGGAGGCCCGCTATGAATCTAAGAGAAGAAGTTGAACAAATCATAAATGAGAAAGACTACACGCCCATGACGGTAAGTGAATTTCAAGACGTAATGGGATTAAGTAACGCTGATTCATTTAAAGAATTAATAAAAGTTCTAGTTGATTTAGAACAAACGGGTCAACTAGAAAGAACAAAGACGGATAGATATAAAAAGAAAAGAGATAAATCAGATTTAGTTAAAGGGAAGCTTAGCCAACATAAAAAAGGTTTTGCATTCTTAAGACCTGAAGATGATACAATCGAAGATATTTTTATACCACCAAATCAAATTAATAAAGCGATGGACGGCGATGAAGTATTAGTAGAAGTCGTTCCATCACGTGGAGACCACAAAGGTAAAATTGAAGGAAGAGTTAAGGCTATTACGACACGTAATATTACGCAAGTAGTTGGTACTTATACTGAAGCTAAACACTTTGGTTTCGTATTGCCAGATGATAAACGTATTACACAAGACATTTTTATACCAAAAGGTAAAAACTTAGGCGCTGTTGAAGGGCATAAAGTACTTGTAGAAATTACGGAATATGCAGATGGTACTCATAATCCTGAAGGTCACGTTAAAGCAATTTTAGGGCATAAAAATGACCCTGGTGTTGATATTCTATCTATTATTTACCAACATGGAATCAATATAGAGTTTCCGGATAGTGTAATAGAAGAAACTAAAAAAGTACCAGACAAAATTAAGCCAGAAGAAACTAAAAATAGACGTGATTTAAGAGATGAATTAACAATCACTATTGATGGTGCGGATGCTAAAGACTTAGATGACGCTGTATCTGTAAAAGCATTAGATAATGGATTAACAGAGTTAACAGTAAGTATCGCGGATGTAAGTTATTATGTAACTGAAAATAGTGAGTTAGATAAAGAAGCTTATGATCGAGGCACTAGTGTGTATCTTGTAGATAGAGTTATTCCAATGATACCTCACAGACTAAGTAATGGTATTTGTTCATTAAATCCAAATGAAGACCGTCTTACTTTAAGCTGTAGAATGGAAATTGATCAACAAGGCGAAGTTGTTCGCCATGATATTTTTGAAAGTGTCATTCATTCAGATTATAGAATGACTTACACTGATGTAAATAGCATCATTGAGAACAAAGACCCTGAAATTAGAGAGAAATTTGCTGAAATCACACCTATGCTTGATTTAGCTAACCAATTATCACAACAATTAATTGCTAAACGTAAAAAACGTGGTGAAATTGATTTTGATATTAAAGAAGCTCAAGTATTAGTTGATGAAGACGGTATTCCAACAGATATTCAAGTTAGAGAAAGAAATGACGCTGAAAGATTAATCGAAAGCTTTATGTTATCTGCTAACGAAACAATCGCAGAACATTTCAGTAAATTAGAATTACCATTCATTTATCGTGTACACGAAAATCCAAAAGAAGAACGTTTAAATCAATTCTTTGAATTTATTACGAACTTTGGTATTACAGTTAAAGGTACAAGCGAAGATATTCATCCATCTACACTACAAAAAATTGTTCAAGAAGTAGCTGGTGAAAAAGAAGAAATGGTAATTGCTACTTTAATGTTAAGAAGTATGCAACAAGCAAGATATAGTGAAGAAAACTTAGGTCACTTCGGTTTATCAGCTGATTATTATACACATTTCACTTCACCAATTAGAAGATACCCAGATTTAATTGTGCATAGACTCATTCGTAAATATTTAATCGATAAATCAATGAATGATAAACAAATTAGACATTGGGAAGAAGTATTACCTGAAATTGCAGATCATACATCTACACGTGAAAGAAGAGCGATAGATGCAGAACGTGATACAGATGATCTGAAGAAATCAGAATATATGATTCAACATGTTGGAGAAGTTTATACTGGTATAATCAGTTCAGTAGCTAACTTCGGTATGTTTGTAGAATTAGAGAACACTATCGAAGGTATGGTACACATTTCTAACTTAACAGATGATTATTATAATTTTGATGAACGCAGTATGGCTATTATTGGTGAAAGACAAGCTAAAGTCTTTAGAATCGGTGATAAAGTAGAAGTCAAAGTTATAAATGTTAATGTTGATGAAAGAATGATTGATTTCCAAATCGTAGGTATGCCAATAGCTGAAAAGAATCGTGAAAAACTCGCAAGAGAAAAGACAATAAAAGCTAAAAAACGTGGACCATCAAAGGAAAACGATAAAAATAATAAGCATAAAAAAGGCAGAGCAAAAGGTAAACAAGGCGATAAAAATAATAAACCTTTTTATAAAGCAAAAGCCGTTAAAAAGAATGCAAGACGTAAGAAAAAATAGAAAGTAGGTGATGGATGTGCCAAAAGTACACAACAAACCTTTAGCACAAAATCGTAAAGCAAGCCATGATTATACAATAGAAGATACGGTTGAAGCGGGAATTGTATTACAAGGTACAGAAATCAAATCCATTCGCCGAGGTAGTGCAAACTTAAAAGATTCATATGCACGTGTATACAACGGAGAAATGTACGTTTACAATATGCATATTGCACCGTATGAAGAGGGTAACCGTTATAATCATGATCCATTAAGAAATCGAAAACTGCTCTTAAAAAGAAAAGAAATCGATAAATTATATGGTATCTCAAAAGAAAAAGGGTATTCATTAATACCGCTTAAACTATATATTAAACACGGTTACTGTAAAGTTCTTTTAGGGATAGCAAGAGGTAAACGAGATTATGATAAACGTCATGCGCTGAAAGAAAAAGAAGCAAAACGTGATGTAGAAAGAGCAATGAAGCATCGATATTAAGCAATTATATTGATTAATCAATAAAAAATTGTTATTATTAAATATACTTCTGCTAAAAGGAAGTATATTTCTTATTCAGGGGACGTTACGGATTCGACAGGGGTCCCCGAGCTTATGAAGCGTGTCGGAGGGTTGTCTCCGTCATCAACACAACAGTTATAATAACTGGCAAACAACAAAACTTAGCAGTAGCTGCATAATAGCACTCTGCATCACCTAACAGCATCGCCTATGTGCTGTTAACGTGATTCAACTTAAGTAGGATACGCTCGTCACTGCCGTTTGAAGTCTGACGAGAAGAGATTAATCAAACTAGCGTTGTAATAGGGTGTCAGTCCCCTGATACAACGCGAAACAATAAAGACTAGACTACGCACGTAGAAACATTTGTATCAGGATCTCTGGACGCGGGTTCAACTCCCGCCGTCTCCACTATGTAGCCTTTAACCCTCATGGTTAAGGGCTTTTTATTTTGGTTGCCCCAGTATTGCCCCAGTTTTACCCCAGCACATAAAAAATACACCCTATATCGTTATGATTAAGAGTGTATCAGTTATAAATATTTTACTATTTCTTTTTGTGTACTAGGGTACAAATGCCCATATCTATTCATTACTTCAGTTGTATCAGCATGCCCTAATCGTTGGGCTATTATCATTATGTTAGCACCATGATTGATTAAATGTGATGCGTGGCTATGCCTTAATTCATGAATAACAATACGTGGGAATGTTTGCCCTTTAGGCAAATTATCATCTAGGACTTTTAAAGCAGTAGTAAACCACCTATCAATTGTGGACTCACTAAACGACTTAAAGAAAGTACCAAATAATACATAATCATCTTTATAAACATTATTTTCTTTATACCATGCCTGGTATTCAGTTAGATCATTCATCACATGTTGTGGTAAATATATGTCACGTATCGCTGCTTTAGTTTTAGGTGTTGTTACAGTACCATGATAATCTGTTTTATCTATATGGATATAATCTTCATTAAAGTTAATATCACGCCACGTAATAGCCCTTATTTCTCCTTTTCTTGCCCCAGTATAGAATAGTAATTTAAAGAATAGTTGCTGTTGCAAAGTTGGTAATACTTCGACAAATTCCTTAAATTGTTCAACAGTCCAATAGTTCAAACGCTTATTTGATGCTATCTCAAAATTACCTACTAATGATGCCACATTTTGTTTTAAATCATGATACTTCATAGCGTGATTAAGTATAGAAACTAGAAAAACATGCATCTTCTTTAAATACTCTCCAGAATGACCTTCTTTTAATTTCTTATTCTGAAACTTCATTATCGCTTTTGTATCAAGTTTATATACGTCTGTTTTCTTGAAGTAGGGTAACAGATGATTCTTAACATGTGTGGTTAATGCTTTAAAGCTAGATTGTTTACGTCTCGCTGCGTACCAGTCCATGTATTCTTGAACTAATTCATCAAATGGCAAATTATCTATATTGCCTATGCCCTCTAATTCATCTAATACCTCATTACATTTCTTAACTGCCTCTTTACGCTGTGAAAAGCCACTACGCCTTATTTCTTGACGTGTATTTGTTTCATCATAGTATTTGATACGAAAGTAGTATGTACCACGTTTAGCATCTTTATATATGTTATGTGAAAGTTTTAAGTCATGGTTCAATAAGTGTCATCTCCAATTTTATTTATTTTCTAAATTGCTTTGTATTAATTTATGAAACTCATTATTATTTTTTGAAAGTTCTTTTATAATATTTGATAAGTTATTTTTTATATATTCGATTTTATTTTTATTATTCTCATTATCAATTTCAAAAGAATATTTAGAAAAGATTTTTGCTGTAGAATTTGATATTGCAACGACATCTATATATCTTTTTGATTTTTGGTCGGGGTATTTATCCTTTAATTTTTTCAAATCTTTTAATGTTTGTTCTATTAAATTATCAAGTTCATTTAAAAGATTAGGGTCTATCCCAGAATCTCTTTCATTAAATATTAAAGTTATATCATCTAAGATTCCATTTAATTGATATTCGAAATCATAAAAATTATATTCTGCTACATATCCATATAAGTTTGCTAATTCACTTTGGAGATAAGTAATTATATTACGATTTGTTTTTTTATTTTTTACATAAAAATCAAGGAAATCATCAGTTATGTAATAGTAAAGTTTTTCAGTTAATATTGATTTAGGAGTATCTATTTTATTCTTTAACATAGGAACTGACAAAGTCCGATTAATACCAGAACGTAATAATTCTTTCTTTTCATTGTCATTAGGGAATCTTAAAGATTTACCTACATGTGTGTCTTTAGGATAGTTTTTTAGCATATCCTCAAAAATATATTCTTCAAGTTCTTCAATATTATCTTTTTCATTGTATAGTAATTCGTTAACTGAAATACCAGCATATTTGCTTATCATTTTTAGCCTCTCATTGTTAGGCAAAGAGAGTCCTTTTTCCCATGTAGCTACATTTCCTTTACTTGCAGAAAACATTTCCCCGAATTTTTCTTGTGTTTTACCATTTTTAACTCGAATTTCTTTTATTCGTTTACCTATCTGCTTTTTATCATACATTTTGATATCTCCTTTTGATAATTTTTTGCCGTATAATGTTATGGTAAATGAAAAGTTCTAAAAAGTACAATCTTTTTATTGACTAAAACAATATTAACATGATAATATAAATTTGTAAGTTCTAAAAAGTTCAAAATTAGTTCTTGCTATTATTTTTATTTTCAAGTTCTAAAAAGTTCAAAGGAGGAAGTTTTATGACTAAGAATTGGAGTTTGTATATTGCTAGAAAAGAGGAGGGACAATCACAAGCATTTGTGGCGAAAAAATTAGGTATATCTCCACAGAGATTTCAATTGAAGGAATCAGGCAAAGCTGGATTTACGATTGAAGAAGGTAAGATTTTATCTGAGTTATATGGTATGACGTTAGACGAATTATTCAGTAATGAAATTAAAATTGGATCATAAATAGGAGGATTTAAAGATGAAGAATAATTTATTAAATATTGAAAACTTAAAAAGTGATATGGATGTATTACAAGATAAGTTAGAAGACTTAATTCAAAGTTCATACTGGCTACTTGAAGATCATTTCGAAGATGAAAGATTGGAGAGCAAAGATGATGCGATGAACCATGCTTTTGCTTATGTAGAGCAAAGAATTAGATTGAATCAATCAGTAACGTTATTACAAACTTATAAAAAAGAAATGGACGAAATAATTTCAGAACTTGATTCAGAAGTAAGTATGCTAAAAAAAGAAGGTGAATCAAAATGAGGTATTTCTCATTAATAACTTTCAATGTAGCAATTGGAATAATATTGATGACGTCTGGACTCAACACAATTCAATCAATATATTTTGCTGGTTTGTTAACTAGTTTCACTTGCTGGGGGCTATTATTGTTATCAGAAACAAAAAAAGCCAATACTGACGGCAATCAGTAAAGGCAATCAAACGATTAGGAATATTTATAACTTTATTTTATCACAAAAAGAGGCGGTGGCATATGGCAATTACAAAAAAAGAGAAAATTTTAAAAGTGAATAAAGAAAATGTACCAAATGAAATGGCTCCCCTCGAACAGTGGGTGTTATGGAAAGCTGAAAAATTAAAAGATAAAGATGAATATGCAAAAGTACCATATCAAACAATTGGTATACGTGCAGATTCAACAAAACCACATTCATGGTCAGATTTTGAAAAAACAATTGAATATATAGATGGATATGAAGGTATAGGGTTTGTACTAACGAAAGATGATGACTATATTTGCTTAGATTTAGATGATATCCACATTGATAGTGAAACATACGAACCTATAACTGATATAGCAAAAGAAGTAATGGAAAAAACATGGTGGGAAGTATCACCGTCTGGAACAGGTGTACATGCTTATTTCAAAGGTACTTTACCAGAAGAAGTTAAAAGAAAAAACAAAAGTGAACATTTAGAATTGTATTCTCATTCAAGATTTATGACTTTTACAGGTGTGAATGATGGTGTTAAAAGAGAAATATCAAGCAATCAACCATATATCGATTCATTAGTAGAAAGATATTTTAAACGTGAAGTGATTAGTAATGACTTCATCGATAGAGAGATAACGCCATCTAATTTAGATGATGTAGAAGTAATGCAATTAATGGCAAGAAGTAAAGATGCTGACAAGATAAGTAAATTAATGAGTGGTGGCTGGCAAGAATTATTTGAGTCGCAATCAGAAGCAGACTTATCACTACTTAATGCTTTAGCTTTCTATACTCAAAAAAATGCAAAGCAAATGGATAGGATATTCAGAAATTCAGACCTAATACGTAATAAATGGGACAAATTAAGAGGTAATGAAACATACGGTCAAAAAAGTATTAATAAAGCGATTAATGATTGCATAAATGTTTATGATCCAAATTATAAAACCTCGAATGATGGTTTCAATATCATAATAAATGAAAAAGTTTCAGTTAAAGATTTACTGATTAAAACAGGAAAAGAAGAACGTGAAAGATTAATTAAATTATGGGAGGACGAAGGCAAAAATGGTCGTAAGCCAACGTCAATAGGGACAAATAGATGTGCTTATATATTGGACGATTTACTTACATTTAGGCTTTTTGATTTAGAAGAAAACACTAAATTAGCTATGTATCAAGAAGAAGAAGGTATTTATACACGTAACAGAACGATAATAAAACGTGTTATTTCGTGGTTAGAGCCTAGACTGAATGAGAGAAAAGCTGAAGAAGTTATTTATCATTTAACAAACACTGCAAAAGTTACACGACAAACAGAACAACCACACTTGATACCAGTTAATAATGGTGTGTTTAACAGAGAAACAGGAATACTTGAACCTTTTACACCTAACTATGTATTCACTTCAAAAATATCAACAAACTATGTTCACAATGCTAAACAGCCAAATATTAAAGGCTGGGACTTTGATAAATGGTTAAGTGAAATAGCATGTGGTGATTCTGAAATTATCACTTTGTTATGGCAGGTTATCAATGATGCAATGAATGGAAATTACACGAGAAAGAAAGCAATATTTTTCATTGGTGATGGTAATAACGGTAAAGGCTCATTCCAACAATTGTTATCTAACTTAATAGGGTTTAATAACATTGCAAGTTTGAAAGCCAATGAGTTTGAACAAGAGTTTAAATTAAGTGTTTTAGAAGGTAAAACTGCCGTTATTGGTGATGATGTACCAGTTGGCATTATTATTGAAGATTCATCTAATTTTAAAAGTGTAGTCACAGGTGATTCTGTACTTGTGAATGTTAAGAACAAGCAACCGTATCGAGCAGAGTTTAGATGTACAGTTATTCAATCATCTAATGGTATGCCTAAATTTAAAGACAAAACAGGTGGGAATAACAGACGGCTTCTCATTGTACCCTTTAAAGCAGATTTTAACGGTTTAATCGAAAATGTGGATATTAAAGAGAAATATCTCAAAGATACGCAGGTACTAGAATATGTACTATATAAGGCTATCAATTTAGACTTTGATAAGTTCATAACACCAAAGGCATCACTAGACATGATGGAGTTATATAAACAAGATAATGATCCAGTGTATGACTTTAAATTAAGTGTATTTGATGAATGGCATATAAGGAAGATACCAAAATATATTGTATATGGTTTTTACAAAGATTTCTGTAATGATAATGGATATTATCCACTGTCGGAGCGTAAATTCCACAGGCAATTTAAAGGTTATCTTGATGAAAGCTGGAATATAGATGCACAGGGGAAATATGATTGGGAAGTTTTATGTGAACAAATTGGTGATTTAAATAATATGAGAACATATTTAGATTTCCCAGAAAAAAATAAAAACTATAAATCATACGAAAATGAAAAGATGAAGATTATCTAGGGTAACCGAAGTAACTGAAGGTAACCGAAAATATTTATTTCGGTTACCACGTTGAAGTATTGCTATATAAGGGTTTTGACTACAAAAGTAACCGAGTAACTGAATTTTTATAAAATACTTATAAAAAAAGTAGAAGCCTAGAAATAGGTGTAAGCAAAAGTTTAAGAAGTATTTCAAAATTTCGGTTACCAGTTACCAAAGTCGCTTAAACCTATGTGGCTGTAGGTCTCAATAGGGTAACCGAAAATATTTATTTCGGTTACCATTAGGCTTATTTCAGTTACCTTACCAATTTAGGAGGACTAAGCACATGAAAATACCAGAAAAACCATTCAAGTTAATTGAACGACCGTTAACAAGAGAAGAAGCTAATTTATTAGAACGCAAGAATAAACCAATGGTACAGATTATAAAAACATATGGTAAGTATAAAACTTTAGATATTGATTTCATTACATGTGATTGGTGCTTGTCGTCAGAAGGTCAAGAAACGTTGCAGGCAAGACTGAACACAGAAGTTACTTTCATGTGGCTACGTGGTTACAATCTAGGACTTAATAAAAACAATGTAGGGAATATGGTCATAGTCTTACGTGGTGATAATCTAGCAATAACATATCTAATTAATGAATTAGATAGTTTAACAATCAACCCAGATAGATTTTTTATGAAATATAGAGATGGTGAGAAAATGTTAAATATTGATAGAAGTAATAGAAAGGTAAACCCAGTTTACCACCCAAAACAGAATACCAACAAAATCAATTAAACAATTGATATGACTAGCTTTATATACCCCTCTATGGTATAATTAATAAAACTTAAATCGAACGTGTGTACGTAAATGGAACTAATGTTCTAAATAAAAATAAAGGGTGAGAAAATGCCTAAATGGATAGATAAAATACTCGGAATTGAAAAAGTACAAGAGCAACAGATGAAGAACTTTGAAATGTTGAATGGTGGTTATAAATCATTTTCTCAATTTACTGGTGACGCTTATCAAAATGATATATATAGATCTGCTGTAGATTCAATCGCTAGGCATATAGCGAAATTATCGGGTAAGCATATTATCAATAATTCAAAACAGACAGATAGTAATTCAAGAATAAATCGTTTGTTACAGGATAGACCTAATCCGTTCATGAGTGGATATGATTTCTTGTATAAAATAGCAACGCAATATTTCTTATACAACAATGCTTTTATATTGGTACAAAAGGATAGCAAGGGCAACTTATCGGGATTATATCCTTTGTCACCTACAAATGTTGAGTATGTGGTAGATGGTAATAATGAAGTATATCTTAAATTCTTATTCAGTAACGGGGATAAAGTGATATTGCATATGGACGAGGTAGCAGTATTACGCCGACACTTTAACAGTAATGAATTACTAGGTGATGACAATTCGGCTATTATGTCAGCATTACAGTTAGCACATACGCAAAGTGAAGGTATGAATGAAGCTATTAAGAACTCGGCTCAAATAAGAGGGATAGTGAAGTATCAACAGGCTTTGAGTCCAAGTAAGCTGAAAGAAGCGAAAGAAGAATTTATGAATAACTATTTCTCAATGGCTAACAATGGTGGCGTTGTACCAGTCAATACATCAATGGAATACACACCTTTAAAAGTATCTGATGTACAAATTGATACATCTCAAATAAAAGTTGTTAAAGAAAAAATATACGACTATCTTGGCATCAGCGAAAAAATAGTAAATGGTACTTATGATGAAGAAGGTTGGCAAGCGTTCTTTGAATCGATTATTGAGCCATTCTCAATACAAATAGCATTAGAGCTTACCGATAAGGTATTCAGTGAACGAGAGAAGGCTTTTAGTAATCGCATCATATTTGAATCATCTAAATTACAATATGCAAGCACGAAATCTAAAACAAACATGATAGGCGAATTGTTGCCATTAGGTGTATTAACAGTAAACCAAGCGTTAGATTTATTAAACTTGCCACATGTGGAAGATGGAGATAAGCGAATTCAATCACTAAATTATGTTGATAAAGAAATTGTTAATCAATATCAGATGCAAAATAAGGGGGACGTCAGCAATGAAGGAAATTAGATCAGCTGAAATACAAACAGATTCCAAAAGTGAAGAAATGGTGTTGGAAGGTACAGCGATTGTTTTTAATAAACCGACTGAAATTAAAACACCAACAGGCTCATATATAGAAGTGATAAAACGTAATGCACTAGATGGCTTAAAATTGAATGATACAAGGCTTTTAGTGTCACATGATGTAAATCGTATACCATTAGCGAAATCACCTAAAACAATGGATATATGGACTGATGAGGTAGGTATGCACTTTAGGGCTACGCTACCAGATACCGAAGAAGCACGCTCTGTTTATACGGCAGTAAAACGGGGCGATTTGACAGGCATGTCATTTGGATTCACATGTAATAAAGACGGTAGTCTATATGATGTGAATACACGTACAAGAACTATTAATAAGATTGAAAAAGTGCTTGAGTTTTCAGTAGTAAACTTTCCTGCATACGCTGAAACGAGTGTGGAAGCTAGAAATCAAATGCAAGATGCTGAATTAAGACATGAACAGTATAAACAAGCACAGATTAACCTAAATAAACTATTAACAAAGGAGATTAAATAATATGAATTTTAATACAGTAGAAGAAGTATTCAATCATTATCGCAATGCTTCATTAGAAGATATTGAAACAAGAGCAGGACAAATCAAAGGGACAATCGAGAATGATCCTGATGCAGATATTACAAAGTTAAATATTGAAATCGAAGGACTTAATCAAGCTAAAGAAAACATAAAAGATAAGGAGCAAGAATCCATGACAAAAGAAAATCAAGAGCAACGTTCATACAATCCAATTACAGGTACACAAATCAAAGGACAACATGAAGTATCATCTGAAAATATTTTCAGTTCTCCAGAATACCGTTCAGCGTTCTTTAAACAAATGTTAGGACAAAACTTAACGGAAGTTGAAACAAGAGCGTTCAATACAGCAATGGCTCAACAAGATGCTGAACATCGTGCAGATAGTTTCTCATCATCAAGTAACTCATCAGCAGTTTTACCAGAGCAAACATTAAACGAAGTAATTTCTAAGGCACGTACACAGGGGGGATTGATTGGGCATGTTAGATCATTCAACATTCCAACTAAAATTAGTATCCCAATCGGTACACCGTCAGCAAAAGCAGAATGGCATACAGAAGGTAAGAAGGTTGATTCAGAAAATCCTACAACTGCATCTGTACAATTCGATGGTAACGAAATTATTAAAGTATTCTCAATCAGTGTGAAAGCTAAAACGATGAGTATTTCAGCGTTTGAATCATATCTAATTTAAGAATTAACAAGTGCAGTCGTTGAAGCAATTGATTACGCATTAGTAAATGGAACTGGTAATAATCAAGGGCAAGGTGTATTAACTGGTGTTACATGGAATGCATCTAATAGTGTGGACTTAAATGGTGAATATACAGATTTCACTAAAGCATTAGCTATCTTAAAGCGTGGCTATTCAGCAGGTGCAAAATTTGCTATGAGTAACGCAACATTATACAACACAGTATATAGTTTAGTAGATGCTAATAAACGACCTCTATTTATTGCAGATGCACAGAATGAATCTATCGGACACATTCTAGGTAAAGAAGTTGTAGTCGATGACAATATCGAAGATGGCACAATCTTATTAGGTAACTTCAATTATCTAGGTTACAACTTGCCAGAAGGCTTAATGCTTGAACAATCAAGAGAATCATCATTCCGTAGTGGATTAGTTGATTACAGAGCGATGGCTATTGCAGATACACGTGTGTTAGTAGATGAAGCGTTTGTGAAACTATCAGCAAAAGTAGAAGGATAATATAAAACAGTTAGGGCATCAGTTATAGCTGGTGTCCTTTATTTTAAAAAGCCACATGTTTATTTTAGGAGGCATCTATTTTTATAAGGGGTAGCTATTTATTTTAGCCCCTATATAAAATTATGGGGCATTGTTTTTTATAGGGGGACATCATTTTTTAAAGGGGGTACAGTTTTTTTATATGGGGGCTATTTATTTTATACCCTATGTAAATATAAGGGGTACTGCTTTTTATATCACAGTAGTTTATATGCAAAGAGAAGGAAGTGAACATATGATATTAACAATAGAAGAAGGACGTAACGCATTAAGAGTTGATGGTGATTTCAATGACGACATCATACAACCATTGATAGATGCCATACCTGAATACTTATACTTAACAACTGGTAGAGATTGGGACGATGGCAAGGACAGTCACGCACTTGCTAAGACGACAGCTACATTCATACTGCAGTTATGGTTTGACCCACAGACTTATGACAGCGTCAGGTTGAAGCGTACGATAGATGGATTGCTTATATCACTAACAGCATTAGGACGTTCATACGATGGCTAGAAGTGTATCAGAATCATTCTATCGCTCTACTAAGTGGATAAAGTGTCGTAATGGTTACATGTCATCGCAACATTACATCTGTGAACGTTGTGGGGAGTTAGCTACTATATGCCATCATAAGGTTTGGTTAAATGAATCTAATGTGACTGATCCAATGATTACTTATAACTGGGACTTGTTAGAGGCTTTATGTTTGCAATGTCATAACAAAGAACATTTTGGAAGCAGTGTTACAGCTGATGGTTTAGTGTTTGATGATAATGGAAATTTAATAAAAAAATAATTTAATATTTTAAAAATAAATATTAGAAATAAATAAAAATATAAAATAAAAATTAAATTCAAAAAATATTTTATCCCCCCAACTTAAAATTGAAAATGAAAGATGAAAAATAACGACACGGTACTTAACTTATCCTCCAAACGATATTTCAAAAGTTTAGGGGTGCCTAAAAATATATAAGGAGTGAATTAAATGAAAAAGGTATATAATTCTATTAATTTAGAAAAACTTAAAGATATAATTGATGAACAAGATATACAAAATAAACCAGTAGCCTATGACTTGTTGGAAGAACTTATGTTTATGAAAGAAACGATGGACGAACTCAAATCTACCGTACAGCTTCATGGTGCAACATATATTTTTAAACAAGGTGAACAGGAATATTTAAAAGAAAATCCAGCTATGAAATCATATAACGCTACTGTGCCTAAGTATAACGCAACAATGAAACAATTACTTTCTCTTATGCCAATTGTAACAAATGAAAAAGATGCATTTTTGGAATTTGTAACAAATGACTAATTATATTGTTGAATATTGGCAAGAAATAGAGAAAGGTAATATCGTTGTTTCCAAAAGGATATATAAGCAATATCAAAAGCTAATTCAAGATATAGATCATCACGATAAGTATGTGTATGATGATGCTAAAGCATTAAGACCTATTAAGTTTATTGAATCATTTTGTAGACATTCAAAAGGTGAGTTAGCAGGCAAACCATTAATATTAGACTTATTCCAAAAAGCCTATATCTCGGCTCTATTTGGTTTTTTAGATAAAGTAACAGGTCACAGACGATACACAGAATCATTTTTCTTCGTTGGACGTAAGAACGGTAAAACAACGATGTTAAGTGCAATTGCGTTATATATGTTAATGGCAGACGGTGAAAGTGGTGCTGAGGTGTATTCTGTAGCGTCTAAACGTGACCAAGCTAACATACTATTTGACCAAGCACATGAAATGATTAAGCAAAGTCCAGACTTGAATAAAAATATCCGTAAGCGTAAAAGTGATTTATATTTTCCACATAATTTCAGTAAGATGCAATCACTAGGTAAGAACTCTAACTCACTTGATGGATTGAACGCACATTTGGTAGTTATAGATGAATTACATTCAATTCAAGACCGTAACTTGTATGAGGTCATGAAACAGTCACAGTCTGCACGTACACAGCCTTTACTGATTATGATAACAACTGCTGGTACACACAGAGGTACTATATTTGATGACTTATATGAATATGCTTGTAACGTGGTTGACGGTAACTTTGAAGATGATAACTTCTTACCTATTATGTATGAATTAGATAATAAAGGTGAGTTTAAAATGCCAGATAGATGGCAGAAGTCCAATCCAGCGTTAGGTGTTTCTAAACGAGTTGAAGATTTAGAACGTAAAGTTGCTAGGGCGAAGAATAATCCAAGTGACTTAACGGGTATTTTGACTAAGGACTTTAATATAAGAGAAATAACTAATAGTGCATGGCTCACATTTGAGGATATTAATAATGAAGATACATTCGACATTAAAGACTTTGCAGGCACATATGCTATTGGTGGTGCTGACTTATCCATAACTACAGATTTAAGTTGTGCCACATTATTATTTGTAGATCCAGAAACTGAACAAAGATATGTTCATCAAATGTATTGGCTACCACAGGACAGCTTAAAAAAGCGAGTACAAGAAGATAAAATACCATATGATAAATGGCATGAACAGGGCTATCTAAGATTATGTAACGGAAACACGATAGATTATTCAGATATTACAGATTGGTTTTTAGAAATGTTAAATGAGTATGATATCACACCATTGTGGATATACTACGATAATTATTCTGCTAGATACTGGGTAGATGAAATGGAAGCATACGGCTTTAAGATGGTAAGAACACAACAGGGTGCTAGAACATTAAGTTTACCTATGCAAAATATGGGTGCTGATTTACAGAAAAAGAAAATTAATTATAATAATCACCCCATATTAAAATGGTGTTTAACGAATACAGGTATAGAAACAGATAGAAATGGGAATATTGTACCAATTAAAAATCAATCACCAAAACGTAGAATAGATGGAACAGCTTCATTATTAGATGCTTATGTAGGATTGTTTGATAACTTCGAACAGTTTTTAAGGGTTATGTAATACCTGCGTTGTCGTTTTGGATACGCAGGTCAAAAAAAATGCCACTCCAATTATAGAGTGACAAGGTTTGATTAGAATTGAATAGCTTTTATTGATGAAGATTTGAATGCTTTATGGTCATATTCATTATTTTGAATAAAGAACATATCAATAGAAGTATAAAATCCCATCACACCTATATGAATATCATATGTGGTAAGTGATTTAGGAGAATTATAATCACCATTCCAATTATCTTCATAGACTACTCTTGAATAAAATGTTTCTTTGACATCATCATTAACGATACCAGTTATGACAGTATTATCATAAATATCAATTTTTGAACCGTCTAAAAATTCTAAAGTATAAATTTTTTTCAATATATTCACCACCTTATAGAAATATTATACACGATATCAAAAAAAGATTTAGTACAATTTTTATTGGTTTAATAGTGAATACACTAATTATTCTAAATAAATATAAAGCTCATTGCGATTCTAACAACAGTTAATACTTTTATGTGGGTAGTTATATGCTAACTTGCCTAGAAATCGCTTTGAGTAAATACGATGTTAATCAAAAATGATTATGTAGTCTGGTCAGACAAAAAAGTCTTACCAAAGTGAAATAGTACATGCTCAAAAATGAGTAATAGGTACACGGACAAAAAAGTCTGTTTGCAAAATGTGAGGTGAAAATAATGGCATATCATTTTAATACTAGAATAAAGATATTGAAACGAGAAAATGCAGGTCCATATCCAGAAGATTATGAAGAAGTGGAAATTGCTCAACCATGGGCAGATATTAAGACAATGAAAGGTTCTGAATATGTAGTAGCAAGCGTTACAGCAAATGAAGAACCAATACGCTTTATTATCAGATATAGAAAAGGTATTGATCCATCTATGTTCGTGGAATATAACGATAAAAAATATAATATAAAATCTGTTGCTAATGATGATGGCAAGAATGAAACAATTACCATTTTTGCTACAACTCATGATAGATAATAAAAGTGTTAAATTGCGTAAAATGTTATACAATAGAATTAATATATAAAAAGGGGTGAGAAAATGTCTAAAAGTGAAGTTATAGAACTGTTATTACAGAAAGAAAAAACATATAAGGTTGAATTAACTTTAGTTACTAACGAAAAAATTGATGTTGATAAAATCTCATATGATTTTGTTAGTGAAGGATTATTGTTTGTAGAATCACCAGAACTTATTGCAATAAATGAAAATTCAATCGTTAGTATAAAACCAATGTACGAAATCGATGTTGATTCATTAAACAATGTTTCATTTTAATTTATAACCTCATCTAAATGATGGGGTTTTTTTATATAGAAAAACTACCACCTCAGTTTTGGTGGTAGCTAAAAGGCGCAATTGATGTAATTGAAAAATACAAAGGAGCGTCCTAAGTCACCCCGAATAAGACTATTATCTTATAGTTATATTATAACATAAAGTTATAATTAATCCAAATTAACATAAGTTTTAGTTATGTATATGTGAGTTAAAATAATTGAACAAATTTACAGGGTACGTTGCCCCAAATTGTAATAATTTTATCAATTTATACATTTCAAGCACAATCAGTAATACAACCAAAACATTGTTATATCAATACTTAAAGCATGTTTTAAATATATTAATTAACGGTATAATGAACTCCCGCCGTCTCCACTACATAGCTCTCAACCATTGTGGTTGAGGGTTTTTTAATTTAAGAGCAAAAAAATACATAAGTATATAAAAAATACCCTTTATTTTAGGGTGTTAGAATTATTTTCTATTAATACTTTATGCTGTTTTAAGATATAATCTATAAGTTTTTCTTCTTTAGTTTTCCTCCTTTGTATATCCTCGAGAATGAGAGTACCACAATATAATTATAATATTAAAAAAATATTGAAAATTTCTGATAATTAATATATCATATATTTACAAAAATAAAACGGGCGAAATTTATGGCTGAATACAAGACACCAAAAATGGTAGGCGTTCAGAAAGTGGCTGCAATGGGAAGACACTAATCTCATTACATGAGGCGTAGATGTTAATCTATGCCTTATTATTTTGAAAAGTGGGAGAAATAAATGTTATGTAGGCAAGATTGTTTGGCATACGATATTTATTAATACTATCAATGATTTGAAGTACAATGTAAATTCCAAACTATTAAAACAGACGTTTTCTAAGAAAACAGTACCGCCTACATATTTAAAGGAGTTGTATAGTTAATATGAAAAAATTATATATAGTTTCACTTTTGAGGGGTATTACTATAGGTTTTTATGCTCCTATTTGGATTATCTATTTATATAATTCTGGATATAATCTTTTTTTATTAGGAGTAATAGGAACCGTTTTTGAAATAATGAAATTTATATTTGAGATTCCTTCTGGGGCTATTTCTGATAAATTTGGAATTAAATATAATCTGATAACTTCTTTTATATGCCTTTCAATTACTTGGTTTTTATTTCCATTTGCTTCTAATGGAATGATACTAATTATATTGTTACTAACTTGGACTTTGTCAGAGACATTATTTTCAGGAACATTTGAATCATGGATCAATCAAGAAGTAAGGCAAAGTGAATTTTCAAGAACACTTTTCAATAATACAAAGATATTTATATTATTCATCATTATAATTTCTCCTTTGTCAGGATTTTTATATAAAGTGAATGAATTCTTGCCATTCGTATTAGCTGCAATGAGTTCATTAATACTAACATTATATTTAAGCGTTTTTGTAAAGATTAGAAAAAACAAACCACATGTAATCGAAGTAAATGATAGCTCCATAGTTGATATTATCAAAAATGCAAGCGTTACAATGCTGAAAAATAAACGAACATTGAACATTATAATAGCCAGTTTTTTCTTTGCTTTTGTCATAGATACTATTGATAGATATTGGCAACCCTATTTTAAACATATATACATAGATGAAGTAACATTTGGTTTTGTCACTACATTAGGAGGTATTGCTTTATTATTCCTTTTACATATATTTTCGGTATTTGATAAACAACTAAATCAAATACCGGAAAAATATAATGTTTTAATTACGCTTATAGCTATATTATTGATTTTATTATTATCAATAGGAAAAAAGATTGTTGCGTTTTTCAGTGTTTCTTTAGTAACAATAACAGATGATTTAATGAATACTTTAATTAATAATGCTTTAAATCAAGAAATGTCAGATAAATCAACAAGTATGGCAACTATATTCTCTTTAAATGGTGCTTCCGGAGCACTAGGTGAAATTCTATCAGGAATAATCTTTGGTTTTATAATCTTAAAACTAGGTTATAATTTAACTTTTGTTTTTTGTTCTGTTCTATTAGTAATACCATTGCTACTTTATATTTACAATGTTAAATTACAAAATAAAAATATTAATTCAAAAAATGTTTAAAGGTTTTGGTGATAGAAAATTAGGAGATGTTTTCGTAAAATCTTGAATCAAATATAATAAGATTAATAAAGATGTCTAAATGACAAAATACAGTGAAGCTGAGTTCCTATAATAGAAGCATTGTTTAGAAGGTTAGGTATAAGTGAAAGGGTTGGGAGCGGTAGGATAATTATATAAAAAATATTATTGAGCAAAACCTTAAGAATCCAGAAATAAAAGAGATAATGTAGGAGCTAGTTTTAATAGGTGGAAAAATGAAACTAATGCAGAAAATGCTAGCATACAGTAGTAGAAAATATAGGAAAATATGAGCATAAAACATTGCTAATTGTTGAAAAATGTTGAAACGTAAATTTATATAGAGGGGTATATATTTAGAATATATTGATTGTGTTTAACTAAGTACAATCTGTGTTAGAAGCTAATTCGTATGAAGAATTTGTGAATGCCGAAAGGGAAGTGGCAATTGATCCAAGTAAACTAACAGCAGATGAAATGATTAAATTAGGACTTAATCCTGCTGATTACATAGATAACTACAAACCACAAGAATTTAGTGGTTTTAGAGCAAAGAAAGTAAATGCTCCACAATATGGCAAAACATACGGGAAAAAGAATTGGTCTAAGAAAATACCTAAAAGTAAAATACAAGCCGCAGGAACTACAGCAGGTGGTATCATTGCAATTGTAGGTGCTTTTGTACCTCAAGCTAAGGTAGTTAGTTTAACAGGTGGGATTGTAGGTACAGTATCAGGTATAATTGGACTAAAGAATGTTAAGGGTGTTAAATTTAGTGGTACCGCTGTTAAGAAACTGGTAAGAAAAAATCCTTATCAAAAACCAAGTTTAGGCTGGGTTTATACAGTAAAAAAGTTCAAAGATATTAATAAAGAAAGTTGGATATAAATTATGAAAAAGGATTGGAAATTACATGAGATCATTTTAACTATCATTGCGATATTATTACTATTAACAGTCATTTTCTCATTTTTAGGTGTTATAAGTATAGCTGATTCTATTGTAGGATTATTATTGTTTATTTTTTATTTAATAATTGCTTTTCTGTTATTAAAACAAAGTAAACTAATTTCAGGCTTTTTTATAATTGTTGCAATAATTAGTGCTCTATCCTATATATTATGATTTTATATCCTTTCTAGAAGTAAAAATACTCCTCTTAATAAACTAATACACCTCACAAATGGTACTGCACCCCAAAAGTTAGAGTGAAAACTAACAATTGGGGTGTTTTTTACTTTGAATTATTTATTATTAACTATATACACATTTTGGATAATTGGTATATAATGTAAAAAAAGGAGGCGTGTAATTTGAAAGTTATCAATGTAATAAATATATTAAACTATATTTTATTTATTGTACTTTTGTTTTATGGCAATATTTTTTTCTCTAATTTTTATGGTGGAGATGCACTTGTGATATTTACTGATGTTTCAATGACTTTATTATTGTTATCAGTTTCGTTATTTTTATACAACTATTTTAAAAAGAAAAATTTCATAAAATATTTATTGATAAGTATTATATTAAATTTATTTAACCTAGTGATACTATACCCAATTATATTTTTTGGTTTGTTTTTCGGATTTTAAATTAAAGGAAAAATTAATATGAAAATTGAAACGAAAAAATTAAATTTTATTTTTTCTCTAGTATCTGCTAAGAAAAATGAAGATAAGTATATTAAAATTAGAGTTAAGAAATACTTACTATCAATATTAACCAGAGAAAATATTAATAATAAAAAACCTAGCAAAACAAAAAGCCAAAAAGATAATTTTGATTTTAAAAATTTAATTGCTCATACCCCCTATATATGCATAATTAAGATATAACCCATTATTATCGTAATTTTATAAAAAGGAAGTGTAATTTTGCATTTGTCTAAAAGAAGCGTAATATTTAACTTTATTTTTATATTTTTAATAGCGTGTTTTATAAGTTATGTTGGTTTAACTAAAACATTTGATTTATCATTTCAAGTTTCATCTGTAGGTGGATTATTATTTGGTTACTCAATACTAATGCCAATGAGACTTTATGCTGAGAATTCAAAATATAAAGATGAGAATTAAAAAATATACATTAAATAAGTGTCAAACGCGTGTCAATTTAGTTATAAATAATGACACTTCGTTACAAAGTTAAATGTCTATAAACGTTGTATTTACAGTGTTTTACTACTACTTACATAATCATTAAAAGGACCCGTCTCCACTACATAGCTCTCAACCATTGTGGTTGAGGGTTTTTTATTTTGCATTAATATAGTACAGAAATATGGAAAAACTATTAGTATATTAAACCTTTAGAAGTAATCATTGGTTTAGTATTAATTAGTAAGAAAGACCATAAAAAATAACCATCTCTAGCTTTGGTCGGCAAGATGGTTATATAAATTCAATTCCGGCTACCGTCTTTTTAACGGGCTCATAAGGGCGATGCATGTATGTGCGTCGTCCTTTTTCTATATTCAAATTACCATAATTTACATATATTGTCTATTAAAAATAATAGATGGATTTTATAATGAAAATATATTAAAATCTAATGACTGGTACTTCAGTCGAAATAAAAAAATTAAAATTTGTGTAGATTCAAACTAATATATGCGTTTTTTGTAAATAGACAAATTTTGGTAATGAAGATAAAATATTAAAGTGAGCAAGTTGGATAGATGGTGGCTAATCTTGTATAAATGGGGTGATGCCTATGAAATATGGTTTAACTCCTAGAAAGGTGTAATATTGACTGATTATGAATTACTGATGATTGTCATATCAATCATTGGTTTAATATTAATTAGTAAAAAAGACCATAAAAAATAACCATCTCTAACTTTGACCGGTTTTGATGGTTATTCAATAATTTATTAAAACGAGGTCACCGTCTTTTTAACGGGCTCATAAGGGCGATGCATGTATGTGCGTCGTCCTTTTTCTATATTTAAATTACCACATTTTACATATATTGTCTATATATTTTGTTACTTATTAGCCTAGTGGTAACTATCATTTTGTTTGATTATTTCATTAAAAATATTATGTTTATATTAGCACAAATACAACTGTTCAAAATCTATCAACTTATTCAATAATTGTCTTACTCTCACAATTATTAAAACATTCTCTTATTTGTTTTTCGGTAATTCTCTTAGTTGATAGTTTTGGTAATTGATCAATATCAAAATATTGTACCGAACTTGTTTCTATACTTGTTGTTAGGTTTCCACTTAATCTTTTACAATAATAAACTAACTTATAATAGTGTGCTAATGAATTTTCTGGATTAGACTTATTAGTATCATACACTGCAATAAGATTGGATACAGAAACTGATAAACCAGTCTCTTCTATCACTTCTTTCACTACATTTTCTACTGGGGAAGTTCCTACGTCAGCAAAACCTCCAGGTAACGACCAAGATTTTGTTTTAGGATCTTCTACTAATAAAACTTTATTGTCTTTATCTAAAATTAAAGCTCTAACATCAATTTTAGGTGTAGGGTAACCAGCTTCCTTTTCTAATGTTAAGTTCTTGTTATTGCTCTGAGAATTTATGAATTCTTGAGTTATATCAAAAATTTCATTGAACCTCTCTACGTCATATGGGTCCTTAGAATAATTAATACCAGAGTTTGAAATAGCTAATAACTTTTGGAAAAATTGTTTACTATCCATAATTACACCTCAATTCCTTTAAGTATATATTATCTTAAATAGAAATTATGGACTAATCATAAGTCTATAAAAAGAAAGTTGATAAATAACTAGTGTGTAATTAATAGTTGAAATATTTATAATTAATAACAATAAAAAATTAAATAATTTAATTACACCTATTAATTTACTGATAAAACATATATTATTGAAGGTAATATATGTAAGGGGGAATATGTAATGAAAAAATTATTTATTTTATTATTCGCAAGTTTATTAGTATTAGGAGCATGTGGAGAAAAAGAAGAAACCTCATCTAAATCAGAAACCACAAAACAACCAGATGATAAAGAAAATAAAAAGCAAGATGAGAAAAAAGATAAAGATAAGGAAAAGGATAATAAACAAGATACTTCTAATGAATCAGAAGCAGATACAGAAGAAGAACAGTCTGCTGAAGAAAATGAAAATACAGAAGGCCAAGAAGAAATTGAGAATAGTGAACAAACAAATAACGAAAATGAATCAGAAAATAGAGAATTAACTAAAGAAGAAATATCAAAACAAATAAAAAGCGGGGTTAATGTAGATGGTATGGTAGACGCAGATGGGGACACATGGTATCAGGCACCTGGTAACGGTGATGTTGTGGGGTATGTAAAGCCTGATGGGACACAATGTACAGTTGGCGGATGTGTAACTCCTGAGCAACAAGAGAAAATGGACGAAGAAGAAGATTTAGATATGCAAGATGATGAACCTGATGATGTTAACGCCGAAATCAATGCAGCTGAGACTGAAGATGAGTATATAGACGCTTTACGTAAAAAATATAATGGTGGTTTATCTTCTGCTGAAATACAAACTAAAACAGCAATTGAACAAGGTTATTATGAAGGTGACGATGCCGAAGATGTTTACAAAGAAATAGAGGAGAGAGAATCTGAAATTGAATCAGGTAAATATGATCACTATAATAAATAAAGTTAATATGAGTTTAAATATCAACTAAAGTAAAACCTAATGTGACAATAATGTTCGTTTAAAAACATCAAGGTGTTTGTTAGCATTAATATAAACCTTTAAGGAGGGAATATTATGTTTCTAGATGTGTTCGGATACTTATTGGGTTCTGGTTTTTTAATACTTGGTATTTGTGCTTTGTATTTTATGTCTTATGAGATGTATGAAGTTTTTACAAAAGGTGAGAAAACTGTAAGTTTCAAGGGAACTACTTACTTTGCATTAGGTTCTGTATTTTGTGGAGTGGTTTTGATTATTATGGCAAACGTTCTTTGAATTTATTAAAATATACGTAAAACACTCCAAAAGTTTAACTTTTGGAGTGTTTATTTTTATATGTCATCCTCTAATATATTCGTATTCTTTATAGAGAATCCTGTGATTTTATCGGAAAATGCTGCAAATAGTGCTGCTAAAATTACATAGGCGATTGATCCGATTATATAATGTGTTTCTAAATCAGTGATTAATAGGTATGTTTCTGCAAGTAGTAACACAACAGAAATACCGATTAAAGTTTTGAGTAATGCTGGTGGCAGTTTGATAGGTGCATTAGCGTATGCTTCTGGGTATAGCTTAGGTAATCGTCCTGCTGCAACTACTGGGAACATAAATACGATTAATGAAAGGCTTGTTCCAAGTTGTGCTACTACGTTTAGCGACACGTTTGTTAAAATTGGTACTGCTCCAATGATATAGAAAATAGTGAGTAACCAATGTGGTGTTCCAAATTTTTCGTTTACTGCTCCTAATTTCTTAGGTAAGACGCCATCTTGTGTAGCTACATATAAACTTTTTGTTACCCAAGTGAATGTTGCGTTTAATGTTGTTGCTAGAGCAAACATGGCACCACCTACAATAAAGATAACAAATACAGGTTTTGGTAATACTTCATTAGCTACTGCTGTTAAAGGCTGACCTGCAACTTGTTCAATAGGTAAGACACCTACTGCAACTGCAGCAATTAAAGCATAGAAGAACCCGATTAGTACTGTAGATCCTATAATGACGATAGGTAAATCTCGTCGAGGATTCTTCATTTCCCCACCTAATTCCGCAACGAATTGTGCACCTCCAGTTGCAAAACCTACCAATCCAATTGCAGTAAAGAAGCCTGTGAACCCTGCTGGAAACATTGTTTCTGGTTGGAAAACTGTATAATCTACTTTAGGTAATCCAAAAACTACGAAACAACTTAATGAAAGGATTAAAATAATAACCATCCATTTATTAATGATAGAAGCTGTTTTTACACCAACTAAATTCACAATAAATAGTAATGTTAATAAACTAAAAGCAATTGGTGTGATAGGTGCTTCCGGTAAAACGCCTTGTAAATATTGTGCAAAGGAAATAGCATACATTGCTAATGTAATTTGCATCAATGTAAACATGCATAGCCAAAATACACCAATTTTTGGTGATAACAACCGACTGGTATATTTATATAAACCTCCTGTAGTAGGGAGTGTTCCTCCTAAAATAGCAATTGGTGACATCGCAATAATACCAAGTAATGAAGAAATTATATAAGCTAAAGTCACACCGCTACCAGACATTTGAATACCTATGCCAGTCATGGTCATAATCCCTGAACCGATAACTTGTCCTAGTGCGATACCCATGACATCACCTAGGCCTAAATTCTTCTTTAAATGAGTTGATTCAGACATAAGCGCCTCCGTGTATATGTATAATTAATAATTCATACTTCTAAACTAAGATAAAAGTACCACAAGTTATTATAGTCCAATTGAGAGAAATTATCAATTGGAACTTTGGCTTTTATATAAGTATAGTTATTTTTGAATTCCATGGGTTTTATTATTTACTTTTCTAACCTAAATATACTTATTGCTAGACCAATTAAGACTGTACCAATAGCGTAATCTAGCATACTTTTGATTTTTACATTATTAAAAATTTGTCTAATATAGTTAAATAAAAAGCTACATAAGAAGAACCAAATGAAAACAGTTAATATGAATAAAGAGGAAAGTACTAGAATCTGCATTGATCCATCTTCTTTAGTTATAAATTGAGGTAAAATGCTGACATAAAATAAAATTGCTTTTGGATTAAAAATAGTACTTATAAAACCTTGTTTATAAGACAATCTAAGTTTCATATCTGTTTTTACATCTTTATCAGTACTAATATTAAAGGCTTTTTTCGCATTTAAAATTGTTTTAATGCCTAGATATGCAATATATATTGAACCTAAAATCTTTATAACTGTAAAAACATAATAAGATGTCGTTAAAATAAATATTAATCCAAATGCTGCAAGTGCTGAATAAAAAACATGTGCACTTGAGATACCCAAACCAGCCATAATACCGTTTTTCGCATTACCTTTTAATGTGTTATTCAATACAATGAAAAAGTCAGGGCCTGGTATTATGATGATCATTAAAGATATTACGATGAAGCTTAACCAATTATCCATATATTTACACCTCTCTGTTGATTAATGTTTCTCACAAATATATCAAAAACTAGTTTGAATAACTATATTATTTATAAAATAACTATATTTATTTTATAATTTGGTTTAAGTAAGTATAGTAGTTATAATCATCATAGATGAATAAGAGATTATATATGAATACAATTAGAAATGAGGATTAATATGAAAATAGGTAAATATTCGGTTGATTCAGTATGGCTAAGTATTATTTTAGGCTTTATATTTGTAGCTTTAGTATCCCCGTTTATGTGGGTTTCAGTTTTAGTATTAATAATCTTTGCGATAAAGAAAGATAAAATTAAAGAAGAAGAATGAAGTAAGTCTTTAGAATTACTAAGTATATAATTGTATTTATATTTCACCATGGCTTATTAACTTTTTAGTCGTTTGTTTTCTAAAACAAACGGCTATTTTTAATGTCTTTTTATATACATATTCTACAAATAATGATTTTGATAGGTTTATATAAAAATAATCATTAAATTTAAAGAAAATTAAAAAAATAGTTATTAATTAGTGTAAAATCTGTTATTATTACTTTAATGAATATATTTTAGGAGAGTAAGTTATGAAAAAAGGATGTTTATGGTTTTGTTTTGTAATCTTCATGCTTTTTATTTTAATAGGGGCTTGTAGTGATGATGATGTGAATAAAGATGATAAGAGTCAAGTAAGCGAAGAGAATAAGAAGCAAAATGATGACAAACAAAAGAAAGATGAAAAAGCTCATAAAGAAAAATCTGAGAAAAAAGAAACAGATAAAAAAGAGAAAACTAATTATACTAAGAAAGATTCAAAGGATGAAAAGAAAGAAGTAGAGAATGCTACGCAAGATTCAAACAAAGAAGAAAAAAAGACATTCACACCTGGTACGACTGATAGAATACCTGTGGAACTTTCATCAACAGTAGACGGGGATACTGCTAAGTTTATATATAATGGTAAAGAAGGATCGTTTAGATTTTTATTAATAGATACGCCTGAAACGAAGCACCCTAGAATTGGGAAACAGCCGTTTGGTCAAGAAGCTTCTGATAGAACGAAATCGTTACTCATGAACGCTAACAAAATCGAAGTTGAGTTTGATGTAGGTGAGAAACAAGACAAGTATCAAAGATATTTAGCTTATATATATGTTGATGGTGAAATGGTAAACGAAATATTAGTTAGAGAAGGTTTGGCGAAAGTAGCGTATGTTTATCCTCCTAACACACGTTATCTAGATCGATTGGAAAGTGCGCAGGCTGTAGCTAAAGAACAGAAATTAGGTATTTGGAGTTTAGATAGTGCTTTTGAAGAAGCTAATAATACAGAAGCAAATACAAATTCAAATACTTCTAATAACAATACAACGACAAATGTTCCTGCCTCTCAACCAGAGACTCAACAATCACAAAGTAAAGAATTTTATAAAAACTGTACTGAACTAAGAAAAGTATATCCAAACGGTGTACCAAGTACTCATCCAGCATATTTACCAAAACTTGATAGAGACAAAGATAACTTTGCATGTGAAGCAAATTAAAATAAAACTATAAAAAATAAAAGAAAACCTATTAAAGTTATTTTAAACTTTGATAGGTTTTTTATTCCACGTTTCATATATGCTTAAATAGTATTAATATAAAAAAGAGTCATATATTACTTATAAAGAGCAGGAGTGAGACAACATGAACATAAGAATGTTTGAAACAAAAGATGCTGAAGAAATAAGCGAATTAATTATACATACACTTAGAACAACGAATGTTAAAGATGAGCCTGTTGAAGAAATTGAGAAAGTAGTTAGTACGATGACACCAGAAGCTATTATAGAAAGAGCAAGTTTTACTAACTTTTATGTCTTTGAAGAAGAATCTAAAATCGTTGGAACAGGCGCTATTGGACCGTACTGGGATAGTGAAACTGAGAGCAGCTTATTTACAATATTTGTTTCACCAGATTATCAAGGTAAGGGAATAGGAAAGTTAATCATTCAAACATTAGAAAGGGATTTTTACTTTAAACGAGCTGAGCGCATAGAAATACCCGCTTCTATCACTGCCGTACACTTCTATAGAAAATATGGATATGATTATAAAGATGGTATTAAAGAACCAGATGATGAAGGACTTTTAAGACTAGAAAAGTTTAAACACAATTAATATATAGACTAAAAAAGATGGGTATATAATATACATATGAACTGTAAAAAATTAGGATTTTTTAAGGAGAGATGTTAAATGCAAAGAATGAAAAAGCGAACGATTTTTATGGAAGTGGTATCAGATATTTTATTTGAAATACCAGGTATATTAATGCTTATACCAAGATTTTTTATCTGGATTGGAAGAGTTATCTCTAAAATATTCTAGTAGTATAATTAATTTGTATACAAAAAATGAAGAGATAAATAAGATATTAATATAAATAAATGTGTAACCTTCTTAATTGTTGGGTATGTACTGATAAAGGTATAAAATAATCCGAAAACAAGGAGTTAAACAATATGCAAAGTATTATCAAACGAATTTTTAGATATATTAGTGTAGCAGTCATAATGAGGTTAATACGTAAATTAATAAATAAAGGTTCTAATAAAAAGGGTAATTAGGTGTAAAACACTTAATTACTCTTTTCCCATTCTTCTCTTAATAATCCCATGCGAATAGAATCATAATAACAACCATTATAATATCTCACTTTTCTTATTTTAGCTTCCATAGACATACCAAGCTTTTCACCAATTCTTATCATGCCTTTATTTCCAGACCATGTTGTATAGCCTACACGTACTATATTTAAAGTGTTAAATAAATGTTCTATCCATATACTCATAACTTTTGTGTTGAATTCATAACTTACCTCATTTCTATATCAATATTAAATGTAATTATACAATATAATGTTGTTTCTTGAATATGAGTCATAAAAATAAAAAACAAAATATTTCAAACATGTTAATTAATAATTACAAATATTAATATCCTGTATTAATTAATATTATTTTATCATACAATGTTCAAAGAACTTTAATGAAGGAGGATTATTATGAAGTATAAATTTGGAACGGTATTAATTTTGACATCTGGTTTATTGCTTTCTCAATCTGGTTTGCATGTGAATGCTGAAGAATCTAATGAGGCGAGTAATAGTCAAACTGAAAATACAAGTAAATCAATTAACTTCGAAGAGGCTCAAAAAATGAAGCCGAAAGAACTTACGAATTTACTAACGGATGAAGATTTAGAGTTACATAATAAAGTTGCTGAGCATGGTTCTACTGAAATGAGATCAAAGAAAAGTACGAACGAAGCTTATCAAAATGTAAATAATTACATTGAGAAAAATAACATAAAGCCATCGAATATTACTCAAGATTCTAGAATGGATAGCTTACCAAAATATGATTTTAAATCTGATGAATTTATTGGTGTAGTTATTCATGAAACATCTAATCCTAGTAGTACAATCGATGATGAAATTAATTATATGTATAATAATTATGAGAGTGCATTTGTGCATGCATATGCAGGTAGTAATAAAATAGTACAAACAGCATCAAGTGACTATTTAGCGTGGGGTGCAGGTGCTAAAGCGAATCCTTACTTTTACCAAATAGAATTAGCGCAAGCAAGTACGTTTGATGAATTTGCTAAATCAGTAAATAATCAAGCATATTTAACAGCTGAAATGCTTAAACAAAATGGTTTAAAACCATCATTAGCAGATAATAATGAAGGTACTGGTACTGTAATCAGTCATAATGCCATCAGTGAATATTGGGGTGGAACAGACCACACGGATCCTATCAATTACTTTAGTCAATGGGGATACGATATGGATCAGTTCTATAAACTTGTAGAAAAACATTATAATGGAACGAATGAAACAGATAATGAAGAGACTATAAGTGGTGATACACATAAAGTAGTTTCAGGAGATACATTATATAATATTTCTAAACGAAGCGGTGTAAGTGTAGATAAACTTAAAGAATTAAATGATTTAAGTTCAAATGACTTAACAGTAGGACAAGAATTAAAGTTAAAATAATTAAATAAAGCTAATAAGATTAAACAGCTCTAAACGTAAGAAAACCTTACGTTTAGAGCTGTTTTTTATGAAATATATTCACATTTTAATAAAGCCATTAAAAAAGCGTCTTTATATTTACCTTTAGCATAAAAGTGTTCTCTTAATAGACCTTCTTTTTTAAATCCGTAACTTTCATATATATGTATAGCTTTTTCATTATCTTGGTCTACATATAAATAAACTTTATGCATATTTAAAATATCAAACGCGTAACTTGTAGCATTATCAAAGGCAAATTTAGCATATCCTTTGCCACCGAATTCTGGTTTAATAATAATTTGAATTTCACAGTTACGGTGAATATAATCAATTTCTACAAGTTCAACAATCCCTACAATCTGTTTATCATCTTCAACTATAAATCTTCTTTCAGATTCATCAAGTAAATGTTTATCAAACAAATACTGAAGCTCAGTTAACGATTCATATGGTTCTTCAAACCAATATGACATGATTGAATATTCATTGTTTAATTCGTGTACAAAAGGTAAGTCATTAGATTCTAATGCTCTAACTCTCAAGATTTCACTCCTAATTATTCATAATATAACTCTATTATTACACGACTTCATTAAATAACAAAATAAAGTTATTAAGATATTAAAAAATAATTTATTTGATGAATTTTTTTATGACGCGTATATAAACTAATTCACCAATTAATTCAACAACTGTTTGTGTCACAATTACTACCGTAACGATAGCAGACCATTCTTTAGGTAACGAAAGAGCTAAAGGTAATACAACTAAAGCATTTCTTGTACTAGAACTGAATGCTAAAGTTCTTTTTAAATCAACAGGTAGTGCAAAAAGTTTTCCTGTAAATGACCCAATGAATGGAGCGATAGCCATAAAGCAAATATAAATAGGAATAACTGTAATAACATTATCTAAATCATGAGTTAACGTAGAAATATGAGAGGCAATAACCACCATTAAAACAAGTGCCATAAAAGGAACAGGAAGCCATTCAGTTAAATTCAAACACTTTTTCATTTGGATAGATTTTTGACTCGCTAGTTGTAAAATCAGGACTAAAATAAATGGAATTAAAATTAATAAAACAAACGTTTCAATAAATGGTCCTAATTTTATATATTGAGAGAAGTCTTGTCTTAAAAATAATACAAAATAAACAGGCAACAAGACAAACTGTACAATAAACAATATTGGAGTAGAGATTAGCATGTACTGAGCGTTACCTTTACCTAGTTTAGTGAAGACGATGACATAATCAATGCATGGTGTCAGTAAAACAAGATAAACACCGATTAAAATGGGTATAGATGTCACATTGAAAAGAGACACGAGTATAAAAACAAAAATAGGTATTAAAATAAAATTCGAAACAAGTAGCGCTAAAACATATTTAAAATCTAATAGTTTATCTTTAAGGTTTAAAAACGGTATTTGAGCAAACATGCTAAATAATAATATAGCTAAAAAAAGTGAAATAAAAGGCTCAAACAGATTTTTTAAATCACCAAACGATAAACCTAAAACAGCACCACAAATCAAGAAAATAATATAAATATAAATCTGTTTAACCTCTAAAAATGATTTAATATGCTGCATAAAAATCTCCTTCAAAATATCATTTCAATTATATATAAGTTTACCAAAAATAATGAGAATGTATTATGGTATATTAAAAATGAATAGAATTTGTTAAATCACTTTAAAAAGTCGGTGGTAGATATGAAAAGTATATATATGTTAGATAGTTTAGATACGAATGTAGAAGTTGAAAAATTAGCAAGATATTTTTATAACGAAATTAAAATCTATGTTGAAAAATTAAAAATAGAATATGAATTAAAAGATGAACCAGCACATATTATTTGGACTAGTAAGTATGTAATGGAAAATGTGTTACAAAAAAATATCCCAGCTTATACTAATGAAAAAGGTGTTTTTATAAGTATAGACTTAGATGGCTGGAAAGAATTTTTAACAGAAGCAATCCAAGACGATATGAGTGTTGATACAAAAACATTTTTTGATCATTATTTGAAGAAGGAAATTTTATGTATATTAGGGCATGAAATAACACATCACTGTGATTTTTTCTTGTCTGATTTTGACGATGAAGATGTTTCTTCAGATGATTTATGGTTTGAAGAAGGACTAGTTATGTTCTTACCGAGATTTTATTTTTATACAGAAGAAGAATTTAGCAAAATATATAATCTTGAATTAGAATTATTTAATTATTATAAAGAACGTTATGATGAAAAATATTTAGAGGCTTTCACATATGATTTGTATGAAAATGAAGATACAAATTCAATTATGTTTCATTATTGGAAAAGTTTTTTAGCAATCACTGATTTAGTATTTAATCATTACAACAAAAATATACATCTATTAATTGAAGATTATCATAGTTGGGATAAAGGAGGACGTAATCAAAGGTTGAGTGAATATTTGTATAAAATCAAAAATTGAGATACTTTAAACTCGCTATGAAAACGTGTTCTTTCGGTTTTTGAAACAAAATAAATGACATTTGTTTACATTAGGTCTAATATAAACTGATGTAAAAACGAAAAAATCAAGGGAGTAATGTAAAATGGAAAGTTTTATATTTAGCGTTTTAGGAATTATAGTATTAATAGCTTTTTGTGCAGCTCTAGGTACAACTGTGGTTAAAGCGATTAAAGATACTAGGTTTAGAGTTCCGTTGCTAAGTACCATTGTATTATTCTTTTTAACTTTAGGTTGTATTGTTGGCGTTGTATCTACTGAGCCAAACCAAGATCGTGATTCAACTTTTAATATGGATGGTAATGTGGCACAAGCTCAAGCTGATCACTTCAATCAAGAGAAAATGAATCATTCTATTGAGATTGATCATGATAAGTTCAATAATGAAACTTATGATCATGATCAATTATTAAAAGTAACGAATGCAAAGGTTAAGAAAATTAGCGAGAATGAAGTAGGGAATAAGGTTGTGGAAGTAGTAAAAGAAAGTGGTAATAGTACAGAATCTTATTTTATTATTGATTACGACCATAAATTGCTAGAAGAAGGCAAAACTTATACGTTTTATGGTAAAGAAGATTTGAAATTTGACGAGAATAGCCAAGTGCATGGTCTAAATGTTTGGAAAGTAGAATAATATAAAATTCAATTTATAAAAAAGCATCTCATCATTTACTTTGATGAGATGCTTTTTTTATTTCATTAGGGGAAAATACCGCTTCTTTATTCAAATTATCGCCAATCAATATTAAGTAATCATCGATATTAATGTTATATTGTTCTATCCTTAGGTTATCATTTGAAACTTGGATTAAATATTTATTTGGATCGTTTTTAAATGTAATAAAGCCTTTAATTCTATAGATGTTATTAGGTAAATCTTTTAACCATGTTTTAAAACCTTCCATTGTAATTGGTTCTGTTAATGGATAATATTTATGGAAAACATGACCATGATGATGTGCGTCGTGTTGTGTAACCTTTAAATCTCGATTAGATTTTGTAAAATGACTAAAATGGATATTTCCAAATGTCGTAGAAAAGATATCTGCTTCTGTATAGTCTTTTTGTATAGATTTCATTGTGTTTATAGCGTCGTCTGTATCCATCATGTCGATTTTGTTTAATACAATATCGTGACAATATTTAAGTTGTATATCTATCAGTTGTTGTGTTTGTTCAGTATAAGAAGAAAGGTGTTGATAAGCCGGTAAATCCACAATGCCAATAATTGTTCTTATTGTTGAAAATGGCGCAAGTACCGGTGTTAAGCATGCATCTAATACTTCAAGTGGATGGGCGATGCCGCTACATTCTATAAATACGACATCTGGTTGGTATTCTAAATAAACTTGGTGTAATTGTGTTGCAACATCTTCTTTCATAACACAACATATGCATCCATTTATCATTTCACTTATTGGAACGTCAGATTGAATGAGCTCAGTATCAATGCTACGTTTTCCGAATTCATTCATAATGACTGCTGATTTTTTATTTTCTTGTTGAACATCATTGATTAAACTATTCAACATCGTCGTTTTGCCGCTTCCTAAAAATCCGGTTATAATTACAATTTCCATTTAAAAGCCACCTTTATTTTGGGTCTTTATCCATATAAACTTTACTACCTGTTGTATTCTTTTGTCCTTGATATTTACCATTGTAAGCATGATTGGCAGGAGAACGTGTTTGAGCGAGAACTAATTGACATATACGCTGATTAACATTTATTTCTAATGCAAAATCGTTCGCGTTGAATAACTCTAATGTAATTTGTCCAGCAAATCCTGGATCAACCCATCCTGCGTTTTGTATGAATAAACCAGCTCTTCCTATAGAACTTCTTCCTTCTACAAATCCTGTTATATCATTCGGTAACTCAATATACTCAACAGTAGTTGCTAAGACAAAGGATTTAGCAGGTATGGTGAATTTCTCTGCGTGAATCTCGTTGTACTCTATAGCTGTTGATAAAGGCTGCACACCACTTTTAGGTGTTTTAGGTAAAAGGAAATGATTGCCTAATGTTAAATCGATAGAAGCGGGTTCAATAAACGCTTCATGAAAAGGTGTAATTTTTAATTTTTCTTCGTTGATATATTGCTTTATATCTTGATCCGATAATATCAAGGTTTAATCCCCCTATAATAAATTTAAAATTAATACTGTAATGAAGAAACAAATCGTTGCAGTTACCATCTGTTTGCCAACGATTTTAATGCCTTCTAGCCAACCTAAACTTTTAATTATCATCGTAATTGTTACTGAACAAGCAGAAAAAGTCGAACTAAATAATATAAGTAAAAAAGCACTTTTTAACGAAATAGATTGTAGTATAGCTCCATGATTCATATTAAATAAAAGCATGCCGTTTTTTCTGATCATTGAAAAAAGAATGCCTGTAGACATTTCTTTAGGTACGTTAATTGCTTGTAATATGACATTGAATATATTTGAGACATAAACAAGTATAGGTGTCATAGATAATAAACTTGCTATGATGCATATTACGAAGAATATAGGTAAAGCTTGAACGAGAAAAGACTTAATTGTATCCATAGATTGAAGCCATATAGCTTTTATAGAAGGCTTTCTTACTTTATCTAATACAAAATAATGTGTAGGTAATATAGACTTTGGAGACCATAGTTTTATATGTATGATTCCACCTATAAAGACAATTAAAATATAAGGCATAAAGAGCCAAGGTGCGTTCATCACACTAAAAAGTGATAAAGTTGCACCAATTTGATAACTGCATGATGAACCGAAACTTATTAAACTAATGCAATTGCTTTTACTACAAGCACTACAATCATGGTTGGCTCTTAATACTGCAGCTGAGTTACAACCGAACCCTTCAATCACTGGTATAATATCGTAACCGGTTAAACCAACTTTAGTCATAATTGGATCGATTGACCATACGATATAAGATTTTAAATGACTTTCACTCACAATGTTTGTAGAAATACTAATGAATATGACAACTGGTAACGCCCAGACGACAGAATAAATGCCAAGGGATAGTAGCCCATAATCACCGAACAATATATCATTTAAAAAATCTGATTGAAAGTGTAGACTGTTAGATGTAAAACTAAGAAAACTTTCCATCCAGTTGTTTTGAACAAAGCTTGAAAGATAAAAAGATATATAAATAGGTAACATAAACATTAAAATAATAAGTAATAATGATGATGTCATATCTTTCAATGTAGGAACTCGACGCAACTTTTCTTTTCTAAGTAATTCTAATTCTGAAATGATATCTTTAGTTTCAGAACGATTTTCTATGATGTTTTTATGTGATTCATCTAATGTTAAATTTAATTTTTTCTTAATAATAAAGTTTTTGAAAGACATTTTTTGTTCAGTTGTCAGTTTATTTAAATGCTTTACAACAATATAATGTTTTTCATTAGGTATATTAGAAAATGACCCATCTTTTAAATTGTATTCCACTCTTAACATGAGCAATCAACTTCGCAGCAAGAATAATCATCTAAATACATTTGATTATTCTTATAAAATTCAATTGCATCTTCATTTGCTTCTATGCCTTCTCTTTCACAAACAAGATTAGCTAATACTGCAAAGCGTGTTCTAAATTTATAAATGTAGCAAAGAATGACATCTTGATGTTTAACTGTATCTCCAATTAGGAATATATTTTGATTAATTGTTGATTCATCATCGTCAGTTAATTCATAACTATTCCCGTTATTTTCAAATAGAATATTTGTTAACGGATTATTTTGAACAGGGTTAAAGCCAGTAGCTAAAATAGGTTCATTTGCAACAGTTATACTTCGTGTTTGATTTTCAAAATGTATTGTATATTGATTATATATGAAATCAATTTCCTCTATAGAATAGTTTGAGTGTAGTTTAATAGGATAACCTTGTTCTACTAACTCAACATAACGCTGATGTGTATATGGCGAAAGTCTAACGCTTGGGTCAGGGTCTTGTTGGTCGTAGCTTGTAGAATTTGTGTATATATCGACTTTCTTACCTAAAAGGGCTAAGTGTATTGCAGCATCGAAGCCACTTTCATTTCCTCCTATTATAGTAGCAGTTTCTCCTTCAACATTTGAAAAATTCTTTATCTCACAGTAATGAACACCATGTTTAAATGGTTTATGTGGAAATGAGAAATTACCTGTTCCTATAAAAATATAATCTGCTTTAAAATCTTTCTTTTCTGTACTTATAGTATATGAATCATTTTGTTCATCAGTTGAAATATCGATGACTTCTGTATGTTCCTTTATATTTAACTCATATATTTGAGTAAGTGCATTTAAATATTGAGCGTATTCAAATCCTGAAATATGTTCCTTTTTAAATGTGAATGCTGGAGAGCTATGTGGTGTAATAGCATTGATGTCTGGTGTACCAAATCCATTCGTAGTAAAAGATGGCGTAATAAATCGAGTAGTATTTGGCCAATTAATGAATGATTCACCAACTTTACCTTTATCTAAAATCATGACATCTTGCAAACCAAGTTCTTTTAGAGCAATAGCCATACCGATTCCAGAAGGGCCGGCACCAATTATTATTGCTTTAAATGTGTCTTTCATATTATACACTTCCTAAATCGTAATAATTACGTTTTGTATAATAGTAAAGTATCATCTTTGAAGTAGGTAAGCAAGTTTAAAATTATTGAAATTGAAAGAAATGAAATTTTCTACTTGCAAAAGTTGGAATTATGTTTTATAGTTAAAGCGTAGTCATTACGATTTACCTCCGAGAGATTACGTGGCTACTTCATTTACTTTATTTAATATACGATTTCAAGCCAACTTCTTTGTTGGCTTATTTATTTCATTATTCACATTATGTTCAATAATAATTTAAAAGGAGTTATATACATGGCAAAAAAATCTAAAATAGCAAAAGAACAAAAACGTATTCAAATGGTAGAGAAATATAGAGAAAAAAGAGAAGAATTAAAAGCAAATAAAGACTACGAAGGTTTGAAAAAACTTCCTAGAGACGCATCACCTACGCGTATTACACGTAGATGTCAAGTTACTGGTAGACCTAGAGGTGTATACAGAAAATTTGGTATGTCTAGAATTGCTTTAAGAGAATATGCGCACAAAGGTCAAATTCCTGGCGTGAAAAAATCAAGTTGGTAAGCAACTGTGTGATTTGGGCATAAGCAATTAGAAAGTAGGGGGAAACAAATTGAATAAAATACCTGTAACTGTACTAAGTGGATATTTAGGTTCAGGAAAAACGACGTTATTAAACAACATCTTAAAAAATAGAGAAGGTTTAAAAATAGCGGTCATCGTAAACGATATGAGTGAAATCAATATAGATAAAGATTTAGTCATAGAAGGTGGGGGTATTTCTAGAACTGATGAAAAACTCGTCGAACTTTCTAATGGCTGTATTTGTTGTACATTAAGAGAAGATTTATTAGTAGAAGTACAAAAAATAGCAGAACGTGGAGATGTAGACCAAATTGTAATTGAATCAACAGGTATTTCAGAACCCGTACCAGTTGCTCAAACATTCTCATATATTGACGATGAACTAGGTATCGATTTAACAAGCATTTGTCGATTAGATACTATGGTAACAGTAGTCGATGCGCACCGCTTCATTAACGATATGCGCTCTGAAGATTTATTAACTGATAGAGATCAAGGTGTTAGTGAAGAAGACGAAAGATCAATTTCTGATTTATTAATAGATCAAATTGAATTTTGTGACGTGTTGATTCTAAATAAAACAGACTTAGTGGACAAAAAAGATTTAGATCAACTAGAGAATGTATTAAGAAAATTACAACCAACCGCTAAATTTATAAAAACAAACTTTGCTAATGTACCAATTAAAGAGGTTGTTAACACAGGCTTATTTAATTTTGAAAAGGCGAGTAATTCTGCCGGTTGGATTAAAGAATTGACTGAAGGCGGTCATGCTAGTCATACACCAGAAACTGAAGAATACGGTATTTCATCATTTGCATACAGAAGACGTTTACCTTTCCATGCTGATAGATTTAATAAATGGATGGAAAATATGCAAGGGAATATCATCAGAGCAAAAGGTATTGTATGGTTAGCACAATATAATCACGTAGCTTGTCTATTTTCACAAGCAGGTTCATTCGTTAATATCCATCCAATAACATATTGGGTTGATGCAATGAGTGAAGCACAAAAAAATGAAATACTAAGTGAAAGACCTGAAGTAAAAGCAAATTGGGATCCAGAATATGGAGATAGAGAAACACAATTTGTTATTATCGGCAGTGGTTTAGACGTTGATGAAATTACAAAATCATTAGATGAATGTCTCATTAATGCAGATGAAATAGATCAAGACTGGTCACAATTAAAAGATCCATATAGTTGGGTATTACAATAAAACTTATGAAATAGGAAAGAATCCGAGACAAAAGCACGCTCGGGTTCTTTTTTTATGGAATAATTTATTTCTCATACTCTTTCCTACGATTAGTCAAGTGCTTAAGTTTAAAATAGTCATCACTTAATAAGACCGTCCAATTTTATTTTTTTGAATAAGGTGTTAGACTATATGTGATTATACGATTTAATGTGGGGACATTTCGTAATCGTATAGTTTATGTTTCATTATTAAATAATGAAATGTTTTTAATAGTCGATTAATACATGCGACAACAGCAGTCTTATGAGATTTCTCATTAGGCTGCTTTCTTAATTTATAGTAATAATCTACAATATGATTATTATAACGATGTTGTCCACGAATAATATTCATTATTACCAAAAATAATAAGCGTCTCGCCTTTTTATTACCTCGTTTATTGATGGTATCTCTATAATGTGTCCCACCAGATTGATATCGTTTGATATCAATTCCTACAAAAGCATTTAACTGTTTATTTGATTTGAATCGAGATATATCTCCAAGCTCACCGATTATCATGGCTGCAGTTAGATCTCCAATTCCTGGTATAGAATAAATAATTTCAAAGCAGTCAAGTTCTTGAGCTAATTGAATCATTTCTTTATCTAATTGTGATAATTGTCCAATGGACTTTTTCAATTTTTGAATTAATAATTGTGCTTTTTTAACTAGGAACGAAGATGAATTGACGTTAGGGTAACTATCATTCGCTAATTTAAAAAGTGTTTCTCCATAACTTTCTGCTTTTCGTTGAGATAATCCTTTATCTGTAGATTTTAAAATTGTAGAAATGATACTTTCCATATCATTTTGTTGAACAAAATCAGGATGAGTAAATATTTCAGCGATATTTAAGGCAATCATTGAATAACGATTTTTAAATAGTTTTTCTAAGCCAGGAAATGTTTGAGGAAGTATCTCAATAATTTCAACTTTCAATCGATTTTGTTCATTTTCGAATTCTAGATGAAATCGAGCACGCTCACGTAATTCAAAGTAAATATCATCATTTGTATTATTTAAACTATCGGAATCATTAAAAAAAGGTGCTATTTGGGCTAACTTATGTGCGTCTGATTGATCTGTTTTCCAAGACCTTAAAGAGCTTGTTTTGAACTTTGCTTCTAAAGGATTCAACTCAATATAATTAATTTGGTTAACTCGACAGAACCGAACCATAGCTCTTGAATATATACCTGTGGATTCAAAAATTAATTTGGGCTGATTTACACGATTCAAATAATTTAATAAATAATTATAACCATTTTTGTTATTTTGAATAGTAAATTCCTTTTGGAATTTTTCATCAATATAGTGTGCAATCACACTATCTCTTTTACTAATATCAATGCCTAAGTAATCGATAAATAAAACCTCCTTAATAAATTTGAGAAGTTGTAACTTTACTGAACCTTTCTCATTTCACTTTCCTATACACGGTTTCAAGAACCCAACATACTACAATCGAATTTCAAAAGGCGAGAGTAAAGCTGACTAGTTTTTTTTACGGATTTCAAACCCAAGAGATCGCACAGTCTACTCCTCTCTATAACTATAAAAAATAGCTATGAAAAAATCTATCGTCATAGATTTCTTCATAGCTAATCTTAGTATGTTTTTTTGTACATAATGGTAATATTGGTGGAAATAGATTCATAATGTATAAAAATATCTTCGAAAGAAGTAGTGAAACGTGAAACATATGAAGAAACGAATTTGTCTATTAAAAATTCAAAGTTTATTGAAATAAACAAGTTACTAGATAATTTAAGTTGACCAAATAGAACTAAAGAACTTATTTTATGTTATTTATTAAATAAGGGGTGATCATTTGAAGATTAGGTTAAGTTCATATAAAGAAAGTTGGAAAAGTCTTTATCAAAATGAGTGTAAAAATTTAGAGGGAATTTTAGGAGATTTAATTATTCAGTTTGAGCATTTTGGAAGTACTTCTATTGAAGGGATGAAAGCTAAACCAGTTATCGATATGATGGTTATAGTACGTGATATTCAAAAGGTCGATCAGTTTAACTCATTATTTATAAACTTAGGTTACGAAGTAGCGGGAGAATGGGGTATTAGTGGCAGAAGACTATTAAGAAAAGGCGGAGAAAACAGAACCCATCATATACATATATATGAACAAGGAAATAAAGAAATAGAAAGACATATCATTTTTAGAGATTATTTGAGAGTAAATGAAAAGGTTGCCCAAGAATATAGCCACTACAAAGAAATGTTAGCAAGTAAATACCATGACACACGAGAATACAGTAAAGCTAAAAAAGATTACGTGAGAAATATTGAAAAAGAAGCTTTGATGTGGTTTGACAATCTGAAATAGGAGGCGATTTATATTGAAAATTCGTAAATTAAATAAAACTGATGCCATTGAATTTAGGGAGCTTAGATTATTAGCTTTGCAAACTGATGCCCAAGCTTTTGCTTCTTTGTATGAAGATGAGGTTGAATATCCTTTTAGTAGATTTGAACAACGTTTAGAAAGTACTGATTCTAAATTTACATATGGTGGATTTAGAAATGATGAACTTGTATGTGTTGCAACATTTTATAGAGAAGGCGTTAAAAAGCTACAACATAAAGGGAACATAGTCGCTATGTATTGTAAAGAAAATGATAGGGGGAGTGGTGTTTCTGAAAGCGTAGTGAAAGAACTTATAAAAGAAGCATCTAGTATAGAAAGATTAAAAGTGATTGATTTAACAGTTTTATCTATGAATGATAGAGCGATTCAATTTTATAAAAAATTAGGTTTTGAAAGATTTGCAACTGAACCGATGGCTATTTATGATGGAAAGCAATATTATGATGAAGATATGATGCGATTTTATTTATAGATGGTTCGATAAAACAAAATTATCGAACCGTAAAAACCTAAAAACGACAAAAAAGAATCGCTGGTATCTACAGGCGATTCTTTTTCATTATTCTATTCCTAATATACAGTCCATATCTAAGTACATGACTTGTTTATTTTCTTGATTAATAACTTGTAGCATATTAATTTCGGAGTTGAATTTATGTATTTCACATTTCACTTGTTTAATATAGCCATTGTGCCAATATTTAATTTCGCAATTTGGATTATAGAAAATTTTTTCCGCTAATACATGGTTTAAATCAGCTAGCGCGGATTCATCAAGTGTAGGTTTTTCTATCTTTGTTTGATCTTTAATATATTGTGAGATTTCTTCGAATTGCTGTGGCATTGTCGCAAATGGCGCCCATTTAATCATTCCTCTTCCTTGAGGAATTCTCGGATTTAAATATTCTCTTGGAATATTTCTGTAATCTGTCTCATTTTGAAATTCTTCAGGCATATCTGGATTAATTATTTTTACCACATTATCATCTCCAAAAACATTATACTTTTATTATACGAACATATGTTCTGTTTTGTAAAGTGAAATCTTCTTTCAATAAAAGTTGAGTAAATATATAGGAATTAGTTTATATAGATATGTAATTATGTTAAGATAATCCCAATCGTTTAGTCATAAAGCATAGAAATATTAGGAGGATTAGGATGGATTACTATTTAAGAGATTTAAAAGAATCGGATTTAGATGATATTCACGCGTATACTTCACTACCTGAAGTGGCGAAATATCAAACTTGGGATCCGTTAACATATGAAGAGACTGAAGAATTTGTACAAACGTTATTAAATAGAGATGAAGATTGGATGTACAATGTAATAGTAGATGCGGATACGGATAATGTTATAGGTGCTATCCAATTAATAAGTGATAAGAAGAATAATAGTGGAGAAATTGAATTCACTATCCATCCAGAATATTGGAGTAATGGTATTGCAACAGATGTAGCTAGAACTATTGTGAAGTATGGTTTCAAAGTGTTGAAACTGAATAGAATATGGGCTTCAACAGACATAAATAATACCGCTTCAGAAATCGTACTTCAAAAATTAAAAATGAGACATGAAGCGATATTGAGACAAAATATTAAACTTAAAGATGGTTATAGAGATACACTAGTATATAGTATCTTGAAAGATGAATACTAGAACGTAACAAGAAATGGTTCTTTTTCATTCAGACTTAAAGAGATTCTTTCTTTGAAATTTTTCCACGTAACCATTTCCATTGCTTCATCATATGTAAAGAAGCCTACTTCTAAACTTTCGTCACTCGTACATAACTCGCCACCTATGTAGTGTGCTAAAAATAATGTGTTGACAATACCGTCAGTAGTGTTTTGGAAAATACCACAGAATCTGGTGATTTCAATGTGAGCGCCAGATTCTTCTTTTACTTCGCGTATAGCTGCTTCATGCAAAGGTTCACCGATTTCGACTTGACCACCAGGCATCTCCCAACCACGTTTAGGTCCTTTAATTAGTAATATTTCCTGTTCGTCGTTTAATACAATACATGCAGCTGAAACGATATGTTTAGGTATCATGCTAACCCTCCTAAAAATTAAAAAGCCAAAAACCTTTCTAATGTAATTTGTTTCCTTTAAAATAATATTATATATATCATTTTATATAGTAGCAATTGTAATGAGAATCATAATAATTAACAATTTCGAAAAAGACCGTTAGAAAATAAAGGAGCTCTATTATGACTATTCAAATAGAAGAATTAGAAATAAAGTTTAATTATGAAGGGCATGAGCATGCTATATATCCAACGCTCATCGTGTTAGAAGAGGCTTTAACACTTGTTGATACTGGGTATCCCGGTTTCTTACCGAAGATAGAAGAATCTGTTCAAAACTTAGGTTATGATATGAATAATTTACAAAATATCATTATTACTCATTATGATGACGACCATATAGGGGCTCTTAAAGCCTTTAAGGATAAATACCAACACGTAAAAGTAATAAGTAGTTTCATAGAAGCAAAGTATATAAACGGTAGTGAAAAATCTGAAAGACTTACTCAAGCGGAAGAATTATTAAAAAGCATGCCTGAATACGATAAAGAGAAAGGTACACAGTTCATTGAACTACTTGAATCTTTAGATCATGTGGAAGTTGATATAGAAGTTACAGATGGTGCAATCATACTAGAAGAAGAGGTCGAGATTGTGCAAACCCCTGGTCATACAAGTGGACACATTTCTTTATACATACAGTCAGAAGATAGCGTGATAACAGGTGATGCCGCAGTAAAAGAAGGTGAGGAGCTTATAGTAGCAAACCCGGACTATAGCATGAATTTAAAAGAAGCAAAACATTCATTAAAAAAAGTTGTTGATTTAAATGCTTCAAAATATTTTTGTTACCATGGTGGTTTGTTAGTAAAAGAGAAAGAGTAAATAAGTTTAGTGAATTAATTTTAAATTTCAAATTTTAGGGAATGATTATAAAAAGGAAATAAAGTTTGTTTTATTATTTTTATTTAGATAATCCGTGCTATTATAAGATAAATAAAAGATACGATAAGGAGAGAAAAAATGAACAGTTTAATTTTTACGTTTGTATGGATTTTAATATCTATAGCATTTGTCACGATGTTGGTGACGACTATTGTAAAAATTGCGAACAAAAGTAAGTTTGTTGGAGTGTTAATAAGCACTGTAACACTATTTTTCGTAGGGTTAATTTGTTTTGTTTCGATTTTTTTAACGCTGCCGAAAAGTAGTAGTTATTCTGTAGACCAGTTATTTGGCGAGCAACAAACGAAAGATAAAAAGACTGAGACTAAAAAGCTCGAAGACACGCCTGAAAAAGGTCTGAAGGGTTTGGAATTAGGAGATAAAATTAGAGTGAACGGACTTGAAATTACTGTTGTTAAGGCAGAGTTTGTTCAACCTGAAGATCAATATTACTACCCTGAGAATGGTAAAGTATTAAAAGTATATTATAAATTTAAAAATGTAGATAAAAAGCAAATTCTAGTGGATAATTCTGCTTTTGATCTCACGATTGATGGTGAAAGTCAAAATCAATTCTTTGGTATGAATGAAAATACACCTGGATTCCAACATCAGTTAAAAAAAGGTGACACAGAAAATAGTTATTTATATTATGATGTACCAGAAGCGGATAATTATAAAGTAGAAATGAACTTTAAGCCAGAAGATAAGACTTATAAAGCAGACTGGAATATTAAAAATTCAGAAGTAAAAGAAACTGAAAGTAATCAACCGCCAGCAACAGAAGAAGTACCAACTGAACAAATACCATCATCAGAAGAACAATATAATAATAATGCGGTCCAAAATAATGATCAACAGAAAAAATTAGAAGAACAAGAGAAGAAGAGACAAGAAGAGGCAGATAAAAAAGCACAAGAAGAAGAAAAACAAGCTGAAGCGGATAAAAAACGTGAAGAAGAACTAAAACAAAAAGAAGAAGAGAAAGCTAAAGAAGAAGAAGAGAAAAAGGCTCAAGAAGAGGCAGATAAAAAAGCTGAAGAGCAACAGCGTAAAGAAGAGGAACAAGCACAAGAAGAAGCAGATAAAAAAGCTCAAGAGGATGCCGAACAAAAAGCTAAAGACAACTCAAGTAACGAAGATAAAGCTGACTCAAAATCTAACGAAGATGAATAATAAAAAACATACTAAGATTAGCTATGAAGAAATCTATGACGATAGATTTTTTCATAGCTATTTTTTATAGTTATAGAGAGGAGTAGACTGTGCGATCTCTTGGGTTTGAAATCCGTAAAAAAAACTAGTCAGCTTTACTCTCGCCTTTTGAAATTCGATTGTAGTATGTTGGGTTCTCGAAACCGTGTATAGGAAAGTGAAATGAGAAAGGTTCAGTAAAGTTACAACTTCTCAAATTTATTAAGGAGGTTTTATTTATCGATTACTTAGGCATTGATATTAGTAAAAGAGATAGTGTGATTGCACACTATATTGATGAAAAATTCCAAAAGGAATTTACTATTCAAAATAACAAAAATGGTTATAATTATTTATTAAATTATTTGAATCGTGTAAATCAGCCCAAATTAATTTTTGAATCCACAGGTATATATTCAAGAGCTATGGTTCGGTTCTGTCGAGTTAACCAAATTAATTATATTGAGTTGAATCCTTTAGAAGCAAAGTTCAAAACAAGCTCTTTAAGGTCTTGGAAAACAGATCAATCAGACGCACATAAGTTAGCCCAAATAGCACCTTTTTTTAATGATTCCGATAGTTTAAATAATACAAATGATGATATTTACTTTGAATTACGTGAGCGTGCTCGATTTCATCTAGAATTCGAAAATGAACAAAATCGATTGAAAGTTGAAATTATTGAGATACTTCATCAAACATTTCCTGGCTTAGAAAAACTATTTAAAAATCGTTATTCAATGATTGCCTTAAATATCGCTGAAATATTTACTCATCCTGATTTTGTTCAACAAAATGATATGGAAAGTATCATTTCTACAATTTTAAAATCTACAGATAAAGGATTATCTCAACGAAAAGCAGAAAGTTATGGAGAAACACTTTTTAAATTAGCGAATGATAGTTACCCTAACGTCAATTCATCTTCGTTCCTGGTTAAAAAAGCACAATTATTAATTCAAAAATTGAAAAAGTCCATTGGACAATTATCACAATTAGATAAAGAAATGATTCAATTAGCTCAAGAACTTGACTGCTTTGAAATTATTTATTCTATACCAGGAATTGGAGATCTAACTGCAGCCATGATAATCGGTGAGCTTGGAGATATATCTCGATTCAAATCAAATAAACAGTTAAATGCTTTTGTAGGAATTGATATCAAACGATATCAATCTGGTGGGACACATTATAGAGATACCATCAATAAACGAGGTAATAAAAAGGCGAGACGCTTATTATTTTTGGTAATAATGAATATTATTCGTGGACAACATCGTTATAATAATCATATTGTAGATTATTACTATAAATTAAGAAAGCAGCCTAATGAGAAATCTCATAAGACTGCTGTTGTCGCATGTATTAATCGACTATTAAAAACATTTCATTATTTAATAATGAAACATAAACTATACGATTACGAAATGTCCCCACATTAAATCGTATAATCACATATAGTCTAACACCTTATTCAAAAAAATAAAATTGGACGGTCTTATTAAGTGATGACTATTTTAAACTTAAGCACTTGACTAATCGTAGGAAGAGAGTCTGGGACAATTATTTATGTCCCAGACTCATTTTTTATAGATGTACTTTGCCATCAGCAAATCGGTAATTAGATGTATCTCGTTGTGTTAGAAGGGCTAATAATGTAATAATGCCTATTTTACCAACAATCATGACGATAATAATTAGTGATTTCGAACATGTGTTGAGGTCAAAAGTAATACCAGTAGACAAACCGACTGTTCCAAATGCAGAAGTTACTTCAAATAATTGCTTATGATATGCAATGTCTGGTTGAAATAGGTTCATAGTTAAACTCACGATTATTACCAAAATAAAGCTGAGTAATGCGATAGATAAAGCTTTTGATATTTGATGAAATTGAATTGTTCTTTTAAAGATATAAGGATACTCATAATTCCTAATATTTTGCCAAAGAAATACTAATATTAAAACAAATGTAGTTACTTTAATACCGCCAGCACTACTTACTGGAGCTGCTCCGATAAACATTAAGAAAATCATAACTGCATATGTAGCTGGTAATAAATGATTTAATTCTATTGTATTAAAACCTGCAGTACGAGTTGAAACAGATTGGAAGTATGAAGTTAATAATTTATCTTTTATTGATAATTTAGACAGACCATGATGGTATTCAAGTAAAAATATAGACAATGTACCAAATAAAATTAGAAAAGCAGTAGCTGTTATCACGATTTTAGTATGTAGGTGCAGTTTGTTAAAACGTTTTTTAACGACAATATCATAAACAACTAATGGTCCTATACCACCTAAAATTATTAAAAAAGATACGACAAAATTAATATATAAATCTGATGAAAAAGACATCAAGTTATTAGAAAATAGTGATATGCCAGCGTTATTAAACGCAGATATAGATGTAAAAAGTGATATGAAAAGTCCTTTTTTTAATCCGAATAATGGTAGAAATTTGATTGATAATAGTAAGAAACCTGCACTTTCCACAATGATTGTATATATAAATAGGTTTCTAAGGATTTTTATAACTCCACCGAATTCATCGAAATTCCAAGTAATCATTAATAATTCTCTGTTTAAGAATGAAATTTTTTTATTAAATAAAATCAAAGAAAACAGAGCTACTGCGACGATACCTAATCCACCAATTTGAATAAGTAGTAAAATAACAATATACCCTAACGTATTGAATTGGCTAGGTATATCTACAGTAGATAGACCAGTTACTGTAAAGGCACTTGTGGTTACAAAAAATGCATCAATAAAAGAAATAGTTTTCCTGCCTGTAATAGGTAGAAAGAGCAATAATGAACCAATAAGTGTAGTGCTCAGAAATAAACTTAAATAAAAAATGATTAGTTTTATAAATATTTTCATCTTTTCATCTCATATCCTAAAATTTTACATTTAATAATGAGAGTATATATCTTTAGTGATACATAAACAAGTAAATTTAAATAATTGATATAATAAAAATTAATTATTATGTATAATGGTGCTATTGGGAATGAAAGAAGGGTATATAAATGAAGACAGTATATTTTAACCATGACGGTGGCGTGGATGACTTAATTTCGCTATTTTTATTATTACAAATGGAAGATGTAGATTTAATAGGCGTTAGTGCAATCGGAGCGGATTGTTATGTTGAGCCTGCTACGAGCGCTTCTTGCAAAATTATCAATCGTTTTTCAAATCAAAAATTAAATGTTGCACCTTCAAATGAAAGAGGGAAAAATCCATTTCCTAAAGATTGGAGAATGCATGCATTTTATGTAGATGCTATGCCTATTTTAAATGAAGAAATGAATATTCATTCAACAGTTTCAGAAAAAGAAGCATACGAAGATATTATTGAAAAATTAATGAATAGCAAAGAAAAAGTAACAATGTTATTTACAGGTCCTCTTACTGATTTAGCTAAAAGTTTAAAAGTTGAACCTAAAATAGAAGAACGTATAGAAAGATTAGTTTGGATGGGCGGTACGCTTTTAGACAAAGGTAACGTTGAAGAACCAGAACATGATGGAACAGCTGAATGGAATGCTTTTTGGGATCCTGAAGCGGTTAAAGTTGTATTTGATACAGATATTAAAATAGATATGGTAGCATTAGAAAGTACAAATCAAGTACCTCTTACACCAGATGTTCGTAAAAGGTGGGCGAATGAAAGAAACTATGAAGGTGTAGATTTCTTAGGGATATGTTATGCGCTTGTTCCACCACTTACACATTTCGTTACAAATTCAACGTACTTCTTATGGGATGTGTTAACAACTGCTTATGTTGGTAAACCAGAGCTTGTACAAAAAGAACAACAAAAACTAGGTGTACTTACTCATGGACCAAGCCAAGGTAGAACATTCAAGAGTGAAGAAGGAAGAAACGTTAATATTATTAATGATGTAAATAGAGATGCATTCTTTGATTATATGACTGACTTAGCAAAGAAAATATAAGTTTATTCTAGAACAAATAATATATACATTAAAGTTGTGAGAATTTATATAGGAAAAGCCACTCTGTTGAGGATTCAACAGAGTGGCTTTTTAATTAAATGATAGAATTATAGCGATTTTGCGTCGAAGCTGTATGTTTGTTAGTATGTATATTATGCAAATATTGCGATAATTACAAGGTGTAAAAAACCTGTAATGAATGGGCCGTAAGTTTTAAAATTATTTTTTAAAATTATCCCAATAAACCCATCAAAGATATGTGTTAAAGCAACAGCGAGCGCAACACCAGTTAAAAAAGCAGCGCTACCAGTAAATAAGGCGATAATAGATAATAAAAATAAAACTAAACTTCGTGATAAAGCATAAAGTGCGTTTGTTTGAGATTTTTGATTTTGTTTTCTATCAGCGACTGCATTTAAAGAAAATCCTAAACTCACAATAGCACTGATTATTGTAACAATTACTAAAAAGTAAAACCCTGACATGTATTCCCTCCTAAAAAATATCTTTATTTCAATATAGAGCTAAATATAGAAAAAGTAAATTTATTAGTACTTCTATAATTATTGGTATGAAAATATTTTAAGAAATATTTTAAATTGAATTTCAAAAATTTTGATTAAAAATTTTTTAATAGGTTATATGTTTATATAGAGATAAATGGGGAGTGTATTTAAAAATGAAGTTTAAGAAAGACAACGTCAATGTTGTAGATGCGAGTAAAACGAAGAAAACCGTATTTGCAACAGGTATTGGTAACGCTATTGAGTGGTTTGACTTTGGTCTTTACGCTCAACTAGCGGTTATCATTAGTTCGAATTTCTTCGGGAACATGCCAAAAGAAATACAGTTGGCATCAACCTTTGCAGTTTTTGCTTTTGCTTTTATAGTAAGACCGATTGGAGGAATATTCTTCAGTCACATAGGGGATAAACATGGTCGTAAAGTTGTTCTGTCATCAACCATTATTTTAATGGCATGTTCTACTTTAGTGTTAGGGTTACTTCCAACGCAACATCAAATCGGGATTTGGGCACCAATCTTATTGCTTATTGTTAGAATGGTTCAATCATTCTCAACTGGTGGAGAATATGCTGGTGCGATGACATACATAGCGGAGACATCTCCTGATAAGACAAGAGGAAAATTAGGAAGTGGCCTTGAAATAGGGACATTATCAGGGAATATTTTAGCTGCGGCATTAGTTGGTATTATGTATGCATTACTAAGTGATGAACAAATGGCAGCATGGGGTTGGAGAATTCCATTCATTATTGCGGCACCATTAGGTATTGTAGGGGTTTATTTAAGAAACAATCTAGACGAAAGCCCAGCATACGAATCAACTTTAGAAGAACAAGAAGAACTCGAATATTCTTATAAGGATATCTTCAAAAAATATTGGAGAGATATCATTGTATGTTTCACTGGTGTAGCATTTTTAAACGTTGCAAACTACATGGTATTGTCGTACATGCCATCATTCCTAAATGGAACGATTGATTTAGGTGGTACGATGAGTAGTGTATTAAGTACAGTAACAATGGCTGCAATGATACCAGCAGTATTCTTCTTTGGATGGTACAGTGATAAAGTAGGTAATAAAAACACAATATTATTTGGTTTAATAGGTTTCAGTTTATTCTCAGTTGTAGCATTCTGGTTTATGAGTATACCTTCTATACCAATGATTATTATCGGTCTATTTATTATTGCTTTATTCATGTCAACATTTGAAGGAGTTATGCCTTCAGTCTTACCAAGTATATTCCATACGAAAGTAAGATTAAGAACGTTATCGCTCGTTTATAATATAGGTGCAGCGGTATTTGGTGGTTTAACACCATTTATTTTAACAACTTTAGTAGAAACAACTGGTCAAAAAATTGCACCGTCATATTATTTAACTGTTATTAACGTTATAGGACTACTTGTATTTGTGTTTATGTTTAAAACAACATCAAATAAATCGCTTCGTGGATCTTATCCAAACGTTGATAATAAAAAGGATTTACATGAAGTTTTTGAAAATCCGAAAGATGCATTATGGTGGCATGCTGAAGAAAGTGAAAAAAATTAATGATGTCACATTAAAATAATATATTAAATAAAAATCAGGAGGCGTTCTTTTAAATTGAAGAACGCCTCCTGATTTATTTGATTTTAAATTAATCTAGGCAATTATATTAAACTGCTTCTACGTTTAATTTAACGTCGATATTACCTCTTGTCGCTTTAGAATAAGGACAGAAGTCATGAGCATCTTTTAAATATTTTTCCGCATCTTCTTGAGAAACATTTTTAACTTTTGCATCAATGTCTACCTCTAATTTAGGGCTTTCAGCTTCTGGATCATCTGCTAAACGAACTGTTAACGTAACTTCTGGTTCAGCGTCACGCACTTTGTTTTGTTTAAGGATTAAATCAAAAGCACCATTGAAGCAAGAAGCATAGCCTGCAGCGAATAACTGTTCAGGGTTAGTCGCATTGCCATCAGCTTGTTGTGGTGGTAATACGTCTACATCAATTGCTTTATCGTCTGTATAAACATGACCTTTACGTCCACCAGTGTTTGTTGCTTTAGTTTCATATTGAGTTGCCATAAAAAAAAGACCTCCTTATAGATTATATATATTGTTTACCCGCTTATTATAAATTAAACCATTTTAAAAATATTTAATTTATAAATATGAGATATTTTCTAAAAAAATAATGTAAAACGTCATTCTTTTATGGAATAATGAATATTAAACGTATAAGAGAGAGGGCTAACATGAGAGCGATTTTAATTGGTATTTTGGCAGCTTTATTTTTTGCAGTTACATTTGTATTTAATCATTTAATGGCTAATGAAGGTGGATCATGGTATTTTAGTTCATCTCTTCGCTTTATTTTCATGTTGCCTTTTTTATGGTTAATTGTAGTAATTAAAGGAAAAACAGGTCATGTCTTGAAGCATATCAGCATGTACAAATCATCTTGGTTTATATGGAGTTTCTTTGCATTCGTTTTATTTTATGCACCTTTAACGTTTGCAGCTGAATATAGTCCTGGGTGGGTAATATCAGGGACATGGCAAATTACGATTATATGTGGCATGTTATTAGCGCCACTCTTTATAGATAAAGTGAAAGTATCCGGTGAAACCATTTTAGTGAGAAATAAAATACCATGGAGGTCACTTGCTATATCTAGCATTATGTTTGTAGGCATTATCATTATACAAATACCACAAGCTTCGGAAATTCATTTAAATATTTTCTTGCTTGGATTTCTACCTATAATAATTGCTGCATTTTGTTATCCGTTAGGAAATAGAAAAATGATGAGTGTAGTCAAACATGATATAGGTACAATTGAACGAGTATTTGGAATGACCTTAGTTACGATGCCCGTCTGGTTTATAATATTTGGCATAGGATATATTAAACATGGTCTACCATCTTCTAATCAAGTTACACAATCTTTTATAGTTGCGTTGTTTTCTGGAATTATTGCAACAGTACTGTTTTTCTATGCAACGAATCTTGTAAAAGATGACCAAGAGAAATTAGCAGGAGTCGAAGCAACGCAGTCTTTAGAAGTTGTCTTTGCTATTATAGGAGAGATGATATTACTTGGATTGCCTATCCCAGGGCCATTGAGTGTGCTAGGAGTGGCACTTATTATTATCGGCATGGCGATATATAGCTTTATAGATAGTTTGCCATTAAAAAAACCTTCCAAAATTAATGTTTAAAGCTATATGGAAAGTGGTATGTAATTAATGAATGATAAATCATTCAAATTGATTTATAAAGGGTGATAAATGATGGCAGACGAAAGTAAATATGAAAAAGCAAAAGGTAATGTTAAAGAAACAGTAGGTGACGTTACGGATAATAAAGATTTAGAAAACGAAGGTAAAAAAGAAAAAACTTCAGGCAAAGCTAAAGAAGCTGTAGAGAACGTTAAAGATAAAGCAAATGAAGTAATTGATAAATTCAAGAAATAAAAAAGCTAAGAAGCCGTTAGACAAGTTTATTGTCAAACGGCTTCTTATTTACTTTAAATCTGAATCTTTAATATTCCATTTCATTCTATAACTATTATCTTTTGATTTTAATTGTAAATGTACCTCATATTTATCTGCATCAGGCACGTCATAATATACATAACCTTCATCTGATTGTCCAGGTTTTAAGCTAAAGCTGAAACCAGCATCGGAATCACGCATACTATAGAATTTACTTACTCTCTGGCCATCTGCTGTAACGCCAAAGTTAGTGTCGCCTACAATCAAGCTAGAATTATTAATGTTTTCTAGTTTATAGTAAACTTTTAATATTTTATCTTTGCTTGGTTTACTATATTTAGAATCTGGTTCAACGAATTCTGCTTTTTCGACTGTGATTTTTGTACCCACAGCGTTAATTGATCCGCCAAGATTTGATGTTTTATTTGTCACCGAACTATCGTTGTCATTTTCTTCAGTTGTTGATTCCTCAGTAGTAGATTCTTCGCTTGTCTCTTCTTCAGTTGTTTCTTCTTCTGTAGATTCTTCCTCAGTTGATTCCTCTTCGGTAGACTTTTCTTCAGTAGATTTTTCTTCAGTATCACTCGTAAAGTTATCAATTTGTTCTTTGATTGGCCCTGCTGCACATGCACCTAGAATAATCGCCAATATTATGAATATAACTAAGCATCCACCACAACCAAATAACCATGGTTTAAGATTTGAATCTCCCTGATCTCCAGAATGAGGTGGTTGATTCCCTTGAAAACCACTTTGGTTCGACTGATTAAACGGGTTCTCTTGTTGTGAATTTTGTTGTTGATTGCTTTGTTGGTCTGAGTTGTTTTGATTGAATGGATTTTCATTTGATTGGTTAGAATTATTCATAATATTTCCCCCTTCCACAAAACTATTTTTTAATAAAAAATAAATAGAAATTCATTTTTTCTAATTGCCTTATAATAGAGATTAAAAAATGAAAAACAATTGTATTCTTTATTAATTATTTTTAGTTTATAGTAATTTGGGAAATAAATCTACACTTATTATTAAATATACAGAATATTAATAGTTGGTTAATAATAAATATATATAATGGTTGATAAAAGTTGAATAGTGCTTACAATATCATTTAAAATAAAGTAAAGGAGTGGTAAACATGTATAGAGACATTTTATTCGGCATCGATACAGATATGAAAAATGAAAAAGTTCTGGAAGAAATAGCAAAACTTTCAGGTGAAGGTACAGTTGTTACAATGATTAATATGATAAGCGAGAAAGATATACAAGCTTCAGTCCGTACAGGTGTGCACTTTGAAGAAATGACAGAGAAACGTCAAAAAGGTATTCAACATGTATTTGACTTCTTTAATGAACGAAACATTAAATATAATCTAGAATTTATTAAAGGTAATCCAAAGGCTGGGTTACTTAAATTAGCAAATAGCGGAGATTATGAAATTGTAGTACTAAGTAATAGAAAAGCTGAAGATGCTGATAAATTAGTACTAGGAAGCGTAAGTCATAAAGTAGCTAAAAGAGCTAAGATTCCAGTTTTAATAGTAAAATAATAAACTTTATTATAAGCAGTAAAAGTTCTTAATAAAATAAGAATTTTTGCTGTTTTTTTATTATCGTATTATATTGAATTCAATAGAAAAAAAGCGCTAACTAATGTAAAATGGTAATAGAAGAACATTGGAGGAATGGCTATGAAACAAAAAGGCAAAGAAACGTTTCCTGATATTGTTGCGACCGTATCTTTAAAAGATAAAAACGATATTGAAAAAACAGTAGAAGAACTTAATATGAACGACAAATCAGTAGATATTGTAGAATTTAGAGCGGATACACTATCTGATACTTCTTTGGAAAATATAAATGAAGTGTTAGCTGCGTTTAAATCAAAGTATACCGCTTCACCAATTCTCTTTACTTATCGTTCAAAAGGTCAAGGTGGATTAGGGGACTTCGACCATGAAACATATTATAAATTGATGCAAGATATTATTTGTAATCAAAAAGCAGATTATGTCGATGTTCAATTAGATACTTATGAAGATAATCTAATGAATTGTATTACAAGAGCTAAAAATAATAACGTCAAAATAATTATTTCGCACCATGATTTTAAAGCAACGCCAGATGTGGAAGAAATGTTTGTGACTTACGAAAAAATGGCAGAGCTAGGTGCTGATATTGGAAAATTAGCAGTAATGCCTAACAACGAAAAAGACTTATTATCGTTGTTAAATGCGATGAATAGAGCATATCATCAATTAGATATCGACGTAGTAGGTATATCAATGGGTGAGCTTGGTATTATGACTAGGATTACTGGCGGTTTATTTGGTTCACGACTTACTTATGGTTTTGTAGGTAGCGAAGCAGCACCAGGGCAATTACATGTTAAAAATATTAAAGAACAACTCGCACTGTATAACCAGTAGAATATTTTTAAGCCTGAATTCTCAAAGTTAGAACTCAGGCTTATTTATATGCTATAATTGATAATAATTATCAATAGATTAATAGGAGTGTTAAAATGGAATTACAACAAGTCATACAAGAAAGACGTAGTGTTAAAAATTATGATCATGATATGCACATCGATGAAGAAAAGCTAATGTCACTAGTTGATTTAGCAACATATGCTCCGAATCATGGAATGAGAGAACCTTGGCGTTTAGTATACGTTAGTAAAGACAAAATAAATGAATTTGCTAAAAAGGTAGCTACATCTGCATTTGTGAATGATGAGAAAAAACAAGAACAGCATATAGAAAAAGTTTCAAGACTTGGTGGTATTTTTGTGATATTAGCTAGAAGAGATACTAGACAAAAAGAAAATCTTGAAAATCAAATGGCTGTAGCAACATTTATGCAAAACCTAATGCTATTGATACACGAAGCGGGTATGGGCTCATGTTGGAAAACACCTGACTACATCTTTAAACCAACATTCCGTGATATCGTTGGTGCAAATGATGATGAAGACGTAAACGGATTTTTATATGTAACTGAAAAAGATGAAAATGCTGTATTCTCAAGAAGAAAAAATAAATCCACATTAACGAAGTGGTAAGTTTTAATTTAAAAGAGCTAGGGATATAAATACGTGTCTCAGCCTCTTTAATTATAATGGCAGTAGCTGACTGGATTGAAAATGCGCTTATATCAAGCTTTTTCCAACCCTAGTCATCCTTGCCGGGGTGGGACTACGAAATCTGTTTATTAAAATGAGATTTCTGTCCCACTCCCTTTTTTGGATGTTATTAATCAAAAAAAGCATGAGTTGATATTGTTATTGGATTTACTAAGACAATAATCCAAGTAGACGCTCTTTATTGGATTTACTAAGACAATAATCCAAGTAGAGCACTTTTTATTGGATTTTCTAAGACAATAATCCAAGTACATGCACCTTTATTGGATTAACTACGACAATAATCCAAGTAGACACCTTCTTATTGGATTAACTACGACAATAATCCAAGTAGAACACTTTTTATTGGATTAACTAAGACAATAATCCAAGTAGACGCCTTCTTATTGGATTTACTAACACAATAATCCAAGTAGAGCACTTTTTATTGGATTTTCTAAGACAATAATCCAAGTACATGCACCTTTATTGGATTAACTACGACAATAATCCAAGTAGACACCTTCTTATTGGATTTACTAAGACAATAATCCAAGTAGAACACTTTTTATTGGATTTACTAACACAATAATCCAAGTAGAGCACTTTTTATTGGATTTACTACGAAAATAATCCAAGTAGAGCACTTTTTATTGGATTTTCTAAGACAATAATCCAAGTAGACACCTTCTTATTGGATTTACTAAGACAATAATCCAAGTAGAGCACTTTTTATTGGATTTTCTACGACAATAATCCAAGTGGACGCTCCTTTATTGGATTTACTAAGACAATAATTCAAGTACATGCACCTTTATTGGATTAACTAAGACAATAATCCAAGTAGACGCCTTCTTATTGGATTAACTACGACAATAATCCAAGTAGACACCTTCTTATTGGATTTACTAAGACAATAATCCAAGTAGAACACTTTTTATTGGATTTACTAACACAATAATCCAAGTAGAGCACTTTTTATTGGATTTACTACGAAAATAATCCAAGTAGAGCACTTTTTATTGGATTTTCTAAGACAATAATCCAAGTAGACACCTTCTTATTGGATTTACTACGAAAATAATCCAAGTAGAGCACTTTTTATTGGATTTTCTACGACAATAATCCAAGTGGACGCTCCTTTATTGGATTTACTAAGACAATAATTCAAGTACATGCACCTTTATTGGATTAACTAAGACAATAATCCAAGTAGACGCCTTCTTATTAGATTTACTAATACAATAATCCAACTACACACCTCTATTGGATTAAGTAATACCTAAACTCACGAATTAACTTTTTATTCTGGCTCAAACCTAAAAACAAAGCACTTTCGTATATCTTCACAATGAAAATCTAAAGTAAAATATGATTTATGGGTTGCTATAATAACAATAAACATAAAAAATGGCAGATCTAAGAACTAGCAAAACAAGCATGAACTTTTTAAAATATCATATAAAAAATCTCCTCATCCGTAAATAACAAACCCATCGGATGAGGAGAAGCCTTAAATCATCTTATTTTAAATTTTCAGCTAAAAATGCTTTTACGTCTTCTGGTGTTTTAGCATTTGCTGAATGTAAGTGTGCTAGTTTTTCATTGTTTTTGAATATTAATAAACTTGGGATACCCATTACATCATTTTCAGTTGCTGCATCTGGGACATCGTCACGATTAATTTGATACCAATCGTAATTATTGTATTCTTGGACAATCGGATCTATCCATTGATCCATACGCGTACAATCTGGGCACCAGCCTGCAAAGAATTTAATGACTACTGGTTTATCGCTTTGTGTAACCTCTTTGAATTCATCATATTGGTTTATTGTTTTCATATATTTTCAAGCTCCTTAAGAATTAATATTATAAATGAATTATAGCTTATTTTTGTTTATTAAAAAAATATTTAACTCAAGACTATGTGTTCTTAATTAATATTGGTATAATGATGTTAAATACACATATGGAGGTATAGACATGATAAAATTTTATCAATATCCTAACTGTACAACATGTAAAAAAGCTGCAAAATTTTTAGAAACAAATGGTGCGAGTTTTGAACCAATAGATATTACTCAATTAACACCAACTGCTAACGAATTAAAAGATATGATTGATGGAACAGACGTTACTGTTAATCAATTATTTAACACGCGTGGTGCAAAATATCGTGAGTTAGGTCTTAAAGATAAAATTGATGATTTATCTGACGACGAAAAATTCGAATTATTAGCTTCAGATGGCATGTTAATTAAACGCCCATTAGCTGTATTAGGTAACAAAATCACTTTAGGTTTTAAAGAAGATGAATACCGCCAAACTTGGCTATAAAATAGTTGCTTGAATAAGGGCTTTATGTCATTATTATAATTGAATTACATATAGGAGGGGATTACTTTGGCAGTGCCTAGTGAGTTAAAATATTCAAAAGAACACGAGTGGGTAAAAGTTGATGGCGATGTAGTTACAATCGGTATTACTGATTTCGCTCAATCTGAATTAGGGGACATCGTATTTGTTGAGTTACCAGAAGAAGGTGACGAATTAACTAGTGGAGATTCATTCGGTAGTGTAGAATCTGTAAAAACAGTTTCTGAACTATATGCACCTCTTTCTGGTAAAGTTGTAGAAGTAAATGATGAATTAGAAGATAGTCCTGAATACGTTAATGAATCTTCTTATGACAAAGCTTGGATGGTCAAAGTAGAATTAACTGATAAATCACAATTAGATGATTTATTAGATGCTGATGCGTATAGTGAAATGATAGGTGAATAGCAATACAACAAACTCCACGGTACAGTAGTATCATGGAGTTTTTTAGCATAATCTCATTGAGAAGTAAAAATATAATATTATTCATTTGTAGAAGGTGAAGGCCATGGCGATGATTAAAAAAGTAATAATCGTAGAAGGTATTTCAGATAAGAAGCGAGTGAAAGAAGTATTAAATGAACCCGTTCACGTAATTTGCACACACGGTACAATGGGTGTCGAAAAAATGGACGAACTTTTAGATGAAATTTATGGTAAACAAGTGTATATATTAGTCGATCAAGATAAAGAAGGTAAACGCATAAGAAAATGGTTCAAAAAATATGTGAGTGAAAGTCATCATATTTATATAGATTCAACTTTTACTGAGGTAGCACGTTGCCCAAGACAATATTTAGCGAATGTGTTAAACTATCATGGATTTGAAGTTAATCACGACTTTGTATTGAAAGGGAAGTATCGTTATCATGAAACGCACAGAAATATCGAACGATGTATACAAGCTTTTTAATGAAGATATACATTTGTTATTCGGTTATACACCAACATGTGGAACGTGTAAAATCTCAGAACGCATGCTAGATATTGCCAACGAAATGACAAAACTACCTATAAACAAATGTGACTTAAACTTTTATCCGGAATTTTGTGAAGAATATGAAATACAATCCGTACCAGTTCTATTTATAATGAAACAAGAAAAAGTTATAAAAAGAATTTATGCATTTCAGTCAGTTCCGTATATAGTTGAGAATATTCAAAAAGTTATTGACGATAAAAACTTATCGTGATAGTATGAATTTAATTAAATACGTAATAGCTCTTATCAAGAGTGGTGGAGGGATGTGCCCTTAGAAGCCCGGCAACCGTCATATAAATATGAAATGGTGCCAATTCACAGAAAGTGTAAACTTTTGGAGATGAGAGAAAGACAATTAATAACGCCTTTCTCTAATCATTAGAGTGAGGCGTTTTTAATTTAAGGATTAGGAGGCAACAGATTTGATCGAGTTAAATAAGGTCGTAAAGACTTTCAAGACAAAAAAAGGTGACATAAAAGCTGTTGACCATGTTGACTTAAATATAGAAAAAGGAAGTATATATGGCGTAATCGGTTTTTCAGGAGCTGGAAAGAGTACCTTGATTCGAATGTTTAACGGGTTAGAAACCCCTACTGAAGGTGAAGTTATAGTAGATGGTGCGAATATAGGTAAATTGTCAAAACAAGAACTTCGAAAAAAACGACAAAAAGTAAGTATGATATTCCAGCATTTTAACTTACTTTGGTCTAGAACAGTTAAAGACAACATTGCTTTTCCGTTAGAGATCGCAGGTGTCTCTAAAAGCGAGATTAATAAAAAGACAGAAGCGTTAATCAAAAGAGTAGGATTAGAAGGTCGTGAAAATGCTTATCCATCTCAATTATCTGGTGGGCAAAAGCAAAGAGTAGGAATCGCGAGAGCTTTAGCAAATGATCCACACGTATTATTATGTGATGAAGCTACGAGTGCCCTTGACCCTCAAACAACAGATGAAATACTAGATTTATTGATAGACATCAATAAAGAGCTGGATTTAACAATTATACTTATCACACATGAAATGCACGTTATAAGAAAGATTTGTGATCATGTTGCAGTAATGGAAAATGGTAAGTTTGTCGAAGAAGGAGAAGTCATCAATGTATTCAATAATCCTCAAACACATGTAACGCAAAGATTTGTTAAGGATGATTTGAAAGCAGACGATTTAGAAAGAACGTTGCAAGACTTCAAGAAAGAACAGCCTGAAGGTGAAATATGGAAGCTGAACTTTGTAGGTGGAACTAGTTCAGAACCTGTGTTAGCCAAAGTGATTAAAGAATATAACGTAAATATTAATGTCATTGAAGGCGACGTTAAACTCACTCAAAACGGTACTTTTGGGCATATGATTGTACATCTGCCTGATGGAAACTATTCTAAAGACCAGATTAAACAAGAATTAAATAATCTTGGTGTGAAAGTTGAGGTGGGTATTAATGAATAAGTCATTTGGTGAAATAATCACTGAAATGGTAACAATGCCTAACGTGAGATGGGACGCTGTATGGGAAGCGTTATACGAGACCTTATACATGACCGTCATTTCAACAGTTTTTACACTAGTGTTTGGCTTAATACTAGGAACGTTATTGTTCTTAACATCTAAAGGAACATCTAAAAGTTCTCGTGTATTTTATTCAATTGTTTCATTTATAGTGAATTTATTTAGAGCAATACCATTTATCATACTTATACTATTGTTGCTACCATTTACTGATATTTTACTTGGTACAATAAGTGGTCCGAAAGGTGCTCTACCAGCCTTAATCATTGGAGCTGCGCCATTCTACGCAAGATTAGTAGAGATTGGCATGAAAGAAATAGATAAAGGTGTAATAGAAGCGGCTGTATCTATGGGTGCAAACACATGGACAGTTGTGAGAAAAGTATTACTTAAAGAATCATTACCTGCACTTGTATCAGGTCTAACTGTAACTGCAATTGCATTAGTAGGATCTACAGCAATCGCTGGTGTTATCGGTGCAGGAGGATTAGGTAACTTAGCATATCTAACTGGTTTCACACGAAATCAAAATGATGTAATCCTAGTTTCTACTATATTAATACTAGTTATTGTATTTGTTATCCAATTTATTGGAGATTTAATTGTTAAGAAAATTGATAAACGTTAAAGGAGTGCCTTAAAATGAAAAAAGTTCTAGGACTATTGTTTGTTTCAATATTGACAGTTGTATTGGCCGCTTGTGGCGGAGGAGACGGAGATAAAGATAAAAAAGAAACGATTAAAGTCGGTGCATCTCCAGCACCACATGCAGAAATATTAGAAGAAGCTAAACCAATTCTTGAAAAAGAAGGCTACAAGTTAGAAATTAAAACGATTAATGACTACACAACACCAAATAAATTATTAGATAAAGGTGAATTAGACGCAAACTTCTTCCAACATACACCATACTTAGAAACTGAATCTAAAGATAAAGGTTACAAAATAGAATCTGCAGGTAACGTACATATCGAACCAATGGCAGTATATTCAAAGAAGTATAAAAAATTAACTGACTTACCAAAAGGTACAACAGTATATGTATCTAATAACCCAGCTGAAGAAGGACGTTTCTTATCATTCTTTGAAAAAGAAGGATTAATTAAACTTAAAGATGGCGTTGATCCAGTAGATGCTACATTCGATGATATCGCTGAAAATAAAAAAGATATAAAATTCAATAACAAACAAGCAGCTGAATTTTTACCAAAATCTTATCAAGCAGATGAAGGTGACGCAACAATTATCAACTCTAACTATGCAATTGAACAAGGGTTAAATCCATTAAAAGATTCAATCGCAGTTGAAGGTAAAGATTCACCATATGCTAACTTAATCGCAGTACAAAAAGGTCATAAAGACGATGAAAAAATTAAAGCATTAATGAAAGTTTTACAATCAAAAGAAATTAAAGACTTCATCAAAGAAAAATACGATGGTGCCGTAATAGAAGCAAAATAATGATATAAGAATTAGCCCGGGACATTTATATATGTCTCGGGCTTTTTTTATTCTAAATAGTTTGGTTAAACGTCTCATGATTTACGCTATGCATCTTTCTTGTTTTTACTTTGTTGGTTTAATAAACTACATTTAAGACTTAAAACAAAGGTGGATAAACATGAAAATAATACTAGTTGGAGCACATGGCACGATAGGTTCAGCCGTTGTAACTGAATTAGAAGAAAATGGTCATGAAGTCATAAAAGTTGGACGTAATTCAGGTGATTACCAAATGGATATGACAAACATAGAGGATATCAAACTCATGTTTCAACAAATCGAAAATATAGATGCTGTAGTCTCTACTGCAGGAGCAGCGAATTTTGATGATTTAAGTGAGTTAACACCAGAATCAAATGAGGTAGCTATAACAAGTAAGCTATTGGGACAAATCAATTTAGTACTTATAGGCCAACATTATATAAATGATGGAGGAAGCTTTACTTTGACTACGGGCGTTATCATGGATGATCCAATAAAAGGGGGCGTTTCTTCAGCGATGGCCGGCGGTGGTATAGAAGCATTTGTTAAATCTGCTGCCTTTGAATTAAAACGGAATTTAAGAATTAATAACGTCAGTCCTAATGTAATCGAAGAAGCGCTTGAAGATTATGGTGATTTCTTTAAAGGTTTTAACGCAGTACCAGCAAGTAAAGCAGCAAAGGCATATTTGAAAAGTATAGAAGGAATACAATCAGGACAAACTTTTCGTATATATGAATAAAATATAATTGAAGACAAAAATCAGGAAAAATTCTTTTTTCAGTAGAATTTTTCCTGATTTTTTAAAATTATTCTAAAATAATTCGTTTGCAAGGTACAATACAAGCATTAAAGCGGCAATAGCATATAAAATCAAGCCGATAAATTTAGAATTTCTAATATTAAATGTGGCTATCGTAACTATCGTTAAAATAGTAAGTAAAGTATTTATTAAACTGCTCAAATTAATAACATTGACTAGATTGAGTAATAGTATAAAAGCGCATATCGCACTAATTACAAATGAAAATTGTTCATATCGTTTCATATTTAAAATCCTTCCTAAATTTATATCTCTAATTATTATAATTATATTATAAAAAAATAAAAAATGCTTACTGAGGCCTTTCAAATAGAATATTTATAAATTGAGAATGAAATCATTTTATTATCATTTAAAAAATATTTCACTTAAACCCTTGTAATAATAGGGTTTTATAATAAAAAGTGAGCGTAAGTGTTTGATTGCCTATATAACTACGTTATAATAATAAGAGTAAAGAAACATAACAAACTTTGACGTTACATTAAAATTATTATAAACTAGAAAAGATAATGTAGGGTTATCTTTTTAAAATGTGAATAAATTCTCTGGAGGGAAATAAACATGGCATCAAAATTAGAAATCAAAGATTTACACGTAGAAATAGAAGGCAAGGAAATTCTTAAAGGAGTAAACTTAACAATACAACAAGGTGAAATCCATGCAATCATGGGACCTAACGGTACTGGTAAGTCAACTTTATCATCAGCTATTATGGGTCACCCTAAATATGAAGTAACTAAAGGTGAAATCCTTTTAGATGGTGAAGATGTATTAGAAATGGAAGTTGATGAGCGTGCTCAAGCAGGTTTATTCTTAGCAATGCAATATCCATCAGAAATTTCTGGTGTTACAAACGCTGACTTCTTACGTTCTGCAATCAATGCTAAACGTGAAGAAGGCGATGAAATCAACTTAATGCAATTCATCAAGAAATTAGACAAACAAATGGATTTATTAGATATGGATCAAGACATGGCTCAAAGATACCTAAATGAAGGTTTCTCTGGCGGTGAGAAGAAACGTAATGAAATTCTTCAATTAATGATGTTAGAACCTAAATTCGGTATTTTAGACGAAGTTGACTCAGGTCTAGATATCGACGCATTAAAAGTAGTATCTAAAGGTATTAACAATATGCGTGGTGACAACTTTGGTTGCTTAATCATCACTCACTATCAAAGACTATTAAATTATATTTCACCAGATTTCGTACACGTAATGATGCAAGGTCGCGTGGTTAAATCAGGTGGCGAAGAATTAGCGAGACGTCTTGAAGCTGAAGGTTATGAATGGATTAAAGAAGAGCTTGATATTGAAGACGAAACAATTAACGCTGAATAATATATAAGAATTATAGTCAAGTAGGAGGAGTATAAATGGCAACTGAAACAAAGTTAAACATTAGCGTTGAAGATTTAGTAAATTATTCAGCATCTCAAAATGAACCACAATGGATGACTGATTTACGTAAAGACAGTTTTCAAAAGTTAGAACAATTAGAAATGCCTAAACCAGATAAAACAAAAATAAACAGATGGGATTTTGATTCTTTCAAATCTCACACTGTTGAAAGTGATACATTTGAGTCTATCGATAAATTACCTGAATCAGTTCAAAAAATTATCGATACTGAAAATGCTAAAAATCTAATCGTTCAGCATAATAATACACCTGCTTTTACAAAAGTAGATGATAAATTAACTGAACAAGGTGTTGTAATTAAAGATTTAAAAACTGCACTTATTGAAAACAGTGATTTAGTTCAAAAATATTTTATGACAGATGCTGTTAAAGTAGATGAGCATAGATTAACTGCACTACATGCTGCATTAGTTAATGGTGGGGTATTCGTTTACGTTCCTAAAAATGTAGTAGTAGAAGATCCTATCCAATATGTAGTATTACATGACGATAGCGATGCGAGTTTCTTCAATCACGCTATCATTGTGGCTGAAGAAAGTGCAGAAGTAACATACGTTGAAAACTATTTATCAACTGTTTCTTCTAACGATAATCAATTAAATATCGTATCTGAAGTTATTGCTGGAGCTAATTCTAAAATAACTTACGGTACAGTTGATTTCATGGATAAAGGATTCACTGGACACATAATCCGTCGTGGTATTGCAGCAGCAGACTCTACTATCGACTGGGCATTAGGTTTAATGAACGACTGTAGCACTATTAATGATAATACAACATACTTAATGGGCGATCGTTCAAACTGTAACTTAAAAACAGTAGTAGTTGGTCGTGGTGAGCAAAAACAAAACTTCACAACTCAAATTATTCAATATGGTAAAGAATCAAATGGTCATATCTTGAAACATGGTGTAATGAAAGATAGTTCTTCATCTATTTTCAATGGTATTGGTTACATTAAACACGGTGGAACAAAAGCAGATGCACAACAAGAATCACGTGTACTTATGCTTTCTGAAAAAGCACGTGGAGATGCAAACCCAATATTATTAATTGATGAAGACGATGTAACTGCAGGACACGCAGCATCAGTAGGTAGAGTAGACCCTACTCAACTATACTACTTAATGAGTAGAGGTATTTCTCGTGAAGAAGCTGAAAGATTAGTTATACATGGTTTCTTAGACCCAGTTGTTTCTGCATTGCCAATTGAAGGCGTTAAACGTCAATTACGTGAAGTTATTGAAACTAAAGTAACAACGCAAATATAAAAATAGGCACAGAAAGGTCTGATAATGTGGCCGAATCAACATTTAATGTAGAAAAAGTAAAAAAAGATTTTCCAATATTAGAGCAAGAAGTAAACGGTAAAAAACTTGTATATTTAGATTCATCTGCCACAAGTCAAACGCCGATACAAGTAACGGATTCTATTGCAGATTACTACAATCGATATAATTCGAATGTACACCGTGGTGTGCACACACTTGGAACGCTTGCTACGGATGCTTATGAAAAAGCACGTGAAACAGTCAGAAGATTTATCAACGCTCGATACTTTGAAGAAGTTGTTTTTACTAGAGGAACAACTACAGCAATTAACTTAGTTGCACATAGTTACGGAGACGCAAATGTTTCTGAAGGTGACGAAATTGTCGTGACTCAAATGGAGCATCACGCTAATATCGTCCCTTGGCAACAACTTGCTAAACGTACTGGTGCAACATTAAAATTTATTCCGATGTCTGACAGTAGCGAACTTGAAAAAGAAGCAATTGATAACACGATAACGGATAATACAAAAATTGTTGCAGTTACACATGTTTCAAACGTATTGGGTACGATAAATGATGTTAAATATATTGCTGAAGTTGCACATCAACATGATGCAGTAATTGCAGTTGATGGCGCACAATCAGCTCCACATATGAAAGTTGACGTTCAAGATTTAGATGTGGACTTCTTTAGCTTCAGTGGACATAAAATGCTAGGTCCAACCGGCATTGGTGCACTATACGGTAAACGTCATTTACTTGATAAAATGGAACCAATTGAATTTGGTGGAGACATGATTGATTTTGTAGGATTAGAAGATGCAACTTGGACAGACTTACCAACTAAGTTTGAAGCAGGTACACCACTTATAGCTGAAGCTATCGGATTTGCTGAAGCAATTAGATACATTGATGAATTAGGCTTAGAAGAAATTCATCAACATGAATATGAGCTAGTTAATTACGCATATAATGAGATGTCTAAAATAGAAGGTTTAGAAATTTACGGACCTTCACCTGAAAAGCGAGCTGGTTTGATTACGTTCAACGTTGAAGGTGTTCATCCACATGATTTAGCAACAGCACTAGATTCTGAAGGTGTAGCTGTTAGAGCTGGACATCACTGTGCACAACCGCTAATGAAATGGTTAAATCAATCATCTACAGCACGTGCTAGTTTCTATGTATATAATACTACTGAAGATGTTGATAAGTTAATTCAGGCACTCTATAGAACGAAGGAGTTTTTCTCTTATGAATTTTAATAATTTAGATCAACTATATCGTTCTGTGATTATGGATCATTATAAAAATCCTAGAAATAAAGGAGCTATCGAAGATGGTTCCATGACGATAGATATGAATAACCCAACATGTGGGGACCGCATCCGCTTAACATTAGATGTAGTAGATAATGTTATTAAAGATGCTAAGTTTGAAGGTGAGGGTTGTTCTATTTCAATGTCTAGTGCATCAATGATGACGGAGGCGGTAAAAGGTCATACCATCGAAGAAGCATTACACATGAGTCAAGAGTTTTCTAATATGATGCTAGGAGAATCTTATGAGATCACAGATGATATGGGTGATATCGAATCTTTATCAGGTGTGTCTAAGTTCCCAGCACGTATTAAATGCGCGACTTTAGCGTGGAAAGCATTTGAAAAAGGCACAAAAGAAGAAGATGACCAGTAACTTTTGAAGATTGGGCGTAAGCTATAATAAAAGAGGAGTGAAGAAAATGGCTAAAAAATCACCAGAAGTTGGAGATTATAAATATGGTTTCCATGATGAAGACGTTTCTATTTTCCGTTCAGGTAGAGGTTTGACAGAAGAAATTGTTAGAAAAATATCTGAAATGAAAGACGAACCACAATGGATGCTAGATTTCCGTTTGAAATCATTAAAACAATTCTATAAAATGCCAATGCCAATGTGGGGTGGCGATTTATCAGAATTAAACTTTGATGAAATCACATATTATGTAAAACCATCAGAACGTTCTGAACGTTCATGGGATGAAGTACCAGAAGAAATTAAAAACACTTTCGATAAATTAGGTATTCCAGAAGCTGAACAAAAATATCTTGCAGGTGTATCTGCACAATATGAATCAGAAGTTGTATACCACAACATGGAGAAAGACTTAGAAGAACAAGGTATCATCTTTAAAGATACAGATTCAGCTTTACGTGAAAACGAAGACTTATTCAAAGAATACTTTGCTTCTGTAATTCCAGCAGCAGATAACAAATTCTCAGCATTAAACTCAGCAGTATGGTCAGGTGGATCATTCATTTACGTACCTAAAGGTGTAAAACTTGAAACACCATTACAAGCTTACTTCAGAATTAACTCTGAAAATATGGGTCAATTCGAAAGAACTTTAATCATTGCAGATGAAGGTTCTTCAGTACACTACGTAGAAGGTTGTACTGCTCCAGTTTATACAACAAATTCACTACACTCAGCAGTAGTTGAAATCATTGTTAAAAAAGACGCATATTGCCGTTATACAACAATCCAAAACTGGGCAAACAACGTTTATAACTTAGTTACAAAACGTACGTTTGTTTATGAAAATGGTACGATGGAATGGATCGATGGTAACTTAGGTTCTAAGTTAACTATGAAATATCCATCATGTTTCTTACTTGAAGAAGGCGCTAGAGGTATGACATTATCTATAGCACTTGCAGGTAAAGGACAAGTTCAAGATGCTGGAGCTAAAATGATTCATAAAGCGCCAAACACATCTTCAACTATTGTATCTAAATCAATCTCTAAAAATGGCGGTAAAGTAGTTTACCGTGGACAAGTACACTTTGGCCGTAAAGCTACAGGTGCTCGTTCTAACATTGAATGTGATACTTTAATTATGGATAATGAATCAACATCAGATACAATACCATATAATGAAATTATGAATGATAACATTTCATTAGAACACGAAGCGAAAGTTTCTAAAGTATCTGAAGAACAATTATTCTACTTAATGAGCCGCGGTATTTCAGAAGAAGAAGCAACTGAAATGATCGTAATGGGCTTCATTGAGCCATTCACAAAAGAACTACCAATGGAATACGCAGTAGAAATGAACCGTCTAATCAAATTCGAAATGGAAGGTTCAATCGGTTAATTATATAACGACAAAACCCCTTACCAATTTAATTGGTGAGGGGGTTTTGTTTTATAAGTGCGAGTAGCTTATTGTTTATGGTGGATAAGAAGAAGGTAAAGCCTCTAACGTGCAAGAAATTTGAGACAAGCTCGTTACATCTTCTAACGGGCTAGTGCTAATAAACAAGCCCGTTAGCGCAATAAAAAGCTGTGATTTTTATTAATTCCACTTAAAATTTATACGAAATTAACTGCTAACGTGCAAGAAATAAAAGACAAGCCCGTTACATTTTCTAACGAGCAAGTGCTAGTAAAAAAGCACGTTAGCACAATATCTTGTATAATTATAATGTAATTTTACATCAAATATATATGATACATCACTCTAACGTGCAAGAAATTTGAGACAAGCCCGTTAGAGCGATATTTTCTATGATTTTGCAAAAATAAGCATATCACTTTCAAACTGAAATAATCAGTTAAGTGATATGCTTATTTATTTTGAGTTGGGATTTTTATCCGAAACTCTAAAGCTTATTCTTCATTTTTCAAAACTTTAATATTAATCTACTTCTGATAATTTAGTAGATGATGTTCTATTTCTTAAGTCTACTTCTATTTCTTCTAAGCTACGTCCTCTTGTTTCTGGTAGATACTTAATAACAAATATCATAGCTAAAATACCGATTACTGCGAAGATTAAGAACACTAGCTCAATACTTAATACTGACGTAAGTATTGGGAATAATTGAGCTACTAATAAGCTCCCGATTGATAGTGATAATGTTGCTATACCTGTAGCAGCACCTCTAGCTCTCATTGGGAATAATTCTGGTAGCATTACCCATAATATTGGTCCCCAAGTAAATGCGAAGAATACAATAAATAGTGTTAGACAAGCTACAATAATCCAAGCACCAACTGTTGAACCAAGACCGATTGTCCATACTAACCCTGCCATTATAAGTAATGATCCAACCATACCTATGTTACCAGTAATTAATAATTTCTTTCTATCTATTTTATCTATGATTTGAATAGCAAAGATTGTAACAATCACGTTTACTGAACCTATTCCTACTGTTCCTAATATTGCAGTAGAATCTCCTAAACCTGCTTTTGTAAAGATAGTAGGTGCATAATAAATGATTGCGTTAATTCCGATTATTTGTTGTAGTAGAGCGAATAAACAACCAATTATGAGTACTGGTCTTAACCATACTGATTTCAATACAGTCCAAGTACTTTCTGAAATGTCTATAATTTCTTTCATTTCGTCAATTTCTTTATCAATTTCTTTTTGTTTACGCGTCATACCCATAACTTTACGAGCTGATTTTTCACTTTTATGTTCGAGTAGCCATCTTGGACTTTCTGGCATGAAGTATACACCAATCATTAAGATAACTGATGGTACAACAGCTAGTCCAACCATCCATCTCCAAGCTTCCATATCTGCGAAAGCATAGTTTATAAGATATGAAGCAAGTATACCAATTGTTATCATCAATTGGTTTAATGAACTGAGCGACCCTCTTTTATCTGTAGGAGCCATTTCTGATAGATATACCGGAACGATTGCTGAAGAACCACCTACAGCTAACCCGATTATAAATCTACCTATAACAAGCATGCTTAAGTTTTGTGCACCTGCAAGTAATAGCGCACCAGCAATAAATACGATTGCTATTATAAACACAAGTCTACGTCGTCCAAGCTTGTCTGATAATGGTCCACTTGAACCGGCACCAAATATAGCCCCGATAAGCATTGAACTAACGACAAATCCTTCAGCAGTACTTGAAAGTGGTATGTCATTTTTTATGAATAGTAAAGCGCCTGAAATTACGCCTGTATCGTAACCGTAAAGCAATCCACCTAAAGCTCCTAGGAAGAATATTAACTTTGTTCGAAAATTGCTTGTTCCCATTCTAATAACCTCCAAAATTTTAAATATTTAAAGACAAATGTCAGATTTAATTATCTTAAATAACTAAATACTTGTTTTTAATTATTAAATCTGATTTAATATTAAATGTAAGCCTTTGCAGATAGAAAATCAAGTGAAAAATATTTTATTTAACATATTAATAGTTATTGTAGATTACTGAAGGTAATGGAGGACGGCTATGAAAGATTCATCAAGAATTAATGTGAATTTGATGAAAGATTATAATAAACAACTCGTTTTAAGAACAATTCAAAAATATGGACCTATTTCTAGAGTGGAAATAGCTAAACAGATTGACTTATCTAGACCGTCTGTATCTGAAATAGTTTCTATTTTGATTGAAGAACAATGGATTCAAGAAAAACCTTCTGAAATAAAAGTAAGAGGTAGACAGCCTATACCGTTAGATATTAATAAAGAGAAGAAAGTTATAGTCGGTTTAGAAATTGGTGCTTACTCAACAAAAATTATCGTAAGTAATTTGAAGGCTGAAATATTAGATCAAATTCAAATAGAAATGAACAAGCAAAAGGATCCAAATTCAACCATTGAATATTTAGGTGAGCAAATTAAATTAATTACAAATGAGTATAAAGCAAAACAAATTGAAGTATTAGGTATAGGTGTTGGAATGCATGGTCTTGTAGATACTAAAGAAGGTAAGAATATTTTTGCACCTAATTTAGGTTGGGAAAATATTGAGATTAAAAAGATTCTAGAAAGCATAACACAACTCAAAGTAATAATTGATAATGACTGTAATAGCGCTGCACTGGCGGAGATGTGGTTTGGCCAAGGAAAAGATGAAACGAATTTCATCTCAGTCCTGGTAGATTATGGAGTGGGCGCAAGTATTATCAACAATGGCTCCATATTTAAAGGTACACATCATGTAACGGGTCAAATTGGGCACGTAACAATCGATCCAGATGGTCCATTATGTTCATGTGGGAATTATGGTTGCTTAGAGACGTTTACATCTGAAACAGCTATTTTGAAAATGTTAAAACGTAAATTGAAATTAGGTGAAAGTAATGTATTTTCAATGCAGAATATAAACATTGATGACTTGAATATAGATGACTTTTATAACGCAGTAAACAAAGGTGATGAACTTTGCATCGATATAGCAAAAGAAGTTGGAAGAAATTTAGGATTAGGTTTTACAATTTTAATCAATTTGTTCGGACCTAAGTTTATTGTGTTAGGAGGTAGCTTAACTAAAATCAGTGACATTTTGCTACCGATTATTAAAGAAGTTATTCAATTTAAGGTAATGGGTGAAGAAGCTAAAAAAACACCTATCATTACATCAGCACTAGGTGAGAATTTGTATACGATAGGTGCAGCTTCTTTAATTGTTGAAGACATATTTACTTTGCCAAAACCAAATAAATAAAAATAGGGAGGATTTATAATGGCTAATTTAAACGAACAAGTCGTAATAGTAACAGGATCAGGAAAAGGTATAGGAAAAGGTATTGCTAAGCAATTGGGTCATAAAGGAGCAAAAATAGTAGTAGCTACTATTGATGCAGATTTTGGTAAAGAAACGGTTGAAGAAATTATTCAAGATGGTGGAAATGCATATTTTGTAGAAACTGATGTCTCTAAAGAAGAAAGTATAATAAATATGGTAGAAGAAACAGTGAAGCATTATGGAAAAATTAATACGCTTGTTAACAATGCAGGTATCACAGTATTTAAATCTATTGAAGAAGCAACTGTAGAAGATTGGGATTCAATTATTAATATCGACTTAAGAGGTACATTCTTATGCTCAAAACACGTAATTCCAGAAATGAAAAAACAAAACGGTGGTTCTATTATTAATATTTCTTCTAACCATTCAATCGCTACATTACCTGATACAGACATGTATGCCGCTGCTAAAGGTGGCGTAAATGGTATGACAAGAGGAATGGCGCTTAGCTTAGGTAAATATAATATTCGAGTAAATGCTATTTGCCCTGGATTTACAAATACTGCCCACTTAAAAAATTGGTTTGATTCAATGGATAATGAAGAGGAAGTTAGACAAGGTGTCTTAGATTTACATGCTACTTCAAGAATTAACGAACCAGAAGATATTGGCAAATTAGCTCAATACTTGGCTTCAGATGATTCTGAAATGATGACAGGTGAGCACTTAGTTATCGATGGTGGTTTATCAGCTCGCTTATATAACGCAGATGGTTATTAATATTTAAGGAGGATTAGAATAATGGATGTATTATCGATAGGTGAAACGATGATTGCTTTTTCTCCAAATGAAGTTGGACCAATGCGCTATGCTCGTGATTTTTCTACTCATATAGCTGGAGCGGAAACGAATACGCTTATTGGATTAGAAAAACTTGGTGTAAGAACTGGATGGATTAGTCAACTTGGTAACGATGAATTAGGACATAGAATACTTTCATTCGTGAGAGGTGAGGGTATTAATGTAGATTCAGTAAAATTGACTGATGAAGCACGCACAGGCATTTTCCTTAAAGAAAAGGCACGATATGACCAAACACATGTACATTATTATAGAAATGATTCAGCTGCTAGCATAATGTCAAAAGATAATATTGATAAAAGTTATATATCACAATTTAAATATTTATATATAACAGGTATTACACCAGCATTAAGTGAAAACTGTAAAGAAGCTGTTCTTTATTTAATTAATGTCGCTAAAGAACTAGGTTTAAAAGTTATTTTTGATCCAAATTTAAGATTAAAGTTATGGAGCGAAGAAGAAGCAAGAGAAACTTTACTCAATATTATTTCTTTAAGTGATATTGTTTTACCTGGTATAAGTGAAGGAGAATTTTTATTTAATGAGAAATCTGAAGATAAAATCGCTCAACATATTGTTGATTTAGGACCTTCAACAGTTATTGTAAAGTTAGGAGAAAAAGGTGCATACTATCAAACCCGAAATGAATCTGGTTATGCGAAAGCATCTAAAGAAATAGAAGTAGTTGACCCTGTAGGTGCTGGAGATGGTTTTGCAGCTGGATATATAGCAGGATTTATTAACGGATTATCATTACATGATGCTGTGGAGCAAGCATGTAATGCAGGTGCTCTCGTTACTACGGTCAAAGGTGATGTAGAAGGATTGCCAAGTAAGAATGAACTTGAGCAATTCAAAAATCAAGATAAAACAGATGATGTTATTAGATAAGGAGCTGTCAAAATGGACACTTTAAATACAATAAAAGAAACTAAAATTATAGCAATCATAAGAAACGCAAAGCCTGATGATATTTTACCAATTGTTAAAAGTTTATATAAATCAGGTATTCGAGCAATTGAAATCACAATGAATTCTCCTAAAGCTTTAGAATCTATCGAACTAGTTGCTACTGAGATGAAGGATAAAGTCGTTGTTGGTGCAGGCACAGTATTAGATGCAGAATCAGCAAGACTAGCGATATTGAGTGGAGCTACGTTTATTTTATCGCCAACACTGAATAAAGAAACAATACAAATGACTAAAAAATATGGGGCAGTGAGCATACCAGGTGCATTATCTCCTACTGAGATTTTAGATGCATATGAGTATGGTGGAGATATTATTAAAGTATTTCCTACAACATCTATGGGGCCAGAATATATTAAAGATTTACAAGGACCTTTACCACAAATTCCATTGTTACCGACGGGTGGTATTGATTTAAATAATATTGAGCAATTTATGAAAGCTGGCGCTGTAGGCGTTGGATTAGGTAGTTCTTTAGTGAATACTAAATTAGAAGCAAATGAAGAATATTATAAAAATTTAGAAGAAACAGCAAAACAATTTAGTGATATTGTACATTTGAAAAAAGGACGTGCATAAAATGAAAATTATTGATTATGAATTATTTCAAGTGCCACCACGTTGGTTATTTTTGAAAATTACAACGGATGAAGGAATCGTTGGTTGGGGCGAACCAGTAATAGAAGGTAAAGCAGCAACAGTAAAAGCAGCTGTACATGAATTTATGCAACAATTAATGGGAGAGAATCCTTTAAATATCGAAGATCATTGGAATATGATGTATAGAAGTAGCTTTTATAGAGGTGGCCCGATATTAATGAGTGCCATCTCTGGTATTGATCAAGCTTTATGGGATATAAAAGGTAAATACTATAATGCACCAGTTCATGAATTAATGGGAGGCGCTTGTAGGCACTCCATGAAAGTTTATTCTTGGATAGGTGGAGATAGACCGATAGATACTTCTAACGCTGCTAAAAAAGCGTATGAGAATGGATTTTCAGCTATTAAAATGAATGCGACAGAAGAATTACAATATATAGATAGTTTCGATAAAATTGAAAGTGTTGTTGAAAGAGTAGCTGGAATTAGAGAAGAGGTTGGCAATAATCTAGGCATTGGTATTGATTTTCATGGTAGAGTACATAGACCAATGGCAAAAGTGTTAGCAAAAGAATTAGAACAATTTAATCCGATGTTTATAGAAGAACCTGTATTGAGTGAGAATATAGAAGCGATAAGAGAAATGAGTCAGACAACAAGTATTCCTATAGCTTTAGGCGAGAGACTATACTCAAGATGGGACTTTAAACCAATTTTAGAAAGTGGCTATGTTGATGTCATTCAACCTGACTTATCTCACGCTGGAGGTATAACAGAATGTAAAAAAATTATATCTATGGCTGAAGCTTATGATGTTGGAGCAGCACCGCATTGTCCACTAGGTCCTATAGCGCTAGCTTCATGTCTACAAGTGGACGCTACTTGTCATAATTCATTTATTCAAGAGCAAAGTTTAGGTATCCATTATAATAAAGGTAGCGATATTTTAGATTACATCAAAAATAAAGAAGTGTTTGAATTTGATAATGGCTATGTCAAAATTCCAAAAGGTCCAGGCTTAGGTGTAGAAATCGATGAAGACCTTGTTAGAAAAATGGCTGAAAAAGGTCATGATTGGCATAATCCAGTCTGGAGACATAAAGACGGAAGTATTGCTGAGTGGTAAGTTTTTAACTTTCAAAAAATGAATATATTAAAAAGCCCTAATTCGTTTATTAAATTCAACGAGTTAGGGCTATTATGTTTAATTGATTTCTTTATATTCAAATACTTGTAAGGGATTAAATTTAATTAAGTAGTTTTCATACCACGTGCTTAACCCATATTTTTGTTGGTAATGTTCTAATACTTCGTCTATATATCCTTCTGATACGTCTAAATAATTACTTAATTCATATTTATTATGCACGCCAGATTGGTAGGCTTGAACAATATTCTGTAAAGGAATAATCTTTTCAAAGCCAAGTCGTCTTGCTTTATGTTCAAACTTCCATTTCCATAATTCGTTAGTATCTAATATATCTCCATATGTAATATCGTGATGGGCTAACTCTTCACCTAGAACTTCTAATTTTTCTTTGTCTGATAAATTGTCTTTCAACAAAATTAATCCATCTACATATAAACCTTTCATATCCTTTGGAAGATGATTGGTTTCTTTTATGACGATGTGTTCATTATTGATCAGTGTTTTTTCATATCTATTCAAAATATCCCCACCATAGTAATCGATTATTAAATATAGATTATTTGTTTTGATGCTTCAAAAAGTCTACATATTCTAATACTTTTTTTAACTCTTCTTCTGATAATTCTCCATCTAAATGTGCAGCTATTGTTTCTGCAGTGGAGTTATAAGATTGTTTTGTTTCCCCGTCTAATATATAACTGACACTTACATTAAACAATTTAGCCATTTCTTCTATTTTCTTCATCTTTGGTGCTTTTCTTCCTGTTTCCCAATAAGAAATGGATTGTTTTGAAACATTGAGTTCGTCTGCTAACTTCTGTTGCGTCCATCCATTCTTTGTTCTTAATAAACTAATTTGTTCCGAGAGTTTATTTTCAGACACCATAAGCTTCCCGCTCCTTAAATGTTTTATAACTTTATTATAACCAATAGTTATATTAATTCAAATAAAAAATATAAAATATAACCAAAAGTTATTGACGTCAACCGAAAGTTATACTATAGTGTAACCAAGGAGGTGATAGACATGGTTAAAATGAACTTCAAAACAAACAAAGTAGATTTGAATTATTCAGAAGATGAAAGGGGGTTAGGAGTTGATTTAGATAAAGTTAAACAATTCATTGCAATGATTGGTGGATTTTTAGGCGCACTATATTTAGCCTTAAACGCTTCAGGCATTTATATAGAATGGTTAAGCCCAGATAAGTTAAATGCATGGATGAATGTATTTAATACAGGTGTTCCAATATTGTTTGTTTTATACGGTATTTGGAAAAATACATTCATTATAACTAATCAATCTAGAGCGCAAGAAAAGTTTTTGAAAGAATCAGGAAAAAAATAAAAATGTAAAGGATGATTATATGTTAACAGCAATATCATATTTAACTAAGAAAGGATGGGAAATATCATCAGATCCAAGAACATTTGATGATTATCCAAAGAATTATGGTTATAGAAATTATGTAGAAGATGGTATAAACTATGATGCATTTTGCAGTGGGTATCACAGAGCATTTGATGTTTTTAATAATAAAACTGACGAAATACCTGCAGTTGCAAGTGGAACAGTTATTTTAAGCGAACCATTCGGTAATTTTGGTGGGACGATGGAAATACGAGATAGCAATGGAAACGACTGGATTTACGGTCATATGCAAAGAGATTCTTTGAAATTTTCCAAAGGAGATAAAGTGATACAAGGAAATATCATAGGCTTACAAGGCGATACAAACTATGACGATAACCCTATGAGTGCACATTTGCATATTCAATTAAGAGAAAAAGGAACAGACATTACAAGTGAAGTATCAAGAGTGTGTAGTGGTATACCGATAGAAAATTATGACATTACAAAATTAAATCAAAAATTAGATCAATCTAAAAATAAAGGAGAAGTTAAAATGAGTAAAAAAATTATGATAGTTGCAGGTCACGGTTATAACGATCCAGGAGCAGTAGGAAATGGAACAAATGAAAGAGATTTTATTAGAGCTAATATTGTAGATAGAGTTGCAAACTACTTAAAACAAGCAGGTAATAATGTAGCAGTGTATGGTAAAGACCAAGATATGTATCAAGATACAGCATACGGACAACAAGTAGGTAACAAGACAGATTATGGGCTGTATTGGGTTAAATCGCAAGGATATGAAATCGTAGTAGAGTTTCATTTAGATTCAGCGTCAGCATCCGCAACAGGAGGACATGTTATTATACCGAGTGGATTAGCGCCAGATAATATCGACAAAGCATTACAAGCAGCCGTTAAAAAGCATGTTGGTACAATTCGAGGTATTACAGAGAGAAGTGACCTATTAAATTGTAACGTTGCAAAAGCAGAATATATCAACTATAGACTTGTAGAATTAGGGTTCATTACTTCGACTAAAGATATGAATGCTATTAAGAACAACCTAAACGCATATACAAAATCATTAGCAGAAGCCATTCATGGAGCAGCGATTGGAAGTAAACCATCAACGTATACAGTTGTTGCCGGAGATACACTGTGGGGAATCAGTCAAAAAACAGGTGTTACAGTAGCAACATTAAAGAAATTAAACGGATTAACATCAGATGTGATACAAATCGGACAAGTATTGAAATTGAAATAGGAGGTATAAATATGGAGAATAAAAAAGAAAAAAATACCTTAAACATAAACATTACCCAATGACGGCCATCATTTAATAAGTTTATGCAAGGTATCTTGACTAAGTAAAATATAACACAAACCCCCACCATCAACAAGAAGATGGCGGGGGTTTTCTATGGAAATAAATGTATAAAAACTTATTGACAGAATATTATGAATTTATTATATTATTTTTTAAGATAGATTAAAAAGTGAGGTAATTCTTAAAGAATTTGAGACGAGGTGAAGTCAGTGGTAAAAAGAAAGTTTGTTGTTGTTCTTCTAGTTTTATTATTTTCATGTATTGCTGTGTATTTCTCTATGTATACGAATGATAAATTGGATAGATTAAATCCATTCGTCAAAGAACAGTTGAGCTATGCAAAAGTACCCAATTATGAAAATATTGATGAATTAAGAGGTCAGGCATTAGTAGACGCGCAAAGATATGAAGGTATTCAGTCATATGATGAAAAGGGACGTGGAAATAGTTATTTATTAACTTTTACCGGATATGATCCTTCTCAAAAATATGTAAAAATTAGACATAAAGGGAAATGGGTTTATCATATAGAATACATTTCTGAAAATGAATATGATAAGAAGATAAATCAATATTAATAATATTGATGATTACATAAAAAAATTATAATTTGTAATTGAAACTAATATTTTTATAAGACTAAGACATAAGAAAAATGTCTTAGTCTTTTTTTATATCGTTTTAATCATACAGACTGAACTATAAATACGCTATATGGTATGATGAATATGGTGATAAAATATGATAAAAATTGGGCTAACGGGTTGGGGAGATCATGATAGTTTATACACAGATCTTTCTAATAAAAAAGATAAATTAAAAGCTTATGCTTCTCATTTTCCTATTGTGGAGTTGGATGCGACTTATTATGCAATTCAACCGCAAAGAAATATTGAGAAGTGGATTCGTGAAACGCCAAAGAATTTTAGATTTGTTGTTAAAATTCACCAAGCTTTGACAGGTCATGCTGATGTGAAAGAATTTGCTGAAGACAAGAAAGAATTATTTAATTTATTTAAAGATTCTATGAGGCCTTTGAAAGCTTCGGGTAAATTAGCGATGATTCTTGTTCAGTTTCCGCCTTGGTTTGATTTACAAACACAAAATATTAATTATTTAAGGTATGTTCGTGAACAATTAAAAGAATTTGATGTATGTATAGAATTTAGAAACAGAACTTGGTTTCAAAATGATGTAAAAGAATACACTTTGGAATTTTTAACAGATATGAATTTTATCCATAGTGTATGTGATGAGCCTCAAAGTGGAGAAGGTTCAATACCTATGGTGAACCGAGTTACTCATGATATTGCTTTTGTGCGTTATCATGGACGTAATGTTAACGGTTGGACTAAAAAAGATATGACTGATCAAGAATGGCGAGATGTTCGTTATTTATATAATTATAATGAAGCGGAATTGAAAGAATTAAGTGATAAAGTCAAAATTTTGAATCATAAAGCGAAAGACGTATACGTAGTATTTAATAATAATTCAGGTGGTCATGCTGCACAAAATGCTAAAACTTACCAAGATTTATTAGATATTAAATATGAAGGTTTAGCTCCTAAACAACTAAAACTATTTTAGAGGTGACGATGTGGCATATATTGTATTAATATTAATCGGTGCTTTATCAGCAATTATCGGTGCGCTAGTAGGCATCGGTGGGGGTATTATTATAGTACCTTCACTTGTTTATTTTGGTATAGACCATCAACTTTTATCTGGAATGACACCTCAAAGAGCAATTGGTACTTCTTCAGTAATTCTGATTACTACAGGATTAACAGCTACATTAGGTTATTTAAAAACAAAGCAAGTAGATGTTAAAAATGGTTTAATATTTTTAATAGGTATTATTCCTGGTGCGCTAATTGGTGCATATATAAGTAGATATTTAACGTTAGATTCATTTAATTTATATTTCGGTATATTTCTTATTATTATTTCTATCATTTTAATGATTAGAAATAGCGTTAAACCTATTAAATATTTTCAACAAGAGAAATATATGAAATCATTTACAGATCGCTATGGAGAAGAACATCGATATGGTATTCCACCAGTTGTAGCAATTATTTCTTCATTTATTGTAGGTATAACAACTGGTTTATTTGGAATAGGTGGTGGTGCTTTAATGACGCCACTTATGATTATTATATTTAAGTTCCCACCACATGTAGCTGTAGGAACAAGTATGATGATGATATTCTTCTCAAGTTTTTCTAGTTCAGTCAGTCACGTTGTTCAAGGAAACGTATTATGGGTCCACGCGATTGTATTGATTATTTCTAGTTATTTTGGGGCCAAAATAGGCGTGAGAATTAATAGTAAAATTAAATCAGATACAGTTGTTTTAATTTTGAGATTTACGATGTTAATTTTAGGTATATATTTGATTATAAAAAGTATTCTTTAAGGAGTTGAACTTGTGAAACTCACGATATTCCATACGAACGATATTCATAGCCATTTAGATACATACGCTAAAATATCTAAGTACATTAAAACACAAAGAAAAAACATTAATCATGACACGATATACATTGATATTGGTGATCATATAGATTTATTTCATCCATTAACTGAAGCTTCACAAGGTACAGAAAACGTAAAAATATTAAACGATAGCGGAGTTGATGTTGCGACTATCGGTAATAATGAGGGTATGACTATTTCTCATGATGCATTAAATCGATTATACGATGATGCAAAATTTGATATAACATGCTGTAATTTATTTGATTTTGAAGGTGAATTACCCCGTAACATCACTTCACATATTATTAAAGAAGTGAACGGATTAAAAATCTGCATGATAGGTTTGACTGCTCCTTTTAATCATTTTTATGAAACTCTAGGCTGGAAAGTCACGACGCCATTACTTGCTTTAAAAAATGAAATAGCTCAAGTTGAAGGGGATTATGACGTATTATTGGTTCTTAGTCATGTTGGCATATTCTTTGATGAGCAATTATGTGAAGAATGTCCTGAAATTGATATTATTTTCGGAGCGCATACACATCACTATTTTGAAAATGGTGAAATGAAGAATGGCGTGTTGATGGCTGCCGCTGGAAAGTACGGACATTATGTAGGTCAAGTAGATTTAGAAATAAAAAATAAAAAAATTATAAAAAAAGAAGCGCATATATTAAATAGTGATGAATTAGAACACGTTAATAATGATTATGAAGAAAAGGGTAGAACCTTGCTCAACAGACCAGTTTTAAATAGAAGTTTTTCTTTGCCGAGAAGGTTAAATAGTGCAAGTTATACAACAGATTTGCTTTGTGAAAGTGTGTTAGAATTTACTGAAGCAGACTGTGCGATTATAAATGCTGGCCTTATAGTGAAAGAGAAGTCTGGTAATGAATTAACAGAATTTGATATTCATCAAATGTTACCTCATCCTATTAATACAGCTACGATTGACCTCAAAGGGACTGAACTCAAACAAATCATATATAAAGCGATGGAACAATCTTATATTGATGAAGTAGCAATTGGGTTTGGATTTAGAGGAGATATATTTGGAGGATATGTATTTAAAAATATCGGCTACATTGAGTCGACAGGACAATGTTTTGTAAAAGGCGAAGAAGTTCAAGATAATCAATATTATAAATTGGGCACAATCGATATGTATACATTTGGAAGATATTTCCCTATACTGAAAGATATGGAAATAAATTATATTATGCCAGAGTTCTTAAGAAATATTTTTGAACAAAAATTATTACAAATTGAAAAGTAAATGTAAATGGGATTTTCATTTGTAACTATTTTCGGTATAATGTACGAAGATGAAAATACTAATAGAAGGGTGTTCACGTATATGGCTACTAAAAATGAAGAAATATTACGTAAACCGGATTGGCTAAAGATTAAGTTAAACACTAACAAAAACTACACTGGCTTGAAAAAAATGATGCGAGAAAAGAATCTTCATACTGTTTGTGAAGAAGCAAAATGTCCAAACATTCATGAATGTTGGGGTGAAAGACGTACCGCTACATTTATGATTTTAGGAGCAGTGTGTACAAGAGCTTGTCGTTTTTGTGCTGTTAAAACTGGTCTACCGAATGAACTTGATTTAGAAGAACCACAACGTGTAGCAGAATCTGTTCAATTGATGAATTTAAAGCATGTTGTTATTACAGCAGTTGCTAGAGATGACTTAAAAGATGCAGGTTCAAATGTTTATGCAGAAACAGTTCGTAAAGTAAGAGAATTAAATCCTTATACTACTATTGAAATTTTACCATCAGATATGGGAGGTAGCTATGAAGCACTTGAAACACTAATGGCTGCTCAACCAGATATTTTAAACCATAATATTGAAACAGTAAGACGTTTAACTCCAAGAGTTAGAGCGCGTGCTAAATATGATCGTACGTTAGAATTTTTAAGACGTTCTAAAGAAATGTATCCAGATATTCCTACTAAATCAAGCTTAATGGTTGGTTTAGGTGAAACTGTCGAAGAAATATATGAAACTATGGATGATTTACGTGCAAATGATGTAGATATTATGACGATTGGACAATATTTACAACCATCTCGTAAACATTTAAAAGTTCAAAAATATTATACACCTTTAGAATTTGGTAAACTTAGAAAAGTAGCAATGGAAAAAGGATTTAAACATTGTCAAGCAGGCCCAATGGTGCGTAGTTCTTATCATGCTGATGAGCAAGTTAATGAAGCAGCTAAAAGAAAGCATATACTAGGTGAACAAGCACTTAATAACTAATAAGGTGATTTAATGTTAACTAAAATAGGACAAGACTATTTTGAAGTAATAAAAGATGACCAAAAATCATTCGATGAAGAAAGATTTGCAGCGCGTTATTCTGAAATCTTAGATAAATATGATTTTATAGTCGGTGATTATGGATACGAGCAATTACGCTTAAAAGGCTTTTATTATGATTCTAATAAGAAAAGTGATGCCAATAAACGATTTTCATCTATACAAGATTATTTACTTGAATACTGTAACTTTGGCTGTAAATATTTTGTCTTAAGACGATTGTCTAAAGGAGAAATTACAAAGTTAACAGCAGAAGATGCTGAATTTGTTGATGAAGAAAGTAAATTGGATAATGTGAAAATTGAACCAACAATACAACAAAATAGTAAATCCGAAAACAAAGCACACCAAATAGAAACAGAAGAAACTGAAATAGAAGAAATCAAAGTAGAAGTAGAGAACGAAGAGCAAATAGAAATTGTTGAAGAAACAATTATTAGCAAAAATACTTTGAAAGATTATTTGTAAAAAATAACAAGCTGAGACATTTATTTATGTCCCAGCTTGTTTTGTTATATATAAGGACAGTAATATTTTTTATTGTAGTTGGATTAATGTGATAGAAAATCCAATAAAAGTGTTGTTAGTTGGATTTATGTGATAGAAAATCCAATAAGAGGCGTGTAGTTGGATTAATGTGATAGAAAATCCAATAAAAGTGTTGTTAGTTGGATTAACGTGATAGAAAATCCAATAAGAAGGTGTGTAATTGGATTAATGTGATAGAAAATCCAATAAAAGTGTTGTTAGTTGGATTAACGTGATAGAAAATCCAATAAAAGTATGTTTAGTTGGATTAACGTGATGGAAAATCCAATAAAAGTGTTGTTAGTTGGATTAACGTCATAGAAAATCCAATAAGAGGCGTGTAATTGGATTAATGTCATAGAAAATCTAATAAGAGTTGAAAGGGTGAGACATCTTTATGTCCCACCCTCTTATTTTTATGGTTTTTTAATAGATAAAGCTAATTTTGTTTATTATTTTAATCTTTATCAAAAACTTTTTTAATTATATATCAATTACTTCATGTAAATATTCTGTTACTTCTTCGCCTTCTTCTTCTGATAAACCTAGAACATGACTGATATAACCTTCTTCTTCTAAATCGTCTTTACCAATTATGCCAAAAGTATTATTTTGTGTGTTTAATACGATTGTCTTACCAAAATGACGATCTGTATAAATTAAAGTTAAATCATATCGACTATGTTCGCCTACAAAACCTACGAACTGAATTTTTGCTTCGCTTTGGTCGTCATATAAAAACATTTCTATCATTGTTATGGCTCCTTTATTTTAAAGCTTCGTTTATCTTATTAGTATACAGAGCAATGCCTTACAATTCAAAATTATGATATCATAATAGATGAATAGGAGGGATCTACATGTATTTTGTAGATATTAAAACACTTAATCTTAAATTAGAATATTTAGAACAACTTACACAAGATTTTGAAACAGAAAAAAATTCAAAATATGCTTTAGAAAGAATCGCTCACATGATGATTGAATCTGTGGTAGATATAGGTAATTTAATTATCGATGCATTTATTTTAAGAGATCCGGGTAATTACAAAGATGTCATTGATATTATGGAATTAGAAAAAGTATTCCAACCTACTACTGCAGAAGAAATCAGTAACTCAATTGATTTTAGAAAAGAATTAACACGTAATTATGAATCAATTAACCACGATGAATTAAGAAAAGGTTTTGAAAAAGCAGTACCTTTTTATAAGCAGTCTATTGTTGATACGAAACACTTTTTAGAGAACGAAAATGTAGCCGTAACTGCATTTGGAGAAGGAGATAAGAATGAAAGATTATAAAGGTTATTTAATAGATTTAGATGGCACGATGTATAAAGGTTCACAAGTTATTGAAGGTGCCATTGAATTTATAGATTATTTGAATAAAGAAGATAAAGACTACTTATTTGTTACGAATAATTCTTCAAAGACACCTGAAGAAGTAGCGGAAAAATTAAATGAAATAGGTTTTCATACTTCTAGTGAACATGTGATTACTACAGCTATGGCGACAGCTGGATATATTAGTGAAGAATCTCCTGGTGCAACTGTATATATGGTAGGTGGCACTGGACTTAGAAAGTCACTAAATGATGCCGGATTAATTGTTAAAGATGATGAGCATGTTGATTATGTTGTAATGGGATTAGATGAAGAAATTACATACGAGAAGTTAACTGTAGCTTGTCTTGCAGTTCGTAATGGTGCTAAATTTATTTCAACAAATAAAGATGTTTCTATTCCGAAAGAAAGAGGTTTTCTTCCAGGTAACGGTTCTTTAACGAGCGTAGTGAGTGTATCAACTGGCCAAACACCTATATTTATAGGAAAACCAGAAACTATTATTATGGAACAAGCATTAGAAAAAATTGGTCATGCTAAAGAAGAATGTATCATGATAGGTGATCTTTATGATACTGATATTTTAGCTGGTATTAATAGTGGTATAGATACATTACATGTTCATACGGGTGTTACAACATTTGAAGAAATTCAGAGAAAAGAAGTGTTGCCTACTTATAGTATTAAAAACTTACTAGAAATTATTGAATAAATTGTTTAGGAGATGAGAAGAATGAGAGATAAAATATTAGTTGCAAGATTATTACCTCAAGAGTTCATAGATCAAATGAAGCAATTTGCTGAAGTAGATGTTTGGGATAGTGAGTTAGAACCAATGCCCCGAGAAGAATTTTTAAAACGTTCTAAAGAGGCTACAGTTGTCATTACCACTCTTAGTGAAAAAATCGATCAATCATTTTTCGATTCTGCTACGAATGTTAAAGGTGTTGTAAATTTAGCAGTTGGCTATGATAACATCGACCTTGAACTAGCTAAAAGTAAAGGTGTAATTGTTACGAACACACCTGATGTGTTAACTGAAACTACGGCTGAATTAGGATTCACACTAATGTTAACAACTGCCAGAAGAATTGTTGAAGCGGTAGAATACGTAAAAGATGGAAAATGGCAAAGTTGGGGACCTTACTTGTTAGCTGGTCAGGATATTCATGGTTCTACAGTTGGGGTATATGGAATGGGATCAATAGGTGAAGCATTTGCTAGAAGGTTAAAAGGTTTTAACTGTAATGTTCTTTATCATAATCGTTCCAGAAAAGAAAAAGCCGAACAAGAATTAGGTGTAACATATAAATCAATGGATGATTTATTGACAGAAAGCGACTTCGTTATATGTACAGCACCTTTAACAGAGGAAACAAAAGGTAAATTCAATAAAGAAACTTTCAGTAAGATGAAATCATCAGCTATCTTTGTAAATATTGGTAGAGGTGGACATGTCATCGAATCGGATTTAATTGAAGCTATTAAACAAAATGAAATTCGTGGAGCAGCATTAGACGTCGTTGAAAACGAGCCAATAGCAAATGACCACCCATTTTTAAATATGGATGAAATTATTGTTGTCCCACACATAGGTAGTAGTTCAATTGAAACGAGAAATAATATGGTTCAACTTTGCGTTGATAACGCAGAAAAAATTATAAATGGAGATTCACCAATTACACCGGTTAATAAATAGTTTAAATAAAAGCAGAGGATATTCTTAAATCAATAAGAATATCCTCTGCTTTTATGTTATAACAATTGGAAATTTTTAATAATATAAGTTCCTTTATATTTAGCGCTTTAAAGCTATTTAAACCTTTAAAAACGATGTAATCATATTCAATAAACTTCCTTTTAATTCAAGTTTTTTACATATTTTGATTGATAAAAATCTTAATTATACATATAATATAAAAATAGAATAAAAACAAAAGGAGATTATCAATGGAAAAAATTAGAGAATTTATTAACTCTGAGAATTTTAAACTATTTAGTTTAACCATTTTCTATTTCCTAATCATGCTTATTTTATTTTGGATTTATGCTGGTGGAAGTGCGAGCAATAATTTCATTTACAATGAGTTTTAGTAAAGGAGTATGTTTATGAGAGACGTCATAGAACAGTTATCATACATGAGCGATAATCATGGTGATAATGAAGCGATTTGCTATAGAAATAATATGATGACATATAAAGATTTAGATATTTATTCAAGTAAATTAGCAACTTTGTTAAAAGATACATCTCAGCCTCTTGTAATTTATGGTCATATGTCACCATTTATGATTGTAGGTATGATAGCAAGTATTAAAGCGGGTATAGGTTACGTTCCAATTGATACTTCCATACCTAAAGAACGAATAGAACACATTATAGATAAAGTTGAACCAAAGTATGTATTCAATACTACTGAAATTTTATTAGATAAAAAGAATATTAAACAAATAACTGTAAATGAATGTAAAGAGGCATCTATTAACCTCGAAGGTACTAAACAATTGAAGATGACAGATATTGTTTATACGATTTTTACTTCGGGGTCCACGGGGCTACCTAAAGGCGTTCAGATTACATATGATAGTTTATTAGATTTTACTGAATGGATGCTAAAACTCAATCAATTAGGCGAAGGTAAGAAATGGCTGAACCAAGCACCATTTTCATTCGATTTATCTGTAATGGCAATTTATCCATGCTTAATGTCAGGTGGTACTTTAGAGCTTGTTGATAAACAAATGATTGAGAAACCAAGAGAACTTTATGAAATGTTAAATGATAGACATATTGAGAGTTGGGTCTCTACGCCATCTTTTGTTGAAATGTGCTTATTGTTACCAGGGTTTGACGATAATACGTATCCTAACTTAAAACAATTTTTCTTCTGTGGTGAGATATTCAGTCACAAAACTGCTCAAAAACTTATAGAGAAATATAAAGAAGCAACTGTTTACAATACATATGGTCCAACAGAAGCTACAGTCGCAGTGACGAGTATACAAATAACTCAAGATATACTTGATTCATTTAACCCTTTACCAGTTGGGAAAGTAAGGGAACATTCAGAGCTTAAATTAGCTGATAATGGAGAGCTCATTATTAGTGGTAGAAGTGTTAGTAAAGGTTATTTAAAAGATAAGGAAAAAAATGAAAAAGCTTTTAGAATTGAAAGCGATACAAGACATTATTACACAGGAGATAAAGCAGAGTATAAAGAAGGTTATTGGTTCATACAAGGTAGAATAGATTTTCAAATAAAGATTAATGGATATCGCATGGAATTAGAAGAAATAGAATTAATTTTAGAACGTTTGCCACAAGTTAAGCAAGCTGTTGTATCACCAATTAAAAAAGGTGAGAAAGTTCAGTATTTATATGCGACGGTTGTTTTATTAGAAAAAAGTCTTGAAAGTGATATGGAATTAATACACAAGATGAAACAAGAACTTAAACAACATTTACCAGAGTATATGATTCCTAGAAAGTTTAAATTTACCGATCATTTACCGTTAACACCAAATGGTAAATTAAATCGAAATAAAGTATTAGAGGAGTTAGAATCATGATTCCATATGGCGATTTTACTTATTTCTTTATTACTTTATTGTTGATGTTACCAGTCATAATACTAGGGTTAATTGGTAAAAGAAGTCTTATATATAATAGGTTCATCACAATTGTTATGCTCGTTCTTATTTTCTCAGACGATAATAAGAATATATTTGATAATAAGTATTTGAGCTATCAACTTATTTTCTTTACTTTATATGTTATTTATCAAGTGCTGTTAATAAAAAGTTACATTAATATCACTAAAAAAGTAAACGAATTTAAGGTGTTTGCTTTTATGGTATTTCTATCAATATTACCTTTAATACTCGTTAAAGTACTTCAAAGTAGTTGGCTAGGTGAATATCAAATAACGATACATGGAAATAAAGTGATAGAATTTATAGGTTTCTTAGGGATTTCTTATATCACATTTAAGACAGTCCAATTAATAATGGAAATACGCGATAAAAGAATTAAATCAATAGAAGTATTAAAATTAATAGATTTTATCACTTTCTTTCCAACTATTTCATCAGGACCAATTGATAGATACAAAAGATTTATTAAAGATGAAAATAAAATTCCATCAGGTGAGGAATATTATAATCAGTTAATCAAAGCTATCCATTTGGTATTTATGGGATTTTTATATAAATATATTATCGCATTTTATATAAATGAATTAGTCTTAAAAACGATACCAATTGAGACAGATCATACGTTTTTAAATTACTTATTTTATATGTATGGTTATAGTTTTTATTTATTCTTTGATTTTGCTGGTTATAGCTTATTCGCTATCGCATTTAGCTATATGTTCGGTATTCAAACACCTGTCAACTTTAATAAACCTTTTCAATCTAAGAATATTAAAGATTTTTGGAATAGATGGCACATGAGTTTGTCATTCTGGTTTAGAGATTGCGTTTATATGAGATTTGTATTCTTTGTTTCAAAAAAGAAACTAATTAAAGATAAATTGCTTATTTCTAATTTAGGATTTTTATTAAACTTTGCAATTATGGGTGTGTGGCATGGAATTGAAATAAATTACATACTATATGGTTTATATCACGCAATGCTGTTCATAGGTTATGGCTATTACGAACAATGGCGAAAAAAACATCCACCTAAATTTAATAATAAAGTAACCAATTTTATAGCGATACTAATTACATTCCATAGTGTTGCATTTGGATTTTTATTATTCTCAGGAAAGTTAATACATTAAAAAAAGGGAGTTAAATTATGAGTTTTGAAGAAAAAGTTTTAGATATATTAGCAGAAGTTGCAGAAAATGATATTGTTAAAGAAAATCCAGATATTGCAATATTCGACGAAGGTATAATAGATTCATTCGCTACAGTTGGATTATTAATAGAAATTCAAAATAATTTAGGGATTGACGTTACAATTACTGATTTTGATAGAGATGAGTGGGCAACACCAAATAAAATCATAGAAGTGCTTAAGGAATTACAATGAAAATAAAGCTAATATTACCATTAATTTTTAGTGGTATACTGTTTGGTCTATTTCTATTAATGCCAGTAGAATGGTTTTCTGCGTTTTCAAAAAGTGAAAATATCAATAAAGAAGCTACCTCATTAAATGATTCAATATTAAAAGGTGTACACTCGCAAACTGAAATGTTACAAAGTAGAAAATACTATCCCATTTTTGGTTCTAGTGAATTAGAGAAACAAGATATATTTCATCCTGCGTACATACTGAATGATAAAAATGCTAAACTCAAACCTTATTTAATTGGTACAGGCGGGTCTACTGACTTGATTCATGCTGTAAATATTGGGAGCCAATCTCATAACCTAAAAGGGAAAAAATTAGCGATTATTATTTCACCTCAATGGTTTACGAATTATGGTTTAACTAACGATAATTTTAGTGCGAGATTCTCTCCATTACAAGCAGATCATTTATTTGTTAGTGAAACATTAAGTCCTGAAATAAAGAATAGATTTGCTAAACGATTGATAGAATTTAAACAATTAAAATCTGATCCTTATTTAAAATCTATTATTAAATCGAAAAATCATCAATATAAAGAAGGCACTTTCATGAATAATTTTGAATACAGTATTCATGAAAAGCATGATGCATTGAAATCTCTTTTTGGTAAAGAAAAATCACCTTTACAGCACTCGCACAATAAACATTTTCAAAAAATGGATTGGGAAACAATGAAATTATATGCTTCTCAATATGGTGAGCAAAATTCAACCTCTAATAAATTTGGTATGAACGATCAATATTGGAGTTTATTAAAACAACAAAGGAAACGTTTTAATCGAAGTTATGAATTTAATAAAAACTCAGTAGAATTTGATGATTTAAAGTTGTTAATAGATACATTGAAAGAAGCAAAAGCAGACCCGTTATTTATTGTTATACCTGCTAACGGTAAATGGTATGATCATATACACGTTGATAAAATGAAGAGAGAAGCGGTATATCAAAAAATAAATCATACAATCACTTCGAATAATATGAAAGTTTATGATTTAACTGACAAAGAATATGAACCTTATGTAATCACTGATGCAGTCCATATTGGATGGAAAGGTTGGGTTTATATTAATGAGCAAATGTTGAATCATATAAACGGAGAATACAACGAAAATGTGAGTAGAAAATACAATTAATAATTCAGACAGAAATAATTATCACTACAAAAACAGTAGAAATTCATTATAAATATTGAATTTCTACTGTTTTTTTATTTAAAAAATATTTTGAAAGCTTGAAATTAAAAAAGGATTTATCCATTAGAATATCTAATGGATAAATCCTTGACTCTCTATAGATGTCTTATATATTTAGGTTCATTATTTTATGATTAAGTTAGAATACTTGTTCGACTTCAACGACACCAGGTACTTCTTCTAATAAAGCACGCTCTATGCCAGCCTTTAATGTAATAGTAGAACTTGGGCAAGTACCACAAGCTCCTAATAGGCGTAATTTAACAATACCATCATCCACGTCTACTAATTCACAGTCGCCACCATCTCGTAATAAGAATGGTCTTAATTTCTCAAGTACATCACTAACTTGATCAAACATTGTTTGTTGTTCGGTAGTCATATATTAATACTCCTCTCATCAAGTGTTATTAGATACATTAATCTTATTAATCTATTATAATAGAAATAACGTAAAAAATCTATTTATGGAACTAGGAGGATTTTATAAATGTCCAAAGCAAATATTGTCGTATATGGTGCAGATGTTATTTGTGCCAGTTGTGTGAACGCACCCTCATCAAAAGACACTTATGAATGGTTGCAAGCTATACTAGGGAGAAAATATAATCATATAGACTTCGAATTTACGTATATTGATTTTATGAAACAAACTGAAAATTTAACCGATCATGATCAACAATTCATTGAAAGAATAAAAGAAGATGAATTATTTTATCCGCTTGTTACAATCAATGATGAATTAGTTGCAGATGGTTATATTCAACTCAAACCGATTACAAAATTCATAGATGAACACGTGGATGAGAAATAAAAAAGTAGCAGAATTCTGCTACTTTTCTTATCCGTTATGATATTTATATAACCATAGAACACCAGACTTAATAACTCTTGCTAATCGACCGGTAACAGTCTGTTCCATTAAGTACGCAAAGCCTTGTTTTTCTCCTAATGAGCCCACAAATCCTTGTGGTTTAAGTTCTGGCATTTTTTCTGGTAATGGTTTATTTGCCCATTTTAGTTTCATTACTTCAGCAATTTGATCAGCTTGTATTTCTGCTAAATATGCACTCGGTGCATGTGGTAAAGCTGCACAATCACCAACAATATATACATTTGGATATGTCGGAATTTGATGATATTGATTGACGATAACTCTACGGCCGTCATTAGTATCGACCGGTAAATTTCGAACGATTTCTACTGGTTGAATACCAGCAGTCCAAACTACTAAATCTATGTCTTGAGCATCATCGTTATTGTATAATTTACCCGGTTCAACTTTCGTTATATTTGATTCAGGAATGACTTCAACATTATGTTTAGCAAACCATTTTTCTACGAATTTACTTAATTTTTCTGGAAATGCTGGGAGAATTCTTGCACCTCTATCAAATAATTTAATTTTGATATCTTCTCTGCTCTCACGTAGTTCACTTGCTAATTCAATGCCGCTTAAACCGGCTCCCACAACCCCAACAGTAGAACCACTTGGTAAGTCAAATATTGCTTGGTACGTTTTTCGTGCATTTTGGATAGTTTGAATACTGTGTGTGTATTCTTTTGCGCCAGGAACATTGTGATATTTATCTTCACAACCCAGACCAATTACAAGTTCATCATAGTCGACTCTTGTGTCTCCTACAGAAATAATTTGATTGTCTAAATCAATATCTGTAATTTCCCCATATACGGTATTGATTTTCTTGTCATTTGGAAAATTTACTCGAATTTCTTTGTCTGGTTTTGTACCTGCTGCTAAAGTATAAAATTCAGTTTTTAAACCGTGAAATGGCATACGATCAATCAGCGTAATTGAATAATCGGAAGGTAAAGCGTTAGGGATAATTTCCTTCATCAAACGCATATTACCGTATCCGCCCCCTAATAATACTAAGCTTTTCATCGTTATTCTCCTTTGTCCATAAATCAAATTTCTATAAATTTGTATGTATATATTTTATAATATATAAGTATACATTTAGTATAATCGTTTTTGGCATAAACTACAATGAATGTTAAAATAGATAATGAAACGAAAGTGAGTAGGTGAATACATTGAACCCGATTGTCGAATTTTGTAAATCAAACTTGGCTAAAGGCGCTGATGTAGTGTTTAACAAGCTCGACAATGATCCAGATGTAGACGTACTAGAATATGGTTGTCTACAAAATTGTGGACCATGTGCAAGAGGGTTATATGCATTAGTAAATGGCGATATGGTCAAGGGCGAGACACCGGAAGAATTACTAGAAAATATATATAGTCATATAGAAGAAAATTGGATTTTTTAAGGAGGAATAAATTATGTCAACAGTAATTTTAACTGAAGCAGCAGCATATGAAGTTAAGGATATGATGGAAAGTAATGGTATGCCAGACGGTTACTTAAAAGTTTCTGTTAAAGGTGGAGGTTGCACAGGTTTATCATACGGAATGTCAGCAGAAGAAGAACCATCTGAAAATGACATGGAATTAGAATTTTATGGTGTGAAAGTCTTAGTAGACAAAGAAGATACACCAATTTTAAATGGCACTACAATTGATTTCAAAACATCATTAATGGGTGGCGGATTCTCTATTGAAAACCCGAATGCAATTGCTTCATGCGGTTGCGGAAGCTCATTCAAAACTAAAACTGTAACAGGTACACCAGAGAATTGTTAATCCCTTAATATTAATAGTGTGTGACACTTGAAATTATATTGATAAAAATATACAATATACTTTGTATGTAAAGAGTATTAGAATTGCTTGTGACAAAAAACACAAAGTGACACGACATCCCTTCAGGTGTCAAACAATATTTAGAAAGTATAGGTGAAAATAATGGGATTTGAACGCAAAAAAGTTCTTGTATTAGGGGCAGGATATGCAGGCTTACAAACTATAACTAAATTACAAAAATTAGTTTCTAACCAAGATGTTGAGCTTACACTTATTAACAAAAATGACTACCACTATGAAGCTACATGGTTACATGAAACTTCAGCAGGTACGTTAAATTATGAAGATGCTTTATACCCAATAACTTCAGTAGTTGATAGAAACAAAGTAAACTTCGTAAAAGCAGAAGTAACTAAAATTAACAAAGATTCTAAAAATGTTGAAACATCAAATGGTGTATTTGATTACGACATTTTAGTTGTTGCGTTAGGATTTGAAAGTGAAACATTTGGAATTGAAGGTATGAAAGAACATGCTCTTCAAATCGAAAACATTAATACTTCTCGTCGTATCGCGAAACATTTAGAAGATAGATTTGCAAATTATGCTTCATCTAAAGAAAAAGATGAAAATGATTTAGCTATTCTTGTAGGTGGCGCAGGATTTACTGGTGTTGAATTATTAGGTGAATTAACTGAGCGTGTTCCTGAGTTATGTAAAAAATACGGTGTAGATCAATCTAAAGTGAAAATCACTTGTGTTGAAGCAGCACCAAAAATGTTACCAATGTTCTCAGAAGAATTAGTTGATTACGTTGTTCAATACTTAGAAGCTCGTGGTGTAGAATTCAAAATCTCAACTCCAATCGTTGCTTGTAACGAAAAAGGTTTCGTAGTAAAAGTAAATGATAAAGAAGAAACATTAGAAGCTAACACTGCTATATGGGCTGCAGGTGTTAGAGGTAGCAAACTAATGGAAGAATCATTTGATGGCGTTAAACGCGGTCGTATCGTTGTTAAAGACGACTTATCAATCGATAACTATGACGATATCTTCGTTATTGGTGACTGTTCAGCAGTTATGGTTGGTGAAGGCGACAACAAACGTCCATTACCAACTACAGCACAAATTGCTATGCAACAAGGTGAACACTTAGCAGAAAACATCAAAAACATCTTCAATGGTGAAAAAACTGAACCATTTAGTTACGATGACAAAGGTACTGTTTGTTCTCTAGGTAGCCGTGATGGTGTTGGTGTTGTTATGGGCCGTGAAATCACTGGTAAAAAAGCAGCATTCATGAAAAAAGTTATTGATACTCGTGCCATCTTCAAAATCGGTGGACTTGGTTTAGCCTATAAAAAAGGTAAATTTTAATTGCAAGATAATTAAGTAAGAGACCTGCATTAGGCGGGTCTCTTTTTTTAAAGGAGGTTAGCCATGATATCTTTACCACAAGTCATTATATCAATGGCATTGTTTTTCGTATTATTCTTTGGTATTGCTTTTATATTGAACATGCTACTAAAAACAACATGGTTGATGGTTATATTATATCCATTGGTTATATTTGCTATCGTTGATAAAATATCAACAACAATGTATTTCACTAATCCTTCTACAGCATTTTCAAAGTTATTAACTGGAATAACACATATACATACTGCAGATATTTTAATGCTAGGTTCTGGATGGGTTGGCGCAATAGTAGCTGGTTTTGTTATTCGTAATTTAAGAAGAAGCGGTTATTCAATGTTTTAAAAAAGGGGAAATATATATGAAATTACAAATTGAAAAACAGTATTCTACAAATAATCATCCGATTGTTATAGGTTGTCCGAGTCATTTTAATCAAATGCAAAATTTTGATGAAGTAAATAACATATTAAATAACCAATTAGATGATATGAAAAAACAACAAGTTATAAGCAGTGAATTAGGAGAAATTACGTCTTCTGCTGTCATCATCGATAATCAAATTGTTAAATTAATATCTGTTGGTTTAGGAAATTTAAAAGAAATCAAAGAGAAAGATTATCAAAAAATTTATGGTCAATTAAGTCGTTATTTAAGCTTGAATAAAATTGAACAAGTTAATTTATTAGATAACACATTCGTTTCTCAAAATGTCACGAATGAATCACGCTTATATCATCTTGGATGGATGTCTCAACAATCAGTATTTAATTTTGATAATTATAAATCTAATAAATCTGCTCCAATTGAAACTAAAGTCACGTTTATAACAGAAACGAATGATGATATTTTATCGAGTTTCAAACAAGGAGAAGTGCTAGGAGATAGCATTAATTTAGCACGTACTTTCTCTCAAACACCTCCAAATATATTGACGCCTGAATATTTTGCTAATCAAATTAAAGTAAACTTTGAAGATACGAACGTAGAAGTTTCTATTAAAGATGAACAAGCTATTAATGAAGAAGGTTTCGGTCTAATAGACGCAGTTGGTAAAGGATCTATTAATCCTCCGAGGTTAGTAACGTTAGAATATAAAGGTTCAGCTGATGCTCCAATAGCATTAGTTGGTAAAGGGGTAACGTATGATTCTGGCGGTTACCAAATTAAATCAAAAACAGGTATGCCTTCAATGAAATATGATATGAGTGGTGCTAGTAATGTAGTTGCAATGGTGAATGCTGTAGCTCGTTTAGAATTGCCAATTCATATTGTAGCAGTGTTGCCATTAGCAGAAAATATGATATCTAATAAAGCTATGAAACCAGACGATGTATTTACATCCTTAAGTGGTGAAACGGTTGAAATTACGAATACCGATGCTGAAGGAAGACTTGTACTAGCTGATGGTGTCACTTATGCTAAACAATTCAAACCAGAATTAATTATGAACTTTGCGACGCTAACGGGTGCTGTTGTAGCTGCGTTAGGACTTGGTAAAACAGGTATATTCTCTAGTGATGCCGACCAATATTTAGATGCAGTTAAAGAAGCTTCTAAATATTCAAATGAAGTGAGCTTTGAGTTACCAATTACTGATGAAGAAAAGCAAGATATTCAATCTTCGGATGTAGCTGATTTAACAAACTGTGTTTTAAATAAACATGGTAAAGCGTTATTTGCAGCAGCTTTTGTGACGCATTTCAGTGAAGACGTACCTCATTTACATTTTGATATTGCTGGTTCTGCTGATACAGAAAAAGATACTTATCGTGGACCAAAAGGTGCAACTGGTGCTATGATTCCTACTGTACTTCACTTTTTGAAAAATAAAATAAATTATAAAAAGTAATCCTGTTCTATTAATTTGTCGAGCAGGGTTATTTTTTTATAGTATTTATCTGAAAATTTAGAATTAAGCAGCTGTTATTGACATGTTTTCAATCAACTGATATGATAAGTTCATCATTTTACTTTATCGTGGTAGAGAGTTAAAGAACAGGAGGGGGTTTTTTGGAAATAAATGCAGTGTTAGTAGCAGTTATAATTATGATTATACTTTGTTTATTAAGATTAAATGTAGTATTAAGTATATTTATTGGCGCTTTAGTAGGAGGATTATTAAGTGGTATGTCTCTAGACAAAGTGATTGCTACTTTTGGAACGTCTATTGTTGATGGGGCTGAAGTTGCTTTATCATACGCGCTATTAGGTGGATTTGCAGCTTTAATATCATATAGCGGTATAACAGATTATATCGTCGGAAAAATCATACAATCAGTGAAAAAGGAAAATTCTAAAGATAGCAGAGTAAAAATAAAAATCATTTTAGTTGCGAGTTTACTTGTTATTTCAATATTGAGTCAGAATATTATTCCTGTTCATATTGCATTTATTCCAATTCTTATACCTCCATTAATCAGTTTATTTAATGAATTAGAAATGGACAGAAGACTTATTGCTACAGTAATTGGCTTTGGACTATGTTTCCCGTATATATTATTACCATACGGATATGGTCACATATTCCAGTCCATCATTTTTGATTCATTTGAAAAAACAAATATTGATATTGCTTTTAATGATATTTGGAAAGCAATGCTCATTCCAAGTATGGGATATGTATTTGGTTTAATTTTAGCCATAATCATATATTGGAAACCTAGAAAATATAAAAAAATTAAAGTCGAAGAAGACGAAGAAATTGGAAAATTAGAAACATACCCTCTAGTGGTTACGGTTATTGCTATTTTAGCTACTTTTATAGTGCAGACTTTTACAGAATCTATGATATTCGGTGCGTTAGCAGGTATTTTAATCTTCTTCTTCTCTGGATTATATAAATGGAGAGACTTAGATGCTAAATTAGTAGAAGGTATTCAAATTATGGCTTATATCGGTGTCGTAATTTTATCAGCAAATGGATTTGCAGGTGTTATGAATGAGACACATGAAGTTGGTGCGCTTGTTAAGAGTTTAGCGACTATTACAGGAGACAACAAAGCGTTTAGTATCATTATGATGTACTTAATAGGTTTAGTTGTAACGTTAGGAATAGGATCATCATTTGCGACAATTCCTATCATTGCAAGTTTATTTATACCATTTGGTGAAGAAATAGGATTAAGTGCAATGGCGCTTATAGCTGTCATAGGTACAGCAGGGGCATTAGGTGACTCAGGTAGTCCAGCGAGTGACTCAACATTAGGACCAACTGCAGGATTAAATGTAGACGGGGAACATGACCACATTAGAGATACGTGTATACCTAACTTCTTAATTTATAATATTCCTTTAATCATATTTGGTTTCATTGCTGCTATGGTATTATAGTGGTGAATGGGGGATAAAAATATGAATTTATTAGATCATCTTCAAATGAAGACATTAGATGTTAAACATGGATATATTGCTATTTCAATGCCAGTTACCGATAACGTTAAACAACCATTTGGATATTTACATGGAGGAGCTACAATCGCTTTAGCAGAAACTGCAGCCTCTATGGGAGCAAATGCTTCTTCTAAAGAAGATGAAATACCACTTGGTTTAGAGATTAATGCAAATCATATTAAATCTGTACAAAGCGGTACTGTAACTGCAATAGGAACAGCATTACACATTGGTAAGACAACACAAGTGTGGGATGTTAAAGTTACAGATGAAGATAATCAGTTAATTTCAGTCATTAGAGCGACTATCGCTATTAAAAAAATTAGAAAATAAAGAGAGCAAGACAGAAATCTTATTTAAAAAAGATTTCGTAGTTCTGCCTCGGCAAGGTTGACTAGAATTGAAAAAGTCTAGTATAAGCTCAATTTTAATTCAGTTAACTACTGCCAATATAACAAAAACGAGTCTGAGACATTAATTATGTCTCAGGCTTTTTATTATTTTAAAAAACGGGTATATGAATATTGTGGATGATATGTAGAATTCAAAGTAATTGTATTTCATTCATCTTTTAAAGGAGTGTTATTAAAATTATGAAAAGATTAGAAAATAAAATTGCAGTTATTACAGGAGCTAGTACTGGTATAGGTTTTGCTACAGCTAAACAACTAGCTTCTGAAGGCGCTGAAGTGATTTGTATGGATATATCCGATGAATTAGAAAAATCAGTAAAACAAATTAATGATGAAGGATATAAAGCTACTTCAATGAAAGTTGATATATCTAAAGAAGATGAAGTAAGAAAAGCAATAGATGAAATCAAAGAACAATATGGTAAAGTTCATATTTTATTTAATAATGCAGGGATTGACCATAAAGCAGGAAGAATTCATGAATATCCTGTAGAAGTATTTGATGATTTAATGAATGTGGACTTAAGAGGTACTTTCCTTGTTACGAAGTTCATGTTGCCATTAATGTTTGAAGAAGGCGGTTCTATTATTAATACAGCTTCGTTCTCTGGACTAGCTGCAGATTTAAATAGATCTGGTTACAACGCTGCTAAAGGTGGCATTGTAAACTTCACAAAATCAATTGCGATTGAATATGGTAGAGAAAACATTAGAGCAAACTCTATAGCACCTGGAACGATAGAAACACCATTAGTTGATAATTTAGTAGGTGATAAAGAAGATAAAGCAGGCGAAGAATTTAGAGAAAATCAAAAATGGGTTACACCTTTAGGTAGATTAGGTAAACCAGAAGAAGTAGCTAAACTCGTACAATTCCTAGCCTCTGATGACAGTTCATTTATCACAGGTGAAAATATAACAATTGATGGTGGCGTAATGTCATATACATGGCCAGGCGATATGCTTAGCGATAAAAGTTGGAAAGAAACAACGAAATAAAAATTATTAATAAAGAGAGTCCGGCACATTAACAGTTGTATCGGACTCTCTTCTTATATTGGATTAAAACGTTATTGAATGTTGTTGGATTAATTAAGTCAAAAATCCAATAAGAGCCTGTTTAGTTGGATTAATTAAGTCGAAAATCCAATAAGAGCCTGTTTAGTTGGATTAATTAAGTCGAAAATCCAATAAGGGCCTATTTAGTTGGATTAATTAAGTCAAAAATCCAATAAGAACGTATTTAGTTGGATTAATTAAGCCGAAAATCCAATAAGATCCTACCAAACTCAAATCTATTTAATTATCATACACTTTGACAAAATCAGAAATAAATAACCTCACAACCTGAGATTTAACTCAAAGGTTGTGAGGTTTTATTTTAAGAAAAGTATTTATTTTGCGTCTTTTAAATCGTCTCTAACTGTTCGTTCTGTTGGTTTGACGCCCATATAATATGCGCTTCTTGTTACTAAGTGACCGGCTAGTGGTCCAGTAATAAAGATAAATATAATCCCTAACAACAGTTGAACATTAAAGTGACCTTCTTTACCGATAAAGTAAATGAGTACACCGGTTAATATTAACATGACACCTAAAGTAGAAGCTTTTCCTGATGCATGTGCTCGAGAGAATACATCTGGCAATCTTAGAATACCTAACGCAGCAAAGAAACTGAAACAAGCGCCTACGACCATCATAATAATTGAAATACTAATAATTATCGTCTCTATCATTTTCAATGATCTCTCCTTTGTCCATAAATTTCGCAAATGCTGCAGTACCTAAGAATGCTAAAATACCTATTAATAACAGAATAACGAATAAATATCTTGTATTCATCACTACGGAAAATAAAGCAATCATAGCCATTAAAGTAATACCTAATGCATCAAGAGCAATAACTCTGTCAGCTAAAGTAGGACCGATTATGACTCTGGTAAGTATGCCTATCATAGAAAGTGCGACGATGATGATTGCAATAATTACGAATATATTTATCATCGTACGCTCACCTCCTTGATTGCTTTTTCAAATGAATCTTTAATAGTACTAATTTCTGAATCAATATCAGAAAAATCTATTGAATGAATATATAGTGTTTTTTGATCATCTGAAATTGCAACTACGATTGTACCCGGCGTTAATGTTATTAGTTGAGAAAGTAATGTGATTTCCCAATCTTTTTTTAATTCTGTCGGATACGCAAAGAATGCGGGTTCATTTTTTATTTCTTTTTGGATGACAATTTTAATGACATCTATATTTGCTAATACTAATTCTTTCATGAATATACCGGCTAAAACTATCGTTTTCCAAACTGGTCTTAAATATAAATGTTTACCCGGTAGTAATGGTAAAGCAGCTAAAACGAATAAAATACCAAACAAATATCCAAATATAAATGCGCCAAATGTGTATGTTTCTGAAAGCATCATCCAAAGTGCAGCTAATAGAACATTAATGAGTACTTGTATAGCCATTAATAATCGCCTCCTAACGCATTTACATATGTTTCAGGATTGTAGAATGGTAAAGCAGCTTTTTCAATTAAAGGATATAACATGTCGGCACCAAGACCAAATAATATCGCGATTATTGTGATAGCAATACTTGATATCATTAATTTCTTCATTGGTAATTTTGGATTATACGTATAACCTTTTTCTTCTCCCCAAAATGCCATTAAGAAAATACGAACTACTGAATATAAAACAAATAAACTAGAAAGTAGTACGACGATACCACTTATATAATAACCATTATCAAAGGTCGACATGACAATCATGTATTTACCATAAAATCCGCTTAATGGTGGAATACCTGCTAATGAAAGTGCAGCAACGAAATAGAACCAACCTAATACCGGATAATTCTGTATAAGTCCGCCGAATTTTCTTAAATCAGGTGTTCCAGTAATTTTTATAATAATACCAATTAATAAGAATAAAGCAGCTTTAATGATCATATCGTGAAGTAAGTAATAAATACTTCCTATCATACCTGTTTTGTCCATCATAGCTGCGCCAATTAAAATTACACCTATTGCAATCATAATATTATAAATAATAATTTTCTTAACATCATAATAAGCAATTGCACCAATACAACCCATAATAATTGTAAGTATGGACAATACAATTAAAGTGTTAGTAATAAATTCACTATTTGCTGAATAGAATAGGCTAAATGTACGCATAATTGCGTATACACCTACTTTTGTTAATAAAGCTCCGAATAAAGCAATGATAGGTATCGGTGGAGCATAATAAGCTCCAGGTAACCAGAAGTATAATGGGAACATACCTGCTTTTGTAGCAAATACAAATAAAAACATTATAAAAGTGATAACAACGATGTTTAAATCTGTGTTCGATAGTTCTGCTAATTTAACATGCAAGTCTCCCATATTTAAAGTTCCAGTTATGGAATACAACATACCGACTCCAGTTACAAAGAATGCAGAAGTTAACACATTAACAAGTATGTATTTAATACTTTCTTGTAACTGAATCTTTGTTCCTCCAATAACTAAGAGTAGGTAGGAAGACATTAAGAATACTTCAAAGAATACGAACAGGTTAAATAAGTCGCCTGTCATAAAGGCACCATTAACACCTGTTACCATCATTGATATACCGAAATAATAGAAATATTTTTCACGATGCAATCCGATAGACTGATGAGAATATAATATTACAATTAGTGTTATTAATAAGCTGACACTTACTAATAATGCGCTGAGCATATCAACGTAAATGACAATGCTGTAAGGGACAGGCCAACTACCTAAGTTTAATGTTTGTGTCCCGTACAAATAAATCATGTTGATATTATATAAACTAACTAGAAACGCTAATACAAATCCAACTAAAACGATTTTTCGTTTTAAATATGGTCTGTGACCAGCAAAAATCAATGTTACAGCAGTTAAAAAAGTAATGACAAGAGGTACAATAATCATGTTACTTATCATCTTTCGGTACCTCCTTCATTTCTTCAAGATTATCAGTTCCTAGTTCTTTATAACTTCTGAAGGCAAGAACTAAGAAGAATGCAGTAACAGCAAATGAAATAACAATTGCTGTTAAAATTAGCGCTTGAGGAAGCGGGTCTACATAGCTTTTTATACCTGATTCTTCAATAGGTAATGCGCCTTTTTTTAATCCACCCATAGTTAATAGCATTAAATGCACACCGTGGGAAAGTAGGGTAGTACCAATAATAATCCTAATTAAACTCTTAGAGAGAACTAGGTATACTGATACAGAAATGATAATACCTGCAACGAAAATCATTAATATTTCCATTATTCATTCTCTCCAATCGATAATATGATTGTTATCGCCGTACCGACAACAGCTAATAAGACACCTAAATCAAAAATCATAGCAGTATGCCAATGTACTTCACCAAAGATTGGTAAATGTAATTCACCGAACGCATGTGTGAAGAATGTCTTACCATATGTCCAACTTAGGATAGGTGTTAGAACACATAAAAACAATCCAGTAGCTGTTATAATTTTAAAATCAAACGGAAACATCTTTTTTAATGTTTTAGTATCAAATGCGATACCAATGATGATGACTGCTGAAGATAGTAATAAACCACCAACGAATCCACCACCTGGTGTGTAATGACCACCAAAGAAGATAGAAACAGCATACATCATAAGAATTAGAAAGATGATAATGGCGTTAAACTGAAAGAATACATCATTCGATTGTTTCTTCATGTTCTTCACCTCCATCTTTACCTTTATCTCTTAATTTAATTAATGTGTATATACCTAAACCGGCAATACCTAATACTGCAGATTCAAATAATGTATCAAAGCCACGGAAGTCAACTAGAATAACGTTTACCATATTTTTACCTGCAGCAAGGTCGTATACATTATCTTTATAATATTGTGAAATAGAATCAAAGTGTCTATTACCGTAAGCAATTAAGCCAAGAATAATTACCCCAATACCTACACAAATTGAAATAATGAAATTACCTAATTTAAATTTACGATCCTCATCATGCCTACTCATCTTAGGTAAGTGGTAGAAACATAATAAGAATAAAGCAGTTGATATCGTCTCAATCGATAATTGAGTTAACGCTAAATCTGGCGCTCCGAAAAATACAAAGAATAATGCAACAGAATAACCTACTGATGCAAGCATAATAATGCTGAATAATCTTGATTTTGCTAGTACGATACAAAAAGTACTAATAAGTATTAAAGCAATTAAAATAAGTTCATAAGGTCTAATACTGCTTATATTATCAAATACAAAACTAACAGGATGTGTAAATAGTGTTAGAGCCGTGATAATAATAAAGAATGCAAAAATGTACATAAGATAAGATCTAACAAAACCTGTCATATAACTTTGTGTGATTTTGTTTGAGATATACGAACTAAGCTGAATACCTCTGTCGTAATAATAATTAAACGTTAAGTATTCAGGCTGTATATCATAAACACCAACCCATTTTTGAACATTTTTAAATAGTAAGAATCCTACAACAAACACAATAATCGTTCCGATTAGCGCTGGTGTAATACCATGCCAATATGAAATATGTACTTCAGGTTCACTTGCAAATGGAGCAATTGCTCTTACTGCTGGTGCAATAATAGAATTGCTTAAAATGTTTGGGAATAAACCAAATACAACAACTAGTAATGTCAATATACCTGTTGGTAAAAGCATTAAAATTGGTGCCTCATGAGCTTTTTTAGGTAAAGCTTCGGGTTTATATTCACCAAAGAAAATTTCATGAACATATTTGAACGAGTAAACGAATGTGAAAATACTTCCTACTATAGCAACAATCGGTAATAAATAACCAAGAGTTGAAAGTGAAAATACGTCTGCGCTATGTGCATCGAACATCGCTGTTAAAAATAGTTCTTTAGATAAAAAGCCATTAAATGGTGGCACGCCAGCCATGCTTAAAGCTGTAATAATCGTAAATGTGCATGAAATTGGCATAATGGTCATTAAACCACCTAATTTTTTAATATCACGTGTTCCAACTTCATGATCAATCGTACCTGTAACCATAAATAATGCGCCTTTAAATGTCGCATGATTAATAAGATGAAAGACCGCAGCAATTATACTCGCTAAAAATAATTGGCTTGATTCACCAGAATAGTGATAACTAACTGCACCAATACCTAGCATAGACATAATCATACCTAACTGTGAAACAGTAGAGAATGCAAGTATGCCTTTTAAGTCTTGCTGCTTTACAGCATTAAATGATGCCCAAAATAGTGTGATTAAACCTATTGCTGTAACAGTCCAAACAAATCCGCCACTAATGGCAAATATTGGTGTTGTTCTTGCAACTAAATAAATGCCGGCCTTAACCATTGTAGCTGAGTGTAAGTATGCACTTACAGGAGTAGGTGCTTCCATTGCATCTGGTAACCAGATGTGGAAAGGAAATTGGGCTGATTTTGTCATCGCTCCAATTAAAATAAGCACCATAGCTAAGATGAAGTAAGGTGACGATTGTATCGTGTCAGCATTCTGTATAAGTGAAGTAATACTCCACGAATTTCCTGCTAAATAAAGTGAGATAAACCCACCTAAAAGCATTAATCCTCCAAATACTGTTATTAATAATGATTTTTGCGCGCCATAAATGGATGATTGTTTATCTCTCCAATAACCAATTAATAAGAAACTTGAAATTGAAGTAAGTTCCCAGAATAAATAAAGCATGAGTAAATTGTCAGATAAAACAACGCCTAACATTGCACCCATAAACATTAATAAGTAACAATAGAAATTCCCTAAAGACTCACTTTTACTTAAATATGTAATAGAGTAGAGTACGACAAGGGCTCCAATACCAGTAATAAGTGATGCAAATAATAAACTAAGTCCATCTAGATGAACGGCAAAGTTCATTCCAATCCTGGGCATGAAATCCCAAATTACAATAAACGGTTTGTCCGAATCGGGTACATTTATGTATGACATGAAATAAATAAATATAATGACGGGAATCGGTAAAACAAACCAACCTAGATGAACGCCTTTGTAAAATCGATATATTATGGGTATAACGATTGCAAAGATTAAAGGTAATAAAATCATAATATGCATCAAACTCATTAAATAACCTCCCTTCGAAAATACCTAGTTATCATTATACACAATAATCTTAAAGCTTGAAAACACTACCGTTTCAATATTTCAGAATTTTTGTGTTATTTTTAAATATGAAGAAACACGTAAAAATATTTAAAAATTTCTTTTATAAAAAGTTTAAAAATCACTTTTATATTGTCGAGAATAATCTTTTTTTAATTGTTCGATACATTTTAAAGCTTGTTCACTATAAGCATTATTACGTTCTTTCATTTTTTCTTCTAATTCATATAAAGAATTTTTAAGAGATTCAATGTAAGAAGGAACTTCTGCTTGATATTCTTTTAAAAATTGAGCTGTCGTATATCTTTTTTCGTATTGACTAAGCGCTTTTCTTTCATGGAAAAATACATTATCTACTTCATTTGGATTGTGTAAATCTCCTTGTCTAGGATGTTTGAGAACAGCAACGACTTTTACGAGCAGTTGATCTCCTTTTTCTTCAATAATTTCTACAACATATTTTCCGGTTTTGTGTGGGAATTGATATAACATGTATGTGTCCCCTTTCTATTAAATTATGTTATGATATCACTATTGTAATTATTTTAACATGAATGGAGAATTATAAATGACAAACTATCCTCAATTAACAAATGAAATACTTGAAGGTGAACGCGTAGTCGAAATGAAAACAACTAAAGGGAATATGACTTTTAAATTATTCCCAGAACTTGCACCTAAAACTGTTGAGAACTTTATTGGTTTAGCTGAGAAAAAATATTATGATGGCATTACTTTCCATAGAGTAATTAATGACTTCATGGTACAAGGTGGAGACCCAACAGGTACAGGAATGGGCGGAGAAAGCATCTTTGGAAGTGCTTTTGAAGATGAGTTTTCTTTACAAGCATTCAATCTATATGGTGCTTTATCAATGGCAAATGCAGGACCGAATACTAATGGATCACAATTCTTCATAGTACAAATGAATGAAGTCCCAGCAAATATGTTGTCACAACTTAAAGATGGTGGTTGGCCAGAAGAAATTATTGATAGATATGCAGAAAAAGGTGGCACACCATGGTTAGACCAAAAACATACTGTATTTGGGCAAATTGTTAAAGGTGAAGATGTATTAGAAGATATTGCAAATGTTAAAGTAGGCGCTAATGATAAGCCAGTTGAAGACGTTGTAATTGAATCAATAGATATTATTCAATAAATCGACATTCAATTGTCATAAAACATACGTTTTATTCGACTTAAACTTTGTTATAATCTAATTGCTAGGGGAGTGGTCGGATTATGATGGAATTTCTTTATTTTCCAGATAACAAATTAGAATATATTCCTGCTGTTGCTACGTTGTTATTGTTTATGGTTTTAGCTTTCATCGTTTTTATGATGTTTCGCAAAAAATCAAAAAAAGACGAAGAAAAAATGAAGTCATTTGAAAAAGAAGTAATGAATCATTTAGAGCAAGAGGAGAAAAAAAGTAAAAAATAACAAAGTGAATATTGCATTGTATCAACTTCTCTCAGATTGGAATCCAATGGAATTTGAAAACCAATCACTTGAAGATAGTGAAGTTTATGATTGTATGCATGCAATCAATATACGAAATAGAAAATGTTACTGAACTCGCTCCAAAAACCAAGACATATATGCATTTTCTTTCAACACAACATTAGATAAAGATTCGTGCAAACAAATAGCCATCAAAACAACTGCATTACAAAGTAGCTGTGAAATGTAATATGATTAAGTATTAATTAGAAGATCTGTGAATTATTTTAATTGAAATAGTTCATAGGTCTTTTTGTGTGAAAAAATTAATGAATATTTTATGTATAATAATAAAATTTGATTAGATTACAAGCGTCAATTTACTTATCTATTATTTTCAGAATTATATATCAAATTAATGGTTTATTAAATTTAACTATGCTATGATATAAGAGTTAATAATAATAAGTACAAGGGGTTTTCTAAAAGTGAGAAAACATTATAAAGTCGGTCAATTTGTGAAAGTTAAAGTGACTGGCATTCAACCTTACGGTGCCTTTGTTGAAACCCCTGATCATGTGGAAGGTCTCATTCATATTTCTGAAGTGATGAATGATTATGTTCACAACCTTAACCAGTTTTTATCGGTCGGACAGATTGTAAAAGCTAAAGTAATCAAGGTTGAAAATGATGGTAAATTAAGTTTATCTCTTAAAGAAAATGAGTATTTCAAGCGACAAGAACGTAAGAAAGAAAAGCGTTCAGTATTAGATGAAATACGAGAGACAGAAAAATATGGGTTTCTACCTTTAAAAGAAAGGTTACCTAAGTGGATCAACCAATCAAATAAGCATTTAGAAGACGATTAAATGAACTTTTAATCGTCTTTTTGTATATTTATGTTTAATCTAAAAACCTGTCCTAATATTTGTAAAAAAATAACTTGAAGTAATCTATTAAAATGTGTCATTATAGGAATGTAAGGGGTTTCTTTTTCTGCCCCGTATAAATATAGGGAGGTTTACTTTAATGATTCCATACAAACATGAACCATTTACTGATTTTACGAAAGAGGAGAATAAGGCTGCTTATTTAGAAGGTCTTAAAACTGTTGAAACTTACTTAGGTAAAGAATATCCAATTATTGTTGGAGGAGAAAGAATTTTTACTGATGATAAAACACGTTCTTATAATCCTTCAAATATTGAAGAAACTGTAGGTTTAGTTTCTAAAGCGAGTAAAGAGCACGCTGAAAAAGCAATGGAAGCTGCTAAAGAAGCTTTCAAAACATGGAGAGAAACTGATCCAAGCGTTCGTGCAGATGTACTTTTTAGAGCAGCTGCGATTACAAGACGTCGTAAACATGAATTCTCTGCATTACTTTCTAAAGAAGGTGGTAAACCTTGGAAAGAAGCCGATGCTGATACAGCTGAAGCAATCGATTTTATGGAATACTATGCTCGTCAAATGCTAGAACTAAAAGATGGCAAAAAAGTCGAAAGCCGTCCCGGCGAATATAACAAATATAATTATTTACCAATTGGTGTTAGTGTTGTTATTTCACCATGGAACTTCGCATTTGCTATCATGGCTGGTACAACTGTAGCGCCAGTAGTTACTGGTAACACAGTATTATTAAAGCCATCTTCAAAAACACCTGTTATTGCATATAAATTTATGGAAGTTCTTGAAGAAGCTGGATTACCAAAAGGTGTAGTGAACTACATCCCTGGTTCATCAAGTGAAATTGGTGATTATTTGATCGATCATAAAGATACAAGTTTAATTTCATTTACAGGCTCAAGAGATGTAGGTGTTTCTATATATGAAAGAGCTGCAAAAGTTCAAAAAGGACAAACACACTTAAAACGTGTTATAGCTGAAATGGGTGGAAAAGACACTATTATCGTTGATTCTGAAGGAGATTTAGATTTAGCAGCAGATTCTATCGTTCAATCTGCATTTGGATTCTCAGGACAAAAATGTTCAGCTTGTTCTCGTGTAATAGCAGTAGAAGATATTTATGATGAGTTATTAGATAAAGTAGTGGAACGTACAAATAAATTAACTGTTGGCGATTCGACAGATCATGAAAATTATATGGGACCAGTTATTGATGAGAATTCATTAAATAAAATTAAAAAGTACATAGAAATCGGTAAAAAAGAAGGTCGCATTGTTGCTGGTGGAACTACTGATGAAGAAAAAGGGCATTTTGTACATCCTACCGTAATAGCTGACTTGAAACATGATGACAGAGTGATGCAAGAAGAAATTTTTGGACCGGTTGTCGGATTTAGTAAAGCAAAAGATTACGATGAAGCAATTGAGTTTGCTAATGATACTGAATACGGATTAACAGGTGGCGTTATTACAAATAACAGAGATAAATTAGAACAAGCACGTCGTCAATTTTTAGTAGGTAACTTATACTTTAACAGAGGTTGTACAGGCGCAATTGTAGGCTACCAGCCATTTGGAGGATTTAAAATGTCTGGAACAGACTCTAAAGCAGGTGGTCCTGATTACTTAGTACTTCACTTACAAGGACGTACTACTTCAGAAATGTTATAATAATGATGGAAAAAAATATAAAGGCAGTAGAGCGATTTTGCTCTACTGTTTTAATAGGAGGCGTTTTAATATGACAAAATCACAAGAAATTATTGAACAAACGAATACATTTGGTGCTCCAAACTATTTACCGTTACCAATTGTTATATCAGAAGCAGAAGGTATATGGGTGAAAGATCCAGAAGGAAATCGTTATTTAGATATGTTATCAGCATATTCTGCTGTAAACCAAGGTCATCGTCATCCTAAAATCATACAAGCATTAAAAGACCAAGCAGATAGAGTAACACTTACATCACGCGCATTCCATAGTGATCAATTAGGTCCATGGTATGAAAAGATATGTAAACTAGCAGGTAAAGAAATGGTGTTACCAATGAACACAGGTGCTGAGGCTGTTGAAACAGCCATAAAAGCAGCAAGACGTTGGGCTTATGATGTGAAAGGGGTAGAAGATAATAAAGCAGAAATAATTGCGATGAATGGAAACTTCCATGGTCGTACTATGGCTGCAGTATCATTATCTTCAGAAAAAGAATATCAAAGAGGTTACGGTCCATTACTAGGTGGATTTAAACTTGTTGATTTTGGTGATATCGAACAAATCAAATCAGCAATTACACCTAATACTGCTGCCATCTTAGTTGAGCCTATACAAGGCGAAGCGGGTATTAACGTACCAGAAGATGGATACTTAAAACAAATTAGAGAAGTTTGTGATGAAAATAATGTATTATTCATAGCTGATGAAATCCAAGCAGGATTAGGTAGAACAGGTAAATTATTCGCTACAGATTGGGATAACGTTAAACCTGATGTATATATATTAGGAAAAGCCCTTGGTGGCGGTGTATTCCCAATTTCATGTATCCTTGGTGATAAAGAAGTATTAGAAGTATTTAACCCTGGTTCTCACGGTTCTACATTCGGAGGAAATCCATTGGCATGTGCTGTTTCAAATGCAGCCTTAGATGTTATCGTGGATGAAAATTTATCTGAACGCTCACTAGAATTAGGAAATTACTTTAAGTCAGAGTTAGAAAGTATAAATCATCCTGCCATTAAAGAAGTGAGAGGTAAAGGTCTATTTATCGGTATCGAATTAACTGAAGATGCAAGACCATATTGTGAAAAATTAAAAGATTTAGGTATACTATGTAAAGAAACACATGACACTGTTATTCGTTTTGCACCACCTTTAATCATTGATAAAGAAGATTTAGATTGGGCTATTGATCAAGTGAAATCTGTTTTTAAATAAAAAAACTGATAACGTTTACAAAAAACGGTTTAAGACCTTTTAAAAATAACCAATTATGTTACAATTATTTAGAGATTAAAAGTATTTAAAAAAGAGGCGAAGAGGATCATGAGCGAAAATTTAAATTTAGTTACATCGACACAAGAAATTGTTAGTGATGCCCTTAACAAATTAGGTTTTGACGAAGGCATGTATGATTTAATTAAGGAACCACTAAGATTATTAACAGTTCGTATACCAGTTAAAATGGATGACGGGTCTGTTAAGACATTTACTGGTTATCGTGCACAACATAATGATGCAGTTGGACCAACAAAAGGTGGGGTTCGTTTCCACCCAGATGTTGATGTTGAAGAAGTGACTGCCTTATCTATGTGGATGACTTTGAAATGTGGAATTGTAGATTTACCTTACGGCGGGGGTAAAGGTGGAATTGTTTGTGACCCAAGACAAATGAGTATTCACGAAGTTGAAAGATTATCACGTGGATATGTTCGTGCCATCTCACAAATAGTTGGACCAACAAAAGATATCCCAGCACCAGACGTATTTACAAACTCACAAATTATGGCTTGGATGATGGATGAATATAGTCAAATGGACGAATTCAACTCACCAGGTTTCATTACAGGTAAACCAATCGTATTAGGAGGCTCACAAGGTCGCGATCGCTCTACTGCTCTTGGAGTGGTTATCGCAATTGAACAAGCTGCTAAAAAACGTGGTAAGACTATTGAAGACTCAAGATTTGTTATCCAAGGTTTCGGTAATGCTGGAAGTTTCTTAGCTAAATTCTTATACGATAAAGGTGCTAAAATTGTCGGTATTTCTGACGCATACGGTGCATTACATGATCCTGAAGGGTTAGATATTGATTACTTATTAGACCGTCGTGACAGTTTCGGTACAGTAACAAACTTATTTGAAGATACAATTACAAATAAAGAATTGTTTGAAATAGATTGTGATATTTTAGTACCAGCAGCGATTGCTAATCAAATCACTGAAGAAAATGCACATGATATCAAAGCTGACATTATTGTAGAAGCGGCTAACGGTCCAACTACAATGGGAGCTACTAAAATTTTAAGTGAACGTGGAATCTTACTTGTTCCTGATGTTTTAGCAAGTGCTGGTGGCGTAACAGTTTCTTACTTCGAATGGGTACAAAATAACCAAGGTTATTATTGGACAGAAGAAGAAGTAAACGAAAAATTACGTGAAAAACTAATTAAAGCATTTGATACAATTTATAATCTCTCTGAAAATAGAAAAATTGATATGCGTTTAGCTGCATATATTGTAGGAATTAAACGTACGGCAGAAGCTGCTAGATATAGAGGTTGGGCATAATATTTTATCCCACAATTTATTAGTAAATAAAAAGGCTGAGACATTTATTGGTGTCTCAGCCTTTTTTATATGCAGTGGATTAGGGAAGCTTGAAAGAGGCTAGTGTGCAAGAGTCCAGAAACAAGCCCGTTAGAGCGCTAATTTCAGCAATTTTAATATGAATTCAGACTGAATATAGACGATCAACTGCTCTAACGTGCAAGACAAAATAGACAAGCTCATTACAAATTCTAACGTGCAAGAGTCCAGAAACAAGCCCGTTAGAGCGCTAATTTCAGCAATTTTAATATGAATTCAGACTGAATATAGACGATCAACTGCTCTAACGTGCAAGACAAAATAGACAAGCTCGTTACAAATTTTAACGTGCAAGAGTCCAGAAACAAGCCCGTTAGAGCAAAGAATATATGATTCCGCATTAATTGAGTACTCATTTATTTTACCATGCTGTATTAATAATAAATGATTTTATAAAAAATAAGCATATCACTGTGATTACTGAGAGATTCAGTAGAGTGATATGCTTATTTAATTTAAGCTTACGTCTTAGTCTTACTTTAAATCTATAAAAGCTGTTTAGCTACTTTAATTTGGTGATAGACTGCTTCTTGGCCTGTAGAACCATAACTTTTTCTACGATTCAAACAGTTTTCAGGTTTTAAGTAATCGTAGACGTTATTATCTATTTTGTCATTGTAAGATTTGTAGTGTTCTAGTGGTACATCTAATAAATATTTATTATTTTGAATACACCATAATACAATTTTACCTACTATTTCATGTGCTTCTCTAAATGGTATGTTTTGTTCTACTAGATAATCTGCTAACTCAGTTGCATTAGAAAAATCTTGATGTACTGTTTCATGTAATCTTTCTTCGTTAACAGTCATTGTTGAAATCATACCTTCGAAAATTCTAAGAGAACCTTTTATAGTGTGAACGGCATCAAATAAGCCTTCTTTATCTTCTTGCATATCTTTATTATAAGCAAGTGGTAAACCTTTTAAAGTCATTAACATACTCATTAAATGACCAGTTGTTCGCCCAACTTTACCTCTAATTAGTTCTGCCATATCTGGATTTTTCTTCTGTGGCATAATAGATGATCCTGTAGAGAAACTATCTGAAAGTGTAACGAAATTTGCTTCACTGCTAGACCAAAATATAATTTCTTCTGAGAATCTTGATAAATGTACCATCGTTAAAGAAATATTATGTAGTGTTTCTACGATGTAATCTCTATCGCTTACAGCATCTAAGCTGTTTTCGTATAGATTATCGAAGCCTAATAACTCTTGAGTACGATGTCTATCAATAGGATGTGTCGTGCCACTTAAAGCTGCTGCACCTAGTGGACTCATATCTATACGTTTAATACTATCGTTAAAACGAGATTTATCTCTTTCTAACATCCAAAAATACGTCATAACATGATGTGCAAATGAAATAGGTTGCGCTCTTTGTAAATGAGTATATCCAGGCATTATAGTATCTACATGTTCGTCAGCGATTTTTATAATAGCTTGTTGTAGAGATTCGACTAATTCAATAATTTCATGAACATGCTGTTTTGCATAAAGGTGCATATCTGTAGCGACTTGATCATTTCTGCTCCTGCCTGTATGCAATTTACCACCAACTTGACCGATTTTCTGAATAAGCGCATGTTCAATATTGAGGTGAATATCTTCTAGAGATTCTGAAAGTTCAAGGTTATCGTTGTAATAATCTTGTTGAATTTCTTTTAATCCTTGAATAATTTGCTCAGCCTCGTGTTGGTTAATAATATTTTGTTCAGCAAGCATCGTAGCATGTGCAATGCTTCCTTGAATATCTTGATCAATTAAATTTTTATCAAAATGGATAGATGCATTGAATGCATCTACCCATGATTCGGGATTAGATTCGAATCTTCCTCCCCAAGCTTTTTTTATCATTTTAAAACACCCTCTGTTTCTAATAATGCATTTACTTTAGTTGGTAAACCAAAGATTTCTATGAAGCCAACTGCAGCTTCTTGGTTAAATGCATCTTCTTTAGTATAAGTAGCAAGTTCTTCATTATATAAACTATAAGGTGATTTACGTCCATTGACGATAACATTTCCTTTAAATAATTTAACACGAACAGTACCTGTAACTTGAGTTTGAGTTGAATCAATAAATTGTTTCAAACTTTCTGTTAAAGGTGAGAACCATAAACCGTTATATATTTGTTCAGCTAATTGCTTTTCAATAACTGGTTTAAAGTGTGCAACATCTTTAGTTAAAGTAATTGTTTCTAAAGCTTTATGAGCTTCCATGATTACTTTTGCACCAGGTGTTTCATATACTTCACGAGATTTAATACCTACAAGACGATTTTCAACATGATCTATACGACCAATACCATGTAAACCAGCTATGTGATTTAATTTTAATATTAATTCATCTAATGGATATACTTGATTATTAATAGAAATTGGAAGACCATTTTCAAATACAATTTCCATTTCTTCAGCTGTATCTGGTGTATTTTCAATTGGGTTCGTTAAATCGTATGCATCTTCTGGTGGTGTAGCGAAAGGATCTTCTAAAATACCACATTCATTACTACGTCCCCATAAGTTTTGGTCTATAGAGTATGGTGAATCTAAATTAATTGGAATAGGTATGTTATGTTTTTTTGCATAATCAATTTCTTCTTCACGACTCCATGACCATTCACGAACAGGCGCTAAAACTTTAATGTGTGGCGCTAAAGCTTTAATAGCTACTTCAAAACGTACTTGGTCGTTACCTTTACCAGTACAACCATGTGCGATTGCCATTGCATCTTCTTTTAACGCAATTTCAACAAGTTTTTTTGAGATTAACGGTCTACTTAAAGCAGATACGAGCGGATAACTGCCTTCATACATAGTATTACCTTTAATTGCATAACCAACGAAATCTTCACTGAATTCTTTAGTAGCATCAATCACATAAGATTGTTCAGCACCCATATCTAAAGCTTTTTGTTGAACAAGTGCTAGATCTTTACCTTCACCAACATCTAAGCAACATGCAACGATTGTATAACCTTTCTCGATTAACCACTTAACTGCAACACTTGTATCTAAACCACCTGAATAAGCTAAAACAACTTTTTTCGACATAATTGAAAACCTCTCTTTGTATTAATATTTAATATCTTGTATATTTAATCGTTGTGTATACATTACCACATAAAAAATGTATTTTCAATAGTAATATTAAATAATTATGCATAAATAAGTGTAGTGTTGCATTTCCATTGAAAGCGTATGAAAACTAGAGTAAAATAGAATTGTTGTTATTCATAAGACAAATAGGAGGATATTATGACACATATTCAATTTGATTATAAAAAAGCGTTAGCATTTTTCGGTGAACATGAACTTGAGCAAACGCACGAAGCAGTAAAAAATATACATCATGTTATACATGATAAAACTGGTGCAGGTAGTGACTTTTTAGGTTGGGTTGACTTACCAGTCGATTATGACAAAGAAGAATTTGATAGAATTCTTAAAGCTTCTAAACGTATTAAAGAGCAATCAGATGTATTGTTAGTTATTGGTATTGGCGGTTCGTATTTAGGTGCAAGAGCTGCTGTAGAAATGTTGAATTCTACATTTGCTAATTATGAAAAAGGTGAAAACCCACAAATAATTTTCGTTGGTCATCATTTATCATCTTCTTATGTACATGATTTAATTCAATACTTAGATGGAAAAGATTTCTCAGTAAATGTTATTTCTAAATCAGGTACAACGACTGAACCAGCTGTAGCATTTAGAATTTTCAAGAAGCTTCTTGAAGAGAAATACGGTAAAGATGAAGCTAAAGAACGCATCTTTGCAACAACTGATAAATCTAAAGGTGCATTGAAAGATTTAGCTACTGGTGAAGGTTACGAAACATTTGTTGTTCCTGACGATGTTGGCGGTAGATATTCTGTATTAACAGCTGTTGGTTTATTACCGATTGCTGCGAGTGGTATAGACATTCAAGAAATGATGAATGGCGCGAGTGCAGCTAGAGAAGACTTATCATCTTCTGATTTAAATGAAAACATTGCATATCAATACGCTGCTATACGAAATATTTTATATGCAAAAGGTTATACAACAGAAATGTTAATCAACTATGAACCTGCATTACAATACTTCAGCGAATGGTGGAAACAATTATTCGGCGAATCTGAAGGTAAAGATTTCAAAGGTATTTATCCTTCAAGTGCAAACTTCACTTCTGATTTACACTCTTTAGGACAATATGTTCAAGAAGGGCGTCGCTTCCTATTTGAAACTGTAGTAAAAGTAGATAAACCTAAACATGATATTACAATTGAAGAAGATAAAGACGACTTAGATGGCCTTAACTTCTTAGCTGGTGAAACAGTCGATTATGTTAATACTAAAGCTTTCCAAGGTACACTATTAGCACATACTGACGGTGGGGTACCTAACTTAGTCGTAAATGTTCCGCAATTAGATGCATATACATTCGGTTATGTTGTATACTTCTTCGAATTAGCATGTGCGATGAGCGGATACTTATTAGGTGTTAATCCATTCAACCAACCAGGTGTTGAAGCATATAAACAAAATATGTTCGCTCTATTAGGAAAACCTGGATATGAAGATCTTAAAAAAGATTTAGAAGACAGATTATAATATGATGAAGAATCGTGAAAAAAGCCCCCGAATTTTATTCGGAGGGCTTTTTTTATTTTCTTAATGCAAAAATTGAAAAAATGAGGTGTATTTTTTATGAATTTGCAAAAGCCCTTAATTATTAATTATGTAGATGCTTTGAGAGGAAGAATAGATAAAATACCTGATCAACTAGAAGAGTTATATGCAATTTGGAAACAAGGTTATATAGGAGAAAAGGAATTTAGCGAGATATTAAATGAGCAAAAATCTGAGACATGGTTGCATGATTTACAATTTAAAAATTATAATCAAGTTCAGCTAGATTTTATAGCTGTTACAGATGAAGCAATTATTCAATTTGAAATTAAAAATTATACTGGGGATTACTATTATGAAAATGGTAAATTATTCAGAAGCACTGGTTACGTAGCAAAAGATTTAATTCATCAATTTGAAGTATCTGATGAAACATTAAAAAGAATAGTAAAGAAATATAAAATCGACAGAAAAGTTATAAGTTATATTGTCTTTATTAATCCAACATTCACTTTATATGGAGACCTAAGATCACGAATAAATATATTGCTGTATAGTGAATTACATAAACTGAAGAATATGTTTGGCGCAAACTTTAAATATGATGAAAATGTATGGATATGCAAAAAGTTAAAATCATTACATCAACCATTCATTACAAGTTATTTATATTTTGAAAAGGTTGAATTCTCGAAAATTGATGGCGGGATAAAATGTATTAGCTGTAATAAGATAATAGAACCATCAGAAATTTTTAACGTTCGAAAGTATGTAAAATGTAAAGAATGCGGAACTATCTCTTCAAGATATTCAATTGTTCTTCAATCTTTAAAAGAATTATATTTATTAAAAGGAGAACCATTTTCAATAAACGAAGCAGAGAAATGGACTGGTGTATCAAATAGCGCAATCAAACGCATATTATATAAAAAGTTTAAAAGAATTGGTAACTATAAGAATAGTAAATACGTTGATGAAGATGCGGTTCGATAAAATAAATTATCGAACCGCAAACGTGAAATACAGGTCGATAAAATAAATTATCGAACCGCAAACGTGAAATACAGGTCGATAAATAAAAATTATCGAACTGCAAACACAAAATACAGGTCGATAAATAAAAATTATCGAACTGCAAACACAAAATACAGGTCGATAAAATAAAATTAACGAACCGCAAATACAAAATACAGGTCGATAAAATAAATTATCGAACCGCAAACACAAAATACAGGTCGATAAAATAAATTATTGAACCGTAAACACAAAATACAGGTCGATAAAATAAAATTAACGAACCGCAAATACAAAATACAGGTCGATAAAATAAAATTATCGAACCGCAAATACAAAATACAGGTCGATAAAATAAAATTATCGAACTGCAAACGCAAAATACAGGTCGATAAAATAAAATTATCGAACCGCAAACGCAAAATACAGATCGATAAAATAAAATTATCGAACCGCAAACGCAAAACCTCTCCAAGTCATAAACAAAGTATCATTTCCACTGAATCGCATACCTACGACTTTTGTATGATGCCAATTTACTTTAATAAATACGAAATTATGAGTATAATTAATATAAATTTTCAGAAAGAAGTTGCGTTAAATGATATTTCAAGATATTATAAATTGGTTTAATGAGGAAAATATTACGGGATTAATTGAAACATTTAAGTCATTCGGTATATTTATAGCTTTTTTACTACCTTTTATAGAGGCGTTTATCCCATTTTTACCTATTATTTTATTTGTTATTGCAAATGTTAATGCATATGGGTTGTTAGTCGGGTTTCTCATTTCATGGGCGGGCACTGTTGCTGGTAGTTATTTTGTATTCTTAATATTAAGGTTAATTTCTAAAAAGAAATTTATGAAAAAGGTAATCGAGCATAAAAAAGTCGTAAAATTTATAAAATGGATCGATAATCACGGGTTTGGTCCTTTGTTTATATTACTATGCTTTCCGTTTACACCAGGTGCATTAGTAAACATGGTTAGTGCCTTTTCTAATATTAGTAAACAAGTATATTTATTAGCGCTTATTTTGTCGAAAGCAATTATGATTTTTACGTTAAGTTTTATCGGTGCAGATATAAATTCCTTTTTTGCAAGTCCTAAAAAGAGTATAATAGTATTCGTGATTATCTTTGTGCTATGGTTAGTAGGAAAATGGCTCGAAAAATACTTTGATAGTCGTCTAGACAATAGGAGTTAATTATGAGAAAGATATATGAATGGTTGATTGCGATTATAATTGCGTTTGCACTATTATTTTTAGTTAGAGCGTTTTTATTTGTTGGTTATGTCGTGAACGGTGAATCGATGGAACCAACATTTTACGATAAAGAACGTGTTATCGTAAATAAGCTTGTTAAGAACATTGGACAAATTGATAACGGTGATGTGATTGTTTTTCATGCTAATAAAAATGAAGATTACATAAAACGAGTTATTGGTTTACCAGGTGATACTGTTGAAATGAAAAATAATAAACTGTATATTAATGGTACTCAAGTAAATGAAAGTTACCTAAAAGATGGTGAAAAGACACCAAATTTCAATACTAGAACAATACAAGGTTCTAAGAGTGATGTTATTCCTAATGATGAATATTTAGTCTTAGGAGATAATCGTAATAATAGTAGAGATTCAAGAGAAATAGGCTTTGTATATGAGAAAGATATTGTTGGAAAGGTCAATTTAAGATATTATCCATTTGACCGTATAGATACAAATTTCGATAAATAACGATAATGAGGTGGCATTTTTGAAAAAAGAATTATTTGAGTGGGCTGTGGCGATAGTCGTCGCTGTTGTAGTAGTATTACTTATACAAAAGTTTTTATTCACAACATACACAGTTTCTGGTGACTCGATGTATCCAACATTAAAGAACGGTGAAAAAGTAATTGTTAATAGAATAGGGTATAAAGTAAGCGATATTGATAACGGTGACGTGATAGTATTCCATGCGAATGCGAACGATGATTACGTTAAAAGAGTTATCGGTAAACCAGGCGATACTGTAAAATACAATAATGATCAATTATATGTAAATGACAAGAAAGTTCCAGAAGAATACTTAAAAGAAAACAAAGAAAATAAATCACGAGATTTATTAACTGAAAACTTTGAAGTAAAAGACCTTGTTAATTCTAACGGTGCTAAAGAAATACCTAAGGGCAAATATCTCGTTTTAGGGGATAACCGTGAAGTAAGTAAAGATGGTCGTTCATTTGGACTTATTGATGATGACGTAATTATTGGTGAAGTATCATTGAGATTCTGGCCACTAAATCAATTCCATTACAATTTTGATCCTGCAACAGACTAAATTTTAATATACACACCTTACTTAGAAAATACGATACAAAAGTTAGAATTAGATTTTAACTTTTGAAGTATATCTCAAACTAAGTAAGGTGTTATTTTTATGTTAAAATATAACTATTAGATTAAACGAGGGAGGTCGAATAAATGCAACTTAATGTATGGACTGGCCGAAGTGGTACCGGGAAAACACATCAGATGATAAAACAGATGACTGATGCAATGATACAAGATCCATTAGGCGATGACATTATCTTTTTAACACCTACGCAAAACACTTTTCAGTATGAACAAGCATTCGTTCGAAATCCGCAATTAAAAGGGAGTATACGAACTTCTGTATTTGGTTTTGAAAGATTAAGTTGGAGAGTATTAAGTGAAGAAGGCGGGTTAATTGAACAGCAAATTTCCGACGAAGCGTTAGCAATGCTGACTTATCACTTATTACATAAGAATAAAAAGCAACTGAACTTATATCAATCAACTATTCAACATTATGGCTTTAGTCATAAAATGATGAATGAAATTAAAGACTTTAAAAAATATAATGTTCAGCCAGAAGATATAGAATCTTATATTGAAAATGAAAAAAGTATTCCTAAGAGAATGCAAGATAAATTAAGCGATATTAAAACAATATATAAAGCATTAGAAGAACAATTAGATGGTCGTTACGTTCAAGCTGAAGATGTATTATACAAACTTATAAATAAAATCCCAGATTCAAATTATATTAAGCATGCTGATATTTATATAGATGGATTTCATAACTTTTCAACATTAGAATATAGAGTTATTGAAGCACTTGTGAAACATAGTCGTTCAGTAACAATTGGCCTCACAACAGATGGGGATAAAGATCCATTTAGCTTATTCAGAAAGACATCAGAAACACTTAGTCATATTGAAGACATCGCGAAAGATTTAAATATAAAGATTCAGAACAAACATTTCACAACACAAGAACGTTTTAGTGAAGAAAGAGATTTAAGACATTTAGAAAACCAATTTGATGCAACATTACCAAATCAAATTGATAACGGTAATTTAAAAATTATTGAAGCTTCAAATATGCGTGATGAAGTACAATATGTAGCAAGAGAAATTTTGAGAAAGACGAGAGAAGAAGATGTGTCTTTTAAAGATATAGCTATCCTTTATCGTGATCCTAGTTATGAACAACTCATTGAAACAGTATTGCCTCATTTTGATATCGCATATAATCATGATGCTAAAAAGAAAATGGCTTATCACCCATTTATAGAATGTTTAAGATCAATGTTAGAAGTGATTCAAAGTGGTTGGCAATTTGAACCTGTGATGAGAATGTTGAAGACTGGCATTTTAACAAGTCATATATCTGACGACTCATATTTAATTGATATACTGGAAAACTATGCTTTTGAACGAGGAATTTCAGGAAAAAGATGGACTAGTCCTGAATTTTTCACAGTTGAATCTTTTGAAAAATTAGGTAAAAAAACTTTAAAAAAAGATGGCGCGACATATTCAGAAGAAGATAAAGAAACGATTAAACGTGTTATTCATTTAAAAGAATATGTTGTAAAACAAATTGAAACATTAAATCAAACGCTTAAAGAAAGTGAAACGGTAGAAGCTTTTACAATGAGATTGTATGAAGTGCTTGAACAATTTGAGTTACCAACACATCTTATGACAATGAGAGATGAATTAGAACTTAAACAGCATTTTGAAGAAGCTGAACAAATAGACCAAGTTTGGCAAGGTACTATAAGAATATTTGATGATATTGTAGAAGTGTTAGGCGATGTGTCATTATCTCTAAATGAATTCATTGAAATATTAGATAGAGGTCTAGATGAATTAAACTTCTCAATGGTTCCTCAAACACTAGATGAAGTGACAGTAGGTAATATGGACTTAGCCAAAGTAGATAATAGCGATACTGTGTTTTTACTAGGCATGAATGATGGTGTATTACCAGCAGTTTCAAATCAAGTTATGTTGTTGACTGACGATGAGAAGAAAGCTTTAGCAGAAACAAGTGGATTAGAATTAAGCCCAACAAGTGACATTTTACAAATGGATGAAGCATTTGTTTGTTATATTGCAATGACGAGAGCAAAGCGTAATGTCGTCTTTACATATAGTTTAATGTCAGATGGTGGCGAAGTAAGAGACAAGAGTCCGTTTCTTAATACGATTCAATCACTGTTTACAGACTTAGAAGTAGAATCACTTAAAGCGAGTGTCGAGATAGAACCTATACAGTTAATGGAACATGAACACCAAAGTCAAATTCATATATTCCAACACTTAAACGATTATTTGAATGATGAAATAGTAAACGATATTTGGCTAGATGCTTTTAAAGCTGTACAAGAAATGCATCATCTAGATTCAACGATAGAATATCTAACTTCAGCATTAACTTATAAGAACGATTCTGTTCAGCTCAATACTGAAGTTTCAGAGTCATTATATGGCGAAAAAATTAACGCAAGTGTTTCTAGGTTCGAATCTTACAATAATTGTCCATTCCAGCATTTTGTTCTGCATGGTTTAAGATTGAACGAGCGATCTAAATATCAAATACAAAGTGTAGATATGGGGAATATTTTCCACCAAACATTGAAATACATTTCTGACGAAGTTAATGGCGATTTTAGTAAATTATCTGCACAAGCGATGACGAAATTAATCAATGAAGCAATTGATGAGAGCTTACCAAAAATTCAGTTTGATGTTTTACATCGAACAGCTCACTATCGTTATTTGAAATTGAGAATTCAAAATATCCTTAAATCAACACTTGAGGCGATGAAGTATCAAACAAGTAACTCTAAATTTAGAGCATATCAGTTTGAACTTAATTTTGGTGCGACTTCTAAACATGAACTGAAGACTACGCCTTTAAAAACTAATAGAAATATTCCAATTCAAATAAGAGGGCAAATTGACAGACTAGATGTATTCAAGAGTAGAGAACGTGATTATGTTTCAATTATTGATTACAAATCCTCTGAAACAAGCCTTGATTTAACTAAAGTATTGTATGGTAAACAAATGCAAATGTTTACTTATTTGGACGTAGTATTGCAAAATAAAGAACTTCTAAACTTAAGCGAAAATGTTTCACCTGGAGCGCTACTTTATTTCCATGTACACGAACCTAGACTTAAAGCTACAAACTGGGGTGAAATACCTGAATTAACAGATGTTAACAAACAAACATTAGAAAAATTCAAAATGGATGGTTATGTTAATAGAAATCCAGAAGTTGTAGATGCGCTAGACAGTAAGCTATTAGACGAACTTAAATCAGATATGATACCAGTTACTAAGAAAAAAGATGGCGACTTAAATAAAAATAGTAAAGCGCTAGACGAAGAACTTTTCTATAAATTAATTAATAAAAATAGATCTAACTTCGTAGAAACTGCCTCACAGATTATGGATGGGCACACAGAAGTAGCTCCGATTGAATATAGAGGAGAACTACCTTGTAGATTCTGTGAATTTAAGTCAGTTTGTCATATCGATCCTATTACGGACGCACATCAATATAGAAGAATTGATCATACTTTAAGTAAAGATGAACTTATAAATATGTTAAGAGAGGAGGAAGAAGACGAATGATATCTATTCCAAAAAAGCCACATGATGCACAATGGACTGATGATCAATGGAATGCAATATACTCTGAAGGTCAAGATATACTTGTAGCCGCTGCAGCCGGAAGCGGTAAGACAGCTGTACTTGTGGAACGCATCATTCAAAAAATCATGCGTAATAAACAAGATGTTAATAGATTGTTAGTCGTTACTTTTACAAACGCAAGTGCTAGAGAAATGAAAGCGAGAGTAAATGCCGCTATTCAAAAAGAAAGTACTAAACATCCAGAAGATGAGCATTTAAAATCACAAAGAATTAAAATTCACCAAGCACAAATATCGACACTTCACAGCTTTTGTTTATCTCTTATTAAAGCTCATTATGATGAGATTGATATTGATCCAAACTTTAGAACAGCTAACGAAGTTGAAGGAATAGTGCTTTTAGAACAAGCGATTGATGATGTATTAGAAAGTTATTATGAAAAAAATGAACAATCATTTATAGATTTAGTTGAACATCTATCGAATGACCGTTCAGACGACCAACTGCGAACAATTGTGAAAAGTTTATATCGATTTAGCATTGCGCATGCTAAACCTTTTGAATGGTTAGATTCATTAGATGAACCATATTACAACTTAAATCAAGATCATTTATACTTTCAAATGATGGATGAAATGATAAAAAGGAAATTAAACAGTGCTAAAAATGTTCTATATCAATCTATAGATTGTTATCAAAATTTAAATGCTGTTGATGCGCACATGACATATCTTGAAGGAGAGCGTGTGTGGATTGATGAAGTAATCGAAGGTACGAAATCATTAGAGAGTATTAGCAACGATTTGAAAAAGAAAAAAATACCTATGAACTCTAGCAAAGTTAAAAAGGAAAATGAAGGCGACGAACAACTACTTGAATTAGGGAAAGATTATCATAAAAAATATATTAATGAGTTAAACGACTTGAACAATAACTATTTAAGTCGAGAAAGAGATTATTTAATCCAAGATATGCAAAGTATCGCACCTCGTGTTGAAGTACTTGCTGAAGTGACTAAAGATATTATTCGATACTTTAGAAAACTGAAACAAAATAAACGTATTATAGATTTTTCAGATTATGAACATTTAGCGTTAGATATTTTAACAAATGAAGATGGAGAACCTTCTGAAATAGCTCTACAATACAGAGAACATTTCGAGGAAATACTTGTCGATGAATATCAAGACATGAATAGAGTACAAGAAGCTATCATTAATTGTATAAAAACAGGTGACGAATCCAATGGTAATTTATTTATGGTTGGTGACGTTAAACAATCAATTTATAAATTCAGACAAGCAGAACCTGAGTTGTTTATAGAAAAATATAAACGCTTCAATTCTGATGGAAATGAAACTGGAAAAGTTATAGATTTATCTAAAAACTTTAGGTCTAGAAGAGAAGTGTTAGATAATACCAATTTTATCTTCTCTCATATGATGGACGAAGAAGTTGGGGAAATAGAATATAACGATGAAGCTAAACTTTATTATGGTGCAGATTATGACGAGCAAGAAACACCATTAGAAATGGATATTTTAGTTGAAGAATCCTTTGAAGAAACAGATAATAATTTAATTGAAGCTAAACATGTAGTAGAAAAAGTCCAATATATACTGGAAAATAAAAGCGTATATGATAGGAAAACGAAAGAATATAGACCTGCAACTTATAAAGACATCGTCATTTTAGAACGTGGTTACGGAAATGCTATGCATTTACAACAAGTGTTTAAAGACGCTAATGTTCCATTTTATGTTCAAACTAAAGAAGGTTATTTTGAACAAAATGAAGTTAGATTAATGCTTTCGTTCTTAAGAGTTATCGATAACCCGTTACAAGATAAATATTTAGTCGGACTTATGCGTTCTGTTGCTTTTCAATTTAAAGAAGATGAATTAGCAGAAATAAGAAATAAAGCACCACAAGAAGTCTATTATCTAGATTCTATACATCAGTATGTTAAGCACCCAGAAGCAGACGAGCAACTTGTAGAAAAACTCAATCAATTTTTATCTCAGCTTAAAGGTTACCAAACGTTAAGTAAGTCTATACCTGTGTGGCAATTATTAGATCAGTTATATAACGATTATTATTTGATAGCATATTATAGTGGTCTAACAGGTGGAGTTCAGCGTAGACAGAACTTATACGGTTTACTAAATAAAGCGGTACAATTTGAAGCTTCAAGTCTTAGAGGGATATTCCAATTTATTCGTTTTATTGATGAACTAATTGAACGTGGACAAGATTTTGGCCAAGAGAGTGTTATCGGTCCTAACGATGATGTTGTGAGGATGATGACAATTCATAGTAGTAAAGGGTTAGAATTTCCATTTGTTATTTATTCAGGTACGAAAAGAGAGTTTAATCGTAAAGACTTAAGTAAGCCCGTTGTATTAAACAATCGATATGGTATGGCGTTAAATTACTATGATGTTGAGAACGAAATAATCTATCCATCACTTGCTTCGATTATTTTCAAAAACATTAATGAAACTGAAATGATTTCAGAAGAAATGAGATTAATTTATGTTGCATTAACTAGAGCGAAAGAAGGTCTATATTTAATTGGTCGCGTTAAAAATGAAGAAGCAATAGATAAGTTAGGTCTTATTCAAGCGAACCAACATGGTATGTTGGACCCTGGCTTCAGAATGAGCGCTAAATCTCCATTTGATCTAATTGGTACAATACTAGCAAAGTCAAAACAAAAAGGCCTATCTAATGCTATTCCATTTACAACTGATCAAAGTGAAAAATTTAATATAAACATCATTAAAGAAGAAGAAAATGTAGACGAAGATATTGCAGATGAAGATAAACCAACATTAGAAAACTTATTAAACTATAGACCTTCAGATAAGAAGGACCAAATATTAGAACAAATTAGTTATGAATATCCAAATAAAGATTTATTAAATATTGCCGCTAAACAGTCAGTTTCTGAAATAAAGCGTCAAAAAGAAACAGAGGAAGCGGGGACCGACTATCAAATTGTAAGACAATATCAAGTTGGTGTTAGGTCTTATGATCGACCTAAATTCTTATCAAAAGAAAAACGGGATAGTGCTGAAATTGGTACATTAATGCATGCAGTAATGCAACATCTTCCACTTCAAAAAGGTGGTTTAAAAGAGGATGAAATAAAACCATTTGTACAATCATTAATTGATCAAGGAGTGCTACCAGAAGATGCAATCGGTGATTTAAGGTTAGATCTTGTTCATGCATTTACACATTCCAATTTATATGAATGTTTAGTAGATGCAGATAAAGTTATAAGAGAAGTACCATTTGTAGTTGGCCAAAATGATATTGATCAAGATGTTAAGTTAAATATTAAACAAGATGATAATAAACCAATTATCCAAGGGATGATAGACTGTATTTTTATCAAAGATGGGAAAGTTTCATTTATAGACTATAAGACAGATGCATTTATTGTACGTCGAGGAAAAACTAAAGAAGAAGTAGCAGAAACAATGATGAAGAAATATGAAGTACAAATGCAATACTATAAAAAAACATTAGAAACAATTTTACAACAACCTGTTGAAGGATATTTATATTTCTTCCAATATGGTACGAAACACATCAAGGAGAGCAATTAATGGCGAAAGAAAGAATATTTAGTATAGATGCGTTGAGAGGTTTTAGCTTACTAGGGATTATATTAATGAACATTTTAACATTTGCATATCCTTATCAAGTGATTAATCCATTTGAGTTTTTCCAACATCAAGACGGTGCTTTGTTTAAAGTAAGTTCATTATTTATTATTGCTTCATTTTATCCAATATTTGCGTTTTTATTTGGATATGGTTTATCAATTATGTACGATAATAGTATAAAAAGAAATATTGATTATTATCCAATGATTATAAGAAGATTACTATTCTTACTGTTGCTAGGTGTTATTCATGGTATTTTTCTATTCTATGGAGACATACTCGCAACATATGCTTTACTTGGTTTTATAGCGATTATATTTGTTAGACTAAAACCAAGTTATTCATTAGTAGGATTATCAATAGGTTTCGGTATACTTGCGCTATTGTATATCTTACCTATGGTGTTATTGCAAGATGTTACAGAACTAGAAAATTTTGTTGGTTTACAAGAATTAGAACGTGTAAATAACATATTAATAAGTAGTGATTATTTATCAATTATGGGATTTAATTTAAAATATTTTGGTATGAATATTTTAAATGTTATTTTAGTAGGACCTTTTAGTATTTTACCTATAATGCTATTTGGTATTTATGCACATAAGAGTAATTGGTTTAACAAAATTACACAACATAAAAATCTCTATATTATCGTAGGAATAGTGGTATTTATTTTAGGACTATGTGTTAAAATGATTCAAATTATGCATGCTGGTTCAACGATTTCACAATTAATCAGTCAAATGTTAGGTGGACCGATTGTAGCATTGAGTTATATTATCTTCTTCGTATTATTGTGTGAAGATAAAACAGTTCGAAAAATATTATCACCACTTCAAAATATAGGTAAATTAAGTTTAACAACTTATATTACACAAAGTATTATTTGTATGTTTATATTTTATGGCATTGGTTTTAGTTTATACGGTAAATTATCAGTATCTACAATTTATCTGATTGCACTAGCTATATTCGCTGTACAATTGGTTGCAAGTCATTTTTATTTAAAAAAATTCAAGCAAGGACCAATTGAAAAAGTATGGAGAAAAGTAACATATTTAAAATAATAGTTTGAAAATAATGCGATTTATCAAAAAATTCGGTATAATGGGTCACAAGAACAAGAAGGAGCTGACAGAGTGGATGAAATTTTTAACTTTTAAATATAACGATATTACTTCATATGGTGTTAAAGTAAAAAGAGAAGATGCAGTATGGGATTTACGCAAGGTGTTCCAAGACTTTGGAGAAGAAAAATTTAATCCAAAAACATTATTAGAAGGCTTACAAGAAAATGTTAATGTTGATTTTCAAGAAGCGGTAAGAAAAGCTGTAGTTAATGTAGAAGAAACTGCTCAAAAAGCCGATTATAAATATAGCTTTGAAGACATTGAGTTTTTACCACCCGTTACGCCAACAAATAATGTGATTGCTTTCGGACGTAATTACAAAAAACACGCTGAAGAATTAAATAATGAAGTAAATAGATTATATGTATTTACTAAAGCAGCATCATCATTAACTGGTGATAATGCAACAATTCCAAATCACCAAGATGTAACAGAAAAATTAGATTACGAAGGTGAACTAGGAGTTGTAATAGGTAAATCAGGAGAAAAAATACCACGCGGTTTAGCATTAGACTACGTATATGGTTATACGATTATTAATGATATTACTGATAGAAAAGCTCAAAAAGAACACGATCAAGCATTCTTATCTAAATCATTAACAGGCGGTTGCCCAATGGGTCCATATATCGTAACTAAAGATGAGTTACCAATGCCAGAAGACGTAAACATTGTTACGAAAGTAAATAATGAAATTAGACAAGATGGCAATACAAACGAAATGATTTTAAAAATTGACGAATTAATCGCAGAAATTTCTAAATATGTTGCGTTACATCCTGGAGACATTATTGCTACAGGAACGCCAGCAGGTGTTGGCGCTGGTATGAATCCGCCACAATTCTTACAACCAGGTGATGAAGTAAAAGTAACGATTGATGGTATCGGTACTTTAACAACATTTATAAGCGAAAAATAATTTATAAATACTGGCATAGAGTCTGGGACATAATTAATGTCTCAGGCTCTTATTATTTATAATGGTAATCGAAATTTTAAAGATTTTTGTTAAATTCGAATTTCATGAAATTTAATTTTGTATAAAATGTGAATTATAAGTGAAATTTAAATAAGGACGCTAAATTTTAGATGTTTCTTTTAGTTACTATGTTATAATGCTTATTGGAATAGAAATATTAATATTTAGGGGGAACTTAAATTGACACATTTCCATATTTTTAGTTGGTTAGTAACAATTATTTTATTCTTCGTAGTCTATGTTAAAGTTACAAATAAACCAGTTCATATGGTCTTAAGATTGTTTATGGTATTTACACTTGTTTCTGGTGTTGTATTATTTATTCAAGCTATGGGTATCGACGGCATGCTATACGGTATTAAATTATTATTAGGACTTATCGTAATTGGCTTAATCGAAATGACTATTGCTAAAAAGAAAAAGAACAAAAACAGTCAAGGTTTCTTAATAGCCACAATTATCGCTATGGTACTTACAATTCTACTTGGTAGTTACTTACCAATGGGCGTATTACATTTCGGATAATTTTATTTAAAAGATTGCTAGTTACTAGCAATCTTTTTTTATGACAATTTCATGATGGGCTATCAGTAAAGTAAACGTTTTAGTATAATAGAGATAATTGGGTAATAAAGAGGGTTGAGTATATGAAAAAATGGACAAAGTTAGTTTTAAGTGTCATGTTAATGGCGCCAATTTTTAGTGGATATGTTTTTGCTGAAGAAGAAGAATATGAAGATGTAAAATATCCTAGAATATATAGTTTAGTCGTAGATAGATTTATGAACGGAAACAATGAGAATAATAAAATGATAAAGAATAATGATAAATCTAACGATCTTCCTTTAGGTGGGGACTTTCAAGGAATATCATCTAAACTAGAATATATACATGATATGGGATTTAATACGATACATATATCGCCAGTATTTGAACACGATAAAAATGACTTTTTAGGTTATAAAGTAAAGAACTATGATGGTATTGATAAAGTGTTAGGTGGGGAGAAAGCCTTTAAATCACTAATCGATAAAATACATCAAAAAGATATGGAAATTGTAGTAGATATGCCTGTTACTTATACGTCAGAATTCAATAAATCTATTGATGGCGATTTAAATAATATACAAAAATCATATTTCAAAGATGATAAATTTATAGATTTAAAAGATCCTGAAAACCAAGGATTGTATAAAGCAAAAGTAGAATCTTTTGTTGAAGAATATCAAGTTGATGGGGTATCTATGAATATTGTTCAAGATGGTATAGATGCAGAAGAGTTTATACCTGAAGGTGTTGAATCTTACGGTATTATCAATAAAGACGGTATAAAAGCTAACAACTTTACACATTTATCATCAAATAACATGAGAACCTCTTTGCAAGACGCTTTTAAAAATGTAAATACTGATATACCTACATATAATAAAAGTAATGAAGTACTAATGGCAGATACTTGGTTCACAGAACGATTTACTAAACATGCAGCTGATGAAAATATGTTCCCTGGCACACGTATAAAACAATTAATGACTTATATGTGGGGATATAAAGGCCCAATTATGATGAATTACGGGACTGAAATAGCTGCAAACGGTAGTAAAATAGAAACAATCAACCAACTGCAGAACTTTAGAACGGATAAAGAAGTAGTAGAATACTTAGAAAAGGTTTCAAATACTTTTAAACAGTATCAAGAATTATTTGAAGGAACAGTTAAAGTATTACCTCATGATAAAGGAACGATGTTGTATTATTATGATACAAATACAATAGATTATATTCTTAATGTTAATGACTCAAGCAAATCTAAAAAAGTAACAATATCAGGGGAAGATATTGAAAAAAATAAAATGCTTTCTGGATTAATTGTAGGAGATAACATTAAGAAGAAAAACAATGAATATAATTTGATAACTGATCGTGAAGAAACAGAATTATACGCGATAATAAAAGAGCGAGGTTTAAATAACACTTACTTCGTAGCTGCAATAATGGTTGTCGTATTATTTGGTTTATTTATATATTTAGTATCCCGAAAAAGTAAAAAACAAAAAATGAATAAATAAATTTAATAAGAAAAAGGACCTTTACGTTTGCGAATCCAAACGAAAAGGTCCTTTTTAATGTATATATTTGTATGTATTGAATAACGAGGTAAAAAGTCGGTTGATGTAGTGAACGAAGTATAAGGTAGGGTGTAGTTATGGTGTTGTTGTGATATTATTGTTGACACGTTTTGCAAGAAGTGACAATAAGAGTATCGTTATTGACACGTTTAGCGAGAAGTGACAATATGAGTATCGTTGTTGACACGTTTGGTGAGAAGTGACAATAAGAGTATCGTTGTTGACACGTTTGGTGAGAAGTGACAATAAGAGTAACCGAATGTTGCAAGACGAGTCCCACGTGCAACATAGCGCCTCCGAATGTTGCAAGACGATGTCCACGTGCAACATAGCACCCCCGAATATTGCAAGACGATGTCCACGTGCAACATAGCACCCCCGAATATTGCAAGACGATGTCCACGTGCAACATAGCGCCTCCGAATGTTGCAAGACGCGCTCCACGTGCAACATAGCGCCTCCGAATATTGCAAGACGATGTCCACGTGCAACATAGCACCCCCGAATATTGCAAGATGCGCTCCACGTGCAACATAGCGCCTCCGAATATTGCAAGACGCGGCCCACGTGCAACATATCGCCCATATTATAAGCGATTTATATCCCGACTCAAATATATAACCACATCGCTATAATATAAAACCCCCCACTAAAGTGCAGTTATACTAACTTTAGTGGGGGATAACGTGTTTATTTAAATTTTATTAATCATCATACGCTCGATTAATTCGCTCTAGTTACTTATTTATTTTGTGCTTTGTATCCTATCATATTCACGATATCTTTTGGACTAGAGAAAGGTGGGGCATATGCAATTTCAATTTCTTTTAATTCATCTACTGTTAAACCACCGATAATAGCTGTTGAGAGAATATCGATTCGTTTATCGGCTCCGTCTTTACCAACCGCACAAGCTCTTAATATTTTACGAGTTTCTTTATCGAAATAAACGCGCAATGTTAGTGGTTCAGCATTTGGGTAATATCCTGCATGCTGTTTTTGAGTTTGTTCTACTACTGAATAATCGTATTGTTTTAATTCCGCTTCAGTAACACCGACACTTGCTAATGCATAATTAAAGAAGCGAACGATATTCGTACCTAAAAGGCCTTTAAATGAAGCTCTATCATTCTGTTTATTAATTTGTAAGTTTTCAGCAATCAATCCTGCCGCTCTATGCGCACCCCATGCTAGTGTGATACTTGTACGTTTTTTAGTATGGCGATAAAATGTTTCGATGACATCACCAAGCGCATATACATCTTGAACATTTGTTTCGAAAAATTCATTTACTGGAATATATCCTTTATCGTTTAATTGAACTGAGGAGGACTGTAACCAGTCGCTATTAGGTTTAATACCAACTCCAGCAATGATTAAATCGTATTCTTCTACTTTTCCAGATTTAAATGATACCGTGCGATCTTCTACATTTGTTACTTCTTCATTTAAACGGTAATTGATAGCGCGATCTTCAATTTCATCAAATATAGATTGGTTCAAGTCTTTATCCATACTTTTATTAATATGATCGCTTCTGTGAATCCAAGTAACATCAATACCTCTGTAATAAAGATTTTCTAATATTTCTAAACTGACATAACCTGCACCAATTATAAGAGCAGATTGAACATTTTTTTCTTCTATAAATTGTTCGATTTTATCAGTATCTACTAAATTTCTTAACGTAAATAATCTATCAGATTGAACAGGTAGTTGATTAGCTCTACATCCTGGACTTAATATAAGCTGGTCATATTTATCTTCGAATGTTTCGCCTGTTTCATGATTTTTAATCGTAATTGTTTTTTCTTTATCATTTAAAGCAATGGCTTCATGAAAAGTTTTTACGGTTATATTTTTCTTTTCTTTGAATTGTTCTGGTGTTGCAGATAACATGTAATCTCTATCTTCAACGACTTGACCTAAATAATAAGGTAAACCGCAATTAGCGAAGCTCATGTCTCTATCTTTTTCGTATACGACGATTTCACTTTCATTATCAAGTCTTCTAATTTGTGATGCGACAGTTGCGCCACCAGCAACAGCACCTATAACTATAATTTTATTCATGTCGGTCACTCCTTATAATAGAAAATGGCAACAGTACCACTTCCAGTATGTGAACTAATAACAGGACCAATGTCAGATATATTAACATCTTTTGGTTTTAATGATTCGACCATTAATTCTTTGATTTTCTCCGCTTCTTCTAAATCATCAGAATGTGTTATATAAATAGTTTGATCACTATAATCGCTATTTTCGTTTTTCATTTTTTCAATTATCGCATGCCATAACTTTTTTGAACCGCGATACTTTTCAATTGGTACAAGTTTACCTTCTTCAACATGGAGTAATGGTTTAATGTTTAGTAATGTACCTAAAAATGCTTGTCCTTTAGATAATCTACCACCACTTGCTAAATATTTTAAATCCTTAACAGTAAATAAATGTCTAATTTTTTCTAGTTTGTTTTTAATATATTCATCAATTTCTTCAAATGAATAATCTTGATTAATTTTATCTTGCACATCTAAAATCATTTTACCAAGACCCATAGAAGCACTTAATGTATCATAAATTGTAAGGTCTAAATCAGGATATTCATCTTTGATTTGTTCTTTGACTAAACATGCTGTTTGATATGTACCACTTAAAGCACTGCTGAATGCTAAGTAAATAGCTTTTTCTTTCTTTTCTGCTACTTCAGTGAAAACTTTAGTCATCTGTTCCATAGTTGCTTGGTTTGTCTTAGGGTGTTTATTTTCTTTTATAGCTGCTAATACTTCATCATTAGATATTTCATATTGATCGACCTTACTTTCATCATCAATCACGATACCGTATGGTAAAAAGTAAAAATCATGCTCTTTAATTTGTTCTAATGTTAAATCAGAACCACTATCAACTATCATTTTCATTTATATAACCCCCTACATATTTAAATCAAAATAATTATTTAAGTATTTTCCAATACCATCAGCATTATTCGTGTCTGTAACGTCATTTGCTATTTCTTTTAATTCAGGTATCGCATTTCCCATAGCCACACCATAGTTAGCAAATTGTATCATTTCATAATCATTATCTTCGTCTCCAAAAGCGATAATATTATCAAAATCAATGTCTAAATATTCAGCGACATATTTTACACCTTTCCCTTTATTAATTCCTTTTTTAACGATTTCAATTACAGGGAAGGGTGCACCCCAACGACGATGTTCTATATGTTCAGCATAATATTTGCTTAAATGTCTTTTAATTCGAGGAATCTCGTCATCTTCCGCTTGTATTAATAAACTTGTCGGAGATTCAGGTAATAATTTATCTAGTTCTCCATATTTGATTTCTGGGTCGCCCATGCTAAAACCTTCGAATAAAGTTTGATCATAGTTATTAATATAAACTTGATCACGCACTTCAGCGATTATATTTTTTATATTTAATTTACTCACATCGTTGAAAATTTTTGTCGCAATTCGAGCGTCTAATTGTTCATGTACGGGTTCGAAACGATTGTCATGAGGATGATGAATAAGTGCGCCATTAAAATTGATGATAGGTGTATTCATCTGCATAGCATTATAATAATCTATACTCGCTCGATATGGTCGACCAGTGGAAATGATAATTTCATGACCAGATTTTTTTAAATATTGTAATACCCTCTTCGTATAAGTTGGGATTTTCTTTTCATCTGTTAATAAAGTACCGTCTAAATCTAAGCAGATTAAATGTTTGTCCATACCGATAACTCCTATCTTTTTTTCTATCTTCTTACACTATAATATCATATCATTTTCTTTATCGTACGCTTTAAATTTGATATATTATATATAGTAACTTTTAGAATGAGGTGAAAAACATGGAAGAAGCAATGAAAGAAAGCATCTTAGGAGCATTGGAGAATGTTATTGACCCAGAGCTTGGAATTGATATCGTTAACTTAGGTCTTGTTTATAATATTGATTTAGACGACGAAGGATTATGTACAGTAGAGATGACATTAACTTCAATGGGTTGTCCAATGGGGCCGCAAATCGTTGATATGGTTAAAACAGCATTAGCTGAATTACCTGAAATCAAAGAAACTGAAGTAAATATTGTTTGGACACCACCTTGGGATAAAGACAAAATGTCACGCTATGCTAAAATAGCACTGGGCGTTAGTTAATATTATAAAAGAAAAACAGGCTGAGATATATAAATGTCTCAACCTGTTTTTTTATTCTATTCTACAAATAGATAGGGGACAATTATCGCAGTTAATAGCGTTTTTTAAATAATTTAAATCTTTAATGATAATCGTTTTATGTTTAACAGATACAATATTTTCTTTTTTTAAATGACTTAACATACGATTAACGCTTTCTCTTGTGACATTACAAAAATTCGCTAATTCATGATTAGTTAATTCGACATTTATTAATATGCCTTCTTCATCTGCGACACCATAAGTATTTGCTAGTTTAATAAGAACAGAATAGAATCCTCCTGTTTTGCCAAGTGTATAAATATCTCTAATTTGATATTCATGTTTTTCATTTTCGTTTTGCACCCATAGCAACCATTCATATTTAAGCACTTCGTCATTTAAAATAGCTTCTTCAAAATCTTTTTTCGGTAATTTAATAATGGTTGCATTTTCTTTTGTTTTTGCGGATAGAGTGTGAGTCTTTCTGCCACAAAATAGTGTAGTAGAACCGAATATGCTCCTCGGACCAATTAATTTCGTGTTGAACTCTTTTCCATCTTCCATAATACGGTGAAGAATAACTTTTCCTTCAATTACAACATAAATGTGATTACTTAGGTCTCCAGAATGGTATATATAATTGTGAGCATTAAAATGCATACGCTGACCATGAGATATAATATACTCAATTACTGAAGTTGCTTCTGTGTATGTCGTTTGCAAATGATCACTTCCCGTAAGTATTATTCAATTATATTTTACCATATAATGTAATTGTAAAGGTTGGAAAATTTAAAAGCTTTATATTTGTCAAAGAAGGTCAAACAGTATATAATAAAAATAGGTCAAAGATAGTCAAACTATATTGACCGTTAAAAATTAAAGAGGTGATACATTTGGATATTAATCAAATGACATATTCAGTGCAAAGTGTTATTGAAAAAGCACAACAATTATCTCAATCTCAACAACTACAAAATATTGAAATCGAAGCTGTATTATTATCAGCATTAAATGAAGACGAAAGTATTTTTAAAAGAACTTTAGATAGAGCAAATATTGATACAGAAGATTTGGAAGAAGCATATAATAAGAAATTAAATCAATATTCTGTAGTGAAAGGTGACAATATTAAATACGGACAATATATTTCACCTAAACTAAATGAGTTATTTAATAAAGCAGATAAAATTAAAGAAGAAATGCAAGATGATTTCATGTCTATGGAACATCTATTAAAAGCAGCAATTGAAGTTGATCAAACGACTCAAGAATTTGTCGGAAACAAAAAGGAAGTTGTAAACGAAATTATAAATAAAATCAGGGGAGGAAATCGAGTGACATCACAAAATCCAGAAGTACAATATGAAGCATTATCAAAATATGGAAGAGATTTAGTAGAAGAAGTCAGAAAAGGCAAAATGGATCCAGTTATCGGAAGAGACGAAGAAATTAGAAATACTATACGAATTTTAAGCCGTAAAACTAAAAACAACCCAGTATTAATCGGTGAACCAGGTGTAGGTAAAACAGCAATCGTTGAAGGGTTAGCTCAACGTATTGTAAAAAGAGACGTTCCTGAATCACTTTTAGATAAAACAATTTTTGAATTGGACTTATCAGCATTAGTTGCTGGTGCAAAATATAGAGGTGAATTTGAAGAAAGATTGAAAGCTGTCTTGAAAGAAGTTAAAGATTCTGAAGGGCGGATTCTATTATTCATCGACGAAATCCACATGTTAGTCGGCGCTGGTAAGACAGAAGGTGCTATGGACGCAGGTAACATGTTAAAACCTATGCTTGCTAGAGGTGAATTACATTGTATTGGTGCAACAACTTTAAACGAATATCGTCAATACATTGAAAAAGATTCTGCATTAGAACGTAGATTCCAAAAAGTAAATGTTAGTGAACCAGATTTAGAAGATACAATTTCTATTTTAAGAGGTTTAAAAGAAAGATATGAAGTTCACCATGGTGTTAGAATCCAAGATAGAGCAATAGTGGCAGCAGCAGAATTATCTGATCGTTATATTACGGACAGATTTTTACCTGACAAAGCGATTGATTTAGTAGACCAAGCATGTGCAACAATTAGAACTGAAATGGGATCTAATCCAACTGAATTAGATGCTGTAAATCGTCGTGTAATGCAACTTGAAATTGAAGAAAATGCATTAAAATCTGAATCAGATCAAGCAAGTCAAATAAGATTAGAAGAACTTCAAAAAGAACTTGCTGATGAAAAAGAAAAACAACAGCAATTACAAAGTAAAGTTGAAGAAGAAAAAGAACAAATTAAATCATTACAAGATAAAAGAGCAGAATTAGATGAAAGTAAAAAAGCATTAGAAAATGCAGAAAATCAATATGATTTAGGTAAAGCTGCTGAACTTAAACACGGTAAAATACCACAAATTGAAGCGGAATTAAGAGAATTAGAAGATAGTTTCGCTGAAGAAAATGGCGATGACCATGATCGTTTAATAAGAGAAATCGTAACTGACGAAGAAATCGGTTATATCGTAAGCCAATGGACAGGTATACCTGTATCGAGATTAGTAGAAACTGAAAGAGAAAAACTTCTAAAATTGTCTGATATTCTACATGAACGTGTAGTAGGTCAAGATGAAGCAGTTGATTTAGTAGCGGATGCAGTAGTAAGAGCTAGAGCAGGTATTAAAGATCCAAACAGACCTATCGGTAGTTTCTTATTCTTAGGACCAACAGGGGTTGGTAAGACAGAACTTGCTAAAACATTAGCAGCAACATTGTTTGATTCTGAAAAACATATGATTCGAATTGATATGAGTGAGTACATGGAGAAACATTCTGTCGCTAGATTAATTGGTGCGCCTCCAGGTTATGTAGGATATGAAGAAGGCGGTCAATTAACTGAAGCTGTTAGAAGACAGCCATATTCAGTAATACTACTAGACGAAATTGAAAAAGCGCATAATGACGTATTTAACGTGTTACTACAATTATTAGATGAAGGTAGATTAACTGACGCAAAAGGAAGAAGTGTTGACTTTAAAAACACAATTATTATTATGACAAGTAATATTGGTTCTCAATTCTTATTAGATGGCGTAACTGAATCTGGAGAAATTGAAGAATCAGCTAAAAAACAAGTAACAGATAGTTTACATGCTCATTTCAAACCGGAAATCCTAAATAGAATGGATGACATCGTATTATTCAAACCATTGTCTGTTAAAGATATGAGCTTTATCGTTGATCACATTATCACTAATTTAAATATTAGATTAACAGACCAACATATTAAGATAAATGTAGATCAAGATGTTAAAGAATGGATTGCAAAAGAAGCATACGAACCACAATTTGGTGCAAGACCATTGAAACGATTTGTTCAAAGACAAATTGAAACACCTTTAGCTCGACTAATGATTGGTAAAGAATTAAAAGAAGGAACTCAAGTTAACGTACATCTTGAAAATGAAGAAGTAAAATTTGAAGTAAATGAATAATTAATAAAAAGTCCCACCAATAAATTGCATTGGTGGGATTTTTTGATGTAAAATTATTGGTGATCAACCTGTTCTTTAGGTTCAGATTTGCCTATTGTTAGGCTGAATAATATAACTACAACTGTAAAAACGATAGCATAAATAGTAGGGTTAAGAACATTAATAGATGCTTCAGAACCGCCTAAACTATGTAATACAAAGTTAATCATTTGTGATAACAAGAATGCCCATATAAACGTCATAATATAATGCATATCTTTTCCTCCGTTACATTTAGTATCATACATTTCATTATAATTAACTTTTTATAAAATGTATACCTTTAATCATGAAAACGATTTAAATATTTGGGTAAAGTTAATTGACTTGTATGTAATAGTAAAAGTATGATAAATTAGTACCTGATAATAATAACAGATTATAAGTAGGTGTCTCTAATGGATATTGGTATAAAAGGTTTTGGTGCATATTCACCAGAACGTGTAGTAACAAACGCACATTTTGAAAGTTATTTAGATACTTCAGATGAGTGGATTAGAAAAATGACAGGTATTAAAGAAAGACGTTTTGCTGCGGAGGACGAAGATACAAGTGATTTAGCATATGAAGCTGCAGTGAGAGCTATTGAAGATTCTGGTCTTGATAAAGATGAAATTGAAATGATTATAGTTGCTACTTCTACTGGAGATAAACCATTTCCAACTGTAGCTACAACATTACAAAAAAGATTAGGTTTAAATAAAATCCCTTCAATGGATCAATTAGCAGCATGTACAGGCTTCATTTATGGAATTGTTACAGCTCAACAATTTGTTAGTTCGGGACTTTATAAAAATGTCTTAGTAGTAGGTGCTGATAAATTAACAAAAATAACAGACATGAATGATCGTAGCACAGCGATTCTTTTTGGAGATGGAGCTGGAGCAGCTGTCATTGGAGAAGTATCTGAAGGAAGAGGTATACTCGGTGTTGAATTAGGTTCTGATGGGAATGGAGGACCATATTTATACCAAGATATGGACGCTAATACGATACAAATGAACGGCCGTGAAGTGTTTAAATTTGCAGTGAGAATTATGGGGGAAGCATCTACTAAAGTTGTAGAAAAAGCAGGTCTTGAACCAGAAGATGTTGATATGTTCGTGCCTCACCAAGCGAATATTAGAATTATGGAGTCAGCAAGAGATCGATTAGGTATTGAGAAAGAAAAAATGAGTGTAACTGTTGATAGATATGGCAATACTTCAGCAGCTTCAATACCCTTAAGTATTGCATATGAAATAGAACAAGGTAAAATAAAAGATAATGATACTTTAGTCCTAGTAGGATTTGGTGGCGGCCTAACTTGGGGTGCCATAACGTTACGCTGGGGTAAATAGGAGGAAATTTAATAATGACAGAAAAAAAACGTGTTGTAATGACTGGTTTAGGAACGTTAAATCCTTTGGGTAATGACGTCCCTACAACATGGAAAAATGCAATCAACGGCGAAAACGGAATAGATGAAGTCACAAGAATTGATGTATCTGAATTTCCAGCTAAATTAGCAGGTGAATTAAAAGACTTCGATATTGAAAATCACATTCCTAAAAAAGAATACCGTAAGATGGATAGATTTACTCAATATGCGATTGTAGCTGCACGTGAAGCTTTAAAAGATTCTAAATATGAAATTACTGATGAGAATAGCAACCGTGTAGGAGTATGGATTGGTTCTGGTATAGGTGGTATGGAAACTTTCGAATACTCTCATAATATGTTGTTAAAACGTGGACCAAAACGTGTAAGCCCATTTTTCGTACCTATGATGATTCCAGATATGGCTACAGGACAAGTTTCTATTGATTTAGGAGCTAAAGGGCCAAATGGTTGTACTGTTACAGCATGTGCTACAGGTACAAATTCAATTGGTGATGCTTTCAAAATCATTCAACGTGGAGATGCTGATGTTATGATAGCTGGTGGAACAGAGGCACCAATTACTGAAATGGCTATGGCTGGTTTCAGTGCTAACAAAGCATTATCTACTAATCCAGATAGAGACTCAGCATGCCGTCCATTCCAAGAAGGAAGAGATGGATTCATTATGGGAGAAGGCGCTGGAGTTGTTGTATTAGAGTCATTAGAATCAGCTAAAGCTCGTGGGGCTCATATTTATGCTGAAGTTGTTGGCTACGGTTCAACAGGTGATGCATACCATATTACAGCACCATCTCCAAATGGTGAAGGCGGTGCTAGAGCAATGCAAGCGGCTATTGAGGATGCAGGTATTAAAGCTGCAGACATTCAATATTTAAATGCTCATGGTACAAGTACACCAATTGGTGACTTATACGAAGTATTAGCAATCAACTCTACGTTTGGCGAAGCAGCTAAAAATCTTAAAATAAGTTCTACAAAATCAATGATGGGACACTTATTAGGTGCAACAGGAGCAGTAGAAGCTATTTTAACAGGCTTATCTATACAAAATGGTATCGTTGCACCAACAATAAATGCAACTTCACCAGACCCAGAAATTAACTTAGATATTACACCTAATGAAGCGGCTAATTTAGACATTGAATATGCAATGAGTAATAGCCTTGGATTTGGTGGACACAACGCAGTATTAATCTTTAAAAAATTTCAATAATATAGAACGCTGAGACATTTTTAACGAATGTCTCAGCTTTTTTGTGGATAATGTTTATTGCTTATGAATGTTGCAAGACAAGGTCCACGTGCAACATTATCGCCTCACGGTTGTTTGCTAACATTATAATGAAACAGGCTGAGACATGATTTTGTCCCAGCCTGTTTTTTACTTGTGTGTTGAACTTTTGGCGCACTCTACATAAGGAAGCGCACTAGACAACTTACGGTAATTCATTGACGATATTAATTAACACGAACAATCAGCTAAACTAAAAATCCTATTATAATAGATATGATAAAAAATACAGTACTAATAACAACAAACGGTATCACCCAATCATATACATTTCTTTCTTTAAGATTTATATCCTTCATATTTGGATTCATTACTTCATCGTCTTCTAAATATGATTGTGAAGCTTTAGATTTCATGTGAAAGTTAAATTTACGTATTGCTTGTCTAGATACTTCTCCAACACCATCCTGTTTCATTGCAATAAGCCAACTAACTGCAAATAAAATAGTCATCATATAAAAGAAAATATTACTCGCTTGATCCAAATCCTTCATAAATACTAAACATAAAATTAAAAATATGCCTATGTAACTGAAGGTAAAAATACTCCAAAATTTCATAATTACCTACCTCTAACGTTAAGAATTAATTGTATTATAACAGATTGAAAAATATTTTTTATATTTTAAGGAACTTAATAAAAATATTTGTGTAATTTTACATATGTATATTTTATGTATGCAAATACATATAAAATAATCCTTTACTTGTAAAAATAGGTAATTATTATACTAGTATTGTATATTTATACCTATTAATTGAATAATCGGGTCGCGTTGTCGCTTTATTGTGATAAAACAACAAGTAGATATTGGGTAATGCTTATTCAAAATTCAGAATATTCGTGTTGATTTAAGTTGAATAAATTCTGTATAATGTATATAAATATTTCTGAATATTAAAAGAAATATGAATTCGATAAGGGGATTGGAGGCAAAACAATGGTTAAGTACACTTTGAAACGTATTCTTTATATGTTCATATCATTGTTTTTAATTATGACGATAACATTTTTCTTAATGAAATTGTTACCGGGTTCACCGTACAACGATGAGAAATTATCAGAAGAACAAAAAGTTATTATAAACGAAAAGTATGGTTTGAATGATCCTGTATAGTACAGTATGCAAATTACCTAAAAAATGTAGCTAAAGGTGATTTCGGTATTTCATTCCAATACGATAACAGAGAAGTTTGGAGTTTAATAAAACCAAGACTAGGACCCTCTGTTGAAATGGGTACATACGCGATGATTTTAGGTACAATTACCGGACTATTGCTCGGTATAGTGGCCGCAATCAAGCAAAATACGATTATTGACTATGGAGCAACCTTCTTATCAGTTATTTTCATTTCGGTGCCGTCATTCGTTCTGGCAGTGTTGCTACAATATGTATTTGCTGTTGAATGGCAAATCTTCCCTGTAGCAGGTTGGAGTGGATTTATGACTGCAGTGTTACCATCCTTAGCTTTAGCAGCAGGTGTAACAGCAACAATTGCACGTTATATACGTTCTGAAATGATTGAGGTATTAGGCTCTGATTACATAGAATTAGCGAGAGCTAAGGGGATGTCCAGTTCAAGAGTAATATTCGGACATGCTGTACGTAATGGTTTAATTCCAATTATTACAATTATTGTTCCAATGTTAGCTGGGATTTTAACTGGTACATTGACAATTGAAAACATCTTTGGAGTGCCAGGACTAGGTGACCAGTTCGTACGTTCAATTCAAACGAATGACTATCCAGTTATTATGGCATTAACATTACTATTCAGTTTCTTATTTATAATTTCAATCTTTATTGTAGACGTATTGTATGGTCTTATTGACCCTAGAATTCGTGTTGAAGGAGGTAAAAAATAATGGCTAATAACGATCATGAGAAAGATAAATTAAACAATAGCGGTTATGACAATGCCTCAATCACACATTCTACACAAGGGGTGCCGGCTGAAAAGTTTGTTCTTCACGGTAGAGACAAAGTGGTTGAAGAGAAATTTGAAAGAAAGAGTCGTACATTCTGGCAAGATGCTTGGGCTCAACTAAAAAGTAATAAATTAGCAGTAATTGGTTTAATAGGGTTAGTACTGCTTACTTTATTATCACTAGTTGGTCCACTTATGAATGATCATAAGTTTAGTGACCAAAACGTGTCACACGCTAACTTGCCACCAAAAATACCAGTATTAGATCAAGTTCCTTTCTTGCCATTTGATGGTACAGATAGAGACGGCTTCGATGTTTACGAAAGATCTAATGTAAATGAGAACTATTGGTTTGGTACAGATGAATTAGGACGTGACTTATGGACACGTACATGGAGAGGTACGCAAGTATCATTATTCATCGGTGTAATAGCAGCAGCATTAGATATATTTATTGGGGTAATATACGGTGCTTTATCTGGCTACTTCGGTGGTAGGACGGATGATATCATGCAACGTATTTTGAGATATTATCTTCAATTCCAAACTTAATTGTTGTTATCTTGTTCGTGTTATTATTCGACCCGTCAATTTGGACAATTATTTTAGCCATGTCCGTTACAGGTTGGCTAGGTATGAGTCGTATTGTTCGTGGACAATTCTTAAAACTTAAAGAACAAGAATTCGTAATGGCTTCAAGAACATTAGGGGTATCAAATTATAAATTAATCTTTAAACATATTTTGCCAAACACGCTTGGACCAATTATTGTAACGTCAATGTTTACAGTACCAAGTGCAATATTCTTCGAAGCATTCTTAAGCTTTATTGGTCTAGGTATACCAGCACCACAAGCATCATTAGGTTCTCTAGTTGATACAGGAAGAAAGATGTTATTGATCTTCCCACATGAACTATTTGTTCCAGCTGTGGTATTAAGCTTATTAATCTTATTCTTCTATCTATTCAGTGATGGTCTAAGAGATGCCTTTGACCCTAAAATGCGTAAATAATAAGGAGGAAATGAATTATGGCTAAGAGAATTTTAGAAGTAAATAACTTAAAAGTTTCCTTCGACATTGACGCGGGGGAAGTACAAGCAGTTAGAGGTGTAGATTTTTATCTTGATAAAGGTGAAACACTCGCAATTGTTGGTGAATCTGGTTCGGGAAAATCAGTTACTACAAAAGCTTTAATGCAATTACTACCAAGTAAAGTAGGCAGAATAAAAGAAGGTTCTATTTTATTTGATGGTAAAGATTTAGCGAAGTTAGAAGAAAAAGAAATGCAAAAAATCAGAGGTAAGGAAATAGGGATGATTTTCCAAGATCCAATGACTTCATTAAATCCAACTATGAAAATAGGAAAGCAAGTTATGGAACCTCTTATTAAGCACCAAAAATTATCTAAAAGTGATGCTAAGAAAAGGGCATTAGATATTTTAGAATTAGTTGGATTGCCTAACGCAAAGAATCGTTTTAATAATTTCCCACACCAATTTTCAGGTAGACAAAGACAACGTATTGTTATTGCAACGGCATTGGCTTGTGATCCAAAAATACTCATAGCGGATGAACCTACAACTGCTTTGGACGTTACTATACAAGCTCAAATATTAGAGTTGATGAAAGAGTTACAACATAAGATTGATACATCAATTATTTTTATCACCCATGACTTAGGTGTTGTGGCAAACGTAGCTGATAGAGTGGCTGTAATGTATGGTGGACAAATTGTAGAAACAGGTTCAGTAGATGAAATTTTCTATAATCCGAAACATCCGTATACTTGGGGGCTTCTATCTTCTATGCCAAGCCTTGAAACATCTCATGAAACAGAGTTGCTTGCAATTCCTGGTACACCACCAGATTTAATAAAGCCGCCTGTAGGAGACGCGTTCGCTAGGAGAAGTGATTATGCACTGGATATCGACTACAAGGAAGAACCGCCATGGTTCCAAGTTTCACCTACACATTTCGTGAAATCTTGGTTGTTAGATGAAAGAGCACCAGAAGTAGACTTACCAGAAGCGGTTAAAAATAAATTAAAAGAAACACCTGACCAGTTTGATAAGCCGAAGCGTGTAGAAAGGGTGACGTTCTAATGGCTGAGAAAAAAGAAATATTAATCGACGTACAGAATTTGAAACAATATTTCAACGAAGGCAAGAAAAATGAAGTGAAAGCAGTAGATGATATTTCATTCCAAATATATCGTGGTGAAACATTAGGTTTAGTAGGTGAGTCTGGTTGTGGAAAATCCACAACTGGACGTACACTTATTAAATTACATGATGCAACGGATGGAAAAGTTATATTTGATAATGTTGATATTCAAAACATCAAAAAACGTAAAGATTTATTAAAGTTTAATCGACGTATGCAAATGATTTTCCAAGATCCATATGCGTCTTTAAATCCAAGATTAAAAGTAATGGATATTATTGCTGAAGGATTAGATGTACATAAATTAGTTTCTAGCAGCGAAGAACGAAAAAAGCGTGTTTACGAATTGTTGGAAACAGTAGGTTTAAATAAAGAACATGCAAATAGATATCCACATGAATTCTCTGGCGGACAAAGACAGCGTTTAGGAATAGCACGTGCTTTAGCAGTAGAACCAGAATTTATTATAGCAGATGAACCTATTTCAGCTTTAGACGTTTCAATTCAAGCACAGGTTGTTAACTTAATGCAAAGATTGCAAGAAGAAAAAGGAATTACATTCCTATTCATCGCGCATGATTTATCAATGGTTAAATATATATCAGATAGAATCGGTGTAATGTACTTTGGTAAATTGGTTGAACTTGGGCCATCAGATCAAATATATAAACATCCACAACATGAATATACTAAATCATTATTGTCAGCTATTCCATTACCAGATCCAGAATCTGAAAGAACAAGAACAAGATCATCATACGATCCTGACGTACACCAATATACTGATGATGAAGAGCTAGAATTGAGAGAAGTAGGGCCAGAGCATTACGTATATTGTTCTGAGAAAGAATTTGCTAAGAAAAAAGAAAATTACAACAAGACATTTAATTTATCAGAAGCATAATATGAACAAATAGAATTATTATTACAACTAATTATTAGTAATATTTAATAATTTAGAGAATTGTAAAATAACAATTATTTGAAAATTGTGTGAATTTCTATTGTTTTTCATACATTTTTAAAATATAATAAAATTAAAGCTTCTGAATTTTCAGAAGATAGAAAACAAGGGGGAGTAACTATATGAGGAAAAGACTTTCTGTACTCATGTCAATCTTAGTTGCAGCTGTATTAACACTTGCAGCTTGTAGTGGTGGAGGTTCCAAAAAAGATGATAGTGGAGGTAAAGGCGGCGTTAAAAGTGAAAAATCTGAAAACGTTTTAAACTTATCTTCCGGTTCAGATATTCCGACGATGGATTCGTCATTAGCAACCGACCAAGTTTCATTCTTTACATTTAACCAAACTTTAGAAGGGTTATACGTGTTAAATAAAGACGATGAACCAGAGCCTGGTGTTGCGAAAGGCGATCCAGAGAAATCGGACGATGGCAAGACTTGGACGATTAAGTTACGTGATGATGCTAAGTGGTCAAATGGAGATGCTGTAACTGCTCATGACTTTGTGTATGCTTGGCAACGTACAGTAGATCCAGATACAGCTGCTGAATATGCGTATATGTTTGAAAATATCGAAAACGCTTCAGAAATTACATCTGGTAAGAAAAAACCTGAAGAATTAGGGGTTAAAGCAATCGATGATCAAACTTTAGAAGTTAAATTAGTGAAAGACGTTCCATGGATGCAAAGTCTATTCGCATTCGGTTCATTCATGCCACAAAATGAAAAATTTGTCGAAAAACAAGGCAAGAAATTCGGTACTACAGCTGATACTACATTATCAAATGGTCCATTCAAAATGACACAATGGAAAACAGAAGATAATTGGAAACTAGAGCCAAATGATAAGTATTGGGATAAAGACAAAGTTAAACTTAAAGAGGTTAACTATAAAGTAGTAAAAGAAACACAAACAGCTATTAATTTATACCAAACAGGTAAATTAGATTCAGTAACATTAGATGCTACTAATGTAAGTAAATATAAAGATAGAGAAGACTTCTCTACTGAATTAAACTCATCTAACTTCTTCTATAGAATCAATAAAACGAAAAATAAAGATTTAGAAAATGAAGATTTAAGAAAAGCGTTTGCTAAATCAATAGACAAGAAAAAATATGTGAATTCTTTATTAAATGATGGTTCTGTACCTTCAGATAAATTAATGGTTAAAGACTTCGTTAAAGATGAAGATGGGAAAGACTACATCGATGGCGTTAAATCTCCATTAAATTATGATAAAGAAGAAGCTAAAAAACTATTAGAAAAAGCTAAAAAAGAAACGGGTAAAGATAAATTTAACATTGAGTTGTTAACATATGACCAAGATGTTTCTAAAAAAGCTGCTGAATTTGTTAAAGAACAAGTTGAACAAAACTTACCAGGCGTTACATTAAAAATTAAACAACAGCCGTTTAAACAAAAATTAGAATTAGAATCTAAAGGCGATTATGATATTTCATTTGCTGGTTGGGGTCCAGACTATCCAGATCCAACAACATTCTTAGACTTATTTAAGAAAGATAGTCCACATAACCAAACTGGATATTCAAATGCTGAATATGATAAAGCGTTAAAAGAAGCAAATACTGATGAAATGCTGAAAGAAGAAAACAGCGAAAAACGTACGAAAATGTTACAAGATGCAGAAAGTAAATTCTTAGAATCTGCTTCTATTGGGCCACTTTACCAACAAGGTGTAGCACGTTTACGTCAACCTTATGTTAAGAATTGGCAACCACATAAATTCGGTGGTGACTACTCACTTAAAGAAGTAGAAATCGCAGGATCTAAATAATCAAACAATTAAGGCAATCGATGGGAACATCGATTGCCTTTTTGTATAAGCTTCTTATTAATTAACTGAAAGCTATTAAATCACTAAATGTAAGGGGAGTAATAAAATGAAGAGAAAACTCACAGCTTTATTTGCAGTGATAATTGCGATTATATTAACGTTAGCAGCATGCGGTAGCAACGAAAAAGAAGGTAATAGCGATAATATTAAACAATCTAAATCTAAGAATGAATTAAATTTATCTTCTGGCGATGATATTCCTACTATGGATCCATCATTAGCTTCTGACCAAGTTTCATTTACGACATTTACACAAACATTAGAAGGTTTATATGTATTAGATAAAGATGATAAGCCAGTACCAGGTGTAGCAAAAGGTGAACCTGAAAAATCAAGCGATGGTAAAACATGGACGATTAAGCTACGTGATGATGCTAAATGGTCTAATGGCGATCCAGTAACAGCTCACGACTTTGTATTTGCATGGAGACGTACTGTAGATCCAGATACTGCTGCTGAATTTTCATATATGTTTGAAAATATAGAAAATGCAAAAGAAATTACAAACAGTGATAAAAAACCTGAAGAACTAGGCGTTAAAGCAATTGATGATCAAACATTAGAAATTAAACTTGTAAAAGATGTTCCATGGATGGAAAGTTTATTAGCATTCAGCTCATACATGCCGCAAAATGAAAAATTTGTAAAAAAACATGGTGATGATTTTGGTACAACAGCTGAAACAACTTTATCAAACGGCCCGTTTAAATTAACAGAATGGAAATCTGAAGATAAGTGGAAATTAGAGAAAAATGATAAATATTGGGATAAAGATAAAGTTAAACTTAAAGATGTTAATATCAAAGTTGTGAAAAATACACAAACAGCAATTAATATGTACCAAACTGGTAAGCTAGATATGGTAGGCTTGGATGCACAGAACGTAAAAAAATATAAAGATAGAGAAGACTTCTCTACCCAGTCTACTTCAGGAAGCTATTTCTTTAGAATTAACAAAGAGAAAAATAAAGATTTAGAGAATGAAGATTTAAGAAAAGCAATAGCAACATCAGTAAATAAAAAATCTTATGTCGATTCCTTATTAAACAACGGATCTAAACCATTAGATACATTAATGATTAAAGATTTCGTTAAAGATGGTAAAGGTAAAGATTATATAGATGGTGTGAAATCACCACTGGAATTTGATAAAGATGATGCTAAGAAATCACTTGAAAAAGCTAAAAAAGATTTAGGAAAAGATAAATTCACAATAGAACTCTTAACATATGATGAAGATGAATCTAAAAAAGCAGGAGAGTTCGTTAAAGAACAAGTAGAAAAAAATCTTCCAGGTGTTACATTAAAAATTAAACAACAACCTTTTAAACAGAAATTAGCATTAGAATCTAAAAAAGATTTCGATATTTCATTTGCTGGGTGGTTCCCAGATTATCCAGACCCAACAACATTCTTAGATTTATTTACATCTGATTCGCCTCATAACCAAACAGGCTATGCTAATGAAGAATATGATAAAGCATTGGAAGAAGCGAATTCAGATGAAATGCTTAAAGAAGAGAACGAAGATAAGCGAATTAAAAAATTACAAGATGCAGAAACGCAATTTTTAGATTCAGCATCTATCGCGCCGCTATTCCAAACAGGATCAGCACGTTTAAGACAGCCTTATATCAAAAATTGGCAAAACCATAAATATGGTGGAGATTATACCCTTAAAGAAGTAGAAATAAAGGGTGCTAAATAATATTTAATAGATAGAACCTTACAAAGCTTAATTGTTTTGTAAGGTTTTTTATTATCTTAAGTACAATTATTGTATATAAAAATTTCAAAAAATATAATTAATTTTTAAAATAGTAATTTAAGTTGCGACAAATTATAAATATCTTTATAATTAAAGAAAGTTCAGAAAATGACTGAATTTTCAAAAATCGAATAAGGGGATATGTTTATGAGAAAGAAGAGGTTGAGATTAATTTCATTAGTACTTTTGTCGATAACTTTAGTTTTGTCAGCATGTAGCGGGGGTGGAAAGGAAAAGAAGGACAGTGATGCTGCAGGGGATGGCAAGTCATTACGTCTTATTTCAATTTCTGATATACCATCGATGGATTCAAGTTTAGCAACAGATGCAACTTCTTTTGATGTATTGAATAACACAATGGAAGGTTTGTACAAATTAGATAAACATGATAAAGCTATTCCGGGTATAGCGAAAGGAGATCCAAAGAAATCTGATGACGGTTTAACTTGGACGATAGAATTAAGAGATGCTGAGTGGTCTAATGGAGAGAAAGTTACAGCAAATGATTTCGTTTATGCTTGGAGAAAGTTAGTTACGCCAAAGACAGCTTCTGAATATGCATTTATCATGTTTGATATCGAGAATGCTGAAGATATTAATAAAGGTAAAAAGAAACCTGAAGAGTTAGGTGTAAAAGCGGTTGATGATAAAACTTTAGAAATTAAACTTAATCGTGAATTACCTTATTATCAAGAGTTACTTACTTTCGGTTCATTTTTACCTCAAAATGAAAAATTCGTTAAAGAAAAAGGAGATAAGTACGGTACAACAGCTAAAGATACATTATATAATGGACCGTTTACTTTATCAGATTGGAAAACAGAAGATAATTATACTTTGAAGAAAAATGATAAGTATTGGGATAAAGGAAATGTAAAATTAGACAGTGTTAACTTCAAAGTTGTTAAAGAACCTCAAACAGCTTTAAATATGTATAATGCTGGTGATGTTGATGAAGCTTTAATACCAGCTGAAAACGTAAATAAATATAAAGAAGATAAAGCTTATAATACCGAACTAGAAGCTAGAGTTTACTTTATGAGAATGAATCAAAAGGATGTACCAGAATTTAAAAATAAAGATTTAAGAATGGCAATTGCTCAATCGATTGATAGAGAACAATATGTTAAGAGTAATTTAAACAATGGTTCTAAACCAGCTAAAACATTAGTTCCGACCGAATTTGTAAAAGATACTAAAGGTAAAGATTATACTAAAGGCGTCGAAACAGAAAATAAATTTGATAAAGAATCAGCTAAAAAGCATTTAGAAAAAGCTAAAAAAGATCTTGGTAAAGATGAATTTACATTTGAATTATTAACTTATGATCAAGACAATGCCAAGAAAGACGCTGAGTACTTTAAAGAACAAATCGAACAAAATTTACCTGGTGTAAAAATTAAAGTTAAACAGCAACCGTTTAAACAAAAATTAAAATTAGAATCAAGTATGGATTATCAAATTTCATTTGGAAGATGGGCTCCTGATTATCCAGATGCTATGTCATTCCTAGAATTATTTACTAGCGATAATGTTATGAATGAAACTGGATGGAAAAACAAAGAATATGATAAGAAAATTGAGGATTCAGGAAATAAACTACTGAAGAAAGAGCAAGAACGTGTTGAAGCAATGCAAGATGCTGAGTCATTGTTATTAGATGAAGCGACTATTATACCTATTTACCAACAAGGTAATGCACGTTTAACTCAAAGTTATGTTAATGACATTGAAAGACATAAGTTTGGGGGAGACACAGACTTAAAGCATGCAAGTAAGCAAAAGTAACAAATCATAGTTTAAATAAATAGAAACTAAGGGGATGAGTTACATGTCAAAAGGTATAAAAATTTTATCGATATTGTTAACTGCAGTTTTAGTATTGAGTGCTTGTTCATCAGGAGGAAGCGGTGGAAAAAGTTCAAAAGATGGGCAAACATTAAACCTCCAAATCAATGGAGATGTTCCAACAATGGATTCTGCAATGGCTACTGATGGACTTTCATTTGATATGTTTTTCCAAACGATGGAAGGTTTGTATACATTAGATAAAGACGATAAAGCTATTCCGGCTGTCGCTAAAGGGGAGCCGAAAATCACTAACGACGGTAAAAAGTGGACAGTTAAATTAAGAGAAAATGCTAAATGGTCTAATGGAGACCCAGTTACAGCAAATGATTTCGTATATGCTTGGAGAAAAGTAGTTGATCCAGATACTGCATCTGAATATGCTTATATACTATTCGACATTAAAAATGCAGAAGAAGTCAATTCTGGAGATAAGAAGCCAGAAGAACTTGGTGTAAAAGCTATAGATGACCACACATTAGAGTTCGAATTAACGAAGTCATTACCATACTATAAAGAATTACTTTCATTCGGTACGTTTATGCCGCAAAATAAAAAATTCGTTGAGAAACAAGGCGATAAATATGGTACAACTTTGAAAAACACATTATATAATGGTCCTTTCAAAATGACTGAATGGAAAACAGATGACAAAGTTACACTTGAGAAAAACGATGAGTACTGGGATAAAGATAAAGTTAAATTGGATAAAGTTAATTACAAAGTTGTAAAAGAAGCTTCTACTGCAGTAAATTTATACGAAACAAATAAATTAGACATTGTTGAATTACCTGCAGAACAAGTTAATAAATATAAAGATGATAAAGGATACACAACGGAATTAGATACAATAACTTATTATTTCAAATTAAACGAAGATAAAGTTCCAGAATTTAAAAACGAAGACTTTAGATTAGCATTTGCAAAAGCAATTGATAAAAAAGCTTATGTAAAAAATAATTTAAATAACGGATCTATTCCAGCTGATAACTTTGTGCCAAAAGACTTTGTTAAAGACAGTAAAGGTAATGAATACCAAGATGGCGTTAAAAATGAAAATCACTACAATGTGAAAGAAGCTAAAGAACATTTTGAAAAAGCTAAAAAAGAATTAGGGAAAGATGAATTTACGATTGAATTAATGACATACGACAAAGATACAGCTAAAAGAGATGCTGAATACTTCAAAGAACAACTTGAGAAAAATTTAGATGGTGTAAATATTAAAATTAAACAACAACCATTTAAACAAAAACTAGATGTTGTTTCTAAAGGACAATATGAAATGTCATTAGAAAACTGGATACCAGACTATCCTGACCCGATGACATTCTTAGAGCTTTATGTAACAGATGGTTCACATAACAACACAGGCTGGTCTAATAAAGAATATGACAAAATTATTAAAGCAGCAGACTCATCACTAGCTGAAAATCCAGATAAACGACTAAAAGAATTACAACGAGCAGAAGGTATGTTGTTAAACGAAGCGGGCATAGTACCACTTTATCAAGTTGGTGTAGCTCAACTACAAAAACCAAATGTTAAAAACGTCGTTAATCACCAATTTGGTGGGGTATCTACATTGAAAGAAGCATATATTGAAAAATAAAAAATAATGCACAAATATTAAATAAGAGTTACTCATTTAGACTATGATGTCTAGACGAGTAACTCTTTTTATTATGGAAGTAACAATAAAGATTTTTATTATAATTAAGAATTAATTTACGAAATCTAGTGTGTAGTATTAACATCGCTGTCATTATGAATACATTGAGGACCCCGTTATTGACACGTTTGGTAAGAATAGTCAATAAGACTACCGTTATTGTCTCATAAAGTTGTTCCTAAATTATATTATATATTGGCAGTAGTTGATTGGATTGAAAATGCGTTCAAATCAAGCTTTTTCAACATTGCCAGTGTCGTCTATGAAAACTTTGTATAAAAAATTGAAAGTTATAACGAATTTGTCTAGTGCTGTCACTTAGTAGGATAGTATGAGTATGTGACTACTGGATCAAACTATATCAAGTGCAACCATGTATGAACAAAATTATAGATTTAAAAAATAAGCATATCACTTACAAACTGTATTAATCAGTTAAGTGATATGCTTATTTATTTTGAGTTAGGATTGATCTTCTAGTCTCATAATTTTATGATTATTTTCTTTTTCTACCTAATCCCATTGCATTTTCCATTTTTTTAAGCGTCTTATTAGCGACTTTACTAGCTTTATCTCTACCTTGATCAAGAATTTCGTCTAGAATATCTTTGTTTTCATAGAAATAGTTATATTTTTCTTGGAAGTCTGTTAAGAATCGTTTAACTTCTTCTGATAAATCGGTTTTAAAATCTCCATAACCTTTGCCCTCATATTGTGCTTCTAATTCTTCAACAGTTTGACCTGTGATACTAGAGTATATGACAAGTAGGTTACTGATGCCTGGTTTGTTCTCTTTATCGTATTTAACAATACCATCAGAGTCAGTTACGGCACTTTTTATTTTTTTAGCGGCAACGTTTGGTTCATCTAATAATGAAATAAAGTTTTTCTGATTATCATCACTTTTACTCATTTTTTTAGTTGGATCTTGTAAGCTCATAATTCTTGCACCGAATTTCGGCATATGAATAGAAGGTTTAGTTAAAATATCATTGTATTTAGTATTAAAACGATCTACTACATTTCTAGTTAATTCTAAATGTTGTTTTTGATCGTCGCCCACTGGAACGATATTTGTATTATATAGTACAATATCAGCTGCCATTAAAGGTGGGTAAGTTAATAAACCTGCTGGGATACCTTGAAATTGTTTCTGAGCTTTATCCTTATATTGTGTCATTCTTTCCAATTCACCAATTGAAGATATTGTTGTTAAAATCCAACCTGCTTGAATGTGAGCAGGTACTTCAGATTGGATAAATAATGTTGCTTTCTCATGGTCGATTCCGGAAGCTAAATAAATAGCTGCTAACTTACGTGTGTTTTCACGTAATTTTAGTCGATCTTGAGGTACTGTTATTGCATGTTGATCTACAATACAGAAATAGCAATCATAATTATATTGAATTTCATTGAATTGTTTCAGCGCACCAATGTAATTTCCTATTGTAGGAATCCCACTAGGTTGGATGCCAGAGAATAAAGTTTCCATTAAAAAAATGCCTCTTTTCTACATAATTTCTTTCTACTATTATAACAGTATTTTATTAATTTGTAAGTTGTGTTATTCTTAATGAGTAGGTAAATGCGCAATTTACACTGAATTAATCAATAATTTATTCGCTTTTTAATGAATTATTAGTTTTTTCTCATTTAATTTTAATCTTTGAGTTATATAATATATTTATAGCGTTAAGATAGGAATTAAACAAAGTGAGCATTTATGTTTAACCTAGTGCTATATAGGGTAAATGATATATAAGTGGAATATAATCTTATAAAGTTCACTGACGTTTAACATAAATAATATTCAATTAGGAGAGTGAGATGTATGGTAACATTATTTACTTCACCAAGTTGCACATCTTGCCGTAAAGCGAAAGCATGGTTACAAGAACATGACATTCCGTATACGGAGCGTAATATTTTTTCAGAACACTTAACATTAGATGAAATTAAATCAATCTTAAAAATGACAGAAGACGGAACAGATGAAATTATTTCAACTCGTTCTAAAACATATCAAAAATTAAATGTGGATATCGATGCATTACCACTACAAGAACTATATACAATTATTCAAGATAACCCAGGACTATTACGTCGTCCAATTATCTTAGATGATAAACGTCTACAAGTTGGTTATAACGAAGATGAAATTCGTCGTTTCTTACCACGCAAAGTGCGTACATTCCAACTTTTAGAAGCTCAACGTATGGTTGACTAATTTGGTCTAATATTAGAATTATGGCTCCTGTTTACAGGGGCTATTTTTGTGTATAAAAATAAAAGAAAATAGTTCGAACAAATTACTGTTAAAATGTAAGAGTTTATAATACAATGGATGTACTATTCCTAGAGTAAGGGAGTGTGACATTATGAGAATAGAACGAATTGATGAAACAACGGTAAAATTATTTATAACTTATCAAGACATCGAAGCGCGAGGTTTCAAGAGAGAAGATTTATGGACCAACCGCAAACGTGGTGAAGAATTTTTCTGGTCAATGATGGATGAAATTAATGACGAAGAAGAATTCGTAGTCGAAGGCCCGTTATGGATTCAAGTGCATGCATTCGAAAAGGGTGTAGAAGTTACAGTTTCTAAGTCTAAAGGCGATGAACTGTTAAATATGACTGATGAAGAATCTAATGAACAATTAGAATATCAAGTCAATGATTTCTTATCTCAAGCACTCGATTCCGATCAAAATATTGGAGAACTCTTAAACGATCAAGATGAAGAAACTAGAAAGCAATTTGTTCCTAAAGATATAGGATTGCTTGTTAGATTTGAAGAGTTAGAAGATATTATTGAATATGCACATTATAATGAACATAAAGACTTAGTATTTACAGACTTATTATATATGTTAGACAACAAATATTATTATTATGTACAATTTGATCAAATAGATAACGAAGAAATTATTAATGATTTCTACGGACAACTATTAGAGTATGCAAATCCAACTCAAGTGTCTAAATTATATTTAGATGATTATGCTAAGGTTGTTATGAGTTATAATGTAATGGGTCAAATCACGAGATATTTTGAACCAAAAAATCAAATTAAAAATAAGTAATTTTAACACCTCTTTACGTTTAATAAAGTAAAGAGGTGTTTTTTTATGCTTATGGGATTAAATACTAGAAATGAACTTGTATATGCTCAACATGCAAAATCCAATGAATTGTATAGATGTCCTGAATGTAATTCAGAGTTAATTCTTAGACGTGGAAAGCATACTATTGCTCATTTTGCTCATAAATCTAATAGTTATTGTTTAAAAAACGTTTATAAGAAAGAAACTTTAGCCCATTTAGCATCTAAGCACCACATTTATTCAAGTTTAAATAAGAAAGTACAAATAGACATGGAATATTATTTGCATGAAATCGAACAAATACCAGACATATTGATAAATCGTAACCTTGTTATAGAGTTTCAATATTCACCAATTAATCTAGAGTTGTTAGGTAGCAGAACAGCAGGATTTAGGGCTTTAAATTTAAATGTGATTTGGATAAGTAAACCGGCAAATGAGTATAATGGGATATTAAAGTTAAGTTATTTTGAAGCTGCTCTCATCAATCATACGCATCGAACACTTATTACATATGATTATAATCGTAAGTTGCTAATTAAATATGATCAATTACAATCATTAGATATTTCCCATTTTATTTTTAGAAAGAATATCATAAAATGGGAAGATTTATTACAAGCACATAATGTATCAAGAGTGCCAACATTTCTTTTGAATGATAATTTTTATAATAATTATCTTGGAAAATGTAGACAAACAAGAAGTGTTTTAGAACCAACTTTATCCTTATTATATCAATCTGGTCTCATACATAAGAATAGACCTAAATTTTTAGGAATAATTGTACCTGAACAATTATATATTTTAACGAATGCTATAACGTGGCAATGTTATTTATATTTAGAAATTAATAAAGGTACGTTTACTTTTGAACGTTTTAATTCTTTCATTAAATTTAGAACTTTTAATAATGTGAACTATTCCAAGGAAGACATTTTAAAAAGCGCCTTGAAGTCATATTTATCAATACTTAATAAAATGACTTTATCACGTGCAAAAAAATGAGATTAATGAGAAAATTATTAATATGAATGTCAAAGGAGGCTATTAATATGGCAAAATTAATTACTAGGGAAGAACAAGAAGAAAAGTACACTTGGGATTTAACAACAATATTTTCTTCAGATGAAGCATACGAAGAAGCTTTCAATGAATTAGAGTCTTATTTAGGGAAAGAACAACAGTATAAAGGACATTTGAAAGATAATGCTGAAACACTATATAACGCTCTATTATTAGATAGTGAAATTGACGAGAAATTAGGTAAAGTATATGTCTATGCACATTTAAAGCACGATCAAGATACTGCTAATGATAAATACGCTGGATATGAAGCAAAAGCTGCAACTTTAGCTAATAAATTTGCAAGTGCTTGGAGCTTTATTTTACCTGAATTAATGTCTATAGATGAAGATACATTAAATCAATTCGTTGAATCACATGACGGATTAAAGAGATACCGATTTGATATTGAAAAATTAAATAAAAAGAGACCTCATATTTTAGGCGATAAAGAAGAAAAAATATTAGCTGAAGCGGGCGAAGCATTGCAAACGCCAAGTAATGTTTTCGGTATGTTCAATAATGCTGATTTAACATTTAAACCAGCAATTGATAAAGATGGTAATGAACACGAATTAACGCAAGGAACATATATAAAACTATTAGAATCTGAAGATAGAGTATTAAGAAAATCAGCATACGATAATGTATATGAAGCTTATGGTAGTCATAATAATACTTTAACAGCTACTTTAAGTGGTAAAGTAAAAACAGCTATATTCAGTTCTAAAGTACGCAATTATGATTCTGCTAGACAACAAGCATTATCTAATAATTTCATACCAGAAGATGTATACGATAACTTAATTGAAACTGTACATAAGCATCTACCTTTATTACACCGTTATACAGAATTAAGAAAAGAATTATTAGGTTTAGACGAAATGCATATGTATGATATGTATACACCATTAGTTCAAGATTCTTCATTTGATATGCCTTACGAAGAAGCTAAAGATTGGATGGTTAAAGCATTACAACCAATGGGGCAAGAATATATAGAAGTTGTTGAAGAAGGATTGAATAATAGATGGGTAGACGTTTATGAGAATAAAGGTAAACGTTCAGGTGGTTATTCATCTGGTGCACATTTAACTAATCCATTTATTTTATTAAACTGGACAGATTCAATTTCTGACTTATTTACGCTAATTCATGAATTCGGACATTCTGCTCATAGTTACTTTAGTCGTAAACATCAATTATCAAATGAAAGTGATTATTCAATCTTTGTAGCAGAAGTTGCATCTACAACAAACGAAGCACTTTTAAGTGAATACATGGATAAAAACTTAGAAGATCCTGAAAAACGTAAATATTTATTAAACCAAGAACTTGAAAGATTTAGAGCAACATTATTCAGACAAACAATGTTTGCTGAATTCGAATATTTAATCCATAAAATTGTAGAAGACGGCGAACCTTTAACGGCTGAAAGATTAAATAATGAATATGCTGAACTTAATAAAAAGTATTTTGGTGATGCCGTTATAACAGATGACAATATTGCTAAAGAGTGGTCTCGTATCCCACACTTCTATTATAATTTCTATGTTTATCAATATGCTACAGGATATAGTGCTGCACAAGCATTAAGCAAACAAATTTTAGAAGAGGGCGAACCAGCTGTTAAAAGATATATCAATGAATTCTTAAAAGCAGGAAGCTCAGATTATCCAATTGAAGTATTGAAAAAAGCTGGTGTCGATATGACATCTACACAACCAATCGAAGAAGCGATGGAAGTATTTGAAGAGAAATTAAATGCCTTTGAAAAACTGGTTAAAGGCGAATAAAAGCATGTACACGTTTCCAATATGACAAGTGTGTGACAAATAGAAAAATACGATGTTTTCTGTTGAATTATGTGTACATAGCATGTTATATTACGTATATGAAATTAATCACATAACAAACATACCCCTTTGTTTGAAGTGAAAAATTTCTCCCATCCCCTTTGTTTAAGCACCGTGTAATCAGACACGGTGTTTTTTATTTATTCGTTCATAGTTAACATCCCAAAAGTTATCTATTAGGCAATAGCCCAAAAGATTAATTAATCTTTCATGCATGAGTATGGGTGATTAAAATTCATACTCAAATTAAAAGGATTTATCCGTAGGTTTTCACTTAATGGATAAATCCTTTTTTATTTTTGTATTAATAAGTAAGAATGTGATTTTGCGAATCAATAATATAAAAATAGTGACCTCTCGAAAGTTGCAAGACAAAGCCCACGTGCAACATATTGCCCCCGGATGTTGCAAGACGAAGCTCACGTGCAACATATTGCCCCTGGATGTTGCAAGAGAATGTCGACGTGCAATATAGCACCTCCGAAAGTTGCAAGAGAAGATCGACGTGCAACATTTTGCCTCCGAAAGTTGCAAGACAAAGCTCACGTGCAACATAGAGCACTTCTTATCCCTAGATTTCTGAATAAAAGTGAATTATCATCGCTCCTCATACAAAAAAACAGCCAAAATTCTTATTATCTAAAGAATTTCGGCTGTTTTTATAATGCTTTCCCAATCCCGTTTGATTTGAGTCTAATAAACTTATTGTCCAAGGCTCAGTTTGTATATTTCATTTCTTATATTTCCAGAAGTCTCCATGAATAGATTCTTGTTGTTCAATGTAACCTTGTAATTGTAATTTTTTAAGTTCTCTTTTTACAATTTTCTCTGGCCACTCATATATTGTTGCTATTTCTTGCTCGGAAACGAGTTTTTGTGATTGTATATATTCGATTAGTTTAGGTGGAAGTTGTTTCTCAACTTCTGTCCCGATTAATTCTTGAATGATATACGTATAAATATGATAAGGATATGTTCCTTCGACTTTTAAACCTTCTGAATGTATATCTTCATTAAAGAATACAAGGGAAGGTGTCATATTTACATCCATTTCTCGAGCAATATGCATGTCCGTCTGTAGGCTTTCTGTTAAAGCTTGTTCTTTTAAATCATTTATAAAAACAGATAAGTCTATTCCCGATTTAAAAGCGCATTTTCTAATAAGTTCTGTTGTAATAATTTTTTCATGAGGTATAATCTCATTCTGAATTAAATTTAAAAATCTTGTAGCTCGATTATGTCCTTGTAATTCAGCAGCTTTAAAAGCTAGTGCTATATTATCAAATTCACATGTACTTTGAGCCTGACATTTAGTTAATACTTTAAGAGATGGGTTCAAAATCTGACGAATCTTTACGTATTTTTGATATTCTATTTTTAACTTTGCTAATGTAGAAGAAAGATTAAAACAATCTTCGCAAAATGGATCGAAAAATGAATATATTTCTATTTTGCTTGCTGGTGTTAAATCAGCATTACTTTGTTCATTAGCATGGATTAATCTTAATTCTTCGGCCATATTATCCACCTTCAACTATATTAAGCGTTAACCATGTGATTTGCAGTTAGCTTAAGTCTTTCAAATAAATATTCTTGTATATCTCTTTCTAAATGAGATGTCGTAAGTGCTTTTTCCATATTTTCTAACCATGCATCTCGTTCTTTAGTTGTTATTTTAAAAGGCATGTGACGTTGACGTAACATAGGGTGTCCATGTTCTTCTGTATATAAAGCAGGACCACCTAAAAATTGTGTTAAGAATTGTTTTTGTTTACGACTTGTTTCTGCAAAGTCACCAGGGAAAAGATGATTAATCCGTGTATCCCTTTCTACAAGGTAATAAAAGTGATCAATCATGTCGTATAAATCTTTGGGGTCGATTACTTCATATGGAGTCATAATTTCACCTTTTCTTGCTTATTTCAATCTTGATAATATTAATATAACATGTTCTTATATATTTAAAAGTAATTCGACTTGTAATCAAAACAAATTCATGTTGATTGACTTTGGGCGTCAAAAAAGCGTTTCACTTTGTTATCTGGTTTACGATTTTCAATTTGATGTTCAGCAAGTAGCTCTAAAAAGGCTTCTTTTCCTTTATTATAGTCTGTTACTTCAAATTCCAATTCGAAATCTTCTTTCCCTAAATATTCGCTATGATCTAAAACGAGAAGGCCTGTATCTAGGCTTTTTTCTAATCTATATGTGGTTAAGTCGCCCAAGAGCTTTAGTTCATTTAAGGGAACTTGTTGTTTATTTAATATTTCAGAAATATTTTTTGGTAAAAAATGTTTGTCTAACGGTTCATTTATTGGTGGTAAACTGTCTACTACTTCGTTGTACTCTAGTAAACCCACTTTTTGTGGTACTTTTAAAGTCATTTCATATTGCTTGTTTTTCTCACGTATTCTTAGTGCCATTTTTTGAGAAATGATATCGTGGTTTTCTGTATCTATGTAGTGATTTGTTTGTTTAAACGGTTCGTTTTGTTTAAAATAATATTGTTTTAATGATGAATATTCTTCTTGAGTAAGTAAATTTTTAAACTCTATTTCTAATTCTTGTCCCATTGTCTTTAACACTTCCTTTAATACTATTATTATAGAAGATAATAGGTTAAACAAGTAATTATGTAAAAATAGAGTCATGTTATGAATCTTTAAATTAAAATGTGTTAAAATGAATGGGAATAAGGAGGAACAGTCATGCGTATTTATGTAAATGAAATTAAAATTAATGATAATCAAATACAATGTTATACTGACCAACCAACTGATGGATTAAAGCCGGCTGAACATATGATTGTTGATAGCGATAATCTTGCGTTTGTATATATGCTAGACAGTGGGGAACAATATGATTATTTATTATTTGTCGAAGAAACATGGTCAATGATTCACGAGAATTTTGATAAAGAGGTCATCGTGAACGATCATTTAATATTAACTTCATTTAAAGAAGAAATGGAATTTTTACTAGACAACATCGCAGATAATCACAACTATGGTAAAGCATTTGTCGCTTCTGTAGAAGAAGCATTTGAATTAAACAAAGCGGAGTGATGGTTATGAATCAATGGGACGAATTTTTGGCACCATATAAACAAGCAATTGACGAGTTGAAGATTAAATTGAAGGGGTTACGTAAACAATACGAATCTTTAGATAGACCTTCGCCAATAGAATTTGTTACAGGTCGCGTAAAGCCAATTTCAAGTATTATTGATAAAGCAAATCAGCGTAACATACCTTTCGATAGATTAAAGGAAGAAATGTATGATATTGCAGGTTTAAGAATGATGTGTCAATTTGTTGATGATATAGATGTTGTTGTGGAATTACTAAGACAACGTCAAGATTTTGAAGTGGTAGAAGAACGAAACTATATTCAATACACTAAAGAAAGTGGATATCGTTCATACCACGTCATCATAAGCTATCCTATTGAAACATTACATGGTAAGACAACTGTTTTGGCTGAAATACAAATTAGAACGTTAGCAATGAATTTTTGGGCAACAATTGAACATACTTTAAGATATAAGTATGACGGTGCTTATCCTCCAGAAATAAGGAATAGGCTTGAAAGAGCAGCAGAAGCAGCATTTTTATTAGATGAGGAAATGTCTGAAATTCGTGAAGAAATTCAAGAAGCTCAAAAATATTATTCTAGACAGAAAAGCAATAAACATAATCATGATTGAGGGGTGAATGCTGTGAAATATAATATTTTGTCAAAAGGTGACTCTAAGTCTAATGCGTTAATGTACAAAATGAAAAACCATATGACTGATTTTAATATGGTTCAAGATGAAGAATCTCCTGATATTGTAATTTCGGTAGGTGGAGATGGTACATTATTGCAAGCATTTCACCAGTATAGTCACATGCTAGGGGATGTAAGTTTTGTCGGCGTACATACAGGACATTTAGGTTTCTACGCTGACTGGCTACCGCATGAAGTTGAAAAACTTATTATTGAAATTAATAACTCTACATATCAAGTAATAGAGTATCCATTGTTAGAAGTAATTGTTCGTTATAAAAAGGGTGGATATGAAACAAGATATCTTGCTTTGAACGAAGCGACAATCAAAACAGATGATGGTGCGACATTAGTTGTGGATTTAGTATTGAGAGGAGAACAATTTGAGCGCTTTAGAGGTGATGGTTTATGCGTATCTACACCGTCTGGCTCAACTGCTTATAACAAAGCATTAGGTGGTGCTTTAATACATCCATCTTTAGAAGCGATGCAAATTGCAGAAATCGCATCTATAAACAACCGAGTGTTTAGAACGGTTGGCTCACCACTAGTATTACCTAAACATCACGTTTGTCACATACATCCAGTTAATCAAGATACATTACAAGTTACGATTGATCATGTTAACGTTAAACATAAAAATATTGAGTCTATACAATATAGAGTTGCAAATGAAAAAGTGAGATTTGCTAGATTCAGACCTTTCCCATTTTGGAAAAGAGTGCATGATTCATTTATCTCAAATGAGGATTAACATATGAAAACTTTACAATATAATGCAACATCGACTATGTTGTTAAAGACATTTTTATATGACAAAGGCATATCTAAAAAGAGTTTAAGCGCCATTAAGAAAAATGGTGCTTTATTTGTTAATGGGGAACATGCAACTGTAAGAAAAGTATTAGAACAAGGGGATAAAGTAGAAGTATGTTTACCGAATGAAACGCCAAGCATTAATTTAGAGCCTTGTGATATTACATTAAATATATTATATGAAGACGAATGGTTAATTATAGTGTCTAAACCAGCTATCATTAATACAGCACCTTCGAGAGAACACCCGCACAATAGTTTAGTTGAAGCGGTGCTATACCATATGAATAAAAATGAAGAACAAACAATACCACATATCGTTACACGTTTAGATAGAGGGACAAGTGGTATAGTTATATTTACGAAACATCAACTATTGCACCATATGATGTCACAAACGGTTATTAATAAATTTTATTTAGCAATTGTTCATGGTTTAGTGCAACGAAAAAGTGACGATATCATTGCACCTATAGCGAGAGCGAGACATTCTATTATAGAAAGAGAAGTTTCTGACTCGGGAAAATTTGCGCATACATATTACGAATTATTGAACCAAAAAGATACGCGCTCATTATTAAAATTACAATTATTTACCGGAAGAACACATCAAATCCGTGTTCACCTTTCACACATTGGCCATACTATTGTAGGAGATAGTTTGTATGGTTCTAATGAAACAGCATACTCTCACCAACTATTACAATGTCATGTTGTGGAATTTGAACACCCAATTACGAAAAGAAAAATTTATATTGAAGATGATGTCCATTATCACTTATAATACGTAGATGTGCTATAATGAATTGAATTTTTTAAGAGGAGGTGGCAAGATTGGCAAACGAAAATAATGAGCAATATGTCGAAGATGAAGCATTTGATAAAGAACAGTTAGATGCTTTATTAGAGAACAATGATATTGATCAATTTCGAGAAGAATTTTTACGCTTACATACTTATGATCAAGGTGAATACTTTGAAATATGTGATGACACCTTTAAGCAAAAAATATATCAATTTCTTTCACCTAATGAAGTTGCGGATTTCTTTGAAACCACTGAATTAGATGACGAAGAATATGAAGAAATATTTCAAAATATGAATGCCAATTACGCGAGTGAAATGTTAAGTGATATGTCTTACGATAACGCAGTAGATATTCTAAACGTGTTATCTAGGAATAAAGTTGCCACTTTGCTCACGCTTATGAACCGGGAAGACGCACGTGAAATTAAAGCGTTACTTCATTACGAAGAAGATACTGCCGGCGGTATCATGACAACAGAATACATTTCAGTTTATTCTACAATGTCTGTAAAGGAAGCTATGTTTTATGTAAAAGAACAAGCGCCTCAAGCAGAAACAATTTACGTTATTTTTGTTGTAGATGAGAATAAAAAACTAGCTGGTGTCATTTCACTACGTGATTTAATCGTCGCAGAAAACGACGCATATATCGAAGAAATTATGAGTGAACGTGTAATTAGTTCTAATGTAGCAGATGACCAAGAAGACGTAGCTCAAACGATGCGAGATTACGATTTAATTGCATTACCTGTTATTGATTATCAAGATCATTTATTAGGTATTATAACAATCGATGATATTTTAGATGTTATGGATGAAGAAGCAAGTGAAGACTACTCTAAATTGGCCGGTGTGTCTGATATAGACTCTACTAACGATACTGTGTTTCAAACAGCAATGAAACGTTTACCTTGGTTATTAATTTTAACAGTATTAGGTATGATTACAGCATCAATACTAGGCCAATTCGAAGAAACCTTATCTCAAGTAGCTTTATTAGCAGCTTTCATCCCAATAATTAGTGGTATGAGTGGTAACTCAGGAACGCAATCTTTAGCCGTTTCAGTACGTAATATATCCACAGGGGAAATTGATGAGCAAAGCAAATTCAAGCTCGCTTTACGTGAATCAGGCTCCGGTTTATTAACTGGTTTCTGCTGTGCACTTAGTTTATTTCTAATTATTATTTTATTATACAGAGAGCCAGTTTTGGCGTTGATTGTTTCCATCAGTCTTACAATTGCAATGACAGTTGGTACATTAATGGGAGCAATCATACCTATGTTTATGAATAAAATGAATATAGATCCTGCAGTAGCAAGCGGCCCGTTTATAACGACAATTAATGACATTATTAGTATGTTAATATATTTTGGTTTAGCAACTGCATTTATGTCATATTTAATATAAGGAGAAAAATATGGAACATTCTAGTTTTACTTCGCTAGTAATAGTGGTAGTAGCAGCATTTTTAACCCCTATACTAGTCAATAGACTTAAAATATCTTTCTTACCTGTAGTCGTAGCCGAAATTATAATGGGGATTATAATTGGTGATTCTTTATTTGGTCTAGTTAAAGAGGATGCTTGGTTATCCATTTTATCTACACTTGGATTTATCTTTTTGATGTTTTTAAGTGGTTTAGAAATTGATTTCAATGCATTTAAGTCAAAGAAACATTCAGAAGATGAAGAAGCGAATAAAATTCCAAGCAATTTATCTTTAATGACTATCGTCTTTTCAATGATTATGATTTTATCTATATTTTTAGCATTTGTATTTAAATGGACAGGTTTAATCGATGATGTTTTACTTATGGTTATTATCATTTCAACAATAAGTCTAGGCGTAGTTGTTCCAACGCTTAAAGAAATGAATATTATGCATACGAGCATAGGTCAGTTTATTTTACTAGTTGCAGTTGTAGCAGATTTAGTAACGATGATTCTATTGACTGTTTACGGTACGATAAACGCAAAAGGTGATTCACCGCTATGGTTAATAACGATTTTAATCGCATTTGGAATTGTATTTTACATAATTGGTGGCTATTTCATTAAATCACCGTTCTTAAAAAAGTTAACTTCAGGAACAACACAAATAGGGATAAGAGCAGTATTTGCACTTATTATACTATTGGTTGCTTTAGCTGAAGGCGTAGGGGCTGAAAATATACTTGGTGCCTTCTTAGCAGGTGTTATTGTTTCATTGCTTGGTCCAGATCAAGATATGATAGAGAAATTAGATTCATTTGGATATGGGTTTTTCATACCAATATTCTTTATCATGGTCGGTGTAAATTTAAACATACCTTCTTTAATAAAAGAACCAGGCTTGTTGCTTATCATACCTTTATTGTTTATTGCTTTCTTAATTTCAAAATTAATACCAGTAAGTATTATTGGAAAATGGTATGATATGAAAACAACAATTTCATCAGCATTTTTATTAACATCAACACTTTCTCTTGTAATTGCAGCTGCTAAAATTGCTGAACAATTAGGCACTATTTCACCTGAAATCTCAGGTATACTTGTGTTAAGTGCAGTTATAACATGTGTGTTTGTACCAATAGTATTCAAGAAGTTATTCCCAATACCAGAAGAAACTAAAGTAATTGTTAAAGTAAGTTTCATTGGTAAAAACCAACTATCTATACCAGTTGCTCAAAGTATTCATTCACACATATATCAAACGACTATGTTCTTTAGAAAAGACTTAGCTGATCATCGTAATTTAGATGAAAGTATTAAAACACATGAGTTAGATGATTATGTTGAAGAAGAACTAATAGAGCTTGGGTTATTTAAATCAGATATCATTGTTTGTTCTGCAAATGATGATGCTATTAATAAAAAAGTAGCTTTAATGGCTCATAAACATGGTGTTAAACGTATTATTTGTAAGCAAGAAAACATTTCAGAAGATGATGAATTACACGATAAGAACATTGAATTCTTTAGTAGTTTCTTAAGTAATAAGATATTACTTAAAGGTTTAATTGAATCTCCAAACGTACTGAACTTATTAAGTAACGTAGAAACATCACTATATGAAATCGAAATGAAAAATCACAGTTACCACAATGTGTTATTACGTTCATTTCCTTTTGCAGGCGATATCATTTTCGTACGAATTATTAGAGGAAAAGATTCAATCGTACCGCATGGTGATACAGAATTACAATATGGAGATAAACTGATTGTTACAGGTTCGAAAGAATATGTATCAGAACTAAAACAAGATATGGAATTCATTTGATTTAAAGTGAAAATGAGGAGTGAAACTTGCTTCTCATTTTTGCTTTTTTCTAAATGAAAATAAAGGTATTATGCTTGTCAGGTGGTATGACCAGTGGTATCATTACCAGTGAATGTAAAGAATAATATACATATTAAAGGAGTTAAATGAATGTTTAATTTAGAAGGAAAAACATATGTCATTATGGGTATTGCTAATAAGAGAAGTATTGGTTTCGGCGTAGCAAAAGTATTAGATGAACTTGGCGCTAAATTAGTATTTACTTACAGAAAAGAACGTAGTAAAAATCAACTTGAAAAATTATTCGACGAACTAAAAAACCAAGATGAAGCATATTTATATGAATGCGATGTTCAACAAGACGATCACGTTGTAAATGCTTTTAAAGAAATAGGCGATAAGTTCGGTAAAATAGATGGCGTTTATCATTCAATTGCTTTCGCTAATATGGAAGATTTACGTGGTAGATTTAGTGATACAACAAGAGAAGGATTCTTACTTGCACAAGACATCAGTTCTTATTCTTTAACAATTGTTTCAAGAGAAGCTAAAAAACTTATGCCTGAAGGTGGCAGTATCGTTGCTACTACATACTTAGGCGGGGAATTCGCAGTTCCTAACTATAATGTTATGGGCGTAGCTAAAGCAAGTTTAGAAGCAAATGTTAAATATTTAGCAAGTGATTTAGGCGCAGATAATATCCGTGTTAACGCAATTTCTGCAGGACCTATCCGTACTTTAAGTGCTAAAGGTGTAGGTGGATTTAACTCTATCCTTAAAGAAATTGAAGAACGTGCGCCATTACAACGCAATGTAGACACAGAAGAAGTAGGTAAAACAGCTGCTTACTTGCTAAGTGATTACTCTAGCGGGGTAACTGGTGAAAATATTCATGTTGATTCAGGTTATCATATCGTAAAATAATTATTAGTTTGGGAAGTAAACTAGTCTCATAAATAGTGCTCACAATTCGTTGTTGTTTAACCTTCGAATTGTGAGTTTTTATTTATATGAAATGATATTTAAAATGGGAGAGAGATTTCGTAGTCCCACCCCGGTAAGGATGACTAGGATTGAAAAAAAGCTTGATATAAGTGCATTTTCAATTTAATTAGCTACTGCCACTATAACAAAGAGGTCTGATACATTGTTATGTCTCAGACTTAAATGCAAAAATACAGGCCGATAAAATAAATTATCGAACCGCAAACGCAAAATACAGGTCGATAAATAAAAATTATCGAACCGCAAATGCAAAAATACAGGCCGATAAAATAAATTATCGAACCGAAACGCAAAATACAGGTCGATAAATAAAAATTATCGAACCGCAAATGCAAAATACAGATCGATAAATAAAAATTATCGAACCGCAAAATGAATATAGCTTGAAAGAAGAGTAGCGTACACTAAAAAAGCCGAAACACGGCGTTCGTGTTTCGGCTTTTTAAATAGTTATTATTTTAAATCATTATCTACTATTGGATCATCTTCTACCGTTCTCGATGCTGTTGAACTTATTGATTGTCTATGTGTGTATACATTTCTAACAATTGTCTTAATAACAGCATAAGTTGGTACAGCAATTAAAATAGCTACGAATCCTCCTAAATTACCAGCTGCTAATATAACAGTAATAATTGTTAGGGGATGAATGCTTAAAGTCTTACCCATAATATTTGGTGTAATAACATTACCTTCTAATTGCTGACAAATTAACGTAATAATACTTACCCATATAAACATCACTGGGTCTTGAATTATTGAAATAATGGCTGCTGGTATGAAAGCTAACCATGGTCCCAGGAATGGTATCATATTAGTTACTAATGCGAGCAAGGCAAGTAATAGAGCGTAGTCTAAGCCTACAAATGTATAACCGATATAAAGTAACACACCTAAGATTAAACTGACTGTTACTTGGCCTTGTATATAAGCTTGTAGCGTTTGGTTAATGTCTTTACATAAATTAACTACAAACCACTTTGTACGTCCTCTAAATGGTTTAGCGATAAACGGGATAAATCTTTCATGATCTTTCAACATATATATTAAGAAGAAAGGTACTAAAATTAATAAGAAAAGTGTTGATACTAATGAAGATATATATCCAAATAAGTTTGAAAGCATATCTGTCACAATACCACTAATACTTTCTATAGAGTCATTAATTTTTTGAGAAATGTTATCTGGTAGTCTATCTCTTTGTTGTAAAGCATAATCTACTGCATTTTGTACTTCACGCTGGATGTAAGGCATGTTTCTAATTAAATTGTTAATTTGATCTGTTACTAGAGGTGCAACTATAGAAATGAACAACATAATAACGAATACTAATGCAATCATTAAAATAGTGATGCTACCCCATCTAGGTATTTTTCTTTTTTCTAACATTTTTTGGAATGGTAAACAAATATAGAATAAGAAACCACCTAATAATAAAGGTAATAAAATCGATTGAACAATAACAATGATTGGATAAAAAATCTGATTAATTTCCATAAATACTTTTATGATTAGAAATGTTAGGAGAATGGCGATTCCTGAACGGAACCAAGCTTTATTTAACAAGAGCGTACCTCCTTTAATCTAGTTTTGTATACCATTATATTATAAGCGAAAAATGAAAATTGACAATGATAATTGGAAATACTTTTAAATCTATATTCGTAAATTAATCTATACTAATTTTAAGTTGTACGGATTAGAATAAATATTAATCTTTCATGAATATAAAGTTAATAGTATTTTAAACTATATTAATATAAAAAAAGATTAAATCAACAAAGAAAACGCTTACAAATAATATAATTATTAAGTGAAAAAATATATTGATTGTGTTTTTATACATGGTATAATCATAACAAGATAATTTCCAAATTTTCAGAATTTAGAAATTATCTTACAGGCTTACAACAAAGGGGAGATTATTATGGAATCTATTGTTAGCTTTGCCAATGATATAGTGTGGAGTAAAGCACTTGTATATGGTTTATTACTTACAGGAATTTTATTCTCATTTATGATGCGATTTTTTCAAATTAGACATTTTAAAGAAATGATAAGATTAATGTTTCAAGGGGAAAAATCACCTACAGGTATTTCTTCTTTCCAAGCGATAGCAGTTTCATTAGCTGGTCGTGTTGGTACTGGTAATATTGTGGGTGTTGCGACAGCGATTTTCATCGGTGGTCCTGGTGCAGTATTTTGGATGTGGGCAACCGCGTTCTTAGGTGCTAGTTCAGCTTTCATCGAATCAACGCTCGGTCAAATTTATAAAAGAGAAATTAAAGGTCAATACCGTGGGGGCCCTGCTTACTATATAGAAACTGGTATAAAGGGTAAAGCAGGAAAAATTTACGCAGTTATTTTTGCACTTGTTACAATACTTTCAGTAGGATTGTTACTACCTGGTGTTCAATCAAATGCGATTGCCTCTTCAATGAAAAACGCATTCGGTTTGAATGCGTGGATTATAGCTATTGTTTTAGCAATATTACTAGCGTTAATTATTTTTGGTGGTATTAAATCAATTGCAAATGTAGCAACGGCAGTTGTTCCGTTTATGGCTATTATTTACATAGGTTTTGCAATATTAATTATTATTCTTAATATAGATGCAGTTCCTTCGTTAATTGCGCTTATATTTAAATCAGCCTTTGGAGCTGAAGCAGCATTTGGTGGTATATTTGGTGCCATGATTGAGATAGGTGTAAAGCGTGGACTGTACTCAAATGAAGCAGGTCAAGGTACTGGGCCTCATGCCGCTGCTGCAGCAGAAGTTTCACATCCAGCAAAACAAGGATTAGTACAAGCGTTCTCTGTATATATTGATACATTATTAGTGTGTACAGCAACAGCATTAATGATTTTAATGACTGGTACATTTAATACTACAGATGGTGCTACAAATAAAGATGGATCGCCACATTTAATTCATGATAATGGAATTTATGTAGAAAGTGCTGATGGTAGTAAAGATGTGAGTGGTACAGCAATGTATGCACAAGCAGGTATAGATAAAGCATTCTCAGGAGATGACTACACATTTAGTCCAGGCTATTCTGGAATAGGTTCATATTTCATCGCATTAGCGTTATTCTTCTTTGCTTTCACAACTATACTCGCATATTACTATATTGCAGAAACCAACGTCAGCTTTATAGTCCCCTCCGACAAGCAGAAAATATGGATAAATCTTGTGCGGGTAGTGCTCATAGCTGCCACAATTTATGGTTGTGTTAAAACGGCGGATGTAGCATGGATGATGGGTGACTTAGGTGTTGGTATGATGGCGTGGTTAAATATTATTGCAATATGGATACTACACAAACCAGCATTACGAGCACTTAAAGATTTCGAAAGGCAAAAGAAAGAAAAAGGTTCAGGAAAATATGCAATATATAGACCCGATCCAAATGAAGTTCCAGATGCAAAATTCTGGCATGAAGATTATCCAAAACGTTTAAAAGAATTTGATATTAAAGAATAATTTATAAATATCAAACGCTTTCAAATATGCGCTCTCTACTGTACAATGTATTTATATGTATAGTTGGGAGCGTTTTTTATGGATAAAAAAGTAGGTCTAGTTGATCAAATTAATTTAGAAAGTAAATTTTTAGAAAGGGAAGTGACAGTCTCAATCTATTTACCCAAAGATTATACAGATTTGTATAAACATCATGTGATTATTACTTTTGATGGTCGTGATTTCTTCCAATTCGGCCAAATACATTGAACGTATGAAAAGCTAAGATCTGCGAATCAAATAGATAAAGCAATCATAGTAGGTGTTCACTATGAAAGTGTCGAAGAAAGAAGAAAAGAATTTCATCCAGATGGTTCGCATAGAAAAGAAATGTCAAAATTTGTTGTGAAAGAGCTTTGTCCTTATATTGATAAAACATTTTCTACGTTGAAAGTGGGAAATGCTAGAATACTATTAGGCGATAGTTTAGCAGCAAGCATTGCTTTATTAACAGGTCTAGAATACCCACATCATTTTAGTCAACTAGGTTTATTTAGTCCAATGATTAACAATACCGTTACAGAAAAATTTAAAGCGTGCTCATCATTAGGGTTGTTAAACATTAAACATTATATTGGAAAAGAAGAAAATCATTTTAAACTGATTAGTGGCAATTATGCTGATTTTCTTACACCAAATAGAGCTTTTAGTGAACTTTTACAAAAATATAACATAACTTACGAATATAGAGAATTAGAGGGTGGGCACACATGGAAAACATGGAAACCACACTTAGAAGACATGTTAAGTTACTTTTTAAGTCATCAAAAACAGAAAAGTTTGATATAATAAAATAGAAGACAAACAAAGGAGGAAGTATCATTATGAAATTAGGCATCGTACTTATTCCATCAAAACCATTCCAAGAAGCAGTGAATGCTTATCGTAAAAGATACGATAAACACTATGCGTTAATTAGTCCGCATATTACTATTAAAGAAAAGTTTGACATTGAAGACAATGAACTAGACAAAGTTAAAGATAGACTTGCGGAAACTGCTAAACAACATCAACCAGTAAACATTCAAGTATCAAAGGCGTCTAGTTTTACGCCAACTAAAAACGTAATATACTTTAAAGTAACAAAAACAGATGAATTAGAAGCATTGTATAATGAATTTAATAATAGTGAATTCTATGGTGAAAGCACACATCCATTTGTCCCACATTTTACAATTGCACAAGGTCTTTCTAGCCAAGAGTTTGAAGACATCTTTGGGCAAGTTAAAATGGCTGGTATCAATCATTCAGAAACGATTGATACTATTAAATTAATGAAACAAAATGATGATGAAACTTGGTCTGAAGAAGCATCTTATACATTAGGATAAAATTAAACAATATAAGACATAATTATATTATTTAAACAGATTATTCTAGAACTTAATTGTTCAATAAAAAAACAGAGGATATTCCACTTAAAATGGATATCCTCTGTTTTTTTATATAGTATTTGATCTTTTCTTTCTTCGGACATTTAAAAAGTATATACCATAAAATAAAGCTAAGAATAAGAAAATTAAACTTGAAGCATAAATTGTATAGTATACGTCAGCAAATATTTCTGAAATAACGCCACCTAGTATAGGTCCAATCATCGTACCAAAACCTTGTACGCTGTTGAATACACCCCATGTTTCTTCTTGTACTTTTGTATCTATATGACTAGCCATAAATGTATTCCATGCTGGCAACAATAGACCGTAAATCGTACCGATTAATAGGGCGATTGTTATAACAATAAATAGCTGTGTTAATAAAGTTAATCCAAAAATAAATGAACTGTAAGCTAAGAAGCCTATAAAAATAATAATATGAGTAAATACTTTAGCGTATTTATCCATCAGTTTTGAAAAGAATAGCATCGAAATTGTACAACCAATACCACCAACTATCAAAATAATCGTATATTCTAAGGTTGTTACACCCATATGTTTAGTTGCGTATGTTGGTAATATTGGAACAAGCATTCCTATTGAAGCACCTTGTAAAAATATACCTGGGAATAATAATAAATGTCTCTTTGTAACATCTACAATTTCTGTTAATTGTTTTTTTACAGATTTACTTTCATAATCAGTCAATTGTACTTTAACAAAGTAGAACAATACCCAAGCGACTAATACACATAATGCCATCATAAATGAAAATTTAGTTGGATGTAATTTGAATAATAAATTCATAAATATCATACCTGAAAGCATACCGACTAACCAACTAAAGTAAACATAACCCATTTGTTTACCACGTGATGATTCTTCTACGCTTGAAAGCATAATCACCCATATAGGACTGACTGCAATTCCGAGTAAAATAGCACTCAGAATATAAATAACAGGTGATGGGAAGAAAATAATTAATGCTAAACTTGTAAATGCTAATAAAAAACCACTAGTTAAGATTACAGTTGGACCGAATCTTTTTAATAGAAAACCAATTACGAAATTTGTTAACGCGTCACTTATAAAATGTAAAGAAATTGCTGTAGAAGTAATACCAACAGTTACTTTCGCTGTAGTCGTTGGTAGAAATGGTAAATAACTTAATATATACATACCTCTAGCAAATTCCATCATAAATAAAATGACGAGCATTATCCAAAAATCTTTTTTATAGAATGATTTACCTGATGAAGTATTTGGCATACATAGGGACCTTTCCATAAATTTCATTGTAAGTAAGTGAATCGCTTAGTAATGAAAGTAAATCCTTACAAATTGTTTCAGTTGGTTTTTCTAAATAGTTTTCTTCTAGTAGTTGTGTCATTTCTTTAAGTTCTTCAGGTTGATTTACAAGTGAAATAACTAGTTTAGTAGCTTCTTCAGGTGTGTTAGCAACTTTCCCATATCCTTTTTCACTAAAGTATTCAGCATTCTCTAGTTCTTGTCCTGGAGCAGGGTTAAGAAAAATTAATGGTAAGTGTCTAGCAAACGCTTCAGATATTGTTATACCACCAGGCTTCGTAATCATCAGTTGGCTAGAAGCCATCCACTCATTCATATGTTTTGTATAACCTAATATAAGTACGTTTTTATTACCTTTAAAGTATTGAGCTAAATCAGAGCGTAAAGATTTATTGTTTCCACAAATCATGACTACTTGAGAGTCTTTAGCATGCGCATCAATTTTTTCAATCATAGATGAAAAACCTGTAGAAACTCCAAATGCTCCAGCGGACATTAATATAACGCTTTTATTTGGATCTAAATTTTGTTTCATTAACCAATCATGACGATTGATAGGTTCTTCAAACTGTTTTGAAATAGGTATTCCTGTAACTCTAATCGATTCTGAGTCGATACCTATTGAATTAAACTCTTCTTTCAAATCTTTAGTCGCTACATAATAGCGATTTGAGTGTGGTGTAACCCAGTTTTTATGCAAACGATAATCAGTCATAACTGTAGCAATAGGTATGTTCAAATTAAATTGTTCAGTCAAAACAGATACTACTGGCGTAGGGAAAGTCAGTAATATTAAATCAGGTTTCTCTTTAATTAGTAAATTTAACAATTTATTTAATCCATAATATTTATAAAAACACTTATCTATTTGTTCAGGACGACTATAGTAGAAAAATTTATACATATTTCTAAAATATTTGAAGCTATTAATGTACCATTGTTTCGCAATAGAAGTCATAATAGGATGTGCTTCAAGAAATAAATCATGTTGAATGACAGTTAAATGATCAAGATTCATTTCACCAAATTGTTTCACAATACTATTCGTTACTTGTAAATGACCGTTACCAAAAGAACCGGTAATAATCAATAATTTTTTGTTTTGAGAAACCATTAGCCACACTCCGTATTTGTATTTATTATCTATGATAGTTTAACGTATTTTCCTTAATTTGTGAAAAGATATTGCATTTATTACATAATCTATACAGTTTCTTATGATTATCTCAACATTTTTATCAATAATTGTTTAGTTAATATGATATTTTCATTTAATTTTGATTTTGAGTAATCTTGAGAAAGTAATACAGGTAACATCACATTAATCGTTTGACTAGCCATCATTCGAAAGGCTAAATCAGCGGGTATATCTTTATCAATTTGATTGTTGTCTTTTAAATTTTGAATATATTGAGAAATAGTGGGTCCGATTGATTGCTTAACAACATTAGTCATTATATTACGAAAATCTGTATTATACATTATTTCTCCAAAAATTATTTTTATTATATTTTTATTATTATCAATGAATTTTATTCTATTATCTACAAATGTGTCAATAAATGCATCTAAATTATCACATTTTGATAATTCTGAACTGAATTCTTTTAACACTTCAGGAGCAACTACCGATTTATATAAAGGTAATAATCCTGCATATAATAATTCATTTTTTGTTTTGAAATGTTTATATACAGTGCCTTCAGAAACTTTTGCCATTCTCGCAATGTCTTTTGTCGAGGTATTATAAAATCCACGTTCACTAAATAATACCGTTGCGCTATTTAATACTGCTTTTTGTTTTTCACTTATTTGTGATTGCTTTTTTAGTTGTTCGTTCATAATTTCTTTAATAGAGCGATTCATAATATAAACCTACACTTTCCGATATCTTTTCATACCTAATATATTTAAGACTAGCAACAAGACAAATATTAGGAAGAGAATAATCCAATTCACATATATATCTGATATTTCATAACCTCTGATCATAACGTTTTGGATTGCATCGCCAGCGTAATAAAGCGGCATTATATGTGCAATATATTGCAATGTTTTGTGCATTGAGTCTACTGGTATTATACCCGCAAAAAACACTTGGGGAACAATAGCTAGAGGTATAAATTGAATCATTTGAAATTCAGATGATGCAAAAGTTGATAATAACAAGCCTAAAGTTAAAGCAATAAATGAAATCAATATATTTGTTATAAATACGAGCGCAATATTTCCTTCTGTTGTCATCTGTAATACATATATTGAATAAATAACAATTAATGCTGTTTGAATGACAGCAAATGTACCATAACCAATTATATAACCTATAATAATTTGATATTTCTTAATTGGAGAGGATAGTGTACGGTCAAGTGTGCTTGAAGTTCTTTCTTTCAGTAAAGAAATACCTGAAATTAAAAAGGTAAAGAAAAATACAAAGAATCCAATTAAAACTGGGCTGATTGTATCAAAATAATTCGTATCTTTATTGCCATGCAAATAGTGATTTGATGTTTCAATTTTTTCAATTTTTGGTTTGTCTTGTTGAGGTAAATCTTGTTTTATGTTGTCTGGTAACTTTTTCGTTATTTCACTTAACATTTTACTTTGATTATTTAACGCATTTGTTAACTGATTGATATTTTTACTGACTAAAATTTGATTAACCTTTAACTTTAATTGATTCGTTACACTAGGGTCTGAATTTTCATAAGTAATAGAATACTCGTGATTACTTTCTTCTACAAAACCATCTAAGTCATCATTTTTAAATTTATCTTTTAAATTTTTATAATCATCATATTGAACTGTTTCAATGTTTTTATCATGTAATTGGTTTATTAAATGTTCATTAGCTTGATACGTGCCGATTTTTAACTCTTTAGATTCATCTGAGTAATTAAACAAGAAATAAATTAATGTTAAGATCAGCAGTGGGGCAACGAGCAGAAGCATTAGTGTACGTTTATCTCGCAACACTTGTTTAAATATTCTTGTTGCTATATTAAGCATCTACACCATCTCCTAACTCAAGAAAAACTTCTTCTATCGTGTTGACTTTAAATGATGATTTTATTTCATCAGGTGAACCGTAAGAAATAATATTGCCGTCTCTCATTAATAATAGTCTGTCACATTTATCCGCTTCATCTAACACGTGAGTCGTGACGAGTATCGTTTTTCCTTTATTACGTTCCTCAAATAAATCGTTCCATATAGACTTTCTTAATTTTGGGTCTATACCTACAGTAGGCTCGTCTAAAATTAATATTTTTGGGTTTTGAATAAAACTAATAGCGAGAGAAAGTCTTCTTTTCATACCTCCAGAAAAAGCACTTACTTTTTTCTTGCGTTCATTATATAAATTCACCATCTCTAAAGCACGTTGTATATTGGTTTGTAAATTTTGTTCTTTAGTAATATATAATTTTCCAAAGAATAACATGTTCTCGTAAGCAGTTAAATCCTCGTATAATGCATCACCTTGTGCCATATATCCAATTGAACGTAAAATTTTACGGTTAGGTATGTCGACATCTTCAATCGTAATATTACCTGAATCAATGGCTTCCATTCCTAAAATACATTTTATGAGCGTTGTTTTACCAGCACCAGAAGGGCCAATTAAACCTGTGATACAACCTGGTTCAAAATATGTTGTCATATCATTTAATATATTAACTTTTCCGTATGACTTAGTTATATTATCTACTTTTATCATTATGAACACCTCTTTTAATTTAAAAGTGAGTACTCACTCATTTTACAACTAGATATATCTTAAGTCAAAACTATAAAATCATATAAAGAAAGTGTATAATAGACCTATTGAAAATAAAGGAGAAATAACGATGAAAGTTGAGACGTTATTAAACAAAATAAAATTAAAGCAAGTTTATGGGAATACAAACCAAGAAGTAAACGATATTACAACTGATTCTAGAACTGCAACTGAAAAATCTATATTTGTAGCCTCTCGAGGTTATACAGTAGATAGTCATGAATTTATCCCTAATGTTATTGAACAAGGGTGTACTGTAATCGTAAGCGATAGATATATTGAATTATCTGAAGACGTACTATTAATTGTTGTAAAAGATACATTAAAAATAGCAAGTATTTTTAGCCATATAATTTTTGAATATCCAAGCCAAAAATTAAAAACAATAGGTGTTACTGGAACGAATGGTAAGACGACAATAGCAACGATGGTACATCATTTAACTAGAGCGCTTGGTAAAAATAGTGCTTATCTTGGAACAAATGGGTTTCAAATTAATGAAACTGTAACGGAGGGTGTGAACACGACACCGGAAACAGTTACATTAACTAAACATATATCCGAGGCTGTTAAGCAAGAATGTGAAAGCATGACTTTTGAAGTATCTAGTCACGGTCTAGTAATAGGTAGACTAAGAGGCGTAGAGTTTGATATTGCGATATTTTCAAACTTAACACAAGATCATTTAGATTTTCATGGCACAATGGAAGCATATGGTCATGCCAAATCATTATTATTTAGCCAATTAGGCCAAGACTATAGAAAAGACAAATTTGTCATATTGAACGCTGATGATGCTTTTTCTAAAGAGCTAGAGCCGGTTACTCCATTTGAAATATTTACATATGGAATAGACAATGAAGCTGATTTTATGGCTCAAAATATTAATGAATCTATCAATGGCGCGACATTTACTTTAACAACGCCATTTGGTGAATATGAAGTTGAATCTCCGTATTTAGGTAAATTCAATATTCTTAATTTATTAGCGAGCCTTCTTGGTGTTTGGGTGCAAGGTTATGATTTAAAAGAAATCATTAAAGCTGTTAAACAGATGCCCCCAGTTGAAGGACGTTTAGAAGTATTAGATAAAAACCTACCGATTGATTTAATTATTGATTATGCGCATACATCTGATGGTATCGATAAATTAATTGATGCTGTAAAACCTTTTGTTAAGCAAAAATTGATATTTTTAATAGGTATGGCTGGAGAAAGAGACTTAACAAAAACACCTGAAATGGGTAAAATAAGTTGTCGAGCAGATTACGTTGTATTTACACCAGATAATCCAGCAAATGATGATCCGAAAATGTTAACAGCAGAATTAGCTAAAGGAGCGACACACCAAAACTATGTAGAATTTGAAGATAGAGCAGAAGGTATTAGGCACGCTATTGAAATTTCAGAACCAGGAGATACAGTGGTATTAGCATCAAAAGGAAGAGAACCTTACCAAATTATGCCAGGAAATATTAAAGCACCTCATAGAGACGATTTAATTGGTCTAGAAGCAGCTTATGAAAAATATGGAGGTAAACCTAGTGAAGATTAGAGAAAGCCATTCTGATAACTTAAAATGCAAAGTTTTTATATATGAGAATAAAAAGGAAGAATATTTTGTTATTTCTATTCCAGATTTATTTTGGTCTATCCAAATCGATTATGACTTATTCGGTGAATCATTAATTGAACATCTGTATATACATTTGTTTAATATATTAGATGAAGAAGACGCAAACGAATTAGCGAATAGAATTAGCCATTGGACATCCGAATTATAAGGAGAAATGAATTGTGACAATAAAAGAAGAAGTAGAAAGTAGAAAAACCTTTGCGATTATATCGCATCCAGACGCTGGTAAAACGACGTTAACAGAGAAATTATTACTATTCGGTGGTGCGATAAGACAAGCAGGTACCGTTAAAGGAAAAAAGTCAGGAAAATTTGCTACGAGTGACTGGATGAAAGTAGAACAAGAGCGTGGTATTTCAGTAACCAGTTCTGTTATGCAATTTAATTACGATCACTATAATATCAATATTCTAGATACACCAGGACACGAAGACTTTTCGGAAGACACATATAGAACATTGATGGCTGTAGACAGTGCTGTCATGGTAATTGACTGTGCTAAAGGGATAGAGCCCCAAACTTTAAAATTATTTAAAGTATGTAAAATGAGAGGAATCCCTATTTTTACGTTTATTAATAAACTTGACCGTATGGGTAAAGAACCATTTGAATTACTTGAAGAAATTGAAAAAACTTTAGAAATTGAAACATATCCTATGAACTGGCCAGTTGGAATGGGTCAAAATTTCTTCGGTATTATAGATAGAGAAGAGAAGACTATTGAGCCATTTAGAGATGAAGAAAATGTACTACATTTAAATGATGATTATGAATTAGAAGAAGATCATCCAATTAAAAATGATTCACAGTTTGAACAAGCTATTGACGAATTGATGTTAGTTGAAGAAGCGGGTGAAACATTCGATAAAGAAATGTTGCTTGCTGGAGAGTTAACACCTGTATTCTTTGGTTCTGCATTAGCTAACTTTGGTGTACAAAACTTCTTAAATGCCTATGTAGACCATGCACCAATGCCAAATGGTAGAAAGACCGAAGAAGGTGAAGTAGTTGATCCATTTGATACAGATTTTTCAGGCTTTATATTCAAGATTCAAGCAAATATGGATCCAAAACATAGAGATAGAATCGCATTTATGCGTGTCGTGAGTGGAGCCTTTGAACGAGGTATGGATGTAACATTGCAAAGAACGAAGAAAAAACATAAAATCACACGTTCAACTTCATTTATGGCTGATGATACACAGACTGTTAACCATGCAGTGAGTGGGGATATAATCGGACTGTATGATACTGGTAATTATCAAATAGGAGATACACTTGTAGGAAATAATCAGAAATTCCATTTCGAAAATTTACCACAGTTTACACCTGAAATCTTTATGAAAGTTAGTGCGAAAAACGTTATGAAACAAAAACATTTCCATAAAGGTATTGAACAATTAGTACAAGAAGGTGCTATTCAGTTGTATAAAACATTACACACGAACCAAATTATACTCGGTGCTGTTGGACAGCTACAATTTGAAGTATTCGAACATAGAATGAAAAACGAATATAATGTTGACGTTGTAATGGAACAAGTTGGAAAGAAAATAGCTAGATGGATTGAAAACGAAAAAGATATTAAAGATAATATGAACTCTAGCCGTTCAATATTAGTAAAAGATCGTTATGATAATTTCGTATTCTTATTTGAAAATGAATTTGCTACAAGATGGTTTGAAGATAAATTCCCAGAAATTAAATTATATAGTTTGTTATAAACTAAAAAACAATGTATAATAACGAAGAAAACTAAATAGACCTACGACTTTGTCGAAGGGGAGTAACTTTAGAATGTAAATTCTAGCATATTATCGTCATTACGAAACGCAAGTTTCCGGTAATATGGGCATGTTATAAATGTTAAGTGAGACCTTTGCCTTTTATTAGGCATGGTCTCTTTTGTTTTGCAAAATAAAAATTGGAGTGTGAGAATGATGGATCCAAGTTTATTGCTCAGCTATGGTTGGGTTTTAGTCGTATTGGTCTTTCTTGAAGGTTTATTAGCTGCAGATAATGCAGTTGTAATGGCAGTAATGGTAAAACATTTGCCTGAAGATTTAAGGAAAAAGGCATTATTTTATGGTTTATTAGGTGCATTTGTTTTCCGTTTTATTTCGTTATTCTTAATTAGCTTCTTGGCTAATTTCTGGCCAATTCAAGCAGCAGGGGCACTTTATCTTATTTATATGTCTGTTAAGAACTTAATAGATTTTAAAAAGCATAAAGATAAAGAGATCAAAACGCCCGATGATGTTGAAGAAAGTGATGAGAACTTTACCGAAGAAGAATTCCCTTCTGATAGTGAAGGTCATCATAAATTGAAGAAGAACTTCTGGATGACAGTATTAAAAGTTGAATTTGCAGATATCGCATTTGCTATAGACTCTATGTTAGCGGCATTTGCAATCGCGGTTACATTACCAGCTTTAGGTATTCATTTTGGCGGAATGGACTTAGGACAATTCAGTGTAATGTTCATCGGTGGTATGATGGGTGTAATCATTATGAGATTCGCTGCAACATATTTCGTAGAATTATTAAATAAATATCCGAACTTAGAAGCAGCAGCTTTCGCTATAGTTGGTTGGGTAGGTATAAAGCTACTCGTTATCGTATTAGCACACGATGAGATTGCATTGATACCACATGATTTCCCACATGGTATTGTATGGCAGTCTATTTTCTGGACAGTTTTATTAGCATTAGTGATTATCGGCTGGATTACATCAGTTCGACATAATAAAAAATCTTCATAACTAGTTATTTACGAGGGAGTGAGATAGAGTTCTCATTTTGCTAAAAACTTCGTAGCCCACCATAGGTAGAATTACTAGTAATGAAAAAAGTTTGATATAAGCACTTCGTTAATTTAGTTTTTGTCATTATTAATTAAATTATGCGAAGTGCTTTATTTTTTTATAAATATGGAGTTGATATACTGCTCTAACGTGCAAGAAATTCGAGACAAGCCCGTTACATTTTCTAACGAGCTAGTGTTTTTAAACAAGCCCGTTAGCGCGATATTTTTAGTCAAGTCCATATTTATGTGTAATATCTTTAGAAGTAATCAACCTTTGGTTTTTTAGAATGTATTAACAAAATAAATCTGTTTGATTTTTAGCAGATTCATTTTGTTAATCTCTACTTATTTTTCAAAAATAAGTAGTAAGTTTAAGGAATAAAAGGTCTTTTAGCATTATCTAGATTTTCTTGAATATCCATGAGTAATGCACCAATTAATCTAAAAGCTGAGTCTAGGTTAGGGAAAGTCTTAATGACTTTCTCTCTTTTTCTAAGCTGCATATTTATATTTTCAATAGAGTTAGTAGTTCATATATTCTTATGGTGTTGTGCTGGAAATCTATAAAACTGTGTGGCATCTTCGAAGCCCTGATCTAATATATTTAAAGCTTCTGAATACTTAGGATTATTTTCATACTTAGTTACAAATTCATTTTTACTTTCAAGCGCATGTTGATATGTAGGAGCTTGAAAAATAGATTTAAGTAATGTTCTTGCCTCTTGTGAATTCTTTTTTGGGAATCTTTCAATGATGTTTTTAAGAAGATGAAATGTACAACGTTGCCAAGTTGAATCTATAAATTGTGATTTAATAGACTTAATAAGACCAGAATGTGCATCAGAAATAATGAGCTCAGGAGTTGTGAGGCCACGCATTCTTAAATCTTCAAAGAACTCAGACCAAGCCTGTTCAGATTCTTGATTAGAAATTTTAAAACCAATAATTTCACGTCTTTTAAGTTCATTTACTCCCATAGCTATATAAACGCCTTTAGAAACTATTTTATTATTCTCTCTAACTTTAATATGCATGGCATCAACAAATACATATCTGTACTGATGACTAGTAATAGGTCTACTCGACCACTTTTGAATATCGGGGTCAATATTTTTCATAACTTCTGAAATCGTAGATTTCGAAACAGATTTACCTGCCAGAGCCTCTACAATTTTCGTGATGTTTCTAGTTGAAACGCCATTAATATAAGCTTCTATCATCGCTAAAATCAGTGATTGATCAGAGCGAGAATATTGATCAAAAACTTCAGTTGTAAATTCGCCATCACGCGTTCTAGGTACTTTTAAATGAAGTGTTCCGACTGGAATCATAAAATCACGTTCATAGTAGCCATTTCGTTGTGCAATCCTTTCAGGATGCTTTTGTTTGAAATCAGCGTTCACAAACTGATCTCTTTCCATTTCCATATAAGCATTTAATACAGTTACAGCTATACTTTTCATAGCAGTATTTAAATTACTTTCTAAAATAGCACTTGCCAATTCTTCAAAGTCTACGTTAATATTTAACTGAGTCATATATAGGTCACCTCTACAATATTTTCTTAGTCGATTACATTGTACTAAAGTGAGCTATATTTGGCTCTTTTTTTATTACACAATTATATGGACATATTCATATTTTTTCATGATTGCAATGTAATTTTAACTTAAATACATATGGTAAACTGCTCTAACGTGCAAGAAATTCGAGACAAGCCCGTTACATTTTCTAACGAGCTAGTGTTTTTAAACAAGCCCGTTAGCGTGATATTTTTCATGACTGCATTGTAATTTTAACTTAAATACATATGGTAAACTGGTCTAACGTGCAAGAAATTTGAGACAAGCCCGTTACATTTTCTAACGAGCTAGTGTTTTTAAACAAGCCCGTTATCGTGATATTATCTACGATTTAGTGAAGTGTTGACGCTTGAGGGAATAATATGAGTTAGGAAATACGTCCTAACCAATTGTTTTTATCAACAAAGAAGAGCTTATATAAAAATTTTACCTATAGCCAAAAGTACAAGTTTAAGGTAATGTTAATTTTTCGTAAATTTATTATAAATTTTTATGTGCAAATTTGCTTGAATGCAATGGATTTAGGTTAAATAATTTTGCATTATATGGCATAATAGATACATTAAGTGTTTTGGTTGAGGAGGACAAGAAATGTCACAAAAGAAACATGTCATTCCTAGAAATGAATATAAGAGACAAAGACGTGAATTCTTTCATAATTCAGAACGTGAGGAAAGAATTAGACAAGAACGTAAAGAAGACGAATTAAGACGTGCTCATGAAAAAGAACAACAAAAGAAAAACGAACAACGTGTTAAAGAAAATATGCAAAAGGCACGTATTGAAAAATTAACAAAAGAAGAAATTAAAAAGCAGAAAGAAGAATCAAAGGATCATCCAACGTTAGATTTAGATGATGAAAGATTAGAATCCAGTCATGAAGATAAATTTTCTAAAGAAGGTTCATCTATTGAAGATGATGTTTCCTCAACAGAAAATACTGAAGATTCATTTGAAAATCTAAAAGATAACCAAAATCTAGATGATTCAGAAGAAATCAAATATAAGAAAGTACATAATCAATCAAATAAGCTGAATAATAAGCAAGAGAATGAATTCGAAATAAATAAACAACTCGGCGCCGAACATGATGAAAAGGTAGAAAAGAAATCTCAAAATGATAAAAATATACTTAATATCATCTTATCGAAAATTGAAAAGCATTGGCCGATAATCGCTATTGTATTAGCTATTATACTTATATTCATATTAGTTTGGAGTATATTCCAAAATGTTAATCCACCAAATGAAAGTCGTAAATCTATAGAAGAGAAGCAATCTCAAAAAGGTTTCCAAAAACCAATAACAAATGTAATGGAAGCTGTTGAGAAGTCTAAAAACTCTGTAGTTGGTGTTTCTCATGAGGATTCAGATATCTCAAGTAAAACTGAATCCTCTCAAAAAGAGAAAGAAGAAAATAGCGGTGTAGGATCAGGTGTAATTTATAAAGTAGAAAATAATAAAACATACATAGTGACAAATTCACACGTTATATCTAATGATAAATCACCAGTTATTAGTGGTGAAAATGGTAAAAGGTATAAAGGTACTGTAGTAGGGTCGGATCAATGGTCTGATATTGCTGTTGTTACAATTCCCACAGATAAAGATGCTAATTTTAAACCAATTAAATTTGAAGACTCTGATAACTTAATACTTGGAGAATCAGCTATTGTTATTGGTAGCCCATTAGGGGCGGAATTCCAAAATAGTATTTCTACAGGTGTAGTTTCTGGTTTAGATAGAACCGTTCCTATTGATTTTAATGGGGATGACGAATATGATTGGGAAATAAAAGCAATACAAACTGACGCAGCTGTAAACCCTGGTAATTCAGGCGGGCCTATATTAGATGCACAAGGTAATTTAATTGGTGTAGTATCATTAAAAATTGATATGCCTAATGTAGAGGGTATGGCTTTTGCTATTCCTTCAAATGAGTCTGCTGAATATATCAAGAAATTAGAAAAAGATGGTAAAATTAAACGACCAGAAATGGGCATTATGGCTCAAAATTATAAAACTTTAAAATCTGACGAACAATCGCAAATAACACTGCCTAGTAAATATAACTCTGGTATGGTTGTAACTGGTATTGATGAAAAAGGCAATGCTCAAAAAGCGGACGTTAAATTTCATGATGTTATTGTAGAAATGGATGGCAAGAAAATAGAAAATAACCTTGAATTTCGTAAAGAATTGTATAATAATCATAAGTCAGGTGAAGAAATTAAGCTTAAACTTATCCGAGAGGGTAAAGAAATAACTAAGACATTAACTTTAAAATAAATAGAGGTGACAATTTGTGTCCATTATTAAATACTTTTTTCAAAAAATGACGCCGCAACAAGGTATTGTTTTGTATTATTTGGCCGCAATAATTGTCGCCTTTTTATTATTGAATTTACCTTATGTTGTAAAACCAGGTGTAAATATTGAGCCTGTAGATACTTTATTTGTAGCAGTGTCTGGAGTCAGTGTTACAGGACTAACTCCTGTAGTTATTGGAGAAACATTTACGACTTTTGGACAAGCAGTTATATTAGTCATACTGAATATTGGTGGTATTGGTGTCATGGCTATAGGGACATTGCTCTGGGTTATATTAGGTAAGCATATAGGACTTAGAGAAAGACAGCTTATTATGCTAGATAGTAATTCAACTGCAATGAATGGCGTTGTAAAATTAATATTAGATATTGTAAGAACGATTTTAATGATAGAACTTATTGGGGCTATTTTATTATCTTTTTATTTTTATAAAGATATTGGGTCTGTGAATGAAGCTATACATCAAGGTATCTTTGCTTCAGTTTCTGCCACGACGAATGGTGGACTAGATATTACTGGAGACTCTTTAGCACCATATGCGAATGATTATTTTGTTCAAACGATTATAATGTTGCTTATTATGCTAGGCGCAATAGGTTTCCCTGTTTTAATAGAAGTTAAAACTTATATGAAAAATACTATACCAAACTTTAGATTTTCATTGTTTACGAAAATTGCGAGTGCTACATATTTATTTTTATTTGTATTAGGTACGATAGTCATTTACCTATTTGAATTCTCAAATACATTTAAAGGAGCTACTTGGCATAAATCATTGTTTTATGCGATGTTTCAATCATCTTCAACACGAAGCGCCGGTTTATCAACCATAGATTTAGCTCAATTTTCAGAAGCCACCAACTTTTTCTTAGGGGGTTTAATGTTTATCGGTTCATCTCCAAGTTCTGTTGGTGGAGGTATTCGTACAACAACATTTACTATACTAGTATTATACTTAGTTAACTTTAGTAATGGACGAACGACAATTAAAGCTTTTAATCGGGAGGTACATCCGATAGATATACAAAGATCATTTGCCGTTATTTCATTAGCATTAGCTATCACATTTGTCGGTGTACTTGCCATTGTGAGGTTCGAAGATGGTAAACATGATTTATTATCTATTTTCTTTGAAACCATGTCGGCATTTGGTACATGTGGCTTGTCCATGGGTATTACAGATGGATTGCAATTAGGATCGAAAATAGTAATCATGATACTCATGTTTATCGGTCGCGTAGGATTATTATGTTTCGTTGTAATGTTAGGTGGAAAATCGACGCCAGATAAATTCCATTATCCTAAAGAACGTATCCAAATAGGTTAGTATTAAAAAAGGAACTTTTCGTTTAGAAATTTTAACGAAAAGTTCCTTTTTATTTTTAATCTGCTAATGCTATTAGAGTTCTATTACATATTTAGTTTTTAGAAACTGGTAACGAAATAGTAAATGTTGTTCCTTCTCCTTCTTCAGAATGAACGTATATTTTTCCGTTCCAATCTTCTATTAATTTCTTACTTAAATATAGGCCAAGGCCACTTCCTGAAGATTTCGTTGTGAAAAATGGCTCAAATATGTTTTGGATTGTTTCTTTTGTAATACCCGTACCATTATCTTTAAATTCTAGTGTTATATTGTTGTTAGAATCTATGTTCAAATTAATAGTTATATTTGCATTTGTTGTTTGTAGTAAAGCGTCTTTAGAGTTTTGGAATAAGTTTATCAATATTTGTTTCAATTGGTCTTCTGATAAATATGAATAAACAGGTTTATCAGGTAAGTTAAGTATAACGTTGATATTATTCTGTTCAAGTTCATACTCTAAGAATGCTTCCACATCTTGGATTGTTTGTACGATATTAATATTTTTATACTCTAGGTTTGTTGGTTTACCTAAATATAAAAACTGTGTAACGATATCATTTATACGTTCTAGCTCTTCGGTTATTATATTGAAATGTGTATCTAATTTATTTTTATCATATTTCATTCTCGTTAATTCTATAAATCCATTGATACTTGTCAGGGGATTTTTAATTTCATGAGCAGTATTTGCAGCTAATGTCCCTATTAGTCTAAGTTTTTCATTATTTGCTTGTTCTATTAAACGCTCATGTTCTATCCTTTCTAAGCGACTTTTATACACTAATGCAACGATTGTTAATAATAAAAATATAACTAAAAATATTAATAAACTTGGAATTACTATTCTTGAAATGAAAAAGTATTGTCCAGAAATATTTATCAAGAATGGTAAGTCTTTATATACATAGTTGATGGATTTAGAGTTTTTAAATTCAGGTCCAATTTGATAAATTTCTGTTCCATTAATCGATTGAATATTAATATTAAATCGGTTTGAAATAAGTTTTATCTCATCTTGAAATGCGTTCATATTAATTTCAACAGCTGATGTATAATCTTTATTTTTAACTTTTAGTTGAGTTGTTAATAGTAGTATATCTGAATTTTTAAGAGATTTCTTTTTAGTTCTTAATTCGTCTTTATTAGAAACTGGAAAACGATGTTTATAAGTCTGATATTCTTCTATATCTGTATATCCCTTACCTTTAGAGTCATATACTATATTATCTTGATTATCTATTATGTAAATGTGATCAATCCATGTGTATCTCGTATGATTATCTTCTAAAAATTTATTTATAAAGTCTTCATTATTTGTATTAGATAATATAGTCGTTAAAGACTCTGAAATACTATCTGCTTGAGTAATGAAAGTTCCTATTTTTAAATCTATGATCTCTTTTGTAGCATCTAATCTTTGATGTATTCTAGTGGTATAATTTTTATTTAATACCCAGCCAATTAATACTGAAACAGTTAAAGCAAAGATAATATTTAGAATGATTATTTTTTTAAATGATTTCATAAACGTCTCCTACCTCTGTTGATGTTATTCTACCAAATTAGCAGAAAAAAACATAACTCTTTTTAAAAATGGTAAAATAAAAGTAAAAGGGGGAAAAACATTGAATACTAATGAAACTGTGACAATTGATTTGTTAGCTACTTCTGACTTACATGGACAAATAGGTAGGACAGGAATAAGTGGTAATATATTAAAAATGGCTACTTATGTTAAGCATAAGCGTAAGACAAATCACCATGTATTATTGCTTGATAATGGTGGTATGTTATCTGGTTCAATGTTTGCATTTTATTATGCTCAAATTGCGCCATATAAACGTAATCCAATGATTAAGATTATGAATGATATGAAATTTGATGCGAGTGGGGTTAGCCCAGATGAATTTAACTTCGGGTTAGATTTTTTAAATCGTTCAATTGCTTTAAGCCGTTTCCCTTGGTTAGCAGCTAATATAGAACATAGCAAAACAAAAGAACCTTATTTTACAACACCTTACACTATAAAATATGTAGATGGAATTAAAATAGGAATTATAGGATTTACTTCAAGCGGTTTAATGGAGAATAAAAATGTAGAATTAGAGAACGAAGTAACTGTTGGAGAATCAATGGTATCAGCTAAGAGATGGGTGAGGTATTTACATGAGAAAGAAAGCCCTGACTTTTTAATTATGCTGTATCATGGTGGATTAAATACTTATACAGATAAAAGTAATTACAGAGCTTATTATAGTCATAATGCCGAAAATATGATGAAAAGCACTGAAGGTGTGAACGTTATTATAACAGGGCATCAAGAGCATGTAGTTGATATGAAAGTGGCTGAAACTCACTTTATCCAACCCGGAAAAGATGCGACTAATATCATTGATATGTCTATACAATTTAAGAAAAGAACAAATTCTGTAGAAATCATAGACTCTTCTATTAAGCATGTTGAAATTTCAAGTTATCCTGAAGATAGAGACTTATTAGAACTTACTTATTTTGATCAAAAAGCTGTACAACACTGGGCAGAACTACCTGTAGTAGACATGCCAGTTATATTAGATTATAAAGATATAAAAGATTTGTTTATAGAGCCACATGTATTTATTCAATGCATTCAAAATAGTATGCAGAGAGCATTTAACAATGTGGATTTTGTTTGTGCACAAATAGGTAATCCTGAAGGTAAAGGTTTAAGGGGTGAAATTCAAAATAAAGATGTCTATCATTCTTATATTCACACGGATAAGCCAATCAAAATCACTTTATCAGGCAAAGAAATAAAACGTATTCTTGAGAGAACAGCTACAGCATTAAGTAATCAAAATGGTGAAGTTTATTATAACGAGGAGATTCTTGAACCTACGTTGATGACCGTTTGGAAAGGGTTTAACTATACAGTTAATATAAATAAACCAATTGGTCACCGCATAGTTATGAAAGATGTTGATTTAGAAAGTGAATATATAGTTGTCATGACAGATTATTTATATAGAAATGTAAAAAATATTATTTCAGGAAATGATTATGTTATGTCTAAAAAGACAGTCATTGAATATATAATAGAAGAATTATCAGAAACTAAAGGTAGAATAGAACTAGACCATCATTTTGAAATCATAAAATAAAAACAACAATCCATTGATTAATTTGGCAATGGATTGTTGTTTTAAATTTTGACTTAAACTTGTATGTTTCAAAATATTTTAACTAAATATAATTACGAGTATGATAATAGCTGCTACTTGAGCTATATATGATGTAATAATTCGTTTCGTGTAAAAATATAAAGTAGACAATATTAATTGAGCTAATAAAATAAATACAAAGATAGGAATATTACCTAAGTATAAAAATAATGAGCTTGAAGCTAATGCGGCGATTACAATTGCAATAATAGGTTGAGATAGTTTTTGTTGCAATTGATTTTGTAATATTGTTCTAATATATAGTTCGTGACAAGGAATTGCGATTACAATAGTTACAAGCATTTGCCATTTATAGAAAACACCAGCGCGCATTAATTCTTTAAATAGTGCTTCATAAGACAGACCACTATAAATGAGTGATAATAAAAGCTGCAATAAGACTAAAAATATTGCGCCTATTAAACCGTACCCAATAGATTGTAATAATCGTTTAGATTTAATTTCTCTTTGGTAAAATATATAGCTTATTCCAGCAATTAGCATAATACCAGTATATAAATACCAGAACACTTCTTTTTCACCTTTCATAATAAATAATAAAATATGAAAGAGGACGAAGCTTGAAATAAACCATATTAATTGAGCATTAATTTGTTTTTTCACTATTATCCCTCATTAGAAATTATAGTATAACGCTTATGGTTTACTACTGTTTTTTCTGGTAATTCCAAACTTTCGAAGTTATCCATAATTGTTAAATCTACGATAACTGAGTTTTCATTAATTTTTTCAACGCGTCCTTTTAAGCCATCTTGAAATTCTATGATATTTCCTACTTCTGCAATTGTCATTTTAATCCTCCTAAATAATACTAAGAAACATTATACTAAATTACCTATACATATAAAAGTAAAATGTGAATATACCTCTATATTATCACAAACATTTCATACATATGATTAATTCAACATATGGTAATATAATATTGAGGCTGATTGGGGAAAAATAAGGAGGAAATATGAATGAAATTTATAAGTAATAATGGTATTACCGATCCAATGATTAACTTGGCTATGGAAGAATATGTACTCACTTCTTTGCCTAAAGACGATAGCTATTTCTTATTCTATATTAACCAACCATCTATAATTGTTGGTAAAAATCAAAATACAATTGAAGAAGTTAATCAATCTTACGTTGAAGAACATAATATCAAAGTTGTAAGAAGGATTTCTGGCGGTGGAGCAGTCTATCATGATTTAGGTAATCTAAACTTCAGTTTTGTAACGAAAGACGATGAAGATAGCTTTCACAATTTTGCTAAATTCACACAACCAATAGTAGATGCTTTAAATGAAATGGGCGTTAAAGCTGAACTATCTGGTCGAAATGATATCCAAGTAGGAGAAAGAAAGATTTCAGGAAATGCAATGGTTAAACAAAGAGATAGAATGTTCTCTCACGGCACTTTAATGTTGGATAGTGAAATAGAAGAAGTTGTAAATGCATTGCGTGTTAGTGAAGCAAAAATTAAATCAAAAGGTATTAAATCAATTCGATCAAGAGTTGCAAACATTCAAGAATTTCTTGAAGAGCCTATGGATATTGAAACATTTAAACACCGTATTCTAACTTCAATATTTAAACAACAAGGTAGTGAAGAAGTAGAAGAGTATCACTTAACTAAAGAAGATTGGGATAAGATTAACGAACTTAGTCAAAATAAATACCAAAAGTGGGAATGGAATTACGGTAAAAATCCTAAATATAACTTTGAAAGAAGTCACAAATTTGATAGAGGACTTATTCAAATTAAATTGGATGTTAAGAAAGGTAATATTGAACATGCAGCTATTTTCGGTGATTTCTTTGGTGTAGGGGACGTTAAAGATATTGAAGATGCTTTAATAGGAGTACAACATCAAAAATCATCTATTACTGAAGCTTTAAAAGATGTAGATGCATTTTATTATTTTGGTGATATCAAAAAAGAAGATATTATTGATTTAATGTTATAAAGAAAGGAGACTATTTTTGATTTGGGTCAAAAGTAGTCTCCTTTTATGTTCTAGTATTTAAATGACAATTCACGATTGTAAATCCTCCAATTGAATTAATTCTTCACTGTATTGATCGAACAATTCATTATTTCGATTTACAAGTGCTTCATCAATTAAAATAGCTAATTCACGCTTTCGATTTTCACGAAGTGCAGAGTCAATAACAAGTTCAACTGATAAATCATTTAAGTTATTAACAAACGTTTCTAGACTTTGGTGTTTAACTTGTGAATATTGTTTCATTTTCAACAACCCCTTGACTTTATTTGTTAAAATTATAGCGTATTTATTTTCTAAATGCAATGAATATTCAGAAATTTTAAAAACTTTCGCTATTTGATTGAAAAGCTAACTATAGACCTCTATATTTATATTATAATTAAGTGTTTGTAATATTCAAACTTTTATGCTCAACCTTATTTTACCATGTGAAAATAATAAAATAAAATATTTATAATGTAAAGATATGTAATTTTTTATTAAAGGAGAGAAATTAAATGTTTAAATTTAAAAAGTGGGACCATATACAATTATCAGCACCTAAAGGATCTGAAGATACAGCAAGAGAATTTTATGCAAATAAATTAGGATTTAATGAAATAGAAAAACCGAAATCTTTACAAGATAACGGGGGTGTTTGGTTGAATATTAATGATATAGATTTTCACATCGGTATTGAAGAGGAATTTAATGCTTTAAAGAAAGCTCATCCAGCTATTAATATTGAGAATTTAGAAGCATTTAAAATTTATTGTGACGAAGTGAATATTAAATATCAATCTGATGATAGATTTCCAGGGTCAAAAAGGATTTTTATTAGAGATCCCTTTAATAATAGATTAGAGTTCATAGAAAAAATATAGAATTTTAATAAAAAAAAGTATTGACTGTAATTTAATATTTGTATATATTTAAATTAAATAAAAAGAAAAATTACAAGGGGAGGAGGGAAATTAAATATAGTATAAAATTTTTAATAAAGTAGTATAGTAATACAAATAATTGTAAAGGAGGTCGTCTATGGAAAAATATATTATTAAACAAAATACTGTTTATATACATGGTATAAAAATAGATGATCATATTGTTCATTCTGAAATATGTGAAGCAGGAAAAGATCCGTTTATGGTAAAATCAAAGCCACAAGAAATAATGAATCAGTCATGCCGTTTTTATGGCGAACATTTCAATGAAAGAAAGCAATTTACAAAAAGACTTACGAATATCACAAGTAAACCTCCAATATTAGTTTCACCTATCATTTCTACTTATTTCTTTTGTACAAACTCCGAAAGAACTCCAGAAAATACTTGGTTAAATCTTCTTTATGTTAAAGAATTCATCCCATTAAAAGGTAATAAAACAAAAATTATATTAGAAAAAGCACCTTCCATTATATTTAATATATCTAAACATGTTATAAATCATCAATATTTGAATTGCACATGTTTACATTATAGAAATCATCGTAAAAATTTGTTCATTAGAGAACTTAATTCTGTGAATTTAGGGTTAAATCAGGAGGGATATAATGTGCTAGATGTTATTGATTTTTATTTAAATAAAAATAATTACAAAAAATAAATGGATAATAATAAATAATGGGATATGTGACACTAGAAGTGTAAATATTCCGTTATTTATTTTAAGTTTACTCTTGAAATTATGACCATGCTTGATATAATAGTATTTGTGCTTGATAAAATCATATTAATCCACAGTAGCTCAGTGGTAGAGCTATCGGCTGTTAACCGATCGGTCGTAGGTTCGAATCCTACCTGTGGAGCCATGGAGATGTACTCAAGTTGGCTGAAGAGGCGCCCCTGCTAAGGGTGTAGGTCGTTCTGCGGCGCGAGGGTTCGAATCCCTCCATCTCCGTTATATAGTCTGTAACCATTATGGTTGCAGGCTTTTTTGTTGTGTGAAAATAATCCATTTTTCAACTGATAGTATAAAAACCAAAAACTTTATAATATCGGGGTTTCTGTTAGTATCAAAAAATATAATAAAGGACTCCATATCTGTTATATTAATAACTTACTTTAAGTAACATTTGAAAACCTTGTTAAATCAAGGTTTTTTTAAGTTAAAAAGAAAAAAGTAATGATTGTGTAATAATTTTAAAGTTAAATCGAAATGTTTACGTAATATATTGTAATATTTGGTAATATATTGTAATATAATTTTTGTAAGACGTTTAAATACTTTTATAAAAATAATTAAGGAGTGTATTAAAATGAAAAAAATGATTAAACTTGCTATTAGCGGTGGAATTGCAGCAACTGTATTATTTAGTATGACGACAACTCAGCTAACATCTATAGAAGGTAATACTGCAGAAGCAGCAGTAACACCCTGGTATAATTACCAAGGTACAACAGGACATGATGGCAGATTTATCTTAGATAAAAACTTTAAAAATGCCGTGAAGTATAATAATGTGACAATTAATGGTTACCATGTGTATGCAAGTGCTAAAAATGCAAATAGTTATCAAAAGTATACTAAGCCAGTAAAAGTGCATGATCAAACAATGATGAAATTTGATAAAAATAAAGCTATACAAGCAGTATTTCCGGTGAGAAAACAACATATTTCTGAAAATCAATTAGTTAAAGTTTGGGGCAAAGGCAATGTAAAAACTTCTAAAAATGGTAAATCAATTTACTATACATTGAAAGGTAATAATATTAAATTCGATTTGCAGAATGGTTATGTAACTAAAGTATCTTTAGGTACTATCATATCTAACAAATAAATATGTCAACATAGAATAATTTTATTTTAATTAACTAGAATAAGGTGTTTGAAAAGCAGTAGAAATTCATTTCAAAAATTTTTACTGCTTTTTTGTTTACGAAATATTTATTTTCTGTTTACACATATCTTTCAAGGAAAAGAGAGATAAAGTTATGAAAATTAATAGATAATACTAAAATCAAGATTTCAAGATATATAATGAATAAATGATATCTAAATTAATTCATAAAAGAATTCATGCATTAAATTCTATATTAATTTGTATGAATACTGAATGAAAAATATAAAAAAATAAGTATTGAAAAAAATGTAAAATTAATATAATATAAAAAAGTGAGAAGTTCCTCACAATAAATTTAAAATCATTAACTTTCATCTTGAATAATCATATATTGAAAGTGGGAATTAATGAATTTTATAAGTTATATATTTTAGATAATATACAAGAAAAAGGAGAACAAGATGAAGTATTTTGAATACTGGAGAAGAACATTCGATTATAAAGGTCAATCGCAATTAACAGATTTATTTATTTGTATAGGGATTAATATTTTAATATTAGCTTTTATATTTATATTCGCGCTATTAGGTCCATTAACTTGGGAAAATGCACTTGTTAATTTATATTATATTTGTCTAGTATTAATGTTATTCCCAACTGCTTCATTGTTAGTTAGAGTTATAAAAAGCAATAAAAAAACTAATAATCAATTAAAATAGTGTTAGTAAAAATATTGATTCATAAGTAGAGGAAATCTTTAAAAGATTTCCTCTTTTTAATTAAGAAATATATTTCCAAAATATAAAAGTGTATAATGTATAATAAATTTACATTTAGGGGGTATACACATGACTGTTAAATTAGTATTTATGAATCAAGCTGATTTTGCTGACTTTAAAGAACATTCTTTAATGAGTTTTGCGAATGAACAGGTTAAAAGCGGTGCTTATGAAAAAGAAAATGCTATCGCTAGATCAAGGAAGTATTTTGACGAATTGTTGCCTGATGACTTAAATACGAAAGAACATAAAATATTTACTGTTTATAAAGATGAATACAAAGTGGGTACGTTATGGATTAGGGTATTTGAAAAGAATCATGCATTAAGAGCATTTGTTTATGATATTGAATTATTTGAAGAATTTAGAGGACAAGGTATAGGTACTCAAACAATGGAAGCACTTAATGAATATTGTAAAGAAATGGGTGTGGATACTATTAACCTACATGTGTTTGGACATAATAAAAGAGCTTTATCAGTGTATGAAAAAGTAGGTTTCAAAACAACAAATTATTATATGGAAAAGAAATTGTAATATAATGGACTTTGTAAAGATAATAGTTACGGAGTGATAATTTTTGTTAAATTTGAAAGAATCGCGTCATATGTATTTAAAAGGTGAAGATAGGGCAGTGCTATTGCTACACTCATTTACAGGTACTACAAGAGACGTTAAAGATTTGGCTTATAATCTAAACAAACAAGGATTTACGTGCTATGTACCGGCTTATAAAGGGCATGGGCTTAGTATCGAAGCGTTTTTAGATTACCAAATTGATGATTGGTGGAATCAAGTCTTAAAAAGCTATCAGTTCTTAATAGATGAAGGTTATGAAGAAATTAACGTTTTAGGCGTATCCTTAGGTGGTTTATTTTCATTGAAACTCTCAGAAGAAAAGGATATAAATAAAAGTGTTATTATGTCAGCACCTAACAAAAAAGATAATAATAATATTAAGAGAAGAATAAAAAGCTATGGTGAACGGATGAATTACATACAAAATTTAGACGAGAATGAAAGCAAAAGACAAATAGCTTTGATAGATACTTACGATGAAGGTGCAACTAAATTTTGTTATTATATAGAAAATATCATGACTAATTTAAATAAAATACAAAATCCAATTAGCATTAAGTATGGTGAGCGAGATCAACAATCTTATAAAGAAAGTGCAGAATACATATATGAACATGTGAGTAGCAATGAAAAAACTTTAACAGCATATCCGAATTCATCACATCTTATGACGCGCAGTGAGGATAAGGATGAAATAGAAGAAAATATTTTAGCATTTTTGAAATAAAAAGACCGAGACATATAAATGTCTCGGTCTTTTTATTTCAAAGTCCACCTAATAGACCACTGATATAAACTCCAAGTGCTAGTAACAAGCCGAAAATTGTATTGGCTTTTCCTGTAGCTGCCATAGCAGGCATCATGGATTGTGGTGTATTATTTTTATTAAAACGACGAATTGCTTTTATAGGAAATGGTGCTGAAATAAGTGCGATTAACCAAATGATAGAGCCATAAGGTTTGAATAGTGCTAAGTATATAACAAAGCCATAAGCAAAGATATAAAGTATCGCCATTGTTAGGATAGATAATTTTTTACCTACTAAAATTGCGTATGTTTTACGTCCGCTTTGTTTATCTTTTTCACGGTCTCTAATATTATTAGCTAAGTTGATAAGTCCAATTGTTATAGATACTGGAATACTTAACAACGCTGGATAGTAATTTATTGTTCCTGTTTGAATATAAAATGAAATCATTATAATGACAAATCCCATAAAGAAACCTGCAAATATCTCTCCAAATGGTGTCCAAGAAATTGGGAATGGTCCACCAGTGTAGAAGTAACCAATCGCCATACAAATAAGTCCTATTGGGATTAACAACCAAGTACTTTGCATACAAATATACACGCCTAGTAATAAAGCGATTATATAAAATATAATTGCGAGAGTGTATACTGAATTTGGCGACATACCATTTCTTACAATAGCTCCACCGATACCAACAGATGTGTGGTCATCTAAACCACGTTTGTGATCAAAATATTCATTGAACATATTTGTAGCTGCTTGTATTAATATGCTTGCTAATAACATTGCTAGAACAACTGAAATTTTTATAGAAGATTCTGAGCCTGTTAAGAATATTTTAGAAGCGGCTGTACCTAATAGCACTGGCACAAATGAAGCAGTTAAAGTATGTGGTCTCATCAAATGATAATATTTTTTAATACCTGAATGCTGTGATAAATTTTGTGACATTTATTTACCTCTTATATTAATATTTTTGACATTATTAGTATATGCTTTCACAAACAATAGGTCAATCACTGTAATTGTGTAATATTTTCACATATATTCATTTTAAAAAGTACAATAATTACGCATGTTGATAGAAAAAATGATAAAATAAATAAATAGATATATTTCGGAAAGAAGTGGAAGAGTGATGGCCTTGAGGACGGATTTGAAGCAAAATATGATTTCTGAAATCAAAGGGAATAAAAATTATATTTCAGTTGAAATTGAGCTTCAATATCAACCGGATTTAATTAATTTATTGAGGAAAGTAAATCATTATTTGGGACAAAGATTTTATTATAAATCGAAAGATCATAGATTAGAAATGTGTGGTATTGGCTATGTATTAGAAGCTAGATATTCACACCTAGAACACGATAAAATTTATGAGTATTGGCAAAGTATTAAAGAACAATTAGAAGCAAAAGTTTATCATGATAAAAAGCATCATTTGAAATTTTTCGGAGGATTCCAATTTTCTGAACATGCTTTGACGAATGAATGGAAAGACTACGGTATGAGTCATTTTGTCTTACCAAAATATTTAATAACAATTGAAGATGAACGTTGTTATTTAACTTATACAGAACAAAGCCAAAAGTTTAACATCGAAGAGATTAACGATATTTTATCAAAATTAGATGAATCAAAGCGAACAGATATTATTGAAACACCAACTATGATTTCTAATAAAGATATTCAAAGTGAAGAGTGGAAAGCTTTAGTAGATAAAGTAGTTCAATTTATGAAAGATTCAGTGGCATTACAGAAAGTAGTATTATCTAGAAGAAGACAAATTGTTTTTGATAATGAAGTAAATATTGAAGATGCTTTACAGCGCTCATTGAATATAAATGAATCAAGTTATTTATTATTATTTGAGTCTGGTAAATCTCAATTTATTTCACAAACACCAGAACAATTATGCCAAATCAGTAATGGTATATTATATACAAACGCAATTGCGGGTACTATAAGTAGAACAGATGATGAAACAATAAACGAATCTTTGAAAGACGAATTATTAAATGATTCTAAAAACCAATTTGAACATAGATATGTCGTAGATAGTATTATTCACGATATTCAATCATTTACAAAGCACTTAGAATACGATAAAAAGCCTACAATATTAACTAATAAACATTTATATCATTTATATACGAAAATACAAGCTGATTTATTATCAGAAAATGTATTAGAAATCGTTAATCAATTACATCCAACTCCAGCTTTAGGAGGTTTCCCGAAAGCAGAAGCAATGAGATTTATTGAGAATGAAGAATTTGGAACACGAGGTCTATATGGTGCACCTTTAGGCTATATTGATTTAGAAGATAATGGTGAATTTATTGTATCTATTCGCTCAATGTTAGTAAATGAAAATTCAGCAACATTGTATTCTGGCTGTGGAATTGTTAAGGATTCAAATGCAGAATCAGAATTTGAAGAAACAGATTTAAAATTTAAACCGATGTTAAAAGCACTAGGAGTGATGTAGATTTGAGTACACATACTGAAAGCTTAACTAAACAAGTATTTACGTTTGTTTCGAAATTATATGAACATGGGGTTGATGATGTCGTAATCAGTCCCGGATCTAGATCAACACCTTTAGCGATAGCTTGTGAAAGACATCCACATATTAAAACGTGGATTCACCCTGATGAAAGAAGTGCTGCATTTTTCGCTTTAGGTATTATTAAAGCAAATCAGAACCCTGTTGCGATAATCTGTACTTCAGGAACAGCGGCTTCGAACTATACACCAGCAGTTTCTGAAGCGTATATAAGTAAATTACCACTAATCGTTGTAACAAGTGATAGACCTCACGAACTAAGAAACATAGGTGCACCACAAGCTATTAATCAAGTAAATATGTTCCAAAACTTCACAAAATTTCAAATAGATATGCCTTTAGCAGATGAATCTGAAGGTACTATTAATACAATAAATATTAATATGATTAAAGCTGAAAAACATTTTGTAGGTCCACAAAGAGGGCCAGTGCATTTTAATTTTCCGTTTAGAGAACCATTATTACCGGATGTTAAATTGAGAAGATATCTATCTTCAAAAAGAAAAATAGAAACGAAGTATCAGAAGTCTATTGATTTTACAAATGTTCAAAATTATATCGAAAAACCTAGAGGTGTAGTTGTAGTAGGAGATACTCAAGGTCAAGATTTATCTCAAATATTGACTTATTCTGCTATTCATAACATACCGGTTTTAGCTGATCCTTTAAGTAATTTAAGAGGTTTGAATCATCCAAACGTTATCGCAACATACGATGCATTGTTTAAAGGTGGTTTAAGTATCGAACCACAATTTATTATTAGAGTGGGGCAACCAGTAGTTTCTAAACAACTTAATAATTGGTTGAAAGAAGTTAAATGCCCTCAGATACTCGTACAAAATAACGATACACCAGATGCTTTTCCAAAAGTTCCAACAATTTCAGTTGAATTGAGCCCAAACGATTTCTTTAGACAAGCTCAAGATGTGACACCAACACAAAATAAAAATTGGTTGAAAAAGTGGCAAGCTATGGAGAAAGAAGCACGCGCGTTAATTGAGACGCATATTGAAGAAGAAGCTGACGAAGGTGCAGCAGTAGGAAGCTTATTGAAAAAAATGACTTCTAAAGATACTGTGTTTGTCGGCAACAGTATGCCAATTAGAGATGTAGATACATTCAATATTGATTCAAAAGCTGAAATTGCAGCAAATAGAGGCGCTAATGGTATAGATGGTGTTGTATCAACAGCGTTAGGTATGTCTGTTTATAGAAAAGTGACACTGATTATAGGAGACATCTCATTTTTCCATGATATGAATGGATTAATTATGAGCAAAGCTTATGATTTAGATATTACGATTATTTGTCTCAATAACAATGGTGGTGGGATATTTAATTACTTGCCACAAAAAGAAGAAGCACCAGAACATTTTGAAAAATTATTCGGTACACCGTTGAATCTTGATTTTCAGCATGTTGCGCATTTATTTGAATTAGGTTATGAAAAATTTGAAAATGTTTCAGATTATAAACGACAAACATTACCTCAATTCGGTTCATATTTATATGAAATTATGACAAATCGACAAGAAAATACGGAAACCCATCGAGAATTATTTGGCAAAATGAAAGGTATTCAATATGTTAACTCATTACGTTAAAGGTGAACTGAATACAGATCAGCCAACACTTATTATGTTACATGGTTTTATTAGTGACCATACGACTTTTCATTTAGTAGAAGATAAAATCGTAAATAATGATATCAATATTATTGAAATTGATTTACCTGGTCATGGACAAGATAAATCTAGAATAGATGATGAGTGGAGTATGTCTTTTATAGCTCAACAATTGTTAGAAGTTATAGAATATTATAATTTAAATCAAGTGTTCTTACACGGTTATTCTATGGGAGGTCGTGTAGCGCTTAGCTTTGCTATTCAACATCCACAAGTATTAAAAGGACTTATATTGGAAAGTGCTAGTCCTGGTATACAAGATAATGACGAGAAACAGAAACGTATTGAAGTTGATAAAAACAGAGCACAATTAATTAGTGAAATAGGCGTGACTGAATTTGTAAATGAGTGGGAGCAATTACCACTTTTCAATACTCAAAATCATCTGGCTTCTGAGGAACGTAAAAGAATCCGTAAGATGAGATTATCTCAAAATCCAAAAGGGCTTAGCAAATCTTTAATTGATTATGGTACTGGATCACAAACATCATATTGGGCAATGTTAGATCAGTTACAAACTCCTGTATGTATAATTGTTGGTTCAGAAGATGAAAAATTTGTAAATATTGGTTCGAAAATGAATAATTGCTTTAAAAATAGTGAATTACACATAGTAAAAGAAGCTGGGCACACAATTCATGTGGAACAACCAACAAAATTTGATACAATAATAGTAGAATTTATTTTAGGAGGCACATTATGTCAAGACAATGGGAAACGATAAAAGAATATAAAGAAATTAAGTACGAATATTTTGAAGGTATTGCAAAAATTACAATTAACCGTCCAGAAGTTCGAAACGCTTTTACGCCATTAACAGTAAACGAAATGATTGATGCATTCTCAAGAGCAAGAGATGATGAAAGAATAGGTTCAATTATCTTAACAGGTGAAGGTGACTTAGCATTCTGTTCAGGTGGAGACCAATCTGTGCGTGGTCACGGCGGATATGTCGGAGACGACCAAATCCCTCGTTTAAACGTATTAGATTTACAACGTTTAATCCGTGTTATTCCTAAACCAGTAGTAGCAATGGTTAGAGGATATGCAATCGGTGGTGGACATGTATTACACATCGTTTGTGACCTTACAATTGCGGCAGAAAATGCAAGATTCGGTCAAACAGGACCAAAAGTAGGTTCATTTGATGCTGGATATGGTTCAGGTTATTTAGCTAGAATTGTTGGTCATAAAAAAGCTCGTGAAATTTGGTTCTTATGCCGTCAATATGATGCACAAGAAGCGGTTGATATGGGACTTGTAAATACAGTAGTACCTTTAGAGCAAATAGAAGACGAAACAGTACAATGGTGTCAAGAAATGATGGAACATTCACCAACGGCTTTACGTTTCTTAAAAGCAGCTATGAATGCTGATACAGATGGCTTAGCAGGATTACAACAATTCGCTGGCGATGCAACATTATTATATTATACATCTGATGAAGCAAAAGAAGGCCGCGATGCCTTTAAAGAAAAACGTAAACCAGACTTCGACCAATTTCCTAAATTCCCATAATATATAAAATAAGCATATCACTTTCATACTGAAATAATCAGTTAAGTGATATGCTTATTTATTTTGATTTAGTATAGTTTATTCATAATTATTAATATTTTAATAAATGTTTCTTAATTACATGCTCTATTAAATATGGTATTTCTTCAAATGCACTTTTAGTATGGATTCTTTCCGTTACTTGGTGGGCATCTTTACCGATTGGCCCAATATTTAATACAGGAGCACTTATCTCTTTAATGTCATGAAATGGAATGAAATACGATTGATTGAAATTTGGTGTTTGTTCGATATAGCTTTCAAATCCATCATCATCTTGTCTATATTTTGCGTAACTTAAATCACTTATACCGTTAAAGAAATACTGTCTTTTAGATGTTCTATCGAATTGTTCTAGAGACTTTTGGCTAACTGTTTCAACAATTTCATCTATGAAAGAATCTTCTGATGAATGTGCCGCTGGATAATAGGGTGGTGCGAAAAATGTTATTACAGTTGGCCCAAGATTTTTTAACATATGCATTAGTTGGTCCGCAATTTCGATTGCTTGTGCCCGTTCATCACTTATTTGATTAATAATTTGCTCAATAATTAAATTAACGTGTGCCTCTCCAAATTCTTCAATAGCTGTTAATTTTAACTCCTTAAAAGTCATTATATTAATATTGATTTTTCTAGATTGACCTTCGTTTTTTATAATATTTTGATAGGTTTCTTCGCACTCTTTTACTGCTTTTTCAACGATGCTATTAAAAGTCTTGAATACATCTTCAGCATTTTTATTAAATAAGAATATATTATATAAAGCAACTGTTCTAAATGGTGTTTGTACATCATAATGTTCTTTAATATCACGACTCATTAGTGAGACTGGTAATGGTGTCGTTTCTTCTTTATATTCTTCTTTAAAAGTAGGGTTATATTCCATTTCTTTATTTATAAAACTTTGAATATAATTAGAGCTTAAACCTTGTGTTGGTTGACCTACATGAGTCTCTTTACCGTAACAGAGAACGGATGGCATTATTTTTCCAATCGTACCAGAATAAATATAGTGGTTGGAATCTTTTTCAGCTTGAGAGAAAGTCGGTTCACTATTTAAATGTAATTCAAATTCTAGTTGATCTTCTTTTCTTAATTGATTTAATTTTTCTACAGTTTTTAACATCCCGAGAGAACCAACTTCTTCATCAGGTACTGATACTACAATTATGTTGATATCCCAAGATTCATATATAGCTTTTTCTAAAGTTGACATATGTATCATAAGACCAGGTTTCATATCCATAGAGCCACGACCAAATAAATAATTGCCAGTCTTGATATCTTCTTTAGCATCCTCAGATAAATATTTATCATTTTCTTTAAAAATTTCTGTAAGTTTATCCATTTCAAATGCATGCATTTTATATTCGCTAAAGTCATCAATACCAACTGTATCGTAGTGACTAATACATATTAAGGTCTTCTTTGAGTTTGGTGCTTTATAATAAGCTAATACTGCATTTCGACCATCCCCAGTCGGTTGCAGTATAATTTGGTCTTCTCTTGATTTAAAATAATCTAGTTTTAAATATTCATTCTTTAAAAAATAAGGAAATGTTTTTTCACCTTCAGAATGTGTAATAGAAGCATGGCTCACTAATTTTTTTAGTAATTTTTCTCGTTCCTTACTTGTTTGCCATAATAAATTCATAAAAATCCAACCCCTTTAAGATAAATCTTGTATCATTTTTTCCAATCTATTAAGTCCTTCTTCTAATGATTTAAGGTCATAAGCGTATGAAATTCTAATATAACCTTTTCCTATATGTGTAAAAGCTGAACCTGGAACAACAGCAACATGATACTCCTCTAAAGCTTTTATACAAAAGTCATAATCATCTATACCAAAATGTGAAATTTGAGGGAAGATATAAAAAGCCCCTTCAGGTTTTTCTGATAAGACAAAACCTATTTCAATTAAACGATTATAGACATAATCACGACGTTCAATGTAAGCTTTATTCATTTCTTTAGGAGAATCAATACTGTGTGTAAGTGCTTCTATAGCAGCATACTGACTCGGAACATTTGCACAAATACAATTATAAGCATGTACAAAAGTTAATTGTTTCATTACATATTCTGGACCTAATAAAAAGCCAATACGTAACCCAGTCATCGAATGAGATTTACTTAAACCGCCTAATAAAATACATTGATTTTTAATTTCTTTATATGATGCGAAAGATGTATGTTGATCATTAAATGTATTTTCAGCATAAATTTCATCACTAACCACATAAATTGGATGTTCTTTAAATACATCTACTAATGCTTCAACTTCATTTTTATGTAAAGTAATGCCCGTAGGATTATTAGGATAGTTAAGTAATATTGCTTTAGTTTTATCAGTAATATGAGATTTTACTAGTTCAGGTGTTATTTTTAAATTTGTTTGGGTAGTATCTATATAAACAGGCTTTGCACCAAGCAATTCAACTAAAGGCACGTAACCGGCATAAACTGGAGCAGGGATGAGTACTTCATCACCTTGTTCTATAATGCCCCTTAATGCAGTGTCTAGCGCTTCACTTGCACCATTTGTTACTAATATTTCATTCGTATTAAAATAAGCATTAAAACGGTTTTCATAATATGATTTTACAACTTCTCGAAGTTTCAATAAGCCTGCATTATGAGAATAAGAAGTAAAATTATGATCAATAGCATCTTTCATAGCTTCTTTAACACGATTTGGTACATGAAAGTCGGGTTGTCCGACTGTCAGATTTATAACATCATCAATTTCAGGTATACGGTTAGAAATAGCTCTTATTCCGGATACTTGAAGTTTTGATGCAAAACGGTTTAACGGTAATTGCATTTTTTTCACCTCTTCAAAACGATAATTTAATTATAACGGTAATATAGCTACAAATAAATGAATATAGCAAAAATTTCGAAAACGTATTACAATAAGAAAAACATTACAAAAAATGGGGATGTTTACAATGGTAGATTTAAGTAAAATGAATCAGCGTTTAAAATTATTATTATCTTTAGATATTTTTGAATGGTTACCTCATCCGACATTTGTATTAGTGCAAAATAATGAAGAACAATGGATGATAACTTTTGAAGAAGATTCGATACATATTAGTAGGGCAGAAGTACAATTACCACATTTTCATAGGTTTTATTTTGGACAAGACAATCAATTAATTAAACGTGCTCAGTTTCATATTAAATTTAAAGCTAAAGCTGAAATGTCATTAGATGAAAAACAATTTGTATCAGATTTTATGAGACCATCTGAGAAAAAAGAAAATCCAATCTTGTTTATCCAATCAGAAACACCATATACACAAGAGTGGATTGATTACTTAACGTACTTGTTAAGTGCAGGATACGAGGTCTTAGAGAATATACGACGTAATAATCATCAATTAGCACCAATCACTCACAAGCATGTTCATATACCAGCTTATTTGTTAAATAGAGAAGAAAAATATATAGGTACAATATCTTATGAAACTTTAATAAGATAAGTATACAAAAAGGATGTTTTCGCTAGTTTCTAGCGAAAACATCCTTTTTATTGAATATGTCCATATAATTGTGTAATAAAAAAAGAGCCAAATATAGCTCACTTTAGTACAATGTAATCGACTAAGAAAATATTGTAGAGGTGACCTATATATGACTCAGTTAAATATTAACGTAGACTTTGAAGAATTGGCAAGTGCTATTTTAGAAAGTAATTTAAATACTGCTATGAAAAGTATAGCTGTAACTGTATTAAATGCTTATATGGAAATGGAAAGAGATCAGTTTGTGAACGCTGATTTCAAACAAAAGCATCCTGAAAGGATTGCACAACGAAATGGCTACTATGAACGTGATTTTATGATTCCAGTCGGAACACTTCATTTAAAAGTACCTAGAACGCGTGATGGCGAATTTACAACTGAAGTTTTTGATCAATATTCTCGCTCTGATCAATCACTGATTTTAGCGATGATAGAAGCTTATATTAATGGCGTTTCAACTAGAAACATCACGAAAATTGTAGAGGCTCTGGCAGGTAAATCTGTTTCGAAATCTACGATTTCAGAAGTTATGAAAAATATTGACCCCGATATTCAAAAGTGGTCGAGTAGACCTATTACTAGTCATCAGTACAGATATGTATTTGTTGATGCCATGCATATTAAAGTTAGAGAGAATAATAAAATAGTTTCTAAAGGAGTTTATATAGCTATGGGAGTAAATGAACTTAAAAGACGTGAAATTATTGGTTTTAAAATTTCTAATCAAGAATCTGAACAGGCTTGGTCTGAGTTCTTTGAAGATTTAAGAATGCGTGGCCTCACAACTCCTGAGCTCATTATTTCTGATGCACATTCTGGTCTTATTAAGTCTATTAAATCACAATTTATAGATTCAACTTGGCAACGTTGTACATTTCATCTTCTTAAAAACATCATTGAAAGATTTCCAAAAAAGAATTCACAAGAGGCAAGAACATTACTTAAATCTATTTTTCAAGCTCCTACATATCAACATGCGCTTGAAAGTAAAAATGAATTTGTAACTAAGTATGAAAATAATCCTAAGTATTCAGAAGCTTTAAATATATTAGATCAGGGCTTCGAAGATGCCACACAGTTTTATAGATTTCCAGCACAACACCATAAGAATATACGAACTACTAACTCTATTGAAAATATAAATATGCAGCTTAGAAAAAGAGAGAAAGTCATTAAGACTTTCCCTAACCTAGACTCAGCTTTTAGATTAATTGGTGCATTACTCATGGATATTCAAGAAAATCTAGATAATGCTAAAAGACCTTTTATTCCTTAAACTTACTACTTATTTTTGAAAAATAAGTAGAGATTAACAAAATGAATCTGCTAAAAATCAAACAGATTTATTTTGTTAATACATTCTAAAAAACCAAAGGTTGATTACTTCTAAAGATATTACACATAAATATGGACTTGACTTTTTTATTTTTAATTTATATTCTATTCTTTCTTTTTAGGTGGTTTTTTCATGTTTACAACTGGATTTGCATAATGTTTAACAAGATCAGTACTAAAGAAGTAAACAATTATAATGGTTATAGCGATGATTCCAATCCAAGCATATGGTTGTTCTATTAAAAACTTATCCCATGCTTGAGATCTGAACAGTCCAACGAATAATCCATGTAATAAATATATAAACATAGTTCTAGAACCGATGTATGTTAAAGATAGTTTTCGTTCAGGTATTAGATTCATAAAACTTAATGTTGAAACGAAAATAACAATATAAATAAATAGTCGTTTTAAGGCACTGTAAACAGTGACGTCACGATCAATTTCTGAATATGGTTTACTACCAAATAGCCATTCAAAATTATAATCAGTCATTAAATATGCAATAAAGATAACGATTAAACTTAGACAAGAAATCCAAAGATACTTTTTATTTCTTAGAATTATAGATTGCTCTTTATTAATATAATAACCTAATAAGAAAATAGGGAAGAACACGAAAGTTCTTGAAAGGCTTAATTTTGCATTAATAAAATCGAAGTATCCTACTAATAAACCTATTAAAATAGCAATAATAAAAGTAGCATATGGGTTGAAGTTTCTTACAAAATGTAAAATGATATGCCATGAAAATAGACTGACTAAGAACCACATTGCCCATTGAGGATCGAAGGGGCTAACATTTAATGTATCGTCTCTGTCTATAAAGTAATAATACAATCCATAAAAAACTTGGAAAATTAAATAAGGTAAAAGTAATTTAATAGTAATTTTCTTTATGTATCCTGGCTTACCAACACTTTTTGCAAAGAAACCCGAGATAAGTACAAATGCCGGCATATGGAAACTATATATAAACATATACAGCGCTTTAATTAAATGGTTATCGTTAATATAAGACCTTAATAAATGTCCAAACACCACTAGTACAATTAAGAAAAACCTGGCGTTATCAAAATAATGATCTCTTTCTTTATGATTTGTCATGAAAATACTCCCTTAAATCAAGTGTTTACGCTTTCTATGAAATGTAGATTATAAATTAAATAAGTTCAATGTACAAATATAATCTATTTTAAAATATAAAATCATCCAAATAAATGAGTCCGGAACATCAATAATTGTCCCGGACTTTATGTTGTATTGGCAGTAGCTGACTGGGTTGAAAACACGCTTATATAAAGTTTTTCAACCCTAGTCATCCTTACCGAGGCGGGACTACGAAATCTTTTTAAGAAAATGAGATTTCTGTCCCACTCCTCATGCTACTTCTATTGATTAAGATTTATATCGGTCAAAGTCGTAATATTCGCCATCAGTTTGAATTTGTTGGTAAAAATCACTAATACGCTTAGCATTAGAAGTAGAAAAATCTACGCCAGTCGCATATTGATGTTCACCTGGGTTTTGAGGATTAAAACGCATTTTATATAATGTATTTTGTCCTGCATTAATGTAGTTACTAGAGATAAATTGAGCTCCACCAAAAATAGCTTTGGATGGTGTATCCCATCCTGCTTGTTGAGCGTATTTAATACCACCGTATAAAGCATTGTCATCAATAGCACCTACACCAAACATATTATAATATTTAGTATCTGATTTTAAATCAACTTTACCATCAGAATTAATACTACCGCCTTTTGCTAAATCACTTGTGCCATTACCCGTTTCAAGAAGAGCGTGAGAAATTAAGTATATCTCGTTTACACCAACAGATTTTGCTGCTTCACTAAATGCTTCTCCTTGATTTTCTAATATACCTTTACCACGGAGTAATTCATTTAATTTAGATACAGGAATATTTTGAGATTGATTTAAATCTAAAAATTGATATTTTTGTACTGGATCGTCAATATATTTACTTGTGTCCATTGCATCTTTAACTTCTGCTCTAGTCGCTTTTCTAACGCCACTTGGTAACACTTTTTTAGGCTCTGTGCCATTTTTTAAAGCCATTTGAATATCTACAGCTTCATCAAGTGTATAAGGGCTTGTTGAAGATTTTGTTGAAGTTTCTGCAATTTGTAAGTATTTAGCATTAATCCATACTGTTTGTCCATTTAATATGCCTTTGTACCAAAGTTCATTGCCAATTTGTTGAGATGTAATGACTTTGAAATAAGCGTAGTGATAATTTTGTAATGAACCTAATAAGGTATTTTTAGAAGCATATGGCTCACTATAGAAATAACCAGTATTATCAGTGATTAAGTAATTTGTATAATTTTCTTGATACGCGATTGGCGTATTATTTACAGTGCTAGCTTTAATTGCTTCTGTCTTTTTAGGTGTAACAGTTGGTTGAGTGACTGTTTTTGGTTTTGTTGCATTTTGTAACTGTACATCTTGAGATTTAACCCAACCTAATGGTATAGCATTGTTATCTTGTAATAAATAAAATGTTTGATTGTTTATTACTGATTGTTTACCAATTTTAAATGTTTTTCCTGCTTTATTAACAGCTGGAACAGTTTTGTCATTATAAACAGAAGTATATACACCAGAAATATTTTTGTTTACTGTTCCTACATAATTTACGCGTTCTGTATTGGCTGTATAATTTTTATTAGCTTGAGCAACCTGACTAGGCTTCGCAACTTTATTGTTAGTTTGAGCTGCTGGTTTAGATTTAACAGCAGTAGAAGCGGCTGGTTGAGTGACTGGTTTCGCCGCGTTGTTAGTTTGAACTTTATTAGTACTTACAGTCGATTTAGGCTTCACAACTGTATTATTATTTTGAGCTACTGGTTTAGGATTAACAACACTAGAAACGTCTGTTTTACTTACAGGTTTAACGTTACTAGTTTGTTCTTTACTAGTACTTTCAACTGGTTTAGGTTTTACAACTGTATTATTTGGTTTTTGAGTTGGTTTAGGTTTAACAGAAGTTTGTAATTGTACATCACTTGCTTTAACCCAACCTAATGGTGTTGAATTTTTGTCTTGTAATAAATAAAATACTTGGTTGTTATAAGTAGATTGTTTACCAATTTTGAATGTTTTACCTGCTTTATTAGCAGCAGATTTTTGCTTATTATCATATACAGAAGTATATACGCCAGAAGCATTAGTATTCACTTTACCAACATAGTCTACAACGATTGTGTTAGCAGGTTTTGAAACTACTGGCTTGCTAGGTTTGGCTTCAGGTTTAGTACTTGGCTTAGATACTACTGGCTTACTAGGTTTAGTATTAGGCTTAGATACTGTTGGTTTAGTACTTGGTTTAGATACTGTCGGGTTACTAGGCTTAGTAGTATTTTGGCTAGGCTTAGTAGTAGGTTTAGTTACTGGTTTAGTTGTTTCAGGCTTAGTAGGTGCTGTTAATAAACCAGTTTTGTATTGATATTTTTCCGTAACTAAGTCAACAAGTTCATCAAATGTATAATTATTCTCAGCAAACCAACCGTACGGATCACTGTGGTCTGTTCCACCTAAGAATTTAGATACAGCGTCGTGTGACCAAAGAGTACCAACGCCATCTCTCTCAGCACTATCTAATGATAATCCATAATAAGCTAAGTTCGTTGCAATATAATCTGCATAATTGTTAATAGAGCGAGCAAATCTATCGCTGCCATATACACGAACTAGTTCTACATGAATAAATCTTGGGTTTGCTTGTGCACCAGCACCCCATGCTAAATAGTCAGTAGGAGCTACTTCGATAATATTGTTATCATCTACATAAGCGTGTACGAACGCACTCTCATAATTATTTTTCATATAAGCAATCTCATTATGAATTGTAGAGTTAGGGTTTGCAGTTTCGTGAGCAACAATTCCTTCAGGTTTCCCAACCCCATTTCTATAAGGGATTTTTGGAATGTGGCTAGAGAAATCTTCTACATATTTAGGAACAGTATAGTTATTATTTCTTATTTGATTGTTAATTGATGAATTAACTGCAGCTTCATATTGAACATTAGCTGCTCTTACTTTAGGAGCACTTGGTGCATTTACAGCCGTTCTAAATTTAGTGCTGTTACTTTGTGGAGCAGCAGAACGTGACTGGATTTCCGCATTTTTAGAAGCAACTTTAGGTTCACTAATATTAGTCTCGTTGGCTTGATTAGTTTGGTTATTTTCATCAGATTCAGCATCATTAGAAGTATTATCTTCTTTAGATTGCTCTTTAATATTCTCGTTATTGTCTTGTTCTACGTCAGATGCATTATCTTCAGCAGAAACATTATCAGATGTAGTGTCATCAGAAGTATTGTCATCTTTCGCTTGCTCTTGATCATTAGCTTTTTCATCAGAGTCTTGTTCTACGTCAGATGCATTATCTTCAGCATTAACATTATCAGATGTAGTGTCATCAGAAGTATTATCATCTTTCGCTTGCTCTTGATTATTAGCATTAACATCAGAGTCTTGTTCTACGTCAGATGCATTATCTTCAGCATTAACATTATTAGATGTAGCATCATCAGAATTATTGTTGTCTTTCGCTTGCTCTTTAGCATTAACATCAGAGTCTTGTTCTACGTCAGATGCATTATCTTCAACAGAAACATTATCAGATGTAGTGTCATCAGAAGCATTGTCATCTTCCGCTTGCTCTTGATTATTAGCATTAACATCAGAGTCTTGCTCTACGTCAGAAGAGTTGTCTTCAGCATTAACATTATTAGATGTAGTGTCATCAGAAGCATTGTTGTCTTTCGCTTGCTCATTAGCATTAACATCAGAGTCTTGTTCTACGTCCGATGCATTATCTTCAGCATTAACATTATCAGATGTAGTGTCATCAGAAGTATTATCATCTTTCGCTTGCTCTTGATCATTAGCTTTTTCATCAGAGTCTTGTTCTACGTCAGATGCATTATCTTCAACAGAAACATTATCAGATGTTGTGTCATCAGAAGTATTGTCATCTTCCGCTTGGTCTTGATTATTAACGTTTTCATCAGAGTCTTGCTCTACGTCAGATGTATTATCTTCAGCATTAACATTGTCAGATGTAGCGTCATCAGAAGTATTGTCATCTTCCGCTTGCTTTTGATCATTAGCTTTTTCATCAGAGTCTTGCTCTACGTCAGATGTATTATCTTCAGCAGAAACATTATCAGATGTAGCGTCATCTTGAGCCTTTTCTTGATTGCTAGAATTTTCAATAGAATTATTAGCTACATTGGAATAATTATTTTCTTGTGTAGTCTCATTTGAAGTTTGTTGTTCTGTAGTTTCAACGTCATCAATAATTGATGGGTCTTTGTATTCTTTACTACCAGAAATATTTAAAGATTGGTTTTGTAATTCTTGTTTTTCTTTCTGAATTTGATTTGCATTATCGTGTTGTTCAATGATGTTCGAATCTTTATTGCTCTTTGTTTCTTCGGCATTAACTTGATGAGTTACAAGTGTCGTACCTGCTAACGTCATGGCAACAATTGCGGGTGTCTTATAATAGAATTTTTTATCCATATACAATCTCCTTTGAAATAGGTATTATATTATTTAATACTAAGTATAAAGGTTATTAGAAGAAATAATCCTAAATACACAGATTTGTAATCTAACTTTAATATTTTGTATTAATAATTTTTATAACTTAAAAAAGTTTTTTCATGTAAAAGTGGGGGATGTTTTCTTCTAAAAATTCCTCGCCTTCAGCTTTATATCCTAATTTTTCATAAAATACTTTAGCATGTGATTGTCCATTTAATGCTGTTCCAATGAAACCATCTTCTTTTGCTTTTTCATTTATAAAATTCATCACATCTTTGCCGTAACCGAAACTTCTAAATGGTTTTAACACTGCTACTCGTTCTACTTTAGCTAAGCCATCTTCATATGCTCTATATCTACCAACAGCAGCAGGTTGGTTTTCATGATATAGAATAACGTGTTTAGCTATATCTTCAAATTTATCTATTTCAGCTTCTAAAGCTACACCTTGTTCTTTTACAAAAACTTCTTTTCTAATGTTAAGCGCATCATTTTTCTCTTTATCATTTTCAACTATTTTTATCATAATATTTCCTCCTAAAAGTGAATGGATTTATTATACATTAAAATGAAATATAAAAAAAAACTCATAATCCAATTGTTGAAAAACAGTGGATTGTGAGCTTTTTGTAAGGAAAGAGATTTCCGAACTTTATCTATATTTATAATGCTTCTCTTCTGACGATAGCTGTATATTGCCAAAAAAGTCTTAGTTGGTGAATGTTCCAATTTGTTACACCCATTGTATAGCCGCTTGGTGTAAAAATTTGAATTTGACTTGTTTCAAGTGCTGCTGCTACAAGGTATTGTAAGTGCACACTTAGTGATTGCATTTCTTCAGTTAAGCCTGTTTCTGTATACACCCATGAAAAAGGAAGTGGATTTTCAAAAATATTGATGACATTAAATATTTCTGGTATCGCAATGACATAACATGCGCCATCAACAACAGGGTCATTTTCAGCTTGACTATAATAAACTATTAAAGCTTCATAATTTTCCCGATGTTCATGATTAACGAAATATAGATTTTTTCTGAAGTGTGATAAATCTCCCGCATGAACAATTTGATTTTCTAATGCATCGAACATTTTATTGATTTGTTCATATTTTTCGTATGTTTTTCGCTTTGTCATATTATGCCTCCTTTCTTAATATTGGTCTGGGCTAGGTTCTGCACTTTGATTAAATCCTTGATTATTTTGAGCTGGTGCATTCTGCTGTGGTACTTGTTGTTCCTGTTCTTGTGCAGGTGCATCATTGGAAGGAACATTTTGATCTGGTACTGCTTCTTGTTGTGGTACTTGTTGTTCCTGCTCTTGTGGTGGTTGTTCTACAGACTCTTCAGGTGCCGGTTCTATAGCAGGTTCAACGGTATCATTACCATCTGTATCGGCTGTACCGTCTTGTAATTGCTTTTTAGTAACTTCAACATACGGCATTAAATCACCATACGCTTGAATCATGAGATAATTCATAAAATCTGTTTTCTTAGTAGTTGACAATTTTAAGTCTTTTCTCAATTTATTTGAGAGTTTAACTAAATTATCTAAATCTGGGTTGAAGAAATAAACACCATTCACATTAGAATCTGTACCAACTAGTTGTTCAGATTCGATTTTAACTTTACTAGATGAATAAGTTGTTGCTAAATTTTGAATATCTTTGAAAGAGAAATTATGTTTAGCATTTTTACCAACTATTTTCACTAAGTCATCTAATTTATTAATAGAATTTGTTTCTTGCGCTTTTCTAATGATTGCTTTAATCATTTCCATTTGACGTTTACCACGTTCTAAATCTGAATCTTGTTTTCTAGAACGGACAACAGCTAGTGCTTCATCACCGCTTAGGTTATGTTTACCTTTTTTGACTTTAATTCTACCTTTATCTTCCGTGTTAGGTTCATTTAAATCAAATGGCACATTAAATTCTACACCGCTAAGTTCGTCTATTACTTCAACGAATGCTTCCATATTTATTCTCGCGTAGTAATCAACAGGAACATTTAAAGTTGATTCTACACTATCCATTGAACCTTCAGGACCGTCAATAGCATGAGCATGTGTGATTTTGTCATAATATTTCACTGCTGGGACATAACTCAACGTATCTCTTGGGATACTGACCATTCTAATTTGTTTTTTATCTCTATTAAATGTTGTATAAATCATAGCATCTGTGCGTGATTGATTAGCTTTTTGGCCACCTTCACGTCTTGATGAGCTATCATCGACACCTAAAAATAATACTGATATATGATCTAAACTAGGATCTACTGGTTTATCTCTTAAAGAAGATTTGCTTTTATTGGATTCTAGGAACGAATCATTAATAGCACCTCTAGTTTCAAGATAAAGCATTAGGCCGAATACAACAGGTAAAATCATAAGAACGACTGACATTAAAATTAAGCCTATTTTTGCGAATCTCTTCATATTATATATATACCCTTCCGTCTGTAGTCTTTATTTATTTTTGCATATTATACATCATACTCGATTTTACAAGTAAAATTCAACAATTTAAATGAATTATGTTTATTGAAACCAATTGTTGTAATGTTAAATTGTTGTAAAATTTATGGAAATGGTGTAAATTATAGTGAAGAATGTGAGGTGAGACAAATGGCAAAAGTGCTTGAAAAAGATTTAAGTAGAGCGAGTGAGCAAATAGTACTGAACAAAGATAATACTTACGATGTTATAAAACCACAAACGATTAATGTGCTTGGTTTGCCATTTGCAAACCTAACGGCAAATGAAATATTAGATCGTGTGAAATATTTTATCAATCAAGATACATTTGATAATCTCTTTATCGTAACTGCAAATCCAGAGATTGCTCACTATGCATATAACAATAACCATTACCAAAGACGCATTAAACATGCAGACTATATTGTTCCAGATGGTATTGGTATTGTGAAAGCTGCCAAATATTTAAAAACACCATTAAAAGAACGCGTACCTGGTATTGAATTAATGGAAGAAATGTTGAATATCGCAAATGCTAGTAGTAAGAAGGTGTTCTTACTCGGCTCTTCAAAAGAAGGCGTTAAAGAAACAAGAAAGATATTAGAAGAACAATATCCTAACATTACATTTGATCATAAACATGGTTATAAACATGTATTAGATTATAAAGTAACGAAGAAAGTAAAAAAATTCAATCCTGATTTTATTTTTGTTGCAATGGGCTTCCCTAAACAAGAAGATTGGATTTATTACAACCGTCACCATTTTGAACACACAGTTATGATGGGTGTAGGAGGTTCATTTGATGTTATTAGTGGTAACGTTAAACGTGCTCCTGAAGTCTTTCAAAAACTTAACTTAGAATGGTTATATCGTATTATTACAGATTTAAAACGAGTTGAACGTGCGATGAAAATACCACTCTTTATGAAAGAAGTTCAAATTCAAAAACGTATAGTGCCTAAGAAAGGCAAGCATGATTATATGAAGACGAGATAAATCAAAATGATTTTAGATACCTTGTTATATGAATTAGCTATTTAATTAGTTTAATTTATAACAAGGTATTTTTTATTATTTATTTTTGAAAGTGATAAAATAAAACTAACTTAATTAGAAAGTGAGTCACTTTTATGAATATATTATCATTAATTGAGAGACAAGTAGTAAACAAGAGTAAACATGCAGCTATGATTGTTGGAAATGACCAAGTGAGCTATCAAAAATTATGGCAAGATTCACATCATTTAGTTTATAAATTAAAACAATTTCCTAATAATGCGAAAATAGGTATTGCTATAGAAAATCCAATATCATTTATAAAGTGGTATGTTGCTATTTTAATCAATAAACAGATACCGTGTGTAATTGACCCTCATTTAAACAAAGATAAATTGGATTCCTTAATCGACGAATATAACCTTGATGGATTGATTAATAACAAATCAAATGTATTTAAATATAATGTGCCACATAAAGAAAAACTAGAAAATATATTGCATATTGGATTTACCTCAGGAACAACAGGATTACCTAAAGCATATTTGAGAAATCATGAATCGTGGGTTAAATCTTTTGAATACAATGATATGTTAATTGATAATAATATCGGTGTGTTAGTTGCGCCAGGGCCTCATGCTCATTCATTATCTTTATATGTTATGATTTATGCACTATGTACTGGTAGAGCATTTATTGGGCAGGTACAATTTGATACGTTATCTTTGTCAAAAGTATTACAACAAAATACAGATTCAAAAGCAATGTTTATAGTACCTACAATGTTACACAGTATGATGAATCATAATCTAAAATTAAATAAAGTTGAGACTATATTTACTTCTGGTTCTAAACTTTCTCTTCCAATGTTCAACAAATTTAAAGAACTATATCCTGAAATTAAATTAATTGAGTTTTTTGGAAGTTCTGAAGCTAGTTTTATTAGTTATAATATAGATGGTAAAGCAGCATATAATTCAGTAGGCTATTTATTTCCAAGTGTGAAAGTGAAATTAAAGGATAAAGATCAAAATAATATAGGTAAATTGTACGTTAAAAGTGATATGACTTTTAGCGGATATTTAGATGATAATATAGAAGTAAATTGGGTGAAGGTTGGTGACTGGGCTTCTCTCTCTGAAAACGGAGAATTATACTTATACGGTAGAGAAAGCAATCGGCTAATTATAGGAGGAAGAAACATCTACCCAGAAATCATAGAACAAGAACTAGTTAAATTAGATGGTATTGATGAGGTAATGATTTTAAGTGAGAAACATAATAAATTTGGTGAAATAGCGGTTTTGTTATATAAAGGAAGTACATTTCTTTCTCATGTGGAATTGAAACGTACATTACTAAGCATAGGTTTAAGCCGATATGAAATTCCATCAAAACTCATTAAAATTCAAAAATTCTTATATACATCTAGTCATAAAATAGCTAGGAATTTGATAGAAGAGGCTTATAAAGAAGGCGGTGCAAAATGGAAGCAGTTATTGTAGAAGCAAAAAGGACTCCTTTTGGAAAATATGGCGGCATTCTTAAACATTTGGAACCTGAAGAATTATTAAAACCACTCTATAATTATTTGAAAGATAATCATAATGAAGCAATAGAGTACTTAGAAGAGGTTGTTTTGGGAAATGTGATAGGGAACGGTGGAAATATAGCTAGAAAATCTTTATTAGAAGCTAAACTATCACAACATATACCGGGGGTAACGATAGATAGACAATGTGGCTCGGGATTAGAAGCTGTTACATATGCTTGTAGGATGGTTCAAGCAAATGCTGGAGAAGTATATATAGCTGGAGGTGTTGAAAGCACGAGTAGAGCTCCTTGGAGAATAAAACGACCACAATCAATATATGAAACTGAACCTCCACAGTTTTATGAGCGAGCTTCATTTGCATCAGAAGGATCCGATCCTTCTATGATTGAAGCGGCTGAAAATGTTGCACAAGTATATAATGTATCTCGAAAATCTCAAGATGAGTATGCTTATAGTAGTCATCAAAAGACTTTGCAGGCTATTAAACAAGGACATTTATTACAAGAAATCTTACCACTAAAAGTAAGAAATGAAACCGTTGATAAAGATGAAAGTATAAAACCTAGATTAAATTTAAAGACTTTATCTAGATTAAAACCATTTATTCAAAATGGCACGGTCTCAGTAGGTAATAGTTGTATGAAAAATGATGGCGCAGTATTGCTGCTTATTATGAGTAAAGAGAAAGCTATTTCATTAGGCTATAAAGAAGGTTTAGAATTTGTGAATAGTGCTGTTTCTGGCGTGAATCCTAATTTGTTAGGAATTGGACCTGTACCAGCAGTTGAAAAATTATTAAAAAGAGAACATTTATCAATTAAAGATATTGATGTCGTTGAATTTAATGAAGCATTTAGCTCACAAGTACTAGCATCAAAAGAGTTGTTAAATATTCCAGATATTAAATTTAATATTTATGGTGGAGCATTGGCAATAGGCCATCCATACGGAGCTAGTGGAGCACAACTAGTAACGAGATTATATCATATGAAGCAAATGGAATATTCCATAGCTACGATGGGTATAGGAGGCGGTATGGGACATGCGACATTATTTAAACGATGGAAAAGAGAAGATTGAAGTTTCTTTTAATCTTAAAGATGTAGAAAATTATAAAATGTTAGTTTCTATAAACAAGGATAGCCTTTATGTTCCACCATTGTATATTGCAAAAGTTTGGCCTAAATTCAAAATATTTAGTCGCTATATTAATAAGGAAATTTTATTAAGAGAAACTGAAGTTAATTCATACAAAGGATTAAAAGTAGACATCCCATATAATGCAACATTATATAAAGAGACTTCAAAGCAATTAAAAAAATATAAACTGCATACATTTTGCTTAATGATTTCAAAAGATAAAACAACTTATTTAAAAATAAAACAAACATTTGTCGAAAAGAGTGAATATTAATGAAGTTTGATCATCGAATGGTTCAAAACTATTTAGAATTGATTGAGGATTCAAACCCAGTACATGATGAAATTGTTCCAGGACAACTTGTTTGTGAGTGGCTATTACATAACGTTGAATGGAACAGTTTCAAAATAAAATATAAACAACCAATTTCAATAAATGAAAAGTTATATAAAGAAGAACAAGAAACGTTAATAAGATGTTCAAATAGTGAAGGTGTAACAAAGATAGAAATAATGAAATGTTAATAAAAAAGTAGGAACGGGACAGAAAATTTTTTTGAAAGATTTCGTAGAATTGTCTTGCCAAGAATGACTAGGGTTGAAAAAACTTGAGATAAGTACATTTTTAATCCAGTCAGCTACTTCCAATATAACAAAAGAGACTGAGGCATTCATTTGTGTCTCAGTCTCTGCTATTAGGGTGGGAGTATGAAATCTTTTTATTTAACGTAAAATCTTGTAGCATCTAATTCGTCTTTAAAAGCTTTCTTATCTTTAGCCGATTTTTTATTAAATTCTTTTAGGAAGGATTGGTATTTTGGTAGCACCTCTTCTGTATCACCAAATTCTTTCAGTCTTCCCCCTTCGATCCAAGCTATTTTTGTACAGAAATCTTTAACTTGATTAATATTATGACTTACAAAGAATATTGTTTTTCCAGCTTCTTTAAATTGGTTCATTTTGTCTAAACTTTTCTTAGTAAATGTTTGGTCTCCGACTGATAAAGCCTCGTCAATTACAAGAATATCAGGATTAACCGTGACATTTATTGCAAAACCAAGCTTAGATTTCATACCACTAGAATATTTCTTGACCGGTTGGTATATAAACTCGCCTAGCTCTGAGAATTCGATAATTTCAGGTGTTAGTTTTTTTATTTCTTTTTTAGTAAATCCTAATAAAAGCATTTTATATTCAATATTATCAACGCCATTTAATTGTGCATTCAAACCAGAATTGATAGCTATAACATTTACATCGCCATGACGTTCTATAATACCTTCAGTGGGCTGTAATGAACCGCCAATAATATTACTCAATGTTGATTTGCCTGATCCGTTAATACCGACTAGACCGATGATATCTCCTTCATAGGCAGTAAATGTAATGTCTTCTAATGCAAAAAAGCGTTTAGATTTAAAATTTGGGATAAAAACGTCTTGTAATCTTTCTTTATTAGTTCTGAAAATTTTATATTCTTTTGTTAAGTTTTTAATAACTACTGATTCTTTCATTTGTATCCATTCCTTAAAATTAGTAACATATCTATTATGCATTATTTTATCGATTTAGTAAATTTATTGTAAATTATGTGAGAATAATGTAAATTATATATGTTCTATAATTCTGTTATTAACCGTTATAAATATATCATCTAACGTAAAATGATGCTATATTTATGATTAGGTTATAAATGTAAAAGCGAAAGAGTGATATTAATGCAAGCTGTATTAACAGTGATAAAGGAACACTTTAAAAACTTTTATTTAATTCAAAGGTTAGCACGGTTTCAACTGAAAATTTCTAACCATGATAATTATCTAGGTCTAGCTTGGGAGTTAATTAACCCTATTCTACAAATAGGTGTTTATTGGTTTGCATTTGGTTTCGGTATACGTCAAAATGAACCAGTCGACGGCATACCATTTATATTTTGGCTATTAGTAGGTATTAGTATGTGGTTCTTTGTAAACCAAGGTATTCTTGAAGGCACAAAATCTATATCTACCAAATTTAACCAAGTAGCAAAAATGAATTTTCCTTTATCAGCAATTCCTGCTTATATTTTAACAAGTAGGTTTTATGGACATATTATTTTAGTTTTAGTTATTATTTTAATTTGTATGACAACAGGAATATTCCCGTCTGTTTATGTTTTTCAATTAGTTATATATTTACCAATGGTATATGCATTTGCTTTTTCTGTTTCGATGTTAACATCAACTTTAGGTGTGTTAATTCGAGATACTCAAATGGCCATGCAAGCAGTTCTGAGAATGTTATTTTACTTATCACCAATATTATTCGTACCTGATAAAGGTTCTATAGTAGAAATGTTTATGAAATTTAATCCGGTATACTTCTACGCTCAGGCGTATAGGGCATCAATATTATATGATTATTGGTACATAGTTGAGCATTGGAGACTAGCTCTTTATAATGTCTCCGTCATTGCTTTATTCTTTGTAATTGGATCGATACTACATGTTAAATTTAGACAAAGATTTGCTGACTTTATTTAAATCTAAATAATTCAAATAAGGATTGCTCAAAAGAGTAATCCTTATTTTGTAAATTCAACTTAAGTTAGGTAGGTTGTGTAACTATGTTAAGAAATATCATTAAACAAATATATTTGTATTTATTATATGGCTTGGATAAGCTTATTAATCATAAAATTAAGCAAGACCATGTGGTCGTTTTTATGACATTTAAAGAAGACGTTTTACCGATTATTAAAGCATTGAAGCAAGAAAATTATAAAATAACGATTATTGCACATCCAAGATGGATGAAAGAAGTAGAATCAATAGATGTTGAAAATGTAATTAATTTGAAAAACAAATACTTATATCAACAAATTAAAGCTATTAAAAGTAGTAAAACAGTAATTATCGATACATATTATTTATTATTAGGCGGAATTAAAAAAAATAAAAACCAAAAAATTATTCAAACATGGCATGCAGCTGGAGCTCTAAAAACATTTGGGCTTGAAGACAAAAGTATTAATCAAAATAATAAACGACAAATTAAAAATTATTTATCCGTTTATCAATTTACAGATTATTATTTAGTTAGCTCAGATATCATGAAAGATATATTTATAAGAAGCCTTGGTGCTAAAGAATCGCAAATGTTACCATTTGGTTTACCAAGATTAGATCAATATAAGCATAAAATAACGAGACCTAAACAAGATAAAAAGATAGCGTTATATGTTCCAACATACAGAGATTATACAGATGAAATTGTAACTATAAATAAACAAGCATTTGAACAAGCATGTCCTGAATATCAATTAATCACTAAACTACATCCTAGTATAAATAGTGAGAAATCAGACAGTCGAGATATCCAAACTTTAGTTGAAATAGCTGATGTAATTATTACAGACTATAGTTCTTTAAGTGTAGAAGCTTCTTTATTAGATAAACCTATTATTTTTTATAGTTATGATGAAGATATGTATAATGAAAAAAGAGGTTTAAATGAATATTATTATGAAATGACAAAGATGAACAAAGCATTTAATGAAGACGAATTGTTCGAACTTGTAAATCAAAACAAAATAAATAAAGATATAAAACCAATGTGGCATAAATATACAGATTTTAATGCAACTGAAAAGTTAATAAATTTTATACAAAAGGATGAATGATGTTATGAAAGTAAGTATTATTATCCCTGTTTACAACGCTGAAAATACAATAAAAGAAACAATAGCATCTATTTCCAGTACATATGACCATGAAATTATTTGTATTAATGATGGTTCTAAAGATAAAAGTGCAGAAGTAATAAGTGATTTATCTCAAGATAATATTGTCCTGTTAAATAGAGAAAATAAAGGTGCTGCAGCGACAAGAAATGAAGGTATAAGTATAGCGACTGGCGAATACATTATGTTTTGTGATGCTGATGATAAGTTAGGTGAGGGCATCGTAGATAAAATGGTGGAAGCAATAGAAGCAAATAATACTGATATTGTCGTTGGGCAAATATCACATCTAGTAGGTGAAGAAGTACGACCTATTAAGACATTTAATGACTTGAAGCCAATCTCAGATACAGATTTAAATCATTCTCCAGAAGTTATTCAATCTATAGGTCCATATGGCAAATTATATAAAAAGAAAGTATTAGAAAATATAAGATTTGATGAAGATATCACATTTTGTGAGGAACATACATTTAATTTAACAGCTTGGGCTAATAGTAAGATAACAATTATAGATGAATTAACTTATTTATATAATATTGGAAATGAAGATTCAATCGTAGCAACAAGTTATAAAAATATAGATAAGTATTTAAATGATGCAACTAAAGTGAGAAAAAGAACTCTAAATATATTAAAGAATTTAGAGGATAATGTATCCCAATATTATAGTTATAGAATGGATTACCTAATCATATATTTCTTAATTAGAAATAATTACTTAAAAACAGAGAATTTAAATAGTTTACTTGATGCAGCGACCAATTATTTAAAAGTGATTAAAGATGTAGATAACGAGCACAAAGAGAAATTAAAAGACATAGTATTAGCAATATCTACTCAAGTAGGACATAACAAATTTGTTAGTATATCTAGAGCATTAAACATGTATCATACTAAAAAAACATACAGAAGTTACCAAATGAAAGCAATAAAATTAAAAACTAAAATGACATTAAGAGATTTGAAAAATAAAAATAGTAAATCAGCTCATTAAAATTCTAAAAACACCCATTCCATAGTTAATTAAACGGATTGGGTGTTTTTATTTATAAATTTAATTTTGAAAACTTTTTAATTTTATTTCGGTAATAATTTTGTTTCTTCTGGTACACCGTGTAAAGTTTTATAAAATTTAGTCATATATATACCTTCAACAGGGTCAGGCATATGATGATACGATTTAAAAGGAATTTGATCTATTTTTATAACTTTGTCATAATTATCTAAATTATTTAAATAATTATCTCTACTAATTTCAGTATATTTATTAAATGATAAAGGAATGATGTAAAGTAACACAATTAAAATAATTATAGATGTGTTCACATATTTTTGAATATACATATTCATATGTATATCTTTCGTTTCTAGTATATTTAAAATGAATTGCGACATGTCTATAATTATCATGACGAAAAAAATAAGACTAGCAAATGTACATCTACCACCATATGGTGATATAACCAAAAATGGAAGAGTTAATATAATCATACTAAAAACATAGAACAACAATCGGTTGTAATACAAAGTACCTTTAAAGTTAATAACAATAAAAATAGTTAAAGAGATTAACGAGCAAATTAAAAGTGTAGATGGTATGACATTGTTTAATGAATTTATATATTTGAATTGATTGAAAAATATACTAACAATTATCGAAATAATGAATACACTACAAATCAAGACATTAACTTTTTTGTTTTTGTTAACTAACTTTGTAATAGTAATAAGCAATATAGTGAGCAATGATAATAATAACCCGTTATGTGTAAAGAAATATAACGTCATTTCATCATTAAATACTTTAATTGCATTAGTAAAAATATTATCATGGTTATTAAGTTTTTGATAGTCGTTTTTTCCTGTAATTGATGAGATATAAGCTTCATTTGTAAACATGATAAGAGATCCTATTAAGTGACCAATAAGAATAACAAAGTATAACCCATTTAGTTTTTTATTTTTCACATAATAAAATGTATTTATTAGAAAACTAATGAAAAGTAAATATAATGTAACGTGTTCTACTACTAACATAGCTATAATACTAAATAAAAAATAAAAAATAATTTTTAAGAAGTTAAGTTTTGTTAAAGTTTCTTTTGTATATAACCTTATAAAAGATAGCATTATAACAACAGAGATTACATAATTGACATATCCTGCTGTCCAACCTAATGTTTGTTTGAATACTGATAAAGGCATTAATAAAACTAAAACTAAAATATAAAGCATAAATATTGGGTTCTTCTTAATAGTTGAAATTTTATACATGTAGTAAATCAATAATGTTGAACCAATCGCCATAGCTAATATTCTAACGAAAGTAAATCTAACGAATATTAATTCTAGTATATTACTTATGTAGCGACCATTGTAGTTTTCGAAAAAGGATTCCAACCTTTTAATACCAATATAAGATTTCCAAGTCCAATCATCTCCAGTTAAAGGAGTGAGTGAACTCAACAATAGAAAAAAAGCAAATATTGATAAATAAATATATGAAATTTTATTAAATTTTGTAAGCATGTAATGTACTCCTTAATATGGTGTTGTTTAATCTTTTAAAATTCTTTTTGACAACAAAAAAGTTATAGGTATTGTTATTAGTAATCCTATAAATGGTGCAAAATCTGCATTAAGTTTTAGTATTTGAACAAATATAAATAGTAAAATAGTTTGCATCCCCATATTTATAACTTGAGTTAAAGGAAATTTAATGAACTTTTTTAAAGTAGGTGTAACTTTATAAACAAAATAACAATTCAAGAAATATGAAAGTATAAAACTAACAATAAAAGCACTTATATGGCTTAGTAAATAATGAACGGTTAAAATATCTAATAAAAAAATATATATAATATAGTAATTTAAAGTATTGATAACGCCTACAATTATAAATTTAATGACTTCGATATAACTTATTTTATTTAGCATTGTAACCTTCCTTTGTTTCTTTGTTACTATTAACATTAGTATCTTCTATTAAATAGTGGGGTCTAGCTTTAACTTCATAATATATTCTACCTACATATTCACCAATTATACCAATAGAAATAAGTTGAACGCCGCCTAAAAATAAAACAGCAAAAATAGTTGTAAAATAACCTGGCAAGTCTATTCCATTAACAAGAATGTTGATAAAATTATATAAAATGTAAATTATACTAAACAAACATGTCAAAAAGCCAAAATATAATAATAGCCTTAATGGTTTATTATTAAATGAAATAATACCATCTACTCCATAATCTAATAATTTAAAAAAGGACCACTTAGATGTTCCTCCTACACGCTCTTGATTTTTATAATTTATAATTTCTTGAGAATAGCCTACCCATGAGAATATTCCCTTAGAAAATCTTTGAGATTCATTTATCATGGCTATGGAACGTACTACTCTATTACTTAAGAGTCTGAAATCCCCAATACCATCAATGATTGGTACATCAACAAGTTTATTTATAAATTTATAATAAAATTTAGTATAAAGCTTACGAATGAATTTTTCTCCTTTACGATCTCTCTTTGCAATAACTTGATTAGTACCTTGTTTAAACTTTTCTATCATAACTGGAATAAGTTCAGGAGGGTGTTGTAGATCGCAATCAATTATTATAACAGCATCATAAGTTTGACTATGTGTTAAACCAGCAAACATTGCTGATTCTTTACCAAAGTTCTTACTTAATGAAATATAGTCAACTCTTTTGTCTTTCTCAGCTTGTTTTTTTATTAGTTCAATAGTTCTATCACTACTACCATCATTTATAAATAATAAGTTATATTCATAATTGTTTTTTCGAGAATCATTGTCTAAAATATCAGTAATATGCTGATAACTTTAATCTAAAATCGTTTCCTCATTAAAACAAGGAATTAAAATTCTGATTTTCATCTTTTACCTCCTATATATAATACTTTCATATTTATTATATATAGACTATACTACATGATTAATGCTTTTTAAATAAAAATATTTCTTTAAAAGATAATAAAAACATTTAAAGATGGATAATTTAACAATAAAACTTCTAAATCCTGAAATTGTAGCTGGTTTGCTCATCATATTATTATCAATAGCTGTAAGTGTTGTAACGACAAAATATATTGAAACACCTATTAGGAACACAAAATTTAATAAACTTGCTTTTAAACGTATAGGGTTTATTTCGCTTATTAATATCTTATTAATTACTGGGTTAGTATCATACAATCAATACGTGAAAATACAAGATAAGAAAGCAGTTGCAAATAAAGACTATCCAGGAGCTTTATCAATCAATTTAGACAAAGATAAAATTAAAGAAAACAAACCCAAACCTGAATTTGCTAATGTCTTTGATGATTTACCACAATCTCATTTGGATAATAGTAACCAAAGTATGAGCAAATCTGAAGTTAAAGTAGGTAAATATGGTAAGCAAAAAGATTATAAAGCAACTATTGCATTAGTTGGAAGCTCACATTCAGAGCATTGGTTAGGTGCTGTTATAAAGGCAGCTGAAGAGAATGACTACAGAGTCATAAATATTACAAGGTCTGGAACAAGGTTCTCAACTGGATATAAAAAGAATACATTGCAAGATGATTGGGTGAAAAATGTCGAAAATTATCTAGAAAAAGCTGATGATATTGATTTAGTTTTAAGCCATATTACAGCTTCGGATACAGAAAGCGAAAAAATTCAACAGCAGATGGTAGATCAACTGCTTAAAGTTAAAAACAACTATGGCATTGAAGTAATGGCTATAAGAGATATTCCTAGATATGATTTTAATGTATCTGAAGAATTAGAAAAACATGGTGAAAAAGATACGATAGAGAGAATGAATAAAGGAAATAGACAATTAGATGAGGCATTCTGGGAAAAGATATCTAACGAAGAGAAAGATTTACCACAATTTGACCCTTCAGAATATTTTAAAGTTAATGGTAAATACCGACCGATAATAGGTAATATTGTAGTATACAGAGATATGGACCACATGACGAACACTTATTCTGAAACGTTTGGACCAATTTTAGGTGATGAAATTAAAAAAGTAGTAAAAAAATAGAGTATGTTAAATATTTATAAAAAAACAGCAAAATTCTTTTATAGAATTTTGCTGTTTTTTATAAATGATTATATTGGCTGGTTCAATATATTAGTGAAAATATGTTCTAATGCTTTTTCAGTATTACCATCGTAAGGCTGATCAAGCTTATTACAAGCTAACGTAATAATATAATTATTATTTGCATAAGCTACTATATCATTAGCAAAAAAGATACCTCTTACTCTTTGATGATGTTTGTATTTATAAAAACCATACCTAAAAGGTTTGGGATAAGTATTTTTACCATCTTCTGATAATAAACTTTTGGTAGTTGATTTATTTAATAATTGATTTGTTCTAAAGGCGTGTATTAACTTTGTCATGTCATTTGTGGACATATATACGTTACCGGCGCCGTCATATTTGTCTAAATTATATGTAGGTGTATGAATATTTTGAGTAGGCCGGGATTTATAGCCGCGCACCAAATATTTTTCATGTTCCAAATCATCATACCTTGAAGTAAAGTGTAAATCTGCTTTATTAATAATTCTTTCTTTTAAATTCTGTTCGAAGGATTTATTTGTAGCAACTTCTATTATTTTCGCAATTGTTATGTAATTGACATCATTATAATTATATTGATGATATTTCTCTGGTAAAACACCTTTTTGTTTAATGCTTTCAATTGCACTGTCTAAACCAAAACTATTTGAATTAGGTGAGAATTTAGCTAAACCACTTTGATGAAACATTAAATCTCTAACTGTAATTGCATAGTAATTCTGGAAGTTAGGTATATATTTATTAACATTATCATTTATATTAATCTTACCCTCATCTTCTAATTGTCTTAGCATTATTCCAGTTAAAAATTTGTTTGCAGAACCAATAAGATACATTGAATTTTCATCATTAGGTATATTATGTTCTATGATTTTTTGACCATATGCTTTTGAAAACATTGTATTATCTTTTCTATATATTGTGACATTTCCATTAAAGTTTATTGATTTTAGGTATGCATCGACATCTTTATATACTGGATCATCATCTTTTCGTTTGTAAGTTTCTTTATTAGTAGCGCTATTTTTATCTTTTGTTTCACTTTTTTTCTTTTGGGTTGAAGCGATAGGTTTTGATTGTTGCTCCTCAACTTTTGAACATTTGATGTTCAATGATATATAAACAATTAAAGCTACAATGATTAAACTCATTAATATTAATAGTATATTTTTCATTTGTTACTCCTATTTTACTTATAAATACATTACTTCTAATATTTTACAATATTCATTTTAAAAATAGAACACATAATGTGTCCTATTCGTTGCCATATAATTCTTTTTTAATTTGAGTAGTTGAAATACCTTCTGTTCTTTTTAAATAAATAACTTCGCATTGGTCTTTTAAGAAGTCAAATTTGCCTTCCCAATCATGACCCATTAAGAAAGTATCCACTTTGAAAGTTTTTACATCATCAACTTTTTGTTCCCAATTGTTCTCAGGGATAACTAAGTCAACATATCTAATGGATTCAAGCATCATTTTTCTTTGTTCGAAATTATAGTAAGATTTTTTGCTTTTTATTTTATTAAACTCATCAGTAGATAGAGCAACAATTAAATAATCACCATATTGCTTTGCTCTTCTCAAAAGTTCAATGTGACCATAATGTAACAAATCATATGTACCATATGTGATAACTCTACGCATATTTTCACCTCATTTAATATATATTAAAGCTTAATACATAAATAAATATATGTAAACAATTTGTATACTTAGTAAAAATGATGTTAATATTTAAAATGATATAATCACTATTTGAATAAATCATATTTTTACACGCGTCCTTAGTTTTATAGTGTTTATTATTAGTGTATTATATAAATGGATATTAAATTCAGTTGAAACTAAAATAAGAGGAGTATGTATGAATAAGAAACTTTTTTTAATGACCGAGGAATCGTTTAAAGAAACGATAATATTTTATAATAAAAATGAAATAAATCAAGACGGTAAGATTAAATTAAATACGTATTTAGACAAAGTGCTGAATCCTCTTTTTCCTTATAAATATGATTTTATACTTAACAATAAAGACCAATTTATACGATTAATAAATAAGATGGAATATCAAACTTCAAAGAAAAGTTTCTTTAAGTATTTAGAAATCAAATTTATGAGCCAAGGAAAATTTTATTTTTCTTATTTATTCTCACGTATCAGGAAATTATTGAGTTCTTTGAAATCGAATTATTATTCTGCAATGATCATTCCACAGAAAATAGAAAACATAATTATTTATGAATCATTTAGTGGAAAAGCATTCTCCGATTCTCCCAAAAAACTCTATCAATATTTATCTAGCCAATTAAAAGGATATGAACATGTAGTAGTAGTGGACGATGAGAAATTAAAAAATGAATTAAATAAGTTAAATATTCAAACGGTAAACAAAAATACAAAAGAATATTTTAAATTGTATAATAAAGCTAAAATATGGATATCTAACATTAGATTATCTCCGCAAATAGAAAAGAAATCTAATCAAATTTATATTCAAACTTGGCATGGTACACCATTAAAGAAATTAGCAAATGATCAAACTGTTATCTCGATACCAGACGTTACTTTAGAAGAATATTTATATGGGTTCACGAAAGAAACTGAGGGTTGGGATTATTTAATATCACCTAGTGAAATTGCTACAAGTAGATTTAAATCAGCTTTCAAGCTGAAAGATGACCAAATCTTAACATTAGGTTACCCACGTAATGATGACTTAATCAATTTCAATCATAAAAATTATATAAATGAATTGAAGAAAAAACATAATATTCCTTCTGGTAAAAAAGTTATATTATATGCGCCTACATGGAGAGATAATGATAGAGAAGAAAAAGGTCAGTATAATTTGAATTTAAAATTAGATTTGGAAGATTTTAAATCGAAACTTGCTGATGAATATATATTAATTATACGTGCACATTATTTGGTTTCTAAAAATTTAGAATTAGATAATTACAGCAACATTTATGATTTATCAAATGCAAATGATATAAACGAGTTATTTTTAATGAGTGATATACTGATTACAGACTATTCTTCGGTATATTTTGATTATGCTAATTTAAAACGTCCTATTTTATTTTTTGCATATGACAAAGATGAGTATGCAAATGATATTAGAGGATTTTATACACCGTATGAAGAAGGGTTACCAGGTCCGATTTTTACAGAAAGCGAAGCCTTAATAAAATATATTGAAAATAAATATTACGAAACACTTCCATTAGATAATAAATATATTAATTTTAATAAAAAATATAATTATTTAGATGATGGTGAAGCAACTAATAGAGTTGGTAATGAAATCATTGCTTCTCTACAAACAAAAAAGGAGTTACATTGATATGAAGACTTTAAACATATATCAAGTAGGAGAACTTTTAACATTAGAATTTGATCAAACAATAGATAATATTAAAAATGTATATGTAAAAAATGAGTTTGATGAGGTTAGTTTTGAGCAAACAGAAGTAAAAAACAAGTTCGTCATCAACTTATTTGAAATTCTTAATGTGTTTGATAAATACGATAGAGAAACAATCTTTTTCTTACTTGAAAAAACAGATGGTATTACTCAATCTATTCAAAAAGTAAACGTAAAAAAATATGATTATGAGATTTATAACTTTGAATCAGTTGTTAATGAAGAGGCTACTTTAACACCATACTTAACAAAAAATGGCGTATTGCAATTTACTAAAAAAACACAAATACCAATTTCGACTTATTTTGCAAGAAGACATATAGATAAAATAACAATAAACAATAGTCATGCATTTATAAAAGGGAAGTTTTCACTTCAGAATTCATCTTTAGAAGACGCTAAATTATTAATCACATCAAGATTAAGCGAAAACGTAATAGAAGTTCCATTAAATACAACGGTATTTAATGTCTATAAATCTTTAAATTCAATAAGTTATGATTTTGAAGTAGATATTATTAACAACTTAAAACAATTTTTACTTAACGATTTTGATGCTGAAGATATAATAGATTTATTTTTAGAAATTAAAATTCAAGAATTTAGAGACGCTATTAATGTTAAATTAGGTAACCCTAGAATACTCGTGGAGAGATTATCTAAAGGCGAAATATCAATAGAACAAAATGATAAGATTAAAACAGCAGTACCTTACTTTACAATGAAAGGTAGAAACTTATCATTTAGAATAAATGAATATGATATCGAAGATTACAATGCATATAAAAAATTAATGCACGATTATCCAACTTTAATAAAAAATGCATTTAACAAAAATAAAATATGGATCGTTGGTGAAAAGTCTTATAAAGCTCAAGATAATGGTTATCATTTCTTTAAATATATGAGAACACAACATCCAAATGAAGAAGTTTATTACGTGATAGATAAAGATTCCGAAGAAAGAAAGAATGTAGAACCATTTGGTAACGTCATATACTTTAAATCAAAAGAGCATTTTGAATTAATGGTTAAAGCTGACATAATATGCAGTACTCATCATACAGAGTTGTTGTTCCCAAGTCACGAAGCAAATTATATCAAAAAAATCAGAGCCAAACGTATATTCCTGCAACATGGTGTGCTAGGTACTAAAAACTTAACTCAGATTAATGGTAAACAGTTAAAAGACTTTAATGTCGATATGTTTATAACAAGTTCACCAAGAGAGAAACAAATTGTAAATAGAGATTTATTATTCGATGACTACCAAATTAAATCAACAGGCTTATCTAGATTTGATGAATTGTTTAAGGATAATGTAACTCAAAAGAATCAAATACTCATTATACCGACATGGAGAGATTGGATAATTAACATCAATAGTTTATTAGAATCAGATTATCTACAATACTATAATGATTTATTAAACAATCCCGAATGGGAACAGATAGCAAACAAACAAAATATAGATATAATTTTCTGTTTACATCCAAATATGCAAGCATTTGTTGATTTATTTAATATACCTGATTACATTAAGGTTATTAGACAAGGTGAAGTAGATGTACAATTATTAATTAAAGAAAGTAAATTAATGATTACGGATTACTCTAGTGTAGCATTTGATTTTAGCTTTTTAGAAAGACCAGTTATTTACTATCAATTTGATAGGGATAGATTTATAGGTAATTTACCATCGCATCTTGATTTAGATGAAGAATTACCCGGTAGAATATATGATGATGCAGAAGATGTAATAATAGCGACAAAAGAATATATTGATAATAATTTCATAAATGAAGCATCTATTATTAAAAAAGCCAATAATTTTATTGAACATAAAGATACTGATAACTCTAAGAGAATTTACCAAGCAGCAAAAGATTTTAAGCGTAAAAATAAAATAAAAGATATACTTAAATATGATATATTATCACAACATATATTTATGAGATTTAGAAAAAACAAACGATATTTTGATGCAATGTCATATATGAATAAGTTTTTAGTGAAGTTTGCAAAAATTGATGAAAAGCTAATCGTAATTGAAAGTAATTTAGGAAAACAAGTTACGGATAGTCCGAAAATGATTTATGATCAAATTAAGCAATTAGACAAAGGATACAAAATTGTATGGGTAACAAATAAAATTTATCCATTTGACGATGAAAATGTCATTACAGTTAAAAGGTTAAGCCCAGACTATTATAGATACTTATCGATTGCGAAATATTGGATAAACAATCAAAACTTCCCTTATTACATTAAAAAGAAAAAACAAACTGTATTTATTCAAACGTGGCATGGTACTCCACTTAAGAAGATGTTAAACGATGTAGACGAGTTTAAAGGTAGAGACGAAGGTTATATTGATCGTATTAATGAGTCAGTTTCTAAATGGGATTATTTAGTTTCTCCAAGTCCATATGCTACAGAATGCTTTAAATCAGCATTTAGATTTAATAAAGAAATGTTAGAAGTGGGTTATCCGAGAAATGATATATTCTACCAAGATGAAAAATTAATAGAAGAACAGAGAAAGACAATTAAACGAAAATTATCTATACCAAAAGATAAAAAAGTGATATTGTATGCACCAACATTTAGAGATGATGAAGTTTCTGCTGCTAAAAAACATCTCATCAATTTAAAATTAGATTTACATCAAATGAAAGAACGACTAGGTGACGAGTACGTGTTATTGCTAAGACCTCATATCATAATTAGCAATAAAATAATTATAGATAAATCATTAGAAGACTTTATTTATAATGTTGCTGATTACGAAGAAATTAGCGATTTATATTTAATCAGTGATATATGTATTACTGATTACTCATCAGTAATGTTTGACTTTGCGAATACAAGAAAGCCATTACTATTTTTCACTTATGACTTAGATCATTATAAAGATAATTTAAGAGGATTCTATATGAATTTTGAAGATGAAGCACCCGGACCATTGCTAAAAGACAATGAAACTTTAATTGATTCTATTAAAAACATTGAAACAATAAATAAAAGCTATCAAGAAAAATATGATAAATTCTACGACAAATTCTGTTCATTTGAAAAAGGTAATGCAGCAAAACGAATTGTAGAAAAATTATTTTAAAAATAAAAGCAGAAAAAATTCGTATTGATTGAATTTTTTCTGCTTTTTATTATGTGTATCGTATAACCTGTTTGTACTCGCATCTAATTAAAGGTATTATTTCATTAGTTAGTGTTTAAATGTTAAGAGTAAGTCAATTTTATTAAAAGTATGAAATAGGTTGAGGTGTAATATGATTAAAATAATTGAATTGAACAATGATGAAAAAATCATAGAAATAATTAATAAACTTTCTTCTGATATTTCACATGTCATATTAAAAGAAAATACTACTAAAATTAATAAAGATGTTCTAGAAACTTTAAATTTAGATAATTATTCTGCTGTTGTAGATTTTACCGTGAATGGTTATTACATAAATGATTGTCGTTATTTTGGAGATGAAAAAATAACTGCGAATAAGTGGTTTAGTAATAATGTTCTATATCCGAATATTATTTTTAAAGTAGAAGATTTGAAATGGTTGCTTGACCGTCATGAGTGGGCGAGCCTTCTTGATATATGTGTTAAAGCTGTTGTTGAATTAGAAAATATATTCATCAATGGTCATGTCATTTTCGACTTTGATGAGAAATCTTCAAATAATTATTTAGATTTAAATAATTATGAAGATGATGATTACGTTAATTATTTTTATTTAAATAAATGGTTATTACTTAACAATCAAAAGGCGCAATTTAATAGGAAGAATACAACTTTACCTAATAATGCTAGAATGATAGATAAGGTAATGTACCGTTCGTATTTCAAATTACCTAATAAAATCTATTTGAAGATGCATCATCAATCATTAATGAAACAGAAAAATGCAGTTAATATATATCATAAAAATAAAGATGCTATTAAACCTTACATTGTATTTTTAGGATTTGACTATGGCTACAGAGGAAATTCTAAATATTTATTTGAATATATAAAAAATCATACGAACTTTACTGTATATTTCATTACAGATGAACAGCAAGGTGAAAGTTTTGTTTCTCCCCAACATTCTGAAACTCAAAACTTAATTGAACAAGCACAAGTATTAGTACTAGAAAGCTATATACCTGACGGTTTAAAACCAAATGGCACTATCATACAATTGTGGCATGGTACGCCAATTAAAAAGCTATTTTTAGATAGTAATGAACTTCATCAAAATAAAAAAATATATAATTATAGAGCACGTAAATATAATAAGTTGATTAAACATAACTATTTCATTACTGATACTAAAGAGATTAATTCAGTATTCAGTACTGCTTTTCCTATGCAAGAAACTAAAATAATAAGCAGTGGATATCCAAGAAATCAATTTTTGATAGGGCATAATGAGGATAACCAATTGATTAGTCAAATAAAAGAAGACTTACAATTAAATAATTATAAACAAACGATATTATATGTGCCTACATGGAGAGATAATAAAGAAGAGCAATATTTATTGGAGTTTCCAAAAGAAATTACTGATTATTATAATATTATTTATAAATGTCATATAGAAGATAAAAATATAAAAAAAACAAATTATATTGATCCATTAGATTATGAAACGCAGCAATTAATACTTGTTGCTGATATGTTAATAAGTGATTATTCTTCGATTATATTTGATGCATTGACGATTGATAAGAAAGTATACTTATATACACCTGACTTTGAATCGTATAAATATCATCGTGGCTTATATGAAGAAGTATTTAATACAGTTAATCAAAATCAATATTTTGAATCTAATAAAATGTTTGAAGCAATATCAAATCAACATTATATTAAAGTAAATAGCAAATATATTAATAAAAATAATCATTCATATGAAACAATACAAAGTATAATTGATAAACATATGAATAAAAATAGGTGATGACATGAAGTCTTTTACATTTATCGTGCATAATATTTATCATATGGGCGGTACAACTAAATCAATATCGAATTTAGCAAATGTACTAAGTGAAAAAGGGCATAAAGTTAAGATTATTTCTGTTTTTAAAGCAGCTTCAAATCCATACTTTAATTTAAATAAACAAATTGAAATTATACCTGTAATAGAATATAAGAGGTCAATTAAAGGTATACAAAATGTAGTAATGAATAGAATTAATAAATATACATCATTTATAAGACCAAAAGTTATTAATAAATATGAACCTGGATTTTATCAGTTTTCAAGTTATATTGAAAAGAAATTAATAAAAGCTATAAAACGTGTTGATACAGATATTCTTATAGGTACAAGGGCAAGTTATAATTTACTTGTTGCAGAATTTGCCCCTCGTAACATTCTTAAAGTAGGTATGGAACATATGTATTTGCATGCTCATGAAGAAGCATATCAAGATGATTTAATTCAAGGATATGAAAACTTAGATATTGTCACGACGCTTACGAGTGAGGATCAATTGGATTATCAACAAGAGTTGAAACATACACCTGTTATTATTGTTCCTAATATATTAAAAGAACATAAATACAGTATGCCAAAAGAAAATCTGATTGTAGCGGCAGGACGTTTTGAACATGAAAAGGGCTTCGATTTATTAATTGAAAGTATCAACAATATACAACAAACAATGAGAGACTTGGATTATAAATTACATTTATATGGATCAGGTCAAGAAAAAAATCAATACTTGAAACAAATTAATGAATATAATATTGAAGATATTGTAGAGATTAAAGAAACAACTAATGAATTATCTAAAGTATTATCTACAAGTAAAATTACTGCAGTGCCTTCGAGAGTAGAAGGGTTCGGGTTAGTTATATTAGAAGCGATGTTACAACAAAGTGTAGTAATAGGATTTCACGATTGTTATGGTCCAGAATTTCTTATAGATAATGAAGTGAATGGCTATTTAATAGATAAAAATGATATAATAAGTTTTAGCAATCGTTTAACTCATATTATGCAAAATTATGAAGATTCAAATATACAAAATATAATCAATCATGCTGAGCAAAAAGTAAAAGAGTTTGACGAAAATATTATATATACACAATTTATAAAAGATATAAAAGAGATAAAATAGTTATTGATTGATGTTAAAGGAGAATGACTATGGTTAAGAAGGTTAAAAAAGCTATAATTCCAGCAGCAGGTTTAGGAACGAGATTTCTACCAGCAACAAAAGCAATGCCAAAGGAAATGTTGCCAATATTAGATAAGCCAACAATTCAATATATCGTTGAAGAAGCGGTAAGAGCAGGTATAGAGGATATCATTATTGTGACTGGTAAACATAAAAGAGCGATTGAAGATCACTTCGATAATCAGTTAGAACTAGAACTTAACCTGAAAGAAAAAGATAAACATGAATTATTACATAAAGTTCAACATGCTACAAATTTAGCTAATATGTTCTATGTAAGACAGAAAGAACAAAAAGGATTAGGTCATGCTATATGGTCTGCTAAACAATTTGTAGGCGGGGAACCATTTGCTGTACTATTAGGTGATGATATTGTTGAGTCAGAAGTACCAGCAATCGAACAACTTATAACACAATACAATAAAACAGGTAAATCAGTCATTGGTGTACAAGAAGTAGATTATAAAGATACACACCGTTACGGTATTGTAGACCCGATTTTAACGAAAGACAGATTGTATGAAGTAAAGAAGTTTGTTGAAAAGCCAGCTGAAGGGACAGCACCATCTAACTTAGCTATAATGGGTAGATATGTATTAACACCCGATATTTTTGATTACTTAGAAAATCAAGAAATAGGAGCAGGTGGAGAAGTCCAATTGACTGATGCTATTGAAAGATTAAACCAAGATGATCAAGTTTTTGCTTATGATTTTGAAGGGGAACGTCATGATGTTGGAGAGAAACTTGGATTTGTAAAAACAACAATTCAATTTGCATTAAACAACGATGAAATGTCAGAAGATGTTAAAGAATTTATTAAATCATTAGATATTAAATAATAAAAAAAGTCCGGCACATGAATAATGTCTCGGACTTTTTTATTGCTTTGTTGATATTTGTTAGGAAAAAATATTTTTATTTTGTTCTATTTTTAATTTAGTATTAAGATATTGTAAATTTTATATATTAACCTTTATATTCAATTTTCTTAAAGATATACTTACCTTTGTATAATATTTTAAGGAGTTTTGAATATGGTTAATAACCCGATTGTCATAGAACGTAAATTCAGGCCAGAAATAGAAGGTTTAAGAGTAGTTGCAGCTCTACTCGTTGCCATATATCATATATGGTTTGGCAAAGTGTCCGGAGGCGTAGATGTTTTCTTTGTTGTTTCAGGGTTTCTAATCACAACCTCTATTATTTCAAGATACAATAAAGAAGGTGAATTTAAATTTTCACCCTATATTAAAGGTTTAATAAAGCGCTTATTCCCTTCGGTATTAACTGTGATATGTGTTACAGCAATTCTGAGTTTTTTCTTTTTACCACAATCTATTTTAGGAAAAACAATTAAAGAAATATTCGCTTCTTTATTTTATTATCAAAATTGGCAACTCGCTTTATCTAGTACAGATTATTTAGATAAAGATCAGATGAAAACACCCGTTGAACATTTTTGGGCCATGTCAATACAAGGTCAATTTTATATTATTTGGTTTATTTTATTTAGCGCAATATTTTTGTTATATAAAAAGAAGAAAAACTTAAATATTATTAATATCATGAATTTATTTTTAGGGACTATATTTGTAACATCTCTCATATATTCAATTTATTTAACCCATGTAAACCAACCGTGGGCATATTTTCATACTTTTACACGAGTATGGGAATTTTCTTTAGGTGGTTTGTTAGCAATTAATTTATCCAAAATTAAAGTGAATAGATATATCGCGAGTATAATCGGTTGGGTCGGTCTATTTGGACTTATATTAACAGGAATATTATTTGACGTATCTACAATGTTTCCTGGTTATATCGCTTTATGGCCAATGTTATGTGCCGTATTCATATTAGTTTCAGGAAATCACGAAACTAAATTCGGTGTAAAAAGATTTTTAGGTTCACCAGCAATGGTTAAAATTGGTGGTTTATCATTTGGTTTATATTTATGGCATTGGGTTATTTTATCGTTTTATCAATATCATAATGATAATCGACCAGGGGTTTTTATAGGAATATGCATTATTCTACTATCATGGCTGTTGTCATATTTAATGACACGCTATATTGAAAAACCTATTAGAACAAATCAAAATGATAAAAAATCATTCAAAAAAATGGGAGTAGGTTTAGCGGTAAATATATGTGTATTAGCAGCGTTATACGTAATCATTTTAAACTCTCCATTTGATAAAGAAAAAGAAGCATTAAGTAAGACTTATCCAGGAGCTATGGCCATAGATAAAAAAATGCAAGGTAACAACGAAAGTGAACATATACCAAACTTTTCAGATATTCGAGATGAAACACCTGATTCATCTAAAGATAAAGTGCATCAAGCAATTGGTAAATCCAAAGTACTCGTTGGAGAATATGGAGAAAAAGAAAATTATGATAAAACAATCGCATTAGTCGGAAGTTCACATGCTGAACATTGGCTAGGCGCATTACAACAAGCAGCAAAAGAAAAAAATTATCGAGTATTAAATATGACTAAATCAGGATGTGTACTTACAACAAATGATGCTGATAAAGACTGTACAGAATGGAATAAGAATTTAATAAAAGAAATTGAGAAACAAGATATCGACTTAGTTGTAACAACTGCAGATGTCAGTTCAGATATAAATGGTAAAGTAGATCCATTACAAATTGAACAATTTAATAACATAACTGATACTAAGAAGCCTATTTTAGCAATAAGAGATAATCCCAGATATGAATTTAATGTACCTGAAACATTAGAAAAGGTCGGTGAAAAAGAAACAATCAAAAAAATGAATGCAAAAAATAGATTGCCGAAAACATCAAAATGGGATCAATTAAAAGAAAAACCTAAAAACACAGAATATGTAGATTATACAAAACACTTTAAGAAAAATGGACAATTCGTACCTGTAATCGGTAATGTCGTCGTATACATGGATAAAGGCCACATGACGAATACTTATTCAAAAACATTTGGTCCGATAATTCAAGAAGATATAGAAAAATATTTAAAAAAGACTGAGACTTAACTTTCCTAGTCTTTTTTATTTATATTCGTGATTTATTTACTTTATATTGTTTAGCAATTGTAAAGTTTGATAAAAGACTGTAAACCCTTCCTTAAGTATCTGTTAATCGACTGTTTATTGCTTTTATAATCGTTACAATGTATTTAACATTACAAAAGTAATAGCTTAACAATTTATTATTAAAGGATGGTTATAATATGAAATTAACAACTATAGGTCTTGGATATATTGGTTTACCAACTTCAATTATGTTTGCAAAGCATGGTGTAGATGTAGTTGGTGTAGATATCAATAAAGAAGCAGTAGATAAATTAAATAACGGACAAATTCATATTGAAGAACCAGGTTTACAAGAAGCATATGAAGAAGTTCTTGCAAAAGATAAATTTAAAGCAAGTTTAGAACCAGAAAGAGCAGATACATTCATAATCGCAGTACCGACACCTAATAATAATGACGAATATGAATCTTGTGATATTACGCTTGTCATGAGCGCTGTTAAATCAATCGTACCTTATTTAGAAAAAGGTAATACTTTAATAGTCGAGTCAACAATAGCACCTAGAACAACTGACGATCATGTGAAACCGTACCTTGAAAGTCAAGGTTTTACAATAGGTAAAGATATATATTTAGTACACTGTCCAGAACGTGTATTGCCTGGAAAAATACTACATGAACTAGTACATAATAATAGAATAATAGGTGGTATGACACCTGAGTGTGTTGAAGCAGGTAAAAAAGTTTATGGAACATTTGTTCAAGGAGAAATGATTGAAACGAATGCTAAAACTGCTGAAATGAGTAAATTGATGGAAAATACGTACCGTGACTTAAATATAGCTTTAGCAAATGAACTCGCTATGGTATGTAACAACTTAGATATTAACGTACTAGAAGTTATCAAAATGGCTAACAAACATCCAAGAGTAAATATTCATTTACCAGGGCCAGGCGTGGGCGGTCATTGTTTAGCGGTGGATCCTTACTTTATTATTGCGAAAGACCCAGAAACTACTACTTTAATTCAAGAAGGTAGAAAGATTAATCGCTCAATGCCTCAATACGTTATAGAAGAATCTAAAAAAATATTGAACGAAGTAAATGGAAATAAAATTGTTGTATTTGGTTTAACTTATAAAGGAGATGTAGATGATGTACGAGAATCTCCGGCGTTTGATATATACAATGAATTAAGAAAAGAAACAGATTTAGAAATAGAAGCATATGACCCTCACGTTGAGTTGGCATTTGTTGAAAAAGATGTACAAAAAGCAGTGAAAGATGCTTCATTAGTATTAATATTAAGCGATCACTCTGAATTTAAAACATTAACAGATAATGAATTCGAAGGTATGAGAGATAAAATTATATTTGATACTAAAAATATCGTTAAAAATGATTTTAATAATACTCAATATTATAATTACGGTAATTTATATACTTTTGGTAAAGAAAATATATATTCATTCAATAAGTAAAAAATGAGGGGTCTATTATGATTGATAAAAATAATCCATATATTAATGCTGGATTAAGTTTTCAAATAATTTTAAAAGAGAAAGAGAATCAAGAAGTTTATGATGCTGATAATATCGAAATATCAGTAGGTTTAGTAACTCAATATTTACACAAAGTATTAAAAGTCATTTCAATAAAACATATTGGTAACGACTTATATGGTTTAATTGCTCAAGGTACAAATTTGATAGGTTGGACTAAGTTAAAAGATTCTATCAAATTGATTTCTAAACCGTTCGATACAGTTAGAGTAGATTTATCTAACTTTAACGCACCACAAATAAATAGAGAATTAGGGTTTAAAGTCGATTATAATTTATTGTTTAATGAGAAAAACTTTTCATCTAGAGCACTATATATATATGAAGGAGAAGTAGTAGAAGCGTTGTTTAATAAAGGATTGTTTGCAGGTTTTGTTTATGCAAAAGATATTGATCGATCAATTGTATGTAATACTAATACAGCAATTAAACAATCAACAACATTTTATCAAGATAGTTCGTTAAACAAGTCTATAACGTTAGATATACTCTCCGAAAGTATTAATTGTGAAAATGTAAAAGTTGATTTAGTTTTTACAAGAGCCCAGTCAGCACGAATCATAATTAAAAAAAAGAAATATTGGATTAGCATATCAGATTTTGAGGATATAACGTTATTTAACCATTTGGAAAATTACTCATATGAATCATATACAGAAAAAGAATTAGAAAATCTTGATATTATTACTAGAATCGAAGATGAGCGTAATGAATCAAAGGTTGCTATAACTAAACTTATAAAAGAAAATATTGCTTTACAAAAATATAAACACACAAATAGCTCTGGAGATATGGGTAGATATGAGCAATTTTACCATAACTTAAGAAATTCAAAATTAGGTAAAATCCAAACGAAATACTGGACTTGGAGAAATAGGAGGAGATCGAGATGAACATAAATAAATCGACAAAAAAAGAAAACCTTCCAATTCAAACCACTAAAAACGAACTTACAAACTTTGATGATAAAAGCAAAACACAACAATTAAAAGAAGTATTAGAAATTGTTGAAAATGATTATATGCATGCAATATATAAACTAAAGAAAGTAAAAGATAATACAAATCATCAAAATTATTATAAAAGAGTAGCAGTGGAATCAAAATTAGATTTTCTTGAAAACCATAAACAATTTTTATCTCAATCTATCTCTTCTAATAAATCTAGAATATTTAAAAAGTCTGAGTATAACGTAGGTTTAGTAGCAGATGAATTTTTATATAATTCATTTAAAGATATTGGTAATATCGTCTATATAAATAGTGAATTTAAAGGTTTAAATCAAGATATGGATGTCTTAATTGTAGCAACTACTTGGAAAGGAATAGACGATAGCTGGACGGGTTTAGCTTCTGTTAATGGTGAGAAAAGACAACTGTTAATGGAAGGTATACGAAAAACTAAAAGCATGGATATTCCTGTAGTATTTTATTCTAAAGAAGACCCTGTTAACTTCCATCTGTATAAAGATATCGCAACAGAATGTGATGTCATTTTAACATCAGCAGCTGAAGTCGTAGAGGATTATAAAGCTTATTGTAACAATGAAAATGTTCATGTCTTACAATTTGGTGTTAATCCTCATTATCATAACCCTATTGATACTCGAAAAGAGGATAATCAAAAGTATAATAATGATGTTATATTTGCCGGTAGCTGGACTAAAAAGTATCCAGTTAGAAATCAAGAATCAGCTAGAATGTTTGATGAATTGATTAAAAATGATAATGACTTAACAATTATAGATCGTAATTTACCTTTAAGAAGAGAACGTTATCAGTTCCCATCGAAGTATATACCATTTTTAACAATGCCCATTGATCATGAAGAATTGATGAAGATACATAAAATATATAGGTGGGCTATAAACGTAAACTCAGTTAAATATTCAGAAACAATGTTTGCTAATCGAATTTTTGAATTGCAAGCATTTGGTAATTTAATATTATCTAATTACTCAGTAGGTGTGAATAACCAATTTCCGAATATATTCATGGTAAATCATGAATCAGACGTTGCTACTATTATGAATGGCTATAAAAATTATGAATTAAATGATATGCAAGCTAAAAGTATTAGAAGTGTGATGCGTAATCATACAACTTATCACCGGTTAGATGAAATCTTTAGCTATATCGATAAGAAACCATCTCAAAAAGAAATGTTAATCTTAGTAGTTGTTGATAAAAAAACACCAGAGATGGAAGAAATTTTGAGAAGACAACTCAATGTTAATTTTGATGTAATTGAGCAAAATGAATCTATAGCTGAACAAGAAAAGTATGACTTTATAACCTTTATGAATGATTCAATACAATATGAAGAGTATTATTTAGAAGATTTAATTTCAGCTTTTAAATATGTTGATGTAGATTTTGTTACTAAAGATGAACAATCTGAACCACACCAATATATAGAAAAAGTACAAAATAAATATTTAACAATGTATCATAGAGATGTTATAGATTCAAATTTAGAAGTAAAAGAAACAAATAATGGATACAACCTTGATCAGTCAGAAATTTATAAGCCTTCTTTATACGGTCAAAATAATCAACAGAAAAAATTAAGCGTGATTGTACCAATTCATAATAATGGTACATATTTAGAAGATAAATGTATGAGAAGTTTAAGACGTTCTTCTATATTTAATAATATGGAGATTATTTTTGTAAATGATGGAAGTACTGATAAAGAAACAATTGCGATAATTGATAGATTAAGACGTCGATTCCCAGAGATTGTTTATCATGCATACGAGGATGGTTCTGGAAGTGCCTCTAGACCACGAAATAAAGGTGCAGAATTAGCTTCTACAAAATACATTACTTATCTTGACCCAGACAATGAAGCGACGGGTGACGGATATGCTAAATTATTAGAAGAAATCGAAAATAATAAAGACGTTGATATGGTAATAGGAAATATTATAAAAGAAGACAATAAACGTCGAGCTATTTTTAACTATGCTGGTACTGTAACAAAATATAATGATGGTAAATTATTAATTAACGAACCTAAAAAATATATGAAAAAATGTGGTTTAAGAGCACAAAGTATACAGGCTCTTATTATAAAAGCTGATATCATTAAAGATAATAATATTAAAATGATTGAAGGCGCTGCAGGTCAAGATACATTATTCTTCCAAGAATTGATGATACATTCAAATAAAGTAAAAGCAGTTAAAGATGTTATTCATATGTATTATGCTGCTGTAACAGGGTCCGTTACAAATTCAGTATCAAAAAAGTTATTCGAAAAATATTATGCGTTAGAAATTGAAAGAATACCATTTTATGAAAAACATGATTTAATGAATTCTTATTTAGAAAATAGATTTAATTTTTACGTTAAAGGGTGGTATTTACCACGATTAGAAAAAGTAAAACCTGAAGAAAGAACAGAAGCTATAAAGCGATTTTTAGATATTTATGCTTTATACGATCAATATAAGAGACCAGAAGATAATGATTTAATCAATTATGTAGAAAATTTAAAAAAAGAAATACAATAGTTTTTACATTTTTAATAAATGATTGATAGAACTATTAAAAATATAACAATCAAGTAGGTCGTTAAGCATGAAAATTGTTGCAGAGATATTTAAAGAACAAATCTATAATTTACCCAAGATATTTAAACTAGCGATATATAATATGAAGAGTCAATACGCTAATCATTATCTTGGTGTATTTTGGAATATATTACAGCCTATGCTTCAAGTAGCTGTATATTATCTTGTATTTGGGTTAGGTTTAAGAGGGGATGCAAGTGCTCAAGTTGTAGGTGTTCCCTTTTTAGTGCATTTAATTTCAGGTTTGTTCCCTTGGCTGTTTATATCCCAAGGAATTAATACTGGAGCAGCTGCCATACAAGGTAATGTTGGTCTATTATCCAAAATGAAGTTCCCATCTTCAATATTTATCTCTATAGCTTTAACAAATAATATGATTAATCTGATGATTACTTCGTCTATATTATTTGTTATTTCTGTTATAAATGGTTATGTACCATGGTGGCATTATTTCTGGTTTATATATTTTATCGTTGCATCATTTGCGATTATTTTTGGTATTTCATTAATAATGAGTACTTTAGTTATTATTATACGAGATACTAAAAACTTATTACAAAATATTATAAGAATGCTATTCTTTATGACACCAATATTTTGGGCTATGGAAGAAGCACATGGTATTTTACAAAGAATTGCGAGCTTAAATCCTTTCGCATATTTAGTAGGTGTGTACAGAACAGCCTTTGTACATGGTAATGTTTCAATATATGGTCAATGGCATGACCATATTTATTTCTGGTTAATTACAATATTATTAATATTAATTGGTTCACTTGTTCACTCAAGATTTAAACGAAGATTACTAGACTACTTATAGGGTGTTTTTGAAATGACAAAGAAATTACTTATGATTTCACAAAATTTTTATCCTGAACTTGGTTCTGCTGCAAATAGAATGAGAATGATGTTTAAAGCTTTTAAAACTAAAGGCGCAGATCCGACGATGTTAACAACTGAACCAACATATCCAAATAGAGATTTGTTTCAAGATAGTTCATATTTTACAGATGAAGATTTAAATGAACTAGAACATAGTAAAATTATAAGAATGAAAATGCACGGTAATAAACAAAATAGCAACTTTATTATGAGATTGGTTTATTATATTGAACAATATATGCGTCTTCGAATTTACTTGAAAATGCATGATAAAGATTATGACTATGTCTATGTATCAAGTCCTAATATATTTTTAGCTTGGGCTACTTTATTTTTCAAAAAAAGTAAACATCCAACTTATGTTCTGGAAATTCGTGACTTATGGCCAGATAGTGTAAATGGATTAAAACACGTTAATATTAGTCTATTTATGCCATTACTTAAGTATCTAGAAAGAAAAATGTATAATGAAGCAGACAAAATTGTTATAAATAATGAAGCATTTAGATCTCATATTCAGTCAAAATTAAAAACAAAAATACCTATATTTTATTTACCTAATGGTTTATCGAAAACTGAATTGAAAACAGAAGAAAAGTATCGTGATTTCAGTGTTATATATACTGGAAATATTGGATATGCTCAAGATATAAACCAGTTAATAGAGATTTGCAAAAAGTTAAATGAAAAGAAAATTAGTTTAACAGCAATCGTGTATGGTGTACAAGCTACTAAATTTAGAGATGCAGTCCGTGAATTACCATACATTCAATTACAGAAACCTTTAGGTAGAAGTGAGTGTTTAAAAGAAATAGCAAAACATCATGTTTCACTTTCTATATTAGAATCATCTGAAGTTTTTATGAACGTTATGCCAGGTAAAATTATAGATTCAATCGGTGTGGGGACACCGCCTATATCTAATATTAGCGGTCCTACAGAAGCGATTATTCAAAAATATAATTTAGGATTTGCGAGAAAACAATGTTCCGTTAATACAATTGTTAATGAAATAGAATCATTAAAGCGTAATGAAAAATCATTAATTCAAAAATCAGAAAATGCGAAAAAATATAGGGATGAACACTTAATATGGGAAGACAATATTGAAAAATTAATTGCTTTTTTAAGAAAAGGTGAGACGCATGACACAAACATATAAAATCAAATGTGAAAATGTATCTAAAGTATATGATTTAAATGTTAGTAGAAAAGATAAATTATTATCATTATTTACGTTTGGATTAAGTTATAAATCAAAACCATATTATGCTCTTCATGATATTTCGTTTGAAGTTGAAGAAGGTACATCAGTTGGAATAATAGGGTTAAATGGTTCAGGAAAATCAACTTTATCAAATATATTGGGTGGGGTTATCGAACCTTCATCAGGCACAGTTTATACAAATGGTAAGCCATCTTTAATTGCTATAGGTGCAGGTTTGAATCCCGATTTCACAGGTGAAGAGAATATACATTATAAATGTTTGATGCATGGTATGTCTCAAAAAGAAATCAATGAAAAATTTGATGATATCGTTCAGTTTAGTGAATTAGATGATTTTATTTATCAACCTTTAAAGTCATATTCTAGCGGTATGAAATCAAGACTTGGCTTTGCAATAGCGATTCATACTGATCCTGATATTTTGATTGTCGATGAAGCATTATCAGTAGGTGATGAAACATTTTCTAATAAGTGTATTGAAAAAATGCATGAATTACAAGAACAAGGTAAAACAATCTTTTTTGTATCACATTCTGCAGGTCAAATTAAGAAAATGTGTAAAAAAGCAATATGGATTCATTACGGTGAAATGGTTGCATATGGAGAAGTACAAGAAGTAGTTAAAAGATATGTTAATCTCATACAAAAAGTTAAAAAGAAATCTAAAAAAGAGCAGTTAGAATATAAACGTATAAAAATCCAGCAACAAAGAGAAAAAGAAGTAAATGAAAAAGATGTTCATAAAGAGAAAAGACCTATAAGTTTATTAGCAATGATAGGCATGCTCAGCGTCGCTTGGATATACGTTATGCTATTTCAAGTAGGCATTTTATAATTTAATTATTTCAATTTTAAATGGGGTAATAGAATGAAGAAAGTAACAATGTTTGTGTGGAATCATTTTACGAATGATGCAAGGGTCAATAGAGAATGTACTACTTTAGCTGAAACAGGATATAATGTTGATCTAATCGCAATAAATGACCCGAAAAACCCAATGATTACAGCTTATGAAGAAATATCTGAAAGGTTCAAAGTACATAGAGTAAAACGTTATCCTTGGATACTACAAGCTTATCAAGATTATGGAAAGAAATTTTTACTTGTAGTTGCAGGTGTGCAAATTGCTATAATACCAAGTTTATTTTATGTCAGCTTCACATTAATGTCTGGATATTTGATGTCTTTATTATTAGCGGCTGGAATGATTAAATTTAAAAAAGTGAGAAAGTGGTTTATAAACAGTGCGATTATCATAAGAATGATTGTAAAAGGCTATATACAAAATGCCGATATTTATCATGCTAATGATTTAAATACATTACCACAAGCAATTGTCTGCTCTAAATTGAGGTTTAAACCGAAACCACTCATTTATGATAGTCACGAAGTACAATCAGATAGAACAGGCTATAATAAAGAAAAAATTAAAAAGATTGAATCATATATGCTTAAATTTGTTGATCAAATGATTGTAGAGAATCATACAAGAGCAGCATATAACGAAAAAATATATCATTTTTATCCGAAGACTTTATATAATTACTCTGAAAAATATGATATTCAAGATAAACCTAAAATAAATTTACACGAATTAATAGGTATTTCGAAAAATGAAAAAATATTACTATATCAAGGTGGATTACAACAAGGTAGAGGGCTTGAACTATTAATAGAAGCTATGGATCAAATAGAAGAAGGGCATTTGCTATTTATAGGCGGAGGTAAGCTAACACAATCGTTAAAAGATCAAAGTAAACAATCGGCTCAGTCCTCTAGAATACATTTTCTTGATAAAGTTCCATTTCAACAATTACCTTCTTATACGAGAGAAGCTTATTTAGGTTTTCAAGTATTACAAAATATATGTTTTAATCACTATTCAGCTAGTTCAAATAAATTATTTGAATATATGATGGCACATGTACCAGTTGTGAGTTGTGACTTTCCTGAAATTCAGAAAGTTGTAGAAGAAACAAATACAGGAATTGTAATAGATTCACATAATGTAAATGAAATAGCAGAAGCAGTTAATAAACTTGTTAAAAACCCTCAATTAAGAAGTGAAATGAGTGAAAATACTAAAGTAGCTAAAGAAATATATAATTGGGAAAATGAGAAAGTTAAATTATTAGATATTTACAACGAATTCGCTCCATTAACTCGTGAAGATTATGAAACAAGTTTAATATAAATATTATTTAATAGAGATAATTACGCCATTAGTTGCATGTAAAGCTAATGGCGTGTTTTATTACCTTGAGTTTTATAAATAGAGGGATTACAATAATAGCATTAATGAATTATAAGTGGGGGCAAAAGTAAAGGTTATGTATATTAAAAAAAGTATAGAAAATGTTTGTAATTATATTAAGTCAGATAACAATAAGGAAGCAATGATATTATTAAGAGATATTGAAGCAAATCTCGTTAGATATGATTTTGAAATTATGGGTAATGGCTTTATACAATTTGCAGAATTATATAAAACAAAGAAAAATAGGAGAAAAGCAATTGAAATGTATCAGAAAGCTATTATTTATTTCAGAGAAACAAATAATACCGATAAAATAGCTGAAATAAGTAAAGACTTTGAAAATCTTATAATGTAATTGATTTACATAAAAAAACAGTCGCAGTTCTTATTAGTAAGAACTGCGACTGTTTTATTTATTTAAACTTAGATTTTTATTATAGGTGAGAGCTGTGTCCACCAACCATAACCCAATAAGTACCGATTACAATAATTAAAGTAATGATTACTGCGAAGAGTACTTTGAATGCAGTTGCTCGACCGTCTCGTCCTTCTGTTAAGTGCATAAACATTAACAATTGTACAAGTGCCTGAATAAAAGCAAATCCAACAATAATTGAAGTTCTTACTTGTAGAGACATGCCAGTGTATAACATAACGTAAACAGCTAACAATGTAAGTACAATTGAGAATATTAAACCGACTGTATGATTTACGACTGTTTTATTCATGATCCACTCACCATCCCTACAAGATAAACTAGTGTAAAGATAAAGATCCATACAACATCTAGAAAGTGCCAATATAAACTACCTATGAAAATTTTAGGTGCGTTATGTTCATTTAAACCACGTCTAGCAATTTGGATTAAAACTCCTGAAATCCAGAATATACCTACAGTTACGTGAAGTCCGTGTGTTCCTAGTAAAATAAAGAACGCAGACCAGAATGAACCTAATTGAGCTGTAACACCTTCACCTACATAATGGGTAAATTCATATAATTCAAATCCAACGAATCCTGCACCAAGTAAAACGGTAATAATCATCCAAATCATCATCATTTTAACATTTTCTTTACGCATAAAGTAAACAGCTATACCACATGTGTAACTACTTACTAATAGTAAGAATGTCATTATCATGACTAAAGGTAATTCAAATAGTTCAGGCGTTGAAGCGCCACCATAAGAACCACTTTTTTGTAAGACTAGGAATGTTGCAAATAATGTACCGAATAACGCAATTTCAGCAGTAAGAAAGACCCAAAATCCGAGTTTATTTAATTGGCCTGTTTCATTAACAGTATCAATTGTATTATGTTGCTCATTACTCATCTTTATTGTCCTCCTTTTCCTTAAGTTCTTGTTCGCGTAATTCGCGTAATTTTGCTTCATTTTCTTCTAGCTCTTCGGCATGAATGTGGTAGCCATAGTCTTCTTCGAAACTTCTCCAAAACATACATGCTATAACACCAAATAAGAATATAAGTGCAGGTATATAAGTTTCAAATACTAAGAAGAAACCTCCGAATAAGAAACTAACTGCCATCCAGAATCCAACGTGTGTATTGTTAGGCATATGAATATCTTCATAATTTCTATTATCAAGATAATGTTTGCCATTTTGTTTCATTTCTACAAACGTTTCAGTGTCATACCACTCAGGTGTGATAGCAAAGTTATAGTGTGGTGGAATTGCTGATGCAGTAGACCATTCTAATGTTCTACCTAAGCCATCCCAGTTATCGCCTGTAGCTTCACGTTTTGCTCTACCGAAGCTGTATACTACGTTCCAAATTAATGCTAAGAATCCAATACCCATCAAGAATGCACCGATTGTTGAGATGAAGTTTAATGTGAACCATCCATCTTCAGGTACATATTGATATAGTCGACGAGGCATACCATCTAAACCTAATAGGAATTGTGGTAAGAAACATAGGTTAAAGCCTAATGTAAATGTCCAGAATAACCATTGGTTGATCTTTTCATTTAATTTGTAACCAAACATTTTTGGATACCAGAATATTAAACCAGCGAAACAAGCGAATACTACAGCTGCAATAATTACGTAGTGGAAGTGTGCCACTAAGAAATACGTATTATGATATTGATAGTCAGCTGCTGCCATTGCTAGCATAACACCTGTTACTCCACCTAAAGTAAAGTTAGGGATAAACGCTAAAGCGAATAACATTGGTGATTCAAAGGTGATTCGACCTTTAAATAGGGTGAATAGCCAGTTGAATATTTTAACACCCGTTGGTATTGCGATTAACATAGTTGAAATTGAAAAGAATGAGTTAACTAATGCGCCATTACCCATAGTGAAGAAATGGTGAACCCAAACTAAGAAACTTAAGAATGCAATACCGCCTGTTGCCCAAACCATACTTTGATGTCCAAACAAACGTTTACGAGCAAATGTTGGAATAATCTCTGAGAACATACCAAATGCAGGTAATACAAGTATATATACTTCAGGATGACCCCAAACCCAGAAGAAGTTTGCCCATAACATAGGCATACCACCATTTGCTATTTCAAAGAAGCTCGTTCCCATTAAACGGTCAAATGTCATTAAAGCAAGTGCGACAGTTAAAATAGGGAAAGCTAGAATAATTATTAATGACGTAATTAAAGTCGTTATTGTAAACATAGGGATTTCCATAAATTTCATTGATTTAGTACGTAATTTAAGGATAGTAACAAAGAAGTTAATACCTGTCATTAATGTACCAATACCTGCAATTTGTATTGCAATTAAATAATAGTTAATCCCAGTACCTGGACTGAAGTCAGTTGCTAATGGTGCATAGTTTGTCCAACCAGCAGCTGGCGCACCGCCAAGTACGAATGAAATATTGAATAATCCCATTCCTGCAGCAAATAACCAGAAACTCAAGTTATTTAACATAGGGAATGCAACGTCACGAGCACCAATTTGTAATGGAACAACCACGTTCATTAAACCGATTAAGAATGGCATAGCCATAAAGATAATCATGATTACACCGTGAGTTGTAAAGATTTCGTTATAGTGCTGTGACTCTAGTAATGTATTGTCTGGTGTCATTAATTGTAGACGAATAAGTAAAGCATCTACACCACCACGGAAGAACATTAGGATAGCAGAAATAATATACATAATCCCAATTTTCTTATGGTCGACAGATGTTAGCCATTCTGAATATAACCAATTCCATTTTTTATAGTAAGTTAAACCACCAACAACGCATATACCTGTTAATACAAGTAGAACTTGTGCCATTGTGATCATCCAGTCACTTTGGATGATGAGTTCATGCCATGGAAAATTCATTACTTGTCACCTCCATGGTTTTTATTAGAAGATTGTTTGTTACCTTTTTCATCTTCATTTTTTGCATCTTCTGATATTTTTTCCATTTCATCCATATGATGTTCTTCTTCTTTCTTGAATTCACTATCATATTTCTCGTTATTTTTAAGAATCATAGGTTTCATTCCGTGACGTTCGTAGTTAGGGTTAGTAACCGTAACTTTACGTGGAGGGAGAACTGGTTTTTCAGTTACACCTTCACTTTCATCATAGAAGTTTGGATCTTTTGGTTCATAACGGTAACGTTTATAAGCATGGAAGATGTATTCTGGGTCTGCTGCTGGATCTACATATGCTAAGTGTGTTCCGCTATAAGTAAGTTCCTGATTCTTTGTTGTCGGAAGAATTTGATGATCAAATGTATCTTGATCTATTGTTTTACGTTTTTGCGATTTAGATACCCATTTATCGTAATCTTCATTACTTACTGAATTTACGTTAAATGTTTGTCTTGAGAAACCTTCACCATTAAAGTTTGAGTTTCTACCTTTGAAAGTACCTGTCTCATTTGCTTCTAAAGTCCAATCCATAGTCATACTTGTCATGGCATATTTTTGACCACCTAGTTGAGGTACCCAAAAACTAGTCATTGTATCCATTGACTGTAGCTTGAATAATACAGGACGGTTTTCTGGTATCGTTACGTGATTTACTGTTTCTACTTTTTCCTCTGGATAACTGAAGAACCATTTGAAACCAGCGCTCGTTGCATAAATAACGACGGGCTCGTCTTCTGATTTTGGTGCTTCTTCATAGTTATATAGAGATTTAACTGTAGGTACAGCCAATATCACTAATATGATAACAGGAATAATAAACCATACTGCTTCTAAAATGAGATTGTGATGCATTGTACCTGATGTTACATTTTTTGTTTTTCTATATTTAATGATAAATATTAAAAACAAAATTAAGACCACTACGACAATGAAGACCATCATAATAATTGAGAAAATAATTAAGAAATGTGAATCTTCCGCCATGGGTCCTTTAGGGTTTAATACTTCTAAGTTTGAACAACCACTAAGTAAAATACCTAGCGTTGACATGAGAAGTATTGACTTTAACTTTGCCACGTTTTTTACCTCCCATTTTCTATATACCTATATATATGGCTAGACCTTAATTTTAAAGGATTTATCCATATTTACAAGGCTATTTAAAGCCTTGTAAGCATTGTTTCCAATAAATGCATTGCTCTAGCTTTGATATGACGCTATTTAACCTAATTGTTAAATTTTTGTGTACTTTTTGAATTGAATAAGGAAATAATAAATTTTCCCTTTTTATTAATAATTTCAATGATTTTTCTTTAAATTTAGTAAAGTTTGTATATACAATTTTATATTATAAAAAACATAAATAAAAGAGATAAAAAAGAAAGACTTCTAATTTTTAGAAGTCTTTCTTTTTAGAATATTATTTTACTGTAATTGTTCTACCTTGTGCTGTAATATGTCCGTCTTTATCTGATACAGCGTAACCAACTTTATATTTACCTGGTTTATTTGTGTTAACTTCACCGCTTGTAACGATGTCTGAAGTTAAATCATCGCCAGAATTAGATTTTGCTTTAACATCTTTAAGTAAATCGAAGTCTTCACCTTTATTTACTGTAATATCTTTAACACCTGTTAATTCAGGTTTAGGTGCTAAGTCACCGTCGTTAACATACACGCCTCGTTTATACGTGTAATAGTAACCATCTGAATCTTTTACATGATAAGTAATGTATTGTAAACCTGTTTTTGAAGTGTCGATATCACCTTTAACAGTTACTTTATCAGTTATATCACCATCTTTTTTATCTAAAGCTTTAACGCCTTTCATAGGATCAAAGCTATCACCTTGATACACTAAGTCTTTAGTTGGGACAGTAATTAGTGGCATATTTTCATCTAAGTCTTTTTTAGAAGTTTCTTTATTAGATGCTACTTCTGCTTTTTCTTTATTTTTATCTTTAGAAGCTTTATCTTTTGACCCATTTAATGAACCTTCTTCTACTACATAAACATAGTGCCATTTCGTTCTATAAGCACCGTCAGAATCAGTAACTTTATATTGAACTTTGTATTTTCCTAATTTTGAAGTATCAACATCGCCAGTTACTTTTATTTTTTTAGTTAAATCTCCATCTTCTTTATCAAATGCTTTAATTCCTTTTAATAAATCATAGTCAGAGCCTTTTTCAACTACGTCGCCTTCAACACCTTTAATTTCAGGTAAGCTGTTTCCAGTTGCGTTTGCAGTTAGTGAAGGTGTAACAAGTGTTGCAGAAACACCTAAGACAGTTAATGATTGTATTAATTTATTCATCATAATATTATGTACTCCTTTGTTGTAAGGTTATAAGGAAAGGATAACATTTTTTTAAGTTGATTTCCTTATAGTTACAAGATTATCGCAAACTTGTAACATTTACATCGACCTTAAGACCGATATCTACTATTAAGGAGTGTAGAGTGTATCTTTTATATTATTTTTGGGTACGATATCACTTAAAGTATATTGATCTAGCGTTTTGAGGTATTCATTTAATGCGTGGTGGAGTGCACCTTTGAGGCCACAATTTAGAGCGATAGGGCAAGTGTTCGTTTCCATATTGAAGCATTCGACTAGTTCGAAATGTTCTTCTGTTTGTCGAACAAGTGTACCTATATTTATGTCTTCAGGTGATAGATTAAGCGTAATTCCGCCATTTCTACCTCTGACTGATTTTAAATAACCTAATTTAACAAGTTGATGAACAATTTTTGTTAGATGGTTCTTAGATATACCATAAAAGTTTGCTATTTCTTCTATTTGAGATTGTTTCTTTTGCTGAGCAAGGTACATGAGAACTCGTAATGAATAATCCGTATATTGGGTGAGTTTCATAGGTCAGACCTCCTTATAATATACTTATTATACTTATTATTTATAACTTTACCAACAATTCAGATTGAAATATAAAAATGACAATTTTGTAAACAAACTGATAATTTATTGAATTACATTGTGAAACTATTTACAATTAAAGATGTATTTAAAATATATCTTTAAGAGGGGGCCTTCTGATGTTATCAGAACAAACTAGAGAAATAGTAAAACAAACAGTGCCTGTATTGGAACAGCACGGAACTGAAATTACAAAAGTATTTTACACAAGAATGTTTGAAGCACATCCTGAATTATTGAACATTTTCAACAAATCTAACCAAAAACAAGGTAAACAACAAACAGCTTTAGCACAAACAGTTTTAGCGGCTGCAAAACATATTGATAATTTAGGTGCTATCGTTCCTAATGTTAATCAAATTGCACATAAACACCGTGCTTTACAAGTTAAAGAAGAGCATTATCCAATAGTAGGGGAATACTTATTAAAAGCTATTAAAGAAGTACTTGGAGATGCAGCTACAGATGAAATTATGAATGCATGGGAAGAAGCATATGGTGAAATAGCAAGTGTATTTATTTCAATGGAAAAAGAAATGTATGAAAAAGCAGCTTGGGATGGTTTCCAACCGTTTAAAATTACGAATATCTTAAATCAAGGTACGACAATGAAATCATTTGAAGTAGAACCAGAAGTTGCTTTAGAAATACCTGAATTAGTAGCTGGGCAATATATAACAGTGCGTGTGAAACCTGAAAATGATGAAAATCTAGCATTAAGACACTATTCACTTTATTCAGTTGAAAATGATGGAACATTAAAATTCGCTGTTAAAAAAGAAGGTACAGGAGAGAAAAAAGGTATCGTGTCACATGAATTACACGATAATACTTCTATAGGTGATAGTATTGAAATTTCAGCACCAGCAGGGGACTTTAAAGTGAATTCAGAAGCTGGTAAAGAATTGTTATTATTATCTTCTGGCGCAGGTGTTACACCAATGCTTGCTATGTTAGAAGATGAAGCTAAAAAAGGAAGAAAAGTAAATTTTGTACATGTTAATGAAAGTGAAGCAGATGTTCCGTTTAAAACTGAGCTTACAGAAATTAACGAAAAATATGATAACGTCGATGTAACTTATCATTTGAAATTAAGAGACGGTTATTTAACAAGCGATTCTTTACAACATTGGATTAATGAAGATACTGAGGTTTATTTATGTGGTGGTATTTTATTCATGGATACAATATTTGATGAACTTGCTAAATTCAACATTAGTCAATCAGACGTTAACTTCGAACCATTCGGTCCAAAAATGAGTATTACAAACGTATAATACGAACAAAAGTGAATTAATTAAAAAAGCCTTAACGCCAGTTGTAATCATTCTGTACAACAAAGCGTTAAGGCTTTTTCTTATTCTATGTTATTTTTCCATTTTTCAGCTAACAGTGTGTTGTTTAATACCATTGTAATCGTTAATGGACCAACACCACCTGGTACTGGCGTAATAGCACTCGCAACTTCTTTTACTGCTTCAAAGTCTACGTCACCTTTCAGTTTTCCATTTTCATCTGGTGTGTTACCAACATCTACAATGACTGCTCCTGGTTTTACTAAATCTTTTGTAACAAGATGTACACGGCCAACAGCACTAACGATAACATCAGCTTGCTTTAGAACTTCTTCTGTATTTGTTGATTTGGAATGTAATAAAGTAACGGTAGCATCTTGATCTGTTAATAATTTACTTACTGGTTGCCCAACTATATGACTTCTGCCTATAACAGCAACATTCTTACCTTTTAAGTCTATATCAGCATGTTTTAATATTTCCATTATACCTAATGGAGTACATGGAATAAATGTACGCTCACCAGTATATAATCTTCCTATGTTGATAGGATTAAAACCATCTACATCTTTATCTGGGTTAATGGCTTCTAGTACTTTTGCCTCTGATACTTGCTTTGGTAAAGGTACTTGAACTAATATACCACTCACTGAATCATCATTGTTTAAGCGTTCTAATTCATTTAACACTTCTTCTTCCGAAGATGATTCATCCATATGTACTATTTCAGAAATCATGCCAATTTTTTCAGCTGCTTTCTTTTTAGAATTAACATAACTCTGGCTCGCACCGTCATTTCCAACAAGAATAACAGATAGTTTAGGTACGATATTTTGTTCTTTTAATTTTTCCACTTCACTTTGTAGACCACTTCTGTATGCTTTTGCAATCTCTTTACCATCTAATATTTTTGCTGACATATAAATCCTCCTAAATTATAAATCGAACTTTAACATTGTTTACATAGTAAATTATGTCGTTAATACGAACATAAATCAAATGTTTTTGTATAAAAATATAAAAATGTTCGTTTTTCCATTGAAAATAGCAAAATCAATTGTTATGCTATATCTGTAATATACACAATAAAACTTTAACATTTCAACTAATTGAAAGGGTGACAAAGATGAAAGTGGCAGTAATAATGGGTAGTTCTTCCGACTGGCCAATCATGAAAGAAGCATGTGACATGCTTGATTATTTTGGTATTGAATATGAAAAAGAAGTCGTGTCTGCTCATAGAACACCATTAAAAATGGTCGATTATGCTAAGAGTGCAACAAAAAATAACATAGATATTATTATTGCTGGTGCCGGTGGTGCAGCTCATTTACCAGGAATGGTAGCGTCATTAACGACTGCTCCTGTTATAGGCGTGCCAATAGAATCTAAAAGTTTAAAAGGTCTAGATTCTTTATTATCTATAGTTCAAATGCCAGGAGGTATTCCTGTTGCTACAACAGCTATAGGTAAAGCGGGTAGTAAAAATGCTGGTATTCTTGCAGCTAGAATGATAGGTATGCACGATAATAAAGTTAGACATCAATTAGTTAAATATGAAGAAAGTTTAGTTGATAAAGTGGAGGAAATGCAAAATGACTTATTATAACCTTGAAGCAGGTGACATGATAGGTATTGTAGGTGGCGGCCAACTAGGAAAGATGATGGCACAATCGGCACAAAAAATGGGGTTTAAAGTTGCAATACTAGATCCTGACGAGAATTGTCCAGCTCAATATGTAGCACATGAATTTATCAATGCGGCATATTCAGACGATTTAGCCCTTAAACGTTTAGGTGAAGTTTCAAAAGTAATTACTTACGAATTTGAAAATATTGATGCACATCAATTAGAAACACTCTCTAACCAATTTAATATTCCTCAAGGAAGTGAAACAGTAGCTTTATTACAAGACAGATTAACTGAAAAACAAACATTACAAGAAGCAAACGTAAATATTGTTCCTTTTATAGAAGTTAAAGAAATATCTGATCTTGAGGAAGCTATTGATGAAATTGGACTTCCATTTATAATCAAAACGCGTTTTGGTGGATATGACGGTAAAGGTCAGTTAATTATACGTGAAAAGAGCGAACTAGAAGAAGCACGCAAATTAGTCACTGATACACCATGCGTTGTAGAAAAGTTTATTTCTCTTAATAAAGAAGTATCTATTACGGCAACACGTGATATATACAATCAAACAGTTTATTTTCCACTACAAGAGAATGAACATAGAAATCAAATATTATACAAAACGATTGTTCCAGCACGAGTAGATTTAGAAAACAAAGCAATAGAAGAAGTTAAAAAAATTATGACTAAGCTCCATTTTGTAGGAACTTTTACAGTCGAATTTTTTGTAACAAACGATCAAGATTTATTTGTTAATGAGATTGCACCGAGACCACATAATTCAGGTCATTATTCAATAGAAGCTTGTGATTATTCTCAATTCGATACACATATTCTTGCTGTGGCTGGATGGCACTTACCTAAGCAAATCTCATTATTGAAACCAGCGATTATGATGAATTTATTAGGTCAAGATGTGAACTTATTATATGAAACTTTTTACAAACATCCGGAATGGCACGTTCATTTGTACGGTAAAAAAGTAAATAAAACAAATCGTAAGATGGGTCATATCACAAAATTAACAGAAGACTTAAATAAAGATGAAGCGATGTTTAACAATTTGTTTGAAGGGCGGAACAATTAAATGACTCTATTATATGAAGGAAAAGCAAAAAGAGTTTTTAACACCGAGAAAGAAAATATTTTAAGAATTGAATATAAAGATGAAGTCACAGCTGGCAACGGTGCAAAAAAAGATGAAATGACTGGTAAAGGTCGTTTAAATAATCTTATTACATCTAAAATTTTTGGAATTTTGCAAACAAGAGACATCGAAAGTCATTTTGTTGAAAAACTATCAGATACGGAACAATTAGTAAAAGCAGTAGAAATATTTCCATTAGAAGTAGTTGTACGTAATGTAGCAGCTGGTTCCATTTGCAAAAGACTTGGTTTTGAAAAAGGACATCAATTTGAAAAGCCATTACTAGAATTGTTTTATAAGAAAGACGAATTAAATGACCCGCTTATTACAGATGACCATGTAGAACTATTAAATATTGCTACAACAGAACAATTAGAAGTTATTAAAAATAAGGCATTACAAGTTAACACAGTTTTAAGTGAAATCATGGAAGAAATGAATCTTTTATTAGTGGATTTCAAAATAGAGTTTGGGTATACAGCTGACGGCGAAATCTTGTTAGCAGATGAGATATCTCCAGATACATGCCGTATATGGGATAAAGATACTCATGAAAACTTTGATAAAGATGTATATAGAGAAGACACTGGATCATTAATTGATACGTATGAAACTTTTTATAATAAATTGGAGGAACTATAAAATGAAAAATATTGAATTGCACATTACATTACAAGGACAAGTTTTAGATACACAAGGACAAGCATTGAATAGAGCTGTACACGATTTAGGTTATGAGCAAGTCAATAATATTAGAGTAGGTAAAGTAATATACATGACAGTTGAAGAAACAGATGAAGCAACAATCCATAATATCGTTAATACACTTAGTGAAAAATTATTTGCGAATACTGTAATTGAAGAATATAGTTTTAAAATTTTAGAAGATAAGGAGAACGCATAATGAAATTAGCTGTATTAGTCTTCCCAGGTTCAAATTGTGACCGCGACATGTACAATGCTGCTACACGTTCTGGAGTTGAAGCGGAGTATGTTGATTATAGAGAAACATCTTTAAAAGGTTTTGATGGTGTTCTGATACCAGGCGGTTTTTCATTTGGTGACTACTTAAGATCAGGAGCTATGGCTAGAGTTGCTCCAATTATAAAAGAAGTTAAAAGACTAGCAGAAGAAGGGAAACCAGTATTAGGTGTTTGTAATGGCTTCCAAATTTTAACTGAAATCGGATTATTGCCAGGTGCGCTTTTGCATAATGATGATCATTTATTCGTTAGCAGAAATGAAGAATTAACGATTGTTAATAATCAAACAAAATTTACGCATCAATATGATGAAAATGAAACAGTTGTATATCCAGTTGCGCATGGCGAAGGCCACTACTATTGTACGGATGAAATGTATGAAGAATTGAAAAAACATAATCAAATTATTTTAACGTACCAAGATAATCCAAATGGTTCATACAAAGATATAGCAGGGATTACAAATATAGAAGGTAACGTTTGTGGTATGATGCCACATCCTGAGAGAGCTATGGAAACATTACTTGGCTCAGATAGCGGTGTTAAGTTATTTCAATCTATGATCGAAAGTTGGAGGGAACAACATGTCTAAGTTTTTAGAACCGAGTATTAAAGAAATCGAAACTGAACATTTATACAGAGATATGGGATTAACGGATGAAGAGTATCAAAAAGTTATAAGCATATTAGGAAGAAAACCTAATTTCACTGAAATTGGTATTTTCTCAGTTATGTGGAGTGAACATTGTTCTTATAAACATTCTAAACCATTTCTTAAACAGTTTCCTACAACTGGAGAACGCGTATTAATGGGACCTGGTGAAGGTGCAGGTGTTGTAGATATTGGTGATAATCAAGCAGTAGTATTTAAAGTTGAATCTCATAACCACCCTTCAGCAATTGAACCTTATCAAGGTGCAGCTACTGGTGTAGGCGGTATTATCCGTGACATCGTATCTATCGGTGCTAGACCAATTTCATTATTAAATAGTTTAAGATTTGGTGAATTATCAAATAAAACAAACCGTAGATTATTTAGCGGAGTTGTAAAAGGGATAGGTGGTTACGGAAACTGTATAGGAATCCCAACTGTAGCTGGTGAAATTGAATTTGATGAAAGATATGATGGTAATCCTCTTGTTAACGCAATGTGTGTAGGTATTATTGATCACGATAAAATTCAAAAGGGTACTGCAAAAGGTAAAGGCAATCCAGTAATATATGTAGGTTTAAAAACTGGTAGAGATGGCATTCATGGTGCAACTTTTGCTTCTGAGGAATTGAGTGAAGCATCTGAAAGTAAAAGACCTTCAGTACAAATAGGCGACCCATTCGTTGGTAAAAAATTAATGGAAGCAACACTAGAAGCAATTACATATCCTGAGCTTGTAGGTATTCAAGATATGGGGGCAGCAGGTTTAACTTCTTCATCTTCTGAAATGGCAGCAAAAGGTGGTAGTGGTATTCATCTACATTTAGAAAAAGTTCCAACAAGAGAAGAGGGCATTTCACCATATGAAATGATGTTGTCTGAAACTCAAGAACGTATGTTACTTGTAGTTGAAAAAGGAACAGAACAAAAATTCTTAGATTTATTTGAACATCATGAATTAGATTCTGCAGTAATTGGAGAAGTAACTGATACAAACCGCTTCGTTTTATCTTATGAAGATGAAGTTTATGCAGATATACCTGTAGAACCTTTAGCAGACGAAGCACCTGTGTATATTTTAGAAGGTAAAACACCTAACTATGAAACAAAAGATAATAAATATGAAGATATTGATGTAAAAGATGTATTTAATCAATTAATTAGTCATCCAACTATAGCTTCAAAAGAATTTGCTTATGAACAATACGATCAACAAGTTGGGGCAAATACTATACGCAAACCAGGTATTCACGCTGGTGTCGTTAGAGTAGAAGGTACTAAAAAAGCAATTGCTTCAACTATTGATGGCGAAGCTAGATATGTTTTCAACAATCCTTATGAAGGTGGAAAAATGGTTGTTGCAGAAGCGTATCGTAACCTGATTTCAGTCGGTGCAACGCCTTTAGCAATGACTGATTGTTTAAATTATGGTTCACCAGAAAAACCAGAAATATATCAACAATTAGCTGATTCAACAAAAGGGATGGCAGAAGCTTGTGAAATACTCAAAACACCAGTAGTTTCAGGTAACGTTTCCTTGTATAACGAAACAAAAGGTACTTCAATATTCCCAACACCAGTTATTGGTATGGTTGGTTTAATTGAAGATGTAGAATATTTAAATGATTTTAAACCTCAAGCTTCAGAACGCATTTATCTAGTAGGCGACACTGAAAATAACTTTGGTGGAAGTCAAATCGAAAAACTTCTATATAGAGATGTTAATCATGAATATTGTGAAATAGATTTGAATACAGAAGTACAAAGAGGAGAAACAATTAAAAAAGCAATTGTAGATGGGAAAGCGTCACATGTACAAGCATTAGGTAAAGGCGGAATCGCAATAGGCTTAGCTAAACTTAGCGCACACTTTAATTTAGGAGTTGAAGTTAATTTAGAACTTACAAACGCACAATTGTTTAGTGAAACACAAGGTCGATATATTGTCGTAGCAAAAGAAGGCGAAACAATAGATATCGATGGTGCAATTGAAATTGGTAAATTAACTGACGATACGCAATTTAAACTATCGAACCAAACTACACAATTAACTGTCGACGTGAAGAATATAAGGGAACAATTGAAAGGGGCAATTGGCCAATGCATGAAATCAAAAGTCTAAATGAGGAATGTGGCGTGTTTGGTATATGGAATCATCCAGAGTCAGCACAATTAACATATATGGGCTTACACAGTTTACAACATAGAGGTCAAGAAGGAGCAGGAATTGTTGGGTCAAATGGCAATGAATTAAAGGGTGAACGTGGTTTAGGTTTATTATCAGAAGCGATTTCTGATGCGCAATTAGAATCTTTCAAAGATTATAACCATGCAATAGGACACGTGAGGTATGCGACATCTGGCAATAAAGGAATAGAAAACATTCAGCCATTTTTATATCATTTTTACGATATGAGTGTTGGCGTTTGCCATAACGGTAACTTAGTAAATGCACAAAGTTTGAGAAAAAAACTAGAAAAAGTTGGTGCGATTTTTCACTCTTCATCAGATACAGAAGTGATTATGCACCTAATCAGACGAAGCAAAGCAACTGATTTCGAAGGAAGTTTAAAAGAAAGTTTAAACATAATTAAAGGCGGATTTACGTTTGCATTACTAACTAAAGATGCATTATATGGAGCAGTTGATCCAAATGCCATTAGACCTTTAGCGGTAGGTCGAATGAAAACTGGAGCTTATATTATAGCTAGTGAAACATGTGCAATCGATGTATTAGGCGCTGAATTTGTAAGGGATATACATGCAGGAGAATATGTTGTGATTAATGACGATGGAATAAGAGTAGAATCTTACACTACACAAACCTCAACAGCGATTTCAGCTATGGAATATATTTATTTTGCAAGACCAGATTCAACAATTGCAGGTAAAAATGTTCATGCAGTCCGTAAAGAATCAGGAAAACGTTTAGCTGACGAAAGCCCAGTAAAAGGTGCAGACATGGTAATAGGGGTGCCAAATTCATCTCTATCTGCAGCAACTGGATTTGCTGAAGAAAGCCACTTACCTTATGAAATGGGTCTAGTTAAAAATCAATATGTCGCAAGAACATTCATTCAGCCGACACAGGAACTTCGTGAACAGGGTGTGCGTGTGAAATTATCAGCTGTAAAAGATATTGTTTACGGTAAGAATATAGTGCTCGTAGATGATTCAATTGTGAGAGGAACTACAAGTAAAAGAATCGTAAGAATGCTAAAAGATGCTGGTGCAAATGAAATACATGTACGCATAGCATCTCCTGAGTTTATGTTTCCGAGTTTCTACGGTATCGATGTTTCAACATCATCAGAATTAATTTCTGCTCACAAATCACCAGAAGAAATACGAGACTATATAGGAGCAGATTCTTTAGCATATTTAAGCGTAGATGGTTTGATTGACTCAATTGGTTTAGATTTAGACGTACCTTACAACGGATTATGTGTTGAAAGTTTCACTGGTGATTATCCAGCAGGCTTGTATGACTATGAAACACGTTATTTCGAAAACTTAAGTAAACGACAAAAAGAATATTTAAGTGAACACAAACAATACTTTGATAGAGAGGGTAATCTTAATGTCGAAAGCATATAAAGCATCCGGTGTTGATATTGAAGCAGGTTATGAAGCAGTTAATAGAATGAAATCTCACGTACAAAGTACGATGAGAAAAGAGGTACTTGGTGGTCTAGGTGGTTTCGGAGCAGCGTTTGATTTATCCCAATTAAATATGAAGAAACCAGTTTTAGTTTCGGGTACTGATGGTGTAGGAACAAAATTAAAATTAGCTATCGATAATGATAAACATGACACAATAGGTATAGATGCAGTCGCTATGTGCGTAAATGATATTTTAACAACTGGGGCAGAGCCATTATATTTCCTTGACTATATTGCAACAAACAAAGTAAATCCGGAAACGATTGAAAATATCGTTTCTGGTGTATCTGTTGCTTGTAAAGAAACAAACTGTGCTTTAATCGGTGGAGAAACTGCAGAAATGGGCGAAATGTATCATGAAGGTGAGTATGATATAGCTGGTTTCTGTGTAGGCGCAGTTGAAAAAGATGAATATATCGATGGCAGTAATGTGTCTGAAAATGATGTCATTATTGGTATAACTTCAAGTGGTATTCATTCGAACGGATATAGCTTGGTAAGAAACTTAATCAAAACAAGTGGTATTAATCTAGAGGACCAATTTGATGATCAACATAGTTATTTAGATGTGTTTTTAGAACCTACTAAATTATATGTAAAACCTGTACTTTCTGTATTGAATAAAGTGAAAGTAAAAGCTATGTCGCACATTACTGGCGGCGGTTTTATAGAAAATATACCAAGAGCTATTCCAGATAATATGGATGCAAATATTGATGTGAATACTTATAAAATTCCTAAAATATTTAAATGGTTGCAAGAACAAGGCGAGATTGATGCAACTGAAATGTATAACGTGTTCAATATGGGTATTGGTTTCGTATTAATAGTTGATCAAAATGATAAAGATGAAGTATTGAATACATTAAAAGAACAGAACGAAGAAGCTTACGTTATTGGAGAAATTACAAAAGGTTCTGGTAACGTGAATTTATCGGGGGTTCAATTATGATAAAAACTGCTATTTTTGCTTCAGGTAACGGATCTAATTTTGAAAAAATTATGGAAAATATTGAATATGGCCATTTAAGTCATATCGAAGTTACTGCTTTATTTACAGATAATCCGAATGCATTTTGTGTTGAAAGAGCAAGAAGGTTTAATCTACCTGTATATATCATTGATCCTAGAACATATGATAATAAAAAGGAATATGAGGAAGCTCTAATTACAAGATTATCTCAAGAAAGAGTGAGTTGGATTATTTTAGCTGGTTATATGAGACTTGTAGGTCCAACTTTACTTAGTCAATATGAAGGAAAAATTTTAAATATACATCCTTCAATATTACCAAGCTTTCCTGGTAAAGATGCAGTTGGCCAAGCACTAGATTATGGTGTAAGAGTTACAGGAGCAACTGTACATTACGTAGACAGTGGTATGGATACAGGAGAAATTATAGACCAACTAAGTTGCCCAGTTTATCCAGACGATACAAGAGACACACTACAGCTGAGAATACAGAACTTAGAATATGAACTATATCCGCGCGTCATTAAAGAAATCATAAAATAAAGGAGTCTTTACAAAATGAAAAATGCAATATTAAGTGTTTCAGATAAAACGAACATTGTCGAATTTGCACGTAATTTAATTAAAAATGACTACAAAGTCTATTCTACTGGTGGCACTAAAAAAGCTTTAGAAGAAGCGAATGTTGAAGTGTACTCAGTATCAGAACTAACAGACTTTCCTGAAATAATGGATGGTCGTGTAAAAACACTTCACCCTGGTGTACATGGTGGTATACTTGCAAATCGTTCTATTCCTGAACATTTATCAGCATTAGAGGAACAAGGTATCGACTTAATCGATTTAGTCGTTGTTAATCTATATCCGTTTAAAGAAACAATTAAAAAAGAAAATGTTACTGAAGAAGAAGCAATTGAGAATATAGACATTGGTGGACCAACTATGTTGAGAGCTGCTGCTAAAAACTTCAAATTTGTAACGACAGTTGTTAATCCTGATGATTATGAAGAAGTGATTCGACGTATAGAGAACAATGAATTAGATGAGAATTACAGAAAATCATTAATGATAAAAGTTTTCAAACATACTAATGATTATGATAATACGATTGTAGAATTCTTTAATGATGCTTCTGAAGAATTAAGATATGGAGAAAATCCACAACAAAATGCTACGTTTGTTAAGACTTCTCAAGAGCCTAATACTTTAGCTGGAGCTAAACAGTTACATGGAAAAGCATTAAGTTTTAATAATATAAAAGATGCAGACGCAACATTATCATTGATTAAGAAGTTTGAACAACCTGCAGCAGTAGCTGTTAAACACATGAACCCTTGTGGGGTAGGTGTAGGTGAAACAATAGAACAAGCATATGAATATGCTTATGAAGCGGATTCACAATCAATATTTGGTGGAATAGTTGCACTTAATAGACCTGTTACAAAAGCTTTAGCAGAAAATCTACATTCTATTTTCTTAGAAGTGGTTATCGCTCCTCATTTTGAAGAGGAAGCATTGGAAGTTCTTAAAGGTAAGAAAAATATTAGATTGTTAGAAATCGATATGGCTGAAACAAAAGATGAACAAGAATTTGTTTCTGTTTCAGGTGGATACTTAGTTCAAGATAAAGATAATGCAATTATTAAAAGAGAAGATATGAAAGTAGTAACAGATGTTGAACCAAGTGAAGAGCAATGGAAAGCATTAGAACTTGCTTGGAAAGTAGTACGTTCAGTTAAAAGTAATGCGATTGTTCTAGCAAATGATCATCAAACTGTCGGTGTCGGCGCTGGACAGATGAATAGAGTAGGATCAGCTAAAATTGCGATAGATAGAGCAATTGAAATGAATGATAATGTAGCTTTAGCTTCGGATGGCTTTTTCCCAATGGGAGATTCAGTTGAAACTGCTGCAAAAGCTGGCATTAAGACAATTATTCAACCAGGCGGTTCAATAAAAGATCAAGAATCTATTGATATGGCAAATAAATATGGCATAAGTATGGTATTTACTGGCGTGAGACACTTTAAACATTAGGAGGTTCATAAATGAAAGTACTGATAATCGGCTCAGGTGGTCGTGAACATGTTTTAGCTCAAAAATGTAAACTTTCAAATACAGTCGAAGAGGTATTTGTTATTCCAGGAAATGATGCGATGAGTGGTGTAGCAACTGTCATTTCAAATATTAAAGAAGATAATCATGAAAAGATAAAAGAGTTCGTGGTAAATAATGATATTGAATGGGTTATTATCGGCCCAGAACAACCTTTGATTGATGGATTAACTGATGTTTTAAGTGAAACAAATGCTAAAGTATTTGGACCTAATAAAGAAGCTGCACAATTAGAAGGGTCAAAAGAATTTGCTAAAAAAATAATGGACAAATATAATATTCCAACAGCTGAATATGAAACAATTTGTTCTAAAGAAAAAGCATTAACATATGTTGAAGCATGTCCTATACCAATTGTATTGAAAAAGGATGGGCTGGCTGCTGGTAAAGGTGTTATCGTAGCTTTGACTAGAGAAGAAGCTCGACAAGCTGTAGAAACTTTATATACAACAGATGATGAAAAAGTTGTATTTGAAGAGTTTCTTGAAGGCGAAGAATTTTCAGTTATGACATTTGTAAATGAAGAATTTGCGGTACCTTTTGATTGTATAGCTCAAGATCATAAACGTGCATTTGATGCTGATAAAGGTCCTAATACTGGAGGTATGGGTGCTTACTGCCCGGTTCCACATATTTCAAAAGAAATCATCGAAGAAACAAATCAAAAAGTAGCGCAACCTATAGCTCAAGCACTTGTAAGTGAGGGTATACAATACTTCGGGTTAATATATATCGGTGCAATTTTAACAGAAGATGGTCCAAAAGTTATTGAATTTAATGCGAGATTTGGAGATCCTGAAGCACAAGTATTATTAACAAAATTAGATTCAGATTTTATTGAACTGCTAGAAAAAACATATAAAAAAGAACCTATCAAGCTTGAATGGAAAGATGAAAGTGTAGTAGGCGTTGTATTAGCATCAAAAGGGTATCCTGCTAATTACGAAAAAGGTCATATAGTTGAAGGCTTAGACCAAATAGAACAGTATTATGTTAGCGCCTTGAAAAAGAACGAAAAAGGACAATATGAAAATAACGGTGGAAGAGTTATGATTTCTATTGGAACAGGCAAAGATATAAGAGAAGCACAAAAAAATGCTTATGCTCAAGTGGAAAAAATAAAATGCGACAATTTATTCTATAGAAAAGATATAGGACATAAAGCATTGAAAGCTCAAATATAATAAAATGAAAGACCGATAAAATTTATTTGATTGCATAAATTTTATCGGTCTTTTTCATTGCGCTACATTTCGTTCTTTTAGGGAAAGATATGGTCAAACATAACGCAATGTTACCTAATATCAGTAATGTTTGTAATAGGGAAGAAACTCCCTAAACAAAACGCCAAAATAACTAATAAAATTGACATTATAATAAAATACACATCATTTATTGTAAAAGGCACTTTATAATAATAAGTTCGTTTACCATTCGTAAATCCTTTAGCTTCCATAGCTACTGCTAATCTATGAGATTTTCTTATACTTTGACTTAATGTCGGTATAAGTAAATGATTTATCCATTTAAGTCCTTTACGCTGACTTTTATCAACGACTTGATAACGCATTTTTAATGCTTGTCTTAATTGGATGAATGATGTAAACATGATAGGAATCATTCTGATAGATGCCATAAAAGCATAAGCTATTTTAGGTTTTAATTTTAAATGTTGCATGAAGCTATAGAACACATAAATAATTTGTGATGTGAAAGGTATAACCATTCCATAAAAGGAAATAACCAATGTACGCATTGTAACGTGTAAGCCTCTCATTAAGCTTTCACTCGTAATATTGATAATACCAAATTTAAACAACGTATGACTTCCTTCACCGTAAAAAATCATAAATAGCGAGGAAGTAAAGCCAAAGAATAAAGTAATAGCAATAACAATTAACAACGGCGCCCATTTTACACCGCTAATAAATATTAAATATATAAACATCACAATTGTTAAATAAAGCATGAAATCAAAATCATGTATGAAAATGGCAAAGAAAAATAGTGAAATACCTAATAATAGTTTAGTTAAAATATTAACGTTATCGATGAAAGTGTAATATCTTTTCCAATTATTCAGCATAAACGTCACCATCACTTATGGCTAATTCACGATTTTGAATGTTCAATATTCTGGTCGCGTAACGATTTATGATTTCATTTTCATGTGTAATCATGATAATAGTTTGCCCATCTGCAACTCTCTGTTTAAATAACTTAATCAGTTCAAAAGTGTTATGGCTGTCTAAACCAAATGTCGGTTCATCTAGTAATATGATTTCAGATTGCGTGCTTAATGCTGTAGCCACGCTTAATCTTTTTTTCTGTCCAATTGAAAGTTCGAATGGATGTTGTGCTTTTACATGTTCTAATCTTAATAATTTCAACATCTCTTCAGTTTTTGCTTGTGCTGTTTCTTTATTTTGATGTGAAAAATTAATCGAAATTTCATCATAAACAGACATTTCAATAAATTGTAATTCTGGATTTTGATATACAAAATACATGTGTTTAGATGCATCTTTTATTTTTTTTAGACGTTTATCTTTGTAATAAATATTTCCTTCATATTTAATAAGTTGCATTAAGGTTTCTAAAAAAGTAGTCTTTCCAGTTCCATTAGCCCCTGTTAACACTATTAATTCACCTTTGTTTATAGATAAATCGTTTACTTTAAATAACTTTTTACGATGACGTAATATTTCTAGATTACTTATATTTAATAAAGGTTCGTATTTATGGTTAATAGAAAGTGATTTAGGTGCATAATCCCATGAATTAGGATGCCAAACACCATATTCATTTAATACGTCAGTATGGTTATTTAATATGTCGTCAGGTGTACTATCATGCGTAATTTGCCCTTTATCGTTCATGACAATGACTCTGTCTACATAATTCCATATATAATCAACTTTATGCTCAACAATTACAACTGTTTGATTTTCCCAATGTTGCATGAGTAAATCCCAAAGTTGATAAGTAGAAGATGTATCTAACATTGCAGTTGGTTCATCTAAAAATAAAGTATCAGTTTTTTGCAATAAAATAGAAGCAATAGCTAATTTCTGTTTCATTCCACCGCTAAGTTGGCTAAGTTTTTTAGATGGGTCTGCCTCTAAGTTAACTTCTTGCATAGCTTTTGATATAAGTGAATCCATTCGGTTAGGCTCAACTTTCATATTTTCTAATACAAAAGCCAACTCTTCTTTAATTTTAGGCATACAAAATTGTGTGTCAGGATCTTGAAATATAACACCTGGGAAAGGGTCAATATGCTTTTCATCAACTTTCATAGGTATATCTACAGACCTAGGAATGATGCCACTTAATACATTTAATAGGGTACTTTTACCTGAACCACTCGGACCAAGTAATAAAACTTTCTCTCTATCATTTATAGTAATATTTAAATTTTTAAAAATGATACGTTCATCATCTGGATATTTAAGTCTAAGATTTTTAAGTGATAACAATTTTATAGCTCCTATAATAAGTCGTAATCTTTTTTAGAAGAAGGTCTGAATAATTTAGTAACACCAGTTCGATCAAGTGCTCGTACAATAGCGTATCCAAGCGCGCCACCTAATATAGCTCCGCTCAGTATTCTTATGCTGAACATTAATATAATATTCCAAGTTGCAACATCGCCTAAATAATTATAAAACCAATCAACGGGTAAAGTAATGATACCAGCCAAAGCTCCAGCTATAATAGCGACAGATAACTTTCTCGATTTATATCGAACAGCTAAAAATACAATTTCACAAGCTAAGCCTTGAAGTAAGGCATATACAAAAGTAGGAATATCAAATTGTCCCATAACTATTGTTTCGCCAGCACCCGCTGCAAATTCTGCTAATAATGCTACACCAGGTTTTTGAATAATCAAATAAGTGATAATAGCTGCAATAAACCAAAAACCATAAATAGATTGCTCTAAATGGAGACCAAGTGGTTTTAAAACTTCATACGGTAACCATAAAAATTTATAAATAATCGCAAATACAGCACCTATTAATACAGTTACTAAAATATCAGATAAAGTTAATCTTTTTGCCATAACTAATTCTCCTTTTTTATATAAAAAAATGCACTTCTATATCTAGATAGAAGCGCATAAAAATATTGTTATCATTATAAAAATGAATATTATAAGATTCACGAACACTTTCCTACGCTAGTATAATCTAGATCAGGTACAAAGGGTTCAGACTTTTTCAGGTCTGTCTCAGTTTAAAACGCCCCTAGTGCATTTATTGATTTGTTAACACTACGATAAGTCTTATTAAATCTTTTGTCAATAAGAACATTTTGTAACATCATATTATTCAAAAATATAATAAGAATGAGGGAGTAGGACAGAAATCTCATTTTATTAAAAAGATTTCGTAGTCCCGCCCCGGCAAAGATTACTAGGGTTAAAAAAGCTTGATATAAGTGCATTTCAGCTACTACCATTATAATGAAAGAGGCTGAGACATGTATTTATGTCCCAGCCTCTCAAGCGTTGAAATTTAAGATAAGATATATTTATTCAAAAGTGTCTTGAATGTTGTCTTTTGTTTCATCTTGTCCTTTATCGTTATCTTTTTTGTTTTCTTGTTCTTTTTTCTTAGCTTTTTCTGCTTCTTCTTTATGTTTATCGTTATTACTCATAATAACACTCCCTTAAAATGTATGATATTATTATATACCCAGGTAGTACTGACTTTTAAACTTATTTATACTTCTTGGGGCTGATTTTCGATTTATTTAAAGACATTTGAAAATGAAACAATTATAATGTTCAATGAGGTGAAGAACATGTCTATTAAGAAAAAAAGCTGGGAAGTTCATTTTAGCCGGATTATAGGTATATTCATTATCATAACGGGCCTACTGATATTATTTAATGCACCACGTATTAAAGATTATAATATTAAAGACTCTGCTAATATCCATATTCGTAATATTTGGGACTTTTTTGTAGCTTTTTTTGATGAGTTAGTAAGAATTTTAAATCACTATATAGGTGGTTTTCCAGTCATTTCGGCAATAATTATCTTGTTGTTCGGCATCTTTGTATTGTTAATAGCACGTACATTAAGAAGAACAACAAATTATGATTATGATATATCTATATTTTATATAGTTTTAACGATTATATTCATGATTATTATTTTAATGACAATGTTCCAAGTTTATAGCTATGCTTCATTTTTATTTATTATCCCATTTGCCATACATGTAGGCTATGTTGTATATAAAAGTGAACTTAATCCATTACATCGAAAAAAACATTATTTATGGATTATCATTTCATACGGAATGTGCTATTTTATTTCACAATTCGCTATGAATCATAATATTGATACAAAAAGCGTTAAACCGCTCGATGTAATGAGTGTGAATTTGTTCTTTATTTTATTATGGTGTTTTAGTCAGATGTCTGTATGGACGAGTCTTTATTTGAGACGATCATTACCAATTAGTGAAGAAGACATTGAAACTGTAAATGAAGAACGTTATTCAAGAGTTAAAAATAATCGATTAACTAGAAAAATATTTACTATGTCACAAGCTTTATACAGCAAATTAGAAGATATGAAGCAAGTTACTTTGGATAAGTTTAATTCTGAAGAGGTAAAAGAAAAAAGAAGAAAACGAAATGAAAAATGGAAAGAAATCATAAAAATTGAAGATGAAGATATACCTAAATGGATGAGAAGACCAAAATGGTTGAAAAAAAGTTATATAGAATGGATTTGTACATTCGTACTTTTCTTATTTACGATTATAGAATTTAACAATAGAAATGGCTTATTCTTATCAGGTGAATGGAGTCTATCTCAAATTCAATATGTATTTGAATGGGTAACATTATTTATAATGATGTTATTAATTATACTATATGCATACTTTAACTATACAACTAATGTTAAAAATACACATAATTTCGGAAAATTATTTGTGATATCAGCATTGTTCTTTGAAATTGCAACTACATTCTTTGTATCGGCACTTCAAACATCACAATTTTCCGTATTTATTACACCGATATCATTTTTATTAATGCTATTTGTTACACCAGCATTTATCATTCATTTGAAAAAATCATTTTAATTTGAAGGGCTTAAAGTCCTAATAATATAAAAGAGCTAGGGATACAAATCCTTAGCTCTTTTTTGGATGAGATTGGTCAAAAAACAAGAGTTGATGATATTGTTGTTGGATTTACTCCGACAATAATCCAAATAGAGCACCTTTGTTGGATTTACTCCGACAATAATCCAACTAGACACACCTTTGTTGGATTAAATACATCAATAATCCAAGTAGACCACCTTTTATTGGATTAACTACATCAATAATCCAAATAGACACCCCTTTGTTGGATTAAATACATCAAAAATCCAAGTAGAGCAGCTTTTATTGGATTAACTCCTTCAATAATCCAAGTAGAGCATCTTTATTGGATTAACTCCTTTAATAATCCAAGTAGAGCACCTTTTATTGGATTAACCACCTCAATAATCCAAGCACACGCACCTTTATTGGATTAACTCCTTCAAAAATCCAAGTAGAGCACCTTTTATTGGATTAACAATTTGGAAGACAAAGTATTTTATAGATTATCAATTGGTACATTATTAGAAATTTATATAAGAGAAGTTGTAATAAGTAAATATTTTTATAGAATTAATTCTAAAAATGTATTGCACGGAATAATCTAATGATTTATACTAAATTTAGTAAGCGTTTACATACAAGGGGATCAAAACTTTCTGGGGGAAATTTTGATTAATAAAATTCGGTTAACAGAGTATTCTAAAGGGGGATACTCTGTTTTTTTGGTGTCTTTGGCTATTTTACGTTATAATATGTGAGACATTTCGAAAGGATGGCCAAAAACAATGAAACAAATTATGCTTAAAAATGGTAAAGAAGATAAATATTTTAGAGGATATCCATTAGTCGACAAAGATGACATTTTTGAAATGCCAAGTATGGATGAAGGTGAATCAGTAGCTTTAGTAGATGCTGGGAAAAACTTTATCGCTACTGCTTATTATGGTGAGCAAAACAAAGGTATAGGTTGGGTATTATCTTTAGATTCCACTGAAAAAATAGACCACAAGTTTTTCGTTAAGTTATTTAAACAAGCAATTCAAGAACGTGAATATTTTGAAAATGTAGATGGCATTAATGCTTATAGGTTATTTAATGCTGAAGGTGACGGAATTGGTGGATTAACAATTGATAACTACGATGGGCATTTGTTATTACAATGGTACTCAGTCGGTATTTATCGTTTGAAAGATAGAATTTTGCCAGCTATTCAAGAAGTTTTCGAATATAAATCTATCTTTGAAAAAAGGAGATTTAAAGGAATGGAAACATCTTCTGATTTCGTAGAAGGTGACGCGCCAGAATTTCCTTATGTAATTGAAGAGAATCATCTATTTTATAATGTGAATTTAGATGACGGACCAATGACTGGTATTTTCCTAGATCAAAAAGAAGTACGAAAAAAAATACGCGACCATTATAGCGAAGATAAAGATATACTGAACTTATTTAGTTACACTGGTGCATTTTCAGTTGCAGCAAGTGAAAATGCTAAAAGTACAACAAGTGTTGATTTGGCAAATCGAGCTAGAACATTAACTGAAGGAAACTTTGGATTAAACGCCATGGATTTAAATAATAACCATATATTTATTATGGATGTTTTTGATTACTTTAAATACGCTTTAAGACATGGTTTAAGCTATGATGTTATTGTCATTGATCCACCAAGTTTTGCTCGTAATAAGAAAAAGACTTTTAGTGTACAAAAAAACTATCCTGAACTAATTGAAGGTGCTGCTTCATTACTTAATGAAACAGGTACTTTAGTATTAAGTACAAATTCAAGTGCGTTTCCGCAAAAAGCATTTAAAAAAATGATAAATCAAACGTTGGATTCATTAGAGCTAGATTATACAATTTCCGATGTGATGGGGTTACCTAAAGACTTCAAAACGCACCCTCATTATAAACCAAGTAAGTACTTGAAAGTTGTTTTTGTACAGATAAATGGTTAAATTCTTCGAAAAAAGGGTATATTTTACTATTCATTAAATTAATAATGAACTGTGAGGAGAATGATTAAAATGGGAATTATAAACAAAATCACTTCAAAAGCTGGAAATAAAGCGTTAGGTATTGAAGAAATAAAAAAACGTTCTGAATTACCAACAACAGAAACTGAATTATTGGAACGAAGAAAAAGAGCTCAAGATCTCGTTCAAAAAAAATCATTAATGTCATCTGCCGCTAATGTTGTGCCGATACCTGGTTTAGGCGTAGGTATGGATATAAAATTAATGGGAGATATCATAGAAGATATTAATAAGATTTACGGATTGAGCCATAAGCAAGTCAATAAAATGCAAGATGATTTAAAACAAAAAGTTTTAACTTCAGCAGCTATGAAAGGTAGTCAATTCATAGGTCAAAAAGTAACGAATGCTATGGTTAAAGTATTTTTTAAATCGGTTGTAAAAAGAGAAGCTGCGAAGCAATCTAGATGGGTACCTCTTGTAGGACAAGCAGTAGCGGGTTCAATAAGTTACTATTTAATGAAAAAAATGGGCGAAGATCACATTAAAAAATGTGAGAAAGTCATAAATGATTTTTTACGTCCATCATAATTAATCCTGTGACTGTCAACAAGTCTTTAAGACGAGTTGGCAGTCTTTTTTTGTAAAATAAATTACATTTAAGTTAACGTTTGCATTATGAATGAAAACGGTTTATAATTCTAATTGTGAACTAAAGTTTGTAAAACAAACAAATGTTTGTGAGGTGAAAATTTTGAACGAGAATGAAAGATTAATTTTAAATTTAATCAAAGAAAACCCGTTTATTTCTCAACAAGAATTGTCAGAGAAAGTTGGCTTATCAAGGCCAGCAGTTGCAAATATCATTTCTGGCTTAGTTAAGAAGGAATATGTTCAAGGGAAAGCTTACGTCTTAAACGAACAAAATCCAATTGTTTGTATAGGTGGCGCTAACATTGATCGTAAATTCCATATTACTGAGCAATTAATTCAAGGTACTTCTAATCCTGTAACATCAGAAACGTCAATAGGTGGTGTTGCAAGAAACGTCGCTGAAAATCTAGGACGTATAGGTGAAGACGTATTGTTGTTAACAACTGCTGGAAATGATGCAGAATGGCAACATATTTCTGATTTGTCATCTCCATTTATGAATGTTGATTACGTTGAAAATATTTCGAGTGAAGCAACAGGTAGTTATACAGCTTTGTTAGATCAAAATGGCGACATGACTTTAGGTCTAGCTGATATGTCTGTATATGATAAAATCACACCTGAATTTATGATAAAAAACACATATTTGCTTAATAAAGCTAAATGTATGATTGTTGATTTAAATTGTCCGAGAGAAACATTAGAATTTCTATGTGCTTATGCTGAAAAGAAAGGTATCAAACTTATCATCATTGCTGTTTCAGGGCCGAAAATGAACCATTTACCACATAATTTACATGCAGTAGATTGGATTATTATGAATAAAGATGAAGTAGAAGCTTATGTTGGTAAAAAAGCAGAAACTGATGAACAGTTAAAATCTTATATTTCTGAAATTAGCAAACAAGGTGCAAAAAATATCATTGTCACTTCTGGTAAAGAACAAATCTTTTATGAAGGACAGGAAGGTATTTTAGAATTTAGTGTAACACCAGTTAAACAAGTAGTAGATGTAACTGGGGCAGGAGATGCATTTACATCAGCTTTGATTTACGGTTGGCTTAAGTCCTATGACATAGAACAAATTGTTAAACTTGCTAAAGCAAATGCAGCAAAAACTATTCAAACACCATTTACAGTTAGACAAGATTTACATGAGAAACAACTTATAAAAGACATGGAGGAATTATAATGGAAAACTATATTCAATTTTCAGAAGAAGTAGAACAAGCTAAAAAGGAAGGTAAAGCAATTATTGCTTTAGAATCTACAATTATTTCACACGGCATGCCTTATCCTCAAAACGTGGACATGGCTAAAAAGGTAGAACAAATTGTAAGAGATAACGGCGGTGTACCAGCAACAATCGCTATTATAGATGGCACTATTAAAGTCGGTTTAAATGATGAAGAATTAGAATTACTAGCAAGTGCTGATGACGTAGCAAAAGTATCAAGAAGAGACATTGCTGAAATACTTGCAACTAAGAGAATTGGTGCAACGACTGTTGCTTCAACTATGATTTGTGCACAATTAGCTGACATCCAATTCTTCGTAACAGGTGGTATTGGTGGGGTTCATAAAGGTGCTGAACAAACGATGGATATTTCAGCTGACTTAGATGAACTATCAAAAACGAAAGTAGCAGTAGTTTGTGCAGGTGCTAAATCTATCTTAGACTTAGATAAAACTTTAGAGTACTTAGAAACTAAAGGTGTACCTGTAGTTGGTTATCAAACAGATGAATTACCAGCATTCTTTACTCGTGAAAGTGGATTGAAATTAAACACGAGAATTGATGATGTAAAAACAATTGCTAAATTAGCTGAAGTTCAATGGGATTTAGGCTTAGATTCAGGCATTGTTATAGCAAATCCGGTACCAGAAGAAGATCAATTAGAACCATCATTTATTAATGGAATCATTGATAATGCAGTTAAAAAAGCAGAAGAACAAGGTATTCATGGTAAAGACTCAACGCCATTCTTATTAGGAGAAATTGTTAAACAATCTGAAGGTAAATCTTTAGAAACGAATATTAAACTGGTTTATCATAATGCAAAAATTGGTACACAAATTGCAGTTGAATATGCAAACTTGTCAGATTAATAATAAATGCACCAAAATGTTGCATACTTATGTAATTTGATTGAATTGTATCTATTTTTTTGATATTCTTTATTCGTATAGATAAAATTTGATTTTATACAAATTAAATAATGGCTTTAGAAGGAGACAATAAAATGGAACAAAAATCTTACGTAATTATTGACGAAACGGGTATTCATGCAAGACCAGCTACTATGTTAGTTCAAACTGCATCTAAATTTGATTCAGATGTTCAATTAGAATATAACGCTAAAAAAGTTAACTTAAAATCAATCATGGGTGTAATGAGCCTTGGTGTTGGTAAAGACGCTGAAATTACTATCTACGCTGAGGGTAGTGATGAGAAAGAAGCGATCGAAGCTATTACAGACGTATTATCTAAAGAAGGTTTAACAAAATAATGTCTGAAATATTAAAAGGTATAGCTGCATCTGATGGTGTAGCTATTAGTAAAGCTTATTTACTAGTTGAACCTGATTTATCATTTTCAAGTGAAAATATCAGCGATGTAGACGGCGAAGTTGAAAAGTTTAAAGCTGCTGTGAATCAATCAAAAGTTGAACTAACTCAAATTCGTAATAATGCTGAAAAGCAACTTGGTGCTGATAAAGCTGCAATTTTCGATGCACATTTATTAGTGTTAGAAGATCCAGAGTTATTAAATCCAATTGAAGAAAATATACGCAATAATAAAGTGAACGCTCCAACTGCATTACAAGAAGTATCTAATAATTTCATTAGTATTTTTGAAAATATGGATAATGAGTATATGAAAGAGCGCGCTGCAGATATACGAGACGTATCTAAACGTATATTAGCTCATATTTTAGGAGTAGAATTACCGAATCCTAGTATGATTAATGAAAGCGTTATTATTGTAGGGGAAGATTTAACACCATCTGATACAGCACAACTTAACAAAGAGTTTGTTAAAGGTTTTGCTACAAATATTGGTGGAAGAACTTCGCACTCTGCAATTATGAGTCGTTCTTTAGAAATACCTGCAGTAGTAGGTACAAAAGATATAACTGACCGTGTTAAACATGGTGATAGCTTAATCATTGACGGATTAACTGGAGACGTAATCATTGATCCTAGCGAAGATGAAGTTCTTGCTTATGAACAAAAGCAAAAAGACTTTTTTGCTGAAAAACAAGAGCTTGCTAAGCTAGTAAATGATGATTCAGTTTCTAAAGATGGTGTTCATGTTGAACTTGCTGCTAATATTGGAACACCGAATGATTTAGAAGGTGTTAAAAATAACGGTGCACAAGGTATCGGCTTATATCGTACTGAATTCTTATACATGGGAAGAGACAATATGCCTTCAGAAGATGAACAATTTGAAGCATATAGCAAAGTATTAAAAGAAATGGATGGCAAACGTGTTGTCGTACGTACTTTAGACATTGGTGGAGATAAAGAATTATCTTATTTAAACTTGCCTAAAGAAATGAATCCATTCTTAGGATACAGAGCTATTCGCCTATGTTTAGATCAAACAGATATCTTTAGAACACAATTAAGAGCATTATTACGTGCATCTGAATATGGAAAGTTAAACATCATGTTCCCAATGATTGCAACTATCCAAGAATTCAGAGATGCTAAAGCAATCTTACTTGAAGAGAAAGAAAAATTAGTTTCTGAAGGTGTTAAAGTTGATGATGATATCGAAGTAGGTATCATGGTAGAAATACCAGCAACTGCAGCATTAGCTGACATCTTTGCTAAAGAAGTAGATTTCTTTAGTATCGGAACTAATGATTTAATTCAATATACTATGGCTGCTGACCGTATGTCAGAACGCGTTTCGTATTTATACCAACCATATAACCCTGCAATTCTTCGCTTAATTAAGCAAGTAATTGAAGCTTCACATAAAGAAGGTAAATGGACTGGTATGTGTGGTGAAATGGCTGGCGATAACACAGCTGTTCCATTATTACTTGGATTAGGTCTAGATGAGTTCTCTATGAGCGCAACAAGTATCTTAAAAGCTAGAAAACAAATAAAAGAATTAGACCAAAAAGAAATGCAAGAATTAGCTAATAGAGCTATTAACTGTGCGACTTCTGAAGAAGTTGTAGAATTAGTTAATGAATTAGCATAAATTGAATTTAATTATATATATAAAGAGGGATTTCTTAATAATTAAGAAATCCCTCTTTTTTATAAAAATTATTTTCCTTTTAAATAAAATATAGCAATTTCAGGATTGCAAAATACTCTAATCGGTAACCTAGTCATACCAATCCCTTTATTAACATAAAGATATTGTCTATGTCTAATTTGATATAGACCTTGCTTGTATTTCTTACCAAGTGCAGGTGTATGCAACGCACCGAATACAGGAAGTCGTATTTGTCCACCATGGGTGTGGCCAGATAAAACGAGATTTATATTTGGGTTGAGTAATCGAACTTTATCAGGTTCATGCATTAAGCAAACTCTAAAATCAATATAATCATCTTTGTCATAAAATGAGTTACTAAAATTTGGTTGACCGAAACATAAATCATCAATGCCGTAAATAGAAAGATTGCCAGCACAGGTTTTGACTACTTGTGTTTCATTTAATAAAACATTAAACCCTGAAAGTTTCATTATTTTTATAACAGTACTGATACTATTGGAACCATAGTCATGGTTTCCTGGAACAAAAAATTTGCCATATTTTGATTTAAGGGTTATGAATAAAGGTATAACTAGATAAGGGTCAAATTTAATTTTGCCGATATCATCAAAGCAATCACCAGTTAAACATATGATATCAGGTTGCATATTATTAATTTTGATCACAAGTTGGTGTAATGATTCTAAGCCAGAGTAATAACCAATATGCAAATCTGTTATATGGACAATTTTTAAGTTAGATTTGAGTTCAGTGTAAAATGTGTGCTTGAGCGTTACTATATCAGAAGTAGGGAAATTTATTTTCATTGTGTTATACCTAGTGCTTTATTAAATGATTCAATATCTACTTGGTAGAATACTTTATCATCAATTAAAACAGTTGGAGTCGAAAAACTATCTAAGTCGATAAGTTCTGATTTGTATTTTGAGTTTTTAATATTTTTTTCTGTATAGTCAATTTCATTTTGATCAAAGTACTGTTTTACAAATTGACAAGGTGGGCATTGATCTTGTGTATAAATTATGACGTTTTTCATTGAATTCACCTCTACTTTATATAGTCATATTATAATGATTTGTTAGCTTATTCAACGGATTAGCATAATGATGACATGAATTTGTCATGATTTGTTAAAACTTTTAGATTTTATTAAGTAATAATTTGTTGTATAATGAATTTAAATTGTGATATAAATCACATACGTTGAATGGAGGAATATTATGGATGCAGTAGTTGTAAGTCGTTTACTAACTGCAATGACATTAGGTTTTCATATTATATTTGCAACGATAGGTGTAGGTATACCGCTAATGTTTGCTATCGCAGAATTCATAGGGATTAAGAAAAATAATCCTATGTATATTGCAATGGCTAAACGATGGTCAAAAGGTTACACAATAACTGTAGCAGTCGGTGTAGTTACGGGAACAATTATCGGGCTACAATTATCATTATTATGGCCATCATTTATGCAGTTAGGTGGACAAGTTATTGCCCTTCCATTATTTATGGAAACATTTGCATTTTTCTTTGAAGCAATTTTCTTAAGTATTTATTTGTACACTTGGGATAGATTTAAAGGAAGATGGACACACTTTTTAATTAACTTACCAGTTATTATAGGTGGGACATTCTCAGCGTTTTTCATTACATCAGTGAACTCTTTCATGAATACGCCTGGAGGATTTGATTTTATCAACGGTAAATTGATGAATATTGATCCAGTTGCAGCTATGTTTAACGCTTCATTTGGAGTACGTTCATTTCACGTTGTAGCAACAGCGTTTATGACTGCCGCATTTATTTTAGCAAGTATAGCAGCTTATAGACTTATTAAAAATAAATTCATCGATGATAGAGAATATCATAAAAAAGCACTTAAATTAACAATGATAGTTGGTTTGGTTGCGAGTTTATTATCAATGCTTGCAGGGGATTTATCAGCTAAATTTTTACATGATGAACAACCTGAAAAATTAGCAGCTATGGAATGGCACTTTGAAAGTGAATCCAAGGCCGATTTAGTATTATTTGGTTATGTAGATGAGAAGAGTCAAGAAGTTAAAGGCGCTATTAAAATTCCTGGTGCTTTAAGTTTCTTATCTGATAATAACTTTAATACAGAAGTGAAAGGTTTAAATGACTTTAAGAGTGATGAAACACCACCACTCATTATACATTACTTCTTTGACTTAATGGTATTCTTTGGAGTTTATTGTTTTGTTGTATCAGCACTGTTTGTTGTTTTAAAATGGACGAAAAAATGGTCGCAATTTAACAAACCATTATTATACTTAACTGTGCTAACTGGACCATTAGCAATGCTAGCGATTGAATGTGGATGGTTCTTAGCAGAAATGGGTAGACAACCATGGATTTTAAGGGGCTATTTAAAAGTGGCACAAGCTGCTACAAACGCTGATGGTTTAAGTCTAGTGTTTATTGCTTTTGCTATACTTTATTTAGTACTCGGTATTTCATCAAGTTATGTATTAATCAGAATGTTTAGTCACAGTAAAGCAACAGATGATGTAAATAAAGTTATAGAAAGAAGGGGTGAAGTATAATGGATTATCAACACATAGGTGTCACAGTACTTTGGCTCTTCTTATATGGCTACATTGTTATCGGTGCAATTGATTTCGGGGCAGGATTCTTTTCTTTCCATGCGAAATTAACTAAACAAGATCATATTATAAATGGATTGATCTCCAGATATTTAAACCCTGTTTGGGAAGTTACAAATGTATTCTTCGTATTCTTCTTTGTAGGAATCGTTGGATTCTTCCCAGATTCAGCTTACTACTTTGGTTCAACATTATTGATACCAGGAAGTATAGCTCTAATATTATTAACAATTCGTGGTAGTTTCTACGCATTTGAAAACTACGGACAAGATAGTAAATTATCATGGTTGTTCTTGTATGGTGCTACTGGTTTGCTTATTCCGGCATCATTATCGACAATTTTAACAATTGCTGAAGGTGGATATATTAAAGAAACATCAAGTGGTGTTCACTTAGAATGGATGACACTATTATTAAGTCCTTATGCTTGGGCAGTAGTGTTCTTAGCTATTATCTCAGTACTCTATATCTCATCAGGTTTCTTAACGTACTATGCTAATAAAGCTAAAGATACTGAAGCTTATCATTTATTAAGACAATGGTTCTTAATTTGGGCACTTCCAATGATTATTATTTGTCAGTTTGTTTTCTTATCATTAAGACAACATAATGAAAGACACTTTACCAATGCGATTGAAAATTATTGGTGGTTATTTGCTTTAAGTATGGTATTCTTCATTATTGCTGTAGTATTGATATATCTTAAAAAGGCGCATGGTTTTGCATTTACGATGATTCTGTTACAATTTGGAACAGCATTCTTTGGATATGGCTTAAGTAAATTACCTTATATACTTGAACCATATATTAATATTGATAAAGCTGTCGTAAATGAACAAATGGCGCTTATGTTAGTCATAGCATTTATTTTAGGTTTACTTTTACTAGTTCCATCGCTTATATTATTATTAAGATTGTTTATCTTTGATGCAGATTACGTTAAAGGTAAAAAATAATTTCAGGATAAGTATGGAGGCGTATCATGAGTAAAGAATATGTAGTAATTGGCTTAGGGCGTTTTGGTGGTAGTATTGTTAGAGAATTAAACGCGCTAGATATGGATGTAATGGCCATTGACTCAGATGAAGCTAGAGTGAATGAATTTAGTGATATTGCCACACATGCTGTTATAGCAGATACAACTGACGAAGCGGTTATGAAAAGTTTAGGTATACGTAACTTTGATCATGTCATTGTAGCGATAGGTGAGAATATACAGGCAAGTACTTTAACAACGTTAATTCTTAAAGAGTTGGGCGTAAAGAAAGTAACAGCTAAAGCTCAAAATGATTATCATGCGAAAATTTTGAATAAAATTGGTGCAGATACCGTAGTACATCCAGAAAGAGATATGGGTAGAAGAATTGCACATAACGTTGCAAGCGCATCTGTATTAGATTATTTAGAGTTATCGGATGAATATTCAATTGTTGAAATAAAAGCAGGAGAAAAGCTTGCAGGTAATTCTATACTGGAATTGGATGTCCGAGCTAATTACGGCATTAATATAATAGCTGTAAAAAGAGGTAAAGACATTATTGTAGCACCAGATCCAAATGAAAGTATTGAATTTAATGATATTTTAATTGTTATCGGACACGACAATGATTTAAATCGTTTTGAAAAGAAATTAGTAAATGAATAATACAAAATAAGGGAGTGGGACAGAAATCTCATTTTATTAAAAAGCTTTCGTAGTCCCACCCCGGCAAGGATGACTAGGTATGAAAAAAGCTTGTTATAAGCGCATTTTCATACCAGTCATCTACTGCCAATACAAAAAGAGAGTCTGGGACAATTATTTATGTCCCAGACTCTTATTTTTTAATTTTACCCTAAACACATATGATACATAGTCAAGTCCATATTTATGTGTAATATCTTTAGAAGTAATCAACCTTTGGTTTTTTAGAATGTATTAACAAAATAAATCTGTTTGATTTTTAGCAGATTCATTTTGTTAATCTCTACTTATTTTTCAAAAATAAGTAGTAAGTTTAAGGAATAAAAGGTCTTTTAGCATTATCTAGATTTTCTTGAATATCCATGAGTAATGCACCAATTAATCTAAAAGCTGAGTCTAGGTTAGGGAAAGTCTTAATGACTTTCTCTCTTTTTCTAAGCTGCATATTTATATTTTCAATAGAGTTAGTAGTTCGTATATTCTTATGGTGTTGTGCTGGAAATCTATAAAACTGTGTGGCATCTTCGAAGCCCTGATCTAATATATTTAAAGCTTCTGAATACTTAGGATTATTTTCATACTTAGTTACAAATTCATTTTTACTTTCAAGCGCATGTTGATATGTAGGAGCTTGAAAAATAGATTTAAGTAATGTTCTTGCCTCTTGTGAATTCTTTTTTGGAAATCTTTCAATGATGTTTTTAAGAAGATGAAATGTACAACGTTGCCAAGTTGAATCTATAAATTGTGATTTAATAGACTTAATAAGACCAGAATGTGCATCAGAAATAATGAGCTCAGGAGTTGTGAGGCCACGCATTCTTAAATCTTCAAAGAACTCAGACCAAGCCTGTTCAGATTCTTGATTAGAAATTTTAAAACCAATAATTTCACGTCTTTTAAGTTCATTTACTCCCATAGCTATATAAACGCCTTTAGAAACTATTTTATTATTCTCTCTAACTTTAATATGCATGGCATCAACAAATACATATCTGTACTGATGACTAGTAATAGGTCTACTCGACCACTTTTGAATATCGGGGTCAATATTTTTCATAACTTCTGAAATCGTAGATTTCGAAACAGATTTACCTGCCAGAGCCTCTACAATTTTCGTGATGTTTCTAGTTGAAACGCCATTAATATAAGCTTCTATCATCGCTAAAATCAGTGATTGATCAGAGCGAGAATATTGATCAAAAACTTCAGTTGTAAATTCGCCATCACGCGTTCTAGGTACTTTTAAATGAAGTGTTCCGACTGGAATCATAAAATCACGTTCATAGTAGCCATTTCGTTGTGCAATCCTTTCAGGATGCTTTTGTTTGAAATCAGCGTTCACAAACTGATCTCTTTCCATTTCCATATAAGCATTTAATACAGTTACAGCTATACTTTTCATAGCAGTATTTAAATTACTTTCTAAAATAGCACTTGCCAATTCTTCAAAGTCTACGTTAATATTTAACTGAGTCATATATAGGTCACCTCTACAATATTTTCTTAGTCGATTACATTGTACTAAAGTGAGCTATATTTGGCTCTTTTTTTATTACACAATTATATGGACATATTCGGTATGCCGCTCTAACGTGCAAGAAATTTGAGACAAGCTCGTTACATTTTCTAACGAGCTAGTGAATATAAACAAGCGCGTTAGCGCGATATTATTCAGTGTTTTAATATAATTTTATCCTAAATACATAAGGTATGCCGCTCTAACGAGCAAGAAATTTGAGACAAGCTCGTTACAATTTCTAACGACCTAGTGAATCTAAACAAGCACGTTAGTACGATATTTTCTATGATTTAATTTTATGTACTCAAATCTTTGTTAGTTATAACAAAAATAGGAGACTATATACTTTTTAAAACGAAATAAACAAACACCGCAATCCGAAAGAGAAATCAACGGATTGCGGTGTTTGACTTGAGAAATGGGATTATATCCTATTCTCTATTATTTGATTTTCATAATGATTGGTAAAATCATTGGTTTACGAGCAGTTTTTTCGTATAAATACGGTTGTAACGCTTCTGTTATTGTTGCTTTAACATGATGCCATTCAACTTTATCATTATTATTTAATTTCTCAATTACTGACTTTTTAATTAATCGTTGTGCATCATAAATTAAATGACCAGATTCTCTCATGTATACAAAACCACGAGATATAATATCAGGACCGGAAAGCAATTGCTTTGTTTTAAAGTCAATGCTTACAACTACAATTACTAAACCTTCTTCTGATAATACTTTACGGTCTTTTATAACAACGTTGCCTATATCTCCAATTCCGCTTCCATCTACGAACACACTTCCAGAAGGTATGCGTCCTGCGTATCGTGCAGAATCTTTCGTAAGTGCTAATACATCACCGATTTCATATACAAATATATTATCAGGATCAACGCCACAGTTAACACCTGTTTCACTGTGTTTCTTAAGCATTCTATATTCACCATGAATCGGCATGAAATATTTCGGCTTAATTAAACGAAGCATTAATTTTTGTTCATCTTGAGAACCGTGTCCAGATGTATGAATATTCGACAACTTACCATGGATAACATCTGCTCCAGCTTTATAAAGCGCGTTTATTGTTCTGTTAACACTCTTTGTATTACCTGGAATAGGGGAAGAACTAAATACTACTGTATCATCTGGTATAATACTGATTTGTCTATGTGTGCCATTAGCTATTCTAGATAAAGCAGCCATTGGTTCACCTTGAGAACCTGTACATAAAATTAATATTTCATGCTTAGGCACAGTATTGATTTTATTAGGTTCAATAAATGTTTCAGGTGGTACTTTAATATACCCTAAATCAGTTCCAATTTTAATGTTGTTCTCCATTGAACGACCGAATACTACAATTTTACGATTGTATTTAACGGCAGCTTCAACAGCTTGTTGTACACGATATATATTTGATGCGAAAGTCGCAAAAATAATTCTTCCTGTACATTTACGGAAAATCTCATCTACATTTTGTCCAACTTCTTTTTCACTTAGTGTAAAGTTAGGAACTTCAGAGTTAGTAGAATCTGAAAGTAAACAAAGTACGCCTTCTTCACCTAATTGAGCCATTTTAGCAATATTTGCTGGTTGTCCAACAGGTGTGAAATCAAATTTGAAGTCACCAGTATGAACAATTTTACCTTGAGGTGTATCAGCTATAATGCCGTATGCTTCAGGTATACTATGTGTTGTTAAATAAAATGAGATTTTAAAGTGTTTAAATTCAAACACAGAGTCTTCAGTTATTTCATTGAGTTGTGCAGTTTTTAGTAAATGATGTTCTTCTAATTTATTTCTAATTAAACCTAAAGCTAATGGACCACTGTATATGGGAACATTAAATTGTTTAAGTAGATAAGGGACGCCACCAATATGGTCTTCGTGTCCATGTGTAATGAATAAAGCTTTTACTTTATGTTTGTTTTGTATTAAGTAAGTATAATCAGGTATCACGTAATCGATACCAAGCAAATCGTCATCTGGGAACTTAATACCAGCATCTATTACGATTATTTCATCTTGATATTCGAGGGCGTACGTGTTTTTACCTATTTCACCGAGTCCTCCCAGTGCATATACACCTACTTCATTTTTTTGGATGGGTTTCATTTAGATTTTCTCCACATTAAAATGTTCTGATTTTTGTTCATAATCTAAATGAGCGCCCTCTAATTTTTGGACAAATTCGATATTATAATTACGATCTGATAAATAACGTCTCACTTGTTCTTCTGTTTGTCCTTCGAAATACTTAGTTTGTGTACTTTCACGTACAATAACTTCACTTTTGTCTTCTTGATAAAATACTTTAAATATTGCCATATATATAATCCTCCTAGTTGATTAACATAAATAAAGCCCTAGTTTAAGGCTAGGGTTAGTCAATTTTTGAAATTTGAGTCCCGTTCATTTTGAGAGGTATTTAAATTAAATATATAAATACCTTTTTAATAAGTTCATTTTACATGATAATTAGATATAAATAAAGTTATTTAACTAAATCTTTCATATATACTCAGAATGGACTAGAATAGAACGGAGGAGGCGATGATAGTTGGAAAAGAAATTAATATTTCTAGATATAGATGGTACAATTTATGATGAAAATAAAGAAATACCTCAATCAACAATAACCGCAATAAAAAAATTAAAAGAAAAAGGTCACATAGTTGGAATTGCTACTGGACGCGCACCTTACATGTTTAAGCACGTAATTGAAGAAACTGATATTCAAACGTTTGTTTCATTAAATGGACAAATTGTTGTTCATGATGGAGAAGTAATAGGTAAATATCCATTGAATAAGGAAGAATTAACACAAATCGTTGAAAAAGCACACAAAAATAATCATCCTTTAGTTTTCTTTGGAGACACAAACGTATACGCAAGTGAAGAAAACAATCTTCATATTTCCGAAAGCTTAGGCACTTTGAAAATGGATTATCCACAATATCACAATACATATTATTTAGATCATCCAGTATATCAAGCGCTTATATTCCATACTGCTGATGAAGATTATAAATATGATAACCAATTTGAATCTTTAAAGTTTTATAGATGGCATACTTTAAGCAGAGACGTTGTACCTAACAATCGTTCTAAAGCAGAAGGCATTAAAGAGTTGAGTAAAGAGTTAGGATTTTCATTAAATGAAGTCGTAGCGTTTGGCGATGGACCGAACGATGTTGAAATGTTAACTGAAGTTGGTTGTGGAGTAGCTATGGGAAATGGTGTAGACGCTTTAAAAGAAGTTTGTGATTATGAAACTAAAAGTGTAGACGAGAATGGCATATACGATGCATGTGTGAAATTAGGATTGATAGATGAATAGGAAGTGAATGTTATGGATAAAGTTGAACGTATTATAAAAACTGTAAAAGCTGAAAAAAATAGATCAGATAAACATTTTAAAGGTATTGAATTTAATATTCGCCAAAATGAAGTTGTTATGATTTATAATTATGATGAAACAGTAAATAATGTAAAACAAGATCCACACTACATTCGACATAATAAAGATCCAGAGTGGTTGAATCTAGATGAATTAGAATTAATTCAAAAATCATTAAGAGAAGAAAATATTAAATTTATAGAACGTAGAGATGAATTTATGTAACTATAATTTAAAACTATGAAAAAGAGTCTGGGGCATAAATAATTGTCCCAGACTCTCTTTTTGTATTGTTAATTAATTTCTACAGCATCGTCTACCACTTTAAATGGATCTTCTTCATTAATATAGTCATAGAACATTATGCCATTCAAATGGTCAATTTCATGTTGTAGGACAATTGCTGGATATCCTTTAAACCTTTTTTTGAATGGATTGCCTTCAATATCAAAAGCTTCTATCGTCACTTTAAAGTTTCTGTGCACTAATCCTGGTATAGATTCGTCAACACTTAAACAACCTTCACCGCCGTTTAAATATGCTTTTTGAACACTATGGCTCACAATTTTAGGGTTAATGAGTTGAAGTTCAAGTTTATTTCCTTTTCCATCATCTTGGATATAAACGGCTAACATTTTTTTAGAAACATTTATTTGAGGAGCTGCAAGACCAACTCCAGAGCGAAGTCCATATTTTTTTGCTAGTTCTTCATCTTGAGAATTTTTAAGGAATTCTAACATTTCGTTTAAAGTTTCTTGATCCTCTTTAGATACAGGTATTGCTACTTCATCGGCTTTTTTTCTAAGTGTTTCGTGGCCGTCACGTATAATATTTTCCATAGTTATCATTTTCATGCACCTTCCTCATATAAAATATATCAAAAATTCATCGTATTTACATCTAATATTAATTGTATAAATAAAAAAAACAGAGTAACATAAACATAGATTAGTAAGGAGGAAATACATATGATTGGCAAGAAAATCGGCGCATTAACTTTAACAGCCACTATGTTATTAACAGCTTGTGGTCAATCAACAGATTCATTAGAATCATTTTATAAAAAAATAGAAAAAGCAAATAAAAAAGAGAAGGTCATCGTAGATTTAAATGAAGAAATGACAAAAGCAGAAAAAGAAAAAGTAGCTAAAATTGAAAAATTAAATAAAGCTAAAGGTGATGAATTTAAGTCTATTGCTGAAGAAATTACAAAAAGCGTTGATGATCGTGAAGCGATAATCGATAAAGAAGATAAAGCAATGAAAGATTCAAAAGAGATATTTGAAACATCCGAAAAAGACTATAAAGCGATAGAAGACGATGAACAGATAAAAGAAGCTAAAGATTTAAAAAATATCTTAGATAAAAAATATAAAACACATGAAGAAGTAATAAAAGGATATAAAGGTGTTCTAAAAGCAGAAAAAGAATTATTCGGTTATTTATCGAAAGATAAAGCAACACAACAAGGTGCAGATGAACGTTCGGAAAAATTAACTGAAGAAAATAAAAAAACAGAAAAAGTTGTTACAGATTATCAAAATCAATTAAAAAAAGTTCAACAAGAAAAACAAGATGTAGCACAGATTTTAAATAATTGATATGTATTAGTACAGTTGTTATGATGTTGTAATACAGACGTATAAAAGCCTTGAATCAAAGGCTTTTTATTATGTAAGTATTTTTTATTTAACAGTAAAACAGTTTTGTGTTAAACTAATTAAGAAATGATTATTTAATATAGGGAAAGGTATGGTGAATTGAATGGCTCCGAGAAAAAAAGCCCAATTCGATGCAGTAGCGACTTTAAATGAAATAGAGTCTAAGTTTGAAATGGTTCAAGTTTTAGATGAAGAAGGAAATGTCGTAAATAATGACTTATTACCGGACTTATCTGACGAAGAACTAGTTGAATTAATGGAAAGAATGGTATGGACTCGTGTCCTTGACCAACGTTCTATTTCTTTAAATAGACAAGGTCGTTTAGGTTTCTATGCACCAACAGCAGGACAAGAAGCTTCTCAATTAGCTTCACATTATGCATTAGAGAAAGAAGACTATGTACTTCCAGGTTACCGTGATGTACCTCAATTAATCTGGCATGGTTTACCATTAACTAAAGCGTTCTTATTCTCACGTGGACACTTTATTGGTAACCAATTCCCAGAAGGTGTGAACGCATTAAGTCCACAAATCATCATCGGTGCTCAGTTTATTCAAACAGCTGGTGTTGCATTAGGTCTTAAAAAACGCGGGAAGAAAAATGTAGCAATCACATATACTGGTGACGGTGGTTCATCACAAGGTGACTTCTATGAAGGTATTAACTTCGCATCTGCTTATAAAGCACCTGCTATCTTTGTAATTCAAAATAACAACTACGCGATTTCAACTCCACGTGATAAACAAACAGCAGCTAAGACATTAGCTCAAAAATCAGTGTCAGTTGGTATTCCAGGCGTATTAGTAGACGGAATGGATGCTTTAGCAGTTTATGCAATCACTAAAGAAGCGCGTGAACGTGCTGTTAACGGTGAAGGTCCAACATTAATCGAAACATTAACTTATCGTTATGGTCCACATACAATGGCTGGTGACGATCCAACACGTTACAGAACATCTGATGAAGATTCAGATTGGGAAAAGAAAGATCCATTAGTACGTTTCAGAAAATATCTTGAAGCTAAAAACTTATGGTCTGAAGAAAAAGAAAACGAAGTAATGGAAAAAGCAAAAGAAGAAATTAAAACAGCTATTAAAGAGGCAGATAATACGCCTAAACAAAAAGTTACTGATTTAATGGAAATTATGTACGATGAAATGCCTCAAAACTTGGCTGAACAATATGAAATTTACAAAGAGAAGGAGTCGAAGTAAGTCATGGCACAAATGACAATGATTCAAGCGATTAACAATGCGCTTCAAAACGAATTAAAAAGAGACGAAGATGTTTTATTATTCGGTGAAGACGTTGGTGTAAACGGCGGTGTATTCCGTGCTACAGAAGGTTTACAAAAAGAATTCGGCGAAGATCGTGTATTTGATACACCACTAGCAGAATCAGGTATTGGTGGTTTAGCTTTAGGTTTAACGCTTGAAGGTTACCGTCCTGTCATGGAAATCCAATTCTTTGGTTTCGTATTTGAGGTTATGGACTCAATCGCTGGACAAATTGCACGTCACCGTTTCCGTTCAGGTGATTCAAAAGCTGCACCTGTAACTATCCGTGCGCCATTCGGTGGAGGTGTTCACACTCCAGAATTACACGCAGATAACTTAGAAGGTTTAATGGCACAATCACCAGGTTTGAAAGTAATCATTCCTTCAAACCCATATGATGCTAAAGGATTATTAATTTCAGCTATTCGTAGTGACGACCCTGTCGTTTACTTAGAACACATGAAATTATATCGTTCATTCCGTGAAGAAGTACCTGAAGAAGAGTACGAAGTAGAAATCGGTAAAGCGAAAGTAAAACGTGAAGGTACAGACTTAACTATTGTTACTTACGGTGCAATGGTTCAAGAATCTCTTAAAGCAGCAGAAGATTTAGAAAAAGACGGTTATTCAGTAGAAGTAATCGACTTAATCACTGTTCAACCTATCGATGTTGAAACAATCGTAAAATCAGTTGAAAAAACTAACCGTGTAATCATCGTTCAAGAAGCTCAAAAACAAGCTGGCGTTGGTGCTACTGTAGTTGCTGAGATTTCTGAAAGAGCAGTTCTATCATTAGAGGCTCCAATTGCACGTGTAGCAGCTCCTGATACTATTTACCCATTCACACAAGCTGAGGGTGTTTGGTTACCAAACAAAAAAGATATCGTAGCACAAGCTAAAGAAACATTAGAATTTTAATTTGTACTAAAAATACAGATTTATATTTAGGAGGAAAAAATCTTGTCATTTGAATTTAAATTACCAGATATCGGTGAAGGTATCCACGAAGGTGAAATTGTAAAATGGTTTGTTAAAGCAGGCGACGAAATTCAAGAAGACGATGTATTATGTGAAGTTCAAAATGATAAATCAGTCGTAGAAATTCCATCACCTGTTTCAGGTAAAGTAGAAGAAGTTATGGTCGAAGAAGGAACTGTTTCTGTTGTTGGTGACACAATTGTTAAAATTGATGCTCCTGACGCTGAAGGTATTCAGTTCAAAGGTCATGATGACGACGAAGAACCTAAACAAGAAGAAAAAGCAGAAGAAACTAAAGAAGAATCTGCTCAAGAAAGTGAAAAATCTGAAGAAGTTGACGATTCTAAACGCGTAATCGCAATGCCTTCTGTTCGTAAATTTGCACGTGACAACGATGTAAATATTAAAGCAGTTTCAGGTTCAGGTAAAAATGGACGTATCTTAAAAGAAGATGTTGAAGCATACTTAAATGGCGGAAGCACTTCAGAACAAGGTACAACAGAAGAAGCTCAATCAGCTTCAACTGAAGATACTGCAACACAAACTGCACAAGTACCAGAAGGTGCTTACCCAGAAACTCGTGAGAAAATACCTGCTATGCGTAAAGCAATTGCAAAAGCAATGGTTAACTCTAAACAAACAGCTCCTCATGTAACATTAATGGATGAAATTGATGTACAAGAACTATGGGATCACCGTAAAAAATTCAAAGAAGTTGCTGCGGAACAAGGTACTAAATTAACATTCTTACCATATGTTGTTAAAGCATTAGTATCAGCGCTTAAGAAATACCCAGCATTAAATACTGAATTTGATGAAGAAAATGGTGAAATTGTTCATAAACATTACTATAATATAGGTATAGCTGCAGATACTGATCGCGGTTTATTAGTACCAGTAGTTAAAAATGCTGATCATAAATCAATGTTCCAAATTTCAGATGAAATTAACGAATTAGCTGTAAAAGCACGTGATGGTAAATTACAAGCTAATGAAATGAAAGGCGCAACTTGTACAATCAGTAATATCGGTTCAGCTGGTGGACAATGGTTCACTCCTGTAATCAATCACCCTGAAGTAGCGATTTTAGGTATTGGCCGTATAGCTCAAAAACCTATCGTTAAAGATGGAGAAATTGTTGCAGCACCTGTGTTATCATTATCATTAAGCTTTGACCACAGACAAATTGATGGTGCTACTGGTCAAAACGCAATGAACCATATTAAGAGATTATTAAATAATCCAGAATTATTATTAATGGAGGGGTAAAAATGGTAGTTGGAGATTTTCCTATTGAAACAGATACTATTGTAATTGGAGCAGGTCCTGGTGGTTACGTTGCAGCAATTCGTGCAGCGCAACTTGGACAAAAAGTAACAATCGTTGAAAAAGGCGAATTAGGTGGCGTTTGTTTAAACGTTGGTTGTATTCCATCTAAAGCTTTATTATCAGCGTCTCACCGTTTCCATAATGCACAACATTCAGAAGATATGGGTGTAATTGCAGAAAAAGTAGCATTAAACTTTGACAAAGTTCAAGAATTCAAAAACGGCGTAGTTAATAAATTAACTGGCGGAGTTGCTGGATTATTAAAAGGTAACAAAGTTGAAGTTGTAAAAGGTGAAGCATACTTCGTAGATGAAAATAACTTAAAAGTTATGACTGAAAAAGCTTCTCAAACTTATACTTTCAAAAATGCAATTATCGCAACAGGTTCTCGTCCAATTGAAATTCCTAATTTCAAATTTGGTGAACGTGTTATCGATTCAAGTGGTGCATTAGCGCTTAAAGATGTTCCTAAAAAATTAGTTGTAGTTGGTGGCGGATATATCGGTTCTGAACTTGGTACAGCTTTCGCTAACTTCGGTTCTGAAGTTACAATTCTTGAAGGTGCAAAAGACATCTTAGGCGGATTCGAAAAACAAATGACTCAAATCGTTAAAAAAGGTCTTAAAGCTAAAGGCGTTGATATCGTAACTGAAGCAATGGCTAAATCTGCTGAAGAGACTGATAATGGCGTGAAAGTTACGTATGAAGCTGGTGGAGAAACAAAAGAAATCGAAGCTGATTATGTATTAGTAACTGTAGGACGTCGTCCAAATACTGACGAATTAGGTCTAGAAGAATTAGGCTTGAAAATGAGTGATCGCGGACTAGTTGAAGTAGACGATCAAACTCGTACATCAGTTGAAAATATCTTTGCAATTGGTGACATCGTAGCTGGTCCTCCACTTGCTCATAAAGCAAGTTATGAAGCTAAAGTAGCTGCTGAAGCTATTTCTGGTGAAAAATCAGCTGTTGATTACTTAGGTATTCCAGCAGTATGTTTCACTGAGCCAGAACTAGCTACTGTAGGTCATACAGAAGCTAGTGCTAAAGAAGAAGGTTTAGAAGTTAAAGCTTCTAAATTCCCATTTGCTGCAAATGGCCGTGCTTTAGCACTAAACGAAACAAATGGATTTGTTAAGTTAGTAACATTAAAAGAAAATGGATTATTAGTAGGTGCTCAAGTAGCAGGTGCTAATGCTTCAGATGTTATTGCTGAACTTGGATTAGCAATAGAAAGTGGAATGACTGCAGAAGACATTTCATTAACTATTCATGCTCACCCAACATTAGGTGAAATTTCTATGGAAGCTGCGGAAGTAGCACTAGGTACGCCTGTCCATACTTTATAATATTTGACAATACTAAAGAATCACTGTTAACGCAGTGATTCTTTTTTTATAAGGAGATTAATAATATGGAATATAGTTATCCAATTGATGTTGATTGGTCACAAGAAGAAATATTGCAAGTCGTTGAATTTTTTAATCATATCGAAGATGCTTACGAATCAAGTGCTAATAGAGAATCATTTGAACAAGCATACAAAAACTTTAAGAAAGTTGTTCCTGGTAAAGCAGATGAAAACAACATGTATAAAGAATTCAAACAAGCGAGTGGCTATGATGGATACAAAGCAGTAAAAGCTTTAAAAGATAGTACTACTGAAACAAGTATCACAATTAAATAAATTTTCTCATCCCCCAAAAAAGTGTTGAAGTATAAAATAATTTCTGTTATTTTATTAAAGGTACTAAACTTATTGTTTAGTAAAAGTAAACATACAACTCTTTTTTGGGGGATTTATGAATATAGGAGAAAAACTTAAAAATTTAAGATATCAAAAGAACTTAACTCAAGAAGAATTAGGTGAAAGAACAGATTTATCAAAGGGATATATCTCACAATTAGAAAGAAATTTATCATCGCCATCTATGGAAACTTTTTTAAATATATTAGATGTATTAGGTGTTGAACCAAGCGAGTTTTTCAATGAAAAGCTATATCAAGCTCGTATACATTATCCCGCAAAAGAGCAAACTTTATATGACGAATATGATGAAGGATACAAAATTAATTGGTTAGTCCCAGATTCCAATGAATTTGAAATGGAACCAGTCATTATAACGCTTAAAGGTGGGTGTCGATATAAATCATTCTCACCATCTTCGTCAGAAACTTTTGCTTATGTTAAAAAGGGTACCATTACTTTGAAAATTGGGAAAAGAAAATATAAAGCTAAAAAAGGTGAATGTTTTTACTTTAAAGCTCATGAAGTTCATCAATTTTTCAATGAAACTGAGAAAGATGCTGAAGTACTAATTGTGGCTACAGAATCTTATTTATAGGAGGGGAAACAATGTCAAAATCAATTATCAAGTTTGAAAACATCTATAAAAATTTTAATAATACCCATGTATTAAACGATGTTAGTTTTGAAATAGAAGAAGGTAGGTTTTACACGCTATTAGGCCCTTCAGGTTGTGGCAAAACAACTATTTTAAAACTTATTGCTGGATTTGAAACACCGACAAGTGGAAACATATATTTTAATGATAAAATCATTAATCAAATTCCTGCAAATAATAGAAAAGTAAATACAGTATTTCAAGATTACGCATTGTTTCCTCATTTAAATGTTTTTGAAAATGTAGCTTTTGGATTAAAAATAAAAAAATTAAACAAAAAAGATATACAACATAAAGTGATAGAAGCATTGAAATTAGTGAAACTAGAAGGATATGAACAAAGAAAAATATCAGAAATGAGTGGCGGACAAAAACAACGTGTAGCAATTGCTCGCGCTATAGCAAATGAACCTGAAATTATATTGTTAGATGAACCTTTATCTGCATTAGATTTAAAACTGCGTACCGAAATGCAATATGAATTGCGTGAATTACAGCAAAGGCTAGGTATTACATTTATATTTGTAACGCATGATCAAGAAGAAGCTTTAGCAATGAGCGATTATATTTTTGTAATGAAAGATGGAAAGATTGAACAAAGTGGCACACCAGTTGATATATACGATGAACCGGTAAATAAATTCGTAGCAGATTTCATCGGTGAATCTAATATCGTAAGTGGCATCATGAAACGAGATTATGAAGTAGAAATGTATGGTATTACCTATGAATGTGTAGATGCTGGATTTGAGCCAGATGCTAAAGTAGATGTCGTAATACGCCCAGAAGACATAAGCATCAAATCTCCAAGTGAAGGTAGAGTATCTGCAGTAGTAGACTCACAGCTATTTAGAGGCGTGCATTATGAAATTTGTTGCTATGATGAACAAGGTAACGAATGGATTATACAAACGACTAAAAAGGCAGTAATCGGTGAAACAGTAGGATTAGATTTTGATTCTGAATCTATTCATATAATGCTACCTGGTGAAACAGAAGAAGAATTTGATCGTCGGATAGAAAGCTACGAGGATGATGTTCATGCATAAAATAAAATCATTTTTACTCGTACCTTATATGATTTGGATTATTTTATTTATCATCGTTCCAATTGCCATGATATTTTATGCTTCTTTACTCGATATTCATGGCCATTTTTCATTAGAGAATTATACGAATTTCTTTACAAGTAGCTATTTAAAAATGACTTTAAGTTCAGTATGGTATGCTATTTTGATTACATTCTTTTGTTTGTTAGTGAGCTATCCGTTAGCGTTAGCTTTAAAAAGTGCTAGACATAAAGAAATATTATTATTGCTTATCATTTTACCAACATGGATTAATCTATTATTAAAAACATATGCTTTTATAGGTATTTTTAGCCATGATGGATTATTAAATAAAATGTTGAATATATTTCATGTACCTTCTACTGATTTATTATTTACGAGCACAGCGTTTATTATTGTATCGGTATACATTTATATTCCATTTATGCTATTACCTATATTTAATGCTATGGAAGAAATACCAGAAAATCTAATTCAAGCTTCAAGAGATTTAGGTGCTAATCACATTACAACTTTTAGAAAGGTTATTATGCCTTTAACTTATGAAGGTGTTAAAACAGGTATACAAATCACATTTATTCCTGCACTTTCATTATTTATGATTACAAGATTAATTGCAGGTAATAAAGTAGTTAACCTTGGTACAGCAATTCAAGAACAATTTTTAGTTACTCAAAACTATGGGATGGGTTCTACAATTGCAGTGTTTTTAATATTGGCGATGGCTTTTATTTTAATTATTACGAAATCTAAATCAGAGAATAAGGAGGTATAGAAATGAAATTATCAGGGAAAATCTATTTCACAATTATTATGATTTTTCTATACTTACCTATTTTCTTTTTAATTTTTTATTCTTTTAATAGTGCAGGGAATATGACACATTTTAAAGGTTTTACATTTGATCACTATACTTCAGTATTTCAAAATAAACGGTTACTTGTAATTATAGTTAACACGATAGCTGTAGCATTACTTGCAGCTAGTATTTCTACATTGATTGGAATTTGCGGTGCTATCGGTATTTATTATATGAGAAACAAGAAACTTAAAGTGGGGTTATTAACATTAAATAATATCCTTATGGTAAGTTCAGACGTTGTTATTGGTTCTTCTTTCTTATTATTATTTACAGTTATTGGTCATTTTACTGGTATGGGGTTAGGCTTTTGGTCGGTGTTAATATCGCATATCGCATTTTGTGTACCAATTGTTGTATTACTTGTTCTACCTAAACTATATGATATGAATCCATCCATGATTAACGCTGCCAAAGACTTAGGTGCAACATCTTGGCAAACACTTATAAAAGTAATTATTCCTCATATATTACCAGGGGCCATAGGTGGATTCTTTATGGCATTAACATATTCATTAGATGACTTTACAGTGAGTTTCTTTGTAACTGGAAGCGGCTTTAGTGTATTATCAGTCGAAGTTTATTCTATGGCGAGAAAAGGTATTACAATGGAAATTAATGCGATTTCAACATTGTTGTTCTTATTAGTTATGTTTATCATAGTAGGTTATTACTTCATAAAAAGAAGTCAACAACAAAGGATAAGTAAAAAAGGAGGAATTATGAGATGAAACAATTAATGCAATTATTAGGCATCTCATTATTTGTTGGTGCACTATTAATCCTTTCAACAAAATTAATCGATCCTCCTCCTTCAAATGGCAAAAAAGATGTACTCTATGTATATAATTGGGGTGAGTATATAGATCCAGAACTAACTAAGAAATTTGAACAAGAAACAGGGATTAAAGTTGTTTATGAAACTTTTGATTCGAATGAAGCGATGATGGCTAAAATCAAAAACGGCGGTACTGCATACGATGTTGCTGTACCAAGTGAATATACTGTTCAAAAAATGAAAAAAGAACATTTATTATATCAAATTGATCATGAGAAAATTCCCAATATGAAAAATTTAGATAAAAATTTTATGGATTTACCATTTGACCCAGACAATAAATATTCTATCCCTTATTTTTGGGGAACTGTAGGTATACTGTATAATCCAGAAAAAACAAAAGGTTTAGATTTCACGAGTTGGGATACATTGTGGAACAAACGACTTAAAGATGATGTTTTAATTGTTGATGGCGCAAGAGAAGGTATTGGATTTGCGCTTAATAGTATGAATGAAAGCCTAAATGAAACCGATGAGAAAAAATTACAAAAAGCACAAGATAAATTGGTTCAATTAGCACCAAATGTTAGAGGTGTTGTTGGCGATGAAATCAACACCATGATGGGCCAAAATGAAACAGATGTTGCTGTAGTATGGAGCGGAATGGCTGCTGATATAATGAATAAAAATGAACAATTAGATTTTGTTGTACCTGAAGAAGGTTCCAATTTATGGTTTGATAACTTAGTTATTCCTAAAACAGCTCAAAATGTTGAAGGTGCTCATAAGTTTATTAACTTCTTGCTTGAAGAAGAAGTAGGTAAACAAAATGCTGAGTGGGTTGGTTATGCTACTCCAAATAAAGCATCTTATGAATTATTAGATAAAAATATTAGAGAAGATGAAAGATTTTATCCTGACTCTAAAGTAAGGAATAAATTAGAAGTTTATAAAGATTTAGGTAAAGAAAACATAGCAAAATACAACGAAGCATTTTTAAAATTCAAAATGTCATTAAATTAATATTTAAAAAGGTCTTTGTGAGAAACAATGGCCTTTTTTTGATATAATTAAAACCAATTCATTGTAGAGGAGGAAAATATAATGAATTCATATGTAGAACATGTGAGACAGCCTGTAGGAAGAGGCGCTGAGAAATTTTTCGGTTGGTTTGCATGGATTATTACATTAGGCGTAACGGCTTTATCATTATTTGCAGCTTTAGTCGTTTTAAATAATCCTACAAATATAAATAGACTTGAAACTTTGATAGAACAATTAAACATTAATATAACATCTAATGGACAAATACTGACATCTAGCCAGATAGCATTGAATATCCAAAATGGAATATGGTTATTCATTATTTATTTGATTATCGTTTTAATATTTTCATTTATAGGTCTAGTACTTATGAGATGGAGAATATTCTCTGCACTAGTATTCTTATTACTTTCAGTTGTAACACTGCCATTATTTATTGTATTAGTTCCGTTATTCTTCTTTATTACGAGTATTCTATTATTTATTAGAAAAGATAAAATCTTACCAGTAGAAGGTATGAGAAGACCTGAACCGATGTACAATGAACCGATAAAACAACCAGAAGAAAGAAAATCTATACCACCACAAGAACCTGTACAACCAAGAAGACAAGAAAAACAGGTAGAAACAGAACCGGAAATTAATGAGAATGAAGCACAAGATTCTGGTAATGATGAAATATTGTCTCGTACTAGAAAACATCAAAAAAATAAACGTTTTAAAGAGCCAGTTGCTGAAGAAGAAAAAACAGAGACAACAGAGACTGATGCAACAGAAAGTGAAGAAAAAGACGTTGATGCAGTTGATGAAAATGGAGAAATCGGTCAAAGATCAGATGATCCGTATAGCTATCAAACTACGCAACCCGATGATTATCAAGTTACATCAGGGGTAAGTAAGAAAGAGAAAAAACCTAAAAAAGTTAAACCTAATGCCACTATTGAACGTAGAAAAAATTATGAAAAAAGAATGGAACAACAAAGAAAACAAACAAAAGCAGTACAAGAAGCGGAAGAACTAAATAAAAATGATAATAAGGGTTGAATATTATAAATATCATTGAGATAATAATATTTGACAAATTCTAGGAGGCAAATAATGAAAAGAACAGTAGAGTATACTTTAATGATTATTAGCGCAGCAGTATCATTAATAGGTATAATATTTGGTTTTGTTTTTAAATCCCTTGTAAATTCTCCGGATTTTGTAAACCAATTTAAATCAGAATTTGAAAATACTTATAATGAGCAAGTTGAACAAGCTGGAGGTACAGCACAAAATATTTCAGCTGAGCAAGCATTAGATACATTTGCAAGCGTATCAAATTATGGTTTAATCGTATTAGCTATTAGCTTAATTTTAACAATTGTAGCTATTATTTTTATTAAGAAACAAAGAATATTATCAGGAGTATTAGCTATCGTGGCAGGACTATTATCTATATTCACTCTTAACATTATTTCTTTCTTATTATTAATTATCGCAGCGATTATGTTATTCGTTAGGAAAAATAAATCTAATCAACAATTTGAAGATGTGAATTTTCAAAATGATGTAAATGATAATGAAAATAATTTAAATTCTAATCAAAATCAACAAACATTTGATGAACAACAAAATAAAAAGAACAAAGATGATGATCCATATATTTATTAATAACTGATATATAATCATATAGAATGAGTTGTTCTTAAGTTTAAAAGAAATCAGGTTGAGACATTATAATGTCTCAACCTGATTTTATTATATATACAGTTGTAGTATGATTAGCTATAAAACTTTATTAATTCATCAAATGTTTCATCTAAAAATTCTGTAAATGCTTTATCAGTTTTAAGTATTTCGGATTGTGGATCCAAAGTTCTAGCTACAAAGAATTCTGCTTTTTTAATTTCTTTTAAACGTTTGATATGATGTTTTATATCATCAGTGGATAGTTCATTTATAGGTGTCTTATCAATTTTATAGTGGTCAAAGCATAGTGAATAATCTTTTGGTAATGATTCTAATAAATTTATGTTTTTATTTAAGAATTCAGCCATTAAACCTTTATCTTTATTCTCATGCATTACACCAAACATGATGAATAATTGTGATTCAAATAGACCTATTTGAAAATGAGGCAGCATCTTATAGCCTCGTTGGTTTGTAGCAAAAGCAACCCATGTGTCTTTAGGGGGGTTAACAGTTCTACGTGCATGCTTAGCCACGTGGTAGAAAAACTCATCACCTGTTTGTTCTGTTAAGTATTTACTATATCTTTCCCCTAAAGCATTTAATTGCGGTCTTACTTGTTCATCTAGTGCAGCCATTCTATTTTCTAAGCCTTCAACACTAAAAACTTTAAAATCTTTTTGTTTAAACGTATACTTAGTCATAGTTGTCCTCCTTATAACGGTAATACTATATACATATTTTATCATAATTCTATTTGAATATATAAAGAACAATGCTAATATAAAAAATAAATTAGGGGGTATTGTGATGGAAATTTATAAATTTGCATATCAAATTATTATAGAAGCTGGAAGACACATCAGAGAAACAATTGATGAAGAATTAGAAATAGAAACAAAATCAAACCCAAACGATCTCGTCACAAACATGGATAAAGAAACTGAGGAGCGTTTGTTTAATAATATAAAAGCCACTTACCCTGAACATTTTATATTAGGTGAGGAAGGTCACGGTAAAGATATTGAAAATACAAAAGGTGTATTGTGGATTATGGATCCAATAGATGGCACTTTAAATTTTGTACATCAAAAAGAAAATTTTGCGATTTCAATAGGTATATATATTGATGGTAAAAAATACGCAGGTTTTGTATATGACGTAATGAATGATAAAATGTATCATGCATTAGTAGGTAAAGGGGCATGGCAAAACGACAAGCAACTTAAGCAGATAGAAAATACTGAATTGAAATCAAGTTTGATTTCAACAAACCCTCTATGGCTGACGAAAGAAAAGTTATCTAAAATTTATATGCCAATTATAGATGAAGCTAGAAGTACACGTGCCTATGGATCAGCTGCTTTAGACTTTGTGCATGTAGCAAGAGGTATTACAAGTGCTTATTTAACAATGAGGTTACACCCTTGGGATTTTGCTGGTGGATTAATTATTGCAGAAGAGGTAGGGGCAGTGGTAACAAACTTGCTAGGACAATCTTTAAATATTTTAGAAGCTAATTCAATTGTGGTCGGAAATAAACAAATACATGATGAATTACTGACTCAATATTTCTTACCACATAAAGCATTACTAGAAGAAATTCATACGGAAAGATTTAAGAAAAATGGCTAAAAAAAAGATGCGAAACAAAGTCGCATCTTTTCTTGATTGTGTCGGTAAATTTATAGCCATCCATTTTCGCGATATTTCTTTTTAAGTGTAAAACCGTAACCCATAGTTGCAATAATTAATATAACCGCTAGCAACATAAAGAGTATAGATCCCTCTGCTAAAGCAAAACTAAACACTAAAAGGAAAAATGTTACAATTAAAGCAAGTAAAACAAAAATTGCTTTAGATTTTTTCATTTATATCCACCCTTTAACCGTTTTCATTATTATATTATGCGTTACATTTCTAGAAAAATCAACTATCAGCAATTAATCCATTTTTATAAAATAAATGGAAATTTGAGTAAAAGTGTTCGATAATGGTTATTTTTCTAGTGATGTATGTTATAATTATCAAGTTATAAATATAAGCCGAATAAATTTAAATTGGAGAGGAAAATTTTTTGCATGACTAATTTAAGAGAAAATGTACGTAACATTGCAATAATAGCCCACGTAGACCACGGGAAAACAACACTAGTAGATGAATTATTGAAACAATCAGGAATATTTCGTGAGAATGAACATATAGCAGAGCGAGCAATGGATTCAAATGATATTGAGAAAGAAAGAGGTATTACAATTTTAGCGAAAAATACGGGAATTGAATATAAAGATCACCGTATTAATATATTAGATACACCAGGCCACGCAGACTTCGGTGGTGAAGTTGAACGTATTATGAAAATGGTAGATGGTGTTGTATTAGTTGTTGACGCTTATGAGGGAACGATGCCTCAAACTAGATTTGTATTGAAAAAAGCGTTAGAACAAAATTTAAAACCAGTTGTCGTTGTTAATAAAATTGATAAACCTTCAGCTAGACCAGAACAAGTGGTAGATGAAGTATTAGACTTATTTATAGAGTTAGATGCGAATGACGATCAATTAGAATTCCCTGTAGTATACGCTTCAGCAATAAGTGGTACTGCAAGTTTAGACGCTGATCATCAAGATGAGAACATGCAGTGTCTATATGAAACAATATTAGATTATGTACCAGCACCAATTGATAATAGAGATGAGCCGTTACAATTCCAAGTAGCATTATTAGATTATAACGATTATGTCGGACGTATTGGTGTCGGACGTGTGTTCAGAGGTACAATTAAAGTTGGACAACAAGTATCACTAGTAAAACTTGATGGTACAATAAAACACTTTAGAGTATCAAAAATATTCGGTTTCTTTGGATTAAATCGTGTAGAAATTGATGAAGCTTATGCAGGTGATTTAATTGCATTAAGTGGGATGGAGGACATCAACGTTGGTGAGACAGTTACACCACAAGATAATGTAGAAGCATTACCTGTATTGCGTATTGATGAGCCAACATTAGAAATGACATTCTCTGTAAATAACTCTCCATTTGCTGGTAAAGAAGGTACTTATGTAACAGCACGTAAAATTGAAGAAAGATTAGAAACACAATTAGAAACGGATGTTTCATTACGTGTAACACCAACTGACTCTCCAGACGCATGGGTAGTAGCTGGACGTGGTGAACTACATTTATCAATATTAATTGAAAACATGCGCCGTGAAGGATTTGAATTACAAGTTTCTAAACCACAAGTTATTATTAAAGAAGTTGATGGCGTCAAATGTGAACCATATGAACGTGTTCAAATCGATACGCCTGATGAATATACAGGTTCAGTTATTGAATCATTAGGTTCACGTAAAGGTGAAATGTTAGATATGCAATCTAACGAAAATGGACAAACAAAATTAATCTTTTTAGTACCTGCAAGAGGATTAATCGGTTATACAACTGAATTTATGTCTATGACTCGTGGTTACGGTATTATAAACCATACATTCGATTCATACCGTCCAAACATTAAAGGCCGTATCGGTGGTAGAAGAAATGGTGTACTTGTATCTATCGACAAAGGTACAGCAAGTACTTACGCTATCTTAAACTTAGAAGACAGAGGCGTAAACTTCATGGAACCTGGTACAGAAGTGTATGAAGGTATGATTGTTGGAGAGAATAACCGTGAGAACGATTTATCTGTAAACATTACAAAAGTTAAAGCAGCTAACAATATACGTTCTGCTACAAAAGAACAAACAACAACAATGAAGAAACCTAGAATTTTAACTTTAGAAGAAGCATTAGAATACTTGAACGATGATGAATTAGTTGAAATTACACCTGAATCTATTCGCTTAAGAAAGAAAATTTTAGACAAAGCTGAAAGAGAACGCGCTCAAAAGAGACAGAAAATGGCTGAACAAGAAGAGGAGTGATATAGATGCTCTTTATCGCTAAAAATGTAAGTGTTAATCCAGAAGAAAGGCTTTCATTTTTTGGTAAATTATTTAGAGTAGATGAAAATCCAGAACTTGGTATGTGGCTTTTATTATTAACAATATTTGTATTAAGCGCTATTGTATATAATTTAGGCTTCGCTAGAAAATTAAAGTTTTGGCAAAACATAATTATCTATATTTTACTGTTTTTAGGTTGTTTATTATTGACGTTCCTTGCGGTATTCTTACCAGTAGGAGAAAGCTTAATAATAGCAGCAATTGTATTAGGTCTATATCGCTACCGTCTTCATAAAGAGCGAAGTAGAGAAAATCAACAATAAAATTACCCCCTAATTCGTTAATTGGATTATTAATAAATTAGGGGTTTTTTATATGAAATTAAATTTTTAAAATAGATAAAAATTAATTCAATATCATCTAGGAGAGTTTAGAGATCGTAACGTGCAAGAGATTTGAGACAAGCTCGTTACATTTTCTAACGGGCTAGTGGTTTTAAACAAACACGTTAGAGCGATATATTCTATAATTTTGTAAAGTTCTGACGCCTTGGGTAATAGTATGAGCGAAAGACTACAGGATCGAGCCATCTCTAGGTATGCATGCACTTTCAAAATCAGCAAAATAAATTCTCCTAATCCATTAAATGAAAATCACTCGGATTAGGAGAATTATTTTTTAAACAGTAAACCTTGAATGATATTTTATGATTTCGGTTTATCTAGTTTTGATTTACAATCATCGCACATATACGTACGAATTGGATGATTTCTAAGTCTCTTAGCTTCTTTAGATTTTGAATCAAGATTGACTATAGCATCGCATATAACGCATTTAACTTTCATAACCAAAATTATACGACCTCTATTTCGTCGACATAACTAAATTTGTCTTTGTATCCGTTTTCTTGATCATATGTGAAAGCGTCAATTTTACCATCGCTATATATCATTTTTCCTTCTTTAGAGAAATGGAAAAATAGATAAGGCCAATCGTCGATTGAAATTTCTAAAGAATCTTTGTCATTTTTTAATACAACTTTTGTTGCATCTTCATTTGGTTCAGAATTTTTTATAAAAGGCATTGCATTAATAACAAAAGTTTCTTTTAAGAATGATTGTCTTTTATAATTTGTTTCACTATTTAAAGTAGGGGGCATAGTAGCACCTTCTAAAATAGCTCTGTTCCAAGCTACATTGTTTTCAAATTCAATTGGTTTTTCACCATTGAAAATACCTTGTTCTAAATCTTCAATTTTTACTTTGCGATCGTCAAATATCCAAGTTGTTGCGTCTAAAGTAATATTAAATTTACAATTTCCTTTAATTTGTATCAATTTTTTCACTCCTATCAATATCACAATTCAATTTTAACACATTTATATTGATGAACCTTCTGTTTTTACTTGCAATTTTAAGATTTCTAAGCTAAAATTTTATAAGTATAGAACCTAAAAGATTAAGGGGGAGTATGTCATGCATTACGATTCAGAAATTTGTCAGAAGGCATATGACCAATTATATAACGATTCTGAAAAGATTCTTCAGTTAATTAAGGTGCAAATGGACAACTTAACTATGCCCTCATGCCCGTTATATGAAGAAGTTTTAGATACGCAGATGTTTGGTCTTCAAAAGGAAGTTGATTTTGCAGTACAAATTGGACTTGTTGATAGAGAAAAGGGTCAGACACTTATGGCAAGTTTAGAAAAGGAACTATCTAAATTGCATGATGCTTTCACAAATGCTTAAATGATACAAAGTCTAGAGAGGAGAAATCTTTCTTTAGACTTATTTTTTTAGAATTGGAATGAGTAGATGGACTATATTAAAAGATTTTTTCGCTACATAAAAAATTATTCTAAATACATAGATTTTACGTTGTTAATCGCGTATATCATTTTATGTTTCATTGGTTTAGTGATGGTTTATAGTGCGAGTATGGTTGCTGCAACTAAAGGCTCATTAACTGGTGGCGTACCGGTTGCAGGTAATTACTTTTTTATTAGGCAATTAATGTATTGTATTGTTGGATTTGGAATTGTATTTTTTATGTCATATTTTATGCACATAAATATACTGAAAAATAAACGTGTTCAACAAATCATGATTTTTAGTGTTTTTGGTTTATTAGTATTAACATTACTAATCGGAACAGAAATAAACGGATCAACAAGTTGGATAAATTTAGGATTTATGAATTTGCAGGCATCTGAAATTTTAAAGGTAGTTATGATTTTATACTTATCATTTATTATTGATAAGAGAAGAAATCGATTAAAGCAATTCAAATTAGCTTTGATGATGCCATTATTCTTAATTGGAACATGTATTGGTCTTGTATTATTACAAAATGATACTGGACAAGCTTTACTATTATGCATGATAGTATTGTGTGTCTTTGCTTATTCAGGAATAGGTATAAAAGCTATTTTAAAATGGTCAGGTCCGATTTTAGCAGGTGTTGTGTTATTGATTGTATTTAGTATTGTCTTTAAAGGCGGTATTTTATCTCAGCACCAAGCTGATAGGTTCCATGTAATGGAAAATCCATTTAATTATGAAACTGGTATTGGTTACCATTTAGCTAATTCATTGCTTGCTATAGGTAATGGAGGATTATTTGGTAAAGGTTTAGGTAATGGCGTTATGAAATTAGGTTATTTACCGGAACCGCACACCGATTTTATCTTCGCCGTTATTGCAGAAGAATTAGGTTTAGTAGGCGTATTATTTATAATTGGTTTGTTAATGTTTATTGTATATAAAGGATTTCTATATGCAGGTTTAACTGATTCATTCTTCTTTAAATTAGTTTGTGTTGGTATATCTAGTTATATTGGTGTACAAACATTTGTAAACTTAGGAGGAATTTCAGGTGCTATACCATTAACAGGTGTCCCATTACCATTTATGACTTTTGGTGGCTCATCCATGTTAAGTTTAAGTATAGCTATAGGAATTTTGCTATTAACTGCTAAACAAATCAAAATTGATAACATTGAGAGAAGGCGCTAAACTGCATATTTACTCAATCTAATTAATAATTTTTATAAAAAAAGCGTATTACAGTAGAATGTAATGCGTTTTTTTTATATAATGGACTAATACATCGTTTTTTGAAAATTCAAATACATTGAGGGGAGCCTTCAAATTATGAGCAAAATAAATAAATTATTAGTAGCCAATCGTGGTGAAATTGCGATTAGAATATTTAGGGCTGCAACAGAATTAGATATTGAAACAGTAGCAATTTATTCGAATGAAGATTTGGGAGCTTTACATAGGTATAAAGCGGATGAATCTTATTTAGTTGATGAAGATCTAGGACCGACGGAAAGTTACTTAGATATTGAAGCAATTATTAAAGTAGCAAAGAAAGCAGAAGTTGACGCTATCCATCCTGGATACGGCTTCTTAAGTGAAAATAAAACATTTGCTAAAAGATGTGCTGAGGAAGGTATTAAATTTATCGGGCCAGAACTTAAACATTTGGATATGTTTGGGGATAAGGTTAAAGCGAGAGCAACAGCACTAGATGCAGATTTACCAGTCATTCCTGGTACAGATGGTTCAGTTGAATCATTTGAAGAAGTAGAAGCATTTGCAAAAGAAAGTGGTTTTCCAATTATCATTAAAGCTATCTCAGGTGGCGGTGGTAAAGGAATGCGTATTGTTAATAGTGAAAGTGAGTTAGAAGACGCATACCAACGTGCTAAATCTGAAGCTGGAAAATCATTTGGGAATAGTGAAGTTTATGTGGAAAAATACATAGATCAACCTAAACATATAGAAGTGCAAATTATCGGAGATGAACATGGTAATTTAGTTCATTTATTCGAAAGAGATTGTTCAGTTCAACGTAGACATCAAAAAGTAGTTGAAGTAGCACCATCAGTTTCATTGAGTGACGAGTTAAGACATCGTATATGTAATTCAGCACTACATTTAATGAAAAAGATAGGGTATGTAAATGCGGGAACAGTTGAATTTCTTGTATCAGGTGATGAATACTACTTTATTGAAGTTAACCCACGTGTACAAGTAGAGCATACAATCACTGAAATGATAACTGGTATTGATATTGTAAAAACACAAATTTTAGTAGCAGCTGGTGAATCTTTATTTGGCGATGAAATTGAAATGCCTAAACAAGAAGATATCAAAACGCTAGGATATGCTATACAAAGTCGTATTACAACTGAAGATCCATTAAATGATTTCATGCCAGACACTGGTAAAATTATTGCGTATCGTTCAAGTGGCGGCTTCGGTGTAAGACTGGATGCTGGTGATGGATTTGAAGGTGCTGAAATTTCACCTTACTATGACTCATTACTCGTTAAAGTATCTACACATGCTATGTCGTTGAGACAAGCAACAGAAAAAATGCTTCGTTCTCTTAAAGAGATGAGAATTAGAGGTATTAAGACAAATATCCCATTCTTATACAATGTAGTAAATCATGAGAAATTTGCTAAAGGTAGTTATACAACTAAATTCTTAGAAAATAACCCAGAGTTATTTGATATTACGCCTTCACGAGATAGAGGTACTAAAACTTTACAATACATTGGGAATATTTCGGTTAATGGTTTTCCAAGTGTTAGAAAGCGTGAAAAACCACACTTCGAAAAAGTTAGGCTAGAAGAAATCTCTAATGAAGAAATTGCATCTTTATCAGGTACAAAACAAATATTAGAGCAACACGGTCCTGAAGGCGTAAGTAAATGGCTTAAAGAACAAGAAGAAGTATTGTTAACAGATACTACTTTTAGAGACGCACATCAGTCATTATTAGCTACGCGTATGCGTACTTATGATATGTTACAAATAGCGCCAGAAACAGCTAAATATTTAAATGATGCATTTTCATTAGAAATGTGGGGCGGTGCAACATTTGACGTTGCCTATAACTTCTTAAAAGAAAACCCATGGGAAAGATTAACGAGATTACGTAAAAAAATCCCTAATATTCTTTTCCAAATGTTATTAAGAGCATCTAATGCTGTTGGATATAAAAACTATCCTGATAACGTAATTGAAAAATTCGTTAAAGAAAGTGCAGATGCAGGCATCGACGTATTTAGAATATTTGATTCTCTAAACTGGTTAGATCAAATGAAAGTAGCCAATGAAGCGGTTCAAAAATCAGGTAAAATATCTGAAGGAGCAATATGTTACACAGGTGATATCTTAAACCCTGAAAGATCAAACGTTTATACGTTAGATTATTACATTAATTTAGCTAAAGAACTACAAAGCGAAGGTGTACACATTTTAGGAATTAAAGATATGGCTGGATTATTGAAACCAAAAGCTGCACATGAATTAATCGGTGAATTAAAAACACATATTGATATTCCTATACATTTACATACTCATGATACGAGTGGTAATGGTTTATTGGTTTATCAGAGTGCTATAAGAGCAGGTGTTGATGTAATAGATACAGCAGTAGCTAGTATGAGTGGTACAACATCTCAACCATCAGCGAACTCTTTATATTATGCTTTAAGTGGTAATGAAAGAGATGTAAGAACGAATATTGATGGTTTAGAAAGACTTTCACAATATTGGGATACAGTTAGAAACTATTATTCTGACTTTGAAAGTGACATTCGTTCACCACATACAGAAATTTATCAACATGAAATGCCTGGTGGACAATATTCAAACTTAAGTCAACAAGCGAAGAGCCTAGGATTAGGTGAACGTTTCAATGAAGTTAAAGACATGTACAAGCGTGTTAATTTATTATTCGGAGATATTGTCAAAGTTACACCATCATCTAAAGTTGTAGGGGATATGGCATTGTACATGGTTCAAAACGACTTGGATGAGGAAAGTGTCATTAAAAGAGGTCGTTCATTAGACTTCCCTGAATCTGTTGTTTCATTCTTTAAAGGTGAAATTGGACAACCGGTAAACGGCTTTAATAAAGAGTTACAAAAAGTTATATTAAAAGGTCAAACGCCTATCGAAAAACGACCGGGTGAATTATTAGAACCAGTAGACTTTGATAGCCTAAGAGAAGAATTACAAGAGAAACAACAAAGTGAAGTAACAGAACAAGATCTTATTAGTTATGCTATTTATCCAAAAGTATATGAACAATACATTAAGACTTACGAAAGTTTTGGTAATTTATCATTATTAGATACGCCTACGTTCTTATTCGGAATGGCTAAGAATGAAACTGTTGAGATTACGATTGATAAAGGTAAGATATTAATCGTTAAACTATTATCTATCGGACACGTATATGAAGATGGACATCGTTGGGTTTATTATGAGTTGAACGGTCAACCACGTAAAGTATATGTTAAAGATGAACATGTTAAAGTATCTGATGCTGTTCTTCAAAAAGCAGATTTAAGTAATGAATCTCACATCGGTGCGCAAATGCCTGGAACAATTTCAGAAGTAAAAGTGAGCAAAGGTGATGAAGTTAAACAAGGTGATGCATTGATTATTACTGAAGCGATGAAGATGGAAACAACAATCCAAGCACCATTTGATGGAACGATTTCTAACATCTATGTTTCTTCAGGAGATAGTATTCAGACGCATGATTTAATCATTACAATAGATAAAGCTGAATAGCAAAATATTTATATACAAATAAAAAGCACGTACCATGAATTTCATAGGTACGTGCTTTTTTGTTTGCTTAAAATATAAAGCAAATTCTATTATTTATTGATTTCGTCGTTTAGAACGAAGTATCAACATTATGAAGTAACATAGTAATCCAAACAACATTGTGATGAACAATGCATGGAACAATGCTATAAATATATTAACTCTTGTAAATATAGACAACGCTCCTGTTGTAACCTGTAAGCAAATTAGTATAAATGCTAAAGTCCAACCGTACTTAATTACACGATATTTAGCATAATTTCTGAAAGCGTAAATGAATATATACAGTATCCATATAAATATGAAAAATGCTAGGGCTCGGTGAGACATTTGAACCCACTCATAAAATGTTTGTGGTAATCCAGTGCTACCGCTATGACACAGTGGCCAACTTAAGCATGAAAGACTAGCATTAGCATGTCTAACAAGCGCACCTGAATAAATAACAAAGTATATAAAGAAAGTTACGGCATACGTGTGTATTTTTAAGTGTTTATCTATCACTAAACTAGTTGCTTCGAATTTTTTATCTACTTCATAAATAATTAGTGTTAGTAATAGGACGGATGCGAAACTGATTAAAGATATTCCGAAATGTAATGAAAGTATAAAATCATTTTGTTGCCATATTACAGCGGCAGCTCCAATAAGTGCTTGTAATAATATAAAAGCTATACTTGTGATACATAAAGGTCTTACTTCTTTAATATGTCCTAATTTTATCCAACTAATAATAGCTAATAAAGCGACAAGAATAAGTGCTAAACCTGATACACCTCTATGGGCTAATTCAATTATCGTTTCAATTGGCCAGTCCGATGGTATAACAGATCCATGACATAATGGCCAAGAACTTCCACAACCATCTTCAGAACCAGTCTTGGTTACTAAAGCGCCACCTAACTGCACAAACAGCATAACAATTGTTGCTAATGTAGCTAGCCATTTTAAAAATTTGTCATTAAACAATAAGAACACCTCTAATAAAATTATAATCCATATTTAAACTAATATAAAATGGGCTTTATTCTAAAATAAACCTTATTTATATTAAAAAATATGATAGAATTTAAGAGAAAGACGTATTAACAATAATTATTATATTAATACGATTCTAATTTAAACACTAATATCTATAGTATAACAATGAATACCCATTGTAAATGTTACACAATAATGACTTTTTAATGAACTCAAATTTTAGGGAAGTATAAAAATGTCAAAATTTTGTTTCAAAAATGTATAGATTATGTGACAATTTTCATATATCATTGAATATATATGTGAGAGATAACGGAAGGAGGGACAAAATTGCAACAAAATCAATATAGTGTGACGTCCGAAAAAGATATAGATAAAAGTCGTCTAACGTTATATGAAATTAAAGCCATCATTAAAATGGGACTTGTTCAAGGGAATTTAATACCTGCGTTTGCGGGTGCTTGGCTTGCGATTGTATTTGGTGGTTTCAACTTCTTCCACAGCTTGCCAGTTGTGTTATTAATGATTGTAGGTTCTACACTCATTATGGGTGGCGCTTGTGCGATCAATAATTACTACGACCAAGATATCGACTCCATCATGCCATCTAAACAAAAAAGACCAACTGTTAATGGACGAATTAGTAACAATAATTTACTTAAATTAAGCTTTGGCTTAATGATAGTAGGTGAAATCTTATTATTTATGATTAACATTCCTACAGGTATTATTGGATTACTGGGGATTTTCGGATACGTTGTCTTATACTCAATTTGGTCTAAAAGACACACAGTTTGGAATACTGTAATAGGTAGTTTTCCTGGCGCGATACCACCATTGATTGGTTGGGCAAGCATTGATCAAACATTAAGTCCACTTGCTTGGACGCTATTTTTAGTATTATTTGCTTGGCAACCAGCGCACTTCTATGCATTAGCTTATCGTCGAAAAGACGAATATGCTTTAGCGAAAATACCAATGCTACCAGCAGTCAAAAGCTTTACTAGAACACGCTTAAGTATGTTGTTATGGGTAGTACTATTATTACCTTTACCATTCTTAATGGCGCAATTAGGTACTGTTTTTGTAGTTATTGCTTCATTACTTAATATAGCTTGGTTACTATTAGCTTTATCTGGATTTAAAAAAGAAATTAACAAATCAAAATGGGCTACGAGTATGTTTGTTTTTTCTTTAAATTACCTTGTTATTTTCTTTGTTATGACAGTCATTGTTACTGTCGTACAATTAATATAATTAAATATGAATGAATGCATGAAAGAGGGGTTAAACGAATGAAGACACGTTTAAAAAACACGAAAATGTTCGGTTTACTTATCGCCCTGCTGTTTGTTCTAGCAGGTTGTGGTCAACCACATTTATCAGTTCTTCGCCCGGCAGGGGAAGTCGCTGATAAACAATTCTTTTTATTAATGCTTTCAATAGGCATTATGTTACTTGTTATTATTGTAGTCGTTATTATTTTCTTACTTGCGATGATTAAATTCCGTCGTAAAAAATTAGGTGAAGATTTTGTTCCTAAAGACGTAGAAGGTAATCACAAATTAGAATTAGTATGGACAATCATTCCTGTTATTTTACTTATTATCTTAGCTATACCTACAGTGATGCTTACATTCTCACTAGGTGATACTAAAGCGATTGATAAAGTCGACGAAAAAGGTAAGAGTAAAGAGCTTGTTATTGATGTAACTGCTAATCTTTATTGGTGGGAATTTAGTTATCCAAATGAAAAAATTGTTACCAGTCAAGAGCTTGTTGTTCCAACTGATCAAAAAGTTTACTTCAGATTACATTCAGCTGACGTAAAACACTCATTCTGGGTGCCAGCAGTTGGTGGTAAATTAGATACTAACGTAGAAGGCGTTAATAAATTCTACTTAGAATTTAATAATGATAAAGCAAAAGAAGTTAAAAATCTATTCTATGGTAAATGTGCTGAGTTATGTGGACCTTCACATGCTTTAATGGACTTTAAAGTTAAAGCTCTACCAAAAGATGATTTTGATAAATGGGTTAAAGATATGAAATCTGTTGAGAAACCTGTAGCTGCGACATCTAGTCAAGCTAAAGAAGGTGAAAAGGTATTTAATAAATCATGTGCTGGATGTCATGCTGTTACGCCAACAGGTGAGAAAGCTAAAGGTCCTAACCTTACAAACTTTGGTGACCGTGATCTAATTGCTGGATATTTAGACCATGATGAAAAGAACCTTAAAAAATGGATTAAAGACCCTGAAAGCATTAAGCCTGGTAATAAAATGACTGATCAATATAAAGTTTCTGATGAAGATATCGATGCTTTATCTGCCTACTTAATGGAACGAAAAGTTGATAAGTAAGAATTGAAAGGGAGGTTACTCTAGTGTCTACTCAAAGTAAAAAGGGGTTTGGATCGACTATTTGGGACTATTTAACAACAGTCGACCACAAAAAAATTGCTATTTTATATTTATTAGCTGGAGGATTATTCTTTGCTATCGGTGGTATAGAAGCAATGTTGATTCGTATCCAGTTAGCAGTGCCAGAGAACGACTTTGTTTCAGCTGGACTGTTTAATGAAATCATTACGATGCACGGTACAACTATGATATTCTTGGCCGCAATGCCATTACTATTCGGTTATATGAACGCAGTTGTTCCATTACAAATTGGTGCTCGAGATGTTGCGTTTCCATTCTTAAATGCATTAGGTTTCTGGCTATTCTTATTTGGAGGAATATTCTTAAACTTATCATGGATTTTAGGTGGAGCTCCAGATGCAGGTTGGACATCTTATGCAAGTTTGTCACTTGAATCTGCAGGACATGGTATTAACTTCTATGCACTAGGACTTCAAATTTCTGGTGCAGGTACTTTAATCGCTGGTATTAACTTTGTTGCTACAATTGTTAATATGAGAGCGCCTGGTATGACATATATGCGTATGCCACTAATGACATGGACAACATTTGTTGCTTCAACATTAATCGTATTCGCATTCCCACCGTTAACTATCGGTATATTCTTATTAATATTCGATAGAATGTTTGGAACGTCATTCTTTATTGCTTCACAAGGTGGTAACACAATAATTTGGGAACATTTATTCTGGATATTTGGACACCCAGAAGTATATATTTTAGTATTACCAGCTTTCGGTATATTCTCAGAGATTATACCTGTATTCGCTAGGAAACGTTTATTCGGTTATTCTGCAATGGTATTTGCTACTGTTTTAATCGGTTTCTTAGGATTCATGGTTTGGGCTCACCATATGTTTACAGTAGGCCTAGGACCAGTAGCTAACGCTATATTCGCAGTTGCAACAATGGCAATTGCCGTACCAACCGGTGTTAAAATATTCAACTGGCTATTAACTGTTTGGGGTGGTAGTGTTGAATTTACAACGCCAATGCTATATGCATTATTCTTTATTCCATCATTCGTTATGGGTGGGGTAACAGGTGTCATGCAAGCATCAGCTCCTGCTGACTATCAATTACATGACTCATACTTTATTGTTGCTCACTTCCACTACGTAATTGTTGGTGGTGTCGTGTTTGCCATATTAGCAGCTTTACACTATTGGTTCCCATTAATAGCTGGAAAGATGTTAAATGAAACATTAGGTAAAATTGGATTCTGGTTCTTCTTCACTGGGTTCCACTTAACATTCTTAATTCAGCACTTCTTAGGACTATGGGGAATGCCTCGTCGAGTATTTACATACTTACCAGGACAAGGATATGATATTCCTAACTTAGTTTCTTCAATAGGTGCTTTGCTAATGGCAATCGCTGTAATTGTTGAAACAATAAACGTTATTACGACATTAGCTAAAGGTGAAAAAGTTGGAAGAGATCCTTGGGGCGACGGACGTACACTAGAATGGGCTTTACCACTTCCGACACCACATTATAATTTTGCGCAAGTACCTTTAGTTCGTGGTTTAGATGCTCTTTGGATTGAGAAAAAACAAGGCGATGGAAAAATATTACCTGCTGAATCATTGGATGATATTCACATGCCTAACAACTCATTCATACCATTTTTACAAGCTTTCGGTTTATTCGTAGCTGCATTTGGTGCAATGTACTTTGCTGATGGTAAAGAATGGGCATTAGAAGCAGTAAAAGGATTAAACGAAAAACCATGGGCAGTTTACGTGTTAATCTTCGGTCTGGCAATCACTGCAGGCAGCATGATTTACAGATCACTTAAAGATGACCACGGTCATCATATAACTAAACAAGAGTTAATTGAGTATGAAAGGGGTGAGCGTTAATGGCACATGAAGAAGTAAAATTTACAGCTGAAAATTGGCCAGATCATCCTGAAACAGCATCAATGGAAGGTAAGAATAAAATAGTTGGTTTTTGGGTATTCCTTGGTGGTGAGGTCGCATTATTCGCTTCATTATTCGCAACCTACTTAGCTTTGAAAGATGCTGTGCCAAGTGAAGATCACTTATTAGCTAAAGATTTGTTCCATCTTCCATTAGCGTTCGTAATGACGATGTTATTATTAACGTCTTCATTAACTAGTGTTTATGCTTTGTATCATTTAAGAAACTTTAATGCTAAAGGTGTATTTATCTGGATTGGTATTACTGTCCTTTTAGGTTTAGGTTTCTTAGGTTTAGAAATTTATGAGTTTGTTGAGTATGTTCAACAAGGTCATACATTCCGTTCAAGTGCTTTCGGTAGCGCATTCTATTTCTTAGTAGGAACACACGGTTTCCACGTAATAATTGGTTTAGTGTGGTTAACAGCACTTGTACTTAGAAACAGAGCAAGAGGATTAAGTATTTATAATGCACACAAATTTAATACTGCTGCTTTGTATTGGCACTTTATTGACGTAGTATGGGTGTTCATCTTCACAGTAGTATACTTGATGGGAGCGTTAGGATAATATGAATCAACAAGTTAATCATGACGCAGAAGCGCTAAGATCATACAAGAGACGTAAAAGTACTCAAGAAATGCGTATGCAAGTTACTAACTTTGCAATAATGATTTTTGTTACATTTGTTGCCTTCGCTTTAGTAGCTGCAGAATTACCAAAAGAATTTGTTATCCCTGTAATACTAGGATTAGCTGTACTTCAAGTAGTATTACAATTCTATTATTTCATGCATATGAAAGCTGAAAAACATGGTGTATCTAAACTGTTTATGGTTGTAGGTTTATTCTTCGGATTATCATTCGTTGTAACATTCATTTATATTGTTTGGATAGGCGATCCTATTTTCGTTAAAAATAAATAATATTTAAAGACCCAAAACTTTGTTATATAAGTTTTGGGTCTTTATTTTATAGTAAAAAGTATTATATTGGTCATATCATTGTCATAACTAATTTTTGAGTTGGGTTGTTTAAGCGGTTATTAAATCATATAATAAAGATAATGACTTAATGAGGAAGTGTATTAAAGATGGGTGGTTTAACTTCAATATCAATGTTTGGTTTTTGGGCGAATTGGACACCATTCTTTTTTATAGGCGTATTATGTGTAATTATCTTATACTTTTTGATTTGTGGTAAATGGTATAAAGATATTCCAGGGGGAAGACCTTTAAAAAAGGGTGAAGCAACATTATTTGTTGTACTTATGTTAGCAATCTATCTACTTGAAGGTGGGCCAATAGATTTACTATCACATATTATTTTTAGTTTCCATATGCTTCAAATGGCCATATTATTTTTAATTATTGCACCATTAATGTTTTATGCAATACCTGAGTATATTGTGAAATATGTAGAAGAATTACCTGTAGTAAATAAAATTGTAAGTTTATTTACGAAGCCTTTGTTAGCTATTTTCTTATTTAACGGGTTGTTCTCTGTCTATCATATTCCACTTGTTTTGGATACATTAAAGCAAAATATCGTTTTACATGACATGTATACTATTTTGCTATTTATAAGTGCTTGGTTTATGTGGCATCCAATTTTCAACAAGCATATACCAGATGCACAGCATATGACTAACATCAAAAAGATTCTATATATATTCTTTATAGGCGTTCTATTGACACCGTCATGTGGTTTAATTATATTTAGTAATAGCGCTATGTATGACACATATACTTCAGGAGAAGCATGGTTAGGAGCTATGACTCTATGTGTACCAGCAGATACTTTAAACAGTGTTGTTCAAGGGGCTGGTATTTCAGGGCCTGAATACTTTACAAACTTCTCACCATTAGAAGACCAACAAACTGGTGGGGTTATTATGAAGGTGATGCAAGAAATTGTATTTGGTATTTATTTATACGTTATCTTTGTAAGATGGTTCAGATATGAACGCAAAAATGAAAGTCAAATAACAGAAGATAGCTTAAGAAAATTAGAAGAACAAAAAGCGTTATACAATCAATTTAGATAGGATGTAAAAACATGAATTTACCTATATTACCAACAATTAGTACAACATTTATAGTATTGAGCGCAATTTTAGTAGCTATTGGCTGGTATTTTATTGCACAAAGAAAAATTGAAACACATAAAAAATTCATGCTTTCAGCAGCAGTAGCAGCAGTAATTTTCTTTACTATTTATGCTAGTAGAACAATATTTATTGGAAATACCTCTTTTGGTGGTCCAGACAATATTAAAATTTACTACACTTTATTTTTAATATTCCATATTACTTTAGCTACGATTGGAGCAATCATGGGGATTATTACAATTTATCTTGGCTTAAAAAATAAATTAGATCTTCATCGAAAATTTGGACCAGTAACATCCATTATATGGTTCTCTACAGCAATTACAGGCGTAGCTGTATATCTATTATTATATGTTTTCTATCATGGTGGAGAAACGACATCAATGATTAAAGCAATACTTGGTTCTTAAATTTAGTATAAGTCTAGAAATTGAATATTGATATGTAAACTAAAAGGGATTAAGCAATAAATCCATTAAAACAAACATACTAAGATTAGCTATGAAGAAATCTATGACGATAGATTTTTTCATAGCTATTTTTTATAGTTATAGAGAGGAGTAGACTGTGCGATCTCTTGGGTTTGAAATCCGTAAAAAAAACTAGTCAGCTTTACTCTCGCCTTTTGAAATTCGATTGTAGTATGTTGGGTTCTCGAAACCGTGTATAGGAAAGTGAAATGAGAAAGGTTCAGTAAAGTTACAACTTCTCAAATTTATTAAGGAGGTTTTATTTATCGATTACTTAGGCATTGATATTAGTAAAAGAGATAGTGTGATTGCACACTATATTGATGAAAAATTCCAAAAGGAATTTACTATTCAAAATAACAAAAATGGTTATAATTATTTATTAAATTATTTGAATCGTGTAAATCAGCCCAAATTAATTTTTGAATCCACAGGTATATATTCAAGAGCTATGGTTCGGTTCTGTCGAGTTAACCAAATTAATTATATTGAGTTGAATCCTTTAGAAGCAAAGTTCAAAACAAGCTCTTTAAGGTCTTGGAAAACAGATCAATCAGACGCACATAAGTTAGCCCAAATAGCACCTTTTTTAAATGATTCCGATAGTTTAAATAATACAAATGATGATATTTACTTTGAATTACGTGAGCGTGCTCGATTTCATCTAGAATTCGAAAATGAACAAAATCGATTGAAAGTTGAAATTATTGAGATACTTCATCAAACATTTCCTGGCTTAGAAAAATTATTTAAAAATCGTTATTCAATGATTGCCTTAAATATCGCTGAAATATTTACTCATCCTGATTTTGTTCAACAAAATGATATGGAAAGTATCATTTCTACAATTTTAAAATCTACAGATAAAGGATTATCTCAACGAAAAGCAGAAAGTTATGGAGAAACACTTTTTAAATTAGCGAATGATAGTTACCCTAACGTCAATTCATCTTCGTTCCTAGTTAAAAAAGCACAATTATTAATTCAAAAATTGAAAAAGTCCATTGGACAATTATCACAATTAGATAAAGAAATGATTCAATTAGCTCAAGAACTTGACTGCTTTGAAATTATTTATTCTATACCAGGAATTGGAGATCTAACTGCAGCCATGATAATCGGTGAGCTTGGAGATATATCTCGATTCAAATCAAATAAACAGTTAAATGCTTTTGTAGGAATTGATATCAAACGATATCAATCTGGTGGGACACATTATAGAGATACCATCAATAAACGCGGTAATAAAAAGGCGAGACGCTTATTATTTTTGGTAATAATGAATATTATTCGTGGACAACATCGTTATAATAATCATATTGTAGATTATTACTATAAATTAAGAAAGCAGCCTAATGAGAAATCTCATAAGACTGCTGTTGTCGCATGTATTAATCGACTATTAAAAACATTTCATTATTTAATAATGAAACATAAACTATACGATTACGAAATGTCCCCACATTAAATCGTATAATCACATATAGTCTAACACCTTATTCAAAAAAATAAAATTGGACGGTCTTATTAAGTGATGACTATTTTAAACTTAAGCACTTGACTAATCGTAGGAAAGAGGCTGGGACATAAATACATGTCTCAGCCTCTTTGTTTTAATGGCAGTAGCTGACTAGGGTTAAAATTCACTTATATCGAGCATTTTTAACCTAGTCATCATTGCGGGGGTTGGGACTACGAAACCTTTTTAATAAAATGAGATTTCTTTCCCACTCTTTTGTAATTTATATTTTAAAGTCTGTTTTTATTAAACCGGATTCTAATATTGTTTTTATAACAATTAAAATGAGTGGGCCGATAAAGAATCCTAAGAATCCCATTAATTTTAATCCTATAAACATAGAAATAAGTGTTGGTAAAGGAGTTAATCCAACACCTGTACCAAATATTTTAGGTTCCAGTACTTTTCTTTGGACGAGTAGTACAATGGATAGAATAATGAGTTGTATGCCAAGAGTAGGGTCACCTACAATATAAGCGTATGCTGCCCATGGTATTGTAAATCCTGTAGCACCTACAATAGGTAATATATCTATAAACCAGATTAATAAACTTATAATGAATGCAGAATCTACACCTATAATTAATAGTCCTATATATGTGAATACCCAAGTAATAAAACTTAGTATAACTGTGGCTGTAATCATACCAAGTATTGAATGACTTATTTTATTATAGATTGTTATAACTTGAGTATAAGTATTTGGGTATAAATGCTTCTTTATGAATTTGTGAATATTAGGTATTTCTAGCATAAATAAAAATAATGCAACGAGAAAGACAACTAGACTAATTATGAATCCTGGTAAGGAGGAAACGACTTCAGTAATATTTTCAACACTAAAATAATGAGAAATAGAGTCTCTCATAGACGCGACAAAATTTTGTAATTCTTTGTTAATGGTAGTAGCCATTTCATCAGGTAATACTGCTTTCATTTTGTCGTTATATTGTTCGATTACTTTTATTAATTTATTTATTTTATTAGGTAAATCTTTAATGAATAGTACAATTTGGTCTATTAGTTTTGTTAAAAATAAATAGATTATGAACCCGCTTATTGTTAGTAGGGATGTATATATAATTATAACGCTCCATTTACGACTATTAATCTTGTTAGTTAGTCTTTTAATGAGTGGGTTAAAAGCTAGCGCTATAATGAACGCTGTGATTAAAGGTATAGATATCGGGATGATAAAATAAATAAATAAAATTGTTAATATTGCGATGATAAATATACTTATATTCCGTTTATTAATCCATTTTTTCATAAATGTACCTCTCAATTTTAGATGTAGATATAAATTAAGAGACGTGAAAAAATCACGTCTCTTAATTTACTGTTCAAAGTTGTTTTCTATTGTGTACTTAATGTGTTTAAAGCTTTAATATCTGACGTAATTCGTTCAATTAGTAAGTTGCAATGAGCAACTAAGTTATCTGGATAAACTTCATCATCACCGTACTCAACGCCAGTTGGATAATAATGTTTACCTAAATAAGGATCCATCAATTGGAGTGTTGCACTTTTTGCACCAACGTCCCCTTTAAGTGCATAACCTGGAACTCTTAAATAATATATGCCTTCACTTAATTCATATTTAAAATCATAAGTAATACGTTCATAGTCCCAGTGTCCGCCTGCAACAAAACCATGTTTATTCATAACATCTTGCAATAGTTCTTGTTCGATGATAACCTTTTCAAGACCTGTATTATCAAATACCATGTAATTTTCCTCCCTCTAAGTACCTTTAAGTTTATTTTATGATAAAAGCTTCAATGTTGCAATGTACATTTAAATTTAACATAAATATTCACATTTCAATTGATTTAACTAAAAACTTTACTGTAAAATGATATAATCATTATTAGGAGTAAAAAGAGGAGGTAAATAGTTGAAGAATATTATCATTAAAGTAATAGCAATCGCTATTTTAATCATTGTACTCTTTTATTTATTCTATTCTCCTAAATTAGAATTTGATGTCTTAAAGAACCCAAACTACTCACATGATAAAGCAAGTGAAAATTACTATGAGAAACAAGCTGAAAAGTCCACAGGTAATGCTAAGCTGAAAGAGGGCGTAGGGACTTATGTCTATGGTAGTATAGATGATGTCATTAAAGATTTAGGTCAACCAGATAGGGTATATAAGGCAGAGCACGATAGAAAGAATTATGTCTTTAAAAATAAGGAACATTATTATTTAGTTTCAACCAAAAATAATAAAGTGTCATCTGTATTTGCAACTGGTGAAAAAGTAGATGTATCACCAATTAAAATTAAACAAGATGCTACTAAATTATTTAATGGTACTAACATAGATATGGAACCAAACATAAATAGTTCGTATGGTGATTATCAAATTGAATTATCAGAAAGGGACATCAAAACTCAATTATTAGTTAAATATGGTGATGTTTATGCACAGGTATTAATTGATAGCGAAACAAATGAGGTTATGGGTGTTCAATTTATGGATTCAGACATAATTGTTGAGCAAGCGCCATTTTCTATGTCTAAAGTTTCAAATAAAGATAAAAAATTAAAACGTGCAGATCAACAAGATTTCCAAACACATATTAATAAAGATTTAACTTTATTAGAAATTGTAAATGAGTATAGAGAATTAAAAGGAATAACACCTTTAGATATAAATGATCAATTAACTTATATTACTCAAATGGAAGCGGATTTGATTGATAGTGACGTTGATGAAGAAGAGGCTGTAAAAACTTTAGAAGATGGTATAATGAAACATATCAATGATAAAAAAATTGAATATAACGCTATCAACCAAAACTTAGCATATAATTTTTATGATATGCCAACACTTGTTAATAGTTGGTTGAACAACAACAGTTATAGAGAGAAATTACTTGGAAGTCAATACGATGAATTTGGTGCAGGTAATTCTCGAGAATATTATTCACTTGTCTTCAAAGATAATAAATAATAAGGAGGTCATTGGGATGTTCACAGTTGAAACAGCTAATATTTTAGATCAATCCGATGAACTAAGTGCTTGTATTATGGAATCAGAAATTTACCAAGCTTATCGAGAAGCTAAATATAAATTAGAAACAGATTTAGAAGTAAAGATTTTAAGAAAGAAATTTGATCAAATCAAGTCACACTATGATGATTGTTTGAGGTTTGGAAGATATCATCCTGATTATAATAGAGTAATGAAAGAAACAAGACAGCAGAAGAGAGAATACGAAATGCACCCAGTCGTTTCCAACTTTAAAACTAAAGAAACAGAATTACAGAATTTATTGGATGAAGTTGTAAGCATTGTATCTTATTCTATATCAAACAATGTTAAAGTAGATACAGGTAATCCATTCTTTACTAGTGAGAGTCACGGTGGAGGATGTTCAACAGGCGGTTCATGCGGTTGTTCTTAATAAAACAGTCCGAGACATATATAAATGTCTCGGACTGTTTTATGTTTAATATTGTTTTTTAATTAAAAAGTGCGCTGTATCTGGTCTATCTGTAACGATAGTATGTGCACCTTTTTGAATTAAGTCATCCATAATATCTATTTGATTGATGACCCAATAACCAACGGCAATATTCAGTGAAGTTAAATATTGAATAAAGCCTTCTGAATCAAGTGGAAGACCTTTTGCATTTACAGGAATTTGGAATGTATCAGTTTTAGGTTGGTAAACATGTCCATAACCAGAATGATAAGCAGTATATGCTTTTGTTACTTCGTTTTGTCCTGTACCTAATGAAATAGTATCTTGAGCGTATAAATTAAATCTTTCTATTTGTTCATCATAAAAACTTGTAATATTTACACGATCTTCAACTTTTAATTCTGATATTAATCGGAATAAGTGTGAAGGTGCTAAACTTCCAGCATAAGATTCAGGATGGTCCTTGATATCGATGTTTACTAACACATCTTGGTATTCTGTTAATAATTCTTTAAGCGTAACGATTTTGGCTTTTTCATCGCCTCTATAAGGATGTTCATGGTTGATATCTTTATAGTGATATCCAAAGTCAAACTGACGTAACTCTTCTAAAGTGTGATCAGCTACTAAGCCAGAACCATTACTTGTTCGATCTACCGTTTCGTCATGTGTAACAACTAAGACTTCATCTTTTGTTAAACGAACATCAATTTCAAAACCAGTTACATTGTATTTTAATGCATGGTCAAAAGCTAGACGGGTATGTTCTGGTCTTAAAGCCATCCCACCTCGATGAGCGAAAATATAAGGTGCTGGTTGAGTAAAGAATGGTTTGATTTTGCGAGGTCTAACTTCACTAGTAGCTTTTGTAATAAGCCAAGAACCTGCAGCTATGCCTCCGATAAGACCTGTTGCTTTCATTAAATTAATTTTTGACATTTTATCCAATCCTTTCGAAATGCAATTAAAGACTTATATATATTCTATCAAATTGGTATGTGATATAAAAGCATGTAAGTTATGAGTGCAAGATTATCTTCTTTCAACATCATATATAAAATGCTAATATAAAAATAAAACATGAAGGGAGATATTGTCATGGAGCTAGTAGAGCGCATTAGTATTATTGTCTATTTAAAAAATATGAAACATGAAAGACAATTACGTAAATTCGGGAATATTTATTATTCTCATAAAAAAGAACAATATGTCATGCTTTATACAAATGAAGATAAAATAGATGACACTATCCAACATCTAATAAAATTAAAATATGTTAAAGATGTGAAAGTGTCACCATTTAAGAGTGTTAAGAGAGATTATTCAAATAAAAATGTTGAGAAAAAAGAATATTTGAACTTTTAATTTATTGTAACGGTGGCAAGTAACGTTCTAGTCTCAATACACCTTTTAAGTAAGTGAAGTAAAGTTCATCTTCTGCGAATTCAGACCGTGACTTTACGTCTAGACCTTTTACTTTTATGTCATATTCATTTGCCCATTGATTAATTAAATCGAATTTTTTGTTAGATTCTGGATACGGATATCTTATGCCTTCTAATATTGTATAGATAGCTTGAAAATGGTTCTCTTTAGTCGGTTTCATAATTATGCAAGCTGTTGATAGCTTCTCCTCAGATAAAGGCGTGTGGAGCATCAAAATATCAGAAATACGTTCGTGATTGTATTCAATGATTGTTTGAAATTCAAATAAATCCGTTAATCCATGTCCAATGACAATAAATGATTGCTTCATAAGGTAAACCTCGTTTTCATATAATATATAATTAGTATAGTTAATAATTTAAAATAAAGAAAGAGTTGATTCAATTGAGAGTTATTGGTGGAAAATATAAAAGGTTACATATAAATACAATTGAAGGCCAATCTACAAGACCAACTACCGATAAAGTAAAAGAAAGTATCTTCAATAGTTTACAAGACGTTGACGGGCTTGGCTTAGATTTGTTTGCAGGAAGTGGTGGGTTAGGTATTGAAGCATTATCAAGAGGATTAAACAAAGTTATTTTTGTAGATGGCAATTTTAAAGCGACAAAAATGATAAAAGAAAACTTGAATTTACTCAAAATCCCAGCTTCAGAGTATGAAGTGTATAAAAATGATGCTATTAGAGCTTTAAAAGCATTGAATAAAAGAGAAATTCGATTTGATTATATATTTTTAGATCCACCTTATAATAAAGACCTTATAAATAAATCATTAGAAAAAATTGAAGAATTTAATTTATTAAGTGCTAATGGTACAATTGTTTGTGAATTTGATAAATCAGAAAATATAAATACACGTCAGTTTGAAATCTTTAAAAAGTATGAATATGGTCTTACACATGTTATGTTGCTGACAAAAGGAGAGAACGATGTCTAAAAAAATAGCAGTAGTCCCAGGTAGTTTCGATCCAATTACTTTAGGACATATAGATATTATAAAAAGAAGCGCTAAAATATTTGATGAAGTACATGTCTCGGTATTAAAAAATTCTTCGAAAAAAGGTTTATTTACAAATGAAGAAAGAGTGGCATTAATAAAAGAAGCGGTCGAAGATGTACCTAATATCGTAGTACATACATTCCACGGCTTACTCGTTGATTTTTGTAGGGAAATCAATGCGACAACAATTGTTCGAGGATTGAGAGCTGTGAGTGATTTCGAATATGAAATGCAATTAACATCTATGAATAAAAAATTAGATGATGATATAGAAACATTATATATGATGACTAATAATAAGTATTCATTTATTAGTTCTAGTGTTGTAAAAGAAGTAGCGCAATACGATAGAGATGTTTCGGAGTTTGTTCCCGCCAATGTAAATAAAGCTTTAAAAGAAAAACGAGAGAACAACAAATAAACTTTGTGCGATATATACTAAAGCACGAAGTTTATTTCCATTAAATAAGTTTCACTATTTTTTTATATAAACATGTTGATTAAAGTCTGTTTCTGATTCTCCAGATACATACTGGTATAAAGATGTGGCTTTAATCTCATGTTCAAAATACGGAGCAGACTTTTTGTTAACATTAGTAATAATTGGTAATGGGCATGACTCTTGTATTTCTTTAATGTATTTTCTACCTTGTTCGGACATTGCTAATACACGAATTGCTTGTGGTTTATAAGAGTTTACATCTATATTTTTGATGTTGAGTAATGTAGCAGTTAGTAATCTTTGAATACGCGTCCAAGTATATCTTTTTGATTTAATGCGCGATACGAATTCATCGAAAGTCTGACTATCTTCTATTTCTTTCTTTAGTTTATATTCTAACCCTTCAGTCATCATATAAATTTCTTGTAATTCTTTTGTACTTGATCTCAAAATAGTCCATTTTAATAATGGGAAAAAATCATCCCAGTTTACACCTTTATGTGAACTTAATAAGTTAGAGCTAAATTCAGGTAAACTTAGTTTATATTGCTCATCATTTGAAAAGTATGCATTTCTTATTGAGGTTGCACTGGAAATGTGTGAGCGTTGATTTAAGCTTGAATCTAGAAATAAGTTGTCTTTTCGTTGTATAGTCACTGGTTCGATATTAAGGTCGTTGTTTATTATGTGTCTGACGTATTCTATAGCCAATAAATTATTAGAGCCTGATAATAACTTTGAATCTTGAATTAATTCAGAGATGATTCTAGGGTGAGATTTTCCTTCTTTAATCATTTCCTTATATCGTATATCATTTTTTATATCTTCAATTTGACTAATAGTCTCTTTAATATCATTAACGTTTCCTGACTCGCTACCAAAAGATAAATAATTACATTTAAATTGTTCTGCTATATCAACACCACCTTGAGCAAAAAGTTCTCCGGAAGATATTGCATAAATAAGTGGTAATTCCACTACTAAATCTACATATTGAACAGCCATTTTAGCACGTTGAAATTTATTCAAAATTGCTGGTTCTCCTCGCATCGTAAACGATCCACTCATAACAGCGACTGATACATCGCTGTTTGTTATGTTTTTAGATAGTTCAGCATGATAAACATGGCCATTATGAAACGGATTATACTCTGTAATTAAAGCAACACTTTTCATTTGCAATTCCCCTCATTTCACTTCATCATTAGTATTGTATCAGATAATGAATGTTAAGAAAAAATCTTGACAAACGTTGTCGTTAAGGTTACAATAATTTTTGTGTTTGTAAGAGGTGAACCTAGATGAAGTGGTCAATAACACAACTTAATAAATACCAAGACGAACCATTTACTTTTGATAAAGAAATCGATATGAAATATCTTACTGAACGAGTAGATGAACTTATCGATATATCTCCAATAAAAGTAACAGGAGACGTACAAGTGCGAATGCATGAGATAATTGTCAATCTTGACATTAGCGGTGTATTGACGTTACCATGTGCCCGTACTTTAAAGCCAGTAGATCTACCATTTGATACTACTTCAACGGAAATATTCGAATTAGATGAGTTTAGCGATGGTGATGAAGAAGAAGAAGACGGTCTTAGACATAAAGTCGAAGGCGGTATGATTAATTTATTACCGATTATCGAAGAACTCGTTATTTTAGAAAAGCCACAACGCGTATTTTCTGAAGGTAGTGAAGATATTTCAATGGCAGGCAATGGTTGGGAAGTTATTGGCGAAGATCAAATTGAATCAACTGAAACTTCAGATCAAGAAGATAGCGAACGTAAAGTTGATCCAAGACTTCAAAAATTACAACAATTCTTCGATGATGAAAAATAATCGAACTAGTGTTTATAAAATTTAAGGAGGAATTAAACATGGCAGTTCCAAAAAGAAGAACTTCAAAAGCAGCTAAAAGAAAACGTCGTACTCATTTCAAAATCTCAGTACCAGGCATGGTAGAATGTTCTAACTGTGGAGAAATGAAATTATCTCACCGTGTATGTAAAGCATGTGGATCATACAAAGGTAAAGAAGTCGTTTCTAAATAATAAGTTATATTACAACGTCCTTTTAAGGGCGTTTTTTTATTTATATGAAAATATGTGGTTATCATATATAATAGATACATAAGATTACGTAAACACGAGGAGATTATATGGAAGAAATCACTTCAGCACAAAATAATAAAATAAAACAAATTAATAAATTAAAGAAAAAGAAAGACAGAATAAAACAAGGGCAATTTCTTATTGAAGGTTATCATTTAGTTGAAGAAGCATTTCGCAGTCAACTAAAAATAAATTCTTTATTATCAGTAGATTTTTCAAGATTAGATGAACAAATTATAGATTATGCGGAAAATGCTTATATTATAAATTTTAAAGTAGCTGAAGCATTGTCGGACACAACTACACCACAAGGTATATTCGCTGTTGTTGATATTCCAAATTACGAAGCAGATGTTTTTAAACAAGTGCTTATTTTAGATAGAGTACAAGACCCTGGAAACATGGGGGCACTTATTCGTAATGCAGATGCGTCTGGTATGGATGCAGTTATTTATTCTAAAGGCAGTGCAGACCCTTATCAAGATAAGGTGTTAAGAGCATCACAAGGTAGCGTGTTCCATTTGCCAATCATTGAAGAAGATTTATTAACATTTATACAATCGTTTGATGGCAAAGTATTTGGAACGAGTTTACAGAACGCAGTGCCATATAACACTGTTGAAAAACAAGACAATTTTGCTTTAATTATGGGTAATGAAGGCAGTGGTGTTGATGAATCATTATTGCAAGAAACATTCCAGAACTTAAATATACCTATATATGGCCAAGCTGAAAGCTTAAATGTAGCTGTATCTAGTGGTATTTTACTCTATCACTTGAGAGGTTGACCATTCATGTATAATTTTATATAATGATTTCATAATCAATATGAGCTAATAAAAGGACGTAAATTAATGTTCGCGCATGAAAGGGAATGGATTCGTGACTGAAAAATCCTATGTTGTGACTTAATTTTTTTCATCCTTTTGGCAACTTAAAGAAATTTAAGTCGGAATGTAGATCCGTTATCAACATATAAGTGTATGCATGAGTATGTATAAATTTGGGTGGTACCACGGAAGACTTTCGTCCCTCTATTATTGAGGGGTGGAAGTCTTTTTTTTCGACTAAATAGGAGGATATATATGTCATTACGCGAGAAACTTTCAGATTTAAGACAAGAAGCGCTTGTTCGCATAAACGAAGCTAAAGCTGAAAGATCATTACAAGATGTTAAAGTAAATTACTTAGGTAAAAAAGGCGTTATTACAAGTTTGATGAAAGAAATGAAAGATTTACCTAAAGAAGAAAGACCAGAATTTGGTCAATTAGTTAACGAAGTACGTAACGCTGTTGAAGTTGAAATTGAATCTAAAAGAGAATTATTAGAAGAAGAAGCGTTAAATGAACAACTAGAGAATGAAACAATAGATGTAACTTTGCCTGGTAGAAAAGTGGCATTAGGAGCAAAACATCCTCTGACTAAAATTAATGAAGATTTAGAAGATTTATTTATTGGATTAGGATATGAAATCGTTGAAGGTTATGAAGTTGAATCGGACTATTATAACTTTGAAGCTTTAAATTTACCTAAATCACATCCAGCGAGAGACATGCAAGATACTTTCTATATTTCAGAAGAAGTTTTATTGCGTACACACACATCTCCAGTTCAAGCTAGAACTTTAGAAAAAAGAAATGGTAAAGGTCCAGTAAAAATTATTTGTCCAGGTAAAGTTTATAGACGAGATTCTGATGATGCAACACATAGTCATCAATTTACTCAAATCGAAGGGTTAGTAGTTGCAGAGAACATTAAAATGAGTGATTTAAAAGGTACTCTAGAACTATTGGTACGTAAATTATTTGGTAAAGATAGAGAAATACGTTTAAGACCAAGCTTCTTCCCATTTACAGAACCTTCAGTTGAAGTAGACGTATCCTGTTTTAAATGTAAAGGTAAAGGATGTAATGTGTGTAAACAAACTGGTTGGATAGAAGTATTAGGTTCAGGTATGGTACATCCTAACGTATTAGAAATGGCTGGGTTTGACTCAAATAAATATTCTGGATTTGCATTCGGATTAGGGCCAGATAGATTAGCTATGTTGAAATATGGAATTGAGGATATAAGACACTTCTATACTAATGATGTGAGATTTATAGAACAATTTAAGCCTGTAGAAGATGGTGGTGAAGCGTAATGTTAGTAAGTAAAGAATGGTTAAATGAATTTATAAAAATAGATGCTGGTATTGAAGAACTAGCAGAAAAAATAACAAGAAGTGGTATAGAAGTAGATAGCATTACGGACTATAGTAAAGATATTAAGAAATTAGTCGTAGGTCACGTCGTTTCTAAAGAAAAACATCCAGAAGCAGATAAATTAAATATTTGTAAAGTAGATGTTGGTGAAGAAGAACATGTACAAATTGTTTGTGGTGCGCCAAATGTCGATGAAGGCCAACATGTTATTGTTGTTAAAGTCGGTGGAAGATTGCCTGGCGGGGTTAAAATTAAAAGAGCTAAATTAAGAGGCGAAGTTTCTGAAGGCATGATTTGTTCTCTACAAGAAATTGGTATAGATCAAAACGTCTTACCTAAAAAGTATGCAGACGGTATTTATGTATTTTCAAATGAGCCAACACCAGGAAATGATGCGTTAGAAGCTTTATTATTAGATGATCAAGTAATGGACTTTGATTTAACACCTAATAGAGCTGACTGCTTAAGTATGCTAGGTGCTGCACATGAAGTTAGTGCTTTGTATGGTCAAGATATTAAGTATCCAAATACAAACGTTAATGAAACCACTGCAAAAGCTTCTGATGAACTATCAATTACTGTTGAAGATACAGAAGCGGTGCCGTTTTATTCAGCTAGAATAGTTAAAAATGTCACGATAGAACCATCACCAACTTGGCTACAATCAAGATTAATGAAATCAGGTATTCGTCCAATCAATAATGTAGTTGATGTTTCAAACTATGTATTGCTTGAATACGGTCAACCACTTCATATGTTTGATCAAGATCAAATTGGTTCTAAAGAAATTGTTGCTCGTTATGCTAAAGAGGAAGAAAAAATGACAACACTTGATGATGTTGAAAGAACTTTAAAAACTTCGGACATTGTAATTACTAACGGTAAAGAACCAATCGCAATAGCTGGTGTGATGGGTGGAGATTTTTCTGAAGTAACAGAAAACACTGTGAACGTTGTAATTGAAAGTGCATTATTCAATGCAACTAATATTCGTCAAACATCTAGAAGATTAGGTCTACGTAGTGAAGCATCAAATCGATTCGAAAAAGGTGTTGCAAGTGAAAGAGTACTTGAGGCATTAAATAGAGCAGCTTATTTATTACAAGAAATCGCAGGAGCAAAAGTGTTAAACGAAGTTGTATCGGACGGAACTTTACCTGCAACTTCTAAAGTAATCAGTATTTCAACACACGATGTGAATGAGTTAATTGGATTTAATTTATCGACAGACGAGATTGATACAATTTTCAATCGTTTAGGTTTCACTACTAATATTACAGGTGAAGACTTTGAAGTAACTGTTCCTTCAAGACGTAATGATATTACAATTAAAGCTGATTTAATCGAAGAAGTAGCGAGAATATACGGTTACGACCAATTGCCATCAACTTTACCAAACTTTGAAAATGCTACAGCAGGTTATTTAACAGATAATCAACTAAAAACACGTAAAGTAAAAGAAATTCTAGAAGGTGCAGGTTTAGACCAAGCGATAACATACTCTTTAGTGAGTAAAGATATAGCTACTCAATTTACAATCAATCAACATGATGTCGTTGAGTTGATGATGCCTATGAGTGAAGATCAAGCTGTTTTACGTCAAAGCATATTACCAAGATTGATTGATGCAACACGTTATAACGTTGCTAGAAAGAATAAAAATGTAGCATTATATGAATTAGGTAAAGTCTTTTATGGTAACGGTCAAGATGAGTTGCCAACTGAAGTGGAGTTCTTAAGTGGAATACTAACAGGACAATATTCAGGTAATCGTTGGCAACAAAAAGATGAACCAGTAGACTTTTATTTAGTAAAAGGCATCGTGGAACGTATTGCGGAACAATTAAATGTACGTTTTACATTTGAAACTACTAAAGTAGATTTATTACACCCAGGTAGAACAGCATATGTAAAGTTAGATGATGAAGTAATCGGCTTAATTGCAGAGCTGCATCCAACTGTAGAGAAAGAAAATGATTTAGACCGTACGTATGTTTTTGAACTAAACTTCACTAGAATATTAGAGCATCCAGTAGGTAAAATTGAATATGCACCTATACCAAGATTCCCAGGTGTATCAAGAGATGTTGCTTTAGTTGTAGGTACTGAAGTTTCAGCTTCTTCATTAATTAATACTATTAATGAAAATGGTGAAGAAATCTTAAATCATACAGAAGTATTTGACGTTTATGAAGGTGAACATATGGAAGAAGGCAAGAAATCAGTAGCTATCCGTATAGATTACTTAGATGTAAATGACACACTAACTGAAGAAAAAGTTACAGCTGTACACAATCAAATACTAAAAGCACTAGAACAACAAGGTGCCACGTTGAGATCATAATTAACAAAACAAAAACGCCAATCCATGAGTTTACAATTCACGGATTGGCGTTTTTCATTTCGATATTTATAATATTGAATGTTTACATGAGAATTATTATTTCTTTTTACGTTTACTCATTTTTGTAATTTGTTTTCCGATAAACCATATTAAATAACACATAATAAGAATGGCTAAGATAACTTGCCAACCTATAGTTATGAGCAGCATATTAATTTCTCCTTTTACGGTTAATTAAATCTAAAACTTTTTCTCTATTTTTAAAATGTTTTTTCGAGATTTTATCGAGTTGGTGCATATCATATCTCTGAGCGATTTTAGCAGCTTCTAAATCGACTTTACTACTAGCGCCTTTAGGTATAATCATATTTAAATCTTTCGCGATTTTATCCATATGTTTTACGAAAGCATATCTAGCGATAATGCTTGCTGCAGCTATAGCAATTGATTTTGATTCACCTTTTGTTTCAAAAAATGTAATATCTTTTCTAGGCATAGGGCTTGCTGTATAGCGTTCATATGTACTAGCTTGAACAAACTGGTCAATGACAATCTGTTCTAATTCATTTTCATCTATACGTGATATAACATTAGTAATTGCTTGGTTATGTAATACAGCTTTCATTTTTACTTGACTCCAACCGTCAAGTTGCTTTTTATTATAGTTATCATTATCAAGAACTATGAGCGAATGAGGACAAATTTCAATGATTTGCTCTGCTAACTGTACAATTTTAGCATCAGTCAGTGATTTAGAATCCATAACACCTATAGTTTTTAAAATTTCTGCATTTTTCTTGGAAACATAAGCTGCACAAACTGTTAATGGCCCAAAATAATCACCACTGCCTGCCTCATCGCTGCCTATAGTATTATGCTTGTCGAAATTATAAACTTTATTAGATGTACTAGTTTTTTGGGGTTGAGATGATTCGATTTTAATTCCAAGTAGTTGTGAAGCTACTTGTTCTGCATCTTTACCTTGAAACATAATTTTTTTAGAACGATAAATTTGTACTTGAGTACTTTTAATTTTTTTTCGTGCAATGGTACCATTAGGAAGACCAGTTGTTTCCATGTTATATTGATTAATTAAATGATTGATGGTTTGCGTGTCTATTACTTTAACGATATTTCCCACAATGTATATCCTGCCTTTAATATATTTTCTTAGTTAAGATTATCATAATTTTTTGGTAAAAACGAATATTCTATTGGGAAGTTAGTGGATTATCATACACAAATGAACATATGTCATGTATAATATATTATGATTAAGTATAGAATAATCCATTTATAATTTGAACAGGGGTAGTATAATGAGTGAAAACAAAAACAGAGTAACAGTAGTTATAAATGATCAACATTATACAATAATTGGAGAAGACGATCCATCTCATATTCGTTATGTAGCTGGTAGAGTAGATGAGAAGATTAAAGCATTGGGTCAATTAAATGCTGGGTTGGATACAACACGTAAATCAGTTCTCACTGCTGTAAATGTGATGCACGAGTATGTTAAATTGGAAGAAGAGAATGAAAAGCTCCAAGAAGAAATAAAACAATTAAAAAATAAAGGAAATTTAGAATGATTACATTACTAGTTATTATATGTTTAATATTAGGTGTCATCATTGGTTATAGAAGAAGTTTGGTATTAGAGTCTTTACATGCTATAAGTACAATTTCTGCACTTGTAGTAGCAGTAATTTGCTATGCGCCATTTAGTAAGCAATTACATCTTTTACTTCCTTATCCAAGTGCATCTACTGAAGGTACTAATGCAATATTTAAAAATATTAATAATGAGGATGCATTTTATAATATTATGGCAATTCTCATTTTATTTGTTTTGACTAAAATAATTTTACAAGTAATTTCTACTGTATTTGATTTTTATCATCAAATGGAATTCGGTGGTAAGTATGCGCGATACTTTGCTATGGTACTTGGTTTTATAGAAACATATATTATCGTGATTATAATACTTGCTACTGTTGCAGTGATACCTATACCTATGTTTATAGAAGCTTTACACCAATCTTCTGTAGGGAATCTTGTATTAACAAAAACACCATTCTTATCTGATTTGTTAGTAAATTGGCTTTCAAATTAATTGAATCATATTGAACTAAGTCATGGGCCAACCTATGACTTTTTTTACGGAGGAATAGATATGTTAACGAAAAAAGATATAGTGAAAATGCTTGAGACAATTGCAGTATATATGGAAATTAAAGGGGAGAATCCTTTTAAAGTATCAGCATATAGAAAAGCTAGTCAATCCTTAGAAACTGATGAAAGAACGATACAAGAAATTGATGATGTCACAACACTGAAAGGAATAGGTAAAGGTGTTGGAGAAGTAATTAATGAATATTTAGAAACAGGTAAACAAAGTTATTTAGATGAACTTAAAGAAGAAATACCAGAAGGCTTGATTCCGCTTTTAAAAATTCCAGGTCTTGGCAGTAAAAAAGTCGCAAAATTATACAAAGAATTAAATATAAAAAATAAAGAAGATTTAATAAAAGCTTGTGAAAATAATGAAGTCTCAGCTTTACCAGGTTTTGCTAAAAAAACGGAACAGAAGTTACTAGAAGAAGCTAAAGTTCTAGGACAAAGACCTGAACGTTATCCAATCAATACAATGATTAAAGCACACGAAGTGATTAATCGCTTTTTAGATGATATTGATGGCATAATTGAATATCATGTTGCGGGTAGTTTCAGAAGAATGAAAGAAACGAGCAAAGATTTAGACTATATTATTTCTACTGAAAATGAGATGGATGTTCAACAAGCGCTTTTACAATTCCCAGACATACAAGAACAAATTGCTGTAGGTAAAACTAAAGTCTCATTAGATATATTAATTGAAGAAGATGTAATAGGTGTAGACTTCAGAATGATTAAGCCTGAAGCTTTCTACCATACTTTGCAACATTTTACAGGTTCAAAAGATCATAATATAAGAATTAGGCAATTGGCTAAAGAAAGAAATGAAAAAGTAAGTGAATATGGTATTGAAGAAAGTAACGGTAATATAATTACTTATGATAATGAAAAAGCTATTTATAATCACTTCAATGTACCGTATGTTCCTCCAACTATGCGTGAAGATGGTACAGAATTTGATAAAGATATTAGTGATATTGTTCAATTAAGTGATATCAATGGTGATATCCATATGCATACAACTTATAGTGATGGTGCCTTTAAATTAGAAGAGATGATAGAAGCTGCGATAGAGAAAGGTTATCAATTCATATGTATAACTGATCATTCTAGAAGCCTTGCAGTAGCTAACGGATTATCTATAGATCGACTTTTAGAACAAAATGAAAAAATCAAACAATTAAACGAAAAATATAAAGAAATTGATATCTATAGTGGTACAGAAATGGACATTAAACCAGATGGTACTTTAGATTATCCTAACGAAGTATTAAAAGAATTAGATTATGTAATTGCTGCCATTCATCAAAGCTTTAATCAAACTGAAGAAGAAATTATGAATAGGTTAAGAAATGCATGTGAGAACCCATATGTAAGACATATAGCTCATCCTACAGGCCGTATTATAGGTAGAAGAGATAGTTATAAAGTTAATATTGAACAACTTATTGAGATGGCTAAAAAAACAAATACTGTTTTAGAATTAAATGCAAATCCACAAAGATTGGATTTAAATGCAGAAGTATTAAAAAAACATCCTGATTTAATGATTACTATTAATACAGACGCTCATCATATCGATCACTTTGATTTTATGAAATATGGCGTCGGTACTGCACAAAAAGGATGGGTCAAAAAAGACCAAGTTATAAATACTAAAGATCGTGATTCATTTAAAGAATGGATTCGTTCTAATAAATAATGTACAAATAGAAGAGGGAAGATAAAATGAATGAAAAAACATTAAAAGTTCTTGAATATCCCTTAATTATTCAAAAATTATCAGCTCATGCTACAAGTGACATTGCGACACGCTTAATTGAAGAGCTTAAACCAAGTGATGATTATGCATCTGTTCAACATAGTTTAAATGAAACGGATGAAATGACACAAATATATAATAAACATAGGGTGCCAGGATATTCAGGATTACAAGATATTAAATCTCTTGTAAGAAGGTCTGAAATAGGAAGTTTATTAAATGTCGAAGAACTTAATCAAATTAAAAGAAATATACAAGTTCAAAATAGATTTAAAACATTTTATGCAAGCATTGTAGAAGAAGATGAAGATATTCTGTATCCAATAATAGACGAACAAGTTTCTCGATTACCGGTGCTCAGTGAATTGTTAAATCAAATAAATGAACAATGTGATGAACATGACTTATTTGATACGGCTAGTCCTAAATTAGCGGAATTGAGATATCAAATTAAAAAAACGAACGACCGTATTAAATCAAGATTGGAACAAATGGTAAGATCTCAATCGAATCAGAAGAAATTATCAGATTCGATTGTTACAGTGAGAAATGATCGACATGTATTACCTGTTAAAGCTGAATACCGTCAAGATTTCAGTGGTATCGTACATGATCAGTCTGCATCCGGCCAAACTTTATATATAGAACCTAGTGCAATTGTTGAAATGCATAATCAGATTGCACAAGTAAAAGTGAAAGAAAAAGAAGAAAGGGATAGATTGCTATATATTCTTACAGAACTAGTTAGCGGTGTATCTTATGAATTACTAACAAGCACAGAAATAATGGGTCATTTAGATTTTATAACTGCTAAAGCCAAATTTTGTACGACTATAAAAGCAACAAAACCTATTCTTTCTGAAGATAGAGCTATATATTTACCTAAAGCAAGACATCCACTAATCAATGAAAATGAAGTGGTTAGCAATACGATTGAATTTAAGGAAGATATAAATGCTGTTATTATAACTGGTCCTAATACAGGCGGTAAGACAGTAACTTTAAAAACAGTTGGTTTGATCACATTAATGGCGCAATCTGGTTTATTAATTCCAACTTTAGACGGTTCAATCATTACAATATTTAAAAATGTATTTTGTGATATTGGTGACGAACAATCTATAGAGCAATCTCTATCTACTTTTTCATCACATATGAAGAATATTGTTAATATTATCGAGCACGCAGATAAAGATTCATTAATCTTATTTGATGAGCTTGGGGCAGGTACTGATCCAAGTGAGGGTGCTGCATTAGCGATGAGTATATTAGATTATACAATTGAAAGAGATGCATTAATAATGGCTACAACACATTATCCAGAACTTAAAGCTTATAGTTACAATAGAGACAAAGTGATGAATGCAAGTGTGGAATTTGATGTAGAGACTCTAAAACCAACTTATAAATTATTAATGGGTATACCGGGAAGATCTAATGCGTTTGAAATTTCGAAAAAACTAGGATTAAAAAATGAGTTAATTAATCATGCTAAATCACTAATTGGTCAAGATGAGAAAGAAATTAATGTCATGATTGAGTCGTTAGAAAAGAATGCTAAAACAGTGGAAAATGATAGAATTGAAGTGGAAAAATTAAAACAAGAATCACAAGAACTACATCAATCACTATCTCAAGAGTTACAACGTTTTGAAAAATTCAAGACTCAATTAATGGATGAAGCACGCAATAAAGCAAATCAAGAAGTGAAACAAAAAACTAGAGAAGCAGAAAATATTTTACAAGAATTGCGAGATATGAGAGATAAATCTGGCGCTGAAGTAAAAGAACATGAATTAATTGAACGCAAAAAACGTTTAGATAACCAATATACAGCAGAATCCATTAAACAGAATGTACAGAAAGAACGTCATGATAAAATAGAAGTAGGTGACGATGTTAAAGTATTATCGTATGGACAAAAAGGTGAAGTCATTGATATTGCTAGTGATGAGGAAGCGATTGTTCAGATGGGTATTCTCAAAATGAAAATAGAAATTAAAGATTTAGAGAAACTAGATAAGAAAAAACAACAACCACAAAAAGTCGTGCCAAGAACCAATAGATCTACTATAAAAATGGATTTAGACTTACGTGGTTATCGTTACGAAGAAGCTATGATAGAATTAGACCAATATCTTGATCAAGCAGTTTTATCAAATTATGGTACAGTAAATATTATTCATGGTAAAGGTACTGGTGCGTTACAAAAAGGTGTGACAGAACATTTGAAACGACATCGTTCAGTCGACAGCTTTAGGACAGGTATGCCTTCAGAAGGTGGATTTGGTGTTACTGTAGTGACATTGAAATAAGGAGGAAACATATTGGATAATTTTGATATGTATAAGCTTGCTAAAGTATTAATCGTTATTTCTGCTTTAACATTTATAGCAGGTATCGCTTATTTAATTTTCTTATAAGGAGAAGTGTCATGATAAAAACTAATATAGAACAAAATGTTTTGTTTATTGAACTTAATAATGGCCCTGTAAATGTTTTGAACGAAGCGGTTTTAAATCAAATTATAGGAGCTATAGAAGAAATAGGATTTGGCAATGATGTTAAAGTAATAGTAATTAAAGGGAATGAGAAATGTTTTTCAGCTGGAGCAGATATCAAATCATTCCTTGAACTATCCAAGCATGAAAGGTTAAATTTAGCTTCGACAAGTGCAAAACTATTTAGATTGATTAAAACATGCCACAAACCAGTAATTAGTTCTATTCACGGCGTATGCTTAGGCGGAGGTTTAGAATTGGCTTTAGCATGTGATATGAGAATTATAACGAATGACACTAAAGTAGGGTTACCAGAAGTTAATTTAGGTATTTTTCCTGGATTTGGTGGTGTGAGAAGGCTATCCGCAATGATAGGTCAACATAAAGCACTTCAAATCGCATTAACTGGAGATATGATAAAGCCTGAAGATGTATCACATTTATTTAATGATATTGTTGAACAAAATGAATTAGATAATGTAACGAAAGAGTTAGCCTTTAACATAGCGAGTAAATCATCAGATTCTATTAAAGTAATTAAGCAAATGTCTAATCTGGATATATCATTAGAAAGTGATCAAATTGAGGAAAGACATTTCGTAGATATCATTGAAACAGAAAATGCTCAAGAAGGAATTGACGCTTTTATTTCAAAAAGAACACCTAATTTTAAGTGATTGATTAACAGTACATCATGAAGTACAATACAGTGTGAGCAAACAACATGCATCGGTCTATGAACCGTGCTATACTCACTATATCATTAATTATCAAGGAGGATATTTCCTATGGCATTAGTAAAAGCAACTGATTCAAACTTTGACGAACAAATTAAAGAAGGCGTTAATTTAGTAGATTTCTGGGCACCTTGGTGTGGACCTTGTAAAATGATTGCACCAGTATTAGAAGATTTAGCTAAAGACGTTGAAGGTAAAGCAAATATAGTTAAATTAGATGTTGATGAAAACCAAGAAACAGCAGCTAAATATGAAGTGATGAGTATTCCTACATTAATCGTATTTAAAGACGGCGAACCTGTTGATAAAGTTGTAGGTTTCCAACCTAAAGAACAACTAGAGCAAGTTTTAGCTAAACATTATTAATCTTAAATCCAATCATCAGGCTGGGACATTAATCAATGTCTCAGCCTGATTTGTTATATTGGCAATAGATGACTGACTGGCTTACTAATGCGTTCCATTAACGTTTTATCAATACTAGTTAGAATTGCTAGAGTGGGACTATGAAATCTTATTTAAAAATTAGATTTTTATCCTACTCTTTTTACATTGTAAATAGAACGTATGTTTTGGTAGGCAGACGATTTATTGATATAATAATATTAAAAAGTTATAAAGGTAGGTGAATTTTGTGGAAGACTACCAAAAGAAAATTAAACAAAAACTAGAAGTTATACCTACAGAACCTGGTTGTTATATTATGAAAGATAGACACAATTCAGTAATATATGTTGGTAAAGCTAAACGTTTAAGAAATAGGGTTAGAAGCTATTTTACGGGAGCACATGATGAAAAAACAACACGTTTAGTCGGGGAAATAAGAGATTTCGAGTTTATCGTAACTTCTAGTGAAATAGAGTCTTTGTTACTAGAATTAAACTTAATTAAGAAGCATCAACCACGATATAATATTTTATTAAAAGATGACAAGAGTTATCCATTTATTAAAATAACAAATGAAGAACATCCACGTTTACTCGTAACACGCACAGTAAAGAAAAATTCAGGTAAATATTTTGGCCCTTATCCAAACGCATATGCAGCACAAGAAACTAAAAAGTTATTAGACAGAATATATCCACTTAGAAAATGCGTTACAATGCCTAATAAAGTTTGTCTTTATTATCATATCGGTCAATGTCTAGGTCCATGTGTTTATCCGGTTGAACAAGCTCAATATCAACAAATGATTAAAGAAATTACTGACTTTTTAAACGGTGATGATAAAACGATAGTGAATGATCTACACGATAAAATGAATGCAGCAAGTGAAGCATTAAAATTTGAAGAAGCAAAAGAATATAGAGATTTAATTAAGCATATTGAAATGTTGAATTATAAACAAAATATGATGTCAGCTGACATGACAATGCGAGATATCTTCGGTTATTCAGTAGATAAAGGTTGGATATGTATCCAAGTATTTTTCATTAGACAAGGTAAACTAATTGAAAGACAGGCTTCTATGATTCCAATTATTCAAACTGCTGAAGAAGAATTCTATACATTTATTGGTCAATTTTATACGTTGAACCAACATTTAACACCGAAAGAAATTCACATTCCAAAAAATCTAGACAAAAAAACAGTAGAGTCTGTTGTTGATTCAAAAGTTATTCAACCACAAAGAGGTAAGAAGAAAGAAATGGTAGATTTAGCAATTAAAAATGCTAATATTTCATTAAATAATAAATTCGAATTAATTGCTAAAGATGAATCTAGAACAATTAAAGCTATTGAGGATTTAGGAGATTCAATGGGAATACAAACACCTATTAGAATAGAAGCTTTTGATAATTCTAATATACAAGGTGTTCATCCTGTTTCTGTTATGATTGCTTTCGTAGATGGAAAACCAAGCAAGAAAGATTATCGAAAGTATAAAATTAAAACAGTTGATGGACCAGATGATTATAAATCAATGCAAGAAGCAGTTCGAAGACGTTATACGAGAGTATTAAAAGAAGGTTTACCAATTCCTGATTTAATTATAGTCGATGGTGGTAAAGGACACATGTCTTCAGTAAGAGAAGTTTTAGAAAATGAACTAGGCTTAGATATTCCAATAGCAGGGCTTAGCAAAAATGATAAACATCAAACTTCTGAGTTATTATATGGTACGCAAGCAGAAATTATACCACTAAAGAAAAATTCTCAAGCTTTTTATTTATTACAAAGAATTCAAGATGAAGTTCATAGATTTGCTATTACATTCCATCGATCAACAAGACAAAAAACTTCTTTAAAATCTGTATTAGATGAAATAGAAGGTATAGGACCAAAACGAAAACAAAATTTATTAAAACATTTTGGTTCAATTAAAAAAATGAGAGAATCTAATGAAGAAGAATTTATGAAAATTGGATTGCCTCAGAAAGTCGCCCACAACCTAAAAGTAAAACTTGATAGTAAAGAATAATATTACAATAGAAAATCCAATTATATGGGTATGAGAATAATTCTCATACCCAAAATCTTATGTAATAATGTTACAATATACATGTAATGCTCATTGTGTTTTTTTTAATACACATGTAATCGTTTTCAGTTATAAAAGAAAATATAGACACAATCGAGTTATAGATTAAAGTTAGGGGGGACTTCTTTTGGCGTCAAGCGAAAATCAGTTTATTTTACGTCGTATCCATTCAATGTTAGGTGTAATTCCTATAGGAATATTTTTGATTCAGCATTTGGTAATTAACCATTTTGCAACTATTAGTCCAGAGGCATTTAATAAAGCTTCAGACTTTATGTGGCATTTACCATTCAAAATCGTTTTAGAAGTGGTAATAATTTATATTCCTATATTATTCCACGCTATATATGGATTATACATAGCGTTTACAGCTAAAGAAAATGTAGGCAGACAATCATTATTTAGAAACTGGATGTTTTTATTCCAACGTATAACAGGTGTTATCTCGTTTATATTCATTGCTGTACACGTTTATCAAACGCGTATACAGGCAGCATTAGGACATCATATTGATTTTGATATGGTTTCAGATATATTATCTAATCCTATTTCAGTAACGTTATATGTTATCGGCGTAATAAGTGTTATATTCCATTTCTCAAATGGTTTATGGTCATTCTGTATCACTTGGGGGATCACACAATCGCCTAAGTCACAACGCTATATGACTTATGTAACATTATTCGTATTTATCGTTATTAGTATTATTGGCTTAAGAGCTATATTCGCGTTCGTATAAGATTTATACTTTTTAGGGGAGTGACAATTTTTATGGCAAACAACAAAATTATTGTTGTCGGTGGTGGTTTAGCTGGTTTAATGGCAACAATTAAAGCTGCGGAAAAAGGTGCACATGTTGACTTGTTCTCATTAGTACCAGTTAAACGTTCACACTCTGTTTGTGCTCAAGGTGGTATTAATGGTGCAGTTAATACTAAGGGTGAAGGTGACTCTACATCTATTCACTTCGATGATACTGTATATGGTGGGGACTTCCTTGCTAACCAAACACCGGTTAAAAGAATGACTGAAGCAGCACCAAGTATTATCCACTTATTAGATAGAATGGGCGTAATGTTTAACCGTACACCTGAAGGTCTTTTAGACTTCCGTAGATTTGGTGGAACATTATATCATAGAACAGCTTTTGCTGGTGCAACTACAGGACAACAATTACTATATGCATTAGATGAACAAGTTAGAAGATTCGAAGTACAAGGTTTAGTAACTAAATACGAAGGCTGGGAGTTTTTAGGCATTGTTAAAGATGACGAAGATGCAGCTCGCGGTATTATAGCTCAAAACTTAAAAACTGCTAAAATAGAATCATTTGGTTCAGACGCTGTTATTATGGCAACAGGTGGACCTGGTATTATCTTTGGTAAGTCAACAAACTCAATGATTAATACTGGTTCAGCTGCATCTGTTGTTTATCAACAAGGTGCTAAATACGCGAATGGTGAATTTATCCAAATTCACCCTACAGCAATTCCGGGCGATGATAAATTAAGATTAATGAGTGAGTCAGCTCGTGGTGAAGGTGGCCGTATTTGGACTTATAAAGACGGTAAACCTTGGTATTTCTTAGAAGAAAAATATCCTGACTATGGTAACTTAGTACCACGTGATATCGCAACTCGTGAAATATTTGATGTATGTGTAAACCAAAAATTAGGTATTAATGGCGAAAACATGGTATACCTAGATTTATCACATAAAGATGCTCATGAGTTAGATGTTAAACTTGGTGGTATAATTGAAATATATGAAAAATTCACTGGTGACGACCCTCGTAAAGTCCCAATGAAAATATTCCCAGCTGTTCACTATTCGATGGGCGGCATATGGGTAGACTTTGATCAAATGACCAATATTAAAGGTCTTTTCGCTGCAGGAGAATGTGACTTTTCTCAGCATGGTGGTAACAGATTAGGCGCTAACTCGTTATTATCTGCAATTTATGGCGGTATGGTAGCTGGTCCTAACGCAATGGAATACGTTAAAAATATCGAAACTTCATATACAGAGTTAGATGAAGAATTATATCAAAAACGTATTGACGAAGAACAAGAAAAATTCGATCACTTATTAAATCTAAAAGGTACTGAAAACGCATATAAATTACACAAAGAGCTAGGCGAAATTATGACGGCGAATGTAACAGTTGTACGTCATAATGACAAACTGTTAGAAACAGATAAGAAAATAGTAGAATTAATGGAAAGATATCAAGATATTGATATGGAAGATACGTCAACTTGGAGTAACCAAGCTGTATTCTTTACGCGTCAATTATGGAACATGTTAGTGCTTGCTAGGGTTATTACAATTGGTGCATACAATCGTAATGAATCTCGTGGTGCACATTACAAACCAGAATTCCCTGACCGTAATGATGAAGAATGGTTAAAAACTACAATAGCACAATTCAGAGGAGCTGAAGAGGCACCTGAATTTTCATATGAAGATGTTGATATTAGTCACATTGAACCTCGTAAACGAGATTACTCACAGAAATCTAAAGGAGGTAAATGATAATGGCAGACTCTCAAACAGTTGAACAAAATGCACAAGGACAAAATCAAGAAGACAAAACAATTACATTAATCATAACTCGTCAAGAAAATGACAAATCACAGTCATATGACGAAAAGTTTGTGATTCCATATAGACCAAACATGAACGTGATTGCAGCATTGATGGAAATCCAAAGAAATCCTGTTAACTCAAAAGGTGAAAAAACGACACCTGTGACATGGGATATGAACTGTCTTGAAGAAGTATGTGGTGCATGTTCCATGGTTATTAACGGTAAAGCGCGTCAATCATGTTCTGCAATAATTGATCAATTGGAACAACCTATAAAGCTTGAGCCAATGAAAGCATTCCCAGTAGTTCGTGATTTACAAGTAGATCGTTCTCGTATGTTTGATAACTTGAAAAAAGTACAAGCTTGGGTTCCAATCGATGGTACTTACGATTTAGGTCCTGGACCTCGTATGCCTGAGAAAAAACGACAAACAGCATATGAATTATCAAAATGTATGACATGTGGTGTTTGTTTAGAAGTATGTCCTAACATAAACGTAAATAATAATTTTATGGGGGCACAAGCTATTTCTCAAGTACGTCTTTTCAACTTACATCCAACAGGTAGTATGACAAAAGACGAAAGAATTAAAGCGTTGATGTCTGACGGTGGTATTCAAGAATGTGGTAGTTCACAAAACTGTGTGAATGCTTGTCCGAAAGGTATCCCATTAACTACATCAATTGCTTCAATGAACAGAGAAGCAACATTCCAAATGTTTAAATCATTCTTTGGTTCAGATCACCAAGTATATTAATATTATATATTAGTGCTGTGACATCATTGTCTAGTTTATATAAGCCAGTAAAAATTCTTGTATTTTTGAATTTTTACTGGCTCTTTTTATGCTTTAATATAAGGATGTTTATCTATACTAATAAGGCTTAATCAACGCATTTCATTAACTTCAAGTTATTTGATATGTTATTATAAAGTGTATAAGTAAGAAGTTGAAAAGAGGTACCATCGATTATGGAAGATATTACGAAACAGATTGAATATTCTCTAAGACATATTGTAGAAAGAACAAAATATACAGCGAGAACACAATTAAAACTTTATGATATTTCACCACCACAATTTATAACATTGCAATGGTTATATGAAAATGAAAATCTTACTATAGGTGAATTATCTAAAAAATTATTTTTAGCATATTCTACGACAACAGACATCATTGATAAATTAGAAAAGAAAGAGTTAGCAATGAGGATTCAATCTGTTGATGATAAAAGAGTTTTCCATGTTAAATTACTAGAAAAAGGCGAGCATTTAATTGACGAAGTGATTCACGCAAGACAAAGATATACGGAAGAATTATTGTCTGTTATGAATGACGAGGATAAAATCAAATTTAATGAAGCTTTAGATATCATGTTAAAAAGAATGAGAAGTGAAGACCAATGAACAAACCAATAGGCGTGATAGATTCAGGAGTCGGAGGCTTGACAGTAGCTAAGGAAATTATGAGACAATTACCAAATGAAACAATATATTATTTAGGTGATATTGGTAGATGTCCTTATGGTCCGAGGTCGAGAGAAGAAGTCAAAGAGTTTACTATACAGCTTGCTAATTTTTTAGTTAAAAAAGATATTAAAATGTTAGTTATAGCGTGTAATACAGCTACAGCTGTAGCATTAAAACCTTTACAGGAATTACTGTCTATACCAGTTGTAGGTGTAATAGATCCTGGTTCAAGAACTGCTATAATGACAACAAAAAATAATCGTGTTCTTGTATTAGGTACTGAAGGTACTATTAAATCTGAAGCATACAGAAGAAGTATTAAGACTATAAACCCTCAAGTAGAGGTAAAAGGCATTGCTTGTCCAGGATTTGTACCATTAGTTGAACAGATGAGATATAAAGACCCGACGATTACAAGTATCGTTATCCATCAGACATTGAAACAATGGAGATATGATGATTCAGATACAGTAATTCTAGGTTGTACACATTATCCATTGATTTATAATCAAATCAATCAATATTTTGATGGTGAAAAGTCTGTTATATCATCTGGTTTAGAAACAGCAAGGGAAGTAAGTGCGTTGTTAACTTTTAGCAATGAACATTCTTATTATACGCCAAACCCACAGCACAAATTCTTTGCCAATGGTGATGTTGAGCACATTACACGAACGATAACAGAATGGTTACATATAGAAAATGTAGAAGTAGAAAGAATAACATTGTAAGGGGAGACTACTATGAAAGACATTATAATTGCATCAAATAATAAAGGTAAAATTGAAGATTTTAAAGCGATATTTCCTAAAGCAAATGTGATAGGTATATCAGAAATTGCACCAGATTTTGATGTAGAAGAAACAGGTACAACTTTTGAAGAGAATGCTATCTTAAAATCAGAAACAGCTTCTAAAGCATTAAATAAAATTGTGATAGCAGATGATAGTGGATTGTCCGTTGAAGCTTTATACGGTGAGCCAGGTATATACTCAGCACGTTACGCTGGTGAACCTAAAGATGACCAAGCTAATATTGAAAAATTATTATCTAACTTAAAAGATAAAGAAAATAAAAATGCTGAATTTATATGTGCTATTGCTGTAAGTGAACCAGGAAAAGATACAGTAACTTATGTAGGAAAAGTACAAGGAGAAATAATAGATGAAAAAAGAGGAGAGAATGGATTTGGTTATGATCCAATATTCTTTGTGCCATCGTTAGATAAAACTATGGCAGAGTTAACTGCAGCTGAGAAAAGTGCAATTAGCCATAGAGGAAATGCTATTAAACTTATGAATGAAGATATAGGGGAGCGATTTCAATGAAATGGATAATTGTTAGTGATAATCACGGAGAGCAAGGTATACTTCATGAATTATATGACTATCATAAAGATGCAGATTTATTTTTACACTTAGGAGATTCTGAATTTAATTATGATGACAGTGAATTAAGTTTATTCAAGCGTGTAAAAGGGAATTGTGACTTTGACCCTCAATTTCCAATAGAAAATAGTGGAGAAATAGAGAATATTAAATATTTCTATACACACGGGCACAGATATGATATTAAATCAAATAGAGAAGTTTTAAGTGCACATGCAGCAAATGAAGGTGCTCAATTTGCATTTTATGGTCATAGTCATGTTGCATTATGTGAATCTATAAATGGAGTATATTGTATTAATCCTGGTAGTATATCGCAAACTAGAGGAGATTGGGAAGAAACATATGCGATTTTAGAATTCGATGAAAAAAGAGAAAATGTAAATTTATCATTCTTAAATAGAGATCATAAAGAACTAGAAAAACAATCACTAGCTCTGTAATATACTTTAAAAAGATATAATATGATTTGTAAAAATTAAGTATAAATGAATAGTTATAAATAAAACATGAGATATTCAAGAGAATATCTCATTTTAATTACAATTAAAGAATAAACTTTCATTTGTAAAATAAATGTTTTATAATATGACTATTAATTCACAGTAAATTTAAAAGATTTACAATTAATCAAAATCGGGAGCGGGTATAAATGGAAAGAACGCGTGTAACATCACTTATAAACAATGAAAAATTTTGTATAAATAAAGGTGAAGAAGATGAAGTACATCGTAATGAAAATATATACGTATTAAGCGCTTATGGACTTGTACATGCAAGTATAGTAGAAATCTTTGAAGATCAATCAATTTGCAGAGCAGATAAAGAAAATACAGTTAAAATAAATGATATCGTACTAACAGATTAATAAAAAAATCAAAATTTCACAAAAAGAGTGTAATAATACCTCGAAAGCGATTTAATAAACCTTTTTCTTTTTAAAAAGTATTGATTAAACTGCAGCAATTAGATATAATTATTCTTGTGTTAATAAATGAGTTAATAAATGTCCTGGTAGCTCAGTAGGATAGAGCAACGGCCTTCTAAGCCGTCGGTCGGGGGTTCGAATCCCTCTCAGGACGCTAATAAGTAAATTCCGTTACATCTCGTTACTAAAAACGAAGATGTAACGGAATTTTTTGTTTATAGTGAATTACTGTTTACTAAGGTAATTGCTCCGGAACTACACTAAAATAATTAGAATACTCATCGTCAATAAAGCAATTGGAATAAAGTAATATTGTTATTTATTATTTCCTTTTTTATTGCTTATAAATCTGAATAGTAAGCCAATAATTGCCATAATAATTAGGATAAAAGTGCTGATATTAATTATTGTTTTAAGTTGTTGATTGCTTACGAATATTGAATTAATGATTATACTAAGAGAAATAATGATAAATATTATTGTGAAAAATTATAAAGTTTATTAATATTTCATCAAATTCTTTCTACATTTTTCCAATTATGATAATGTAATACTTGAAACTATATAAAAATTGAAGAAGAATCTGTTGAAACTTTGCCACCTAAAAAACGTGGATGATATGAATGGGCAGTTGGTACATTATGTGGTACTGGCGGAGTAGGTGGAATTTGGGCAGTAGCTACTGCATTAGGCATTACTACAGGTTGGGGTGTATTTACATTAGCCAAAGTTTGCGGTCTAATAACATCTCTTGGTTGTACCGGGGCAACAAACTATATTTATAAATAAGAAATAGGCGATTACATGACAATGTTTATAATGATATTTCTTTTAGTATATTCAATTATAATTACTTTAATGTATTTCAATAAAAAGAAATAACTGATTTTATTGTGAGCATTATTATGCTTATTATTAAAGGTATTATAAAGACTTTTAGGATTTCTATATTTTTTTGAAGTATTGTCTCAACTATGATGTATATTATTATTAAGGAAGTTCAGGTTTTAGATCATCTAATTATTCTAATTATAGTGATTGTATAACTGATGAAGTTAGAAATAGTGTTAGTGTTTTAATTTCGACTAATACAGCAGCTACTGGTACTTTAACACAGGCAACAGTAGTTAAATTGTTAAAACAAGCTGGAAAATCAGCTATAAACGGTAATATCTATGGAATTGCAGCTCAAATTACGTGGGCAGATGCTAACTGTTCCTGTCATCATTCAAAAGTCGGTCAAGCTTTAGGTGGCTAGAATATAAAAAAACGGTTTTATTTATCTTGATATAAGGAAGTGTAATTTCTGTGAATAATGAAGAATTAGAGTCTAGACTTTTATTGATCAAACAATCAATTGATGTTTTACAAGAAGAGTTAGCACCTAACTTAAAAACAAGAGATTTAGTCTTGCTACGTTATGGTTTAACTGTTGATGAAATAAAAAAGTTAGATAATTATTTATTTAATTTAATGATGGATGAGTGTGATCTTACAAAGAAAGATTTTAAAGAAAAGCTATGTCAAATAAGAGAAGTCCCAGAACTTCCAGACAGACAAGTTGATGATATTTTGGAAGGTTATAAAAATAGTGGGCTTTATATAGAATTGATAGATAATATTTTAAAAGATGGTAATTAATTTTAGGGCTTTGTACGATTTCGTACAAAGCCTTTTTTAAAACAAATGAAACGAATTTCTTCTTGTTTTGATACTATGTAAACTACCCAGTGATAAGGGCGGTAGTTTTTACATTATCATATACATAGAAAAAGTGCATATCTACAGAGTGTAATTGAAGTAAATTGTTACTGACGTTTGGTCTTTTTTATTTTCAAGCTATCTCCATAATACAATCCATATCTAAATACATAATACCTTTATCCTCGTAATTTATAACTTGTAACGAGTTCATCATCTTATCAAACTTGTGTATCTTACATTTAAATTCTTTAATATACCCAATATGCCAGTAGTTAATAATAGAAACTGGGTTATAAAACATTTTTTCTAACAGTACATGATTTAAATTATGTAGGTCAGATTAACTTAATTCTCGTTTCTCAATCTTATTTTGATTATATAAGTGTTGATTAATTATTTCATATTGTTGTGCATAGTCTCAAATGGAGCCCACTTATTTATTCCACGTCCATTTTGTTTAGCAATGGGCTTATTGTTTTATACAAGTCATTTATGAGATTGCTCGTTTAATTATTAAAATGGCTATAATTATAACACTTGCACCGATTAGAAATTCTTTCTTTTCTTTTTTAGTTGTCTTGCGTACATTGATTTTTACTTTCATTGTTTTACTCACTGTTTGTCACCTCCGTATATATTAATAATATAACGTTAGTATGCGAACGCCAACTAAATTAAGTGTTTTATTATTTGCCAGTGGATCATCCTTTGTACAAGATTACTATATATTTTAAGCTTCAACTTCGTTTAATTGCTTTACATCTAATGTCCAATTAAATATATCTTCTGCTTTGCCTGTTTGTATGTCCTTATATGCTTTATATAATTGTTGAGTAATGCGTGATTTTTGATTGCTATTAAGTATTATCTCATTATTTAAGTGTGAAATTCTATTTACAGGCGTAATTGCTTTTAATGTGTCTGTGCAGAAGACTTCAGTTAAGATACCTTTGTCATTTGCTAATACGATATCTTCTATAGCTATTTCTTTTTCTGATACTTGATATCCGAGGTTATTAGTGAGTTTGATTATAGTTTGGCGCATAATTCCTGGTTTAATACTCCCATTTAATTTTGGAGTTACAATTTCATTATTGATTACGAAAAAGATGTTTTTGTTACTAACTTCTTCTATATATTTCTTTTCTATACCGTCTAACCATAGTACGTTATCATATCCTTTTTCTTGAGCTTGCTTTTGTGCTAAAAATTGTGAAGCAAAGCTGCCTCCAAATTGTGTGTAACCTGCGTCTCCTCTTATTGATTTTACAAGTTCTTGTTCCACATATAATGAAATAGCGTTTGGTAACGATTGATCTGATTGTTTTGGAATAGTTGAAACTATAATATTGAAATTATATTCTTCAGATTTGCTTACACCTAATTTACTTTCTGTAGCGTACATAAAGGGACGTATGTATATTGAGTTTTCTTCATTAATGTTTATAGAGCTATCAACATTGAGTAATTGGATTAGGGTATTAATCACAGGTTCTACTGGAATGGTGGGCATTTCTAATCTTGTTAAAGAATGATTGAATTTATTTAAGTGATCATATGGTTTGAAAATGGAGAAGTTATTTTTATCATTAAAGGCTATCATATCTTCGAAAACTGTTTGACCGTAATGTAAACATTGCGCGCTAGGTGAAATTGTTATGGGGGCATAAGGTCTTATTACGGGTTTTGACCAACCTATATCTGAGTGATACGACATGTTGATCATATATTCGGAAAATTTATTAATCGATTCATCATTCATTGTTATTGCCTCCTAAAAAGTTTATGTAATGTTGAATAGTATATCAGGTACATTGACCTAATACAATACGTTATTTGAATATTCTGATAATTAATAAAATGATTTTATTCTTTATTTTATGAATATTTTTCATTATGATGATATACTTTTATTGTTATGAGTAATGGGAAGGGGTGAGCATAATGACAGTGGGTATTGTTTTTTTAATAATATTTTTATTGAGTTTTAAAATAGAATTTCGCCAATATAAAAATGTTTATTTTCTAGCTATTATTTTTATGTCGGTTTTAATCAGTATATTTGTGAACCTAATCATCCCAAGTTTTGAATTAAATATGAATGTGAATTACTTATTAATTCTTAATATGTTTTATGGTGTATTAGTTATTGTAGTTATGCTGTTGTCACTTCTCAATACCAAAAAGAAAATTGCGAATGAAGGTAAATTTGTTAATAATATGCTTGTTTTAGGTTATGGTGTTTTTATTCTTATTAATTTCTTAATCATTAGTTTTAAGCCAGATTCAATTTTAAAATTTTATGAAGGTGTATGGATTGTATACGTATCACTAATATTCTATTACTTAAACATTATCTTCATATTTCAAAATCTTTATGCTTGGATCATAAGTGGGTTATCAAGAAAAAGAAAAAGTCATTTCATTATCGTTTTAGGAGCAGGCATTATAGAAGACAAAGTAACGCCATTACTTCAAGCAAGATTAGATAAAGCAATTAAAATAAAAAAGAAAAATTTAGATGCGGTGTTTATAGTAAGTGGAGGCCAAGGACCAGACGAAATTGTAAGTGAAGCAGAAGCTATGCGTAAATATTTGTTGAGTCAAGGGGTATCAAATAAAGATATTATTATGGAAGAAAAATCTACAAATACTAAAGAGAACCTTATATATTCTTATGATATTATGAAAAAATATGAAGTAAATCCGTTTGCGATTATTGTTTCGAATTATTTTCATATATTGAGAGCTGGATTTTTATCAAAGCAATTAAAGATTGATGCTACTGTTTCAGGTGGTGTTTCAAAGACATACTTTTATCCTAACACGTATGTTAGAGAATTCATGGCTTTGTTGGTCATGTTTAAGAAGACACATATAATCGCATTTTTATTGATAACAGCTTATGTTATATCGTACGTATTAACACAATAAGAGGGTGTCGCCTCTAAGACGAAAGAAATTTTAACTAAACACGTTATATCTAAATTTTAATTGACGACTATAACAAAATAGCATCTCATTTCTAACTGAATAAATCAGTGAAATGAGATGCTATTTATTTTAAGTTAGGAATTATATTCCAGACTGTTTTTTATTTAAGGAGTCCAAATTACAACGTCTTCTCCAGATTGATTTTGTTGCTCGATATCTTTAAATCCATGATTTACAAAGAAATCTTTAGATTGGTTACGTGCAATACATTTAATCGGTAGGCCATAGCTTTTAGCATAGTCTAATAATTGCAATCCGTAACCTCTGTCTTGATAATCTTTTAACACTTCTAGTTTCCATAAAATCAAATAATCACTAAAGTTAGGGAAATAAGTCTTCTCAACTTCATCTTGCTTGAATAAGCACATTCGAGCAACTAATTTATCCCCAACATAAATGCCGAAAAATGGTGAATCTGAACTTGCATCTATAATTTTGCCTTTTAGTTCTTCTACCATATATAAACCTTCGTTACCGAAGTTTCGGAATTGTTCAAATGCTTCTTCTGTTTTGTAATTAATTTGTAAATGTTCTACTTTTGCCATGATAATCCCCCTTGCTCTTTTCTTAATTATACTTCATTTATAACAAATTTTAAATTATAAGCCGTTAGATTGTTTTATTTAGCTATAATCTTTATACTTATTATAGTAATCAATTCTGAAGGAGAAAGACACGTATGGACTGTATAAAGACGTTAATTGATAAGCAAAATAGTTTCATAGATAGATACACTAATCAAAGTGAAGAAATACTGAATTTTTATGATTATAAGCCAGGCTTACAAGATGAATTCGTTAGACGAAGCGAGACATCTGCTAATGGTAGAGAAGAAATATTAGCACATGTTATAAGAAATTATATGTCTGATTTAACTTTATCAAAGGCTCAAGAAACTAATATTCAAAATTTAAGTAAAGGTCATAAAGTTGTAATTGGTGGTCAACAGGCGGGGTTGTTTACAGGACCACTTTATACATTTCATAAAATCATTTCTATCATTATTTTAGCTAAAGAGCAAAGTCGAAAATTAAATCAACCTATCATACCAGTATTTTGGATTGCTGGGGAAGATCATGATTTTGATGAAGTGAATCATACATACGCATATGACCGTATCACAAGACAGTTAAATAAAATCAAATATAATACTGTAGAACCACCAGAAAAAAGTGTTTCTGAATATGTATTTGACGAAGAGCTTATATTGAAAGCTTTAGATGATATGTTTAAATCTATTGGAGAAACAAAACATTCAAAAGATTTAAAATCGTTAATTACTCAAATAGTAAAGGATGCTCATTCATGGAGTGATATGTTTAAATATTTAACACATGAAATTTTTAAAGAATACGGTTTATTAGTAATTGATGCTCATCACCCAAGATTAAGAGAAATGGAAAAACCATTCTTCAAACAAATTATAAATAATTATAAACAAGTTGATGAAGCCTTCAGAACAACGCAAAATAATTTTGCAGAAGTTATCAAAAATCGCATGATTTTGACTGATACGAATGTACATTTATTCTATGAGTATAATGACAAACGTCAATTAATAATGGCGGATGAAAATGCTTTTTATTTAAGTAAGGATTCTGAGGTTGTATTTAGTGAAGATGAATTGCTACAACTAATAGATAATTACCCAGAGAGATTTTCTAATAATGTGGTAACAAGACCTCTTATGGAAGAATATTTATTTAATACTTTAAGCTTTATTGGTGGTCCAAGCGAAATAATCTATTGGGGAGAGTTAAAAGGTGTATTCAACGTATTAAATATTGAAATGCCAATTGTAACACCTAGAATGCGTATAAGTTATTTAACTCAAGAAGCGAAAAAAGCTATAGAATCATATGAACTAGATATAAATGATATTTTAATAGAGGGCGTACAAAGTGATAAAGATAAGTTTATACGTGCTCAAGCATCTGATGAAGTATTAAGAGAAATTGAAAAAATGAAAGATATACAAACATCATTCCACCATAAATTAATTGATGAAATCGGTGATGAATATCAAAATAGACAATTAATAGAAAAAAACAACAAAATTCATCAACATCAGTATCAGTACTTATTAGATCGATATTTACTGAATGTTGAAAGAGAAAACGAAATTAGTATGAGACATTTTGAAATAATAGAAAATACGTTACACCCTCACCAAGGTTTGCAAGAAAGAGTGTGGAATCCGGTACAAATTATGAATCAATTTGGGACAGATGTGTTCAGTCCCTCCACCTATCCACCACTTTGTTACACTTTCGAACATATAACAATAGAAGTATAGAAATATCAACGGTTACACCGAATTTACAGACTTGTAAATTCGGTGTTTTTTTTATGTATTGTACAAATTTTGAGAAAACTTGTATAAATAGTGGAGGATTGTGGGGGAATGTGGTAAATTATAAATAAGGTGAGGTGAAATAAAATGTTCATGGGTGAATATCAACATCAATTAGATACTAAAGGACGTATGATTGTACCTTCGAAATTTAGATATGATTTGAATGAACGTTTTATTATCACTAGAGGCCTAGATAAATGTCTGTTTGGTTATACACTTGAAGAGTGGGCACGCATCGAAGAAAAATTAAAAAACTTACCTATTACAAAAAAAGATGCACGTAAATTTATGAGAATGTTTTTCTCAGGTGCTGTTGAAGTTGAATTAGACAAACAAGGACGTATTAACATCCCGCAGAATTTAAGAACATATGCAAATTTAAGTAAAGAATGTACAGTAATTGGTGTTTCTAACAGAATTGAAATTTGGGATAGAAACACTTGGAATGATTTTTATGATGAATCTGAAGACAATTTTGAGGACATTGCAGAAGATCTCATCGATAATGATTTTTAGGAGTGGAGTAAATGTTTCATCACGTATCAGTACTATTAAGAGAAACAGTAGACAAATTAGACATAAAACCCGATGGTACATACGTAGATTGTACATTAGGTGGAGCTGGGCATAGTTTATACCTAGCCGAACAATTGAATGATGATGGTCATCTAATTGCAATCGATCAAGATGAGACGGCTATTCAACATGCTAAAAATATTTTGAAGGATCATATCCATAAAGTAACCTTTGTACAAGACAACTTTAGAAATTTAGAACATATATTAGAATCATTAGATATAAGCAAAGTAGATGGTGTGCTTTATGACTTGGGCGTTTCAAGTCCGCAACTTGATACTCCTGAAAGAGGTTTTAGTTATCATTATGATGCAAAGCTTGATATGAGAATGGACCAAACTCAATCACTATCTGCATATGAAGTGATAAACGAATGGCCGTATGAGCAACTTGTTAAAACATTTTTTAGATATGGTGAAGAGAAGTTCTCTAAACAAATAGCTAGAAAGATTGAAGCAAGACGAGAAAATGCTCCTATAGAAACGACTTTCGAACTAGTGGATTTGATAAAAGAAGGAATCCCAGCTGCTAAGCGTAGAAAAGGCGGACACCCAGCTAAAAGAGTGTTCCAAGCTGTGAGAATTGCAGTGAATGATGAGCTAGGAGCCTTTGAAGAATCTATTGAAGCAGCTATACAACATGTCAAAGTTGGTGGGAGGATTTCCGTTATCACTTTCCATTCTTTAGAAGATCGTTTGTGTAAACAAGTATTTCAAGAGTATGAAAAAGGGCCGGGTGTCCCAAGAGGATTACCAGTTGTACCTGAGGAATACCAACCTAAACTCAAAAGAGTTAACAGAAAGCCTATTATTTCTGATGACGAGGAACTTGAAGAAAATAACCGAGCAAGAAGTGCGAAGCTAAGAGTAGCAGAAATCTTAAAGTAGTTAGAGGAGTGGCAATTGAATGGCAGTAGAGAGAATATATCCAAATTATAGACCTGACGAGTGGCAAGAGCCACAAGTCGAACCGCAAAGAAAAAAAGTTACCAAAAGTAAAGTAGTTGGTATATCAAGGATAGAAAAGTTTGTATACATAACACTAATAACTATGATTGCGTTGATAAGTATTTATATGCTATCTTTAAAAATGGATGCGTACAATAATAAAACTCAAATTGCAGAATTAGATAATAAAATTGAAGAGCAAAAAACTACTAATGGTGATTTGAAAACAGAATCTATGAAGCAGTCATCATATGAACGTATCTACGAAAAAGCTGAAGACTATGGTCTTAAGTTGAATAACAACAATGTAAAGGTAGTGCGTAGTGATGCCAAAAATTAAAATAAAGAAAAATAAAATAGGAGCAGTCCTCTTAGTAAGTTTTTTCGGACTGCTCTTTTTTATATTGGTCTTAAGATATTCCTACCTCATGATCAGTGGACAAGCTGCTGGAGAGGATTTAGCATATAGAGCAAGTGAAAAATATTTAAGACAAACAGTTGCTCAACCTGAAAGAGGTAAAATTTATGACAGAAATGGAAAAGTGTTAGCAGAAGACACGGATAGTTATAAATTGGTCGCTATTCTAGATAAAAAAATGAGTAAAGATAGTGATAAACCGAGGCACGTAAAAGATAAAGAGAAAACAGCAAAAGAACTTTCGAAAATCTTAAAAATGGATGAAAAAGATGTATTAAAAAGGTTGAAAACTAAAAATGCTTTCCAAGTTGAATTTGGTCAAAAAGGAAAAGATTTAACTTATAAGCAAAAAACAGATATTGAGAAATTAAAACTTCCAGGTATTACTTTTGAAACCGAAAAGAAACGATTTTATCCAAATGGCAATTTTGCATCCCATCTTATAGGATTAGCTGATAAAGATCAGGAAACTAATAAGTTAACAGGTGTATATGGTGCTGAAAAAGTCTTTGATAGTTATCTAAAAGGTAAGACAGGTAAAAATTCTTATAAACAAGATATTTGGGGCATGTTAGTACCAAACTCAGAAGATAATATTGAAGCTAAAAATGGTGACGATGTACATCTAACATTAGATTCGAATATCCAAGTATTTGTTGAGAATGCATTAGATAAAATGGTTGATCGTTATGAACCAGAAGATTTATTTGCAGTTGTTATGGATGCTAAATCAGGTGAAATATTAGGCTATAGTCAACGACCGACATTTAATCCAGATACAAAAGAAGACTTTGGTAAAAAATGGGCGAATGATTTATATCAAAATACATATGAACCTGGTTCGACATTTAAAACGTACGGACTAGCTGCTGCAATTGAAGAAGGCAAATTCGAACCTAATAAAAAATTCAAAACAGGTCATAGAGAAATTGACGGATTTAAAATTTATGACTGGAACGATGATGGCTGGGGTAATATACCTATGACAACTGGATTCACATATTCAGCAAACACTTTAATGATGAAATTACAAGATTTAGTTGGTGCAGATAAAGCGAAAACTTATTATGAAAAATTCGGTTTTGGTAAGAAAACAGGAAGTTTATTCGATAGCGAAGCTCCTGGTAACATTGCATTTGATAATGAACTTCAAAGAAAAACATCTTCGTTTGGACAATCTACAACTGTAACGCCAATTCAAATGTTACAGGCAGAAACTGCGATTTTAAATCAAGGTAATATGTTACAACCATATTATGTTCAATCAATAAAAAATCAACAAACTAAAGAAACGATTAAAGAAGGTAAGAAAAAAGTAGTAGGTAATCCAATTTCAAAAGATACAGCTCAGAAAACGATGACTGAATTGGATAAAGTGGTAAATAGTAAAGACAGTAATGCAACCAATTACAAAATTGATGGATATCGTGTTGCTGGTAAGACAGGTACTGCACAAGTTCCTGACACTAAAGGTGGCGGATACGTAGATGGGGCTAATCCTTACTTTGTAAGTTTTATGGGGTATGCACCAGCTAAAGATCCAGAAGTAGTAGTTTATGCAGGTATGTCGCTAGCTAAGAAACGAGACTTAGAAGCTTATGAATATGGTGTTTCTCGTGGCTTTAATCCAATAATGGAGAATACATTGAAATATTTAGATGTAGAAGAAAGTGAAGGAAAAGAGAAAAATGACTCTTCAAAAATTCCAGATGTTGTTAATATGGAAACTAAAAAGGCTACAGACATTGTAAAAGGTAAGAAATTAGAACCTGTCGTTATCGGTAATGGAGAAAAAATAATAAAACAATTACCACTAAAAGATAAAAGCGTACAAGATAAAGAAAGAGTATTACTTGTGACAGATGGCGAACTAACAATGCCTAATACTGAAAAATGGACAAAACGTGATATATTAAAACTTCAAGAAGCGACTGGTATTAAAGCTGAAACAGAAGGTTCTGGTTATGTTAAAGAACAATCAGTAGATGAAAATCAAAAAATTAAATCAGGCACTGAAGTTAAATTTACGTTGTCTAATAATCATCCAAATGGAGATGATTCAATAGGGCAAGTACCAGAAGAAGATACAAGTGAAAAAGATAAAGAAGATAAAGAGAAAGATAATAAAGATAAAAAAGAAGAGAAATCGAATGATTCTAAAGAATCAGATGATTCCTGATAAATAAACAAAAGAAAAGGTGAACTATTATGAATTTTACGCTACCTGTCATTGCGTTTTTATTGACTTTGATTCTTGTACCAATACTTATCCCTACACTTAAAAAACTTAAGTTTGGGCAGAGTATAAGAGAAGAGGGTCCTCAAAGTCATATGAAAAAAACAGGCACACCAACAATGGGCGGATTGACATTTTTACTTTCTACCATTGTAGTGACGGTTATTGCATTATTTTTCGCTGACCAAATCGGACCACTAATTTTATTATTATTTGTCACAATAGGTTTTGGACTGATTGGTTTTATAGACGATTATATAATTGTCGTTAAAAAAAATAACCAAGGCTTAACGAGTAAACAGAAGTTTTTAGCTCAAATTGCAATAGCTGTAATATTTTATATTGTCAGTGTTGCGTTACCAAATTATCAATTTGAGTCAGCGATTAATATACCGTTTACTGATTGGTCATTACCGTTATCAGTATTCTATATCGTGTTTATTATATTTTGGCAAGTAGGATTTAGTAATGCTGTTAACTTAACTGATGGGTTAGATGGCTTATCGACTGGGCTATCTGTTATAGCATTTGCATTTTATGCAATATTGTCATTTGTTTTAGGTAAACCAGAAATAGGGTTATTCTGTTTAGTGATGTTAGCTAGTTTAATTGGATTCTTAATTTATAATAAGTATCCAGCAAAAGTATTTATGGGTGACACAGGTAGCTTGGCATTAGGCGGTATCTTTGCAACTATTTCTATTATGTTAAATCAAGAAATTACTTTATTATTGATCGGTTTTGTATTCGTTATTGAAACTTTATCTGTAATGCTACAAGTAACTTCGTATAAACTTACTGGAAAAAGAATATTTAAAATGAGTCCATTGCACCATCATTTTGAATTAGTAGGTTGGAGTGAATGGAAAGTTGTATTAGTATTTTGGGCTACTGGTATCATTACAGGGGCTATAGGTCTATGGATTGGAGTGATGTAAAGTGAAGCCATATACTGGATTGAAAGATAAGAACGTCTTGATTTTAGGGTTAGCAAAAAGTGGATATGAAAGTGCTAAGCTTTGTAAGAAACTAGGTGCAAACGTTATAGTAAATGATGGACAAGATTTAACGAACAATCCACATGCATTGGAGCTTGTAAATGATGGGATTAAAGTTATTAGTGGTGAACATCCACTGAGTTTATTGGATAATAATCCATTAATCGTTAAAAACCCAGGTATCCCATATAAAATTCCTTTATTACAAGAGGCATTAAATAAGAATTTAAAAATCATAACGGAAATTGAGTTAAGTTATTATATTTCTGAAGCGCCTATAATTGGTATCACAGGAACAAACGGGAAAACTACAGTTACTTCACTAATTGGTGATATGTTTGGAAACAGCAAAGTGAAAGGCCAAGTATCGGGCAATATAGGTGTTGTAGCATCGAAAGTAGCACAAGATGTGACGAAAGATGATTACCTAATTACTGAGTTATCGTCATTCCAACTTCTAGGAACGGTTGAATACAGGCCTCATATTGCAATTGTTACAAATATTTATTCAGCTCACTTAGATTATCATGGTTCATTAGAAGAGTATCAAAATGCTAAAAAGAATATATTTAAAAATCAAACTGAAGATGATTATCTAATATTTAATTATGAACAAAGACATCTTATTGACAAAGATGAAATTAAATCAAAGATTTTATATTTTTCAACAGAACAAGAGGTAAACGGGATATACATCAAAGACGATTATGTAGTATATAATGGTGTGCGTATTATTAACACGAATGACATTGTATTACCTGGTAAGCATAATTTAGAAAATGTATTAGTAGCAGTTCTCGCTTCTATTATATCCGGAGTAGATATCAAGTCTATAGTTCATACCCTTACTACATTCTCTGGGATAAAACATAGACTACAGTACATAGGAACAAACAGAGGTAATAAATATTACAATGATTCGAAAGCTACAAATACATTAGCAACAAGATTTGCGTTAAGCTCATTTAATTCACCAATTATTTGGTTATGTGGGGGATTAGATAGAGGTAATGATTTCGACGATTTAATTCCTTATATGGATAAAGTTAGATTAATGGTCACTTTTGGTGAAACAAAAGGTAAATTAAAAACTTTAGGTGCAAGTCAAGGTAAAGAAGTACTAGAAGCTAAAGATGTTAAAGGTGCTGTTGATTTAATACAAGATCATATTCAATCTAATGATGTTGTATTATTATCTCCCGCATGCGCAAGTTGGGATCAATACGATACATTTGAAGCACGTGGAGATGAATTTATTGAGAGTTTCCAAAAACATTTACCTTCATTCTAGAAAAATGGTTATAAGGAGTGACAACAGTGAGTAAGAGTTCTGATAAAAATGAAGATATTTTACAATTTGAAACGGCTACAGAAGATAAACACCTTAAAAGTCTAAAAACAAAAAGAAAGCGTAGACGACAAATTCAATTAGGCGTATTCATTGGTGTTATACTCCTTGTCTTGTTAGTAGTTTTATATATGTTTACGGATATCAGTAAAGTAGATAAAGTAGAAATTAATGGTGAAAAGCTTGTTGCTAAAAAAGATATCGAAAAAGCATTAAATATAAAATCTGATTCTAGAATTTATAATTTGCCAATGAGCGAAATGAAATCTAAGATTGAAAAAATCGAAGGTATTAAAAATGTTGAAATAAAGCGTCGTTTTCCTAATGATTTAATCGTAAATGTTAAAGAATATGAAACAATAGGCTTAATCAAAAATAAAAAAGGGTATGAACCACTATTGGAAAACGGTTCTACTATCAAAAAATTATCAACAGATTTACCAATCGATGTTCCGATTTTAAATGACTTCACTTCTAAAAAATTAAACAAAATTGTACCAGAGTTAAAGAAAGTAAAACCTAAAGTAAAATCAATGATTTCAGAAATTAATTATAAACCAGGTGAAAATAATCAAAATAGAATCCAAATGTTTATGACAGATAATGTAGAAGTTGTTGGAGATATTCAAACTTTTGCAAATAAAATTAACTATTATCCTAGCATATCTGATAAATTAGAGAGAGATAATACTGGAGAATTAAAAACACCAGGTTTTGTTGATTTACAAGTCGGTGCTACATTCTTACCATATGAATCTAAAGAACAACAAAAAGAGCGTGCAAATAAAGAAAGTGAACAAGAAGAAAATACAAAATCTGAGCAACAAAAGTTAGATCAAGCATTACAAGATTTATCAAAAGAACTAGAAAAATCTGATGAAGAACCAAAATCAACAGAAAAATCATCAGATTAACTAAAAATTCAACAAATAAACCTATTATTAGTTCACATTAAAACATCAATCATGTAAACTAAGAATAGTGTAAATTAGATTATCATGTCTTAGAGGAGGTGCCTATCGATGGAGGAACATTATTATATTAGTTTAGATATAGGTTCATCGAGTGTAAAAGTAATTGTAGGAGAAAAATTTCATAATGGCATTAACGTGATAGGTACAGGGCAAACGTTTACAAATGGAATAAGAAATGGTTGTATAGATGATTTTGATATTGCTAAGCAAGCAATTAAAGATACAATCAAAAAAGCGGCGATTGCTTCTGGAGTAGACATTAAAGAAGTTTTCTTAAAAATGCCTATCGTAAATACGGAAATATATGATGAAAAATATGAAATACCATTTGAAGGAACAGAAACAGAGATTGATGGTGCTCACATAGAATCTGTCTTAGAAGGCATAAGAGGATTGAATGACGTACCTGAAACCGAAGTTGTTGGGGTATTCCCAATGAAATTCATAGTAGACGATTTGCATGAAGTTTCAGACCCTAAAGAAATGGTTGCTACACAATCATTGAAGGTTGAAGCTGGTGTGATTGCAACATCTAAATCACTTTTAATCAATATAATTAAATGTGTAGAATCATGTGGTGTAGATGTATTAGAAGTATTCTCAGATGCTTATAATTATCAGTCAATCTTATCGCCAACAGAAGTTGAGTTAGGCGCTTGTGTCATTGATATAGGTGAAGATTTAACTCAAGTAGGTTTCTATGAACGAGGCAATCTTGTTGATGCGGATACAATTGAAATGGCAGGAAGAAGCATTACAACAGATATTGCTAAAGCATTAAATACTACATATGACAACGCTGAAAAAATCAAACAACAATATGGTCATTCATTCTATGACTCAGCATCTGATCAAGATGTTTTCAGTGTTGAGCAAATCAATGAAGAAGGTCACGCACAATTTACTCAAAAAGAATTAAGTGAAATTATTGAATCAAGAATGGAAGAAATTTTCTTCGATGTTTTTGATTTATTACAAGATATGGGTATTACAAATGTTAACGGTGGATTTATCGTAACTGGCGGTACTTCAAATCTATTAGGAATTAAAGAATTATTACAAGATATGGTGAACGAAAAAGTACGTATACACACACCATCTCAAATGGGAATTCGCAAACCAGAATTTACGTCAAGTATCTCTACCATATCTAGTGGAATTGTCTTTGATGAGCTACTAGATTATGTTACAATGAATAATTATGATGCGGATACAATTGAAGAAGAAACTTATGATGAAGTAAATCAAGAATCTAAAGCAAAACCTTATGAACAATGGTTTAAGAAAAAACAAAACAAAGACAAAAATAATGATACAAAAGCTTCAAGTTCTGGTAACGACAATCACTCCGAAGCTGATTATGATTCGGATAGTCAAGAAGAGAAGCCAAGTGTATTCAAGAAATTAATGAAATCGTTATTTGATTGATGGGTCATAAAGATTAGGAGGATAATAAATGTTAGAATTTGAGCAAGGATTTAATCATTTAGCTACTTTAAAAGTAATTGGTGTTGGTGGCGGCGGTAACAACGCTGTAAACCGTATGATAGACCATGGTATGAATAATGTAGAATTTATTTCTATTAACACAGATGGTCAAGCGTTAAACTTATCTAAAGCGTCATCAAAAATTCAAATTGGTGAAAAATTAACTCGAGGTTTAGGAGCAGGTGCTAACCCAGAAATTGGTAAAAAAGCTGCTGAAGAATCTCGTGAACAAATAGAAGATGCTATTCAAGGTGCAGATATGGTATTCGTAACTGCAGGTATGGGTGGCGGAACTGGTACAGGTGCTGCACCAGTTGTTGCTAAAATTGCTAAAGAAATGGGTGCATTAACAGTTGGTGTTGTTACTCGTCCATTTAGCTTTGAAGGTCGCAAACGTCAAACACAAGCTGCAGCTGGCGTAGAATCTATGAAAGCTTCAGTAGACACTTTAATCGTTATTCCTAACGATCGTTTATTAGATATTGTAGATAAATCTACACCTATGATGGAAGCTTTCAAAGAAGCAGACAATGTATTACGTCAAGGTGTACAAGGTATCTCTGATTTAATCGCTGTTTCTGGTGAAGTAAACTTAGACTTTGCAGACGTAAAAACGATTATGTCTAACCAAGGTTCAGCATTAATGGGTATCGGTGTTTCTTCTGGTGAAAATAGAGCAATTGAAGCGGCTAAGAAAGCAATTTCTTCTCCATTATTAGAAACATCTATCGTAGGCGCTCAAGGTGTCCTTATGAACATTACGGGTGGAGAATCACTATCTCTATTCGAAGCACAAGAAGCTGCTGATATCGTTCAAGATGCTGCTGACGAAGATGTTAACATGATATTTGGTACAGTTATTAATCCTGAATTACAAGACGAATTAGTCGTTACAGTAATTGCAACAGGTTTTAATGATAAACCTTCTAGTGCGCGCAAACCTCAAGGTGGCGGAGCATTTGGTGGAACTACAGAAGCACCTTCAAAAAGAGATGAAGGAGAGTCACTAGATAGAAAAGCTTCATTTGAAAGTAAACCTGCTGCAAATGAATCAACTGATGATAGTGATATTCCAAGTTTCATTCGAAATAGAGAAGATAGACGTTCTAGACGCTCTAGACGATAAATGAACTTTAAAAGTCATCAGGCATATGTCCTGATGACTTTTTTTATTAGGAGAGATAACATGGAAGAAATATTTAGTCAGCAAAATCACCACTTATCATATAATGTTCAAGAAAGACCTGATTTAACAATTGGGATCACAACAAGAACTGACGGTCACAGTCCTTACCCAAATAATGCTTTTAACATGGCGCGTTATATAGATGATAATCCAGAGAATATTACAAAACACCAAAGAGTATTAGCTGATGAGATTGGCTTCTCGTGTGATTCATGGGTGTTTCCAATCCAAACTCATGAAAATAAAATTCAAGAAGTTAAATCATCAGATAGAGGTAAAAATATATCAGAGCTTACTAACGAGTTATATGGATTAGATGGATTATACACTTATGAATCAAATATTTTACTGACAATGTGTTTTGCTGATTGCGTACCAATTTATTTGTATGATACGAATAGCGAGTATGTCGGACTTTGTCATGCAGGTTGGAGAGGAACTCAATCGCAAATCATTAAAGAGATGATTGAAAACTATAAAGGTGATATTGAGAACCTTAGAATTGTTATCGGTCCTTCAACTTCAAATAGTTATGAAATTAACGATGATATTTACAATAAATTTAAGTCTTTACCAATTGATTCATCTTTATATATTGAAAATAGAGGTCAGAATAAACATGGTATAGATTTGAAAAGAGCAAATGAATTGTTAGCTATATTTTATGGTGTAAAACCAGAACATATCGTTAAGACAAATCATTGTACAGCTAGTGAAACAGATAAGTTCTTTTCCTATAGAGTAGAACAAGGAAATACTGGAAGAATGCTTGCATTTATAGGTAGAAAGTAGGTATAATTTTGAAATCGGTAAAAGAAAATTTAGTAGATATAGAGTCACAAATTCGTAACAGTACTAAAGAATCAAGTTTTGAAACATCACCTCAAGTGATTGTTGTTACAAAATATGTTACAATAGACCGAGCTATAGAAGCTTATCAAGCTGGTTTAAGAAATTTCGGTGAAAATAGAATTGAAGGTTTCATTGAAAAGAAAAAGCAACTTCCTGATGATGCAATTATGCATTTTATTGGGTCTCTGCAAACAAGAAAAGTAAAAGAAGTCATTGATGACATCGATTACTTACACGCACTAGATAGGTTGAAATTAGCAAAAGAAATAGAAAAACGTGCCAATCATAAAGTTAAATGTTTTGTTCAAGTTAATGTTTCAGGTGAGGAATCTAAACACGGTATGTCACCAGAAGAAGTCATTCCTTTTATTAAAGAAATGGAAAATTTTGAACACATTGAAATTGTTGGTTTAATGACTATGGCACCACTAACCGAAGACAAAGAAAAATTAAGACAATATTTCAAACAACTAAGACTGTTAAAAGATAAAGTACAATCATTAAATCTAAGCTATGCACCATGTACAGAATTATCTATGGGCATGAGCAATGATTTTAATGAAGCAATAATAGAAGGTGCTTCATATGTTCGAATTGGTACAAAATTAGTTGGTGAATAAGGAGTGTAAATTATGGCTATTAAAGATGTGTTTAAAGGTTTCTTCATAGTAGATGATGAAGAGGAAGTATACGAAGAACCACGTCAAGAGCAAAGTAGAGCCCCCGAGCAAGAACAAAGCTCTCAAGAGAAAAAGAAAACAGCACAGAATACTTTAAAAAGTGTACCGTCACAACAGAATAATACAACAAGATATCAATCACAACGTTCACGTGATTTTAATAAACCTGAAAGGAAAGAAGCCATGAGTGAAAAACGTACAAATTCATCTCAAACAAATGTGGTGAGCATGGGTGGTAATATGGATTTTGCGCAAAATTCAAAAATGTGCTTGTTTGAACCAAGAGTATTTTCTGATACACAAGATATCGCAGATGAACTTAAAAATAGAAGAACAACACTAGTAAACTTACAAAGAATAGATAAAGTATCTGCTAAAAGAATAATCGATTTCTTAAGTGGAACAGTTTATGCTATCGGCGGTGACATTAGAAGAGTTGGGACAGATATTTTCTTGTGCACACCTGATAATGTTGAAGTTGCTGGATCAATCACAGAACAAATTGAACAAGTTGACCCTTATCAAGAATAGAGGAAATAGTATATGGATAGCGGATTATTAAGTACAATTTTAGGATTTGTATTGTTTGTTGTTAAAATTTATCAATATGGTATGATTGTTTACTTCTTAACATCTTGGTTACCTGGATTAAGAGAAGGAGCTATAGGACAATTTTTAGGTAAGATTTATGAACCGTTTTTAGAACCTTTCAGAAAAATGATTCCACCTCTAGGTATGTTAGACATATCTTCAATTGTGGCGTTTATTACTTTAAGTTTGTTCTATGTAGGTTTAATAAGCGTATTCAATATGTTTGTACCTGTAGTGCCAATCCTGTAAATTTAACATGAATGATATACTGTAATGGGATGGGACAATGCGCCCCTCCTTTTTTTATATATATTTAGAGGTGTAACAATGGATATCTATCAACATTTTAGAAAAGAAGAAAGAGAAGAAATTGATTTATTTATTAATAAATGTGAAATAGCAGAAAGAAATTATCAACATGTTCTTACGGACTTTTTAGACCCTCGAGAACAATACATTTTAGATACAATAGTTGGTAGTTTTGAAGGATTAAGAGTCCATTATTTTGGCGGAGGTAATGAGGCTGAAAGAAAGCGTGCAATAATTGCTCCTGATTACTTCACTCCAGAAGAAGAAGACTTTGAAATAGTATTAATCGAACTTAATTATCCAACTAAGTTTGTAACATTAACACATCGAAATATATTAGGAACGATAATGTCTCTAGGAATTGATCGTAATCAATTAGGTGATATTATTGTTAACGAAAAAATACAATTTGTTTTGACAAAAAGATTTGAATCATATATTATGTTAGAATTAACAAAAATTAAAGGTGCAGGAATCAAATTGAGTTCTATTCCTTTTCAAAATATGATACAATCAAATGAGAATTGGGTTACACGAGATACAACTGTGAGTGCTATGAGGCTTGATGTAATTGTAAAGCATATAACTAATATAAGTAGAGCGCTAAGCAAGAAACTCATAGAAGGTAAACGTGTAAAAGTCAATCATAGAGAGATTGAAAGAGTAGACTTTTTAGTCGAAGAGAATGATTTACTATCGATAAAAGGATACGGTCGTGCTAAGATTGTAGCCAATAACGGTGAATCAAAAAAAGGCAAATTACGTATAACATATCGTACTTTGTTTAAATAGTGCTAAGGAGGAAAACTGATGGCATTTACCCCAGAAAATATTAAACAAAAAGAATTTAGTAGAGTGCATAAAGGCTTAGATGAATCAGAAGTACGTCAATATCTAGAATCATTAAGCGATGAAATAGAAAAATTAAAATCAGAAAAAGCGCAATTACAAACATTAATAGATGATAAAGATGAAAATATTAATCGTTTTAGAGCGGTCGAAAACACAATTTCTGAAGCAATATTACAAGCTCAAAAAGCAGGCGAACAAACAAAGCATTCCGCTGAGCTAAAAGCTGATTCTATAGTTAAAGAAGCAGAAGGTAGAGCTAATATTATCATCAATGATGCTTTACAAAAAGCACGTAAAATAAGCTTCCAAACTGAAGATATGAAGAGACAATCTAAAGTATTTAGATCTCGTTTTCGTATGTTAGTAGAAGCGCAACTTGATTTGTTGAAGAATGATGATTGGGATTATTTATTAAATTATGATATTGATCAACAACAAGTTACTGAAGAAAATATTGACATTTTGCAAAAAGAAGAACAAAATAATCAAGAGAAGATTAATAATCAATCTATAGATAGTGATGAGGACGCGTCTAAAGAATAATTATAGTAGAAGCGAGCTAGGGATGGTGAAAGCCTAGTCGAATAATTTCTTTAGGTATCACCTTTTCATAAAATTATATATAGTTAATGAGTGAACTCTAAGTTGAGTTAATAAGGGTGGTACCGCGATTACTTCGTCCCTATTATTTCAACTTAGAGTTTTTTATTTTAATAATTGAAGGAGATTAAAACTTATGGACTACAAAGACACGTTACTTATGCCAAAAACAAGCTTCCCAATGAGAGGTGGACTTCCAAATAAGGAACCTCAAATTCAAGCTGAATGGGATGAAAAAGACTTATTTAATAAAATTTTAGAAAAAAATAAAGGTAAAACACCATTTATTTTGCATGACGGACCTCCTTACGCAAACGGTAATCTACACATGGGTCATGCATTGAATAAAATCTTAAAAGACTTTATTGTTCGTCATAAAGCAATGACTGGTTATTATGCACCTTATGTTCCAGGTTGGGACACACATGGCTTACCTATTGAACAAGCATTAACAAATAAAGGTGTTAAGCGTAAAGAAATGTCAGTCGCAGAATTTCGTGAAAAATGTGAAGAGTTTGCGCTTGAACAAATCGAAGTACAAAAATCTGACTTTAAACGTTTAGGTGTAAATGGTGATTGGCAAAACCCATATATTACTTTAAAACCTGAATTCGAAGCAGCTCAAATTCGCGTATTTGGAGAAATGGCAGCTAAAGGTTTAATTTATAAAGGTAAAAAACCAGTTTATTGGTCACCTTCAAGTGAATCATCTTTAGCAGAAGCTGAAATTGAATATAAAGATAAAAAATCACCATCTATTTATGTAGCTTTTAAAGTAGTTGATAGTAAAGGTGTTGTAGATGAAGATGCATCATTCGTTATCTGGACAACAACTCCATGGACAATTCCATCAAACTTAGGAATTGCTGTTAATCCTGAACTTACTTATGTACAAGTAAATGTTGAAGGTAAAAAATATGTAGTAGCAGAAGCGTTATTAGATGCTGTTTGTGAAGATTTAGACTGGAATAAAGAAACAATTGTTCGTGAAAAAGAATTTAAAGGTTCTGAACTTGAATATGTTACAGCGCAACATCCATTTATCGACAGAACATCATTAGTAATTTTAGGCGATCACGTAACTACAGACGCAGGTACTGGTTGTGTTCATACCGCACCTGGACACGGGGAAGATGACTATGTTATCGGACAAAAATATGATTTAGGTGTAATTAGCCCAATCGATGATAAAGGTGTTTTCACAGAAGAAGCAGGAGAGTTTGCAGGACAATTTTATGATAAAGCAAACAAAACAATTACAGAAAAATTAGATGAAGTTGGAGCACTATTAAAACTATCATTCTTCTCACATTCATATCCACATGACTGGCGTACGAAAAAACCGGTTATCTTTAGAGCGACTGAGCAATGGTTCGCTTCAATCAGTAAAGTAAGACAAGATATTTTAGATGCAATTGATACAACTAAATTTAAAATTGATTGGGGTAAAACACGTTTATACAACATGATTAGAGATAGAGGAGAATGGGTAATTTCTCGTCAAAGAGTTTGGGGCGTACCATTACCTGTATTCTATTCTGAAAATGGCGATATCATCATGACAGAAGAAACAATTAATCATGTTGCTGATTTATTCGAAAAACATGGATCTAATGTTTGGTTTGAAAGAGAAGCTAAAGATTTATTACCTGAAGGATTTACACATGAAGGTAGTCCTAACGGTGTATTCACTAAAGAAACAGATATTATGGATGTTTGGTTCGATTCAGGCTCTACGCACAGAGGAGTACTTGAAACTAGACCTGAATTATCCTACCCAGCTGATATTTATATTGAAGGAAGTGACCAATATAGAGGTTGGTTTAACTCTTCAATTACAACTTCAGTAGCAACAAGAGGCATTTCACCATATAAAATGTTACTTTCACACGGTTTTGTAATGGATGGTGAAGGTAAAAAAATGAGTAAATCTCTTGGTAATGTTATCGTACCAGATAAGATTGTTAAACAAATGGGTGCTGATATTGCTCGACTATGGGTGAGTAGTGTTGATTACTTGGCTGATGTTCGTATTTCTAATGAAATTTTAAAACAAACTTCAGATGTTTACCGTAAAATCAGAAATACATTCCGCTTCTTATTAGGAAACGTGAATGATTTTAACCCAGCAACTGATAGTGTTTCTTATGATGAAATGCTTGAAATCGATCAATACATGCATAACCGTTTAAATCAATTTATCGGTAAGACATTATCACATTATGAAGCTTACGACTATTTAGACATCTATCAAGATATTCAAAACTTTATCAACGTAGATTTAAGTAATTTCTACTTAGATTACGGTAAAGATATTTTATATATTGAAAAAGCAGACTCATTAAAACGTCGTAGTATGCAAACCGTATTATATGAGACATTAGTTAAATTAACTAAGTTATTAGCACCAATTATCCCACATACTGCAGATGAAATTTGGGGTCATATTCCACATGTTGAAGAAGAAAGTGTACATTTAACAGATATGCCTGAACCACATGAAATTGATACTGTATTAATGGAAAAATGGTCTCAATTCATGAAATTAAGAGACGATGTTAACAGAGCTCTAGAAGTAGCACGTAATGAAAAAGTAATTGGTAAATCATTAGAAGCGCATATTACTTTATCTAACTCATCTGAGTTTGATACTGTTGATTTCTTAAGTAAATTTAATGATTTAAATCAATTATTCATTGTATCAAAAGTTGACGTTGTAGATGAATTAACTGAAGGTACAGAATATGAATTAGTTAAAGTTAAAGTTGACCATGCAGAAGGTGAAAAATGTCAACGTTGTTGGAACTATTCAGATCAATTAGGTTCAGTTAATGGACTAGATCACTTATGTCCTCGTTGTCAATCAGTTGTAGCAACTTTAGGTTAATTATTTAATTTAAAAAACAATTTGTTGTGTAAATAAATACTCCTATTAAAGTTTTCACTTTAATAGGAGTATTTTTAATGTAATAACATAAAAATAGATGTTTAATATTATTTGTCAGATTAACAAACCTACCTGTTTATGTGGTAAAATAATCAAGATTGGAGTGAACAATAAATGCGTAAAGGTTATAATATTCCTATATGGAGTATTTTTATAGTTATAATTATAGCGTTAGACCAATTAACAAAATATATGATTGTAAAATCATTAGAAATTGGTGATTCTGTAAAAGTTATTAAAAATCTTTTATATATAACTTCTCATCGGAACGAAGGTGCTGCGTGGGGTATTCTTCAAGGGAAAATGTGGTTGTTCTATATTGTGACAATCGTTGTGTTAGTTATATTAATTATGTTCTTTAAAAGCGAAGGTTATGGAAAACCATTAATCCAATTCGGTCTGAGTTTATTAATAGCTGGTTCGATAGGTAATTTTATAGATCGATTGTTTAGAAGTGAAGTAGTAGATTTTATAGATACGTATATATTTGGTTATAATTTCCCGATATTTAATGTTGCAGATGCAGCTTTAACAATTGGTGTTATTGTATTAATTATTGTAATTTTATTTGAAGGCAAGGAGGAAAAAGCTTGAATACGTTTGAATTTAAAATAGAAACAGAGCAAGAAGCGGGCGTAAGAATTGATAAATTGTTACCTGAATTAAATCCAGATTGGTCAAGAAGTCAAATACAAGATTGGATTAAATTAGGTTTAGTTGAGGTAAACGGTAAAGTCGTAAAATCAAATTATAAAACTAAATTGAATGATACGATTGTTGCTACTGAAAAAGTAGTAGAAGAAGTAGACATAGTAGCAGAAGATTTAGGCATAGAGATATATTATGAAGATAAAGATGTTGCGGTAGTCTACAAGCCTAAAGGAATGGTAGTACATCCTGCTCCCGGACATTATACTGGAACTTTAGTAAATGGACTTATGTATGCTATAACAGATTTATCAGGCATTAATGGAGAAATTAGACCAGGTATTGTACATCGAATTGATAAAGATACTTCAGGTTTATTGATGGTAGCAAAAAATGATATTGCACATAGAGGACTAGTAGAACAATTAGTCGATAAGACAGTAACTAGAGAATATACTGCTTTAGTACATGGTCATATCCCTCACGAATTCGGTACTATTGAAGCGCCTATTGGTAGAAACCCAAAAGAGCGCCAAGAAATGGCTATCGTTGATGATGGCAAAGAAGCAGTAACGCATTTTAACGTGATAGAAAAATTCGACCAATATACATTGGTGAATTGTCAGCTTGAAACTGGGCGAACACACCAGATTAGAGTGCACATGAAACATATTGGTTACCCATTAGTAGGGGATCCAAAGTATGGTAGAAAGAAAACTTTAGATTTAGGCGGGCAAGCTTTACATGCAGGATTACTTGGATTTGAACATCCTATAACTGGAAAATATATCGAAAAAGAAGCACCTTTACCTGAATATTTCGAAGCGTTAATAGAAAAGTTAAGAAAAATAGAAGATAAAAAATAATTGTAATAATACTAGTTTAATTTCAGATATACTTTGACAATATACTAGAAAAACGATATTATAGTTTTAACAATTAAATCGTCTTTAACAGACAGTCCTGAGAGGCTGAGAAGACATATATGTGCGTGTGGACCTTTTTAAAGGTACCAGTATATACTCATGTCTTCTTAAAGACATGAGTATTTTTTTGTGGAAGGAGATTGAATATGGCTGAAAGAATGATTATGGATGATGCAGCAATCAATCGTGCTTTGACGAGAATGTCACATGAGATTTTAGAGAAAAACAAAGGCACGAAAGATATTGTATTATTAGGTGTGAAAACTAGAGGCGTACACTTAGCAAATAGAATTGAAAAGAAAATCAAATCTATAGAAGATGTGCAAGTGCCAACTGGCGAGATTGATGTCACACATTACCGAGATGATGTAGAACATAGTCAAATTAAAGTGAAATCATTTGATATCGAAGTAGATATTAATGATAAACATGTTATTATCGTCGATGACGTGTTATACACAGGTCGCACTGTTAGAGCTTCACTTGATGCTATATTAGACCATGCACGACCACGAAAAATCAGCTTAGCTACATTGGTAGATAGAGGTCATAGAGAGTTGCCTATTAGAGCAGATTACGTTGGTAAAAACGTACCAACTGCATCTAACGAATCAATAGTAGTAGAACTAGAAGAAATTGACGATAAAACAGCAGTAACATTAAATTAAATAATTCCTTTTAAATCAGTACGAGATACTGGCAAAGGAGCGTTTTTGTAACAGTCTACCTGTATATATTTGTATAGGTATAACTGTATACATAGATCCCTTTGCATATCTTGTAAAGGGATCTTTTTTTGAATAGGAGAATGGAAAATGACACACAACGAAGAAATGTTTGAACGCACGGTTGAACCTATTTTAGATGTAAATGAGAAACCAAAACCTTCTCAATGGTTTTTCTTAAGTTCACAGCACTTATTTGCAATGTTTGGAGCGACAGTATTAGTACCTTTCTTAACAGGATTACCTGTTTCAGCAGCATTAATCGCTTCGGGGCTTGGAACATTACTTTATATTCTAATTACTAAAGGAAAAATACCTGCATACTTAGGATCAAGTTTCGCGTTCATCACACCGATTATAGTCGGTCTTAAATCACACGACCTAGGCGAAATGTTAGTGGCTTTGTTCATGAGTGGTGTCCTTTATGTAATCATCGGATTGATTATAAGGCTTACAGGCACAGATTGGTTGCTGAATTTATTACCACCTGTTGTAGTAGGACCAGTAATTATGGTTATAGGACTTGGTTTAGCGCCAGTTGCTGTCAACATGGCAATGTACACTGATTCAAACGCAATGACTGGATACAGCGGTGTTTATATTACAGTGGCACTGATTACACTGATTACAACAATAATTGTTTCAGTATTCTTTAAAGGATTTTTATCAATCATACCAGTATTGATAGGTATTATTGTAGGTTACATTTCATCATTACTATACGGCATTGTTGATTTAGAACCGATAGCAAAAGCGAAATGGTTACAATTACCAGACATATACATGCCTTTTCATGATTACACACCTTCATTACAGTGGGGATTAATATTAATCATGTTACCGATTGTATTTGTAACGGTAAGTGAACATATTGGGCATCAAATAGTTATTAATAAAATTGTCGGTAAAAACTTTTTCAAAGAGCCAGGTTTACATCGATCATTAATCGGTGATGGCGTGTCAACTATGATGTCTTCTATTATAGGTGGACCTCCAAGTACAACATACGGAGAAAATATAGGTGTACTAGCAATTACAAAAATTTATAGTATATGGGTTATAGGAGGTGCAGCAGTCCTCGCACTTATTTTAGGCTTTGTTGGAAAGTTTACAGCTATGATTTCCACTATACCGACACCAGTCATGGGCGGTGTATCGATACTGTTATTCGGAATTATAGCTTCAAGTGGATTGAGGATGTTGGTAGAAAACAAAATTGACTTTGGTAACAATAGAAATTTAATTATAGCATCAGTAATTTTAGTACTAGGAATCGGAAAAGCACATCTAGATTTTACAGGTATCGGTATTCATTTGAATATTGAAGGGATGGCATTAGCAGCAACAGTTGGTATTTTACTGAATCTCATTTTACCCAAGAAAATAAAATAATTCTAGGAGGCGTTACCCTTGAAAAACATATTATCTATGGCTGATTTAACAAAAGACGAAATATTAAACATTATTCACAAAGCGCAGGATCTAAAAGAACAAGGTATAAGTTCAATTGATAAAAAAGCAACTGTAGCAAATTTATTCTTTGAAAATTCTACAAGAACGAAATGTAGTTTCGAAATGGCTGAAAGAAAATTAGGATTAGACATTTTACCATTTGAAACAAATACTTCATCTGTTCAGAAGGGTGAAACGCTATATGACACGTGTAAAACTCTCGAATCTATAGGAGTTGAAGCGCTGATCATCAGACATAGTGAAAATGAATATTATGAACCTTTAAAATCGCTTAATATACCTGTTATTAATGGAGGAGATGGAAGTGGACAACACCCAACTCAATCTTTACTGGATATTATGACGATTTATGAAGAGTATGGTTATTTTAGCGGGTTAAAAGTTTTAATTTCAGGAGATATTAAAAATTCAAGAGTAGCAAGAAGTAACGCTGACGCTTTAACAAAATTAGGTGCAGAAGTCATGTTCTCAGCTCCAGACCAATGGAAAGAACAGATTTCTGATATTCCTTATGTAAATATTGATGATGTTATTAATGAAATTGATGTGTGCATGTTGTTAAGAGTACAAAATGAAAGACATGATAAAGGTCAATCTTATAGCAAGTCTGAATATCATGTTGGTTATGGCCTTACAAAAGAAAGATACGAACAACTGAAAGATAGTGCAATTGTAATGCATCCTGCTCCGGTAAATCGAGGGGTCGAAATTGATACAAATTTAGTTGAAAGTCCAAAATCTCGCATTTTTAGACAAATGGAAAATGGTGTTTTCGTGAGAATGGCATGTATTCAAGAAGTACTTAATCATAAGGAGGAAAAAGTAAAATGTCACTTATAATCAAAAATGGAAAAATCTTATCTCAAGGTGAACTTGTGAAGAAAGATATACAAATAGAAGATGGTAAGATCAAAAGTATCGCTGATTCAATAGAAGAAGGAAATTTGAAAGTGATTGATGCTAAAGGACATTTTATTTCGCCAGGTTTTGTTGATGTCCATGTTCATTTAAGAGAACCAGGTGGAGAGCATAAAGAAACAATTGAAACAGGAACTAAAGCAGCGGCAAGAGGTGGTTTTACAACTGTATGTCCAATGCCTAACACTAAACCTGTTCCTGATTCAGTTGAAAATCTAGAAAAAATACATGACATTATAAATAAACATGCTGCTGTAAGAGTATTACCATACGCATCTATTACTGTGAGACAAGCAGGTAAAGAGCACGTAGATTTTAAAGCTTTAAAAGAAACAGGCATGTTCCAATTTACTGATGATGGTGTAGGAGTACAGACAGCTTCAATGATGTATGAAGCAATGATAGAAGCGGCTAAAATCAATAAAGCAATCGTTGCGCATTGTGAAGACAATTCACTTATTTACGGTGGAGCAATGCATGAAGGAAAACGTAGTAACGAACTTAACATACCAGGCATACCTTCAATATGTGAAGCTGTCCAAATTGCAAGAGATGTGTTATTAGCCGAAGCTGCTAATTGTCATTATCATGTGTGTCACGTTTCGACTAAAGAAAGTGTAAGAGTAATAAGAGATGCTAAAAAAGCTGGAATTAAAGTGACTGCAGAAGTAACACCACACCATTTATTGTTAACTGAAGACGATGTACCTGGAGACGACGCAATATACAAAATGAACCCACCATTAAGAGCAAAAGAAGACAGAGATGCTTTAATTGAAGGACTTATTGATGGAACAATTGATTGTATTGCAACAGATCACGCTCCGCATGCCAAAGAAGAAAAAGAAGCTTCTATGGTTGATGCACCATTTGGAATTGTAGGAAGCGAAACTGCTTTCCAATTGTTATATACGCATTTTGTTAAAACAGGAAAATTTACTCTAGAACAACTTGTTTCTTATTTAACAATAAAACCATCTGAAACATTCGATTTACCTTATGGACGACTTGAAGAAGGTGGCTATGCTGACCTTACGATAATAGATTTAGAATCAGAAAGACCAATTAAAGCTGAAGAATTTGCTTCTAAAAGTAGCAATACACCATTTATCGATGAAGTTGTATCAGGATACCCAATCATGACAATTTATGACGGTGAAATAGTTTATGAGGAGGCAGTAAAAAATGCGTAATAGAAGATACTTAGTTCTTGAAGATGGCACCATTTATAAAGGGTTTAAGTTAGGTTCAGATGAATTAACAATAGGAGAAATTGTATTTAATACAGCTATGACAGGTTATCAAGAAACAATTTCAGATCCATCATATACAGGTCAAATTATTACATTCACATATCCACTTATTGGGAATTATGGTTTTAACCGAGATGATTTTGAATCATTAACACTGACTTTAAATGGTGTAGTTGTTCGTGAAGCATGTCAAGAACCGAGTAACTTCAGATCTAGTAAAACACTAGATGAAACTTTGAAATTTTATAATATTCCAGGTATTTCCGGTGTTGACACAAGAAGTTTAACTAGAAAAATTAGAAACCACGGTGTTCTTAAAGCTGGTTTTACAGATAATGAAAACGAAATTGAAACAGTTATTCACAGATTGAAAAATGATACGTTAAGAACTGATGAAGTTGAACAAGTGTCATCTATTAGACCGTATATTTCAACAGGAGACGGATATAAAGTAGTACTGATTGACTATGGTAAAAAAGAAAATATTGTACGTGAGTTAAATAGAAGAGGTTGTGATGTGACAGTTGTACCATATCAAACATCTGTAGAAGAAATATTAAATATTGCCCCTGATGGCGTGATGGTTTCTAATGGTCCAGGTAATCCAGAGAATGTTAAAGAAACGCTAGATACGATTCAATCAATTATAGGAAAAATACCATTCTTTGGTATATGTTTAGGACATCAATTATTTGCACTATCACAAGGTGCAACTTCTTACAAAATGAAATTTGGTCATAGAGGTGCTAACCATCCTGTTATGAACTTAAGTACTGGAAAAGTTGATTTAACAAGTCAAAATCACGGCTACGCTATAGAAGAAGAATCAATCAAAAATACAAAATTAGAAATTACACATATCGCATTAAATGATCGTTCAATAGAAGGTCTGAAGCATAAAGAATATCCAGCTTTCTCTGTACAGTATCATCCGGAAGCTTCTCCAGGACCACATGATTCAAATTATTTATTCGATGAATTTATTGAAATGATTCAATTACATAAAGAGAAGGAGCGTAATATTAATGCCTAAACAAACAGATATAAAATCCATCTTAGTTATCGGTTCAGGTCCAATCATTATAGGACAAGCAGCTGAATTTGATTATGCAGGTACACAAGCTTGTCTAGCTCTAAAAGAAGAAGGATATAAAGTCATACTTGTTAACTCTAACCCAGCCACGATTATGACTGATACAGAAATTGCAGATACAGTATACATCGAACCTTTAACATTGGATTTTGTTAGTAGAATTTTAAGAAAAGAACAACCAGATGCACTATTACCAACATTAGGCGGTCAAACAGGTTTAAATATGGCAATTGAATTACATGAAAATGGTGTACTTGAAGAAAATAATGTTCGTTTGTTAGGTACGCAATTATCTTCCATCGCTCAAGCAGAAGACCGTGATTTATTCCGTAATTTAATGAATGAATTAAATGAGCCAGTACCGGAAAGTGATATTGTAAATGATTTAGACGCCGCCATCCAATTTGCGAATAAAGTAGGTTATCCTTTAATTGTTCGCCCAGCTTTTACGATGGGTGGAACAGGTGGCGGAATTTGTAATGATGAGACTGAATTAAGAGAAGTTGTTCAGAACGGTTTGAAATATAGTCCTGTAACTCAATGTTTAATTGAAAAATCAATAGCTGGATATAAAGAAATTGAATATGAAGTAATGCGAGATAAAAATGATAATGCCATTGTTGTGTGTAACATGGAAAATATTGACCCTGTTGGTATACATACTGGAGATTCAATCGTGGTGGCACCAAGTCAAACATTATCAGATGTTGAGTACCAAATGTTAAGAGATGTTTCATTAAAAATTATTAGAGCTTTAAAAATAGAAGGTGGATGTAATGTACAATTAGCACTTGATCCACATTCTTTAAATTATTATATCATCGAGGTTAATCCACGTGTATCTAGATCCTCTGCTTTAGCTTCAAAAGCAACGGGGTATCCGATTGCTAAATTGGCAGCTAAAATTGCAGTTGGTATGACATTAGATGAAATGCTGAACCCTGTTACAGGCACGTCATATGCAGCATTTGAGCCTGCTTTAGACTATGTTGTTTCTAAAATACCTAGATTTCCTTTTGATAAGTTCGACAAAGGTGAAAGACATTTAGGTACACAGATGAAAGCAACTGGAGAAGTTATGGCTATTGGAAGAACTTATGAAGAATCGCTTTTAAAAGCAATTCGCTCATTAGAATATGGCGTACATCATTTAGGATTACCTAATGGAGATGAATTTGAACTAAACTTCATAGAAGAAAGAATTAAAGCACAAGATGATGAAAGACTTTTCTTCATTGGAGAAGCAATTAGAAGAGGAACATCGTTAGAAAGAATTCATGAACTAACTGAAATTGACTACTTTTTCTTAAATAAATTTAAACACATTATTGAGATAGAACATGAACTTAAAGAAAATAAAGGGAATTTAGAATGTTTAATGTGGGCTAAACAGTATGGATTTAGTGACAAAGTGATTGCGCATAGATGGGAACAATCTGAACGTGAAATTTATGATTTAAGGCAACAACATCAAATCAATCCAGTTTATAAAACTGTCGATACGTGTGCAGCTGAGTTTGAATCTGAAACACCATATTTTTATGGCACTTATGAAGAAGAAAATGAATCAATAGTATCGGAGAAGGAAAAAATTATCGTTCTAGGTTCTGGTCCAATAAGAATCGGCCAAGGAGTAGAATTTGATTATGCAACAGTTCATGCAGTATGGGCGATACAAGAAGCTGGATATGAGGCAATAATTATAAATAATAATCCAGAAACTGTTTCGACTGATTTCTCAATTTCAGACAAACTATATTTTGAACCTTTAACAGAAGAAGATGTTATGAGTATTATTAATCATGAAGAACCAATTGGAGTAGTTGTTCAATTCGGAGGTCAAACTGCGATTAATTTAGCTGATAAACTTTCTGAAAAGGGCATTAAAATACTTGGTACTTCTTTAGAGGACTTAAATAGAGCAGAAGATAGAAAAGAATTCGAAGCTTTATTACAAAAAATAAATGTACCACAACCATTAGGAAAAACTGCAACATCTGTAGAAGAAGCAATAAAAAATGCGAATGAAATTGGTTACCCTGTCGTTGTGAGACCTTCATATGTACTAGGTGGTAGAGCAATGGAAATCGTATACGCTGAAGCGGAACTACGAAATTATATGGAGCAAGCTGTTAAAGCAAGCCCCGAACACCCAGTACTGATAGATAGATATTTAACAGGTAAAGAAATAGAAGTAGATGCAATATCAGACGGGGAAACAGTTGTTATACCAGGAATCATGGAACATATTGAAAGAGCTGGCGTTCACTCAGGAGATTCTATAGCAGTTTATCCACCACAAACTTTAACAGATGAAGAAATTAATATGTTAGTAGACTATACGACTAAATTAGCTAAAGGGCTAAACATTATCGGTTTAATCAATATTCAGTTTGTTTTATCTAAAGGTGAAGTCTTCGTACTTGAAGTTAACCCTAGAGCAAGTAGAACTGTGCCATTTTTAAGTAAAATAACGGACATTCCAATGGCTAAGTTAGCTACAAAAGCAATTACAAATATATCTTTAAAAGAACAAGGATATGAAAACGGATTAGTTCCTTACAAAGAAGGCGTGTATGTAAAAGCACCAGTATTCAGTTTTAGTAAATTGAAAAATGTAGATATTACTTTAGGACCTGAAATGAAATCAACAGGTGAAGTAATGGGGAAAGACTTAACGTTAGAAAAAGCATTGTATAAAGGTTTAACGGCAAGCGGATTAAAAGTACAAGATCAAGGTACAGCACTGTTTACTGTAAGTGATAAAGATAAAGAAGAAGCTTACATTATTGCAAAACGATTCCATGAAATAGGTTATAGAATTTTTGCAACTGAAGGAACATCAAAATATTTCCAAGAAAAAAATATACCAACTTATACTGTAGGAAAAATTGGTGGAGAACATGATTTGCTATCTGTTATTCAAAAAGGAGAAGTACAATTAGTCGTTAATACAATGACTAAAGGAAAAATTTATGAAAGAGATGGTTTCCAAATTCGTAGAGAATCGGTAGAGAACGGAATTCCTTGTTTAACGTCACTTGATACTGCAAACGCATTAGCAGATGTAATTGACAGTATGACATTTAAAACTGACCAAATGTAGAGGGGGATCACAATGTCTCATTTAATGACAGTTGTATCAAATAATCAAATTGCAGATGCTATTTATGAATTAAAAGTTTATGGTGATATTACGAAAAATATGAAAAAACCTGGCCAATTCGTACACATAAAGGCAGGTATGGGTACTGAACATATGTTAAGAAGGCCTATATCAATTTGTGAAGTGAATCGAGAAGATGAGACTTTCACAATGCTTTTTAGAAAAGAAGGGCAAGGAACTGAAAAAATTTCTAAACTAAAATCAGGAGATTCTATAGATGTTATTGCGCCTTTAGGTAATGGTTTTCCAGTGGAAGAAGCACAAAATACCGCTTTATTAGTAGGTGGCGGTATTGGTGTGCCTCCACTATATGAATTATCTAAACAACTTAATGCAAGAGGAATTAAAACAATTCACGTGTTAGGTTTCCAAAGCGCAAAAGATGCATTTTATGTTGAACAATTCGAATCTTTAGGAGAAACGTATATAAGTACGGTTGACGGAAGTTTAGGTACAAAAGGATTTGTTACAACTGTTATTGAACAATTAGAAACACCTTTCGATATATTTTATAGTTGTGGTCCCAAAGTGATGCTCAAAGCATTAAAAGCACAATTAAGTGATGTTAAAGGTTACATTTCTTTAGAAGAACGCATGGGTTGTGGGATTGGTGCATGTTACGCCTGCGTGTGCCATACTGATGATGATGTAGGTTATGTTAAAGTATGTACAGATGGACCAGTATTCGAAAAAGGAGCCGTTATCATATGAGTAGATTAAATGTAACACTACCAGGTTTAAATTTGAAAAATCCAATAATGCCAGCAAGTGGATGTTTTGCATTTGGTAAAGAATTTAGTCAGTTTTATGACTTATCAGAGCTTGGATCTATTATGATAAAAGCTGCTACTAAAGAAGCAAGATATGGGAACGAAACACCTCGTGTTGCCGAAACTGCTAGCGGAATGATAAATGCTATTGGATTACAAAATCCAGGGGTTCATCATATTATTGAACATGAGCTAAAATATTTAGAGCAATTTGATGTACCAATTATTGCTAACGTAGCTGGTTCAACAGAAGAAGAATATGTATATGTAGCAGAACACATTTCAAAATCACCTAACGTACATGCATTAGAATTAAATATTTCATGCCCAAACGTTAAAGAAGGTGGCATACAATTCGGAACAGTACCAGAAGTAGCAAGTGATTTAACGAAAAAGGTAAAAGAAGTATCTTCTGTTCCAGTGTATGTTAAACTATCTCCTAATGTTACGAACATTGTTGAAATGGCTAAAGCAATCGCTCAATATGCAGACGGAATCACGATGATTAACACTTTAGTTGGTCTACGTGTTGATGAAAAAACAGGAAAGCCGATAATAAGTAATATTGTTGGTGGTTTGAGCGGGCCAGCAATTAAACCTGTAGCTTTAAGAATGGTTTATGAAGTTAGTCAAAATATTGATATTCCAATCATTGCAATGGGTGGCGTTAGAACAGCTCAAGATGTAATCGACTATATATCAGTAGGTGCAGATGCAGTAGCAGTAGGAACAGCTAATTTTGAAAATCCTACAGTATGTAAAGAAATTATTGATGAATTACCAAGTTTATTAGATAAATTAGGGGTACAACATATTCACGAACTTAAAGGTAGAACATATAGACAAGAAGGAGTTGTAAAATAAATGAAAGATACACCAATTATTGCATTGGATTTTGCAACGCTGAAAGAAGTAGAAAATTTTTTAGACTTATTTGATGAACCACTATTTGTGAAAATTGGAATGGAACTATTTTTACAAAATGGTCCTGATACAATTAAAGCAATTAAGGATAGAGGACACGACATATTTTTAGATTTAAAGCTACATGACATACCAAATACTGTACAAAGTGCATTGGCGGGATTAGGAAAATTTAATATAGATCTTATTAATGTGCATGCAGCAGGTGGCATAGAAATGATGAAATCTGGTTTAAAAGGCCTGAAATCTACGAATCCTAACGCAAAATTAATAGCTGTAACGCAACTTACTTCTACTACTGAAGAACAAATGCAGAAAGAACAAAATATCCAAACATCTATAGAAGACTCAGTTGTACATTATGCTAAAAATACTAAAGATGCTGGTTTAGATGGGGTCGTATGTTCACCATTAGAATCTAAAATATTAAAAGAAACTCTTGGTAAAGAATTCTTGAAAGTAACACCGGGAATACGATTAGAAACGGATAAAACGCATGATCAACAACGTGTTACAACTCCAGAAGAAGCGAAAAATCTTGGTTCAACACATATTGTTGTAGGCCGTTCAATTACACAACATACGAATCCAGTGGAAAGATATCACGAAATATTACAAAGATGGAAAGGATAATGAACATGACTTCAAATATTGCACAATCATTATTAAAGATAAAGGCGGTTACACTTTCACCAGAGGATCCTTATACTTGGAGTTCAGGCATTAAATCGCCAATATACTGTGATAACAGAGTCACGTTAGCTTACCCTGAAATAAGAGAAGACATTTATAAAAGTTTAATTAATTTAATAAAAGAACATGCTAATGAAGTAGAAATTATTTCAGGGACTGCAACAGCTGGCATACCTCATGCTGCATTTATCGCCGATGATCTGAAGCTACCTATGAGTTATGTAAGATCAAAAAGCAAAGGGCATGGTAAAGGTAATCAAATTGAAGGTGCTTCAAGCAAAGGAAAAAAAGTTGTTGTCATTGAAGATTTAATTTCTACAGGTGGTTCTTCAATCAATGCAGTAGAAGCATTATTAGAAGATGGTGCTGAAGTTTTAGGTGTATTCGCAATATTTACATATGGTATTTCCAAAGCAGAAGAAGCATTTAACAAAATTAATGTTCCATTTTACACTTTATCAAACTATGATGAACTTGTAACTGTGGCAGAAAAAGAAGGATTTATAGAAAATAAAGATATTAAAACTTTAAAAGAATGGAAAGATACTTTATAATGAACTCATATAAAGGGGGCCGTATTTTATGGAAAGTGAACATCGTTTAACTGCTGAAGAAGAACGTGAGCAGATTAAAAAATGGGGACACATTAATGATTTTCTTAAAAAAGATTCTAACAAACCGGCGGACTTTGAGCATTCAAAAGTAAGAGACGACAATTTTAAAGAAAGAACCGGCTATACAAATAATACAAATGTAGACAGAGATAGAAGATATGATTTAGACGATAAAAACATTTTCAAAAGTATAAAAAAAGAACTAGAGAAGAACGGATTCTTTAATACAAAAGAACAAAACAATTAAAAAATTTAAATTATAGCTATTTCTGAGGCTGGGGCATATATACACGCCCCAGCCTCGATTCATTATAATGGCAGTAGCTGACTGGTTTGAAAATGCACTTATATCAAGCTTTTTCAACCCCAGTCATTCTTGCCGAGGTGGGACTACGAAATCTTTTTAATAAAATGAGATTTCTGGCCCACTCTTTTTTATAAATATATATATAATTTTATACTTCCGTATATATAAAAAGCATAAATATTATAATAATTTAATAAAAATAGTATTCTAAAGAAGTAATATTTGTTAAAATGTAAACGAATACAATTTAAGGGGATAGTAATATATGAAAGAAAAGGGAAATAAACTTACCGATAAGCTTTGGAAAGAAAGTGGAAGAACTAAAGAAATGTTAAAGTTCTTTTCAGCAGATGCATTAAAAGGACAAAAAGAACCAGAACCAAAGTTAAAAGCATATAATACAGCACAGTTAGTAGGATTAATTTTAGGGCCTTTATTATTTTTAATTGTCTTATTATTTGTTAGTCCACCAGGACTCAGCCAAAAAGGGGTTTATGTTATGGCTGTAACACTTTGGATTGCAGTTTGGTGGATTACAGAAGCTATCCCTATTCCGGCAACGAGTTTAATGCCTTTATTCCTATTTCCTTTAGGGGGCGTAATGGATAGCGAAACAGTGTCTAGCGCTTATGGGGATGACATCGTATTCTTATTCTTAGGTGGATTTATTATTGCTATTGCAATGGAAAGATGGAACTTACATACAAGGATTGCACTTGTTATCATTAAAAGTATCGGGACAAGTACAGGGCGAATTTTATTAGGATTTATGATTGCTACTGGTGCTTTATCGATGTTTGTGTCTAATACAGCAGCAGTAATGATCATAATTCCAATTGGTTTAGCTATTATTAAGGAAGCACATGAATTAACAACTGATGATTCTAAAGAACATCATTTATCACAATTTGAAAAATCGCTTGTTTTAGGTATCGGGTATGCCGGTACAATTGGTGGTTTAGGTACTTTAATTGGTACACCACCGTTAATTATTTTAAAAGGACAATATGAGAAAATATTTGGAGAAGAAATTAGTTTTGCCCAATGGATGGTTATGGGTGTGCCAGTAGTTATTATTTTATTAGCTATTACATGGGCATATTTAAACTTTGTGAAATTTAAACACGATATGAAGGAGCTACCAGGCGGTAAAGAAATAATTACAAAAGAATTGAAAGCTTTAGGTAAGACAACTTATGAAGAAAAAATCGTGTTAACATTATTCTGTTTAGCAGCATTTTTATGGGTATCAAGAGAATTTTTACTTTCACAATTTACATTTACAGAGCTTGTTAAAGATGGAACGATTTCAATGTTCGTTGCGGTATTATTATTCTTAGTGCCCGCAAAAAGAAAATTTGCTCGAATTTTAGATTGGTCTATTGCAAAAGACTTACCATGGGGTATTTTATTACTATTTGGTGGAGGTTTAGCTGTAGCATCAGCTATTACAGAAAGTGGTTTAGATAAATGGATGGGTAAACAAATATCTAGCCTTGAAGGTATTAACATCATCTTGATTATCTTTATTGTTACACTGTTCGTACTATTCTTAACTGAGATTACATCGAATACAGCTACAGCAACAATGATATTACCGATTTTAGCGACTATAGCAGTGGGTATACACATACATCCACTTGCGCTGATGATACCAGCGGCTATGGCAGCAAACTGTGCATTTATGTTACCAGTAGGTACACCACCGAATGCGATAGTATTTGGTACAGATAAAGTATCCATTCGAGAAATGGCGACAACAGGATTCTGGTTAAACTTATTCAGTTGTGTTGTAATCGTGATATTTGTTTGGTTCATGGTGCCATGGTTATTCGGCATCGATTTAATGTCTACTAAATAAAAAGTGCATAATTATTAAAAACTAATTTTATAAATTACAAATGGATTTATAAATAAAAAGCGTCACTCCGTTAATTCAAAATATGACGGAGTGGCGCTTCAGTTTGCTTTTAGCTTATTATTTTATAAAAGTTTTTATAATCAATGTTTATCCTAAGAACAATTTTATGAAGACATAACCTATAATGATGATTGCTAATAAGATGACAACCGGTAATAATAATGACAATGACATAATATCTCTCCTTTGTCTTTAAACCTTATAATGATTATACTCATTATATAAGATAAAAGAAACAATTTAAATACGTTAATGGAGTGAAACCAATGATACCTAAAATAACGACATTTTTAATGTTTAATGGTGAAGCGGAAGAAGCTATTAAATTTTATACATCTATTTTTAAAGATAGTGAAATACTAACTATGGTTAAGTATGACGAAGAAGGGCCAGGTGAACCTGGAACAGTACAACATTCTATATTTAAAATAAACGGTGAAATTTTTATGGCGATTGATCAAAGTAACGGAGTAGATATTGAAATGAACCCAGCAATGTCTTTATATGTTACTTGTGATAATGCTATGGAAATGGAAACCTTGTATTCAGAATTAAAGTCAGGCGGTGCTATTTTAATGCCTAAAACAGAAATACCCCCAACTTTTAGAGAATTCGCATGGGTACAAGATAAATACGGCGTTAATTTCCAATTAGCATTGCCAGAAAATCAATAAAAAATAGCAGTGAATTCTCCACCAACGTGGAATTTTCACTGCTATTTTTATAACTTTATTTTGGTAAATTATTTCTTTAATAATTTCTTTATATCATCATAGTCAGTTGTAACATATAGCGTCGATTGATGATCATAAGTTACAAATCCTGGCTTTGCTCCGCTTGGTTTGTGTACATTTTTAATTTCAGTATAGTCTACAGGTATTTGACCTGATTGACTTGCTTTTGAATAATATCCTGCAATCATTGCCGCTTCATTTATCGTTGTTTCTGTAGGCTCTGTATCTTGTATAACAACATGTGAACCTGGAATATCTTTAGTATGGAACCAAAGTTGGTTCTTTCTTGCGATACGATGTGTAAGATAATCGTTTTGTTTATTATTTTTACCTAATAATATTGTTTGACCATCAGATGATTCAAACGTTGTTAAAGTAATTTTATTAGATTTTTTCTTTTTATTATTTTTACGTCTTTTTACAAATCTTTGTTCTTCTAACTCTTCTCTAATATCATCAATATCTTCAACAGAAATATGTTTAAGTTGTTGTTCCAATGACTCGAAATATAGAATGTTAGATTGAGTAAGTTTAATTTGTTTTTCTAATTCTATTTCACGCGTTTTTAAACGGTTATATTGTTTATAATAATATTGTGCGTTCATAGAAGGTGATTTAGTTGGATCTAAAGGAATAGTAATAGGCTCGTTATTGTAATAATTAATTGTTTCTAACGATTCATCACCTTGTTTTATTTGATACATATTTGCTGTAATTAATTCACCATATAATTGTTGTATATCTTTAGTACTTGCTGCTTCTTGTTCGTTAATAAGTTTTTCTAACTTATGCTTATTCTTCTGTAAATGTTGGTCAACAATTTTAACTAAGTCTAATGCACGTTGTTTTACACGTTCTCGTTCTCCACGAGATTCATAAAAACGGTCTAAACATTCATGTAATGTGTTAAAACTTGTATAGTCTTGTCCATAAGAATGTAGAGGCATAAAATAGAAAACTTCTTTACCAGTTGAGTGGTTGTTATATATGACTGGCTTAGGTTCTTCCTTTACTTCGTTAATCACTTCATCGAATGTTTCTACAAGCGTACTTTGGTTCATGAACGGTCTTCTAGATACAATTTCTTTTGTGATAAGTGGACTAAATCCTTCGAATTGTTGAAGTAATTGTCTATCAATTTTACCAGAATTAAAATCAATATATTTATTAATATCGTCTACTTCAAAAGGATTCATTTTCTTAGTTGTAGGTGGATATTCATATTTAAAACCTGGCATAATCGTACGAGCAGTATTTGTATTGGGTGTATGATGTTTAAACCCATCTATAATTTTACGTTCACCATCTACTAAAATAATATTGCTATGTCTTCCCATTATTTCTAAAATGAGGGTACGTTTTCTTAAGTCACCAATTTCATCTCTTGAATGAATATCGATTTCAACTAATCTATCATTTCCAATTTGCGTTATCGCCTGTATGATACCACCATCGAGATGTTTTCTTAAAACTCTTAAGAACATCGGTGGCTCAAAAGGATTCTCTAGTTTTTCTTCAGTAAGATGAAATCTACTAAAATTAGCATGCGTAGATAATAATAAATGATTATTCTTTCTTTCACTACGAATTGTTAAAATAATAGTGTCGTTACTTGGTTCTGTTATTTTATGAATTCGCCCAGTTACGAGCGATTGTATATCTTCTACTATCTTTCTTGTAAATAAGCCATCAAAAGCCATTTGCATTCACACCTTTTTAAAAAGTCAATTTATTGTAACATGTAAGGGATTAAATGAGTATATTTCTGTTTAAAGTTTACAACCTCTCTAGCCATACAGAATTGAAGTATGGTAAGATATAAAAAACAAAATGATGATAAATCGTTAGTATTCATTAGGAAAGGTCGTTTGACATGAACATAGAAAAAGGGTTACTGATTGTTCTCTCAGGTCCGTCTGGTGTCGGAAAAGGAACAGTAAGAAAATCAATCTTTGATGATCCTAGTACCGATTTTAAATATTCTATCTCAATGACTACAAGGAATATGCGTCCAGGTGAAACTGATGGCGTAGATTATTTCTTTAAATCAAGAGAAGAATTTGAAGCTTTAATTGCCGATGATCAATTTATAGAGTATGCTGAATATGTAGGTAATTATTATGGTACACCTGTACAATATGTAAGGGATACAATGGATAACGGATATGATGTATTTTTAGAAATTGAAGTGGAAGGCGCTAAACAAGTTAGAAAGAAGTTTCCTGAAGCTTTATTTATATTCTTAGCTCCACCAAGTTTAGAGCATTTAAAAGAAAGACTTGTTGGTAGAGGCACAGAATCGAATGAAATTATTCAAAATCGTATTACTGAAGCCCGTAAAGAAGTAGAAATGATGAATCTTTACGATTATGTTGTCGTGAACGACGAAGTAGAATTAGCGAAAGCACGTATTCAATCAATTGTTGAAGCTGAACATTTGAAAAGAGAACGTGTAGAAGCTAGATATAGAAAAATGATATTGGAGGCAAAAAAATAATGTTATATCCAGCACAAAATGAACTTAAAGATAGTATTAACTCTAAATATTTAATCGTAACAACAGCTGCAAAGAGAGCACGTGAACTTCAAGAATATCCTGATAGTTTATTATTAGATGAGTATCGTTCTCTTAAAAATGTAGGACAAGCACTTGAAGAGATTGCAGCTCATAAAGTACAAGCTAAACTACAAGATTAATATCTCCATAATATCAGCAGGCTGGGACATTATCATGTCTCAGCCTTGTTTATTATATAGACAGTAGCTGATTGGACTGGAAATGCGCTTATAACATACTTTATTCAATTTAATATATAGATTGAATTCATGACAGTATAAATTAAAGAATGTATAATAAGTGTTAATAATAATTGTAATTTGGAGGCGTACACAAATGAAGAATATACTTCTAGCTGTTACTGGTGGCATAGCTGCCTATAAAGCGATTGATTTAACAAGTAAATTAACACAAAACGGATACGTAGTGAGAGTGATGTTAACTGAAAATGCCCAACAATTTGTTACTCCTCTAGCTTTCCAAGCAATCAGCCGTAATCATGTTTATACAGATACTTTTGACGAAAAAGATGTTAGTGAAATACAACATATTACTATAGCAGATTGGGCTGATGCTGTTATTGTTGCGCCTGCTACTGCAAATACTATTAGTAAGTTGGCAAATGGGTTAGCAGATAATATGGTCACATCTACATTACTAGCGACTACAGCGCCTGTATTTATCGCACCAGCGATGAATGTTCATATGTTGGAACATCCTTCTATAGTAGCGAACATGGCTAAATTGAGAGAGTATGGTTATAAATTTATTGCACCTGGAGAAGGATATTTAGCATGTGGTTATGTAGCCAAAGGAAGAATGGAAGAACCGATTACAATATTAACGATTATTGATGATTATTTTAAAGAAAATTTAAACCTTCAAACTTTTTCATTACAAGGCAAAAAAGTTTTGATAACTGCAGGTCCGACTATAGAAAAAGTTGATGCAGTAAGATACTTTACAAATCGCTCTAGTGGAAAGATGGGTTATGCACTGGCTGAAGCAGCAAGGGACCTAGGTGCCGAAGTTATATTAGTAAGTGGAGAAACTCAATTGTCTCAGCCTAAAGGTGTGGAATACGTCCAAATTACAAGTGCGGAAGATATGTTTCAAGCTGTGAAACAGTACAAAGATAATATGGATATGATTATTAAAGCAGCAGCTGTAGCTGACTATACTCCAGTTGAAACATCAGATAAGAAAATGAAAAAGCAAGATGGCGACCTTGAATTAGTCTTTAAACGAACGACAGATATTTTAAAATATTTAGGTGAACATAAACAAAATCAATATTTAGTTGGTTTTGCAGCAGAAACCGACAATGTAGAAAAATATGCTATGGGTAAATTAAAAAAGAAAAATGCTGATGTGATTATTTCTAATCATGTTGCAAATCAGGAAATTGGATTTAAATCTTCTGATAACGAAGTTGAAATGTTCTTTGCTAATGGAGATAGAGTACCATTTAAGAAAGAATCTAAACAAAAAATAGCATTTAAAATTTTAAACGAAATTGCAAGTAGGTGGAATTCTTGATAGCTCATGTAGTAGTAGATATACCTTCTAAAAATGTAGATAAAACGTTCGATTACAAAATACCACAAGACATTGAAGAAATCGTTAAAGTTGGTGTGCGTGTAGAAGTGCCATTTGGTTCAAGAAAAATCCAAGGCTTTGTTATCGACATTAGTGAACATTTATCTAGTGATATAGATGCCTCTAAATTAAAATCAATAATAAGAGTTAAAGATTTTAAACCAGAACTTACATCTGAATTGATTAAGTTAAGTGAATGGATGGCGAATTTTCATTTAGTTAAACGTATATCCGCTCTAGAAATCATGTTGCCAAGCGCTGTGAAAGCAAAATACCAAAAAGTTTATCAAGTAAATGACCCAGAACCTTTACCGGCAGAATTGTTAAATACCTTCAATAAAGAAGGTATTTTAACTTTTGATCAAGCTCAGAAACTACAAATTGTTTCAGAGCTTGAACATTTTGTAGATAAAGAAATATTGTCTAAAGATACGATTGTAGGTCAACAATTAACGCGTAAATATGCAACATGTGTACGGATTATACCGACTGATAGATTAGATGAAATATTGGAAGCTATTAGTAAAAAGGAAAAACAATTAGATGTGTTAAATTATTTGATAGAGCATCGTCATGAGGATGTGTTGTTAAGAACATTAAAAGAAGAAGGATTTTCAAATTCTAGTATTCAAACACTTGTGAAAAATCAAGTATTGGAAAAATATGAAGCGATCGTTAATCGTGATCCGTATGAGAACAGAATATTCGAAAAAGAAAATAATAAAGAACTTACTGAAGCACAGCAATCAGCTTTCGAAAATATAGATAAATCAGTTTCAAATGAAGAATCAAAGACATTTCTATTACACGGTGTCACAGGTTCAGGTAAAACTGAAGTGTATTTACAAACGATAGAAAACGTCCTTAATCGAGGTGAACAAGCAATAATGCTTGTTCCTGAAATTGCATTGACGCCACAAATGGTTAATAGATTCAAAGCGAGATTTGGTGATGAAGTTGCAGTTCTTCATTCAGGCTTATCAAAAGGCGAAAAGTATGATGAATGGCAAAAAATTAGAGATGGTAAGGCGAGCGTTTCAGTCGGTGCTAGATCAAGTGTCTTTGCACCATTTGAAAATTTAGGTCTTATTATAATTGACGAGGAACATGAATCGACATATAAACAAGAAGATTATCCAAGATATCATGCCCGTGAAATTGCCATATGGAGAAGTGAATATCATAATTGTCCTGTTGTGCTAGGCTCAGCAACGCCAAGTTTAGAAACATTTGCACGCGCAGAAAAAGGTGTTTATCATTATTTAGGATTACCAGACAGAGTGAATTTGCAAAAAATGCCTGAAATAGCGTTAGTGGATATGAGAGAAGAACTTCAAGCAGGGAACCGTTCAATGTTCTCTGAACCATTAACAAGAGCGATTCAAGATAGAATCAATAAAAATGAACAAATCGTATTGTTCTTAAACAGAAGAGGGCATTCGTCATTTGTATTATGTAGAGATTGTGGACATGTACCGCAATGTCCAAATTGTGATATTTCATTAACTTATCATAAAACAACAGATGATTTAAAATGTCATTATTGTGGATATAGTGAACCGATGCCACCGACTTGTCCAAGTTGTGGTAGTGAACATATTAGACAAATGGGTGTGGGTACACAAAAGGTTGAAGAACTTATATATGAAACATTCGATAATGCCAAAGTTATTCGAATGGACGTAGATACTACGTCTAAAAAAGGCGCCCATGAGCGACTGTTAAATGCATTTGGAAATCAAGAAGCAAATATATTATTAGGAACACAGATGATTGCTAAAGGATTAGACTTTGAAAATATAACATTAGTCGGAGTTCTAAATGCAGATACAATGTTGAACTTGCCTGATTTTAGATCAAGCGAAAAAACATTCCAACTCTTAACACAAGTAGCAGGGCGTGCAGGAAGACATGAGAAGACTGGAGAAGTAATGATACAAACGTATAATCCAGAACATTACGCTATTCTAGACGTAACTAAAAATGATTACTTATCTTTTTATGAAAAAGAAATGAAATTCAGACAAGTAGGAAGATATCCACCATATTACTTCCTTGTTAACTTGACCATTAGTCATTTCGATAAAAGAAAAGTATTAAAAGCATCGAAACATATACATGATATTTTAGTACAACATGTGACGCCACAATCATTTGTGTTGGGTCCTTCACCAAGTCCGTTATCACGTATTAACAATCAACATAGATTCCAAATACTTATTAAATTTAAAAGCGAACCAGGGCTACTTACAGCACTGCAATACTTAGATGACTACTATCACGAACAATACATGAAAGATAAACTATCATTAGAGATTGATATAAATCCGCAAATGATGATGTAGAATTTTTCTATAAATGCTTTTATATCAGTGACTGTAGGTGTTTAATCGCCTTGCTACAAACTAGCAAGGGCAATTAAAGGGCAGAATCAGACGTTTTTCGTTAAGATGGTATACTTTCTAATTTTTCAACGAGTAACTTATCCATCTTTTCTGTAACGTGTGTATACACTTTTATTGTTGTTTTTTCATCGGTATGTCCTACACGTTTCATGATTGCTTTTAATGAAATATTCATTTCAACGAGTAAACTTATATGAGTGTGTCTAAAAGTATGAGTAGTAATATGTTTATCTAATTCTAGGTTCTTAGCAGCAATAGCTAAGAGCCTATTTATTTTGTGTGAATAAAGTGGGTTACCACCAGCTGTAGTAAATATAAATCCTCTATCATTATATTTATCATGCCATTGAGCCATTTTTTTGTGATCTAATATAACTGATTTTAGTATTTCACATGACCGTTTATTAATTGTTATCACTCTATGAGAACCTTTAGTCTTTGCTGTATCTTTATAACCATAACCTTCTTTATATTTAATCCAATGTATTGTCCCGTTTACTGTAATTGTTTTGTTATTTAGATCAATATTAGAAACTTGAAGCGCCTGTACTTCACCAACTCTTAAACCTGTTAAAGCTTGAAGTTCTATAATACTTGCAACTAAGAATTTAAGTCTTTTATTATTATATTTACTATTAAGAATGTTATCTCTAATTTTTAATACAGTATTCATTTCCAGATAGTTATATTGTTTTTGTTCTTCTTTTTCTATTTCATCGATAGTTTTAGCTTTTTTAGGTATAGTGACATCATTATAAATAATTTTTAAATTGGTTTTATAATAACTGTCAGCGTGTTTAAGTATGTTATTAAGAATATTAGAAATTCGTATTGCAACGTTTGATTTATAATTATCAAAAACATCTAATATTAAAGTTTGTAAAAATGGAAAATCAATTTTACTTAATAATACATTGCTATCAATTGATTCTTTTAAATGTTTAACTAATGTTTTGTGGTTTTTTAATGTGGTAGCTTTTATACCTGACGTTTTTATATGCAAACTAAACCACTGATTTATAACTTCATGAAAAGTAACATCTTCTATCTTCATAGAATCTTTAGATAATGTTTGGCTTATTTTTTCATCCAGTAATTTTATTGCTTCTCTTTTAGATTGTTTATTATTAGTATTTAAAACAACACTAGTTCGTTTCCATTTATTCGTGTAAGTATCTTTAAATTTTTCATAATAACGATATTGTGTTTTGCCATCTTTGTTCTTAAATTTTTCTATCCACATGTATATACCTCCTAAATCGATTTAACGCCTACTAGACGATGCGTTTTACTTCTATTCATTAGTAACTCCAAACGTCGATAAGCGTCCTTAAATGGCACTCTAAAATACTCTATAATTAAATCTACAGTCCATAAATTATTAGTTACTATTAAACGTTCAGGCATACGTAATAATAATGAAAATTTTTCAGCTTCAGCTTCTTGTTTATAATTAAATAAACTTTTCATTTTTGTTTGATTACCAAAATGCATGTAGAAATGAGCAAACTCATGACAAAATTCATTCCACATATTTTCAGAACTATCGTTTCTAACGCATATGACATCTCTATTTCTAATTTTTGCATATAATGTAGTAGGCGAGTTATAGACTACTATAATGTTATATATGCTACTTATATAATCAATATTCAAATCGCTTCTATCCAAAATTGTATATGCTGTAATTTCGTTAACAACGTCTTCCACTCTCATAAAATAACCTCCCCCGATATTAATCAAATGATCTAATTAATTTAATAACCTTGCCGATGATATTAATGTTATTTATATCTTCGATAGGGTGGGTTGTATTATCAATAGAAACATAGTTAGATAGTTTTTTAATTTCAAAGTGTTCTTCATCGCAAAATCTTATTTCAGCTACATATTTCGAAAAAGGTGTACCATTAAATTCATCATCGAGTATTACTATATCTCTATCAAATAATAATGGTTCTATATTATCTGTATTATCAAAGTAGATACAGATACCTTTATCATTATTCTCAATTCTCTTATTATCTTTTGAAGTAGCAAAATTAGTAATATCCATTCTAAATTGTTTATATCTTTCTGGTATTTCAATTAAAGTGTTCGTATTCATGTTAAATTCCTCCTAATATTAGAACGTATGTTCGGTTTAAAGTTGTAATAAAAGCCGACCAGTATATTTAGTGGTCAGCTAAATTTAAAATTTATTAAAATTCTAATCTTAGTTTCTTTTCTTCAAATGTGACATCCATAGATTCATCGTCAAACATTTCAGGCAGTATAAAATCTAGCCATTCTATATTGTCTGCAGTGGATGTTTCCAATTCATAATAAATCATTCCACTTGATTTAACTTTTCCCTTTAGTTCAGTTTTAATTAATTTTTTTGGCGTGATTAATGATGGTTCTATTTGTTCTTGGTTATTTGTTACAATCTCTGCTTGATCGATAAAATATTCACTTGGTGTTTCAGATGTATTTTCAAGTTCAAGTTCTATTCCTAATACATACGCTGTATCTCCTGTAGAATAGTTTTCGAAGTTGTATTCATTTTCTTCTGTAACTTTAACTTTATATGTTTTCATTTCTTTAAAGTTTACATTTAAATTACCAACAGGTTGTGTATAAGTAATATCTTCAGATTTAACTTCTTTAAAATCATCTTCGGTGTACATAGATTCTGATTGTTCTTCATCACTATCTTGTGTAAAATCATTAGTTTCATCCTCTAAAGATTCTTCTTTATCTAATAAATCCATTAATTTTTCTATTTTTTCATTTGTTTTTTTATTTAAAGTTTTTGTGACTTCGTCATCATCTATTTCATTATTTGTATATTCCGAAAAGCGTTCTTCACCTAATTTTATTTGTTCATCAAATTTTGAGTCTGATATTTTATCATTTGAATAGTCTTTCAAGGCGTCTGACATTATTCTAAGACCTTCAGTAAAACCTTTATTAACTGAATTAAATGTATGAATTGGTTCTTTGTATTTCTTAGTAATTTTCATATCTTTTGTTTCTTTTTTAAATGTAGTCCTAGATTTTTCTAAAGCATTTGCTGATTTGGTATATTCAGAAATAATTTCTTCATCGATTACATCATCGGGATTAGTTTCACTTAAATAATTCATAAGATTATAAATTTCATCTACAGTTTTGTAAGTATATTTGTGATATTGATCAACAAATTTTTCGTGTTGATTATTTGTTTCAGAATTTTGTTTTGTATTTTTTCCCTCTTCGGTGTTATCTCCACATGCTCCTAACAACAAAGTTATTGATAAGGTAGCTATTAATATCTTTTTCATTTATGCATCTCCTTGTATTTTAATTTATATTTAAAACATTAATTGTTATAATGAATGGGATATTGGGCGCTCGTGGTCATATTATTGTTCTCATACTCAATGACTATGCGTTGCACTTTCTAACTACTTTTACTGAGTTTGTTAGCTTAGCTCAAAGTTACCATATCTAAAAATTAGACTTAGGTTTTCTTTGAATTCACCCAATACATACTATATATTACTATATAGTAGGGCAATTATTTTACCAGTAAACGGACTAGTAGCTTTAATTCCTAGGCTAGATGTTGGTACTGTTGAACGAGAGAATGTACTTTCTAAAGATGTTAGATTCTTGATAGTTGAACCATTCCCTTCGCTTATTAGTTTATAAGAACCAGATGGTGCAATTGCTTTACCTAAAATTTTAGATACTTTGGTAGCAGTTCCGTTGCTCAATTGTGTTATCGCCACCGTTTTTTATCGGTGGCTTCTTTGTGTTTCCACAAAGTTCAGCATATGTGTTTATCCCATTAATATTTACAACAATATTAATTTGTCACTTTTTATTGATAGTGTAATAAAAAATAAATGTCTAATAATTTAATACAATATAATTTTGTCTAAAAAAATATAAGCTGAATAAGATCAGTTTATATTTTTCTTTCTATTTTTCGCCTTTTGCACGTTTATCTTTCTCTATATAATAGTCTGTTAGGTCAGATATTTCTTTCATGATTTCTTTCTTTCGTTCTTCAGAAAGTTCATCCCAACCTTCTTTATCGGAGAACATTAATACTTCGGCATCTTCTAGTAAGTTTGTACTTTCTTTCTTTTCTCTACCATGTAATTCATCAAGAGTAACATCAAATAAATCTGCGAGTTTATATTGAAGTGAAACATCCGGAGTTCTAGTACCTTTTTCATATGCTGTATATGCCGGTCTTGAAACATCTAATATTTTTGAAACTTCTAATTGAGTCATTTTCTTTTTCTTTCTTAAGGATGTTAAATTTTCATGTAACACTTTGTTCACCTCTTTAAATATATTGTAACTCATTGTTACACTTAAAATAAGTATCGATTTGAAACTTTAGTGTTGACAATGTAACATATTGAAACTATAATAAATGTAACGAATTGAAACAGGAGGTGCTGAAAATGAATTGGATAACAGATAGACGAAAAATTCTTGGGTTAACACAACAAGAAGTTGCAGATAAAAGCGATATCGATAGAGCTTACCTTTCACTTATAGAAACAGGTAAAAGAAGCCCGAGTGTTGTGGTAGCTAAAAGATTAGCTTTAACTTTACAAGTTGACTGGACTATTTTTTTTGACCAACAAGGTAACGAATTGAAACAACCTTGTAATTAGAACATATGATTTATTCGACTAACTTAATAATACGAAAAAATAAGTGAACATGATAGACCAGTCAGTTCACGGTTGGCGTTCTAGTAGAGCGTTTACGAGCGAGAGTGAGCGATGATAAGAGCCACACTTAAATACATTAAATAGTCATTGCGAGGACTAAATGTTGTATTAGAACGCCAACAAAAGAAAAGGAGGAATATACAATGCCAAAACTTATTACACCACCAAATCAAAGTAACACATTAACTGGGGAAGAAAAATTTGTTGAACAAGTATATGCAAAGCCTGCTCATTTACACAAATTATGTGGGATAGGTAGAAGTACAGTTTATAAGTTGTTAAAAGAATACGATGAAGATGATAAGGGCGTTAAAGAATTATATGTAAGTTTATCTCCTACACTCACATTAGTAGATATTCAAAAGTTTAAGCAATACCTAAACCAACGACACAAAAAATGGATTTAAAGGAGGAGATTAAGTTGAAACTAAAACAAATTTTAAAAATAACACTCCTAATCATCATCTTGGCGGAGGAGATTAAGAGTGTTAAAGGAAAATACGTTGATTCAAATGATTTCAGGACATTATCAAACCCATGTTTAAAAATTTCAAACTATGATGGGAAATTAAAGATGACCCAACTAGATAATCATGGTAAAGAACAATTATTGTATTCTAGGTAAATATTTACCATCTTTCATCTTGTCGAGCTCCCAATTAGTTTTCACTATTACATTATGACGAGTATTGATGCTTATAGTTTTAAAACCATTATGGTAATCGGTTTTGATAATTGTAATTGGATAAGGAACATCTTGGTCGTATATAAAATCGACATCAGCATAATCTTCTATTGTTTCATGGTTGTCGAGAGATACCCAAGGAGTTTCAATCGTAAGGTCAAAATCAGACGACTTATCGAATTTGTACTCAAATGGATATTCTTTGCTATCAGGAATATTCATATTTTCTCACCACACTTCCATAATAAATTAAATTAATTGTACCAAATCAAAATAATAAATCTATAACAAATTAAGGAGGTCATTTTAATGACAAATGAATTACAAATTTTTAAGAATTCTAGTTTTGGAAATTTAGAAGTTTTAACAATAGAAGGTAAGCAATTGTTCCCAGCAATTAAAGTAGCTGAAATATTAGGTTATTCAAATCCTCGGAAAGCAGTAAGAGATCATACTAAAGAACGTGGGGTAACGATTCGTTCCGTCATCGATTCTCTAGGACGTAATCAAGATAAAAAGTTTATTGATGAAGGTAATTTATACAGACTAATTACTAAATCAAAACTACCACAAGCAGAACAATTTGAAGAGTGGGTATTTGATGATGTTTTACCAACATTAAGAAAAACTGGTTCATATCAAGCAAAACCTTTAACAACATCACAACAAATTCAGTTAATAGCTCAAGGAAACACAGAATTAGATGAAAGAGTAACAGCAATAGAAGAAAACTATCCAATAATGCATGGAGAAGCAAAGCATATTCAAAAATTAGTGGCAATTAAAGTAGCTGAAATTGTAAGAAACAAATTCAATGGGTACTACAAAGCAGTTTCTAAAAAGTTATTCGCAGAATTATACAAAAGTATTAAAAATGTTTTTCAAGTTACAACGTATACAAGTATCCCTAGAGGTCGATATCAAGAAGCAGTGAAATATGTAGAAAGATGGCAACCATCATATGAAACAGTATATCAATTGGAACAAGAACTTAAAGAAGCATAAAAAAATAACTGAACTAGGTGACCAAACCTAGTCCAGTTGCACTCAACGACCAAATTGAGATTTTAGAACACATCATTTATTCGACCAAATGATGATACTTATATATTAACGCATGACTTGTGAACTTTAAAGGCAGAACAGTTAACCAAACAATACAAAAATATAGATTATAGAGAGGATTTTTAAAATGACACACGTAATTAATAGACAAATCGAACGAAGGGGAATTACGCAACAGAGTTTGGCAGATATGGGTTTAACTACAAAAAGTAATGTATCAATGATGGTTAAAGGAGATAGAAATATTTCATCTGACACTTACAGAGCATTCGCAACAAACAGTAATGACGGTGTGTTTGTAACAGATACATTAAATGAGTTTTCAAATGGTTTTTCAACACCAGCGCATAATGACGAAGTTTACTATGATCACCCTGGATTAATTAAAAACCAGTTAATCAAAGAAATGAAAGAAGCCATCTACGCTTTAGAAAACTGTAGTTTCTTGAAACGACCAGAATTCATGAGCAGAGAAGAAAAAGACAATGTTTTATCAACGATGTCTGAATGTAAAGACGTATTGTTTCAAGGACAAATGTTTCTAAACAAAGCATGTGAACATATTGAACAAAATCCTAGAAATGTAGCAAAAGCACATGAACAGAAATTAAAAATGGAACGCAGAATATAGGAGGGATTAAATGAATATTTTAAAGTATCCGTTATTAACATTAGTACTTGTTATTGAGTTCTTTATTATATCAAGTTTTTCAGTCACACCAATAGAACATTCATTAATGTTTTGGTTAGCTACAGTAATGTTTTTCGAAATGTTCGACCACTTATTCAACGATTTGAATAACGAAGAAGATATTTAAAGGAGGGATCTAAATGTTAGAAGTAGGAGAAAGACGTTATAGCAATTTTCAATTACAAGGTTTTTGGTTTGAGAAAGAAGTTTTTTTACTACGGTGACTATGTCGATATGAAAATTACATGTAATAGAACAGAGCAATTAGTCGTATCAGCTTGTTTCACGTCTGCTGATGATTATGAAACGCAGAAAGAAAACATCATAGCAATGTTAAATGACTATCTAGACAAAAATACGACCGAAAATGAAAGATTATTTAATTACTTGACCAGTAATAATTGGAACCATGATTTATTCGACTAAAAAAAGACACCTAAAAAAGGTGTCCGACTAAGAAATTCACTTATTTATATTATACCACAGGAGGAGAAAGATATGGATATTAAGTTAATCAAATTAGTACTTGATAACTTTAAAGGTGCTAAACACTTCGAATTAAATGCTGAAGGTAAGGACATAGTAGTAAGGGGAGAAAATAACACAGGTAAGACAACAATAGCAGATGCTTTTTATTGGTTGCTATTCAATAAAGACAGTAAAGGTAGCACAAAGTTTGCAATTAAAACATTAGATAACGTAGGCGATGAAATTAACAACCTTAAACACAGTGTCTATGCAGTATTAAAAATAGATGGCAAAGAGCAACATATCAAAAAGACTTATTCAGAAAAGTGGACTAGAAAACGTGGACAAGCAAAATCTAGCTTTACTGGACATGAAACTGTATACGAACTAGGTGCTACAGAAGAAGAGCTAACACCTAAAAAATTAAAAGACTTTAATGAGTTCATTAACTCAATCATAAGTGATGAACAAATATTCAAACTAACGACTAATCCATTTTGGTTTAACAGTTTAAAACAAGATGAACGTAAAAATATTCTAATGAGTTTGGTTGATGAGGTTACAGATGAAGATGTAATCAAATCAGATACTAAATTAAAGGAACTTAAAAAGTTGTTGGGCGATGGATCATTAGAAGATTTTAAAGCAAGAATAAAAAGAAATAAGAAAGCTATCAATGACGATTTAAAAGCAATACCTGTTCGTGTAGATGAAATTAATCATAATATGCCAGACGTACAAAAGTATGATAAAGACAAATTAGAAAAAGAATTAGCTAGTATCAACGAAGAAATAAAAGCCATAGATGGACAAATTAAAGATATTGAAAATGGATTATCTGTAGAAAAAATAGAAAAAGATATTAAATCTAAACAACTAGAAATTCAATATTTGATTGATAATCATGATGGCGACAGTAGACGCAAACTTACGTCATTGAACAATGAAGAATCAGAAAAGGAAAGAGCAGTAGCTGTAAAACGTAGAGACTTAAGTAATTTAAAAGCTGAATTACAAAGAAATGAAAGTGAAATGGAAGAACAAAACGAAAATTTTAAAAATCTCGGAACTAAGCATAAAGAATTAGTAAATGAACAAAAAGAATTTACAACTGCAACTGTCTGTGATTGTTGTGGTCAAGATATACCAGCACATATGCAAGAAGAAGCTATTAAGAAGATGGAAGAAAGCTACAACGCTGATAAGTCAGAAACATTAGAAAAAATACAATCAGACGGTATTGAAATCAGAAACAGAGTTAAATATCTTTCAGAACAAAATGATGAAATTGAAAAGTCTATGGAAACAATCAAGAAAGAGATTAATAAAGATACTCAATCTATAGATGAACTTAAAGAAGAAATAAAAGTTTTAGAAAGTAATAACACAAGAGTTGAAGATACAGACGAATACAAGCAAATAGATAGTGATATTCAAGCACTTAAAGAACAAAAGGGACAATCTATTCAAAGTATCAGTGATGATGTTAACGGCTTAATTGAGAGCAAAAAAGAGCCGTTACTCAATCAACAAAGAGATATCAAACAAAAACTTGATGATATTCAGCTCAGTCAAAGAGCAATAGAAAGAATTGACGAATTAGAAAGTAGACAAGAACAGTTAGCACAAGAATATAACGATTTAGAACATGCAACATTCTTAACAGAAGAATTTACTAAACAAAAAGTAAAACTAATGGAAAGTTCAATTAATGACAAGTTTGAGATTACTAAATTCAAACTATTCAACGTGCTAATCAATGAAGGTGTAGAAGATGTTTGTATAGCATTACACAATGGTGTTCCTTATGACAGTGGATTAAACAACGCAGCAAGAATAAATGTAGGTTTAGACATCATTAACGCTTTATCTAAACACTATAATTTCTATGCACCAATCATGATTGATAACGCTGAATCTGTTACAGACGTACACGAAACAATGTCACAACAAATTCAATTAGAAGTAAGTAAAAAAGATAAAGAGTTAACAGTAGAAGTAATTTAACAAAAATTAATGGAGGAATTTATAATGACAAATCAAAATCAAGTAGCAGAAAAAATGAGTACAACATATGAGGTAAACGGTGAAACAGTTAAATTATCACCTGGAATTATTAAAAAGTATTTAGTTAGAGGTAACAAAGAAGTTAATGATCAAGAAATTATGATGTTCTTATCACTATGTAAGTATCAGAAACTAAATCCATTCTTAAACGAAGCATACCTAGTTAAATTCGGTGGTGATGCTCAAATCATAGTAGGTAAAGAAGCATTTATGAAACGTGCAGAATCTAACACTAAATATAAAGGTATTGAAGCTGGAATTATTGTAGAACGTAATAACGAATTACACGAGATTGAAGGTGCAGTTAAGCTTAAAAACGACCAATTAATTGGTGGTTGGGCAAAGGTATATAGATCTGATAGAGATATGCCAGTTGTATCTAAAGTATCAGTCGAAGAGTATGACAAGAAACAATCTACTTGGAAACAGATGCCATTAACAATGATTAGAAAGACAGCTATCGTAAATGCTTTACGTGAAGCGTTTCCTGAAAACTTAGGTGCTATGTATACCGAAGAAGAAAGTATTCAACCAATTAATATGAATGATGATGTACAAAAAGAAATTAACCAAAACGCTAATAAAACAGCAATTGATATTCCTAAAGAGGAACCGCAAAAAGTAGAAAAAACACAAGAAAAAGAAAAGGTAGAAGTTGAACAACCTAAATTTGAAGAAGTAAAAGAGCCTGAACAAGCTAAGCAATCAATATTTGATAAAGGATTGTTCGGTAATGAAAATTAATTGTATTGGTAGTGGTTCCAGTGGGAACTGCTACCACATTACAGATGGAGATACTGAAATACTACTTGAATGTGGTTTTAATTTTAAAACAATACAAAAGGCTTTGAACTTCAAATTAAACAGTATTTCAGCTTGTTTAATCAGTCACAGTCATAGTGATCACATTAAAGGTTTAAAAGAAATAATGAATTATGGAATTGATTGTTATATAGGTGATTTAGAAAAACAATATTTAATCAAGAATGACAAACGATACAACAACTTTAGATTAAAAGGTATTCAACCATTAGAACATTTTAGGGTAGAGACATTTACGATATTACCCTTTGATGTGCAGCATGACACAGAACAACCTTTAGGGTATCTCATCCAGTCAGACAATGGTGACAAGCTGTTGTTTGCTACTGATACCTATTACATCAAATATACCTTTACAGGTCTTACACACCTATTAATTGAGTGTAATAACAGTATAGAAATATTAAATAGAAATGTTGAAACAGGTCTTCTTAATCACTCGTTAAAGAAAAGAATTAGAAAAAGTCATTTTAGTTTAGAGAACGTTATAGAATTCATTAAAGATTGTGACTTATCGCAGTTAAAAGAAGTTTATCTAATACATTTATCTGATAGTAATTCAGATGAAAAACTATTTAAGAAATCAATCCAAAGAGTAACAGGGCGACCTGTATATGTATTTTAAGAAGGGAGTAAAACTATGACAGAACAAATTAAAACATCCATAACTGGCTATGGGCTTGTATTCAAGAGGGTTATGAAAGATACGAAGTTAAATATTGAAGCAAAAGCTTTATATGCTTATTTATCTTCATATGCTGGTTCAGATCAAAGTGCTTTTCCTAGCGTTGAACTTATATGTCATGAATTAGATATAAGCAAAAACAGGTTCAGAAAGTATAGAAAACAATTAGAGGATAATGGCTATTTAAATATTGAACGTGTAAAGAGTAATAACTTGTATGGAAAAAATTTATACACATTAAATCATGAACCTCGACCACTTCAAAATAGAGCGGTCGAAAGTGAAGCGCTCGAAAATAGAGCGATGAAAAATAGAGCGCTCGAAAACCTTACTACTACAAGTAACAGTTTTACAAGTAACAGTTTTACAAGTAACAATATTACAAATAACAGTGAGAAGAATAACAGTAGTAGTAAGCAGCAGTCGCCATTCGACTTCTATCAAGCTAATGGTTTTGGAGTTCTTAAACCTTATATTGCAGAACAAATCAGCGCTTGGATAGATGATTTCAAAGAGTATGGCAATGAAATAGTTATTGAAGCTATGAAAGAAGCGTTAAACAATAATGTATCAACTTGGAACTATGTTAATTCAATACTGAAATCATGGAACAACGATGGAGTTAAAACGGTAGAAGATATATCAGCAAGAAACAAAAAACGTAGTAAACAAGAAGAAATAGCAGATGAAGATAATCCTTATCTCCAATTTTTTAATAATTGAGGTGATTAAATGAATGATTTATTCAATCTAAAAATAGCTAATAAATTGGAACAAAAGACGCAACCTAAATTAATTGAGGAAGCAACTTGTGAGAAATGTGGCAGGCACTATGAAGAATATCAATTTAAAAGTGGTTACACATATAGGCTAGGTTGTGATTGCGAGATGATAGAACACGCTAAACAAATGACAAACAATTTTAAACAACGTCAGAAACAAATTGAAATTAATAAGATATTTAGTTTTTCAAGTGAAAACGAAGAAACAAAACATGCAACATTTGAAACTTATATACCTGAAAACGAAAATCAAGAAAAAGCGAAAGTCACATGTGAAAGATACGCTAATTCGTTTAATACAGAAAACAAACAATCGCTTTTACTACAGGGTTCATTCGGATTAGGAAAATCACATTTAGCAATGTCTATCTTAAAAGAAGTGAAAAGCAAAAAATATTCAGTACTCTTCATCAATTTAACTGAACTCATTTCGATGTTTAGATCTACCTTTGATAAAGACAATGAATATACAGAGACAGAATTAGAAAAAGCGATAGGTCAGGTCGATTTAATGGTGTTTGATGACTTTGGAATGAACGTTACTGATTATGGCATGTCAAAACTATTTCAGATTGCTGAAAGTAGAGTTGGCAAACATAACATTATAACTACTAATTTATCTATTAAAGAACTAACTAAAACAAAAGACCAGCAACGATTGTTTAGTAGATTAATGTCAAATACCACAGGCATAACATTAGAAGGCAATGACCATCGAATGAAGGGATTTAGGAATCTAACATGATAACAATACAAAAACTAATTGAAAGATTAAATTGCAGTGAAGTATACGCTCGTAAATTCATGATTATGTGTAACTTTGACCAAGACTTAATTAGAAAAGAATTACAAAGACAAATACACAAAAGAGAAACAACACCGGCAATAACAATAAATAAACCATTGGAGGAAATAACAATATGATCAATTCTGTAACGCTTGTTGGAAGATTAACGAAAGATCCAGAACTAAGAACTACACCTAGTGGGGTTGAAGTAGGCAACTTCACATTAGCAATCAATCGCAACTTCACAAATCAAAATGGAGAACGTGAAGCTGATTTTATTAACTGTATCGTATTTAAAAAGCAAGCAGTAAATGTAAATCAATATTTATCAAAAGGAAAGTTAGCAGGCGTAGTTGGACGTATTCAAACAAGAAGTTATGAAAACAAAGAAGGACAAAAAGTATATGTAACAGAGGTGGTATGTGACAACGTTCAGTTCTTAGAGCCTAAAGATAGTCAAAATGGTTCAAATTCATATCAAAATAGACAAACTTATCAAAATACGAACAACAACACTCAAAACGGACAAAGCGTTCAAAAAGGGCAAAATAAAGCAAATTACGACCAACAGAATAATCCATTTGCGAATGGTAATGATTTAGCAGATGAAGGTTATCCATTTGATTAGATTTTAGAACATATCCTTTATTCGATACGAGGTGGAGAAATGACAGCCACGATATTTAAATTATCCGAAGCAGTTAAACAAAACTATAAATTGAAACGTCCATTAATTGACCAATTTAAGACGTTTTTAAAGAGTATTAAACAATCTGGCCACTACGTCAGTGACACAGACTCATTGCAGTGGTTTATGAGAAAAAAATGACGTATACGGTTTTATACTATACGTCGGATTAACTACTGAAAATGAATTGAGAGTAACGATGTCAGTTGAAAAACATAGACTCGTATCAAATCGAAAGAATTTAAATAAATTAAACGACCAAATGGAGTGTGTGAAAGATGATTAAAAAATATGACTATACAAAAGATGATATTGAAATCGCTGAAGAGAATGGTATTAGTTTAAGTACTTTTTACCAACGCTTAAGGTATGGGTGGTCAGCTAATAAAGCTAGATCATATCCAATAAGAAATCATACAAGAAACAAAGATGTGTATGCAGACGAACGTTTTAAACCTAGAAAACATAAAAAAGATTATTCTAAACCAAAACCATGGTTAGACAAGTATCCTCAAGTAACTGAATTTGGAGATTATGCTCAAAAGTTATTTAAAGATTGTTGTGGGAGTTGGTAAGTATGATTACGAAAGTGTATGACGATAAATCTTGCTATGAAGTCGGTCGAGACGGTGTCGGCAATATCACAGAATGGCGAGTAAATGTCGATGTCGTTGATATATACAGAATAGCTGATGAAAACGGAAAGTTATTAGCTTTTAAAGATTATATCAATAAGAATTACAAAATTGAACATACTGAAAAATTAACTAAAAAACAATTATCTATTTTTGATATATAGGAGGAATCGTAATGAAATTCAAAGCAGGCGATAGAGTGCATGTGACGAGGTTGAATACTAATGAAGTAGATTTTTATGCGACTTTAAAAGATTATAATGATGGACACCCTTTTATCTTAAGTAATTGTAGTGACGGAAGATTTGAATGTTGTTCTGTATTCAAACCAAACACAGGGGAAGTCGGATTAAATAGGTGGGACTACTACGTCCTAGCAGAAGATGAAGAAGATACGGAAGAGCCAGTTGTTCAACACACAACAGACCCAGTCAACCATCCAGACCATTATAACTATGGTGAGATTGAGATTATAGATTTCATCGACCAAGTATCAGAACATTATAACCCAGTTGTGGCAGTACACATTGCGAACGCTATTAAATATTTAAGTAGAGCACCACATAAGAATGGCAAAGAAGATATCGAAAAAGCTCGTTGGTACATTGAGCGTGCTTATCAGAAGTGGAGTAATTGAATGATAACTAAAATATCTGACAAAGACGACACATACCAAGTAGGTGTGAACAACGTAGGTTACATTACAGAATGGTCGGTTGGCAAAGATACAGTCGATATATTCCGTATAGCAGATGAGAACGACAAGATAATTGTATTTCATGGTTTTACGCACAATGATTATGTGGTTGAACATGATGACGAGCCAGTAGCTGATGGGCAGATGAGTATATTTGAATTTTAGGAGGAAACAATATGCCGACAATAAAACGAAAAGTAGAGATGAACTTACCAGAGTTGATTGAGTGGTTGTGGAAAAGTAAAAAGAGTGTTTATAAAGTAACGTCAAATATGAATGGTGTTGTTAAGTTAGAACCTTATGGGTTAATTACATTTTCTAGTGGAGACTTTTATCCTGAGGAAACTTTCACAGTAGAAGTCGAGGAAGAGATTACGGAAGATACAAAAATTCATAAGATGATTGAGTTAAGTGATAAAGGACTGTTAGGTGGAACGGGGCTATATATAAATAGCACGGTTAATCAAGCTAAAACAAATAAATCATTAGCATTCTATATTGTGAATGATGACTTAACAATGACGTTAATTTGGAAAAACGGAAGGTTGGTGGATTAGATGGTAACAATCAAACACACACGAGAGTCAATTGAAAAGTTGGAACAAGAACGTGAGCAGTTTAAGCAACAACGTGACTCTCTTATAAAAGATGTGAAAGCACAAAGAGATTTACTCAATGACTTCTCAAAGTTCATTCACAGAAAAGTAGAAGCTTGTCCAGGTAAACCAGAGTATATGGATTTCAGAGATAGACTAAAAGAATTAGGGATAAGGGAGCGTGAGTGACTATGGAGTATGAGTATGAGAGAGGAATTATCGGTATGTTAGGAGGCATAGAAGATAGGCATCTCATAGATTTAAGCGACCATAAACAAGAACTCAAAGAAGTCTACGCTAAAGCAAAAGCGTTTGATGAAATTAGAAACGTTGATAAGGACTTCTATAAAGAATATGGATATTACCCAAATGAAGAAGAATGGTGGTATGACGCAAGTAATATTATTGAAAAATACGAAGAATTACATGGAGGACATATAAATGACACAACCAAAAGGATTAATCCAACACATTAATGCTAGATGTTATGAATTATATAAAAACGGTGTGAGTGTAGAAGAAATATCAGAGGAAGTCGGCATACCTCAATTACTTGTTAAAAAATCAATACGCAGAATAAAGATGAACGAAAAATTAAAGGAGAAAACAATGAATGAACTAATTAAATCAGTTGAACAATGGAGTGAAGATAAAGGTTTAGATCAAGGTAACAGCTTTAGTCAATTTGCTAAGAGTGCAGAAGAATTAGGCGAGGTAGCAAGTGCTTTATGCAGAAACGACAAAGACTTATTAAGGGACGGTATAGGCGATGTAGTTGTAACACTTATCATTCTTGCACAACAGAATGGAATGGACTTACACGAATGTCTAAACACTGCTTACGATGAAATTAAAGGAAGAACGGGAGTAACAACAGAAGATGGACGATTCATTAAAGAAAGTGACTTGTAAGGATAAGGGTGGCGAAAGCTACCCAGACATTTTAGAAAGAGTACGGGATATTTTGAATAGGGAGTGAACGTAATGAATGAACCATTAAATATCATATTATGGGGCGTAGCTATATTTGTAGTACTTATGCTTTTAAGTTATCTATTGCCAATTTTAATTCTTGGCATAGTTGGTATAGCAAACTTATTTGTGATAGCTAAAGAACATAGAGAACTAAAGAAAGCGCATAAGAAAGCATTTGAGGAACGTAGAAAAAGTAATTTAGAAACAAGGCAATTAGAAAGAGAGAAGTTTGATGGAATTAAAGAGAAAGTAGAATCAGAGTTAAACGAACATTTTTAATTAAAAAGATGCGAAATAATTTCAGAAAATTAAATCGATAAGTATTGATGAATAATAGGAAATATAAGTAAAATTAAGGGATGAAAGGGATTTAATTATTTTACAAATTATGTCTATAATTATAGTGAATTAATTAATCATTGTAATGATGTTTTTACAGAGGGGGAAATAAAATGTGGAAGTTAAAAGAATTCAGAATATGGGGCAAAGATAGAGAAATTATTAATGATTTTATGGAGGTAAATAAAATAAATCTATTTAAAGTTGTTGGATATAGAGTTGTTAAAAATGATGAATATATACCTAATACAATTATGCTTATTAAATATTGGGAGGAAGATCAATGAAATTATTTATAACACCGTTATTAATAGCAGCAATCGGAATTTACATGTATTACAAACGTGCTTGTGTACAAGATGAAGTTGATGCACCAATAGATTATGAATCGGATAAATATAAAGAAGCAGAAGCATTCTTCAGTGGATTGGGGAGGATATTATGATTTTATATATGACGTTGCAAACGGTAATTATTATCTATCTCACTGTAGTAATAGCGACAAAAAGGCGTGATACGACATGATTATACCATTAATTATATTTGGAGCAGTATTTGTAGGATTAGTTATTACAGCGATAAAGGAGTGAATAACATGTGGATTATATTAACAATACTATTAGCAATAACATGTATGTGGTTGATTAAAGTTAACAAAGACTTGATTGATAGAAACGAACTTTTGTTAGCTGAAATGTTAGTCGAAAAAATAGAAGAACATGAAAAGAACAATAAAAAAGGAGAGTGAGATGGTGGAAGCTAAAGAAATAAAAGAGTTATTCCATATGTGTATTATAGATACCGACAGAGAAACAGCTGGTAAAGTTTATGTTATATATCCAACACATGTAAAGTTAGACAACACCCGTATATTTAAGCACATAACAGAGACTGGACATTTGTTATCGGAAGGATTTAAAAACAGACACTTTATTGAATGGGGCGATTAATTGAATAGAAAACAGGCTAATCGTGGTAAATGGTTTGAAACAGTTATAGGCAACGTAAACAGGGTTTATAAGCACAAAGGTATAGCAATCATTGATAAAGTAGCAACGCCTATTAGTTATAACACCAGAACAGGTAAAGCACGCTATCAAGAAAAGAGTACCGTTGATTTTGTAGGTTGCGATAACAAAGGTAGATACATAGCCTTTGACACGAAAGAAGTGAAACTAAAGAATTTACCTTTTAAAAATGTGAGTGATCATCAAGTTAAGTATTTGACCGATACTAAGAAAATGGGTGCTGACGCATTCTTACTTGTATTATTCAGATTCAATGACAGTTGTTTTAAATTAGATATCGACCAATTCATTGATTTCAAGAAACAAAATGAACGAAAAAGCATACCATATGAATGGTTTGAAGAACATGCCGAATTAGTTAGGAGTGGTAATGGCGTAATTTACGACTATTTACACGATGTTGACCACATCAAATAATTAAACTAATCGGAGGAATTGAACACATGACTTATTCGACTAATAATATTTATAAAGTAGAAACGAAAGAAAAAGCACTGGAACTAATTCATAACTATTATAATAACGCTAATACATTGATTTTATATAATAATGAATACCAAGAATCTGTAGGAGGACCTAACACATCTAAGTATGGTATTGAAGCTAGTTTGCCAAAGGGTAACGGAACTGATACTACACCTTTTTTATATGAGATAGATCGTAGACAAAAAAGGGATAAATTTTTTCTTAAACTAGAAAGAAAGCTATATCCAGTACAAATGGCAAAACAATTCATAAAGGACGACACAGAAGAACTTGTATTAGAAATGAGAATGGACGGTAAGTCGTTAAAAAAGATTTATGAGATGACAGGAATAAGTAAAACACAACAGTATAAAATATATGACAAAATAGCTGAAGATATAGTAAAACATTCTTGATTTACCGAAGTTACCAAAGTTACCAAAATAACCGTTTTAATCATTATTTACGATAGTTGCCTATAATATAAGGTTTACCCTAAACTGGGAGGTAGGACGGAGCGTTGAACATTCAATCAGACAAACTGGTTAAGTTTGCTCGGCGCTCTACACAGCCTTACGGCTATTGTCCATATCCTTTCTATAATCCTATATATTAATTAAATCCATCTAGCAAATGTTAGGTGGATTTCGTATAATTAAGTTGTGTTAAATTATTATGTTGGATAAGGGGAAGGACTAATGGAGGATTTATTTAATATTGAATATTTAAAGAATAATGTAGAGGTAATACCATTATCTACTGCTATAATTGCTTTATTTGGGTTATTAATTACTACATTACTTAAGCTGTTTTTGGAATTGGTGGTTAATAAAAAGAAAATTAAAGCAGATGTGATATCAAAGTCTAGGGTTGAATGGATACAAGATATAAGAGCAGTATTTTCAGAGTATTTTGTTATGCTAGATAATTTAATCCTCTTGTCTCAGAAAATTCATAATACAAAAGAAAAAATAAACAAATTAGAAGAATCAATAATATATAAGGATGAATATATTATTAAACGAGATATACCTTTGGATAAAGAAGAGACTCTATTTGAAACTATAGATGATGTCATAAAAGATAAAGATGAAAATTATGCTGATGTTAACGCTATGTATAACAAAAAAATCGATCAACTTGTTATAGATGATAAAAAATTTCAATCAATATTTTGGAAAAAGTATTTAGAATTTGAACAAAAACATATGCTAATAGAGTTATATCTACCTGATAAACCTAAAAAGCATACTTTAATTAAAAAGGTTGATGAACATCGAATTATTAAAGATAAGATTAATAATATAATTAATCTTATCTTACGTAATATTTATATCAAAGCAAATAAAAATTCAAAAGCCAATTATATAAATAGTGAATTAAGTGAATATATACTAAAAGCCGATGAAGAAAATAAAGATGACATTTCATTTAAAACGTTAAAGATGCAATCTAAAGAAATAATTGATTATGTTAGCCAATATCTTAAGAAAGAATGGAATCGCACGAAAAAGAATAAATGATATCCAACACTCACTAACGTGGGTGTTTTTTATTAGGAGTTGAACATATGAAAGTAATGGTGGTAGTAGCAGGTGCTTTAAAAGGTATTAGAAAAGTAAATAATGATTGTCACTTAATTGCGATGATTAAGAGATTAAAGAACGATGCTAACGCAAGTAAAGTATTAATTGATTATGATCCAATTGTTAAAGGCGATAAAGATTACGATATAGAAATAGAGTTGATTACATGATGAGTTTTAAATATGTGATTAACTCTATTTTTTATATACAAGCACATTTGCATTTGGTAATTATGAAAGTATTTAAAGTTGAGGAATTAAAATAAATTAAAGTTTAGTAACGTGAGAGTTGGTGGTAGATGAAATGAAACTTACAAGAAAACAACAGTTGTTTGCAGATGAGTATATTAGAACAGGTAACATATATCAGTCGGCTATTAGTGCTGGCTATAGTCATAACTATGCAAATAAGAATGGCAGTAAGATGTTGGGAAATGTTGGGATAAAATCTTATATTGATGCAAGACTAGAGGAATTGAGAAAAGAAAGCATTGCTGAACAAGATGAGATACTACAGTATTTAACGTCAGTCATGAGAGGTAAAGAACAAGACGAGGAATTAATGCTTGTTCCTACCGGTGACTTTATGAGTGAAGTAGAAAGACATGAGAAGCGTGCTGATATAGTTGCTAGAACTAAGGCTGCTGAATTATTAGGTAAACGTTACGCTATGTGGACTGAAAAGCAAGAAGTAGAACATAGTGGCGCAGTTACGTTTGTAGATGATATAGAATGACAAACATAAAGAAACTATCAGAACTATTACCTGTGGAATTTCACAAGTCATGGAAAGCAGCTAAAGACCCAAATATATTACACATTGTTGAAAAAGGTGGACGTGGTAGTGGTAAATCAACTGATCTAGCAATTATTATTGTTCAACTGATTATGAGATACCCAGTTAACGCTGTTTGTATACGTAAAGTAGATAACACGATTGAATTATCGATATATGAGCAGTTGAAGTGGGCTATTAGTCATCAAGGTGTTTCACATTTATTTAAAGTAACTAAATCGCCTATGAGAATTACTTATATACCTAGAGGGAATTATATTGCTTTTAGAGGTGCTAAAGACCCAGAAAGAATTAAATCATTGAAAGATGCTAACTTTCCATTCGCTATTGGTTGGATTGAAGAATTAGCAGAGTTTAAAACAGAAGATGAAGTAAAGACCATCACTAACTCACTATTACGTGGAGAGTTGGACGATGGTCTTTTTTATAAATTCTTTTATAGTTACAACCCACCAAAAAGAAAACAATCGTGGGTTAATAAAAAGTATGAATCATCTATTCAACCAGACAATACTTTTGTACATCACAGTACATACAAAGATAACCAACACATTTCAAAACAGTTTGTAGAAGAAGCAGAGGCAACTAAGATGAAAAGTGAAATGAGATATAGATGGGAGTACTTAGGAGAAGCAATAGGTAGTGGTGTTGTACCATTTGATAATTTACAAATTGAAACAATACCCGATGACTTGTACAACTCATTCGATAACATTCGTAACGCAGTTGACTTTGGTTATGCTACAGATCCATTGGCGTTTGTTAGATGGCATTATGATAAAAAGAAAAATGTCATTTACGCAGTTGATGAATACTATGGGCAAAAGATATCTAACCGTGAGTTGGCTAAATGGTTAACTCGTAAAAAATATCAGTCAGATACAATCTTTGCTGATAGCGCAGAGCCTAAGAGTATTGATGAACTAAAGAATGAACATGATATCAAACGTATTAAAGGTGTTAAGAAAGGTCCAGACAGCGTTGAATACGGAGAGCAATGGCTTGATGATTTAGACGCAATTATTATAGATCCAAATAGAACACCTAACATAGCAAAAGAATTCGAGAACATAGATTATGAAACTGATAAAGACGGTAACCCTAAACCAAGATTAGAAGATAAAGATAACCATACGATTGATGCTACTAGATATGCCTTTAGTGAAGACATGAAGAAGAAACCTAAGGCTATGATTTCATCAACAACAATGTGGTAAGGAGGTAGACAATGACAGAGTTAAAAACATTTTCACAAGAAGATATATTAAATACACATGGCGATATGTTTTTATATAGAGATTTGTATGATGGTTTCCATTCAAAGTTATTTGATAGAGCGAAGAACTTAATAGCTAATGGAGAGATAGTTGACCGTATTGAGTATGGAGAAGTAAAAGCACAGAACGTTCAGACACCATATATCGTGGTTAACATTTGTAAGATGATTGTTGATATACCAACATTGTTCATTACTAGATCAATGGGTAAGTTACAAACCAATTACCCTATTAATGAGATTGAAGATGATGAAGACTTCGAAACTGACGAACAGCATATCGAGGGAACGAATGATGATACATTCAACAGTGAACTCTTTGACCTACAACAAGAAACACTTGAACAAATCGAAGTCAATTCAAACTTTAACAAACATCATGGTATGAATATAAAGCAATGGCAAATAGACGGTGGCATTGTTGCAGTACCTGAACTTGTGAATGGACAAGTAAAGCTATCGTTTAAAGAACGTAATGTGTATTACGAATTAGAAGATGGTAAGACATATCAACTAAGATATATTGTTGAACGTGAAGAAGAAAAGTATGTCCATGTTCATGAAGAAGTAGAAGGCACAGACGAATTAACAGGTAGTCATACAGTTTATAAGATGGATGACAACGGAGACTTGCACCTTGTTGATGATGAAGAAATCATATTCGATATAACAAAGCTTGAAAGAGACCAACGTCAATACATTTTAAAAGGTCGTAAGCGAACGTTATTTGTTTACCTACCTTTCAATCCAACGTTCATGAATCAGTACGGTAGAAGCACACTAATGGGTCAAGAAGGTAAACAAGATGAAGTTAACTGGACAATGACCAGAACAGCACAAGTATTTGAACGTAATGGTAAGCCTAGAATATCTGTATCAAAAGAAGTCATGGATAGATTAATCCAAGTATCCCAAGAAAGATATGGTGTAGATAATAAGTTCGACCATCGAGATTTAGAAGTCACAACAATTGATGAAGATGGACAGTCATTACAAATACATCAGATTGATATTGCTAAAATTGGCGACATTTCTTACGTGAAAGACATTATCAAAATGATGTTAATGGAAACACAGACGAGTGAGAAAGCAATCGACTTCTTTACATCAGAAGGCGCACAAGCACAATCTGGTACTGCTAAGTTTTACGACTTATTCTTATCTATTATGAAATCTGAACAAATGAGAGATGAGTATGTAGAGTTCATTCAACAAGGCGTTGAGAACTGTATGTGGTTACTTAACCAAGATAATCCAGACATCATTATTGAGAAACCAATCATCGTTCAAAAAGATATGATGCCAGTTACTTCAAAAGAAACGACAACAATCAATAATCAAAGTTATGCTGCAGGTACGCAATCACTTGAACAAACAGTTCGTAATAATAATCCAGATAAATCTGAAGAATGGATTATGGAAGAAGTTGAAAAGATTGAAGGAGAAAGAACATCACAAGATAGCATGTCATTGTTCAGAGGTAATATGACAGGGTTAAACTTCAATGACAACAAAGACGAAGAAGAAGAAATAGATCCAGTTGAAGAAGAACTTAAAGAATTGGAGTAGGTGATTGAATGAAACTAGAACAAATAAAGCCTACAGTTGAATTCCTACAGAATGAAATATTAAAGCTTATACAAAATGTCGACCTTACAAGTGATAAAGAAAAACAAATCATGTTCAGAAACATTGAAGATTTAATCAATCAGTTTGGAACAGACGTAATAGAGTTTGTTGAACCTGAACTTGCTAAGATTTACGAAAGAGAATTGAAGTTAGCAACCAATCAATTACAACAACAAGGCGTTTCCTTATCAAACGAACTCAATTCACAAGTTCATCTCAGCGCCTTAGCAAACATCACAAGCGATACAATGATGGACTTAGAAGCAGCATTCAGACAAGCCTATCTCACAACAATTACTGCAATCAATGAAACATTAAAAGAAGTTCAATCAGATATTTCTAGAGGCATCTTATACGGTCAAAATCGTAGAAAGATAATTCAAAGGGTATCTGATTCTTTTGTTAATGGAGGTATGAAGTCATTTAGGACAATAGACAACAAGCTATTGCCTTTAGATTTCTACACAGAAACAGTTGTTAGAACGAAATTAAGCACTGCTAGAACACACGCTCATGTTAATCACTACTTAGCTACTGGCAATGATTTAGTACATGTTGTTGGCGATTTAAATACATGTAGTGAGTGTGCTAAATATCGTGACAGAGTATTTTCATTAACTGGTAAGGATGATAGATTCCCACAATTAGACGTGAGAGATATCATTCCAGTACATCCTAACTGTAAGTGTTCAGTTAGACCTTTTGTTATTGAACATAAGTCACAAGATGAAATCAATAAGTACGTTGCTAAAGGTAAAGACTTTAATCCTAATCTTGACCCACGAACTAAAAAGCAAAGAGAAAGTTACGAACGTGATCAACAACTTAAACGTAAGGCAAGACAAGAAATGAAGGACTATAACAGTATCAAAGCAATACTAGGAGATGACGCACCTAAAACATTAGGCGCTTATCGAAGAATGAAACGTGCTAACAGTACTGGTTATGTGAAGATGAAAAAGAAATTAAGAGTTGCTAGACAAGAAATGAAAGGTTAGAAGTAAATTAAACCGACAGTCGTGAGATTGCCGGTTATTTTTATGCGTTCATTTACCCATAAGGAAGTGATCCACAAATATCTCATGACGGTGGTATTCCGTTTGACCTGTTTCGTAAGTCATTAAAAGACGATGTCGCAAGTACAAGCGATATTGTGCAAATCCATTCGGTGTCGAACATCGTTAACAAAACGTAAGGAGAGAATGAATATGAACAGAGAAACATTGAAAGCCTTAGGACTATCAGATGAACAAATAGATAAAGTAATGGCTGAACACGGTAAATCAGTAAGTGATAAACAATCACAAATTGATGAAACAAATAACAAAGTTAAAGAATTAGAGAACGACAAAGAAAGTTTATCTAAACAAGTTACAGCACTTGAAAAGAAAGCCAATGATTACAATTCGCTTGAAGAGAAGAATAACCAACTTCAAGAAGAAATCAAAGACTACAAAGTTAAAGTAGCAACAAATGATTTAGATAAACAAATCTTAAAAGAAGTATCTAAAGACGCTCATGACCCAGACGATGTATTCTTATTTATCGATAAAGATAAATTCAATCGTGATGAAGAAACTGGAGAGATTACTAACTTTAATGATGTTATGCAAGAGTTACGTAGTTCAAAAGCTTATCTATTTAATCAATCTAGCAACCCTGCTGGAAGTGAAAGCAACCCAGAAGAGAAAGAAGAGAAGTCAGGCAATCCCGAATACAAATCTGGTGGACAACAAGGCAACGGTAAGCAAAAAGTTGATTATAGCAAACGTGGTAAAGAACTTGCTGAATCAATCTATGGAAAAAATAAGGAGGAATAATAATGAATTTAAAACCTAAAGTAGTATCAGAAGATTTAGAGTTTCCAAGTTTCTTAAGAGATGCTAAAAATCTTGAATGGACGGTTGGTAACATTACGTTAGACGCTTCTAAATTATCAAAAGGACAAGAGGTTAAAGGTGGAACTGCAGTATTTAAAAACACTGATTCAGGTTTCTATGAGTTAGTAGAAGAATCTACACCAGAAACAATGTCAGCAGCAGTTTTAACATCACGTTCAGTAACGATTGATGATGTTGAAGTTAATGAATCAGTACCAGCTTTACGTAAAGCATCTGTGTACGAGGAACTATTAACAGGTGTTACAGACAATTTCAAAAAAGCTACACAAGGACGCATTACATTCGACGTGTAAGACGTCCTATTTTTATGCAAAATTAAGGAGGAATAATAAATGCCAAATATTACAGATCATTCAGATTTACAACAAGCTACATTACAATCGTTTGTAGAAAATGTTGAGCCACAACGTACAAGACGTTTAGAAAGTGTATTCCCAACTGAACAGACATTCGATATCAATGTTGTTTATGACATTATCGAGAAGACGGGAATTAAAGCAGCATCTATCATTGGATTTGATTCAGGTACACCTTTAAGAGATAAAGGTTCAATTAAACAAGCAATGGCTAAGCTAACTAAAATTGCTCATGCTTATAATTACACAGAAGAAGAAATGTATAAGTATTTAAATCCACGTTCAACATCAGAAGTAGATGCTTTAATTCGTGATGTTTTAATTAGTGTCGGCGATTTAAAAGAAGGTGTTGAAGAAACAAAAGAACTTATCCGTGCTGGAATGGTTTATCGTGGAGAGTTCGATTATGAAGATCCAAAAACGAACGTTAGAATCAAATTCGATTTAGATTTAGATGATAACAATAAAATTTCAGCTGGAGATTTCTCTCGTGAAGATGTAAATCCATTAGAAGTATTACAAGAACAAGTGGAAACATATAAAGACAATAACCGTCAAAAAGCACCTGCTTATATGGTTATGACTTCAAAAACGTTATCTAAGATTAAACGCAATCCAAACGTTGTATTTGAAATCTATGGTAAAGATACTGGACGTAGTTTAGTAAAAGATTCAGATTTACTTGAAATGTTTAGTGAATTGAAACTGCCCACACTAGATATTGAGGATGGACAAGTAACGATTGATGGTATTGAAGGAGATATCACTAAACAATTATTAGAAGATGACAAAGTTGTTATGCATGCTGACAAACTAGGTAAAACATTAGTTGGACCTGCTGCAGATAATAATTTTGCTATTGGTTTATATGTTGTAAGTGTTGTCTCTCAAGACCCAGTTGGAGAGAAAACAATCGTTGGAGAAGTAGCAATGCCAGTATTACAAGACTTAAAAGGTATTTCTATTTTGACTGCAAACGAAGAAGCAGACGAAACGCCCTAAACCACCCCAAAAGGTTGAGGTAACAGCTAATGCTAAATCTGTTGTTATCTCGGCAGAATAGGGGCAATTGAGGTGATAAAATGCTTAACATTGAAAAGGTAAGAAAATATATCGATGAAATGCCACCTAATGAGTTGATAGATGACATAGCAGAAAACTTACTTGATAAGTATATCTTTGACGCTTACGAGGATATCAATTCGTTATATCCAATGATAGACATCACTGAACGAATGATTGTTAAACAACTTTTGTACAAACTCGAAGGAGAATCAAATGGTTACGCTATGTTAAAAAGACAAGGTGTTGAGACACAAAAAATAAATGATGCTAGCGTAACGATGTCTGACAATCTACTTGATCCTTATGTATTATTCCTGATTAATCAACAATTACAAACTAAATCTGTAGGTCATATAGGTAGATTAATATGATTATTTATAAAGATAAGGTCAATGTCATTGTGCCAATGGTCGATATGAATGGCAATCAGACGAAAGATGATTACGGTAAACCAGTAACTGAAAAGGTATTAACCAAAGCACACGTTAGATATAGTATTCAAAATATCTATAATGCTGATAGTGAAGAATACACGTCCGTTACACAAGTTTATATCCCTTTTTCTGATACCACTTCTAATATCGATTTAAATGCCCGTATTGAGCATATAACACCTAAGAATACAAAAGTATTAGGACAAGTTAAAAAGCTTGAATATGGGCAAGATATATCGGGAAAAGCACACTTTGTTAAAGGCTATATGTAGATGGCAGATTTTAAGTTCAATATTGAATGGGATGGACTTCGAGAATTACAAAATGAGTTTAGGACAATGAATAAACGTTTTAGCCTTATATTGCTAGATGAAATGGATAAAATTGGTTTAACTTGTGAAGATTATGCTAAAGCATTAGCCCCACGTGATAGTGGCGAACTAGAAGATAGCATTCATTCTACACAAGCAAGAGTAGAAGGTAGGTCATTCGTTGTTTATGTTGGAACGAATATGGAATATGCAACCTATGTTCACGAACTAAATAATGTTAGACCGGTTGGAGATAAATATGAACGTGGTGTGAAATATCCAAACTATTATATAAGAGGACGAGGAACAGGAACCCGTCAAAAACCAAGTGTAAAAGGATATCAGCCAGGTCGTAAATTTCTACAGCGTGCCGTTATTTTAACTGACCAACATTTTGAAAAAGCAATGGAAAGAGCGCTAGAACGATTACTTGAAGGAGGTAGTTAGATGATCCAACGCGCTATTAAAAATATATTAGATGATAAATTACCTGACTTAGAGTGGACAGTAGATTATCGTACTAAACCTTCAGAAACTGGTGTTGTCTATTACGATGGTGGTTATCCTCCAGATAGAAGTGATATGAAATCACATTTGATGAATTATCAAGTAGAAATCAGAAGTGAAAGTTTCGATAAAGCTACTAATCGAGCATTTGATAGCTATAAAGCTATACATGGTATAACGAATAAAGTAATGAAAGTACCTGTCTATGAAGATGGAGAGTTACTAAGAACAGACAAACATTTTGTTCAATACATTTATGCAGAATCGCCACCAATTAGAGTTGGCGTAAGCAATGACAATATGATTTATACAATAAACTTTTTAGCACTTATTTTGCCTTATTGCGAATGAGTGCTTTTTTAATACCCAATTTTAAGGAGGAATTATAATGCCAGAAGAAAAAATTAGTTATGAATTTGGTATGGGAGATTTCATTTTTGATGAAGGCTTAGATACTGAAATTAGATTTGACGGTAAATTATGTGAAGATGGTTCATTACTACAAGCAGAAGGTGGAGAACTAACTTTAGAACCAGAATTAACAGACATTACTATGGCTGACTTTGGTGATACTAACTATGACCAAGTTGTTGTTGGTTGGAATGGTACAGCCACTTTAGTAGCAGCTAAATCTACTTTAGATGTAATTAGTAAAACGTTGAGTGGTACTGTTTCATTCGACCGTGATGGAAAGGTTGTATCAGTGACTGATGCTCCAATAGGTGCCTCATTACGTGCAGGTGCTAGAACATTAACTATTCACCCACGACAAATGGGTGATGATAAGTCGGAAGATATCTTCATTCACAAAATCGCTAACGCAAGTGGAATGACTAAAGCATTCGCTAATGAACAAGGTAATTACGAAATGGAATTTACGATGTTCCCTAAAGATTGTGCCGATGCTAATAAACCAAATAACTATTTCTATATTGGTGAAGACCCAGACAAATTAGGAGAAGGTGCTGAAGAAGAACCAGAAACACCCTAATACTCCCCAAAATGTAGTAGTGGATGCTGATATTAATACGGCATCTATTACTGCTGAATAGGGGCTTTTAAATAATCACTAAGGAGGTTGTAGAATGGCTGATACTTTAAAAGTATACAAAGGCGATGATGTAGTAGGTTCTGGTGAACGTGGAGAAGATGGTAAAGCAAAAGTCACAATTGATGGCTTAGACGCTAATACCGATTATCCAAAAGGAACTTATCAAGCATCGTTTGAAAATGAGAACGGTGAGAGTGAGAAAGTCGATATACAAGCTTTCAAAACAAAATCTATCGCAGTTACAGGCGTAACAATTGCACCTAAAACTGCAAGCGTTGATGTAGACGCTACAACTAAATTAAATAGTACGGTTGCACCATCAACTGCTACAAATAAATCAGTATCATATAAAAGTTCTGATGAAGCAGTAGCTACAGTATCAAGCAACGGTACAGTAACTGGTGTTGCAGAAGGTGACGCAACTATTACGGTTACAACACAGGACGGTAATAAATCAGATACTGCAACGGTAACAGTTAACGCAGTTGAAGAACCAGAGCCTGAACCGGAACCAGAAGAACCAGGTACAGAAGAATAAAGAATGAGTAAGGCAGTCAAAGCACTGCCTTTTTTATTTGTTTTTTAATTTATATATCAAAGGAGAAATGACAAATGGCACAAGTTGAAATCAAAACATATGAAGGTAATAAACAAGTTACAGAAACACAAGAAATTAAAGAAATGGGATTAAAACAAATTAAAGGTGTAGCTAAAGAAATTAATAAATTAGTTAAAGATGTTAATACAAACGATCATCTTAAAAATGCTTTAGATAGTTTCTTTAAAAAGCGTAATGAAATTGTAGAAGAAAACAAACGACTACATCAAGAAGCATTAGAAAAAGGATTAGATAACTATTATCAAACTAATGAATCTGAAGCATTTAAGCAAGTAGGCGCTCAATTCTTTATAGATGTATCAGGTTCTTTTGAACTAATTTTAGAAAACGCTCCAGAATCATTACAAAACTTAATTTCAATTGCTTCAGGTATACATTATGAAAAGTTAGGAGAACAAAACATTTATACATTCCTAGATGTTGTAGATGCAGTTGTAGAAGTTAATGATATTCCTAAATTAATTGAACGTTTAAAAAAGTCCAAAGACGCTTATTCAACGGTAATCAAAGCGATATTCCCGAAAAAGGAAGAGACGAACAAGTAAATCGCACTGATGTACAGATTGAAGAAGCCGTCATATTTAAATTAAGTAAAGAACTCGGTGGGCGTGAAGAAGTTTTAAACACGCCTTTCAATGAGTTGTTGGCTCATTTAATGACGCATTTTGATAATGAAGAACGTCTAGCAGAGAAAGAACAAACAGATTACTACATGAACTTTATCGCAATGTTAAATAGTAATCCTCAATCAAAAGAAGATATGAAAAATGTTAAGAATTTCTTAAAAGAAATTAAACCGAATAAGAAATCAAAACAGTCTTCTAAACCAGCTAAGAAATATCAATGGAATGAAAGAGTTCAAAAGAAAATTGAAGCAATAGAAGCTAAAAAACGTGCTGAACAAAATATGTAAATTAAAAAATAAATAAAAGAAGGGAGGGTTCTTATGGCAACTGTTAAGGAGTTGCAAGCAAAGTTTACCTCCAGTGCTAGTGGTATGGAATCTGCTTTCACTACTATGGCAAACAAGCTTAATGATATTGAGAAAGCGTCAGACCGTGCTGCAACATCAATGGAAAAAAATATGTCTAGAGGTATGAACAGAGTATTCAAAACCGGTGAAGGCTTTAAAAGAGTTAGTGGTACGCTTGAAACGATATCTAAGAAATCTGTTGAAATGGGCGACAATCTAACTAAGAAAATAACGAAACCAGCAATGATAGCTGGTGGTGCTTTAGCTAGTATAACGATTGGTAAAGGTTTTGGAAGATTAGTCGAAATAGATAATGCTCAAGCTAAACTAGACGGTTTAGGACATAGTGGTAAAGATGTAAAAGGCATTATGAACAACGCCTTAGAATCAGTTAAAGGTACATCATTTGGATTAGGTGAAGCAGCAACGACTGCATCTAGCGCAGTTGCAGCAGGTATTGAACCAGGTAAAGAATTAACAAGATATTTAAGTCTTACAGGAGATGCTGCTGCTATTGCTGGTACAAGTATGGGAGAAATGGGATCTATTATAAACAAAGTTCAAACTTCGAACAAAACATATAATGGAGAACTACAACAACTTTCTGAACGTGGTATACCTATCTATCAATGGATAGCTAAAGAGGCAAACGTAACTGCTGATGCTGTATTTGATATGGCTAGTGATGGAAAAATATCGAGTGAGATGTTCTTAAATGCTATTGAAACAAATATTGGTGGCGCAGCTAAGAAAATGGGTGCAAAATCATTCACTGCTGGTTTTGCTAACATGTGGGCTGCAGTCGGTCGACTAGGTGCTTCATTTCTTGATGCTGGAGGAAAAGGTGGAGGTTTCTTCTCTAAAATGAAACCACTTATGGCAGAGTTTACGAACTCATTAGACGGTATGGAATCCACTGCAGCTAAATGGGGAGAATCTTTAGGCAGAGCTTTCGATAAAATTATTGAAGGTATAAGAGGTATTATAGGCTGGTATAACAGTCTTGATAAAAATACACAGAAACTTATTAATAGTGTTATGAAATGGAGTGCTTTAACACTTGTTGCAATTGGTCCTATTCTAAAGATACTTGGTAGATTAACAGGGGTAATTGCCGCCGTCTTTGGTCCATTCGGTAAGTTTTTACAGTTTATCGCTAAGTTTAGTACTGCTTCTAAAAGTGCTGAAGGTGCTATTGCTGGTATTACAAAAGTATTTCCTAAATTAGGTTCTGCACTTGGACTTATCACAGGTCCAGTAGGTTGGATCACATTAGGAATTATTGCTTTAGGGACTGCATTTGTAGTTGCTTACAAGAAATCAGAAACATTTAGAGATATTGTTAACAAAGTAGTTGAAGGTGTTAAAAACGCATTTGGAACTTTAGCGCAAGTGATTAAAGGTTTCTTCCAACTATTCAAAGGAAACGGACAAGATGGCATTATAACACTAAGCAAAATATTACCACCAAATGTTGTTCAAGGTTTAACTATATTTGTTGATAGTGTTAAAGCGAACTTCTTTAAAATGGTTGAAGCTATAAAACAATTCGCAACAGTAATAGGTAATGAAATAAAACAGTTTTGGTCTGAAAATGGTGCTCAAATAACAGAAGCAGTTAAGAACGTAGGTTCAATTATTAGTACTGTTTTTAATTTTATTTGGGGAAACGTTATAAAACCAATTATGACTTTGATTTGGAATCTCATGAAACTGTTATGGCCAGCTATAAAATTCCTGATCATTTCTACATGGGAAAATATAAAAGGCGTAATAAAAGGCGCTCTAAATGTCATAATGGGCTTAATCAAAGTATTTAGTGGTTTATTCACTGGCGATTTCAAAAAAATGTGGGAAGGTATAAAACAAGTATTTGTTGGGGCAGTACAATTATTATGGAATTTAATACAACTATACTTTGTCGGTAAAATACTCGGAGTTGCTAGAGGCTTTATTGGTTTATTTAAAGGTGCTTTTGTTGGTCTATGGAATTTCATAAAATCATTGTTCACTAGAAGTTTAAGTGCCATAGTTAATGGTGTAAGAACGGCATTTACCAACACACTAAATATAACAAAAATAATTTATACAAGTATGAATAAGTTTTTAGTATGGATTTGGACAATGATTAAAAACTTCGTTGTTAAAATGGCTACAAACATATGGCTTGGGGTTAGAAACAGGTTTACTAATTTACTGAAAAGTATACGATCTATATTCAATAATGTTCGCAATTTTTTAGTTCAATTGTGGACTAATGTAAAAAATAGAATTGTAGATTTAGCACAAGCTATATGGAGTAATGTCAGAGCTAAATTCATGGCTTTATTTAATTCTATTAAAACTATATTTACGTCTGTTCGTAAATTCTTGGTTAATTTATGGACGAATTTAAAGAATAGAATAGTGAATATTGCACAGTTAATTTGGACAAGTGTTAAAAATAAGTTCATCGGTTTATGGAACAGTATAAAGTATATTTTCAATACAATAAGAAACTTTTCAGTGAATTTATGGAACTCTTTAAAAAATAAAGTGATTTCAATTGTTCAGAATTTATGGAATGGTGTTAAGAATAGATTTACAGGTTTATGGAATAGTATAAAAAACATTTTAACTCGCACATTCGAATTTTCTAAAAATATTTGGAATAACATAAAAGATAAAGCTGTAAGTATGGCTACAACCATGAAAAATAGTGTGGTTGATACCTTTAAAAGAATGAGAGATGGTATTAAAGGATTTGTCGGTGGCATTAAAGATATGGTAATAGGCATGAAAGATAGTGTCGTTGATAATGCTAAGAAATTAGCAGAAGGAATTAAGAAACATGCTATAGGTGGTCTTAATTTAATGATTAAAGGTGTAAACCTTGTTGGAGATAAATTAGGTTTAGGAAAAGAAATGATTAAACCTATAAAATTATCAACGGGTACACGTAATGGTGCTATTGCAAGTGATACTATGGCAGTTGTTGGAGATAAAGGTCGAGGTAATGGACCTAATGGTTTTAGACACGAAACAATACGTTATCCTAATGGTAAAACTGTAATCACTCCAGATACTGATACACTTGCCTATCTTCCTAAAGGTACAGTTGTAGATAATGGACAACAGACATATGCAAGTATGAATGGATTACCGAGATTTGCTGATGGTACTGGTTTATTCAGTTCTATCGCGAAAAAAACAGGTGCTTTCTTAGGTAAAAAAGCTGGGGAAAATCCAGATAAAGTTAAAAAAGTAAGTGATGGCGTAGAAGGTGTTAAAAATACTGGTAAGGCTGTGAAAGATAAATTTGATTCAGTAATTGGAGATGTCTTTGATTATATTGAAAACCCTGGAAAATTAGTTAATAAAGTTATGGATATGATGGGTGTTGACTTTAGCGCTATTAAAGCTATACCTGGACAAATGATGGGTTCGATGTACAAAAAGCTAACTAATGGTGTTAAAAATCTATTCACGAAGTGGTTTGATGAAACAAGTGGTGGCGATATTGATGGTACAGGAATCTTAAGTAAAGGTGTAACTTATGGATACAGCCCTGATAAACCATTGCCTGGGTATCCATTATCAATCAATGGTGGACGACATTATGGTATAGATACACCTCATATATTTGAGAAAATACAAGCACCAATGAGTGGAAAAGCTACAAAACAACACGATGTTGGTGGGGGTAATATTCTTCGTCTTGCTGCAGGTAAAATTGCAATGTATTTTGTTCACTTAAGCAAGATTTTAAAAGAAGGTATGGTTAAAAAAGGAGAAGACATAGCAGTCACTGGTAATAGTGGTGCTTTTACAACAGGTGCTCACTTGCACACACAAGTTGAAAAAGGACCTACACCTTATCTAACAAACACTAATACATTAGATCCAGTGAAAGTTCTAAAAGGTATGGGTGGAAACACAAAAGGTGGAAACTTTAAAGGAACAATTGTCAAAGCGCTAAAAGCAGCTGGTTTACCAACTACTGCAGCATATATTAATGCATGGTCTAAACAAATTATGACTGAATCTGGTGGAGATCCTAATGCTATCGGTGGTACTGATGGATATAGTCACGGTCGTGCAACTGGGCTTGTGCAAGTTAAACCAACTACATTCCAAGCTATGAAAGGTAAGGGAATGAACGACATCATGAACCCACTTCATAACTTGGTTGCTGGTATGAACTGGTCTAAATATGCTTATGGCTCAAATATATTAGATTATATTGGTCATGGTCATGGTTACGCAAACGGTGGCATCGTTAATTCTCCACAAATGGCGTGGCTTGCTGAAGGTGGATTTAGTGAATCAGTTATTAGTCATGATCCATCTATGAAAGCACGTAGTAAAGTATTATACGATAAAACTGGAGACATGCTTGGATTTAATGAAGACACTGAACTATTACGTGAAATCATTGAACAAATCAGTGTTGGTAATCAACTACAATCTGTTAATAACAGAGACACAAATAGAATCGCTAACAAAGATTCAAATGTATATTTAGATGGAAAAGAAATCACAAAATCAGTAAGTAGCAAACAAGGAAATATGGCAAGAAATGTAGGTTATAACTTAGGTTTAGGTGGTGTATAAATGACGTGTCAAAACAATAAATGGGTAAAATTAATGATGGAAAATGAAACGGTCAATCTCTTAGAGAATGACCGTTTTGACTTTTTAGGGTTTGATAAACCTGAAGTAAATGGAAAAACAGAATACAAAGAATTTAATGCTATAGATGGTGCGTTACCTTCTGTTACAACGTTCGGACCATTTGAATTAACATTAAAGTTTAGATATACCGGATTAGATAGTATAGATCTAGAGTTATTTTGTTTCGAGTTAGAACAAAAAATTCAAAAAGACAAACCATATTACTTAATTTTCAGTAAGATGCCAGGATTGAAATTTGCAGTGTTACCAACTCCTAAAGTGAATCCATCGCCTTTTGCTATTAGATTTAGTGATATCGAAATAACTTTTACAGTATTTAAAGGATGTTCTGAATCCTTAGTGACAACAGATGAATTTTCTTTAAATAGTGATCATTGGCAATTCGGTAATGGATTGATAACTGATCCAAATATAAAATATAAACATCATAAAAGATATTTTCAAATTTATAACGGTTCTTCGTTTAAAGTAAATCCTATTCATAGACACCAACTAATTATAACAATGAACATAAACGCACCTAATGGCTTTACGCTACACAACAAGACAACAGGCGATAAATTCTTATACAAGAAAAAGGTACGTGATACTGACACATTGGTATTAAATGGTGTATATCCATTCAAGAATAAACAACATTGTGGTATAGACACCAACCATGAATATATAACGCTTGCCGAAGGGTATAACGATTTTGAAGTATTAGGCGATGGTGTAGAAGTCAAGGAAATCAAATTCACATTCAATTTTGTGTATAGGTAGGTGATGATATTTGGAAAACTTAATCGTATTAGACCGTAAGCGTACAATGGCTGAAATACTCATCGACTTTGATTACAGTTCATTTAAATATGAGTATGAGAAGAATAACGAGCGCCAAATATCATTCACTGCTTATAAAACAAATATGAACGCTGATGTGTTCAACATGTTACAAAACGAGGCTATTCTACAGTGGAAAGGTCAAAACTATATTATTAAATCAACATCCGTTAAGTCGGATAATATTACGCTTGTCAATGAAGTAGTTGGCAAGCATATTTTTATGGAGTTTCAAAACCATTATGTAGATAAAGATTTAGAAAACGAAGAAATGAACAGTGATGACACAGAAGAAATCAAACCTAGTTACACATTAGAGCAGTATTTGGACTTTGGATTCAGAGGTAACCCATTAGGCTTTAAATATGTAATTAAAGGCAACTTTAATAAACGTGTTGTGATTGATGAACTAGGAGATAAAAACGGTTTAGAATATTTGGTAGAAGGTGCAGAGTTATTTGGTTATATCTACTTTGCAGATAACAAAACTATTTATATATATGACGAGGCAACATTTTATGAACATTCTAATGAAGTTATTCGATATAAATACAATACAGATGATGTACAAGCGTCTGTAAGTACAACAGAAATGAAAACATTTATTGAGGGTTATGGTAAGAAGAAAACTGCTAAAGAAACAAAGAACTACAACCCTATCAAGACACCAGCACTTACGTTTAAAGGCAACTTTATTAAAACAGGTACATGGCGAACAGAAACAGTTGGCGCGTCATTTGAGGTACAAGTCGACTGTCGTTGGGGCAATGAAACTTTAATGTTCAACTTTAAAAAAGGTGAAAAAGGTGGCGTATGGGACTTCTATTTAGATGGTGAGTTCTATGAAACGATGAGTGCTTGGAGTAGAAGAACGGTCACTGAACCATTAGTCATTGCTAAAAACTTATCCAAAGGCAAACACACATTTAGAGGTGTATTCAAAGGTAAAGATTCAACTGTGAATTATAAAGATAACAAACCAACAGGATATGTCGGTACTGAAAAATCAAACATACTTAATGTGACAGCTGTGTTGAAAGGTAAGGATATTTACCACTATTATGCGTCAGTTAAATCTAATAATTACGATGTATTCGGTCACATGAAAGCACCCACTGTGTTTGATGACAACGTTGGTAGTAAAGCAGAACTAGAAGAATTGTTACGTGAGCAATTGGTTGATGAACCAGTTATCGAAGTATCAACAAACTACTTAGGTAGCGAAGAAGATAAACATTATATAGAAAATGACATGATAAAAGAAAATTCTATTGTTTATTTAAAACATCAAGCGTTAGGCTTTGATACTGATCTAAAAGTTGTGAAGTTAACGGAAAGTCATCCACTTATGAATGAACCAGTTGAAATAGATTTCAGCAATGCACCTAAAGACATTATTCAAATACAACAACTGATTAATCGTAACATTAAAAATGTTAAGAACGCCTTAAAGTATGGTACGAGTACAACGGTTAACGTATCAAGTGGCGTTAGTTGGGTATCGACAGGAGTGGTAACAGTAGATGAGTAAAAATATAGAAATCAAAATGGCATCGGATAATGGCGAACAATTTTATACACGAGCGCATGTTGATGGATTAGATGGGTTTGAGGAATACTATCAAAACTTGTTAACAGTAGCCGACAACTTAGCATCATTCCAAGCTGACCATATTCAAGATACGGGTTGGTTAGATTATGAAGTTGGCACAAGTGGAAAAAACGAAATTTATTCAGATGACGGTTTTAAGTGTGGTATACGTCAAATTCATTATGTGTATGGTAATGCTAAAACGGGACAAAGATATGTCACTCAAAAAATGATACGTGTCAATATCCGTAACTTTGCTAACGGTCAACAGGTTGCACAATTACCAAGTGGGTTTATGAAATACACTCAAACATTTTACTCACGTTCTGGTACTGGCAGACAACCTATTATGGTTGAGATTAGGTCAAGTGGTGCAGTTAACGTTTATATAGATAGTTCTAACCAGTCTGGTAGTAATAACAACAACTGGATATATGCACAATTCGAGTGGACAGAATAAAGGAGGGTTTAAATGGAACGATATAAAGATAATTTCCCTAGAAAAGTAAATGACCAGTTTAGGGGTAATGTGATAGAAAATGCTAGAATGTCACAAAAAGACAGAGAAACCCTATATAAAATAGCAAGAGAATATCAGCAAGATAAAAAATCAAGTGAAATCAAACACGGTAATTCTACCGTTGAGAAAGAATTAAAATCATTACGTAATCAAGTAAAGTCACAAATCATTGGTGCAAATGGCAATGCTACTGCCGAAGTAAAAGACATGCGTGTTGATACTAAAGGACAGTTACATGACCTTGCACAAGATAGATTAAATGAAGATTTTAACCGTATAGGTGACATAGCAGACGCAGCAAAAGAAACGGCTGATGTGTTAGAAAATAAAATGAACAGTGGTGCTTATTATAATGAAGTATCACATTTCAAAGGTCGCAAGTTTGATACAACATATTATATTACACATATTCCACACTTAGATAGTAATGGTAATATAATTAAATTAAGACGTGGTATTAACGGCAATGACCCTAATAAACCAGAGCATATCACACCATCTCAATGGGCAAGAAAGACGAAAGCAACATTTGTCAGTAACGCTAGTACAGGTAGTGGATCACAACAAAAATTACACGGACAACAAATCTATAACGGTCAAATATTAGATAGTATTAAAGGTGATGAATATGACGAAATCAATAGCAGATGGACGCTAGCGATTGGCGATGATAATTCATTAACATCATTCCCACCTGATGTACAAGCTAGTGAGATACGCAATCAAGGCTATAACAATACAATAAGTGGCTTTGGCCCTATCATTTCAGACGGTAAAATCATAGCAAAAGATAATGACTACAGTCCAAGCACAATATTAAGTCATCCAAGGCAAGCGATTGCACAATTACCAAACAAAGACCTAATATTCTTTAGTTGTGACGGACGAGAAAACAACGCAGATGACATGATAGAAAAAGGCATGACATTAACCGAAGTAGCTGAAACATTACTCGATCATTATGACATTCAATTTGCTTACAACCTGGACGGTGGTGGTAGTGCATCATCTGTTGTACGTTCACATAAGTTAAACAAATCAATGGACGTGCGTAAAACTGAAGAACGTAAAGTATTAGACTTCTTATATATAGGTCGTGATACCGTACAATTACGTGACCAAGATATGCAAAATGCTTATCAAGATATTGGCGAAGTAAGAGATATGGTGCAAGAAGTAAGAGGTATGTTATACAGCTTTAGACGTACAAGTGGTAAAGAGTTTGGAATAACAGGTTATGACAAATATACAGGTTACTTGTCGTTTGATGAAGAAGGCAATCCGAAGAAAAAGTTTTACATGGGTACAGAAGGCTTTAGAATGTTTGACTATGATACAGGGAGAACATGGTTCAGAGTGTTACCAGACTTTATGCAGTTCATGGGTAAAGCACTTGCAGTTAACTATTCTGCGCCACCACTTGTTACAGACCTAAATAACATTGAATTAGGTGGCACATATTATGCACAAAGAAGTGCTAAAGGCTCACCATATCCAAACGCAAGTAGTTGTGTTGTAACGCAATATAACATCACTTATTCATTAAAAGATGATGATACAACAGCCTTTCAATTCGCAGTACCGTTTGCACGTTCGCAGAATGTAAGAATGAAGCGCAGAACATATGCACAAGGCGCTTGGTCTAGTTGGGTAGATGTATAAGGAGGGATTAAATGTATAACAAAGAAGGTCGTATACAGTTAGAAACAACAGCACATATACAAAATAGATTAGATACGAACATACAATTTTATAATACCGATATAGGGACTGCCGACTTAGTTTTCAATATAACTAGAAACGGTAGTCCTTTATTAGTGAGTTCAGAAAACGCTGATGTATTCTTAATATTAAAGAATGGCAAGAATTACATTGTAGATAACGTTGAACCAACTGACCCTATGAACGGGCGTTTGAAGTATACAATACCAAATGAATTCTTAGGCTTAACTGGTAAAGTAAATGGTCAACTGTATATCGCAGTACATGGCAAAGAGGATATTGTCACAGAAGTAGAGTTTAGTTTTAAAATTGCTGATAGTTTAATTAACACAATACCAGCAGTTGATAAACTCAACGAGATTAGAACGTTCCAAGAGTTCAGAGAAAACATAATGACCACTATTAATGAGATTAACGAAGCATTAGCTAATGGTGAAGATTATGTATCTCAAATGGAAGCAACTAAATCTAGTGGTATGAAAGCGTTGAATGATAGAACAACGCAAGCAATAGAAGAAATCACAACCTTAGTTGGTACATCCACACAAGAGATAACTGACTTGAAAGAAAACACAATAACTGAATTAGATGACAAAGGTAATCAAATCAAAGCTGATATTGAACAATTAAATCAATATGATACGAGTAATTGGCAGAAGTACAAGTTAACTAATGATGATGGAAATAGAAAAACAAAATCTAATATTGATATTTTAACTTTAGAAACTGGCTTTTACGAAATATGGGAATGTACTAACGCACCACTGAATGATACAGGTATTTATAATGTTATTGTTTTTGGTAAAAATGGAAGGAAATTTATACTTGCAACACATAGTTATCAAAATAGGACTTTTATAAATACTATCCATACTAATGGAGATATAAGGGGTTGGAAAGAACTAACAAAAGACAACACTCGTCAATGGCTCGGTACACTAGGTTCAGAATCGAGTGGCTATAATAGTGTGTTAGATTTACCACCTGGCTATTACGAATGTACTATTCCATCAGATGCTACTTCTGTAGACGCACCACAAGACCCTAACGGTGGTTCTTACATTGCTGAAATCGAAGTATATGAGGGTAACAGTGGCAGAAAACAATACAAGTTGATACCTAGTTATCTCAATGATGAATACCGTGCTACTGAGCATACAAACGGTGATTTTAGAGGTTGGAAAAAAGTACAGAACGAAGAAGAATACAACGCCTTATTCAATGACACAGGCTGGATAGATTGGAATACAATGAACGGGGCGACTAAGAGAGATACGGATAATCCGAACGCATTACGTTGTCAAAGACGTGTCAGAACGGTTAACGGTGTTAAGATTGCGCATTTAAGAGTGAACGTGAATAATCTTGAGTCTGGCATGGTCTTAGGTCAAATACCGTCTGATATGTCACCTAAAATACAAAATTTTTATGTGAGAACGCCTGTAAATATGAACCCAGCTGTACTATTAGTTGATATAGATGGCACACTTAAATTTTATAATAATTTAAATGACCGTGATAAATGGTTACCAGGTCATTATATTGTTGGAGAAGTATCATGGATAATTGACGATATCGGAGGTGGTCAATAATGCTTACCGTTTACTTATACGATGGCACACCTATTGATGTATGGAGTGATTATGATATACCAGAAAACAGTACATTAATACCACCTACTGACGGACTATATCAACCTATTCAGTTTGACCCAGAAACAGAAACATGGAGTGGGGGAAATGGCTATATCCCCGAACCAGAGGAACCTGTAGAACCACCAACTTCACCAGACCCAACACTTGTTATGATTGCGCAAGCTAATATGACTATTGCTAAACAATCTAGTCTGATTAAAGACCAAGAGAAGTTAATCAAAGCACAAAACCAACAAATTGCTGATAGTTATATGGCACTAGCTAAACAAAATAAAAAGAAAGAGAGTGATAAAGATGGTAACGAGTAACGATATATTCCCACCTTTTTCTACTATTCAATATCTATACGACAACAATGCTTATACTGATCTAGATATTTATACATTTGTTGAACTTGAATGTTTAACCAAAGAACAATACAGAGAAATCACAGGGAACCCATTCCCACAAGCAGTGGACGAACCAACAAACATAAACGTTCACGCACATTCATATCAAGCAACAATCGAGGCAGAATAAATCACAAGGCGCTTACTTAGGTAGGCGTCTTTTTATATATAAATAACTTATAGAGAGTGGGTGTCAGATTGATTGATGACATGAGCAACGAAGATTTGAAAGACCCAACTAAATTACGGCTTGTCATTAAAGATTTAAAAAAGAATTTAAGTGATGCGAGAAAAGAGTTATTGAAATTGGATACTGTCATTTCAGAAGATGAAAAGGGATTAAAATGGCTAGTCCATGACTTAATCGATGATGTTGAAACGATTGACGATAAATTAAATGGTTTGTTAGATGCTCAAAAAGACACCCGTAAAACGGTAAAAAATACAATCCTTTCTGGGAGTATAGGGACTGCTATAACCATTATAGTAGGTTTCGTACTCAAGCAGTTAGGCATATGGTAGGTGATTAAAAATGAGAAAACTAGCGACTATAGAACAGATTAATATTCTTTATGCACCTTACTTCGCACTAACATTATTTTTCGCTGAAGAACTGTTTTATAGAGAACAATCTGAATTATATAAGTCTTTATTAAAAGTGATACCCAGTCAAATTGGCTGGTGTATCTTCGCTTTGATTATTACAGGACTATATATACTGTCCATGTTCTTTAAATATCATGGTTTATCAATGTTTGTAAATGGCATAAGTGGTATTTTCTTCACATTAATTTCAGTGACATATTTATTCACATATCCAAATATAGGATTGGCCATTTTTGCATTAGTTGGGTTTAAGAGTTTCCAAGAAGTTTTCAAGATAAGCAATAAGCACGAACAAGACAAAACAGAAAAGTATAAGAAAGAAATTAACTCAAAAGGTTCTATTCATGAATACGAGAAGGAGGAAATATAAATGAAGAATGTAGACGCAGGAACACTCACAAGAATTATTGTATTAATGTTAGCTTTAATTAACCAGGGGTTAGCTTTAAGTGGCTTTAACCCTATACCAGTAGATGAAGATGCGCTTTATCAATTTATTTCTATGGCGTTTATGGGTGTAGCAAGTTTATGGGCGTGGTGGAAAAACAACCCTGTGACTAAAGAGGCTAAATGGGCAGATGAGAAGAAAGATAAATATAAAGCCGAAAAGAAAATGGCTAAGGCATCAGGCTACGCACCCGTGACAGAAGAACCAGTTGACGGATTAAAAAATAAATAAAAATTTAGGCAACCTTTTATGGGTTGTCTTTTTTTAATGAGGTGAATTAAATGGCAGTTACAAAAACAAAAGCACAAGCCCATGCTTATATGAATAAGTTAGTCGGTAAAGGTTGGGACTTTGATAATGCTTATGGTTGGCAATGTTTTGATTTGGTTAACTTTTATTGGAACTATTTAACGGGTGGTCAATTATACGGGTTATATGCTAAAGATATACCATTCAAAAATAACTTTAATGGATTAGCAACAGTTTATGAGAATACACCTTCATTTTTACCACAAAAAGGCGATATTGTTGTTTGGAATGGTAACTGGGGAGAAGGTGCAGGGCATGTAGCTATTGTTCAATCTGCAAATATTAATACTTTTGTTTCGCTAGATCAGAACTGGTGGGGCGGTGGAAAAAATAAAACAGAAGTGGCACAATATATTAATCATACGTATGATTTCCCTATGTATTTCATTAGACCACATTACAAAGCTAAATCTACAGTTAAAGATAAAGTGACAAGTGTTGTTAAACCAAACACTAAACCAAAAACTAAGAAGAAATTTGTTCTTGTTGCAGGTCATGGTTATAATGACCCTGGTGCTACAGGTAATGGTACGAATGAACGTGATTTCATTAGAAAAAATATCATTGATAATGTAGCAAAGTATTTAAGACAAGCAGGTCACACAGTTACGTTATATGATAAGAAACAAGATATGTATCAAGATACGGCTTACGGTTATAATAGAGGCGATAAAAAGAAATATGGTCTATATTGGGTTAAGAACAAACTTAAACCTGATGGCGTCATTGAATTTCACTTAGACAGTGCAAGTCCTAGTGCTAGTGGTGGTCATGTGATTAAAAATGCTTATGCAGCTGATAGTATTGATAAAGGTTTACAGAAAGCATTAGAAGAAACAGTAGGGACAATCAGAGGTATTACAACACGAAATGATTTACTCAATGCTAACGTAGCTTATAGTGAGAATATTAACTATCGACTAATAGAAATGGGCTTTATTACGAGTAAGAAAGATATGAATTATATTAAAAATAATCTACAACATTTCACTAAAAAACTTGCAGAAGGTATTCATGGTAAGCCTATCGGTGGTTCAGCAGCAGGGAAGAAGAAAAAGATTACTTGGAAATGGCCAGGGCGATTTACAGCAAATACATTGATTAAAGTACGTAAGAACCCTGGATTAAAAGGTAAACAAGTACCAAAATCTGACTGGATTCAAGCAGGTCAATGGGTAGACTTTATTTCTGTAACTAAGAAAGATGGATACTGGTGGGTACGTTTCAAATATCCAACTAATCCAGGTGCTGGTTATTTCTATTGTGCAGTTTGTGAAATAAAGGATAAAGAAGAAAAGATTAAGAAAGAGAAATATTGGGGCTAGATTAAGTGGAAGAAATAAATCACTCACTCGCCATATGTAACATACTATATTATGAAACCCTACTTAGCGGGAACTAGGTAGGGTTGTTTGGTTTATAAATATTTTTAGTGGTATAAAAGAAGTGTGTATTAATACATTTTTCGTTTTATATCATTACCTTTTGGCACCTCACATAATAGTGGGGTGCTTGTTTTATTTTGTGTAAAGTACCAAACTAATTAGTAGATTTTATTAATTTATTTCTATTTAATATTAACTTTTTGACCAAAATGGTATAATATATTAAAGATGGATGTAACTATAGGTAACTATTTGTTGCATTTGGTAGTATATCTTAGTAAATAAGGTATGTTATTAAGGAGGGGAAATGTTATGACTAATAATTATTTAACTACAATTGACAATATTATTGGATTAATGAAAGAAGAAATACAAGATATTTCACCACTTAGATTACAAAAAACTTTGTATTTCCTATATGCATATTATGGCGCTTCATATGGTAATATGAGTAACAGTAAAGAATTTGAATTTACAACTGACGATAAGTTTAACTTACCAAAATATTTATTTGAAGGTAAATTTGAGGCATGGCAATATGGTCCAGTTATAAGAGAAGTATATACAAACAATAAACATAATAATGTTTATAATGATATGGTATTTAATATCGACGACTTCAATGGTACTGATGAAACTATGAAGAAAGAAATTACTGAATATTTAAGAGAAATTATACGTAGCACATATAAAGTGAGCGACTTTGGTTTAGTAGAGAGAACTCACGAAGATAAAGAGTGGCAGGAAAAAATAAGAACACAAGGTGAAATGGATAACGATGCTATTATAAGTGAATATATTGAGGTAGTAAATGCCTAGATTTAATTCAGGATTTAATAAAAGAAAACAAGTAGTTATAGAAAATAAAGAATTCATACCGAATAGAGATGAATTTAACTCTAACAAAATTGATTTTGATTTGAGTAAAAGAAAAGAAAAAGAAATCATTTTCTTTAATGAAAGTGTAAAATCTTCTATTACTAATTCTAATTTAAAATTCACAAATTTTATTTCTGATCATAAACAACAAAATAAAATTAATATTATACAAAAGTTTTCGGATGACTTAACGTTAATTAAAGATAGAGTAACCTCACTGGAATATGATAGTAGGATGCTATCTATTTTTACATTATACTTAGAAGGTGAAACTAGAGAAATTATTAAGGAAAACTACTTAGTAAAAAGTGATATACGTGGCCCACTTGAAACACAAGATGCACTTAGAGTTTATTGGTTTTATGATTTAGAAGATGAAAATATAAAAATAATTTGCATGGATCCTCAACATTTAGTATTACCCAGTAAACATAATGGTAAAACTAAAGAACAGATGAAGATTGAAACATTTAACGAAACTGTTAATAGTAAGAAACACTGTATTAGTAAATATTTTCAAAATAAAAAATCAAGTAATACTATTTATATAACATAACTAAACCCACCTTAATTGGTGGGTGTTTTTTTTAATGGGATAGTTAAAATTTATTTAAAATTAAGAAGGTGATTATTTTGGAAAAAGTATCAATTAGAGTTACAGAAAATATATTATTAAGAGATGCGAAATTAAGTGATATTGATGATTACTTAAGGGTCCCATTTGATGAAGAACTTTTAACAATGTATGGATCAACACTAGATTATCGAACTGAAAAATCTAGAGAAAAAGCTGAATTAATGATTAAAGAAATAAAAAGTAACCCTTTAGAATGGGTAATTGATTATGACGGTAATTTTATTGGACAAGTTAATTTAAAAGTTGAAAAAGAAGATAATAAAGCGAGATTTGCTATCGGCATATTTAATCCAAATTATTGGGATAAAAGTATTGGTACTGATGTCACAAAATCAATATTAAAATATGGTTTTACTACATTAAATTTAAATAAAATTTATTTAAGAGTATTGGACTATAACGAACGTGCTATTAAGTCTTATAAAAAATCTGGCTTTATTGAAGAAGGTCGAGATAGAAAAGGTGCTTTAATAAATAATCAATATCATACAGATATATACATGGGGATATTGAAAGCTGAATATAAAGACTAAACCCACCATTACGGTGGGTTATTTATAATTCTCAACGTCAATAAAGCAATTGGAATAAAAAATATATTATTTAGCTATAAAACTAGAAATTGTGTTTTTTGAAACAATAACGTTTTTATGACCTATTCTTAGATTTGGTGTTAATTCTATTGTTTCTTTATGTCCTTTAGTTTTTATTTGTACTTTTTTGGATTCAATTGGATTTGTTTCTGTTGTATAAAAAAGTACAAATTGGTTTTTAAGTAATGTTATTTTTTCGTTTTTATTATATATATGGCCTATATCTTTTAGTTCAACAAAATTTATAGGAGTTATATTATTTGATTCCTTATCTAAATATTTTATGATTTCTAATTCACAATCTCTAGAGCCTAATATACATACATAATTCGGGTTTTTATCTAAAGTGATTTCGGCTACAATTTTATTTTTTAAGTCTTTTATTTCTGGTATTAATTGAGATTCTAGGCCGTATTTTTCTTCTAATTTTTCTTTTTTAGTATTTTCTATTTCATGAAATACATCTTTAGTGGTTGTACGTACTATTATTGGTAATTTAGTTGTTTTTTGAATAAAGAGATATAAACCTAGTTTTATTATTATGTAAATTACCGCAATACCAGAGCTTAGACCACCTAGAAAAATTAGAAAATTTATAAATGGTGTAATTATTTGAAGTGAGTTTCCCATTATTTAATGCTCCTTTTTTAAAACGAGTGAAACGAGTTTCTTCTTGTCTTAATATTATATAAAACACCCAAACATGTCACTGGGTGGTATTTTTTTGCGTCTAAAACTATAAATCTACAGATTCAGTATTATTAGAGTAAAAAACTATAATATTTTTCAATAATTTTTCTGCATTTTCAGATTCTGAAATAATAGTGATAATTGAAAAAAGTAAATGATATTCTCTGAATAAATCATCTGGTTTAGTAAAAGATAGATGATTAGGGTGGTTTAAGATTAATAATTGAAACCTCTTGATATCGTATATAAAATTATTTATTTTTATTTGTTCTTTATCTTTTAAATAGATGCTATCAGAAGATGTTGTATGCTGATTCACTTCTTTTATAGTGTTATTTAAGTGATTATTTATTTCATATTTCTCAATACAATCTAAAAATATTTGAATACTGGTATAAAGATTGGGGTGATTCTCACTAATATATTTTATGTTGTCCCTCTTTAGCGGCTCAGTAATTTCTTGTTTATTTTTATTAATAGCTTCAATAGAGTACAATAGAAAAATTAATTTGTGGTTAGAAAACTTGTCTTTTTCTTCAAAGTAAGTCTGAGCTAATTTTTTTCGTATATTTAGATACACTTTTTCACTTTTTTTATTCTCTTTTTTTGTTTGATTATAAAACCCAAGATAAGCTATGAGAATAGTTAAAATCATACCTAATATTGTTGTTAACCTAGGATATGGATATAAAAAGTATTCAATTTGATTTCTAAAAAAATATAATAAGACTAGACTACTAATAATGATTATTAATAGCTTGTGTTCTTTAAAATGATTCAATTCTTACCACCTTATTCTTTCTTAATATTTCACTTTTATTATCATCTTACTCTATCTCCAGAATACAATCCATATCTAAGTACATAATGCCTTTATCTTCATAATTAATAACCTGCAATGAGTTCATCATCTTATCAAATTTGTGTATTTCACACTTCAAATCTTTAATATATCCATTATGCCAGTATTTAATAGTAGAAACTGGGTTATAAAACATCTTTTCTAATAATACATTGTTTAAGTCCGCTATGGCAGATTCGCTTAATTCTGGTTTCTCAATCTTATCTTGATCACGTATGTGTTGATTAATTTCTTCATATTGTTGTGGCATAGTCGCAAATGGCGCCCATTTAATCATTCCACGTCCATGTGGTATACGTGGGTTAAGATATTCTCTTGGTATCTTTCTATAATCTGTTTCGTATTTATATGGTTCTGGTATATCATGGTTAATGACTTTCATATAATCACCTCATAAACATTATACGAACAAACGTTCTATTTTGTAAAGAAAAGATCAACGTTTCCATTTATGAATTGTTCGATTCTACCATATTATATAAAAATACATAAATTTTAATGATTTTAGTTATAAAAATTCAATTAAATGTTACTATATTAAATAAAGGATCAATTTTACAAAATTAATTGCGAAGAAGGTTATAATATTGAAAATAGTAAAAATATTTAATGAATTATGTAATATTTCTAAACAAACAAATGATTATATAAGGTTGAATCTTTTTGGTTCTAATAACAATATATACATATCTAAAAATTTATTGAATGAAAATGAATATTTATTATGCAGAGTTAATGAAGCAGTTCCTAATGGTATATTATCCATTATAAAACATAATAATTTAAACTATTATATACATATTAAAAATAATGAAATTTACGTAACCCCTTATATAAATGGTAATACTAATAGAAGTATTGATATTAAGTACGAAAAAATTTATGAAGGATATGAAATAGAAAAAAACAAATATTCATACAAAATTACAGATCAAGTAGGTAATGAACATGTTATTGGAAACGAAATATTTTTAACAGGCCATAATATAATAGATACTTTAGAAAGAACGGAAAACACACAAAAATATATATATTTAAAATTCACATATGAAAATATTGTTTCATTTTTAGAATATACATTAGCAACTACTCAGTTTTCTTTCAAAACATCTTGTATAAAAGTTATTGATTCAACAGAACAATTTAAAATATTAATGAAATCAAATAATACTTTTAAATTAAATGATGAATCTAATCAAATAATTAAAATTAATAATTTGTTAAAGAATAAAATCCAGGAAATAACATTAAAGAATAACGTCAAAAATTTCAAACCAATAATCATAAAAATCAATAATCGAGTTTTTGTACTATCTCATATTAAAAATCAGATAGTTAAAATAGAATATGATACAAGAGCAAACTTATTATTTAATTCAACATTTATATCATCAAAAGCAACTAGAAGAGGCATAGAGTATTCGGGAACGATTTATTATAAATATCGTAGCGATGTTAAGATAGATAATGTTGTAACTAATGACGGACTTTTAATGGCAAAAATAGAATGGCTTAGTTTAAAAGATTTTAAGTTTACTATTACAAACGATAATTTAGGTAAACTTAAAGAGTTACATAATAATTTGTATTTCGCACATGGTAATACTATTATTCATTCTTTAAACATATTTAATCATTTAGAAATTATTAATAAGGTAGAAGGTGTTAAAGTTTATAAAAAGAATGCTTATGTATCTAGAATAAGCTTAGTTAATAATTTAGTTATTACAGCTACTCCGAAACTACCTATATATAATAATTTAAATAAATTAAAGATAAAGATCGCCAACAAAACAGCTAAAGTTATTAATCTTTTCAAAAATGTAAATGTAAACCTATATTTCGAAAAAAATACCTCTAACGCCTCTGAGTCAGGTTTCGCCGTTTTTGAAAGTGTAAAAAAAGATAAAGAAATTAAATCAGTAAATAAATTTATAATTGATTCTAAATTTGAAGGGTTTAATAGACTTAAGGATAAATATAAAAACGATCTTGTAAGACGTTACTCTTTCAAACATTATTTATATTTATTCATAGCAGACAATTTTATTTCAAGCGAGTTAAGTAATCATGTTTTGGCTATCAGAGTATACGATAATTTATTAGCCAATAAAATAACTAAAACACCTTTATACTTCTTGCAACACGGAATAATGTTTGCCAAACCAGTGGATAACCCTATGGCTTTAGGTTTTCATAAAGAGAATCAAACAAATAATTTGAAAAAGAGTGTCATAAGTTCTGATTTGGAAGCACAAGAATTTTATAAAATGGGCTACGACAAAAATGATTTAATGAAAACAGGTTTACCAAAGCTAGATCAAGCAAACTTGAATAAAGAGGCCAGTAAAATCGCTTTTATGCCAACATGGAGATATTGGGAAGAAGCTTATGTTATTAATAATGAAATTGAAAAAACCTCTTATTATAAATCTTTGATTGAAGTAATTGAGACTTTTGAAAAAGCTGGTCTTTTAGATAAACTTTTAATTGTTCCACATAATAAGTTTGCTGATTATATTAAACAAAATTTAAAGAAATATAAGCACATAATAAATACTAATCCTTCTGAAGCTTTGAAAGAATCTAAAATATTCATTACAGATTATTCTTCTATTATTTATGATGCTATTTATAGAGGAGCTTATCCTATTTTCTATTGGAAAGAAAAAGATTATTTAATAGAAAATTATAAAGCGATACCACCAGTTAATGACAAAAATGCACCAGGGGATATCGCATATAGTGAAAAAGAGTTAATAGAATATGTAAATAAAGCAATAAATAACAATTATAAAGTGGCTAGTGATATAAAAGAAAAATATTTAAAAATTAATGAATTTGATGATAATAAAAATACAGAGCGAGTTATTAATGAATTGAAAAAAGAAAGAGTTCTATGATTTATTAATGGGTCAAACGAAATGTTACAAAAAAATATTTATTAAGAGGGAAAATAAAGGGCATATTTTATAAACAACAACACAAAGGTATGAAATTTTTAGAATTAATATCATGAAAAAAGCCAGTATCTACAACATTCTATAGACACTGGCAATAAGTTATAAAATTAGTTGAGTAATCCGCAAATGATGATGTAGAAGTTATATATAGCACCAATTAACTCCTCTAACTTTAAAATAAGCTAGAGGGGTTAAATCAATTATTTAGAACTTACTTCTTCTAATTCCTGCCAATCATAATCATGATTTAATATTTGTTCCCTTTCTTTTTCAGAAATTTTATCGTCAGGTTCTCCACCTTTTGGATAAAATTTTTCTTTTGATTTATTTACAAACTTTGGTCTATCTTGCGTCAATATATAAGCAGTTATGTCTGAAGCTTCTTGTTTGCTCAACGTTCCTTCTTCACCAAAAGGCATATTATGGTAAATGAAGTCATACATTTTTGAAAATCTACTCATACCTGCACCAGTATTAAATGAGTCTGGTCCCCATAACGATGGTTCAGTAAATGGGGCACTCGATGAACCATTGCCATGACAAGATAAACAATTATTTCTATCGAATGCCTTTTTCCCTTTATCAACATTTGGTTCAGGTATATTTTTTGCTTGTTCTATCTCTGGTGCTTCAGATTTTTTAACGTCTTCACTAATAAAATCTAAATAAGCTACCATTGCTTTCATTTCCTCACTATTTTCTTTGATAGGTTTTCCATTCATACTCCTAGCAAAACATCCATTAATTCGCTCTTTAAGTGAAACATCTCTACCTTCACGATCTCTGTATTGTGGGTATTTTTTAGAGACACCTTCTAGAGAAAGAGCATTTCCATTTCCTCCTTGAGCATGACAACTCGTACAAGCTAATTTGTTTCCAACATGCTCAGGCATTTTAGAGTTGGTATAAATCATTAATTCTTTATCTTTACGTAATAACTTACCTTTTTCAGTGTTAGGGTCAGTCGTCCGAACTGATTTTACTGAACTTTCTTTTTCTGATTTTTTTCGTCGTTAGAACATGCAATAATTTAACTAAATTGTATTTTTGCATTTTGAAATAATTTTATTTAATTCCATTATTTATTTCAATATATATTTGTTGAATAAAACAATAATGATATTTAGGTTATCCTAAAATATGTTTGACTAACATAATAAAAAAAGTTACGATTGTTTGAGAATGTGGGGTGTATAAAATTAGATTTAAAAATTATAATAAAATAAATAAAAATGTGGATAAAAGTATTTTATTTTGTTATTTAATATTGGGGATTATAGGAATTATATTTATTTACAGCGCAAGTATGGTTCCTGCACGAATGGGTTCATTAACAAATGGAAATATAATTAATAGTAATCATTTTATGGTCAGGCAATCTATATTTTTATTTGTAGGTACTTTAATTGTTCTATTTATTGCTTATTTTGTGGACATTGATGCTTTAAAAGCGAAAGCATTTCAACAATTTATTATTATCGGTGTCATCATTTTACTTATTATTACCTTGATTTTAGGAAGTGAAATTAATGGTTCTAAAAATTGGCTTAATTTAGGTTTTTTCAGCATACAATCTTCAGAATTTCTAAAGTTAGCCTCTATCATATATCTTTCATACATAATCGATAAAAAAATGTCCCAAGCAAGGATATATAACATTAAAACTTTATTACCCCCATTGTTTATGCTAGGTTTTGGTTTAGTTTTAATCTTAGTTCAAGGTGATTTAGGCGGCACAATATTAAATATTGGTATTATATTGTTTATTTTAATGTATTCAGATATAAAAAATATTGTGAAAGTTCAATTATTCGGTTCGATTTCACTGCCATTTGTAATCTATTTAATTTACACATTAATATTTGATACAAAAAATACATACAGATTGAATCGAATTAAAGTAATCATGGAACCATTTAAATATGAAAATGGTGAAGGTTATCAACTATCTAATTCTTTATTAGCAATTGGTAATGGCGGCGTTACTGGTCAAGGTATGGGGAACGGCATTATGAAATTAGGTTATTTACCTGAACCACACACAGATTTTATATTTTCAGTTTTAGCTGAAGAAGCAGGTTTAATAGGGGTTATCGCAGTTATAGCATTATATATGTATATAACATTTAAAGGGATTATATACGCTAATACGACTAAAAATAATTACTACAAAATAATTTGTATAGGTGTAGTTAGTTATTTATTTTTACAAGTATTCATTAATTTAGCTGGAATATCAGGAATAATACCTTTAACAGGTGTTACACTTCCTTTATTAAGTTATGGAGGTTCTTCTCTTTTAAGTATCAGTGTTGCTTTCGGGCTATTACTCGCTACTACTAAAAAGATAAATATGGAAAAGATATAGAAACTGATAAATAGGGAGCGAAAACATGAAATTAACAAGAAAAGGTAAAATTGTCATAGCATTGTTTATCATCTTGGTTATAGGATCAACAATAACGATTTATGTAAAATCAAGACTGAACCAATTCAATGTTAATGTTCAAGAAAGGATAGGCACTAAAGAAGAACAAAAAGAATCCGTAGATAAAATTAAAAATAAAAAACCTTTATCAATTGCAATTTTTGGTGTTGATACTGATGAAAAAAGAGACGAAGAAAATATAGGGCAAAGAACTGATTCGATGTTGATTGCATCAGTTAATCCTAAAGAAGAAACTACAAAGCTTTTAACATTACCTAGAGATACAAACGTTTATATTAATGATATAGATAGAAACGAAAAAATAGCACATGCCTATGCATATGGAGGCGCTAAGACAGCAATAGATACAATCAAGAATAATTTTGACATACCAATAGATGGTTATATAACAATTGATATGGATGGGTTCGAAGAAATTATAGATATTATTGATGGTATAGAAGTTACAAGCAATGCTTCATTTTCTTTTAATGGGTCAACATTTAAAGAAGGAAAGAAAACTAATCTTAACGGCAAACAAGCACTTGATTATGTTAGAAGTAGGAAACAAGAGGGTGCTGGTGGAGATGAAGGTAGAACAGCGAGGCAAAGACAAGTTATTGAAGCTGTGTCACAAAAAGTGACGAAAAGTAAAAATGTTATAACATTAAATAAAATTTTAAAAGCAAGCGAAAAAAATGTTAAGTCGAATTATTCGGCAGGAGATTTTAAAAATTTATATGAAAGCTATAAAAAAGGTGCAAATCATATTGATAAATTGTCATTAGATGGAATGAATCAAATAGAAGATGATGGTATATGGTATTTTGAACCTGACGAGCAATCTAAGAAAACTATAATAGAAGAATATAAAACCAATTTACAAATAGATACATAATGGTATTTGTATAAAGTGTTTTTAAAATTTTAAAAAGGCAGTTATAGCTGTCTTTTTTATTTGTTTTAAGTTATAATTATACGATGAGTTTTTATAAAGGAGCGATAGATATGGCTGTAAAACCACTTGTTACTGCCCCCAATCCAATTTTAAATAGAGAAGTTAAAGATGTCGTAAATTTTGATGAATCAATAAAGCAATTAATTGCTGATTTAGAAGATACAATGTTTGATAATGATGGTGTTGGAATTGCCGCGCCACAAATTGGTGTTGATTTAAAAGTTGCGCTTGTTGATATGGAGCAAGATGGTATTTTGCAGCTTATAAACCCAACTATTTTAACACAATCTGAAAAAACTGAAACAGATGTAGAAGGTTGTCTCAGCGTTCCGGGTGTTTATGGTGAGGTTGAAAGAAGTGTCATGATTACTGTTAAGAGTAAAGATTTAAATGGTAATGATGTAGAATTAACTGCATATGATGATATTGCGAGAATTATTTTACACGAGATTGATCATTTATATGGTGAGTTGTTTACAGATAAAATGACGAGAGAAGTTAGTGAAGAAGAGTTAGAGGAGATGTATAAGGATGAGTAAAATTGTTTTTATGGGTACGCCTGATTTTTCTACAGGTGTGTTAGAGATGCTTATTCAAGAGTATGATGTAATTGCAGTTGTAACACAACCAGACCGTCCTGTTGGCAGAAAGAAGATACTAACACCACCACCAGTTAAAAAGGTAGCATTAGAACATAATATACCTGTATATCAACCTGAAAAACTGAATAATTCTTCTGAATTAGAAGAAATCATTAACTTAAAACCTGATTTAATCGTGACAGCTGCATTTGGCCAATTATTACCTAAATCTTTGCTTGATGCGCCAAAACATAAAGCAATCAATGTGCATGCTTCATTGTTACCTAAATATAGAGGTGGCGCGCCAATTCATTATGCTGTAATGAATGGAGAGAAAAAAACAGGAATTACGATTATGTACATGGCAGAAAAATTAGATGCAGGAAATATTATTAGTCAAGACGAAGTTGAAATACTTGAAAATGACACAGTAGGAGAAGTTCACGATAAACTAGCAACACTTGGGACAGACTTGTTGAAGAGAACTTTACCTACTATTTTTAATGGTACTAATGATAGCATTGTTCAAGACGACAGTTTAGCTACATTTGCATCGAATATTTCTAGAGAAGACGAACGAATTGATTGGACTAAAGATGCTCAAACAATTCACAATCACATTCGCGGATTATCACCTTGGCCGGTTGCTTATACGACTATGGACGGTAAAAACTTAAAGCTATGGCGTAGTGAAATCGTTGAGAATGTCAAAGGTGAACCAGGTGAAATCATTGAAACGACTAAAGATGCAATTATTGTTGCGACTGGTTCCGAAGATGGCGTTGCTTTAACTGAAATACAATTAGCAGGTAAAAAACGTGTAAAAACACGTGATTATATAAGCGGATTACAATCCAAAATTGATGGGACAAAATTAATATGATGAATAATAATGTAAGATATGTTGCTTTAACGATATTAGACGACGTACTAACAGGTGAAGCATACAGTAATCTACAGCTTAATGAAGCAATTAAAAATGAAGCTGTATCAAAAAAAGATATAGGCTTATTAACTGAGCTTGTATATGGAACAATACAAAGAAAAATCACTTTGGAATACTTAATAGAACCTTTTATACAAACTAAATTAAAAGGTTGGATGAAACGTTTATTAATCATGAGCGCATATCAATATGTTTATTTAGATAAAGTGCCAGATCATGCAATTATTAACGAAGCCGTAAACATAGCAAAAAACCGTGGTGACCTGCATAATAGTAAAGCTATAAACGCTATACTTAGAAGTTTCATGGCAGCACCTTTGAGAACATTTGATGAAATTAAACATGATGACAAAAGGTTATCAGTTGAAGCTAGTGTGCCTCTATGGTTAACAAAACATTGGATTACTCATTTTGGTTATGAAAAAACAAAAGAAATGTGTTTATTAAGTTTAACGCCTCCTGATACAACGGTAAGAGTGAATACGACAAGAATTACAGTTCCAGAAGCTATTGAAAGATTGGAAAGTAACGGTTATACTGTCGAATTAGATAAAGATATTGAACGTTGTTTGCACATTAAAGGTGAACCAATAGTGAACGATCGATTATTTAAAGACGGACTTCTTTCAGTTCAAGATAAAAGTTCAATGTTCGTAGCTGAAATAATGAATGTTAAAGAAGGTAGTACTGTATTAGATGCTTGTAGTGCACCTGGAGGAAAAACGTGTCATATAGCTGAAATGCTTAACCAAACTGGTAAAGTTGATGCTTATGATATTCATCCACATAAAATCGATTTGATTGATTTTAATGTTAAAAAATTAAGACTTAAAAATGTAAATACTGATGTTCATGACGCTACGCAACCATTTAATCAAACTTATGATTATATTTTAGTTGATGCGCCATGTAGTGGGTTTGGGGTAATGAGAAGAAAACCTGAAATCAAATATGAAAAAACATCAAAAGATGTAGAAGCATTATGGCATTTACAATTGGAAATTTTAGAAAATGCAAGTAAATCTTTAGCACCTGGTGGAGAACTTGTTTATTCAACATGTACGATTGAACAAATGGAAAATGAAAACGTTGTTTATTCATTTTTAAAAGCTAATAAAGACTTTGAATTCTCGACTTTTATAGACCCAAGAACTAATCAAGAAACGAAAACGTTACAATTACTCCCTCAAGATTATAATTCTGATGGATTCTTTATTACTAAAGTGAAAAGAAAGGAAAGATAATATGCCCGCAATACAGAAAAAGCGTAATAAATTTATGCCTAACTTTGAAAGACCTTCAATATATTCTTTACAGTTGGGAGAATTGGAAGATTGGTTAGTAGAACAATCAGAACCAAAATTTAGAGCAAAACAAATTTTTGATTGGCTGTATGTAAAAAGAATAAATTCTTTTAGCGAAATGACAAATTTATCAAAAGAATTAAGAGAAAAATTAGCTCAATCATTTGAAATCACTACATTAGAAGTAGCAGTTAAACAAGAAAGTAAAGATGGCACGATAAAATTTTTATTTGAACTTCAAGATGGGTACACAATTGAAACAGTTTTAATGAGACATGAGTATGGTAATTCCGTTTGTGTAACGACTCAAGTAGGTTGTCGTATCGGTTGTACATTCTGTGCATCATCTATAGGTGGATTAAAACGTAACTTAGAAGCGGGAGAAATTGTATCTCAAGTTCTAACAGTACAAAAAGCACTTGATGAAACTGATGAGAGAGTAAGCCAAGTTGTTATTATGGGTATTGGTGAACCATTTGAGAACTATGATGAAATGATGGGCTTCTTAAAAATTATTAACCATGACAAAGGTTTAAATATTGGTGCGCGTCACATTACAGTTTCAACTTCAGGTATCATTCCAAAAATTTACGATTTCGCAAATGAATCATTACAAATTAACTTTGCTTTAAGTTTACATGCTGCTGATAATGAAACACGTTCAAGATTAATGCCAATTAACAGAGCATATGATTTAGATAAATTAATGGAAGCTATTGAATATTACGTAGAAAAAACTAATCGTCGTATAACATTTGAATATGGTTTATTTGGAGGCGTGAATGACCAAGTTCATCATGCGAGACAACTAGCAGAAATGATTAAACATTTAAATTGCCATGTGAATTTAATTCCAGTAAATCATGTACCAGAGCGCGACTATGTTAAAACAACAAAAGAAGATATCTTTAAATTCGAAAATGAATTAAAAAGAAGAGGTATCAATGCTACAATTAGACGTAACCAAGGTGCAGACATTGATGCTGCATGCGGACAATTAAGAGCAAAAGAGCGAAAAGAAGAAACGAGGTAACAAATCATGGAAGCACGTTTTTTTACAGATGTCGGTCAATTTCGGGAACAAAATGAAGATGCAGGTGGAATCTATGTAAACCAGACTGGTCAAGAATTACTTGTAATTTGTGATGGAATGGGAGGCCACGCTGCAGGAGAAGTTGCAAGTCAATTTGTGAATGATTCACTTAAAGAAAGATTCGAAAATGAAAATTATATTGAATTTGAACAAGCTGAAGCATGGTTGAAATCGAACTTATCAGAAATCAATAGACATTTATATAACGAATCGATGAGCCACGATGCATATAGAGGCATGGGAACTACATGTGTTTGTGTATTAATTTACGAAAAAGATGTCGTAGTGGCAAATATTGGTGATTCACGTGCTTACTTGATTAATAATCGAGAAATGATGCAATTAACAGATGATCATACATTTGTTAATCATCTTGTTTCGATTGGAGAAATAACAAAAGAAGAAGCATTTACTCATCCACAAAAAAATATTATTACTAAAGTTATGGGTACAGATAAACGTGTTATCGCCGATGTATTTTATTTTAATACTAAATTCTACGATTATTTATTATTAAATTCAGACGGTTTAACAGATTATTTACATGAAAATGATGTTCAAGAAATTATCATGTCTCATGAAGGAACAGTTGATGAAATAGGTAAAGATTTGATAGACGCTACCATTAACGCCGAAGGGAAAGATAATATTTCACTTATATTATGTCCATTCGAAGGTGGAAAAATATGATAGGTCGCATAATCGCCGGTCGCTATGAGTTTGTGAAGTATTTAGGTGGCGGTGGTATGAGCAATGTTTATTTAGCAAAAGATAATATATTAGATCGTAAAGTTGCAGTAAAGGTTATCAATATACCGCCTTATGAAAAAGAAAAAACTGTCGAACGTTTCGAAAGAGAAGTTCAAAACACAACAATCTTAAGCCACAATAATATTGTGAACGTCTTAGATGTTGAAGAAGATGATAATTGTTACTATTTAGTAATGGAATATATAGAAGGACCAACTTTGAAAGAATATTTAATTAAAGAAGGTCGATTATCTGCTGAAGAAGCGATTGAAATGACGCTTCAAATATTAAAGGGTATTGCTCATGCACATCATCACCGAATTATCCATCGCGATATAAAACCACAAAATATTTTAATGACTCAACATGGCACTTTAAAAATATTAGATTTTGGAATTGCTAGAGCTTTAAGTGAAACAGCATTAACTGAAACCAACCATGTAATGGGATCGGTACAATATTTGTCTCCTGAACAAGCTAAAGGTCAATCTACAGATGAATCTTCAGATATATACTCAATCGGTATTGTACTTTATGAATTACTAACTGGTCATCCACCTTTTAGTGGAGAAACGCCAGTTAGTGTGGCAATTAAACATATTCAAGAAGAAATACCATCTGTGAAAGAAGAACGACCATCTATCCCACAAAGCGTTGAAAATGTAATAATGAAAGCAACTCAAAAGGAAAAAGCTTTAAGATATCGAGATACAGACGAAATGTATTTTGATTTACAGACAGCTTTGGATGATGAAAGAAAAGATGAAACGCCAAGATATAATACAAATTCTGAGACAAAGGCGATACCAGTTGTTAAATCAGAAAGTTCCAATGAACATACAAAAGCTGTACCTGATGCTTCGGCGTCTAACAGTCAGACTAATTCAGCTCAAAACAATGAAAGTAGTAAACCAAAACGTAAAAAGAGCAAATGGTTGATTATATTTGTTCCGATTTTATTAGTGTTCATGCTTTTAGGCGCTATTGGTTTTGCTTTGACTGCTCCTAAGTATGAAGATGTACCAAATTTACTTGGTAAATCTAGAGGTGAAGCAATGGCGCTAATAGATGAAAAAGGTCTGAGAAAAGGCAAAATTACAGAAGATTTCAGTAATAATTTCAAAGAAGGCGAAGTAATGAAAGTTTCGCCAAAAGTAGGAACAAGAGTTAAAGAAATGACTAAAGTTGATTTAGTGATTTCTAAAGGTATAGAAACTTTTACAGTCGAAGACTATATTGGGAAATCCAGTGAAGAAATTAAAGAAAAACTAGAGAAAAGCGGTTTTGATTCTGTAAGAATAAAAGAGGAATATGATAGTGCTACTGAAGGGTCTATAATTAATCAAAGTATTGAGCCAGGCAGTAAAGTTGTGCCTAAAGATACCACGATTATTTTAACTAAATCTATTGGTGTTGAACAAGCTTTTGTAAAAGATTATACAGGTGAAAATATAGATACTGCTAAATCTGAATTAGAGGATTTAGGATTTAAAGTAGAAACTAAAGAAGTAGATTCTAAAAAGTCAAAAGACACTATCGTTAAACAGTCATATAAAAATGTACAATTACCTGTAGATTCAACAATATACTTTAATATATCTAATGGTAAAAAAGAAAAATCGGATTCAGATGAAGAAAATTCAAAAGATGAAGACAAAGATGATGAAGATAGTTTAAGTGATAAAATGTATAATCAAACAGTTTATATACCTTTTACAGGTTCTGATAGTAAAAAAGGTCAAAAAGTAGAAATATTTATTAAAGATAAATCACATAAAATAAAAGATGCTACTGAAACTTTCACTATTAAAAAAGATACAACCAAAACTTTAAATTTCGTAATACCTGAAGATGAATCAGCAGAGTATCGTGTTGTAGTAGACGGCAAAGAAATAGAAAGTAACGAGATTGATTATGATGATTTCTAAAACATTTAAATTTTAAAATGTCCAAGACATTTATAAGTAGTAAAAGTTCTGTTATTAAGGATTTTTACTACTTTTTTATTAGGGGGAATTAACGAATTTAAAAAATAATTGATTTCAGCAGTTGTTATTAGTAAAATTTAGAAAACGGTTATGAGGTGAATGAAAATGTTGCCATATGTATCAATATTTGAATATATTCATAAACAAGTTGAACATAATATAAATACACAAGAATCTATACTTGAAGTATATAAAGAGTATAAAAATATAGTGAACTCACCTCAACTAACAGATAAAGTGTTTATCGAAGTGATTAATAATTATTTCTATGATGCAAACATAAAGTATAGTAGCTTAACAGCCTTAAAAGAACAAAAGCAACAAGTTGGATTTAAAGTAAGAGCTACTAAAGATGCTTTAATTGTCATTGAAGTAACGGATGACCTGAGATTTGTAGTAGGTGATGAAATTACAGCTCTTTCAGGAGATGGAATTGAATATTGTCGAAAAAGATATCATCGTATTTTAGGTGAGGAACCTTATCATCGTGAAGATTGGCATCATATTTTAACATTGCAAAATGATGTTGATATAAATAGAAGTCATCAATCTTACCATTTCGAATTAAAAAAGTATATATTCAAAGAAGAGGCACAAATTCGAATTTATGAAAGAGATGAAATTCCAATTGTAAATATTAAAGGTAATATTTCATTTGAACAAACAATTGATGCATTATATCAATTATCAAAAATTAAAAGTTCTCGAATCATATTTGACGTAAGAAATGCGAATTTCGACAGATTAAGCATCGCTGAATTTTTAATACCATATTTTTATGAGGTTGGCTTACGCTCGCAAGTTGGAACTAATGAAGCGCAAGTTGAAACTACAATTGAAAAACATACAAATTTATTTATAAGAAAACTTGAAAAGCTGTATAAAGAGTCTGAAGAAATGAATGAACAAGCTTTTTATCAAAATATTATCGATCAAACAGAAGGAAATTGGCAATATTTTGATGATAATCAAATTGAATTCACAGGACTAAGTCGCTTTGAAGATATAACAATTATAATAGACAAAGATACAGAGATGGCTGCAGAATGGTTTGTTCAAAAAGTTCAAAATTCAAACATAGTTAACGTAATTGGTAGACCTACAAAAGGTGATTTATCATATATGGATTTGGTTGAGGAGAAGATAGACCAACGTTTTCTATTAAGCTATCCTGTTTATAATCTAAAAAGAAAAAATTATGATTCAATGGTCTATCCAAATGAGCTCATTGAATGGTCAAAAAGACACGCATTATATGATTACGATATTAAATTTGCTATTAATAATAGATGTTAATTGATTATTTCGTCAGAAAATGAAATAATATGAAAGTATATGAAATTTACAATAATTTAGGGGGCAATCATATTTATGGGTAAGAATATACCAAGAGAACGAGGTCTTGATAATACTATTACAGTATTGAAAGAAGCGTACGAATATGTACCAAATAGACTTGAAAAACATAACACAAATATTTTTGAATTAAGAGCATTAGGTGGACGTAGAACTGTCGTAATAAGTGGTAAAGAAGCTGCTGAATTATTCTATAATAATGATTTAATTGAAAGACAAGGAACACTACCTAAACGTATTGTAAATACTTTGTTTGGTAAAGGTGCTATACATACTACTGGCGGCAAAAAACATATTGATCGTAAAGCACTATTTATGTCTTTAATGACTGAAGAGAACTTAGAGTATTTAAGAGAACTAACACGTAATCATTGGTTCATGAATACTGAGCGTATGGAAAGAATGGACGAAGTGAATGTTTATAAAGAATCGATCTTAATGCTAACAAAAATTGGCTTTAGATGGGCTGGTATTATTGCTTCTCCTGAAGAAATCGAACAATGTGCAGCAGATATGGATACAATGATTGATTCATTTAAAAATATCGGCACAGTATTTAAAGGATATAGAGAAGCTAAACAAGCAAGAGATCGTGTAGAGACTTTCCTTGAAAATCAAATTATTGCTGTTCGTGAAGGTAAAATAAACCCACCACAAGGTACAGCATTATACGAATTTAGTCATTGGGAAGATTTCGAAGGTAACTTAATGGATTCTAGATTATGTTCTATTGATTTAATGAACGTTGTTCGTCCATTAGTTGCGATTAACCGTTTTGTAAGCTTTGGTGTAAAAGCTTTCCATGATTATCCTGGTGAAGCAGAACGCGTCTTTAATAATGAAGATGACTACGCTTATAAATTTATCCAAGAAGTTAGAAGATTCTATCCATTCGTACCTTATTTACCAGGTAAAGCTGCGGTAGATATTGATTTTGAAGGTTATACAATCGAAAAAGATACTTTCTTAGTATTAGATATTTACGGTACATTACACAGAGAAGGTCTATGGGAAAATCCTGAAAGATTCTATCCTAACCGCTTTAACGATTGGGACGGTAGTCCATTCGACTTAATTCCGCAAGGCGGCGGAGATTATTACACAAATCACCGTTGTGCTGGTGAATGGATGACAATAATTATAATGGAAGAAACAATGAAATATTTCGCTCAAAATATTTCTTACGATGTTAAAAAAGATCAAGATACCTCTGTTAATTTAAATAAATTACCTGGTCGTGTTGTTGACGGAATGATTATCACAAATGTTAACGCACTAGTTAACCGTAACGTATAAAATGAAAGTGATTTTATAAATGATAATGTATATGAGGCTGAGACATTTATTTTATGTCCTAGCCTCATATTTTTTCATAAATTAAATAGAAAAATAAGGTATTATGAGAAATTTTTATTCAATTTTTGGTATGATAGGAAGTAAGAGGTGATAGCTTGGTTAACTGTTTAGTTGTAGATGATGATCGATTTATTTTGAATGATTTAAAAAGAGAAATAGAGCGTGAAAATATACATGTTATTACGAGTTTAAATGGAGAAGAAGCTTTAGATGTTGTAGAGCATCAACATATAGATATTGCTGTTGTTGATATTATGATGCCAGGTATTGATGGGTTTGAACTTTGTAAAATGTTAAAAGACAGCTTTGATGTACCAGTCATTATGTTAACTGCTCGGGATGAACTTAGTGATAAAGAAAATGCATTTTTAGCTGGTACGGACGATTACGTTACTAAACCATTTGAAATGAAAGAATTAATTTTTAGAATTAAAGCTGTTCTTAGAAGGTTTCAAATTAATACTTCTAACGAATTGAAAATAGGCAATACTACAGTTAATTCTATCGATATGGAAATAACCATTAATCAAAAATCAATGCTACTACCCAAAAAGGAATTTACACTATTAGATTATTTAATGAGAAACAAAGATAAAGTGTTACAAAGAGAACGCATTATAGAAGTTGTTTGGGGATTAGATTTCGAAGGTGATGAAAGAACGTTAGATGTTCATGTTAAACGTTTAAGAAAAAGACTTGAAAAATTAAATAGCGACGTGCTTATTAAAACTGTAAGAGGTGTTGGTTATAAGGTGGTGCTAGAAGTTGAAGTTTAAATCATTAGCTCAGCGTATCACCATTTATACGATTGTAGTAATGATAATAAGTTCTGTTCTAGGATTCGTTTTAACCAATATTTATTATCATATAGATTTGAAAAATAAAAACGACCAAAAAGTCATGCAAACTTTAAAAAAAGTACAAAAATATATTGATGATGATGAAGGTGTATCTTTGGATACATATTTAAATCACGTCAGTGATTTGCATTATCAAGCCATTCTATATGATGAAAAACAAAAAGCTACTTACTATGGTGATTCATTTAGGAAATTTAATTTAGACAAAGGTGAAGTTACGAAAGTTTTAGATGGTAAAGATTATCATGGAATAAAACAAAGACCATTTAATATTTTTATAACAGGCTTTTTTGACAATGAAACGAGGAATACAGTAGGTCTTAAAATCAATCATAATGGAGAACATTATGCCTTATTCATGAGACCAAGCGTAGGGACGATGTTAGGTGAATTTAGAGTATTCTTAGCGATATTACTTGTTTTATTAATTATAATTTCACTCATACTAGTTATGTTCTCTAGCTATTCGTTAACAACGCCAATTAGAAGGTTGATGCGAACAACTAAAGCTATAGGTAAGGGTAATTTTGATGTTGATATTAAAGTAACTCGTGATGATGAAATTGGAGTACTTCAACAAAGATTTATAAGAATGAGAGATGAATTAAAACAACTAGATACAATGCGTCAATCTTTCGTTCAAAATGTATCCCATGAAATTAAATCACCATTACAATCAATTTTAAGCTTACTAAGAGAACTTGAACACGAAGAAAACGCAGATAAGAGAACTCAAATTATTGAAGATATTTATAGCAGAGCTTATAGATTGAGTAATTTGACGAAGCAACTGTTATTGTTATCTGAATTAGATAACAGTGAACATTTAACTTTTGATGATGATATAGAGCTAGATAAGTTATTAAAAGACATAGTGAGAAATTTAAATTATTTTATTGATGAAAAAGATATGTCAGTTATGTTTGATTTAGAAGAAATAAATATTAAAGGGAACTCTAAGTTGCTATATCAAGCATTTTATAATATTTTAAACAATGCTATTAAATATTCACCAGAATTTAGTATGATTCAAATTAAATTATTTTATGATGAAAACAAAACGTATGTTTCTATCATCGATGAAGGTTTCGGCATGTCACCAGAACAACTATCACAAATGAAAGATAGATTTTATAAAGGTGATCAATCACATAATATCCATGCAGACAGCAATGGTTTAGGATTATCTATAGTAGAATCAATTATCCAATATCATGATGCAGATATCGATATAAAAAGTGAGATTGATGAAGGAACTGAAGTCGTGGTATCGTTTAAGAAACCATAAACTTATAGTTAGCTATAATAAAAAAATAGGTAGGTGTTAAATTGAAAACAGGTCGTATAATAAAATCGATTAGCGGTGATTATTCGGTTCAAACTGAAGATGGAGTTTATATAACAAAAGCTAGAGGTTTATTTCGTAAAAAGAAAACATCACCAACAGTTGGGGATATTGTTGATTTTCAAGTAGAGAATGAAACTGGTGGCTATATTCAACATATTCATGAAAGAGAGAATATATTACTAAGACCTCCTGTGTCGAACATTAATAAAGTAATTGTAGTGATGAGCGCAGTAGAACCAGAACTGAGTCAACAGCTTTTGGACCGTTTTTTAGTCGTAGTTCATTCATATAATATTTCACCAGTCATATGTGTCACAAAAAAAGACTTGGCTACTGATAAACAAAGCGCACAGATTAAACAGTTGTTAAATGAATATAAAATGATTGGCTATGAAACAATTTTTGTCGGTAATGACGATGATTTGTCATTAACAATCAAACCGCTCATAAAAGGTATTATCGTCTTAAGTGGTCAGTCAGGTGTAGGAAAGTCATCTATGATGAATCGATTATTTGAAGACTTAAATATTGAAACAAACAAGATTTCTAAAGCATTAAATAGAGGAAAACATACTACTAGACATGTCGAACTTTTTGAAATGGAAGATGGATTTTTGGCTGATACTCCAGGGTTTAGTGCATTGGATTTTTCTCATATTGAAAAAGAAGATTTAACAAATTATTTTCCTGAATTTGAAGAAGTAAAATCAGAATGTAAATTTAGAAATTGTACACATATTAACGAACCAAAGTGCGCAGTTAAAACTTTAATCGAAGAAAGAGAATTTTATAAAACGAGATATAATCATTATGTAGCGTTATTCGAAGAAATACAAAATAGAAAGGTAAGATATTAATGGTCAAAATAGCACCGTCACTATTAGCATGTGATTTTTCAATTTTAAAAGAAGAAGTAGATAAAGTTCGTGAAAGTGGAGCAGATATATTACATTTTGACGTGATGGATGGACAATTTGTTCCTAACATTTCAATAGGGTTACCAATACTAGAATCATTAAGAAAAATAACTGATATGACGATTGATACACACTTGATGATTGAAGATCCAGAACAAATGATTGATTTATTCTGTGAAGCTGGTAGTGACATGGTTTCAGTTCATTATGAAGCAACACCGCATATCCATAGAGCTATTCAACAAATAAAGTCACATGATAAATTAGCTGGAGTCGTTATCAACCCAGGAACGCCTGTGCAGTTAATAGCTCAAATATTACAAGATGTTGATTTTGTATTAATCATGACAGTTAATCCTGGGTTTGGTGGCCAATCATTCATAGAAACAACTTTAGATAAAATAGAATGGTTAAATGAGTACAGACAAGAACACGGTTTAAACTTTGAAATAGAGGTCGATGGTGGTATCAACGAAACCACAAGTGCTCAATGCATAGATAAGGGCGCTGATATATTAGTAGCAGGATCTTATTATTTTAAACATGATGATTATAAGCAACCTGTACTTAAATTAAAGGGTGATTAACTTTGAAAGTAAAATTATTATGTAGCGTAAGAAATATTCCATCTAATCTATTTGATGATAAAAATGTAGACTGGATCGGTGTAGATAGAGGCACTTTAGAGTTGGTTAACAATCAAATCAAGCCTGTATCAGCAGTTGGGGATTTTGATTCTGTTAATGAACAAGAGTTAGAACAAATAAGGAAAGCTATAGATGTTTACCCCGTCAAGAAAGAAAAAGATGATACAGATTTAGCGTTAGCAGTAAATTTAGCGGTTGATATGGGATATACTGAAATAGAAATTTATGGCGCAACAGGTGGCAGATTAGATCACTATATGGGCGCGGTTCAAATTTTAACAAAACCAGAATTTTTAAAGCAAGATTTTAAAATTTCACTTATTGATCAACAAAATCATATAAGTATTTTAAAACCTGGGAAACACGAAATATTTAGAGTAGAAGATATGACTTATGTATCATTTGTACCTTTAAATACAGGTATTAGAATTAAATTGGATGAATTGAAATATGAATTGCCGTTTACAACACTAGATCAAGGTTCTACGTTAACCATTAGCAATGAGTTTAAAGAGGGATTGGAACGAGGTTTCGTACAAGTTGAGTTAGGAAATGTATTAATTATTCAAAGTAAAGACATATAAAAAAAGAGAACCTTCCACACAAAGGTTCTCTTTACTATATGTGACTTATATTCATTAAACGCGTGTAACTTTACCTGATTTAAGAGCACGAGCAGAAACCCATACACGTTTAGGTTTACCGTCAACTAAAATTCTAACTTTTTGTAAGTTAGCGTTCCAACGACGTTTGTTAGCATTTAATGCGTGAGAACGATGGTTACCCGTTCTAGCTTTACGACCTGTTACGAAACATTCTTTAGCCATAAATATCCTCCTTTAATGAAATATAAATACACATTTATTTACGTTTACACACTTTAATAATATAACACGCGTATTATGCCATTTCAATATCTAATTTACAAAAATAAGAAAAAATATCAACAAATTTCGCTAAAAGTATTTTAAAGTTGAGTTTATTTGTTATAATTATATCTTGTGAAAACGTTGCTTACGTAAAAACAATAAAATGATGAATTCTTGCGATTTGAATGTTATTTTAAGTATAATTAAAAAGAACATAAATAATGAAGATAAATACGTATATATTCTAGATTATTAGGAGGGACGAAATCATGACTTTAGAAATTACAAATGAGTATGGCAGTATCGATATATCAAATGATGTTATTGCAACATTAGCAGGCGGAGCTGCTGTAGAATGTTATGGTATTGTTGGAATGGCAAGTAAGCATCAAGTAAGAGATGGAATTGCTGAGATTTTAGGGCGAGATAATTACTCTAAAGGCGTTATCGTATCTCAAAATGAAGGTGTGCTTGACGTTGATATGTATATAATTGTGAGTTATGGAACTAAAATTTCAGAAATAGCAAACAATGTTCAATCTGCTGTTAAATATACTTTGGAGCAATCATTAAAATTAAAAGTCAACGCAGTAAACATATATATCCAAGGTGTTCGTGTGATTAATGATGATGAGGAAGCATAGGGAGGCAATTAGAGTATGAAAAAGATTGACGGCAAATTGTTTGCTGATATGATCGTTCAAGGATCAGATAGTTTATCAAACAATGCAGATTTTGTAGATTCTTTAAACGTATTTCCAGTTCCAGATGGTGATACAGGTACAAACATGAATTTATCTATGTCATCGGGCGCAGGTGAAGTGAAAACCCAAAACAGCGCACATATAGGAGAAGTAGGAAAAGTTTTCTCTAAAGGTTTATTGATGGGAGCGCGAGGAAACTCAGGCGTAATATTATCCCAGTTATTTAGAGGTTTTTCTAAATCAATTGAAAATGAAAATGAAATAGATGCTATACAATTTGCTAAAGCGTTCCAAGCAGGTGTTAATACAGCGTATAAAGCTGTTATGAAACCTGTTGAGGGTACAATACTAACAGTAGCAAGAGAAGCTGGTGAGGCTGCTGTAAAATCGGCTGAGACAACAGATGATATTATTACTGTAATGGAAGCGGTTATTGAATCAGGTCAAGTAGCACTAGATAATACACCAAACCAACTACCTGTACTTAAAGAAGTAGGTGTTGTCGATAGTGGTGGTCAAGGTTTGATGTTTGTTTATGAAGGATTCCTTGCTACTTTAAAAGGAGAAAAAATAGCTCCAAACAGAGAAAAAGTAGATACTGACGAATTTATAAATGATGATCATGATTTTGGCGGCATTATCGATACAGAAGATATTGTTTATGGTTACTGTACAGAAATTATGGTGCGATTCGATAAAGATAAAAAACCATTTGATGAAGAACAATTTAGACAAGATATGAGTGAATTTGGTGATTCATTATTAGTTATTTCTGATGATGAAATTGTTAAAGTCCATGTACACTCAGAAACGCCTGGTGAAGTGTTAACTTACGGTAGCCAATATGGTGAACTTATTAAAATGAAAATTGAAAACATGCGCGAACAACACAGAGAAGTGTTAAGAAAAAGTGCAGATAAAAAAATAAAACAAGAAAAACAAGAAGAAATTGACACTGCAGTGATTACAATTTCAATGGGTGACGGTATCACTAAATTATTTAAATCGCTTGGTGCAACTCATGTAATTAGCGGTGGACAAACTATGAATCCATCGACTGAAGACATTGTAAAAGTAGTAAAAGAATCTGGTTGTAAGAAAGCAATTATTCTACCAAATAATAAAAATATCATTATGGCAGCTGAACAAGTTGAACAATTAGTTGATATTCCAGTAGCTGTCGTTACATCTAAGACTGTATCACAAGGTTTATCAGCAATGTTAAACTTCAATTTAGAGCAGTCTATAGAAGAAAACAAAGCACAAATGGAAGATGCAATGCAATTCGTTAAATCTGGATCTGTTACTTATGCGGTAAGAGATACAAATATTGATGGTATCACAATCAAAAAAGGCGAATTCATGGGAATTAATGAAGGTAAAATTAAAGTAAGTGATTCTGATCATGTAGCCGTTAGTCAAAAGTTAATTGATGATATGCTAGATGAAGATAGTGAGATTTTAACAATCATTAAAGGTGAAGATGCAACTGACGAAGAAGTGAGTAAACTAGAAAGTTATGTTGAAGAACACTATGAAGATGTTGAAATTGAAGTACATCAAGGTGATCAACCTATTTATTCATTCTTATTCTCAGTTGAATAATTAAAAGCAATGAAGAACAACAATGTTAATAATTTGACGTTGTTGTTTTTTCTGTTTTAAAACGCTTACAAAATTTAGTAAAGTTGTTATAATGGTATGGTGAAATCAAAAGAGAAATGAGTGATAATTGATGAAATATACAAGTGTCTTTGACATTATAGGTCCTGTTATGGTTGGACCATCATCATCTCATACTGCTGGGGCAGTTAGAATCGGCTTAATAGCTAGAGGGCTTTTTAATGGGAAGCCGAAGCATGTAGATATATATTTATATGGTTCTTTTATGGAAACTTATAAAGGACATGGAACAGATGTCGCACTTGTGGGTGGTCTTTTAGGATACGATACAGACGATGATAGAATTAAAACAAGTCTAAAAGATGCAGAACAACAAGGTATTGAGGTTAATTTTATAGAGATGTTCGAAGAAAGATCACATCCTAACACTGCGATTATTAGTATGCGTAATGAAGAATTAGAAATTTCAGTAGAAGGTATTTCTATTGGTGGCGGTAAAGTTGAAATTGTTGCCATCAATGGATTTAAGATAGCAATCAGTGGTAATTATCCAGCGTTACTTGTCTTTCATAAAGATACTTTTGGGACAATTGGGAAAGTTACAAATGTCTTTGGTGAATATCGAATTAATGTTGGTAGTATGCAAGTAGCTCGTAAAGAAAAAGGTGAACTCGCTTTAATGACTTGTGAATTGGACGATGATATACCACAAGAAGTATTAAACAAAATACAAGAAATTGACGGCGTACAAACTGTGTCATTAATGGGGTAAGTTAAAAAGGAGGGTTATAATGTTTCAAAGTGTAAAAGAACTTATAGAAATATGTGAAAAAGAAAATAAAAAAATATACGAAGTTATGATCGAACAAGAAATAAGCGTAACAAAGCTCTCCAAAGAAGAAGTGTATAAAAATATGGAACGCAACCTTGATACAATGGAGAAAGCTATAGAGCGTGGTATTAATGGTGTAACTTCCACTACAGGATTAACTGGTATGGATGCTGTATTATTACAAGATTATTTAGAAAGCGGTAAATCACTTTCTGGAGACTTAATGATAGATGCTGTAAGTAAAGCAGTCGCGACTAATGAAGTAAATGCAGCGATGGGTAAAATATGTGCAACGCCAACAGCAGGGTCTGCTGGTGTAGCGCCCGGCGTATTGTTTGCATTAAAAAAACGCCTGAATCCATCAAGAGAAGATATGATTCATTTTCTATTCACAACAGGAGCATTTGGTTTTGTTGTTGCTAATAATGCTTCAATTTCTGGTGCTGCAGGCGGTTGTCAAGCTGAAGTTGGATCTGCAGCAGCAATGAGTGCAGCAGCTACAGTTGAAATGGCTGGAGGTACACCACAACAGTCTGCTGAAGCATTTGCGATCAGCCTGAAAAACATGCTTGGATTAGTATGTGATCCAGTAGCCGGTCTTGTAGAAGTACCATGTGTTAAACGTAATGCTGTTGGTGCTTCAAATGCTATTATTTCAGCTGATATGGCATTAGCAGGTGTAACGTCACGAATACCTACAGATGAAGTAATCGAAGCTATGTACAAAATAGGGCAAACAATGCCTTCAGCGCTTCGAGAAACAGGTAGAGGTGGCTTAGCAGGTACACCAACAGGTGAAAGATTGAAACAAGAAATCTTCGGAAATTCATAAACAATAAAAGTGCTATGTGAAAGGATTACAATCCTGATTTCATAGTAAAGCTCCTAATCCGTTGTTTTTAGATAACGGCTTAGGAGCTTTTATTTATATCTTCGGTATTGAAAGTATATGTTTATGTAGGTGCTTTTTATGTACATATTATTTCAGGGAAACTACTATTATCTTGTCTCATGTCTTTCTTAACAATTGGTTTAATAAATATAAATGTTCTATAATAGTAGTATTAATTAATTTAGGTGATAAAAATGAAAAAGCAACATCTGATATATACTAATCACACACTACAAGAATTAAAAGGTGTTGGCCCGAAAAGTCTTCAATTATTGAATGAGTTAAATATTCATACATTAGAAGATTTAGTTTTGTATTTACCGACACGTTATGAAGATGAATCTGTTATTAATTTAAATGAAGCATCAGATGGTGATGTCGTGACGGTTACAGGAGAAGTTTATTCATCTCCAACAGTAGCTTTTTTTGGTAGAAATCGTTCGAAACTCACATGTCATATGATGATAAATAATATTGCAGTAAAAGTGACTTTCTTTAATCAACCATATTTGAAAAAACGTCTAGTAATGGGCCAAACTGTAACTGTAAAAGGAAAATGGGAGCATAAAAAGCAGATTATTACTGGACAGAAAGTAATGGCCGAAAGACAAGAAGGTGGCAATACATTAACGCCAATATATCGTTTGAAAGAAGGACTAAAGCAAAAGCAACTTAATAAATATATTGAACAAGCATTAAGTTTAGTAGATATTGACGAATGGTTATCAGAAGATTTAATTAGTAAATATAAATTGATGTCTTTAAAAGATGTTATTCCAATTTTACATAGACCAATAGAGTTTGATTATTTAAAAATGGCGCGTCGAACTTTTGCTTTTAATGAGCTATTTTTATTCCAACTTAAAATGAAGTGGTTAAGTAAGCTTGAAAAAGAAGCAAACAAAATTGAAGGTTTAAATTATAATGTTCAAGATGTTAAAGAATTTATAGATACGTTGCCATTTGAATTAACAGATGCTCAAAAGAGTAGCGTGAACGAGATTTTCAGAGATTTAAAAGCACCTATAAAGATGCACAGACTTTTACAAGGTGATGTTGGTTCAGGAAAAACAGTTGTGGCTGCTATTGCTATTTATGCAATGTTTAATGCGAATAAACAAAGTGCATTAATGGTCCCTACAGAAATTTTGGCAGAACAACATGCTATTAGTTTAGACGAGTTATTTGGAGGTCGTTTGAACGTGGCTTTATTAACCAGTTCGGTAAAAGGTAAAAAAAGAAAGCTTTTACTTGAACAATTAAGAGCTGGACAAGTAGATATATTAGTAGGTACACATGCTCTTATACAAGATGATGTTGAATTTAATGATATTGGTTTAGTTATTATTGATGAACAACATAGATTTGGTGTGAATCAACGTAAAAAGTTGAGAGAAAAAGGTGCAGATACAAATGTATTATTTATGACTGCGACACCCATCCCTAGAACGTTATCTATATCAGCTTTTGGAGAAATGGATGTCTCCTCTATTAAACAAATGCCCAAAGGTCGTAAGGAAATCATCACTTCGTGGGCAAAACACGATGAAATCGATAGTGTGTTAAATCAGCTTAATAGTGAGATAGTTAAAGGTAGACAAGCTTATGTAATATGTCCACTCATTGAAGAGAGCGAAGCATTAGATGTCCAAAATGTTACCGCTATATATGAACAACTACAATTGAAGTTTGGATCTGAAAAAGTTGGTTTACTCCACGGTAAAATGACATCGGATGAAAAAGACCATATTATGAATCGATTTAGCAATAATGAAATTGCTATTTTAGTTTCTACAACTGTGGTTGAAGTAGGTGTTAACGTTCCAAATGCTACGTTTATGATAATATATGATGCTGATAGATTTGGATTATCGACACTACATCAATTAAGAGGAAGAGTAGGAAGAAGTAATCATCAAAGTTACTGTACACTTGTTGCTTCACCAAAAACTGAAAGTGGTGTTGAACGAATGCATATTATGACAGAATCTACAGATGGTTTCTATTTATCTGAAAGGGATTTAGAAATGCGTGGCCCTGGTGATTTCTTTGGTGTTAAACAAAGTGGTTTACCAGACTTTAGAGTAGCAAATATAGTGGAAGACTATAGAATGCTTGAAGTAGCGAGAGATGAAGCAAGTGAATTGGTTCAATCGGGTGAGTTTTTCAAACCTAAATATGATAAATTGAGACTGTTAGTACAAGAAACAATGGAAGAGCAAAATTTCGATTGACAAGAGAAAGCCGATTGTATAAATTTAAATTACCATTATTTGAGAGTAGGTAAGTATTATGAGATGGGTATTAAGAACAATTGGTGTTTTACTCATTTTAGTATCGATCACGATATTCTTTTGGAATGACGTTAGAACATACTTTACAGAACGCGTAAATGATAAAGTGATTACTTCATACGAAAATCAAGATAATAAAGTAAAAGTAAATCCTGTTGAATCTTGGATTACGAAGACGGAAATGAATGAGCTTGAAATAAATGATAATATGGTTGGTTATTTAAAAATACCGACAGCCGATATTAATGAGCCGATTTTTAAAGGTCCTGCAACAGAACAAAATTTAAAAAATGGTTTATCGTTAGTAGATGAAGGTGAAAAACTTACAGAACAAAATGTTGCAATAGCTGGTCATAGAGTCGAAGGTGCTGGTATTCGCTTTAACTATTTGGATAGAGCGAAAATTGGAGATAAAGTAGAATTGATTACTAAAGAAGGTAAAAAAACATTTAAAATTGATAATATTAAAAATGTTAAGCCAACACAAGTAGAAGTATTAAATGAGCATAAAGATAAGCCAAACCAACTCACTTTAATTACATGTGATTCTTATAATCCTGATACTTTATTGTTTGAAGAACGTATGATTTACACAGCAATTGAAGAAAAAAGTGCATAATTAAGACCAAGCGAGTGAAAAAAATAAATTTCACTCGTTTTTTATTGTATAATTTGTTGAGAATATTGTCGTGCCCGTGTTAGTATAAATAAGGTAGGTCATGATAGCAGGTGCTAATTATAGCTATAAGTACATAATAGAATGGATTTGGATGAGATGAAATTAACAAAAGCAAATCGTCAGAAAGAACTTACAAATCGATTAAAAGAAGAACCGTTTGTTACTGACGAAACGTTAAGTGAATATTTTAATGTAAGCATCCAAACTATTAGATTAGATAGAATGGAGCTTGGCATTCCTGAATTAAGGCGTCGTATTAAAGACGTTGCAACAAAACAACATGATGAAATTAAATCATTACCGATAGAAGATGTAATTGGTGAAATTATAGACATAGAATTAGATAAATCCGCAATTTCACTTTTAGATATTAAAGATGAACATGTTTTTACAAGAAATAAAATTGCGAGAGGGCACTATATATTCGCCCAAGCAAATTCTCTATGTGTTGCACTTATTAATGATGAATTAGCTTTAACGACTAAAGGTTCTGTACAATTTATAAAGTCAGTTAAGTTGAATGAGCGAGTAATTGCTAAAGCTACGGTGATTAATAAATCTAAACATATTGCTAAAGTTGATGTAACAAGTACAGTGCATGGAGAGACAGTATTTAAAGGACAATTTGAAATGTATTATGCAAGCGAGGGTGAAAAAAATGGTTAAAATTGCGGTAGATATGATGGGTGGAGATGAAGCTCCAGATATCGTAATAGAAGCGGTAAAAAATGCCGTAAATGATTTTCCAGATTTAGAAATATTACTTTTTGGTGATGAAAAGAAATATAATTTTGAACATGAACGTATCACTTTTACACATACTGATGAGAAGATAACAATGGATGATGAACCTGTAAGAGCTATAAAAAGAAAGAAAAACGCATCTATGGTATTAATGGCTCAGGCTGTGAAAGAAGGTAAGGCAGAAGGTTGTGTATCTGCGGGGAATACAGGAGCGTTGATGAGTAGTGGCTTATTTATTGTTGGAAGAATTAAAGGCATAGAAAGACCAGCGCTTGTCGCAACATTCCCTACGGTTACGGGTAAAGGTTTTGTGTTTTTAGATATTGGTGCGAATTCTGATGCTAAACCTGAACATTTAGTGCAATATGCAAAAATGGGCGAAATTTATGCTAAACAAGTTAGAAGCATTGATAACCCTTCATTAGCTTTGCTGAACATTGGTACTGAAGAATCAAAAGGTAATCAACAAACTAAAAAGACATACCAATTATTAAAACAAGAAAGTTTTGATAATTTTATTGGAAACGTAGAGTCAAAATCTTTATTATTAGATGCATGTGATGTTGTTGTTGCAGATGGTTATAGTGGTAATATGGTCTTAAAAACAATCGAAGGTACTGCTAGTGCTATTTTTAAAATGATGAAAGAAGCAATGTTTTCATCAACTAAAAATAAACTCGCTGCATTGACATTAAAAAAAGACATCAATAAAATTCGTGATAAAATGGATTATGCAGAATATGGCGGTTCTGTGTTACTAGGATTAAATGGCGTTGTAGTAAAAGCGCATGGTTCTTCTAATGAGCGTGCATTTTATAACGCGATAAGACAAGCAAAACTCGCTGCAGATACAAAAATCGTAGATAAAATGAGAAAGGCAGTAGGTGATGTAATTGAGTAAAATAGCAATCATGTTTCCTGGTCAAGGATCACAAAAAGTAGGTATGGCAGAAGATTTATACCAAACAGATATCAACGCTACTTCTATCCTAGATAGAGCTAATGAATCATTATCATTCGATTTATTAGATGTAATGTTTAAAGATTCAGAAGGTATATTAGGTTTAACTGAATATACGCAACCAGCTTTATTAACACATAGTACTGCACTGATGAATACTTTAAAAGATATAAACTATGATTATGCTTTAGGACACAGTTTAGGTGAATACTCTGCATTAGTATCAGAAGGCGTATTAAAATTTGAAGATGCAGTTCAAATTGTACATAAGCGTGGACTATTAATGTCTGAAGCATTCCCTCAAGGCGTAGGTTCAATGGCTGCAGTATTAGGATTAAATATTGATGAAGTTAGAGAAATTTGTGGAAAATTATCAACAGAAGATGAAATAATAGAACCAGCGAACATAAACTGTCCTGGTCAGATTGTAGTTTCTGGTCACACAACTTTAATTGAAAAATTAGTATCAGAAGGTAAATCATTAGGTGCTAAACGTGTTATGCCATTAAAAGTATCTGGTCCTTTCCATTCTTCTATGATGAAAACTATTGCTGCAGATTTCAAAGCATACATAGATCAATTTGAATGGCACGACGCAGAACACCCAATTGTACAAAACGTTCATGCTAAACCAGAAACAGATCATAACGTAATTAAAGAAAATATGGTAAAACAATTGTTCTCACCAGTTGAATATAGTCAATCCATTGAATATTTAATTGCAGATGGCGTTGATCACTTTATAGAAATAGGTCCAAACAAAGTTTTATCAGGAATTGTTAAAAAAATAAGCAGAGATGTTAAAATAACTTCAATTCAAACAATTGATGATGTTAAAGGATGGAATGAATAATGACAAAAACTGCACTTGTAACAGGCGCTTCTCGAGGCATAGGTAAAAAAATAGCATTACAACTAGGTGAAGAAGGTTATAACGTTGTAGTCAATTATGCTGGGAATAAAGAAAAAGCAGAAAAAGTTGTCTCTGAAATAAAAACTTTCGGCGTAGACGCATTCGCAATACAAGCTAACGTAAGCGAACAAGACGAAGTAAAAGCAATGATTAAAGAAACATTAAATCAATTTGGAACCATCGACGTACTTGTAAATAATGCTGGTATCACACGTGATAACTTACTTATGAGAATGAAACAAAACGAGTGGGATGATGTAATCAATACAAACTTAAAAGGTGTATTTAACTGTGTACAAGCAGTTACAAGACCGATGTTAAAACAAAAATCAGGACGTATTATTAACTTGTCTAGTGTAGTAGGTTCAGTAGGTAACCCAGGACAAATTAACTACGTTGCAACAAAATCAGGTGTAGAAGGTATGACGAAAACATTCGCTCGTGAATTAGCATCTCGAGGCATTACATGTAATGCTGTTGCACCAGGATTTATTGTTTCTGATATGACTGATCAATTATCAGATGAGTTAAAAGAACAAATGAAATCACAGATACCTTTAGATCGTTTTGGTGAAGATAGTGATATTGCGCACACAGTAGCATTTTTAGCGAGTGAAAAAGCAAATTACATTACTGGCCAAACAATTCATGTTAACGGTGGCATGTACATGCAATAATTTGGTATTATTCATGTTAGTGTGAAATATAAAAGATTTAAATTATTTAAAGGAGGTGAATGGAATGGCAAGTTTCGATAAAGTAAAAGACATTATTGTAGATCGTCTAGGAGTAGACGCTGAAAAAGTAACACCTGAAGCTTCATTTAAAGATGATTTAGGTGCTGATTCTCTAGATATTGCTGAATTAGTAATGGAATTAGAAGATGAATTTGATATGGAAATCCCTGATGAGGAAGCAGAAAAAATCAACACAGTTGGTGACGCTGTTAAATATATTGAATCATTAGAGAAATAATCCACTTTACAAAATCCCGTAGGTATATGCCTAACGGGATTTTTTATATGCTGATATAGTTAGTTTTAAATCACTCATACACAAATGATGAACTATTCACATATCTATTATTATGTTAAAATGTTGTAATTATTCCATATGGAATAATTACTATACATAAATCATAAGGGGGATATATGAAAGGTAACAGAAAATTTTTATTAACGATGGCACTTACGAGTTTGGCAGTTTTGAATTTGAATGCTCAAGTTGATGCAAAGGAAGGTACCTCAAAAGATAAATCACCTAAGATACAGAATATTGAAGTTGATCATAGAAATTATGATAAAAAAGCAAGTAAAGTTAAGGAAGAAGCAACTAAGTCTTCATCAGCTGCAATGGATTATATAAATTCATTAGAAGGTAAAGGGTGGGACTTCGATGGCTATTATGGTTGGCAATGTTTCGATTTAGTTAATTATTATTGGAATTATTTATATGGTCATGGTTTACATGGTGACTACGCTAAAGATATACCTACTGAAAATGACTTTACAGGTGAGGCAACTGTTTATAAAAACACGCCATCTTTTGTGGCTAAACCAGGTGACATTGTTGTATTTAATGAAGATTTTGGCTCAGGAGCGGGCCATACAGCTATTGTTACAAATGGTAATGCTGATGGTAATTTAAATCAATTCCAAAGCTTAGATCAAAACTGGTATGGTGGCGGTGAAGATAAGACAGAAGTAGCTCAACGTATTACTCATAATTATGAAACAGAAATGTGGTTTATTAGACCGAATTAATATGTTAAAGGTATAAATGTAAAGCTTTTCTTAAAATACTCTTAATCTGTTATTTATTAATTTTTAGATTAGGAGTATTTTTATGTATTTTTGCTCAATAGTTTACGATTGTTGTCTAGATAAATAAGTTTATGATAATATTCTTTTTTTTTTATGATATTTAACGTAAAATAGATAGGAAACATAATGTTAGGAGGAAACAAATGTCTAAGAACAAATCTCAAATCATAATGCAATTCAAAGTTAAATTTGATCAGTTTATGTCTAATCTAGATATTGAATTTGAAAATTATGATATTTATATTCAAGCTTTTTCGCATTCTAGTTTTATTAATGATTTTAAACTGGATAAATTAAGTCATAATGAACGTTTAGAATTTTTAGGAGATGCGGTGTTAGAATTGACGGTGTCACAGTTTTTGTATAAGAAATTTCCATTATTGCCTGAAGGTAAGTTAACTAAACTGCGCGCATCAATTGTATGTGAACCATCACTTGTAACATTTGCAATGAGTTTGAACATGAACGAATTATTACTTCTTGGTAAAGGCGAAGAGAAGACCGGCGGACGTGAACGCCCGTCTTTAATTGCTGATGCTTTTGAATCGTTTGTAGGTGCATTGTATTTGGACAAGGGAATTGAAAGTGTAGAAACCTTTTTAAATAAGGTGGTTTACCCTCATGTTATAGATGATAATTATACCGCTAATAGAGATTATAAGACTGAGCTTCAAGAGTTCATGCATAGACGTAATAAAGGTGTCATTACTTATCATCTACTCGATGAAAGTGGACCAGCTCATCACAAGTTATTTACCTCAGAGGTGTTATTAAATGGGGAAGCTTTAGAAATTGGTGAAGGTCGAACGAAGAAAGAATCTGAACAAAATGCAGCTAAAAAAGCGCTGAATAATAGTCGTTAAGGAGTAATTTATGGTTTATTTAAAGTCGATAGATGCATACGGATTTAAATCATTTGCAGAAAATACACATGTTGAATTCGATAATGGTGTAACTGCAATAGTCGGCCCAAATGGTAGTGGTAAAAGTAATATAACGGACGCTATAAAATGGGTGCTTGGTGAACAATCTGCCAAGAGTCTTCGAGGATCGAAGATGGAAGATATTATTTTTAATGGATCTAAAGAACGAAAAAAATGTCAATATGCTGAAGTGAAATTAACTTTAGACAATCATTCTAGAAAACTTAATATAGATGAAGACACAATTACAGTTGAAAGAAGATTATATCGTAATGGTGACAGTGAGTATTATCTTAATAATGAAAGAACTCGATTGAAATCTATATTAGATTTATTTTTAGATTCTGGTTTAGGTAAAGAAGCTTTTAGCATTATATCTCAAGGGAAAGTTGATGAAGTATTAAATGCTAAACCTAGCGATAGACGTTATTTAATTGAAGAAGCTGCTGGTGTACTTAAATATAAAAAACGTAAAAAAGAAGCGACTACTAAACTTGAAGAAACAGAGCAAAATTTAAACCGAGTTGAAGATATAGTATTCGATTTAGAAGCACGTGTAGAACCTTTAAGGGAAGAAGCAGCAATTGCTGAAGAATATCTTTCTTTGAAAGAAGAAATGAAAAAGAGTGATATTACAGTTACTGTTTATGATATTCAAAGCTTAAATAAAGATTTTAAACAATTAGAAACTGATATAGAACATTTCCAAGCACAAAAAAATCAAAAGACTTCTGAATTAGATGGATTAACATTTAAGTTGAATGATAAGAAAAAGAATCGTGATCAAATTTCATTTAAAATACAAGAATCTAATAAAGCTTTAGTAGAAGCGACAGAATCATTAGAGCGTTACACAGGTCAATTAGAAGTTTTAAAAGAAAGACAAAAAAATAGTGATGCTACAAATGAAAGATTAGAAGAAGATAAAAACCTTACGCAATCTCGTATTGATAAAATAACTAATCAAATTAAAGAAATCGATGTTGAACTATCTTCATTTAAGGAAAAACAACAAGTAATGCTTCAAGAGATTAATCAACTTGAAAGCCAACTTTCTAATAATGAAGGTTCTTTCGAGGAACGTATTGAAGAACTGAAAGATCAATATTATCAATTAATGACAGAACAATCTGATATAAATAATGATATTAGATTTTTAGAAGATAAATTAGCAACTCATCAAGAAAAACAATCAAGGTTAGATGGTCGTCAAAAAGAAGTATATGATCATTTACAAAATGTCTGGAAAGAGAAAGAAACAGTAAGTAAACAATTAGAACAAATTGAAACGGATTTGAAAGAAACAACGGAAAAATATAAATCTGATTACGCGATTTTAAAAGAGAAAGAAACAGAGTATAAAGAGTCTGAATCTAAACTTTATCAAGCATATAGATACACTGAACAAATGAAAACACGTATTAATACACTTAAGAGTATGCAAGAAGATTATTCTGGTTTTTATTCTGGTGTAAAGCATGTACTAAAGGAAAAATCTTTAAAAGGCATTGAAGGAGCAGTAGCTGAAATTATTGATACGCCTACGCAGTTAACTACAGCAGTTGAAATTGCGCTTGGAGCTTCATTACAGCATATTATTGTTCGAGAAGAGAAAGATGCAAGATTAGCGATTAAATATTTAAAAGATAAAAAGTTAGGTAGAGCAACATTTTTACCAATGAATGTCATCAAAAAGAGATTTATACCAGATAATGTAGTAAATCAAATTAAAAACAGTCCTGGATTTGTTACAGTAGCATCAGAAGGTGTCCAGTTTGATGAACAGTATCGCAATATAGTAGAGCATTTATTAGGTAGTACGATTATTGCGGAAAGTTTAGAAACTGCTAATGAGCTAGCTAGAACAATTCAATTTAAACATAGAATTGTAACACTAGATGGAGATATTATTACTCCTGGAGGTGCGATGACTGGTGGAGGTAAAGAGAAAAAAGCGAGTCTCTTATCTCAAAAAGATGAACTTAAGACAACTGAAGATAAATACCATAACTTTATGAAACAGACAACACAAGTAGAATCAAAAGTTAAAAATTTAAAAGAAGAAATTCAACAATTAGAAAAAACTCTTTCAGAAACACAAGAAAAAGGCACGGAGCTTAGAGCAAGTGAACACGAAGTGACATTGCAGTTAGATTCTATTTTAGCAAAAGAAAAACGTTTAATAGATGAAAATGAAACGTTCGAGTTTGAAAAGAACGATGGTTATAATTTCATAAAAGGGCAAGAAACTTTAAAAGAAAAACAATCATTACTTGTTGAAATTCAAGGGCGCCTTAAGTCAATAGATGAAGAAATCAATCAATTAAACGCATCGTTATCTAATAACAAAGATAGTGAAAAAACGATACAAAATTTATTAAATGAAAAACGATCAAACCTCGCAGTGGAAAAAGAGAGAAATCGTCTGAAAGTACAGGATAAAAAACGGTTAACTGAGGATTTAAATGAAAATGAAAATACATTAACAAAAATTTTAGATCAAATTGAATTAGTTAACTCGGATGAATACAGTGGTACTAGTCAGTTTGATGAAGTTGAAAAACATATAGAACAAAGTACTAATACAAAACTTGAAATAGAAACGAAAATGTCAGAACAACAAGATATGTATAGAGCTATTCAAGAAGAAATTCAAAAACTTGAGGAAGACATAGAAACATTAAGACAAAGTATTTCTGGAATAGAAACAGGTCTACAAGATATGGTAAGTAAACATTCGAAAATAGATATAATGATTGAACACCAGTTGACGCACTTAAGTGATACGTATCAACTTACATTTGAAAAAGCTGAGTCGATGTATGAAATGCCCGAAGATATTTCAGAAGCACGTAAAACAGTTAAACTCACTAAAATGTCTATCGAAGAATTAGGTCATGTTAATTTGAATGCTATCGAGCAATTTAAAGAGGTTAATGATAGGTATACTTTCTTAAGTGATCAAAGAACAGATTTACTAGAAGCTAAAGAAACACTAGAACAAGTAATATTAGAAATGGATAGTGAAGTATCTACACGATTTAAAGAAACATTTGATGAAGTGAATCAACATTTTGGTAACGTATTTAAAACTTTATTTAATGGTGGTAGAGCTGAACTTCAATTGACTGATAAAGATATACTTGATTCAGGCGTGGAAATTGTTGTACAACCACCAGGCAAAAATAGACAGTACTTATCTTTATTAAGCGGTGGAGAACGTGCACTATCAGCAATTAGCTTGTTATTTGCTATTTTGAAAGTACGAACAGCGCCATTTGTTATACTAGATGAAGTTGAAGCAGCGCTTGATGAACATAATGTTATTAGATATGCTGAGTACTTGAATAAACTAAAAGCAGATACACAATTTATTGTTATTACACATAGAAAAGGTACAATGTCATACGCAGATAGTTTATATGGTGTGACGATGCAAGAGGCAGGTATATCTAAACTTGTGAGTGTTAACTTAAAATCAATTAAAGATGAAGAATTGGAGGCATTGCAGTCATGAGTTTTTTTAAACGATTAAAAAATAAATTTGCACCAAGCGATGAAGTAAAAAAAGATGAAATTGAAACTAAAGAGGAACAACCTATAGAAGATTTACCTCCCGAATCAAATGAAAAACAAAATCCTGAAGCGGTAGAACTTAATGATGGTTTAATGTCTTTAGATGAATTTGAAGAGTGGGAATCAGAACAACTAGGTGCTAAATTTAAGCAAGGTCTAGAAAAATCTAGAGAGAATTTCCAAAACAAATTAAATGACTTGTTAGCTGTTTACAGAAAAGTCGACGAAGATTTCTTTGAAGCGTTAGAAGAAATGTTAATTCAAGCAGACGTAGGATTTAATACAGTAATGGAACTTGTTGATGAGCTACGTATGGAAGCTAAACGCCAAAACATTACTGAAACAGAAGAGCTTAGAGAAGTAATTGTAGAAAAAATCGTAGACATATATGTTCAAGGTGATCAAGAGATTGACCGCATGGACATTGAGGATGACAGATTAAACGTTATATTGATGGTCGGTGTTAATGGAGTTGGAAAAACGACTACAATCGGTAAATTAGCGCATAGATATAAACAAGAAGGTAAAAAAGTAATATTAGCCGCTGGTGACACTTTCCGTGCAGGTGCAATTGAACAATTACAAGTATGGGGAGAAAGAGTTGGCGTTGAAGTCATCAGTCAAAAAGAAGGCTCAGATCCAGCTGCGGTAATGTATGATGCAGTTAACGCTGCTAAAAGTCGTGGAGCGGATGTTTTAATTTGTGATACAGCTGGAAGATTACAAAACAAAGCGAACTTGATGAATGAATTACAGAAAGTAAGAAAAGTTATAGATCGTAATATTCCTGGTGCACCACACGAAGTATTGTTAGCTTTAGATGCAACGACAGGTCAGAATGCTTTATCTCAAGCCAAATCATTTAAAGAAGTAACTCAAGTAACAGGTATTGTGTTAACTAAGCTTGACGGTACAGCAAAAGGTGGTATTGTATTAGCCATACGTAATGAACTACAAATTCCAGTTAAATTTGTAGGATTAGGTGAAAAAATGGATGATTTACAACCATTTGATGCTGAAAGTTACGTATATGGGTTATTTGCTGATATGATTGAATCAAATGAAAGTGTTGAAAATACAACTGAAGAAGTGGATGAAGATGAAAGAAAATAATGATTTAATCAAAACAATGCGCATGAATTATCTGTTTGATTTTTATCAAGGATTATTAACTGAAAAGCAACGCAACTATTTAGAACTATATTATTTGGAAGATTATGCTTTAAGTGAAATTGCAGAGACTTATCAAGTGAGTCGACAAGCTGTATATGATAATATAAAACGGACAGATGAGTTGTTAGAAGAATATGAAACGAAATTGCAACTCTTTAAAAAATTTAAAGAAAGACAGTCTATAATACAAGAATTAAAAAGATTGTCATCAGATAATCAAGAAATTAAGCAAGCTATAAAACGCTTAGAGATTCTTGAATAGGAGGAGAAATTATGGCATTTGAAGGTTTATCCGAGAGACTTCAAGCCACGATGCAACGCATCAAAGGTAAAGGTAAGGTAACTGAACAAGATATTAAAGCAATGATGCGTGAAGTACGTTTAGCATTATTAGAAGCAGACGTTAACTTTAAAGTCGTAAAGAAATTTGTTAACACTGTTTCAGAACGTGCCCTTGGCGCAGATGTTATGCAATCTTTAACACCTGGACAACAAGTTATTAAAATTGTTCAAGATGAATTAACAGCTTTAATGGGTGGAGAAAACAGCAAAATTAATATGAGTACTAAGCCACCAACAGTGGTGATGATGGTTGGTTTACAAGGTGCAGGTAAAACGACAACTGCTGGTAAATTAGCTATGCTAATGAGAAAAAATTATAATAAAAAGCCTTTATTAGTAGCATGTGATATTTATAGACCGGCTGCTATTCAACAATTACAAACAGTTGGTAAACAAATAGATGTCCCTGTCTATACTGAAGGAGATCAAGTAAGTCCTAAAGAAATTACGGAAAATGCATTAAAATATGCTAAAGAAGAACACTTGGATTTTGTTATCATTGATACAGCTGGACGACTTCATATTGATGAAGCATTAATGAATGAGTTGGTTGATGTGAAAGAAGTTTCTACACCTGATGAAATCATGTTAGTTGTAGATGCAATGACTGGTCAAGATGCTGTAAATGTAGCAGAATCATTTGATGAAACTTTAGATATTTCAGGTGTTACATTAACGAAACTAGACGGAGACACACGTGGTGGTGCTGCGCTATCTATTCGTTCTGTAACTGAAAAACCTATTAAATTTATCGGTATGAGTGAAAAATTAGATGGACTTGAATTATTCCATCCAGAACGTATGGCATCTAGAATCTTAGGTATGGGTGATGTATTAAGTTTAATCGAAAAAGCTCAACAAGGTGTAGATGAAACAAAAGCTAAAGAATTAGAAAAGAAAATGAGAACTTCTGCGTTTACATTCGATGATTTCTTAGATCAGCTAGAGCAAGTTAAAGACTTAGGTCCATTAGATGATTTAATGAACATGATACCTGGAGCTAATAAAATGAAGGGTATGAAAAATGCAAACATGGATCCTAAACAAATAGATAATGTTCAAGCTATTATTAGATCTATGACATTAGAAGAAAGAAGTAATCCAGAAATACTGAACGTTTCTAGAAAACGTCGTATCGCTAAAGGTTCTGGTCGTTCATTACAAGAAGTGAATAGATTGATTAAACAATTTGGCGAAATGAAAAAAATGATGAAACAATTTACTGGTAGCAATAAAAAAGGTAAAAAAGGCAAAAAAGGTAGCAATCCATTCCAAGGAATGAATTTACCATTTTAATTTAAAATAAATTCTCCTAATTCGTTAATTAAATATATAAGGGATTAGGAGAATTATTTTGAGTATGGTTAGATAGAAATCCATCTTTTTATAAACAAATTTTAGACAAATTTAAATTGGTAAAGAGAAAACACTTTACAAACTTTTTATATCCTGTTATAGTATTTACTTGTAGAAAAGAAATTATAAATGAGTGAGGAGTTTTTAAACATGGCAGTTAAAATTCGTTTAACACGCAAGGGTTCAAAAAGAAACCCATTTTATCGTATAGTAGTAGCAGATGCACGTTCTCCACGTGATGGTCGTATTATCGAACCAATCGGTACTTATGATCCAGTTGCTAAATCAGGTTCAATTGTTAAAATTGATGAAGAATTAGCTTTAAAATGGTTAAAAGATGGAGCAAAACCAACTGATACAGTTCGTGATATCTTATCAACACACGGTATCATGGAAAAATACCATAATTCTAAACTTTCTAAGTAAAGATAGATTATAATGGAAAAATTAATACAAACAATTATAGTACCGCTCGTAGATTATCCGGAGAACATCAATATATCTAAAGATGAACAAGATTCTAGCATTACGTTCAATATAGACGTTCATGAAGAAGACATTGGCAGAATTATTGGTAAGAAGGGCAGAATGATTAAAGCAATTCGTACAATTGTGTCTGGTTCAATGAACGAGTATGGAAAGAAAGTGTTTGTAGAGGTTAATTAAGAGTGCCTACTTTGGTGCTCTTTTTTATTGTTGATAAAACAACAGTTAGGAGGCAATGCTAGATGAACGTTGAAATTGGGAAAATCGTAAATACGCATGGAATCAAAGGTGAAGTCAAAGTAATGTCTGAATCAGATTTTACTGATGAAAGATTTCAACCTGGTCAACATGTAACAGTTAAACATAGTAAAGAGGAACAAACTTTTGTAATCGCATCTCACAGAATGCATAAAAATTTTCATTTATTAACGTTTGAAGGTGTTCAAAACATAAACGAAATTGAGCACTTAAAAGGCTCTAAAATTTTTCAAGAGCAAGAAAATGATGCAATTGAATTAGATGAAAATGAATATTATTATTCAGATATAATCGGTTGTACAGTATTCGTCGAAAAAGATGCAATTGGAGAAGTAGCAGAAATTTTTGAAACTGGTGCAAATGATGTGTGGGTGGTTAAAGGAGAGAAAGAGTATCTCATTCCTTATATTGAAGATGTTGTTAAAGACATAGACATTGAAAATAAATCAATCAGAATAGAACCGATGGAAGGTTTATTAGACTAATGAAAATTGATTATTTAACTTTATTCCCTGAAATGTACGAAGGTGTTCTTAATCATTCTATTATGAAAAGAGCTCAAGATAAAAATATCGTATCATTTAATACAGTGAATTTTAGAGATTATGCAAATAACAAACATTCACAAGTAGATGATTATCCATACGGTGGCGGACAAGGTATGGTATTGAAACCAGAACCAATCTTTAACGCCTTGGAAGATTTAGATAAAACACCAGATACAAGAGTTATTTTAATGTGCCCTCAAGGAGAACCGTTTACACAGGAAAAAGCTGAATCATTATCTGAAAGTGAACACATTGTGTTTATATGCGGTCATTATGAAGGATATGATGAAAGAATTAGAACGCATTGTGTAACAGATGAAATATCAATAGGTGACTATGTATTGACTGGCGGAGAGCTAGCGAGCATGACAATGACAGACGCAATTGTAAGATTAGTACCAGGAGTTTTAGGAAATCAAGTATCTCATGAAGATGATTCATTTTCATCTGGTTTACTTGAACACCCACAATATACAAGACCGGCTGATTATCAAGGCATGAAAGTTCCTGATGTATTGTTATCAGGGAATCATGCAAACATCGACAAGTGGAGACATGAACAATCTCTATTAAGAACTTTGGAAAGAAGACCGGATTTATTAGAGCAATATCCACTAACTGAAAAAGACAAAAAAATTCTAAACAACAATAAAAAATAGATTGAATGAAAATAAGCATTATGATATAGTATTATAAGTGTGTGAGCACAAAATCACTATGATCCGCTGCCAGCATTGAATGTATTTTAAATTTATTATTGGGCAAGAACATAGTCAGAAGGAGAGAATATAAATGAGTAATCATAAGTTAATCGAAGCAGTAACTAAAGACCAATTACGTACGGATATTCCTACATTCCGCGCAGGTGACACTTTACGTGTACACGTACGTATCGTTGAGGGTAGCCGTGAGCGTATCCAAGTATTCGAAGGTGTAGTAATCAAACGTCGTGGTGGCGGAATTTCAGAAACATTTACAGTTCGTAAATTATCTTACGGTGTTGGAGTTGAACGTACATTCCCAGTACACACTCCGAAAATCGAAAAGATCGAAGTTAAACGTCGCGGTAAAGTACGTCGTGCGAAACTTTACTACTTACGTAGCTTACGTGGTAAAGCTGCTCGTATTAAAGAAATTAGATAAATTAAAATATAAGGATTTGTCCTTTATTTTAAGTAGAAAACCGGCTGAGACATTTTGTCTTAGCCGGTTTTGTTTTTTAATTTTGAGTCAGAGAAAAAGTGAATTCATGAGTATAACTTAATCCAATAAGAGGTGCTCTACTTGGATTATTGTCATAGTTAGTCCAACAAAAGGTGATCTAATTGGATTATTGCATTAGTTAATCCAACAAAAGGTACACTGCATCATCATATTATTGAAACTATTAAAGCATTAAGTAATTTAAGGATGTATATTAAAATTCAAAATTTAAAAAATAGAAAACCTCCACACTATTTGATTTAACAAACATTGTGGAGGTTTTATTTTGAGAAAGAAATTTATATTTTAGAATCTTTTTTACGTATAGTTTTACGAAATACAATTAATAGTATGACACCTATAAACATTGCGACCATACTCGTTTTAAATAATGGCGGTTGATAAGTAATGATAACTTTCTTTTGACCTTTTTCAACAGGAATACTAGACATAATATAATTTACTTTCTTTATATCTACAGGTTTCCCATCAACGGTAGCTTTCAATCCTTCTCTATAAACAAGTGGCATGACAAGATGACCAGAAGGGTGTCGTTTCATATCAATTTGGTAGTGATTATTTTTATTGTGAAACTTAATATCTTGATTTTTACTTTGCTTCACAGCATTTTTTAAAGTTGAATAATCTTCTCCTTGAATTGATTTTAAATCGAAATGATAAGTGCCTTTTTTAAGTTTGATATGCACAGTATTTTGAGCCCTTATATTTGCTGTAGTTGTATGGCTCGGTCTTACATAAGTATATGATAATTTATGCCTGAAAATTTTATGTTCATTCACTTTAATGTAATAATTTTTGTCTTTTGGTTTCTTGATCTCAGCATCTATCATAAAATATAAATCTTTATATTTTTCTGAAGTGTCTTTAGGTAGATTAATTGTTAAACCACCGCCATCTTTTGTAACAGTTAATTCTTTATTGTCTAGTTTTGCATTGTTATACGAAATTTTAGACGAATCAAGTAAATCTTTTGGCTGTTTAATTTGTTCTTTTGAGTCTTTATGATTATCAATCATTCCATTTAACATAGCATGTTCTTTAACTAGTGGTGTATTTAAATTTTTATCATTAAATACTTTATTAACAACTCGAGCACTAGGTAGTTTTTTTGTATTTTCATATATCCGATTAGTTCTATCTTGATCCTTATACGAATCAATTCTCTCAGTGTTAGTAGGGTAATGTAAGTCGTTCTTATCCTTGATTACGTAATCGACGTTAAACAAGCTGTTTAAGTTACTTCTTTCTGAAAAGCCAGCATAATAACTATTGCTATTTTTAGGCATACTCACAAATAAATCTTTTTCATAAAACTTTAATATATCTGCATTGTATATACTGCTATACAGTTTTGTGCTATTAAAGTTATAGTACATAGGTGAATTGACTGTGATTGGGCGCAACATATCGATTCTTCTTAAATCATCTATTTTATTTTCTTTTAAATGATTAATTTTAGAAGCTGTTTTCTCTGTATATATATGAGAATCTTTAATGGAATCCTTCTTAGGTGTATATTTTGAAAGTATTTTATTTTGATAGTCATAAATTAAAGCAAATTGACTCGCCATTAAAACGATACAAATAAGAATATTAATATATTGGTGTTTATAAGTTATTTTAAACAATAGTAAAATGCATAAAATAGGTACAAAAATTAACCAATAATAAAATGTTTGTTGCCAAATAGCTGTTACTAAAATAGAGGTAATAGGTAATATTGACGCTAATAAAAACTGTTTAATCGTTATTAATTTAATGTGTTGTACTACCATAGCGGTTAAAATAGCAGTAGATAACGCTAGAGCGTAAACCCATCTTCTTTGAGGCATTGAGAACCCGTTAAAAAATGAATCGAAATATGGTGATAGTGAGCCAATAAGACATATGATTGTAGCTATAGCAAAAAGCTTAAAATAATACTTTTTATATAAAGGGCGTAAAAATAAAGCAGTAACAGATAAGAAAGAAATAGTAATATAAAATCCACCATATAATACATTATATTGTTTTATAAATGGGATTATTAAATCAACATTATTATTCATGATACTTCGGTCATTTTCTAAGTAAGATAAAACACCTTGAACGAATCCAAAATTACCAATTAAAAAGGCAATAAATACTGAAACGATTGTATAGATGAATTTTTGCTTTATATTTACGATGTCTTTTTCATATTTAAATATAATTCTATATAACACATAGAATACTAAAATGATAAATTGATAATAAGTAAAATAAAAATTAGATGTTATTGTGATTGCAATAGCTATAATGAGTACTGTAGGTTTTTTTTGGGTAAATAATCGCTCAATTCCTAATAATGCTAAAGGAAGATAAAACATAACATCACTGAAAAACGACCATGTAAAAGTAAAGTAATAATACACAGTTGACCAAGCGTATATAATACTTCCTGCAAAGGCTAATACTCTATTTAAATGATATTTTAATAATAATAAGTATGTAATAAAAATAATACATGCACATTTAAAGATAGCAATCACAATTTGGTTGGTTAATACAGTATTTAGCAGGTCCTGTGATTGTGAAAAAAATTGATAAGCTAGAACGAATACAATTCCTATCCAAGCAAATGGTGAGGTAGCGTAATAATAACTTAGATCAGAGAAGTAGTCTCCTCCTAATCCAAAATCAATATTATAAAACATTGTAAATAGTTTAGCATGTTGTATGAGATATATTTGAAAAGGTATCATTTGTTTTAATCCATCACCAATACTTGTATATAAATAATCATAATTCACAAATTTATAGATAGTTGGTATATAAAAAATTATCGCGCAAAATAATGTAATGAATATTAAATAGATGATTTTTTTCATTTTGTCCCTCTTTGTTATGTGATATATAATTAGTTTATTATTCCCATATAATGGTATCATCAAACTTTTATAGTTTGAAAAAGCATACATATGAACAAGTTTTAAATTGTATATGTATGCTTTTGATACTAACTTTTATTCACTTTTCTTGTATATAAACATGATAATATTATCGAAATAATGGATACGAAAATCATAGTTTTAAAGAAAGGTGGTTTATATTGTATTTTAATATGTTTACTATTTTTAGACACGTTTACACCAGTCATAATATGATTCACTTTCTCGACTTGAACTTCTTTATTATCTACAGTAGCAGCCATACCATTTCTATAAGGGATATTAATGACTGCCATGCCACCACTGTGATTATTTAAATCAATATCAATAGCGCCATTTTCTTCTTTATAAGAATAATTTTTCTTTTTGTTTGCGGATTTTAAAGTTTTGTAATCTTCTCCATACAATCCTTGTAATTTTAGATTATATGTTCCGTTCGTTAAAGCAATAAATATTTTACCATCACTAGTAACAGGTACCCTATATAATAAATCATCTTGTAACATTCTATACTTTGAATCCTCAAACAAGCGATTATTAGAATAATCATTGATTTGAATAGAGAAGTTAGATTGTGGTGGTTTTCTCTCAAGATGTAGCATTAAATACATATCTTTATATTTTTTAGCAATCTCTTTAGGAAGTGTAATTGTTAAACCATCACCATTTTTAGGAACAGTTAAAATATTGTTTTTATATTTTGAATTTCGTTCTGTAATATTCGTTTGATTTAATAAATTAGGTGCATTTTTAATTTGTGAATAATCACTACTATGACTATCAGTAATAACGCCATTTATCATCGCATGTTCTTCATCTAAAGGTGTTTTAAGTTGTTTTTGATTATAATACTTATTAGTAACTTTAACAGCAGGTAACATTTCTTTGTTTTTTAATATTTGATATTTACCGTCATTACTTACAACTTTAAAGTTAGCAGGTGATTCTTTTTCATAACTTTTCTTCATAAGGTATTTAGTTGACCATAAACTATATAAATTAGATCTATTTTGCATATTACTATAACGGCTTAAAGATTCATTTTTCAAATTAATTTTAGCTTTGGAAAATAAATAATCATATAATTGACCATCAAAAATACTTGAATATAAACTCATACCTTTAAATTGCTGGTACATAGGTGTATTGTCTTGTTCTAAAACGCGCCAAGCTATTCTTTCATCACTTTGTGTATTTTGCTTGATGTCATCTATATGAGCACGTTGTAATCCACTATCAAAAGTACTCGCTTGAATAAAGAATGTATTTGCTCTTCTTTCATGGTCTTCATGATAGATTTGGTTTTTACTATGTTCTTTGGATACTAAAAATGATAGTAACAGAACGCCAAAAACATAAATAATCATTATTAAAGTTTTGTACGATTTCATGATTAACACAAATAATCCAATAATAAATAATACTGGTAACATCCAAATCCAAATAACATAATCTTTAGTGATCAAATAGCTAGATAATATAACAATGAAGCTCGGAATACAGGTGAATATATATGTTTTTAAGGATAAGGATTTAAAATAATATATATATTGTGCTATAAGCCCACTAGAGAAGAAAGTAAGTAAATAATGCCATCTTTTCTGAGGGGCTGAGAATCCGTTAAATACACTATCTATAAAAGGTATAAAGCTAGCAATAATGAATAGAATTGTAAATATACTAAACATCCGGTAGAAATAATTTTTATAAAGTTTAAAAGTTAACAAAGCTTGAATAGTTAAAAATAATACGACAATTAAATAGTTATCGTAAAAAATATTGTCGTGTTTTGTGAAATCAGATAATAAAGGTATTTCACCTTGATAAGTCGCTCTATTATTGCCTATAAAACCTCTTGCTGAATGGAAAAATATCATAATACTACAGCCAAAACCTAGTATACTTGCGATGAAAAATACTTTGAACTGTTGCCATTTAAGTACTACATCGTCTTTATGTTTAAAAGTAAATCGATAAATAAAATATAAAATTCCTATTAAAACTTGATAATAAGCAAAATAGAAATTATTAATAAAAGTAAGAGCAACAATTAAGATAAACATTCCAATTTTTTTATTTTTTAAAAATCGTTCTATACTTAATAAAAGTAAGGGTAATAAAATAAAAACATCACTAAAAAACGGCCAGTATACTGTAAATCTAAAGTATATAGGTGACACAGCAAATAGAAAGGCTGATACTACAGAGCTTAAACGATTTAAACCGATTTTTTTAGTGTAAAAGTAGACTGATATCATAATTAAAAAAGATTTTATAATAGATAATACAATAGCGTTTTGTGCCCAAAAAAGCATGCGCTCTGTATCAAAATTAAATATGAATGAGCTAATCCAGATAACAATGACATTTATAATAAATAAGATATTAGTAGAGAAATAGTAAGCAAAATCAGTTAACATATCTCCACCTAAACCTAAATCTGTTGTGTAGAAGAATGAGCCTTTTGTCCAATGCTCATATAAAAACATTTGTATAGGTAACATTTGTTCAATACCATCATTTGGTCCAGTGAAAATCACGCCATCTTTAAAATATCTATATATGACATAACCATGTCCTAAAATAGCTAATAGCCCAAGCAAAAGAATAAATTTAATTGTAGATTGTTTAGTATGTAAGAATTTTTTAAATCGTTTTATCATATAGGTCACCTGTTACTCATTCATCTATATTGTTATTTTTCATATTCGTTTGATCTATTATATACTTTGGACGATTTTTAGTTTCATAATATATTCTACCAATATATTCTCCTATAACACCAAGGCTGAATAATTGTAAACTACCTAAGAATAAAATGGCGGAAATAATCGTAAAGTAACCAGGTTCTTCGATTCCGTGTAACACGATATTTATAAATGTGATTAAAATGTACAATAAACATACCACCATTGTAACTCCACTTAAATAAAAACAAATCCTTAAAGGTTTATTATTAAAACTAATTACGCCATCCATTGCATAATCTAATAATTTAAAGAAAGAGAATTTAGATTTCCCTTGATTTCTATCTTTATGATTAAATGTAATAGTTGTTTTAGAAAAGCCTACCCATTCAAATATCCCTTTTGAAAATCTATTATATTCAGTTAAATTTAAAATAGCTTGTAAAACATTTTTAGAAATTAAACGAAAGTCACCTTCGCCACTTTTAAACTTAACATCAACAATATACTTAGAAAGTTTATAAAAAGCATTGGCTGGAATACGTTTTAAAAATGATTCATTTTCTCTATTTCTCGAAGCTACAACTTGATGATAGCCTTCTTCATATAATTTAATGAATTCAGGTATCAATTCAGGAGGATGTTGCATATCTGAATCCATAATAATTGTTGCATCACCATTTGCGTGTTCTAATCCGCAAAACATTGCTGACTCTTTACCGAAGTTCTTGGAGAAAGAAATGTATTTAACATTAGAATCAGAATTCGCTAAAGTTTTCATCATATTTAATGAATTGTCTGTAGAACCATCATTTATAAAAATAAGTTCAAAGTCATATGGTAAATTAACAAAGACGTTCGCAACTTTTTCATGTAAAATAGAGATATTAGTATCCTCATTGAAAACGGGTACTACAATTGAAATTAACATAACAAACCTCCTATATAGATATGGTAAATATATCACATTTCTATAGTTTAGAATAAGAAAGGATAATATAAATGACAATACAATGGTTTCCAGGTCATATGGCCAAAGCTAGAAGAGAAGTAACTGAACAATTAAAAATGGTAGATGTTGTATTCGAACTCGTTGATGCTAGAATACCACTTTCGTCAAGAAATCCAATGATTGATGAAATCATAAACCAAAAACCTAGAGTTGTAATACTCAATAAAAAAGATATGTCTAAACAAAGTGAAACAGATAAGTGGACACAATACTTTAAAAATGAAGGGTTCTTTCCTGTTCAAATTGATTCAAAACACGGTAAACATTTAAATGAATTAATGAAAGCTGCAAAAGCTGCAACTAAAGATAAATTCGATAGAGAACGTAGGAAAGGGTTGCGTCCTAGAGCAATCAGAGCGATGATTGTTGGTATTCCGAACGTAGGAAAATCAACGCTCATTAATAAATTAGCCAAAAAAACGATGGCTAAAACAGGAAACACACCAGGAGTTACAAAAAAGCAACAATGGATAAAAGTCGGTAAAGAATTAGAATTGCTAGATACACCAGGTATATTATGGCCAAGATTTGAAGATCAAGCAATTGGTAAAAAATTGAGTCTTACTGGCGCAATTAAAGATAGCATAGTGCACTTAGATGAAGTAGCAATTTATGGATTAAATTTCTTGATTGAAAACGACCCTGAAAAATTACAAAAATTTTATCAAATAGAATTAACAGAAGAAAATGATGTTGTAGAATTATTTGACCAAATTGGTAAAAGAAGAGGCATGCTGAAAAGAGGAAATGAAATAGACTATGAAGCAGTTACAGAACTTTTAATTAGAGATTTAAGAAATGCTAAAATCGGTAATTATTGCTTTGATATATATGAAGAAATGAAGGATAGTCTCTATGAAACAAAAGACAATTAAAGAAATATCTATTGAAATCAATGAATATAAAAGCTTTGAAGATGTAGAAACTTCAATTTATAAAGACGATTTAAGAAAAGGTGTTCAAGCAGCTTTAAATAAAAAGCAAAAACAGATAGAACAGCTACAAAAATTAGAAACACAATATTTAAGAATGAGCGAATATGAAAACAAATTGTTAGAGAATAGTAGCGATGCTTTAATATGTGGTATTGATGAAGTAGGAAGAGGTCCACTAGCTGGGCCAGTTGTTGCCAGTGCGGTGATATTGGAACCAGGGCACAATTATATCGGTATAACAGATTCTAAAGCTTTATCTCAAATGAAACGTGAATTATTCGAACAACAAATTCATGCACAAGCTTTATCAGTCGGCATAGGAATAGCAACTGTAGAAGAAATAGACGAACTAAATATTTATCAAGCAACAAAAGTTGCGATGTTAAGAGCTATTGAACAATTAAATGTGAAACCAGATCATTTACTAATTGATGCTATGCAATTAGATATTGATATACCTCAAACTTCTATAGTAAAAGGGGATGCCAATAGTGTATCTATTGCTGCAGCAAGTGTAATTGCAAAGGAATATCGTGATCGTTTAATGAATGATTATAATAGCCAATATCCTGGATATGAATTTGATAAAAATAAAGGTTACGGTACAAAAGCTCATTTAGAAGGTGTAGAGAACTATGGAATAACACCAATTCATCGGTTATCTTTCGAACCAATTAAGACAAAAGTGAAATATTATTCTAACAATTCCTGAAATTAGACCATCCTTGTTTACAATAACGCTTACATTTTCTATAATTGAATAGTAAGCAAACATTAATGTATGTATTAGGAGGATGGAGAATGAATATCCATGAGTATCAAGGTAAAGAGATTTTTCGCTCTATGGGCGTAGCTGTACCTAATGGTTCAGTGGCTTTTTCACCTACTGAAGCAGTAGAAAAAGCAAAAGAATTAGATTCAAATGTATATGTAGTGAAAGCGCAAATCCATGCCGGTGGGCGTGGTAAAGCTGGTGGGGTTAAAATTGCTAAGTCTATTGATGAAGTTCGCGAGTATGCGAAAGAATTATTAGGCAAAGTACTTGTAACACATCAAACTGGCCCAGAAGGTAAAGAAGTAAAACGACTTTTAATTGAAGAAGGTTGCGATATTCAAAAAGAATACTACATCGGTTTTGTAATCGACAGAGCAACTGATCGTATTACATTAATGGCATCTGAAGAAGGCGGAACTGAAATTGAAGAAGTTGCAGCTGCAACTCCTGAAAAAATCTTCAAAGAAGTAATTGATCCAGTAACTGGTTTAATGCCTTATCAAGCAAGAAGAATAGCTTTCAATATTAACATTCCAAAAGAATCAGTTAATAAAGCTGTAAAATTAATGATGTCTTTATATAATGTGTTTGTAGAAAAAGATTGTTCAATTGTTGAAATCAATCCACTTGTAACAACACGTGACGGTGAAGTTTTAGCACTTGATGCAAAAGTGAACTTTGACGATAACGCTTTATTCAGACATAAAGATATCGTTGAAATGCGTGACTTAGAAGAAGAAGACGAAAAAGAAATCGAAGCATCTAAATATGATTTATCATATATTGCATTAGATGGAAATATTGGTTGTATGGTAAACGGAGCTGGTTTAGCTATGGCTACGATGGATACAATTAATCACTTCGGCGGCAATCCGGCTAACTTCCTTGACGTGGGGGGCGGCGCTACGAAAGAAAAAGTTACTGAAGCATTTAAAATTATATTAGGAGATTCTAAAGTACAAGGTATTTTCGTAAATATCTTCGGTGGAATTATGAAATGTGATGTTATTGCGGAAGGTATCGTAGCTGCTGTTAAAGAAGTTTCATTAGATATGCCTTTAGTAGTTAGACTTGAAGGTACTAATGTAGAACAAGGTAAAAAAATCTTAAAAGAATCTGGTTTAGCAATCGAACCTGCATCTATCATGGCTGACGGTGCTCAAAAAATTGTTAAATTAGTTCAAGAACGATAAGAGAAAGGCGGAGAGTTACGTGAGTGTATTTATCGATAAAGATACGAAAGTGTTAGTACAAGGTATTACTGGTGCAACAGCACTTTTCCATACAAAACAAATGTTAGACTACGGTACACAAATCGTTGCAGGTGTTACACCTGGTAAAGGCGGCCAAGTAGTTGAAGGTGTACCTGTATTTAATACTATAGAAGAAGCGGTAGAAGAAACAGGTGCTACAGTTTCAGTTATTTATGTACCAGCACCATTTGCTGCAGATGCAATCATTGAAAGTGCAGATGCAGAATTAGATTTAGCTATTTGTATTACTGAACATATTCCAGTTATAGATATGATCAAAGTTAAACGTTACTTAGACGGTAAGAAGACACGATTAGTAGGACCAAACTGTCCTGGCGTTATCACTGCTGACGAATGTAAAATAGGTATTATGCCTGGTTACATCCATAAAAAAGGCCATGTAGGTGTTGTATCACGTTCTGGTACATTAACTTACGAAGCAGTACATCAATTAACACAAGCTGGTATCGGTCAAACAACAGCAGTTGGTATTGGCGGAGACCCAGTAAACGGAACAGACTTCATTGACGTGCTAAAAGCTTTCAATGAAGACGATGAAACATATGCTGTTGTAATGATTGGTGAAATTGGTGGAACAGCGGAAGAAGAAGCAGCTGAATGGATTAAAGCTAATATGAACAAACCAGTAGTTGGCTTTATCGGAGGACAAACAGCCCCTCCAGGTAAACGTATGGGACACGCTGGTGCAATCATTTCGGGTGGTAAAGGTACTGCATCAGAAAAAATCAAAACACTTAATGAATGTGGTGTTGATACAGCAGATACACCATCAGTTATTGCAGAAACATTAATAAACCGTATCAAAAAAGAAGACGGTCTATATGACAAATGCTTAACAATCAAATAATTTAAAATAATATAGAATAAGTACAGTGAATAACAATCAATATTCGCTGTGCTTATTTAGTGTTTTCTTTTTAAAGAAAAAAGTTAAATATTATTTCATAATTTTAATCTATGCCCTTAAAAATTAGTAATTATCTATTTTTAAGGGCATTTTTTATGTAAAAAGATAAGATAGACAACGATAAAAAGAGATATTATAATAAATGTAAAAAAATGACATAAGGAGTGAGCGATGAATAATAATACAGAAGCACTATATTTAAAATCTTTAGAATCTAGGTATGATAATGATTATGAGACACGAAATAAATTAATGGGATTAGAAGGCGAATTAATTGTAAATAAAACATTGGAAAATATTAATTATGTCGTTTATGCTCATAATCTAGAATTTACAGTCGATAAGAAATTTCAGGTCGATTTTTTAATTGTCCATAATAACCAGATAAGTATATTAGAAGTTAAACATTATTATGGAGACTTCCATTTTTTCAACTCTTACATGCAAAGTTCATCAAATAACACTTATCCACTTCCGTTTAAGCAGCTTAATATAGCGAAAAACAACCTCCAAAAACTATGCGATGAAATAAATATTAATCTCCCAATTCAAGAATATTTAATCTTTTCGAATCCCACATTTACGGCTCAATCTACTATTCCAAATAAATCTCAAGTCTTATTAAGATCAGAATTCTATAAATTCTCTAAACTTTTTCAATCATTTCAAGTAGCGAAAGATAAAGCGATATTAAATCAAATACTTCAAAAACAAAAAAGGTTTTCTCAACAATTTAAAAGTATTAAAAAAACTGAATTCAGTCTAATTAAGAAAGGGATTAAATGCCCTAACTGTAAAAACCTAAATACAATGGTTGTCGAAAAGCGAAAGAAAGTGACTACTTGTATTTGTTGTGAAAAAGATTTTAAAAGAAATGAATTATACTATTTTAATATTAGAGAACTAGCAATTATTAAAGGTGAAGAAGGATTTACTTTAGCCGAAGCAATGGAATGGTGTGATGCAGAAAATATATATACAATTCGCAGAGTTTGTAATAAATACTTTGAATCTAAAGGGCAACGATACAAGAAATATACATTAAAAGAGAATGAGATAGCGAAAGAAGTGCTCTAACGTGCAAGACGGATAGAACAAGCTCGTTAGAAAACGTAACATGCAAGAGTGAGGAAACAAGCCCGTTAGCGTATAAAAATCGAATATGTCCATATAATTGTGTAATAAAAAAAGAGCCAAATATAGCTCACTTTAGTACAATGTAATCGACTAAGAAAATATTGTAGAGGTGACCTATATATGACTCAGTTAAATATTAACGTAGACTTTGAAGAATTGGCAAGTGCTATTTTAGAAAGTAATTTAAATACTGCTATGAAAAGTATAGCTGTAACTGTATTAAATGCTTATATGGAAATGGAAAGAGATCAGTTTGTGAACGCTGATTTCAAACAAAAGCATCCTGAAAGGGTTGCACAACGAAATGGCTACTATGAACGTGATTTTATGATTCCAGTCGGAACACTTCATTTAAAAGTACCTAGAACGCGTGATGGCGAATTTACAACTGAAGTTTTTGATCAATATTCTCGCTCTGATCAATCACTGATTTTAGCGATGATAGAAGCTTATATTAATGGCGTTTCAACTAGAAACATCACGAAAATTGTAGAGGCTCTGGCAGGTAAATCTGTTTCGAAATCTACGATTTCAGAAGTTATGAAAAATATTGACCCCGATATTCAAAAGTGGTCGAGTAGACCTATTACTAGTCATCAGTACAGATATGTATTTGTTGATGCCATGCATATTAAAGTTAGAGAGAATAATAAAATAGTTTCTAAAGGAGTTTATATAGCTATGGGAGTAAATGAACTTAAAAGACGTGAAATTATTGGTTTTAAAATTTCTAATCAAGAATCTGAACAGGCTTGGTCTGAGTTCTTTGAAGATTTAAGAATGCGTGGCCTCACAACTCCTGAGCTCATTATTTCTGATGCACATTCTGGTCTTATTAAGTCTATTAAATCACAATTTATAGATTCAACTTGGCAACGTTGTACATTTCATCTTCTTAAAAACATCATTGAAAGATTCCCAAAAAAGAATTCACAAGAGGCAAGAACATTACTTAAATCTATTTTTCAAGCTCCTACATATCAACATGCGCTTGAAAGTAAAAATGAATTTGTAACTAAGTATGAAAATAATCCTAAGTATTCAGAAGCTTTAAATATATTAGATCAGGGCTTCGAAGATGCCACACAGTTTTATAGATTTCCAGCACAACACCATAAGAATATACGAACTACTAACTCTATTGAAAATATAAATATGCAGCTTAGAAAAAGAGAGAAAGTCATTAAGACTTTCCCTAACCTAGACTCAGCTTTTAGATTAATTGGTGCATTACTCATGGATATTCAAGAAAATCTAGATAATGCTAAAAGACCTTTTATTCCTTAAACTTACTACTTATTTTTGAAAAATAAGTAGAGATTAACAAAATGAATTTGCTAAAAATCAAACAGATTTATTTTGATAATACATTCTAAAAAACCAAAGGTTGATTACTTCTAAAGATATTACACATAAATATGGACTTGACTTAAAAATCAGTTGAAACTTAAAAAAAACGAATGAAATATAGCGAAAGAAGTGCTCTAACGTGCAAGATGGATAGAACAAGCTCGTTAGAAAACGTAACGTGCACGAGCGAAAAACAAGCCCGTTAACGCATAAAGATCAGTTGAAACTTAAAAAAATCCAATGAAATATAGCGAAAGAAGTGCTCTAACGTGCAAGACGGATAGAACAAGCTCGTTAGAAAACGTAACGTGCACGAGTAAAAAAACAAGCCCGTTAGCGCATAATCTGCAAGACAAATATAACAAGCTCGTTAGAAAATGTAACATGCAAGAGTGAAAAAACAAGCCTGTTAACGCACGCAAAACACATCAAAACAATAATAAACCTCAAATTCAAATCAATATCCACTACACAATCCACTATTCCAACCTCACATATTCTACACTATAGAAGGAGCAATAATTATGAATTTTAATCAAGAAATAGTTTTAAAATTAACTTACGCTGGTTTTACGACTAGGCATTTACATAAAATGTTAAGTTATGATACAAGTTTAAATTTTATTGATGATCATGATGAGTTCTTAAATTTCATTTCCAAATCGAATTTTAATTATAATAAAATGTTTGCAATGTATAATAGGTATCGAGATAGTGATATAGAGGAGCTAGTAAAAAACATCGAAGCTCAGAATATTAAATTTGTCTTTTCTAACCAGTCGGGTTATCCTAATTTACTGAAGCAGATTTACGATTATCCATTAATGTTATTTGGGCAAGGTGATATGAATTTATTAAATCATTCAAAAATGCTCGCAATTGTTGGTTCTCGTAAAGCAACTACCTATACTGAACGGATTTGTGATACATTAATACCAAGTTTAGTTAAAGCTAATATCACGATTGTATCTGGTTTAGCAATGGGCGCGGATTATTTCGCTCATCTAAAAACTATAGATCAAGGTGGTCACACGATTGGTGTTGCGGCTTTTGGACTGAATTACCATTATCCAAAATCTACAGATTATATAAATTTGTTTATGAGAAAGCATCATTTAGTAATAAGTGAATATTATCCTAATGTTAAGTTACAGAAATGGCGTTTTCCTGAGAGAAACAGAATTATAAGCGGTTTGTCTCAAGGCGTTTTAGTTACTGAAGCAAATGAACGAAGTGGATCACTTATTACAATTGATCAAGCGTTAGATCAAAATCGTAATGTTTATTGTTGTCCTGGTACTATATTCCAGAGCTTGAGTAAAGGCGTAAATAAACGAATTCAAGAAGGTGCTAAACTTATACAAACGCCTGAAGATATACTTGAAGATTTTAGGTAAAATGGAACAAATTGAAAGGTTTGAAAAAATATTTTAATTGACAAAGCTGAATTTATCAGTTTATCATTTACATTTGTAATCAATAGAATAGCAAGGGGGAGTTACTTTGGCAGAAAATCTTGTCATTGTCGAATCGCCTGCAAAAGCTAAAACCATTGAAAAATATTTAGGAAAAAAATATAAAGTCATCGCTTCTATGGGGCATGTTAGAGATTTGCCTCGTAGTCAAATGGGTGTAGATGTAGAAAATTATTATGAACCTAGATATATAACTATTCGAGGTAAAGGACCAGTCGTTAAAGATTTAAAACGTCATGCAAAAAAAGCTAAAAACGTTTATCTTGCGAGTGACCCTGACCGAGAAGGTGAAGCGATTGCTTGGCATTTAGCACATATATTAGATATAGATGAAAATAAAAAATCACGAGTAGTATTTAATGAAATTACGAAAGATGCTGTAAAAGAAAGTTTTAAGCATCCAAGAGAAATCGAACATGAGTTAGTTGATGCTCAACAAGCACGTAGAATATTAGATAGACTAGTGGGTTATAATATATCACCAGTTTTATGGAAGAAAGTGAAAAAAGGTTTATCTGCAGGACGTGTTCAATCAGTAGCATTACGACTTGTGATTGATCGTGAAAATGAAATTAATAACTTTAAACCTGAAGAGTATTGGACAATAGAAGGTTTATTCAAACATAAAACAAAAACGTTTTCTGCTAAATTCTTACATGAGAAAAGCAAACCAGTTAAGTTGAAAAATGAAGGTGATGTTAAAAAAATCACAACACAATTAGATGGGGACAAATTTGAAGTTACACAAGTAACGAAAAAAGAAAAATTAAGACACCCCGCTAAATCATTTACAACTTCTTCATTACAACAAGAAGCTTCGCGTAAATTGAATTTCAAAGCTAGAAAAACAATGATGCTTGCTCAACAATTATATGAAGGTATAGATCTTAAAAAGCAAGGTACTGTCGGGTTAATCACATATATGAGAACTGACTCCACACGTATATCAGAAACAGCACAAGCTGAAGCAGCAACATTTATTGAAAATGAATATGGTAAAGAATATTTATCAAAAGCAAAAGCTACTAAAGGTAAACAAGGTGCACAAGATGCCCACGAAGCAGTAAGACCTACAAGTGTTGCTAGAACGCCAGAACAAATGAAGGCATTTTTATCTAGAGATCAACATAGATTGTACAAGTTGATATGGGAAAGATTTATGGCGAGTCAAATGGCTCCTGCAATAGCAGATACAGTAGCTGCAGATATAACGCAAGGCGATTTAAAATTCAGAGCAAATGGTCAAACGATTAAATTTAAAGGTTTCATGAAAGTATATGTTGAAGCTAAAGATGATCAAGATGAAGAGAAAGATGGTAAATTGCCTCCATTAGAAAAAGGAGATATCGTTACTGCTGAGAAAATTGATCCTAAACAACACTTTACGCAACCACCACCAAGATATACGGAAGCGCGTTTAGTAAAAACAATGGAAGAATTAAAAATTGGTAGACCATCTACTTATGCTCCAACAATTGACACAATACAAAAACGAAATTACGTCAAACTTGACCAAAAACGTTTTATACCAACTGAACTTGGTGAAATTGTTCATGAATCAGTGAAAGAATACTTCCCTGAAATTATCGATGTAGACTTTACAGTTAATATGGAAACACTATTAGATAAAGTCGCTGAAGGCGAAATAGAATGGAAGAAAGTTATCGACATGTTCTATGAGAACTTCAAAATTGATGTTGCTAGAGCAGAAGAAGAAATGGAAAAAATAGAAATTAAAGATGAGCCTGCAGGAGAAGATTGTGAATTATGCGGTTCACCTATGGTTTATAAAATGGGAAGATACGGGAAGTTTATGGCTTGTTCTAATTTCCCTGAGTGTAGAAATACAAAAGCAATTATTAAAACGATTGGTGTTAAATGTCCGAAGTGTAAAGAAGGCGAAGTGGTAGAGCGTAAGTCTAAGAAAAATCGTATTTTCTTCGGTTGCTCAAGATATCCTGAATGTGATTATACATCATGGGATAGACCATTAGATCGTTCATGTCCAAAATGTGATACAGTTTTAGTTGAACGTAAAAAAGGAAAATCTGCACAAGTTATTTGTCCAAATTGTGATTATAAAGAACAAGAACAGAAATAATGTGTGAAGTGCAAAAAGTTATCGGTATAGATAATTTTTTGCACTTGTTTTTTTGTTTATTGGTAAAAACAGTAAATTGTCACTAATTTTTAAAAATTTGCTTTAGTTTATTATTTGATTAAATTCAGATTTGTTATACAATTCAATATGGAATATAAAAATGTGGAAATAGGAGGCATTTAATATGACTTCAATAAATGTTATTGGCGCTGGTCTAGCTGGGTCGGAAGCGGCTTATCAAATCGCCAAAAAAGGGATAAATGTTAACTTATATGAAATGAGGCCAGTCAAAAATACGCCAGCTCATCATACTGATAAATTTGCTGAATTAGTTTGTTCTAATTCTTTGAGAGGTAATCAACTTACAAATGCTGTTGGTGTTCTAAAGGAAGAAATGAGACAACTCGATTCACTTATTATAAGAGCTGCTGATAATGCACGTGTTCCTGCGGGAGGAGCATTGGCTGTAGATAGACATGATTTTGCGGGGTATATTACTGATACTTTAAGAAATCATCCTAACATAACTGTAATGAATGAAGAGATTACAAAAATACCTGATGGGCCAACAATTATAGCAACTGGACCTCTTACAACACAAAGTTTGACACAAGAAATTATCAATATTACTGGGGAAGAACAATTATATTTCTACGATGCAGCTGCACCAATCATTGAGAAAGATTCAATTGATATGGATAAAGTTTATTTGAAATCGCGCTATGATAAAGGTGACGCGGCATATTTAAATTGTCCAATGACAGAAGAAGAATTTGATAGATTTTATGAAGCGCTTATTCAAGCAGAAGTAGTACCTTTAAAGGAATTTGAGAAAGAAATTTATTTTGAAGGGTGTATGCCTTTTGAAGTCATGGCTGAAAGAGGTAAGAAAACTCTTTTATTTGGGCCAATGAAGCCAGTAGGTTTAGAAGATCCTAAGACGGGGAAACGTCCATATGCAGTGGTTCAATTACGACAAGATGATGCAGCAGGCACGCTATATAATATTGTAGGTTTTCAAACACATTTAAAATGGGGCGCTCAAAAAGAAGTGATTTCATTGATTCCTGGATTAGAAAATGTTGATATTGTACGTTATGGCGTTATGCATAGAAATACTTTCATTAATTCGCCGAACGCGTTAAAAGAAACTTACCAATTGAAATCACGTAATGACTTATTCTTTGCTGGTCAAATGACTGGAGTTGAAGGATACGTAGAAAGTGCAGCGAGTGGTTTAATTGCAGGTATTAATGCGAGTAAATTAGTATCGAATTTGGAACCAATAGTATTCCCAAGAGAAACAATTATCGGTAGTATGGCTTACTATATTACACATGCAAATAATAACAAAAACTTCCAACCGATGAATGCTAACTTTGGTCTCTTACCTACATTAGAAAAACGTATAAAAGATAAAAAAGAACGTTATGAAAAGCTAGCAAATCGTGCATTGAAACACTTAGATTCATTTAAAGTAATGTTATAGTAAATTATTTTAAGATTTATAATAATTGTGATACAATTCAGATAAATTGAGGAGTGAGTATAAATGCATGCTATAGAACAACAATTCTTAAATATGTTAATGTATGAAAAACACTTTTCTACGCATACATTGAATGCTTATGAACTTGATTTAATTGAATTTAACAATTTCTTGAAGACGGAACATTTGTCATTAAAAGAATTTGAATATAAGGATGCAAGGAGATACCTTGCATTTTTGTATGATAAAGAGCATAAACGTACAAGTGTATCACGTAAAATCTCAACACTGAGATCTTTATACCAATATTGGATGAGTGTAGACAGTGATATACAAAACCCGTTTATTCAACTTGTTCATCCTAAAAAAGAACATCATTTACCAAGTTTCTTCTATGAAGAAGAAATGGAAAAACTATTTGAAACATTAAATGATGGAAAAAGAACAAATATTAGAGACAAAGTCATATTGGAATTATTATATGCAACAGGAATTCGTGTTTCAGAATTAGTTCATATTCAATTAGATGATATAGATTTGGATTATTCTTTTGTGAAAGTATTAGGAAAAGGTAATAAAGAAAGAGTTGTACCTTTTGGTGAATATTGTCAAAGTGCAATAATAGATTATATTGATAATTTTAGAAGTCAGTTAAAAATAGACCATGATTATTTAATTGTTAATATGCGTGGACAAGCTATTACTGAGCGTGGCATAAGATATGCTTTGAATGAAATTGTTAAACGTACTCAAGGCGTTTATCATATTCACCCCCATAAATTGCGCCATACATTCGCGACACATTTATTAAATCAAGGTGCAGATATGAGAACAGTTCAAAGTTTATTAGGTCATGAAAGTTTGTCTACAACGAGTCAATATACACATGTTACAAAAGATCAATTAAGAAAAGTATATTTATCTGCACATCCCCGTGCATAAAGGAGAATTAAAATGAGTTCAACATTACATGCTACAACAATATTTGCAATTAGACACAATGGACATTCTGCAATGGCAGGAGATGGACAAGTGACATTAGGCGAACAAGTTATCATGAAACAAACTGCTAGAAAAGTGCGTAGACTTTATCATGATAAAGTTGTTGCTGGTTTTGCTGGTAGTGTTGCCGATGCGTTTACATTATTTGAAAAATTTGAAGTTAAGTTACAAGAATATAGTGGTAATTTAACGAGAGCTGCTGTAGAGCTTGCCCAAGAGTGGAGAGGCGACAAAATGTTGCGTCAGTTAGAGGCAATGTTAATCGTTATGAATGAAACGGATCTACTTGTAGTAAGTGGTACTGGCGAAGTGATAGAACCTGATGATGGCATAATCGCCATCGGATCTGGTGGGAACTATGCGCTAAGCGCTGGTCGGGCATTGAAATCATATGCCCCTAATTTATCAGCTAGAGAAATTGCTGAAGCTTCATTGAATACTGCAGCAGATATTTGTGTATTTACTAACCATGAAATCAGAGTAGAAGAAATTTAAATGGAGGGTTCCAGGTTGTCACAAAATCAATTAAAAATGACACCACATGATATTGTTGATCGTTTAAATGATCACATCATTGGTCAACAAGATGCAAAACGAAAAGTTGCAATTGCATTAAGAAACAGATATAGAAGAAGTTTATTAGAAGAACAGTTAAGAAATGAAATCATCCCTAAAAATATATTGATGATTGGACCAACAGGTGTTGGTAAAACAGAAATTGCTAGAAGAATGGCTAGACTTGTAGGTGCACCATTTGTAAAAGTTGAAGCAACAAAATTCACAGAAGTCGGATATGTCGGACGTGATGTGGAAAGTATGATACGTGATTTAGTTGAAGTTGGTCGACGTATCGTTAAAGAAGAAAAGAAAAAAGGCGTATTAGAGGATGCAAAGAAAAAAGCGAATGAACGTTTAGTGAAACTACTCGTTCCGAGCATGAAGAAAAAAGCTCAAACTAATACAGGTAATCCATTAGAATCTTTATTCGGCGGTCAATTTCCAAACTTTAATCAACAACAAGAAGAGGAAGAAGCACCAACAGAAGAAATCAAAACAAAACGTGAAGATATAAAGAAACAACTTCTTAATGGAGAATTAGAAGAGGAAATAGTAAAAATTAAAGTAGAACAAGAACAACAATCATTAGGCATGATGGGTATGGAAAATAATCCGCAAATGCAAGACATGCTTTCTCAAATGATGCCGAAGAAAAAAATAGAAAGAAACTTGCCTGTTAAATCTGCTAGAAAAATCTTAATCGACGAAATTGCGAATGAATTAATCGATCAAGAATCAGTGAACGAAGAAGCAATTCAACTTACTGAACAAATGGGCATGGTCTTTATAGATGAAATTGATAAAATTGCAGTAAGTAATAACAGTGGTGGACAAGATGTTTCACGACAAGGTGTACAAAGAGATATTTTACCAATTGTTGAAGGTAGTGTAATCCAAACTAAATATGGTTCTGTGAATACTGAACATATTTTATTTATTGGCGCAGGTGCCTTCCACATGTCGAAACCGAGCGATTTAATCCCAGAATTACAAGGGAGATTCCCAATTCGTGTTGAGTTAGAAAGTTTAACTACAGAAGATTTTGTGAAAATATTAAAAGAACCAAAACAATCTCTTCTTGAACAATATAAAGCATTACTTGAAACTGAAATGGTTACTATAAACTTTACAGATGATGCAATTAACAGATTAGCTGAGATTGCATTCCAAGTTAATCAAGAAACAGATAATATTGGTGCTCGAAGATTACACACGATATTAGAAAAAATGTTAGAAGACTTATCTTTTGAAGCTTCTAATATGCCAAATGCAGTAGTAGATATTACACCTGAATATGTAAATCAAAAATTAGAATCAATCGCAACGAATAAAGATTTAAGTGCATTTATATTATAAAAAAGGAGCAAAAATTAAATGAGTTTATTATCAAAGACAAGAGAATTAAATACATTACTACAAAAACATAAAGGGATAGCTGTAGATTTTAAAGACATGGCTAAAACAATAAGTGATGTAACAGTAACAAATGTTTTTATCGTTTCAAGAAGAGGTAAAATTTTAGGTTCAAGTTTAAATGAATTATTAAGCAATGATAGAATTATACAAATGTTAGAAGATAGACATATACCAAAAGAATACACTGACCAATTAATGCACGTAAGCCAAACTAAAGAAAACATTGGAATTGATGATGTGTTAACTGTTTTCCCACCAGAAAACAAAGAATTATTTGAAGATAGCCAAACAACTATTTTCCCAATTTTAGGTGGCGGTGAACGCTTAGGTACATTGGTTGTTGGACGTGTTACTCAAGACTTTAACGATAACGATTTAGTTTTAGGTGAATATGCAGCGACTGTTATCGGTATGGAAATATTAAGAGAAAAGCATAACGAAATTGAACAAGAAGCTCGAGATAAAGCTGCTATTAATATGGCAATCAACTCTTTATCTTATTCTGAAAGAGAAGCAATTGAACATATCTTTGAAGAATTAGGTGCTCCAGAAGGATTACTAGTTGCATCTAAAGTAGCTGACCGTGTTGGTATAACTAGATCAGTTATTGTAAATGCTTTAAGAAAACTTGAAAGTGCTGGCGTTATTGAATCACGCTCGTTAGGTATGAAGGGTACGTTCATAAGAATTAAAAAAGAACGTTTCTTAGATGAGTTAGGAATAACTAAATAAAAATACTTGATGAGTTAAGCTAAATATGATATATTTAACAACGGCTGAAAAAGTCAAATTCACACATATTCACGTAAATTATAGTTTGGTGCAACATTTTAATTGTTGTTACTATAATATGTGATTATGGCGGAATAAAACCAATTAGGAGGAATTTATTATGGCAGTTATCTCAATGAAACAATTGCTAGAAGCAGGAGTTCACTTCGGTCACCAAACACGCCGTTGGAACCCAAAAATGAAAAAGTATATCTTTACTGAAAGAAACGGTATCTACATTATCGACCTACAAAAAACAGTTAAAAAAGTTGATGAAGCATACAACTTTATTAAATCTGTTTCAGAAGAAGGCGGTAAAGTATTATTCGTAGGTACTAAAAAACAAGCACAAGAGTCAGTTAAAGAAGAAGCTGAACGTGCTGGTCACTACTACGTTAACCAAAGATGGTTAGGTGGTATCTTAACTAACTATAAAACAATTTCTAAACGTGTAAAACGTATTTCTGAAATTGAAAAAATGGAAGAAGACGGTACATTTGATGTACTACCTAAAAAAGAAGTTGTAGAAATTAAAAAAGAATACGACCGTTTAATCAAATTCTTAGGCGGTATTCGTGATATGAAATCAATGCCTCAAGCATTATTCGTAGTTGACCCTCGTAAAGAGCGTAACGCAATTGCTGAAGCACACAAATTAAACATTCCAATCGTTGGTATTGTTGATACAAACTGTGATCCAGATGAAATCGACTATGTTATCCCTGCGAACGATGATGCTATCCGTGCTGTTAAATTGTTAACTGGTAAAATGGCAGATGCTATTATTGAAGGTCAACAAGGCGTTTCAAATGAAGATGTTGCTGAAGAGCAAAACATCGACTTAAACGAAACTGAACAAGCACCTAAAGAAGAATCAACTGAAACTACTGAAGCATAATTTCAAAAAGGTGATAAGGTTCTATAACTTATCACCTTTTTTTAGAAAGAATTACTAAATTTTTTATAATTGATTATTTATATAAATGGAGGAATTTAATATGGCTATATCAGCTAAACTTGTCAAAGAATTACGTGAAAAAACTGGCGCAGGTATGATGGACTGTAAAAAAGCTTTAACAGAAACAGATGGTGACATCGATAAAGCGGTAGACTTTTTACGTGAAAAAGGAATTGCTAAAGCAGCTAAAAAAGCTGACCGTGTAGCAGCAGAAGGTACAACATATGTTGCTTCTAAAGGTAACGAAGCTGTAATCCTTGAATTAAACTCTGAAACTGACTTTGTTGCTCGTAACGAAGGTTTCCAAAACTTAGTAAAAGAAATGGCTGATCATATTCTTGAAGTTAAACCAGCTGATGTTGATGAATTAAACGCTTCTAAATTAGCTAATGGACAAACTGTAGAAGAAAAAATGAATGAAGCTATTTCAACTATTGGTGAAAAATTAACTTTACGTAGATTCACTATAAAAACTAAAACAGATAACGATGCATTCGGCGAATACCTACACATGGGTGGACGTATCGGTGTGTTAACTCTTGTTGAAGGTTCTACTAATGCTGAAGCTGCTAAAGACGTTGCTATGCACATCGCAGCTTTAAACCCTAAATTTGTTTCTCGTGACCAAGTTTCTGAAGAAGAATTAGAGCACGAAAAAGAAATTCTTAAACAACAAGCATTAAACGAAGGCAAACCTGAAAATATCGTTGAAAAAATGGTAGAAGGTAGAATGCGTAAATATTTAGAAGAAATCTGTGCTGTAGACCAAGCATTTGTTAAAAACCCAGATCAAACTGTTGCTGAATTCTTGAAAACAGATGGCGGCGTGCTTGTAGATTTCGTTCGTTACGAAGTTGGGGAAGGTATCGAAAAACGTTCTGATAACTTTGCTGATGAAGTAAAAGGACAAATGGGAGGTAACTAAGGTTACCTTTTGAAAGAAGACACGTCTTGTGTCTTCTTTCGTTATATTAAGACCTAATTATAAGCATAGAGAGGGATCGAGATGACAAAAAATTCTAAATATAAACGCGTCGTTCTTAAATTAAGTGGAGAAGCCTTAGCCGGAGATTCAGGTTTTGGTATTAACCCAGTTGTAATAAAAAGTATTGCTCAACAAGTTTCAGAAGTAGCTCAAATGGACTGCGAAGTTGCAGTTATTGTTGGTGGCGGAAACATTTGGAGAGGAAAAACAGGTAGCGATTTAGGGATGGATCGCGGTACAGCTGATTATATGGGTATGTTGGCGACAGTAATGAATGCTCTAGCTTTACAAGACAGTTTAGAACAATTGGACTGTGATACAAGAGTATTAACATCAATAGAAATGAAACAAGTTGCAGAGCCTTATATTAGAAGACGTGCAATCCGTCATTTAGAAAAAAAGAGAGTCGTTATATTTGCAGCAGGTATCGGCAATCCGTATTTCTCAACTGATACAACTGCAGCATTAAGAGCTGCTGAAGTTGAAGCTGATGTTATCTTAATGGGTAAAAATAATGTAGATGGTGTTTATTCTGCTGACCCTAAAAAAGATCCTAATGCAGAAAAATACGAAAGATTGACATATATTCAAATGTTACAAGAAGGATTACAAGTGATGGATTCAACTGCATCATCGTTTTGTATGGACAACGACATCCCACTTGTTGTATTCTCGATAATGGAAGAAGGAAATATTAAACGTGCCGTTCAAGGTGAAGAAATCGGTACGATTATTACAAAATAAACACGAGGTGTAAATTCCATGGCAGATGTTATTAAAGAAACAAAGTCAAAAATGAATAAAACAATAGAAAGCTTTAGTAGAGATTTAGCTGGGATTAGAACTGGTCATGCAAATGCGAATCTTTTAGACAGAGTGAATGTTGAGTATTATGGTGTACCAACACCAATTCAACAATTAGCTGGTATATCTGTACCAGAAGCTCGTTTGTTAGTTGTTCAACCATATGATAAATCTTCTGTTGAAGATGTATTGAAAGCAATTAATGCAGCAAATCTTGGGGTAAACCCAACAAGTGATGGTACAGTAATTAGAATCACTGTTCCTGCATTAACTGAAGAAAGAAGAAAAGAATTAGTTAAAGAAGCTAAAAAAGAAGCTGAAAACGCTAAAGTTGCAATCCGTAATGTAAGACGTGATTCAAACGAAGACTTGAAAAAACAAGAAAAAAATGGCGACATTTCAGAAGATGACTTAAGAACTCAAACTGACAAAGTTCAAGAAGTAACAGACGACTTCATTAAGCAAATAGATGACTTAACTACTGAAAAAGAAAAAGATATTCTAGAAATCTAAAGATATGGGCTGTACCAAATCAGACTTTGGTACAGTTTTTTTCTTTATATACACAGAATGCTTCTTTTTGTGATAAAATGTATTACGATATGTTTAATTCAAATACATATAAATTCGCGTTTGTTTGATGGAGGACGCTATGATAAAAAAGTTTATAAAGCAAAAACAACAAATAAATAATGATAATATTTTAACTATTCCAGAACATATAGCAATCATAATGGATGGAAATGGACGATGGGCTAAAAATAAAAAAATGCCCCGAATAAAAGGCCATTATGAAGGGATGCAAACTGTTAAAAAAATCACGAGAAAAGCTAATGATTTAGGTGTGAAATACTTAACGTTATATGCTTTTTCAACTGAAAATTGGAGTAGACCCGAAGACGAAGTCAATTATATTATGAAATTGCCAGTAGATTTCTTAAAAACATTTTTACCAGAACTAATCGAAAAAAATGTAAAAGTATCGACTATAGGTTTTTCAGATCAATTGCCGAATCATACTAAAAAAGCAATAAATGAGGCAATTAATAAAACAAAAGATAATACAGGATTAAATTTAATTTTTGCTTTAAATTACGGTGGAAGAGCAGAAATTTTAAATGCAGTTAAAAAACTATATCAAGAAATCGATGCGGGTCGTATGTCTATAGATGATTTAACAGAAAAAAATATAGAGGATAATTTATTTACTTCAGACATTCCTGATCCAGAATTATTAATACGTACATCTGGAGAGGAAAGATTGAGTAATTTCTTAATATGGCAATCATCATATAGTGAATTTGTATTTACTAAAACACTATGGCCAGATTTCGATGAACAATCACTTATAGATTGTTTAAAAATTTATCAGTCAAGACAACGTAGGTTTGGTGGGCTGTAAAGGAGAAAAAAATGAAAACAAGAACAATATCCGCAATCGTTGCGTTGGCTGTATTTCTCCCAGTTGTAATTTATGGGGGAGTACCTGTCATAATACTCGCTTATTTACTTGCGTTAATTGCGCTCAAAGAAATACTAAATATGAATAATTTAACGATTATTTCAATACCGGGCTTTTTGTCGGTTGCTTCATTATGTATTATTTTATTACCGCAAGAGCTTATACAACATAATATAGAATTTCAACTACAATTGTTGATTATTATGAGCTTCTTGATGTTAAGCTACACTGTTATGTCTAAGAACAGGTTTAATTTTATGGACGCCGCTTTTTGTACGCTCTCAGTTGTTTATATAGGTATTGGCTTTATGTATTTTTACGAAACTAGAGAGCATGGTTTACACTTCATACTGTTCGCATTATTAGTCGTATGGTTAACAGATACAGGTGCATATATATTTGGTCGATTGTTTGGTAAACATAAATTATGGCCTCTTATAAGTCCAAATAAGACTATTGAAGGTTTTATTGGCGGTATTATTTCTAGCTTAATTGTTGCTGTTATTTTTGGACAATCTTTTGATATGCATGTATCATTATGGTTACTTATTCCATTAACGATGTTATTAAGCATGTTTGGACAATTAGGCGATTTAGTGGAATCAGGGTTGAAGCGTCATTTTGGTGTGAAAGACTCAGGGAATGTTATGCCAGGACATGGTGGTATACTTGATAGGTTTGATAGCTTTATCTTTGTCTTACCTTTATTGAACTTATTCCTATTTCAAATGTAAGATGAGGTGAATCAAGTGAAAAACATTGCTATTTTAGGAGCAAGTGGCTCGATTGGTCAACAAGCGTTAGATGTTATAAGAGAGCATGCAACTGATTTTAATTTAGTTGCATTTTCTGTTGGAAAAAATATCGCGTACGCACAGAATATTATAAACGAGTTCAAACCTGATATCGTATCTGTACAATATGAAGAAGATATAGAAAAACTTAGCCATTTAGATGTAGAAATAGTTTACGGTGATAAAGGGTTATTAGCAGTTTCAACATATCACAAAACAGATTTGTTATTGAATTCAATTCTAGGTAGTATAGGTTTAAAGCCGACAATGGCTGCTATTGAAGCTGGAATTGATATTGCTTTAGCTAATAAAGAAACTTTAGTAGTGGCTGGCGAACTTGTTATGAACAAAGCGAAAGAAAAAAACGTTAAAATATTGCCTGTCGATTCTGAGCATTCTGCTATATTCCAATGTTTACACGGTGAAAATAATCAAAATATTAATAAGCTTATCATTACAGCAAGTGGTGGTTCGTTTAGAGATTTAACTCGAGATGAGTTGAAAGATGTTACGTTAGAAGATGCTTTAAATCATCCTAATTGGTCTATGGGTCAAAAAATCACAATTGATTCAGCAACTATGATGAATAAAGGTCTGGAAGTCATTGAGGCTAAATGGTTATTTGATTTAAATATCGATCAAATTGAAACGATACTCCATAAAGAGAGTATTATACATTCTATGGTTGAATTTAATGATTCTAGCATTATAGCACAGCTTGGTACCCCTGATATGAGAACGCCTATCCAATATGCTTTTACATATCCAGAAAGAGCACCTAGAGATGCAGAGAGGCTTAATTTAGCACAAATAGGTCAACTAAATTTCAAAGAGATGGATTTTAATAGATTTAAATGTATTAAATTGGCTTATAAAGCACTTAGTATAGGTGGTACGATGCCAGTAGTGTTAAACGCTGTGAATGAAGTAGCAGTAGGGAAGTTTTTGAATAAGGAAATATCATTTTTAGATATAGAACCAATGATAGAGAAAGAAATGAAAGAGCATCAAGTAATAGCATCTCCAGATTTAGATACTATTTTAAAAATTGATGCAGCATATAAATCTAAGGATTACGGGGTGTAAGCGTGATTTATACAATATTAGCATTTATATTTGTATTTGGTCTCTTAGTTACAGTACATGAATATGGCCATATGTTTTTTGCTAAGCGAGCGGGCATTATGTGCCCTGAATTTGCTATAGGCATGGGCCCGAAAATATATTCTTATAAGAAAAATGTGACGTTGTATACGATTAGACTATTACCAGTTGGTGGTTATGTCAGAATGGCCGGTGATGGCTTAGAACAAAATCCACTAACACCTGGTATGCACATCGCAATTAAATTGAATGATCAAAATGAAATTACTCATGTTATTATGGACGATCAACATAAATTCCAACAAATTGAGCATATAGAAATTAAAGATAGCGATTTTGAAAAGGATATTTATATTGAAGGTATAACTGCAAGTGATGAAGAAAGACATCATTTTAAAATTGCGAGAGAAGCATATTTTGTTCAAAATGGTGATTTAATTCAAATAGCACCTAAAGATAGACAATTAATGAGTAAAAAGCCTTACCAAAGATTTTTAACATTGTTTGCAGGGCCATTATTCAACTTTATTTTAGCTCTAGTTATTTTTATAGGTTTAGCTTATTGGAGTGGCGTACCTACAAATGACCCTGTGTTTGGTGATTTAGAAAAAGGTGGTCCTGCACAAATAGCAGGTATTAAAAAGGGCGATGAAATAAAGACAGTTGATGGTAAGAAAATAGATAAGTTTACCGATATTCAACCAATATTTAAAGAAAAGAAAGAAAATCCAGTTGAAATAAAAGTAGATCGTGATGGTCAGGAAAAATCTTTTAAAGTTGCAGCTGAAAAACGAAAATTAGAAGTAGCGAAAGATGAGTACGAAACAAAATATATGATTGGTGTAGCGCAACCTACTGAACATACTGTATTTGGGCCACTATTAGCAGGTATTGAAAAAACTGTAGTAGCAGGTAAAGTTATTTTCTTAGCAGTAACTAATTTGATAGGCAGTATATTTACAGGTGACTTCTCGTTTGACATGTTGAATGGCCCAGTTGGAATATACAGTAATGTTGATACAGTTGTTAAACAAGGATTTGTTACATTAATGGGCTTTACAGCTTTACTAAGTGTTAACTTAGGTATAATGAATTTACTACCTATACCAGCTTTGGATGGTGGTAGATTACTATTTGTTATATATGAAATGATATTTAGAAAGCCGATTAACAAGAAGGCCGAAATGGTAATGTTATCTATTGGGGCTGTATTTTTAATATTCGTGATGATTATGGTTACGTGGAATGACATTCAACGGTACTTCATGTAACGAACAGGAGGAAAAAAATGAAACAATCAAAAGTATTTATACCTACACTGAGAGAAGAACCAGCTGAAGCTGAATCAATCAGTCATAAATTTCTACTTAAATCTGGTATGATCAAACAAAATGCTAGAGGTATATATAGTTATTTACCTACTGCTAAACGTGTATTAAATAAAATTGAACGAATTGTTCGAGAAGAAATGGAAAGAATTGATGGCGTTGAAGTTCTAATGCCTGTACTTCAACCTTCAGAATTATGGGAAGAATCAGGTAGATGGGAAGCTTACGGTTCAGAATTAATGAGATTAAAAGACCGAAATAATCGTGACTTTGCTCTTGGACCAACACATGAGGAAATTATTACATCATTAGTACGTGATGAATTGAAATCATATAAACGTTTACCAATAACATTATTCCAAATTCAATCTAAATTTAGAGATGAAAAACGCCCACGTTTCGGTTTATTACGTGGAAGAGAGTTTATCATGAAGGATGCGTATTCTTTCCATTCTGATGAAGAGTCATTAGATGAAACATATAACGATATGTATAATGCGTATCATAATATATTTACTAGAGTTGGGCTGAAATTCAGACCTGTGTTAGCCGATTCCGGCGCAATTGGTGGCGATCATACACACGAATTTATGGCGTTAGCTGAAATTGGTGAAGACACAATCGTTTATAGTGATTCAACTGATTTTGCAGCAAATATTGAAAAAGCTGAAGTCGTGTATACACCAAACCCTGAACATACAGAAATTAAAGAATTAGAAAAAGTAGAAACACCTGATGTAAAAACTGCACAGGCGTTAGCAGACTTCTTAAATGTAACGTTAGATAGAATCATTAAATCTATGATTATTAAAGTTGATGACGAGTATGTCATGATATTAATTAGAGGTCATCATGAATTAAATGATGTTAAGTTGAAATCATTCTTTAAAACTGAAAATATTGAGTTAGCAACTGAAACAGAAATAGAAAATATTATGGGAGCAAAACCAGGTAGCTTAGGCCCAGTTAATGTTGATAAAATAAAAATTTATGCTGACCAATTTATACAAGATATTAATAACCTTGCAGTAGGTGCTAACGAAGATGGCTATCATTATTTAAATGCTAACGTTGATAGAGACTTTAAAGTTGAAGCATATGGTGACTTTAGATTTATACTTGAAGGTGAAGCTTTGCCTAATAACTTAGGGAATGCAAAATTCGCTGAAGGTATAGAGGTTGGACAAGTGTTTAAACTTGGTACAAAATATTCAGAAAGCATGAATGCTACATTCCTTAACGAGCAAGGAAGAGCACAACCATTAATTATGGGGTGCTACGGTGTAGGTATTTCTAGAACTTTATCAGCAGTTATAGAACAACACCATGATGATAATGGTATTATATGGCCAAAAGCAATTTCACCATATGATTTACATTTAATCGCAATTAATCCTAAACAGGAAGCACAAAAAGAACTTTCAGATCAAATATATGAACAATTAAGAGAGAAATTTGATGTTTTATATGATGATCGTAAAGAACGTGCTGGCGTTAAATTTAACGACGCTGATTTAATTGGATTACCTGTTCGTATTATGGTTGGTAAAAAAGCTTCTGAAGGTATAGTAGAAGTGAAACGCCGTGATAATACGGAAAGCCAAGAAGTACATGTTGATGAAATTGAAGAAGTAATCAAAGCATATTACGATGCAGTGAAATAAACTGATAAGAAGTATAAAATCTGATATAATATAAGATATTTAAAGAGGCTAATATGAAAAATAGCCTCTTTTTCATTTTGATGAAGGTGGTCGTGCAATTGTCAATGACAGGAAAAGAAAAATTCCAAACGTTACTCACACAATTGAACATAACAGATGAACTTGATAAAGAAATAGTTGGACAAGGTGAATTAACACGTATAAATGTCTCTCAATCTAAAAGATTATGGCATTTTTATATAAAGTTACCATACTATTTATCAAGTGAAATGTATCTAGTTTTTACAAATCAACTGCAAAGTGTATTTCAAAGCATTGCACAAGTTGATTGGACAATTGAAGTGGAAAATAAGGAACAAATAGATGAGCATATCTTAAAATATATGCCACATTGTATAGATGGTACGGGTATTAGTGATAAAGTTAAACATCAGTTAAAACAAAAGCCTATTATTTTCTCTGATGATGTAGTTAAAGTGCAAGTGAATAATGATGTTGAACGTGATTATTTTGAAAAAAGAGTGAATGGCTCTTTAGTTCAAGCACTGAAGAAATGCGGATTTAACATCAGTCGTGTTGTATTTGAAACGATGGATAATGAAGAACAAATGAGAAGAGAGTTGGAATCATTTGAAGCTCATATTCAACAAGAAGATGAAGAAGCAGCACGCATTGCATCTGAGAAAATGGAAAGAATGAAGAAAGAGAAAGCCGAATCTGGCGGAGATGAAAATGCTGTTGCTAGATGTCAAATAGGTAAAGATATTACTGTAGATAGTATTAGAAAAATTGAAGATATTATTGAAGAAGAATTCAAAGTTGCACTAGAAGGTGTGATATTTGATATAGAAATGAAAGAGTTGAAGAGTGGTAGACATATTGTAACGTTAAAAATTACAGACTACACAGATTCACTTATATTAAAAATGTTTACGCGCAAAGGTAAAGATGATTTAGAGCACTTCAAAGCGTTAAAAGTAGGTACTTGGGTTCGTGCTCAAGGTAGAATTGAACAAGATCAATTTATTAGAGATCTTGTCATGATGATGACAGATATACATGAAATTAAAAAAGCACCTAAACTTGATAAAGCACCAGATAAGCGTGTTGAACTACATTTACATACATCAATGAGTCAAATGGATGGTATTACTCACATCGGTAAATACGTAGAACAAGCTGCTAAATGGGGTCATAAAGCAATCGCAATAACTGACCACAACGGTGTACAAGGATACCCAGATGCCCACGCAGCTGCGTTGAAAAATGATATAAAAATGATTTATGGCATGGAAGGTATGCTTGTCGATGACGGTGTACCAATTGCATATAAATCACAAGATATTCCTTTAAAGACAGCTACTTATATAGTATTTGACGTTGAGACAACGGGTTTATCCAGTCAATATGATCAAATTATTGAGTTAGCAGCAGTTAAAGTGAGAAATGGTGAAGTAGTAGACACATTTGAACGATTTTCAGATCCTGGTGAACGTTTATCAGAAACGATTAAAAACTTAACTGGAATTACAGATGAAATGCTTCAAGGACAACCGGATATAGAGACAGTTCTGAGAGATTTCCACGAATTTGTTGGTGATGCAATTTATATCGCCCATAACGCTTCGTTTGATATGGGCTTTATTGATACAGGTTTTGAAAAAATAGGTCTTGGTGCAACTAAAAATGCTGTTATCGATACATTAGAATTATCAAGAACTGTGAATACAGAGTATGGTAAACACGGGTTGAACTTCTTAGCTAAAAAGTATGGCGTCGAGTTAACTCAACACCATAGAGCTATTTACGATGCTGAAACAACAGCACATATTTTTATAAAAATGTTAAAACAGCTCGAAGAGTTAGAGGTATATAATCATAATGAAATTAATGACAGACTTTCCAATGACGAAGCGTATAAGAGAGCTAGACCATCTCATGTTACGTTAATCGTCCAAAACCAAGTTGGCCTTAAAAACTTATTCAAAATTGTAAGTGCTTCGTTAGTAGACTATTTTTATCGTACACCGCGAATACCGCGTTCATTATTAAATGAGCACCGAGAAGGTATACTTGTTGGAAGTGCGTGTGACGAAGGTGAAGTATTTACAACAGTTATGCAAAAAGACCAAAATGAAGTTGAAAAAGTAGCCCAATATTATGATTATATTGAAGTTCAACCTAAAAGCCTTTACCAAGGTTTATTAGATAGAGAGCTTATAAAAGATAACGAAACAATGGAAGAAATTTATCATAGAATATTAAGTGTGGGCGAAAAATTAAACATTCCAGTTATTGCTACAGGAAATGCGCATTATTTATATGAACAAGATGCAATAGCTCGAAAAATACTTATCGCCTCACAGCCAGGTAATCCATTAAATCGTCAAACTTTACCTAAAGCACACTTTAGAACTACAGATGAAATGCTAGATGAGTTCCATTTCTTAGGTGAAGAGAAAGCTTATGAGATTGTCGTTAAGAATAGTAATGACTTAGCTGATCGTTTAGAAACTGTTGTACCAATTAAAGATGAGTTATATACACCGAATATGGAAGGTGCCAACGAAGAAATTCGAGAAATGAGTTACAATAATGCAAGAGCCTTATACGGAGAAGATTTACCACAAATCGTAATAGACCGTTTAGAGAAAGAACTTGAAAGTATTATTGGTAACGGATTTGCTGTTATTTATTTAATATCACAAAGATTGGTTAAGAAGTCATTAAACGATGGATACCTAGTAGGGTCACGTGGTTCAGTCGGATCTAGCTTTGTAGCTACTATGACTGAAATTACAGAAGTTAACCCATTGCCACCACATTATATATGCCCTAAATGTAAAGAAAGTCACTTCTTTGACGATGGTTCTGTAGGTTCAGGATTCGACTTACCAGATAAAAAATGTGAAAAATGCGATGTCGAAATGATTAAAGAAGGACAAGATATTCCTTTTGAAACATTCTTAGGTTTCAAAGGAGACAAAGTACCGGATATTGACTTAAACTTTAGTGGTGAATATCAGCCTGAAGCACATAATTATACTAAAGAGTTATTTGGTGAAGATAAAGTATTCAGAGCTGGTACAATAGGTACAGTTGCCGAAAAGACTGCTTTCGGATATGTAAAAGGTTATTTAAACGACCAAGGTATTCATAAAAGAGGGGCAGAGGTTGACCGATTAGTTAAAGGTTGTACAGGTGTTAAGAGAACAACTGGTCAGCACCCAGGAGGTATTATTGTAGTACCTGACTATATGGATATATATGATTTTACACCGATACAATATCCAGCCGATGATCAAAAATCAGCGTGGAAAACAACACACTTTGACTTCCATTCTATTCACGATAATATTCTTAAATTGGATATACTTGGACACGATGATCCAACAATGATTAGAATGTTACAAGACTTATCTGGGATAGATCCTAAGACCATTCCAGTAGATGATAAAGAAACAATGAGAATTTTCAGTACGCCTGAATCATTAGGTGTAACTGAAGAAGATATTTTATGTAAAACTGGAACATTTGGCGTACCTGAATTTGGTACAGGCTTTGTTAGACAAATGCTAGAAGATACAAAACCAACGACATTCTCTGAACTTGTACAAATATCAGGATTATCTCACGGTACGGACGTTTGGTTAGGTAACGCACAAGATTTAATTAAAGCTGGTACTTGTGATTTATCAAGTGTTATCGGTTGTCGTGACGATATTATGGTTTATTTAATGTATAATGGGCTAGAACCGTCGCTTGCCTTTAAAATAATGGAGGCAGTACGTAAAGGTAAAGGGTTAACAGATGAATTCGAAGAAGCTATGAAAGAAAATAATGTGCCTGATTGGTATTTAGACTCATGTAAAAAAATTAAGTACATGTTCCCTAAAGCCCACGCTGCTGCATATGTATTAATGGCTTTAAGAATTGCATACTTTAAAGTGCATTACCCACTTTACTATTACGCTAGTTACTTTACTGTACGTGCAACAGATTTTGATTTAAAAACTATGACTAGGGATAAAGAGTCAATTAAAACAGTAATAAAAGAATACTATAGCCGATTCCATGAATTAGCTAAAAAAGAAAAAGATGTATTGACTGTATTAGAAATCGCAAACGAAATGGCACACCGTGGATTTAGAATACAACCAGTTAGCTTGGAGAAAAGTGATTCATTTGAATTTAAGATTGAAGGAGATACTTTAATTCCTCCATTCATTGCTGTTCCAGGTCTAGGTGAAAACGTTGCGAAAAGAATCGTCGAAACAAGAGAAGAAGGACCGTTTTTAGCAAAAGAAGATTTAAATAAAAAAGCGGGTGTTTCTCAGAAAGTTATTGAGTATTTAGATGAGTTAGGTTCACTGCCAAATATGCCTGATAAAGCTCAGCTTTCTATTTTTGATTTGTAACGTATATCCTTGAGCATGCCTGATTTATGTGATATACTATTATTGCTTAAAATAATACTCTGACGTTAAAAGAGTGGGACCTTTCCCGCTCTTTTCTGTTTGTATTAAGAGGGAGGTCATTATGAGTAAAGTTGCAGCACAAGTTGAGGAAATTATTCAACCAATACTCGAAACGTTAAATTATGAATTAGTAGATGTAGAATACGTTAAAGAAGGGCAAGATTACTATCTACGTATTGCAATTGATAAAGACGGTGGCGTTGATTTAAACGATTGCACAATTGCCTCTGAAAAGATAAGTGAAGTTATGGATAAAGAAGACCCTATTAAAGAGCCGTATTTTATGGATGTATCTTCTCCAGGTGCGGAACGTCCGTTGAAAAAAGAAAAAGACTATCAAAATGCAATTGAGCAACCTGTATTTATCTCTTTATACGAACATGTTGAAGGAGATAAAGAATGGTTAGGCGTTTTAAAAGAAGTAACTGAAGAAACGATAACACTTGAAGTGAAAATTAAAACAAGAACTAAAAATGTCACGTTGCCTCGCAAAAAAATTGCAAAAGCACGTCGATCCGTAATGTTATAATATAAAGGAGGATACATTGTGAAAAGTAATGAATTATTACTTGCAATTGAATACCTTGAAAAGGAAAAAAGAATACCACGAGAGGTATTAATTGATGCAATAGAAGCGGCTTTAATTACAGCTTATAAAAAAAATTACGATAGTGCCAAAAATGTTAGAATTGAATTAAATTTAGACGAAGGTACTTACAAAGTAATTTCTAGGAAAGATGTTGTTGAAGACGTTGAAGACTATAAAGGTCAAGTAGCTTTAGACACAGCTTTATTATCTAACCCAGCATATGAAATTGGAGATGTATACGAAGAAGACGTTACACCTAGAGATTTCGGTCGTGTCGGTGCACAAGCAGCAAAACAAGCTGTTATGCAACGTTTAAGAGATGCTGAAAGAGGAATTCTTTATGATGAATTTATCGATAAAGAAGATGATATTGTAACAGGTGTAATTGACCGTGTAGATCACCGTTATGTTTATGTTAATTTAGGTCGTACAGAAGCTGTACTTTCAGAAGCTGAAAGAAGTCCTAATGAACAATATTTACCGAACGAACGCATAAAAGTTTATGTAAACAAAGTTGAACAAACTACTAAAGGACCACAAATTTTTGTATCACGCACTCATCCAGGGCTTTTAAAGCGTCTATTTGAGCAAGAAGTACCAGAAATATATGATGGTACTGTTATTGTTAAATCAGTAGCAAGAGAAGCTGGTGACCGTTCTAAAATCAGTGTAACATCAGATAATGGTGATATTGATGCTGTTGGTGCATGTGTTGGTGCTAAAGGTGTTCGTGTTGAAGCTGTAGTTAATGAATTAGGTGGAGAAAAAATTGATATTGTAGAATGGGACGAAGATCCAAGAGTGTTCGTAAGAAATGCTTTAAGTCCTTCTCAAGTTGTCGAAGTTTTAGTTGATGAAGAGAACCAATCTACAACAGTTGTTGTACCAGATTATCAATTATCTTTAGCTATTGGTAAAAGAGGGCAAAACGCACGTCTTGCTGCTAAATTAACTGGTTGGAAAATTGATATAAAATCAGAATCAGACGCAAGAGAAGCTGGAATTATTTCAACTGAAGAATCATAAAGTGAGGTGATTTTGTCATGAAAAAGAAAAAAATACCAATGCGCAAATGTATACTTTCAAATGAAATGAAACCTAAAAATGATATGATTCGTGTAGTAAAGAATAAAGAAGGCGAAATCAAAGCTGACGCTACAGGTAAAGCACCTGGACGTGGCGCATATGTTTCAAAAGATTTAGAAATCGTAGAAAAAGCACAAGAACAAGGTAAGTTGGAACGCTATTTTGATAGCAATAAATCAACACTTGAACCTGTGTATAAAGAAATCATTCGATTAATCTATCGAGAGCGTATACCTAAATGAATATAAGTAAAAAAGATCAAATTTTAAACCTTCTTGGACTAGCGACAAGAGCTAGAAAAATTAAGACTGGTGAAGAAATTGTTATAAGCGAAATAAGACGAGGAAATGTAAAACTTGTCATACTTTCAGAAGATGCTGCAGCAAACGTTACAAAAAATATAAAAAATAAATGTGCAACTTATCATGTAACACTTTTAACATTTGCTACACGCTTTGAATTAGGCTACGCAATTGGAAAAGAAAGCAGAGTGGTGTTGGGCATAACTGACATTGGATTTAGCAAGAAGCTAAAAACGATGATTCATGATTTTCATGAGGAGTGAGTATATGAGTAAAAAAAGAATATATGAGTATGCAAAAGAAGTTAACTTAAAGAGTAAAGATATTATAGATGAATTAAAGAAAAACGGTGTAGAAGTATCAAATCACATGCAAGCACTAGAGGAGAACGACATTAAAACATTAAATAAAGCGTTTAAAAAACAAGAGGCAACTAAGCCAGAAACAACTAAAAAAGAACAAACAAGTACTCACGCAAATTCAAATAAACCAAACAATAATCAATCAAATCAAAACAACAAGAACAATAAAAATAACAACAAGCCAAAAAATAAAAAACAACAAAAGAAAAATCAAAAGAATAATAAACAAAGTAACCAACAACAGCCTAAAGAAGTTGTACAAGAAACACCTTCATTAATTACTTATGAAGAAGGTATCACAGTTGGTGAACTATCTGAAAAAATTAATAAAGATGCTTCAGAAATTATTAAAAAATTATTCTTACTTGGTATTGTTGCGAACATTAACCAAGCATTAGACACTGAAACTGTAGAATTGATTTGTGCGGATTATGATATTGAAGCTGAATTAGAAGTACATGTTGATGCAACAGATTTAGAAAATTATTTCGAAGATGAAGAAGCTGATGATGCTCGATTAGTAGAACGTCCAGCAGTTGTAACAATTATGGGACACGTTGACCACGGTAAAACAACATTACTAGATTCAATTCGTCACACTCGTGTTACAGCTGGTGAAGCGGGCGGTATTACTCAACATATCGGTGCTTACCAAATCGAAAACAACGACAAAAAAATCACATTCTTAGATACACCAGGACATGCTGCGTTTACAACTATGCGTGCACGTGGTGCCCAAGTAACTGATATTACTGTATTAGTAGTAGCAGCTGATGATGGTGTAATGCCTCAAACTATTGAAGCGATTAACCATGCTAAAGCAGCAGAAGTACCTATTATTGTTGCAGTAAACAAAGTTGATAAACCAACAGCAAATCCAGACAGAGTAAAACAAGAACTTGGTGAGCATGGATTATTCCCTGAAGACTGGGGTGGCGATACAATATTCGTTCACTTATCTGCTATACAACGTGAAGGAATAGACGAATTGTTAGAAATGATTGGTCTGGTTTCTGAAATTGAAGAATTAAAAGCTAATCCTGACCGTGCAGCAGTTGGTACTGTAATCGAAGCAGAATTAGATAAATCTCGCGGACCTGCCGCTTCTTTATTAGTACAAAATGGTACATTAGAAGTTGGAGATTCACTTGTAGTTGGTAACACATATGGACGTGTACGTGCTATGGTGAGTGACTTAGGTAAGCGTATCAAAACAGCTGGTCCATCTACACCTGTTGAAATTACAGGTTTACATGATGTACCACAAGCTGGAGATAGATTTGTAGTATTCAAAAACGAAAAACAAGCTCGTCAAATTGGTGAAAAACGTCAACAAGAAAATATCTTGAAACAACGTCAAGATAGTAAGAGTGTTTCTTTAGATAACTTGTTCGAACAAATGAAACAAGGTGAAATGAAAGACTTAAATATTATTATTAAAGGTGATGTACAAGGTTCAGTAGAAGCTTTAGCAGCATCATTAATGAAAATTGACGTTGACGGTGTAAACGTACGTATTATTCATACAGCAGTAGGTGCAATTAACGCATCTGACGTTACATTGGCAGCAGCATCAAATGGTATTATTATTGGATTTAACGTAAGACCAGATGCAGGCGCTAAACGTGCAGCAGAAGAAGAAAACGTAGATATGAGATTACACCGCATTATCTATAAAGTAATCGAAGAAATCGAATCAGCTATGAAAGGATTATTAGATCCTGAATACGAAGAACAAGTAATTGGACAAGCTGAAGTACGTCAAACGTTCAAAGTATCAAAAGTTGGTACGATTGCAGGTAGTTATGTAACAGATGGTAAAATTACTAGAGATGCAAGCGTACGTATCATTCGTGACGGAATCGTAATCTTTGAAGGTGAATTAGATACATTAAAACGTTACAAAGATGACGCTAAAGAAGTTGCGACTGGATATGAATGTGGTATCACTATTGAAAAATTCAATGACATTAAAGAAGGCGACATTTTTGAAGCGTTCAAGATGGTTGAAATTGAAAGAAAATAATAATTATAAAAGCAGGGAAGAATCTATAAAGATAGATTCTTCCCTGCTTTTTTTAGTTAAAAATGAGTTGATATTTTAGTTGGATTTACAATTACGTAAATCCAATTATATGCGCCCTTATTGGATTTTCTACCTCAATAATCCAAGTAGACACACTTTTATTGGATTTTCTATAACAATAAACCAAGTACGCACACTTTTATTGGATTTACTAAGACAATAATCCAACTAAACATGCTCTTATTGTATTTTCTACTTCAATAATCCAAGTAGACACACTTTTATTGGATTTACTCCGACAATAATCCAATTAACCATACTCTTATTGGATTTACTAAGGCAATAATCCAAGTAGACACACTTTTATTGGATTTACTCCGACAATAATCCAACTACCCACACTTTTATTGGATTTTCTATAACAATAATCCAAGTAGACATACTTTATTGGATTTACTCCGACAATAATCCAACTAAACATGCTCTTATTGTATTTTCTACTTCAATAATCCAAGTAGACACACTTTTATTGGATTAATTAAGATAATAATCTAACTATGCACACTTTTATTGGATTTTCTACCTCAATAATCCAAGTAAATGCACCTTTATAAAGTGCAACCCAAAAGTTGAACCAAAAATAAAGGAGTTTCGTATATCTTCTCGAGGAAAATGCAAAGTAAAAAGCGAATTAGTAATTGTCTTAATGGCAATAAATATAAGAAAAACAGTAGAAATTCAATTTTAATAATGAATTTCTACTGTCTTTGGATTTTTAGGATATTTATATATCAGATCCCTCTAAATTATAAACTTTAAAAAATAAGCATTGTAATATACAGTCCTAATAAAGTAATGAATAGCACAGGGATGGTAATGATAATACCTGTTTTAAAGTATGTTCCCCATTTTATTTTGACACCTTTTTGTGTTAAAACGTGTAACCACAATAATGTTGCTAATGAACCAATTGGTGTTATTTTTGGTCCTAAGTCGGAACCTATAACGTTTGCGTATACCATGCTTTCTTTAATTAAGCCTATTGTATTTGATTGATCAATTGCTATAGCATCTATCAAAACTGTTGGCATATTATTCATGACAGAAGAAAGAAATGCTGCGATAAAGCCCATTCCCATAATACTACTAAATAAGCCATAACCGGCAATATAGTTTAATATATCAGCCAGTATTGTAGTAATCCCTACATTTTTTAATCCAAAGACTACTAAGTACATACCAATAGAAAAAATAACAATGTTCCATGGTGCACCTTTAATAACTGATCTAGTATTAACAGCAGGGGATCTTCTTGCAAGAATCAAGAAGATGATAGCTATTATACCCGCTATAATTGAAACAGGTATATTGATAAATTCACTCACTAAATATCCAGCTAAAAGTACAATTAATACAATCCAAGAAATATTAAATAATTTTTTATCTTTAATCGCTTCATGTGGTGCTTTTATATGAGTAGCATCAAATGTTTTAGGTATAGACGTTCTAAAATATAACCACAATACAACTATACTAGCGATTAAAGAAAAGATATTAGGGATAATCATTCGACCTAAATATTCTAAGAAACTTATATTGAAGTAGTCAGCAGATACGATGTTCACTAAGTTACTTACGATTAAAGGTAAAGAAGTTGTATCAGCTATAAATCCACTCGCTATAATAAATGGAAATATAACTTTCTTGTCGAAACCTAAATGACGAACCATCGCTAAGACTATAGGTGTTAAAATTAACGCAGCTCCATCGTTAGCGAAAAACGCAGCTACAATTGAACCGAGTAACATAATGTATACAAACATTTTAATACCATTGCCTTTTGATGCTTTAACCATATGTATAGCAGACCATTCAAAGAAACCAATTTCATCTAGAATAAGAGAAATTAAAATAACTGCTACAAATGTTAAAGTAGCATTCCAAACAATACCCGTAACTTCAAAGACATCAGAAAAACTGACAACACCAGTAATGATAGCTACAATAGCGCCAACTAAAGCAGTAATACCAATATCTAGTCCTTTAGGTTGCCAAATTACAAAAATTAAAGTAATAAGAAAAATGGCGATTGCAAGTATAGTCATGAGTTACATTCACCTTTCTTCATATCCTTACAAATACATTGATGATTAGATGTATGAATAAGCTCAATATTAGAGTTAATTTCTGTTAACAATTCATCATTTAATTTATAAAACCGCTTATTACCATCTTTTCTAGTAAAAACTAGATTCTGATCCACTAAAGATTTCATATGATGACTGAGCGTAGGCTGAGAAAATTCAAAATGTTCCAGAATGTCACAAGCACAAAGCTCACCACAAGATAATAAATCGATAATTTCTAATCTACTAGGATCAGCTAAAACTTTTAATAATGATGCTATTTCTTTATAAGACATATTAAATCCTCCTTAACATTATATAGAATACCATCTATATAGATACATGTATATATTAAGTGGAAGAAAATTTAAAAATAATAAAAGCCAACCATTAAATGATTGGCTTTTGTTATTTTGGTTTTTGGCTTTAGGGCATTTATGACTTAATTCATTGAAATTAGATCGTGATTAAATTTATACGTAAATTATGAAGCGGCATTATTTTGAATGTTTTTGATTCTAGCAGCGCGTTTGAAGTTTTTTATTATTTTCAACGCTCTTTTACGCGTCTTGATGTTTGGACTTCTCAAATTACGACGAGCTGTTTGTATGTCTGTTTTTTCTGCCATATCGAATCCTCCTTTTATTAAAACGTAATTATTACGATTTAATTTTATATCTTTTTCTTTTATTTTGCAATACTTATTTCTAATTATATTGATAATGACTATATTACTATTTTTGGAAAAGTATAAATTGAATTTACATTATTAACATATACTTAATAAAGTTATGATAATCTTTGATAAATGGTTATAAATAGATTTGATGATATAAAGGGGATTTATTATGGAAATTAATTTGAATATATCATAAATAAACTTAGATATATTAGAGTTGATTAGAAGATATTCGATATGAGTTAACCAAAATAAAAAGAGGGGATTACACAATGACTAATTTAGAATTATCTTTAATAGATTACAAAATAGAAAAGATAACAATTAATACTTTAGAAGATTTGAATAGTTTGAGGAATATTCATGAAGAAATTGACATGATTGACTGTACAGTACTTTGTTATGACGTTAATTTACAAAGTATAATTGATATACTCTCACGATACAGTAATAAACATTTTAAAATAAAAATTCTTATAAATGTTTATGAAAACATACATATAAATGAACTTTCAGTTGATGGATTTTTAATTAAAAATATACAAATTGAAGGTCGTTACCTAATATTTAATTTGTATTCTACCGAACTATTAAATGTACAAAAATCCACTAATCAACAAATTTTAGAAAAAATACCTCACATGATAAGTAGAAAAACTAAATTTCGTTAAATTTTAAATAGAAAGTTGGTTAAGTGATGAATGAAACAATAAAATTTGATAAAGGTATTTCTATTATTATTCCGATTCACGAAGGCATGACTTATATAGAGGGGTTAATAAAAAACTTAAATAATTTAATTGTAAAAGAAGCAAAATTCGAAGTGATTTTTGTATTAAATGGTGTATTTGAAGAAACTTATCAATATTTAATTCATCATGTTGACCATATGAATTTTAAACATTTAGTTTTAATCAGTGATGAAACGGGAGCTTCTAAAGCAAGAAATTTAGGGATGCAATACGTAAAATATTCACATACAACTTTTCTCGACGTTGATGACTTTATTTCTTCGAATTATATAGAAGAAAGTTTTCAATTACTTAAAGAAGATACAATTTTAGTAACTCAAATTCATGATATGTTAAATGATGGATCGATTGTTAAAAATAATCCAGTGAACTTACCTTTAATAAAGTACAAAGAAACAGGTTATAGTTTATTCAATATACACGCTATTTTAGGCATTACAACTTGTAAGTTTATACCTAGTCATTACTTAGAGGCAGTAAATTTTAATCCTACTTTGTTAAGTGGTGAAGACACTGTTTTCTATTGTTATTTATATGCAAAATTCAATCCGAAAATAGAAGTTATCAATCTGGATAAAGAAGTCGTATATTACCGTCTACTGAATGAAAATTCAGTTTCAAGAGGCAAATTTTCTTATGATTTTAATATTGCTCAAAGGTTAGATGTATTAGATACTTTGGATAAATTATTAGAAAGTAATTTACATTCTAGAGTTAAGAAATTTATTTCAACAAAATATAATGCACAAACAGGGTTTATTTCTAAATTTTTAAAAGTATATCCTGAATATAAGAACGAAGTTGTAAACTTATTGAATATGAAAAATTATAATCATTTGAATGAATATTTTGTAAATATAGGTATGGCAAAAGAATTAGTGATAGCATATTGTTTCCCACCATTCATTGATAATAGTGGTATTTTAATGGCAAAAAGGATTTCTAACAACGATAAAATTGTAGATATATTCAGCAATGATATGACATCAAAAAGAGAAAAAGATTTTAAGCTAAAAAGTATATGTATTGATAAAATAGACCAACATAAAGTTTCAAAAAGCTCAGTTAGTTTTTCTGATTTTGGACTGATCTCACAATTTATAGATGAAGCTTTTAGTTTTTATTTAAATAATAAAGAAAAATATGAAACTCTGTACAGTAGCGTGTTATTTCCATCTTCATATTTTTCATCGTTATTTATTAAATTGAATAATCCTAATATTAAATGGGTTGCTGAATTTTCAGATCCTTTATTATATGATATTAAATCAAAAGAAAGATATAGTTCTATAGAAGTATATAATATGCTTTTAGAATCTTTAAAGTTAGAAGAAGATTTCCAACCATTTTTGCCATATGTCGACGAGAGTTTATTTAATTTAGCAGAGCTTATTGGTTTTGCTTTTGCAGACGAATTATTATTTACAAACGAATATCAACTTGAATATAAGACGAGCTGCTTTTCTAATAACCTTCAAAATTTTATTAAAAGCAAAAGTAAAATAGACAGGTATCCTATACCTAATAATGATTTATATTATAAAACCGATTACTATTATCCGATGAATGAAAAAGCTGTACAAATAGGTTATTTTGGGAATTTTTACGAGACGAGAAGTTTGAATTTATTTTTAGACATGGTAGATGAATTATTAAGCCAAACTGACTTAATAATTCAATTTCATATATTTACGAACATTAAGCACCTTAGTCATGACGAATTAGAACGTATCAATGACTATTCAAATGTTTATTTAAATGATACTGTGTCGTATTTAGATTGTCTTAACTTAACAACTAAAATGGATATATTAATAATATTAGATGCAAAAACAAAAGAATATAAAAACACGCACCCATATTTACCATCGAAGTTAAGTGATTATTTAGGTGCTAATAAAGCTATTTTGGCAATGGTAGAAGAAAATAGTATATTATCTCAGCAAAATCACAATAATTTATACAAAATAAATTATTCAGATATATATGATGAAAAGTTAAACAATGTATTCCAATCTATAACAAAAAATCTAAATAAAAAAATAGAAACAATAGACAAATTAAATCAAAATATAACTATAGAAGTAGGCGAAGTAAATTTAATTTATTCACTGGATTTAGAAGTATCAAGAAAAAAATCACAATATATATTTAAACCGAAATTACCAATAACGTCTCATAAGAACTTTAGCTTAAAACTTGAAAACACTACAAATTCAGTTAAATATTTTAAAATAAAAACATTATATAAAGACCCACAATCGCTATTGAATATTATTAGCAATGTTAAAAAATATAATGAGATAAGTATTAATAGCTTTAATGAAGAAGAAACAATTGAAATACGACCTAATGAAACCATTTCTTTTGAGTTAAAATATAATAAAGATTATGATAAAGATTCTTTTAAAAAAGCAGGAACAGTAATCATAAAAACAATACAAAATCAAAATTATAGTAGCATAGAAGTTTTCTGAATAGTAAAATAAGAATCATATGTTTTTAAAGACGATTCTTATTTTAGGAGGAAAAAATAGTGGCTGCTTTTTTACACGGTTTATTATTAGCGCTTGGTCTAATTTTACCTTTAGGTGCACAAAATGTGTTTATTTTTAATCAAGGCGCTAATCATAAACAAATTAGAAAAACAATACCTGTAATTATTACTGCAGGTCTATGTGACACGCTTTTAATTTTATTAGCAGTATTAGGCGTATCGCTTGTTCTATTATCATTGCCGGTATTACAACTTGTTGTATATATAATAGGATTTATATTTTTAATTTATATGGGGATTGTATTATGGAAGGAAAAACCTCAAAGTTTGGAATATCAGCCTTCTATGTCTGCTAAAAAACAAGTTGGGTTTGCGATATCAGTATCATTATTAAATCCACACGCTATCATGGATACAATTGGTGTAATTGGTACAAGTGCTTCAGTTTATGAAGGATTAGATAAATTTATCTTCACAGCATCCACTATTTTGATTTCATGGCTTTGGTTTATTTTATTAGCGATTTTAGGTAAAATCGTTGGAACAGTTGATAAAACAGGTCAATGGATTATATATTTGAATAAAATTTCAAGTATTGTTATCTTCATCGTTGCCTTAATTATACTAAAAAACATTCTTACTCTTATTTTTTAATAGGTAATATTTGTTATTTTATGAATATTTAAGTATATTTAAGGGAATAAATTTAATATCAATTAATATGGAGTAGATGTACATGAAAACCTGGGCAAAAGGTGTAATTACTATTGGTGCTAGCTTAGTAGCTAGTCAGTATGTTGTTAAAAAATTATCTAAAAGAAGTATGAAAAGTCAAATCGTTGAATGGATGATCGCAGCGCAAAATACATTTCCTAAATATGAAAGTTATGAATCTAAATCTGAGTTTGTAAATGAATTATATGAGGAAAATGAAAAACGATATACCTTACCAAAATTATTTAAACCTAAAACAAAAATAAATGAATATCAAATTGACGAAATGCAAGTATTAACATATAACTCTAACTTAAACTCAAAAGTAGGTATTTTATACTTGCATGGTGGCGCTTATATACACCAACCAACCATTTATCACCATAAATTTATAGATGAACTTGCTAAAACTGTAAATTTAAAAGTGGAAGTACCTATATATCCGAAAGCGCCGAATCAAATATTTATTAGATCATATGAGTTAATCATTGATTTATATAGACGCATGATTGAAGAACACGAGGAAGTTGTTATTATTGGTGATTCTGCAGGTGGCGGATTAGCTGTAGGACTTATGCAATTATTAAAAGAACAACACATTAAGCAACCGCTTCATGCATTTTTACTTTCACCTTGGATAGATATGAATATGGATAACAAAGATATTACAGAAGAGCTGCAACAAAGCGATCCAATGCTTGATATTGAAAGTTTACAATTTTGTGGTGATTTATGGTGTGGCCATACGAATAAAAATCATCATTTATTATCACCTATATATGGAGATTTGCAATCACTGCCTCCTATGACTATTTTTGTAGGCACAAGAGAAATATTGTTGCCGGATATTAGATTGTTTAAAGAAAAACTTCAAAAATTTTCAAACGACGTTGCTTATCATGAATATGTGAACCAAAATCATGTATTCCCAATCTTTCCAATTGAAGAAGGGAAAGACGCTAGAAGTATCATTTATAATAAAATTAATAATTTTTAATAAACTTTTTAAACGTGCAAACGATTATCTTTTTAAGCATTATGGCATGTGTTATAATAAATAATTGTATAGATAGTCGTAATGACTAATAAAGAGGTGAATTTTAATGAGTATTCGTTCTGAACGTGTTGGAGAACAAATGAAAAAAGAACTTATGGATATAATAAATAACAAGCTTAAAGACCCTAGAGTTGGTTTCTTAACAATTACTGATGTTGAACTACCAGGTGATTTATCAGATGCTACTGTTTATTTAACAGTATTGGGGTCAGATAAAGAAAAAGAAGAAACATTCGAAGGCTTAGAAAAAGCAAAAGGATTTATTAAATCCGAACTTGGAAGCCGTATGAAATTACGTATCTTACCAGAGTTACACTTTAAATACGATGAATCAATTGACTACGGTAATAAAATCGAACGCATGATTCAAGATTTAAATCGTAACGAATAAAACATTATAATATTTAAAAGAAAAACACCCGATATTTTCACATTTAACGTGAATTTATTGGGTGTTTTTTTCTTTTTAATCAATTTTTAATTTTCCTCTAATTGTTTGTGAACTATGTAAATGTACATTGTAGATAAGTTAAAGATAGCGAAGTACAAATAGAGGAGGAAATTAAAATGAAAATTGTAGTTGTACCTTCAGGGTTTAAAGAGAGCTTAAGTGCCGAAGAAGTTGGAAATTCTATTTCGAGAGGAATAAACAAAGTGAATCCTTATCATGATGTCACTACTATTCCTATGGTAGATGGTGGAGAAGGTTTTGTAGATACGATTACAAAACTAAAAGAAGGCAGAAAAGTAAAAACACAAGTGATGGGTCCGGTTGGTAAACCTATAAAATCTTTCTTTGGTGTTTTTGAGGAAAATGGTATAAAGACAGCTGTAATAGAAATGGCGGCAATTGCAGGGTTGAGACATGTACCACAAAATATGAGAAATCCATTAAACACGACAACTTTTGGGGTAGGTGAAACGATTATTAAGGCATTGGATAATGGTGCAGAACGTATTCTGATTGGGTGTGGTGATTCAGGTACATCAGATGGTGGAGTAGGCATGGCTCAGGCGTTAGGCATAAAATTCTTAAATGAAAATGGTGAAGCTGTATTTATAAACGGTGGAGGCGAAATAAATCGGATTTATGGGGTTGATATGAGTTATATGGATGCTAGAGTAAATTTAGTAGACATAGATGTAGCAGTTAATTGGACAAATTTATTGTGTGGACAAAAAGGGGTAGCAAGAGTATATGGACCGCAAAAGGGTGCATCTCCTGAAAATGTCGAACTATTGTCTAACAACCTAGAACATCTTGCAAAACTCATAAAAAGTTTGAAAAAAGAGGATATTTCTTTAATGAATGGTGGAGGTGCATCAGGTGGTTTAGGTGCAGGTTTATATGGATTCCTTAATGCCCGTCTACATCCAAGATTTGAAATTATTATGAAGTATATAGAGATTTCAGATGCAATTCAAAATGCAGATCTAGTTATAACTGCAGAAGGATGTATAGATTTTCAAACACCAAATGGAAAAATTCCATCTGAAGTTGCAAGGATTGCAAAAATGCATAAAAAACCAGTTATTGCTTTTGCTGGTACAATAGGTCATAATGCAAAGATTAATTATCAAAGTGGTATTGATGCATTTAGTAGCATCATTCCAGAACCTACGACGTTAGAAAATTCAATTTTAGACGCAGATAAATGGCTAGAAAATTGTTCTGAAAATGCCTTGAGACATATTACAATAGGCATTAATTTAGGCAATCAAATGGTTGCTGCAAAAGATGTTGTTAAATGACTAATAAGCAAATAGTTTATCTGTGTTTATATTTTATATTTTCTATCGTTGTATTCTTATATATTGATTTACCTTATTTAGGTCAACTTAGTTTGATCATCTTTGTATTATCATTAGGTCTATTTTTATTAACGAATATGCCTGCAGGTTTATCTGCATTTATAGCATTAACAATAGGTATACTGTTAGGTATTCCTGAAAAAATATTATTTGAATCAATGGATGAGCATGTTGTTTGGCTCATGATTGGTGCATTTATTATAGGGGCAGCTGTTGAAATAAGTGGTTTACTAGATAGATTAATTCATTGGATAGATAATAAATGTCATACAGAAAATAAGATGAATATATTTTTATTTATAATCGTTCAAATAATTTCTATATTAGTACCTTCCACATCAGGGAGAGCTGCTTCAATGATTCCAATTTATAAAGCTTTTGCTTCTAGATTTCAATCAAATCAAAAATATTTTGCATTATTGATACCAGTGCTTATTTTAATGGGGGCAAATCTTACTTTAATCGGTGCTGGAAGTCATATCGTGGGTATTGGTTTGTTAAAAGGTCAGACGAATGAAACGATTTCTTATGTAGACTTTATTATATGGGGATTTCCATTTGGTATCATAATGGGTGTTATCAGTTTATTTATTATAAAGAAATTGTTTTTTATTAAAAACGATACAGGTTCAGAATCATCTTTTAAAGAAGTGAAAAGTAAACATAAACCATTAAGTACAAAAGAAAAAAAGACATTGTTATATTTATTTATAACGATTAGTTTATGGATAACTGAATCTCTACATGGGTTTGATATTGCATTTATAACGATTGCTATGAGTGTTGTTATGATGGCACCTAATATCGGTGTCATCTCATGGAAACAAGGTTTGAAAAGCATCTCTTGGAGTTTAATATTTTTTGTTGCTGGTGCGACCGCTCTTGGTGAATTACTTGTATCATATAAGGTTATAGAATATATACAAAAAAATTTATACGGTTATTTATCTCAATTCGAAAATATCAATGAACTAGTTGTATTACTCATAATTGTGATAATAACGGTAACATCACATTTATATGTAACAAGTCACACTACACGAGCCGTCGTTTTTGTTCCGTTATTTTTATTATTTAGTGATATGTTCAATTTAAATCCCATTTCAGTTGTTTTCATGACTTTGATAGGGACAAATTACTGCGTTACCTTTCCAGTGAGTTCAAAAGCGCTACTGCTATTTTATGAACAAGATCGAAAACCATTTAAAAATATAGATTTAGCGAAAGTAAGTGGTATATTGATGCCTATTTACATGTTAATAATGATTGCGTGTTATTATTTCTGGTGGCAATATACTGGATTATCGCTTAGGTAAGGAGAAGAGACATGGAAAAAATCTTAATTGTTGAAGATGAAGTGAAAATTGCTAGAGTCATACAATTGGAATTAGAGTATGCAAATTATGAAATTAGTATAGCGAATACCGGAAGACAGGCTTTAGAACTGTTTGAATCGAATCATTTTGATTTAGTTTTATTGGATGTCATGATTCCTGAATTAAATGGTTTAGAGGTTTTGAGAAGGATTAGGGAAGAGGATAGTAACATTAAAATTATTATGTTAACTGCTAGAGATGCAGTGATGGATAAAGTGAGTGGTTTAGATTCTGGTGCAAATGATTATATGACTAAACCATTTGAAATAGAAGAACTTCTCGCTAGAATTAGAGTTCATTTAAAACAAAACAATGAAACAACTGAAGAGAATCGTAATGAAATTCAATTTAAACATTTAAATATTCATCCATTAAGCCGAGAAGTATATATAAATGAATCACTCGTTAATTTAACTCAAAAAGAATATGATTTATTGTTGTACTTTATTCAGAATAAAAACCAAGCTTTAACAAGAGAACAAATTATTGAAGCGGTGTGGGGATACGAATATTATGGCGACACGAATGTTATTGATGTTTATGTCAGATATTTAAGAAAAAAACTAGATCAAAATGACATATCCTTGATATCTAGCGTTAGAGGTATTGGATATATGATAAAGGATTGAATCTATGAAACTAGGGACGAAAATTCAACTCTATACAACGGTAATGATTGTCATTGTTGTTATTTGTATAAATTTATTTGTTTATTTTGTTTATCAAAAAGTTTCACTCGACTCGGAAGTAACTCAGCTAGAAAGTCGAGGCATTAATATTATGAAAGAGTTGCAAAATACTTCAGATACTGATGTTAATACCGAAGCTGTTTTGCAATCTTATTTACTTTCTGATGGATATATTACAGTAGTTAACCAAAAAAATAAAAGTGTCGTTCAAATTTCAACAGATGTTAAGTATAAAAACTTAGCAGAATCATATAAAAATGAACAATATAAAAAAGTCGTCGAAAAAAGTGGCAATCATTTTGCTATGGTATCCTTACCGATTATTTGGAAAAATGGTGAAGTCAGCAATCTACAAATATTTGAAAATATCGATTTTAAATATGAAACTTTTTCTATTTTAAAATGGATATTAATTGTTTCGACTATCATTATTCTAATCGTTATATTTCTTTTGAATAGAATCATTACGCAAATTATTTTGAAGCCAATTAATGAGCTCATTGAACAAATGAATAAAACGAGAGAAACAAAGCATTACAGTAAAATCGATATAAATGATAACGATACGAAAGAGTTGAAAGAACTTTCGAATACATTTAATGAAATGATGCTCAATTTAAAAGATCATGATGAAAAACAACAAGCATTTATACTCAACGCATCACATGAATTAAAAACACCGATAACAGTTATGAATTCATACAGTGAAATGTTAAAAAGATTTGGTAAAACACGTCCTGATTTATTAGATGAAGGTATTGATACCATTAATGAAGAAGCTAAAAGATTAAAATATTTAACTGAACAAATGCTAGACTTAGCTAAAATAGAACGTACTTTTCATGACATTGAATTGTCAAAAGTTGATATTATTGAACAAGTTTCGAGTTTAACTAAAAAACTTTCACAAGTTTATCAAAGGAAAATCAATATATATACAACCGAAAATTCATTAGCCGGAAAAATTAATAAAGATAGCTTTAATCAGTTGATGACTATTTTTCTTGATAATGCATATAAATATAGTCAATCAGAAATTGATTTAGAGCTTACAGATAAAGTTCAATATATAGAAATCATAATTAAAGATTATGGACCTGGGATTGTTGAAGAGGATATTGAAAAAATATTTACGAGGTTTTATAGAGTTGATAAAGCAAGATCTCGACAGTCTGGAGGATCTGGGTTAGGTTTATCAATTGCGAAAGAACTTGCATCGAAAAATCAAATCGACATACAAGTTAAAAGTGAAGAAGGTGTCGGATCAGAATTTATATTGAAAGTGAGAAAGGTGTGAAAAAATGAAAAAAGCGATTAAACCTTTGCTTATAGTCGTTATGGCAATTCTTCTAATTGCTTTAATTTCCATTATTTACATCAGGTCAACAGAACAATTGATGGATAAAGACTTAGCTAAAACATTAATATCAGAAAGATATAAAGGTGATATTACTAAATTAACTCAATCTAAAGATAATCGAACTTTTTATGTGAAAATCAAAGATAAAGATAAAAAATACAGTTTAGAAATTGATCGAAGAAAAGAAACGATTAAAAACGTTACGTCACAAACAACACCTAAAAAACAAACTAAAAAAGAAAAACCAAAGACAAAAGAAAAAACAAAAAAAGATGACAAGAAAAAAACGCTTATAACTGAAAAAAGAGCAAAACAAATAGTTATGAATGAAGTGGGAGGTACTTTTGTAGATATTAAGAAAAATGAAGACTCTAAGCCTATGACATATACTGTTACTCAACATGTTGATGATAACGAAGGTGCTGTCGTTTCAGTTAATTCGTTAAATGGAAAAGTTAATTCAGTATCATGGTTTAATATTGAACAACCTCAACCTAGTTATAATGCGGGTAATGAAAATAAAGAACAATATTACTATGAAGATGACGATGACTACGACGATGATGAATACGATGACGATTAACATGGATTGTTAGTTATTTCTTCTTTTTACTTGAGTTTTAATGTAAACTTGTAATGAATAGAAGCATGTTTTGGAGGTCGTAAATTTGGATGGCATATTAGCAATTCATAAAGAAGTAGGCATGACGAGTCACGATGTCGTGTTTAAACTTCGAAAAATATTAAAAACTAAAAAAGTTGGTCATACTGGCACTTTAGATCCAGAAGTAAGTGGTGTTTTACCAATATGCGTAGGTAAAGCTACTCGTGTCAGTGATTATGTTATGGAAAGTGGTAAGACATATATTGCTGAAGTAACAATTGGTAAAAGCACGACTACTGAAGATCAAACTGGAGAAATAGTAGAAGAAAAAGCTGTAACTGAAAATATTTGGTGTACTGATGACATACGTTCAACTTTAAATAAATTAGTGGGTGAAATTGAGCAAATTCCGCCGATGTATTCAGCTGTTAAAGTAAACGGAAAAAAATTATATGAATACGCTCGTCAAAATATTGAAGTTGAAAGACCTGTTCGTAAAGTCTTCATTAACAGTATTGAGCTAACTTCAGACATTTCATATGACAACCAAACTTGTAAATTTGAAATAGAAGTCGAGTGTGGAAAAGGGACATATATAAGAACATTAGCAACTCAGATAGGAGAATTACTTGGTTATCCTGCACATATGTCTCATTTAGTTAGATTGAAAAGTGGTGGATTTTCGTTAAATCAGTCTATTACATTAGATAACTTACGTGAAATAGTTGAGCAAGATAGGTTACAGGAAGTGCTTCTTCCATTAGAATATGGATTGAATGGCTTACAAAAAATAATCGTAGAAGATTCTGGTCTTGTTAAAAGGATACAAAATGGACAGAAGATTATGAAAACCGATTTAAATACTAATATAGACGGTGAATTTGTCCTATGGTATAAAGAACATGCAATAGCGATTATGGAGCCTTATGAAAAAAATAATGATTTATATAAACCAAAAAAAGTTTTTCTTTAAAGGAGTATTCTGATGGAAGTTATAGAAATTTCACACCCAATTAATTCATCACAATTTGTAAATGAGAATATTGCATTAGCAATAGGTTTTTTTGATGGTATACATATTGGCCACCAAAAAGTATTGAAAAAAATGCTTGAAGTAGCAGAACATAACGATTTGAAAAAGGCTGTTATGACTTTTGACCCTCATCCTTCTGTAGTACTTAATCCAGAAAAGAAAAGAACTACATATTTAACACCGATAACGGATAAAGTCGAAGCAATAGAAAAGCTCGGAGTGGATTATTGTTTTGTCGTAAACTTTTCTTCTAGCTTTGCAGATGTTTCTGCAGATGAATTTGTAGAACAATATTTTATTCGTAATCATGTTAAAGCTGTCATTGCGGGATATGATTTTAGCTTTGGTAAATACGGAAAAGGCAATATGGCTTCTTTACAAGAGAATGATTATCCTTTTAGTGTACACGTCGTTTCTAAACAAACTTTAGAAGAAGATGTTAAAATATCAACTACAAATATTAGAACTTCACTTGAATTAGGTGAAGTAGAAGCGTGTACTTTAGCTTTAGGTCGTCCATATGTTATAAAAGGCATGGTTGTTCAGGGAGAAAAAAGAGGTAGAACAATAGGCTTTCCAACCGCTAATGTCGAACCTAGTGACGAATATGTATTACCAAGAAATGGTGTATATGCCGTTACATTACTCATTAAGTCTAGAAACAAAGTATATGAAGGTGTCTGTAATGTAGGGGTTAAACCAACTTTTCATGACCCATCAGTTTCACAAGTTAGCATCGAAGTAAATATTTTCGATTTTGAAGAAAGTATTTACGGGGAGAGAGTGGAAGTATTTTGGCATCATTTCATTAGACCAGAACAAAAGTTTAACGGCATTGATGCACTTGTAGAACAAATATCTAAAGATAAAGAAAAAGCAAAATCATTACTTGAACTTGATAAACAATAGTGGTTTATGTATAATAGTTAAAGTGCCTATTCCTTGGCTGATCGACACTCCGACGATTCGCTCAGGTATAAGGTGAATACAAAAATAGGAGGGAAATTGACAATGGCAATTTCACAAGAAAGAAAAAACGAACTAATCGAACAATACCGCGTACATGAAACTGATACTGGTTCTCCAGAAGTACAAATCGCAGTTTTAACAGCAGAAATCACTGCTTTAAACGAACATTTACGTACTCACACGAAGGATCACCATTCACGTCGTGGATTATTAAAAATGGTTGGTCGTCGTAAACACTTATTAACATACTTACGTGATAATGACGTTCAACGTTACCGTGATCTAATTAAATCACTTGGATTACGTCGCTAATCGCAACACCAATCGAAGGGAATCGATCAGATTTCTTTCGATTTTTTTATAAAAAATTATAAAATGAGTACATATTAATGGTATGATATAATTGATTAATTGTAATGAGAGGAGATTCATAAATGTCTCAAGAGAAAAAAGTCTTTAAGACAGAATGGGCAGGAAGTCCATTAATAATAGAAACAGGTCAGTTAGCGAAACAAGCTAACGGTGCAGTGTTAGTAAGATATGGGGATACGGTTGTATTATCAACTGCTACAGCTTCTAGAGAGCCTAGAAACGTAGATTTCTTCCCATTAATGGTAAATTATGAAGAAAAAATGTATGCAGCAGGGAAAATACCAGGCGGTTTTAACAAACGTGAAGGAAGACCAGGGGAAGATGCAACTTTAACGAGTCGTTTAATTGATAGACCAATTAGACCACTATTTCCAAAAGGTTATAGACATGACGTTCAAGTTATTTCTATCGTGATGAGTGTTGACCCAAATTGTTCACCTGAAATGGCGGCAATGATTGGATCATCAATGGCATTATCTGTTTCAGATATACCATTTGAAAGACCAATTGCAGGTGTTAATGTTGGTTTAGTAGATGGTGAATATGTCATTAACCCTGACGTAGAAGCTAAAGAAGTTTCATTATTAGATTTACAAGTAGCAGGTCATAAAGATGCTATTAACATGGTAGAAGCTGGTGCGAAAGAAGTATCTGAAGAAACGATGTTAGAAGGCATTTTATTTGGTCATAAAGAAATTCAAAGATTAGTAGAATTCCAAGAAGCTATAATTGATGAAATTCAACCTGAGAAATCTCCATTTGAACCTGTTGAAGTTGAGCAATCTCTTGAAGAAGCTGTAATCCAAAAAGCCGAGGCATTAGATTTAAACGGCGCAATTAGAACAGAAGAAAAACAACAACGTGATATCAATATAACTGCTGTTAAAGATGAAGTATTGGCACACTTTACTAACGAAGAAGAGCCTGATAACGAAGAAGTTCTTAAAGATGTTAGTAAAATACTTGATACATTAGTGAAAGACGAAGTACGTCGTTTAATCACTGAAGATAAAGTAAGACCAGACGGACGTAAACCTGAAGAGATTAGACCGTTAGCATCTGAAGTTGGCTTATTACCTAGAGCACATGGTTCAGGTTTATTTACACGTGGCCAAACTCAAGCATTCTCTGTAGCAACATTAGGTGCATTAGGTGAACATCAAATCATAGATGGATTAGGTACTGAAGATCAAAAACGTTATATGCATCATTATAATTTCCCTAATTTCTCTGTAGGTGAAACTGGTCCAGTAAGAGCGCCAGGTCGTCGTGAAATTGGTCATGGTGCACTAGGTGAACGTGCTTTATTACAAGTGATTCCTGATGAAAAAGAATTCCCATATACAATTAGAGTTGTATCTGAAGTATTAGAATCTAATGGTTCATCATCACAAGCATCAATTTGTGGTTCTACACTTGCACTTATGGATGCTGGTGTACCAATTAAAGCGCCAGTTGCTGGTATAGCGATGGGATTAATCACTAAAGATGATAACTATACAATTCTTTCTGACATACAAGGTATGGAAGATGCTTTAGGCGATATGGACTTTAAAGTTGCTGGAACTGAAAAAGGTATCACAGCGATACAAATGGACATTAAAATTGATGGATTAAGTGAACAAATCTTAAAAGAAGCTTTAGAACAAGCTAGAATTGGTAGATTACACATCTTAAATCATATGTTAGAAACATTAGGTCAACCTCGTGAAGATTTAAGCGAGTATGCACCTAAGATTGAAATAATGCATATTAAACCAGATAAAATAAGAGATGTTATTGGACCTGGTGGTAAGAAAATTAATGAAATCATCGATGAAACGGGTGTTAAATTAGATATCGAGCAAGATGGAACGGTATTTATAGGTTCTAAAGATCAAGAAATGATCGATAGAGCACGCAAGATTATCGAAGATATTACTAGAGAAGCAGAAGTTGGCGCAATATACATGGCAACTGTTAAGAGAATTGAAAAATTCGGCGCATTTGTTGAAATATTCCCTGGTAAAGACGCGCTTGTTCATATCTCTCAATTTTCAAATGATCGAGTGAATAAAGTTGAAGATGTAGCTAAAATTGGAGATCAGTTCTTAGTAAAAGTAACTGAAATCGACCGCCAAGGACGTGTCAATGCTTCACGTAAAGTATTATTGAACGAAGATAAAGAGCAAAAATAAAATACAAAGTAATTGAATGGGGACAATGCGTTGTCCCTGTTTTTGTTATGAGGTGAAAAAATGACAGAACAAATAACTTTAGATAACGGAACAGTTATTATTTTTGAAGAGGTACCGAACAGTGAAACTGTGAGTATTGGGGCATATATAAAGACAGGGACTGCAGATGAAGGAGATTATCCCGAAGGTATCGCACATTTTGTAGAACATATGCTATTTAAGGGAAGTAAACATTACACAAGACAACAACTATCGACTGAATTTGATAAAATTGGTGGATATAATAACGCTTATACTACGAAAATGTATACCTGTTATTTTTGTAAAACGTTAAAACGTTTTGAACGGAAAGCGACTGACCTTTTATTAGACATGGTTAAAAATCCTTTATTTATTGAAGAGGAAATTGAGCGCGAGAAAAAAGTTATATTAGAAGAAATTAAAATGGTAGAAGATACTCCTGAAGAGTGGTTAATGGACACGTTAGAATCAGAAGTTTTTGAGAATCAATCTTTAGGAAGAATGATTTTAGGTAAACCTGATAGTGTTAAGTCTATAAACAAATCTATTTTAGAAGATTTTCATAAGAAATATTATCAAAGTAATCGATTAATTGTATCTATTGCAGGAGCGTTCAGTGAAGAATTAAAACAACTTGTAATTGATACATTGAAAGATGATAAGCAAATAGAAATAAAAGACGGAAAAAGAGACACTCAATTTTATGAAAAGAAGAAAACATACTATAAAAATGAGTTAGAGCAAACACATTTCATGAGATGTTATGAAGCCCCTAGTTATAATAATAAGTATTATTATGCGACAAACATTCTTAATACTATTTTAGGAGAAACAATGAGTTCGAAGTTGTTCCAAGTGTTAAGAGAAGAGCATGGGCTCTGTTACAATATTTACTCAGATTTCCAAAGTTATCATGATAATGGTATATTGACGATTTATGCAGGTACAGATAAAGAAAATGTGAAAGCTTCAAGCGATTTGATAACAGATGTTTTGAAAAAACTGCTAGATGATAGCATTACACAAGAAGAATTAGAAGATGCTAAAAGTCATATTATTACGAGCTTTTTAATGGCTTCAGAATCCAATCAAAATAAAATGACTAGAAATGCTAGATCGTTAATGTTCCACAATGAATTGATAACAAATGAAAAGTTTGAAGAGAACATTAATATGATTGAAATAGAAGATATAAAAGAGGCAACTAAATCATTATTAGCGTCACCTTATTCAGAATTTATTTTAACTGAGAAATAACATATTTATAAATTGATTCCTCAATCGTTTGTGAATTCGTTTATTCAATATTTTATTTATCTATAACTCGATTATAGGTGCTTGTATAAACGATAATATAAATGGTATGATTAAAGAAATATATTATGGACGGGACTACATTTAGGAGGAACAATTTTGAGTTTAATAAAAAAGAAAAATGATAAAATTCGTATCATACCACTTGGTGGTGTTGGAGAAATAGCAAAAAATATGTATATCGTTGAAGTAGACGAAGAAATGTTTATGTTAGACGCTGGCTTAATGTTTCCAGAAGATGAAATGTTAGGTGTAGATGTCGTAATTCCCGATATACAATATGTATTAGAGAATAAAGACAAATTAAAAGGTATCTTCTTATCACATGGCCATGAAGATTCAATTGGTGCGGTAAGCTATATCCTAGAAAAATTAGATGCGCCAGTATATGGGTCAAGATTGACTATAGCTTTAGTTAAAGACCATATGAAAGCAAGAAGAATTAACAAAAAAGTACGCTATTATACAGTAAATAGAGATTCAGTCATGAGATTTAAAAACGTAAACGTTACATTCTTTAATACGACGCACTCTATTCCAGATAGTCTAGGAGTATGTATACATACTTCTTATGGTGCAATCGTTTATACAGGTGAATTTAAATTCGACCAAAGTTTACAAGGTGCTTACGCTCCTGATATCGCTAAAATGACTGAAATTGGTCAAAACGGTGTTTTCGCTTTAATTAGTGATTCAACTGAAGCTGAAAAACCCGGTTATAATGTTCCTGAAAATGTAATCGAAAGTCATATGGTAGATGAATTTGCTAAAGCTAATGGTAGAATTGTTGTGTCTTGTTATGCATCAAACTTTATACGTATTCAACAAGTATTAAATGCAGCAAGCAAATTAAATCGTAAAGTTTCATTCTTAGGACGTTCTTTAGAAAGTTCTTTTAATGTTGCACGTAAATTAGGATATTTCAATATCCCAGAAAACTTATTAGTACCAGTTCATGATGTAAGTAAATATCCTAAAAATGAAATGATAATTATTGCAACAGGTATGCAAGGTGAACCAATCGAAGCATTAGGACAAATGGCTTTACAAAGACACCCTATTTTAAACATACTTGAAGGCGATAATGTGTATATCTCTACAACTGCTTCAGCTAATATGGAAGTTATTATAGGTCAAACTATGAATGAACTTGTTAAAGCTGGCGCTAACATTATGCCAAATAACAAAAAGACACATGCATCAAGCCATGGTTGCATGGAAGAATTAAAGTTAATGCTGAACTTGATGAAACCAGAATATTTCGTCCCAGTTCAAGGTGAATTTAAAATGCAAATTGCTCACGCTAAATTAGCAGCTGAAACTGGTGTGGATCCTGAGAAGATTTTCTTACTAGAAAAAGGCGATGTTGTTAATTTTGATGGCAAGCAAATGATTGCTAATGAAAAAGTAACAGCTGGAAACGTATTAATTGATGGTATTGGTGTAGGTGATGTAGGTAACATCGTCTTACGCGACAGACATTTATTAGCCGAAGATGGTATTTTCATTGCTGTTGTAACATTAGACCCTAAAAACAGAAAAATTGTTGGTGGACCTGAAATCCAATCAAGAGGGTTTGTTTATGTTAGAGAAAGTGAAGAATTATTAAATGAGGCTTCAGATAAAGTACGTGAAATTGTAGAAGAAGGCTTACAACAAAAGAAAATTGAATGGTCAGAAATGAAACAAAATATGCGAGATAAACTTGGCAAATATTTATACGAACAAACGAAACGTCGTCCGATGATTATTCCAATTATTTCTGAAATCTAATATTTTGTTGAAGAATTTTACAGTCAAATAAGCCCAATATTGGGCTTATTTTTTGCATTATTGATAAGGAGGCTATTCGTATAATGGTACAAAAGAAAAAGCCAACAACGCGTAAAAGAAAAACAACGCGAGGTAAAAAGAAGCAAAAAGATAACACGCTAAAGTATGTCATAGAAGTACTCGTGCTGTTTTTAATAGTGTTAGGCGCTTTTCAATTAGGTTTTATCGGGTTGATGGTTGATAGTTTCTTCCACTTTTTATTCGGCTATTCCAAATATTTTACATATATATTAATCGTGATTGTTTCACTATTGATTACATTAAATGATAAAGTGAAGTTTACAAGACGTTTAACTGGCTTATTCATATTTCAAATTGGACTATTGTTGTTATTCCAAATGATTTTATATTTCAAAGATAAGTCATTTGATTCATTTAAAACGTCATTAAGTGAAACATACTCAGCTTTAGAAAGTAATGCCATGTACTTTAATGGTGGTGGTTTCATAGGTTATCACGTATTTAATGTGGTAAGTAAACTCGTTTCAGTATTTGGTTATGGTTTAATTACATTGTTAATTTTAGTATCAAGTATGATTCTTATATTTAACAAAAAACATAGAGATATAACAAAATCATTATTTGAAAATGTACAAAGTAAAACAAAATCAAAAATGGTTAACTTAGAACGTAAAAGAGAAGAAAAATCTCAAATTAAAAAACAAGAAAAAGAAAAACGTAAACAAGAAAAAATCAAAGATGTTTCAGATATGAAAGAAATTAAAATGGATAATCCACCAGAAACAACAAAAGAAGAAACAAAAAATCAAGAAACATCCTATGATGATATTCCAATTTTTGAATCAACTGAAAAACAGCAACTTAAGAAAAAATCAGTTCCTAAATCAGAAATTAAACAAGAAGAACCAGCTGAGGAAACAAATGAATCTACTATAGACGAAACAGAGAATTTAAATTATAAATTACCTCCGCTTAGTATTTTAAATGATCCACCTAAATCTCAAACAGTGTCTAAGAAAACTGTTCAAGAGAAAGGGAAATTACTTGAAGCGACATTAAGAAACTTTAATGTCGATGCTAAAGTTACACAAATAAGAATTGGTCCAGCTGTTACCCAATATGAAGTGCAGCCTGCTCAAGGCGTTAAAGTAAATAAAATTGTGAACTTGAGCAATGATATCGCCCTTAATCTTGCAGCTAAAGATATTAGAATTGAAGCACCTATTCCAGGTAAATCAGCAGTGGGAATAGAAGTGCCAAATGAACATATTTCTATGGTTACATTGAAAGAAGTATTAAATGAGATGAAGTCCACAACTAATAAATTAGAAGTAGCATTGGGTAGGGATATTTCTGGTGAACCTATTACAGCTGAACTTAATAAACTTCCACATTTACTTGTGGCAGGTGCTACAGGTAGTGGTAAATCGGTATGCATTAACGGAATTATAACGAGTATTCTTATGAATGCTAAACCACATGAAGTTAAACTTATGCTAATTGATCCGAAGATGGTTGAGTTAAATGTATATAATGGTGCTCCTCATTTATTAACGCCAGTAGTAACCAACCCTCAAAAGGCAAACCAAGCTCTGCAAAAAGTAGTATCTGAAATGGAAAAACGATATGACTTATTCCAACATGTTGGAGCAAGAAATATAGAGGGTTATAACGAGTACATTGAAAGAAGTAACATGGAGTTAGAAGAGAAACAAGCACAACTACCTTATATAGTAGTGATTGTAGATGAATTAGCTGACTTAATGATGGTGGCAGGTAAAGATGTTGAGTCATCAATCATGAGATTAGCACAACTTGCTAGGGCAGCAGGCATACATTTAATTATTGCAACACAAAGACCTTCTGTTGATGTAATAACAGGTAGTATTAAGGCGAATATACCATCTAGAATTGCATTTGCTGTAAGTTCAGCGACAGATTCTAGAACGATTTTAGATGGTGGTGGTGCTGAAAAATTACTTGGTAAAGGTGATATGCTATTCTTATCAAGAGATTCTTCTAAACCGACAAGAATTCAAGGTGCTTTCCTCTCGGATGGAGAAGTTGAAAATGTTGTTCAACATGTAATTGGTGAGCAAACAGCTAACTACGTTAAAGAGATGGAACCGGACGAACCTAGTGAATCAGGGGAAATGGAAAGCGAAGATGAATTGTATAAAGAAGCTTATTTATTTGTTGTTGAAGAACAAAAAGCAAGTGCTAGTTTATTACAAAGACGATTTAGAATAGGTTACAATAGGGCATCTAGATTAATGGATGATTTAGAAGGAAATGGCGTAATAGGGCCACAATCAGGTAGTAAACCTAGACAAGTTTTGGTCGATATTTATCAAGATGAATAGGGGGATATTATGTCTACAAGTGAAACGACTAATTTTGTGAAAAACTGGCTATTAGATAAAATTCAAAAAGGTGAACTAGAACCGGGAGAAGTTATACCAACGGAATTCGAGTTAAAAAGAACATTAGATATTGAATATGAAGAAATAGAAAAGGCTATTCATGAACTTGTAACAGAGCAAATATTGTCCCAAAAATCTGGAGAAGGTACGATAGTGAAACCAAGACAACCATTTTATTATCCTTTAGATGAACTTGTAAGTATTACCAATATGATAGAGAAAAACGGCCAGAAAGCTGGTACAGAATTCATTAGTCTTGATGAAGAAATAACGACTATAACTGAAAAAGAAGTATTGAATTTAGAAGATGATGCTATCATTTCTGTCATAGAAAGATTGAGGACAGCTGATGGAGAACCAGTTGTATATTGCTTAGATAAAATTTCTGCAGATCTATTTCCATGTAGTGACTATCATTCTAATTTATCTCTATTATCCGCAATAGAGAATAAAATAGAATATAAAATCACTCGTGCTGATACATCGATAGAATCTATTAGCTATGAGCCTTACATTAGTGAAATATTAAATTCTCATCCTGATGATGCTATGATGTTACTTACTCAAATTCATTATGATGAACAAGAAAGACCTGTTCTTTATTCATTAAATTACTTCAAAAGTAGTCTTGTTAAGTTTCGAATCAAACGAAATAGGATATAATCATTATATTACACAGAAACAAAGTAACAATTGTTGCTTTGTTTCTGTATATCTATACATAAAAAAAGAGAGGTATCAAAAATGATAACAACTGAACATATACAATTAGCATCTAACGACGTTTATGTGATACCAACAAAGAAATTTAAAACAACAACAATTGTCTTTAAATTTGTTGCGCCACTAGATAGCGAAACAATCACTTCGAGGTCTATATTAAGTAAATTATTAACTAGAGTAACGAAGAAATATCAAACTGATAAAGAAATGAATAACTTGTTAGCAGATTTATACGGTGCACATTTATTTAGTTATGTGAATAAACAAGCGCACAATCATATCATGACGATAGGTATAGAAATCGTAAATGAAAAGTATTTGAATAGTGAGTCTTCATTATTAGAAAAAGCTGTACAATTATTACATGAAGTTATATTTAATCCATACATAGAAAGCAATCAATTTAATGAAAAATATACAGAACAAGAAAAATTTTTACTAAAGAAAAAATTAACTGCGATTGAAGAAAATAAATCTCAACGTGCATTCCTGCAATTTTTAAATCATATGTTTGAAAATGAACCATATAGATTTTTAGCCACGGGCCATTTAGAAGATATAGACAGTATTAATGCACAAAATTTAGTACAAACATATCAAGACTTGCTTGAAGAAAACGCAATTTCAACTTATATTATTGGGAACGTTGACTTAGAAGAAGTTAAATCTTTATGCAAAAAATATTTTACTTTTGAACATAATAATAAAATGGAAATTGAAACATCTGCAATAAAACATATTGATCAAGTTAAAGAAATTACTGATTATACTGAAATTGATCAAGCGAAGTTAAACATGGGGTACCGTTTCCCTATTACATTCCATTCTAAAGAATACTATTCTTTCTTAGTATTAAACATGTTATTGGGTGGCGATGCGTCTTCTATATTGTTTAGTGAAGTAAGAGAAAAACAAAGTTTAGCATATTCTATACATTCACAAATTGATGCGAGAAATGGTTTCTTATATATAGTTGGTGGCATATCTAAAGATAAAGTACAAGTGGCTAAAGAAACGATATTAAATATTTATAAAGATTTACAAGAAGGCCACTTTGAAGACAACAAGTTAGAACTAGCCAAGAAAGTTCTTATATCAAATGCACAAGAAATGTTCGATAAACAAAGACAAATGGTTGATTTATTGCATATGCATGCAAGATATCAATCCGTATATGATTATGAAGAATGGATTAAAGAAATAAATTCTATAACTAAAAAAGATATTATGAACATTTCACAACAAGGACAATTAGATACGATATATATACTGACTGAAGGTGAAAAAGATGACGAATAAATACTATGAACAAATAGATGAGACAGTATTTGAAGAAACTTTAGAAAATGGATTGAAAGTAGTCGTTATTCCTAAAAAAGGTTTTTATAAAACTTTTGTTACATATACAACTAAATTTGGTTCGTTAGACCATACTTTTAAACCACATGGAGAAACAGAATATGCAACGGTTCCTGATGGTGTTGCCCATTTTCTAGAACATAAATTATTTGAAAAAGAAGAAGGAGATGTATTTACAAGTTTTGCTGAAAACGACGCACAAGTAAATGCATTTACAACATTTGATCGAACAAGCTATTTATTTAGCGCTACTGACCATGTTCACGACAATATTATTAGATTACTAAAAATGATTGAAAGCCCATATTTTACAGAACAAACTGTAGAAAAAGAAAAAGGTATTATTGCTGAAGAAATCAAAATGTACCAAGAACAACCAAATTATAAGTTGATGTTTCAAACATTAGGCGCTTTGTACCATAAACATCCGGTTCAAATTGATATTGCTGGATCAGTTGAAAGTATATATAAAATAACAGCAGATGATTTATATTTATCTTATGAAACATTTTACCATCCTGCTAATATGGTATTAATTGTTGTGGGTGATGTGGACCCTGAAGAAACAATTGAATTAGTAAGGGAACATGAAGCAACAAGAGAATTAAGTGAAATGCCTCCTATAGAACGTCAACCATTTAACGAACCAGAATCAGTACACCAAGAGTATGTAGAAACAAAAATGGAGATTGTTCATGAAAAATCAATGGTTGCATTTAAATTCAAACCTAACAGTATTTCTGATGAAATAAGAGTTAAAAATGATATTGAAATGATGCTCGCTTTAGATTTAATGTTCGGTGAACAAACAGACTTTTATCAAAAACTACTTGAGCAAGATGTGATTGATGATACTTTCGGTTACCAATTTGCTAATGAAGCTACTTATAGTTACTTGATATTAGCTGTTTCTACAGACAAACATGAGCAATTTAAGTCAGCAATATTTGAAGAATTACAAAGTTATATAGAAAATGGTTTCGATGTATCAGAATTAAATAGATTAAGAAAACAAACATTAGGTGAAATTGTATCGAGTTTAAATTCACCTGAATATATTGCTAATCAGTATACAAAATTTTATTTTGAAGGGGTAGAACTTTTCAGATTAATAGATATTTTAGAGTCAATCACAGTTGATAGCGTACACCATACATTAAAATCGCTTATTAATTTTGATAATGTCGTAGAAAGTCGTTTGGTGAAAGATAATGGCTAAATCATTAATTATTGGAGGAAGCGGTGATATAGGTCTTTCAATAGTTGATGAATGCCTAGCACGAGGCGATGAAGTTATATTACATTATAATAATGCAGATATAGAAACATTAAAATCGCGCTATAAACATCAACCAGTTTCATTTTTGAAATTAGATCTTACAGAAAAAATAACATTTCGTGAACTGGATGAAATTAGTCATTTTGACCATTTAATTTATGTTGCTGGTCAATCTTTATTTGGCGCCATTCAAGATATGTCTGACAAGGATATTGATGGACAATATTTGATAAATGTTTATAATTTAATAAAAGTTGTACAAGCATTAGTGGATCGTTTAAGGCAAAGTGATAATGGACGCATCATAGTCATCTCATCAATCTGGGGAGAAACAGGTGCTAGCTATGAAACGATTTATTCTACCATGAAAGCTGCGCAACTTGGATTTGTAAAATCTCTTGCAAAAGAATTAGCTTTAACATCCATTACAGTTAACGCTATAACTCCAGGTGTCGTTCATGGTAAAATGACAAATGAACTAGATGAAATGACACAAATACAATTAAAAGAAGATATACCACAAAATCGATTTATCACTACTAAAGAGATTAGTTCATGTGTAGCTTATTTATTGGACCCGTTATCTCAAAGTGTGACAGGACAAGTACTTCGTATTAACGGTGGATGGTATACTTAATATTGGGGTGGATATTATGGGAGAAGTCATTAAAAAAGAATGGTATTTAGAATATGATATTCAAGTAAACAGAGCAGGGTTGTTAGGTGATATTTCTAGTTTACTAGGTATATTAGGCATTAACATTATTACTATTAATGGTGTAGATCAAGGTAGGCGTGGATTACTTATAAAGACAGATGATATGGATAAAGTAAAACGCTTTGAGAACATCGTAAAAGAAATTGATGACATCACAATAAAAAAATTACGAACTCCTGGTTTAAGAGATAGATTAGCAGTAAGGCATGGGCGATATATTAAACGTGATATAGATGATAAAAAAACATTTCGTTTTGAAAGAAAAGATTTAGGTTTGCTAGTTGATTTTATGGCTGAGTTATTTAAAGAAGATAGACATAAATTAATTGGTGTAAGAGGTATGCCACGTGTTGGTAAAACAGAATCAGTTGTTGCAGCAAGTGTGTGTGCACATAAAAAATGGTTGTTTATCAGTTCTACTTTAATCAAACAAACTGTAAGAAGTTCATTGCTTAAAGGTGAATATAGCGATAAAAACGTTTATATTATTGATGGTGCTGTCACTTCAAAACAAACCGACGAAAAACATAAACAACTCGTGAGAGAAGTGATGAGTCTACCGACAATTAAAGTCGTAGAACACCCTGATTTATTTGTACAGCGTTCTGAATATAGTTTAGAAGACTTTGACTATATTATTGAGTTGAGAGAAACTGAAGATCAAGAAATTACATATGAACAATTAAATAAAAATGATTTATTTTCAAATGATAGTATGGGATTTGGTGATGGATTTGGATTCTTTGAATAATCTTGTAGAGGTGGAAAAAGTTTGAAAAATATTGGCGAGATTTTACGAAATAAAAGAGAGCAACTTGGTATGACGTTAGTTGAATTAGAAGAAAAGACCAAAATTCAACGTCAATTTCTAGTCATGATAGAAAAAAATGATTTTGAAAATTTACCAAATCCAGATTATACGAGAGGCTTTATTACAAAATATGCTTCATCTATTAATATGAGTCCTAAAGAATTAATAGATAAACATCAAAGTGAATTACCTAAATCAGCACCATCTGCAAAAGAAGCATTTCGCCAGCTTACACAAGAAAAAAGAAGCCAGTCAGAAATATCAGAAAATAATATGGTTTCTAAATTAATCATTCAAATGGTTACATTTTTTGGCCTATTACTTATCTTATGGATATTGTTGATAATAATCGTTTAATTCTCAGTATGATTGATTTATAATAGTATTATTATGGGATTGATAGTAAAGAAGGAGAAAGCATATGAATATTCCTAACCAATTGACGGTATTACGTGTTATATTAATACCTGTTTTTGTACTTTTCTTACTTGTAGATTTTAATATGGGTAAGATGGATTTCTTATTTGGACAAGAAATGAGAATTGAACAATTTATCGCCGCTATTATTTTTATAATAGCATCTGCTACTGATTGGTTTGATGGTTACTTGGCAAGAAAGTGGCAACTCGTTACTAATATGGGGAAATTTTTAGATCCATTAGCTGACAAATTATTAGTTGCAAGTGCATTAATAGCGCTAGTGGAATTAGACAAAGTTTCTTCAGTTATAGCTATTATTATTATAGCAAGAGAATTTGCCGTTACTGGTTTAAGACTTTTACAAATAGAACAAGGATTTGTAAGTGCAGCTGGGCAATTAGGTAAAATCAAAACTGCCGTTACGATGGTGGCACTCGTATTTATTTTATTACAAGAACCATTTTCTATGTTATGGCAAATTAATTTAGGTCAATGGTTATTGTACATAGCAACATTCTTTACAATCTTATCTGGTATTGAATACTTTTACCATGGTAGAGATGTGTTTAAAGGCTCAAAATAGTTATATCTTGTAAAGAGTCCGGGACATATTCAATGTCTCAGGCTCTTTTGTTATATTGGCAGTAGTTAACTGAATTGAAGATTGTTTATGCTAAACTCATTTAATTCTTGTTATCTTTGCTATGATGGGGCAACGAAATCTTATGAGAACAAGAGATTGATGTCCCTTTCACTTTCTTTAGGAGGAATAAAATGAAAGTAAGTATACTTAGTGTAGGAACAGAAATTTTATTAGGTCAGATTGCAAATACTAATGCTCAGTTTATATCAAAAACGTTTAATGAACTTGGTGCTAGTATAATGAGACATGTAGCAGTAGGAGATAACCCTTCTAGGCTTGAGCGTGCAATACAAGAAGAATTGGCGGCACATGACGTGGTCATTTTAACAGGTGGTTTAGGTCCTACTAAAGATGACTTAACGAAACAAACAGTAGCTAATGTGTTAGGAAGAGGTTTAGAAACAAACAAAGAAGCGATGGAATTTATTGAGCAATATTTTAAGAATGAAAATAGACCGATGACACCAAATAATAAACAGCAAGCGCTAGTAATTGAAGGAAGCAAAGTGTTAAAAAATGATGTTGGTATGGCTCCAGGTATGTATGTTGAACATGAAGATAAAAAAATCGTGTTATTACCTGGACCACCTAGAGAATTAAAGCCAATGGTAACACAATATCTTGTACCTTATTTTTTAAATGAGGAACGTGTTATTCATTCTGAATCATTAAAATTTGCTGGTATCGGGGAATCAAGACTTGAAACAGAGTGTATGGACTTAATTGACAACCAAACTAATCCGACAATTGCACCACTAGCTGGTTCACATGAAGTTTCCCTAAGAATCACAGCAAATTCAAATACTAAACAGGAAGCTTTGGAATTAATAAATCCAGTAAAAGAAGAAATTTTAAATCGAATAGGTTCATATTATTACGGTAGTGATGATACTACGATGGAAGAAGCTGTTTTTTCACATACAGATAAGCCCTTTTTAGTATACGATGGTATTACAGATGGTATACTGTTATCAAGGTTGAAATTAAATGATAAAAGTGAAAAATACTTAAAAGGTTATGTCATACAAGAAGAAAGTATTGATCAACTATTAAATATTTCTAAGCAAGATAATGTTGAGAACATTGCTTTTAAATTAAAAGAAAGATTTAATGTAGATACTGTCTTAATATTATTGGCACAAGATGAAGAATCGATGGTCTATATTTCAGATGTGCAAAAACACAAAAAATTTAATTCTAGACTGAGTCAATCTTATGCTGGGAAACGTGATAGAATCAGTAATATAGCACTTATTGAATTTTTGAATTTTTTAAGAGAACAAGCATAAATTCATAAAAGTGGCACTTATGTTCGCATTTATTAAGAAAACACACATAAAAACACGAACAAATATTCGCTTTATACTTGCATTTTAAGAGAAAAAGATTTATAGTAAATGATAGCTAATTAAACAAGTAAACTCATTTTATATATATAGGAGGTTATCGCGTGAACGAACAACGTCAGAAAGCACTCGATACAGTAATTAAGAATATGGAAAAATCCTTTGGTAAAGGGGCAGTTATGAAACTTGGGGATAACACAAGTAGAGAAGTTTCAGCTGTGTCCAGTGGATCTATTACATTAGATAAAGCTTTAGGAGTAGGTGGATATCCTAAAGGACGTATTATTGAAATATATGGACCAGAAAGTTCTGGTAAGACAACTGTTGCGCTTCATGCTATTGCAGAAGCACAACGTCAAGGAGGCGTAGCTGCGTTTATCGATGCTGAGCATGCTTTAGACCCAGTTTATGCTAAGAATTTAGGCGTAGATATAGATAACCTTTATTTATCACAACCTGACCACGGGGAACAAGGACTAGAGATTGCTGAAGCATTCGTAAGAAGTGGTGCTGTTGATATTATTATCGTTGACTCTGTAGCTGCTCTTACACCTAAGGCTGAAATTGAAGGCGAAATGGGCGATACACACGTTGGTTTACAAGCTCGTCTAATGAGCCAAGCTTTACGTAAATTATCAGCTGCAATATCTAAATCAAATACAACTGCAATATTTATCAACCAAATCCGTGAAAAAGTAGGCGTTATGTTCGGTAACCCTGAAGTTACACCTGGTGGTCGTGCACTTAAATTCTATAGTTCTGTTCGTTTAGAAGTGCGTAGAGCCGAACAATTGAAACAAGGTCAAGAAGTTGTAGGTAACCGTACTAAGATTAAAGTTGTTAAGAACAAAGTGGCACCACCATTTAGAGTAGCAGAAGTTGATATTATGTACGGTGAAGGTATTTCACGTGAAGGCGAATTAATCGATTTAGCTGTTGAATATGAAATCGTCGATAAATCAGGTGCTTGGTATTCTTATAATGGCGAAAGAATGGGACAAGGTAAAGAAAATGTTAAAACATACTTGAAAGAAAACCCAGCTATCATTGAAGAAATTGATTCTATTCTTAGAAATGAATTAGGTTTTAATGGTAAACCTAAAGAAGAAGCTAAGAAAGATAAGAAAGATAAAAAAGAAGAAAATCCTGAGCAAGAATCATTGCTAGATCAATAACTTTTATTAGCGTTCTATAAATCACTTGTAATGAGATGATTTATAGAACGCTTTTTTATTGAAATCATATGAAAAATAAAGGTGATGTCCTTGACACTTGTACAAATTTAAACGTACAATTGAGTTGTATGATTCCATAGTTTCATTTAATCATATTTTTGTATATATAAGACGTAAAAACCTAGATAGAAGGAGGTGTTTATGTGGACTTATTAACCCTCTTACTCATTTTGCTAGGAGTTATTCTAGGTGTTGTTGTAGGATACTTTTTCGCACAAAATAGCTTAACGAAAAAGCAAGATCAAGCTCGTCAGTCAGCTCACTATATTTTAAGTGAAGCGAACAAAGAAGCTGAGAGCCTAAAGAAAGAGAAATTGCTAGAAGCAAAAGAAGAAAATCAACAAATTAGAGATCATCTTGATAGTGAAATTCGAGAGAGAAGAAGTGACCTACAAAAACAAGAATCAAGATTACTTCAAAAAGAAGAAAATTTAGAGCGCAAATCTGATCTTTTAGACAAAAAAGATGAAATTCTAGAAAACAAAGAAGCTAAAATTGAAGAGCGACAACAACAGGTAGATGCAAAAGAGAGTAATGTTCAAGACATAATAACGAAACATGAACAAGAACTAGAACGCATCTCCGGATTGACACGCGAAGAAGCTCGTAAAGAGCAATTTTCAAAAGTCGAAGAAGAACTGTCACATGATATTGCCGTACTTGTAAAGGAAAAAGAACGTGAACTTAAATCAAATGTTGATAAGAAAGCAAAAGAACTGTTAGCTACTACAGTACAAAGATTAGCGGCAGATCATACTTCAGAATCAACAGTATCAGTCGTGAATTTACCAAACGATGAAATGAAAGGACGTATCATCGGTCGTGAAGGTCGAAATATACGTACTTTAGAAACATTAACAGGAGTAGATTTGATTATAGACGATACACCAGAAGCAGTAATATTATCTGGTTTTGACCCAATTCGAAGAGAAATTGCTAAGACAGCCTTAACTAATTTAGTATCTGATGGACGTATACATCCAGGTCGAATTGAAGATATGGTTGAAAAAGCAAGAAGAGAAGTAGATGACTTGATGAGAGAATCAGGAGAACAAGCTACCTTTGAATTAGGTATTCATAACTTACATCCAGAATTAGTTAAGATATTAGGAAGAATGAAATATCGTACAAGCTACGGTCAAAGTGTTCTGAAACACTCTATAGAAGTTGCACAACTTTCAGGAATGTTAGCAGCTGAATTAGGTGAAGATGAAACATTAGCGAAACGTGCAGGTTTATTACATGATATTGGTAAAGCTATCGATCATGAAGTTGAAGGCAGCCATGTTGAAATAGGGGTAGAACTTGCTAAGAAATATCATGAACATGATACAGTCATAAATGCAATACACTCACATCATGGGGATGTAGAACCGACATCAGTCATCTCTATACTCGTAGCTGCTGCAGACGCATTAAGCGCTGCTAGACCAGGAGCTAGACGTGAGACATTAGAAAACTATGTTAAACGACTAGAGAGATTAGAAGAAATATCTGAAGACTATGACGGTGTTGAAAAAGCATATGCGATTCAAGCAGGTAGAGAAATTAGAGTAATAGTATCACCTGAAGATATTGATGACTTAAAAGCACATAGAATAGCAAAAGGTATTAAAGACCAAATAGAAAGTGAATTACAATATCCAGGGCATATTAAAGTGACAGTTGTCCGGGAGATGAGAGCAACTGAATACGCAAAATAATAATTATTGAAATAAAAATCCTACAACCAAAATGGTTGTAGGATTTTTTGTGGTTTGTAATGAAAAAAAGGTAGTCGTTTTAAAATTAGTGATTACGTAAAATATTTGTTAAAATTTCACCATCAATATTACCGCCAGATATAACTAATGCAATATTTTTTCCTGAAAATTTTTCTGGGTATTCGTTAACTGCAGCGATTGTAGTACAACTACCAGCTTCAGCAATAAACTTTTCTTGTTTAGCCATAAAACTTACCGCTTTAGCAATGCCATTTTCAGATACTATTAAAAATTCATCAACATAATCTTTTGCTAATTTATAACTAAGTTTTCCTATTCCACCTATGAGAGAATCACAAAGAGTATCTGTATTAGGGTATTCTTCATAAAATGTATTGTGTTGGTAGGACTTAATCATTGCAGGACATGCTTCGGTTTGTACACCAATAATCTTAATATCTGGTTTAATATGTTTTGCAGCTATAGCTATACCTGTAATTAAACCGCCACCGCCAATAGGTACAACAATTGTATCTATATCAGGGTTTTGTTCCAAAATTTCAATACCTATTGTACCTTGACCACCATATATATATGGGTCATCATAGTAAGCGTCTATATAAGTTAAATTATTTTCTAGTATATAATTCATCCCTAATGAATTTGCTTCATCATAATTTTTGCCCAATAGAATGGCTTCTCCACCAAAGTATTCAATTTTATCAATTTTGCTTTGTGGTGTAGATTCCGGAACAATAATTTTCACGTTTCTTATTCCTAATAATTTTGCTGCATAACTTACTGAGCTTCCATGGTTACCAGAAGAAATTGTTGCTACACCAGACTTTTTTTCTTCATTATTTAAAGTAAGCATCTTATTGAGCGCTCCTCTAATTTTAAAACTCTTTACTTTTTGAAAACTTTCTAATTTAAAAAAATATTTTTTATTATCATCTCCTAAGTAAAAAGACTCTTCTAAAGGTGTTTTTACTGTATAGCTTTTAATACGATTATAGGCATCTTTTGTGTCTTGAAAATTAAATGTCATAAATGTTTCTCTCCTTTATTAAATATTTATTGTTGTCCCAATGTTATTTTGATTGGCTAATTTAAGTGCGTGATAAGCAGTTCCGATATCTAGTAAAGCCATTCCTGTTAGATCAACAACAGTTATATCATCTTGACTTGTTCTCCCTCGTATATTATCTATAATTACTTCTCCGACAGTACCATAAATATTTATGGCAGTTATTGTACCTTTTTTTATAGCTTTTTCTATTTCACCGGATTTTATGCAATGTTCTAAGTCATCTACATATACCTTAGCGATTTTTAGTATCTGTGGATCAATCTCTTGTTTATCTGGCATATCAGCACCAACGCAACTAATATGAGTACCTTTTTTAATCCACTCTTTTTTGATTAATGGTTCTTTAGATGGTGTGATTGTAATTATTACATCACTACTTTCTACGTTTTCTCTTAAATTAATTACATTGATTATTTCAATATCATCGATAAAAATATTAAAGTTTTCTTTTAAATTCTTTTTTAAATTTGATGTTAAAAGTTTTGTTTTTTCAATATTTCTACTGTATACTCTTATGTTTTTTAAATTAGGTAATACTGTAACAGCTGATGCTATTTGAAATAATGCTTGATTACCTGAACCAATAATTAGTAAATCCTCAGAAGTTTTATTTGCTAAATGCTTTATAGTAACAGCACTTGAAGCACCTGTTCTTATACCAGTTATATATTCAGCGCCAGTAATCCCAATTGGTATACCATTTTTTGCATTATAAATAGTTATTAAACCATTTAGAGTTGGTAATCCATTAACCTCATTTTCTTGAAACCAACTTGCTGTTTTGTGACCAAAAATATTTTCATTTTGAATATATCCAGATTTAATATCCATATCTGCTTTTCCTTTTTGAAATTCATAAAATATAGTTGGCCATGTCATAGTTGAATTGCACGCTTTACTTTTGTATACATTTTCGACAATTTGAATAATGTCATTAATAGATAGTAACAGTTTTAAAGATTCACTATCTAAAGATTTTATTTTTACCAATAGAAACCACTCCTTAAAGTTTTAAATAGAAGTAAATAAAAAGCACCGAAAATTTATTCCTCCTGTAAAACAGGCCCTAATGGAATAAATTTTCGGTGCTTTAAATGCTTTTACCCGGGGATAATAGCAGCACATCTATTTAATTATTAATAGTATAATTGATTATAATAATTTTGTAAATTGCTATGAATTTGTTATTTTATTAAATTTAAGAAATTCACACTTCAAAGAGTCACAGTATTATTTTGGAGGGTGTGATAAAAATTACCATCAAGCCCACGTAACTTGACGACTATCCATTGAGTAAAGGCTCACAAGTATGGTTGTGATTACCAAACGAACCTTTTTAGGTTAAAGCTAACTATATTGGCGTATAGTTAGCTTATTTTTTGCTTTCCTTTAATAGCACGATATAGGGCATATACAATAGTAAATGCTATACTAACTGACCATGTTATTACGACAGTAAAATCAAAGTTGATGTTAATATTAATATCCATGCTACCACCTCATTTCCATACCAATTCGAGGCTCGAAAGGTGTCACGAAAATGTAAGGCTTTTTACTCAATTAAAATTATAGCATCAACAATACTGCTTTATCTCTTACTAGATGTTAGATAAATAACTTTTTGTTAATTATTGATTAACTGGAATAATAGCTATTCTTTAGAATGAATTAAAAAAGAAATAAACGATCAATACAACCCAAAAACTTTTCCAGCTACACCAGCAATAGCTATCATTGTGCCAATGAACCATTTGAATTGTATATTTTTAATTTCAGAGATTTGATATTTCATATTATTTTCCATGATTTTTGGTAAATCAGCTATTTTATCGGATAAATGTCCAAATTTATCATCTATTCTTTTTTCCATTTGTTCAAAAGTTTCTTTAGTAATGTAATCGCTCATACTGATTTCTCCTTTCGTCATTATAATTTATTAATTTTATAACTCTCATAAAAAACACATAATCAATACAACCCAAAAACTTTTCCAGCTACACAAGCAATAGCTATCATTGTCCCAATGAACCATTTGAATTGAATATTTTTAATTTCAGAGATTTGATATTTCACATTACTTTCCATGAGTTTCATATTATTTTCCATAATCTTAGATAAATCATCTATTTTATCGGATAAATGCTCAAATTTATCATCTATTCTTTTTTCCATTTGTTCAAAAGTTTCTTTAGTAATGTAATCGTTCATAGTACTTTCTCCTTTCATAGTTTATATATCCATTTTTTTACATTTAAGTATATTATACTATAAAACGATATTAATTTACTAAAGTAATCGTTATAGATAAAAATTAAACATAAAGTTTAACTTATTAATATGTACTAGATATCTGTGATAACATTATAAGTGTTACTATATTAGCAATTTAGTTTGATCTAAAACTTTGATAATGCAAGGTTATTTTGCAGGCTTAAAAGAGGAGGGTATCAAGTGGTTTTTGTATACATATTTGTATCGGCTATAGCTTTATACTGTGCGCTACGATACGGTATTAGAGATGCGCTTATTGAAATTGAAGCTAATAAAGAAGATTTAGTTTATTATAGAAAAAGTGCTGATTTATTAGAGGAAATTGGTACAATTTATTCAAGTACTTCAAAAGAGAATACTGATACTGCTAAGGGCATTTATAATGATTCTTTTGATGTTTTTACTTCGGATAAAAATTCAAAAGATAAGTTTGATATTTTGAGTGAAAACAAGAAAAAGATTTTATCTTTAGAAGTTGAACAGTCTGGAACATAAACAATTGTTCCAGACTCTATTTTGTTATGGCAGTAGTTGAATAGACTAAAAATACGCTTATATCAAGCTTTTTTCAATACTAGTCGCTATTAGCGGTAGGGCTAAGAAATCTTATTAAATACAACTAGATTTCTGTCCCGCTCCCTTTTATTTCGTTTATATTTAATCCTTCTGAGAGAAGTGGTTCTTCAAAAAAGCTAGATACGTATTCAAACGTTTCTTTTGTATCAAAATTCTTTCTTGAAGGTTCTTCAATACTTCTCTTTTTTATTCTTTCTAAACATTTCTCGTCATCTATATTAAGAAATATTAATTCATGATTTGCCTTAATTTCAGTCGCTATACTGAGTAACCAGCTTCTATGTGCTTTTGTGTTTCCTGGAAAGTCTAATACTACATTGCTGCCAACTTTTAAAATACGTTGTATGTGTTCTTTTAATAAAGGCTTTATTAATTTTGAATATTTTAAGTAGTCGTCAAATGTTGTTATTTCATTTGGATAAAGTTGAGATAACCAATCATCTTCAGATAATAAAATAGCGTTTTTATTAATTTCTAATTTTTTTGCTGTAGTTGATTTTCCAGCCCCCATTTTACCTGTAAAGAAATACAAAGATCCTAATTTATTCATCTACATACCTCTTTTCATCATTTGATATTATCAATATTTTAAATTTATACTCTAAAGTGTAGCATAGATTATTTATTTGTATTAAAAGCTTTGACAATAGTTGAATAGGGTATTTAAAATTAAGTGTAAAATGTGTGTTTAATTGAACTGTAAAGGGGAGCATTCCGATGTACATACCAAAACATTATCAAATGAAAGATTATCAAGAAATTAAAAATTTTATGACTAAATATAATTTTGCGACTGTAGTTACTGTTGATGAATTAAAACCTATTGCAACACATTTACCAGTAATTATTAATGAGCATGATGATGCTTTATTTATATCTGGGCATTTTGCTAGAGGCAATAAGCAATGGAGAACAATGGACAATAACGAGGATGTACTCATTATATTCCACGGGCCACATGGATACATATCATCAACATGGTATGAAACTGAGGATGTACCGACATGGGATTATCAAAGCATACATGTTTATGGGAAAAGTGTCTTGTTAAATGAACACCAGTTAAAAGAAGATTTAAAAGTTTTGTTGGATAAGTATGAAAGTGAACATAGAGGTGGGGCAACATGGGAAAATTTATCTGATCAGACAAAAAAACAAATAAAAGGTATAGTGGGTTTCAAAGTAAAAGTAGATAAATTAGAAGCTGCATATAAGTTAAGTCAAAATCGTAGTGAAACGGATAAAGAGAACATTGTCATACATCTTAATAATACTGAAAGTGATCTAGATAAAAATTTAGCAGAAGAAATAGAAAAATATTAAAGAAGTGGGGTAGAAACCGTAATTTTCTATAAGGTTTCGTAGTCCCACTTTCTTAAATCTATTAATTTAATGGATAATCGTCTCCATTTTTAGAAATGTAATAAGTATCTGACAAACCATCTGTATGTAATTTAGCAGGTTGTCTTTTACCTGATATTGTATAATTAAATGGTTTATTATCTTGAAAATCATATAGAATTCTAGAACTGACACCATTTTCTATAACATTAGCATTTAATCTTTTAACTATTCGATAACCTTCTTTATATTCTTTAGTCTTTTTAAACTCTAGTTCAGCAGCTTTTAATAAGTCATTTTCAGTAATTTTATCTCCAACATGATGTTTTTCTTTTAAATTTGTGATTCTTCCTGTATTGATAGGTAATAATATATTTGATTCATTATCGCGTTTTAAAAATTTTACAAAATGCTCTATCGAAACTTCTGTGGATTTACTAAATACTTGATTATTATCAGTTGAAGAGTTTTCTTCTAAAACTACGTTAGTAATCAATTTGAAACTAGGATTTTCTATATGCTTAGTTAAATCAGGAATAACAAATCCTTTATCTGTTATAGGAAATATATCAGACTTGTTATTACTATATGATACCTCAATTTTCGAATTAGGCGCTAAATTTACCACTCGATATTCATCTGCAGCCTTTGCATCTATTGCAATTTGAACATAATTTAAAATATCTTTTTTTGTTAATACTTCACCAGGTGTTAAAGGGAATTCTATAAAGCCAGGAACAAGAATTTCGTTACCTTTCTTATCCACCCCAGTAACATTCACCATTAAATGAGTACCTTGAATTTCTTGATAATCTTTTCTACCGCCAACTTTAAATGAAGGTGGCTCCATAGCATCTACATTAGAAGTAATAAAGGGAGTTATAACGATATTGCCAACAACTAGAGAAATCATTACTTTTTTGAAACTTTTCATATAAACACCTCTTTGTTTTTTTAATATAATAACACATTTACCAAATATTGTTATTATTTGTATATTACAAATAATTTACAGTTTTGTAACAACTAACAGACTCATATAAAATGATTTTATATAGATTTCGAAAAAATTTATACTAAATTAGTAGTTGTTAAAATTTAGTGCTAATTAAAATTATCAATATACTGATATAAAAAAACTTTTGTTAAAAAGATTTTTTTTATTTATAAAATAGATGATTTTTATTTACGTTTGTGATATAAATATATAATAATATTATTTTTGTTAATTTTGTAAAAAGGAGCTTTATATTGAAGTACTTTGAAGAAATTCCGATAATTAGAGCTGTTGCTACTATGATGGTGCTTGGCGTACATATAACATCGAGACTTTATTACTCACAAGGTCATATCGTAGACGATTTACTGGGTTATTTCAATCAAATTTCGAGACTTGGAACACCTGTATTTGCAGTAATTAGTGCATTTTTATTAACGAGCTCTACAATTAGAAGAAAGTTTGATATAAAATATTTTGTAAAATCTAGATTCACAAAAATTTTCATGCCTTATTTAATTTGGACCACGATTTATTTATTATTAAGCGCAATATTCACTAATATATTCTATGCAATAGACCGACCTATTAAAGATTATTATTTATTTGGTGTTGCTGAAACTCATTTATATTTTATTTTAGTAGTTATACAATTTTATATTCTTTTTCCTGTTGTTCATAGAGTTAAAAAAGGACCTTCTTTGATATATGCTTATTTAATAGCTACTATAGTTAATATATTATGGTTGATATATGGAAGAGGGACTTTTAATTTTGAAATTGAAATGATAAATACTTTTATAAATAGTAGGTCATTTGTATTGAATTGGATTTCATTCTTTTTCCTCGGTATTGTATACGCTAAATATTATAGTGAAATAAACGATTTAATAACAAGATATCAAAAATATTTATATATTATCATAACTATATTATTTATTGATCTTCTTGCGAGTATTAATTTAGATAGCTTATTTAGTTCTAACACTGTATCTATTATTGTATACACGCCCTTTTTTATAATTGGATTAATTTTGTTTTATAGAAAAATAAAAAGTAATCAAGTTTTGGTACATATATTAACTACAATTGGTAATTATTCTATGGGAATATACTTAGTACATATAATAATTATAATGTTTTATAGAAAAATACCGTATGTTGAAATAATGGGTAATACATCTACTTTTGTTTTTTCTTATTTATTTGTTTTATCATTATCAGTTTTATTAGTTTATGGAATAAGCAAATTACCATTTGCTACATTTATAGTTCCTATACCTAAGAAACAAAATAGCGTATCTTTAAGTAAATTATCCAATAAAAAGCATGAAACAGAAATTTAAGAATAAAATGACATTAAGAGCCCCTCAGTTCAAAAATTATATTTTTTGAACTGAGGGGCTCTTAATAAATATACTCGAAATATAGACATTCTATAATATAGTTCGCAATTTAATCTGTAGATTTAGTAGAGATAAAGTTAAACAATATTGGGAAGAGTTATTTAAGTCATTATAACGATTTTATAATTTATACAAATTAAAAAACAGAGGCGATTCTTAAATGAATAAGATAATCGACTCTGTTTTATTTAAGCTAGGATAATCTATACCTAGTCTCGTTTTCATTTTTCATGTTTATTTTTAATTCGTTAAGTTCAACTCTAAATCTAATGCTTCTTTTAATACATTTGAAGTTTCGTGCGAGTTTATCGCGCAATTACCGTATTTTTCAGCTAATTTAAAAGCTGTTACGTATAACTCCAAACTATCCTTGGCAATATCTTCTGCCTCTTCGTGTACGGATGGATTTGCTTTAACCACTAGTTCTGCAAACTTTTCGGGTTCAATATCAATTCCCATGTTTAAATAAACACTCCTATTAATTTTTTGATACGTTACTATATAAATAACGCTCTTGTAACGTATACCCTATATTATAAATTAATAATCATTACTTTTAAAATATTTTGTTTTCCATTAGAATATAAAGAGTAATAGAGAGGATGACTGTAGTGAGAATTTTATTTATAGGTGATATTGTAGGCAAATTAGGTAGAGAACAATTAGAAACATATTTACCTAAAATTAAAGCAACATACAAACCAACACTAACGATTGTTAATGGTGAAAATGCTGCACATGGTAAAGGAATAACTGAAAAAATATATAAAGAAATTTTACGTATGGGCGCAGACTTTATGACGATGGGTAATCATACATACGGTCAGAAGGAAATTTACGAATTTATAGGTCAAGCGAATAGAATGGTAAGACCTGCGAATTTTCCTGATGAGGCACCGGGAATTGGTATGAGAATCATTAAAGTCAACGATAAAGATGTTGCTATTATCAATTTGCAAGGTCGATCATTTATGGCTGCTATCGATTGTCCTTTTAAAAAAGCTGATGAATTAATAGAAGAAGCATCTAAAATAACGCCGTTTATCTTTGTTGATTTTCATGCAGAAACAACTTCTGAGAAAAATGCGATGGCTTGGTATTTAAATGGACGCGTTAGTGCAGTTGTTGGTACGCATACTCATATACAAACTTCTGATGAACGTGTTTTAAATGAAGGTACAGCATATATTACAGATGTTGGAATGACTGGATATTACGACGGTATTCTTGGCATTAATAAAGATGAGGTTATTGAAAGATTTATTACGAGTTTACCTCAACGTCATAACTTGCCAAATGAAGGTCGAAAAGTACTTTCAGGTGTGGTTGTTGATTTAACTCAAGATGGAAAAGCTAAAAAAATTCAAAGAATATTAATAAACGATGATCATCCATTTGAATAGTATCGTCCATTAGGATGATTTTTGTTAAAACCCTTTAATTTCATAGGATTAAAGGGATTTTTTTGGTATGATGTGAATTGAGATATTATATGGGGGAGGCCATAAGATGAAATCACAAATTTCATGGAAAGTTGGCGGACAGCAAGGCGAAGGAATTGAGTCAACAGGTGAAATATTCGCAACTGCTATGAACCGTCAAGGATATTATTTATACGGATACCGTCATTTTTCTAGTAGAATCAAAGGCGGACACACAAACAATAAAATAAGAGTATCATCCACGCCAGTAAGAGCGATTAGTGATGATTTAGATATATTAATAGCATTTGACCAAGAAACAATAGATGTGAACTATCACGAAATGCAAAAAGGCAGTATTATCATTGCCGATGCAAAAGCAAAACCTGAAAATCCAGAAGATAGTAAAGCACAATTAGTGAGCTTACCGTTTACAGGCGTAGCTAAAGAATTAGGAACAGCGTTAATGAAGAACATGGTAGCTGTAGGTTCTACTTGTGCAGTCATGGATTTAGATACAGACGTATTTGAATCATTAATCAGTGATTTATTCAGTCGTAAAGGCGAAAGTGTCGTTAATTTAAACATTCAAGCGTTAAATGAAGGTTATAGATTAATGAAAGAAGAAATGGATTCATTAGAAAGTGAACATACTTTAGAGAAGAATGACTCTGATGGCCATTTATTTATGATAGGTAATGACGCGATTGGTTTAGGGGCAGTAGCAGCTGGAGTTAGATTTATGGCAGCTTATCCTATTACGCCAGCTTCAGAAATTATGGAGTACATGATTGATCGTTTACCAGAATTAGGTGGCGCCGTTATACAGACTGAAGATGAAATTGCTGCATGTACAATGGCAATTGGTTCTAACTATGCTGGTGTACGTTCATTTACATCATCTGCAGGTCCAGGCTTATCATTGATGATGGAATCAATAGGTTTATCAGGAATGACTGAAACACCTTTAGTAATCGTTAATACTCAACGCGGTGGGCCATCAACTGGTTTACCAACTAAACAAGAACAGTCTGACTTAATGCAAATGATTTACGGTACTCATGGCGATATTCCGAAAATTGTAATAGCACCAACAAGCGCAAGCGATGCGTTTTATTTAACGATAGAAGCATTTAACTTAGCTGAAGAATATCAATGTCCAGTTATATTACTTTCAGATTTACAATTATCTTTAGGTAAACAAACCGTTGAATCATTAGACTATGACAAAATTGAAATTCGTAGAGGCGCTCTAATAGAAGAAGACATGGAAACACCTGAAGATAAGGCGTACTTTAAACGTTATGCATTGACTGATTCTGGAATCTCTCCACGTGTTCTTCCTGGTACAAAAGGTGGTATTCACCATGTGACAGGTGTTGAACATAACGAAGAAGGAAAACCTTCTGAAGGTGCTGAAAACAGACAATTACAAATGGATAAACGTATGCGTAAAACAGCTCAATTATTAATCGATGAACCAGTTAAATCTAATGAAAAATATGATGAAGCGGATATTTTATATGTAGGATTCATTTCTACTATAGGAGCAATCGAAGAAGCAATTACAAGATTAGATAAGCAAAATGTAAAAGTTAATCATATTCAAATTAGACAATTACATCCATTCCCTACTGATGCTGTACAAGAAGCCTTTAATAAAGCTAAAAAAGTAGTTGTAGCTGAGCATAATTACCAAGGACAACTATCTAGCATTATCAAAATGAATGTAAATCATCAAGGTAAAATTATTAACCAAACAAAATATGACGGTACACCATTCTTACCGCATGAAATAGAAGATAAAGCTTTAGAAATCGCAAGTAATATGAAGGAGTTGATATAATTGGCAACATTTAAAGATTTTAGAAATAATGTTAAACCAAACTGGTGTCCAGGCTGTGGTGACTTTTCTGTGCAAGCAGCGATTCAAAAAGCAGCAGCAAATGTAGGATTGGAACCAGAAGAAGTTGCCATTATTACAGGTATAGGTTGTTCGGGTCGTTTGAGTGGTTATGTAAACTCATATGGTCTACACTCAATTCACGGACGTTCATTACCTTTAGCACAAGGTGTTAAAATGGCTAATAAAGATTTAACAGTAATTGCTTCAGGCGGCGACGGAGACGGATTTGCTATAGGTATGGGTCACACTATTCATGCTTTAAGAAGAAATATGGATATGACTTATATCATCATGGATAACCAAATTTATGGATTAACTAAAGGGCAAACTTCACCAAGTTCTGCTAAAGGTTTTGTTACAAAAACAACACCTAAAGGTAACATTGAACAAAACGTTGCACCTTTAGAATTAGCATTATCATCAGGTGCTACTTTTGTAGCGCAAAGCTTCTCAAGCGACATCAAAGAATTAACACATATAATTGAAGAAGCAATCAATCACAAAGGATTTTCATTTGTAAACGTATTTTCACCATGTGTAACATACAACAAAATAAATACTTATGATTGGTTTAAAGAGAATTTAACTAAATTAGCTGATATTGAGGACTATGATTTTTCAAATAAAAATCAAGCAATACAAACAGTGATGGATAAAGAATCTATGATTACAGGTATTATATATCAAGATAAAGAAACTCCATCATATGAACAACAATTAGAACAACTTGATGAAACACCACTAGTTAAAAAATCATTGAAGCTTGAAGAAAACCAATTTGAAGAGCTTGTTTCTCAATTTAAATAATTATATAATGAATACACTTTAAGCTCATAGTTTGTCTATGAGCTTTTTTTAATAAAAAGGGGGATTTTCAAATGACAAATACATTAATGAGTATTCAAATTATTCCAGAGCACGAAGATACAGGGGTAATACCTTTAGTTGATGAAGCAATAAGAATAATAGATGATTCTGGTTTAAAGTATCAAGTGAATCCTTTAGAAACTACTATTGAAGGGGATATGAATGCTTGCCTAATTTTAATAGAACAAATTAATGAGCGCATGGTTGAGTTGGAATGTAAAAGCATTATATCTCAAGTGAAGTTTTATCACGTTCCCGAAGGCATCATGATGGATACGTTAACGGATAAATATAAATCTTAATTAAGATAGTTTAATGAATGAACGTTATTTATTATAAATATAAAGGAGAAATGTATTATATTATATCGGTTTAAGGAGTAAAGGGGACGAAAGATATGAGAACTGTATTAAAATATATTAAACCGTATACGGGTCTGTTTATATTAGGTTTAATATTAATGTTAATAGAATTAGCAGTAGAATTAATCCAGCCTATTTTTATATCTGAAATAATAGACAATGGTATTTTAAAGAATGATTTAAACCACGTCTATCTTTATTTAGGCATTATGCTTGTTACAGGTCTTGTAGCTTTAGTGTCTGGGATATGGAATAGTTTTGTAGCTGGCCATGTTAGTCAAACTTTTGCATATGATTTAAGAACTGCACAATTTAGTAAAATTCAAACTTTTTCATTGGCAACATTAGAGAAGTTTAAAACTTCTAGTTTAATTACGAGGCTCACAAGCGATGTTAATAACTGTGATACAGCAGTATATATGTCTATAAGAATCATGTTAAGAGCCCCTTTGATGATTATTGGAAGTATCGTAATGAGCTTTATAGTTGAACCTAGGCTAGCGCTTTATTTGGTGATTGGAACGCCATTTATATTTATAATAATATTCTTTATTGCGCGCACGGGTTCTAAATTATTTACTAAGATACAAAGAAAATTTGATGAAATGAATAGATTTTTCCAACAAAATCTTGAAGCTGTTAGATTGATCAAAGCGAGTCAGACATCACACCAAGAAATTAATCAATTTAAAGAAAAAATAAAGGACATTAGACATAATTATACATACGCTTTAAGACTAATGGAATTGATTAATCCATCTTTACTATTTATTATTAATGCGAGTATATTAGCTGTCATTTGGTTTGGGTCCGATATGGTTAATAGTTCAACTCTAGAAGTTGGTAAACTGGTCGCAATCATCAATTATGGTATGAGAATGCAAGGTGGATTTGGTATGTTGGCATTTCTTATCATGACATTAAGTAGAATGAAGGCTTCCAGTGATCGAATAGAAGAAGTGCTTACTACTCCATCAGATGAATGGGTATTAGAAAAGAACGGTCACAAAGTGGAAAATCATGCTTATAGTATTAAATTCAATAATGTTTCATTTACTTATCCAAACGCTAATAAACCGGTACTTCACAATATTTCCTTCGAAGTTGAACCGAGAGAAACCTTCGCTATTATGGGTTCTACAGGTTCAGGAAAATCTACTTTACTGAGTTTAATTCCGAAAATTTATAGAACTAAACAAGGAGAAATTCTTTTAGATGGGAAGAATGTAGAAGACTGGGAAATTGAAGATTTACGAGACGCTATCGGATATGTACCACAAACTGCATTATTATTCTCAGGAACAATATATGAAAACTTGCAATTCGGAGACCCGAATGCCGAATTAGAAACGTTAGAAACTTCTACTCAAAAAGCACAAATACACAATTCTATCGAAGCATTTGATCATCAGTATGAAACGATGATTGGACAACAAGGTGTTACTTTATCTGGTGGTCAGAAACAAAGACTTTCTATTGCTCGAGCGCTTGTAAGGAAACCTGGTGTGTTAATACTTGATGATTCTACTTCTGCCTTGGATGTGAAGACGGAATCAGCTTTATGGGATGCACTTGAACATGAAGATACAACTAAACTGATTGTTACTCAAAAAATTTCTACAGCTAAAACAGCAGATCGAATTATGTTATTGGTAGATGGTCATATTGAAGCAATAGGTCATCATGAAGAATTATTAAAATCATCTAAACTTTATAATGAGATTGCTAACAGCCAAGAAAGTGCGGTGAATACATGATGGGCATTAAAAATCCGTACGGACATGAAACGGTTATAACGCCGGATGATATGTCTAAAAATAATACTAAGAAGAAAAAGAGAGCACGAGATACTAAAGGAACTTTATTAAATATTTGGCATTTAATTGATGAAAAACGTGTTCAACTCATCATTGTCATACTCATGATTATATGTTCATCTTCATTGAGTTTAGTAGGGCCATTTTTAATTGGTAGAATAATTGATACAAAAATTATCCCTAAAGACTTAAATGGATTATTAAAATATATCATTATATTGATATCTGTATATACTTTATTATCCATCACTTCTTATATAGGTTCGTATATGATGGTAAATATCGCACAACGAACAGTTTATTTATTAAGGGACAATTTATTTAGTCATTTTCAAAAGTTACCTGTTTCATACTTTGATAAAAAACAACATGGTGAATTAATGAGTAGAATGCAAAATGATATTGAAAATGTGTCACAAGTATTAAACTCCTCATTCATTCAATTTACTTCAAGCGTTGTAACGTTAATAGGAACATTATCTATCATGTTGTATTTAAGTCCACTATTAACTTTATTAACAGTAATCATTATACCTATCATGTTCATAAGTTTACGTTGGATTACAGCTAGAACAAGCGTGTTGTATTCAATGAGGCAAAAACAATTGGGTATTATGAACGGTTATATCGAAGAAATCGTGAATGGTCAAACTGTTGTAAAAGCTTTTTCTCAAGAGCATTATGTGATGGAAACATTTAATGAGAAAGCAGATAATGTTAAAGAATATAGCTTTTGGGCAGTAACATTTGGTGGATTAATACCTAAAGTAATGAATTATTTAAATAATTTAAGTTTTGCTATCGTAGCTGGGATAGGTGGTATATTAGCTTTAAATGAATCTGCCGGTGTAACAGTTGGTGTTATTGTTATTTTTGCAGAGTATGCAAGGCAGTTTACAAGACCGCTATCGGACTTAGCGAACCAATTTAATACGGTACTGTCTGCTATAGCCGGTGCGGAACGTGTATTCGACATTATGAATGAACCTGTAGAACAAGATTCAAAAGATGCTATAGACTTAAACAATATTGAAGGAAATATTAAATTTAACAATGTTAACTTCAGATATGATGAAGAACAAAAAACACCAACAATTAAAGATTTATCCCTTGAAATAAAAAGTGGAGAATCAGCCGCACTTGTAGGAGCTACTGGTGCCGGTAAAACAACAATCGTTCAATTGATTTTACATTATTATGACATAGAATCTGGTGAAATTTTAATCGATGGAAAATCTATTACTGAGATTACACGAGCTTCTTTAAGAAAAGAAATAGGCGTTGTATTACAAGACCCTTACTTATTTGATGGAACGATATTAGATAACATCATGTATGGAACACCTAATGCGACAAAAGAAGAAGCTATAGAAGCGGCCAAAAAAGCAAATGCACATGATTTCATCATTAATTTAGAAAATGGATATAGCACAGTACTAAAAGGTGAATCAGGTTCACTTTCTCAAGGTGAAAGACAGCTTATCTCAATTGCTAGATGTTTATTACAAGATCCAAAAATATTATTGCTAGATGAGGCAACAAGTAGCATTGATACCGTAACAGAAATTAAAATACAAGAAGCATTGGAAACTTTAATGGTAGGTAGAACAAGCATTATCATTGCACATAGATTAAATACAGTTAAGAAAGCAGATTTAGTATTTGTATTATCACATGGAGAAATTCTTGAATCAGGAACACAAGAAGAACTTATTGATAAACAAGGTGTTTACTATCACATGTTAAATGCTGGCGATGAAGAACAAATTCAAGAACTACAGTAAAGGAAGATGTGTATGGAGTTTCGTGAAATTAAAGAAGATATAAAACCTCTATTTAATGAATATATATCTGAGTGGTACGATAATAATGATAAAATAGTTCCTTGGAGTACGGACGTCCGCCATCATGGAGGATTTAATAGCATGTTGGAAATGCAAAAAGAAGCCATAACCCCGCCAAAAAATAGTGATTTTGTTAGAGCCAAAACATTTGTATTAATAGATAGGGGTATCATTGTTGGAGCTGCGAATATTCGATATCAATTGAACGATTGGTTACAGCAAGTTGGTGGTCATGTTGGTTACGGTGTAAGGCGTAGCGAAAGAGGTAAAGGTTATGCAACGACTATATTAAAATACGCTTTAGAGGAATTGAGAAATGATTTTGTTGAATATGCGTTGATTACATGTGATGAAGATAACTTTGGCAGTGCTAAAGTTATTGAACGTAACGGTGGTAAAGAAGATAAACCGTATATTTCAGAGAGTCAAAATGTAACAAAAAGATATTGGATTAAGTTATAAAAATTGTCATTTAAAATTAAATAAAGCGCTTTAACTTTTTTGCACTTTATGTTGAACTCTAATATAATATAAAGATAAATCAATATGGGCAGAAAGGGTTTTGACATTGAATGAAGAGCAAAGAAAACAAGGAGCGAATGCGAAGACGAAACCTAATTTAGAAAAAGATTATAGTAAATATTTCGAGCATGTTTATCAACCTCCTAACTTAAAGGACGCTAAGCAAAGAGGTAAATCAGAAGTTCAATATCATGATGATTTCAAAATAGATGAACGACATAGAGGAATGGGGAAAGGTCGTAAATTCTATATTAGAACGTATGGTTGCCAAATGAATGAACATGATACAGAAGTAATGGCTGGTATTTTTCAAGCATTAGGTTTTGCACCGACTAATTCAGTAGACGATGCTGACGTTATCTTACTAAATACTTGTGCAATTAGAGAAAATGCAGAAAATAGAGTGTTTAGTGAAATCGGCAACTTAAAACATTTAAAACAAGAAAGACCAGATTGTTTAATAGGTGTTTGTGGTTGTATGTCTCAAGAAGAATCTGTAGTGAATAAAATACTAAAATCATACCAAAATGTTGATATGATCTTTGGTACGCATAATATTCACAGATTACCTGAAATTTTAGAAGAAGCTTATATGTCTAAAGCGATGGTTGTTGAAGTTTGGTCTAAAGAAGGCGACGTTATAGAAAACTTACCTAAAGTACGTAACGGTAGAATTAAAGCATGGGTAAATATCATGTACGGGTGCGATAAATTCTGTACATATTGTATCGTTCCATTTACAAGAGGTAAGGAACGTAGTCGTATGCCGGAAGAAATTATCGCCGAAGTGAGAGACTTGGCTAGACAAGGTTATCAGGAAATTTGTTTATTAGGACAAAACGTAAATGCTTACGGTAAAGACATAGAAGGTTTAAATTATGGTTTAGGCGATTTACTGAACGATATGACTAAAATTGATATACCTCGAGTTCGTTTTACAACGAGTCATCCATGGGATTTCGATGATCGATTGATTGAAGTGATAGCAGAAGGTGGAAACATTGTTCCGCATATTCATTTACCTGTTCAATCTGGTAATAATAAAGTCTTGAAAATAATGGGGCGTAAATATACGCGTGAAAGTTATTTAGAGCTTGTAAATAAAATAAAAGAAGCAATACCAGATATAGCATTGACAACTGATATAATAGTTGGATATCCTAATGAAACAGAAGAACAATTTTTAGAAACAATAGATTTATACCACGAAGTTGGATTTGAACATGCATATACTTATGTATATTCTCCAAGAGAAGGAACACCAGCAGCTAAAATGAAAGATAACGTTCCAGAAAAAGAGAAAAAACAAAGATTACAACGTTTAAATAAAGTAGTCGGTGAATATGCTGCTCAATCATTAAAACCTTATGAAGGTCAAGAAGTATATGTACTTTGTGAAGGATCAAGTAAGAGAGATGAAACAGTATTAGCTGGTTACACTGAGAAGAATAAATTAGTAAACTTTAAAGCACCTCAAGATGTGATTGGTAAAATAGTAAAGGTTAAAATTACAGAAGCTAAACAATATTCATTAAATGGTGAATTTGTTGAAGTTGTATCTAAAGAAAAGGTGGTACATTAAATGTATACAAAAGATGATATACTAGACCAAGCACGAAAACTTGGAAAAATGATGTCAGAAACAGAAGAAGTTGAATTTTTTAAGCGTGCGGAAGCACAAATTCACGAAAACCAAACTGTTCGTGAAAAAATGGCAAGTTTAAAATCACTGCAAAAACAAGCTGTTAATTTCCAAAACTATGGTAAAGATAAAGCTTTAGCAATGGTAGAAGAAAAAATAGCTAATATCGAAAAAGAATTAGATGACATGCCGATTGTAAGTGAATTTAAAGAAGCTCAAGGAGAAGTGAATGAACTTCTGCAAATGGTTTCACATTCAATTAGCCATACTGTTACAAATGAAATTATTGAATCAACTGGTGGTAACCAATTAACTGGTGAAACTGGTGCAGCTATAAAAAATGCACCTAATGCTAGTAGCTGTTCACACTAAAACAATAATTTAATAACTAAATTATATATTTACAAGTTTTGGTATAAATCCTTAGCTCAAAATAATTCTCCTAATCTGTTGGACTTTTAATTAACAGATTAGGAGAATTTATTTATATAGGAGTAGGACAGAAATTATATAAAAAGATTTTTCAATTCCGTCTCGGTAAGAGAGATCAGAATTGAAAAAAGTTTGGTATAAGCGTATTTTCAATCCAGTCAGCTAATGTCTAAATAATGAATGAGTCCGATATAAATGTCCCAGCCTCTTCTATAATAATGTTATTTTGAAAGTGTGTGTTTGTATGAAATATGAAGTGAATTTTAAGTCTAACGAGCTAGTTAGAAAAAACTTGCCCGTTAGAGGAGTATACTATAAATAATATGGGTAAAATACATTGAAATGATGAAATATATGCCGCTAACGTGCTTGTTTATAATCACTTGCCTGTTAGAAAATGTAACGAGCTAGTTAGATAAAACTTGCCCGTTAGAGGAGTATACTGTAAGTAATATGTGTAAAATTACATTTAAATCATGATATATATGCCGCTAACGTGCTTGTTTACAATCACTTGCCTGTTAGAAAATGTAACGAGCTAGTTAGAAAAAACTTGCCCGTTAGAGAGGTCACTCTCTTCTTATTCATTGTAAATAAAAAGCAATGCTCACCTATGTAACAAAATTCGAGATAATTGTTATGTCTCAGTGCAATTTATTATATTATAATTAACCATACTCGTGTATTGTTGAAAATTTTGATAAAATAGACGAATCCAAAGTTAAATAAAGGAACGTGAAGAAAGATGTCTAAACCAACGCCAATGATGGCTCAATATTTAAAAATAAAATCTCAATATCAAGATACTTTATTATTTTTCAGATTAGGTGACTTCTATGAAATGTTTTACGATGACGCTATTGAAGCATCTAGAGTACTGGAAATTACTTTGACGAGACGTGATGCTAAAAAAGACCCAATACCTATGTGTGGTGTTCCATATCATTCAGCTTCAGGATACATAGAAAAACTTATTTCTAAAGGTTATAAAGTTGCCATCTGTGAGCAAATGGAAGATCCAACTCAAACAAAAGGTATGGTAAGACGAGAAGTAGTACAAGTCATCACACCTGGAACTGTGATGGAACAAAAAGGTATGGATGAGAAAACGAATAATTATATTCTCAGTTTTATTAAAGAAGATGGTGAATTTCATTTAAGTTATTGTGACGTGACTACAGGAGAATTAAAGACAACATCTTTTGAAGATGAAACAACTTTAATCAATGAAATTACGACAATACATCCGAATGAAATTATCGTGAATAAAGTTTTACAAGATTCTTTATATAAACAAATCCAACTAATTACTGAAACGATTACTGTAGTTGAAAGTTATGAAGAAAGAGAATATGACGTTATAAAAGGAACGTCTAAACCTCAAGCGACTTCGTTAATATATTTATTAAATTATATACATGATAATGGTAAGCGAGAAATGCCTCACATAGAAGACGTTGTCGTATATCGTGCACTAGACTATATGAAGATGGATTTTTATGCAAAAAGAAACTTAGAACTTACTGAAAGCATCCGATTAAAATCTAAAAAAGGTACTTTATTATGGTTAATGGATGACACTAAGACACCAATGGGTGCTAGAAGGTTAAAACAATGGATTGATAGACCTTTAATCAAACAACATGATATAGAACAAAGATTAAATGCAGTAGAACAATTTGTTAATGGTTTCATAGAAAGAGATGAATTAAGAAGTTATTTAAATATGGTGTATGATATAGAAAGACTAGTAGGTCGAGTAAGTTATGGAAATGTTAATGCGAAAGACCTCGTACAATTAAATTATTCTATAAAACAAATTCCATATATTAAAGAAATTATTGAACGACTAGATTCAACATCTGTTAATCGATTTAAAGCTTTAGAACCTCTCGAAGACTTAGAAGAACTTTTAGAAGAGAGCTTAGTCGAAGATCCGCCATTGTCCGTTAAAGAAGGTGGCTTATTTAAAACTGGGTATAATGCTGAACTTGATAAATTCAAAGAAGCTTCAACGAATGGTAAGCAATGGATTGCTGAATTACAGTTGAAAGAAAGAGAACGTACCGGTGTTAAGTCATTAAAAGTAAGTTTTAATAAAGTATTCGGATATTATATTGAAATTACAAAAGCTAACTTAAATAGTGTAGATACTGATGCATTAGGTTACCAACGTAAACAAACATTATCTAATGCTGAGCGCTTTGTAACTGAAGAATTAAAAGAAAAAGAATCTATCATATTAGGTGCAGAAGATAAAGCAATAGAATTAGAATATCAATTATTCTTAGAATTAAGGCAACGTGTTAAAGCTTATACTGAAAAGTTACAAGCACAAGCGAAATTATTATCAGAAATAGATTGTTTACAAAGTTTTGCTGAAATAGCTCAAAAATACCATTATACAAGACCGTTATTTAGCGAAGATAAAACTTTATCGCTTAAATCATCTCGTCATCCAGTTGTAGAGAGAGTCATGGATCATAATGATTATGTGCCAAATGATTGTTATTTGAACCAAGATGGTTTTATATATTTAATTACAGGACCAAATATGTCTGGTAAAAGTACGTATATGAGGCAAATAGCTATAATTAGCATTATGGCTCAAATGGGAGCTTATGTTCCAGCAGATTATGCGCTATTGCCAATATTTGATCAAATATTTACGAGAATCGGAGCAGCGGATGATTTAGTCTCTGGTAAGAGTACATTTATGGTTGAAATGTTAGAAGCTGAAAAAGCAATGGTAGGAGCAACTGAAGACAGTTTAATTATTTTTGATGAAATTGGTCGAGGAACATCTACATTTGACGGGTTAGCTTTAGCACAATCCATGATTGAATATGTGCATCATAATACTAAAGCTAAAACATTATTCTCTACGCATTATCATGAGTTAACACATTTGGACGAAACTTTATCTGGACTTAAAAATATACATGTAGCTGCACAAGAGTACCAAGGTGAATTAATCTTTCTGCATAAAGTTAAAGAAGGTGCAGTAGATCAAAGTTATGGTATTCATGTAGCAAAACTAACTGATTTACCAGATGAAATTATCGAAAGAGCAAATGTTATTCTAGAAGAACTAGAATCCAATACGCGTGTTGAGCGCAATGAACAAACGTTTGAACAGCCATCTTTCCAATTATTCGAAGAACAAACACCTTCAAAAGTTGAAAAACAAATAAAATCTATGGATTTAATGAATATGACGCCAATTGAAGCTTTAACTAAACTTCAAGAAATTCAAAATCAAATTAAATAGAAAGTGTGAATGCATTGGGAAAAATTAAAGAACTTGAATTATCCTTAGCCAATAAAATAGCAGCTGGAGAAGTGGTTGAAAGACCAGCTTCAGTTGTTAAAGAGTTGTTGGAAAATGCTATAGATGCACAAGCAACACAAATTGACATTACAATTAAAGAATCAGGTATACAATCAATAAGAGTTGTAGATAATGGCACAGGCATAGATGAAGAGGATATCGGTAAAGCTTTTGGTAGGCACGCTACAAGTAAAATTGATAACGATTATGATTTATTCCATATTAGAACTTTAGGATTTAGAGGTGAGGCTTTAGCGAGTATATCCTCAGTCAGTAAAGTAACTATGAAAACTTGTACAGATGGTCTATTAGGTCATGAAGTCCATGTTGAAAATGGAGAAATAATTAAACAACAGCCAGCTAAAGCTAAAAAAGGAACTGATATTCTTGTTAGTGAATTGTTCTATAACACACCTGCAAGATTAAAATATGTAAAGAGTTTATATACTGAATTAGGGAAAATTACAGATATCGTTAACCGAATGGCGATGAGTCATCCGCACATAGCGTTTAACTTAGTTTCTGATGAAAAAACTGTCATATCGACAAATGGTTCTGGCCGTACAAATGAAGTAATGGCTGAAATATATGGTATGAAAATCGCGAAAGATTTAGTTGAAATTAAAGGTGAAACTGAAGACTATGTTATGCACGGATTCGTTTGTAAACCAGAACATACAAGAAGCAATAGGCATTATATTTCTATATTCATAAATGGGCGTTATATTAAGAATTTTGTATTAAATAAGGCGATTATTGAAGGTTATCACACACTTTTACCAATTGGTCGATATCCTATCGTTTACTTAAATATTGAAATGGATCCAATTTTAGTTGATGTGAATGTGCATCCAACTAAATTAGAAGTTAGACTTTCAAAAGAACAGTCGTTGTTCGATTTAATTAATCATAAAATTAAAGAAGCATTTAGAGGATTATCTTTAATACCTGGTACTTCGTTAGAGAAGCATCAACAAAAGAAATCTCAGAAAGAAATATTTGAACAACAACGTTTAGATTTTGAAGCAAAAAATCGAACAGAAACATCATCGGAGAATCATTCTCCTACAACACCAAATTTTACAAACTCAATAAATGATCCTAAACCTATTATTTCTGAAACAGAAAAAAGTGAACCATCATCACAATGGCATTTTAAACCGAAAGAGAATAATTCTTATATACAAGAAGAACAAGGCGCTCATCACGTAGAAGATGAAGAACAAGAAAATAAAAATCCGGAAAATGAGTTTAATATTGAAAAAGAAGAACCAATTTTGCGAGAAGAAACAGAACAAACACAATACGATCAAGACACATACGAATTGCCACCTGAACAACATGAAACGCAAGATAAACCTAGAGTTCCTTATATGGAAGTAGTAGGGCAAGTTCACGGCACATATATCATCGCGCAAAATGATACAGGTATGTTTATGATAGATCAACACGCAGCTCAAGAACGTATTAAATATGAGTATTTCAAAGAGAAAATTGGTGAGGTAACAAACGAGACTCAAAGTTTATTATTACCTTTAACTTTTAATTTTTCTAGAGATGAACATATGATTATAGAAAAATACTTTCAACCATTGAAAGAAGCAGGAATATTTTTAGAACCTATTGGTCATCATGATTATATGGTTAGTGAATATCCTGTATGGTTACCTCAAGTTGAAGCAGAAGAAGTCATTAAAGATATGATTGATTATGTATTAAAACATGAGCGTGTAGATATTAAGAAACTTAGAGAAGATGCGGCAATCATGATGAGTTGTAAAAAATCTATAAAAGCGAATCATTATTTAAGAAATCATGAAATGGCTCATTTAATAGACGAGTTAAGAGAAACAACTGATCCATTCACTTGTCCGCATGGTAGACCAATTATTATAGAATTAACGACTTATGAACTAGAAAAGTTATTTAAACGTGTAATGTAGGAGGATAATATGAACGAGCATTTATTACCCGCAATTCGCTCTATGAAAGATATGGAAAAGTTTTTTAAGTTAGATTATAAAAGATGTGTTTTATTAGATACTCATATTGGTCATTTACAAGGTATCTTAAATCAAATGAAGAAAAACGATAAAGAAGTTATGCTGCATATAGATTTAATTAAAGGATTATCAAATGATGAAGCGGCTGTTGAATATATTATTCAGCAATTTAGACCGCATGGTGTTATTTCTACTAAGACAAAAGTTATTAGAAGAGCTAAAAAGTTAAATACACTTACAACTTTAAGAGTATTTATATTGGATAGTACTGCTTTAAGTAGAAGTATAGAATTGATTAAACAAGCTGATCCGGATTTCGTTGAAGTATTACCTGGAGTTGCTGCGAAAGTAATAAAAGAAATTAGTGAAAAGACTGGGAAAAGTATTATAGCTGGTGGTTTAATTAACACTGAAGAAGAAATACAATTAGCTATTGAAAGCGGTGCAAAGTATATAACGACAAGTGATACAGAAATTTGGTAAGTCGATTTGACAACGTTTTCATTAAGTATTATACTCTTAAGTAAGTTAATATATGAGATGAGTAAATGAGACCTCTACGTGGATATCTATGCAATGAATTTGTATAGGTTTGTGTAGGGGTCTTTTTATGTATTAGCAAGAATCTATAGGAGGTTGTTTAATATGAGTGAATTTTTGGCAGAATTAGTAGGAACTGCCATATTAACTTTATTTGGTGGCGGTGTTTGTGCTAACGTCAACCTAAAAGGGACTTTAGGTAAAGGTGCTGATTGGATAGTTATTTCATTAGGTTGGGGTTTAGCCGTAATGTTAGGTGTTTATGCAGTAGGTAATGTGTCGGGAGCGCATTTAAACCCTGCAGTAACGTTAGGATTTGCAATTGATGGATCATTCCCTTGGTCTAAAGTTATTCCGTTTATTATTGCACAAATGATTGGTGCAATGATCGGTGCAGGTTTCGTTTGGGCTTCTTACTTACCTCACTGGAAAAAAACTGAAGATCAAGGTGCGAAGCTTGGAGTATTCTCTACGGGACCTTCATATCCAAACTATATCGCAAACTTCTTAAGTGAGATTATTGGAACTATGATCTTAGTTATGGGATTATTATTTATAGGAGCTAATAAATTTACAGATGGTTTAAATCCAGTAATAGTTGGTTTATTAATCGTAGCGATTGGTTTAAGTTTAGGGGGAGCTACAGGTTATGCTATTAATCCAGCGCGTGATATCGGTCCTCGTATTATGCATATGTTATTACCTATTCCAGGTAAAGGTGATTCTAACTGGAAATACTCACCGGTACCTATTTTAGGTCCAATCGCTGGTGGTATGTTTGGTGCAGCTTTATATAACATTTTATTTAACGGGATCGTTAATGGATTTATCATTTTCTCAATCATCTTTACTGTCGTTGTAGTGTTATTCGGTATAGTATTGAATAAAGCAATTCTTAAAGATGAAACTTCAGAGATTCTGTAATATACAAAATATTAGGAGTGTTTAATATGGAAAAATATATTTTATCAATTGACCAAGGAACGACAAGTTCAAGAGCGATTTTATTTGATAAAGACGGGACAATTCAATTTGTAAGCCAACGTGAGTTTAAGCAATACTTTCCAAAAGGTGGTTGGGTAGAACATGATGCAAATGAAATTTGGACATCAGTTTTATCCGTTATTGCAAGTGTATTAAACGAGAATAATATTTCCCCTGAACAAATTGAAGGTATCGGAATTACAAACCAAAGGGAAACTGCAGTTGTGTGGGATAAAAATACTGGACGTCCTGTATATCACGCAATTGTATGGCAATCAAGACAAACACAAGACATTTGTGCTGAGTTAAAATCTAAAGATTTAGAGCCAATTTTCAAAGATAAAACTGGTTTACTATTAGATCCATATTTCTCAGGTACGAAAGTAAAATGGATTTTAGATAATGTTGAAGGTGCTAGAGAAAAAGCTGAAAATGGCGATTTATTATTCGGAACAATTGATACATGGCTAATTTGGAAATTTACTGGTGGCACGCACATTACAGACTATTCAAATGCTAGTCGTACTTTAATGTACAATATTTATGATTTAAAATGGGATGAAGAGCTATTAGAATATTTAACTGTACCTTCATCAATGTTACCTGAAGTAAAACCTTCAAGTGAAGTTTACGGCTATACACAAGAACATCATTTCTTCGGTGAAAAAATTCCAATTGCAGGTGTAGCAGGTGACCAACAAGCTGCTTTATTTGGACAAGCATGTTTCGAAAAAGGTGAAGTTAAAAACACATACGGTACTGGTGGTTTCATGTTAATGAACACTGGTGAAAAAGCAGTTAAATCAGAAAGCGGTTTATTAACAACATTAGCATACGGTTTAGATGGTAAAGTTAATTATGCACTTGAAGGTAGTATATTCGTATCTGGTTCAGCTATCCAATGGTTAAGAGACGGTTTAAGAATGATTAAATCAGCACCAGCTTCTGAAGATTATGCTAAACGTGTTAAATCAACAGAAGGTGTTTATGTAGTACCAGCATTCGTTGGTTTAGGTACACCATATTGGGATGCTGACGCACGTGGTGCAATATTTGGTTTAACTCGAGGTACTGAAAAAGAACATTTCATTAGAGCTACTTTAGAATCATTATGTTATCAAACTCGTGACGTATTAGAAGCAATGGAAAAAGATTCAGGTATTACTGTAGAAACTTTAAGAGTAGATGGTGGAGCTGTTAAGAATGATTTCTTAATGCAATTCCAAGCTGATATTGTAAATACACCAGTTGAAAGACCAGAAGTAAGCGAAACAACAGCATTAGGTGCTGCATACCTTGCAGGATTAGCAGTTGGCTTCTGGAAATCAAAAGATGAAATACAAGAAAGATGGAAATTAGAAACTGAATTCAAACCAGAACTTGAAGAAGAAGAGAGAGAATCTCTTTATAAAGGTTGGAAAACAGCAGTTAAAGCCACTCAAGCTTTTAAATTAGATTAAGTTGTGTTATCATTAAGGTAAGTTAATATTCCGTAGAGATGTGAGAGGCTTTGTTCATACAATTTAATTTGTAGGGATAAGTCTCTCATTTTTTTACATTTATAGGAGGAAATGGTTATGCAACAATTATCAGCATTAAATCGTAATCAAGTTAAAGATCAACTTAAAAGTAAAGAATATGATGTCGTTATTATAGGTGGAGGTATTACAGGTGCAGGAATCGCTCTTGATGCTTCACAACGTGGTATGAAAGTCGCTTTAGTAGAAATGCAAGACTTTGCTCAAGGTACAAGTTCTAGAAGTACTAAATTAGTACATGGTGGTTTACGTTACTTAAAACAACTTCAAGTTGGAGTAGTAGCTGAAACTGGTAAAGAAAGAGCAATTGTATATGAAAATGGACCTCACGTAACAACACCTGAATGGATGTTATTACCGATGCATAAAGGTGGAAGTATGGGACCATTTTCAACTTCTATTGGATTAAAAGTATATGACTTTCTTGCAGGTGTTAAAAAATCAGAACGCCGTTCAATGTTAAATAGAGACGAGACTATCGAAAAAGAACCACTTGTTAAACAAGATGGCCTTAAAGGTGGCGGTTACTATGTTGAATATCGTACTGATGATGCACGTTTAACAATTGAAGTAATGAAACGCGCACGTGAATTTGGAGCAGATATCATTAACTATGCTAAAGCAAATCAATTCTTATATAATAAGAAAAATAAAGTTTCAGGTGTAGAAGTGACAGATTTACTTCACAATGAAATGTTTGAAATTAAAGGTAAAAGAGTTATTAACGCTGCAGGACCTTGGGTAGATGACGTTAGAAGTAAAGACTATTCTACTAATAATAAACAATTAAGACTTACTAAAGGTGTACACATTGTTATTGATCAAAGTGTCTTCCCATTAGGACAAGCAGTATACTTTGATACTGAAAGTGATGGCAGAATGATTTTCGCTATTCCTAGAGAAGGTAAAGCATACGTTGGTACAACTGACACTGTATATGATAACGATAAATCTTCACCTAAAGTTACTGAAGAAGATCGTCAATATTTACTAGATGCAATTCGTTATATGTTCCCTACAGTTAAAGTTGAAGATAGTGATATCGAGTCAACTTGGGCTGGTGTAAGACCTCTTATCTTTGAAAAAGGAAAAGACCCTTCTGAAATTTCTCGTAAAGATGAAATATGGGAAGGCGACTCAGGTCTATTAACAATAGCTGGTGGTAAGTTAACAGGTTACCGTCACATGGCTCAAGATATTGTAGACTTATTAAGTAAACGATTAAAAGAAGAATACAAATTGAAATTCAAACCTTGTGAGACTAAGCACACTTATATTTCTGGTGGTAACGTAGGAGGAAGCAATAACTACGATGCATTTGTTGAAAGTAAAGTAGAAGAAGCTAAAAACTACAATCTTTCTGAAGATGTGGCACGTTACTTAGCTAGAAAATATGGTTCAAATGTAGATGAAGTATTTGAAATTGCACATGCTACGCAAGTTGCTGACTTAGATTTACCTGTTGAAGTTTATGCAGAAGTTATCTATAGTATTCAAAAAGAAATGGTTCATAAACCAACTGACTTCTTAGTACGTCGTTCAGGTAGATTATACTTTGATATCAATTACGTATTAGAATATAAAGATGCTATCTTAGAAGTTATGGCTAAAGTTCTTAACTACGATGCAGATACTAAACGCGTATACAAACAAGAATTAGAAAAAGCAGTTAAAGAAGCGATTAACCCAAATGATCAACCTGCAATTGCTAAATAATTAAAGATTACAAATAACGCACCCAAAAAGTGAGATTTTCTCTTGATTTTTGGGTGCATTTTTATGTATGAAAGCAATGTATTTTTAAGCAGTATAGAATTTGCTATAATAACGGTTGAGGGAGGCGTACGTATCTTGAGAAGATTTAATCACATGATAACATTATCATCTGGCCAAACATTAGAAGTGACGATTGATAAAACTGATGAAAAACCAATAGGTATCTTACATATTTTACATGGTGTTTCAGAACATAAAGATAGATATGATGGCATAGTAGAGTATTTTTGTAAAAGAGGTTTTCATGTTATTAGGCATAATCATCGTGGCCACGGTAAAAAAATTGAAGAATCTACTAGAGGTCATTTTAATAGTTTAAAAGAATTAGTAGAAGATTTAAAAGAAATTAGAGATACTTTCAAACCTGAATTGAACAATGACTTGCCCTATATTCTGTTAGGTCACTCTATGGGATCTTTAGTAGCAAGAAAATATGTTCATGATTATCCGGATGATGTTAATATATTAATTTTATCCGGCACTGTTGTCTATTCAAATATTCAAGGTAAATTAAATTTATATGGATTAAAATTTGTTAATCTGTTTTTAGGTAATCGTACTAAATCTAAACTTATTAATAACTTAGCCTTTAAGACGCCTAATAGAAAACATAAAGAATTAAATAAAGATAATAATTGGATTAGCGAAAGTGAAGAAAATAAAAAGATTTACGAAGAAGATCCTTATACTGGGTATTCAGTATCTCACAGAGTCTTTTTAGAAACAGTGAAAGCGGCTGAACAATCCAAAAAATCAAGCTATATCAAAAAACAAAACCTTAATATGCCCATATTACTGCTTTCTGGTAAAGAAGATCACTTTGGAGGTTTTGGAACAGGTATTAAAAAGCTTGCCACGTTATATAAAAGAAATGGCGTTAAACATGTCACTGTACAATTATATAAAAATAAAAGACATGAAGTATTATTTGAAACGAACCAATTTGTAGTATATGAACACATCTTTAATTGGTTGATGACGCAAATTAAACAATTAGAAAAAGAGGAACAATAATATGTCGAAAAAACCGTTAATCGCAATAGTAGGTCCAACAGCAGTTGGTAAAACTGAACTTAGTATACGATTAGCTCAAGCTTTAAATGGTGAAGTTATCAATGGTGATGCTTTTCAAATTTATAAAGGATTAGATATAGGTACAGCAAAAGTAACAGAAGATGAAAAAGAAGGCATAAAACATCATTTAGTGGATGCATACAATCCAGATGAGCCTTATTCTGTGTACAAGTTTAAAGAAGATGTTTCCAATATAATCGATGATATTCATAATAGAGGAAAACTTCCTATATTAGTAGGTGGGTCTGGTTTATATGTTCAGTCAGTACTGTATGATTATCATTTAGAAAAAGAAGAAATCACAAGTGAAGAATTGGAAAAAATTAATAATAAATTTGATGAATTATCGAATTATACAAATATTGAATTGCACAATTATTTAAAAGAATTTGATCCAGAAACTGCGTCATCAGTGCATCCAAACAATCGTCAAAGAGTAGAAAGAGCCATAGAGTACTACTTGAAGACTAAAAAAACGTTAAGTGAAAGAAAGAAAAGCCAGACATTTTCTGGAAAATATGGTACATTATTAATTGGGATAGACATGTCGCGCGAAACTTTATATGAAAGAATTAATATGCGTGTTGACATGATGTTGGAGCGAGGATTATTAAGAGAAGTGTCTAATCTCGTTGATATGGGGTATGAACATTCACAAAGTATGCAAGCAATTGGATACAAAGAGTTAATACCCGTTGTAAAAGGAGAAAAAGACATAGATATTGCAATAGAACAAATCAAGCAGAATTCAAGAAGATACGCCAAACGTCAATTGACATGGTTTAAAAATAAAATGAATGTAACTTGGTTTCAACGGGATGAACAGTCTTTATCAGAAATCGCAGACAACGTAATCCAATTATCCAAGTGAAGGGGAAAGTCATATGGCAGAGAAAGAAAATATTCAAGAAGTATTATTGGAGAAGTTCAAATCTGAAGGTACTGAATTAACAGTCTTCTTATTAAACGGTTTCCAAATGAAAGGCAAAATTGTAGGCTTTGACGAGAATGTTGTATTACTAGATATTCTAGGCACTGAAAATCTTATCTACAAACATGCTATTTCTACATTTGTCGTAGCACAAGAAGAAGAAAATAAAGAAAATGCGTAATTTTTTGTGCTCGTGGCTAAAAAAGCTAAGACAATTTATTTGTCTTAGCTTTTTTATTTTAATAAATAAAGTCCTGTTATGTTGCAAGACGATGCTCACGTGAAACATAACATTCTCTTTATTGACAAGACTACCGAGAAAAGACCATAAGGCTATCGTTATTGACACGTTTGGCAAGAAAAGGCAATAAGGCTATCGTTGTTGACACGTTTAGTGAGAAAAGGCAATAAGGATAATGCTATAGCCAAGTTTTGAACTACAAAATCCACGTGCAACATAGACATCGAGTCCACTATTGCCAATACATAGAAAGAGTCCGAAACAATGTTTAATGTCTCGAACTCTTTCTTTTTATAATACTTCTTCTATAGCATTTCTTAACTGTTCTGGACTTTTTTGTGGTGAGAAGCGATTAACAACTTCTCCATCTTTATTCACTAAAAACTTAGTGAAGTTCCATTTTATGGAGCCGTTTAAAATGCCTTTTTTAGCACTTGTTAAATAGTCATAAAGTGGATGTTGATCAGAACCTTTTACTTTGATCTTTTCGTGCATTGGGAATGTAACACCATAATTTAATTTACAATTTTGATAAGCTTCATATGAATCACCTGGTTCTTGATTACCAAATTGGTTACAAGGGAAACCAAGTACTACAAAGTCTTTATCTTTATAATCTTGATAAAGTTGTTCCAATCCTTCAAACTGTGGAGTGAAACCACATTCACTTGCTGTATTGACAATTAATAGTGCTTTACCTTTATATTCAGATAACGAATAAGTATCTCCATTTGTTTTAGCAACCTCGAAGTCATATATAGACATTCTAATCACTCCTTTTCTTAACTCTATTATAGTAAAGATTTATTCAAAGTCATATTAATATGCATATCTAATTATATGTTAAAATGAAGTAAAGAGAGCGTGATAAAAATGAAAAATGATTTAATAACAACAGATCATGAAACGGAGAAAGTAATATTATTAGCTTTCCATGATAAACAAGTAGATGAAGATACGTTTCAATCAACAGTTGAAGAACTAAAATCTTTAGCTAAAACAAGCCAATTAGAAGTGATTGAAGTATTTACTCAAAAAAGAGATAGACCAGATCAACAATATTACTTTGGTAAAGGTAAAATAGAAGAAGTGATTGAATATATCGATTTAAACGATGTAAAAGTAAATGCTATTATCGCTAACGATGAGTTAACAACTGCACAGTCGAAACAATTAGATGAGTTGTTTGATACTAAAATTATAGATAGAACACAATTAATTTTAGAAATATTTGCGCAACGTGCTTCTAGTAGAGAAGGGCAGTTACAAGTCGAACTTGCACAATTAGATTATTTACTGCCTAGACTGTCTGGCCATGGTAAAAGTCTATCACGTTTAGGTGGCGGAATTGGTACAAGAGGTCCTGGTGAAACTAAACTGGAAACTGATAGAAGACACATTAGAACGCGCATGAACGAAATTAAACATCAACTAGAAACGATTGTATCTCACCGTTCAAGATATAGGGAAAGAAGACAACATAACCAAGCTTATCAAGTCGCGTTAATAGGTTATACTAACGCTGGTAAATCTTCATGGTTTAATCAGTTATCGCAAGATGAAACATTTGAACAAGATTTATTATTCGCAACGTTAGACCCTAAATCAAGAGCTGTTTCAATAAACGAAGGATTTAATATTATATTATCTGACACGGTTGGGTTTATTCAAAAATTGCCTACGACACTTATAGCAGCATTTAAATCAACATTAGAAGAAGCAAAATATGCACAACTATTAATACATGTTGTAGATGCTAGTCACCCACATTATATGGAACAGTATGAAACTGTTATGAAACTTGTGAAACAATTAGATATGAATCACATTCCAATGTTAGTTGTGTTCAATAAAAAAGATAAAGTAGATAGTATCAATCAACCTGTCTCCGAGAATTCTATATTTGTGTCAGCAAGAGATAAACAAGATCAAGTTGTATTCAAAGACAAGCTAGTAGAAATGATTAAAAATACAATGGAATATTATGAGATGGAATTAGATGCGTCTGATGCTGACCAATTGTATTGGCAAAAAACACATACACTAATAGAAACGTTAGAGTTTGATGAAACAAATGAAATGTATAAAATAACAGGATATAAACAAAAATAAGAGGTAAAGAAATGGAAGAAAAATTACAATCATTAGTAAAAGAAGTAGAAACAACATTAAGACCATATTTTGATGGAATTGAGCATAATGCATTAATTGCTCAAGAACGCGTATTGGATGCTTTCCATAAAGTGAAAATATCAGAAGCAGATTTAGTCGGTACTACAGGATATGGTTATGATGATATGGGACGAGATCATTTAGAAGAAGTATATACAGAAGTCTTTCGAGCTGAAGATAGTTTAGTTAGACCACAAATTATTTCAGGAACACATGCGATTACAATAGCATTAAATAGTCAATTAAAACACGGTGAAGAATTACTGTATATAACAGGTACACCTTATGACACTTTATTAGAAGTAATCGGTGTTAATGGAAATGGTATAGGGAGTTGTATTGAACAAGGTATTCAATACAATGAAGTTCCTTTAAAAGATAATGATATTGATATTGAAGCTGTATTAAACAAAATAAATGATAAAACAAAAGTAATCGCAATACAACGATCTAAAGGCTATAGTTCTAGACCTTCATTAACAATAAAGCAAATAGAATGTGCTATTACTAGAATAAAAGAAGTTTATCCAGAAATTATTATTTTCGTAGATAACTGTTATGGTGAATTCGTAGAGGATAAAGAGCCTATAGAAGTAGGCGCAGATTTAATTGCTGGTTCTTTAATCAAAAACCCAGGCGGTGGATTATCTAAAATAGGTGGATATATTTCAGGTAAGCAAGATTTAATAGAGCGTTGTGCATATAGATTAACAGCTCCTGGTATCGGTAAAGAAGCGGGGGCTTCATTAGGTAGTTTACCTGAAATGTATCAAGGGTTCTTTTTAGCGCCACACGTAGTTAGTCAAAGCTTAAAAGGTGCATTGTTTACGTCCTTACTATTGGAGAAATTAAATATGAAGACAACACCACATTACACAGATGAAAGAACTGATTTAATACAATCTGTAACATTTGATACAGCTGAACAAATGATTGCATTTTGTCAGTCTATACAACATGCATCGCCAATCAATGCACATTTCAGCCCGATGCCTAGCTATATGCCGGGCTATGAAGATGATGTCATTATGGCAGCAGGAACTTTTGTACAAGGTTCTTCAATTGAATTAACAGCTGATGGCCCAATTAGAGCACCGTATGAAGCTTATATTCAAGGTGGATTAACATATGAACACGTTAAAATCGCGATAATTAGAGCAGTGGAAACATTAATGAAAAAAGAATTAGTTATGTTATAATTATGTGTGAGGTTTCCTCACACATAATTGTTTTCTGAAAATTTATGTGCTAAATTTATTTTAAGTTCTTAGTAGAAGGAGGCGGTCGTGCTGTCAAGAGATTTAATTAGAAGAAACATGGCCGTGTTTCCAATAGGTGTAGTCATCAAATTAACAGAACTTACAGCAAGACAAATCAGATATTATGAAAGTAATGAGCTGGTTACACCGACAAGAACTGACGGTAATCAGAGGTTGTTTTCATTAAATGACTTAGAGAGATTACTTGAAATTAAAAATCTCATCGAAAAGGGATTCAATATGAAAGGGATTAAACAAATTCTTCTAGAAGAAAAAAATGACCTTTCAGATGAAGAACTACGTATGAGAGAGCGGGTAATTAGAGGTACCTCGAAGACAGAAGGTCCACTCAACCGTGGAGATTTATCAAGATTTTTTAAATAAAATACTGGAGGATCAACACATGGCTAAGCAAACATTTACGAAAGAGGATATTTTTCGCTTTGCAGACGAAGAAAACGTACGTTATTTAAGGTTACAATTTACAGACATTTTAGGAACAATTAAAAATGTAGAGGTACCAATTGCACAATTAGAAAAAGTTTTAAACAATGAAATGATGTTTGACGGTTCTTCAATTGAAGGATTCGTGCGAATTGAAGAATCGGATATGTATCTATGTCCTGACCTGAACACTTGGGTGATTTTCCCATGGACTGCAGGTAAAGGTAAAGTAGCACGATTAATCTGTGACATTTATAGTCCAGACGGTAATCCATTCCCAGGTGACCCACGTACTAACTTGAAACGTGTCTTAAAAGAAATGCAAGAATTAGGATTTACAGATTTCAACTTAGGACCAGAACCAGAATTCTTCTTATTTAAACTAGACGAAAAAGGTGAACCAACATTAGAATTAAATGATAATGGTGGATACTTCGACTTAGCACCAACAGATTTAGGTGAGAACTGTCGTCGTGATATCGTACTAGAATTAGAAGATATGGGCTTTGATATCGAAGCAAGTCACCATGAAGTGGCACCAGGCCAACATGAAATAGACTTTAAATATGCTGACGCAATTACAGCATGTGATAACATTCAAACATTCAAACTCGTTGTTAAAACTATCGCACGTAAACATAATTTACACGCAACATTTATGCCAAAACCATTATTCGGTGTAAACGGAAGCGGAATGCACTTTAACGTATCATTATTCAATGGTAAAGAAAATGCGTTCTTCGATCCAGATGGCGACATGCAACTTACAGATAATGCATTCCACTTTATTGCAGGTATCTTGAAAAATGCAAGAGGATTCACAGCAGTATGTAATCCATTAGTTAACTCATACAAACGACTAGTACCAGGTTACGAAGCACCATGTTATATCGCATGGAGTGGACAGAACCGTTCACCACTAGTAAGAATACCAGTATCTAGAGGCGTGTCAACACGTGTCGAAATCCGTTCAGTAGACCCAGCAGCTAATCCATACTTAGCATTAGCTACAATCTTAGAAGCAGGATTAGACGGTATTAAACACAAATTAACACCACCAGAATCAGTAGACCAAAACATCTATGAAATGAACAGAGAAGAAAGAGAAGCGGTGGGCGTACAAGACTTACCATCAACACTTTACACAGCTGTTAAAGCAATGAAAGAAAACGATGTAGTAAGATCAGCATTAGGTAATCACATTTACAGACAATTTATCCAATCTAAATCATTAGAATGGGATTACTACAGAACCCAAGTATCAGAATGGGAAAGAGAACAATATATTAAGCAATATTAATATTGATAGAGGAGCTAGGGATATAAATCCTTAGCTCTTTTTTGGATGGGATTAATCAAAAATGCAAGAGTTGATTTTATTATTGGATTAATTAGGCCGAAAATCCAAGTAGGGCACCTTTTGTTGGTTTAACTAGGCCGAAAATCCAAGTAGAGCACCTTTTGTTGGATTAACTAAGATAATAATCCAATTAGAGCACCTTTTGTTGGATTAAGTACGACAATAATCCAAGTAGAGCACCTTTTGTTGGATTAACTAAGATAATAATCTAATTAGAGCACCTTTTGTTGGATTTACTAAGACAATAATCCAAGTAGAGTACCTTTTGTTGGATTAACTAAGACAAAAATCCAAGTAGAGCACCTTTTGTTGGATTAACTAAGACAAAAATCCAATTAGAGTACTTCTTATTGGATTAACTAAGACAATAATCCAATTAGAGCATCTTTTGTTGGATTTACTTTGATATTAATCCAAGTAGTTGCACTCTTAAAAGTACTTTCATATATCTTCACGAAAAAATCTAAAGTGAAATATCATTTAAGAGTTGATATAATAGCTGTAAACATAAGAAAAAATGGTAGAACAAGAAATAACAAAATGAGGCTGGGACATAAATACATGTCTCAGCCTCATTTATTAAAATGGCAGTAGCTGACTGGATTGAAAATGCGCTTATATCAAGCTTTTTCCAACCCTAGTCATCCTTGCCGGGGTGAGACTACGAAATCTATTTATTAAAATGAGATTTCTGTCCCACTCCCATTTTTATCTATTTTGTAATATCTTTTTTTACCTTACTAATATGAATGTCTCTCGTTATAGCGATTAATGGTCTTATAAGCATTTGAATACTACCAATTACAAATAAAACAGTACCAGCAAATGTTGTAGACTCTTTAAAAAATAAAAAACTACCAACGATAAAGAACATTGCTAAGATTATATCGTTAATTTGATAAAGTAATTTATAGAAAGTATCAATCTTAATATCGAAGCCTAAAACGGTGAATTCTAGTTCTTTTTTATCTTCAAATCTCATTTTTACCACCTCAAATTAATGATATCAATATACAATAAATATTCAAGTTAGTGAATATAAACTAAGTATTGTTATATATATGTTATATTTTTAATAGAAATTTTACTTATGCTTTTTAATTGGTATAATTTAATAAGTTTTAGAGGAGGTCGGGTTATGATTAGATATGCTACTGAAAATGATTTAGTTTATATTTTAGATATTTATAATGACGCTATTGTAAATACTACAACTGTTTATACATATGATGAAACGGATTTGGATGAACGTAAAGTTTGGTTCGAGAATAAAAGAAACGATAGTTTGCCGGTAATTGTTTTTGAAAGGGATAACCGTGTTGTTGGTTTTGCTACTTATGGTCCTTTTCGTAATTGGCCTGCATATCAATATACTGTTGAACATTCTATTTATGTTGACCCACGTTATAAGAGGTTAGGTATTGCATCAGCTTTATTAGATGAAGTTATTTCGCTTGCTACTGAAGCAGGGTATAAAACGATGGTAGCTGGTATCGATGATAGTAATGAAGGTAGTGTAGCGTTACATAAGAAGAAAGGGTTCAATCATGTTGGTACGTTAAGTAATATTGGGTTTAAATTTGATAAATGGTTAACATTAGTGTTTTATCAACTGATGTTAAAATAACTCGAATGTTAATTATAATGAATTATATATAAGTGTTAGAAATGGTATAATAGAAATAACTATTTTAAAGAGTCTGGGACATAATTAATTGTCTCAGACTCTCTCATTTTTGTATTTTGAAGTTACAATTAAAGGGGAACTTATGAATATTTCATTATTAATTCTAGTAGTAATTGCTATTTTGTTAGGTGCTTTAGTAAGAAATATATTTGGTTTTGGTGAAGCGCTAGTGACGATGCCATTACTTTCATTATTGAATATTGATTTTAAGTTATCTGTATCTATAGTCGCAATAATTGGTATTCTTGTTGCTTTTCCTATATTTATTAAAAGTCGAAAAGACATTGATTGGTCGATTATTAAAAGGTTGCTAATTGGTTCTATTATAGGTGCCCCGATTGGAATTTTTATTGTTAAATGGACTGATGAAGCTGTCATAGTAAAGTGCTTAGGTATCTTTATATTAGTATATGGTCTAGTTAATCTCATTAATCAATTTGTAAAGGTTTATCAAATGAATAAAAAAATACCAAATCAATTTGATTATATTGCTGGTACTATAGCGGGTCTTTTAGGTAGCGCTTATAATAGTCATGGTGTGCCAATCGTTATTTATGGTACTTTGAAAAAGTGGGATATATTTGATCTTAAAAAGATTTCTCAAGTACACTTTTTTATAACTGGATGCTTTATTGTTACGAGTCATGGTGTTTCTGGATTTTGGTCACCATCATTATGGTATTTGCTCATTATTGTTATTCCTCTACTTGTACTAACGTTGCTATTTGGTAATATGATTAGCAAAAGAATAGATCCAAAATCTTTTATTAAATACGTATATATATTATTAATCGTATTTGGTATATTAATGATCTTTAAGTAAGATAACTATAATTGATTTTGTAAATGATGATGAGAAGTTTCTTTTAAAGCTTTAATGGCGTTTTTTAAACTAAATAACATTGTCTCGAATTGATGTTGTGATGACTTTGTATTGTGATAAATATGGAATAATTCAACAAAATATAATTCATAATCGCGTCGTTTGTTGTTTATTAAATTCTTGTTATGTTTTAATAAATGATCTACTCTGTTCATTTCATTATATATGAAAGATTCATTTATAAAGGTAGCCGCTTCATTAGTTGATTCAAAATGGTCTAAAAACGTTATATAAGATTCAAAACGATTAACGATTAAATGTAAGTATTTATCCATTTCAGAACACTCCTTGGAATAGTTAATACTTACATTATACGAACATATGTTCTGCTTTGTAAAGTGAAATATCGATTTTATATAAAAATATGCTAGAACTTTAAAAATGTCCCAGCATAAAATGATATATTATTAAACTCGTGTTAATTTATTTATCAGTCTGTACATATATAATATGTTCTTTAGCTACATTAATAACATGATCTGGTGTTTCGAGTAAAATATGTTGAAACCCATCTTTAAGTAATTCTTCAACTTTAAATAAATTATTATGAACAGTCATAATATATACATTTTTATTGGCTTTTAAACCTTTTTTTATTGCCGTGCTAAATTCCATCAAAGTTCACTCCTTTTCTAATTAACGATTATTGTATCATAAAATAAATATTGCTAATATACTATGATTGAGTTGGTACCAAAAGGGTAAAGTAATATATGAAAGATATTTATAGGAGGTAATTTTCATGGATGATCAAGTATACCAAAAAATATGGACGAAACTTAAAGATGAAATTGATTTAAATATTGTCGAACTTAAACAAACAGAAGTGGAAAAAGAGTCTCCAGGTTTAGAAAAAGCTAGAAAAATGATGGCACATTTAGAAGATGAATTTATAAAAAAATAATATTTATTTAATAACAATCAAAATAAATCAAAAACATTCAAAAACATCAAAATTTGATATTTCATTCTACTAAAAAATAACGATTTGTATTTAAAAGTGATAATTTACATGATTTGCCTCTAGTATAGGGCTTAGATATTTTGTAGTATTTATATATTAAGTTTTTTTGGAGGCAATTATGTTTTTCGATAAAAAAATATTAGTATTTGAAGATTTAGAGAACAAATACAATGAAGAAGAAGCTCAAAATATATTTTTAAAACATTCAATTGATTATGATTTTATCACAGTTAGTAGTCAGTCTATTATGTTAGGCGGATTGAAATATCAATCTAATGATAGTAGATCTCAATTTATTCGTGAATTTAATCAATATTTAGGTAACTAAATTTAATATTCATTACCAATAGAGAAGATAACACTCTTGGTGATTTTGTAGAGGCTGGGACATAAATACATGTCTCAGCCTCTTTAATTATAATGGCAGTAGCTGACTGGATTGAAAATGCGCTTATATCAAGCTTTTTCCAACCCTAGTCATCCTTGCCGGGGTGGGACTACGAAATCTATTTATTAAAATGAGATTTATGTACCACTCCCTTTTATTTAATCTAACAAAATTGTCACATGATAAGAGATTTTGTTAGGTATAAATTGGGTATTAATAAATAGAATACTTTATAATAATAAGTGTAGTTAAAGGAGGGGTACAATGTTAGTTAATAAATGGATTTATATTGCTTTAGCAATCTTATTAGGAAACTTTGGCGTTCATAAATTTTACGCGCAAAAACCAGTTGTAGGATTATTACACTTAGCATTCTGTTGGACGGGAATTCCTCATATCATCGCGTTTATAAGCGCAGTTCTCGCATTATTGAGACCGTCTGATGAACATGGTAATATATACGCATAATAAAATAGAATAGGGCTTAATAGTCCTGTAAAATAAAAACAGCAAAATTCTTATATAAGAATTTTGCTGTTTTTATTTATATGTTGTTTATTCTTCCATATCCAAATAAAGTAATTTAACACGTTCTTTTAATACTTTGACTTCAATAGGTGTATTATATTGAATTTCTCCATCGATATCTAACCTAGCATCTGGATCTGTTTTGAGATACGCGTCTTTACACGAAATGTGTGTAATACTGTCGCTAATTTCATTCCAATTCATACTATCTTTTACTTTGAAGAAATCATTTATAATACTAAAATTATGATTTTCAAAAACGAATATGTTCATATTGCCATCGTTTGGAGATAAGTCTTCTAATGGAATTCTATTGCCGCCTACATGTTGGCCGTTAGCAATTAATATCATAGATGTTTCACCTCTATATTCTTTTTCATCAGCTATTAGATGATAATCATATATTTGCGGATTAGAAACAGTTTTTAATGTTGAAAATACATAGCTAAATTTACCTAGTAGTTCTTTTTGATTAGATTGTACATTTTCAGCATTTTGAACCATAAGTCCAATACCTGTAAAGTTTAGAGCATACACGCCGTTTACACTTAGAACATCAAAGGATTTAATTTGACTGTTCAATAAGTCTTCAGAAGCTTGCATAGGTTTTTGTGATAAGTTTAATGTCTTAGTGAAATCATTAAATGTACCGCCAGGAAGTACACCTATAGGTAGTTGAATGTTATTTTCAACTACACCATTTACAAGTTCATTTAAAGTACCATCTCCGCCTAAAATAAATAACACATCATAAGGTGTAGCATAATTATTGTTACTTATTTCTTTGCAAAATGATTTAATGTCTCCTTCTTCTTTACTTAATTTAATTGTTAAATCATCACAGAATTTTGTTAAGTTTTCTGTTATTTGACCAAGCTCTTGGTGTACATCGCCTTGGCCAGAAGCTTTATGATAAAACAATATTCCCTTATGAAAATGTTGTGTCATATGAGTAATGCCTCCTGAAATATTTTTTATTACCATACCATGTATGAGATAAGATATACAGTTTCAAGTTTTATACTTTTATATGTTAAAATGATAAAAAGAAATAAAAAGGGGAGAATATAAATGGCCTCACAAAATGATTATATCAATTATTCTATGGATAAAAGAGAAAAACCATTATTAGGTGTTGTTGTTCATAATGATGCGAGTGAATTAAATGCTAATGAATGGCGAGAAGTATTAAAAGACGCACCGGAAGATAGATATATTCAAGGTATTGCTCATTATTACATTGATCGTAATTACCAATGGCAAGCAATTGATACAGAAAATATTGCTTGGCATACAGCAAACGAAGTAGGTAACGAACAATATATAGGGTACGAGGTACTGGAATCACTTTCGAGCTCAGATGAAGAATTTTTAATAAATGAGCAAGAAACATTCAGAGTCATAGCAGCAGATATGACTGATTATAATTTAATGCCCAATAGAGATACAGTGAGATTACATTTAGAATTTAGTGAAACTGAGTGCCCTCATCGTTCATTAGAAATGCATACTAACTGGCGTACAACAGTAGATGGCATACCTGATGATTGGATTATTAATGAAATGAAAGACTATTTTATAGAACAAATTAAGCAGTACATGTTGAATTAAATTATATATTTTACTAAAAAAGCGTTAAGTCATTTAGATGACTTAACGCTTTTTTAAAATTCTTATTGTGCATATTGTTGTTGAATTTCTACTAATGCATTATAGAATAATTCAGGTTGTTCAGGTCCATTATAAGTACCTTTTTCTAAAGCATTTAATGAAGCTTTTTCAGGATTAGTTAGACCGCCGTTATATTCTTGTCTCCATTCAGCATTGATAGAATTAAGGTATGGGTTTACACCAGACTCATTATATATTTGCTGAGCTTGTTCTGCACCTAAAGCTGATACAGTTTCGTTATTATTTAAGTTGTTGTTATTCATAGAATTACTTTCATCAGCTTGCTGTTGATTATCGTTCGATTGTGCTGAACTATTTTCATTTGTAGCGTTCTCATTTGCTTCACTGTTAGAAGCTGAGTTATCACTATTATTTGATTCATTAGATGATGAACTATCTCCAGATGTGTTTGAATCTGAGTTTTCAGCGCTATTAGATGATGAATTAGAATCTTCTGTATTTGAGTCATCTGAATTAGAATCAGAAGATGTAGAAGAGCTATCATCAGAGGAATCTTTATCGCTACTGTTAGCCTTACTATCAGAGCTCTTATCTTCAGAGCCACTTGCTGAATCTTTACTAGAGTCTTTCTCAGAATCTTTTTTGTCACTTGATTTAGAGCTATCATCAGATTTTGAACTTGAAGACTCTTTTTCAGATGATGAATCTTCTTTACTATCGCTGCCATTACCGCATGCAGCTAAAAATAGAAAAGAAGATAAAAGTAATATTAAAAATTTCTTCATAAAATACACTCCTTTATTTTGATAATGAGATTGACACTTATGTATCAATATTCTTTAAATACCACAATAATTTTGAATAAAACCCAATTAATTTTAAATTATTTTAAATTTTTCAACATCGTTATTAATATTAGTTAAACAATATTTACAAATAATCAATACAACGAAATATCGACCTATTTAATTTTAAAAATTTTTGATTTTTCTAACAAATCGGTATAATACAAATATGAAGAAGTTATTAAGGAGGAAGATTTATGAGTAGTAAAACAATTGGGTTCGTAGGTACAGGCGTCATGGGAAAATCAATGGCTGGCCATTTAATTGATAAAGGTTATGAAGTGAATGTATATAACAGAACTAAGTCTAAAGCAGATGATTTAGTTGAAAAAGGCGCAACTTGGTGTGACACGATAGCTACGCTTTCTGAAAAAAGTGACATTATAATATCTATAGTGGGATATCCAAAAGATGTTGAGTCAATTTATTTAAGTCAAGATGGTATTTTAAATCATGCCAAAGCAAATAGTATTGTGATTGATATGACGACATCAAGCCCTGCTTTAGCTCACGACATTTATGAAAAAGCAAAAGAACGAAATATTAAAAGTTTAGATGCACCAGTTTCTGGTGGAGATGTAGGCGCAAAAAATGCTGCGTTGACGATTATGGTAGGTGGAGATCAAGAAGCCTATAATCAAGTGGAAGATATATTTAATTTGCTAGGTAAAAATGTAGTATATCAAGGTAAAAGCGGAAATGGTCAACATACGAAATTATCAAATCAAATAGCTATTGCTGCAGGTATGTTAGGAGTAGCAGAAGCAATTATTTATGCTGAAGAAGCAGGATTAGATATTGATAAAGTATTTAATTCCATTGAACATGGAGCAGCAGGAAGTTGGTCTTTATCTAATCTTGGTCCTAGAATGGTAAAAGAAGATTATGCACCAGGCTTTTACGTAAAGCACTTTATTAAAGATATGAAATTAGCAATTGAAGAAAGTGAGAAGATGGGATTATATATGCCAGGTTTGCTAAAAGCAAAAGAAGTTTATGATGCTTTAAGCGAAGCAGGATACGATGATAACGGAACACAGGCAGTAATACAACTATTGAAAAATCATATTAAAAAGAGGTAATTGAAATGGAACTAAATGAATACCAAAAATTATCAAAAAGAACAATGTCAAATATTCATAAGGACCCGACTCAAAGTTTAATTAATGGTGCATTAGGATTAACAGGTGAAGCGGGCGAAGTAGCAGATGTAATCAAAAAACATGTATTCCATGGTCATGAATTAGATAAGACAGCGCTGAAAAAAGAATTAGGCGATGTTATGTGGTACATATCGTGTTGTGCTACAGCACTCAATATTGAAATGGATGAAATAGGGCAGAGTAATATCGAAAAATTACAAAAAAGATATCCAAATGGATTTAGTGAAGAAAATTCACGAAATCGTAAAGAATAAATTATTTCTTACCTATTGGATAAAGATTCCAAATCTGTTAAAATGAAAGTAATTGAAAACGCTTTCTTTGGAGGTTGAAAATGGAATCTAACGAACAATATTTAACATTAGAAGAATTGAAAAATATTATGTCTGACTATCCTTTGCAATATATTGTTTGTGGAGAACTTGCTGTAGATTTATTTTTGAATGAGTGTACACATATAAAAGAAATAATTGGTATCACAATAAGTCGAGAAGAAATGGACGAATTAAATGCTTACTTTAGAAAGCGTAATTATCAATTTGTTGTGAAGACACCATTAAATGAATATGAGCATATCTCAGAAAATGAACTGTCAGATTACAGTAAATACTTTATTTATGATCCGGTAACAAATGCGAAGATAATTAAAGTATATATTTACGAAACAAAAGATGAAAAGTGGCAATTTAGTCATGATCATAATATTGAAATTGATGATTACAAAATATACTTTCATAGCTTAGAATATGACGTGAAATATTTAAGGCCAGAAATACAAATGATGTATAAGTTGTATCATGAATTAAGACAAGATGATATTTATAAATATCAAAAGCTAATACAGCATTTAAGTTATTATCAATTTTTTATGCTCAGAAAAGTTATCGGTGCAGATAAGCTCAATCACATTATATTAGCCGAAACATAGTAAATAATAATGATCCTGGGACATAAATCCCTTATTCAAAAAATACTCCTAATCCATTAATTCTAAATAACAATGGATTAGGAGTATTCATTTATACTCGGACTCTTTTGCGATTTTGAAAGTCGGAGGTATGACTCGAGTCTATAGTGGACGTCAGCACATTATAAAATGATAGGTACATTCGTTCTAACGTGCTTGTTAAAAAAGTCTAGCTCATTAGAAAATGTAACGTGCAAGTGATAAATATCTAGCACGTTAGGAGTCTGTATCACATGTATTTAAAGTAAAATGGTATATAAATCATAGAAAATATAGTTCTAACGTGCTTGTTAGAAAAGTTTAGCTCATTAGAAAATGTAACGTGCAAGTGATAAATATCTAGCACGTTAGGAGTCTGTATCACATGTATTTAAAGTAAAATGACATATAAATCATAGAAAATATAGTTCTAACGTGCTTGTTAGAAAAGTCTAGCTCATTAGAAAATGTAACGTGCAAGTGATAAATATCTAGCACGTTAGAGCTTTTATATTTCTTTTACTGAATATAAAAAATCAAGCTGAGCCAATTTCATTTGGCTTAGCTTGATTGTTAAATAACTTCAGTTGGTTGTTTCGTAAAGTACTCATCATAAATAGCTTGAACGGCTATATCAGAATAATGTTCATCGATACCAAACATCATAGATATTTCTGAAGAACCTTGGTTAATCATGTTTAAGTTTATTTTGTTTTTGCTCAATGCATTTGTTGCACTTGCAGCTGTTCCAATTGCTCGATTCATACCTTCTCCAACTATCATCAATATCGCTAAATCATAGTCGATTGTCAGTTCATCAACTTGAATTTGATTTCTTATTTTATTAAGTACATTTTGTTCTTTACCACTTATTTGTGTTGTTCTCATGATGATACTTAAGTTATCTATACCTGAAGGAATATGTTCGATAGAGATATTTTCTTCTTCTAATATGCTTAACACACGTCTTGTGAATCCAACTTCTCTGTTCATTAAGTATTTTTTAATATTGATAATCGTAAATCCTTTGTCACAACTTACGCCTGAGACGATTTGTGACAGACTAGATATGTCACGTTCACTTACGATAAATGTTCCTTTGTCATGAGGTTTGTTAGTATTTTTAATCACAACAGGAATTCTATCTTTATATAATGGTTCTAGAGCTTCATCATGGAAAACTCCGAATCCAGCATATGATAGTTCCCGCATTTCTCGATATGTGATTTCAGGTATGATTTCAGGTTGAGATACAACAGTAGGATTAGCTCTAAATATACCGGACACATCTGTAAAGTTTTCATATAAGCTAGCTTCAATGCCTCTCGCTAAAATTGCTCCAGTAATATCTGAACCGCCTCTAGGGAAAGTTACAATATCTCCATTTTCTGAATAGCCAAAAAAACCTGGGACGATAAGTGTTTCTTCATATTCACGTAATTTATGAATTTTTTCGTATGAAGATTCTAATATCATAGCGTTACCGGGTTCATCAGTAACGATAATTCCAGCGTCTTTTGGAGATAAATATCGAGTAGGGAAACCTAAATCATTATTGTATTGTGCGATGATTTGAGCGTTAAAGTCTTCACCACAACTTTTTAATGCGTCTAATAATCGTTTAGGTTTATCTTCGTAAGTATCAATTAAGCAATTTAAGTCATTTTTTAATTGTTCTAAAATGATTTCATCCATTTCTAGTTCTACTACGATTTCTTGATAACGTTCAATGATTTGTTGGAATTTATGTGTGTAGTCTAGCTTATTTATAATTTTTTCATACAAACGTATAAGTAAGTCAGTTGTTTTTACATCTTCTTTAAAACGTTTACCGGGTGCTGATACTACGACAATTTTCCTTTCAACGTCACTATTAATAATGTCTAATACTTTTTTGATTTGTGTGCTATTAGCAACGGAACTTCCGCCGAATTTTGAAACTTTCATTTTATCAGTCCTTTTACTGGGGGTATTGTTATTGTACTACTTTACAAAGCTTGGAATAGTGTTAATATTACTATTAATTCAAATAATTCAAACTTTACAAAAATCTTTAATGAATTTATACTATAATAAAGTTGAGTCTATTTCAAGTAGACATTTGTATTTTTTACAAGAACAATATATTAAGGTGAGTGAGGAAATGAAAGTATTAAATGTAGCAGTATTAGGACTCGGTACGGTAGGTACAGGAGTTGTGAAGATTATTGAAGAAAATAAAGAGCAAATAGAAGACACAATCGGAAAGTCTATACATATTAAACATATACTTGTTAGCTCTATTGGAAAGAAAAGAGCGATTAATACTTCAAGATATCATTTAACTGAAAATATTGATGATATTTTAAACGATGATGAATTAGATATAGTTGTTGAAGTTATGGGTGGCATTGAACCAACTGTAGAATGGCTTAAATCATTCTTATCTAAAGGTATTCATGTTATTACAGCAAATAAAGATTTATTGGCTGTTCACTTAAGAGTATTAGAAGATTTAGCAGAAAAAAATAAAGTAGCGTTAAAATATGAAGCAAGTGTTGCCGGTGGTATCCCAATTGTTAACGCAATTAATAATGGTTTAAACGCGAACAATATTAATCAATTTATGGGTATTTTTAACGGAACATCAAACTTTATCCTTAGCCAAATGACACGAGAAGGTAAATCTTATGAAGAAGCACTACAACTTGCAACAGATTTAGGTTATGCAGAAGCAGATCCTACTGATGATGTTGAAGGCGTAGACGCAGCTCGTAAAGTAGTTATTACGAGCTATTTATCATTCAATAGAGTTATTTCATTAGAAGATGTAGAAAGAATAGGTATTTCGAATGTCGAAATTGAAGACATAAAAGTAGCTGAAAAATTAGGTTATAAAATTAAACTTATAGGCCAAGGTAAATTCGAAGATGGTCAAGTTGTAGCAAGCGTAAAACCGACTTTATTACCGAACAGCCATCAAATGTCTCATGTAGAAGACGAGTATAATGCTATTTACGTTATTGGTGATGCAGTAGGAGATACTATGTTCTATGGTAAAGGTGCAGGCAGTTTAGCAACTGGAAGTGCAGTTGTATCAGACTTATTGAATGTTTCGCTACAGTTTGAATCAGACTTACACACATTGCCACCACACTTTGAACTAAAAACTGAGGCAACTAAAGAGATTGTAGAAGATGATGTCGTGAAATTCCCTCTGAAAAATAGTCACTTTATCATTGTAGAAAGTAATAAAGATGAAGATCAATTAAGAGAAGATATTAAATCAATAATAGATTTCCATAGAAGTGTTAAAGTAGAACAAAGAACTGAAAATACTTATGGCATTGTTATTAGAGGTATAGATGAATTACCAACTGAAAAACTTAAAGAAAATGGGTTAAATATTTTAAAATATTATCCAATCGAAGGAGACCAATAGTATGGGAAGATGGCAAGGACTTATTCATAAATATAAAGAATATTTACCAGTAAATGAAAATACACCAGAATTAACATTAAATGAAGGTAATACACCATTAATTCATTTACCTTATTTATCAGAGCAATTAAACATTAATCTATATGCTAAATTCGAAGGCTTGAATCCAACTGGCTCATTTAAAGACAGAGGTATGGTTATGGCCGTTGCTAAGGCTAAAGAAGAAGGTAAGAAAATTGTTATTTGTGCTTCTACTGGAAATACATCTGCTTCAGCTGCTGCGTATGCAGCAAGAGCTGGTATGAAAGCGATCGTTGTAATACCTGAAGGCAAAATAGCTTTAGGTAAGCTAGCACAAGCAGTTATGTATGGTGCAGAAATCGTTTCAATTAAAGGAAACTTTGACGAAGCTTTAAATATCGTAAAAAAGGTTGCGGAAAAAGGCGAAATTGCTTTAGTTAACTCGGTTAATCCATATAGAATTGAAGGTCAAAAAACAAGTGCGTTTGAAATCGTAGAACAGTTAGATGGTAAAGCGCCAGATACTTTTGCTATTCCAGTTGGAAACGCGGGAAATATCACTGCATATTGGAAAGGTTTCAAAGAATTTGATAATTTGAATCAATCTGGATTACCGGTAATGTGTGGTTTCCAAGCAGAGGGTGCTTCACCGATAGTTCAAGGTAAAGTTGTTAAAAATCCTGAAACTGTCGCTACTGCTATCAGAATTGGAAATCCTGCAAGTTGGAAAATGGCAGAAGAGGCGAGAGATGAGTCAAATGGTTTGATTGATAGTGTTACAGATGAAGAAATTTTAAAAGCTTATAAATTAATGACTAGTAAAGAAGGCGTGTTTAGCGAACCAGCAAGTAACGCATCAATTGCAGGTTTATTGAAATTACATGAACAAGGAAAATTAAAACCAAATCAAACTGTAGTTGCCATATTAACTGGTAATGGATTGAAAGATCCAGATACAGCAATTGATTTATTGGATTCACCAATCACACCACTAGAGAATGACGAACAATCTATTATTGATTATATCGAGAGTGCTTTACGATGAAGAAATTACAACTCAAAGTACCAGCATCAACAGCAAATTTAGGAGTTGGGTTTGATTCTATAGGGATGGCTTTAGATAAATACTTAGAAGTTGAAGCAAGCGTATCAGTAGATCAACAATGGCACTTTGAGCACATTGGACCTCATTTAACAGGATTACCTGAAGATGAAACACATTATATTACTCAAATTGCACAACAAGCAGCAAATAAATTCAATCAAAAAGTACCTCCACTTCGATTGAAAATGTATAGTGATATACCATTAGCAAGAGGTTTAGGAAGTTCCGCTTCAGCATTAGTAACAGGTCTCTTTTTGGCGAACCATTTTGCAAACTTAAAACTATCTAAATATGAATTGCTTCAATTGGCAACAGAAATCGAAGGACATCCTGATAATGTTGCACCGACTATATATGGTGGCTTAGTCTTAGGTGTTTATGATCCAGAAGAAAACCAAACCGATGTATCTTATATTGATATTCCAAAAGTGGATGTCATAGCGACGATACCGTCTTATGAATTATCTACCGAAAAAGCTAGAAAAGTATTACCAGAGAATTTAGCATTAAAAGATGCGGTAAAATATAGTGCAATTAGTAATACGATGATTAGTGCTTTAATTCAACATAATTATGAACTAGCTGGAAAAATGATGATGAAAGATGGTTTTCATGAGCCGTATAGACAATATTTAATTCCAGACTTTGAAGATATTAAGACAATAGCATTAGAACACGGCGCTTATGCCACAGTTATTAGTGGTGCGGGCCCAACAGTATTAACACTTATTAAAAAAGAACTCAGTGGTAAATTAGTGCGTACATTACAAGAAAAATTTAAAGATTGTGAGTCAGAGCTTGTAACAATTAATAGATTTGGCGTAAAACAAACAACAATTAATTTATAAAATAAAGATGATGCTTACATTCTTCTTATGGTAGAATGTAAGCATCATTGCATTTAAGGAGATAGTTATGACATATAAATACATAGTTATGGATATGGATGATACATTGTTAACTTCAGAAAATAAAATTAGTGAAGAAACACATGCATATTTATTAAAAAAACAACAAGAAGGCATGAAAATTATACTTGCTTCTGGTAGACCAACAGCAGGTATGACAAAGCATGCAGAATCTTTAAATTTGAAACAAAATGGTGGATATATTGTAAGTTATAATGGTGCAATTATTACAGATACAGCAACAAATGAAGTTGTATTTAAACAGACGATAGATAAAGAAAATGCACATAAAATTATAGATTTTTGTAGAGAAAATAATTTCTTCAGTTTAACATATATCAATGATGAAATCGTTTATGATTCTACACATGAATATATGAATATTGAAAGTGAATTAACAGGCTTGCCGATGGTATCGGTATCAGATTTAAAAGAAGTCATTACTGAAGATGTACCTAAAGTTATGGGGGTAGATTACGAAGAAAATATCTCAAAAGCTAATCAGTCTCTAAATGGACAATTTAACGATCATATTTCTTCAACTACAAGTAAGCCTTATTTCTTAGAGTTTATGAATAATGAAGTATCTAAAGGAAAATCACTTCAAAAGCTTTTTGAAAAAATAGAAGCGGATTTTTCAGAAGTTATTGCATTCGGAGATAGTTTAAATGACTCAGATATGTTAGAGAAAGCAGCTATTGGTGTTGCTATGGGTAATGCTAATGATACGATTAAAGAACTTGCAGACGTTGTAACTGATGACCATGATAATAATGGTATCGTGACAGCTTTAGAAAAATTACTTAAGTCATAAGAATAATTAAAAGCCGTGAAGTAGGATGGAATATCCATACTTCACGGCTTTTTTATGTCTAATAAAGTCTATCCTCGTTAAAAGCAATAGAAGTCATTTCAATAACTAAAATTGATTTTGCACCTAGTATTTTCAACTGTTGAACTAAATCATCTATTTCTGTTTTGTGTCTCAATCTCTCAACTAATACAATGATTTGATCATATTGATCTATTTCTAAGTTATATAAATAATGAGTGATTGATCTCTCTAAAGGAGACATGAAGCTAATTTTTTTGTTTGAATGGTTCAGTGTACTTGAATCAAAATTAAAACGTGTTGTACCTTGAACTTTTACTTCCTTCCCAGGTAAATATCTAGCAATTTGCAGAGGTACATATAGAAATTCTCCAATACCGATAATCATTTTAGATGAATCATCTAATAAATCACCGAGTAACTCGCCCATACGTTGGAATAATTCTTCAGAAATTTGTTGTTCTCTACCGTTTAAAGTAAATCTACCTGTTGAAATAAAGTATGGATTATCATGGATTGTTCCATTACGTAACATATTTTGAGCTTTAACGATAAAGTAATCATTTATAATATGTCTTAACGAATAATATTGTACTTTTGTTTCATGGTGGTTATTTTTTAATAGTTCATTATGAGTAAGTTGATGCGTAACATTTTGTATATCTTGGACTTCTACATCGAAAGACATTAATGAAATGATATTAATCTTGATATTTAAAGATTTTTCCAAACTAGAAAATGATTCTTTAACACTTTGTGATCTTAAATCGATAGGTGTTAATACCGTAAACATTTGTCTAGATGGATATTTTTTATGAATTTTCATAATTAGATTAATTACTGAATGACCATTTAACAAATGGTTATCTATAATGGCAATCCTCTCATCATTATCAAAAAAGTCTTTATCTTTAGTATAGAAAAACAGTCTTTCTTGTGTATCAACAATATCACTATGATCAAGTAAAGGTGGGTGAGATATCACTTTATCTCTTGTAGAAGCCAAGAACATAACATCATCTTCAAATAAACTAAATATAGAATGTCCGAGATTAACTGCACGCTCACTCAACCCTAAAAATCGAGTAGGTGGGTAATGTCCAAGTTTGTTCGTTTCTACTAAATTTAATGCTTGAATCATCTTACCTCTGTTTTGACTATTAATAGCACTTGCAACAGTCTCCATCCTTTCATCAGTTTCACCGGTTAAGGCTTCATGATATAAAAATCCTAATAATAAACCGACTAATAATGGATGTTCTGGATACAATGCTCTTGAATATCCTAAACAGGGAGATACAGGGATATAAGGAAACTCTGAATGTTCTTCTTGGGTCATGGCTAGCATTTCATCTATTTCGAACTGAAATCGATTATCTATTACTTTAACCTCTACTTGCTTTTCGTTATCTAGAGGGAAAACTTTACTCTGTTGAGACATGAAATAACTCCTTTATTTGCTCGTATGCGTCCATTCACGACTAAATTTTTTTCTTTTTATATGTGCATAAACTTGATCGGCAGCATAATCTTGATTTGTATAAACTGTAATATCATAGAAAACTTGATTTTCTTCAAAAGGTTCATTTAAGTATAAATCTTTTAAATGATCGAATAAGGACTGCATTTGTTCTCTTGTCAAACTCGTATATTCTCTTAAAGTCTTTTTTATGAGTTGAGAATCAGAATCAAATGCACTTTGCACCACAATAACAAAGCGTTCATCTTGTTTAAGTACATCATCAAATAAATTAGTTTGTCCAGTCATTGTTTCACCTTCTTAATGAGTTATTAATTATTTATGTTTATTATACTATATATAATGGAATAAGAAAAAGTTACAATTGTTTTTGTATAAAAAAATACTACCAACAATGTATTTGTATTGTTGGTAGTATTAACTCATTATTTATCATAGTTGTGTTTTGATAAATCGATATCTTCTAATTTAATAACTTTAGTTTTTGTTATGAATTTATGGATGAAATAAACAACAACGCCAAGTATGATAGGTAAGAATGATTCAATTAAAATTGGGATATTTAAATTGATGATACTATCAAATGATTGTCCAATTAGTAAGAATGCAATAACTGAAATAACAATAATAGGGCCTAAAGGATATAAAGGTGCTTTATATTCTAAAGTTTCAGTTTCTGATTTACCTTGTTTTCGTATAGCCATTCTTAAACGAACGTGACTGATGATGCTCATTAACCAAACTAATGTAACAAGTGCACCAAGCATATTTAATAATCTATAGTAACCGTCAGCATTTAAAGTTGCATATACGATTGATAAGAATATTAAAACGATTGTGACACATAGTGATACAAATGGCATGTTATGTTTATTTAATTTACTAAATACTTTTGGTGCTTGTTTATGTTTTGATAAAGAATAAAGTAAACGACTTGTAGCATATAATCCTGAATTACCAGCTGATATTAAAGCAGTTAGTATGACAGCATTAATAATAGAAGCGGCAAATGCGATACCAACTCTATCAAATACAATTGTAAAAGGACTTTGTGTTACTGTATTATCTTTGTTTAATAACAATGGATCTGTATAAGGTATTATTGCTGCTATTACTGCAATTGCTAGAATATAGAATAATAATATTCTCCAGAACACTTGTCTAATAGCTTTAGGCATAGATTCTTTAGGATTTTCAGACTCACCAGCAGTAACTGCAACAACTTCAGTACCACCAAAGCTGAATCCAGCAACAAGTAATACGCCTAAGAAACCAGATATACCATTAACAAAAGGTGCTTCTTTGTATGTGTAGTTCGTTAGACCTAAAGGCTCATTACCACCTAAAATACCAAAGATGATTAGCACACCGACAATTAAGAAGATGATTATTGTTGCAACTTTGATAAAACTTAACCAATATTCAGCTTCACCAAATGCTTTAACAGTAAATATATTTAATAAGAACAATATAACTATAAAAATCATACTCCATACAAATGGATCAATACTGTCAAATATATTCCAATATGTAATAATTTTAGCAGCTGTTAATATATCCACACTAGACACTAGTGCCCAAATAATCCAATATAACCAACCAACTGTAAAACCTGCAGAAGGGTCTATGAATCTACTAGAATAAGCACTAAACGATCCTGAAACTGGATAAAATGTAGCAAGCTCTCCAATAGCAGTCATTAAGAAATATAACATCACACCTATAATTGCATATGCTATTAACGCACCGGCAGGACCAGCTTGTGTAATGACAGCACCACTAGCCATAAATAGACCTGTACCGATAGAACCACCGATAGCTATCATTGAAATGTGTCTAGTCTTTAAACCACGTTTCATTTCTTCCATATAAATCACCATACTTTCTACTTCACTATTAACTTATTTTAAATATAAGTAATATTTTATTATCTATTCAGAAAATAAGCAATGAAAATTTTATTACATAAATGCTTTAAAGCATTAAATTAAAGAAATAATAAAAAAGTCACTCCAAATTAATGAAGTGACTTTTAATGTCGTATATCTTATTATAAATAAGAAATTATTTTGTTTCGCGATGTAAAGTATGACGACCTAATCTTGGACTATATTTTTTTAATTCAATACGTTCTGGATTTGTACGTTTATTTTTAGTAGAAATATAGTTTCTGTCGCCTGTTTCAGTACATGCTAACGTGATATTTACACGCATGTTCATCAGCCTTTCTGTATAGTAATCATTACGTTTTATAATAATATCATAAAATATAATGCTTAGCAATAGAATTACTCTATGAAATAGGGACATCAGATTGTTATAATAAAATAAATATAAATAAGGAGATTTTTATGAAAAATAAATCGAAAATAGCTATAGTATTATGTGTTACTGTCTTATTTCTAGCAGCTTGTGGATCTAAATCAACCAGTAATGATAAATTAAAAATTTATGCGACAAACTTTCCTTACGAGAGTTTTACTAAACAAATAGGTGGAGAATATGTAGATGTTGAGTCTATCTATCCAAGTGGTACTGATTTACATAATTACGAACCCACTCAAAAAGAAATGTTAAATATCGCAAAAAGTGATTTATTTGTATATTCTTCAGATGAGTTGGATCCAGTAGCTAAAAAAATTAGCTCTACAATAAAACAAGGCGACCACAAATTACAAACTATTCCTAATTTAGAGGAAAGTGAAATATTAGAACACCATCATGAAGATGGAGAAGAACATGAGCATGAACATGATGCAACACATAATGAAGAAAATGAACATGACCCGCATATATGGCTTGATCCAATTGCCAATAAAGAAGCGGCTAAATCTATTAAAGATAAATTAGTTAAAATAGATGCATCGCACAAAGAAACTTATGAAAAGAATTACAAGAAGCTAATAACAGATATCGATAAAATCGATAAAGAAATGAAAGAAATCACAAAAGATACGAAGCGAGATACTGTATTTATTTCTCATGACTCTCTTGGATATTTAGCAAATCGTTATCATTTTAAACAAACAGGTGTAACTGGAATGAATAATGAAGAACCTAGTCAAAAAGAACTTCTAAATATCATAAAAGAGATTAATAAATCAAAATCTCCATATATATTATATGAACAAAATGTAAGTTCTAAAGTAACAGATATTATAAAGAAAGATACTGATAGTAAACCACTTAAGTTTCATAATTTAGAAGTATTAACTAAAGAAGAAGCAAAAGATAAAAACATCACATATCAATCTTTAATGGAAGAAAATATCAAGAATTTAGATAAAGCTCTTAATAATTAATAAATATAATCTTATTTCGTTTACTTTTTCATGTTAACCATGTATAGTAACTAATGGATTATTATTAATAGTTTTGAAAGAGGTCATTGATATGAAAATTTTTGATTATGAAGACGTACAATTAATACCAAACAAATGTATAGTAGAAAGTCGCTCTGAATGTGATACTACTGTTAAATTTGGGCCGAAAACATTTAAATTACCAGTTGTACCTGCTAATATGCAAACAGTGATGAATGAAGAACTAGCTGAATGGTTTGCTAGTAATGATTATTTTTATATCATGCATCGCTTTGATGAAAAAGCACGTATTCCATTTATTAAAAAAATGCAAAGTAAAAACTTATTTGCATCTATCTCAGTAGGTGTTAAAAAAGATGAGTATGATTTTATAGAAGAATTAGCAAATGAAAATTTAATTCCTGAATATATGACAATAGATATTGCACACGGTCACTCTGAGCAAGTTATTAGAATGATTAAGCACATTAAACAACATATTCCAGAAACATTTGTAATTGCTGGTAATGTTGGAACGCCAGAAGGTGTTCGTGAACTAGAAAATGCTGGAGCAGATGCAACTAAAGTTGGTATCGGGCCTGGTAGAGTCTGTATAACAAAAATTAAAACTGGATTTGGAACTGGTGGCTGGCAATTAGCTGCTATTAACCATTGTAGTAAAGCTGCAAGAAAACCAATTATTGCTGATGGTGGAATCAGAACAAATGGTGATATTGCAAAATCAATTAGATTTGGTGCTAGTATGGTTATGGTAGGTTCACTATTTGCTGCACACGAAGAATCTCCAGGTGAAACTGTTGAACTTGAAGGCAAATTATACAAAGAATACTTTGGAAGTGCTTCAGAATTCCAAAAAGGTGAGCGTAAAAACGTAGAAGGTAAAAAAATGTTTGTCGAGCATAAAGGATCATTAAAAGATACTTTAATTGAAATCGAACAAGATTTACAAAGTTCTATCTCGTATGCAGGTGGCAAAGACTTACAATCTATCACTAAAGTAGACTATGTGATTGTACGAAATTCAATATTCAACGGTGACCGCGACTAAAAATAGGCGAGGTGGACTACTTGAAAAAAGTATTTTACTTATTCATATTGTTATTGATTATAACCTTAATCAAGCCAGTCCCTGAATCAGATTTATCTAAACAAATTCAACAAAAAGTGATGAATGTTCAACAAGGACTTGAAGATGAACAAACTACTAAGAAAGTTGAACTAAAGACGCCGAAAGAACAAGAATTTGCGATTAATAATATTCAAATCAATCAAACGAAAAGCGAAGTTGAAAAGAAACTTGGCAAACCAAAACGGGTAACCGTTAATGAATATAATGAGAAATGGCATGCATATCATGACCAATACAATGGATTTGTAATGGTCAGTTATGATGATGACAAAGTAACAGGATTATATACAAACCAAGACTTAATAACATCTCAAAAAGGTATAACGAGTAAAATGAAAAAGAATAAAGTTCGTTCAATTCTCGGTGAACCTTTAGATGAGATTCAAAAAGATAAAGTTAAGTTAGTTCAAAATGATCCTGATTATGATGTTTTCAAATTTGATAACATTTATACGACCATATTTTATGATAAGCATCAAGACAATCAAATTAAAGGAATAATGCAAGTAGCTTCGTCAACTGAAGATAAGCGTACAAATCAGTACCATACTGCTTCAGATGAATATAAGCGTGCATTAGAACTTCAAAATTTTGATATAGTCAATGCAGAGCGCGTTCAATTTGATTTACCGACATTATCTTATAATGAAAATGTAAGTCATACTGCTCGTAAGCATAGTACAGATATGGTGGATAACGATTATTTTGATCATACGAATAAACAAGGTTTATCTCCATTTGATAGATTAGACAATGATGGTTTTGATTATGTAACTGCAGGTGAAAACTTAGCATATGGTCAAATAAGCAGTGTTTATGCCCATCATGGACTAATGAACTCATTGGGACACAGAAAGAACATTTTAAATAAAGATTATAAAGAGTTAGGAGTAGGTGTCGATATTGGCGAAGATTTACAGCCTTATTGGACTGAAAACTATATTACTCAACAGTAGAAAATAGATAAGCAAAGTGCATTGTCTAAACAACTTTGATATAATAACGATATAAAAATTATTTCATATTTCCTTAAATGTTTTACACATGTTGTTTCTAATAATTTGATTGGTGGAATAACATATAAAGGGGAAGTTTAACATGGAAAATAAAGAAATAAATAATAAAGATATTGACGTTTTAGATCGTGTCAAAGAATTATTAAATAAAAAAGATGTTTCATAAAAAGATTTTTATAATAAAAATAAAAGCTCAAATAATCAAATAAAGGGAATATGATATAAAAAAAGCTGTGATGCACTTGCATCACAGCTTTTTTACATTTCTCTAAACAATCCTACTACTTTACCTAAGACACTTACATTGTCTAAGTAAATTGGTTCCATTGTACTGTTCTCAGGTTGAAGTCTATAACGTGATTCTTCTTTGTAGAAGCGTTTAACGGTAGCTTCATCATCTTCAGTCATCGCGACGATGATATCCCCATTCTCAGCAATTGTTTGGCTTCGCACGATTACTTTATCTCCATCAAGAATACCTGCTTCTATCATACTGTCTCCAATAACATCTAATATAAAGATATTGCTATTATGTGTTGATGTAAAGTGAGCAGGTAGCGGGAAATATTCTTCAACGTTCTCAACTGCTGTAATAGGTATACCAGCAGTTACTTTACCTATGACGGGAACATGAATGGTGTTCTCTTGGTTAATGTTCTCTCCTACAGTCTCGGTAATCTCGATTGCACGAGGTTTAGTAGGGTCACGTTTAATATATCCCTTTTCTTCTAATCTAGATAAATGGCCATGTACAGTGGAACTTGAAGCAAGTCCGACAGCTAAACCAATTTCACGAACACTAGGCGGGTAACCTTTTGTTTGTACTATATGTTTAATGAATTGATATATTTCAGATTGACGTTTAGTTAATTCTTTCATAGTCGCACGCTCCTAATATTGATTTAAATTTATTATAGCACATACGTTTCCTTCGAACAAACATTTGTTCGTATTTTCATTGACTACGAACAGTTGTTCTGTTAATATAAAAATACAAACAAACGTTCTAGGAGGAAGTAGTTATGACAGTAACAATTAAGAAGACAGTTTTAGTATATTTAGCAGTGTTCTTGATGACTCTATTAATAGGATATTTATACTTAGCTCAGTCTAATGCTGTTTATTCAACAGAACAGACGTACGAAATGACTGATCACAAAATCAAACAACAAGATAACCAACAACCAAATAATATAGATGCAGAACCAAATCATATAAGTAAATCTAAAGCTATGGTAGGTTCGATAGATTAATCGTTAAAATATGAGCAAATCCATTTGGATTTGCTCGTTTTTTTTGTTATCTTTTAATTAAATGGAAAGTGGTGATAAAATGTTAAGTAAAGAAAAGATTGAAAGAATTAATGAGCTAGCAAATAAAAAGAAAACAAGTGGACTTTCTGAACAAGAAGCAAAAGAACAAACAAAACTTCGTGCAGAATATTTACAAGCTTTTAGAGGTAACTTTAAAGATACGATTGAAAGCACAAAAGTTATCGATCCAGAAGGTAAAGATGTAACACCTGAAAAATTAAAAGAAATCCAAAAGAAAAATAATATAAGAAATTAGTTAAAATGAGTAATAATAATTAATATTCCGAATATTATGATGTATAATGATAATGGATAACAGAATAAAGGAGACTATAATATATGTTTAATGAAAAAGATCAACTAGCAGTAGATTCAATCCGTGCATTAAGTATCGATGCTATCGAAGCAGCTAACTCAGGACATCCTGGATTACCAATGGGTGCTGCACCAATGGCATATACTTTATGGACAAAGCATTTAAACTTTAATCCACAATCAAAAAACTATTTTAATAGAGACCGCTTTGTATTATCTGCAGGTCACGGTTCAGCGTTACTATATAGTTTATTACATCTTTCTGGTAGCTTAGAACTTGAAGAAGTAAAAAACTTTAGACAATGGGATTCAAAAACACCTGGACACCCAGAGTTTAATCATACAGATGGTGTAGAAGTTACAACTGGACCTCTTGGACAAGGATTTGCAATGAGTGTTGGTATGGCTATGGCTGAAAAACACTTAGCAGGCAAATTCAACCAAGATAATTATGAAGTTGTTGATCACTACACATATGTTTTAGCTAGTGATGGTGACTTAATGGAGGGTATCTCTCACGAGGCAGCTTCATTAGCAGGTCATTTAAACCTTGATAAATTAATCACTTTATACGACTCTAACGATATTTCATTAGATGGTGATTTAGATAAAGCTTTCTCAGAAAATGTTAAAAATAGATTCGAATCTTACGGTTGGAGTTACATCTTAGTTGAAGACGGTAATGACTTAGAAGCTATTGATAAAGCTATAACTGAGGCTAAATCATTAGAAGGTCCTACGTTAATTGAAGTAAAAACTGTAATCGGTTACGGAGCTCCTAACAAAGCAGGTACAAACGGTGCTCACGGTGCGCCACTTGGTGAAGAAGAACGTGAATTGGCATTGAAAGCATACGGTTTAGATCCATCTAAACGTTTCAACGTACCTCAAGAAGTATATGATATTTTCAGCAATACAATGTTAACTCGTGCAAATGAGCATGAAACAAAATGGAATGAATTAGTTGAAGAGTATGCTAAAGCTAACCCAGAATTAGGCGAAGCATTCAAACAAGCAATTTCTAATGAACTTCCAGAAGACTATGCTAAAGACTTACCTGTATATGAAGCTGGAAACAGTAGTGCTACACGTGCTGATTCAGGTGATATCATTCAAGCATTAAGTAAATCTGTACCAGCATTCTTTGGTGGTTCAGCAGATTTAGCGTCATCTAACAAATCAAACGTTAAAGATGAGCCAGACTTTAATGATGAAACACCAGAAGGACGTAACATTTGGTTTGGTGTTCGTGAATTCGGTATGGCAGCAGCAGTAAATGGTATGGCAGCGCATGGCGGTGTTAAACCTTATGGTGCGACATTCTTCGTATTCAGTGACTACTTAAAACCAGCACTTCGTCTATCAGCTATCATGGGTGTTCCTTCAACATTTGTATTTACGCATGATTCAATTGCTGTTGGGGAAGATGGTCCTACACATGAACCAGTTGAACAATTATCAGGTTTAAGAGCTATTCCAAACTTAAATGTTATTCGTCCAGCAGATGGAAATGAAACAAGAGTTGCTTGGAAAATTGCTTTAGAATCTAAATCAACACCTACAGCATTAGTATTAACGCGTCAAAACTTAACAGCTTTAGATGTTAAAGAAGCTGAAGTAGAAGAAGGCGTTCGTAAAGGTGGATATATTGTTTACCGTTCTGAAATAGAACCTGAATATCTATTATTAGCTTCTGGTTCTGAAGTATCTCTAGCAGTAGATGCAGCTAAAGATATTGAAGCTCAAGGTAAAGGCGTTCAAGTTGTATCATTACCAAACTGGCATGCATTTGATCAACAAGACCCTGAATATAAAGCTACTGTTTTACCTCCAACATTAAGAAAACGTGTTGCAATCGAAATGGCATCATCATTAGGTTGGCACAAATATGTTGGCATAGAAGGTAAAGTAATTAGTATTGATAGATTCGGTGCTAGTGCGCCTGGAGACTTAGTAGTTGAAAAATACGGTTTCACTAAAGAAAACGTATTAAACACAGTATTAAGTTTCTAATTTAAACTGAACAGTCCGAGACATATATAAATGTCTTGGACTGTTTTATTCCTAGTCATCTTTGCCGGGGTGGGCTGTGAAATCTTTTTAGCAAAATGAGATTTCTGTCCCGCTCCCTTTTTAATTTTGAAACATTAAGTTTCATCTTGATAAAATCTTTTTAATTTAGTAAACTTTTAGAGGATACAGAAAGTGGGTGAAATAATGGCAACATGGTTAGCAATACTATTAATCATCGTGGCATTAATCGGTGGGATTGCTCTAGGATTCTTCCTTGCGCGTAAATATATGATGGATTACTTGAAAAAGAATCCACCTATCAATGAGGAAATGTTACGAATGATGATGATGCAAATGGGTCAAAAACCATCTCAAAAGAAAATAAACCAAATGATGACAATGATGAACAAAAACATGGATCAAAAAATCAAGTAGTTTATATACATTGATGTTAAAGGGATTGCGACACTTCTTGAAAGTGATGTGGTCCCTTTTTATTTGTTAAACTTAGTATAATTAAACCTTAGTTTTAATAACTTTTCACTTATTGTTCAAAATAAATCGTTTTAATGACGCATAAATTTGATAAAATGGAAATAATAGTGAGGGGGGATATAATGGAATTAACAGTTTTTGTTGCTTTTGGTGCAGGTATATTAAGTTTTGTTTCTCCTTGCGTTCTACCTATATATCCTGCTTTTGTGTCATACATTACAGGTATGAGTTACGATGATTTAAAAAATAAAGGGCTAAGTCGTAATGCAATATTACATACTATTATCTTTTTGTTAGGGTTTAGTTTAATCTATATGATTTTAGGTATGGGCATAGGATACATATCTGGCTTGTTTATAAATTATCAAACATTAATAAGACAAGTAGGAGCAATCATCATTATTGTGTTTGGATTAATCATTTTAGGTGTATTCCAACCACAATTTTTAATGAAAGATAGAAAAATTAATTTTAAAGCAAAGCCTTCAGGTTTTATTGGTACGTTTTTAATTGGTATGGCTTTTGCAGCTGGGTGGACGCCGTGTAACGGGCCGATTATAGCTGCGATTGGAACGTTAGCAGCAACAAATTCATCCCAAGCGATGTTATATATGCTACTGTATGTACTTGGATTTAGCATTCCATTTTTCGTATTAACTTTCTTTATAACAAAATTACAAATAATTAGGAAGTACAATGTTGCTATCATGAAGTTTGGTGGTATAATTATGATAATTATGGGAATTTTATTGTTCTTTGATTTATTAACTGACATAACAATATTTTTCCAATCTTTGGGTTTGGAATAAACACAAATGATATTTAGAACTTAAAGGGGTTTTAATCATGTATTTGCTTTTTTCAGTATTTATAGCAGCTTTAATGAGCTTAGCCGTTATAGTTGTAAGAATGAAAGCACAAAATTATCCAACAAATACTAGAAAGATTATATTACCACCATTTTTTATGGCTACTGGAGCACTTATGTACGTAGTGCCTTATTTCAGACTAACAGGTGCTGAAATAATTGAATCGATCATTGTAGGTCTTTTCTTCTCATTATTTCTCATATTCACGTCCAACTTTGAAATTAAACGTTCTGAAATATATATGAAACGTTCAAAATTATTTCCAGTAATTCTTATTTCTTTATTGATTATAAGAACTGTAGGTAAGTTTGTATTGAGTGATTCAATCGATCCGGGCCAATTAGCTGGTATGTTTTTCTTATTGGCATTTAGTATGATTGTTCCTTGGAGAATATCTATGTACTTTAAATATAAGAAATTACGTAATCAAATAAGTGTTGTAAAATAAAAACAACGCACTACTCATTTATTGAGTGTGCGTTGTTTTTGCATTTGAAATTTCTTCTGCATGATCAAATATAGAAAACTTGTTTTTTTCATCGTCTGCTAATTCGAACAATGGCAAATATGGTGTATAATCGATATTAAGTTCTGTTAGCTTTTTCTTCATAAATTTGTGATCTCGTTTAGGTGTAGCAACGATATATCCCCTCATGATATGATCGAGTTCAATCGAAGTAGCATGTTCTTCTAGCGCGATTTTAGATACACGTCCACCGATTTTCTCTTTAGCAACGTCTCTAAAAAGATCTGGTACTGGAGACACTAATTCGTTTAATAATGATCTTGCTTCATCATTCCATAAAGGCAAGGCTTTGTGGATATAGTAATCTTGCCAATCGAGTTCACTCATGCCATCATCTTTAGGCATGCGCTTTAAGAATTTTCGAAACATAAAGAATCCGCCAATAGCAAGTAACGAAATAAAAACTATGCACCATAAGACAATAAAGAATATAAATACGTTACTCAATGAAATCACTCCTTATGACTAGTATAAATGAAGCAAATAAACCTGTCTAACAAATATTTTGAAAGGTGATAGAATATGAAAATTTTACATACAGCTGATTGGCATATAGGAAAAACTATAAACGGCCAGTCATTATTAGAAGACCAAAAATATGTATTAGAACAATTATACGAAGCAGTAAAAGAACATAAACCGGATGTTGTAATCATAAGTGGGGATTTATATGATTTACATTATCCAAGTAAAGATGCAATGGTCGTGTTGGAAGATGCGTTATCTAAGATTAATTTAGAATTAAATACGCCAATAATCGCTATAAGTGGTAACCATGATGGGAAAGAAAGATTGAATTACGGTGAAAAATGGTTTGCTAAGTCAGGATTAAAGATTATGACAGATTATCATGACATGTTTAAACCAGTAGAAATGAATGATATCCATATATACGTTATGCCGTATTTCACGCCTGCTGATATAAGGCAAGCATTTGGCAATAAAGACATACATACACACCAAGAAGCTACTGATTATATCGTTAAACATATGGAAGAAGTGATGGATGACAGTAAAACGAATATACTCGTAGGACATTTATTCGTAGCTGGAGGAGAATCAAGTGATTCTGAAAGACCACTATCAATAGGGACGATTGAAACAGTTAGCGCTCAAACTTTTAAGTCTTTTGATACTGTTATGCTAGGACATTTGCATCATCCATTTGCGATTCAATCAGATTATATATTTTATTCAGGCTCTTTAATGCAATATTCATTCTCTGAACAGAACCAAGCTAAAGGCTATAGGTTGTTTGAATATAGCGAGAGTAGTTTTGAGCAAAACTTTATACCACTAACACCTAAACGTTCTTTTCATGTTGTTCAAGCGTCTTATGAAGATGTTATACATGAAAATATTACAATTCAAAATCAGGAAGACTATTTTCATTTTAAATTGACGAATATGGATCATGTAACGGATCCACTTATGAAGATACGTGCTATATATCCAAATACATTACAAATATCTAGACAAGATTATGAAGTGAAAGAAGATGAAATTCAATTAGATGTTCATGCTTTAAGTGATATAGAAATCATAAAGTCATTTTATAGTCATGTAACAGATGAGGAGTTATCTGGTATTAAAGAAGAAAAGGTTGTTCAATTACTTGAAAAAGCAATCAATAAAGGAGTTGATGAATAATGAGACCCCTTACTTTAAACATGCAATACTTTGGACCGTTTATTAATGAAACGATAGAGTTTAACCATTTATCAAAATCTCAACTCTTTTTAATAAGTGGTAAAACAGGTTCTGGGAAAACGATGATATTTGATGCTATGGTATATGCTTTGTATGGAGAGACATCGACCCAATCAAGAGATAAAGTGGATTTAAGAAGTCACTTTGCAGATCCTAAATTACCGAGTAAAGTGCAATTTGAATTTAAAATTAAAAATGAATCATATTTAGTGGTTAGAACAATTAAATATATAAAAGAAGGAAATAAGAATCCAACAAATTCTACTGTGGAAGTGTATAAAGAAGTAGACGGCGAATGGTCTTTACAGACGAGTACGATAAATGAAAGTAATCAATATTTGAATGATATATTGCATATGAACGTTAAACAATTTAGACAAATTTTAATATTACCTCAAGGGGAGTTTAAGCAATTTTTAATTTCAAATAGTACAGAGAAGAGAAGTATCTTAAGAACATTATTTGATAGTGATCGTTTCGAAGCATTGCAAGAACAATTAGGAGAAGAGATGAAGAAAGAAATTGCTTTAATAGAAAGTCATTATCAGCAAATTTCTCAATGCTTATCAGATTTACATGACTTCGATCATGAAACATTAAAAGAACTAAAAGATATAGAAGGCCATCGCTATAAGAAAGTGGAAAATGCATTAGTACAGTATGAAGAAATAGGTAAAGAAAAATTAGATTATCAGTTGAAAGAATTAAAAGAACAAGAAACAATCGTTAAAAATTTAGAAAAGAAATATGAAGATAAGAAGGTCATTAAACAAAACTTTGATACATTACAAGAAAAACAACATGAGTTAAATATGCTTAACGAACAAGTTGAACATATTAATAACTTAAGAGAACAATTAAGGTATTTAAAAACAGTACAAAATATTACGCATCAGTATAATCAATTAAAAGAGAAACAAATTAACAAGAAAGAAACTGAGAAGCAACACGAAGAATTAAAAACAGAAAAGCAAGAAGTTCACAGTCAATTTGAATTTTATAACAACAAGTTAAGTGAAAAGCTCGAAAGCCAAGAGGACATTAATAAGAAAAGAGCATTTATTAATAAGACAAATCATATCTATACAAGCATAGAACAGTATTATGATAGTAGAGAACATTTACCTGAAGCGAAAAAACAACTAGAGAAGTTAAAAGAAGAGATAACTCAGAAGACAAATTCGATTACAACATTGCAAGAATCTTTAAAAAATATAGATGCAGATGATGAAGCAGAACAAAATAAATTAAAACAGCAAGAATCTTTAAAACTTGAATTACAGCAATTAGAAAATACACAAAATCAATTTCAAGAAAAGGAAACACTTATTGCAACTCAGAAAGAGATTAAATCAAAACTAGGTGAGTTAGAACAACAACAAAAGAATATTGAACAAAGCATGAAAGAGTCAGATGCATTTGAAGTATTAACAGTAGAAGATGAAATACTGAAAATTCAAAAGCATGTGCATGAAGGTGATGCTTGTCCTATATGTGGTTCCAACATAGAGAACTTAAACGGTGATATAGATTTTGATTCATTAAGAAAAGAAAAAGAAGAACAGCATGAAATTAAACTAATGCATCAAAAAATTTCTAATGATATTGTCGTATATAAGGAAAGACAAAACAATACAGAATCACAGCTTAAGAAATTAAATGATATTGAATCAGTTTCGGATAAAATACAATCTGTAAACGATGATTTAGAAAAAATACAAAAAGAAATTGCGGACTTGAGAGATAGTAGACAACGTAGCCAAAAAATGAAACAAGAAATGCACGATTTAGAAAAAGGCTTATCTCAAGATGAAATAAATAGTAATAGTATTCAAAATGAAATCAAGAATTATGAACATAACATGGATTATTTTAATAAAGAAACTCAATTTGAATCTATAGAAGACTTTAGTAAACAATTTAAATCGTTTGAAAATGAAATTAAAAGTTATGATCAAGAATTAGAAACATTACAGTCTCGAGTAAATGAATATAAAGAGAAGTTGTACCAAATAGAGAACAAACTAAGTTCTATTAGCGAAAGAAGGCAAATGCTTGAAGAACAAGTAGCATCTATTAAGTCATATTTAGAAAGTGAAATGGATAAGCAACAAATAGAGTCATACGAACAATTAGATAAACTTATATTAAGTGTGAATAAAATTGATGAGTATGAAGTTGAAGTAACAGAATTTGATAAGAAATATATTAAGTTAGAAGCGGATGTAAAAGAATTAACTGAAAAAGTTAAAGATTGTGATGTACCAAATTTAGAAGACATCATTTCTCAATTAAATGCTGCTAAAGAATTAGAAGCAGAAATGACGAAATTAAACACACAATTACAATTAAAAGTTGATCAAAATAAAGACAAACGAGACGCTATTCAAAAGATAATAGCCAAAATAGAACGAGATTTACACGAACAAGAAGAAATGATTGAACTATCTAGAGTGATGAACGGTAAGAATAGTGAGAAATTGTCATTAGAAAACTACGTACTCATTTACTATTTAAACCATATATTAGATAGTGCAAATCAACAATTTGTTAAAATGACCAACAATCGTTATCAACTTGTACGTAAAAAAGAAAAGTCTATGGGGTTAAGTGGATTAGAAATAGAAGTGTTCGATAGGTTTTCTAATAGAACGAGACATATAACGTCGTTATCAGGTGGAGAAACGTTCCAAGCGTCACTATCTTTAGCGATAGGATTATCTAATATAGTGCAGCAAGAAGCGGGTGCTGTGCACTTAGAATCAATGTTTATAGATGAAGGATTTGGAACGTTAGATGCAGAAACATTAGAAACAGCGCTGGATACACTCGTCAATATACAAATGTCTGGAAGGTTAGTAGGCATCATTTCCCACGTTTCAGAATTAAAAACTAGAATCCCAACTATTTTAAATGTAAATAAAAATGGATTTTTAAGCACAACCTCTTTTACGGTTAACTAAAAGACACAGCAAAGACATAAATTAATGAAAATATGTGTTTAAGTTGTAATTTTAATTTGATATATTTTAATTAATAGCAAATTTTGGGAGTGTTTAGATGAAAAAGGGAATATTTATTGGCTTACTCGCTACCATAATTTTGATAGTTAGTGCTTGTAGTAACAATGCAATAGAACCCGAGAGTCAGTATGGCAACAAATTGCAATCTTTTAACGTCACTGATCAAAATGGCGATAAATTTTCACAAAAAGATATGAAAGGTAAAGTATACATAGCCGATTTTATATTTACTGATTGTGAAACAGTTTGTCCACCAATGACATATAATATGAGTACAGTAATTGACCAATTAGAAAAAGATGGTGTGAAAGATTATGGCGTAATCAGTTTTAGTGTAGATCCTGATAACGATACACCTAAAAAATTAAAAGATTATATTAAACAATATAATGTACCTGATGGAAAATGGACGCTAGTAACGAATTATGACTTTAAATTTATTAAGCAATATGCAGAAGATAATTTTAAATCAATTGTAGCGCCGCCACCAAAAGGTAGTAACCAAGTAACACACGGTACAAGTTTCTATTTAGTTGATCAGAATGGAAAAATTATTAAAACATATAGTGGTCAAGATGCTGGGGATAAGAAATTCCCTAAATCAGAAATCGTAGCTGATGTTAAGACGTTAGTTGAAGAAGGCCCAATTGAAGATTAAAGTTCATATTTAAATAACCCCCTAAATCGTTAGTAATATTAAGATTTAGGGGTTTTTATTTTTGGAATCTATAAATTGAAGGATAACGTTATTGACACGTTTTGAGAGAAGTGACAACAAGGATAGCGTTATTGACACGTTTTGTAAGAAAAGGAAATAAAGAAGAGGCTGAGACACAATAAAAATGGTCTCAGCCTCAAATGGTATATGTAAAACTTACTTTTCACGTAAAGCGTCGCGAATTTCTGTAAGTAATACAGTTTGTTCGTCGATTTCTTCCTCTTCTTCACCTTTTCTCATAACAGTATTTGCAATTTTAATAAAGATGAATAAAGCGAATGCCACGATTATAAAATCAATAATCGATTGAATAAATAAACCGTACTTAATACCCATTAATGACCATTTTTCAGCGAAGTCTACTTCACCCAAAATAAGACCAATTAATGGCATGATTACGTTCTCTACTAAAGATGTAACAATTTTGTTAAAGGCTGCACCAATAACAACGGCGATTGCTAAATCTAAAACATTACCTTGTAAAGCAAAATCTTTAAATTCTTTTAATAATGACATATTAAACACCTCCTCGTCGTCATAATAATACCTTAAACACACAAAAATTGAAATAGTGAATTTGATTTAAAACTTGATATTTGGTAAAGTATTGAAGTTGCTGTTTTGTTAAAATTATTTTTTAAATTTATTAGGTTAAAAATAATTTAAACGGGAATAAACAATTATGAGTTTGTATTTGAAAGGAGTAGTGCGATGTCGAACGTACATAAATATCCAAATGGTAGAAAAATATCAAATGTGTTTACATTTAGTGCAATAGTAGTAGGAATTATCGTAGCACTCGGTGCTATTTTTCCAACTCAATTTGGCGGTATAACTGCTGATATCAGTGCTTGGATATCTAAATACTTTGGTTGGTATTATATGATTATTACTATATTGATGGTATTTTTCTGTGTATTTATTATTTTTAGCCCAATAGGTAAACTGAAATTAGGAAAACCACAAGATAAACCTGAATTTAATACAATTTCATGGTTTGCTATGTTATTTAGTGCTGGTATGGGTATCGGTTTAGTATTCTATGGTGCTGCTGAACCTATGTCACACTTTATCTCACCACCAACAGCTAGTCCGGAAAGTAAAGCTGCAATGACAGAATCAATGAGATCTACATTTTTACATTGGGGCTTTCATGCATGGGCAATTTACGGAGTAGTAGCATTAGCGTTAGCTTATGCTCAGTTTAGAAAAGGTGAGCCAGGTCTATTATCTAAAACGCTTAGACCTTTATTAGGTGACAAAGTAGATGGGCCAATCGGAACATTTATAGATGTGTTATCAGTATTCGCTACAGTAGTAGGGGTTGCTGTTTCACTAGGTATGGGTGCTTTACAAATTAATGGTGGTTTAGAATACTTATTCGGTGTTCCAAACAATATCGTAGTGCAAGGTGTTATCATCATTATTGTAACTGTCTTATTCCTTGCAAGTGCATGGAGTGGTCTAAGTAAAGGTATTCAATATTTAAGTAATTTGAACCTTATTTTAGCAAGTATATTACTTATTGTTACTTTAATTATCGGCCCTACTATTTTAATTTTAAATATGTTTACATCATCAACTGGAGCTCTATTTGATAGTTTCTTATTTAATGGTTTCGATATTGCACCATTAAATGAGCAAAAGAGTGCGTGGTTAAATGATTGGACACTTTATTATTGGGGCTGGTGGATGAGTTGGAGTCCATTCGTAGGTATATTCATAGCACGTGTATCTCGTGGACGTTCAATTCGTGAATTTATTTTAGGCGTTATGTTAGTACCAACAATCGTCAGCTTCATTTGGTTCAGTGTATTTGGAGTTACAGGTATTGAAGTTGGTAAGAAAACACCTGAAATATTTAAAATGACAACCGAAACACAATTGTTTGGAGTATTTAATGAATTGCCTATGGGCATGCTTTTGTCGCTTGTTTCCTTGGCATTAATTTGTATATTCTTTATTACTTCAGCCGATTCAGCTACATTCGTTTTAGGTATGCAAACAACTTATGGTTCATTAGAGCCAGCTGGTAGAATTAAAATTGTTTGGGGTGTAGCTCAATCATTAATCGCATTTGTGTTGCTATTCTCTGGTGGTGACACTGGGTTAGGCGCATTGCAATCAGCCGCCATAATATCCGCGTTTCCATTTAGTTTCATCATAATTATGATGATTATAGCGTTTTACAAAGATGCTAACCAAGAACGTAAATACCTTGGTTTATCTATTACACCAAATAAACATCGTATGAAAGAATACGTTGAAAAATCAAAACGTGAATACGAACAAGAATTAAAAGAACAAAGAAGATTAGAAAGAGAATTAGAAGACTAATCAATTAAAAACGCCTATCAAATTTCACATTAGTGATTATTTGATAGGTGTTTTTTTATTATAAAAATTATATTATTTCTAAAATAAATTTCGTAAAGAGTTGATAATCATTCTCATTTAATAACTAATTTTTATGTATAAACTATTATGCATAAGTAAAACTTATGGTTGCGTATCAAAAACTTGAATGGTAAATATAATGATTTTTAGGGTGAAAGTGTTGTTTTACCTAAGTTTTGATTATACAATTGTATATGAAGCATTTTGATGTACAAATTAAAGGGGGAACAAAAAATGAGCTCAAGTTTAAAAGAACAAGCTAAAAAGTCTTTTGAATTGAACGGTAAAAATTATACGTTCTACAGCTTAAATACATTAGATGAATTAGGTCTTACTAATGTTGATAATTTACCATATTCTATCCGCGTATTATTAGAATCAGTTTTAAGACAGTATGACGGACATGTTATTAAAGAAGAACACATTATGAATTTAGCTAAATGGGGTAAATCAAATGATGCAGATGCTGAAGTACCATTCAAACCATCACGTGTAATTCTTCAAGATTTCACTGGTGTTCCAGCAGTTGTAGATTTAGCTTCTTTACGTAAAGCAATGGATGATGTAGGTGGAGATGTATCTAAAATTAACCCAGAAGTTCCTGTTGATTTAGTTATTGACCACTCAGTTCAAGTTGATAGTTACGCTTTACCATCTTCTTTAGAAATGAACATGAAATTAGAATTTGAACGTAACATTGAACGTTACCAATTCTTACATTGGGCTACTAAATCGTTCGATAACTATCGTGCTGTACCACCTGCAACAGGTATTGTTCACCAAGTAAACTTGGAGTACTTAGCAAGCGTCGTGCACATTAGAGAAGAAGAAAATGAATTAGTGACTTACCCAGATACTTTAGTTGGTACTGACTCTCATACAACTATGATCAATGGTATAGGTGTTCTAGGTTGGGGTGTTGGTGGTATTGAAGCTGAAGCTGGTATGCTTGGTCAACCATCTTACTTCCCGGTACCTGACGTTATAGGTGTTAAATTAACGAACGAACTTCCACAAGGAACAACTGCAACTGACTTAGCATTACGTGTTACTGAAGAGTTACGTAAAAAAGGCGTTGTAGGTAAATTCGTTGAATTCTTTGGTCCTGGTGTAGAAAAATTACCACTAGCAGATAGAGCTACTATCGCAAACATGGCGCCTGAATATGGTGCGACTTGTGGTTTCTTCCCAGTAGATGAAGAATCTCTAAGCTATTTACGTTTGACTGGCCGTACAGAAGAACAAGTTCAAGTAGTAGAAAAATACTTAAAAGAAAATAATATGTTCTTCAAAGCTGAAAAAGTTGATCCAACATATACTGATGTTGTTGACTTAGATTTAGCTACAGTTGAAGCTTCATTATCAGGACCTAAACGTCCTCAAGACTTAATTAAATTAAGCGATATGAAAAAATCATTCGTAGATTCAGTAACTGCTCCAGCAGGTAACCAAGGTCACGGCTTTGATGAATCTGAATTTGATAAAACTGTAGATATCGAATTAGATGATGGTACGAAGACTACTATGACAACTGGTGATTTAGCTATTGCTGCTATCACTTCTTGTACAAACACTTCAAACCCATACGTAATGTTAGGTGCTGGACTTGTTGCTAAAAAAGCAATCGAAAAAGGGTTAAAAGTTCCTCCATACGTTAAGACATCTCTAGCTCCAGGTTCAAAAGTAGTTACTGGATACTTAAGAGATGCTGGTTTACAAGATTATCTGAATGAATTAGGATTTAATCTAGTTGGTTACGGTTGTACGACTTGTATCGGTAACTCTGGTCCTTTATTACCTGAAATTGAAAAAGCAATTGCAGACGAAGATTTACTTGTTACTTCAGTATTATCTGGTAACCGTAACTTCGAAGGACGTATTCATCCGTTAGTTAAAGCAAACTACTTAGCATCACCACAATTAGTAGTAGCTTATGCTTTAGCAGGTACTGTGAATATCGATTTACAACATGATCCAATCGGTAAAGATAAAGATGGTAAAGATGTTTACTTAGAAGAAATCTGGCCATCAATTGAAGAAGTAAGAGATACTGTACTTTCAGTTGTAACACCTGAATTATTCCGTGAAGAGTATAAAACAGTATTTGAATCAAACGAAGTATGGAATCAAATTGAAACAACAGATCAACCATTGTATGATTTCGATCCAGAATCAACATATATCCAAAACCCAACATTCTTCGAAGGTTTATCAACTGTACCAGCTGATATTAAACCTCTAAAAGATTTAAGGGTTATGGCTAAATTTGGTGATTCAGTAACAACTGACCATATTTCTCCAGCAGGCGCAATCGGTAAAGATACACCAGCAGGTAAATACCTTCAAGATCATGGTGTAGCAATTAGAGACTTCAACTCATACGGTTCTCGTCGTGGTAACCACGAAGTAATGATGAGAGGTACATTTGCTAACATTCGTATCAAGAACCAATTAGCTCCAGGTACTGAAGGTGGCTTTACAACATATTGGCCAACAGAAGAAATCATGCCTATATATGATGCTTCAATGAAATATCAAGAGAATGGTATCGGCTTATGTGTGTTAGCAGGAAACGACTACGGTATGGGTTCATCACGTGACTGGGCTGCTAAAGGTACTAACTTACTAGGTGTTAAAACAGTTATCGCTCAAAGCTATGAACGTATTCACCGTTCAAACTTAGTTATGATGGGTGTATTACCATTACAATTTAAAGAAGGCGATTCAGCTGATAGCTTAGGTTTAACTGGTAGAGAATCTATTTCAGTAGACTTACACGAAGGTGTAAAACCTCGTGATATCCTGAAAGTAACAGCTACTGATGAAGACGGTAAAGTCACTGAATTTGAAGCGTTAGCTCGTTTCGACTCAGAAGTAGAAATTGACTACTATAGACACGGTGGTATTCTACAAATGGTATTAAGAAATAAATTAGCTTAAACTCAGAAAAACGAGTCTGAGACATTCATTTATGTCTCAGACTCGTTTTATTTATGTTATGATATTAGGGATAGCGATTTAGAAAGAGGGATTATACAAAATGATTTATAGTGAAACACCAATAGATGTACGTTATGCAGAAACAGACAAAATGGGCGTCGTATATCATGCAAATTACGCAATTTGGTTAGAAGTTGCACGTACAGATTATATTTACAAAGCTGGCTTCAGCTATGCAGATATGGAAGAGGCAGGTATCATCTCACCAGTAGTCGATTTAAATATTAAATATAAAAAATCTATTACATATCCTGAGAGAGTTATCATTAAAACGTGGATATCGCATTATTCACCAATTAGGTCAATTTATTCATACGAAATATTGAATGAAGATGGGGAAATTGTGAGTACAGGTTCAACAACGCATGTTTGTTTGAAAAAAGGTACAAATAGACCAATTAGATTAGATAAAAGCTTCCCAGAATGGCATGAAGCTTACTTAAAAATTAAAGAAGAAACAGAACAAGGTATTGATCGAAAATTATAAAAAATAAAAGCAGATAAATCGCTTTAAAGCGACGTTTATCTGCTTGTTTTATAGTTTATTTTGAAGTTTTAGCTTCGTATTTAATTTCTTCGTTATCATTTAAATCGATAAGTAAATCATTATCTTCAAAGTACCATAAATCTTTTTCGTCAATAAAGAATGGAAGGTTATCTTTTTCGTCTTTAAACCCAACTTCAGATGAATTTAAAGGTTCTACAGTGAATGCAGGTGAAAAACCTTGCTTGAGTTGAAATTCACCGCCATAACGCACGAATATTCTTAACGCTTGGTCTTCATTGAATTCTAATTCATTTTTAAACCATTCAACTGCTTTATCTGTAATTTCTAAATTCATAGTGCATTCTCCTTTACATCCATTTGATTTTTGGTTCATTCCCTTTAAATATGCGCACGATATTTGATCGATGTCTTACAAATAATATGATGAATATCGCGATTGAAATAACTAAAAATGGTATATCGCCTATTATAATTGCACCTATAACACAAAACGTCGCTGCAACCATACTAGATAATGATACATATTTAGTTAAGAATAATATAGCAAAGAATATAATTGCAAGTACGATGAGTAATATCGGGTGAACACCCAATACTGCACCAGCACTTGTTGCTACTGCTTTACCACCACGGAATTTCAAGAACACTGGGAATACGTGACCGACAACGGCACACATTCCTATAAAAATACTAGGAATATCTAAATTAAACCATATTGGGAAGAAAACTACAATGAATCCCTTGAAAATATCTAAAAACATTACGATAAATCCAGCTTTTTTACCTAATACTCTAAAAGTATTAGTAGCACCTAAATTGCCACTTCCAAAATTTCTGATATCTTTTTTATAAAATAATTTACCTAACACGAGGCCACTTGGGAAACATCCAATCAAGTAGCTAAGTATAATAACAACAAATGTCATTATAAAACACTCCTTTGTTAGCAGGTACTAATAGTTTACCATAACTAGAAATAGGTTACTATTTAAATATGATTTTACCATAAGATATAAAGTGAAATTGTACTACTATTAGTGATAGGACTTGCATTTTCCGGAGATTTATAACAAAATAACTAATGTATAGTAAAAAAACGAACGTACGTTTGTAGGAGGAGAAATATTGAATAAACAAGCAAAAGTTCAATATGGTGAAGATTCAATTCAAGTACTCGAAGGTCTTGAAGCTGTTAGAAAAAGACCTGGTATGTACATCGGTTCAACAGATGTTCGCGGACTTCACCATTTAGTTTATGAAATTGTAGATAACTCTGTTGACGAAATTTTAAATGGGTATGGTACTGAAATAGAAGTAACAATACATAAAGATAATAGTATTTCTGTTTCTGATAACGGTAGAGGTATGCCAACAGGATTGCACAAAACCGGCAAACCAACACCTGAAGTTATTTTCACAGTTTTACACGCTGGTGGTAAATTTGGCCAAGGAGGCTATAAGACATCAGGTGGATTACATGGTGTAGGTGCATCTGTAGTGAACGCACTTAGTGAATGGTTAGAAGTAACGATTCACAGAGAAGGCCATACGTATAAACAAAGATTTGAAAAAGGCGGTAGACCAGTTACAACATTAGAGAAAAAGGGGAAGACGAGAAAAACTGGAACAACTGTACATTTCAAACCAGATCCAACAATATTTAAAAATTCTACTCATTATAATTTTGAAACATTGTGTGAAAGACTACAAGAATCTGCGTTTTTATTAAAAGCGCTCAAAATTAAAATAAAAGACTTAAGAGGCGAAGAGCCTAATGAAGTTTTTTATCATTATGAAGATGGTATTAAAGAGTTTGTTAAATATTTGAATGAAGGCAAAGATGTGCTACATGATGTTGCAATGTTTACTGGCACTTCTAATCAAATTGAAGTGGATATTAGTTTTCAGTTTAACGATCAGTATTCAGAAACTATTTTAAGTTTTGTGAATAATGTTCGTACTAAAGATGGTGGAACACATGAAACGGCACTAAAAGCTTCTTTTACAAGAGTATTTAATGAATATGCTCGAAAAATTGGAGAATTAAAAGCAAAAGATAAAAACTTAGATGGTAGCGATATTCGTGAAGGTTTAACAGCTATTATTTCAGTGCGTATTCCAGAGGATTTACTACAATTTGAAGGACAAACTAAATCTAAATTAGGTACGACTGAAGCAAGAGCTGCCGTAGATTCAGTAATATCTGATCAATTACCTTTCTATTTAGAAGAGAAAGGACAATTATCTAAGTCATTATTAAAGAAAGCTGTAAAAGCCTCTCAAGCGCGTGAAGCTGCACGTAAAGCTAGAGAAGAAGCGAGAAATGGTAAGAAGAATAAAAGAAAAGAAACATTGCTCTCAGGTAAGCTAACGCCTGCTCAAAGTAAAAATACTGAGAAAAATGAACTATACTTAGTAGAGGGTGACTCTGCAGGTGGTTCAGCTAAATTAGGAAGAGATCGTAAATTCCAAGCGATCTTACCTTTAAGAGGTAAAGTTATTAATACTGAAAAAGCTAAACTTGAAGATATATTTAAAAATGAAGAAATCAATACGATTATTCATACTATTGGTGCCGGCGTAGGTGCTGACTTTAGTTTAGAAGACAGTAATTACAAAAAAGTTATCATCATGACAGATGCCGATACAGATGGTGCTCATATTCAAGTATTACTTTTAACATTCTTCTTTAAATATATGAGACCTTTATTAGAAGCAGGTCGCGTGTATATTGCATTACCACCTTTATATAAAGTAGAAAAAGGTAAAGGTAAAAAGAAACAAGTTGAATATGCATGGACAGATGAAGATTTAGAAGTATTAATGAAAAAGCTCGGTAAAGGTTTCACACTGCAAAGATATAAAGGTTTAGGTGAAATGAATGCTGACCAACTATGGGAAACAACTATGGATCCAGAAACAAGAACATTAATTAGAGTGAGCATAGATGACGAAGTACGTTCACAAAGACGTGTGACAACATTAATGGGTGACAAAGTTGAGCCGCGTAGAGAATGGATTGAAAGACACGTCCAATTTGGTATGCAAGAAGATCAAAGCATACTTGAAAGTGATGATATTCAGCTGCTTGATGATGAAATAGAAACAGAGGGGGAAGTTAATTAATGGTTGAACAAATACAAAACCTTCCTTTAGAAGATGTTATAGGGGATAGATTCGGTCGGTATAGTAAATATATTATCCAAGACCGAGCACTTCCTGATGTACGTGATGGTTTGAAGCCAGTACAACGAAGAATTTTATTTGCAATGTACAAAGATGGTAACACTTATGAGCGAAACTTTAGAAAAAGTGCGAAAACAGTAGGTAACGTAATCGGTAATTACCACCCTCATGGTGACTCATCGGTATATGATGCAATGGTTCGTATGAGCCAAGATTGGAAACTAAGACATGTATTGATTGAAATGCATGGTAACAATGGTAGTATCGATAATGATCCTCCTGCAGCAATGCGTTATACAGAAGCTAAACTTAGTAAATTAGCAGAAATACTGCTTCAAGATATAGATAAAGAAACAGTAGAACATGTTCAAAACTTTGATGATACGGCAATGGAGCCTATGGTTTTACCAGCGAGATATCCGAATTTATTAGTAAATGGTTCTACTGGTATTTCTGCGGGTTATGCGACTGATATTCCACCACATAATTTAGGTGAAGTTATTGATGCGACACTAAAATTAATAGATAAACCTACTACAACAATAGATGAACTTATTAAGTTTATTAAAGGACCTGATTTCCCTACCGGTGGCATTATTCAAGGTTTAGATGGTATTAAAAAGGCTTACAAAACTGGTAAAGGTAAAATAGTTGTAAGAAGTAAAGTAGAAATAGAACAAATACGTGGCGGAAGAGAACAAATTATCGTTTCAGAAGTTCCTTTTGAAGTGAACAAAGGTAGTTTAGTTAAAAAAATTGATGAACTACGAGCTGACAAAAAAATAGAAGGCATCGTTGAAGTTCGTGATGAAACTGATAGAGAAGGTTTAAGAATAGCAATTGAGCTTAAAAAAGATATAAATAGTGAAGGCGTTCTAAATTATTTATATAAAAATACTGATCTACAAGTTTTATATCATTTCAATATGGTTGCAATTAATAAGAGAAGACCAGAGTTATTAGGACTTAAAGAGATTTTAGAGAGCTATATTGAACATCAAAAAGAAGTTGTTACTAAACGTTCTCAATATGAACTCTCTCAAGCTGAAAAGCGTATGCATATCGTTGAAGGTTTGATAAAAGCTTTATCTATACTTGATGAGGTAATAGAAACAATTAGAGCTTCTAACAATAAACGTGATGCTAAAGAAAACTTAATTGCAAAATATAAATTTACTGAAGAACAAGCAGAAGCAATCGTAATGCTACAATTATATCGTTTAACAAATACAGATATTGTATCTCTAGAAGAAGAATTCGATGAATTAAAGAAAACAATAGAGCGTCTGAAAGATATTTTAAATAATGAAAGTTCATTGTTAAAAGTGATTAAATCAGAATTAAGATCTGTGAAAAAAGAATTTAGTGATGAAAGAAAAACAGACATAGAAGAAAAAATCTCTGAAATTAAAATTGAAAAAGAAATTCTTGTACCTAGTGAAGAAACGATTGTTTCTATGACACGCGATGGATATGTTAAAAGAACTTCAAATAGAAGCTATCAAGCAAGTGGTGTTGAAGAAGTTGGCTTAAAAGATGGAGATTATTTGTTAAAACATCAAAAAGTAAACACACAAGATACGCTAATTGCTTTTACTTCGAAAGGTCATTATTTATTCATTCCTGTACATGAAATAGCCGATTTAAAGTGGAAAGAATTAGGTAAACATGTTTCACAGATGATTCCTATCGGTGATGACGAAAGAATTATAGATATATTCTTTGAAACTGATTTCAAACCAGAATCTAATTATATTATTGCTACGAAAAACGGCATGATTAAGAAATCAACAAATGATAAATTTAAAGCATCTAGAATTACAAGACCGTTAGTTGCAATGAAACTAAAAGATGATGATGAAGTTATTTCAGTATTGAAAATAACAGAAGATGAACTTTTAACAGTGATAACTGAAAAAGGTATGAGCTTAACATATGATACAGATGAACTATCAGACATAGGATTAAAAGCTGCTGGTGTTAAATCCATTAACTTAAAAGATAATGATAATGTGGTCATGACAGAAACTTTACCAAGTAACAAATCAGTATTCATTGTCACAGATCGTGGTTCAGTAAAACATATGAAAGCAGACCAATTTGTTCCCGCGAAAAGATCTCAACGTGGTTTAATGATATTAAAAGAATTAAAATCAAAATCACATAAAATTATAAAAGCTTTAACTCTTTCTGAAAATGAAACTTGTATAATTTTATCTGAAAAAGACGTCATTAAAGTAGACACTAAAGACTTTAATTACAGCGAAAGATATACAAATGGTAGATTTATTGTTGATGAAAGTGAGTTTGGTCAAGTCATAGATGCATACTTCGATGAAAAAGCACTTGAATAAAAAAATATAGTCATATACTAATTGTCATGGTAAAATCATGATAATGATTTATTAGACTAATTTTATTTAGAATTGAGGGATTTGTTTGAAAGACTTTGATAGTTATATCCCAAGTTGGTTTCATGACTTTGTTCAATGGGGTAATGATTTAATTTGGACGCAAAACTTAATTTTCTTACTTTTACTGGCAGGAGTATTCTTCACAATTAGTTCTAGAGTTGTACAACTTAGATGGCTGCCAGAAATGTTTAGAATTATTTTTGAAAAGCCAGAAACACTTGAAGATGGGAAAAAAGGTATATCATCTTTCCAAGCATTTGCAATTAGTGCGGCTTCACGCGTAGGTACTGGTAATATTGCCGGTGTAGCTACAGCTATCGTTCTTGGTGGACCTGGTGCTGTATTCTGGATGTGGGTTATTGCATTTATCGGTGCAGCCAGCGCATTCTTTGAAGCTACTTTAGCTCAAGTATATAAAGTAAAAGATGAAGAGGGCGGTTTTAGAGGCGGCCCAGCATACTACATAGAACGTGGACTTGGTCAAAAATGGCTAGGTGTTATCTTTGCAGTATTAATTACAGTTACTTTTGCATTTGTATTTAATACTGTGCAATCTAATACAATTGCTGCATCTTTAAATGAGCAATATGAATTTTCGAATATTATAACAGGTGTTATTTTAGCTATTATAACTGGGATTGTTATTTTTGGTGGTGTTAGAAGTATTGCAACAGTATCTTCTTTCATCGTTCCAATTATGGCAGTCGGTTACATTATATTAGTAGGCTACATCTTAGCGATGAATGTTGATCAAATTATTCCAATGTTACAAAACATCGTAAAAAGTGCTTTTGGATTACACCCAGCATTTGGTGGTGCAATTGGTTTTGCATTAATGCAAGGTATTAAACGTGGGTTATTCTCAAACGAAGCTGGTATGGGTTCTGCAGCAAACGCCGCAGCAACTGCAGCCGTAAGTCACCCAGTAAAACAAGGTTTAATTCAATCATTAGGTGTATTCTTTGATACATTAATTATTTGTTCAGCTACTGCAATTATGTTACTGCTATATACTGACTTACAATTTGGAGCAGATGCAGAACAAGGTGTAGCAGTTACACAACAAGCTTTAACAACACATGTAGGTGAGTTTGGTGGTATATTCTTAACTATTGCAGTATTTATGTTTGCATTCTCATCTATTATTGGTAACTATTACTATGGACAAGCTAATATTGAATATTTAACGAAAAATAAATTTATAATGTTTATTTTTAGATTATTAGTTGTTGGAATGGTATTCGTTGGTTCAGTTGTACAAGTACAAACTGTTTGGGATACTGCAGATTTATTTATGGGATTAATGGCGGTTATTAATATCGTAGCATTATTCGGTCTAGCTACAGTCGTGTTTGAAGTAGCGAAAGACTATCGAGACCAAAGAAAACGTAAATTAAATCCAGTATTTAAAATAGAAAACTTAAAAGCAAACTTCAGTAATATTGAAGCTTGGGGCAATAACCCATATAGTAGAAATGAAGATACAGCAGTGAAAAAGAAAAATAAGCCAACTGTAGATTCAGAAGAAGAAAATGTTTCAGAAAATAAAGACGAAACTTTAAATGATGATAACAAAGATCAATAATTATCATTTATAAAAAAAGAATGAAAATGTTAATTAGGACTGCCGAGAAAATCGGCAGTCTTTTTTTGTTTTGAATGTAAAAATGAGGCTGAGACATGTATTTATGTCCCAGCCTCATTATTTTGTATATTCACTAAAATTATTTAAATAAATTAGCGATTGAATTAAAGATATCTTTAATTGCGTTGACGATTTTATCCCATAGTCCTTCGTCTTGTAATTTATCTTTAATGTTATTTCCTAAGTCTTCTGCTTTTTTCTTAGCATTTTTGAAATCATCTGACTTAACTATGTCATTAACATAATCTTTAGAGTTCTTAATAAAGTCTTTAGCATTTTCTCCATCGAAAATACCGTCTTTTTGAGCACTATCGATTACATTAACAATTTTGTTAACTTGATTTTCATTAATGATGTTTGTTAATCCGTTATCTTCAATTTTTTGATTTACGATATTTGTAATTTCAGTTACTGAAACATTCCCGGATTTTTCTGCAACTGCTTGTTTAGATTCTGCCACTGTCTTGTTAAGTTGTGATTGAGAAAATCCTTCTTGACCTTTATTCTCTTCAGATATCTCGTTTATTGTAGATAGCTCTTCTTGTGCTACTTGTGTTCTGTTTGAATCTATAGATTCACCTTGTGCTTCGAAGGCTTTATAAACACCTGCAAGTGCGCTTTCTCCTGTAACATCTTCACTTGACGCGATTGTAACGTCAGCATCTTTAATACCAGCTGTCATTAGAGCATTTTTGTAAGTATCTTCTGTAACTTTAGTGATTTGACCTTGATCTTGGTTGATTGTTAAATTCAAACCACTACCTTTAGAAGTTTTCGTTATACGAATGCTAGATTTGAGTACATCGTTTGATGACTGCATATTCAAGTATTTATTTAAATCTTCAGCATTAACATATGTTGTTTTATCACTGTTTTTTGTACCTAAAAGATTTGAAGTTGTTTCTTTAGCTGAAGGGTTATTCTCTAAAGCTGCTCCATAAACAGTAACTACATTATCCCAAGCTTCTTCAGTTACTGCTTGAGCTTGTTGTTTCGGATAAAAAATAGTAGCAATAACTAAAACGGATAGTATAGAAATAATGTATGTTTTTAAGTTTCTCACATGACTCACGTCCTATAAATTTATTGATATATTATATCTATCATTATATTAGCATCAATTGTATAATATGTAATAGGTCTTCAGAATGAGGTTTTTATATGGGAAAATATATTATCGAAAAAACACTCAATAATAATGTGTTAGTTGCTAACTATTATCAAAAAGAAGTAATTTTAATAGGCAAGGGGATTAGTTTTGGTAAAAAACAAGGTGAAGAAATTGATACAGATTTAATAGAGAAAGTTTACTTATTAGAATCTGAGAGAGATAAAGATAGATATACACAGTTATTAAACGGAACGAGTGAACACGTATTTAATACAATATTAGAAGTAGTAAATGGAATTGATAAACAGTTGGGCGGTAGTGTAAGTGAAAAAACGCTCATTTCATTAACTGATCATATTGTATTTGCAATAAAGCGAATAGAAGAAGGCATTCATGTTCATAATCCATTTTTAAAAGAGACAGAAGTGCTTTATCCAAGGGAATATCAAATTGCTGAAAACGCTGTTAAAGCTTTAAATGAAAAGTTAGATTTACAGTTTATTGAGTCAGAAGCTGGATTTATAGCATTACATATCCATTCAGCTGAAGAAAATCATTCACTTAACGACATAAATAATATAAAACAAATTATACAGAAGTCAATTATTATAATAGAAGAGGGCCTTGAAGTTAATATAGATAAGAATAGTATTAATTATAGTCGTTTTGTAAGACACTTACATTTTGCGATTCAAAGAGTCTTAGCAGATGAAAGAATTCCGGATGCAACTGATATTGAATTGTTATTGAAAGCGCAATATCCACTGTGCTATAATATTGCCGTAAAGATAGTGAAGATGATGCAAACACAGTTAAAGAGGCCAGTTTATGAATCTGAATTAGCATATTTAACAATGCACATCCAACGCTTTAATAATAACTTATAAATTGCGTGTTACTGTTTCGTCAGGCATGAGCAAATAAACATTACCTTATGGTAGGTTTCTTGCTCATGCCTTTTTTGTGCTGTAATTTATTGAGTTAACAATGGGAGATTAATGTCACCAGTTACAATTGCACCGGTATTAGAGTTTTACTTGCATGGATAATGGAATGAAAATCGATCAATTTTTGTTTCATAATTTTCATAAAAAATATTATTGAAAGCGTAATCTTATCGTGCTATAATAAGTCGGTAGATAAAGTGTAGAAAAAATATTCAACACTTAAATAATAACTTATAAATTGCGTGTTACTAATACGATTAGGCATGAGCAAATAAAATATACCCAAGGGTATGTTTATTTGCTCATGCCTTTTTTAGTGCGATAATTTATAAAGTTCAAAATACAGGAGGGTTTTATAATGTTCAAGAAGTTCTTTGGTCAGTTGCAACGTATTGGTAAAGCATTAATGTTACCAGTTGCGATTTTACCAGCAGCAGGGCTGTTGTTAGCTTTCGGGTCAGCTATGCAAACGCCTAACTTAGTTGAAATTATGCCGTTCTTAACAAATGATACGGTTGTTATGATTTCTGATTTAATGCAGAGTGCTGGTAGTATTATATTTGATAATTTACCTATGCTATTCGCTATGGGTGTAGCAATTGGTTTAGCAGGTGGAGACGGTGTTGCAGCCATAGCAGCATTCGTAGGTTACTTAGTTTTAAATATGACTATGGGTCAATATTTAGGTATCACAGCTGATGATATTAATGCTGAGAACCCTGGTAATGCTTTAGTACTTGGTATCCCAACGTTACAAACAGGTGTATTCGGCGGTATCATCATTGGTGCTTTAGCAGCATGGTGTTATAACAAGTTCTATAACATTACGTTACCATCATACTTAGGTTTCTTTGCTGGTAAGCGTTTCGTACCAATCGTGATGGCTGCATCATCATTCCTATTAGCATTTTTAATGGCTTGGATTTGGCCACACGTTCAATATGGATTAAACGAATTCTCATCTAGTTTAATCGATGCAAATACAGGATTAGCAGTATTCTTATTCGGATTTATTAAACGTCTGTTAATTCCATTCGGTTTACATCATATTTTCCATGCGCCATTCTGGTTTGAGTTTGGATCATATACTACAGCAGCAGGGAAAGTTGTACACGGAGATTTATCAATTTTCCAAGCACAAATTGCTGATAATGTAAGTTTAACTGCTGGTAAATTTATGCAAGGTGAATTCCCAGTTATGATGTTCGGGTTACCTGCAGCAGCATTAGCGATTTACCATACAGCTAAACCTGAAAACAAAAAAGTAGTTGCTGGTTTAATGGGTTCAGCAGCACTTACATCATTCTTAACAGGTATTACGGAACCATTAGAATTCTCATTCTTATTCGTAGCACCATTATTATTCTTTATTCACGCAATATTAGACGGATTATCATTCTTAATTTTATATTTATTAGATTTACATCTAGGTTATACATTCTCAGGTGGATTCATTGATTTCTTCACATTTGGAATCTTGCAAGGTAAAACAGCATGGTGGCTAGTAATCCCAGTTGGTTTAGTATACGCAGTTATTTATTACTTTGTGTTTAGATTCTTTATTTCAAAATTCAATTACAAAACACCTGGTCGAGATGATGCAGAACAAAAAACAACAACTGTATCTAATAGTGAATTACCGTTCTCAGTTTTAGAAGCAATGGGTGGTCAAGATAACATTAAACATTTAGATGCTTGTATTACGAGATTACGTGTAGAAGTTCAAGATAAAGACCAAGTTGATAAATCTGAACTGAAAAGTTTAGGTGCTTCAGGTGTACTTGAAGTAGGTAATAATATTCAAGCGATATTTGGACCTAAATCAGATCAAATTAAACATGACATGGCACGTATTATTTCAGGTGAAATTACGAAACCAAGCGAAACAACAGTCACAGAAGAAGGAAATCAAGAAAATGCTGAAATTCTAGCTGAAGGAGATGCAACAATTTATTCTCCTATTAAAGGTGAAATCATTGATATTAGTGAAGTACCAGATAAAGTTTTCTCTGAAAAAATGATGGGTGACGGCATAGCTATCATTCCAGAAACAGGCGAAGTTGTAGCACCATTTGACGGTAAACTAAAAATGACATTCCCTACAAAGCACGCTATTGGTTTAGAATCAACTGAAGGTGTGGAATTACTAATTCATTTCGGTTTAGAAACTGTTAAATTAGAAGGTCAAGGATTTGAAATATTAGCAGAAGCAGAAACTGATATTATTAAAGGACAACCTTTAATGAAAGTAGATTTAGACTATATTAAAGAGCATGCAGATAGCACAGTAACACCGATTGTTGTAACAAACCTTAATGATTCTAAGTTAGAAACATTAGTTAAAGGAAAAGTAGAACAAGGCGATAAAATCTTTATTGTTAAATAGAATATATAAAGAGAAGGATCTTCAAATAGATTCTTCTCTTTTTTATTTTTATTATGATAAATCATAAAATTATTATGTAAACTATTGATGTAAAATTTTACTGTTAAACTTCGTCGATTAGGGTATAATAGACTATAAATTAATACAAGGAGGGCTATTCTTGGAAAAAGAATCACGAGGTCGAGGTTCGAACGGTAAAGAAACAAGATTTATGAGATTTTTTGGAGGCCGAGATATTTATTTTATTTTAGGTCTGCTTATACTCATTGGTTTAACGGTATTTATATTCCAAAAAGTTTCATTTATTTTCGAACCATTAATCACAGTAACGACAACTTTAATTGGCCCAATTATCGTTGCGTTTATAGCATTTTATTTATTTAATCCAATAGTAAACTTTATGGAAAGGATGAATATTTCACGATTATGGGGAATCCTTATTTTACTACTTATTATCATTGCAGGTATTACGTTTATAGTTACTTTATTGATTCCAGTCGTACAGCATCAAATAGAAAGCTTTTCAAAAAACTTACCTACATATATAGATGAGTTTAGCGATAAAATTAAACAGTTATCCAAAAATTCGTTTATAGCGGATTATTACACTCAAGCTCAAAATTGGTTACAACAAAACTTTAGTGATATTCCTAAAAAAATATCAAATTCAGTAGGTAGTTTCGGAGACAAATTCCAATCATTTGTTTCTACTATTACGCATGTCGTTGTTATTATTGCGACATTCCCATTTGTGTTATTTTTCTTATTGAAAGATGGAGAAAAATTTAGAAACTATTTCATTAGTTTAATGCCTCCTAAATTTAGAAGAGATACACATGATTTAATTGATAAAATGAACCTTCAAGTTGGTTCATATATTCAAGGACAAATGATTGTAGCATTCTGTATTGGTGTATTACTATTTATTGGCTATTCAATCATTGGACTTGATTACGCATTAACATTAGCAAGTATTGCTGCTGTGACAAGTGTAGTGCCTTATTTAGGGCCTATGATAGCTATTTCACCAGCAATCGTATTGGCAGCGATTGATTCACCATTTATGCTACTTAAACTTGCAATCGTTTGGGCAGCAGTACAATTTTTAGAAGGGCATTTCATTTCGCCAAATATTATGGGTAAAACGATGAAAATTCATCCACTTACAATTATATTTGTATTGTTATGTGCAGGTAATTTAGCTGGCATAATAGGTGTTATTCTGGGAATTCCAGCATATGCTATTATTAAAGTAGCTGTAACACACGTATTTACTTTATTTAAACGCAGATATAATAAATATTATAAAGATGATTCAGGACCATATGAAATAGAAGATAATAAGGTAATAAAAGAAAATTAATGATCTTCTACCATAAATCTAATTAAGAATAAATAAGACTAGCAGTGAAGAATTCTAATACAATAGGATTCTTCACTGCTTTTTTATATGTAATAGCTTTCAATCTATATATAAATACAAATTTATTGAATTTTATGGTATTATTTGGTAGAAGGAATGATTAAGAGGTCGAAATATGAAATTATTAAATAGTAAGAGCATTATTTCATTTTTAAAAATCCCATTTATATGTCTAGTGTTTATAGTCGTCATTTATATTCTACATAATGAAATATCTAAAATTAACTTTAAAAAGACATTTGTGTTATTTAGAGAAATGGATACATTTATATTTGTCGGTATTGTTATTTTAGGTGTACTATCTGTCCTAATATTATCTTTATATGACGTGATGTTAAAGCAATCATTAAAAATTAAACTACCGCTACATAAAATTTTATCAATTAGTTTCATCATTAATACTTTTAATAGCATTTTAGGATTTGGCGGATTAATAGGTGCTGGAATTAGAATTTATTCATATAGAAATGAAGTCCAAGATAGAAAGGTGCTCATTAAGAGTGTGTCTTTATTATTACTTTCTATGTTAAGTGGGCTGAGTTTATTATGTTTATTAATTGTTCTGCATTTATTTAAAGTCGATACATTATTAGATAATATTTCATGGGCTAAAATTGTTTTATATATCGGCAGTGCTTTTTTACCGATATTTATAATCTTTTCAATTTTAAAGCCTTCCACAGAGCAAGATAGATTATTAGGTGTTAAGTTCACAATAGTTTCAGCGTTCGAATGGTTAGCAGCGAGCTTTTTACTATATGTTATTTTACAGGCTCTAAATGTTCATGTAGATTATTCACATTTAGTAGGTATATTCGTTATTGCAGCTTTATCAGGACTAATGAGTATGATTCCAGGTGGATTTGGTGCTTTTGATTTAGTAATATTATTAGGCATTAAATCGTTAGGCGTACCAGAAGAACAAGTTCTATTGGCTTTATTACTGTATAGAATTGTTTATTATTTCTTTCCATTTATTATTGCTCTTGGACTGTCTACATTCGAGTTTGGGAGTATTATTAGAAAGTATATCGAAGAAAGCAAATTCTATACGCCTGCAATGGATACAACTTCATTTATTAAAGCTATTCAGAGAGATTTATTGACGAAAATTCCTTCTATCGCATTAGGATTATTAGTCGGAATAACTGGGTTTGTTTTATATTTTAATCATGTATTTATTTTATATGATGCTATTTATTCTCATCATTATACGTTTTATTCTATTTTACTAGCTTTACATACCGCTGCGACACTGCTTTTACTTATTTGTTCTAAAGGTGTAATGTCCGGGACAATGCGATCCACATTAATGAGTATTATATCAACGCTAGTATTAATGTTCGTGTCGATTTTAACGAACGGTACAATTATTGCATTTTTATGGTTAGCAATATTATTAATATTGTTATTTATAGGTTATAAGAATGCAAATGTCGTTAAAAAAATCGTTACACCTATAAAAATTTTGCTAAGTGGCATACTCATTCTTGTCATGTTTATTTTCAACAGAATTATCACAGTGAATTATTTAAATTTATATCCACATGAAGTTACAAAATTTGATAAATATGCCGTATTTAGTCTGTTTATAGTTGTACTCGTACTATTATTACTTCTAGGAACAGTCATAACATTTATACTTTCTAAAAATAATCAAAGAAATTTAACTAAAGATTTTAATTTTGAAACGATTGAAAATATCATTCAAAAATATGAAGGTTCTTACGTGAGTCATCTAGCGTTTACAGGCGATAAACAATTTTTTGTAAACGAAGATGAAGATGTATTTATTATGTATCGTCAAACAATGAATGCCGTCATTGTATTAGGTGATCCTATCGGAAATGAAGATAAATTTTCTGAAGTGCTAACTAAATTTTATGATCAAATGTATTTTTTAGGTAGAGACATCATTTTTTATCAAGTACAAACTAAATTACTTTCTTTATACCATGAATATGGAAATGTATTCTTTAAACTTGGTGAAGAAGCGCTCATTAACCTAGATACATTTACCTTATCTGGAAAAAAGAAAAGAGGTATGCGCGCAACATATAATAAACTTGAAACTGAAGGTTATCTATTTGAAATTTTAGAGGCACCATATAGTGAAGAAGATATTCAAATGATGAAAACTATAAGTGATAATTGGTTAAATGGTAAAAAAGAAATGAACTTTTCAGTAGGCGCTTTTAATTTAAATTATTTAAATAAAGCTCCAATTGCTGTTATACGTCATGAAGCATATGGTATCGTAGGATTTTGTTCATTAATGTATACAAATTATAATCAGTCGATATCGATTGATTTAATTAGATGGAATAAAGATATTGATATAGCAGTGATGGATGCACTATATATTCACATGTTGCTTTGGGCTAAAGAACAAGGCTATAAACAATTTAATATGGGTATGGCTACATTATCAAATGTAGGTTATAACAAATATGCATACTTAAGAGAGAAATTTGCTGCTAAAGTTTTTGAAAATATGAACGGTATATATAGCTTCCAAGGTTTAAGAAACTACAAACAAAAATACCACCCAGATTGGGAACCAAGATTTCTAGTCTATAAAAAGTATAGTTCATTATTATGGAATTTAATAAGAGTGAGTTTAACGATAAATTATAAAATAAAAAATAACGATAACACCAAATAGCGAGGTGTTATCGTTATTTTTTAATCTGCACGTGTTTCTTTTATACGTTTAAACCAGCGATATAGAACATATAATACAATAATCGCAATAATGATGATAAATAATTTAGAATATATACCTGCGAATTCAATTATTTTATGCCAATGACTTCCTAATGTCATGCCTAATACAATCAGTAGTATATTCCACATACCAGTACCGATTGCTGTTAATACAATGAATAAAGGTATATTCATTTTTGTGATTCCTGCAGGTAAAGATATCAAAGTTCTTACTATAGGAATAAATCTTCCGATAAATATAGCCCAATTTCCATATTTATTTAGCCAAGTAATTGTTTTATCTAAATCTTTAGTTTTAATTCCTATGTACTTACCATGCTTATGTATTAAACGATATATACGTTCTTCGCCAATCCAAGCACCGATGCCATATAATACTAACGCACCAAGCACCGCTCCTACAACTGCTAATATACATACGACGACAATACTTAAATTAGATTGTGTTGTCATAAATCCTGCAAATGTTAATACAATTTCAGAAGGGAAGGGATGTATAATATATTCTAAAAACACGAGTATAAAGATACCTACGTATCCATATTGGGTCATAAAATCAGTAATCCATTGTTCCATAATTAACTCCTTATGTAATGATTTATGTCAAAAATATAATTAACTTTAAACAGAAAAATAACAGTACAGTACACTATTGTACATACTTTACTGCTATTTAACTAAAGGTATATTTATTTTTTAAAACGACTTCTTTCTAATTGCTCTTCTTTATATCTTTCAGGATTTTTCTTATAAAAATCTTGATGATGATCTTCTGCTTCATAAAATGATTGATATGGTAATAATTTTGTTACAACTGTTTGATTTTCAGGTAATTTATCGTTTAACTGTGCGATATATTCTTCAGCTAATTTCTTTTGGTCATCATTTGTATAAAAGATAGCTGTTTGATATTGGGAGCCACGATCTTGAAATTGCCCATGAGCATCAGTAGGATCTATAATTGCAAAAAATATTTCTAATAATCTATTGTATGAGAATAATGCAACATCGTATTGGATTTCAACAACTTCGAGATGTCCTGTTTCTCCTGTCTTTACTTCTTCATAAGTTGGATTTTCTGTTGTTCCACCCATGTAACCTGAAGTGACTTTATCAATACCTTCATACTCATCGAATGGTTTAACCATGCACCAAAAGCATCCACCTGCGAAATACGCTTTATTCATATTCATTATAATTTTACCATCCTTTATTCAGTCTCAAGTCTTATTTTCCGATAGTTTCACAATTTTTTCTTGATTTTTAAACCATAAATTGGTTAACTTAGTGTATGATATTAATTATAATATAATTAATATCAATTTTGAAGATAAAAGGTTGGTAACAATGACTTCGCAAAATCAATCAGAAACAGATGACAATCGTCAAACAGATATACCACGAAGAACGAAAAAGCGTAGAATTAAAAAAGGGCCTTTTATTCTTTTAGGTATCATTTTGCTATTAATCGGGTTAGTATTCTATATAACTGCTTCATATAAGTCCGGCTTGAAGGTTTCAACTGAGAATGGTAAGGATCATCAATTACATAAGTTCCATAGTTCTACCAGAAATGATGGTAAGGTTAATGTGCTTGTGTTAGGGGAAGATCGTAAAGTTGATAACTCACAGCCTAGAACCGATTCAATTATGGTTGTTCAATATGATTACTTAAAGAAAGATTTAAAAATCGTTTCGGTCATGAGAGATATTTATTCTGAAATACCTGGTGGTTATCGAAATTACAAAATCAATACTGCATACTCACTTGGTGGACCAGAACTATTGCGTAAAACATTGAAGAAAAACCTTGGTCTTGATCCAGAGTACTATGCCATCATAGACTTTGATGGATTCGAGCAAATGGTTGATGAAATTGCACCAGACGGTGTTCCAATCAATGTTGAAAAGGACATGTCTGAAAAAATTGGTGTTTCTCTGAAAAAAGGTCAACATAACTTAAACGGGAAAGAATTATTAGGTTATGCGCGTTATAGAAATGACGAAGAAGGCGACTTTGGACGAGTAAGAAGACAACAACAAGTTATGACAGGACTGAAATCAGAACTATTAAGTGTAAATTCAGTTCTGAAAGCACCTAAAATTGCAGGTATTGCAAGAGGTTATGTTAATACAAATTTAGATGATCAAACAATTTATAAAACGGGAGCTAGCTTTATAGCTAGAGGCGATAAAGATATTAAGACTTTAACAGTGCCAGTAAAAGGCTCTTATACAAATGAAAATGATATTGAAAATGGTGCTGTTTTAAGTATTGATAAAGAACAGAATAAAAAAGCAATAAAAGAATTTCTTGATGAATAGTAGATGAGTATGGCATTTTATCCGTATTCAAAGTGAGAGGGAGCGAGACAGAAATCGTATTTTTTAAAGATTTCATAGTCTCGCTCCCTTTTTTTAATATATTTAAAAATTAAGAATCTGATTTACGAACGCCTGCTACACCATAGTGTTCAGGTTTCATTTCTTCAATGATAACGTGTATATTTTCTTTTGGAGCTTTAGCATTCTTATGTACTGCTTCGGTAACATCATTAACTAGACCTCTTAACTGTTCATCTGATCTACCTTCAATTAATTTAACATTTACGATTGGCATTATTTTCTCTCCTCATTATATTGTATATTTGCTGAAGGACCTGTATCACCGCGCCAGTCTTGCTGGCCATCATCTTCAATGAATTCGATATTAACATCCTCAACATGTGATAAGTCTAACAACTTTAATATAATCCGTTTTCTGATATCTGACAACTCTTTTAACGTAAAGTTCTTGTTTAACTCTAATAATGCTTCAATATGCAATGCTTCTCCTTCTTTAATGACAGCTAATCGTTTAATATCGGATACAGCTTTTTCATCTAGAATGATACGTGAAGCATGTATTTCTGATTCGTGATCAGCGATACCAAGAACACCTTGGGCATTTTCAACAAATATAATACCGACAATAATAAACATCATGATACCGATTATGACTGAAGCAATACCTTCAAGCATACCTAAGCCAGTTAATCGAGCAATGATAATGGATAATACAGCGATTATACCGCCACCAGCTGCTACTGTATCTTCCATAAATACAAGTTTTGTAGCGGGCTTTGCTTTGCTGATATTTAAATAACTTTTAGTGAAAGGTGTTAATAAACCTTTGCTGGATTCTCCAGCTTCTTCTAAAATTTCTTTGCCAGCTTTTCTTAACACTGTACCTTCTAAAACAATACCGATAACGAGTACGCCGATATTAATCCAGAAAAATAAAAGTGGGCCATCAGTATCATTAGGATGAATAATATGGTGAAAACCTTCTTTTACTGTTTCGTATGAAAGAATCCCAACAATTATAACTGCTATTAAACATACTAGATTAATAAGTCGACCATATCCAAGTGGGAATTTCTCATTAGGACTGCGTTTTGAAAAAGCAGAACCGAGAAACACGAATAATTGATTAGCTGCATCCCCAAAGGAATGCATCATTTCAGCAAACATAGCGATGTTGCCTGTAAAAATAAAAGCGAAGAGCTTTAAAAAACCAAGAATGAAGTTAACGATAGCAGCAGATAAAGAAGACATGCTACCTTTTTTAAGTAAATTGAAAAATCTGCTCATAACAAGCTCCTTTGCATATTAAATTTTTATAATGATAACATCTTAATTCCCATAATTTAATATTGCTAATCATTTTAGATACTTATAATTTTATTATGTAAACTATAAGTGTTGTTTGAAATTTCTTAAGACCATTAGCTAGGGAATGTGTTATACTATAAATGTATAATATCTAAATATGTCACACTATTTGATTACTATATTAATGTATCTTAATACATTAAATGTCTTATTACACCTTATCTATGAGTTGACACTTTTTTAATATAGATATTAGGTTTATAATAGAGTTAATACATAAAATTATGTAAACAAATTTAATAACTGAAATTCTGTATATTTGTTATGGGCATATATAGATGAGTAAATTAATATTGAAAGGGGCTCTGTAGTTAATTATGAATTCAATACATAAGAAAACAGATGTAATATTAATTGGTGGTGGCATAATGAGTGCGACTTTAGGCACAATGCTTAAAGAATTATCACCAAACTTAGAAATTAAATTATTCGAAAAATTATCTAAACCAGCTGAAGAGAGTTCTAATGAATGGAACAACGCAGGTACAGGACATTCTGCTTTATGTGAATTGAATTACACTAAAGAAGAGGCGGATGGTTCCGTTAATATTGATAAAGCAATCCAAATCAATGAACAGTTTCAGTTATCAAAACAATTTTGGACTTATCTTGTAAATCAAGGTAAGTTAGCTGATCCAAAATCATTTATTCGTCCTGTTCCACATATGAGTTTTGTTTATGGCAAGAAAAACATAGAATTTTTGAGAAAACGTTGTGATGCTTTATCGAATAATCCTTTATTCACAGGTATGACATTTACTGATGATTTTGAAACATTAAAACATTGGATGCCATTAATGATGGAGGGACGTCCGACTACTGAGGAAATTGCAGCAACTAAAATAGAATCTGGTACAGATGTAAACTTCGGTAATTTAACACGTTCACTTTTAAGTAATTTAAAAGATGAAGGTGTAGAGTTATATTACAATCATTCTGTTCAGAATATTCGAAGAAATCAAGATAACACATGGCAATTAAAAATTTATAATAGTGAAACGAAGAAAACTGAATATCACAACACTAAATTTGTATTTATTGGTGCTGGTGGCGGCAGTTTACCGCTGTTACAGAAGACAGGTATTAAAGAATCTACAAATATAGGTGGCTTCCCAGTTAGTGGTTTATTCATGGTATGTAATAATGAAGACGTTATTGCTAAACATGAAGCCAAAGTTTATGGTAAAGCTAAAGTCGGCGCGCCGCCAATGTCAGTACCACATTTAGATACAAGATACATTGAAGGTAAAAGAACATTATTATTTGGACCTTTTGCCGGATTTTCACCTAAGTTTTTGAAAACAGGTTCAAATTTAGATTTAATTGAATCTGTTAAACCTAATAATGTTTTAACAATGCTATCTGCTGGATTAAAAGAAATGGGATTAACGAAATATTTAGTGGAGCAAGTACTTTTATCTGATGAAAAACGATTAGAAGAGTTAAAAGAATTTATTCCAACTGCAAAATTAGAAGATTGGGACATTGTAATTGCTGGCCAACGTGTGCAAGTAATTAAAGACACAGATGAAGGCGGGAAAGGGACACTTCAATTTGGTACAGAGCTTGTCACAAGTGAAGACGGTTCAATATCAGCTTTACTAGGTGCTTCTCCAGGTGCTTCTACAGCAGTACATGTTATGTTGCAGTTATTAGAAAAAAGTTTCTCAGAACAATTCCCAGAATGGAAACAAAGAATTAAACAAATGATACCTTCATATGAAGTACAATTGTCTGAAAATCCTGAAGTATTTGATGAAATTAATACATCAACTTCAAAAGCATTAGGATTATATAAATAATAGAACTATAAAATTTTGATACGCTTCTTTCAAAGCACACTCTAAAAAGTGAAATCTTTGAAGGGAGCTTTTTTTGGTAATATAATGTGAAGGTATCGAAATACATGCACATTAGCGTATAATTTTCATGTATTTATAATCTGTATATTTAATCGTATGTAACAAATTTACAAATTTCTTTAACTCTAAAATAAAAATTGATTTTATTCTCTTTAACTTTTAACCCAATCGCGTTAAACTATTCTTAATGAAGATTAAGGGGGGTTCACTCTATGTTTGAAAAATTACTAACTTCTATTGGTATCGGTAATTTAAAAATTGATACGAGACTAGAAAAATTAACTTTTAATGAAGAAGAACCAATTAAAGGTAAAGTGATTTTTTATGGTGGTTCATGTGACATTAAAGTAGAATATATTATGTTATCTTTAATTGAAAGAGTTAACAACAAAGATGAAGATAGTGATTTTGCTGAATTTGATAATGTATTGCATAAATACAAAGTTAATAAATCTTTCGTTATTAAAAAAGGTGCACAACAAGAATATGAATTTGAATTCAAATTAGAACAGATTGATTTTAAAGGTGAACCTGAAGAAATCTTCTTAAAAACACATGTTCATATTGATCAATCTGTCGGTGCAGATGACGAAGAACGATTAATTATAGTAAGATAGTGTTCACTATTAGTTTATAAAAATATTATTATTTTAGTATTGTAACGTTCATGTCTAAATTCTTAAAAACACACCACAAAAGTAGGGTAATCCTTAGCTTTTGTGGTGTGTTTTATTTTTATTTTGGAATAACAGGGATTAATAAGGGAAACCTTCTTTTGAATACCAATACATATAACGTTTCAGTTGATTAAAAACATTATTTATACAAAAATAAACGTATTAACGTTGAAATAGAACGTATGTTCGTATATAATAAAAATATATTCAGTCGATTGAGGGAAGGTGACATTATGTATGATTATCATTTATGTGAGGACCGAGATATCTTATGTATAGATCAGAAAAGCTTCTTTGCGAGTGTGTCTTGTATTATGAAAGGGCTGGATCCGTTAACAACAAAATTAGCAGTAATAGCAGATACTAAACGACAAGGTTCTATCGTGTTAGCAGCTACGGAGCCTTTGAAAAAGTTAGGTGTAAAAACTGGATCAAGATTGTTTGAAATACCTCATAGAAATGACATTTACATTATTAATCCAAGTATGAAACGATATTTAGAATATTCTGTAGCAATTACTAAGATAGCTTTACGTTACGTCGCACCTGAAGATTTTCATCAATATAGTATTGATGAATTTTTTATAGATATTACGGATAGTTACAAACAGTTTAGTTCTACACCAAGAGCATTTGCTCAACGTTTAATGAGAGAAATCAAAGAAGAAACCCAAATTCAGTGCGCAATTGGCATAGGCTCTAATATGTTATTGAGTAAAGTTTCATTGGATATGGAGTCAAAGACAAATGAAGATTTCATTGCTGAGTGGAGATATCAAGATGTACCGATAAAGTTATGGCCCATAAATCCACTTAGTAAATTTTGGGGGATTAATCATAGAACTGAGAAGAAATTAAATGCTAAAGGTATTTTCACAATTGGAGATTTAGCGCACTATCCACAGCAATATTTAAAGAGAGAGTATGGTGTAATTGGCACAGACCTACATTTGCACGCAAATGGTATAGATTTAAGCAAAATTAAAGAAAAGCATCGTATTATGAATCCGACGATATGTAAGAGCCAAATACTGATGAGAGATTACTACTATCATGAAACAAAAGTAGTATTATTAGAATTAGTAGAAGAAGTTGCGATGCGTTTAAGATCAAGAGATTTATTAGTTAAGACCATATCTTTTTCAATGGGATATAGTGGAGAAGGCGGCGTTAATAAACAATATACTTTAAAAGATGGCACGAATTTAACTATGGATATATTTAGAGTGATTTGGAGCTTTGCAGAACAATTGTGCGATAAACAAGCAAAATATCGAACATTAAGCGTCACTTTAAATAACTTTGTGCCAGAAAGAGCAAGACAACTTAATTTATTTATTGATGAATTTGAAAGACAACGAGATGAAGCACTTGAGAAGACAATCGATAAACTTAAAAGAAAATACGGTCCTAATGTTGTATCTAGAGCTGTGTCATATACACCAGCAGCTACAGCAAGAGAAAGAGCAGGACTCATAGCAGGACATAAAAAGTAATTTATATAATAAATCTATAAACATAATATAAATGTGTGTAAAAATATAATATTTGACAAACTATACACACATTTATATACTTAATTTTGACCGATAATCAAATATGGGGAGTGGTGCATGTGATTAAACAAGTTACACCTTATCTTTACTTTAACGGAACTTGCGAAGAAGCATTGGCATTTTATAGTGAAGCGCTAGACGGAAGTGTAAGAGAATCACAAACATATGGAGATGCTGGCATAATAGCAGAAGATCCTAAGAGAATTTTGCATGCACAATTAGAGGTAAATGGTCATATATTAATGTTTTCAGATGTTCCTAATAATGACGAGTCTCTCAATAAGAACCATAATATATATGTTGTTTTAGATTTTGAACAAGAAGAGCAAATTAAAGAAGTTTATGAAATATTTAAAAAAGAAGGTCAAGTACAAGTAGAACTTGATAAAATGTTTTGGGGTCAAACCTATGCTAAAGTTATTGATAAATTTGGAATAGGTTGGGATTTTTCATATACCCATCAAGAATAAATAATAAAAAAGCACATCGGCTATAAAGTCGGTGTGCTTTTTAGTTATTCCTCTAAAGTCTCAGCTATCTCTTCCCAAGCTCTATTTCTATGTGATTGCATAGCAAATCTAGCCGCATTTTTATCTTTAGCTTCCATACAAGCTATAATAGCACGATGTTCCACAATAGATTGGTAAGGTATAGGGCGGTTATTGATTGTATATAATCTAGCTCTGTATAATTGATCAGCATGTATATTAATTACACTGCTTAGTCTAGTATTTTGTGCAAAACTAATTAAATCAGCATGAAATTGGTCATCTAGAATAGACCAATTATATAAATCATTTCGATCAAGACTTTCTTGTTGGAGAGATACAAGATGTTTTAAATGATTAATGTTTTCTTGAGTTATTTTTGAGGTAGCTAATTCTACTGCTAATCCATCTAAACTTTCAGTAATTTCATAAATCTCTTTTAAATCTTGCTTTTTTATCGGGTTGATAATAAATCCTTTTCTAGGAACGAGTGTGAGTAAACCTTCAGTCTGTAATCTAACTAATGCCTCTCTAACAGGAGTACGACTCATCTCTAGAACTTCAGCAATTTCTCGTTCTAATAATGTTTGACCAGGTTTTAATTTCAATTGTTTTATAGCAATCCGAATAATATGATAAGCACGAATAGGTAAGCGTTGTTCATCAATCTGCTCAGCTATTTGATTTAATGTGACTTTCAATTTTTGATATTCAATTAGTTCGTCGTTTGACATAAAATCTCCTCCAAAATTAAACAATAAAAAAACGTCTATCTCGTATATTAGTTAAGTATATTATACCAGAAAGACGTTTTATCAAATATGAATAGAAGTTATTTATCTAATCTATTATTTTACAATTTTGGAATTTAAATTTTGTATGATAGCATTAGTCATTTCTTCAGTTGTAGTGTCTCCTCCTATATCTTGAGTAAGTGCGCCAGAATCAGTTGCTTTTTTTATAGCGTTATTTAATTGCATTGCTTCATCTTTGAGACCGAAATTATCTAACATTAATGCCGCACTTCCAATAGCACCAATAGGGTTTGCAATTCCCTGTCCAGCAATATCTGGCGCAGAGCCATGAACTGATTCAAACATACTAGGATATCTCCCGTCAGGATTTAAGTTAGCACTAGCTGCAATACCTAAACTACCAGCTAAAGCACTACCTAAATCAGATAAAATATCTGCTAATAAGTTTGATGCTACAACCACTTCTAAATCTTCGGGGTGAAGCACAAAGTTTGCTGCCATAGCATCTACTAACCATTGATCAGTTTCAACATCAGGGTATTCTTTACTTACACGTTCAAAGACTTCATCCCATAGCACCATACCATATTGTTGAGCATTACTTTTAGTTACGCTTGTTACTTTCTTACGCTTTCTCTTTTTAGCAGTTTCAAAAGCAAATCTGATAATACGTTCACAGCCTTTTTCAGTAAATAATGAAGATTGTACTGCTACTTCATTACCGGGACCTCTACCAGTAAAGTTTCTTCCACCAATACCTGAATATTCTCCTTCCGAATTTTCGCGTATTAATACCCAGTTTAATGATTCAACATTGGGGTGATTAAGTTTACTTTTTACTCCAGGTAAAAATTCAACTGGTCGAATGTTTGCCCATTGGTCAAAGCCTTGACAAATCGCTATGCGAAGCCCCCACAAACTAATATGATCCGGAACATTAGGAAAACCCACTGCTCCAAAATAAATTGCATCATGATTTTTTATTTGTTCTAAACCATCTTCGGCCATCATTTTCTCATGTTCTAAATAATATTCACATCCCCAAGGAAAATAATCATACTCAAATGAAAATTTACCGTTTGATTGTTCTGATAAGTGATTTAAAACACGAATACCTTCATTAATAACTTCTTTACCAATTCCATCGCCAGGTATTACTGCAATCTTAAATGTATTTTTCGTATTCATATTATCTCTCCTTTTCCTTTGTTATAAACTCATTATCAAACAACGTATACATTAAAGTCAAGTTATAATGAATTTAATCGTATATTAAATAAATTAATTGACTTAATGTATACGTTAATGTAAGATTAGAAAAAATGAAAACGCTAACATAAATTTGAAGGGGGATTTTATTTATGGATGCATCAATAATCACGCTAATATTTTTAGTATTTGCAATTATCATGTTTGCTTGGGAGAAAATACCCTTGTCTATTACTGCTATGATTGTTGCAGTAGGTTTAGTTTTAACAGATGTTCTAACAGCAGAAGAGGCGTTTGCAGGATTTGTAGATAGTAATGTACTTTTATTTATGGCGATGTTTATAGTAGGGGGAGCATTTTTTGAAACTGGGATGGCTCAGCAAATAGGAGGCATCGTTACAAAATTCGCCAAAACAGAAAAGCAATTAATTGTAGCAGTAATGTTAATAACAGGTTTAATGTCAGGGGTATTATCTAATACTGGAACAGCAGCAGTGTTGATTCCTGTTGTTATTGGAATTGCAGCTAAAGCTGGATTTTCGCGTTCTACCTTATTACTACCTCTAGTATTCGCAGCAGCGATGGGAGGAAATTTAAGTTTGATTGGTGCTCCAGGTAATATGATTGCTCAGTCGTCATTAAAAAAAATAGGGGAAGGCTTTGGCTTTTTTGAATATGCAAAAGTAGGATTACCAATATTAATAATTGGTATTTTATATTTCGCAATAATTGGTCGTAAGTTACTTCCAAAAAGAGAAGAGACAGATCTGGATGAAGATTCTATATATGCACAACAAGTTGACTATTCAAATGTACCTAAATGGAAGCAAATTGTAGCATTAGGTGTATTAATTTTAACTGTTATTGCAATGATATTTGAAAAACAAATTGGTATACCATTATATATATCAGCATGGATTGGAGCATTAATACTTGTAGCAACGAGAGTTATAACAGAGAAAAAAGCAATGAAAACTATAGATATGAATACAATACTTCTATTTGTTGGATCACTTGCTTTAGCAAAAGGAATAGATGTATCAGGAGCAGGTAAAGAAATAGCTAATGTATTAATAAATACACTTGGTAAAAATCCTTCCCCCTATGTATTGTTATTTGTAATTTTAGTATTATCTGCAGTGATGACAAACTTTATGTCGAATACTGCTACAACAGCTTTGTTAGTACCAATTAGTTTATCTATAGCAAATGGTATGGGAGCAGATCCAAGTGCTGTAGTAATGGCAACAGTTATTGGTGGATCTTTAGCATTTGCAACACCAATTGGTATGCCAGCAAATACAATGGTGTATGGTCTCGGTGGATTTAAATTTAAAGATTATGCTATCGCAGGTATTCCTTTAATCATATTATCTATTATTATTTCAATGATATTACTGCCAATTTTCTTCCCGTTTTATTAAACAAAGTTACAATTTTAATTATTTTATGTATCATAAGATATAAAGTGAATATAAATGAGGTGCGAAAATGAAAGTTTTAATTTCACCTGATTCTTTCAAAGGAAGTATTGATGCTTTAAATGCTGCTAAAGCAATTGAGTCGGGTATTCATAAAGTTGATTCTACAGTAGAAACTGAATTACTACCTATGGCTGATGGTGGAGAAGGTACTATGATAAACCTTGTACAGGCAACAAATGGCACAATAAAGACTATTAATAGTAGAGATCCCTTGAATAGAGAAATGAAAGCTGATTATGGTATTACAGGTGATGGGCAAACGGCGATAATTGAATTAGCGACAAGTTCTGGTATTGATTTGCTTTCGGCTGATGAATTAAATCCGTATGTGACAACGACTTACGGTACAGGATTACTCATTAAAGATGCTCTTGAAAAAGGAATAAAGCACTTTATCATATGTTTAGGTGGAAGTGCTACGAATGATGCAGGCGTGGGGATATTACAAGCATTAGGTTATCGATTTTTAGATAAAAACAAACAAGAAATTAAATTTGGAGGCATACATTTAAAAGATATTGAATCGATAGATGAGTCTCAAGTATTAACAAATTTAAAAAATGCACATTTTGATATTGCTTGTGATGTAACGAATGTTTTTGTCGGCAAACAAGGTGCAAGCCATATTTTTGGACCGCAAAAAGGTGCTACATACGAACAAGTAATTGAATTAGATCATGCTTTGAATCATTTTGCTCATGTCGTTGAAAAAGATAAAAATATTTTTATTAAAGAAATAGAAGGTGCTGGTGCAGCTGGAGGAACAGCTGGTGGATTAATGGCTTTCTTGAATACAAATATTGAAAGAGGTATCGAACTTGTAATAGATTTTGTGAATTTTCACGACCTTATAAGAACGCAAAACTTTGACTATATATTTACAGGAGAAGGAAAAATTGACGGTCAAACAGCAGGAGGAAAAGTTATTTCAGGAATTTGTAAAGTAGCCTCTGATTATAATATTCCAGTTATTGCAATAGGAGGTTCTGTAGAAAGTGATTTATCAGAATTACATAATCAAGGTTTAACAGTAGCATTCAGTATTACTACAAAACCAGTTAGTTTAGAATATGCTATTAAAAATGCACAAAGTTTAATAGAACAACAGTCAGAACAAATATTCCGACTGATTTATCGCAAGTAATAAAATGAAAATGTTAGATATAAGGATAGTAATAGTTTTTTATTGTAGTTGGATTAATGAGTAAGAAAATCCAATAAAAGTGTGGTTAGTGAAGTGCACCCTAAAAGTTGAACCAAAAATAAACTTTTAGGGGTGTTCATTTTATGAATAAAAAATATAGCTTAAAATTTAAATTAAAACTAGTTAAAAGATATAGAGAAGGCACTAATAGTGCTACTAGTATAGCTCGTGAATTTGGCATTGGGCGATCATTATTATTTTGCTGGAATTATCAATTTGAATATTTTGGAGAAGCAGGGTTATCTCCTAATAAAATTTCTAGGTATTATACTGACGAAGAAAAACTTCATATCTTACGATATAGAAAGAAATATCAATTATCTTATAGAGAAACAGCGATTCATTTTAAAATAATTAATTATTATTTAATAAGTCAGTGGCAGTCTAAATTTGATAAGTGTGGTATTCTTGGCATAAATAACATGCGTGAAAGTGAGAGACTGCCAATGATTAGAAAAAATGAAAATAAGAAGCTCAACGATAGTGAGAGAGCCGAATTAGAATATTTACGTGAACAAAATAAGCGATACGAAATACTTATGGCGTACGAAAAAAAGTTAAACACCTTAATTCAAGAGGATCAAAAAAACAAAAAGTGATAGCTATTAATGAATTAAGGTCACAAACAAATTATAAACTGAAAGATATATTAGATGTGGCTCAAATTGCCCGTAGCGTCTATCATTATTGGATAAAGAAGTTAGAGTCTAAAAATGGTGTTTATAATAAATTAGTTAATTTAATTAAAAAAATTGTACATGATAATAAGATGAGATATGGATATAGACGCGTTACGCTAACACTAAAAAAATTAGGTTTCATTATTAATCATAAAAAAGTACTTAGAATTATGAGAGAGAATAATTTATTATGTACAAAATTTACACGTCGCTCACGCTCTTTAAAAACATATAAAGGACAAATTGGAAAAGTAGCTAAGAATATGTTAAATCGTAGATTTAAAACCGATCGCCCATTACAAAAATTAGTGTCAGATGTTACACAATTCAATATAAAAGGCTCAAATGTAAAGCTCTATCTTTCAACTATTCTTGATATATATTCTGGTGAAGTTATTTCATTTTCGATAAGTAAATCGCCTCAATTGTCTTTCGCCATGGAATCGTTAATTACTTGCATTGATAAACTAAAAAATTTGAGCTATCGAACTACTATTCATACAGACCAAGGGTGGCATTATCAACATAATTCCTGGGTTTCTACTTTAAAGGAAAATAATATATTCCAAAGTATGTCCCGTAAGGGAAACTGTTTAGACAATGCGCCAATGGAAAATTTCTTTGGATTACTCAAACAAGAAATGTTTTACGGTATGAAATATGATAGTTACGATGTTTTAAAAAAAGATATAATTCAATATATTAAGTATTACAATCATGATCGTATCAAGACGAAATTAAATGGAATGTCACCTGTAGAATACAGGGAAAATTTCAAAGTAAATATATTATAAAAAAGTCCAACTTTTAGGGTTCACTACATAGTTGGATTAATGAGTAAGAAAATCCAATAAAAGTGTGGTTAGTTGGATTAATGAAGTAGAAAATCCAATAAGAGTGTGGTTAGTTGGATTAACGAAGTAGAAAATCCAATAAGAAGGTGTGTAGTTGGATTAATGAGTTAGAAAATCCAATAAAGGTGTGGTTAGTTGGATTAATGAAGTAGAAAATCCAATAAGAAGTTGTGTAGTTGGATTAATGAGTAAGAAAATCCAATAAGAGTGTGGTTAGTTGGATTAATGAAGTAGAAAATCCAATAAAGGTGTGGTTAGTTGGATTAATGTCATAGAAAATCCAATAAGAGGTGAAAGGGTGAGACATCTTTATGTCTCACTCTCTTTTTGTATATAAAATTGGTCATTTTGACTAATATACTTGTCAAAATGACTATAATAATGTATATTAGATGTCGTAGGTAGGTGGTTTAATGAAGAATAGAGTAAAAGAATTAAGAGCACGTGAGGGTTATAACCAGACGGAGCTTGCTAAAAAAGCAGGTATTTCTAGACAAACTGTTTCATTAATAGAACGTAATAATTTTATGCCATCAATACTGACTGCTGTGAGAATAGCTAGAATACTAAAAGAAAACGTTGAAGAAGTTTTCATATTCGAGGAGGAAGAACTATGAAAAAGAGTAAAATCATGTTATTTGGTAACTTGTTATTATATTTAATAATAGGCGGTATTATAGGTGGATTAACATCGGTTGTACTAAGCAATAATTATGAACTATTTGAATTTAAATTATCAAAAACGCAAACAGATATAACAAGTGTAGTGTTGGCTATTATATATATTATTCTAGTAATCGCTCTACTTAATGTATATAAAAAAGCACAAAGATTAAGAGAGACAGAAACAAATATTGATAATGAAGATGAAATAGAAATTCAGATTGAGCGAACGTTAATTTTAGCTCCAGTCATTTTAGGTATTAATACTGCAATTGCTTTATCTATTTTAAATATAACGATAAATATGGCAGAAGAAGTAAGTATTTTATCTACGTTAATGGTAGTAGTAACACTATTTGTAACAGCACCATTAACATATATGCACATGTCTGCCATGAGAAAATTATATCCAGAACGTAATTATCCAAAGCCAGGCGATAAAAAGTTAAACGAAAAACTTATAAATATGATGGATAGTGGTGAACAGTATATTACATTGCTAGCATTACAAAAAACATATTCACTGAATCAACAAATCATCATTTCGATTATCGCTTTAGCATCTATATATTCATTGGCTTCACATGATAATCAATTTTTCTCAGTAACACTTATGATTCTGCTGTACCTTGTTAATACAATGTATTACACTAAACAAGTTTCACAAACTTTGTAGTAAATAAGAAGAGGACAGATACTCTAACGTGCAAGAAATTTTAAACAAGCTCGTTACATTTTCTAACGAGCTAGTGGTAGTAAACAAGCACGTTAGCGCTATTAAAAGCTTTGATTTTTATTAATTTGCCTTAAATTTTATATGATATCAACGGCTAACGTGCAAGAAATTTCAAACAAGCTCGTTACATTTTCTAATGAGCAAGTGATTATAAACAAGCCCGTTAGCACTATTAAAAGCTTTGATTTTTATTAGTTTGCATTAAATTTTATACGACATCAACGGCTAACGTGCAAGAAATTTCAAACTGAAATAATCAGTTAAGTGATATGCTTATTTATTTTGAGTTAAGATTTGTGTTTTTATTCATAAGTACTCTTCTTCTATATTTAATCGTTCTTCTTTAATACCTTCTTTACTAAGTGGTTCTAAGTGACCGTGAATATATGTTTGATAGTCATATTGTTCTACTGTTTTAATATAATGATAGTATTTTTCTTTGTCGTATCCACCGTCTAATAAGTAGAAATCACCGGTATCGGCATCTCCAGCGAACAATACTTTGTCTTCTTGAACATAAGCAACTACACCGTCTTCTGAATGGGGATTTACAATGCGTTGTACTTCTAGCGTTACATTACCTAAATCAAATGAACAATGATCTTCGAATGTCATATCTGCATTGACAACTTTAATTTCTGAAATATCATCATACTCGATTTTAATATGTGTATCACAGAATTTACATTCTTCACCAGAGTTTAAGCGTTTTGCCATTGCTTCGGGTGTCCATGGCCATTGTTTTAATTTAGTTAATGTTAAATCTGTTTCTTTTTCTGCAATTGTTATACCATTAAATGCATGCATAGCAAAAGTATGGTCCCAATGCCAATGCGTAATTAACGCTACTTTCGGTTGAGGTAAATTAAGTTTTTCTATTTCATTTAGCATTTCTGTTAAATGTGCAGGCGAATTACCTGTATCTATTAACATGCTATATTTTTCTCCATGTATATATCCTAAATTAGGTCTATCTCTATGACTATCAAAAGGTAATATATATACATTCTTACTGATTTGTTTAAGTTTCACAGTCATCTTCCTTTTCAATACAATAGTGATATTATATCATCAAAATTTAATATCGCACATTACAAAGTATATGTATCGAAAGTATTCAATGCTTCTATAGCTCTATCACGATCATTATTAGATTTAAAACTAAGTCGCAATGCACCCATGATATCTTCTCTAATTTCTAAAATTCTAATGTTTGTAATAGAAATATGTTGTTGCCCTAAAATTCTCGTAACTTCACTGATCATACCTGGTTTATCTGGGATATCTACGTATAAATCAAAAGTAGAAGTCAAGGCACCTTGTTCTTTAACAGGCAAGTTGTCACGATATTCTTTTGCAGATTGGAAAAAGTCACGAATTAAACTTGGATTTCCTTCTTCGATAACTTCTTTCGTCTGTTCCATTTGTTCAATCCAATTATTCATTAACGTTACAAGATGGTCTTTATTTTCTAAAGTAATATCTCTCCACATATCCGCATTGCTACTCGCTATGCGAGTAATATCACGAAAACCTCCGGCAGCTAGCGTTTTTACATATTCTGAAACTTGTGTATTTTCTTCATTCATATGAATAAGGCTAGAAGCGATAATATGAGGAAAATGACTAACTACGCCGGTAACATAATCATGCTCTTTTGCAGACATCTTAATAAATTTTGCTTTAGTTGGTTCTAATAAATGTTTAACTTCACTATGAGCCGCTTCATTCTCAACTTGGTCATATATCAAGACATAATAAGCATTTTCAAATAGGTGTTTCTTAGCATTTACAACACCAGATTTATGACTACCTGCCATAGGGTGTCCGCCAATTAAATGAACATCTTTATTTAATAATTTTGATTCAAGTGTACTTAAACCAAGTTTTGTACTGCCTGTATCTGTGACGATAAGGCCAGGTTTCGTATCAATGTTTAATAATCTTTTACTGTACTCTATTGATTGTTGAACGGGTGTTGCCAAAATAATTAAGTCAGCTTCACTTGCAGCTGAATCAAAATCATGTGCAACTTCGTCAATGATGCCCATAGAGTAGGCAATCTCTGAAAATTTATCAAAACAGTCAAAACCTGTTATATGTATGTGTGGATGATGAAATTTAATATTTTGTATTAAACTTCCTCCAATTAAACCTAGTCCTACTATAAATATACGTTGCATAAAATCCCTCCAATACTTTAATAGTTTAAAGCAAGTTAGTGTATGAAAGCAAGTGTTATTGATTTATTTCTATAAAAGTTTAAAATATTAATTAATATGAAATAAGTAGGGAGTGGAGAAAATGACAATCAATGTAAATGATACAATCGTAACAATTAAAGAACTTGTTAATATTAATAGTCCATCAGGTTTTGCAGATCCAGCAATTGAATATTGCCAAAAATTCGCTGAAGCACTTAATTATGAAACAAGTTTAACACATAAAGGTGGATTATTAATTAATGTACCTGGTAAAAATGATGATAAACAACGTGTTATTACTGCACATGTTGATACACTCGGTGCGATTGTAAAAGATATAAAAGAAGACGGCCGATTAAAATTAGATTTAATAGGTGGATTTAGTTGGAATGCTATCGAAGGGGAATATTGTACAATTACGACACAAAGTGGATTAGAAATATCAGGCACAATCTGTTTACATGAAACAAGCGTTCACGTTTATAAAAATAATACTGAAATCCCTCGAGATGCTGAACATATGGAAGTACGAATAGATGAAAAAGTATTTTCAGCAGATGACACTAGAAATTTAGGAATTGAGATTGGTGATTCTGTTAGCTTTGAACCTCGCTTTGAACATACTGCTTCAGGATTTGTTAAATCTAGACACCTTGATGACAAAGCAAGCGTCGCGATGATTATTCAATTTTTAAAATATTTGAAAGAAGAAAATGTCGAATTACCACATACGACTCAATTTTATATTTCAAATAACGAAGAAATAGGTTATGGTGCAAACTCAAATATTTCTGATAAAGTCGTTGAATTAATAGCATTTGATATGGGTGCTCTAGGAGATGGACAAGCTTCAGATGAATATACAGTATCCATTTGTGTAAAAGATGGTTCTGGGCCATATCATGTTGGATTAAGAAATCATTTTGTTGATTTATGCAAAGAAAATGATATTAAATATAAATTAGATATTTATCCATATTATGCATCAGATGCATCAGCAGCTTTACGTGCTGGAGCAGATATCCGTCACGGGTTATTTGGCCCTGGAATAGAGTCTTCTCACGCTTTAGAACGTACACACGAAGATTCAATTTTAGAAAGTGAAAAGTTATTAAGAGCTTATTGCTTATCCGAAATTAACAGTTAATTTAAATATTAAGGGTTGACTTTAAAAAAATTATCTCGTATAGTGTATTTAAATTAATCCGATAAGCAATTGTCGGAATTTGAAAGATAAGTATCTCGTGATGTTAGTAGCAATCAGAAAGCTAATGGTTGATGTAAATTAGCACTGCACACAGTGAGAGAATTGGGCTTTCAAATTATAAAATTTAATGTGATTTTTAAAGTGAACATGATAATGAATGTTAACTAAGGTGGCACCACGGTAACGCGTCCTTACAGAATGCGTTACTGTGGTGTCTTTTTTGTATAGAAAAATATCAGTGGTCATAAGTATAAATTTAAGAATGTAGTTAAAGAAAGTTAGTGGTTGATGGAAACTAACACACTTAAATTTAGAATTGGGGATCATGTAGTTAAAGCTAAATATAGAATGAGTGAATAAGTGTTAACTTATTAATGAAGGTGGTACCGCGCAAAAGCGTCCTGTTGTATAGGATGTTGTTGCGCGGTTTTTTTATTTAGGAGGTAAAGAGAATGAACGTAAAATATAAAAGATTAAATGCTGATGTTACACCAGAAACATTAGGACAAATTGATAAGAAGAAAATGATATTAGAAAGTGCAAGTACGAATCAAATGAAAGGTAGATTTTCAATTGTAGCTTTTGATGCAATCGGTAAAGTGAACCTTTTTGATGAGTATTTTCAAATAAATATAAACGGACAAGAATCGGTTACACATGATGGACCTTATGAAGCATTAGAACAATTTATTAATGAAATGAAAGCAGATAATATTCCAGAACCACTTAAACATTTACCATTTGTTTCAGGAATGATTGGTTATTGTAGCTTCGACTTAATTAGATATCAAAATAAAATTTTAAAAAGTATAGAAGTTTCATCTGAATATCCAGACGCTTCATTTAACCTAGTTGAATCAGTATATGTATTTGATCATTTTAAAGAAGATTTATTTGTTATAACGAGTAATCTTTTCAGTAATAGAGATGAACAAGCATTGAATCAAGAATTAGACAACATGATAGAAGAGCTTCAAAATATTAAACTTTTTGAAAACAAAATTAATCATCATAAAAAAGGTGATTTAGAAACGAATATTTCTGAAGAAGCTTTTATGGAAGAAGTTTCATATTACAAAGATTTAATTAGTAAAGGCGATATGTTTCAAGTTGTTCCTTCTCGTATCTATAAATATAAACACTTTTTTGAAAATGAAAATAAAGACACTTTGAAATTACAGATGTATAAAAATTTAAAACGACAAAATCCAAGTCCTTATATGTATTACATCGATGATGAAGAAAGAACGATTATAGGTTCTTCACCAGAAAGCTTCATAAAAAAAGAAGGCAAAATTATCACAACAAATCCTATTGCAGGCACTAACAAAAGAGGAAAGACAGAAGAAGAAGATTTAGCAAATGAACAAGCTTTAATCAACGATGAAAAAGAATTATCAGAACACCGTATGCTTGTTGATTTAGGTAGAAATGATTTAAACATAATAGCAAAAACTGGTTCAGTCCATATGCCGAAACTTATGACGGTTGAAAAATTTGAGCATGTCATGCACATCGTGACAATAGTTGAAGGAGAAATTAAACCGGAAGTAACACCGCTTCAAATGATTACAGCTTTACTGCCTGCTGGCACAGTTTCAGGTGCACCGAAGACGCGAGCTATAACGCGTATATACGAAACGAGAAAACAAAAAAGAGGTATATACGCTGGTGGCGTTGGTTATATAAATTGTAATCATGATTTAGACTTTGCTTTAACAATTCGAACGATGGTTGTTGATTCAGAGTATATCAATGTAGAAGCAGGATGCGGTGTAGTTTATGATTCTGTACCACAAAAAGAATTACAAGAAACGAAGATAAAAGCTAAAAGTTTATTGGAGGTATCGCCATGATATTAGTGATAGATAATTATGATTCATTTACTTATAACTTAGTCAATTTAATAAAGCAATATGATGAAGTTATCATTCATCATCCGGATGAAGCACCATTAGATCTGGAAATAGACGGTTTAGTAATATCACCGGGTCCTGGTCATCCGTTAGATACAGACCATTTAAATAAAATTATTAAAGCATATCATGACGTACCAATACTAGGTATTTGTTTAGGCGCACAAGCATTAACTTGTTACTACGATGGGGAAGTAATTGTAGGAGAAAAAGTAAAACATGGCAAAGTAGACCAAATTGATTTTGTAGAATCATCCAAACTGTATCAAGGATGTGAAACTGGTTTTAATATTATGAGATATCATTCGCTCATAAGTGATGAAAAATCTTTTCCTAATTGCTTAAAAATAACAGGGAGAACACCCGATGCAATACAGTCGTTTGAACATCAAATTAACCCGCATTTCGGAATACAATATCATCCAGAATCATTTGCATCAGATAATGGAGATAAAATAATTAATACATTTGTAAATATAACAAAGGAAGGTGCACAAAATGAACACATTAAAACAACTCATCCAATATCGTAATTTAGATCAACAAGAAATGAAATCATTTGTGCAATTAATGATGAATGAAACAGAAGATGTTTCATTGAAAGTTGCTCACTTAGTTGCGCTAAGCATGAAAGGAGAAACATCTGATGAATTATCTTATTTAACAGAAAACCTTATAGCGACAACTTATAAAAATAGACCATATATAGAAGATAGTATTTGTGTTTGTGGCACAGGTGGTGATCATTCAGGTAGTTTCAATATATCGACTACCGCTTCATTTGTTGTAGCTGCAGCTGGATTGAAAGTATTGAAACACGGTAATAAAAGTATCACATCTAAAACGGGTAGCATTGATATATTATCTGCGTTAAATATTCAAACGACACCAATTAATGAAGCAACTAAAAGAGTTAATGATACAAACTTAGCTTTTTTAAGTGCTACTGAAACATATCCGATTATGAAAACTGTGCAACCAGTAAGAAAAACAATCACAACACCAACTACTTTTAATTTAATTGGTCCAATGATTCATCCTTACAAATTAGATTATCAAGTGATGGGTGTATATGATGAATCAAAATTATCTACTATTGCAGAAGCACTATATAAATTAGGTCGCAAACGTGCAATTGTACTACATGGTGCTGGTGGAATGGATGAAGCAACTTTATCTGGAGATAATATTATTTATGAAATTTCACAAGAAGAAGGCATCAAAAATTATACGATAAACGCAGAAGACTTTGGTTTACAAGCTGCATCAAATGATTCTTTAAAAGGTGGAACAGCTGAAGAAAATAAGCATATCACGTTAAATATCTTATCAGGACAAGACAATGGTCCTAAAAGAGATGTAGTCGTATTAAACGCTGCACTTGCATTATATATTGGTGGAGTAGTTGAAACGATTGAAGAAGGTATAGAAAAATCTCAAAGTATTATCGATAACAAAGAAGCGCTAGCTATACTAGATCAAGTAGGAGGACAAGTATATGACAATATTGGATGAAATCGTTGAATATAAAAAATCATTACTAGCTACAAATTATTATGAAACAAAGATGGAAGAATTAGAAAAAGTAGACGTACAACATAAAACAACATTTTTAAATCGTGTAAAAACAGACGATAGATTGAATATCATTGCAGAATTAAAAGCAAAAAGTCCAACAGTTTCAGACATACCTAAAAGAGATATGGCTACACAAATTAAATTGTATGAACAATATGGTGCTTCAGCAATTTCTATTTTGACAGATGAAAAGTACTTTGATGGCAGTTATGAACGTTTACAAAGCTTAACGACTAAAACAACATTACCAGTATTGTGTAAAGATTTTATAATCGATAAAAGACAAATAGACTTAGCTCATCAAGTAGGCGCTTCTATTATCTTACTAATCGTTAATATATTAACAGAAACACAATTGAAAGATTTATATGAATATGCAACACAAAAAGGTTTAGAAGTATTAGTAGAAGTACATGATAAAGAAGAATTAGCAATTGCTCATAAAACAAATGCCGAGTTAATCGGTGTGAACAATAGAGATTTAAAACGTTTTGTAACGGATGTTAAACATACAAATGAAATATTAACTACGAAGAAACAAGGTGTAACGTATATCTCTGAAAGTGGTATACGCACTGAAGAAGATATAGTAGAAATTACAAAGAGTGGTGTAGACGGCGCACTTATCGGCGAAACTTTAATGAAACATCCAGATTTAGAAACATTTCTACCAAGTATTCGAGTGTTAAAAAGGGGTGAACAGGATGTACATTAAATGTTGTGGCTTTAAAGAGAAATCGGACATCGAAACAGCTGTTAAATATCAAGCTGATGCAATAGGTTTTATCACTTTTCCTAAAAGTAAACGCTATGTAACGGTGGAAGAAATTAGCACTTTAAGTAAAGATATCGATGATAAAGTCGGTAAAGTCGCAATTGTTGTAAATCCAACAATTAAAGATATAGAAGCATTAGTAGAAAGTACTTCCATAAACACAATACAATTTCATGGTGATGAAACAGTTGATTTCATTGAAAAAGTGAAAATAAAATATCCAAATATAAAAATTTTTAAAGCATTGCCAGCCAATGATTCTTTAGAAGACAATATTCAATTATTTAAAGGACAAGTTGATTTATTTTTAATTGATACACCTTCGAAAGATTATGGTGGAACAGGAAAATCTTATGATTGGTCTATATTGGAGCATATAGAAGATGTGCCATATTTAATAGCTGGTGGTTTAGATTTAGAAAAGATACAACAAATTGAAAAACGTGAATTATCTAATATAGGGTATGACATATCTAGCGGCATTGAAACAGAAGGTAAAAAAGACAACTCAAAAATTAAAACATTATTAACACAATTGAAGGGATGATAAAAATGGCTGATGAAATACAATTAGAAGCTGACGATTTAGGATTTTTTGGTGAATTTGGTGGGCAATATGTACCAGAAACACTAATGCCAGCAATTCAAGAATTAAATGAAACTTATCAAAAATTAAAAAATGATCCAGAATTTCATAAAACATTGAATGCTTATTTAAAAGATTATGTAGGTCGAGAAACACCTTTAACTTATGCAAAAAGATATACAGAAGCATTAGGTGGCGGAAAAATTTATTTAAAAAGAGAAGATTTAAACCATACTGGTGCTCATAAAATTAATAACGCATTAGGACAAGCTTTAATCGCTCAAAAAATGGGCAAAAGAAAATTAGTTGCAGAAACAGGTGCAGGACAACACGGTGTGGCAAGCGCCACAATCGCTGCTTTGTTTGACATGGAACTTATAGTGTTTATGGGTGAAGAAGATATTGAACGCCAAGCGTTAAACGTATTTAGAATGGAACTACTAGGTGCTAAAGTTGTACCTGTTACTGATGGTCAAGGTACTTTATCAGATGCTGTTAACAAAGCTTTACAATATTGGGTTTCAAACGTTGAAGATACACATTATTTACTTGGCTCAGCATTAGGACCACATCCATTTCCTACTATAGTAAGAGACTTACAAAGCGTTATTGGTAAAGAGATTAAAACGCAAATTTTAGAGAAAGAATCTCGTTTACCTGATGCAGTTGTAGCTTGTATAGGGGGAGGTTCAAATGCAATTGGAACATTCTATCCGTTCGTTAATGACGAAGAAGTTAAATTGTATGGTGTAGAAGCTGCAGGTAAAGGTGTCGATACTAAGAAACACGCACTTGCAATCAACAAAGGTAAGCCTGGTGTACTACATGGTTCAAGAATGTATCTCGTACAAGATGAAAATGGACAAATAGAATTAGCGCACTCTATTTCAGCAGGGCTTGATTACCCTGGTGTAGGACCAGAGCATAGTTATTATAACAATATTGGTCGAGTAGAATATCCGAATGCAAGTGATAAAGAAGCGATGGATTCATTGATTAAATTTACTCAACTTGAAGGCATTATTCCAGCGATCGAAAGTGCTCACGCATTAAGTTACGTGGAAAAACTAGCTCCAACTATGGATAAAGATGAAATTATTGTTGTCACAGTTTCAGGACGTGGTGATAAAGATATGGAAACGATTAGAAAATATATGCAAAATCAAAAGGGTGAACAAAATGAGTAAATTATTTATACCATATATAATGGCTAACAAAGATTTTATTGGAAATGTGAAATTAATGGATAAGTATGGAGCTAACTACATTGAAATAGGATTGCCATTTTCTGATCCTGTAGCAGATGGACCAACAATTATGAAAGCTGGCCAAGAGGCAATTAAACAAGGTATGAATGTAAATAAAATCATCGATGAATTAACCGAACATAAAAACGACATACATACACCATATCTATTTATGACTTATTATAATTTAATTGATGCTTATGGTGTAGAACGTTTCATCGAGCGTATAGATGAAGCTAATGTATATGGATTAATTATTCCAGATTTACCATTTGAATTGGGTCAACGATTCAAAGAAAAATTAGCAAAAACAAATGTGAAATTAATACCTTTAATTGCGATGACATCAAGTGATGAACGAATTAAACAAATTGCAGAACATGCAGAAGGTTTTATTTACACAGTTACGATGAACGCAACTACAGGTGATGGTAGAGGATTCCATGAATCACTTAAAGATAAAATAAAATTTATACAACAACATTCTCAAGTACCTGTTGTTTGTGGATTTGGTATTAAAACAGAGGAACATGTTAAAGAAATTAAATCGTTTAGCGATGGGGTTGTTATAGGTAGTGAAATCGTAAAAAGGTTAGAACAAGATCCAACTACGGATACAATCGAATATATAAAGTCTATTAGAAATGCTTTAGACGAAAAATAAAGTTTACAAACCCTTCAAACAAGAAATAGAAGTTAACATCATGTATAATCGGATGTAACAAAAGAAAAGGAGTGTTTCTAATGAGCAAAAAATTACTTATGGTTGTAACAAATACATCTCAATTTAAAGATGGTAAACCAACTGGATTATGGCTAGAAGAAGCAGCAATTCCTTACAAAGTTTTCATCAAAAATGGAATAGAAGTGGACATCGCATCAGTTAGTGGTGGTAGTGTGCCAATCGATCCAAATTCAACACAAAATGATGAAACGAAAGAATATCATGATGTTTTAGAAAAACTTCAACAAACTTACGGAATTAAAGATATCGTATTTGAAAATTATGATGGCATATTCTTACCAGGTGGTCACGGGACAGTATTTGATTTCCCTAACAATCCTGATTTAGAGAATATGTTAGCTTATTATAAAGAGAAAAATAAGGTGATTGGTTCAGTTTGTCATGGACCAAGCGCATTTATTGGTGCCAAACTACCTAGTGGCGATTATTTAGTTAATGACGTTAAATTAACATCGTTCACAGATAGTGAAGAACAATCAATGGGATTAGAAAAAGACGTTCCATTCTTGTTACAAACTGAATTAGAAAAACAAGGTGCAAGATTCGTTAAAGGTAGTGATTTCGACTCACACACAGTAGTAGATCGTAATTTTGTAACCGGACAAAATCCTAATTCAAGTGAAGAAGTAGCAGAAAAAATTGTAAATGTTTTAAAATAATAAAGTGATGGAAAAAGCAGGCTGGGACATACATAAATGTCTCAGCTCTGTTTGTTTTAGAAGATCTCTAACGTGTAAATGTATAAAGTTAAGTTCTATTCCTTTTTATTCATAACCAATTAGTTATACATTTGTGTCATAAAACTCTATAGTGTGAAGTAAAATAATGGTATAGTAATGAGTATTGTTTTAGAATAAAGGTAAAATAATGTATAATTGTATTAAATACATAAATATTAGATTGGGAGTATTGTATAAATGAAATTTACAAATTTAACGACTGGTGAATTTGAAACATTTACTAATAACATGCCATATGCTCATTTTACTCAGACAGTGGGTAACTATGAACTAAAGACATCAGAGGGCACTTCAACACATTTAGTTGGTGTAAAGAATGACCAAGATGAGGTGTTGGCTGCATGTTTGCTTACAAGTGTGCCAGTAATGAAAAAGTTTAATTATTTTTATTCGAATCGAGGGCCAGTAATGGACTTTGATAATAAAGAACTTGTTGACTTCTTTTTTAAAAAAATCGTACCGTATTTAAAAAAGAACAAAGCATTATTCTTTAGAATTGATCCTTATTTACCATATCAATTAAGAGATCATGACGGTAACGTTCTAAAGAGCTTTAAACGTGATAATTTAATTCAGCAATTTGAATCTTTAGGATATGAACATCAAGGTTTTACAACTGGTTTCCACCCAATACATCAAATTAGATGGCATTCTGTACTGGACTTAGAAGGTATGGACGAAAAGTCATTAATTAAAAACATGGATAACTTGAGAAAACGTAACACTAAAAAAGTTCAAAAAAATGGTGTTAAAGTTCGCTTTTTAACTAAAGATGAAATGCCTATATTTAGAAGGTTTATGGAAGATACAACAGAGAAGAAAGATTTCGACGACCGTGGTGACGACTTCTACTACAACAGATTAAAATACTTTGATAATGTTAAAATACCGTTAGCATATATAGATTTCGAAACGTATATACCTCAATTAGAAAAAGACTTTGAGGAACATAATAAAGAAATTGAAAAAGCTGAAAAAGAATTAGAAAAGAAACCAGACAACCAAAAAGCAATCAATAAAATTAATAACTTGAAACAGCAAAGAGAAGCTAACGAAGCTAAATTAGACGAAGCTAAACAATTACAGGCAGAGCACGGTGATACTTTACCAATCGCAGCAGGATTCTTCATCATTAATCCATTCGAAGTTGTTTACTATGCAGGCGGTTCATCAAATGAATATCGTCATTTTGCAGGAAGTTATGCAATACAATGGGAAATGATTAAATACGCATTAGAACACAATATTAATCGCTACAACTTCTATGGAATTAGTGGAGATTTCTCTGAAGATGCACCAGATGCTGGCGTTATTAAATTTAAAAAGGGTTATAATGCAGATGTTTATGAATACATTGGTGACTTTGTGAAACCAATTAATAAACCAGCATATACCGCTTATAAAGTGTTAAAAAAAGTATTAAAAAAATAAACGATTTTCAGTAAGAGAGGAATTTAGATAATATGAAATTTACAGAATTAACCGTTACTGAATACGACGATTTTGTATCTGATAGTCAATATGAAAGTCATTATTTCCAAGTGAAAGAAAATATCAAAACAAGAGAAAATGATGGCTTCCAAGTCGTATTATTAGGTGTTAAAGATGAGAGCAACCAAGTTGTTGCAGCAAGTTTGTTCTCTAAAATACCAACATTAGGCAGTTATGTTTATTATTCAAACCGTGGTCCAGTGATGGATTACAGTGATTTACAATTAGTAGAATACTATTTTAAATCGCTTGAAAAATATTTAAAACAACATCAATGTTTATATGTTAAAGTAGACCCTTACTGGATTTATAACATCTATGATAAAGACCTTAATCCAATAAAAGAAGATGGCCCGAACGACCAAATTGTCGACTTAATAAAATCATTAGGATATCAACACCATGGTTTTACTACACAATATGATCCATCAAGCCAAGTAAGATGGATGGGCGTACTAAACTTAAAAGACAAGACTTTAGCAGAAGTTAAAAAAGGGTTCGATAGCCAGAGAAAACGTAACGTTAATAAAGCTCATAACTACGGTGTGAAAGTTCGTTTTCTAGAAGAAGACGAATTAGATATATTCTTCAAATTATATAGAGAGACTGAAGAAAGAGCAGGCTTTATATCTAAAACAGACGAATACTTTATGAACTTTATCAATACATACGGTTCTAAAGCATTAGTACCATTAGCGTATATAGATTTAAATGAATATATACAATCTACTCAAGAAAACTTAACTGAATTAGAAACGAAACGCGATCAAATGATGGCTAAAGAAAATAAATCAGAAAAGCAACTTAAGAAAATCGCTGAAACTGATAGACAGATTGACCATGCTCAAAAAGAATTACTAGAAACAAGTGAGTTAATGAAGACAGATGGAGAAGTATTAAATCTCTCTGCAGGTGTATTCTTTGAAAACGCATATGAAATCAACTATTTCTCAGGTGGTTCAAGCGAAAAATACAATCACTTCATGGGCCCATATATGATGCATTGGTATATGATTAACTATTGTTTCGATAATGGCTTCGATAGATATAACTTCTACGGTTTATCAGGAGACTTTACTGAAAACAGTGAAGACTACGGTGTATATCGATTCAAACGAGGATTTAATGTACAAATCGAAGAACTTATAGGTGATTTCTACAAACCAATCAATAAGAAAAAGTATTTCTTATACAATACATTACAAAAAGTACGCTCAAAAATTAAAAGATAGAAAATATATAGAAGCTGGGACATAAATACATGTCTCAGCTTCTTTCATTATAGGTGTAATGTCCTTATTGTCACAACTTGTAAAACGTGTCAACAAGAGTAGTCATATTGTCACAACTTGCGAAACGTGTCAATAAGGATAGCCATATTCTCACAACTCGTAAAACGTGTCAACAAGGGTGGCCATATTGTCACAACTCATAAAACGTGTCAATAAGGATAGTCATATTGTCACAACTTGTAATTTGTCTGAATGTTGCAAGACGAGGTGCACGTGCGACATTCATAGCCTAAATTATATAAAAAACAGGTTGAGACATTTATTTATGTCTCAACCTGTTTCAATTCTATTTAATAATGTCTATTAATTCTTTTTTCGATGCTGAGCGTGCTGGTATCCAACCGAATACTATTCCGATTAATGTTGACACACCAACTGCTAAAATTACAGATCCTAGACTGATAACACTTTGTACCATATCAGGTGTTACTGCTTCTACTAGTTTTGATATTAATATACCGAGTATCAATCCTATAATTCCGCCTATGAGACATAATACAATACTTTCAACTAAGAATTGTACTTCTATATCTCTTCCTTTGGCACCAAATGCTCTTCTAATTGCGATTTCTTCTGTTCGTTCTGCTACTGAAATATACATCACATTCATTACACCGATACCTGCAATGAATAGGGAGATACCAGCTACTGCAGCTACGAAGTAAGTAATGGCATCGAATACTTGTGTAATACTTTTCATAACTTCTTCTAAGTCTGTGTATTCGTAATTGCCATCGCTACTACCAGAACCGCTTTTATTTAATTGTTTAGCAGCTTTATTCGCTATTTCTTTCTTTTCGCTATCATCGTTTACTTTAATCTCAAGTTCTGGAAACTTTTGATTTAAGTTACCCATGTATTTACTAAATGTTTGGCTAGGCATATGCACTGCTGAATCATTCATTTCATCATTAGCAATGCCGACTATTTTAAAGCCTTGATCATCAATGAATAATGTTTGTCCTATAGCGTCATTATTAAATACTTCTTTCGCTATTGTTTTATCTACCGTGACAACTTTTTCATTTAATTCATTATCTGTTTTCGAAAATCCATGACCTTCTGTTGTATTTGAAAACTGTTCTTTTTTAATAATATTAACGTTTTGTTGTTTTTGAGCATTTGTTAATTTCGCTGAATAACTTTGATTTTTGTCTTCTTTAATTTTAACGCTTTTAACGCCTTTAATTTGTCTTACCATATCCATATCTTCTTTATCAAAAGGATTTTTAGTGGCGTTATCTGGATTACTAGGCATATAGCTTATCACTGCTTGACCTTTACTTGCACCAGTATCTTCGAATTCTTCTGAAGCTGTCTTTTTAAAGCCATTACCTAATGACATGATTGTTATTACTGCAGCAATACCAATAATGATACCAATCATCGTGAAGATATTCCGACGTTTATTTTTCATAATCGATTTAAGAGATATTGATATAATGTTAGGTAAGTTTTTCATTCAACCACCTCTTCTCGTTGAACACGACCATCTAAAATGTGTATGATGCGATCTGCTTGTTCTGCAACTTTGCGGTCATGTGTGACGATAATCATAGTTGTGTTTTTATCACGATTTAACCGTACGAATAAATCCATAATATCTTTAGATGTTTGAGAATCTAGTGCGCCGGTAGGTTCATCGGCAATAATAAATTTCGGTTGGTTTACAATCGAACGTGCTATAGCAACACGTTGTTGTTGTCCGCCTGATAATTTACTAGGTACTAAATTCTTTTTATCTTCAATGCCAACTTCTCTTAAAACGGATTCTACATGACGCTTTCTTTCTTTTGTGGACATACCTGAATAAAGTAGGGGGATGCTCACATTTTCTAATATCGTATTATTTTGTATTAATTTAAAGTTTTGAAAGACAAATCCGACTGTTTTATTTCTTACAGCAGCAAGCTTATTATCTGAAACATTTTGGTAGTTTTCTTGATTAAATAAATATTCACCAGTATAGCCTCGATCTATAAAGCCTAAAATATTAATCAATGTACTTTTTCCTGAACCAGAAGGCCCCATTATTGCAATAAACTCACCAGTATCAATCGAAATATTAATATCTTTCAAAATATGGTTTGTTTCTTCGCCATTCTTAAAGTGTCGATTAACATTTACTAAATTAATCATGAGGATACCTCAACTTTATCACCATTATTTAATGATTTTTTAGGTGAAACAATCAGTTTTTCTCCTTTTTTAAGACCTTTTTTAACAAATATTTCACCATTTTGACGTTCGATATTAAGATGACGTTTTTCAACTTTATTATCTTTGTTTAATACGAAAACATCATTATTTCTAGTTAATACACTCTTAGGTAGTTTAATAGCATCTATAGGGATTTCTGCTTCTGTAGAAAAACCACTGCGAATAGGTAAGTCGATTTTTCCTATTGTGACTTGGTATTTTGAGTTGTCCTTATTTAAAGTAGGGTTATTGGACACAGGATTTGAAGCCTGTGAACTTCCTTCTTCGCTATCGCCTTGACTCATACCAGCACCAGTAGCACCTTTTTCTTCATAGTTACTAGGTAGTTCAGATATTTTCGTGATTTTACCATGACCTTTTTCGCCAGTACTATTAACCTTGATGTTAACTGAATCTCCGACTTTTATTTTGTTCACATCAAATTCAGAAACAGAAGATTTAATTTGAGTTTCATTTGCTATCAATTTTAATATAGATTCTCCGCTTGCAGCATCTGTATCATTGTCCATTTCAATTACACCGTCAAATGATGCATAAGTACTATCATTAATTTGTTTAGTATACTGAGATAGTTCTTTTTGTGCTTCATTCAATGCGTTTAAATCTTGATTTAACTTCTTTTGTAAATCGTTGTTGTTCGGTTGCTGATTAATATTTTGATAGTCTTGATTAACTACATTTTGCGCGTCGTTAACCTTACTTGATAAGTCCTGTCTTTTTTGATCGTTGATATTGTAGTTGATTAAAGTATCGCCTTGCTTTACTTTTTCTCCGTCTTCAACCAAAGTACTCACTAAATCACCTAACTGATCATTGTTATTATATGTTTTTATTTTAGATGGGGAAGCTTTCCCAGAAATGTTTAAAGGCGATTCTTCCTTAACTTGATATGTATCATAACCGTCACTTTTCTTGTCATTATCATTACTAGTCTGTTTTACAATATATGCAGTCAAGACTAATAAGAGAATAACGATGATACCGATTATCCAAATGAGTTTCTTCTTCAAAATTTTTCACTCCTATATTAAAAATGTCTACCCCAAAATAATAACATATATTGTATAAAAATATATGGAATTCGAGGCAAATGGTGATATTATATAAATATAAATTTATTTAAATAGGGGGATCTTAGCTGAAAATTTTTATAAATTTAGAGAAAAACCAAAGTGGCTAGTAAACATGATATTATGTATTGTATTAGAATTAATCATAGTATGGATATTTACGTTGACATCATCAAAATTAAGCATAATATCTGATGTAAAAGCATCAAGTTTGTTTGCAGCGACAACATTTATCTAGGCGTGTTTGATCTCGGAATATTGATAGAAGGATATTTAATAGCAATCTTATTATATGAAACAAGCAGATTATCAGGAAAAGCATCAATAATTTAGAGTGTCGTAATGGTTGTAATTTCTATAATCATAAGTTTAATAATTGCATGAGTTAAGTAAATAAGGAAACAAATGTGACTAAAATCTCTTTCAAATATAAAAATCTCTCAATTAAGTAGTTAAAAACTATGGATTGGGAGATTTTTTTACTTTATAGTTTAGCGAAAAAATACGTAAATATTCAAATTTGAAATATTTTATTGAATATTTATCTAAAAATTTGAATCTGTATATATACTGCTATAAAAGCTTCTAAGACAAATAATTAGTTATTGAAACATCTGAATTTTCAAATAATTGTGTAAAAATACTTGATATTATGAATGCGTTTCCATATAATAAATAACTATAAACATCATTATGTATTTTAAAACATCATTATCTTAATGGAGGCGTTAATTTATAAAGTATTTATCAACAATAAGATTCTGCTACCACTATATTTATAACTTGTAACTTTAGGAATATATAAACCAAAAGGGGGATTAAAAATGGATAATATTGCATTTACTTTAATAACGTGCGCACTTTTTATGGGGGGAGTCGCATGGTATTCCTATTATAAAACAAAAAATACTATAAATGATTCTGAAGGTTATTTTTTAGCAGGGAGAGGATTAACAGGTGGTTTTATAGCAGGTTCATTAGTTTTAACAAATTTATCCGCAGAACAATTAATTGGCCTAAATGGACAAGGATATAATGCCAATATGTCTAGCATGGGTTGGGAGGTAACTGCAGGTTTTTCAGTTATTATATTGTCAGTTATTTTATTACCGAAATATTTAGGAGGAGCATTTACAACGCTTCCACAATTTATCAATAATCGTTTTGATAAGGGGACTCGATTATTAATTGTCTTTCTATTTATGTTAGGTTATGGATTAATTACAATTCCCGCTGTTTTATATTCAGGTTCAATCGCAGTATTACAATTATTTGATATACCTAGTATGTTAGGTATAACTTTTGAACAATCAATGTGGGTAGTTGTTTGGATAGTGGGTATTATTGGATCTATTTATGCAATTTTCGGAGGACTTAGAGCTGTTGCAATTTCGGATACAATTAATGGAATAGGTTTGTTAATTGTTGGTTTACTTGTTCCGATACTTGGATTTATTGCTTTAGGTAGTGGTAATTTATTTGATGGCATGGAAAAAATTGCGACTGATCATCCCGAGAAAATGAACGCAATTGGATCTAGTAAAGATGATGTCCCTTTCGGTTCAATTTTTACAGGAATGATATTTGCTAATTTATTTTATTGGGGTACTAATCAGTATGTTATTCAAAGAACACTTGGGGCCAAAAGTTTAGCAGAAGGGCAAAAAGGTGCGTTATTTACTGGTTTCTTAAAAATATTAGTACCTTTTCTAATGATGATTCCAGGAGTGATTGCTTATCATTTATACGGACCAGGATTAGAATCGATGGATCTAGCATATCCAACTCTAATTCGAGATATTTTTCCAACATTTCTTAACGGATTTTTCTTAGCTGTTTTACTAGGAGCTGTCTTCTCTAGTTTTAACTCTTTACTGAACAGTGCATCTACATTATTTGTCTATGATATTTATAAAGTGATTATTAATAAGGAAGCTAGTGACAAAAAAATGATAAGAGTCAGTCAATGGTTTGGAACAATTTTAGCGCTTGTTACATTTTTTATTTCACCATTACTAATTAATGCTCCTAACGGTTTATGGACACTAATTAGAGAATTTACAGGATTTTTCAATATTCCAATTATCGCAATAGTATTAGTAGGTATATTCTCTAAAAAAGTTCCTGCTATTGCACCGAAAATTATAATTGTATCTCATGTAATAACTTACTATCTATTAGTTTGGGGATTACCAATGATATTTAATTTTGAACTAACTATTAATTTTATTCATATTCAAGGAATAATGTTTATTGTCGAGGTTGCAATCATGTTATTAATTGGCATGATTAAACCATTAAAAATACCTTTTGTATTTGAGCAAAATTCAAAAGTTGATATGACACCTTGGAAATATACATTACCTGTAACAGTTGTATTACTTAGTACAATGACATTCACTTACATTTTATTTTCTCCAATCGGTTTAGCATCACAAAATAATATTGTATCAATTTGGTTTTGGCCTATGTCAATTTCTTTAATCATTATTTGTATAATATTATATTACATTGCACTTAAATATTGGAATGAAAAATATGAAAAATTGTTAAAGCAACAACATAAAAAAAACATATATAAAAAACATATATATGAACAAGAGATGGATAAGGAGGCGTATAAAAGTGAAAACCTCATTTGAGAAAATAAAAGAGGTCAATCCTACCAAAAATATTAACCATATAGAGAGTAGAGAATTTGAAAAATACGGTAAAATTTTAAAAAGTATTTCTTGTGATTATTTTAAAAACACTATGGAACTCTTTCCCATACCAAAAGAATTTAACCAATATGTTGCTTCAGATAGTACTTTAGAAAACGCAAAAATAAAAAAAGAAATATCTGAGAATATATATGGAGGAATGGAAATACAGATTGGATATTGTAATGGGAAAAATAGTAACTTAAATGCTTTAGAATATCATAAAGGTAGCGAAGTCAATATTGCTGTAACAGATTTAATTCTTATTTTGGGTGATATAAAAGATATTAAAAATAATGAATTTGACTCTAATAAAACAGAATTTTTTTATCTTCCAAAAGGGAGCGTTGTTGAAATTTATCAAACAACATTACATTTTTCTCCATGCAGAGTTCATAAAGAAGGATTTAAATGTATAGTGATTTTACCAAAAGGGACTAATGAATTATTAGAATTAGCTCAAAAAAATTTGTTGGAAGAAAGAGAATTATTATTTATGAAAAATAAATGGTTATTAGCTCATCCTGAAAATAAAAAGCTAATATCAAAAGGAGCATATCCTGGAATAATTGGAGAAAATTTTAATATAAAAATAATTAAAGAATAATTTAAAAGGGAGAGATACAAATGACAATAGAACAAAAAGAATTAGATATTTTAGCAGGATTCAATAAATCCAAATTTGACTATTTGCCTGAAGAGGACCGATATTTGACAGCAGATAAAACCCCTAAATTAAAATTTAATTTAATTGGAACTGGCAACATTGGGCAAGAACATATGAAAGTAACACTAATGGAAGGTAGAGCGACAATAAATGGTATGTATGATCCTAATGGACAAAGTATTGAACAAGCTAAAAATGTTTTTACAAATGAATTAAATGGCGGAAGTATAAAAATATTTAATTCTTTGGAAAAAGCTTGTAACGATTCTGAAGCAGACGCTCTACTAATTTGCACGCCTAATTATACCCACATCGATGTCATCAGAGTTGCGGCTAAAACAGGTAAACATATTTTTCTTGAGAAACCTATGACTACTAATTTAGAAGATGCATATGAATTATTAGAAATATCTAAGGATTATCCAGGTATTTTTCAAATCGGCCTTCAATATCGCTACAAACCTAATTATGTAGAAGCAATTCATGAAGCTTTAGAAAGAAAATCAGTAGGAGATATCAAAACAATATCCATAATGGAACATAGAGTACCATTTTTAGATAAAGTAGGGCAATGGAATAAGTTTACCAAAAAATCTGGAGGAACCTTTGTAGAAAAGTGTTGTCATTATTTTGATTTATTCAATTTATTTGCACAATCTAAGCCTGTTGAAGTATATGCAACAGGAAATCAAGCAGTGAATTTTCAATCGTTTGAATATGAAGGAGAGCAGTCGGATATTATCGATAGTGGATTTGTTATTGTAAAGTATGAAAACGGTGTTCAATGTAATTTTAATTTATCAATGTTTTCACCAATGTTTTATGAAGAACTGGTGCTTTGTGGGAATGAAGGACGTTTAAAAACATCAGAAACAGAACGATTTTTACCTATAAAAAATGACCAATATTATTTTGAACTTATTCGTGGAGGGGGACAACCTTCTAAAATTGCTACACCAGCATATCCACATGAAATTCAAGCGAGTGGACATGGAGGGGCTACATATTATGAGCATGTTTACTTTGTTGATAATATTCTAGGTAAAAAAACATCAACAGCAACAGTTGAAGATGGTTTTTGGTCAATAGTAGTTGGATTGGCTGTGGAAGAATCATTTAGAAAAGAGGAGAAAGTTAATATTCAGGAATTTTTAGCTGAAAAGGAAATAGCAAAATTTAATTAAATAATCATTGAAAATATATAGGGAAGTAGGGATTTGTAATGAGTAATGTTATTTTATACCTTCCAATTGGTAGGAAAACATTTGATTTGAAAGCAGCTGAAGAGCAAAGGGCTCAGAGTTCCAAATTGCTAAATCGTTTAAGTGATCAAGTGATTGAGCCTGACAATATTATTACTTCAATTGAAGATTTATTGTATTTTTTAAATAATGAAGATATTGGAGAAATAACTCGTATAGTATACCAACATTCTACATTTGCTGATGCAGCTGCATTGGTTGAATTAACAGAAATTACAGAAACACCTATAATTGTATGGAGCGTCAGAGAGCCTAGTGTTGGTGGGCGACTACGTTTGAATTCATTAACAGGAGGAAATGCAACAAGTCATCATTTGAAAAATGAAAATTATCAATATGATTTTATTTTTGGTAATGCAAATGAAAAAAATATAGAGCAAAAGTTAATTTCACTTTTAAATAATGAGAAAAATGAAAATAAGGGTATTAAAAATGATTTAAGAATAAATCACAATAATATTAAATTGAATGCTCAACAAAAATCAAAAGTAACAGATGTAATTAATAATCTTAAAGCAATTAATATAGGAGTTTTTGGAGAACATCCTACTGGTTTCTTCTTTTCAGATACTAATGAAGAAGAGCTTAAAAAGAAATTTGGAATATCGATAAAATATTTCAATCTCGATAAAGCTTTTGAAAAATGTATTGAAATTCCTAAGGAGAGATGGATAGTTGAAGTTGAGAGAGCAGAAAAGCAGGTCATAGGATTGAACAGAACTGATGAAACCGTGAAAAGATTCGCTCAATTTTCAACTTATGTGAAAGATAAAATTAATCAAGAAAAATTAACTGGTATAGCCGTACGATGTTATCCAGAGTTTTTTAATAAGTTAGGTGCAGCAGCATGTTCGACATTATCCCAATTCACTGAAGACGGTATTGTTTCATCTTGTGAATCCGATATCCATGGAGCTATATCAATGTCGATTCTTCAACAGCTGTCAGACGGTAACGCACCATATTTAGGCGATATGGTTCACATTAATGAAGACAATAATTCAGTTGTCTTTTGGCATTGCGGAGCTGGTGCTTATTCATTAGCAAATCCTAAAACTGGTGCAAAAACAGGAGTACATCCTAATAGAAAATTAGGATTTACAATGGAATTTGGACTAAAAGCAGGAAAAGTGACTATATTTAGAGTTAGTTATACTAATGAAGGTTATCGTTTATTAATTATGTCAGGAAGAGCCTTAGATACTGAACAACCTTTTAATGGTACATCTGTAGAAGTTAAATTAGCCACAAATGTTGAAAATACTGTTTATGATTTAATGGACGAAGGTTTTGAACCTCATTATGCACTTGTTTACGCTGATATAACAGACGAATTAGTAGAATTAGGAAAACAATTAAATATAGAAACAATAATATATGATAAATCACCGGAAGAAGTTAGTGTATGAAAAAAATTGTTATAGGTCAAGTCGGCGGACCTACGTCTGTTATTAATACAACATTATCAGGATTTATAAAATCTACAAAAGATGACCACGAGCTTTTTTATATAGAAAATGGTTATGAAGGATTATTTTACGGAAGATTTATAAAAGGAGAAGAAAAGTTAAATAAATGGATTATTGATAATGAAAGAGTTCCAGGAGCTTGTTTAGGTTCAGGACGCTTTTCATTATCAGAAAGAGGTATAGAAACATGTGTCGAACAGTTAAAAAGTATAAATGCTGATACTCTTGTAGTTATCGGTGGAAATGGAACTATGAAAGCCTTAAATAAAATAGAAGAAAAATCTACTAAAATAGGTTTTCAAATACAAGTAATAGGATTACCTAAAACTGTAGATAATGATTTAGGAGGAACAGATCACGCGCCTGGATTTGGCAGTGCGGCAAAATATGTTGCACAAACTACACTGGATATTAGTCGAGATTTACGATCCATGAAAAACTTTGAAAAAGTCAGAATACTAGAAACTATGGGTAGAAATAGTGGTTGGTTGGCTTTAGCTTCAGGATTTTTACGAAGATATAAAGAAGATGGTCCACACCTTATATTAATACCTGAAAGAAAAATAACTAAAGAAAAACTGATTGAAAGAGTCAAAGAAATTATTGAAAATTATGGTTATGCAATAATTGTTGTTAGTGAAGGGGTGGAATTAGAAACTTCAGGACAAATTGAAAAGGAAGTAGTGAATGGAAGAAAAATATTGGGAGGAATTTCATCAGCGATTGAAGCTTTACTAAAAAAAGAATTGAAAGTAATGGTTAGAGCTGAACTAATGGGTATGAGTCAACGAAGTTCATCAACATTTATTTCTGAAGTAGATTATAAAGAAGCAAAAGAAGTAGGGATTTATGGAGCTCAATGTGTTTCAGAAGGAAGAAGTAAAATAATGGTTTCCCTTCAAAGAACTAAGCAATTGGACTATAATATAATAAAAATACCAGTTGATTTGAAGGAAGTAGTAAAAGAAGGAGAAAGAAATGTTCCAGATTATTTTATAGATGATTATGAACAATACTATGAATGGTTAAAACCCTTCATAGATATTAACTCCTATCATTATCCTTCACCAATTGCTAGGAGAGATAATAATGTCAAAGAACCATTTTGAAACGCAAAAAGGAGAACCACTTTATCTTCAAGTTAAAAATGAAATATATAGAAGAATACAAGAAGGTGTATGGAAACCAGATACTCTTATTCCTGCAGAACAAGACTTAATAACTGAATTTAATGTGAGTAGGACAACTATCAGACAAGCAATAAATATCCTTGTCCAAGATAATTTACTAGAAAAAAAACAAGGAAGAGGAACTGTTGTTCGTCCTCAAAATTTAATTGGACATTTAGGTAAACTTAAAGGGTTTACAGAAGAAACAAGAGAACGAGGACAAGTACCTAAGTCAAAAGTTTTACGTTCTGAATATAAAGATAATTTGATATTTGAACAAGATATTTTAAATGTGTCAGAAAAAGAATCTATTTTATTGATAGAAAGAATAAGATTAGCCAATGATATCCCAATAGCAATCGAAAGATCGTGTTGGACTAAAAAAATTGGTGAAATTTTAAAGTCTTACGACCTCAATCAAGCACATTATTATGAAGTATTAGAGCAACATAATATTTATCTAAAACGTGCAAAAGAAACAATAAGAGCAATAAATGCAACAATTAATGAAGCTGATTCATTAGGAGTTAGACCAGGAGAAGCATTACTAGAAATGACACGAATAAGTTATGGCATGGATAATCGACCAATTGAGTACACAAAGACTAAATATAGAAGTGATAAGTATCAATATAATATTGAATTAAAAAGATAAGGAGACGATTTTTAATGCCATTTATAAATGGAAAAGATATGATTAATCATGCATACCAAAATGGGTATGGGGTAGGAGCATTTAGTGCACATAACGCTGAAACTATTTTAGGAATTTTAGAAGCTGCTGAAGAAGAGCAATCACCTGTTATGATACAAGTTGGACAAAAAGTTATACAAACTTTAGGAATGGAAGCTATGAAAAATTTAATAGATATTTATGAAAAGCAATTTACAATCCCTATATCTATTCATTTAGATCACAGTAGAACTTTTGACCAAACTATGCAAGCTATTCAGTTAGGATTTCAATCAGTAATGTTTGATGGTTCTGCCCTAGATATTGATGAAAACACTGATATAACTAGAACTGTAGCAAAAATTGCAAAATCACTCAATATAGGTTCTGAGGGTGAGATAGGTAAAATAGGGGGAACAGAAGACGATATTTCTATAGATGAGAAAGATGCATTAATTACAAATGTAAATGAAGCACTAACTTTTGTAGAAGCGACTGATGTAGATTATCTAGCAATCTCAATAGGAACAGCGCATGGTTTATATAAGCAAACTCCAAGTATAAGATTTGAACGTTTAAATGAAATATCAAGTGCAGTTCAAAGACCGATTGTTTTACATGGGGGTTCTGACGTACCAGATGAACAAGTAAAAAAAGCTATTAGCTTAGGTATCTCAAAAATCAATGTGGATACAGAACTACGCCAAGCTTTTACAAAAGGTATTCAAAATGTTTTGGAAACAAATCCAGATGAAATAGTACTAGCAAATTCATTAGGTTCTGGTAAGGAATTTTTAAAAATGAAAGTACAAGAAAAAATTAAAGTGTTTGGTAGTCAAGGAAAAGCAAAGGAATTTTTATAAAATTAAAGGTAATGACCTTATATCATGAGAGGATGACGTTATTATGAATAAAAGTATTTTGAAAAGTAGTTACGGTCTTTTAATTGGTGGAAAATGGTTAGAAAAAGATAAGAAAATGTCAGTATTTAATAAGTATTCACAAGAAGAAATTTCAAAAATTTCTGTAGCCGAGAAAAGTGATGTAGAAGATAGTGTTAAATATGCAAAAGAAGCTTTAAAAAAGCCATTTTCTCCATATGATCGCTTTATGATACTAAAAAAAGCTTCTGAAATTTTAATACAAAGAAAAAATGAAGTTGCTAGCATTTTGGTTAAAGAAGTTGGTAAACCAATTAATGAAGCGATTGGAGAAGTGGAGCGAGCTGCTCTAACACTTGAGGTATCTGCTGAAGAATCTAAACGTATAAATGGGGAAGCTATACCTATTGAATCAGCTCCGGGATCAGAGAATAGAAAAGCTTTAACTATTAAGAAACCAGTCGGTGTGATTGCTGCAATAACACCTTTTAATGTGCCTTTAAATTTAGTTTGTCACAAAGTGGGACCTGGTATTGCGTCAGGCAATAGTATTATATTAAAGCCTGCAGCTGAAACATCACTTTCAGCATTAGTTTTAGCTGAAATTTTTGAAGAAGCAGGATTACCTTCTGGACGATTAAATGTATTAACAGGAAAAGGTTCAGAAATCGGTAGTTATTTAACATCAAATGATGATATTAATATGTTTACTTTTACAGGAAGCCCTGAAGTAGGAAAAATGTTAAGTAAAGAAACAGGTATCAAAAAAGTATCCTTAGAATTAGGCAATAATTCAGCTACAATTGTTCATAATGATGCAAATATAAAAGAAAGCGCTATTGAAATTGCAAAAAAAAGCTTCAATAATGCAGGTCAAGTTTGTATTTCTGTACAACGTGTTTTTGTGCACGAGAAAGTTTACAATGAATTTCTTAATAACATGGTGGAAGCGACTGATAATTTAAAGATTGGGGATCCTTCTGATAAAACGACTGATATTGGTCCTATGATCGGAGAAGGTGAAACAATTCGTGTAGAAAATTGGGTAAATGAAGCAATTAGTGAGGGAGCAAAGGTACAAATTGGTGGTAAACGTAAAGGTGTATTTTATCACCCAACTATATTAACGAATATAAATCGAGATATGAAAGTTTGTAAAAATGAAGTATTTGGTCCCGTAGTAGCTATAGAGAAATATAATGATGAAAATGAAGTAATAGATAAGGTAAATGATTCAGAATATGGATTACAAGTAGGTCTATTCACTAATAATTTGGAGTTTGTTCTAAATGCAATGGACAATATAGAAGTGGGTGGTTTAATAATAAACGATACTTCTGGGTATAGAGTGGATCATATGCCGTATGGTGGCGTTAAAAATAGTGGTAATAGCAAAGAAGGTCCTAAATATGCTATTGAAGAAATGACAGAAGAAAAATTAATAGTTTTTAAATAACTTAAAATAAAAGGGCATCTTTTTGCCCTTTTATTTTAAAATTTATATGAAATGAATAAGCTAAATAAGGTGATTAAATGTTTGTTTTATCAGTTATGTTACCAATTTTTTTAGTGTTTTTAGTAGGTTATATTGGACAAATATTTTTAAAATTAAATACCGCAATTATATCTAAAATGGCTATATATATGCTTGTTCCTTTTTTAGTTTTTCGCACATTTTATACTAATCGTATAGATAGTTCCTTTTTTTATTCTATAATTTTTTTGTTATTGTTATGTTTTATAAGTATTATAATAATAAGTGTTTTTTCAAAATTAGCAAATTATTCTGAAACACAGAGGTGCGGATTAATTTTATCTAGTGCTTTCATGAACAATGGTAATTATGGGACGCCTTTGATACTATTTTTATTTGGTAAAACAGGCTTGCAAGTAGCTATAGTACTTATGGTGTTGCAACAGTTAATTATGAGTACATTAGGGGTGTATTATGCAGCAAAAGGTAGCTCTTTTAATATGAAAAGTGTAGAAGCTTTTAGACAAGTGCTGTATATGCCTATGATTTATGGTGCATTATTAGGTATATTTTTCAATTATTTACATATACCTCTTGGTACTTTATCAAAAGGAATAGATTTCATTGCTGATTCAGCAATACCTGTAGTGATGTTATCTTTAGGTATGCAATTAGCTAATTTAACTATAAAAAGAGTTAATTGGAAGTCAATTTCTTTTAGTGTCATTTTGAGGTTATTAATTTCACCAATAATTGCATTTTTAATTGTATCTCAATTTCCAATTGATGACTTAACTAAAAAGATCATGATTATTATAGCAGCTACGCCAACAGCTGCAAATACTACTATGTACGCCATTCAATTTCAAGTAGAAGAAGATAACGTGTCTGCATCTACATTAATATCAACTATATTAAGTTTAATTACCATACCATTAGTCATTTATGTAGTTTTGTAATCAATAAACACAGATATTCATATTAAGAATATGATCTTCTAGTTATTAGTTTACATAATATATATTATAGGAAGTTACGTATATTGTGATTAGGGGACCCTTTTCTATTCGTTTAACGACATACTTATATGTTTAACGTTGTTATATTTATCTATGCTATATAAATCTGGATTTTTTAATGCTTTCCATTCTTCAAATCCAATCTCGTGATTAAAATGATTTAATAGCAATGTCAATATATTACCGTGTGTAACGATTAAGCTGTTATATGATTGATTAATGGATTCATATACGCTTAAAATTCTTTTTTGAGCTTCTGAACTTGATTCGCCATTATGTATATGATATTCAAAGTCTTCAAATGTGTATTTAAGCTCATTTAACCAATTATCTAATGATATGTCGCTTAATTGACGTTCATTGAGCCTTGAATCTGTAATAACATTTACTTGATATTTACTTATATATGGTTTGATTGTTTCATATGTACGCTTCATATTACTAATGTATATTTGATCAATATTAAGGTTTGCTAATACTTGTACTAATTGTTCTGCACATAATTGGCCATCTTCAGTTAAATTTGCATGTTTATCTTGACCGATAGCTTTGCAATGTCTAAGTATGTATATCATTATGATTCTCCTTAAAATTTAATATTAAGCTACAATAACATAAACATAATATAAAACACCAATGAGTTTAAATCGTAATTATTCCGATTAACTCATTGGTGTTTCTCTTATTTATGATTTTCTACATATATATTAATAGCTTCATGCATAAATTGTGCTAATCCATCACCAAATCGGTTTATATTTTTAGTAAAACGTTCGTCAGCTACATACATTTCACCTAAACCTTTAAATATTTCTAATGAATACTCATAATTGATGTTATCATTTAAGAAATCATACCAATTTTGAATAAGTTGTTGTGCTTCTTTTGATGCTGGTGATTTTTCTTTATCATTAACTGAAGCTAGTTCTCTAAATATAGTATTCATTTCATCTTCTTTTTCGAATCTTTCTTGCTTAGGCATATTTGCTAATTGTTCATTAGCTTTATCAACTGTCTTTTCTCCCCACTTTTCTTTAGCTTCTTGTTCATAAAGATTTTGACTAAAATCAAAACCTTCGAATCTTTCTTCTTTTGTCATATTAATCTCTCCTTTTAAATGTAGATTTGTTTTATCAATGGTTTCTATCATTTTGTCTATACGCAATCTTTTTTCTAAAAGCATTTCTTTGTGTAACCTTAATGCTTCTTTGGTATCGAATGATGGATCATTGAGAATTTCTTTTATTTTTTTGAGAGGAAAATCTAGTTCTTTAAAAAATAGAATTTGCTGTAATTTTTCGAGACTTTTATCGTTATATAACCTGTACCCAGCTTCAGTTGTATTATCTGGTTTTAATAAGTTTATTGAGTCGTAATGATGGAGCGTGCGCACGCTTATTCCTACTAAATCTGCAACTTCTTTTACAGTCATTTCCATTCTTCTGACCTCCTCCTACTTATTACTATAAAGTCTAACGTAACGTAAGGGTCAACAACAAATATTAAAAAATATTATTTTTGGTCATATAGATAATGTTATAGTTGATATACTATAGAAATAAGAAAAATTGAATCAGATAGGAGCATTATTATGAGTCACAACATAAAATTTGATTTAAAGCTAGAAACTGATCGTTTATTTTTACTAGCTGGAGAACGTGTTTATACATATAAAGATACTATTAAACAAGGCATGCTTAATTCAGTTGATCGCTTAAAAGAATGGGTTTCCTTTTTTAATCATAATTTTGACGATTTTAAAGTTACAGATTTTATTAATAAAACTACTGATATAAACTTAAATAAACAATTTTTAAGATATTTTATTTTCGATAAAGAAACTGAAACTTTCGTTGGATCAATCGTTTTACAAGATATTAATTTAAGATTACCCTCATGTGAAATTGGCTATTGGATGGTTAATTCTGGTTTAGGAAAAGGATTTGCTACTGAAGCTATAAAATATGTTACAAAATATTTAGTTGAAGAACATGGCTTTGTTAGAATTGAAGCTTATATAGATGTTCAAAACACTAAAAGTATAGAAACTATCGAGCGTTGTGGATATGAATTAGAAGGAACATTAAAGAATTCAGATTTAAGTTCAGATGGTAGTAAGCTAATAAATGAAGTATTATATGCTGTAGCTACACCAGTTTATTTTAAATAATAAAATAAAACATCGACTTGAAATGTAAATTCAGGTCGATGTTTTATTCTATATTATGTTGTTTATCATTATTTTTCTCGTCTTTTTAATTTTTCAAATTGATGCCCGCTATCTATACCTTCTTTTTCGCTTAACTTTTCTAGTCTTCTTTGTCTATTCTTTTTGACTAAATACCATGTTAAAAGACTGAAGCATAAACTAATAATGGCCATAAAGGCAGCGTAACCTAATAATGGTTCGTATGTAATATCATAAAAATTAGGTAAGATAAAAGCAATAATGCCTAATATTATAAATGTTAATATTGCGCTAATAACATATTTTTTTAATATTAATGAAGACAATATTGAGAAAACGACGACAATCACAAATGATATCCATAAGTAATTTGGGAAATCAAATATATTCAAACTATTACGCCTCCTTTACAACTATATCTCATATTATACCCGATTATTAATATATTAATTAAGTTTTGCAGTATTTTTATAAAAATAATTGAATTTAACAAATGTTTTATAACCTAGCAAATTTGTACTCTAAAATGATTAATATTATAATGAAAATGAGCAATTATGTGAACATTGCAAATATTTTAAAAAGGGATGAGACAATGGGACAAAAATTACGTAGTGAAATACCTATTAACGAAACATGGGACTTATCGAGTTTATACGAAAATAACAACGCTTTTTATTCAACGTTAACTGACTTAGTTCAAAGAGTGACTGATTTTAATGAAAAATATCTCAATCAATTAAAGGATGTATCGACTATTGAATCAGCTTTACATGAACAAGCTGATCTTATTATTGATGTAATACATTTAAGTACATATGCAGAACTATTGTATTCTACTGATACGACTGACGCTGATAGTCAAAAAGTAGCAGCACAATTTTCTACTACATACGGGAAGATTGCAGGTTTATTATCATTTTTAGAATCGGAAATCTTACAATTAGAAGAGGAAACATTTAATGCTTTAATTAAACAATCAGAATACCCTAAATATTTATCATTACTAAAACGACAAAAACCACATACGTTACATCCTGAAGTTGAAAAAACTTTAGCGACGTTCTCACCTACTTTTAGTGCACCGTTTGAATTGTATGGAATTACGAAAATGTTAGATATTGAGTTTGGTACGTTTGAAGCAAATAACGAAGAAATTGCATTAGATTATGTATCATTCGAAGGAGATTTTGAAGTTCACTCAAATACTGAAGTGAGAAGAAATGCGTTTAAGAAATTCAGCGAAGCATTGCGTCGCTATGAAAATACGACTGCTGCAACATACAACGCTCATGTTCAAAAAGAAAAAATAGAATCCGAACTTCGTGGATATGATTCTGTTATAGATTTCTTGCTTGAACCTCAAGATGTTACGAGAGAAATGTACGATAGACAAATAGATGTGATTTCTGAAGAATTAGCACCACATATGAGACGTTATGCTAAATTGCTAAAGCGAACAAATAATTTAGATGAAATACGTTTTGAAGATTTAAGAATTCCGCTAGATCCAACTTATGAACCTGATGTATCAATTGAAGGATCAAAAGAATATATTAAAGATGCATTAAGTGTGCTTGGCGATGATTATATGCAAATGGTAAATGATAGTTATGACAAACGCTGGATTGATTTTCCTCAAAATAAAGGTAAACAAACAGGTGCTTATTGTGCGAGCCCATATGGCGTAAATCCATTTATATTCATTTCATGGACAAGTAAAATGACTGAAGTATTTGTATTAGCCCACGAATTAGGTCATGCTGGTCATTTTAATTTAGCGAATAAATATCAAAATGTATACCAAGCTGACTGTTCTATGTATTTTGTGGAAGCACCATCTACAATGAATGAAATGTTAATGGCAAATAGCTTATTAAAAAAATCTAATGATCCAAAATTCAAACGTTGGGTGATAAGTTCAATTATTTCAAGAACTTATTATCATAATATGGTTACGCACTTATTAGAAGCTAAGTACCAAAGAGAAGTTTATAGAAAAGTAGACGAAGGTGAAGCGTTAACTGCCCCACTGCTTAATGAAATTAAAAAGAAAGTTATTTCAGATTTTTGGGGTGACGAAGTCGAAATAACTGACGGTGCTGAATTAACTTGGATGCGCCAACCTCATTATTATATGGGATTATACCCATATACTTACTCTGCTGGATTAACAATTGGTACAGTAATGAGTCAAAGAATAGAAAATGAAGGACAACCTGCTGTTGATGATTGGTTAAATGTATTGAAATCAGGTGGTTCAAAATCTCCAGTTGAATTAGCAGAGTTAGCTGGAATTGATGTTACTACAGATAAGCCGTTAAAAGAAACAATAGCTTATATCGGTAGTTTGATTGACGAATTAGAAACATTAACAGATGAAATTGAATAATTAAATAAAGGTTCTTTTCGTCATGAATGGCGAAAAGAACCTTTATTGTTAGTGCTCTTAATGACTATTCTTATTAAACGTGTCAACAACGCTGGTCTTATTGACTATTCTTAGCAATCGTGTCAATAACGTTATCCTTATTGCCTTTTCTTGCAAAACGTGTCAATAACGCTACCCTTGTTGACTATTCTTACCAAACGTGTCAATAACGCTTGCTACTACCATTAACATTCATTCCAAAAATATAAAAGCCGTGGCCCAACTTTTGCGTTAGGTCACGGCTTTTAAATATACTTAGCTCTTTTAAAGCAATATACGAGATTATGCTTCGTCTTGTTTAACTTGAGCCCAGCCTTTTGTAGTAATCGCAATTTTACCTGTTTCAATAACGATAAGTTTTTGTTTATACAATCTACCTATTGCGCGTTTGAAACTTGCTTTACTCATATTAAATACTTCTTTGATTGCTTCTGGGTCGGATTTATCCCAGAAAGGTAGTTCTCCATCATATTCAACTAGTAAATCAAAAATAATTTGTCCGTCTTCATCAAGACGTTCATGTGCTAATGGTAAGAATGAACCATTTAACTCGCCATTTTCTTTAACGCCAATAATTCTAACGTCCATTTCTTCGCCTAACCTAGGTTCATGTCTACGTTCAGATTCATGTACGAATATTTTGTATCCGTCTTCTGAAAGTAAAAATGTTCCTACTCTTAACAAGCGGTATGGTCTAGCTGTAACATGTTGATGTAAAACTGTTTCTTCCGCAGCTTTATACATAGTATCAACAATTGTTTCAGTCGCTAATCTTGCGAACATTTGACTATTGCTATCTATTCTTAGCGTACAAAAAATCATGTCGCCATTTTGTGGCCAAAGTTCTTTAACTTTTGGAAGGTCTTCCCAAGGGATTAATACTTCTCTAGGTAGACCAACATCAACTGCTGCGCCATCTCTATCTACTCTTAAAACTTTTACCCAATCGTAACGGTCTTTTGTAATTGTTGGCATATTTTGTGTGGCAAATAATTCGCCAGAACGGCTTGGATATACAAAGAAACTATAATCTTCGCCTATTTCTAAATCGTCTTCATTATCTACTTCAGATGCATTCATTTTAATATGTTCGCTGTTAGGTCCAAGTAAATGGTACGTTGAACCTTCCAATCTATCCACTTTTAAAAAGTCTATTCGACCTACAAGTGTATCTTTTTCTTGTGCCATATCATTCTCCATTCTTATCTTATTAGTTTCTACATTATAACATGCATTTTGTTTCATGTAACGACAGTTCATTCTCTTGTCCTTTTTTGTTAGATATATGGTATAATTCATCGATAGAAGTATTAATGAAAAGGAGTCATTTAATGTTACAAGTCACTAATGTAAGTTTACGATTTGGTGATCGTAAACTATTCGAAGATGTAAATATTAAGTTCACACCAGGCAACTGTTACGGACTTATTGGGGCTAATGGCGCTGGAAAATCAACATTTTTAAAAGTGTTATCTGGAGAATTAGACTCACAATCAGGTAACGTTTCATTAGGTAAAGATGAACGTTTAGCTGTATTAAAGCAAGATCACTTTTCTCATGAAGATGAAAAAGTAATTGACGTGGTATTAAAAGGTCACGAAAAATTATGGAAAGTTATGAAAGAAAAAAATGACATTTACATGAAGCCAGACTTCTCTGATGAAGATGGTATGCGTGCTGCTGAACTTGAAGGCGAATTTGCTGAGATGAACGGTTGGAACGCTGAAGCGGATGCTTCTGTATTACTTTCAGGTTTAGGTATTAAAGACGACCTACATGATAAACAAATGTCTGAATTAGAAAATAACCAAAAAGTTAAAGTATTATTAGCTCAAAGTTTATTTGGTGAGCCAGATGTTCTATTACTGGACGAGCCTACAAACGGTTTAGATATTCAAGCAATCGCTTGGTTAGAAGAATTCTTAATAAACTTTGAAAATACAGTAATCGTTGTGTCTCATGATAGACACTTCTTAAACAACGTATGTACACACATCGCTGATTTAGATTACGGAAAAATTAAATTATTTGTTGGTAACTATGATTTCTGGTATCAATCAAGTCAACTAGCTGCACAAATGGCTCAAGATCAAAACAAGAAAAAAGAAGAACGCATTAAAGAATTGCAAGACTTTATTGCTCGATTTAGTGCGAACGCATCTAAATCTAAACAAGCAACAAGTCGTAAGAAGATGTTAGATAAAATCGAATTAGATGATATTCAACCTTCTTCAAGACGTTACCCATTTGTTAACTTTAATATTGGTCGTGAAATCGGTAACGACTTATTACAAGTTCAAGGTGTTTCAAAAACAATTGATGGTAATAAAGTTTTAAATAATGTTTCATTCACTATGAATCCTAATGATAAAGCTGTATTAATAGGAGAAAGTGAAATCGCTAAAACTACCCTACTTCGTATTTTAGCTGGTGAGATTGAACCAGATGAAGGTACAGTTAAATGGGGCGTTACGACTTCTCGTTCTTATTTACCTAAAGATAACTCAGAATTCTTTGACGGTGTAAATATGAATTTAGTTGATTGGTTAAGACAATATGCACCACCAGAAGAACAAACTGAAACATTCTTAAGAGGTTTCTTAGGACGTATGCTATTTAGTGGTGAAGAAGTTAAGAAAAAAGCAGACGTACTTTCAGGTGGAGAAAAAGTTAGATGTATGTTGAGTAAGATGATGTTATCAAATTCTAACGTACTATTATTAGACGAACCTACTAACCACTTAGACTTAGAAAGTATCACAGCTGTGAACGACGGTCTGAAGAACTTCAAAGGTTCATTAATCTTTACTTCATATGACTTTGAATTTATTAACACAATTGCTAATAGAGTTATTGATATTAAAGAAGATGGCGTAATTTCTAAAGAAATTAGCTATGAAGAATATCTAAAAGATCAAGGTATATATAGCTAATATATGCTGAGATTATACGAACAGGCTGAGACATTTATATGTCCCAGCCTGTTTTTTTGTTATATAAGTGCGAGTAGCTTACTGTTTATAATGAATTAGAAGAGAATGTCCCCTCTAACGTGCAAGAAATATAAGACAAGCTCGTTACATTTTCTAACGAGCTAGTGGTAATAAACAAGCACGTTAGCGCTATAAAAAGCTTTGATTTTTATTAATTGCCATTAAATTTTGTGCGAAATCAACGGCTAACGTGCAAGAAACTTAAGATAAGCCTGTTACATTTTCTAATGAGCTAGTGGTAATAAACAAGCACGTTAGCGCTATAAAAAGCTTTGATTTTTTTAATTGTCATTAAATTTTGTGCGAAATCAACGGCTAACGTGCAAGAAACTTCAGACAAGCCCGTTACATTTTCTAATGAGCTAGTGGTAGTAAACAAGCCTGTTAGCGTGATGTTCCCTACGATTTTGTAAAGTGCTGACGCCTGAGGGAATATTATGAGTGGGAGACTACAGGCTCGAACCATACCTTAGGCAAGCATGCACGAACAAAATCGTAGATTATTTATTTTGAGTTATAATTTATCTCCCAACCCATTCTTTGTTTCTGCATTAATTTACCCATTTTATTCATTTTAAATTTGTTGAATTGTTGTGACTTTTTGAAATAATCTGTTTTCTCTCTTTACATAAATATTCTTTCTATGTATAATGAATGCATATCAATTGAATATGTTTTTGATGAGGCGCATCAATCATTAGTAACTCCCCTATAGGACTGCAATCTTCAAGGAGTGAAAGGGTGCGATGCCGAAACATAATATTTTTGCAGAACTATTATGTTGGACGTATAGGTTAACAGCTTATTGTCTGTCATTATCTTAATGATAAATGGAGTGCATCACTTGTATATATAAATTAAAACAAGTTCGGATGCCGAACTTGTTTTTTTATTTATATTACGGCGTTGACCTCCCGATTTTAATTGGAGGAATAATCTTGACACAAAGTGTATTGAAATTTGGCGGAACATCCGTAAGTGATTTTAACAAAATTAAAAATATAGCCTATATGTTAAAATCTCGCGTTGATAATGGCGAACAACTAGTAGTTGTTGTAAGTGCTATGGGCAAAACGACTGATACTTTAATGCAAAATATTGATACGTTAACATCGCAGCCTAAAGATGAACATTTAGCAATGTTGTTAACTACAGGTGAACAACAAACAATATCTTACCTTTCAATGGTGTTGAATGATATAGGTGTTCAAACGAAGGCGATGACGGGGTATCAAGCTGGTATTAAAACAATTGGTCATCATTTAAAGAGTAAAATAGCTGAAATTGATGCTCCTAGGTTTGAAGAAGCTTTTAAAACAAACGATATTCTAGTAGTAGCTGGCTTCCAAGGTGTTAATGATGAAATGGAAATCACTACTTTAGGACGCGGTGGTTCAGATACAAGCGCTGTAGCAATAGCATCAAGTATAAATTCCACTTGTGAAATATACACTGATGTTGATGGTGTTTATGGAACAGATCCCAGAATTTATAAAGATGCAAAATTACTTTCTGAAGTTTCTTATGAAGAAATGATGGAAATGAGTGCTTTAGGAGCTGGTGTATTAGAATCAAGGAGTGTTGAAATAGCTAGAAATTACAACATACCTCTTTATTTAGGTAGAACATTATCAAACGTGAAAGGAACATGGATTATGCCACAAACAGAAATTTTAGAGAAAAAAGCAGTCACTGGAGTCGCGTTAGATACGCATATGATTCATGTAACATTAACGTATCCAATGCAAAACTTTAAATTACTGCAAAAAATGTTTGATTCTTTAGAACACGAGTCAATGAATGTAGATATGATTTCACAAATTGAAAATCAGAGAGGTCTACAATTGTCATTTACAATAAAAGATTCTGAAGTACAACAAATTGAAAGAATTATAGAAGATTTAATGCTAGATTACCCTCACCTTCGCTACATAATGAAAGAAAATTATGCAAAGCTATCCGTAATTGGAACTGGCATGAGAGACATGTCTGGTATTGCTTCTAAAGCATTCAGAACTTTAATTAGTAACGACATACCTTTTTATCAAACAACAACATCAGAAATTAGTATTTCTTATGTCGTTGATCGAGATTTAGGTGAAGAAGCAGTACGTATTTTGTGTGAAACATTTAATATATAATGAATGATGGAGTGAACAAAATGACAAAATTAGCAGTTGTAGGTGCAACAGGTTTAGTAGGAGAAAAAGTATTAGAAGTATTAGACAGAAAGAATATCCAATTTGATGAATTAGTATTATTTTCATCACCACGTTCAGCAGGTAAAGAAGTAGAATTCCAAGGTAAAACATACACTGTTGAAGCTTTAACAGACGATAAAACAGATGGACAATTTGATTATGTCATCATGAGTGCTGGTGGCAGCACGAGTGAACATTTTGCTCCACTTTTTGAAGAGAATGGCGCAATTGTTATAGATAATTCTAGTCACTGGAGAATGCACGAAGGTATCGATTTAATCGTTCCTGAAGTAAACGAACCAAAATTAAATCGAAAAATTATTGCAAATCCAAACTGTTCTACAATTCAATCTGTAGTTCCTCTGAAACCTTTACAAGATAAGTTCGGCCTTAAGCGTGTAGCTTATACTACTTATCAAGCTGTATCAGGTTCAGGTTTAGCTGGTAAAGAAGACTTATTAAAAGGAGAACAAGGTGAAGAACCAACTAACTACCCTCACCCAATCTATAATAATGTCTTACCACATATCGATTCATTTTTAGAAGATGGTTATACAAAAGAAGAACAAAAAATGATCGACGAAACACGTAAAATCTTAAACGATAACACTTTAAATGTTACAGCAACTTGTGTTCGTGTTCCTGTACAAGACAGCCATAGCGTGCATATGAACGTAACATTAGATAAAGAAGCTACAGTTGAAGATATTAAAAAATTATTCGATGAAGATGACAGAGTTGTACTCGTTGATAATGTAGAAAATAATGAATATCCATTAGCAATTCATTCTACGGGTAAAGATGAAGTATTCGTAGGAAGAATTAGAAAGGATGAATCATTAGATAACACATTCCATATTTGGTGTACTTCTGATAATTTATTAAAAGGCGCAAGTTTAAATGCAGTACAAGTTTTAGAACAAGTTATGAATTTAAATAAATAAAAAAATTGAGGAGTGTTAAGTATGTCACATATATTTACAGGTGTAGGTGTTGCGTTAACGACACCATTCACAGAAGAGAATGTAGACTACGAAGCATTTGAAAACCATATAGAATTTTTAATTGAAAACGGTGTACAAAGTATCGTGATTAACGGTACTACTGCAGAAAATCCAACTTTAACAAACGATGAAAAAAATCAATTATTAGAAATAGGTATAAAAAAAGTAAATGGTCGTGTGCCGGTTATAGCAGGTACAGGTACTAACAACACACAAGCTTCTATTGAAGCATCATTGAAAGCAAAAGAATTAGGTGCAGATGCAATTATGCTTATCACACCATATTATAATAAAACAAGCCAACGTGGTTTAATCGCCCACTTTACTAAAATTGCAAACACAGTTGAATTGCCAGTAGTTCTATATAATGTACCTTCTAGAACAAATATGACAATTGACGTAGAAACAATGATTAAATTAAGTGAAAATCCGTATATTGTAGCATTAAAAGATGCTACTGGAGATTTAGAATATGCACAAACATTAAAAGAGAAATTACCTTCTGATTTTGCTTTATACAGTGGTAATGACGATAATATGTATGACTATTACAAGCTTGGCGGAGAAGGATTAATTTCAGTTGTGGCAAATGCAATACCACAAGAAACTCAAAAATTATTCGACCTTGTTCAAAAAGATGATACGAAAACTGCTGAAAACTTAAGAGATCAAATTCTAAGTTTACTTAATGATTTAGGTGTAGATGTTAACCCTATTCCTATTAAGTTATTAACAAGTGAACTAGGTTTCGGTCAGTATGAAGTAAGGTTACCTTTAGTAACATTAAATGAAGAAGAACAACAAACATTAAGCAAAGCATTTGCTAACTTTAAAGATGGTGTAAAACAATGAAAATTTTATTAATTGGTTATGGCGCAATGAACGAACGCGTAGCAAGACTAGCAGAAGAAAATAATAATGAAATTGTAGGCGTGGTTGTTAAAGATCCTTCTAAACAATATCCCTACCCTGCCTTTGATACAATTTCATCGGCACCTGAAGCGGATGTAGCAATCGATTTTTCTAACCCAGAATTATTAATTCCGCTATTAGAAGAAGACTTTAAACTACCATTAGTTATTGCGACTACAGGTGAAAAAGAAATAATCATTGAAAAGTTAAAAGAAAAATCTAAAGATATGCCGGTATTCTTCAGTGCAAACATGAGTTATGGTGTGCATATTCTAAAAGAAATTATTCAATATGCTGTACCATTACTTGAAGACTTTGATATTGAAATGTTGGAAAAACATCATAATAAAAAAGTGGATGCACCAAGTGGTACGTTAGTACAACTATATGATGCTATTAAAGAAAAGCGTGAAGAAACTGTTCCGGTTTACAATAGACATGAAACTAACACGAAGCGTGAACCTTCTGAAATTGGAATTAGTTCTCAACGTGGTGGTACAATAGTTGGAGAGCACCAAGTATTGTTTGCTGGCCATGATGAAACGATTGAAATTACGCATCGTGCACAGTCTAAGGATATATTTGCCAACGGTGCTCTAAGTGTGGCAAATATATTAGTAAATAAAGAAAACGGATATTACACATACAATAATTTAAATGAGGAGAGAATTTAACATGGTTAAAGATTTTACTGCAGAAGAGATTATACAATATATTAGTGAGGCTGAGAAGGTAACACCTTTAAAAGTCTACGTTAACGGTCAATTTGAAAATGTTGAGTTCCCTGAGTCATTTAAAGTTTTTGGTTCAGAAACATCTAAAACAATTTTCTGTGATGCTAAAGATTGGAAAGCATTTAATGAAAAATATGCAGATCAATTTACAGATGTCGAAATAGAAATGGATCGTCGCAATTCAGCGATACCATTAAAAGATTTAACAAATACAAATGCTCGTATTGAGCCTGGTGCTTTCATTAGAGAACATGCAGTTATTGAAGATGGCGCTGTTGTAATGATGGGCGCTACAATTAACATTGGCGCTGTTGTTGGCGAAGGTACAATGGTTGATATGAACGCTTCACTTGGAGGTCGTGCTACTACAGGTAAAAATGTGCACGTTGGCGCAGGTGCAGTATTAGCGGGCGTTATTGAGCCACCTAGTGCTTCTCCAGTAGTTGTTGAAGACGATGTACTAATCGGAGCTAATGCAGTAATACTTGAAGGTGTTCGCATTGGTAAAGGTGCTATCGTTGCTGCTGGTGCAATTGTAACGAAAGATGTTCCAGAAGGGGCAGTTGTTGCTGGTACCCCTGCTAAAGTTATTAAACAATCAGCAGATGTACAAGATGGTAAAAAAGAAATCGTATCTGCTTTACGTAACTTAAACCAATAACTCAGCCTAAATTATTAGATTGGCAATATATCTAGTTTGAAATAGATTATATTAAAATTTTCAATACTATTTATATTTGCTTGGGTGGGACAATGAAATCTTATTAAAAAAATTGGATTGATGTCCCACTCTCTTTCTATACATACTATAAAGGGACTGATTTTTAAATGTCTGAATTAAATTTTGTTAAAGAAACAAGAAGATATTTGCATCAACATCCAGAATTAAGCATGCAAGAATTTGAAACAACAACATATATTGAAAATTTTCTTAAATCATTAGAAATACCATATGAACGCCCTATTACTACAGGGATTATTGGTTATTTAGAAGGTAATTCAAATAGGACAATTGCTTATAGAGCAGATATTGATGCCTTACCTATTCATGAAGAAAATGAAGTACCTTATAAAAGTAAAAATGACAATGTGATGCATGCTTGTGGACACGATGGTCATACGACAGCGTTAATGTTATTTACGAAAAGGTGTAAAGCATTATACGACAAAGGCGAATTACCACATAACGTTGTATTCATTTTTCAACCTTCAGAAGAAACGGAAGCGGGCGCAAATCAACTTATAAAATCTAAAGTATTTGATCAATTTCAAATAGAAGAAATTTATGGTGTACATATCATGCCTTTTGAAGATTTAGGTACAGTAGCATTTAAAAATGATGAAATAACTGCAAGTGCTACAGAGTATCGTTTCTATTTAAATGGCTTATCTAGTCATGTAGCGAGTAAAGAAGAAGGAAAAGCTGCATCAGAAGCATTAATGCATGTATTAAGCCAAGTGAGTCAAATTCAACAATTTCATTTAAATGGTCTTAATAGAAACATTGTACACATAGGTCAATTTAATGTTGGAGAAGCAATTAACACGGTCCCACAAAATGGCTATTTAGAAGGTACAATTCGAACTTATGATGTACAAGATTTAGAAACCGTGAAACAACAAATGATAAAAATTGCTCAAAGTGTTGAATTGTTATTTGATGTTGAATGTCGTGTTGATTTTGCTGAGGGATACCCACCTACTACAAATGATTCGACACTATACGAAAATGTAAAGTCAGCATTAAATACAACTGGTGTCGAATTACATGAACTAGAAAAACCATATTTATTCGGCGAAGATTTTAGTTTCTATGGACAATTGGCGCCAAGTTATTTTGTATTTTTCGGAACTAAAAATATTGAAAAAGATTTTGTGTATGGTCTACATACAAACAAATTAAATTTTGATGAAGAAGTGCTTATTTTAGTAGCTGATTATTATATGGCATTGTTAAATCAAGGAAGGGATAAATAATGGTTGCACGTATCACAATATATGAACAAGACTTTATAAATAACGCTAAACAGTTTACAGATGGACAAGAAGTTATGGCTGTTGTGAAAAATGATGCTTATCATTTTGGTTTAGAATTTGCAGTGCAATCATTTATCGCTGCTGGTATACAGACATTTAGTACGACATCTTTACATGAAGCTGTGAGAATTAGAAATTTAAACAGTGATGTAAATATCTTTTTAATGAATCCATCTACAGAGTTTGAAACTTTAAAACAATATAATATCGCAATGACTTTACCCTCTTTAGAATTTTATTATGAATTTAAAGACGCTTTAAGTGGTATTAAGTTGCATTTAGAATTAGAAAACTTGCTACACCGTTCAGGATTGAAAAATGCTCAAGAAATGCAAGAAGTATTAAAATTCAATACTAACCTACCCCATGATGAACAAGCTAAAATAGAAGGAATATGGACGCATTTCGGATACGCAGATGAATTTGGTGGTGATGAGTATGAAATAGAACGAGCAGCTTGGTTAAGTTGTTTAGACGAAATGCTAAGTTTAGGTTATACGTTTAAATTTATTCATGCTCAGAATAGTGCGAGTTTTGTAAGAGAAGAGGGCTTGCTTAATCAACATACACATGCGCGATTAGGTATTATTCTATATGGTTCAAGACCTTATAGTAGTCTCCCTACTTCAACTACTCATCAAAATTTTACTGTTACTGCGAATGTGATTCAAGTACGCCCTATTAAACAAGGCGAAACTTGTGGTTATAGTTTCCAATATACAGCAGATAAAGATTGTAACCTTGCAGTAGTTGATATCGGTTATGGAGACGGTATACTTAAAACACGTGCTAAACATGATGCGTTAATCAATGGTAAAAGGTATCCTATACGTGGATTGATGATGAGTCACATGTTTGTAGAAGTGGATGAATCAGTAAAACGTGGAGATATGGTAACAATGTATAGCAATGACATAAGAATAGACGAATTTACATTTAAAGGTGTAGGTGCTAATTCAGAACAAATTAGTGCACTGAACCATCATTCATTAATAAAGGAGATTAAATCATGACTGTTAAATATAATGATCAAGGCGTATTAACGATGGGGAATATCTCATTAAAGACAATTGCAGCTAGTTATGGTACCCCTACTATTGTTTATGATGAAGAACAAATTAGATCACAGTGTAGAAGATTTCATGAAGCATTTAGTAACAGTGGTCTAAAATATAATATTTCATACGCATCTAAAGCCTTTAGTAGCATTCAATTATTTAAACTAATGGCAGAGGAAAATATGGGCTTAGACGTAGTATCTGAAGGAGAACTATTTACAGCTTTAGCGAGTGATTTTGATCCGAGTAAAATACACTTTCACGGTAACAACAAGACGAATGATGAAATAGAATATGCAATTGAAAGTGGCGTTGAGTATTTCGTTATTGATTCATTAGATGAAATTACACGTATTAACCGAATTGCATCTAAACCAATCAAAGCAGTTTTAAGAGTTAATCCAGGTGTTGAAGCACATACACATGAATTTATACAAACAGGACAAGAAGATAGTAAGTTTGGATTATCGATAAAACATGGTACTGCTTTAGAAGGTGTACGAGCATTACAAGCATCAGACAAAATAGACTTTAAAGGTATCCACTTCCATATTGGATCACAAATTTTTGAAGCGGATGGTACGATTAATACGATACAAATTGTATTTGAATGGTTAAAAGAAAATAATATCGATATTGAAATTCTCAATTTGGGTGGCGGTTTCAGTATTAAATATACAAACGAAGATAAGAGCTATCCAATTGAAGAAAGTATTAAGCGCATTACTGATGCTATTAAAGAACATAGTGAAAAATATAGCATGGATATACCTGAGATATCTATAGAGCCAGGACGCTCTATAGTAGGAGAAGCGGGTGTAACTTTATATAGAGTTGGCACTATTAAAGAAATACCTAATGTTAATACTTATGTTTCAATTGATGGAGGTATGAGTGATCATATTAGAACAGCTTTATATAATGCGAAATATGAGGCACTATTAGTAGATAGACAAGAAGATGATTTACAAGAAGTAACAATAGCAGGTAAATTATGTGAATCAGGTGATTTAATCGGTAAAGATATGAAATTACCTAAATCAACAAAAATTGGTGATTATATAGCTGTATTATCGACAGGAGCGTATCACTACTCTATGAGTTCTAACTATAACCAAATGCCAAAACCGGCAGTGTTATTTGTCAGAGATGGAAAAGCAAGAGAAGTTATTAAGAGGCAAACATTAAAACAACTCATTTTGAACGATGTGAAATAAATAATTATTTATTTTTTTGAATAAAAAAGCGCTACCCAATCAGATAGAAATCTGCGGGTAGCGCTTTTAAATAATTAAAGATATCGTTATATAAACTTAAACTTTATTATTATTTAATAGTATTATAGTTTTGCAGAAAGAAACCCTAACATTGTTAGGGTTTCTTTCTAGTCTTTCAAATTCATATATTTTATAGTTTTACAACGTTTGCAGCTTGTGGGCCGCGGTCGCCTTCAACTACTTCGAATTCTACTGCTTGACCTTCTTCTAAAGATTTGTAACCTTCTTGGTTAATTGCTGAGAAATGTACGAATACGTCATTTTCTCCTTCGATTTCGATAAAACCAAATCCTTTTTCTGCATTAAACCATTTTACTGTACCTTGTTTCATAATTGAGAAACCTCCAAGACTAAAATTCAATATGCGATATTCGCATATTACAAAAAACACCAAATATATAATGTCATTTGCAATATGGAATAACGATATTGCTATTACTTATTATACGTCACTAAATATTCAAATGCAATACCAATTCAGATATTTTCAGAATTTATTAATTTGGTAAAGGTGTATAAATAGAATTGTCATTTAATATAAGAATACTATAAAAAATTTGTAAATCTTCTTCACAATCTTCACAAAAAGCAATATCGCAATTATTATAAAAAGCATGAATATTATATTTACCAACTATCTCATTTGCATATTTTTCTTGGTACGATTTCAGTAAGTCATTATAAGTTATTAGCATCTCATCAAAATCATTGCAAATGATTTCATGAATAATATGATCTGTCCAATCATCGAATAGCCACCAGCCCTCATAATCTGCCCGCATAGTAACAACTTTCCACATTTATAACGCCCCTATTCAGAATATTACCTTAAAACAAATTTAAATCTATTTGAAGATGAAATCAAGAAAAGCGCTTAGTATTTATGTTTCTAATTATTAGTTTTTTTGTAAGAAACCCTTTATAATGGATATATGAGGTGATTAATATGAACGGAAAACACATTAAAGTTTATGGACGCGTACAAGGCGTTGGTTTTAGATTTTTCACAGCACAACTGGCTAAGAAATATAATATAGTTGGCTCAGTTGAAAATGTTAACGATTATGTTGAAGTTTATGCTAGCGGGAAAACAGATGACTTAGAAAGTTTTACTAAAGGAATAATTGAAGGTGTTGCACCTGCTTCTCAAGTAGATGATTACAACATAGAAGATGTAACATTAGATGAAAATACAAAGCATTTCAAAACGTTATAATTTAGGAAGATGAAAATGAAATATAATTTATCGTATATATTAGGTGCACTATTAGCTGTACCAATATCGTCTGTTGTTTTTTTATTTAGTGTATTTCAATTAGATTTACATTTCATGTTAGATACTGGTATGTTTATCGGATCATATATATTGAGTTTTATTCCTATTCAATGGTATAGCTCTAGACGTTTTTTAAAGGAAATGGGATTAACTCGTAGAGAATATCATTTCATTAGAAAACAATTAAATGATGCGAGCCCAAAACTTAAACGGTTATATAAAAATTATATGCGTGTACGTTCATATAATGAATTTAAAAATTTAAATGAAGTTGCTAAATTAACAAGAACAATTTACAACACTGTTAAACAATCTCCAGAAAAGTTTTATACAGTCGAAAGCTTTTTCTATTCGCATTTAGATAATACAGTTAATTTAATTGATAACTACACTCTATTACAACGCATGCCGAATAAAACTAAAGAAGAAAAAGCTAAATTGAAACAAACTAAACTTACGATTGATGAGAATAAAAGGACTTTAGTTGCTGATTTAAAGCAGTTGAATGAATCGAATTATAATCAATTGGATATTGAGATGGAATTAGCTGACATGGCTAAAAACAGAAATGATTTTACTAAAGAAATACCTGAAACAACTAAAGAAAAAGTAAATTTGAAGACTAATCAAGAAAAATACGAATATGAAACGGAGCGTAATTATGACAGAAACTAATAAAAATTTATTTGATGACTTAATTGATGACCCGTTTAAGGATTCATCGAATGAAATTGCACCACAGGAAGCTCAAGAAAATGAGCAATCTGGTCAATCAGATGTAACTTCAACTTATGAAAAGAATTTCTCAGATGAAGATCAACAAAAAATAAACGAAATAGCTAAACAGATTAAACCGTTAGATAATGATGGTCTGTTACTGTATGGTCAACAAGCTCAAAACAAATTATCACAGTTTTCTCATCAAATGCTCAACCAAGTTCAATCTAAAGATGTCGGGCCAATCGGTTCTTCACTTAGAAACTTGATGAACAAATTAAAAGAAGTAAATCCTGATGAATTACAAAAACAAAATCAATCGCGTTTAAAACGTATTTTTAAGCGTGCTGAGCGCTCAGTTAATGAAATGTTTAGCAAATACCAATCAGTTGGTGCGCAAGTCGACCGCATATCTGTAGAGCTGCAAAAATCACAAAATATGCTGATGAAAGATGTTGGTCTATTAGATCAATTGTATGAAGAAAATAAAGCGTATTTTGATGCTTTAAATATTTATATCGCAGCAGCTGAACAAAAGCGTGATGAACTTAAACAAAATGATTTAGTGGAGCTTGAGAAAAAAGTTAAAGCATCTAATAACCAAATGGATGTACAAGATTTGGCTGATTTACAACAATATATAAACAGATTAGAAAAGCGAATCTATGATTTACAATTATCTCGCCAAATTACTTTACAATCAGCACCACAAATTAGAATGATACAAAATATTAACCAAACATTGGCTGAAAAGATTCAAAGCTCTATTTTAACGAGTATTCCATTATGGAAGAATCAAATGGCTATCGCGTTAACTTTATTGAGGCAACAAGGTGCTTCAGAAGCACAGAAGAAAGTTACAGATACGACAAATGAACTGTTGCTTAAAAACTCAGAAATGTTGAAACAAAATGCGATAAGAACAGCAGAAGAAAATGAACGTGGTATTGTTGATATTGAGACACTTAAGACGACACAAACAAATATCGTGGATACAATTCAAGAAACATTAAGGATACAAGAAGACGGTACACGTAAACGTCAACAAGCTGAACAAGAACTACAATCTTTAGAACAAGATTTAAAAACTAAACTATTACAACTTAAAGATGAACAACAACAACTTAGAAATACATTTAAATCATAAATAAAAAGCACTATCTCCTTTTATTAAAATAGGGGATAGTGCTTTTTTCTACATAAATTGGCTAAGTACATAGAACATTAAAGTGCCAACATAGTTACCAATTACATAACCTAATGTACCTATAATTAGTATAGGACCTACGAGGCTTTGCCACCCTTTAGATATAGCTAGCGCAGCGGCAGTTGTCGGACCACCAGCATTAGCATTACTTGCTAACAACATTTCTTCAATATTAAATTTGAATAACTTACCGAATGATAAAGTAACAGCTAAGTTAAATATTAATATAATAGCTACAAAAATAAATAATAAAGGCGCAGTTTTAATAATAATCGGTATTGATGCTGGTACACCTATTACAACAAAGAAAATATAAATTAAAAATGTTCCAAGTTCATCAGATGCATTTAACTTTTCAAAGAAATTGCTAAATGCTGCAACTACTATTAAAGATAAAGTCGTCAATAATAAGAATTGATCCCCTATAATACCAACTACAACTTCTAAAAAAGGATTTGATTTCGGAACGGCCGACTGTATCCACTCTGATAGTTTAAAGCTAACTGCTACTAGTGAAAAAGCAATAGCAATTGAATATGCAATATCCTTTAAACTAATTTCATTTCTTTTCCAATATGCTTCTGCATTGTTTTCATTAGATTCAGCATCACTATTATACAACCTTCTAAAATACTTTTTCACAAATTTTAAATTTGGAATTGTAATCAAGACAATAAAATAAAATGCCATAACACTGTTATCAGCAACAACTGTTGCCGATACAAGTTCCCCAGGTGTTTCGAACTTGGTACTTAATGCAGCAAAGTTTACACCACCACCTATATAGCTTCCAGTCATCATAGCCGCAATTTTATTAAGCTGTGGTATAAATTGATGCAATAGTAAAAAGCTGACAGCAACCCCTACTACTGTCCCTACAGAACTAATTAAAAATATAAATAATAACCTTCTACTTTCGTTCCATATTTTAAAAATATTAGATCTGAATAATAATAATGGTATTGCAAGTGGAATAACGTAATCCCAAACTTGGTCATACACTGGAGATTCAATCGGAATAATGTTTAAATTAGATAAAATCATAGCACCAATTAACGCGATTATAGCGCCAGTAATTTTAGAAGCAAAATCATATTTTTGTTCTAAAAAGATACTTAAAGCAGCTATACTTACTAAAATAGCGCATAAAATCCATGTTTCATCTTTATTAATAAAAGCAAAGACCATCATATTCCCCACCCCTTTAATTATATGTATACTTATTATGACATAAATAAAAAGAGAGTGAGACTGCGAAATCTCTTTTTCTAAAAAGTTTTCGCAGTTCTGCTACGTTGTAAAACGTAACTAGTATTTAAAAAAGGATTATTATAGTGCTAATGTGCTTGTTTTAGAAGTCTTGCCCGTTAGAAAATGTAACGAGATTGTCTATGAAGTCTAGCTCGTTAGCTGTTAAGCCTCACATATAAATTAAAGTATTACATAAGCTCATCTAATATAAAAAATCCGAGACAAGTTTATGTCTCGAATTTTTTTCTTTAACTATATTCAATTGGAGCTTGATTTTTAACTTTACCTATAATAAATCCAATGATATAACCTACTATTGCAAAAGGAATCCATTCCATCTGATATTGAGCTAGAGGCAATTCTTGCATAAATGCGATATTGATAACCCCATTACTATTAAATACAGAAATGAATGAAATAATTGTTACTAAAGCAACAGCCAATTGTTGTGCAATTGGTGGTGTCTTAACGTATTTACCTAATAGTATTAATAATACAGATGTAATAGCTATTGGATATAATACTAACAATACTGGTAATGAACCTTGGATAACTGTAGTTAAACCTTGGTTTGAAATAATGAAACTGACTAAAGTGAAAATAGTAACAAACCATTTGTATGAAATTTTTGGTAAAATTTCATGGAAGAATTCACTAACAGATACAATCAATCCTGTAGCTGTTGTTAAACAAGCTAATGCTACAATAATACCAATTAAATACTTACCGAATTCACCAAATGATACTTGAGCGGCAGTTGTTAATAGATACGTACCAATATTTTGACCATTATCATTTAATTCTTTCAATGTTGCATCTGAAATGTTCATATGATTTCCGATCCAACCTAAAGAAATATAGATAAATCCTAGTGCAATTGCAGCAATTACACCTGCCAAAATAGTTTGTTTAAATAATCCCGTTTCTCTTGTAACACCTTTACTCTTAATTGCTGTAATAACAATCATAGAGAATGCAATAGCAGCGATCGCGTCCATCGTTAAGTAGCCTTCAACGAACCCTTTACCAAAACTAGTAGCACCACTACTGTAAACTTCCATTTCTCCAGGAACGACAGGTTCTCCACCTATGCTGAAGAAAGCTTTAATGATTAGTAAAACAATTGAAATAAGTAGTACTGGTGTTAAAACAGCACCTACTTTATCTACCATTTTACTTGAGTTGAAACTTAAGTAAAATACGATAGCAAAGTAAACTAATGAGAAAATAAATAATGCCATTGAACTATTTGTGTCGAAAATTGGCGTGATACCCATTTCAAAAGATGTTGCTGCTGTACGCGGTATAGCGAACAACGGCCCAATAGTTAACGAAATAGCAACAAGCAATACGACAGCAAATACTGGATGAATTTTACCTAAAGACGCTCTATATCCTTTATCTTCAATAGAACCGGCAATAACACCGATAAGTGGTAAGCCAATCCCTGTAATTACAAATCCAAAAATAGCTGGCCAGAAAAATTGACCGCTCGATAAACCTAGCGCAGGAGGAAAGATTAAATTACCTGCTCCAAAAAATATCGCAAATAACATAAAGCCTACTACAAAAATATTCTTATTCATATGTTAAACTCCTTTTACAACTTACAATAATTTATATTTTATCATTGGAATTAGGTTTCGTCCATATGAAATTTCTGAAAATTATAAATATATTTTAACTTATTACAACGTTTATTAAATAGACTGCAATAGTAATTTTTTTAGTAGTGGTGATAATTGAGCAGGTAAATTCTCAACACCTTCTACAAATAAGCTTTGTCTACCATAAATATTATGAACTGTATTTCTTATACTCTCATCAATAGTGTCTTGATTTAAAAATACATTAAATACGTAAACGCCTTGCTTATCTGCTTCTATAACAGCTTCGTGAGTATCAATAATACCATCCTCTGCATAATCAAATGCAGAAGGTTCACCGTCAGAAAATACAATTAAAAACTTCTGTTCTTCTGATCTTTGTAGTAATTGTTGTGTTGCAACCCGTAAAGCTACCCCATCTCTATTATCATCTTGAGGTTCAAGTGTCATAATTCGTGCATCATTTTGTTTCATTGTAGATTCGTTATATAAAATGATTTCATCAATTGTGTTCGGTTGGTTAAATTTATCTGCTTCGAAAGCATCTTCACTAAAGCCAAGTATTTCATGTTTAATATCTAGATTTTTTAATGTTTCATGGAATAGTACTACACCTTTTTTAGTTTCTTCCATTTTGTCATGCATACTAGCTGAAGCATCAACTAAAAGTGTAAATGTAGCATCTAATTTTCTACTAAATGCATCTTTTTTGAAGAATAATTTGTATTGGTCATCTATAAACCAATTAAGTAAATTCTTTTGTAATCTACCTTTAGTTAAATTTTCTCTAACGTCACTATATTGATGATTCATTGATTTTTGGATAATACTTGTTAAATCTTTAATTTCAAATTGAACACTTTCAACTGCTCTTTTATATGCTTCAACATCTTCAGGAGAAATTTCTGGTTTGTTAAATGTTAATGAAACATTCTTGTTTACACCTTTTAATTGGTAAGGATTATTATTGCCTTGAGACCCACCTTCTTCGTCATCAATCGTATCGTTAGATCCTTTACCTTTTTTCTCCATCATATTAGTCATATCATCTGAAGCATCGCCTTCTCGCTCATTATCTGTCAGCACGTCGCTATTTTCACCTTCATGAAGCTCCATTTCTAAATAATGATCGCTATCAGATTGACTATCGGCTGTTTTAGTTTCAGCATCTTCAGTTACGATGTCCTCTTCGTCATGCTCAGTTTCGCTACTATCGTCCGTTTGTGCAGCATCTTGACGCTTAATATCCTCAAGTGTCCATTCTTCCTCGTAAGACGCGTATATGCGCTCAGGAAGATGATAGTATTGGTTCAGCATATCTTCTTTTAATAAATAATCAACGAGCACCATTATGCTTACTGCTAAGTCGTAACTGTCTTCTGAAGTTTTTAAATTGAAAATTTGCGTTAAGCGATTGAAAACTTGAACGAGGGCATCATCAAATTCTTCAGTAATACTAATGTTATTAATGAAGTTTTCGTTTAAGATAGCATGTTCAATCGTTAGAAATAGCAAATCAGTATATGTTGTTTTCGTTTGATAAACTTGTATTTGGCTATTGTTTTGTCTTTTCTTAACGTTTAAGCGTTTATTAAACAGCTTTTTAGTAACTGGTCTAGTGTCCATGATGATACTAGATAATCTATATTCTTCAATTAGCATAAATAATTGCTTGAAAAAATCCATATGGTCAAACGTTTCATCTAATACTTCTTGGTAAATAGAGGGGTCTGTATGTTTGAAGCCAATCGTATCTAACATAATATCAGATTTTAATCCTGCATTTGTGATATCTTCTGGTCGATGTAACCAGTTGAAACTCACATTGCATATATTATGAATGGGATCATAATGTTGGAATTTTTGGAATGCAACTTTTACATTTGGATCTTCAAGTAATAATTTTGCTAAGTCAGTTAACATCATGATTTGTTGTGCATCGATTTGTTCATCATTGAATAATATAAAACGATCACTCATGTTATTCTCCTTACTCGAAAATTAATTCTATTGCATTTTGTATTGCTTGTTGTTCTCTTTCGTCATCAATTTTATCTATAATAGCGCGTTTAATCGCTCTTCTAACTGGTATAACGGTAGCTAAGTCTGCAAGGTCTAACAACGCTCTTATACTCGCTGATTCTTCTGAGATTTGTCCTTGGCTAGACATGACTCTCAAATCTTTATTGAATTGGATAATTGAATCGATAAGTTCTTCATCGTTTAATTGACTTTGTTCTTTGATGATAGTCTTAAGTGTTTCTCCATCAATGTAGTCTATATCTAATACGACGAATCTATTTTTTAAAGCTTCGTTCATTGGTAATGTTCCAATATAACCTACGTTAATTGCAGCAATAACAGAAAAACCTTCTTTAGCTACGATAACTTCTCCTGTAAATGGATTAGTTAATGCTCTTCTGAAGTCTAATACTCCGTTTAAAATTGGTAATGTCTCAGGCTTCGCCATATTGATTTCATCAATGTATAATAATTCGCCATTCTTCATTGCTTTAATAACTGGTCCATCAATAAATACAATTTCTTGGTGACCTTGTTCATTTGTTTCGATTGTTTTAAAACCAAGTAAACTTTCAGCATCTAAGTCTACAGAACAGTTTACAGAATGCATCGGTTTATTAATGTCTTGTGCGATTGTTTCAGCTAATTTCGTTTTACCAGAACCTGTTGGCCCTTTTAGTAAAATATTTTTATTTAATTTAATCATTGATAAAGCATCTTCATATATTGTTTCATCATTGTTAATGTATTTGTTTAATTTGCTCATTGTGTACTCCTTTATATACTAATAATAAACTTAAAAAGGGAGTGGAACAGGAATCATCTCATTTTTGAAAAGATTTCATTGTACCACCCCAGCATTGAGGACTAGGATAGAAGCGTGATTTCAATCCTAGTCAACTATTGCTAATATAGTCAATGAGGTTGAGACAATTAAATTGCCCCAACCTCTGGTTTGTTTTTAATTCAATCTTTAAAGTTCTTTAAAATAAGTTTTGAAATATCCACCAACATGCCCAGAATTATCTATAATTTGATAATATTCTTCTGTTTCATTCACGACATCATAAACTTTTCCTACTGTTAACATATCGGATACTTTAAATTTTTCAGCATCAGTATGAACGACTTCTACCTTTTTTATAACGTGATTTTCTTTCCAAGTTTCATGTAACATAAATAAACGCTCCTTTAATTCACTGTGTCTAATGTAATTGTATAAATCATGCCTGTTATATCGCGAATAAATAATGAAATCATACCTTCTTCATGTTGTATGATTTGGTGTTGCATATCAATATCTTTAACATGTTCAACTATTTTATCGAAATGTTCGACATTATCAATTGTGATTGCGACTCTATCGACAGGTGGATGTGAAGATTTAAGAGGATGTGGATAATCTATTAAATGTAATTCTCCTCCATTACCACCTGGACCAATTTTGAAGACGATAGCAGATTCATCATCTATTGTCTTGTATTCAGCATATAATTGCAACTCAAAAATACTTTTTAATAATGAACCTGTTATTTGAGTTTCTGGCGATTTAACCATGATTGGACCGATTCCTTGTATTTGATGAAGAGGACTTATAGGACCATCATCATAAGCAGTACCAAGAGGCACTCCAGCGTTCTTTTCATCTGAAATTAAATAAAATGAATGACCATTATTATCGTAAAACCTAAACATATGTTTACCATTTAGTTGTTGAACCGATTCATATTCTACATTGTGGTCATCAAATTGTTGTTTATATTCATATAACGCAAAGTCTGTAGGAACACGTAAAGCAACACCATAAAAATGCGTGTCCGGCTCTTGATCCTCACCTTTATATTGTTTATAAATAATTCTAGTACCGGGAGCTAAATGTGCATCACCGATATGTAAGATATTCGTTTCTTTGTTTAATAGAGTATTTAAACCTAATATATTTTTATAAAATGATTCAGTCTCTAAAAGATTGTGGGTCCATAATGTCACACTTCTTAATCCATTCATGAATATCTCTCCTATAATTGAATTCCTATAAATTATACCAAATTAATTATAAATATGACAAATTAATCAGTTTAACAGTTAGAATTAAATTTTGATGAGAGGGTGAGTTGGTCGAATGTTGCAAGACGAGGTGCACGTGCAACATAAAGCCCTCGAATGTTGCTAGAGAAGGTCCACGTGCAACATAAAGCCTCCGAATGTTGCAAGACGAGACGCACGTGCAACATAAAGTGCCGGAATGTTGCAAGACGAAGTGCACGTGCAACATAAAGCCCTCGAATGTTGCAAGAGAAGGTCCACGTGCAACATAAAGCCCTCGAATGTTGCAAGACGAGGCGCACGTGCAACATAAAGCCGCCGAATGTTGCAAGAGAATGCCCACGTGCAACATTCCACATCCCTCCACTACAATTAACAGAAATAAAAAACCACAACGGCTTTGATAGCCGTTGTGGTTACTATATTATAGTATATTAAGACTCTAATAATAAATCTTCTGGATTTTCAATTAGGTCTTTGATTGTTTTTAGGAAACCTACTGCTTGTTTACCATCGATAATTCTGTGGTCATAACTTAAAGCAATATACATCATTGGTCTGTTTTCCATACGTTCTTTATCAATTGCAATTGGTCTTGTAACAATTGAGTGCATACCTAAAATAGCAGCTTGTGTTCCGTTAATAATCGGTGTTGACATTAATGAACCGAAGACACCGCCATTAGTGATTGTGAATGATCCGCCCATCATGTCATCTAATCCTAATTTTTTGTTATTAGCTTTAACTGCTAAGTCATGAATATCTTGTTCGATTTCTGCGAAGTTCTTCTTATCACAGTCTCTAACGTTAGGTACAACTAGACCTTCTTCTGTAGATACAGCAATACCGATATCGTAGTATTGTTTTAATAGTAAATCAGTACCGTCAATTTCAGCATTCACATCTGGATATTTCTTCAATGCTGCTACTGATGCTTTAGTGAAGAATGACATAAAGCCTAATCTTGTACCGTTATGATCTTCTTGGAATTTATCTTTTTTACGTTTACGTAATTCCATAACGTTAGTCATGTCTACTTCGTTAAACGTTGTTAACATTGCTGTATTATTTGATACTTCTAATAATTTCTTAGCAATTGTTTGACGTCTACGAGATAATTTTTCACGTACAACCGGTTTAGATGGGTTTTCATTTTTCTGTGCTGCTGGTTGACTTTGTTTTTCTTGTTGAGCTGGTTTAGAAGGTTGAGAGGCTTTTTCTACATCTTCTGGTCTAACAACATCTCCAGCTTGTGTTTTCACTTTGTTTAAATCAATGCCTTTTTCACGTGCAAGTTTACGAGCTGATGGCGTTGCTTGTACACGGTCGTTTGAACTAGCTTCTTCTTTGCTAGTATCTTCAGTTTGTTTAGTATCTTCAGATTTAGCAGCGCTTTCTTTAGGTGCTTCTGTTTGTTTTTCTTTATCTTTAGAATCTTTAGACTCGCTGTCATCACTTTCTTTTTGTTCACTTGAAGTTGAACCTGATTCACCTTCAGAAACAATCGCGATTACTGATCCAACTTCAACAGTGTCGCCTTCTTCTGCTTTAATTTCAGAAAGTACACCTGATACTTCAGAGATAACTTCAACGTTTACTTTATCTGTTTCAAGTTCAACAATATTTTCACCTTGTTCTACTTGATCTCCAACAGATTTCAGCCATTCTGAAATCGTTCCTTCTGAAATTGATTCTGCTAACTCTGGTACTTTTACCTCTGACATTATTTATTTCCCCCTAATTATGTTTTAAAGCTTCTTCGATAACTTTACTTTGTATAAGTTTATAAATTTCTGCATCACCTTCTGCAGTTGCAGAACGAACTTTACGTCCGTGATATTCTAGGTTAACATTTCTATCTTTTAGAATACTTTGCAATTGTAAGCTCACAAAACTCCAAGCACCTTGGTTTTTAGCTTCTTCTTGTGCCCAGCCTACAGTTTCTAAGTTTCTAAATTCTGAAAGAACATTTTTTATCTCTTCTTTAGGGAATGGATAAAGTTGTTCTAATGCAATTAAACAAAGCTCATCGTTAGGATTTTTTTCTAATTCAGCTTTTAAATCAATGAACATTTTTCCTGAAGCGATAATCACTTTTTTAATTTTAGTTTTTTTGTACGGTTCAACTAAAATAGGTTCGAATTGACCTGTAGTAAATTCATCAATTGGTCTAGAAACAGTTTTGTTTCTTAGTAAACTTTTTGGTGACATTAATACTAACGGTCTCATCTTATCAGTGTTTAAATATTTAGCGTGTCTTCTTAACAAATGATAATAGTTTGAAGAACTAGTTAAATTAGCAATTGTCATATTATTTTCACCAGCTAATTGTAAGAAGCGCTCTAATCTCGCTGAAGAGTGTTCTGGACCTTGTCCTTCGTTACTATGTGGTAAGAATAACGCTAAACCACTTTTCTCTCCCCATTTAGCATTACTGTTAGCCATGAAGTTATCAAAAATCATTTGTGCCATATTCGCAAAGTCACCATATTGTGCTTCCCAAATATTAAATGATTCTGGATTATCTACGTTATAACCATATTCGAACCCAACAACAGCTGCTTCTGATAATGGAGAATTATATATATCAAATGATGCTTTACCATTTGGAACATGATGTAAAGGAACAAATAGTTTTCCATCTTTTTCATCATGTAAAACAGCATGTCTTTGAGCGAATGTTCCGCGTTCAGAGTCTTGTCCTGTTAAACGAATTGGCGTACCATTTTGTAAAATTGTTGCAAATGCTAATTGTTCTGCATGAGCCCAATCCACAAGACCATCTTTTTCGAAAGGTTCACGTCTTCTATCTAAGACTTTATTAAGCTTTTTAAATACTGTAAAGTCTTCAGGATAGTCAAACATAGCATCATTTATAGCTTTCAAATCATCATAGCTCGCATTTGTTATTTCATAATCTTGCCCTTGGCTAATCTTATCAGGCATTGTCATTTCTGGATTATCCATTTCAGCATCTTTATCAATTTTATCGTGAGCGGTTCTTAGTCTTTTAGTAACATCATCAAAGATTTCATTCATTTCTTCTTTAGTAATTAAACCTTGATCTACTAATTCTTGCCCATATTTTAATTCGATTGAAGGATGTTCTTTAATAGCTTTGTACATCATTGGATTCGTGATTGAAGGTTCATCCATCTCGTTATGTCCATAACGTCTATAACCAACTAAATCTATGACAAAATCTTTATTAAATCTTTCTCTAAAGTCCATAGCCATTTCAATAGCTTTAACAGTTGCTTCTACGTCATCAGCGTTAACATGGATAATTGGTAAGTCATAACCTTTTGCAACATCAGTAGAATAAGTAGTTGAACGTCCATCTTCAGCTTCTGTTGTAAAACCAATTCTGTTGTTTGTAATAATGTGTAATGAACCACCTGTTGTATATCCATCTAAATTGCTTAAGTTCATGGCTTCAAAGTTAATACCTTGTCCAGGGAACGCAGCATCCCCATGAATTAATACAGCTAGTGATTTATTTAAATCTTGGCTTGGTCTACCAGGATCAGCTGTTGTATCTTGGTTAGAACGCGTCTTACCTAATACGACAGGAGAAACGATTTCTAAGTGACTTGGGTTGTTTGCTAAAGTTATAGTTTGTTCTATTCCATATTTACTTGTCGTTTTTGTTCCACCAAGATGATATTTTACATCTCCAGTCCAACCTGCTGTGATTTCTAATGATCCATCTTTAGGTAAAAAGATTAAAGGATTTTTATGCATAAATTCAGAAATCATCATTTCATAAGGTTTTTCTAGTACATGTGTTAAAACGTTTAATCTACCTCTATGTGCCATCCCAATTTGAATGTTTGGAATTTTAGCAGCATTTGTACGCTTTAAGATACGTTGTAACATAGGTACTAAAGTATCAACGCCCTCAATTGAGAAACGCTTTGCACCTACAAAGTTTTTATGAATATATTTTTCAAAGCCTTCAACTTCTGCTAAGCTTTTAAGTAATTCAATTTTTTCATCTTTAGATATTTCAATAGTGTTTGTTGATTCTATATACCTCTTAAGCCATACACGTTCTTCATTATTATTAATGTGTGTATACTCAAAAGCTATAGGACCTTGGTAACATGAAGTCATATATTCTATTGCTTCATATGCATTATCAAATTCACCATCAAAATGGTCAGATACTATACCAGCTGGTAATTTTTCTAATGTTTCTTTAGATAGCCCAAAGTCTTGATGTGTTAGCTTAGGTACATTTTTTCTTTCTGGACGGTATACTGGATAGATATCAGCAGTTAAATGTCCATATTGTCTGATATTGTCTATTAAACGCATAACACGTTTAACACTTGAATTGTCCACCCCTGTACCTATTTTTTGGCCAGTGCCTGTATTATTACTCGTTATTTCATCGAATAACACTTGCAAGTCTTCTGGGACTGACTCCGGATCATTAACGTAATTATCATACATTTCTAACATTAACCCTAAGTTAGTTCCAAATCTTACAGGTGCTTCGACATGATTATCATTCTTCATGTTCCACCCTCCAAGAAAATTATAAACCGTTTACATTCCCATTTTAGCACTTAACCGATTTATATTAAAGGCTAATTTACCATTTATGGCAGTTTATTTCCTATTTTACTTATTGATGAAAGTATCCTTGAAAATTACTGATATTTTAGTATATTCATCGACTACACTATCAACTTTCACAATACCGTCATACGAGTTGACTAATTTCTTAGCAATAGATAATCCTAAGCCATTTCCACCTTCTTTTCTTGAACGTGATTTATCGACTCTATAGAAGCGATCAAAAATAAATTCTAGGTCTTTTTTAGGTATACCCATTCCGTGGTCAATTATATCAATTGTGATGGTTCTATTTTTTAAATTTGTTTGTATTTCGATATTTTTATTCTTTTTGTCATATTTCATGGCATTATCCATAAAAATAAGTAACATTTGTTCAAAATGGAAACGATTAATATTCATTCTGATCGCGTCATAATTAGATTTAAAAGCAAAAGAATAGTCAGGGTGTAATTTACGTAATGATTTGATTCGTGATTGTATTTCATAATTAATATCCACGATATCATTATCATCACTTGCGCTTGTTCTTGAATCCTTAGATAGTAATAATAATTCTTCCACTAATTTCGTAATTCTTTCCATTTCTTCAATGGAAATATCCAATGATTCTTCTAATACTTCTGGGTTGTTTTTTCCCCATCTTTGAATTAAGTTCAAATGCCCTTGAATAATCTGTAATGGTGTTCTTAATTCATGTGAAGCATCTTCCACAAATTGTTTTTGTTGATCAAATGAAACTTCTAGCTGTTCCATCATGTTATTGAATGTTTGGATCATATCGTCTGTTTCTTCATAATTAGTTGGTACTTCTAATTTTTCTTGGAAACCATCTCGACGAATTTGTTTCATCTTATCTGATAGTATCGTAATTGGTTTCGTAATTTGTGATGAGAAAATATAACTTATTATTGCGATAAGGAATAAAGCAGTTAATCCAAATATACTGGCTAAAATAATCATGAATTTAATAATGGCGTCATAGCTATCTAAAGGATGAACGATTGCTTCATAGCCATTAAAGTAGCTTGTATTAATTGGACTATAAACGACTAAATAAGATTTGTTATCGACATGCATTTCATATATTTCTACTGATTTAACACGTTTAAATTCAGGAGTATATTTCAATTTGTCATTATGTGTTTCTTCAAACATTGGCTTACCAAATTTATCAAAAAGTATCATTTTTTGATTGTCTGTTATCGTCGCGTTTATATCAGTTGAAGTAATTTGTCCTAATGTCTTAGATTGAAGCAAATTAACGGTATCTTGCGCGCTTCTCGTTGCAGTTCCAGTTTCTTGGTCTTTTAAATATAAGCTAATAAAATAAATGATAAACATACTAAACAATGCGAAAATGATAAATGTAATCGTGGTTGTAAGCATCATCCATTTTGTCTTTAAAGATTGTTGTTTCATGAACGTATCACGTACCCCACTCCTCTAACCGTTTCGATGATGTTTTCCTTTTTGAACGGTTTCAATTTATTTCTTAAATAACGTATGTAAACATCTACTACATTTGTTTCCACTTCTGACTCATAGCCCCAAACATGATTTAAAATTTGTTCTCTCTGTAATACATAATTTTGATTTTCAGCGAGCAATAATAATAATTCATACTCTGTTTTAGTTAAATCAACTGATTCTCCACCTATATAAACAGAAAAAGCATTTTTATCGATTTTAATATCATTAATTTCAATAGTACTAGTGTCAGATTCTAATGTTACATTTCTACGTATAATAACTCGGATTCTAGCTAACAATTCTTCAATATCAAAAGGTTTAACTATGTAGTCATCAGCACCATAATCTAAACCGATAACTTTATCATAAGTGTCACCTTTAGCAGTAATCATAATGATAGGCGTATTTTTTTCTCGACGTATACGTCTACATACTTCTAGACCGTTCATTTTAGGCAGCATTAAGTCCAATAGTATACAATCATAATCGTCAGTTAAAGCTTGATTTAGCCCGCTCTCACCGTCATAACATATCTCTACTTCATAATCTTCATGTTTTAATTCTAATTCTATAAACCTTGCTAAATTTTGTTCATCTTCAATGATGAGTATCTTTTTCATGATGACACCTCAAATTTTTTAATTTTTTTCACTTTATAATTGACAATCGTTCTCAGTTAGTTATAATAGTAATTGAAAATGATTATCAATGAAAGAGTTCCCCCTCTAGTAAAAGATAACATTTTCAAGTTTCACATGCTCATTATATATGAGCAAAACTATTTTATCATTTAAAATAGTAAAAATTTAAAAAACTAATTGACATTCATTCTCAATTAGTTATAATAGTAATTGAAAATGATTCTCAATCAAATAAAAGAGTTCCCCCTCTAAGTATGGATTGAACATTTTCTATAACCCCCTTTTATGCCCATAAAAGTAAAACGTCCTAGTGATTCTGTCCAAATCACTAGGATGTTTTTTTAATATCTAATTTATTTTTAAGCATTAATTGAGCTAAAAGAATACAAACAATACCTCCAATAATACCTGCGATAATATCAGTTGGATAATGGACTCCTAAATAAACTCTAGAAGTAGATATCATTAATATAAAAATGACACATATTCCTGTTAAATAAGGTTTCATTGAACGTTTTGAAGCTCTAAAAACAATGTACATAATCGAGCCGAAAAATGCTGTTGAACCCATTGCATGTCCACTCGGAAAACTAAATCCTGAAATATCAATTAATCTCAGTAATGTTGGACGTTCTCTATCGAAAACATTTTTCAATAGTGGATTTAAAGTACCTGATAGAATCATTGTTAATGCAAAAAATAATGTTTCGATATTTAATCTTTTTAATTTAAGATAACAAATAATTAACAGTGATAAAGCAATCATTGCCCATACTTCTCCAACTTTAGTGAAACCAAGCATAATAGAAGTTGTAATAAAACTTTCTGTAGAATATATAAAGTTATAAACTTCGTTGTCTATCCACTTTCCTAAACGTGATTCATGAAAGAAAGCTATAACCCCGAAAATCAGGCTAAATATTAGTATTAATAACGTTCGATTAGCTTGGCTCATATAATACCTCCAATATTATTGAATATCAGATTCAATTTTGTTGAATAATGATTCTTTTGTATAACTTTCTTTAAATTTAGACATATTTTCAATCAACGTTTCACGTTCATTTTCAAGTTGATCTAAATTTCTAACTAATGTATTTTGATTCACTTCTTTTTCTTGTATAACTTTAGCATAACCATTTTTTTCGAAAATTTTAGCATTATCAATTTGGTCACCACGAGATTGGTCTAATCCTAAAGGAATTAGCAACATAGGTATTTTTAAAGTTGCAAACTCATAAATAGCATTTGCTCCTGCTCGACTGATTACTGTGTCAGAAATAGCGTAAAAATGCATAAGTTCTGATGAGACAAATTCGTATTGAACATAGTGATCATTTTCAATGTTTTCATCTTTATGACCTTTACCTGTTAAATGTATAATTTGATATTTTTTAGTTAAGTAATCTAAATTGTCACGAACAGCTTCGTTTAATATTTTAGAGCCTAAACTACCACCCATAACCAATAAAACAGGTAATTTATCATTAAATCCCGTTATTTTGTATCCTTCTTCTTTCTTACCATCTCTTAAGTCTTCTCTAATAATTGCTCCAATGAAATCTGATTTTTCTTTAGGAACATATTTTAATGTTTCTTCAAATGTTGTATACATTTTATTAGCAAACTTCATTGATATTTTATTAGCTAAACCTGGTGTTACGTCAGATTCATGAATAATAGTTGGTATTTTTAATGATTTAGCAGCGATTATTACCGGCACGCTCACGAAACCACCTTTAGAGAATACTAGATCTGGTTTTTCTTTTTTTAATGCTTTGCGAGCATCTAATACACCTTTTAATACTTTGAATACATCTTTTAAGTTTTCAAATGATAAATATCTTCGCAATTTACCACTAGATATCGGAATATATTTAGTAGTTTTTGCTGAATCAGTTATCATATCTTTTTCAATACCATTCTTTGAACCGATATAAACAGTTTCGATGCCACGTTGTTCAGCTTCTGGAATGAGTGCTAAGTTAACAGCGACGTGTCCAATTGTTCCGCCACCTGTAAATGCTATTTTTTTCATTTTAAATCTCCTTCTAATCTATCAATTTATAATACGCATAAAATGGTGCGTTTTTATCAAATGGAAATTCGTTCGATTCATGTTCTCCAATAAATTTAAAATCAAATCTACTGAATAAATTTTGAGCACGTTTGTTTTTTGAGAATGTATCAGTCAATATAACTTTTACATTATTTTCGTTAGCTACGTCAATAGCAAATTGCATCATTTTATCAGCTACACCTTTAAACTCTGGGTTAGTAGCCATTCTGTGAATGACTACAGCATTATCAATTGGTACAGGCCAGTTAAATTGCTTATACCAATCTGCTTGTGATTGGTTGATACAAACATAACCTACCACTTCATTATTTAGCTCATACAAATATAAATGACCATTTTCTATATCGGTATAGAAATCTTTTTCTAAAGGATATGCTTCATCCCATTGTGGATTATCATCTGACTTCATGATGGATTTTGCCATATTTGTTAGTTCATTAATGATTTCCATATCTGAATGTGTTGCTTTTCTCATTGTTGATCCCTCACTTATTGATGAATGTATTTAATCGTATCATCTAGTTGAATGTCTTCTTTTTGAATTTTATTGCGCATTAAGTCAATAAATTTTTCTGTTGTTTTATCTGTAAATATACCATCATCGTTAAGATTATGATCTTGTTGGAAATTTTTAACTGCGCTTTCTAATTCACTATCATAGTTTTCATTTTCATTGCTTACATTATACCCTAACGCATCTAGCCCAATCTTAATTGATTTCACTTCTTTTGCTTTATCACCGTTTTGGAATGATTTTTTAGGACTTATAATTTCAATTTCTTCATATTTAGGTGCCTTGATTTCTTTATTAGGTTTAATTCCTTTTTTATGAATATAAGACTTATTTGGCGTCAACCATCTCATATTTGTATATTTTAATATAGATGAATCATCGAATGATTGATGACTTTGTCCAATGCCTTTACCGAACGTTGTCGTTCCAACTACTTCAGCAATTTTATAATCTTGTAATGCCCCGGCGAATATTTCAGAAGCACTAGCTGAACCTTTATTTACTAATACTGAATAATCCATATCATCGATACCTGACATTTTATCTTTTTCAGTTTTTACTGCTTCAGGTTTGTCTCCTTTTGTCTCTAGATAAATGACTGGTTTGCCTTTATCAACGAAAAGGTTAACACTCGTGATTACTTCATCTAAAAGACCACCAGGATTGTTTCTTAAATCTAATACGACATGTTTAACATTGTCTTTTTTAGCTTTTTTAATAGCTGATTTAAGTTCTTCTGTTGTCTTTTCCTGGAATTTAGAAATAGAAATGATACCAGTATCATCTTTTTTCTTATAATCTACACTAGTAACATGTATTTTATCTCGTTTAATTTCTACATCAAAAGGTTCTTTACCTTCTCTTTTGATTGTGAGTGTAACTGTTGTGCCTTTTTTACCTCTTACTTGGTTAACAATTTCATTCAACGATTTATTCTTAATAGATTTGTTATTAACTTTAGTGATAACATCTAAAGACTTAATACCAGCTTTTTCAGCAGGAGAATCTTTCATAGGGCTTGTAATACGTACATAATTATTATGAGATTCCATCTCAGCACCTATACCTACAAAATCTCCAGAAATTTCTTGATTATAACTTTCAGTATCTTCAGCAGATATGTATTCACTGTACGGATCATTTAAAGATTTGACCATTCCATCAATTGCACCTTTAGTCAATTTATCCTCATCAACATCCTTATAATAATCACCTTCAATTTGTTCATATACTTTTTCAATTTTATTAATGTTCTTTTGTTTATCGTTGCCATAATTTAAGCCGAATTTATATGAAGCAAATGTAACAATAGATGTTAAAAATACTGTTATAAATAAAAGTATGAGTAATTTATACAGCGGCATTGTTATTTGCTTATCATTTTTGTCATTTGATAATTTCATGATCTCACAACTTTCTTGTCAAATATAATTTATTTTAACAGTTTATCCAATCAAATAAAAACACTTTGGTGCTCAAAACACCAAAGTGTAAACTTTTAGAACTTTAACCATTCTTCATACGATTCGTATAAATCATCAAATACGCTCATTGGTTGAGTAAACATTACTTCTGTTTCTAAATAGTCTGAGAGTGTATGATAATCATTTGAAAACTTCGGAAAAGATAAATCTTGAAAAATTAAGTCTGCTAATTTTCCCATTTCGCTGTTTTCATTACGTTTTGTTAGTGCGTATTGATAAAATGAATACTGTTTCATTTATTTCATTTTCACATCTATTGCTTTAGTTTCGCCTTTTTGAAGACTAGTTAAAGATTCGATATTAATTTCTTCAGCATCATCAGTATTAGTAATAATAACTGGGCTGATAGTAGATTTTACTTTTGAATCGATCGTATCGATATCAAATTTTAATAATTCTTGTCCTTTTGTAACTTTATCACCAGTATTTACAAGTGCCTCAAATCCTTCTCCACCTAGTTGAACTGTTTCTAATCCAACGTGAACTAAAACTTCAAGTCCATTTGCTGCTTTAACACCTACAGCGTGATTTGAAGGTTTGAATACATTAACAACTTCACCGTCAAAAGGAGCTACTACAATACCTTCTGCAGGTTTGATACCAAACCCTTCACCCATCATTTTTTGAGCGAATACTGGATCAGGTATATCTTCTATTGCTACATACTCACCTGAAATTGGTGCAAATACTTCTACATTTACGTCTTTTGTCTTGTTACCGCCAAATAATTTTTTAAACATGTTAATCGTCTCCCCTGTTATTTAAAATGATGTACTAAATCTCCGTATCCTAATTCTTCTAACTTTTCATACGGGATAAATTGAACTGCTGCAGAATTGATGCAATATCTTAATCCACCAGCTTCTTTAGGTCCATCGTTGAACACGTGACCTAAATGACTGTTAGAATCTTCTGAGCGTACTTCAGTTCTAACCATGCCATGTGTTTTATCCACTAGCTCAATAACTTCTTCGTCATTTAACGCTTTAGAAAAGCTAGGCCAACCGCAATCTGATTCAAATTTTTCTTCAGATGTAAACAATGGTTTTCCGGATAACTTATCTACATATATACCTTTATCAAAATGATTCCAATATTCATTTTGAAAAGGTGGTTCAGTACCATCTTGTTGTGTTACAAGGTATTCCATTTCATTTAATTCGTCTTTTGATTTTTTTAACACTTTAATTCCCCCAATGTTTTTCTATAAAAGCATTACGACCAGAACCTTGTTGATAACCTTGATAATGAGCCGGGTTCTTCAAATAATAATCTTGATGATGTTCTTCGGCTGGATAGAAATTCTTATAAGGTTTCACTGGTGTAATTACGGGTTTATCAAAAATTTGTCTTTCATTTAGTTCGTCTATTTTATTTAAAGCTACTTTCTTTTGATTTTCATCATGATAGAAAATTACAGGTTCATAACTCTCTCCTCTATCGAAGAATTGCCCTTTATTATCAGTAGGATCAAAAGTTTTGAAATATATATCAAGAATAGCTTCGAAATCAGTTATATTCTCATCATATTCAATTTGAACAGCTTCAACATGTCCAGTTTGATTTGTACATACCTCTTCATAAGTAGGATTTTCAACATGACCACCGCTATAACCAGAAGTCACTTCTTTAATGCCAGGGTATTCGTTGAATGGTTTAACTAAACACCAAAAACATCCACCCGCTAAAGTTGCATATGCCATTGTTGCGCCTCCCTTGTTGATTTACTTTAACTTAATATCAAAATACCATTTTTTTGCCGAAATATCTAACGTTTGAATTTGGATTGCGTCAACATTATCGATATCTATCTTGTCTAAAGATAAATATATAGTTTCTTCTTTTGGATCGATATTTATATATTCTGGTAAATCACTATACTTTTTAATTTGAGATAATACAAAAGGATTTGAAATATTTAATTTACCAATATCTATTGATTGTATTTTAAATTTAATAGTATCTTTATTTACTTTTGTAGGTATTGTATCTAACTTAATGTTAATATCCCTATTTAAAACTTGAGTCGTCGTATTAAAAATTAAGTCATTCTCCGTTATTTCTGTTTCGATGTCATAATCTTTTAAAGTCGCATTCATAAGAGATTGTAATTCTGCATTATTAAAAGAAACAGTGAAATCTTTGGACGTCTGTTCATTTGATTCATTTACAGGTTTAGATGAATCAGTTATTGAAGTGAACACATAAATAATCGCTATAAGTATTAGAACAATAAGAATAGTAAAAGCATAAAACCAAAAGCGATTATTCATCCAATTTTTATTTTCCATAATAAAACACGCCTATAGCACCTTCACCTGTATGTGTAGAAACAACTGGTGTCGTAATTGCTGTATCAAAGTTATGAATATCTTTTTTTTCTTTAATTGAATTCATTAATTTATTCACCAAATCTTCTGCATTTGCATCAGCTATACCGACTTTGATGATTTCTTTAGTTTCTAAGAATACATCTAACTCTTTAAGTAAAAATTTAACGACAGCGTTTTGAGTGCGAGCATTATGAATCATTTCTATCTTTCCGTTAATGAGTTCGCCAATAGGTTTAATGTTCATCAATGAACCTAATAAAGCTTTAGCTTTACCTATTCTTCCACCTTTAACTAAATTATCTATATTACCGATAACAACAAATAAACGCATGTTAGATTTCATATTTTCATGTTCTTTAACAATTTCTTCTGATGAATAGCCTTCGCTAATTAATTTAACAATCTCTTCTACTTGAAATCCATATGCTAAAGAAATGAATTTACTATCGATAACAGTAACTTTTGTTTCTGTCATTTGGCTAGCTTGTTGAGCCGCGCTAAAAGTACCAGATAATTCAGATGTCATATGAATGCTGATGACTTCTGAACCGTCTTCTCCTAATTTATCGTAAGTTTCAACTAATTTACCTATTGCTGGTTGGCTCGTTTTAGGTAAGTTTTCAGCTTCTCTCATTTTCAATAAGAACTCTTCAGAACTGATTTCTGTTTGGTCTTCGTAAGTAACACCGTCAATTACTATATTTAAAGGTACAACACTAATATCGTGTTCTTCTAAATAATCTTTTGGCAAATCCGTAGTTGAATCGATAACTAATTTAATTTTATTCATTGCTTTTCTCCTTTAACGATTGAACAGAAAGGCTAATTTGATCTTGAACAAAGTGACTAACTTCCTGCATCGTTTTATCTTCAAATATTGATGGGTCAATAGGGTCTAGTATATGTACATAGACATCACCAGGCACCATTTTTCTTGATTGATATTTCTCCATTATTTGAGATGTACCGTATATTGCTATTGGCACAATTTTAACTTGAGCAGATTTAGCTAATTTCAATGAACCAGCTTTGAACTCTTGCATCTCTTGGCCTTTACTTCTACTACCTTGAGGAAAAATCAATAAAGAATGTTTTTCTTTTAATTTTTTAATACCATCTTTAATCATTTGTAAACTTGCTCGTCGATTAGAACGATCTAAGTAAATACAATTTAATTCTTCCATCCATGGTTTTAAAAAAGGGATTTTTTCAACTTCTTTTTTTGAAATAAAACCAAAAGGTTGTGGTAATTGATTAATCAAAACGGGAATATCAAAATTACCTTCATGATTCGATACATAAAGCACTGGGTCATCTAGAGGTTCTGTACGACCAGATAAATGTACCTTTACGCCTGCAGATTTTAATATTTTTTGAGACCATCTCTGTGCGTATAGAAATGTCATTTCATCTTGACTTCTAATATCGTCTATTTGGTTTTTCTTTTCTTTAAGTTTAGGTAATTGAGTTGATACAAGTGCAGCATAACCGATAATACAACCAACTGTTCTAGCCATTCTTAACATATTATTTTATCCTTTCCAAGTGCATAAAAGTATGTGGAAGTATGTTTTTTTCATCTAATTCTCCTGCTTCAGATGAAATTACATTCCATTCATTAAAGGTATAAGGTGGAAAGAATGCATCTCCTTGAAATTTATCTTCTATTACAGTTACATACATATCGTCCACACGTGACATCATTTGTTCATATAAACCTTGCCCACCAAATATAAATATATGGCCTTCTAATTGGTCTATTTCATCGATTGAATGAATCACGTCTACGCCTTCGTGATAAAAAGATTCATTAGAAGTTAAAACAACATTTCTTCTATTCGGTAATGGTTTACCAATTGATTCGAATGTTTTTCTACCCATCACAATTGTATTACCCGATGTTAAATTTTTCACTCTTTTTAAATCGTTTGGTAAATGCCAAGGCATTTTATTATCTAATCCTATTACTCTATTTTGATCATGACATACAATAATTGATTTCATTTAAATTCTCCTTTAAACCGCTATAGGTGCTTTTATACTTGGATGTGATTGATAATCTTGAATTTCTAAATCTTCATAATCTATATCGAATAGTGATTTTTCTGTATTGATATTTAGTTTAGGTGGATTGTATGAAGACCTTGATAATTGTTCTTCAACAGCATCTATATGATTTTTATAAATATGAGCATCACCGAATGTGTGTACAAATTCCCCTACTTCAAGATTACACTCTTTAGCTATTAAATGTGTTAAAAGACTATAACTTGCTATATTAAAAGGTACTCCTAAAAATATATCAGCACTTCTTTGATAAAGTTGGCAACTTAATTTACCATCTTTTACGTAAAATTGGAATAATGTATGACAAGGTGGTAAAGCCATTGTATCTATCTCAGTTGGGTTCCATGCTGAGATTATATGCCTTCTAGAATTCGGATTATTTTTAATATTATCAATTAAAGTTTGAAGTTGATCGAAGCTTTGTCCGTTTTGATCTTTCCAATCTCTCCATTGTTTACCGTAAACATTACCTAAATCACCATATTTACGCATAAATTCATCATCATTTAAAATTTTATCCTTAAAGATTGCGAGTTGTTCTTTATATTGTTCATTAAATTCATCATTAACTAATGATCTTCTACCGAAGTCTGTCATATCTGGGCCAGTATATTCATCACTCTCTATCCATTTCTTAAATGCCCACTCGTTCCAGATATTATTCTTATATTGCAATAAATATCTAATATTAGTATCGCCTTTAATAAACCATAATAATTCAGTGGCAATTAATTTGAATGAAACTTTTTTAGTTGTAAGTAGTGGAAACCCTTCTGACAAGTCAAATCTCATTTGATGACCAAATATTGAAATTGTACCTGTACCAGTTCTATCGTCTTTATTTTCGCCTTCATTTAATACTTTGCGGCATAAATCGTGATATGCTTCATCAAAGTTATTCATACGAGCACCTCTTTTTAATCTTTATTCTTCTTTTCTATATTAACGAAAATACTTATAATTTACTACTGATATAATATAGAAACTCCTTTGATATTTATGTATAATAGAGATAAATATAATAACCATTACTTTAAAGGGGGCCATCTCAATGAATGAAATATTTGCTACTTTGGGATTATTTTTATTATTATGTTATATGATTAGTATGTGTATCACTGAATAAGTAATGATACGCACGCATATTTAATGTGTCATTTCATTTAAAGTTAAAAAACAGAGAAAATCCTTTATTCATTTTAGGGTTTTCTCTGTTTTTTGTTATAAGGCTTGTTTACTATTGTTTACGCGTAAGCCGTAATGCGTTTTCGAACTTTTTCGTAAGCATTGTATAACATTTAACTCTTTAAATAATAAACTGTCAAAGCGCGCCTTTAAAATTAAGTATTTATAGTGTTTTATCGGTTTATATTCTTGTATTTTAAGAATATTATTAGAAAGTTCACCCATTCTATCACTTTCTATTAAAGTTTTTTCGAACATGTGATCTAAATATAATATATCAACTTTTTCTTCATTCAACTTAACCCAATTATTATAATCTTCATTTATAAAATGAATTCTTTTTAATTCGTTATTGTTGAGTTGTAGTTTCATACCTTCAGAAATTACGAAATGAATTAAAGGGTGTTGTTCAATAGAAAATACGTTAGCGTTTGGAAATTGCTTTAATACTAAATAGCTATCTCTACCAAAACCCATTGTTCCATCAACAAAATTAAATGAAGTTTCTTTACTCGTTATATGATTTATCATTTCACTTAATATGGGTTGTTGTTGATTTTTTACCATATTTAATTTTACTTTTGCGGTATCTAAATGAAAATAAATTGGTATTTCTGAAGTGAAATATAGTTTTGGACCAGTATTTTCAAATACGATAACTGGTGAGTCATTAGATTTAAAAATCTGTTTTATCGTTAATTTTTTACGTTTTATAATAGAAATGTTTTGTATGTATTTATTTTTATTCAGCAAATGAAATGCATCTTCTACCTGTTTGTAGAGAGATGCATTTGTTTTTACTGAAGTTGTTATGCGTAAATTAGTCACAATATTCATCGAATGCGTCTTTTATATCCATACAAATTTCTTGGATATCTCTTCCTTCAATATGTTCACGTGGCATAAAGTATTTTAGTTCATTTCCTTTAAATAAAGCCATTGAAGGGCTTGAAGGAACTTGCGCAATGTATTCTCTCATTGTTTCTGTTGCTTCTTTATCTTGACCAGCAAATACAGTGGCAGTTCGAGATGGTTTTTTATCATTTTGTAAAGCGACAGTTACAGCAGCAGGTCTTGCTAACCCAGCAGCACAACCACATACAGAGTTAACAACTACAAATGTTGTTTCATTTTGCTCTGTATCTTCCATATAACCTTTAACTTGGTCAGGTGTTTCTAAGCTTTCAAATCCTTGCTCAGTCAATTCGCTTCGCATTGGTTGAGCTAATTCTTTCATGTATTGTTCATATGCATTCATATTAATTCTCCTCTCTTTTTCTGTTAGCCATTTGTTTCCAAACAGAACCTAAAGCAGCTTCGCCATTTTCAATTCTTTCAATGGCCATTTGAACTTGTAATTTAACATCAAACGCTGGATCATCTTGTCTATTCTTAAGCGCTGGTAAAGCAGTTTCGTCACCTTCATCAAAAATAAACATCGCTGCACGCCATCTTACGATTTTTTGTGGATCTTCTAAAGCTTCAATCATAATAGGTAAAGCTTCTTTAAAGCCTAAATCACTAAAGCAATCTCCAGCTGTTCTTCTTACTGCTACATTTTTATCTTTCATAGCTTCATATAAATAAGGTAATGTTTCTTTCGTCTCAATCATACCTAACAATACAACAGCCATACGTCTAATTTGTGGCTTTTCATCATTAAGTGCGACTTCCAGTAATGGATAGTCATCTTCAGTTGGCGTTGGAAAATCATTTAACATTCTTAGACGTGTTTTCCAATCTTGTTCTTGTTCGAATTCTTCCTTACTAACATGGATGAATTGTTTTTCTGGAATTGTAATATCTTTAGTTAAAGCTTCTTCAACTAAATTTTCAAGAATTGATTCTGGATATAATGCAAGAATTTCTTCTTGTACAGTTTCCATTACATCATCTAATTCGCCATAACGGATACCTAAATCATCCCATTTTCTTAAAAATACAACGTTGTCCTCATCTTTAGTTGCTTTTAACATACTATCAATATAAATCTCAGGTAGCTGTTTTCTTTTTTCTTCATTCTCCGTTGTTAATTTTATTTGATAAGGAATACCTTTAAATCTTAATACTTCAGCTTTAACTTCCCCGTAATGTTCATTGACTTTAGCTTCTTGTTCTTCGTTATCATCTTCTGTACCAGAAATAGCAGCTGTCACGTCTTTTAATAAAGTATCCCAGTTTTCTTTACCTTTTTTGTCGACTGCAATGAAATCCATAACATGAAAGACTGATCTTATACCGTCTAACTGTAAAATACGATTGATAAATTCAGGGTTGTGATCGTTGACTTCTGTATATGTTTGAGAAGTTCTATCCTCTTTCTTGAATGATAATACGATTTTCATCGTGTTTGGACTTGGTGTTGGTTCTACTCTTACGATTTCCATAATATCCTCCTTATTGAAGTTTGTTTCCCAATTGTTTTATGCGTATACCTATAGAACATTCAGATATACAATATTGATGAGCTTGATGTTTGCCTTGCGTCTCTCTATAATGCGTTTTTAATAAACATCCTTTGCAATATGTCTCCATTAATTGATCTATTTTTTTAATAGCTATTTTTTCATCTTCAACTAAAATAAGCGTCACTCCTTACTTAGACCGTAATTATATCATTAGTATTATAAATTGTGGATTATAAAGCTTATTGCATTTTATAACTTTGGCCTTTATAATTGTTAAGTTCGAATATCGCGGTTTCTAAACACCCGCTATATCAAAATTTAGGAGGAACAAAGTTATGTATAATGAATTATTTGGTATTATTACCTTTTTAATCACATTTATATTAATGTTGATTCTATACCGTATATTTGGAAAAACAGGTCTATTTGTTTGGGTTGCCGTAGGTACTATTATAGCAAATATACAAGTTATTAAAACAGTAGAGTTATTTTCAGTGAGCGCAACACTCGGAAATGTAATGTTCGCTTCAATTTATCTTGCAACGGATATTTTAAATGATATATATGGTAGAAAACAAGCTAAGAAAGCAGTTTGGCTAGGTTTTTCTTCCGTCATTGTAATGGTTATATTATTACAATGTTCATTAACATTTATACCAGCACAAGAAGATGTATCACAAGATGCATTAAAAACTATTTTTGGTATCGTGCCAAGAATAGCACTAGGTTCAATTTTCGCATATATTATTGGTCAACATTTAGATGTACTATTATTTAATATCATTAAAAAGAAATTTTCTTCTGACAGTACATTCTACATAAGAGCATATGGTAGTACAGCTATTAGTTCTATTGTTGACACAGCGATATTCGTGCTAATCGCATTCTATGGCAATATGCCTGGAACTGTATTATTTGAAATATTTATAACTACTTACTTCCTTAAACTACTAACAACAATCACAAATGTGCCTTTTGGTTATATAGCTAAGTCTATGTATCGTAAAGGGAAAATTGTAGAGTAACATTATAAATAGAAGTAAATTAAAATCGCTAATCCTTATAAGGGTTAGCGATTTTTTATTGAAATAAGGAAACAGCCTGGGACATATATAAATGTCTCAGGCTGTTTCTTTATATAGGCAGTGGCTGACTGGATTGAAAATATGCTTATAGTAAGTTTTTTTCAATCCTAGCCACCCTTGCCCGAGGAGCGGTCCTACGAAATCTTTTTAGCAAAATGAGATATCTGTTCCACTCCCTTCTCTTATAAATTCAAGCAATAAACTTACTTAAATCATCGAGAATATTATTCTTTATCTTCAGATTTTTTACGTCTGAATAATAATGCTAGGCCACCAAATAATGAAGTGATACCTAATAAACCAGCTTGTTTGCTTTCTTCTTCACCAGTGTTTGGTAATACTTTTGCACCTTTATGGTCTTTATTTGAATCAGATTTAGATGGTTGATCTTTACTATTCATATTGCTAGTTGCATTTTGACCATTAGAACTTGTAGTACCATGTTGTTTCATTGAAGAATTGTGCTTTTCGTGCATTGAACTATCAGCTTTATCGTCAGTATTTACTTTGCTGTTACTGTTGTTATTACTGTTAGTCATACCGTTATCATCTGCTTTATTGCTATCTTTTCCAGCTGGTTTAGTAGTATTGTCTTTAACAGGTTTGTCATCTCCACCAGTATTTAGTTTATCAGTACCGTTGTTGTTAGAATCTTTAGCTGGCGTTGTGATATCAGGTTTACCATTGTTGTCTTTATCCGTAACAGTAGTGCCATTCGGATCAGACTCATCTTTATTCGGAATACCATCATGATCTGCATCTTCGTCGCCGTCTGGTGTACCATTACCATCAGAATCAGGATTTGTTGGATCAGTACCTGCAGCTTCCTCGTCTTTGTTGTTTACGCCATCCCCGTCGATGTCTGGATCTTGGTTATCCGGTGTACCATCGCCATCAGTATCTTTAGGTTGGTCGCCTGTATTTGGTTTGTCAGAACCATCATCTTTACCTGGTTTGTCGTTTCCACCAGTATTTGGCTTGTCAGAACCATCATCTTTACCTGGTTTGTTGTCTCCACCAGTGTTTGGCTTATCAGAACCATCGTCTTTACCTGGTTTATCGTCTCCACCAGTACTTGGCTTATCAGAACCGTTGTTGTTAGAATCTTTGGCTGGTGTTGTGATGTCTGGTTTACCATCGCCATCTTTGTCCGTTGGTGTAGTTCCATTCGGATCAGACTCATCTTTGTTTGGAATACCATCATGATCAGTGTCTTCGTCACCGTCTGATGTACCGTTACCATCAGAATCAGGGTTACTTGGATCAGTACCTGAAGCTTCCTCGTCTTTATTATTCACACCGTCACCATCGATATCTGGATCTTGGTCATCAGGAATACCATCGCCGTCTGTATCTTTAGGTTGCTCACCTGGTTTGTCGTCTCCACCAGTGTTTGGCTTATCAGAACCATCATCTTTACCTGGTTTGTCGTCTCCACCAGTGCTTGGTTTGTCAGAGCCATCGTCTTTACCTGGTTTGTCGTCTCCACCAGTATTTGGTTTGTCAGAGCCATCATCTTTACCTGGTTTATCATCTCCACCAGTGCTTGGCTTATCAGAACCGTCATCTTTACCTGGTTTGTCGTCTCCACCAGTATTTGGTTTATCAGACCCATCATCTTTACCTGGCTTGTCATCTCCACCAGTGCTTGGCTTATCAGACCCATCGTCTTTACCTGGTTTGTCGTCTCCACCAGTATTTGGTTTATCAGAGCCATCATCTTTACCTGGTTTGTCGTCTCCACCAGTATTTGGTTTATCAGAACCATCGTCTTTACCTGGTTTATCGTCTCCACCAGTATTTGGTTTGTCAGAGCCATCATCTTTACCTGGTTTGTCATCTCCACCAGTATTTGGTTTGTCAGTACCATCGTCTTTACCTGGTTTGTCGTCTCCGCCAGTGTTTGGTTTGTCAGAGCCGTTGTTGTTAGAACCTTTAGCTGGCGTTGTGATGTCTGGCTTACCATCTTTGTCTTTATCCGTAACAGTTGTGCCATTCGGATCAGACTCATCTTTATTTGGAATACCATCATGATCAGTGTCTTCGTCACCGTCTGATGTACTGTTACCATCAGAATCAGGGTTAGTTGGGTCAGTACCTGCAGCTTCCTCGTCTTTATTATTCACACCGTCACCATCGATATCTGGATCTTGGTCATCAGGTATGCCGTCACCGTCTGTATCTTTAGGTTGGTCGCCTGTATTTGGTTTGTCATCTCCACCAGTGTTTGGTTTATCAGTACCGTTGTTGTTAGAATCTTTAGCTGGCGTTGTGATGTCTGGTTTACCATCGCCATCTTTGTCCGTTGGTGTAGTTCCATTCGGATCAGACTCATCTTTGTTCGGAATACCATCTTTGTCGGCATCTTCATCACCGTCTGGTGTGCCATTTCCGTCAGAATCAGGATTCTTCGGATCAGTACCTGCAGCTTCCTCATCTTTATTATTTACGCCATCCCCATCAATATCTGGATCTTGGTTATCTGGTGTACCGTCTCCATCTGTATCTTTCGGCGTTGTGATGTCTGGTTTACCATCTTTATCTTTATCCGTAACAGTTGTGCCATTCGGATCAGACTCATCTTTGTTCGGAATACCATCTTTATCAGCGTCTTTATCGCCGTCTGGTGTACCATTTCCATCAGAATCAGGATTCTTCGGATCAGTACCTGCAGCTTCCTCATCTTTGTTGTTTACGCCATCCCCGTCGATATCTGGGTCTTGGTTATCAGGTGTACCATCTCCATCTGTATCTTTCGGAGTCGTAATATCTGGCTTACCATCTTTGTCTTTATCCGTAACAGTTGTGCCATTCGGATCAGACTCGTCTTTGTTTGGAATACCATCTTTATCAGCGTCTTCGTCGCCATCCGGTGTGCCATTTCCGTCAGAATCAGGATTCTTCGGATCAGTACCTGCGGCTTCTTCATCTTTGTTGTTTACGCCATCCCCGTCGATGTCTGGGTCTTGGTTATCAGGTGTACCATCTCCATCTGTATCTTTCGGAGTCGTAATATCTGGCTTACCATCTTTGTCTTTATCCGTAACAGTTGTACCGTTTGGATCAGATTCATCTTTGTTCGGAATACCATCTTTATCAGCGTCTTCATCGCCATCCGGTGTGCCATTTCCGTCAGAATCAGGATTCTTCGGATCAGTACCTGCAGCTTCCTCATCTTTATTATTTACGCCATCCCCATCAATATCTGGATCTTGGTTATCTGGTGTACCGTCTCCATCTGTATCTTTCGGCGTTGTGATGTCTGGTTTACCATCTTTATCTTTATCCGTAACAGTTGTGCCATTCGGATCAGACTCATCTTTGTTCGGAATACCATCTTTATCAGCGTCTTTATCGCCGTCTGGTGTACCATTTCCATCAGAATCAGGATTCTTCGGATCAGTACCTGCAGCTTCCTCATCTTTGTTGTTTACGCCATCCCCGTCGATATCTGGGTCTTGGTTATCAGGTGTACCATCTCCATCTGTATCTTTCGGAGTCGTAATATCTGGCTTACCATCTTTGTCTTTATCCGTAACAGTTGTGCCATTCGGATCAGATTCATCTTTGTTCGGAATACCATCTTTATCAGCGTCTTCATCGCCGTCAGATGTTCCGTTACCATCAGAATCAGGATTTGATGGATTTGTACCTGCAGTATCTTCGTCTTTATTGTTCACACCATCCCCGTCGATGTCTGGGTCTTGGTCATCTGGAATACCATCATTGTCAGTATCCTTAGGATTTGTTACTACAACTGGATCAGAAGCTTCAGAAGTATTTGGCTTTTCAGCTTTATCTGTCGCTTTTGCTGTTATTTCACCTTCAGGTAAAGGTTTTGTCGGTGTAATAGTAGCGATACCTTTACCATCTGTTTCGGCCTCACCTAACTTATTACCTTTCTTATCGAATAGTTCAACTTTCGAACCTGGTTCAGCTTGAACCGTAACTGGTTCAGTTGTACCAGCTTTGCCCGTTAAGTCTGTTTGGATGACTGGTTTCGCAGGCGCTGTAGTATCTGTTGCTTTTATCGGGTCAGAAGGTACAGAAGTATTCGGCGTTTCAGCTTTATCTGTCGCTTTCGCTGTTACATTACCTTCCGGTAAAGGTTTTGTCGGTGTAATCACGACATTACCTTGATCATCAGCCGTGCCTTCCCCAATCTTATTACCATCTTTATCGAATAATTCAACTTTAGATTTCGGTTCTGCTTGAACTGTAATTGGTTCTTTTGTACCAGCTTTGCCCGTTAAGTCTGTTTGGATGACTGGTTTCGCAGGCGCTGTAGTATCCGTTGCTTTCTTCGGAATAGAAGCTTCAGAAGTATTAGGTGTTTCAGCTTTATCCGTTGCCTTAGCTGTTACATTACCTTCTGGTATTGGTTTCGTCGGTGTAATCACGACATTACCTTGATCATTCGCTGTGCCTTCACCAATCTTATTACCATCTTTATCGAATAATTCAACTTTAGATTTCGGTTCTGCTTGAACCGTAACTGGTTCTTTCTTACCAGCTTTACCTGTTAAATCAGTTTGAATGACTGGTTTCGCTGGTGCTGTAGTATCTGTTGCTTTCTTTGGATCAGAAGGTAACGAAGTATTTGGTGTTTCAGCTTTATCTGTCGCTTTCGCTGTTACATTACCTTCCGGTAAAGGTTTTGTCGGTGTAATCACGACATTACCTTGATCATTCGCTATGCCTTCCCCAATCTTATTACCATCTTTATCGAATAATTCAACTTTAGATTTCGGTTCTGCTTGAACCGTAATTGGTTCTTTCTTACCAGCTTTGCCCGTTAAGTCAGTTTGAATCACAGGCTTCGCAGGCGCTGTAGTATCCGTTGCTTTCTTTGGATCAGAAGGTAACGAAGTATTCGGCGTTTCAGCTTTATCCGTAGCCTTCGCTGTTACATTACCTTCCGGTAAAGGTTTCGTCGGTGTAATCACGACATTACCTTGATCATTCGCTGTGCCTTCCCCAATCTTATTACCATCTTTATCGAATAGTTCAACTTTAGATTTTGGTTCAGCTTGAACCGTAACTGGTTCTTTCTTACCAGCTTTACCTGTTAAATCAGTTTGAATGACAGGTTTCGCTGGTGCTGTAGTATCTGTTGCTTTCTTTGGATCAGAAGGTAACGAAGTATTCGGCGTTTCAGCTTTATCCGTAGCCTTCGCTGTTACATTACCTTCCGGTAAAGGTTTCGTCGGTGTAATCACGACATTACCTTGATCATTCGCTGTGCCTTCCCCAATCTTATTACCATCTTTATCGAATAGTTCAACTTTAGATTTTGGTTCAGCTTGAACCGTAATTGGTTCTTTCTTACCAGCTTTACCTGTTAAATCAGTTTGAATCACAGGCTTCGCAGGCGCTGTAGTATCTGTTGCTTTCTTTGGATCAGAAGGTAACGAAGTATTAGGTGTTTCAGCTTTATCTGTCGCTTTCGCTGTTACATTACCTTCCGGTAAAGGTTTCGTCGGTGTAATCACGACATTACCTTGATCATTCGCTATGCCTTCCCCAATCTTATTACCATCTTTATCGAATAATTCAACTTTAGATTTCGGTTCTGCTTGAACTGTAATTGGTTCTTTTGTACCAGCTTTGCCCGTTAAGTCTGTTTGGATGACTGGTTTCGCAGGCGCTGTAGTATCCGTTGCTTTCTTCGGAATAGAAGCTTCAGAAGTATTAGGTGTTTCAGCTTTATCCGTTGCCTTAGCTGTTACATTACCTTCTGGTATTGGTTTCGTCGGTGTAATCACGACATTACCTTGATCATTCGCTGTGCCTTCACCAATCTTATTACCATCTTTATCGAATAATTCAACTTTAGATTTTGGTTCAGCTTGAACCGTAATTGGTTCTTTCTTACCAGCTTTACCTGTTAAATCAGTTTGAATGACTGGTTTCGCAGGCGCTGTAGTATCCGTTGCTTTCTTCGGAATAGAAGCTTCAGAAGTATTAGGTGTTTCAGCTTTATCCGTTGCCTTAGCTGTTACATTACCTTCTGGTATTGGTTTCGTCGGTGTAATCACGACATTACCTTGATCATTCGCTGTGCCTTCACCAATCTTATTACCATCTTTATCGAATAATTCAACTTTAGATTTTGGTTCAGCTTGAACCGTAATTGGTTCTTTCTTACCAGCTTTACCTGTTAAATCAGTTTGAATGACTGGTTTCGCAGGCGCTGTAGTATCCGTTGCTTTCTTCGGAATAGAAGCTTCAGAAGTATTCGGAGTTTCAGCTTTATCTGTCGCTTTCGCTGTTACATTACCTTCCGGTAAAGGTTTTGTCGGTGTGATGATAGCTTTACCACGATCATTCGCTGTGCCTTCCCCAATCTTATTACCATCTTTGTCGAATAATTCAACTTTAGAATTAGGCTCGGCATTAACAGTAATTGGTTCTTTCTTAGTAGCTTTACCTGTTAAATCTGTTTCGATAACAGGTTTCGCAGGCGGTGTAGAGTCGATTACTTTATAAATGAATTCTTTAGTTACACTATTACCACTTGGATCTCTATAAGTAACCGTTACAGTGCTTGTACCTTCAGTCGTTGGCGTACCTGTAATTTGTCTAGTTTGACTATTATAAGTTAAACCTGCCGGTAAGCCTGTTACACTTGTTGGATTAATCTCGCCACTATTGTCTGTCGCGTTTGGTAATGTAAATGCTTGAATTGGCGCACCTTTTTCACTTCTCTTTTCTTTAATATCTGGTGCTGTTGGACGCATTGTGTCATTTACTGCCACCACTACAGCGACATCATCATGACTACCATCTGGATAAGTTACACGAACAGTCGCATTTTTATCACCAGTTGTTCTTGTGTCAACAGGTGTTGTGTACGCGTAACGCGTACCACTCGGTAAGCCAGCTGTATTAATCGATTGTTCAGCGTTAGGTGTCGCTTTTAACTCAACTGTTTGTTTTTTACCAGTTGGGTTAAGTCTTTCTGCGTCTGTAGGTCGTACAGTAGCATTCACTACATCAGATGCTGGTGACGTATTGTTAGCTGCATCTGTCGCTTTCGCTGTTACACTACCTGCTGGTATCGCTCTAGTAGGTGTAATTGTGACATTACCTTGAGCGTTTGCAGTACCTTCACCTAACGGTTGATTTTTATTATCAAATAATTGGACTCTTGAACCTGGTTCAGCATTAACTGTAATTGGTTCTTTTGTATTCGCTTTTTCTGTTAAATTCGTTTGGATCACTGGTTTAGGTGGTGCTGTTGTATCTTCAACCACGTATTTAAACGTTTTGCCTACTCCATTTCCAGTAGGATCAATGTATTCAACAGTTATAATACTTGTACCTACAGTCGTTGGTGTACCTGTAATTTGTCTAGTTTGGCTATTGTACGTTAAACCTGCCGGTAAGCCCGTTACGCTTGTTGGATCAATATCGCCACTATTATCTGTCGCTTTTGGAAGTGTAATCGGTGCGATTGCTAAACCTTTCTCACTTTTTTGATTTGACAGTTTTGGAGCAGTTGGAGCAACTGTATCATTTACCTTTACAACAACTGGTACGTCATCATGACTTCCATCTGGATATGTTACACGAACTGTCGCATTTTTATCACCAGTCGTTCTTGTATCAACAGGTGATGTGTACTCGTAACGCGTACCAGTAGGTAAGCCAGTTGTATTGATAGACTGTTCAGCGTTTGGTGTACCTTTTAATTCAACTGTTTGATTTTTACCAGTTGGGTTAAGTCTTTCTGCGTCTGTAACTCTTGGTGTTGCGATTCTTACATTACTAGGTTGTAATTCTCTTGTTCTTGGTGGGTCATCTGAGTCGTTATGTTTTTGAGTAACTACAATTTTAGCAGTAATATTACCAGCAGGAATATTTACAGTCGGTGTTATTGTTGCTTGACCATTTAATCCTGCTCTTCCTTCTCCTATTACTTGGTTGTTTGGAGCATATAATTTAACAGTTACACCAGGTACAGCACTTACTACAATTGGGGTTTTTGTATTGGCTTTCTCTGTTAAATCTGTTTCTATATTTGGCTTAATATCGGTATTATGAACACCTTTATATCTTAAATAATTATAGCTATTAGACCAAGCACCTGCTGCTATATGGAAGGCTTTATGTTTCCATGGATATGGTTGGCTTTCATATTCATTAAGTAATCTCGATAATGGTACAGTGACTTCAAACTCAACCGTAAATTTATCTGAACCTCGACCACTTATAGACTTAATATCAGTAGTTATTGGTGTGAATCGGTCATTCGCAAAGAAGTTATACCCACTTGGATTTTTTGCTCTAAAAGTTTTCTCTAAATTATCATCTTTCACACTGCTTAAATCAAGAGGGCTACCATTTTTCTCTACACGTAGCACCTTTATAGTTCCTTCAGTAGCACCAAAGTAATATTTAATAGGCCCCCTGCTTGCAAATTTCTTTTTATTTTCAGGAGTGTGATTAAATCTCATTTCATATCTAATTATAGCATTGTTGCCTTGTCGTCTTACATTCTGTAAATCGAAATCAACACACCAAGCATATTGATCATCTAATGGGAATTTACCCCAAGCTTCAAGTCTTCCATTGCCATCATAATCTATTTCTTGAGATATACCCGTATTGTATTTTGGTACGTCTGCTGAATCAGATCTAAACATTGAATTATCTATACTTCTTAAAGATCTTCGTGTTCTAGTACGTCTTTCTTCTCTTGGTTGTTCAGTTACTACACCAGCTTTATCAGGAGTGTCCGATTTGACTGGTTTTTCTTCAGTTTCAGTAGTTTTCTTTTCAGACTGTGTATTTTCTTTAATTTCTGGTTGTACTACTTCATCTGAAACTTGTTTGTTTTCTGTAGTTGCAGGTTGTTCTACTACTACATCATCTTTATTTGTCTTTTCTTTTTCTACTGATTTGTCTTCAGATTTTTCTGTTTCTTTTTGAGATTTTTCATCTGACTTATCTTCGGATTTTACAGTCTCATTTTTTGGTTGTTCTTCTTTAGTTGCAGGATTTTCTGTTTTTGTTTCTTTTTCTGCTACTTCTTTAGTTTTAGGTTTCTCTACTTCTTCAACCTTTTCTTCTTTGACAGTAGATTCTTGTTTATCTGCTGCGTTTTCATTGTTAACTGATTCTTCGGGTTTTACAGTTTCTTCTGTAGTTACCGATTTCTCTACTTCTACTTGTTGCTTATCAGTTTCTTCAGTTGTTGGTTGATTAGTTGAAGTTTCTTCATTTTGTTGTTTATTTTCTTCTGAAGATTTATCAGCTTCTTCAACTGTTTTAATAATTTCTTTCTCTTCGTTTTCTTTTGCTGATTCTTCTTGTTTAGCTACATCTAAAGTGTTTTCAGACGCAAAAGCATGGTCTGCTGGTGAGCCTAGGAATATGAGTGTTCCGATTAATATCGAGCATGTTCCAACAGCATACTTTCGAATACTAAACTTTTGTAATCGCCGTTGCTTATCCATTAGCAATCCCCTTTACAAATTATTTTTTGGAGAGCAACTTAACTCATAAGGCGATTCATTTTTACTATTTAGTTTTATTTATTAGTCATGAGTTAATTATCTACTCTTAATTGAATCGTTGTTATATGAGTGAAGTGGCACAAACATATGTGAATTGAATAAATAAAATATAAGTTCTCCTTTCTTTTAAATTATTCACATATAAGATATGGAACAAAATGTAATTTGTTCTAAGTTAGTATACCACTTTTATTATGTATGTAAAATACTATTCTTTTAAAACTCTATAAAATATTTATATAAATTTTGTAAAATGTAATAAAAACTTTTATTTTGAAGAATAAGATTTTTCATTTTAAGAATACATCTTTGAGATTGACTATGTACTTAAGAAGTATTAATAAATAAAGTTTATATTTAATTGAATTAAAATAGAGAGTGCACGTGTGCACTCTCCTCTACTTATATATTATTAAGAAGCGTATTATTCTTTGTCTTCAGATTTTTTACGTCTGAATAATAATGTTAATCCACCAAATAATGAAGTGATACCTAATAAACCAGTTAGTTTACTTTCCTTTTCTCCAGTGTCAGGCAATACTTTTGCATCTTCATGGTCAATATTTGAATGAGCTTTAGATGATTGATTATTATTGCTCATGTCATTAGTTGCATTTTGATCATTTAAATTTGTATTGCTATTCTGTTGACTCATTGAACTGACATTATTTAATTCATAATTAATGTTAGTCACGCCATTATCTTCTGATGAAATGTCGTCTTTAGCAGCTAATTTAATAATATCGTTATTACTACTTAATTTATCATATTTATTCATGCTTTGTTTGTTTGTAATATTGCTATTATTTGTCATGACATTTCCATCAATGTGTGATTGTATAGAGTCCTTACTATCGAATGATTTTTCCTTGTTACTAAGCGCACCATTTTCTTTAGTATCAGAGTTCATTGGATTAGTACCTGAGATTTCTTTGTTTATATTGCTTATGCCGTCGCCATCAATATCTGTGTCTTGGTTATCTAGAGTACCATCATCATCTGTATCTTTAGATTGGTCAGTATTATTTGGATTGTCATCATCAGTATTAGATTGACCAGAATCATTGTTGTTTGGATCTTGGGCAGATGTTGTGATGTCAGGTTGAGTATTACCGTCTTTGTCAGTTGGTATTGTACTGTTTGAATCAGATTCATCTTTATTTGAGATACCATCTTTATCAGAATCTTCACTGCCATCTGAAATACCATTACCGTTAGAGTCTGAGTTCGTTGGATCCGTGCTTGCAACTTCTTTATCTTTATTATTTACACCGTCGCCATTATTAGTTTGCTCATTTTCACCAGTATTTGGTTGATCAGAACCATTGTTATTACCTGGTTTCTCATCTACACCATTGTTGCTTGGATTTTGCGATGGTGTTGTTGCGTCAGGTTGTATGTCACCATCATTATTAGTTGGTGTTGAAGCGCTTGGATTAGATTCATCTTTGTCAGCATCTTCACTGCCATCTGAAATTCCATTACTGTTAGTATCTGCATTCGTTGGATCTGTACTTGCAACTTCTTCATCTTTATTATTTACACCGTTACTTTCAATATCTGAGTCTTGGTTATTTGGTGTGTTATCGTTATTTGTATCTTTATATTGATCGGTATTATTCGGATTGTTGTTACCAGTATTAGATTGACCATTACCATCTTTGTCAGTTGGTATTGTACTGTTTGAATCAGATTCATCTTTATTCGAGATACCATCTTTATCAGCATCTTCACCGCCATCTGAAATACCATTACCGTTAGAGTCTGAGTTCGTTGGATCCGTGCTTGCAACTTCTTTATCTTTATTATTTACACCGTCGCCATTATTAGTTTGCTCATTTTCACCAGTATTTGGTTGATCAGAACCATTGTTATTACCTGGTTTCTCATCTACACCATTGTTGCTTGGATTTTGCGATGGTGTTGTTGCGTCAGGTTGTACGTCACCATCATTATTAGTTGGTGTTGAAGCGCTTGGATTAGATTCATCTTTATCAGCATCTTCACCGCCATCTGAAATACCATTACTATTAGAGTCTGAGTTCGTTGGATTCGTACTTGCAACATCTTCATCTTTATTATTTACACCGTCGCCATTATTAGTTTGTTCATTTCCACCAGTATTTGGTTGATCAGAACCATTGTTATTACCTGGTTTCTCATCTACACCATTGTTGCTTGGATTTTGCGATGGTGTTGTTACATTAGGTAGATTATTACCATCTTTGTCAGCATCTTCACCGCCATCTGAAATTCCATTACTGTTAGTATCTGCATTCGTTGGATCCGTGCTTGCAACATTTTCATCTTTATTATTAACACCGTTACCTTCAATATCTGAGTCTTGGTTATTTGGTGTGTTATCGTTATTTGTATCTTTATGTTGGTCGGCATTGCTCGGATTGTTGTTACCAGTATTAGATTGATTAGAACCATTGTTGTTAGAATCTTGCGATGGTTTTGTTACGTCAGGTTGTCCATCACCATCATTGTCAGTTGATGTTGTGTTGTTTGTATTAGATTCATCTTTATTATTTTTGCCATCACTGTTTATATCTGAATCTTGGTTATCCGTTGTATCATCAGTATCTTTTGGATTTGTTACCATAATTGAATCAGAAGCTTCAGAAGTATTAGGGTTTTCAGCTTTATCTGTCGCTTTCGCTGTGATGTTGCCTTCTGGTAAAGGTTTTGTAGGTGTAATCGTAGCTATACCGTTACCATCTGTTTCACCTTCTCCAATTTTGTTCCCATCTTTATCGAATAATTCTACTTTACTTCCTGGTTCTGCTTGAACTGTAATTGGTTCAGTCGTACCGCCTTTGCCAGTTAGGTCTGTTTGAATTACAGGTTTCGCAGGTGGAGTTGTATCTGTAACTTTCATTGAATCAGAAGGTTCAGACGTATTTGGTGTTTCAGCTTTATCTGTGGCCTTCGCTGTGATGTTACCTTCTGATAAAGGTTTAGTTGGTGTAATTACCGCATTACCTTGATTGTCAGCAGTACCTTCACCTATTTTGTTTCCATCTTTATCGAATAGTTCTACTTTTGAACCTGGTTCAGCTTGTACTGTAATTGGTTCAGTTGTACCGCCTTGGCCAGTTAAATCTGTTTGGATTAATGGTTTAGCTGGTGGAGTTGTATCTGTAGCTTTTATCGGTTCAGAAGCTTCAGACGTATTAGGATTTTCAGCTTTATCCGTAGCTTTCGCTGTGATGTTACCTTCTGGTAAAGGTTTAGTTGGGGTAATAATAGCGACACCATTATTATCTGTTTCGCCTTCTCCAATTTTGTTACCATCTTTATCGAATAACTCTACTTTTGAACCAGGTTCTGCTTGTACTGTAATTGGTTCAGTTGTGCCGCCTTTTCCTGTTAAGTCTGTTTGAATTACAGGCTTAGTTGGTGGAGTTGTGTCCGTAACTTTTATCGGCTCAGAAGCATCAGAAGTATTAGGGTTCTCAGCTTTATCTGTCGCTTTCGCAGTTACATTACCTTCTGATAAAGGTTTAGTTGGTGTAATCGTAGCTATACCGTTACTATCTGTTTCACCTTCACCAATCTTATTACCCTCTTTATCAAATAACTCTACTTTTGAACCTGGTTCAGATTGAACTGTAATTGGTTCAGACGTACCGCCTTTACCTGTTAAGTCTGTTTGGATTACAGGTTTAGCTGGTGGAGTTGTATCTGTAACTTTTATCGGTTCAGAAGCTTCAGACGTATTTGGTGTTTCAGCTTTATCTGTGGCCTTCGCTGTGATGTTACCTTCTGATAAAGGTTTAGTTGGTGTAATTACCGCATTACCTTGATCGTCAGCAGTACCTTCACCTATTTTGTTACCATCTTTATCGAATAATTCTACTTTACTTCCTGGTTCTGCTTGAACTGTAATTGGTTCAGTCGTACCGCCTTTACCTGTTAAGTCTGTTTGAATTATAGGTTTAGCTGGTGGAGTTGTATCTGTAACTTTTATCGGTTCAGAAGCTTCAGACGTATTAGGATTTTCAGCTTTATCTGTCGCTTTCGCTGTGATGTTACCTTCTGGTAAAGGTTTTGTCGGTGTAATCATAGCGACACCATTATTATCTGTTTCGCTTTCTCCAATTTTGTTTCCATCTTTATCGAATAACTCTACTTTTGAACCTGGTTCAGCTTGAACTGTAATTGGATCAGTTGTTCCGCCTTTGCCTGTTAGATCTGTTTGAATAACTGGTTTAGCTGGTGGAGTTGTATCTATAACTTTTATAGGTTCAGAAGGTTCAGAAGTATTAGGGTTCTCAGCTTTGTCTGTCGCTTTCGCTGTGATGTTACCTTCTGGTAAAGGTTTAGTTGGTGTAATTACCGCATTACCTTGATCATCAGCCGTGCCTTCACCTATTTTGTTACCATCTTTATCGAATAATTCTACTTTTGAACCTGGTTCAGCTTGAACTGTAATTGGTTCAGTTGTTCCGCCTTTGCCAGTTAGATCTGTTTGAATAACTGGTTTAGCTGGTGGAGTTGTATCTGTAACTTTTATAGGTTCAGAAGGTTCAGAAGTATTAGGGTTCTCAGCTTTGTCTGTCGCTTTCGCTGTGATGTTACCTTCTGGTAAAGGTTTTGTAGGTGTAATTACCGCATTACCTTGATCGTCAGCAGTACTTTCACCAATCTTATTACCATCTTTATCGAATAGTTCTACTTTTGAACCTGGTTCAGATTGAACTGTAATTGGGTCAGTAGTGCCACCTTTACCTGTTAAGTCTGTTTGGATTACAGGTTTAGCTGGTGGTGTTGTATCCGTAATATTTAGTTGGAATACTTTTGTAACTGTATTACCACTTGTATCTGTATAAGTAACCATTACATCATTTGTACCTTCAACAATTGGTGTACCTGTAATTTGGTTAGTTTGATTATTATAGTTTAAACCTGTTGGTAATCCAGTTACGCTTGTAGGTTTGATTTCTCCACTATTATCTGTCGCATTTGGAATCGTAATAGGATCAATAGCTTTATCTTTTTCAATTGATTGATTCTCAATTGTCGGACCTACTGGAGCTACTGTGTCATTGACTACTAACACAACGAGCACATCGTCATGAGTACCATCTGGGTAACTAACACGTACAGTTGTGTTTTTATTTCCTATAGTGCTTGTGTCTACTGGTGATGTGTATACATATTTTGTACCATTTGGTAATCCAGATGTATTAATAGATTGTTCAGCATTTGGATTTTCGTTGATTTCAACTGTTTGCTCTATGCTTTTAGGGTTAAATTTGTCTGCATCTGATACATTAGCGCGGTTTTCTATAAAATTAACATGGTTAGCTCTATTTGCTCTTGCTATATTTTCAGTCGCAACTCCTATTGCAACATAGAATTTACCGTTGTTTTTTCTTAGAATATCTTTAGATACTGTTGCCGTCATTTTAGCTATATATGAATTACGTCTATGATTAAGTTCTTCATGTATATAGTAGAAGTTATCTTCATCTGTTATTTTAGTTAAATTTCTATAATAATCTCTATCAACAGGAATCATCGCTTGATATACCATAGAATTAAGCTTGCTACCACCAGTAACTAGAGCTTTATTTTTCCAATTATTAAAAGTTCCGCTACCAGTTACTCTTTGTATAGAACCTGGTGTGAGTTTTACAAATGATGGTGCATAAACATAAAAACGTCCTCGTGCTTTATTAGATTCAGCTTTATTGAAATGGATAACATAATGAAACTCAACGTTATCTCCATTTTCTTTTACGTAACTATGTGCTATATGAGCATAGTCTGATACCTCTTGATCATTTGCTTTTTTGCCAAAAGCTTTACCAGTTATAACAAAATTGTCAGAGCTAGTCTCATTATTTACATTTTCTCTAGGTGCTGAATCATCATCACTTCTTAACTCTCTTCTTGTTCTAATACTTCTTTCTTCTCTTGGTTGTTTTACTGCAACAGCAGTTTTATTAGGCGTTTCAGTTTTGTCTAGTTTTTGTTCAGATTCAGTAGTTTTCTTCTCAGTTTGTGAATGTTCTTTAATTTCTGTTGATACTACTTCTTTTTGAACTTGTTCATTTTCTTTTGCTACTGTTTTAACTTCTGATTTTACAGCGTCATTATGATTTTTATTTTCTTTAACTTCTGGTGTTACTTTTGCTGGTTGAGAAGCTTCGTCATCTTTAGGTATCTCCATTTCTTCAACCGTATCTTGTTTGACAGGAACTTCTTGTTTATTGTCTATTTCGTTCTTAACTTCTAATTTATTGATTGATTCTTCAGGTTTCGAAGACTCTGCTATAGAGTCAACTTTCTCTTGTTCTACTTGTTGCTTAATTATTTCTTCAGATTTAGCTTGTTCTGTTGATTCATCAGTTGCTGACTGATTTGTAGAAGTTGCTTCAGTCGTGTTAACTGCTTCTTCAACTTCCTTTTCAGCTTTTGATACTTCATTTTCTTTCTCTTTTTCTGTTACTTCAAGTTTAGTAGCATCTACAGTATTTTCAGATGCAAAAGCATGGTGTGTTGGAGAGCTTAGGAATATGAGAGTCCCGACTAATATCGAGCACGCTCCAACAGTATACTTTCTAATACTAAACTTCTGTAATCGCCGTTGCTTATCCATCAGTAAACTCCTTTATATTTTTATTTTTGGAGAGCAACTTAACTCATAAGGCGATTCATTTTTACTATTCAGTTTTGATATTAATCATAAGATGTACATTTTATTTAATTGAATCATTAATATGAGTCAAGTGCACAATCATTTTATGCAAATTCAATTATTTAATCATAGAATAAAAAATTATTTCAAGTTCTGTCCAATAAGAAATGGAACTAATTGTAATTTGCACCAAATTAGTATACCACCTTATTTTTGTATGTAAATACTATTTTTATAAAAATCTATGTTTTATTTATTTAAATTCACAAAAATGTAAAAAACTTTTGTTTCGAAAATGTGATTTTATTTTTGTTGAAGACTAATTATAAATCTTTGTTTTGTTTGAAGTATGGACTGTGTTCGTGTAAGTTTAAAATAATGAACATTTAAATTGAAAGAGTTGAATATCATGCCACAAATATATTTTGATGCTGCTACTAAAGGTAATCCTGGAGAAAGTACTTGTGCTTCTGTTATCATTATTGATAATGAAAGATATCACTTTACGGAGTACATCGGTTCATTAGATAACCATAGTGCTGAATGGGTAGCTTTTATAAAGTCTTTAGAGAAATCTCATGAATTAGATGTAAAGACAGCATTAGTGTATACAGATTCTAAGTTGATCGAAGATAGTTTAAATAAGAGATTTACTAAAAACGCTTTGTTTAAACCGTATTTTGAAGCTTTCAAAGAATTAGAAACAAAATTTGATTTAGTATTCGTAAAATGGATACCACGTGCCAAGAATAAAGAAGCGAACCAACTTGCTCAAACTGCTTTAAGAAAGCATTTGAAAAAATCTAAATAAATTAAAAAACGAGTCTGGGAGATAAGTAAATGTCTCAGACTCGTTTTTTTACATTGATCGTATTAGTTGTTATTAAGGTAATTTCTAAATCATAATTTACTTTGGATTTTCTGCCTTATTAATCCAACATCAACGCTTGCTTCTTTATTAATCCCACTAAAAAGGGAGTGGGACAGAAATCTCATTTTAATAAATAGATTTCGTAATCCAACCCCGGCAAGGATGACTAGGATTGGAAAAAGCTTGATATAATCGCATTTTCAATCCAGTCAGCTACTGCCATTATAATAAAAGAGGCTGAGACATGTATTTATGTCCCAGCCTCGTCTGTCATTATGAAAAGTTACTCATCAAGTATTTACTTGAAACGAATAAATCATGTTCATTACAAATAGTAATTGAATTTTCTATATGATGATTGTATTCCATTTTTGCCAATAATTCTTCTGTTTCAAGTGGTACATTTGTATGAATTGCTGCTAAACGTTTAGACATTTCTAAGTCAGCTTGATAAGTTGTAATTTTATTTTGTTGGCCAGGTGTTAATGTTTCTAGATTAGCCATAACATTTTCTACGGATTGATGTTCTTGTATTAATTTAATAGCAGTTTTCTCGCCTATTCCTTTAACACCTGGATAACCATCTGCTGTATCACCCATAAATGCTTTTACATCTACTAATTGCGATGGCTCTAAACCGTATTCTTCTCTAAATCTGTTTAAATCATATTTATTATATAGGTTAAAACCTTTTTTAGTTAACCATACATGTACATCAGTATCTATACATTGTAATAAATCTCTGTCACCGCTCACGATATAAGTTTCATGTCCCTTTGCTTGTGCTTTTTTACTAATAGTACCAATTACATCATCTGCTTCGTAATTAGTAATACCTAAGTTGCAGAAACCTAATTTTGAAGCTATATCTTTAGCTTTATCAAATTGAGGTACCATTTCTTCTGGTGGTGCAACACGATTTGATTTGTATGCTTCAAACATATCATTTCTAAATGTTTTTGAACCCATATCCCAACATATTGCCACATGGGTAGGTTTTATGTCGTTAACAGCTGTAAATGCGTGTCTTACAAATCCTTGAATTGCATTTGTTGGTGTACCAGCTGAATCTCTCATAAATTGTTTGTGTACACTCGTCGCATAAAAGTGTCTAAATAATAAAGCCATTCCATCTATTAATAAAATTCTATTTCCCATTTATTTCGCCTCTATATTTCTTTTAAGATTTTTTCAATTCTTTCTATTAAATCATTATTAATATTAATAGATAAGTAAGAATCGATAAGTTTATTTGTTTCTATATTGTATTCTTCAATGTATTGTTCTGCTTGTTCATCATAACTGTTTAAATTTTGTTTAATTTCATCATCAAAAGTTACTATTGGAGAATCAATTAATTCCATTGTATCATTTAGAATCCCTTTTTGAATCTCTTTAGCTTTAGATGTTTTTAATAGATCTTTTTTAGATATTGTTCGAACAGTTTTATCAGCTAAATCATTTAAATGGATACTGATTGCATGAACTGAAACTTTATTTTCAAACTCGTGCTTGAATTTAGAAATTAAAATTGATGCTTCATTTAATTCTACTATTGTAGGTGTTAATAATTCATCAAAAGTTTTATTATAAAAATTCTTCAGTCTTTCAGTAATTAATGAACTTTCCAAACTTAACTTTTGGTTAATATCATCTATATATTGTTTCGTGTTCGTTTGTAATGAAGTTTTGAAATCATTTGTAACGGTTGAAGTATTAAAATGTTTTTTCACGATATCATTTAGCTGAATCATGAGTCTGTCTTTTAGATAATATAGTTGGTCATCTATTTCTTTATCTAATTGATGATGTGACTTCACGACAATTTGATTGTTAAAGTTTGTTTGATTTTTATATTTAAGTAAAGTATCTTTTCTTTTTTCGAATTGATCTTTATCTTGTCTATACGTAGTAACCATTTGTTCTAGTTCATTTTCTAATTGATTAATTCTAGATTCTACTTGTGACTGTAGAACTTGTTTACTTTCAACTTTTACAAAATGATCAAGCGCGTTCATAAATTTTGTGAAGTATTCGTCATATTCTTTAATAGCATTTTTACTTGAGACTGGGTAACACTCAGGTTTAATATTTAATGCATCTAAAGATGATTCTACATATGAAATAACAGCTTCTTTATCTTCTTCGGATTCAGCTAAGTCAATCGCGTTAATTACGAATTTCAAACCTTGAGATTGCTGCAAGTTATTCATGTCGCGCATATATGATAGAAATTCTCCGTCTTTATCTGTAAATGCATGATTATAGTAGCTGACATAAATGATAAGGTCACTAGATGCAATGATTTGTTCAGTTTCTCTTGTATGACGTTGGTTGTTTGAGTTCAAACCTGGAGAGTCTATTATAACTTTATCTTTTAACCAATCCTCTTCTAATCTTAAATGAATCTTATGAACAAATGCAGCGTGTGTATCATTAGCTGTTAATTTTTCAAGTTCTTCTAGTTCAAATTGTACAGGTTTATTATTATTTAAGGCTTCTACGTATTCATAAAAGTTTGTTTCTATCGCCTCAAAAAATGCTAAGTGATTACTTGATAAGGATGGATGACTTTTAATATTCTTGTCTTTAATAAATGATTCTATCGATTCATATGATTGATTAGCGAATTCCGTAATATGATTTATTTCTTCTAATAACTGATCATATGTCTTAAACAACACTTCTTGTGTATTACCATAGCTAATTTCTGTAATACTAGCTGTAGTTGGATTAGGTGAACTTAATAGTATCGGTCGTTTTAAGATAGCATTGATTAAACTACTTTTACCAGCACTAAATGTACCGAAAACAGCAATTTTTGTTATGTTTTCATCCATTCGCTCTATTTGATTTTTAATGTTTGTTACTTCACTTTGATATATCGGTAAATCAGATAAAGTTTGAACTTTTTCTTTCAATAATGCCATGTTACTTTCTTTGTGTTCAATTATGTTCTCAGATGTCTTTTTAACTTTTGCTTCGTTGTTGTTAATGTTTAAGTCTTCTATTTTTATATATGTACGATCAATCAATTTATCTATAGATTCATCTAAGTGTATATAATAATGCTGGAAATTATTTGTTACGAGCGAAGTTAATAATTCGTTATATTCTATAAATTCTTCATATAAGCTTAGTTGATCCGTATTTTCATATGAATTTACTTTTACTTCACTATTTTGAACGATTTCTTCTATTATACTATTCGTTTCATTTCGAATTTGTCTTGTGATGATATCCGTAATACCTTTTGTATATATTAAGACATAGTCATTAGTAATGTTCGGTTGTTCTTGTACATGTTCAGCTAAAGCTTCTTTAGAAATTGTATATTTTTGATTAATTATTTTTTCAAACAGATTTGAGTCATTAATATATTTATTTAAATTTTCTAATGACTTAATCCATACTTTAGTTATTTCATCATGAATTTTTAAATCTAATTGTTCTTTAACTAAATCTAATTTTTCATTTTGTATGGCTTCTTTTTTCTTTTCTTTATTAAATAAGCCTTTAACCTTATATTCCTTCGCTGTTGTTTCTAAATATTTTCTAATTGTTTCTCTCATTTCATAAGGCATTAAATAAGCATTATCTAATATTTCTTTTCTCGTGTCTTTTAAGTTTTGTCTGAATTCATCTTTATTTTGTATAAGTGAATGCTCATTTTGTACGTTGTACTTTTCTTTGTAAGCTTTGTAATCTTCATCAAAAGTTTCTTCAGTAGAATCGATTTCAGATAGAATGTCTTCCATATTATTCTTAATATATTCTAGTTGATCATTTTTAATATAATTTGTCACGCGTTCAATAAAATGTTGATGTTCTGTTCTATTTTTATCTAATTCGTGAATAAAATGATTAAACTTTTCTTTCTCGTTATATTTTGTTTCAAATTTAGAAACATAAAATACTTCTTCTACGTTTAAATTCCAATCTTTTAGTGCTTTATTCACACGATTTTTATAAATTTCAAATGAAATTTCTTCATCATCATGTTTGTCAATTTGATTTACGACTAGAATGACTGGTATATCAAGTTTGTTTAATGACTTTATAAAGTTAAAATTCATGTCTGATTGAACATGATTATAATCGACAGTATAAAATACGTAATTTGATGTTAATAAATATTGAAAAGCACTTTCTCTATGATTATCACTCATTGAGTCTACGCCCGGTGTATCTTGGAAAGTAAATCCTTTATTAAATTTATCAGACGTAAATTCAATTTCTATCGACTCTACTTCCCTATCCTCAGTATTTAACTTCTTTACGTCTTCTTGTTCTTGTACAACTGTATATTGATTATCATTTAAATTTACCGAAATGCTATTTTGATTAGATGCTATTAATTGTGCAGTGTTACTTGTCGTCGGTACCGGTGAACTCGGTAAAATATTCTGTCCAATGACATTATTTATTAATGTTGATTTACCTGCAGAAAAGTGGCCGACAAAACTTACAGTATATTGTTTGTTATAAACTTTTTTTATCATTTCATTAATTTGCTTAATCAATGAAATGTTCGAAGATTTTTCGATTTCTTTTTTCAATTTATATAATAAGTCTAATGATTCTTGATTGCTTTTCATTATTAATCCCCTTTAAATAAGCGCAAATAATTTTGATAATGTGATTTAAATCACATATTTTTCTCAATCTCTACTCTATTATAAGTAATGAAGAGAATATAAGAAAGGATGAATCATATGACAAGGCAAAATAATCAAACGATTAAAGAAGCTGAACACCATTCACATGACGATTTAGACTTAAGTGGAACATTGTATTCAGTTTTTACAATAGGAGGTATTTTTGCAGTATTATGGGTAATTTGTTTCATTTTATATCTTGTAAGAATTTAAGGGGGGATTTACGTGCATAAGTATGAAAAAATCTGGCTGACAACTGGAATCAGTTCCTTAGTTCTATTTTTAGCGATATTAATTATTACGGCGTTACATAACGGACACACGCCTGCAGCATCAGGTAGAGAATACATTAACCCTGATAGAGTTGATGAAATTGAACCATTTAATAAACCAGGTTTGCACAAAGTTAGCGGGAAAGACTATGACTATGAACTCGTATTCGTAGCTTCAGCATTTAGCTATCAACCAGCAAAGGTTGAAATACCGAAAGGATCTAAAGTAAAAATCATTGCTACAAGCAAAGATACGTTACATGGCTTTAGTTTACCAGGTACGAACGTAAATATGATGTTAGAACCTGGACATATAAGTCAGTATGAAAAAAAGTTTGACGAAAAACGTGAATACCTCATTTTATGTAATGAATATTGTGGTATTGGACATGCCGATATGAAGTCGATGATAAAGGTTGTGGATAAGAAATGATAGAACGTTTAAGCAAAAAAGATAGTAAACTTGTTATGGCACATATGTACGTAGCAATTTGTTGTTTAATCCTAGGGGGACTCGCAGGTTTACTACAAACTTTTGTTAGATCAGGTTTATTACAACTACCTAAATCAATTTCATACTATCAAATACTTACTGTACACGGTATTGTATTAGCGTTAGTATTAACGACTTTCTTTATTATTGGATTTCAATATTCAGCAGTAGCGAAGACGGCAGGAAATCTGTCACCACTACAAAGAAAGTTAGGTTGGATTGGATTTTGGGTAATGGTTGTAGGTACAGCAATGGCTGCAACTATGGTCCTTTTAAATAAGGCAACTGTTTTATATACATTTTATGCACCTTTGAAAGCACACGTTATATTCTATGTTGGAATGGCTTTAGTCGTAGTTGGTAGTTGGATTTCTGTAAGCGGACAAATTTTAAAATATGCAGAATTTAAGAAAAAGAATCCTGGTAAGAAATCACCATTATTAAGTTATATGGTTACGATTAACGATGTTATGTGGATTGTCTGCTCTTTAGGGGTAGCATCAACAGTTCTTTTCCAACTTATACCTTGGTCTTTAGGTTTAGTTGAAAGAGTCGACGTCTCATTAAGTAGAACACTCTTTTGGTATTTTGGACATGCACTTGTTTACTTTTGGCTTTTGCCTGCTTATATGTGTTGGTATGCTATTGTTCCAAAAATTATTGGTGCAAAAGCTTTCTCTGACAATTTAGCTAGAATGTCATTCATGCTATTCTTATTCTTCAGTATTCCAGTTGGGATTCATCATCAATTAGTTGAACCAGGTATTGATGATATATGGAAATACTTCCAAGTTATTTTAACATTCATGGTTGTCGTACCATCATTTATGACAGCGTTTAGCCTTTTTGCAACTTTTGAAAATTATGGGCGTTCATTAGGATATAAAGGTTTATTCGGTTGGTTTAAATCTCTACCATGGAATGATGCAAGATTTGTATTACCGTTTTTAGGAATGCTAGCGTTTATACCAGGTGGTGCTGGTGGTTTAGTAAACGCTTCGGCACAAATGAATGGATTAATTCATAATACAATTTGGGTTACTGGACACTTCCATTTAACAGTTGCTTCAGCAGTAATACTAACGTTCTTTGGTATGATGTATTGGTTAATACCACATTGTACAGGTAGAAAATTAACTAAGTTTACAAATAAATTAGCGATTATTCAAGGTTATACATGGGCAATTGGGATGACGGTTATGAGTGGCGCAATGCATTATATCGGTTTAGTTAAAGGGGCACCTAGAAGATCTGCATTTTCAACATACGGTGGATCTAAACAAGCAGCTGAATGGGTTCCATATCAAATACTGCAAGCAGTTGGCGGAACGATACTATTTATATCAATTATCTTAGTAGTAATGGTATTTATACATTTAGTTTTCCTTTCACCTAAAGGAGACGAAGAATACCCAGTAGCTGAAGCTTTAGATCAAGACGCACCAGTTATTAAATTCGCAGAGAATTGGAGATTCTTAATCATTGTTACAGTATTATTAATCTTAATCGCTTATACCTTCCCTATCGGACAAATGTTTACCGACCCACCACCAGGAGCAAAAGGAATGGGCGAAGGTAAACTTTGGTAATATTATAATTAGAACAGGAGCGGGACAGTTATGATGTTCCTTCCTGACAACAAAATAAATCATAGCATCTCATTTCACTGATTTACTCAGTTATAAATGAGATGCTATTTTAAGTTAAGACTTATGTTCCATACTATTTTTGTAAGGAGAGAAAAATGAACGAACGAGATTATAAATTATATATCCAGTCTTTAGAAGGAAGAGTTATACTCAATAACGACCATCGTAAAGATTTATTATTTATGCAATCAGGAAATGATGGTGAAAAATATTTCAAAGCATTATTAGATGCAACTGGCAATGTATGTCATTTTAGAAATTTAGAAATAGGAAATAATAATCATACACAAATAGATTTTCTAGTAATTTCTCAAAATAAATTAATCATATTTGAAATAAAAAACTTTAGCGGAGAATGGTATTTTGAAGAAAATTTTATGAAAAGTAAATTAGGTGCACAAATTCAATCCCCTTTTATACAAATGAAAAAAATTGAGCACGAATTAAGATATTTATGTAATAAGCTTGATATTAATGTAAATATTGAATCATATGTCGTATTTACAAACTCCTGCTTTATTTTAACGAACCATTTACAATTACCTTATCACAATTTTATACTACCCCATCAGTTAAATAGCCTATCTAAAATTATTCCCATAAAAAGTCCTAATAATGATTTTTTGATTTTAAATAAAATTAAAAAATACGAAAAAACACATTCAAAATATTATCAACGAGAAAACTTTGTCGAATTTAATACCATTGAAAAAGGAATAAGGTGTCCAGTCTGTAAAAAATTAAACACTATCATTGTTAAAGATTTACAAAAATATAATTATTGTACTTATTGTGAGAAGGATGTATTAAATAAAGAAATTTTGATAAATAATTTAAGAGAATTATATTGTCTAAAAAGAGCTCCATTTACAATTAAAGAAGCTATAGATTGGTGCAGTCCATTCAAAGAGAGAACAGTTAGAAGAATTTGTACTAAGTATTTTTTGCCAGAACAAAAAAGAAATATAAAATTTAGCTATAATATGAACCATGAATTTCATAAAGATAACAAATAGTATGAATTTTGGGCAGTATCATATTGGCTAACGAGCTTGTTTAATGTAACTTGCACGTTAGCCAGTGATTTTACAATATGTTGTTGACACGTTTGATGAGAAAAGACAATAAGGGTACTGTTATTGACACGTTTGATGAGAAGTGTCAACAAGACTATCGTTATTGACACGTTTGGTGAGAAGCGTCAACAAGGGTACTGTTATTGACACGTTTGATGAGAAGTGTCAACAAGACTATCGTTATTGACACGTTTAGTGAGAAGTGTCAATAACTACCCCACCTACTACAAAAAATAGACAAATCAACACGCATCTTCGCGTTTGATTTGTCTATAACAATAAGGTTTATTTTCTTTTACCCCAATATTGATAATAAGTACATTCAATATAACCGTTAAAGAGTTTTCTTCGTTTTGTTGCTTTACGACCTATTAAATGTTCGAATTCTTTATAGCTTGTTAACATATAAAGTGAAACTTGATTGTTTTTATTTATAATTTCGCCTAAATGTTTATACATAGCTTCTACTTCGTTTCGCTCACCTATACGCTCTCCATATGGAGGGTTACCAATTATAGATACTGGACCTTCTGGTACTGAAACATCGTGAACGTCTTGTACTTTAAATTTGATAACGTCTCCTAAACCTACTTCATCAGCGTTTGCTTTAGCTATTTCTACCATTTTAGGATCTATATCACTTGCCACAAGATTAATTTCTTTATCATAGTCAGCAGCTTCATCAGCTTCTTGTCTTAATTGTTCAAATAAACCTTCTGGTATAATATCCCAATCTTCACTTGCAAAACTTCGATTAAATCCTGGTGCTATATTTTGAGCGATTAAACAAGCTTCTATAGCAATTGTTCCAGAACCACAGAACGGATCGATAAATGGTGTTTCACCTTTCCAATTCGTTAAGCGAACAAGTGCTGCTGCTAATGTTTCTTTCATTGGTGCTTCACCTTGTGCTAATCTATAGCCTCTTTTATGCAATCCTGAACCAGAAGTATCAATAGTAAGGAATGCTTCATCTTTCAACATTGAAACTTCTACTTGATACTTACTACCTGTTTCATCAATCCAACCTTTTATGTTATATACATGTTTAAGTCTTTCAACAATTGCTTTTTTAACAATTGCTTGGCAGTCAGAAACACTGAAGAGTTTAGATTTTACACTTTTACCTTGAACAGGGAACATACCTTTAGCTCCGATAACACTTTCCCATGGTAATGATTTTGTCTTTTCAAAAAGTTCATCAAAAGTGGTAGCATGAAAGCGTCCGACTACGATTTTGACTCTGTCAGCTGTTCGTAACCATAAGTTTGCTTTCACTATTGCAGTTTCGTCACCTTCAAATAATACGCGACCGTTTTCTACTGTTGTTTCATAGCCAAGTTCTTGAACTTCTTTAGCAACAATTGATTCTAATCCCATTGGACTAGTAGCGAGTAATTGATACATGTATATACTCCTTTATATTAAATTTAATATTATTTCCAAATAAAAAGCTCTCCTACGTGGGAGAGCGACACTAGTAAGTGATAAATCTGTAAGCCATGTTCTGTCCTTTAGTACTTCAAACGTGTACTAGTTACACTCGTACGCCAGTGATAATCATCTGTCTGTATGTTTAACATACCTTCTTATTCCGTTCATTTCCGTCAAAGAAGTGCTCCTACCAATTTTGGATTGCTCACTCGAGGGGTTTACCGCGTTCCACCTTCTACATTTCTGTAGAAGCTACGTCACTGTGGCACTTTCAAACTACACTAACCATATTTAAAATAAACTTAGGTTATTTCGTTGCCGTCAATAATTGCCCTGGCTTATTGTTTCACCAAGCACGAACACTACATTCATCTCAGAATGTGTGAGCATGGACTTTCCTCTACTTTACGTAGCGATTACCCGAAATATCACTCAAAGAAGAATTATATCATAAATTATGATTAATAACTATCTTTTATTCACCAAATACAGCTTTTTCAAGATTTGAAATTCTCTTTAAAATATCGACATTATTAGAGCTGTATTGTTGAGAGCCTTGTGGTCTACCTGAGGCAACTCTAATCCTTAATTGTTCGATTTCTTTATTTAATTTACTATTTTCTTCAGTTAATTTAATGACTTCATTATTTAAGTCTGCCATTTTTTGATAATCAGAAATAATGTCATCTAAAAATGCATCGACTTCTTCAGTCTTGAAACCTCTTAGACCTCTTTCAAATTCTTTCTCGTAAATATCTTTAGCAGATAACTTCAAAGTTACATCAGCCATTTTTACACCTCATTTAATAAGATTCATTACCATTATTATAATTAAATTCCATAAAATCCTGTAAATCCATGAATGTTATAACATTATAAGTATAATTTGTCTTTTCCGCAAAATCAACTAACTTAGTCTTAAAGTACTTTGGTGAAGCTTCTTGTTCGTCGTCATAAAATAAAATGGTCTTGTCAGTATTATCTAAAATGAAATCATTAGCTTGTTGAAATTGAAACGCGCCTTGATACTCACTTTGATGTATAGCGTTGAGGTAGTCAGCATTCATGACGATGTTTTGATACTTTTGCTGGTTTGTTTCATTCCATTTATTAAAATGATTTAGAAAAGGAGTCAAGATTGCGAGCTTTAAATCTGGGTATTTATTTTTTAAATCAATCGTAACTTCAGCGGACCATAATTCAAAACCAAGCTGTCCTGAAATAATAACCCATTCAAGCCCCTCTTCTATTTCATTTTCTATCAATTCTTTAATATAAGCTTTAATGACTTTTACTTCTGGTTGGTCATCTTTAAAAATATTTAACTCAAAAGGCTTATACCCTGTAAAATAAATAGAACTCATGACAAATCACCTAAATGTGTTTGTATATATTTTAAATCATGTTGAACAGCTTTATGTTTTTCTAGAAATAGTTTTTTACTTGTACGTTTATAATGGCATTCTACTGATAATTCTTTATAGTTATCTATTAATAATTCGAACTTTTGTTCATTCATATATTGTAATTGTAATATTGTATTTTTATGTTGTATAAATTGTTCTAGACATTCATCTACATATTCAACAAAAGGTACAACATCTTTATAGAAATCATATTCATGATCATTTTTAGCGTTACTAAAAATTTCTTGCATTTCAGTAAGTTTATTTAAAAGTGTTTCAATCATTTTTATCCCTACTATCAATCAGTTTGTAATTTATAATACCTCACGATAAAATGATAACATAACTAGGTATGTTCTAGAATATATATGTTTCATAAAAAACTTTTGTAACTTATAATGAAATAAGGTATAATATGTAGAGTTTTTATGAAGTAAAGCTAGGTGATGTATTTGAATTATCCAAATGGTAAAAAAGTTTCAAAAAATACTTCTAAAGTCTCACGGCAAAACCAGACAAATTATAGTAAAATACAATATGGTAAACGTGGGATGAATTTAGAAGAGGAAATTGATAAATCTAATCAATTTTATAGATTAGAAGAAATCGCAGTTATTCATAAAAAACCGACACCAGTGCAAATTGTTGATGTAGATTATCCGAAGAGACAAAAAGCTGTTATTAAGGAAGCTTATTTTAGAAAGCCTTCTACTACAGATTATAATGGTATTTACCAAGGATATTATATTGACTTTGAAGCCAAAGAAACTAAAAACAAAACGAGTTTCCCTTTAAATAACATTCATGATCATCAAGTTTCTCACATGAACCAAATTTTAAAACAAAAAGGCATATGTTTTTTATTGATAAAATTCAGCTACCATGATAGCGTATTTTTATTGCCTTTTAGGAAATTCATGGTATATTGGGACAGATATAAATCAGGAGGCAAAAAATCAATCACTAAACAAGAAATCGAAAGAGATGGTTATTTAATTCCTTACCAATATAGACCTAGAATAGACTACATAAAAATAGTTGATCAATTGATAAAAATAGAAAGTGAGGCGCTCAAATGAGTAAATCAAAAGCTTCTAATAGTAAAAATAACAAAGAACAACCTAAGAAGAAGAGGAATATCAAAAGAACTATAATCAAGGTGTTTGGTATCCTTGTTCTAGCATTTTTGGCAATGGTCATAGTAGGTGTTCTATTATTTGCATACTATGCTTGGAAAGCTCCTGCTTTCAATGAAAGTGCTTTGAAAGACCAATTACCAACTAAGATTTACGATAAGAACGACAACCTCGTAACAACCTTATACATGGGACAAAAACGTGAACACGTAAAATTTGATGATGTTCCTGACAAAATGAAAGATGCAGTATTAGCAACAGAAGATAATCGATTTTATGAACATGGTGCTTTAGACTACAAACGTTTATCTGGAGCTGTTATGAAAAACTTTACGGGCGGATTTGGCTCACAAGGTGCTTCAACATTAACACAACAAGTTGTTAAACGCTCATTCTTAACAGATAAGAAATCAGTAGAGAGAAAAGCACAAGAAGCATATCTTTCATACAGATTAGAACAAGAATACTCTAAAGATGAAATCTTTGAAATGTATTTAAATAAAATCTACTATTCAGATGGTATTTACGGTTCTCAAACAGCTGCTAAATATTATTTTGATAAGAAGCTAAAAGATCTTAATTTAGCCGAAACTGCTTATTTAGCTGGTTTACCTCAAGTACCTAACCAATATAATATATATGATAATCCTGAAGGTGCTGAAAAGCGTAAAGATACTGTACTCTATTTAATGGAAAGACATGGTAGAATTTCTAAGAAAGAAATGAAAGAAGCACAAGATACACCAATAGATAAAAACTTAATCAAACGTACTGTAGAAGAAAGAAACGATGCAATGACTGAAACACCAGACAATGAATACGCATCATATGTTAACTACGTTAAACAAGAACTTAAAGAAAACAAAGCATTCAAGAAACAGTCATTAAACGATATTATGACAAGCGGACTTAAGATTTACACAAATATGGACAAAGATGTACAAAAAACATTACAAGATTCAATCGACAATGGTACATTCTATAAAAACGATGACCAAATTGCTGGTTCTTCAATAGTAAATACGAAGACTGGTAAACTTGTAGGTATTAGTGGTGGTAAGAATTATAAAGATGTTGTAGATAGAAACCAAGCAACAGATGCCCACCCTACTGGTTCATCATTAAAACCATTACTAGCTTATGGTCCAGCTATTGAAAATATGCAGTATGCTACAAACCATAAGTTCCAAGATGAAAATGAATATAATATTAACGGTAGCATATTTAAGAACTATGATGGTAAAGGTCATGGCTCAGTAACAATGGCTGATGCACTTGCAAGATCTTATAACATACCAGCATTGAAAGCTTGGCAAGAAACAAACCAAAACGCTGGTGAGAAAGCTGTTAGAGACTTCGCATCTAAAGTAAACTTAAATTATAAAGATACAATCGGTCCATCAGAAGTACTTGGTGGTTCACAATCTGAATTCTCCACTACTCAATTAGCATCAGCATTTGCTTCTATGGGTAACGGCGGAACATACAACGAAGCTAAATCAATAAGAAAAGTTGTAACACAAGATGATGAAACAATTAAATTCTCTAAAGAAAGCCATAAAGCTATGGAAGATTACACTGCTTATATGTTAACTGAAATGCTTAAAGGAACATTCGATCCTTATGGTTCAGCTTACGGAATGGGTATTAGCGGACTTAACGTAGCTGCTAAGACAGGTACAGGTACTTATGGTGACGAAGTTTACACTGAATATAACTTACCTGAAAATGCAGCTAAAGACGTTTGGATTACTGGTTATACACCACAGTACACAATGTCAGTATGGATGGGCTTCACTAAAGTTAAAGAATACGGTGAAAACTCATTCTTAGGACATGACGAACAAGTAAAACCACAAACGTTATTCAAAGATGTAATGAGTCAAATTTCAAGTTACGATGGCACTGACTTTGAAAAACCAGATTCAGTATCAGGTAGCGGCAAGAGCTTAAGTGTTGCTGGTAATGAGGATAATCAAACAACAACTAGTTCATCACCAGACACTGGCAACGAACAAGAAAACAATGACAGTTACAATTTCTCAAACAACAATAACAACGTAAATACAAATGAACCACAAACAACACAAAGAAACTCAACACAGAATTCAACACAATCTAATACATCTCCACAACAAGCACGTAATGAAGATGTAACAACGGAACAACCTACAACTGAAGAATCCTCTGACTCCGACTCTGATGGTGATGAAGATGATTCCTCAAGTGATAGTTCCACTAATAGCTCATCCAGCTCTAGTTCAGCAGAACAAGCTGCAGAACAAGCAAAAGATGAAAATTAAAGAAAAATGGTAGCTCATATGAGCTACCATTTTTTTGTTTGATACAAAATAGTGTTGTTTAGGGTGCGGTTGTTGTCATTTCTTATCAAACGTGACAATAAGAGTAGCCTTGTTGTCATTTCTTATCAAACGTGACAATAAGAGTGGCTTTGTTGCCTTTTCTTATCAAACGTGTCAATAAGGATAGCCTTGTTGCCTTTTCTTATCAAACGTGACAATAATAAATGTAAAATCACCTGCTCTAACGTGCAAGTCCATTCAAACAAGCTCTTTAGCCCCATAAATATAAATTCCTCGTCCAATGAAAAAAGTCTTTTCATTAGAATAATTTATCTAATGAAAAGACCTTTTATTTTTGTGAGTTTCGTTTTCTTTTTAGTTGCAATTGATATCTCGCATTCATCTTAATCAATTCATCTTTAAGTGTCACCATTTGTCTATATCCCATAAAGTGATAGATTCGCTGATTAATATATTGATATCTTTCTGAAAAGTTCATAGGTACTACTGGATATTGTTCTATATTATCTATATCAAACTCTTCTATTTCATTGATTTGTTTAAAATAGTCCATAATCAGTTTGTAATATTGATCTAGAAGTTGACGTGCTTTATCAGTTTTTAATTGCTTTTGCTTTACTAACGGTTCTATTTGTTCTTCTAGTTCTATAAAGTCATTTTTATCTATCATGCGCCATCAACCTTTACTAATCCTGCTCTTAATCGTTTTTGCCCTTCTCTACAATCATCTAATAAAGGACATACTTCACATTTTGGTTTACGACTTACACAATGGTATCTTCCGAAGAATATAAGTTGATGATGACTTTTCGTCCAACGTTCTCTAGGGATAATGCTACATAGTCTATCTTCTACTTGTCGAACATTATCTTTAATTCTACATATTCCTAATCGTTTTGAAACACGTTCTACATGTGTATCCACTGCTAGTGATGGTTCTCCAAAAGCAACACTCATGACTACGTTAGCTGTTTTTCTACCTACTCCAGCTAATGATTCTAGTTCTTTATGTGTTTGTGGAACGATACCATCATAGTTATCTAATAATGATTGGCATAATTTCTGTATGTTTTTAGCTTTATTGCGGTATAAACCTATCGATCTAATATCATCTTGTAATTCTTCTAAACTTACATTTAAATAATCTTCAGGTGTTTTGTACTTTTCAAATAAAGATTTTGTAACTTTATTGACTAAGACGTCTGTACATTGGGCAGATAGTAATACTGCAATTGTAAGTTCGAAAGGATTATCATGTCTAAGTTCGCATTCAGCATCAGGAAACATCCCGTCAATTACATCAACCATTTCTAATGCTTTCTTTTTACTTATCATAAGGATTCTCCCCATTCACCCAATCAAAAGTTGGGATTAAATTAACATTATGTTTTACTTTTTTACTTTGATTAAATTTTTCACTTTCTTGTTTAGAAGAAGAAACTGTTGTGATATTTTTCTTTTTCCAATTTAATAAAATTCTATCTATATATTTAAAACTCAATTTTTCTAAACTGTGTGCTTCGTTTAGAGCACTCATAATCAGCTCGTTAGAATGTTTGTCACTATCAATCCAGTGATTAAGCGTTTGTACTTCTAGAGGTGTTAAAGGTCTACCAAAAGTAGATTCAAATTCTTGGAACAAATTTTTGAATTGAATATTCAATTTTTCATTTTCATTTTCTTGAGTACTTTCGTTTAAAACTAAAGCTAGTTGTTCATACAATGGTTCGAATGATATAAACTCATTATATTTATGCTGTTCGTCTTTTTCGATTTTAATATCTATACATTTCAGCAAAGATAATTGGTTAACTATGTGACTAACTTCTTGTATAGATAAACTCGTTCCTTGTTGAACTTCTTCTAAAGGTGGTTGTAGACCACTGTTATTTTCTTTATCCAATAGTTTAATTAAAATAACAAATTGTTTTTCATTTAAACCTAAATCTGCGTAATGATTAAATAAAGATCTTTGTATTACAACCGGTTTTTCTTTTAACATTTGGCTCGTGTACATGTTTATTTCACCTACTTTGTAATAGAAGAGTCTGAGACATAAATAAATGTCCCAGACTCATTCATTATATTAGCCATAACTGACAGGATTGATAATACGCTCATATCAAGCTTTTCAAATCTAGTTATCCTGTCGAGGTGGGGTTTAAATGAGATTTCTGTCCCACTTCCTATGGATATAAGCGATTTAATAATCTTGGGAATGGTGATGTTTCTCTTACATGTTCTACGCCACTTAACCAAGCTACTGTTCTTTCAAGGCCTAATCCAAAACCACTATGAGGAACACTACCGTATTTTCTTAAGTCAGTGTAGTATTCGTAAGCTTCTGGATCAAGACCGTATTCTCTAATACGTTGATTTAATAATTCTAAATCATTAATTCTTTCTGAACCACCAATAATCTCACCATATCCCTCGGGTGCAATTAAGTCAGCACATAAAACTGTATCAGGGTTTTCTGGATTTGGTTCCATATAGAATGGTTTAATTTTAGTTGGGTAGTTCACGATGAATACTGGTTTATCGTAGTGGTTAGCGATAGCCGTTTCATGTGGCGCTCCAAAGTCGTCTCCCCATTCAATATCAGTAAAGCCTTCCTCAATTAAGAACTCAACTGCTTCGTCGTAAGTAATACGAGGGAAAGGCGTTGTAACTTGTTCTAATTTAGAAGTATCTCTTTCTAATAGTTCTAATTCTAATTGACAGTTTTTAAGTACAGATTTAATTATGTGATGTACATAGTTTTCTTGTACTTCTAAACTTTGATCGTGGTTCATGAAAGCCACTTCGCCTTCAATCATCCAGAATTCAATTAGATGACGTCTAGTTTTTGATTTTTCTGCTCTAAAAGTTGGTCCGAAACTGAATACTCTTCCGTGTGCCATTGCAGCAGCTTCTAAGTATAACTGGCCACTTTGTGATAAGAATGCATCTTCATCAAAGTATTTAGTATGGAATAACTCACTCGTACCTTCTGGTGCAGTTCCCGTTAATATAGGTGGATCTATTTTTGTAAATCCATTGTCATTAAAGAATTCATATGTCGCACGAATAATTTCGTTTCTAATTTTCATAACAGCATGTTGACGTTTAGAACGTAACCATAAATGTCTGTGGTCCATCAAGAATTCTGTACCATGATTTTTTGGTGTGATTGGATAATCATGTGATTCTGAAATAACTTCAATATCACTTACTTGTATTTCATATCCAAATTTAGAACGGTCATCTTCTGTAATTGTTCCTGTGATATATACAGATGACTCTTGGTTTATAGATTTTGCAGTTTGGAATACTTCTTCCGAAACTTCAGCTTTAACTACAACACCTTGCATAAAGCCTGTCCCGTCTCTTAATTGTAAAAACGCAATTTTACCACTTGATCGCTTGTTAGCAATCCAAGCACCGATTGTCACTTCTTGATTGACATAATCTTTAGCTTGTTTAATCGTTATGTTCATTATTATTTCTCCTATTCAAATAAATTACCTATTGTTATTTTATCAAATAATACATGGAACTGCTATCTGTTTGAATATTTTCTTAGCTTATCTGTAAATTTATCTATGTCGCCTTCTATAACAGGTATTTCTCCTAAAGCATTAATGAAAAATTTACTATAAGTACTATCTAAAATTCTTCTGTCAAAGCACACAAGTAAGCCTTGATCATGTTTGTTACGAATTAATCTGCCAATACCTTGTCTGAATTTTGTTACTGCATCAGGCAAAACAAAATCTTTAAAAGGATTTTCAAATTCATCTTTCATCAGATGATATCTTGGGTCGTCTTGATGTATAAACGGTAATTTTGTCATCATGACACATTTTATTCCGGCAGATTGATAATCGAAGCCTTCAAAGAATGACAAAGTACCTAACAATATCGTTTTATCAAACTGATTAAATTGTTGTACTAATTTATAGACGTGCGAATGTTGTTGCTGCATTAAAATGACATAATCACTAAACATTTCTAGTTCTTCCATATATCGATAAGCTTGATATAACATTGAATAATTGGTAAATAAAACTAAACATTTTTGATTGGTTTCAGTTACAAAAGCTGATAAATAATGCACGATTGTTTCAATGTATTCATCTTGGTCTTGGTATTGATATTGTGGCATGTTTTCTGGAACGAAACATGATGCTTGATTTTTTAAATCGTATATATCATTTAGGAAATAGCTTTTAAATGCTATATCATCTGGAAACATTGATTTAAACGAGTTAAATGATTCATTAACTGTTAAAGTCCCTGAAATAAATATATTACTATTAAACTGTTCTATGAATACTTCATTTAATAAATCTTTCACTTCTTCTTTTTTTACAAATAAAGAAAGTGTTGATTTCTGGGATAATTTTTTTATAGAAACAAACGGCACTTGCCCTGCTTTTATCATATTATAAATTTTAGTATATTGATGATAAATATAAATAAGCTCTTTTCTAAATGCTTTTATATGAGCATGTGTATAAGATTTGAATCTTGATAATATTTGATTTATTGTACTAATTTGCTTCTTGAAAATTTCGGAAATCTCATCAATTTCTAAATCATAAAAGTAATGGATTTGATTGTCATATTGTTGCTGATTATGATGTTTTTCGTTAATTTGATTCATTAAATTATCAAATAAATTTTCATTTTGTTCATGCAATAAATCTATATCTCGTTTTAGTTGATAAATATCAATCGGTTCAATTGGATATTGTTCTATAACTCTTCTGTTTTCTAACTTATCCAACCTCTTAAATAATTTCTCTTGTTCATTTTTACCTAATAAACCAAGGTGATATTTAATGTGTTGATAGCTTAATACATCAGTTACTTGATTTAAAGCGTAGTCTTGTATTCTGTGCGCTTCATCTACAATTATGTGTTTGAATAATTGGTATACAGTGTCTTCTGTACTATGTTGAAGTAAGTGTGCATGATTAGTTATCCCTATTTCTACATGATTCGCACTTTCCTTAACAAATTGATAGTAATGTATATCATTTTTAAAAGGTACATAAGTAGTTCTTTTTTGTTCGAAAAATACTTTTTGTCCACCTTTTAAGTGCAATTGTTCGATGTCCCCGGTTTCAGTTTCAAGTATCCATACTAAAAGCTGCATTTTAAGAATGGTAGCTTCATAATTATCAGTGTCATCTTGTAAAATATTTAAAATTAAACCTAAAGATATATAATGATCTTTACTTTTAATAATCATAGCTTTCAAATCAAGATTGAGCACATCTAATACTTTGTTAAATTCTTGTTCTAATAGTTGATTTTGTAATAATTTAGTATGCGTCGAAACGAGAATATGTTCGCCAGTTTCTAAATAATATAATAAAGATGCAAGAACGAAACTCATAGATTTGCCACTACCTAGAGGCGCTTCAATCAACGCATTTTCATTATGCAGTAACGAATCAAATAACTGTTGAACAAGTTGATATTGTTCTTTACGATAATCAAATCCGAACTTTTCTAAAATTCTTTCATACGCTTCATCAATAGAAATCGTATCTTTACTACTAGATTTCTTTATAGGTTTTTGCTTTAAATAATATATATTTTGATATTTTTTAATATTATGCAGTGATTCTTCTTTACTTTGAGAAGTTCTTACGATTTCGAAAAGCACGTCACTTAAGTTATATTTTAAAGATTTCGATAAATAATATAATTGTTTAATTGTGTCTATCGGTAATGATTCTATTTTTTTAATAGCTTTAATAAATAATAAGGCTGTTGCTTTCGCATCTTCATCTGCACTATGTGCTTGATTTAAATCTACTTCTAAAGATTGGCTTAATTCACTTAATTGATAACTTTCTTCTTGTGGGAAAGCAATTTTAAATAACTCCATCGTGTCTATCGCTAATTTTGGTTCAAATTCAATTTGATGTTTTTCAAAGTGAGATTTTAAGAAATTTAAATCAAATAAAACATTATGCGCAACAAATACACAATCTTTTAGTTGTGCGTAAAGGGATTTGCTAACTTCTTCAAAATAAGGTGCTTCAAATAAGTCTTGTTCTGTTATGTTCGTTAAAGCTTGTATAAAAGATGGGATTTCTAAATCTGTTTTTACATATGTATGATATGTATCCACGACTTTGAAACCTTCTACAAAAGTTATACCAATTTGTATAATCTCGTCATATTGTATTTGATTACCAGTTGTTTCTAAATCTACAACCGCGTATCTTTGTGCCATATTATCTCTCCTATATTTCGATATCTGCACTCATAAATTGATAAAGTTCACCATCTTGAGATATCACTGTTAAAAAGCCATTATCTTGAATATCAATTGCTCGCCCTTTTATTCTTTTCTTGCCTTCAGTATATATCAGCTCACGATTCCAAATCATACTTTTACTTTTATATACCTCTTTTATATCGGTAAATTCCCCATTTAAAAATTGTTCATATTTATCTTCGATGGAAAGTAATAAGTTCTCTAAAAATTGATATGGCTCAATATGACTTTCTTTTTCAATATGTAAACTTGTTGCACGATCCTGCTTTGCCTTTTTAAAATCTTCTTCGGTTTGATTTAAATTTAAGCCTATTCCACATATAATTGCATTTACACCATCAGTATCAGCTATCATTTCTGTTAAAAATCCACATGCTTTTTTTTCATTGATATATATATCATTCGGCCATTTGATTTTACTTGGCAACTGGTAATGCTCTTCGATAACTTCTTGAATTGCTAGACTAATAAATAAATTAAATGTCGACATTTTTTGAATTGGTATGTCTGGTCGTAATACGACTGACATCCATAATCCTTTGCCTTTTAATGATGACCATGGTCGATTGAAACGACCTCTTCCTTTCGTCTGCTCATCGCTCAATACTATGAAAGAACCATCATCTTTATTGAGTATTGACTTAGCTAAGATTTGAGTAGAATCAACTTGTGGTTCTACATATGCTTTATTTAATATTTTGTTATTTTGAATATCTATATTAACAATATCTTCTTGCCAGTTATCAGGAAGTTGATTGAGCTTATAACCTTTATTAGATATAGATTCTATTTCATATCCGTCATTACGTAATTGATCCATCACTTTTTTTACCGTTACTCTTGAACAGTCTAAAGCTTCAGCTATATGTTGACCAGATAAATATTCATTTTGTTTGTATAAATAACGAATTATTTCATGCTTATATTTCGACATGTTCTCTCATCCATTCTATTAATTCATACCGTTTATTGTTCACTTTATTTAATACAACAGCCTCTTCCAGCTGGTTTAAAGCATGTTTAATCCACGGTCCACCAGTTTTATTAAATTCGGTCATTAATATTTGGCCATTAATATTTAATTCCGATTTATTGTATATAGGTAGTTTACCATATATTTCATCTATTAATATGTTATTCATAATAACTGGTTGATATTCAATATTTAACATTTCATGATATTCTTTAATAAGATTTAAAATATTTTTGACTTGAACATCACCATATTTATAAACGATTAAAGTTAATTGTTGTTTGCTAATATTCTTTTTGGAAAATGATTTAAGTAACTCTACATAAGCTATGATTTGTTTTCGTTCTAAATTACTAATTTTGAGTGTATTTAGTGAAGTTGTGTCGACTTTATAAATGAAGCATAAGGCTCCAATCCATAAGTCAAAGTCTGCGTCAGTAGGCATAAAAATTTCATCATTCTTAATTTGTTCAAAAAATGGTATATGTTGAAAAATTGATAAAGAATCAATTGTTCTCTTTGATTCTTTTATATAACTGCCAGAGATAAGCTTTTTTAACTCTACTATAATGCGTTCTATTGAAATGTTACTTAATAAATGAACAGTGTCTTTCATAGCATTTTGAGTGTCTATTTCAATATCAAAACCAGTTTGTGCTTGAAAACGAATACCTCTCATTATGCGTAATGCATCTTCATTCATTCTATCTAATGGTGTACCTACAGCTTTAATAATGTGATTTTCGATATCTTCTTTGCCGTTAAAATAATCATGTATACCATAATTTTTATCCATGGCTAAAGCGTTCATTGTAAAATCACGTCTAGCAACATCTTCGTATAAATCCGTTACAAATTGAACTGATGTCGGTCTACGATGATCTACATAATCTCCATCTTTTCTAAAAGTTGTAACTTCAAATTGTTGTTCATTACTTATAACCATAATCGTTCCATGTTCTTTACCGATTGGTAGTGTTTTGTCAAAAATAGACTCTACTTCATCTGGTAAGGCACTCGTCGTTATATCAACATCTGAAATTGCTTTATTCATTAAAAAATCACGTACAGATCCTCCAACAAAAAAAGCTTTATGGCCATAATTCTCAAGTTGTTCGATTATCCATTTAGACTGTTCGAAAATTTTTGTGTCATTCATATTAATCTCCTAACATGTTAATATAACAATTTTCATATTGATCAGCGATAACTTTAGATGAAAATCGCTCTTTAACATCTTGTATCATAGCTTGTTGCATTTTGTTATACAATTCGCTATCAGTTAATAAATCAATCGCTCGTTTACTTGCTAAGTCAGTATCACCAACGTCTACAGTATATCCTGTAATACCATCTTTGATTACTTCTTTTATACCGCCAGCGTTTGTCCCTATAGGTAAAACACCAGTAAGCATAGCTTCTAGTAGTACGAGACCAAAACTTTCTTTTTCACTTAATAGAAGTGTAATATCAGACATTTGATAGAATGTGTTCACTTTATCTTGTTTACCTAAAAACAGTACATTATCTTCTATGCCCAATGATTTTATTTGCTCTTTAGCATCCTGAAGTTCTGGACCGTCACCGATTAAAAGTAACTTTGATTTAATTTCTTTATTTATTTTAGAAAATGTTTCTACGACATCATGCACGCGTTTTACTTTTCTAAAGTTTGATACGAACGTAATCACTTTTTCATCTTCTTTAATGCCATATCTAGATTTTAATTCTTTATTGTAAACTTGGGGGAAACTGTCTTCTTGAACGAAATTATAAATTGTTTTGATTTCTTTATCTGGTTGTATAATTTCATAAGTTTCCTTTTTCAAGCTGTTACTAACACTTGTAACGACATCACTTTTCTCAATGCCAAATCGGATCGCGCTTTGTAAAGAAGTGTCATATCCTAATACAGTTATATCAGTACCATGTAATGTCGTCATAATCTTAACATCTTTACCAGAAATTTGTCTTGCTAATATTCCACATATAGCGTGTGGTACAGCGTAATGCATATGTAAAATGTCTAAATCATAATCATTGATAACATCTGCAATTTTAGCGCTTAATGTTATGTCATATGGAGGATATTGAAATACTGAATACTGATTAACATCAACTTGGTGAAAAGTCACGTTTGGCACAGGTTCTTTCATCCTAAAGGGCATATTAGAAGTGATAAAATGTATTTCGTGTCCTCTTTTAGCCATTTCTAACCCTAATTCTGTGGCTACTATGCCAGAACCACCCATAGAAGGATAGCAAGTTATCCCTATTTTCATGTTAATCCTCCTTACTATTTTCATCTATGCGTTCAAAACGATCTTTATCTCTCGTATTAAATTTTTGCATTGTATTTTCAAAACTTTGATTTAAATCTATATCTAGAGAGTTAGCAAGACAAATTAAAACAAATAAATTATCTCCTAATTCTGCTTCTATTGTATTATCTTCTTCAGTAGATTTTTTCTTTTTCTCACCATGAGAATGATTAATTTCTCTAGCAAGTTCACCCACTTCTTCAGTCAAACGAGCTAAATTCGCTAATGGAGAAAAATAACCAGTCTTAAACTGAGAAATATATGCATCTACTTCCTTTTGCATTTCATGCATATCCATTGTACTTCCCCCTAATATTTATATTTTGTTTTTTTGAGCCCACTTAATAAAATTATAAAGGATTTATATACATAATGACAATGTAATAAACTCGGCATAGTAGAGTTTACCGCAAAATAGCACCGTATAAAGGTATAGAAAAACTTAGATTGAGAAGTGATTTGGATCGTGGATGAATTAAATTGCGATTGGGTTCTGTTATTGGATTAAGAATGTCGTAAATTCACGAATTGCACTTCTAGTTGGATTAACTAAGGCAATAATCCAACTAGGGCACCTTTTGTTGGATTAATTAAGTCGAAAATCCAATTAGAGCACCTTTTGTTGGATTAACTAAGACAATAATCCAACTAGAGCCCCTTTTGTTGGATTAACTAAGACAATAATCCAACTAGAACCCCTTTTGTTGGATTAACTAAAACAATAATCCAACTAGAGCATCTTTTGTTGGATTAATTAAGTCGAAAATCAAATTAGAGCCTTTTTATTGGATTAACTAAGACAATAATCCAACTAGAGCACCTTTTATTGGATTAACTAAGACAATAATCCAACTAGAACCCCTTTTGTTGGATTAACTATGACAATAATCCAACTAGAGCACCTTTTATTGGATTAACTAAGACAATAATCCAACTAGAACCCTTTTGTGAAGTGCACCCCAAAAGCTGAACCAAAATAAATTTTTATGGTGCACTACATTATCAGATTAAATACCGTTTTTACCCTGGCAATACCGAAATTTATTATAATCCTCCATATAAAAAAAGCTAAGACATCATAATGTCTCAGCTTTTTGTTAATTAGTCACCACTACGTGCTATTAGTATAAATCTAGCAAGTTCTGCTACTGCTACTGCAGTAGCTGCTACATATGTCATAGCTGCTGCTGATAATACTTTCTTAGCATGTTTGTATTCTTGTTGATTGACCATATTTAATTTCTCAATTTGTCGCATTGCTCGTTTACTCGCATCAAATTCAACTGGTAATGTAATAATTGTAAATAGTACAGCGAATGACATGAATACGATACCTACCCATAATAGAGTTGTACCAAATGTATTGCTTAATGCCGTTAATACAATACCTGCTAAAATAATGATATACGATAATGAACTTCCAAGGTTTGCAAGTGGTAATAATGCTGTTCTAAATTTTAAGAATGCATATCCATGTGCATGTTGGATTGCGTGTCCTACTTCGTGGGCTGCGATTGCTGTACCAGCTACAGTAGGCTTGTTAAAGTTATCAGGTGATAATACTACTCTCTTCTTAACCGGATCAAAGTGATCTGATAAGAACCCTTCACCTTGCAATACTTGTACATCATGAATACCATTTGCTGCTAAAATTTCTTCAGCAACTTCTCTTCCCGTCTTGCCACTAGTTGAGCGTACTCTAGAATATTTGTTGTAAGTTGATTTTACTTTATATTGGAAGTACATAGGGACAATCATAATGATTATGAAATATATAATAAATGAAAACAAATAACTTCCTCCTTTTTATCCCTCTTAAATTATATATTACGGAGTGAAGACCTTCACGTCAAATGTTTTGACCCTAATTTAAATGTTTTTTGTAAATATATTAATAGTAAGAATGGAATAATACTTAACCAGAAAGCTAAATATCCTATGTGTGCCTCGTATTGGCTCAACATACTATAAACTGGATATTGATGATATACATAATCTATCACATCATTATGGAAAACCCATATCATTGTAACGACAATATGCCATGTTTTGATTTCAAATAATGGATAGAACATAAATGCTTGTACAACCATAATGCCATGAGAAACCATTAACATGAGCGCCATTGGAACAAGTTGCTCATAATGTATCATCACAAATAAATTCATAAGTACTGCCCATGCTCCGTATTTAATTAAAGTAATAAATGCTAAACATTCAAAAAGCCCTAAATGACGATTAAAATATATGGCTGCTATAGCTATTATTAGGAAGAATGTTGCTGTTGGGCTGTCTGGTACAAATGGCCAAAAGTACCATTTTGTCTCAGCAAGTTGACCACCATACCATATGTATCCGTAAACAGTGCCTAGTAGATTGGCTATAAAAAATGTGGCAAGCATTGGTTTTTGGCCCATTACGTATTTCCAAAATGCCATTTAAATTCTCCTTTGAAAAAAGAGGCTGGGACATAATAATGTCTCAGCCTGATTTATTATATTGGCAGTAGCTGACTGGTCTGAAAATATGCTTTTATTAAGCTTTATTTCAATTAGAGTCATACTTGCCGGGGTGGGACTAAGAAATCTTTTTAGTAAAATAAGATTTTTATCCCTATCCCTTTAAATTATTATTTTTTCAATTCTTTACCATTAGAGTCTGTTTCATGTAAATCTGCAACATATTTTGAAACTTTATCTATTTCTTCTTTAGAAAGGGTATCTTTAAAGCTAGGCATTTTACCAGCCCCTTTTTCGACGAAACCTTTTACGCCCTCTTCAGGTAGTTTAGATTCGACTAGGTTTGGACCTTGCCCACCGGTCAACTCACCACCATGACAACTTGTACAGTTTGACTTGATGATGTCCGTATATACAGGGTCAGATTTATCTAAGTTTGAGAATACAATTTGACCTTGCTTAGCTTGTTGTTTCCAGTCATGGTAATAACTAGATTCCCAAGTAGTGTAGAACAAAATAGCAACTGCTAATAACATAAATCCAGATGCAAATGGTCTCTTTGTCCATTTACGTTCAGGGCCTCTATCTAACCATGGTGCTAATAGTAATGCACCAAATGCGATACCTGGTAAGACGATAGCACCAAAAGTATTATATGGACCAGATGCAAATGAATATTTAAGTATTTGATATAAGAATAAGAAATACCAGTCTGGTAATGGTGTATAACCAGTATCAGATGGATCCGCCACACGTTCAAGTGGCGATGGATGTGCAACTGTTAAACATAAATAAGCAATTAAGAAAACTGCTCCAGTCATCCATTCTTTAAGTAGAAAGTCAGGCCAGAAACTTTCAGTACGACCTGGAAATTCTGAATAATCTCTATTTAACTTTGGTTTGTCGTATGACTTAATTCTTGAGTCACCAACAAACTTCATCCCTTTACCGCGATGCATGTCGCATGACCTCCTTTTTCATTTATTCACGTTAATTTTATAGTGGACCTGAAATACCTTGTTTTCTGATCATTATAAAGTGTGCTGCCAGTAACGCGAATAGTGCAGCAGGAAGGAAGAATACATGAATCGCAAAGAAACGAGTCAGAGTTTGTGCACCAACTATTTCTGCATCCCCTGCCAGTAATGTTTTAACCCAAGGCCCTATAATAGGGACGGATTCTGCAATTTGTAAACCAACTTTAGTTGCGAATAGTGCTTTCATATCCCATGGTAATAAATAACCAGTAAAACTTAAACCAAGCATTACAAAGAATATTAAGACACCTACAACCCAGTTTAATTCTCTAGGCTGTTTATATGAGCCTGTAAAGAATACACGAAGTGTATGTAAAAACATCATTACTACTACTAGACTAGCCCCCCAATGGTGCATACCACGAACGATAACACCTGCAGCAACATCGTGTTGTAAATAGTAAACTGATTTCCAAGCGTTTACGATATCTGGTACGTAATACATAGTTAAAAACATACCTGATAAAACTTGGATAACTGTAATGAAAAACGTTAATCCACCAAAACAATATACGAAAGCTGAAAAGTGATAAGCAGGGTTAACATGCTCTGGCACTTCATGATCAGCAATATCTCGCCAAATTGGTGTAATATCAAGTCTGTCATCGACCCAATCATAGATTTTATCTATCATTGTTAATCCCTCCTTATTTAGCTAATTCGTTCTCATGTTTATTACCGATTTGAATAATGCCATCTTTCACTTTTACTTCATATTGATCTAATGGTGCTAATGGCGGCGTTCCAGGTACATTCTTACCATTTTTCTCATAACGTCCGTTATGACATGGACAGAAAAATTGATTTGGATTTGAATTGTCACCATTCCACTGAACTGTACATCCTAAATGTTTACAGACTGGTGATAATGCGACAATGTCTTTACCATCCTTGTATACCCAAGCGAATTCGGTAACTTCACTCGTGTACCAAGCATCTTCTTGCTCAAATTTAAAGTCAACTTTAATTGGCTCTTTACCAAGTTCAGACTCTTTTACGCCTGTAGCGATCATATCGCCTTTGCCCTCTGCTTTAAAAACAGGATCAAGCGCAAATCTACCCATAGGTAAAATCATACCAGCAGCCATAAATGACCCAACACCCATTAATGAATAGTTTAAAAATTGGCGTCGTGTGACACGTTGGCTCATTTAGATTCCCCCCTCTATTAATCGTTCTTTTATAACTAGGACAATTTAATTTTAGCCTATTATCTCAAGACGGTCAACGCTTTGTCACAATTTATATTTTTATTTCTTGTGGTTTTATTCACTATTTTTGAGCAAAAAGAAAATAGGCTTAGACAAATTTAATTGCCTAAGCCTAATTCGTTATAATAGTAGGAGTTAAGTGGATTGAAAATGCATTTAAATCAAGCTTTTCACTCCTAGCTATTCTTAGAGGGAAAATTTCTTTCCCAATTGTTTCTATCTATTTCTTATTCCAAGTTTTTATTATAAATTTCATGAAGTTTTTAACTTCGTCTTCTATAAGTGTGCGTTTCATTTCCTCATCTAAGTCGGCCATCGGAATAGTATTAACAGTATATATTTCTTCAGTTTCAATATTTTCTAATTTATCACTTGTTAAAATAATGATATTAGTTAAACCATATTCTTTAAGACTTTGAATGAATGATTGTATATGCTCAGTATGAAAATCACTAGTAAAGAAAGCTGGAGTTAATAATAATCTACCTTTGAATTGCTTTTCAGTTAACATACCGACTAATTGAATCGTTTCACTTTGATCACAAGATGTAATTAATTGATTAGTCATATCTATATTTGAAACAGGGATAATCGCTGTGTCGATATATTCTAAATTATTTTTTAAATCCTTTAAATCTGCATGATTGAATAACATTACCAATTTTCCTCCAACTCATTAATGAATTGTAATATTTTAGTCATTTCCAAAAATGTTTCCTGATCGTTATTATCTAATGCTCGATCAATTTCATTCCTAATTAATTGTTCCCAATGATAAATGCTATATTCTTTTGGGTTATCTTTAGAAAAATTAACATTTTCGTTATCGCTAAATTGATCAAATAACATTTGCAGTAACATTATTCTATTTAGACGATCATCTCTTTGATTTAAATAGAGAATCACATTTAAATGAGACTGATCTAATCTAATATCATGAAAAATCTGTCTGCCATCATCAATGCAAAATTTTTCTTTACAATACATTAGAGATAATTGATTAGATTGTTTAGTACTTATTGATAGAAATCGATCGTCTGTCATTTCTTTCGCAAATGAAATATTTGATAAGTATTTAGGGTTACTCTTAATTAAATTTAAAATCCATACACTTTCAGCATTTTTAAACTCATATTGATATAGAATATATTCAATAAAACGTTGCTTTTCATAAATGAGCCATGTATGTTCCATTGGAATAACCTACTTATTGTAATCTTTCTAATTCTTGGTCCCAGTAAGGATTTTCTGGGTCAATTTTACGAATAGATTCTAGAATGTTTTTAGCAGTGGCAATTTGGCCAATTTCAATTAAGTAATGATAGTAGTCATTTAAGAAATCAATGTTTTGAGTTAAATCCGGATATGCTAAATCATAAAAATGTTGAGCTTCTTTATCACGCTCTTCAATACCAAATGCATAAGCAATATGCCATGCTACTATTGGATCAATGTCATCTTCATCAATATAAGTTAGTAAGTTAATTAAACCTGTAGTATTATCTTTCTCTCGATAATAGTCCGCTAATAAAATAGCAGCTTCTGTATATGATGGATCAACAGTTAGAGCATCTTGTAATAGTAAAGCACCATGTTCATCATTTGTCGTCAACATTAAGCGTGCTGTGTCAGTCATTAATTCTTTGTAATAAGCGTTTAAACGTAGACCTTCTTTACCAATCTCAATCGCTTTTTCATAATCTTTTTCGGATTCATAAATTTGCAGTAGATAATGATAAGCTTGCATGAAGTCAGGATCTTTGTGTAATAGTTTTTCAAGTTGCTTAATCGCTTCTTGTGTCAGTTCATTCTTCTGATAACTAATCGCTTGTTTGAAATAATCTTCCACAGTCATATCCATTTCAGATACATATTCATAATATTTAACTGCTTCTTCATAAGCGCCACTTTGTAAACTGGAATCTGCCATTCTAGCGTAAATAGATATACCGTTTATAATATCTTCGCCTGTTTGAACAATTGATTCATAGTTTCTAATTGCTTTTAAATACTGACCATCATAATAATACATTTCAGCCAGAGCAAATGTAATAACCATATCATCTGGTTCGATTTCTTTTGCTTCTATTAATTTTTCTATACCTACTTCGAATAATCCTTGTTGTTGATATAAGTCAGCTTCAAGCATTAATTTTTCAGTAGAGGTTGGGCTATTAAATAATACTTCATGTGCTCTATCTAACTCATTTTGGTCAATTAGACCTTCTACGTAATATACAAGCACTTCATTTTCATCAGGGTATAGCATATATAATTCTTCAAATATTTTTACACCTTGATCCACAATTCCATATTTGTATAATGTTTCACCAAGCATAAATAGCGCATCGTGATCATCAGATTGTAATACTCTATCTATCTTTTCGTCTAATTGGTTAATATTTTGCATATGAATATCATCTATAACTTTATATACATCTTCCATTTTGTAGGACTCCTTCTAATCATTTATTAGCTGCTTAAGCTTTATAAATGAATCTAATACTTCTTCTTTAGAAACGGCTTCAATTGTAAACGAACCATCGCCCGTTTGTAAAACCATTTGAATAGATTGTCCAATATTTTTTTTGTCTTTTTTCATATATTCAAATATTTTCTCAATATCAACTTGATTTAAAATATTTAATGGATAGCCAAGTTCTTTTAAATAATTTATAAATTTAAAAATACTATCTTCGTTATCGTAAGCAGTAATCTTTTGATTGATAATTTTTTGGAATAGTATACCTATCATGACAGCTTCACCGTGAGCTATTTTAGTCAAATATTCTAAACCATGTCCAAAAGTATGACCTAAGTTTAAATGTTTTCTTACATTGCCTTCAAACTCATCTTGTATAACAATATCTAATTTAGTTTGAATACCCATTTTTAAAAATGCTTCTATGTCTTCTAAGTGTGTTAACTCTTTAATTGAGGGATAAGTAGCCATTAACTTATTAGCTTCTTCTTCGTTATTTAATATAGCGTGTTTAAATATTTCACCATAACCACTTCTAATCTCGGTGTTTGGAAGCGTGTTTAAAAAGTGCAAATCGAATATAACAGCTTTGGGACGATGAAATGCACCGATTAAATTTTTACCAACAGAAGCATTAATACCTACTTTCCCACCGATAGCAGAATCATGTGCGAGCAATGTTGTTGGCACTTGTATAAAATCAATACCTCTTAGTAGTGTTGCTGCAAGAAAACCTACAAAGTCACCTGTAGCTCCTCCACCAATAGCTATTAATTGAGACTGTCTATTAATATTCATTGAAAGCAACTTTTCACTGATAGATTCAAAATAAGACATTTGTTTACACATTTCTCCACTTATGATCGTTAAATACTTAAGGTTTAGTGAATCTAAATGGTCTTTTAAATAATCTTTATGAAGTTTGTACACATCTTGATCAATCAAAACGATATTTTGTTCATTTGGTTTTAAATATGATGAGAGTTCAGATAATGCATTATCTTTTAGTATGATTGGATAATTATCTTTAGTATAAGTTGTTTCAAATATCATGACATCACCTAGAAATTTAAATTCCAATCACGGTGTTGCTTAATAGCATCTTGTAATTGGTCGATATGATTAGATTGATACTCTTCTGTAATAGCTTTAGCAATTTCGAATGCAATAACATGTTCACAAACAACACTTGCTGCTGGAACGGCACAGCTATCAGAACGTTCGATTGTAGCTTTATAATCTTCTTTAGTTTCAATGTCTACCGAGTTTAATGGTTTGTATAGTGTAGGAATTGGTTTCATAACACCATTTATAACAATAGGCATACCATTAGACATGCCACCTTCTAAACCACCTAAATGATTTGAAAGTCGGTAATATCCCTTTTCTGGATCGTATGCTATTTCATCTTGGATTTCACTGCCTGGTTTTTCAGCAGCTTTAAAGCCTTCACCAAAACTTACACCTTTGAAAGCATTTATACTTACAACAGCTTGAGCCAATCTGCCGTCTAGTTTTCTATCGTATTGTACGTAACTACCGATGCCAGCTGGTAAGTTTTCCACTACAACTTCAACTATACCGCCAATAGAATCGCCTTCTTTTTTAGCTGCGTCAATTCTCTCACGCATTTTGTCTGCTACATCATCACTAATACAACGTACATCATTATGATCTATGTTTGCTTTTACTTCATCAAGTGTATATTCATAGTCATCTTTAATTCCGCCAATTTCTATAACGCGTGAATAAATATCAATATCTAATTGTTTTAATAATATTTTAGAAACAGCACCAACAGCAACTCTAGCAGCTGTTTCACGTGCAGATGAACGTTCAAGAACATTTCTTAAATCTCTATGGTTATATTTCATACCACCTACTAAATCTGCATGTCCGGGTCTAGGTTTTGTAATAACACGTTTCATATTTTGAGCTTCTTCTTCAGTTAAAGCGTCTGCTCCCATGATTTTTCTCCAATGTTTAAAGTCATCGTTTGTTACGATAAGTGTAATAGGACTACCTAAAGTATAACCATGTCTTACACCAGAAACAATTTCTACTGAATCTTTCTCAATTTGCATACGACGTCCACGGCCATAACCGCCTTGACGCTTAAACATTTCTTCATTTATTTCATTTACATCGATTTTAAGATTAGCTGGGACACCTTCAATAATGATAGTTAATTGTGGGCCATGTGATTCGCCTGATGTTAAGTAACGCATATTATCTCTCCCTACTGTTAATTAAATATAAAATTAATCATATCATATTTAACGCGTTAAATTAACAAAAAGAAAGGATTAGTTTAACAAAAATTCGTTAAACTAATCCATATATTAATTATTCTTCATAAACCCAATTTTCATTGTTTAATTTATAGTCATTAAGTTCAGACTCATTAAACCATAAGTTAATCTCACGTTCTGCAGATTCATTTGAATCTGAGCCATGTATAATATTTCTACCTAAATCTAAACCGTAATCTCCTCTAATTGTACCTGGAGCAGCTTTAGATGGGTTAGTTTCACCTACAAGTGTTCTTGTAACTTCTACAACATTGTTTCCTTCAACAACCATAGCAAAAACAGGTCCTGAAGTAATAAAGCTAACCAATGCGTTAAAGAATGGTTTATCTGTATGTTCTGAATAATGTTCTTTAGCTAATGCTTCATCAGCTTGAAATAACTTTGCAGCAACAAGCTTTAAACCTTTTCTTTCTAATCTAGTAACGATTTCCCCTATAAGATTTCTTTGCACCGCATCTGGTTTAATCATTAAAAAAGTTCTGTCCATATGTAATCCCTACCTTTGTTTTATGTAAATCCAAGATAAGTTTATCACTGTGGGACTCCACTTGCAACCGCTTTCTAGTGGTTTCTGTTACCTATTTTTTTAATAATTTCAGCTAGCATTTTTTGGCCGGATTCATTTTCGAGAGAACTGATTAGTTTTTCCGCTTTTTTCAAGTAGTTATTACTCACTTCTTTAGACTTTTGTAATTCTTCAGATTCAATAACTTCTTGTATAACAGCGTTAAATACTTCATCAGAACTATCTATACTTAGTTGCTGTATTTTATCTTTGAACTGTTTAGAATTTTTCATTCTAAGTAATACTGGTAAAGTTAAATGTCCATTTCTTAAATCTGATCCTACTGGCTTACCAAGTTTCTTTTCAGTGCTTGTGAAATCTAAAATATCATCTATAATTTGATAACTCATACCAATATAATACCCAATTTTACCAAGCTTTTGAGCTGTCTCGTCACTTGTTCGAGCACTATAAGCACCTAGTTCAGTTGATAATGAAATTAAAAGTGCCGTTTTTCGTTTTATTCGCCTTAAATAGTTTGTAATAGATTGATCAGCAACAAATTGGTCTTCAAATTGGAATAACTCGCCACGGCATACTTCTATTATACCTTTAGCTAATTGCTCGTGTAATTTTTCGTGTTCTATTGTACTCACGACGTTTAAGGACTGAGATAATAAATAATTTCCTGTAAGGACAGCGGTCTGGGTATCCCACTTCTTTGCAATGGTATATTTACCTCTCCGTTTATCACTTTTATCAATTACATCATCATGAACTAAACTAGCCATATGTATTAATTCAAGTGTCGTAGCGACTGCTCTAACATCTTTTGACCCACTATCACCAAATTGACTAGCAATAAGCGTGAAAAGTGGTCTAATACGTTTACCCCCAGAAGATAATAAATATTGGCAAGCTTCATTAACAGTACTTTGCTCACTATTAATATAACTGTTAAGAAGCTTTTCTACTTCTTTTACTTCTTTATTTAAGTTTATCTTTGTTTTGTCATACATGTGATCACCTTTTTATTTAGGTTTATAAGCTAAATGCATAGCCGCTACGCCACCAGTAAATCCTTTATATTTAATTCTTTCATAACCAACATCTGCAAACATTTGAGCAAGTTCTTTTTTACCTGGGAAGTTTTGAGTTGATTCTTGAAGCCAATTGTACTCTTGTAAAGATTTTGCAAATAATTTGCCGAATAATGGCATGATGTTTTTGAAATAAAAACTATATAATTGTTTGAATACTGGTATAGTTGGTTGACTCGTTTCTAAACATACTACCATACCGCCTGGTTTAACAACACGTTTTAATTCGTTTAATACATGCTTGTAGTCTGGTACATTTCGCAAACCAAAACCAATTGTCACATAATCGAATTCATCGTCTTCAAAAGGTAGATTCATTGCATCGCCATGTATTAAATGGATATTAGCCATATTTTCGGTTTTCTTTTTACCTACTTCTAACATGTTTTCGCTGAAATCTAATCCTACTACTTCTCCATATGGGCCAACTGCGTGACTTAATTGAATTGACCAATCAGCAGTTCCACAACAAACATCTAGAGCTTTGCTGCCAGGTTTAACGTTCATTTCTTTCATAACGTATTTACGCCATCTTTTATGTTGTTCAAAGCTTATAATATTATTTAAAGTATCATATTTTCCAGATATATTTTGAAAAACGTGATGTACGTGTTCTGATTTAGATTTATTGTCCACTATTTATTCAGTCCTTTGGTTTCTTTTATAATAGTATGCGTATATCTCTTCTTTTATAGATTCTTTATCTAATTCAATATCAAAGTAGTCTAATAAAGTTAAAATAAATATAGATTCAATTTCTTTTAGAGAATCAATATTATTTTGAGACTTGCTATCTATAAGAGTTTGTTTTAGTTCGTTTTGTTTACTAATTGCTTTAGTCATAATATCTAAAAATTGCAAATCTCTATGTAATGTAGCACATTTGTAAAAGTACGCACTTACAAGATCTCCGATTAGAATATCTTGATTGGATACACCAGGCTCTCCAATTCTATTTAAAAAGCGCATTGAGGCATCTATAGATATTGTAGCAAGCTTAGCATTTATATCAATATTAATATCATTTAATATATTTGCTATTATTGGATTGACTACTGGTATACGACTATTATTAACGCCTTTTAACAATTCAGCAACTTCTTTATTATAAATTTTTTCTATATTATCCATCTTATCACCTCAACATTATCACCTATATATCTTAACACTAACTTTATTGAAATGAAAATGCATATATTTAAAGAAATAAAAGAAATAAGACAAATAAAAAAAGCCCTTAAAAAGGGCTTAGATACAATTCATTATTTAACTGCATCTTTTAATGCTTTACCTGCTTTAAAAGCTGGAACTTTGCTTGCAGGGATATCAATTTCTTTACCAGTCTGAGGGTTACGTCCTTTACGAGCAGCTCTTTCGCGTACTTCAAAGTTACCGAAACCAATTAATTGTACTTTCTCACCATCTGATAAAGATTTTTGAATTGATTCGAACACTGCATCTACAGCAAGACCAGCTTCTTTTTTAGTTAAATTAGCTTTCTCACTTACTGAATTGATTAATTCTGTTTTGTTCATTTCAAATTCACCTCCCAAAAGGTTATCTAATGATATGTATAATACCATTATGATAAGACTTTAACACAACAACCTGTGTCACTGCAACGATTTACAAGCTATAAATGCACTATTTTTCGAATTTTATTAATAATTTTTCACTTTTGATTTAAAAACGGGTTCTTTATCACTATTTATTGTAAATTCGGGCGAATAAGCTGGTAGTACTGGCGAATCTTCATACAATAATTTTCTGATGTCCGTTCCTGGTTTTGGAAGGTCTTTTCGTTTTTTAATTTCTTTAGATAAATCTAGCCTATAATCAATAATAAAATCATTTCCGCCATTCATATATACTGGTAATCTTTCATTGCTATATGGGCTTGGTACAGTTGGTTTCTTTTTAAAACCATACTTCTTATAATCAATTTCATAAACATTTGGTGCTACTTTATCACCTAACTGAAGTGGTTCACCGCTAGCATCTATGCGTATTCTAATATCTTTTAATACTTCGGAAGTTCTTAAATCGATTAAATAAACAGTAGGATCTTTATCTACATCCATAATGACGTATTGATAAATACCACCATTCTCAAAAGAATTACCTGGTAATTGAGATATAAATTTAGGTTTTAATTTATTGAAGTCAACTGGATGTTGTAGGTAAATCGAGTAGCTTTCATCTCTTTCTTTGATAGGTAATAAACCATCATTGGCTTTTTGATATTCATCTACAGCCGTTTGGACGATGCTTAATTGATCTTTAGCAGGAACTTGATTTTCTGCCTTTTCTTTATCAGGAAAAGCACATGCTGATAACAACAACACACAAGTAAATAATAATATGTAAATACGCTTTTGTTTATCCATGGCTTGACCCACCTAAAACGACAATCATTAAGACGCCTGCCAATATAAGTGATATTACCGCTAGAAACATCGTAATACCACTTATGATTCTATTACTAAATTTAAACCTTGATAAATATACAAATACTATTGCTAATATCATAAATCCAATTGAATAAAAAGATACCCACATTAAATCCATTCTTGAAATATCAAACATTTCACTACCCCACTTGCTTAAATATTCTCAGACTTCTTATCTCGTTCCATCAAATCTCTAACCCCATCTGGTACAGGATAATCTTCGAATAATACTTTATATAGACTTGATGTAATTGGCATTTCAACGTCATACTTTTGAGCAAGATGATAAGCAGCTTTAGTTGTACGAACACCTTCTACTACCATGTTCATTTCTTCTAAAGCTTCATCTAAAGTTGCTCCTTGACCCAGCATATTTCCACATTTCCAGTTTCTAGAATGTACAGAAGTACATGTAACGATTAAATCACCGATACCGCCTAATCCTAAGAAGGTCATAGGATCTGCGCCCATTTTAACGCCTAATCGCGTGATTTCTGCTAATCCTCTTGTTATAAGTGCTGCTTTTGCATTATCGCCGTAGCCTATTCCATCAGTTATACCTGAAGCCAGTGCGATTATATTTTTTAAAGCCCCACCAATTTCAATTCCAACTAAATCGTTGTTTGTATAAACTCGGAAATAATCAGTCATAAATAGATCTTGAGCTAGTCTCGCTACTTCTTGATTTTCAGAAGATACAGATACTGTAGTAGGATGTTTAATTGCAACTTCTTCTGCGTGACTTGGTCCAGATAGTACAGCGATACCGCCGTTAATTTTGCTGTCTATTGATTCATATATCATCTCAGATATTCTCTTGAATGTATCAGGTTCAATTCCTTTAGATACATGAATAAAGATTTTCTTTCCATATGCAATATCGTTAATATTTGTAGAAACTTCTCGTATCGCTTTTGTAGGTACAGCGATTATATAAATTGATGAATGATGTACAGCATCCTTTAAGTCCATCGTAGATTTAATGGATTCATTAATTGATATATCTTTTAAATATTTATGATTGCTGTGTTCTTTATTTATTTCGTTTACAGTTTTTTCAGTTTTGCCCCACATTAGTACGTTGTGATTATTATCTGCTAAAACGTTAGCTAAAGCAGTTCCCCAACTTCCAGTACCAAATACAGTAATATTTGACATAGTTATCCATCCTTTTTCTTTAGTTTCTTTTTCTTGAAATTAAGTGGATAGGTGTTCCCTCATATCCAAAAGCATCTCTAATTCGATTCTCTAAAAATCGTTTATAAGAGAAATGCATTAATTCAACATCGTTAACAAAAATAACGAATGTTGGAGGTTGTATAGCAACTTGTGTCGCATAGAATATATTCAATCTTCTACCATTATCAGTTGGTGTAGGATTCATTGCAACAGCGTCTGTAATAACCTCATTAAGTGTCGAACTTTGTACACGTTTACGATGATTTTCATCAGCCATTTGTATGAATGGGAATAATGTTCTTAGTCTAGATTTCTCTAGAGCTGATACGAAAGCTATTGGTGCATAATCTAAGAATTGGAAGTTATCTCTAACTTTCTTTTCGAATTTCTTCATAGTATTTGAATCTTTTTCTACTGTATCCCATTTATTAACTACTATTACAATTGCTTTACCAGCTTCATGTGCATAACCAGCTACTTTTTTATCTTGTTCGATTATGCCTTCTTCAGCATCAATTACAACGAGTACTACATTAGATCTTTCTATTGCTTTTAATGCTCTTAATACTGAATATTTTTCAGTGCTTTCATATACTTTACCTTTTTTCCTCATTCCTGCTGTATCAATTAATACATATTCTTGATCTTCATAATTGTATACAGTATCGATAGCATCTCTAGTTGTACCAGCGATTGGCGAAACGATAACACGTTCTTCACCTAGAATCGCATTGATTAAACTTGATTTACCAACATTAGGACGACCAATTAAAGATAATTTAATTGTTTCATCATCATATTCAGGGTCTTGTTCAGTTGGGAAGTGTTTAGCCGCTTCATCCAACAAATCACCTAAACCTAATCCATGGGAGCCTGATATCGGGAAAGGTTCTCCAAATCCTAATGAATAGAAGTCATATATTTCACTTCTCATCTCAGGGTTATCAATCTTGTTCACTGCTAATACAACTGGTTTATTAGACTTATACAAAATTTTAGCAACCATTTCATCAGCTTGAGTGACACCTTCTCTACCATTTACCATAAAGATGATGACATCCGCTTCATCAATTGCTACTTCTGCCTGTGCAGTTATTTGTTTTTGGAAAGGTTCATCACCTAAATCTATTCCACCAGTATCTATTAAGTTAAAGTCATGTGTTAACCATTCACCACTAGAATAAATTCTATCTCTTGTGATACCTGGTGTATCTTCAACTATTGATACTCTTTCACCAATAATTCTATTAAAAATTGTAGATTTCCCTACGTTAGGTTTCCCTACAATCGCTATAATGGGTTTTGTCATAAACCGTCTTCCTCTCATTCATAATCCTTTTTATTTTAACATATCATCGCTATTTAGCCTATGAAATATAAAAAGAGCTTTAATTTAATAATTTATCATATCATGTAATGTTGTAAAAAATAAAAACGACTGCTAATAAAGGTCTACTTCCTCTAATAGCAGTCTCATGTCATATCCTATAATTTTATAGTTTGAAATTCTTTAACTTGTCTCCGAAAACATCACCTAATGTAGGGTTATCTTCATCTGAATCTGATTGATTTAAATATGATTCATCATAGTCAGTTTCTTGTTCGATTGTATCTTTAATAGATAATGAAATTCTTTCTTCGTCTTTATCTATACCTAAGATTTTCACTTGAACGTTTTGACCTTTTTCTAATACTTCCTCAGGATTGCCAATGTGTTCGTGGCTAATTTGAGATATGTGAACTAAACCTTGTAATCCAGCAGCAATTTCAACAAAAGCACCAAATTGAGCTAAACGCACAACTTTACCTGGTACAATATCGCCTACATTAAATTCTGATTCGATTTGTTCGAATGGACTTGGTAAAGTGTCTTTAATTGAAAGCGAGATTCTTTCCGCTTCACGATCAACAGCTCTTACTTTAACTTTTACATTATCTCCAACTTGAACGACTTCATCAGGCGTTTTAACATGATTATGTGATAATTCAGAAACGTGCACTAATCCATCTACTCCACCTAAGTCAATAAACGCACCGAAGTTAGCAATTCTAGCAACTCTTCCTTCTAGAATGTCTCCTTGAGAAAGATTGTCTAATAACGCTTCTTTCTTAACGTCTAATGATTCTTGTTCCACTTTCTTGTGGCTTAGAATCACTCTGTTATTAGTTTGATCAAGTTCTTCTACTTTTAATGTTAAGACTTTTCCTAAATAGTCAGAGAAGTCTTCGATATAATGAACAGAAATTAAAGAAGCAGGTATGAAACCTCTTATACCAGCATCTACTACTAGTCCACCTTTAACTACTTCTGTTACTTCAGCCTCAATTGTTTCATCATTTTCTTGGATTTTTTGAAGTTTGTCATATGATAAATTTTCATCTAGTTTACGCTTAGATAATATATAATGACCGCTTTCTTCGTTTTGTTCAATTTTAGTTACGAAAGCTTCGATTTCATCACCAATATTGACGACTTCATTAGCTGTTTCGATGTGTTGAGTTGACAGTTGGCTTATTGGAATGATGCCATCAAATTTACCACCATCAATGTGTACAACTACATGTTTGTCTTCAATTTGTTGCACCGTACCTTTTACTTTGTCACCTTCTTGCACTTCATTTATCATGGATTCGTTGAATTCTTCCGTCATCAAAATTGCCTCCTTAAAATAAATATCTTAATATTAACTTCTTATAAAGAAGCTAAATTGTCAAGAAATTCGTACTATTTACACCATTTTGACTTTTGCCAAATTTATAATTTCATTTGTCACTTCGTCAATGGATAAACCTGTTGTATCAATACTTATTGCATCTTCCGCTTTCACAAGCGGTGAGATTTCACGATTCATATCAAATTGATCTCTTCGCTCAATGTCAATTTTTAAACTTTCTAAATCTGATTCAATGCCTCTTAGTTCATTATCTTTTAATCTTCTTAAGGCACGTTCTTCTACAGATGCTATCATGTATACTTTTAACTCTGCATCCGGTAATACTGTTGTCCCTACATCTCTACCGTCCATCACAACATTTTTTTCTTGAGCTAACTTTTGTTGTTCCTCTACTAAAAATGTTCTAACAGGTTCTTGTGAAGCTACATGAGAAACTTTTTCTGTAACATCATTCTCTCTAATTCTTTCTGATACATCAACATCGTTTAAAATGACACGCTGACCATTTTGTAAAACAATTCTTAAATCGATGTTTTGAACAAGCTGGCTAAAATCTTCTGTCTCTTGTTCGATATAATAAAGCGTAATTGCTCTATACATAGCACCAGTATCTATATAAATCATATTGAAATGCTGTGCTACTAATTTAGCAATGGTACTTTTTCCAGCAGCTGCTGGTCCATCTATAGCTATATTTATTTTACTCATTTCCTTAACCTCTCTTGTTCTTTAATCTTATATATTTTATCATAAATTATAAACTTATGAACAGGAGGAAAGATATGAAGCGAATTTTAGTAATTCATACTGGTGGAACAATTAGCATGTCAGAAGATAAAGATACAGGTAAAGTCGAAACAAACGAAGAGCATCCAATGCATAGGCATCAAGCTTTTATACAATCACTTGGAGACATAGAAGAGATTAATCCTTTCCAAGTTCCTTCTCCACATATGAACAATGATTATATCATCATTTTAAAAAATATTATTACTGATGCTATAGAAAAAGATGCATATGATGCTTTTGTTATTACGCACGGTACAGATACTTTGGAAGAAACAGCATATTTGTTAGATTTAACAATAGATACATCATTACCAATTATTTTAACTGGTGCGATGAGATCTTCAAATGAAATTGGTTCTGACGGATTATATAATTATGTTTCAGCATTAAAAGTAGCTTCAGAAGACGAAGCGCGTAATAAAGGTGTCATGGTCGTCTTTAATGACGAAATTCATACAGCTAAAAATGTTACAAAAACGCATACGTCAAATACGAGTACTTTCCAAAGTCCTAACTATGGACCAATCGGTAGTGTAACTAAGACACATGTTATATTTCATCATCAACCTTTTCCTTATAAGAAATACCCTGAAATTAACCCAAATACCAAAATCGGCTTAATCAAAGCACATATGGACATATCTAGTGATATATTTAATTTCTTTGTAGAACATCAATACAATGGTTTAGTTGTTGAAGCGCTCGGACAAGGTAATTTACCCCCAACTGCTCTAGATGGCTTACATAAGTTAATGGATGCGCATATACCAGTAGTAGTCGTATCTCGTTCCTTTAACGGAATAGTAGATGGTATATATGCATATGAAGGCGGAGGTTCACAACTTCAAAATATGGGCTTAATTTTCTCAAACGGCTTAAATGGTCAAAAAGCACGATTAAAATTGTTAGTCGGTTTAAGTAATCATTTAAATAAAGAACAATTGAAAACATATTTCGCGTAAAATAAAAAATCCTTTTTATGAGTGTATTACTCACAAAAAGGATTTTGTTTTATGATTCCAGTGGTGTTTGCTTTTTTCTAGCTATTTCTTGTGCGATTGTACCACCATGATATTTACCATTTTCAATAAAGATTGTGTTGGCATCATTACCAGCTGCTATTACACCAGCTATAAATAGATTTTCAACATTTGATTCCATGGTATCTTTATTGTATGAAGGCGCTGTGCCATATTCATTAGTTATTGTATCAATACCACATGATTCTAAGAACTTATAATCTGGGTGGTAACCAATCATTGCAAATACAAAATCGTTCTTAATTGTATATGATTTACCATCTTGATTATACGTTAAAGTCTCTTCGTCAATGTGCTCAACTTCACTGTTGAAATGCATTGTAATCTTTTCGTGATTTACCAATGATTCAAAGTTAGGTAAAATCCAAGGTTTTATACTTTTAGAGTATTCTGATCCACGATAAATTACTGTTACATTTGCACCCGCTTTTTCTAACTCGATAGCAGCATCTACTGCAGAGTTTTTGCCGCCTACGATTACAACGTCTTGATTAAAGTACGGATGTGCTTCTTTAAAGTAATGCATAACTTTATCTAACTCTTGGCCTTCTACATCTAATTCATTATGCTGACCATAATATCCTGTTGCTACAGTTAAAAATCTAACTTTATAAGTTTGTTTAGTTGTTGATACTAAAAATCGGTTATCAACTTTTTTTACAGTTAATACTTCTTCGAATGTTCTTACATCTAATTGATGATGTTTAACCACTTCTCTGTAATAAACAAGTGCTTGGTTTCTTTTAGGTTTTAAGTCTTCAACGATAAAAGGTACATCACCGATACCAAGTTTTTCACTTGATGAAAAGAATGTCTGATGCGTAGGGTAATGATATATAGCATCTACAACGTTCCCTTTTTCAATTACTACAGCGTTTATACCTTGACGTTTTTGTTCAATGGCTGCACTTAAGCCACATGGTCCACCACCAATTATTAGGCTTTCAAATTCTTGCATTTATTTCACTCCTTATAATATACCTTGATAATTATATCAATAAAGAGCTATAAATAAAATAAAATGAGCCCAAGACATAAATAATTGTCCTGGGCTCTATTTTTCTTAGTCTTCAGTTACATCTAGAACTTTGAATCCGTTTCTAGATAAATACTTAATGAATTTTTTAATGTTATCTGTCTTTTCAACTTTAATAATCATACGACGATACATTTTGTCTGTTTCATCAAATGTTACAAATGAAATAGTGTTTAATTTATATTTTGCAATAATATTAGATAGTCGCTTAATTCTACCTTCAGCATCCACTGAAGTAATCGCAATTCTTACCCCTTTTTGCTTCATACCGAATGCTGACTTAAATTGTTCCATTACATCATATCTTGTCACAATTCCAAGGAAGTCTTTATCATCGTTAACTACAGCAATAATCGGAAAATCTTGCAAGTTCAACAATGCTTCTTCAACGACTAAGTTTTCATTAAGTGAATGCAAGTCAATCGTCAGTATATCTTCAATTATTGTATCATCAATGAAATTATCTCTTGATACATTTTCCTTTTTAAAAAAGTAATGTCTAAAAATACTGTAACGTGTAATCATCCCGATATACTTGCCATGTTCAACAACTGGTAAACCGTCGATACCATGATGTTCTAACTTATCTAATGCTGAATGAATCGTATCTTTTGGATGTGCGATGTAACATTTTTCTTTAGGTATCATAATATTTGATAAATACATAATTCCATCCCCTTTAATTGATGTCTATGGTATTACTAAATCTTGACCTTGAGAAATACTGTTTCCAGAAATACCATTTGCTTGTCTAATTTTTTCAACGTTTTCAGCTGAACCGTCACCATAATATTGTATAGCAATTCGGTACAAGTTCTCTTTACCAGTTACAGTATGAGATTCTTGGCCTTGACTTTGATTAGACTGATTGTTTTGGTTATTTTGGGCGTTTTGACCATTTTGCCCATTCTGATTGTTCGCTGCATCATCAGCTGCATTTTGAACATCATCATTGCTTGAATCTGAATTTTGACCGTATTGATTTACGTTTTGATCGCTATTTTGGTCTGGTTGTGAAGCTTGGTTGTTATTAGAAGCGTCATCACTAGCATTTTCATTACTGTCACTATTATCATTATTCGAATTGCTATCATCATTTGAACTATTAGATGATTTATCACTATCATCGCTTGATTGTTTATCTTCATCTGATGATTTATTAGATTTATCGTCTTCTTCTTTATTTTTTCTATCTTTTTCAGCTTGCTCGTCAGCTTTTTTCTTAGCATCGCTATTTGTCTGAGATGTCTTTTCTGCTAATTCTTTACCATTATCATTATTTGTACCGTTTAAATATGTGCCTAAGAATATTGCTAAAGCACCAAGTATCAATATTGCTGCAACGATTGGTATAATGGCTTTTTTAAACTTGTTTGAACCATCACCATTTCCATTACCGCCGTTTCCGCTTCCGCCACTTGGAGGTGTTCCTCCACCACCAGATGCTCCAGCTCCGGCTGCACCGGCTGCGCCTGTCGCTCCTGCGGCACCAGCTGCTGCACCTTTCTTCTTATTAGAATGATCTTTATTATCTTTCTTAGAATCTGTTTCAGCAGCACTATTATTTTTAGAATTAGCTGCTAAACCTGCCGCGCCTGCTGCACCGGCACCTACAGCAGCCGCTCCAGCTGCTTTTTTCTTATTAGAACCTTTATCTTCTTTATTTGTATCTTTAGATGTTTCGTCTTTATCCTTTGGAGAAGCATTTCCAGATTGAGAAGATGTAGCTGCGCCAGCCGCTGCTGTTCCTGCAACTTTACCTTTTTTGTTTTGTTTGCCTTTTTGATTTTTATCGTCTGTATCTTTTTCAGGTTTATCTGTTAAAGATTTTTTAGAATTTTTGTTTGCATTTACAGCGCCCGTTGCTCCTGCAACTCCAGCAGCGCCTGCTGCTGCACCTTTATGATTCTTATCTTGCTTTTGTTCAACTTGATCAGTGCTTTTATCTGTTTCTTTAGGTTGTGAAGCTTGTTTTTGCGCTTCTTCTTTTCTTCGTTGTCTTCTTAACGCGCCTCTTGGAGGATACTGTTGTTTGTCTTTCTTTTGCTGTCTATTTTGTTTTCTGCTTTCTTTCCGACTAGATTGATTATCTTGATTATTTTGATTCTCTTTAATATCTTCTTGAGAATCATTTAGTTCTTGATCTGCTTTGTCTTCAGTTCGCTCTATCGGTTGACGACTTTTCTCGAATTCGTCTTTGAAATTATCTTTAGACAATAAACTCACCTCTTCATTATCTTTTTAAATTTATATACTTAATATTTAGTATACTTTATTATATCCCTGTTCAACTTACCAAGTAAAGCAATCCTATTAAAATATTGCATTTAATCTTTCTTTGAATGTGGTCTTCTGTTTTACTTCTTTTTTGTTTGGTTCATTTAGCAATTCAACATTCTTACAATTGTCACAACAAAGATTATCTTGTTTCACATATTCATCAAAATACTTTAATAAATATATTCTTCGGCATGATTCTAGCCTTATATAATTTAATATGTAACGATAAGCATTAAATTTTTGTTCTTGTTCTTTTAATATTTTTTGCTTTAATTGTTCCATAGGATATAACTCTAAAAGGAACTGAATATTTCTAGAAAGTTCCTCATTTATTTGATACCCTTCTTCAAACAAATTAAGCACATCAATATCTAAACTATTTTCATTTGCTAAATGGTTCAATATCATTAAATCTCTATCTGTATATAAACTGATTGCTTGAGATGGTCTACCATCTCGTCCAGCTCTCCCCACTTCTTGTACATATTTTGAAGGAGAAGTTGATAAATGATAATGGATTACCGTTCTTACATCTTGCTTATTAATCCCCATTCCAAAAGCGCTGGTAGCGACAATAATTTTAATATCATTATGAATAAATTGTGATTGTACAGTGGTTCTTTCTTGATAATCCAAATCCCCATGATATATCCCTGTTAGATAACCTGCTTTATAAATTTTTTCAGCAAGCTCATGACATTTTTTCTTTGAAGAAACATATATAATTGTAGGACCGGTTTTTTTAATTTCTTTTAACAACCAATTCTCTTTATCGTCTTCGCTCGAAAAATTAAAATGATGATACATTATATTTTCACGATTTAAACTTTCTTTGTGTAACTTGAACTTTCTATTTGTGATTTTTTCAATGTCGTTAAACATCTTATCTGTTAATGTAGCCGTTAATGCAATTACTTGAGCATCATTGAAATAATTTGTAACTTTTGAGATTAATGCATAGTGAGGTCTAAAATCGAATCCCCATTCACTTAAGCAATGCGCTTCGTCTATTACAATATATTTTAAAGATAAATTTCTAAAATGATTAAAATTATGATTTTCACATATAAATTCAGGACTACAGAAAATAAATTGATATTTGTTTAAATTGCGAAATACTTCGTCTTTTTCTTCTTTAGAAAGTGCTGAATGAATGGCGATAACATTTTTTTCGCCATTTATTTTCATTTGAGCTACTTGATCATCCATCAAAGAAATAAGGGGTGAAATGACAAGAACACTACCTCCAGTAATATAAGCAGGCAATTGATAGCATAAACTTTTCCCTGCTCCTGTAGAAAGTATGCTTAATACATCATGTCCATCTAAAATATATTGTATCGTTTCTTCTTGACCATTTCTAAAATCATCATAACCAAAATATTTTTTCAGTTCATCTTTTAACATAGATTTCCTCCATTGCATAAATAACGTACATTAATTTAATTTCAAAGTAACTTAAATTTTCAAGTTTCTCATAATAATATTTTAAATTTTGGTTAGGCTTTTCTTCAAATACTTCTATAAAATTGACGTAAGTTTCGTCATCTATGTATAGAGATTTATCGATTAAATAACCTTTAATATACATTTCAATAATGTGATCGTGTATTGTATGAGTCTTCACGTTTTTTAATTCTGCTAATCTTTCAATATTCGTTGTCTGATTTAATAATTGAAAAGTTGTTAAAGTTTGATAATTTAAACTAGCTTCAAATTTAATTTTCGATAAAATCGGATATTTCTCGCTATTTTCTAAACACTTTTGAATATATTGAAATTCTTGTATTAATTGTGACTTTAACTCTAGTACAGGAATATGTTCAAGAAGTGATATTTGTTCTACTGTGTAGGGCGTTTCACCAAATCCCGTCAATAAATAATGTACGTATACGATATTAAATTCATTTTCTATTTCTTCTAATAATTCGTAAATTTCGTTTATAAATAAATCGAATTTATCATTTTTAATAAATGTGTATAATTCTTTTGCCTTGAATTGAATAGATTTATCATTGATAATTGGTTGATAGAAGGAATGGTCATGCTTTTTATGACTAACCATTTGTATAACCAATAAAATCGTTTGAATTGTTTGATAAGCTTGTTCATAAAAAGTGTTGGCTTTAATTGGCTTATATTGTGAGTATGATCCATTTTCTATAATCGATTCAAAGTGATGATATTTTAAATTTGGTAAACAACCATAATAGAGTTTAAGATGTTCGATTGTAGCATCAAAATATGTTTGATGAGACTTTTTACCGATAAGAATATTATAAATACTTTTATTAGTTTTGAGTTCGTGTTTCATAGAGAGTGTTTTCATTATTATCTCTTGCAATTAAGTCACCTCATTTAATATAAAAATGTTGAAAAATATACATGTAATCACTAAAATAGTTATGTATAATAAGTGTAGCATGTTTTTTAAAGGAGGCGAAAATTTTGGCTAAATACACTATAGTAGATATGGATACATGTATTGCTTGCGGTGCATGTGGTGCAGCTGCCCCTGATATATACGATTATGATGATGAGGGTATCGCCTACGTAATATTAGACGACAATAAAGGAATCGAAGCTGTCCCGGAAGAATTACTCGAAGATATGGAAGACGCTTTCGAAGGTTGTCCTACAGATTCAATTAAAATAGCAGACGAACCGTTTGATGGAGATGCGCTTAAATTCGAATAATATATATAAGAGTATAAGACTTAAATGTCTTTCTCAAAAATAAATGAACTTAGGATAATAAATCCTTACTCAAAATAAAGTTCCTAACCTGTTTTCGTTAACGGGTTAGGAACTTTTATTTATGTTTTTGAATTAGGGTTAATCCAATAAGAAGCGTCTAAGCTTCCCTCAAATTTCTTACACATTAGAACCATATACTATGAGACAGAAATCTCCTACTAGTAAAAAAGCTGAAACATTTATTTCTGTCTCAGCTTTTCTTATTTGTTTTCTATCTTGTTATTGTTTTCAATTTATCAAATATCAATATATAGATGATTGCTATGATGACACCTTTGATGATATTAAAAGGTATAATACCTGCTGATACGATTGCTTTTAAATTGTGTGCTAAATCTGCAAGGTTCATTATTTGGCCATATAGTGGCAATAATACGAAGTAGTTCAATACGCTCATTAATATCGTCATCAATATAACACCTATTGCCAAACCGTACATCATGAATAATTTAGACTTTTTCATCTTATAAAAATAGTAAGTTGGAAGTATTAAACATACAGAAGCTAAAAAGTTTGCTGTATTTCCAATTGGTTCATGAGATACAATTAAAAAGTTAAAAATATTTTTGAATAGTGCAACTAAAATTCCTGAAACCGGACCGAATGTGAATGTCGCCACTAAAACGGGAACATCACTAAAATCCATAGTTAAATATGGTGGTAAAAATGGTAAAGGAAATTTTAAAAACATCAAAATAAAGCTAATTGCGATTAGCATACTTACCGTTAGTAAGCGCTTAGTTTTGTTATCGTTAGACATAATAACTCCTCCCATTCATCTCGTTAGAATAGGAGGAAAAGCAATAGCTAAATAAACCTAGCGCGTGCTAGATTATTCCTCCATCTTCTCCCATCCAGACTTTTACTGTCGGCCTTAGATTTACACTAAGTCAGCCAATATGAAATTAATCACATTGGGTCGCGGGCTATTACCGCCGGTATGGAATTACACCAAACCCCGAAGATGAATTTTTATTTAATTTTATTTTACGATTATATCTTAACACATTGCTAAGGGATTTTCATCAAATTAACTCATAAATATTTTATTTTGGTAAAGTGATTGTAAATTCTGTCCCTATTTGTTCTTTACTTTGCACATCTATACTACCTTCATGGGCATCTATTATTTTTTCAACAATAAATAATCCAAGGCCAGTTCCGTATTTACCTCTCGTACGAGAAGTATCCACTTTATAAAAACGATCAAATATTTGTTCTAAATGCTCTTTTGCAATGCCGACACCTGTATCTTTAACCTTGATTTGTACATAGTCTTCTAGACTATCATCAAATATAACGTCGATGCTATCTTCTTCGTGTGTGTACCTAATAGCATTATCTATTAAGTTTGTTAAGACTTGTTCTATTCTATCAACATCGCCATACCAAGTGTTGCCATCACCTACATGCTTAACTGAAAGTTTTAAATTATTTTCAATAGCTTGAGGCTTGAATTTTGTATCTATTTTATTAATTAATGTCGTGATGTTAAAGTCAGCCAATGAAACTTTAATACCTTCTGCGTCCATTTTAGCTACTTCTAATAATTCATTGACTAGGCGGCTTAATCTTTTCGATTCATCTAAAATAATATACAAGAAATCATCTACATCTTTTTTCTCTGTTACAACACCATCTACTATTGCTTCAGTATAGCCTTGTAACATAGATATAGGCGTTCTTAATTCGTGTGAGACACTTGCTATAAAGTCTTTCTTCATTTGATCCATATGATGTTCTTCTGTCATATCTCTAATGATAATGACGATACCTGATGACCCATCAATTTGAATACTTTCAATATAAGTAGATATTACGACATAATATTTATGTCCTAATTCATATTCGAAAAATTGAGTGTTCTTCTCTTTAAAAGTAACATTTCTTTGTTCACTCATATCTTTGTTCTCAAAGTCTTTTAATTCATTTAAGAATACGTCCGCTTTTGAGTTTGAAATAATAACTTCATTTTTATCATTGATACCAATGACACCATCAATCATTGAATTGATTAATTTTTCTTGAATATTGTTTTTAGACTTTACATCTTCTATATTTTTTCTAATATCTTTACTCATCTTATTAAATGCTAAACCTAGTTCACCTATTTCATCTCTCGTATAAATAGGTACTTTTTCTGTGTAATGACCTTTCGCTACTTTAAAAGCAGCATATTTAAGTTGAATAAGTGGTTTAGTAATTCGAGTTGAAAGAAAGAATGCAAATACTGTGCTGACAATCAATAATATGATAGCAGCTATCAATATACTTAACGTAATCACTTTTTGCGTTTCTTTTATTGAATTGATGTCTTGGAATAAAAATATACCCGCGTTATCACTTTGAAATGCTTGAGAAGGATAACCTAGTAAGATATAACGATGATCTTCACCGTTAACAGTTAGCTTAATCTCTTTTAAAACATGTTCATTGCTACGAAATACTTTGTTGAATGAAGGATTTTTTCTTATTTCATTAATCATTACCCCTTTTAAAGGATCTTCAGATTTTTCTTGTAAATCTTTTTTGTTTTTAATGATAATGAGTCCTGCTGGGTCTTCTACAAGCTCTCTTGCATAATCAATCGTGGAATCTTTTTCATGTGTATTTAGCATTAGTCGTTCAATTTTAGCTGCATTATTATATAAGTTTTCACCAATATTAGAGGTGTTGTAAGATTGGATAAATGTGATTAAAAAGCCACTTAATAAAAGTAAAACTGTCGTTACTATTAATATAATAGATAACCACAGTTTTACAACGACACTATTCAGCCGTCTCATTATTCAGGCGCCTCAAATTTATATCCAACACCCCATACAGTATGAATCATTTGAGCAGCTTCTTCAGATACACGATTTAGCTTTTCGCGTAATCTTTTTACGTGTGTATCTACAGTACGTAGGTCTCCGTAAAATTCATAATGCCATACTTCTTTAAGGAGTTGCTCACGATCGAATACTTTATCAGGTGATTTCGCTAAATATAATAATAATTCATATTCTTTAGGTGTTAAGTTCACTTCTTTTTGATCTGCTAATACACGATGAGCATCATTATCTATAACTAGATTTTCGAATACGATAAGATCTTTAGCAGTATTTGATTGATTGACTACGGCATGATTAGTTGTTCTTCTTAATAAAGCTTTAACTCGTAAAACTACTTCTCTTGGCGAGAATGGTTTTACAATATAATCATCTGCTCCAGATTCAAAACCTTCGACTCTATTATTTTCTTCACCTTTAGCAGTTAGCATAATAATAGGTGTAGATTTAGTTTCTCTTAGTCGTTTACATACTTCAATACCATCTAATTCTGGCAACATTAAATCTAGTAAAATACAATCATAATCTTCGTTTAAAGCTTTATCGATTGCGACTTGACCATTTTCTGCTTCATCTGTTTCGTACCCTTCTCTTTCAAGGTACATTGTTACTAATTTACGAATTCTATCTTCGTCGTCTACAACTAAAATACGGTCTGTCATTCTTACAAAACTCCTTTCTAGTCTAGCAATATTATGCGTAAGAATGTAATCCTGCTACGATTAAGTTAACTGCGATTACATTAAATAGAATGATAGCAAGGCCGCCAACTGCTAGCCAAGCAGATTTTCTGCCTTCCCAGCCTTTACCTAATCTTAAGTGTAGGAATATTGCATAATACAAGAATGTAATGAGTGCCCATACTTCTTTAGGGTCCCAACCCCAATACCTACTCCATGCCATCTGTGCCCAAATACTAGCAAATAATATACCGCCTAAAGCAAATAACGGGAAACCGATTATAACTGAACGATAACCTATTTCATCCATAAGCGATAAATTAACGCGTTTGGTTAATGGTTTTATTAAGCTAAATAAAGTTCGACCTTTGAAAATCAATCTTAGTATACCATAAAGGATTGTACCTATAACAATAGACCATATTACAGTGTTTAATTTTTGAGCATTAATAACTGCAGGTAGTTCAATTTTAGACCATTTTAATATATCTGTACGCTCTTTAGGTTCATAATCACTACCGGATACATGATCAACTAGCAAACTATCTTGTTGTGTAACAAAAGCTGGTAGATGATAATGTTGCACTGAATTACTATCATTCTTATCAATAAAGAAATAAGTGTCATCATAACCAGCGATATCTTTCATGACAACAGTCGTTAAAATAAATCCAATAACAATAACAACGAAATACATAATGACTTCAACAAAGAAACTATGTATAGATTTTTCTTTTGGACTTACTGCTGCTAATAAGTATATTAATCCTGCTACACAGCTAATGGATAAAATACCATAAGATATAGTTACCGTAATAACGTGTATAGCTAACCAACTTGATTGTAAAGCTGGTATTAATGGAGATACATCTCTTGAGAACATACTTGCATAAGCAATAAGCAACATTGCAATTGGTAATACGAACAATGCAAGAACAGGCGTTTTATAAATAGAATAAATGACTAAGAAGCCACCTACCATCATAATGCCAAACATCGTCAAGAATTCGCACATATTACTTACTGGGGCATGTCCTGCTGCTATCCATCTCGTTATAAAATAAATGATTTGTAACACAAATCCTACTATCGTTAACGTTACACCAATCTTTTCAGCTCGCTTTTTTGAAGAACGAACTGAAAATGAAAATGGCACAACTGCAACAAGATATAAAATAAATGCTGAATATAAACTGATATTACTTATATTTAATATTAAATCTTTATCCATTGTTTGCCTCCTTGCTTTCATGTGAATCTTCTTTTGTATCAACTATATGTTGAATATTATGTTTGTCTAGAACTTGATTGATTTCTTTACTAAATCCATAATAGTTCTTATTTGTATGGCCGGCAATATTAAATTCACCGTCGTTAGCGCTAACCCATACACGTCTATGGTTAATATACGAACCAACTGCTAAACCAATTAAGAATATGATGAAACCAGTTAAGAGAATAGGAAGCGTTAAGTCTTTTTTAACAGCTAATACTGTAGCCCATTGATTAGTAGCATTAGCAAATTTTACTTCATATTGATTATTCTCAGAAATATCTTGAGACTCTTTAATTCTTAAGAAACTAAATTCTGGTTTCTCACCTTTTTTATTTACTTCAAACACAAAAGCAGGATTGTTTGGATTTGGTGTTTTCGTTGCTAGTACACCATTTTCTATTTTTTCATAATCTGGTGCATAACTACGTAATTTAACTGTGTAGTCATTGCCTACTTTATATTCTTTCTTAGGATTATCCAAATTAACAGTGAATGATTCACCTAATTCTTTTCCATCTTTCGTTTTTAAATTGAACGTCATTTCTTTAAGCAATGAATTATCAAAACTACTTTGATAAAACTGTAAATTATCGTAAGTCAACGGATGGTTTACTTTGATAGAATCTGATTTAACTTCTTTTAAGTTTGCATCTGAGCCGATAACATCCTGTTTACTATTTTTATATAAAGTAGCTTTTGTTTCATAATTTTTCGCTATTTTATTTAGACTTGGATCAATAGATTCAGGATTTGTATTTGATTGAGATTTTTGGTCGTATTCTTCATAGATAAAGTCGTTGTTTTTCATATAATATTCTCTATCTGTACCTGGGACAGGTTTTGTTTCACCTTCTTTAATGTAGACCATCTCATCTAAATAAAAGCCAGGTAAGAAGCGGAGCATTGCACCGAATAATAATATGATTAATCCTAGATGGTTAATGTATGGCCCGTATCTTGATAGACGACCTTTTTCGAGCAATAGATTATCGCCATCTCTTTTTACTTTGTATCTTTTTTCATTAAAAGATTTGCCTAATGCATCTAAATCAACTTTATCTTTAGTAGACATGTATAATCTTTGGCGTTTAAAGAAAGTGATATGCTTCTTAGTTCGTTGTTTTTTTAATGATTTATGTAATGGGAGGCCTCTATCTATACTTGAAGTTATGATAGAGAATGCAACTAAGCCCAGTAATATTAAAAACCACCATGAACTGTATAAATTATGAAAACCTAATTTATAGTATAGTAAACCTAGTGAACCATAATGTTCATAATAATATTGTTCGGGATTTACGTTCATTGGGATAAAATATTCTTGTGGGAATATCGTACCTATTGATGCTGCAATCACGGTAATAACTAGTAATGTGACCCCTGTTTTTATTGACGCGAAGAAATTCCAAACGCGATCCAATAACGTTCTGTTTTTAGTTTTAGACCTTATGGCTTGTCCATCGTATCTCATAACGTCTGTCGTTTTTTTCTTGTCGTAGTCGTCGTTAATTAATCGACCACAGTTTAAACAAAGCTGAGTTCCTTCAGGATTTTTGAACCCACACTCACAAACGATTTGCTTGTTACTGTTACTCACCTTTAATCCCCCTCTACTTCACTTTGACCGATTCCATCTCTTTAATGATTTGTTTTTTCGAAAGTTCACCAGTATGTTTTGATTTCACTTTACCATCTTTATCAACTGTTATTGTTGTAGGAAGTGGGTTCACACCGTACGCATCAGTAACTAAATTATCGTTATCCATAGCGACATTAAATGTTGGTGTTTCTTTTAATGAACTTAAATATTGTTTAATTTGTTGTGGATTGTCTCTAACGTGAATAGCTACTACTTCTACGCCTTTATCCTTATATTCTTTATATTGATTTTCTAGCTCAGGCATTTCACGTTTACATGGTTCACACCATGTTCCCCAAAAGTTTATTAAAACTCCCTTACCTTTAAAATCTTCAAGGTTAACTTTTTTACCATCAACTGTTTCTAGCTCGAACAACGGCGCATCATCACCTACCTGAGCCACTTTATCTTTATCTTTTGAAAGACTAGACCATACTGTAAAAACGATTGCTATTAATATTAGAGCTGTAATAACAATTTGCAGTATTTTCTTTTGTTTCCTTTTCATTTAAAAATCCTCCCTAACACAATAAAAAACCATACATATAATATGTTATGGTGTTTTGTTTAGTATATCATGACTAAATACTAGTTTAGTGGCATAATTGTGAACGTTTTCAGCTTATTTACCATCTTGCGCTAGATGTCTTAATACTTTAACCTCATGCGGTGTCAAGGTTCTGCCCTGTCCAGCATTTAAACCTTTTAAATTTAAAGGACCGTACTCTACTCTAGATAATTTAGTTACTTCATGTCCGAAATGACTAAACATTCTTCTAACTTGTCTATTTCTACCTTCAGTTATTGTGATTTCTACATGTGTAACATTTCGGTCTCTATCTTGACTCTTAACTTTTATTAATGCTGGTTGAGTCATACCATCTTCTAACTTAATGCCTTTTTCTAACTGTTTAACCTCTTCTCTTAAAAGGTATCCTTTAAGTTTAGCTATATATTTTTTCTTTATTTTATATCTTGGATGAGTCATTAAGTTTGTGAATTCCCCATCATTAGTCAGAATTAATAAACCTGAAGTATCGTAATCTAATCTTCCAACAGGAAAAATTCGTGTTTTTAAATCTTTGAAATAATCTGTTACAACAGCGCGCCCTTTATCATCAGAAACGCTTGTAATAACTTTAGTTGGTTTATGGAATAATATATATAACTTATCTGGCATTTCAAGAGGAATCCCCTCAACTTCAATGTGATCAGTTTCTTTCACTTTAGTACCAAGTTCTGTTACACGTTCATGGTTAACTGTCACTAAACCTTCTTCTATTAACTTTTCAGCTTTTCTACGTGAAGTATAACCGCTTTTTGCAATAACCTTTTGTAATCTCTCTAATTCTTCGCTCATTATGATTGCTCCTCATTTTCAGATTCGTTCATGCTACTAAAGAATAAATCCATTTCTTCTTGTTCATTTTCATCATTTGTTGTCTTAGGCAAATCATCTAAAGATGTTAAACCGAAAACATTTAAAAAGTATTCAGTTGTATATAACAATTGGCTTCTTGATTGTTCATTATGCTTTGACTCTATTACACCTTTAGCAATTAACGTTTTTACTGAAGCATCAGAATTCACACCTCTTATCACTTCTATATCACTTCTTGTAACAGGCTGATTATAAGCAATAATCGAAAGTGTTTCTAAAGCTGCTTGTGATAATTTTGTGTTTACATTATCCAACATTAATTGCTCTAAATATGGATGCATAATTGTCTTCGCTGTTAATATACACTTGTTACCATAAAAAATAATTTGTAATGTTTCTCTCTCATATTCGCTTGCTAAATCTTTAAGTTGTGACGGTGTAATTTCTAATAACTCACATAATTGATTAACTTCAATTCCTTCATCACCTAAAGAATATAACAATCCTTCTAATAATCCTAATTTACTCACTGACATAATTGACGCCTCGATTTATTGTTATTTCTCCAAATTGATGTTGTTGAAAAACATCAATTTGTCTTAATTTCATCATTTCTAATACTGCTAAAAACATTGTGACTAATACCGGTATTGATAAATCTGGTGGTAACGCTTCGAAAAAATGATAACTTTTCTTATTTGAAAGTTCTTCTCTTATTTTAGAAGTTGCCATTTCAATTGTATAAGAATCTTCGTTAACTGTAACATTTTGTGGCTGATTAAAACGTTGTCTCTTTTTAGTCCGTTGATATGCAATGATTAAATCTGTCATATTTAAATCTAACGGCGCTCGTTTATCATGAACAGCTTCAAATTTCGATAAATCAGCTGGCTTCTTCACAAAAATTTGTTCTCTATCATTTTTCTTTTCATTTAACAATTGCGCATATTCTTTATAGTTTTGATATTCAATCAATTGTCTTACTAAATCTTCCCTAGGGTCATCTTCTAATTCATCAATATCGGATGGAGGTGTTGGTAATAATAATTTACTTTTAATCATTAATAATTCTGAAGCCATTACTAAATATTCACTTGCTACATTTATTTCTAATATTTTCATTTGATGGATATAACTTAAATATTGCTCTGTTAATTCCTTCATTGGAATATCATAAATATCTATTTCGTATTTTTGTATCAAATGAAGTAATAAATCTAAAGGACCTTCAAAGGCATCGAGTTTTACTTCATACATTTAAGACTTCCTCTTTTCTATTCCTTTTACGTGCATAAACCTAAAAATTATTATAACATGATTACGTATAAAGATTCTATGCTGTGAGGGATTTATGATGGAAACAAATATTATGGAATTTCATTATCATTTCCATGTGTTAAGACATTATTTTGAGTGTCACGATATTTTAGAAGAACACTGGAAAGAACAAGATAAATTTAGTAAAAATGACCCAATCGTAAGTTTAATATTATTTTCAACGGCTTGTTACCATTATCGCCGCGGAAATGTTAAAGGTGCACTTAAAACTTACCAAAAATCTTTACAAATAGCAGAACTAAATGACCAATTCGATCATTTAGGAATAAAAAAAACACAATATATATCGGTTGTTAATTCTCAAATATTGCGCATCCAACAAAACAAATCATATCAAAATATACAATTGCCTCTAACTTCTGCTTGTTATCAAGCGCTAGAAAGTGCATATGATGATTTTACATTTAATTATGATGAGCAAATATCAGATTATATTAAACACTATCATTTATTAAGAGATCGTACAGAAGTTATTAATAGTCGTAATTTAGCATATGAAAATCGACATGCTAAACGATAAATAACCAGTATACGCTCCCCCATATAAGAATAAAGGCAACTAAAATAATAAGTGTTATGTACTTATTAGATTCATTATTTTTATTTTGTTTACTCAATTTTCATTCTCCTTTTTAGCTCTTGGGTGATAATTTAAATACATGTCTCGTATTTGCTTTTTAGAAATGTGTGTGTAAAGTTGCGTAGTAGATATGTCTGAATGACCCAACATTTCTTGAACCGCTCTTAAATCTGCACCATTTTCTAATAAATGTGTAGCAAATGAGTGGCGTAATGTATGTGGTGTTAAAGTTTTAGTAATACCTTTCGCTAGTCCAATTTTTTTAAGTATTTTCCAAAAACCTTGTCTTGTTAATTGAGTTCCGCGTGCATTTAAAAATAAAATATCTGTAACTTGTTTTTTCAAAAGGTTAGGTCTTACTTCTTGGATGTAAACACGCAATAATTCCATTAAATGCTTACCAAGCGGAACAATTCTTTCTTTATTTCCTTTACCAAATACACGTATAAAGCCCATTGTAAGGTTAACATCTTCAACTTTTAATTCTATTAATTCTGTTACTCTGACCCCAGTACCATAGAGCAGTTCTAACATTACTCTATCTCTCTCATCTCTAGCATTTGTTATATGACTAAATGTTAGCAGTTGATTCACTTCTTCTTCACTTAACACATCAGGCAATTTTTGTTCATATTTTGGGGTCTCTATTAATATCGTTGGATCTTTTACTGCGTATTTTTCTCTAATTGCGAATTGATGGAAGCTTCTTATTGTCGCAGCTAATCTCGCAATTGTTTTAGAAGACTTTCCATCTTTCTTTAATTCCGCGAAATATTTTTGTATGACGATACGATCTATATTATCTATATGACTAATTTTATGTTCATTCAAATATTCATTATACTGTGACAAATCACGATTATAAGATTGTATCGTATTTTGGCTTAATCCTTTTTCTAATCTAATAAAATCTATAAATTCATTGATAATTTGCTCCATGTATTCACCTCATTGTTGAACTTATTTTACCATAAAAAAAGACATCACTAAAATTTGTGTTAAACACCTTTTAGTAACGTCAGCTTAAAAGATTAATCTTTTTTACATCTATGGCAAATACCATGAAAAGTTAATCTATGATCTAAAATTTTAAAGTCGAATTCTTTCTCTACACGTTTTTCTACATCTTCTAATAAATCTTCTTCAATTTCATCAACTGCTCCACATTCCATACATACCATGTGATGATGGAAATGCTTCGCTCCTTCTTTCCTTAAATCAAATCTTGCTACCCCGTCCCCAAAATTAATTTTGTCGACTACTTTTAATTCTGCTAATAATTCAAGTGTGCGGTAAACAGTAGCTAAACCTATTTCAGGCGCTTTATCTTTTACTTTAAGATAAACGTCTTCTGCGCTTAAATGATCAGATTCATTCTCAAGTAATACTCTAACAGTCGCTTCTCGTTGTGGCGTTAATTTATAGGAAGCTTTGTGTAATTGCTCTTTTACACGTTGAATACGTTCTTCCACGGTGACACCTACTTTCTTAAATAAAATCATTATCAATTAGAAACATTTCGTATACTAAATTACCAATAATTTTATAAAAAAGCAAGCGAAAACTTTGTATTATTTAGAATGATTATAATTTAATAATAAATATTGAAACGCAATCATTGTTTTTGCATCTTCAATTTTTTGAGATAACAATAAATTTTTAACTTCTTCAATTGTATATTTTTTAATATCTAGAAATTCATCTTCATCTAACTTCATTTTTCCTTCAGATAAATTATCAGCTAAATAGATGCTTATTTTCTCATTACAGAATCCAGGGCTTCCGTATACTTCACCTATTAATTCTAAGTCTTCTGCAATATAACCAGTTTCTTCTTCTAATTCTCTCAATGCAGCACTTTTTCTTTCTTCACCTATCTCCAATTTACCAGCTGGAATTTCTATTAAAACTTTTTCCATTGCTTTTCTAAATTGTTCTACGACTAATACTTCTTTTTCAGGTGTTATAGCTAACACAGCTACAGCTCCATTATGTAAGACAACATCTCTTGAGCTCGTTTCACCATTAGGTAATTTGATTTCATGTTTTTCTACTTTAAAAATCTTACCTTCGTAAATTAATTCTTTACTAATTGTATCTTCTGTTAACTTCATTCGAGCGTGCCTCTTTTCATTTAAATAATTAATCTGATAAACTTAATATATAAAGTGTAGCGAAAGGAGCTTCAATATGCAAAAAAATACTTTAAAAAGTGGTATAGAAATATCAGAAGTTGGCTTAGGTTGTATGAGTTTAGGTACAGATGTTGAACATGCTGAAACAATTATTGACGAAGCAATTAACCAAGGAATAACTTATTTTGATACAGCAGATTTATACGATTATGGTGAAAATGAAAAAATAGTTGGTAGTTTGCTGAAAAAATATCAAAATAACAGTGATATTGTTATCGGCTCAAAAGTAGGTAATCATTTTGATAAAGAAACAAAAGAACATCATTGGGACCCTTCTAAAGAGCATATAATGAACGGCGTTAAAGATACATTGCAACGCCTAGACGTAGAACAGTTGGATTTATATATGTTACACGGCGGTACAATAGAAGATAACAAAGATGAAACTATTGAAGCGTTTGAAAGGTTAAAAGAACAAGGATTAATAAGAGCATATGGTATTTCTTCTATTCGACCAAACGTCATTGATTATTATTTAGAAAATAGTAATATCGAAACAATTATGATGCAATTTAGCCTTCTAGATAATAGACCAGAAGCTCTGACAGAAAGAATCAACGATAAAGATATTAAAATATTAGCTAGAGGACCTGTTTCTAAAGGTTTATTGACTGATAAATATAATAAAGTTTTAGAAAATAAATTCAAAGATGGTTTATTAGAATATAATGCAGATGATTTAACAGAAACAGTAACAAAGTTAGCAGAAGAATTTGATAATCTATCAGCTGTTACTTTTAACTATTTAAAATCATTCGAAGCATTAGGTTCTATTATCACAGGTGCAAGCTCTAAAGAACAACTTATTACAAATATGCAACATTACAATGAAAGTCTTTCAGAAGACCAAATTAACCATGCAAGATCAATTGTTAAGAACTTAGAATATACAAATCATTTAAGCTAATAATCTAGCTTATGAACGTATATCTCTTATTAAAATAAAACGCCTCATCCGTTAGTTTTACTTCTCGGATGGGGCGTTTTCATTATAAAAACCTATTACATCTTACTTAAAAAAACTTTTTTAAATATTTTTTCTATTGTTCTTGGCGCTAACTGATAAAATCTAAGTCCAATATCCATCCACTTAGGTTCATTTATTTCTATCGTTTTATTAATCATACCTTTAATAATTTGGTTTGCTAAAACATCAATATCCAATTGTAGAAATTCAGTAGATTCATTGTACGAACCAGATGGATCAGCTTTTAAATGAAATGACGATTTAAATGGACCTGGATTTACCGTTAAGACATGTAAATCTGGTCTTTCTAATCTTAAGGCGTTTGAAAAGTTTATTAAACCTGCTTTAGAAGCGGCGTAATGGCTTGCATACGGCGTTGTTACTTTTCCTGAAATAGACGCAATATTTACAATTGATGCCCCTCTTTTCATGTTTGGCAACAATATGTTTTGTAATAAAATTAGGTTGACCAAGTTCGTGTTGTATATAGCCATAATATCTTCAAAACTATGATTATCATTAGATTTAAAATAACCTAATCCGGCATTATTTATGATGCCATCGTATTTATGATTTAAACTACCCATATTAATAATTTCATTTGAATTATTTAAATCTAATATGATTGTATCTTCAATATTATTATATTTATTTTGTAAAATTTGAGCTTTTTCTTTATTACGAACTATTATTGTAGCTTTTGCGCCGTATAAATTTAAATAATGAATTAGACTTTCTCCTAACGAACCTGTAGCACCCGTCACAATAAAATGTTTACCTATCATAGTTATCACCTTTTTATATGTATTATTATAAATGGTAACACACCTTCTAGTAATTGATTAATACATACCGAATCATTTTTGACATAAAAATTAATTACTTTATAATGAAAATGAAATCCTACGGAAGTGAGTGATTAATAATGAAAATTGTTTTTTATGGTTCAGGCAACATGGCTAACGCAATTTTTACTGGTATTGTTAACAGTAAATCAATTGAGCCGGAGAATATTTTTTTAACAAATAAATCAAATCAAGGAGCTTTAGAAGACTATCATAATTCATTAGGTGTCAGTTACAGTTATGATGACGCTGAGTTATTAAAAGATGCTGATTATGTTTTCTTAAGTACTAAACCTTATGACTTTCTAAAATTAGCTGAGCGTATTAGACCTCATATTAATGCAGATAACAAATTTATCTCTATCATGGCAGGGTTACCTATAAATTATATTAAAGAACATTTACAAAATGATAATCCTATCGCTAGAATTATGCCGAACACGAATGCTCATGTTGGTCATTCAGTAACAGGTATTAGTTTCTCTTCAAACTTCGGCCCTACTTCTAAACAAGAAGTTTTAACGTTAATTGAAGCATTTGGAACTGCTTTAGAAGTAAAAGAAGATCATTTACACCAAGTAACAGCGATTACTGGTAGCGGCCCTGCATTTTTATATCACGTATTTGAACAATACGTTAACGCAGGAACTAAGCTTGGTATCGAACAGTCTCAAGTAGAAGAATCTATAAAAGAACTTATCATCGGTACTGGTAAAATGATAGAACGCTCTGACTTAAAAATGGATCAATTGCGTAAAAACATTACATCTAAAGGTGGAACGACACAAGCAGGATTAAATGCTTTAAGCAATCACGATATAGAAGCAATTTTCACTGATTGTTTAAATGCTGCTGTATAAAGAAGTATAGAATTAGCTGAAGCAGATGAAGATAAATCTTAAAGTGATAATACTTTAAAAAACGCCAATTCGTTAGTTCATAACTTAACTAACGAATTGGCGTTTTTAATTACTTTATGTGCGTGAGAGCTTATACTTGATATGTTTCATAGTCATTAACAAAGTTAAATTTATGGTGTGTTATTTTGTTAATTTCTTCTTCAATTTCTTCGATTTCTTCTATCTCATATCTATTTGATAAATGTGTGAACAATGCTCTTTTTACATTAGCTTCAGTCATTAAAGATAAGACGTCATCTATGTGGCTATGATAATAATCATTAGCTAGATTCTTATCACCTTCTATATATGTTGTTTCATGAACAATAACATCTGCATCTTTCGCTAAAATCAATTCATTTTCACATGGCATCGTATCACCAAAAATTGTGATGACTTTACCTTTTTTCTTTGGCCCTTTAAAATCTTTAGACTGATAAGTTTGGTTGTTATAAATAAAGGTTTCATTAGCTTTAACCTCTTGATATAACGGACCAGGCTCCATACCGAGTTCTTTCAATTTATTAACGTCTAGCTTACCTTCTATATCTGGAGCGGTAATTCTATATCCGACTGATAAAATGCCGTGTTTCAATGGTAAAGCTTTTATGTGAAAACCATCGACGTTTAAATCTGTATCAGTATTAAATTCATTAATCGTTATTTGATAATTTAAGTGGGATTGAGAAATTTCTAATACTGTATTTATAAATTTAGATATTCCTTTAGGACCTACTATCGTAAGAGGTTTATCTTTTCCACCTTGGAAAGATCGACTTGTTAATAGTCCAGGTAGACCAAATATATGATCTCCATGTAAATGTGTAATAAAAATATGACTCACTTTACCTAGCTTAATACCTGTATGTAATATTCTATGTTGTGTAGCTTCACCAACATCAAATAGCCATATTTTATTTTCTTCAGGTAGGCAATTAAAGGCAATAGATTGCGTATTTCTCTCTTTGGTCGGTAAACCAGCACTTGTACCTAAAAATGTAATCTCCATCGTCTTCCTCCTAACGACATTATTATAACACGTCTTTTAAATTTATATTTATAAAAAAATAATTTCGAGTATACTAATATGTATAGTAATATTTCAATTATAATTTTGATAGTTCAAATTGAAGAATATCAAGAAGTATCATGTTATAATAAATGATATTGCATAAAGATAAAAAAGTCAGAGAATCGAGGTAATCAAATTGGCAACTGAAACTAAAAATATACCATGTTTAATTACAATATTTGGGGCGACTGGCGACTTAAGTCACCGTAAACTTTTCCCATCTATTTTTCATTTATATCAACAAAATCAACTAGACGAGCATATTGCAATCATAGGTGTTGGTCGTAGAGATTGGTCTAATGAAAAGTTCAGATCAGAGATTAAAGCTTCTGTTCAAAAGCATGTTCAAGACACAAACAAATTAGATGAATTTATGGAGCATGTATTTTATCAGTCCCATGATGTTAATGATGCTACAAGTTATCAAGAGCTTTTAGAATTTGCGAATGACCTAGATTCAAAATATGAACTACAAGGAAATCGTTTGTTTTACTTAGCAATGGCACCTCAATTCTTTGGAACAGTTACAGATTTCCTAAAATCTTCAGGTTTAACAGAAACAGATGGATTCAAAAGACTTATCATTGAAAAACCGTTTGGTAATGATTTAGCATCTGCTGAAGATTTAAATGAACAAATAAGACGTTCATTCAAAGAAGAAGAAATATATAGAATCGACCATTACTTAGGTAAAGATATGGTTCAAAACATAGAAGTTTTAAGATTCGCTAATGCGATGTTCGAACCATTGTGGAATAATAAATATATATCAAATATTCAAGTTACTTCATCTGAAATACTCGGTGTTGAAGATCGCGGTGGATATTATGAAGACAGTGGTGCATTAAAAGATATGTTCCAAAACCATATGTTACAAATGGTTGCTTTACTAGCAATGGAACCCCCTATCAGTTTAAATAGTGAAGATGTTAGAAATGAAAAAGTTAAAGTCCTTCGTTCTATTAGACCTTTAGACGAATCAGAAGTTAAGCAAAACTTTGTTCGTGGACAATATGATAGAGGACAAATAGACGGAGAACAAGTTAAGAGTTATCGTGAAGAAGATAAAGTAGCCGATGATTCAAATACCCCTACATTTGTAGCCGGTAAATTACTAATTGATAATTTCAGATGGGCTGGTGTACCATTCTTCATAAGAACAGGTAAACGTATGAAGAAAAAAGGAATACAAGTTGTAGTAGAATTTAAAGAAGTCCCAATGAATTTATATTATCAAAGAGATTCACAACTTGAATCTAATTTACTTGTTATTAATATTCAACCAAATGAAGGCTTATCATTACACTTAAATGCTAAAAAACAAGTTCAAGGTATTGAAACAGAACCTGTTCAACTTTCTTATTCGATGAGTGCTCAAGATAAAATGAACACAGTTGATGCTTATGAGAATTTAATTTTTGACTGCTTAAAAGGTGATGCAACAAACTTTACGCATTGGGAAGAATTAAAAGCTACATGGAAATATGTGGATGTAATACAAAATGTATGGGACAATGATAAAGCCCCATTCCCTAATTATAGAGCTGGCACAAATGGCCCAATTAAGAGTCAATTATTGTTGTCAGTCGATGGATTTAAATGGTGGGACGATATAAATTAATCTTTCTACCCACAGGAGTGACTGAACTTTGGAAGTAATTAAAGATTTACAAAGAGTGATTGTTTACATAGAAGACCATTTGTTAAGTGATATTAGTTTACAAACTTTAAGCGATTATGTAGATAAATCCCCTTTTCATATAAACCAAACTTTTACTATGATAGTAGGTATGACGCCTTTAGAATATCAATCAGCAAGAAGAATGACCGAAGCGGCCAAGGATATTTTAAGTGGACACACAAGGATATTAGATATAGCTATGAAATATGGTTATCGTGATGCAAACTCTTTTGCACATGATTATAATGCTTATCACGGTATCAGCCCACTACAAACAAAGACACATCAATCTATGCTTAAAATTAAAAATCGAGTTTCTATCAAACTTACAGCTACTGAAACAGAACCTTTAAATTATACTTTACAATATAAAGACGATTTAAATTTAGTAGGTAAAAATTATCATTATCAAGCAAGCGAATTAGATAACCATTTTCTTGTACCGGATTTATTGGAAATGTTAATTGAAAATAAATATGTCGAAGATTTTATTAGGTATAATGACGTTAAACCAAATCAACTTTTTATTATACGAAGACCACTTCTAGATGGTTTAGAAGTTTTCGTCGGTGTACCAAGTGATCGTTATCCAGGGCATTTAGATAACTATTACTTACCTAGTCATCATTTTGCTACTTTTAATTTACAAGGCGAATTGGATTTCGTCGTAAGTGAAGCATGGCACCATATTGAAAATCAATGGCAATTAAAAATGCCTTATTTACATGATGACTTTTATGTTGAAGTATACCCACTAGATGTTAACTTTGATCAAGAAAGTACTAAAGTACAATTATGGATACCTATTGATTACGAGAAATTAGATTAAATATAGATAAATAAAAGCAGTGAAGAAAACCCTATTATTATAGGAATTCTTCACTGCTATTTTTATATACTGTTATTGGATTAAAATTAAGTACGACATATACATAGGTGCTTTTTTATGAAGTGCAGCCATCGTTATTGGATTTTCTACTTCATTAATCCAACTAAACACAACTTCATTGGATTTTCTACTTCATTAATCCAACTACACACACTTTTATTGGATTTTCTACTTCATTAATCCAACTAACCACACCGTTATTGGATTTTCTTCCTCATTAATCCAAGTAGACACAACTTTATTGGATTTTCTACTTCATTAATCCAACTACACACACTTTTATTGGATTTTCTTCCTCATTAATCCAAGTAGACACAACTTTATTGGATTTTCTACTTCATTAATCCAACTACACACACTTTTATTGGATTTTCTACTTCATTAATCCAACTACACACACTTTTATTGGATTTTCTAACTCATTAATCCAACTACAGACACCTTTAAGGAACAAGTATGTGTGAGAGACTACAGAATCGAACCATACCCTAGACAAACATGCACGAACAAAATCATAGATTATATAAAAATAACATCTCATTTCTAACTGAATAAATCAGTGAAATGAGATGTTATTTATTTTGAGTTGGGATTTATGTCCTAGTCTCTTGACTATAACTCTTAATTACTTAGTCCATTCTGTATGGAAAATACCTTCTTGATCTTTACGTTCGTATGTGTGAGCACCGAAGTAGTCACGTTGTGCTTGGATTAAGTTTGCAGGTAGGTTTTCTGATCTATAACTATCGAAATAGTTAATTGCTGATGAGAAACCAGGTGTAGCAATACCAGCTTTAATAGCTGTAGCTGCAACTTCTCTTAATGAACCTTGGTATTTAGAAACGATATCGTTGAAGTATGGATCTAATAAAAGGTTTGTTAATTCTTTATCATTATCATAAGCTTCTTTAATTTTTTGTAAGAATTGTGCACGGATGATACAGCCTTCTCTCCAAATCATAGCAAGTTCGCCTAATTTTAGGTTCCAATTATTAGTTTCACTAGCTGTCTTCATTTGAGCAAAGCCTTGTGCATAACTACAAATTTTACTCATATAAAGCGCCTGTCTAATTTGTTCTAAGAAAGCTTCTTTATCTCCATCAAATTCTGTAACTTCAGGATTAAATGCTTGGCTTGCTTTCACTCTTTCATCTTTAAATGAAGATATGAATCTAGCAAATACTGATTCTGTGATAATAGTTAATGGGATACCTAATTCTAAAGCATTAATAGATGTCCATTTACCAGTACCTTTTTGACCAGCTTTGTCCATGATTTTTTCTACTAATGGAACACCATCTTCATCTAATTTTTTAAAGATCTCGCCAGTGATTTCGATTAAGTAACTTTCTAATTCACCAACGTTCCAAGATTTGAATGTTTCTGCGATTTCATTATGGTCCATGTGAAGAACACGTTTCATTAAGTCGTAACTTTCAGCAATTAGTTGCATGTCAGCATATTCTATACCGTTATGTACCATTTTCACATAGTGTCCAGCACCATCTGGTCCTACATACGTTACACAAGGTGCGCCATCTTTTGCTTTAGCAGAAATACTTTCCAATATAGGTGCTACAAGTTTGTATGCTTCTTCTTGTCCACCTGGCATGATAGATGGTCCAGTTAATGCACCTTCTTCTCCACCTGATACACCTGTACCAATAAAGTTAATGCCACTCTCATCTAGATATTGATTTCTACGAATAGTATCTAAATAGTTAGTGTTACCACCATCGATTAAAATATCACCTTTATCTAATAACGGTAATAAACTATCGATTGTTTTATCAGTTGCTTCACCAGCTTTAACCATTAATAAAATTTTTCTTGGTTTTTCTAATGAATCTACAAATTCTTCTATAGAATAATTCGGATATATATTTTTACCTTTTGACTCTTCAACCATTTGTTCTGTCTTTTCTTTAGAACGGTTAAATACTGATACTGAGTATCCACGTGATTCAATATTCCAAGCTAAGTTTTTACCCATTACAGCTAAACCGACTACACCTATTTGTTGTGTCATGAAATTTACCTCACTTTTTATCGTTTTCATATATATTTTAACATAATTCACAACTGTTTCGCGTCTATGAAAGCTTAATTTTCTTGAAAAACGAAATGAATACGTTTACAATTTATAAAATTACGCTAATTCTGAAATTGCTATAATTTGTTCTGTAATTTTTTGTAATTCTTCAATTGCCATACGCTCATTTTTAGTATGGATATATTCATAACCAACTCCTAAAATAACTGTAGGAATACCGAAACCACTAATTACGTTTCCGTCTGAGCCACCACCTAATTTAACTAATTCTGATGTTCTACCTATTTTTTCAGTTGCTTTTACAGCTAACTTAACAACATCATCTTCTTCACTTAAATTAAAGCTAGGGTACATTATATTGACTTCTACATCAGCGGTACAACCAAATTCTTCAGCAGTTTTTTCGAAAGCTTCTTTCATATGTTCAACTTGTTGTTTCATTTTTTCATCATTTAAAGAACGCGCTTCAGCTAAAATATATACATGGTCACTCACGATATTTGTAGCAGTACCACCTTCAAATCTACCGATGTTAGCTGTAGTTTCTTCATCGATTCTACCTAAACTCATATGACTTATTGCTTTAGCAGCGATATTTATAGCTGAAACACCTTTTTCAGGTTCAAGCCCAGCATGTGCAGTCTTCCCTTTAATTGTAGCTTCGATTTTAGCTTGTGTAGGCGCTGCAACAACTGTCGTTCCAACTTTACCAGGAGCATCTATCGCATACCCAAATTTAGCTTTAATATCATCAGGATTTAATGCTTTCGCTCCAACAAGACCTGTCTCTTCCCCTACTGTAATAATGAATTCAATATCTCCATGCTGAATTTCATCTTCTTTCATTACTTCAATTGCTTCTAAAATAGCTGCAAGACCAGCTTTATCATCAGAACCTAAAATTGTTTCACCATTAGAATAAATATATCCATCATCACGTATTTCTGGTTGAATATTATTACCTGGTGTTACAGTGTCCATATGACTCGTAAAATAAATAGGTGTCTTACTTGTATCTTGTCCGTGTAACGTACAAATTAAATTTCCAGCACCGTATCCCGTTTCATCTTGAGAGTCATCTTCTTTAACATCTACACCTAGTTGAGTGAATTTTTGTTTCAATAAATCTGCAATCTTTCTCTCATTAGAAGATTCAGAGTCGACTTTTACTAATTCTAAAAATGTGTTAATTAAGCGTTCTTCATTGATCATGCTTGTCCCTCGTTTCATTTATTTAATTATCTCACTTTCTAGTGTATAATAGTTGATAAATATATACAAAACTAATGTTCAAAGCGAGGGTAATCATGTTAAACAAAAATGTACGAAAAATTATTATTATTGTAATGTTAGTTGCTATCGTAGCTTCATTAATATTATCGGGCGTATTGCCATTCTTATTATCATAATAAAATAACTTAATAATAATATTTCATAGCAATGGACAAGAAAGTCCTAGAAGCAAAAAGCCGGAGAAAAAATCTTTCTAAAAAGAATTTTCTACGGCTTTTATTATATTATTTTTTCAAACTTCCGAATTCAGATTTAATATGCAAGTATTCTTCAATTTCATTTAATAATTGGAATACAGAGGCTACACTTTCTAATTCTATATGGTCTTTAGGTAAATCAATCGTTTGTAGTTTAATTCTAATCGCATATAAATCATGTAGTCTCATTAATGAATAATCATTACTTTGAACATGTTGCGATACATCTAATAGTAATTTGCTGCAGAGTTGATGTGCATGCTGACTATGTTGCATAGATTCTATTAGTTTCTTCATCCGTATAAGTAAGGTTAATTGTTCTTGTCTCATATCAAAATAATGATAATAGGAATTTTCATTTCTTACAAAATGATTTTTTACATCTCTAAAAGCAAGAGATTTTGCTTTCTTAATATTATCTTCAACTTTATCAAAAGAAGGAATATTAAGTTCTTTATTTGGATCTAATAACGCTTGGCTAAAGACAAAAGTTATTAAAATAAAGTCATCTTCAATTTTACGTTTATAATGATTAAGTTTTGTATCTAGACTTGGCATAAACATATTCATAATAAGCGCGATGCCTATACCAATTATCAATAATAATACTTCATTAATAATTAAGTCTAAATCAATTTTAGGTGCTAAAAATAAATGTAATATAATAACACAACTCGTTACAATACCTTCTTGAACACCTATCATGACAGTAATAGGAATGAATAATAATACCATAATCCCAAGAACTACAGGATTAGTACCTAAGAATGTAAAGAATAATGATGCTACTAGAATTGCAATTAAACATGCTATAAATCTGTACATAGCCGCTTCAACTGATTTCACTCTTGTATCTTTAGTACATAACACTACTAAAATAGCGCTTGAAGCATAATTATCAAGTCCTATTAACTTAGAAAGGATGACAGCTAATGTCATCCCTAATGCGGTCTTTAATGTTCTATACCCTATTCTATACGGTCTTATTTGCATGCCTCTATACCAATCCTTTAGATTTCATCACAATGTTCTTCGAATAGAGCTTGAATATTTGTGATAACACTCATAGGGTCATGCCCTTCGATTTCATGTCTTTCTATCATTTTTACAATTTTACCGTCTTTAAGGAAAGCAAATGACGGACTTGAAGGTGGATAACCTTCAAAATAATCTCTTGCTGTTTCTGTTGCTTCTTTATCTTGCCCAGCAAATACTGTAACTAATTGATCTGGTAATTTATCATAATGTAAAGCATGTTGCGCAGCTGGTCTTGCGATTCCACCAGCACATCCACAAACTGAATTGACCATAACAAATGTTGTACCTGGTTTATTAAAAGTTTCTTCTACTTCTTCTTTTGTTGTTAATTGTTTATATCCTGCTGCTTCAATTTCATTTCTTGCAGAGCTTACAACGTCATTCATATATAAATTGAAATCCATTTCCATAAGAAAAGCCTCCTGTAATAATAGTTATCTTTATTTTACAGGAGATTTCTAGTTAAAACAATGCGTAGGTGTTATTAATATATAGATGTATTTTCAATCGTCATACTTTGTATACGTTCTTTAACAAAGTTTAAAAACTCGCCTGCTAATAAGCCATCTAATATTCTATGATCAATAGATAAAGATAAATTAACCATATCACGAATGCCTATCATGTCATCAATTACTACAGGTCGTTTAACAATAGATTCAATTTGTAATATAGCTGCCTGTGGATGATTGATAATACCCATAGATGATACTGAACCAAATGAACCTGTATTATTAACAGTAAAAGTACCATCTTGCATATCTTGAGATGTTAGTTGATGTTTTCTACCTCTTGTAGCTAAATCATTAATTTCTTTTGCAATTCCTTTAATTGATTTATCATCAGCATTTTTAATAACAGGTACATATAATTTATCTTCACTTGCTACAGCTATAGATATATTGATATCTTTATTAATTTTGATTTCATCTTCATGCCAACTACTATTAAGCATTGGATACTTTTTCAACCCTTCTGCTACTGCTTTTACAAAAAATGCAAAGAAAGTAAGATTATATCCTTCGTTTTGCTTAAACGATGTCTTATGATGTTGTCGCGTTTTAACTAAATCAGTTGCGTCTACTTCAACTTGCATCCAAGCATGCGGTATTTCTTGTACACTTTGCAACATTTTATTTGCAATTGCTCTTCTAACACCATTAACAGGTATTGTATCGTGACTTGAATTTGAATTATGCTCTATAGCTGCACTTTCAGATTGTGGGCTTTGCTCTGCAGGAGTAGTATTCGCAATAGGCTCGCTTTTTTCTGTATTTCCTTTATTTTCTATTGCTTTTACAATATCTTTTTTAGTGACTCTTCCTAAATTACCAGTACCTTCAATATTTTCTAAATTAATGCCATTTTCGCTCGCTAATTTAAACACTACAGGTGAATACTGTCCATTATTTTTAGGTTTGTTATGAGACTCGCTTACAGACTGGTTATCATTTTTAATATTTTCTGATGCTTCTTGAATAGATTCATGATTTTCTTGTTTATTATGATCTGAATCATTTTCTTTCTCAACTTCACCTTCTACTTCCATAGTGCAAATAACGGTCCCTACATCAATCGTTTCTCCCGCTTCTACTTTAATTTCTTTTATTACACCAGTATATGAAGAAGGTACTTCTGCTGTGACTTTATCTGTAATAACTTCACAAAGTGCGTCATATTCTTCGACATGATCGCCAGGTTTAACTAACCACTGTTCAATTGTGCCTTCGTGGACGCTCTCCCCGAGTTTCGGCATTTTTACTTCCATTTTTTTACCTCCTAAAATTCAGCTAATGTTCTCATTTTTTGTTCTATTTTTTCTGGATTCATCATAAAGAAATCTTCCATTGGTGGTGAAAATGGCATAGCTGGAACATCAGGCCCTGCTAATCTAGCAATCGGAGCATCTAAATCAAATAAGCAATGCTCTGCTATAATAGCTGATACTTCACTCATAACACTACCTTCAAGGTTGTCTTCTGTAACAAGTAATACTTTACCTGTTTTCTTAGCACAGTTAATTATCGTTTCTTTATCTAATGGATATAAAGTTCGTAAATCTACTACTTCTACATCTATATCTTCAGTAGATAGGATTTCTGCAGCTTGTAATGCATAATTCACGCATAGTCCATAAGTAAACACTGTAATGTCTGAACCTTCACGTTTTACGTCTGCTTTGTCGATTGGTACCGTATAATATTCTTCAGGTACTTCTTCTTTCAATAAGCGATAAGCTTTTTTATGTTCAAAATATAATACAGGGTCATTCTCTTCAATAGACGCTAGTAATAAACCTTTTGCATCATATGGTGTTGATGGAATAACAACACGTAGACCTGGTGTGGAACAAAAAATACTTTCAATACTTTGCGAATGATATAAAGCGCCATGTATTCCTCCACCAAAAGGACTGCGTATTGTCATCGGACAATCCCAATCATTATTTGAACGGTAACGAATTTTTGCTGCTTCATTAATAATTTGATTTGTAGCAGGCACGATATATTCTGCAAATTGAATTTCTGCAACTGGTCTTTTCCCTAACATTGCTGCACCTATAGAAGCACCTACAATATTTGATTCAGCTAATGGTGAATCTAGAACACGACTTGCACCATATTTATTAAACAGATTTTTTGTTGCTCCGAATACGCCGCCTTTAAGACCAACATCTTCGCCGATAACAAAGACATTATTATCTTTTTCCATAGCTTGATCCATCGCTTGATTAATAGCGTCTAGATAAGATAATTTAGGCATTTGATTCGCCTCCTTGATCATATACATGTGTTAAAGCTTCTTCAGGTCGTGGATAAGGTGCTTTTTCTGCATTTTTTGTCGCCGTATTAATTTCTTGTTTAATTTCTTCTTCTATCTGATTAAACCACTCTTCATCTGCAACTTCATTTTCAATCAAATATTCTTTGAATTTGATATTACAATCATTTTCTTTTTCTTCTTTTAATTCTTCGGCTGGACGATAGTTATCATTATCATCTGAAGAATGTGGTGTTAAACGGCTACAAATTGCTTCAATTAAAGTTGGACCTTCTCCATTTATTGCACGTTCTCTCGCTTTTTTAACAGCTTTATATACTGCTATTGGGTCATTCCCATCTACTTGTTCACCAAAAGCGCCATATCCTTCAGCTCTTTTAGATAAATCATCTGTCGCAAACTGTAATTCAGTTGGAACTGATATAGCATATTTATTATTTTCTATTATGCAAATATAAGGTAGTTTGTGTACACCAGCAAAGTTCATCGCTTCATGGAAATCACCTTGACTCGTACTACCTTCACCTAGAGTTGCAAGTGCTATGTTCTTTTTATTATCCATTTTTAAAGATAAGCTTGCTCCAGCTGCGTGTAATACTTGTGTAGTTACACATGAACCCTGAGTTAATATATTTAAGTCTTTCTTGCTGAAATGTGAAGGCATTTGCTTACCACCACTTGAAGTGTCTCCTTCTTTTGCAAAAGCAGCTAGCATCGATTCTTCTGCAGTTATGCCTCTAGCTGTAACTAAAGCTAAATCTCGATAATATGGTGCTAATACATCATCATCTTGTAATGCATAATAAGTACCGATTTGGGTTGCTTCTTGACCTTGGCAACTAATAACAAACGGAAGTTTACCCGCTCTATTCAAAAGCCACATTCTTTCGTCGATTTTTCTACCGAGCAACATCCATTTATATATTTCTTTTAAATCTTCATGTGTTAAACCAACAGTTTTGTAATCTAACATTTCGTCACTCCTTTTTTAGACGTGAATTGCACGGTTTTCTGATTTTAATCCTAATTCCATTAATACTTCTCCAATTGAAGGATGAGCATGTACTGCTGTTGCTAATTCTTCAGTAGAACCATTCATAAAAGTAAATAAAGACACTTCATTAATTAACTCAGTTACTTTAGCACCAACCATATGAATGCCTAACACACGGTCATTTTCCATGTCTTTTATTAATATGCATTCTCCTAATCCATTGTTTTCTATAACAGATTTACCTATGGCTTTAAAAGGTACTTTGAATTTCTTATAATTTATATTTTCATTTTTAGCATCTTGTTCTGTCATACCAATTGAAGCTACTTCAGGATTTGTATAAATACATCTAGGCACCGTTAAGTAATCTAACTGAATTGGATTTTGATCAAACATGTTTTCCACAGATATGGTTCCTTCTTTAGTTGCAACATGAGCTAATTGATAATTACCTATTACATCACCTACTGCATATATATGTTTGTCTTCTGTTTGATATACATTGTTTGTAACGATATAGCCTTTATCATCTGTTTTAATCTTTGTATTTTGAATTCCAATATCTTCAGTATTTGGCTTTCTGCCAACAGCTACTAGTACTTTATCAAACGTTACTTCATCATCTCGTAATTGTACTTTAATATTTTGGTCAGTAATTGATATATTTTCTTCACTTAATGGTAAATCTTCATAGATTTTAATACCACTTTCTTGAAAATCCTTTTTGATTATTTTACTAATTTCTTGCTGTTCATTTGGAATAATCGAAGCCCCTGCTTCTACTACTGTCACATCTACCCCTAAATCGTTGAGTAAAGATGCAAACTCAAGACCTATAACGCCACCGCCTATAATTAAAATATTATTAGGTAAGGTTTCCATATTCATCATGTCATCACTAGAAATGATTGTTTTATGATTGAACTTTAAGAATGGTAATTCCACAGGTTTAGAACCTGTAGCAATTAAAACATTTTGGTTAACAAGTAATTCAGATTCACCATTTTCTAATTCTACTGACACAGTGCCAGCTTGTGGTGAGAATAGTGATGGTCCAAGTAATCTTCCATTTCCTTGATATACATCAATTTTATATTTTTTCATTAAACTTTGTACACCTGTGTACATAGTTGTAACGGTTTCATCTTTTTTAGCGACGACATCTTGGATATCAAAATCCGCGGAAGCTTGTTTGATTCCATATTGATCTGCATGATTAATATATCTTAATATTTCAGCGGTTTTTAAGTAAGATTTAGTAGGTATACATCCTTTATGTAAACATGTACCACCTATTTTATATTTTTCGACAATTGCGACTTTTTTTCCAAGTTGAGCAGCACGAATAGCAGATACATAACCTGCCGTTCCACCGCCTAGAATAACTAAATCGTATTCTTTAGACATAGTATTACTCCTTATTCATATGACTTGGTACTAATTTTACCTTGTAAAAGGTCCAAAATGCCAACATTTAGGGCTTGCATTTCTTTTTCTCCTTTGTATATCGTAACATTTTGTAGCCAAGATACATATTTTTTTACTTTATTTACTAAATATTCAGAATAACTTAACCCACCAGTTATAATGATTTGATCAACTTCACCTTCTAATGGTACAGCGCAAGCACTGATTGATTTTGCTATTTGGTAAGCCATAGCATCTAATACTAATTTGGCTTCTTTGTTTCCTTCGTTTATCATTCTTACTACTTCTCTACAATCATTTGTCCCAAAATATGAAAGTAAACCAGATGATTTACTGAGTTGATTATTTGCTTCTTCAACAGTGAAGTTGTTTTCTTTCACCCATTTAATTAAAGCATCATTGGGTATTGAGCCGGCTCTTTCAGGACTAAATGGTCCTTCTCCAAGTAACCCGTCATTTACTTCAACGACACGGCCTTTCTTATGTGCCCCTACGCTAATTCCACCACCTAAATGTGCAACGATAACATTTATATCATCGTATACTTTATTATTATCTTCAGCATATTGTTTTGCAACAGATTTTTGGTTTAATGCGTGGAAAATACTTTTTCTTTCTATTCCTTTAATACCTGTTATTCTTGCCTCTGGAATTAATTCATCTACAACAACAGGATCAACTATGTATGCTTTAATTTTGAACTTTTTAGATAATTCATAACCTATCAAACCACTTAAGTTAGATGCATGAAATCCATATTTAAACGTCTTTAAATCTTCTAACATCTTTTCATTTATAAGATAAGTACCACCTTGTATAGGCTTCAACACACCACCTCTACAAGCAATAGCGTCTATTGCTTGTAGAGAAACATTGTGTTGATTCATAGAATTCTTGATACTTTCAAGTCTATATGGAACTTGATCAATTAGTGGAAGATTTGTCACATTCATATCATGTCTTATAACATCTTCGTATAGCATTTCATAATCAGTAAATACTGCTACTTTAGATGAAGTGCTTCCTAAATTAAGTACAAGAATATTTTTCATTAACGTTTACCTCTAGATAAAATAGATTTTTCTGTACTTAAGTAAGTACTTCTTACATTCATCATTTGGTTAATACGTTCTTCAGCTAAAATTTCAGCAGCTCTAGCCGATGTAATTTTATCACGCTTGCTTATTTCAAATACTTTATCCATTTGATCATAAATTTTTTCAATATTAGCAATTGCACGCGCTTCGTTATAGCCATCTAATTCATCAGCAACATTGATAACACCACCGGAATTAGTAACAAAGTCTGGTGCATATACTATACCTTTATTTTCAAGTTGGTCAGCATGTTTATCAATATCTTCTAATTGGTTATTTGCACTACCGCAAACAACTTTAACTTTTAATCTGTTAATTGTGTCGTCATTTAATACTCCACCTAATGCACAAGGAGCAAATACGTCAGCTTCAACATCATAAATTTCATCGATACCTACACTTTTAGCGTTAAAATCATTTACAACTCTGTCTACAGCTTCTTGATTAATATCTGTAACGACTAAATGAGCACCTGCTTCATTTAAATAGCGACAAAGTTCGTAAGCAACATGACCTACACCTTGAACTGCTACAGTTTTACCTTCTAGATCATCTGAACCGAAAGCTTCTTTAACTGCACGTTTCATTGATACAAATACACCTAAAGAAGTTTTCGGACTTGGATTACCACTTGAATGGTGACTTTCTGATAAACCAACAACATAATTTGTTTCTTCAAAAATAGTATCCATATCCATTTCCGTAGTGCCCACATCTTCTGCAGTGATATATCTACCATTTAAGCTTTCTACATATCTACCTAATGCTCTAAATAATGCTTCTGATTTATCTTTTTTCGGATCTCCGATCACAACTGTTTTACCTCCACCAAGGTTTAAACCGGCAGCAGCATTTTTATATGTCATACCTCTTGATAAACGCAGTGCATCGTTTATCGCTTCTTCTTCACTTTCATATGGCCACATTCTACAACCACCTAATGCAGGTCCTAATGTTGTATCATGAATAGCAATGATTGCTTTCAAACCTGAACTTTTATCATGACAAAAAACGATTTGTTCATAGTCATATTTTTCAATTGTTTCGAATAACATAATAATCCCCTTTTCATTCTATATATAATAAACTTCATCTTTAATTTTACATCAAATGTTTTATTTATCAAATAAATTCATGCAAAATGATAGCGCTTACAAAAAGTAAAAATTTTTAGAATATTCTAAATAACTTGGTATCTATAGATTGTAATAACTTTCCAGTTATTCTAAATTAAAGCATAATTAACATTTTATTATTTAAATATACTAAATTATACTAATGTTAATGCACAGCAAATTGAATGAAATTTATCTTTAGATGAATCTGAACGAGAAGTTAATATGACAGGAACTTTAGCACCTACTATTACTGAAGCAACATCAGCATTAGCTAAATACACTAGAGACTTATATAATATATTTCCACTTTCAATTTGTGGAACAATAGCAGCATCAATATTCCCAGAAACATTTGAAGATATTTTTTTTATAATAGAAGCTCGTTTATTAATCGCAGCATCAAAAGCTAATGGGCCTTCAATTTCAACATCTGTATTTTCTTTTTTAATATAATCTACTATTTCCTTTGCATCAACTGAAGATTGCATTTTAGGGTCAACTGTTTCGATAGCAGATAATACAGCAATTTTAGGTGTATCAATGCCTAATTTCTTTAAATTTGATATTACGTTTTCAGTAATTTCTATTTTTTGATTTACGTCAGGTGCAATATTCATTGCAACATCTGAAATTGCTAACATTTTATGATATGTTGGGATTTTGAAGAAAGATAGGTGACTAATTCTCTGAGTCGTTTTTAAAGAATATTTATCTTTAAGTATTTCTTTTAAAATTTCTGACGACGATACTAATCCTTTCATTATTAAATTTGCAGTGCCTTCATTAACCGCCCTAACGCATTCTGAAATCGTATGTTCATAATCTCTTGTTTGAACAATTTTAATCTTTTCGAATTCCTCATGACTTAAATTAAAAGAACGTATTAATTCATCTTGTGGTTCTTCATCAAATAAAATAAATTTAGCTCTTGTCTGTTTAATACATTTTATAATCGCTTTAATAATACCTTCATCATTTGATTTGCAAACTGCTATAGTAGCATCTATATTTTGACCTTTATTTATCATTTCATTAAATTGCATATAAACCCCTCCTAATATTAATCATAATCAAATTTCACCGATTATTCCATCTTTTCCTTGTTTACTTTCATTCATCATCTCATATATAATATAAGTTATTAATAAATAGGAGTTTTCAATTATGCAAAAATATATTGCATTAATCATTTTAGTTATTCCGGGAATTTTAGCAGGCTTAGGCATTAAATGGATGCGAGATGCTGTCTTTGGAGAGCTCGTCCCCCAATTACAATTTATATGGCTACAGTTTTTACTAGGTCTTATATTTTTTGTGTTTGGTGTTGTTTTCATCGGTGGATATATATTGCATAGAGAAAAGAAAAATAAACGCGCTCAAGAATACTTTTTAAACAAAGATAATCAAAGGAAACAATCAAAAAAAGCTGACAAATCTTAAATAGATTTATCAGCTTTTTTTGATTTGATCGTCTTTATATAATTGATATAAATGAATAATAAATTCACCATTTGTAGGTCTTACATATGAATTTTCTTGTTTATACCAATATTTTTTTAAATCTTTATCCCACGCTAATTTAATTGCATGTCTAATTGAACGTTCTACATTATTCGATTGTACATTAAAATATTCTGATATACGTGGATACAATTCTTTTGTAAGTTGCATATTATGTGAGTGTTCTAGCATTATTTGTACGCCATATTTGATATATTTATAACCATTAAGATTATAAGAAAAACCTATTTTCTCTAATAATAAATCTATAGCATCTATTTCAGCTATAATAGGTTTATTATTATTAAGAACACGTTGAATTGTATTAAGTAATACATCAAATTCTACCGGTTTGATAAGAAAATAATCTACGCCTAAGGAAACAGATTCCTTTAATAGGTCATCACTGACAAATGCACTCATACAAATTACTTTATACTTTTTATTAGGTTTTATATATTTTTTTAGCAAAGTCATGCCATCAATATGAGGTAAAATTAAGTCTAATAAAAGAACGTCGAAAGTATCTGTATTAAGAATCTCCAGTGCTTCTTTACCATTGTAACCTATATTAACTATTTCAATATCATGTGTTTTCAAATAATGAGACACTTCGCTCACATAAGCTTTCGAATCCTCTATTATCGCTACTTTAATACTCATATTTAACACCCTATCAAATCATACTATTTTAATTTTTATTTTGAATTATCATTTCTTTAGCATGTTGTTTTGTTAATTCTGTCACTTCAACACCCGAAATCATTCTAGCTATTTCATCTATTTTATCGTCTCCGACTAATTGTTTGATAGATGTAATCGTCCGATCGTTTACAGTTTCTTTAGTAATGTATAAATGATTATCACTAATCGCAGCGACTTGTGGTAAATGGGAAATACATATCACTTGTATTGATTGAGATATTTGATACATTTTTTCTGCCATTTTTTGAGCTACACGACCAGAAACACCAGTATCTACTTCATCAAATAAGATTGCTGTCTGACCTTTATTAGATACAAATATGCTTTTTAATGCTAACATTATTCTTGATAATTCACCACCTGAAGCGATTTTATTTAAACTTTTCAGTGGTTCACCTTTATTCGGACTGATTAGAAATTCAATTTCTTCTAAACCATTTTTACCTGGTGATGTTTCAGTAAATGCTATTTCAATATTAGCATCTTGCATATGCAAGTTTTGAACTTCATCAATAAGTCTATCTCTTAACTTCAATGCGATTTTTCGTCTTTTTGTAGATAATAACTTTCCTTTTTCAAGAACTTCTTCATGTAAGCTTTGAATTTCTTCTCTTAGTTGAGTAGTACTTTGTTCATAATTTTCAATTTTGAAAATTTCATCATCAATTTTGTCACGATACTTAATAAGCTCAGGAATACTTTTACCATATTTCCGATTTAAATCATTTAAAACATTTAATCGAGATTCGTATTCATTTAATAATGATTCATCAAACTCATTATTTGTTAAATCATTATATAATTCATGTTTATAATCTTCTAACGTATAATACATTTGATCTAATTCTTCACTAAAAGCAGTATATTTATCTGGTATTATATCATTAATATTTTGAATTTCTTGATTAAGTTCATAAATTTTATCTGGTATATTTTCTTCACTACTTAAAAATAAATGAGCTTTATTTAAACTTTCGCTAATTTTCTCATGATTTTGTAGCTTTTTAATTTCTTGGTTTAAAAAGTCTAATTCATCTTCTTTTAAATTAGCATCATGTAATTCATCACGTTGAAATTTTATCAAGTCTAATCTTTGTAGTAAAGCCTGGTCTTGAGATTCTAACTTCTCTAACTCTTGCTTTTTAATTCTATAAGATTCATAAACATTAATATAATTATCAATTTCTTTTTGGTATTTACCATCAGCATAATTATCTAAAAGTGTTAAATGATATTTGGGCTTTAATAGAACTTGTGTTTCGTGCTGTCCATGTATATCCAACAATTCTTGCATAACTGTTTTTAATTCAGCTAAAGTTACATTTTGGTTATTTAATTTACAAAGACTCTTACCTGATGCGAATATTTCTCGTTTCACAAATAGAAAATCTTCATCAACGTCAATATCTAAATTTTGAAGGATTTTATTGACGTTTGGAACATTATCAATGTCAAACACACCTTCAATTGTTGATTTTTGTTCACCATGTCTTACAAAACTTTGTGACGCCCTCGCACCTACTAACTGACCTATAGCATCTATAATAATAGACTTACCTGCACCCGTTTCACCACTTAGTACAGTTAAACCATTTGAAAAATTTATTTCTAAAGATTCAATTATTGCGAATTGTTTGATTGTAAGTGCTTGTAACATAGTTTATTAAATCTCCTTTAAAGCATATTGAAAATTCTATCTGTAATAATTTCTCCAGATTCTTTGTCTTTACAGATAATTAAGCACGTGTCATCACCACAGATTGTGCCTAAAACTTCTTTCCAGTCAATTTGATCTATAATAGCACCGATTGATTGAGCATTCCCGGGTAATGTTTTTAGTACAAGTAAATTATCTGCACCATCGATTTTCACAAATGAATCCATTAAATATCTACCTAATTTATCAATTGGGTGATATTTTCTATCTCTAGGTAAACTATATATATATTGACCTGATGGAGCTGGGACTTTGATTAATTGCAACTCTTTAATGTCACGAGAAATAGTGGCTTGCGTGATGTTTAAATCGAGCTCGTTTAACCTTCTAACTAATTCTTCTTGTGTTTCTATTTGTTCGTTTGAAATAATTTCTCTTATTTTAATTTGTCGCATTGTTTTATTTGCCATTTATAACACCTCAACTAATGAATATTTATACAATTATAATAGCATAAAATTTGTAAAATGAGTAATGTAAGCGCTATTAAATATTTAAAAGACGCTTTATTATTACTAAAGCGTCCTTTTTATCATAATTATTCATCTGTTTATAATTATTTTTTTATTATTGATTTAGCAACTGATTTTATATTTGCTTTGGAGATACCTATATCTTCTAATAATAAATTAACATCTCCATGTTCTATATATTCATCATTTATACCGATTCTTCGCAGTTTATTTTCATAATCGTTTTCTATAATGAATGTTGCAATTTGTGTACCTAAACCACCAGTTAACATAGATTCCTCTATCGTAATAAACGGTATACCTTTTTCGCCTAGTTCATGTAACAACTCTACATCCATCGGCTTAATAAATCTAGCATTTACTACGGTAGCATTTATTCCTTCTTTCAATAATTCATCGGCTACTTCAGTAATTAATTCTAAAGTTGGACCGTAACTTATTAATGTTACATCATTGCCTTCTCGTTCCTTTGTCCAACTTCCTATGGATAATACTTTTATTTCTTCTCTATCTTCTACTGCTGGTGCATTACCTCTAGGATATCTAATCGCCATTGGACCATGTTCGGTTTCAAATGCAGTTTTAAGCATGTCCTTTGCTTCATTACCGTCTTTAGGCATCATAATCGTGAAATTAGGAAATTGATTTAAAAATCCTATGTCAAAGACGCCTTGGTGTGTTTCTCCATCTGCACCAACTAAACCAGAACGATCAACACCAAATAAAACGCCGAGGTTTTGTCTATCAACATCATGTAGTAGCTGATCATAAGCTCTTTGCATGAAAGTTGAATATATAGCTACATATGGTTTCATACCTTGAGTCGCTAATCCAGCAGACATTGTTACAGCGTGCTGTTCAGCAATACCTACATCAAAAAATTGTTCAGGTAGTTCTTGCTGAAACTTCGTTAATTTTGAACCAACTGGCATTGCTGGTGTAATAGCTACTACACGTTTATCTTGTTTCGCATAATTAAGTACTTCGTTGCTCATTAAAGCACTCCAGGCAGGGCCTTCTGCTTTTCCTTTAATCACTTCACCAGTTTCAAGTTTATATGGTCCTAAACCATGCCAAGTGCCTACTGTATCAATTTCTGCGGGTTTATAACCTTTACCTTTTTTAGTGACAACATGAATCAATACAGGTTTATTTATTTGTTTAGAAGCATTTATTGCTTCGTCTAATTCTTTAAAATTATGACCATCTACTGGACCAATATATTTGATACCTAACTCTTCAAAAAATATACCATCAACGACTAAATATTTTAAACTGTCTTTAATTTTATCAGCTGAGTCCCTCAATTTATCTCCACCTGGTAATCTTGTGATAAAGCTCTCAGCATCAAATTTAAAACGATTATAATTATGATTTGTTCTAATTCGTCCAAACATATTATGCATCGCACCTACATTCGGAGCAATACTCATTTCATTATCATTTAATATAATTGTTAAATCAGTTTTGTCGTGACCGATATGATTTAATGCTTCTAAAGCCATACCACCTGTCAAAGCACCGTCTCCAATAACTGGAACGATGTGATTTGTGTTTCCAAGAATATCACGTGCTTTTGCCATCCCCATGGCAGCTGATAATGAAGTGGAACTATGTCCTGCTTCCCAAACATCATGTTCAGATTCTTTCATTTTAGGAAAGCCACATAATCCTTTATATTGCCTTAAAGAATCAAACTCATGTCCTCTTCCAGTCAAAATTTTATGGATATAAGCTTGATGACCAACATCCCAAATAATTTTATCTGTTGGGCTGTTAAAGTGTTTATGTAAACTCAGTGTTAATTCAACAACACCTAAATTCGCCCCGATGTGTCCCCCAGTTATAGAACATGTTTCAATTAAAAATTTTCTGATTTCTGCGCTTAATTCCTCAAGTTCAGAGTTTGATAGTCCTTTTATAAAGGAAGGATTTTTTATTTTTGAAACATCCATTATTTTACCACCTTTAGCCCTATTACCTATAAGTTCGAGATTATTACTTTTCCCTATTTGCAAATAATTTAGTTAACGATTTAAGTTCTTCAGTATTATAATCTTTACCTAATTGCTCAAGTAAATATAACGCTTGGTTAACATGTTGCTCGAGAGCGATTTTTGTATTAGTTGTCCCAAGTATACTTATATATGTACTCTTATTATTTGTTTCATCGCTTCCAACAGCTTTTCCAATTTTTTCAAAGTCACCTTCGATATCTAATAAATCATCTTTTATTTGGAAAATTAAACCTAATTCTTGGCTAAATGAATCTAATAATAAAAATGTTTTACTATTTACTTTAGCAATTGTACAAGCTGCAACAACAGAAAAACGTATAAGCGCTCCAGTTTTATATCTGTGAATTTTACGTAGAGTATCTAATGAAATATCTTTATTTTCACTATCCATATCGAGAATTTGGCCACCTACCATACCTTGATGCCCAGCTGCTTCAGATAATAATCTTATTAATTTAACTTTTTCTTCAGATGCTAACTCTTTATCTTTAGAAATAAGTTCGAATGACTTCGTTAATAAAGCGTCTCCTGCTAAGATAGCTGTCGCCTCGCCAAATAACTTATGGTTTGTCTTTTTACCACGTCTATAATCGTCGTCATCCATTGCAGGTAGATCATCATGGATTAATGAATACGTATGTATCATTTCTAGAGCTTTGGCAGTTTCCATACCTTTATTTATGTCAGTCTTCAACATAGATAACGTCATTAATAATAAAACAGGTCTAATTCGTTTGCCACCAGCAGAAAGAGAATAGCGCATACTTTCTTCTAATTGAGTCTCAACTATAGGGATAAGTTTGGTGTTATTGAGTGATTCATTAAATTTTTCAACATAATTATTCATTATCTGATTCATTAGAATCACCTTCTTTTTTTACTAGCTTGTTAACTTTATCTTCAGCTTCTTTAAGTTTTGTTTCACATTTACTGCTCAATTCAATGCCACGTTGATAAAGTTCTATAGATTCTTCTAATGAAATATTCTCTTCATCTAATTTACCTACAACTTTTTCAAGTTCTGTCATCATTTCTTCAAATGTCTGTTCTTTAGTCACAATCATCACCTAATTTCTTTAACATTAGCTTTTATTTTACCATCTTTTAAGTTAACCGTAATTTCATCTTCTACACTTAAATCATCTTTACTTGTGATTATTTTATCATCTTTCTCAATAATAGAATAACCTCGTAACATTGTTTGTGTAGGACTTAAAGTATCTAATTGTACAAGCTTATTAGCTAATAGTTGCTTTTTATCAGTCAAAATACGATTAATCAGCTGATTTTGTTCATATTTCAAACGATCAAAATCTTGTCTGTATTGAAAAATTCTATTGGAAATTGGTCCAATTCTTAATTTATTCTGTAATATATCCATTCGATGTTTATATCGGAGTATTGTTTGCTCGAGATTTCTATTTAATTGCTTTTGATAATCATCTAGTAATTGAGTTTCCTGATCATATAATAATGATGGTGTTTTCAATTTATAGTAAGATGATAACTGATTCAGCCTTTGTTTTTCTCTTTGAATATCTTGTGTGATATGTTTCGTCAAATATTGACGTGCATTCTGAATAAGTTGATACAACGCATTTATATCTGGCGTTGCAATAACAGCGGCTTGTGTAGGTGTAGCAGCTCTAACATCACTCACAAAATCACTTAATGTCGTATCAGTTTCATGTCCTACTGCAGAAATAATAGGAGTAGAACAATTATATATAGCTTCAACTACTTCTTTCTCGTTAAAACTCCATAAATCTTCAATTGATCCACCACCACGGCCAACGATAATAACATCAACACCCATAGAGTCTGCCTCTTTAATATTGTTAATAATATTATCCTTAGCTCCTTTACCTTGAACTAAAGTACTTATGAGTACTTGTTCAGCAAGCGGGTAACGCTTGTCTAGGGTAGAACAAATATCTCTTATTGCTGCACCTGTTGAAGCAGTTAAAACTGCTATCTTTTTAGGATATTTTGGAATACTTAATTTATGATCGGCATTAAAATAACCTTTCTCAGCAAGCTCTTTTTTAAGTGCTTCAAATTTCTCATATAGCAAACCAATACCGTCTAATTGCATAGTTTGAACATAAATTTGATATGAACCTCTTGATTCATAAACGCCTATACGTCCCTCAATTAAAACTTGATCGCCTTCTTTTGGCTCAAATGATAATTGGTTAGCATTGGATTTAAACATCATTGCGCTTAATACACCTTTATCGTCTTTTAAAGCAAAATAAAGGTGCCCGCTTGAATGTCTTTTGAAATTTGATATTTCTCCTTTAATAAACACATTTTGGAGATGAGGGTCTTGGTCAAATTTATATTTTATATATTTTGTTATAGCTGTAACTGTTAAATACTTATCCATTTAATTATCACTCTTTATTATTTTGATAGGCTGCTTAGTACACCATTAATAAATTTATAATGATCATCATCACTATAAGTTTTTGATATTTCTACCGCTTCGTTAAATACGACTTTTTCAGGTGTATCTGTATATTCTAATTCATATGTGGCCATTCTTAAAATAATTCTATCTGTTTTCAGTAATCGTTCAAGCGTCCAATTTTTCAAATGTGGTTTGAAAATATCATCTAATTCGTTAGATTTTTCAATAACTTGATTGACATAGTTTTTTACATATAAATATTGTTCACCTTTAAAATCTTCAACTAAATAAGAAATAGCTTCTTCTACAGTTAATTCAGTTTTGTTGTTTTCTAATTGATACAAAGTTTTGAACACAATTTCTCTTAATTCTTGTCTTTTCATATTCTTCTCCTTCAAAGAATAAGAGGATGCACGCATCCTCTTAATTAATCATTGTTTATTATTGAAAGTGTATATTGACGATATGAACATTAACTTCTTTAGGTGTTAATGCAGTCATTGTATTTAATGCTTGTTTAATTTCTGATTGGACTTTTCTCGCTGTTTCAGAAATTTTTGTTCCGTAGTCAAATGTACAGTAAACATTAATATAAATACCATCTTCTTTTATATCGACTTTAATACCTTTACCAAAATTCTTTTTCCCGAATTTTTCTAAGGAATTCTTATTAAAAACGGATTGCATGTGAGAGACACCTTTGATATCTGTAGTTGCTATACTTGCTATTACCTCAATTACTTCTGGCGCGATCTCTATTTTACCTAAAGAAGGCTTTTCATTTTCAATTGTTTTAGCCACTTGAATCCCTCCTTAATTATCTTCATTATTTATAATATCATGAATCTCGAGGAAATTGGTATTAAAATCACCTGATTTGAAAACATGATTTTCTAATAATCTTAGATGGAAAGGGATAGTTGTATCTATACCAGTTACTAAAAATTCTGTTAAAGCTCTTTTACCAATTTGTATTGCTTCAGTACGGTCTGAACCATATACAATTAGCTTAGCAACCATGGAATCATAATAAGGCGGTATAGTGTAACCTGCATAACAAGCTGAATCTATACGTACACCAAATCCACCAGGTGTTAAGTATTGATTGATTTTACCAGGTGAAGGCATAAAGTTTTTAAATGGACTTTCTGCATTGATTCTAAACTCAATAGCGTGACCTGATAAATCAACATCTTCTTGCGTCAATGGTAATGCTTCACCACTTGCAACTTTTAATTGTAATTTAACTAAATCCATACCTGTTACCATTTCAGTAACAGGATGTTCTACTTGGATACGTGTATTCATTTCCATGAAATAAAATGTATCTTCATCTAAATCATAAATGAATTCAATCGTACCTGCATTTTCATATTCAACGGCTTTAGCAGCTCTGACAGCTGCCTCTCCCATTTCTTTTCTCATTTCCTCTGATAATACAGGTGAAGGTGATTCTTCTACTAATTTTTGCATACGACGTTGAATCGTACAATCACGTTCTCCTAAATGAATCACGTTTCCAAATGAATCGCCTAATACTTGAATTTCAATATGTCTAAAGTTTTCTATGAATTTTTCTAAATAAACGCCTTTGTTACCAAACGCTGTTTCAGCTTCTTGTTGAGTCATTCTAAATCCAGTAACAAGCTCTTCTTCATCGCGTGCTATTCTAATACCCTTACCGCCGCCGCCAGCTGTTGCTTTAATAATTACTGGATAACCAATTTTTTTCGCGCATTTTTTTGCGATTTTAACCGTGTCTACTAACCCGTCACTACCTGGTACAACAGGTACATTAGCTTTTATCATTTCCTCTTTAGCAACATCTTTAATCCCCATTTTTTGAATGGATTTGTAACTAGGGCCGATAAATTTAATTTGGCAAGCTTCACACATTTCTGCAAAGTCGCCATTTTCAGCTAAAAAGCCGTATCCAGGATGTATGCCATCACAACCTGTAGATTTAGCAATTGATAGAATGTTAGGTATGTGTAGATATGAATCTTTAGATTGTGTTGGACCAACACAATATGCTTCATCAGCAATTTGAGTATGTAATGCTTCTTTATCTGCTTCAGAATAAATGGCTACTGTTTGTATATCAAGTTCTCTACAAGCTCTAATAATTCTTACGGCTATTTCCCCTCTATTTGCTATTAATACTTTTTTCATATTATTTCACCTTGAACAACGGTTGGCCATACTCTACCATTTGTCCGTCTTCAACTAATATTTCAGTTATTTCACCTGATACTTCAGCTTGTATTTCATTAAATAGTTTCATAGCTTCCAATATACATACAGTAGTATCAGACTCAACTCTAGATCCAACTTGTACATATGGGCCTTCATCTGGTGATGGAGATTTGTAGAAAGTACCTACCATTGGTGCATTAATAGTGATGCTATTATCTACTTCAGTTTCAGGAGCAGGTTGTGTGTCAGCTTGATTTGTAACTGGTGCAGGCTCTGCTACACGTGTAGGTTCTTGATTATAGATAACTTCTTGTTTAATTTCTTTTTTTAAAGTCAGTTTAAATTCTTTATCATTAATGTCAATTTCAGTTAAAGAAGAATTGTCTAGTACGTCAACAAGTTCTTTAATTTGTTTCAAGTTCATGTAAAAAAACTCCTTTTAAATTCAAATTCATGATACTTCATACATTTTACTTTAGTGGTCATACCAATTCAAGCGATTTTAATATTTAATTAAAATTTGGGAGTGTAATACAAATTTTGAATTTTAAAAAGCCTTATATAAATACATTTACAAAACAGTCGCACACTATCCATATAATAATTTAGGCTGAGACACTTATTTATGTCTCAGCCTAAATTGTTTAAATATTATCCTCTTGATACGTAACTTCCATCACTTGTATTAATAACAAGTTGGTCACCTTCGTTAACGAATAAAGGAACATTTAAAGTATATCCTGTTTCTACAGTAGCTTGTTTAGTAGCACCAGTTGCTGTATCACCTTTAATACCTGGTTCAGTTTCAGTGACTGTTAAAGTAACTGTGTTAGGCATTTCGATACCGATTGTTTCACCTTCGTACGTTTGAATATGAACTTCCATATTTTCTTTAATAAATTTAAGTTCATTTTCTAAAGTGTCGCCAGGTAATTCTAATTGATCATATGTTTCATTATCCATAAATACATGGCTATCACCATTAGCATATAAATATTGCATACGGTGGTTATCGATTTGTGCTCTTTCTACTTTTTCACCAGCTCTAAATGTCTTTTCTTGAATGGCACCAGTTCTTAAGTTTCTTAACTTAGAACGAACAAATGCTGCACCTTTACCAGGTTTAACGTGTTGGAAGTCCATAACTTTCCAAATACCATTATCTACTTTAACTGTTAAGCCTGTTTTAAAATCGTTTACTGAAATCATTCATTTTCCTCCTAATTATCCTTCTTATAAAATAATAAGGTCTTTTGTGGATTTAGTAAAGCGCTGTAAGCCATTTTTTGTTACTAATACGTCATCTTCTATTCTTACACCACCAAGTCCTTCTACATATATACCTGGTTCTAACGTAACGCACATATTTTCTTCAAGAACTATATCTGATTTTTGTGATAATGCAGGACCTTCATGTACTTCTAATCCTATACCGTGTCCAAGAGAATGTCCAAATTGCTCGCCGTAACCATAACTAGAGATAATGTCGCGTGCGATAGAGTCTGCTTCTTTACCAGTCATACCTGGTTTAATTTGCTCTAATGCTGCTAATTGTGATTCTAATACAATATTATATATTTTTTTCATTTCTTCTTTAGGTTCACCAATAGCAAATGTTCTCGTAATATCACTAACGTAACCTTCATATAACGCACCAAAATCTAAAGTAATCATGTCTCCTTCTTCAATTACTTTATTACTTGCAACACCATGAGGTAAAGCGCCACGATGTCCAGATGCTACTATTGTATCGAATGAAGAGCATGTTGCACCTTTACTACGCATGAACATTTCCATTTCATTATTTACTTCGTTCTCAGTCATACCTGGTTTAACCCATTTAAGAATATGTTCATATGTTTCATCGACGATATCAGCTGCTTTTTGGATTTGTTTAATTTCAAAATCATCTTTAATCATACGAATTGTTTCAATTACACCTTCAATAGAAGATAATTGTACTTCGTCTGTATTTAAAGCTTGATATTCATTATACGTAATTAAATCTGCTTCAACACCTACATTTTTATAATTACCATGTTGAATTAATTCATTAATTTTATTAATCATAGGACCATTTTGATTAATAATTTCAAAATCTTCAGCTTGCGAATTCGCTTGTTGTATATATCTGAAATCAGTAATTAATTGTTTCGTATCCTGGGTGATTAATAAACTCCCGCTTGTACCAGTAAATCCAGAAAGGTATCTTCTATTGTATGGCGAAAGAACAACAATAGCATCTAACCCTTTTTGTTCCATTACTTTTCTTAAGTTTGTAAATTTCATATTTATCCCCTTTCTATTTGTACAATAAATCTATATACATTAAAATAATATCATACATAGTTTAAATTTTTCAGAGTAAAACATTGGGAGTTAAAAAATATGAAAAAAATAATAACAATATTGATGACGAGTACAATCATATTATCAGCATGTGGTAATGATAAAATAGATCAATTAGAACAAAAGAAATCAAAATTAAAAAAAGAAAATAGAAAAGCTAAACAAGAAATTACGAATCTAGAAGATAAAAATCAAACATATAAACAAAAGGAAAAAACATTAGAAAATTCTATTAAAAACAAAGAAAGCCAAGTAACATCACAATTTTCTATTACATATTTACGTTCTTCTACTCAATTTATAAATGAAACAAGATCTAACATATCTGAATATAATAAAATAAATGATGATATTAAGAAAAAACTTGGAGACGAAAATATTAAAAATAAAATAGAAAATATATATACGAATCAAAAGACAATTTCAAATGAGTATAAAAATGAGATGAAAGGCAAAACCATTCCAAAAGATTTTAAAAATTTACATGAAAATTTGGAAAGTCTATCTAAAAATATAGAAAATGTTTTCAAAGATTTAAAAGACGCTTATGAGAAAAAAGATAAAAAGAAAATAGAAGAATCTATTAATAAATTAAATGGTTTGAAGGATGAAATAGGTCAAATTAAGTGAGGTATTATCTGAAATATGATATATTAAATAGACTAATAAACTAAGGTGAGATTTTATGAAAAAGTTTTTGTTTTATTTAATTATAATAATTGCATTGTTTGGATTAATTATGAATCTTGATTTCTTTATTATGGGATTCATTAGAATGGTTATTTCATTAATCATATTTGGTATTATCATTTATTTAATTTATTATTTCTTCTTCTTAACACCCGATCAAAGAAAATACAAAAAAGCAGTTCGTAAAAACAAAAGAAAAAATAGATAAATATGAAATCGGGAGATAAATTCCCTTCTCAATATTAAAATCCCAATCCGTTGATTTTACTTCGGATTGGGATTTTTTGTTTTATTTTCTATAAGTCCATTCTTCTGATCGATATTTATCTTCTAAGTGTTTTATTTCTTCTTTTTGAGATTCTGTGAATTCTAATGGTTTAAATTCAATATTTAGTCCTTTTTTAAAACCTTCATAGAATGCTGTTTCCATTTCTTCTAATGTAATGTGACGATCTGAAATATCATTTATAGCGATTGCTTTATCCATAAATGCAGCTTTCATTTTTTCTTTTAATCTATCATTTCTATATGTAAACATATCGAACAATTCATCTACATTAATATCTTGAAGAATTGAACCATGTTGTAAGATAACACCTTTTTGTCTAGTTTGGGCGCTACCAGCTATCTTTCTACCTTCAACTACAAGTTCATACCAACTCGGTGCATCAAAACAAACTGAGCTTCTTGGACTTTTTAACTTTTCTCTTGCTTCTTTAGATTTCGGAACCGAAAAGTAAGCTTCAAAACCTAATGCTTTAAAACCTTCGAGCAATCCTTCAGATATAACTCTATATGCTTCAGTTACAGTCTGAGGCATGTTTGGATGCGACTCTGGTACGATAACACTATAAGTTAATTCTTTGTCATGTAAGACACCTCTGCCTCCTGTTGCGCGTCTTACTAAACCAAATCCTTTTTCTTTAACCTTTTCAATATCTATTTCTTTAGTGAGTTTTTGAAAATAACCGATTGATAAAGTTGCTGGATTCCAAGTATAAAACCTTATTACAGGATCAATTTCCTCCCTGCTTACAAAATTCATAAGCGCTTCATCAACAGCCATATTATAAAACGGATTGCTAGATTTTGTATTTACAAAATGCCAAGTTTCTTTCACAATAAAAACTCCTATTCGATAAATTCTATATACTTTATTATTTTAGCAAATATATTTTGATAAATCTCACAATAAATCTTATAATAGTAGTTATAGAGTTAAATTGGGAGGAATTAGACCATGAATTATTGGTACATCGCGCTCATCGTCCTAGTTTTGATTATCATTTATATGGCAATAAACTACACTTTAAATAAGCGCGCAGTCACAGAATTAGATCAAAATGAGTTTCACAAAGGATTAAGAAAGGCGCAAGTCATAGACTTAAGGGAAAAAGCCGATTTTGACTATGGTCATATCGTTGGTGCTAGAAACATACCAATGAGTGTTTTCCGCACAAGATATCAAGGGTTACGTAAAGATCAACCTATATACTTTTGTGATGCCAATGGCGTAGCAAGTTATAGAGCCGCAAAAATGATGAAGAAAAAAGGTTACACAGATCTTTACATGTTAAAAGGCGGATATAAAAAATGGACAGGAAAAGTTAAATCTAAATAGATTAAAAACGTCCAGATTAAAAACTTTAATATTTAAAAAATAGCAGTGAAAAATTCCGTTTTTTTTGGAATTCATCACTGCTATTTTTATTTTATCATTATACTTTTTCTTCTTTTAAAAGTTCGAATTTTAATACTGGTTTTCTAGCTGCTTGAGTTTCATCTAGTCTACCAATAACAGTTGTATGCGGTGCATCTAATACCAATTCAGGATCTTCTTCAACTTCTTTTGAAATTTGAATTAATGTATCACAGAATGCATCTAGTGTTTCTTTTGATTCTGTTTCTGTTGGTTCAATCATCATACATTCCTCAACATTTATCGGGAAGTAAATTGTAGGTGGATGGAAATTGAAATCAAGCAAACGTTTTGCCATATCTAAAGTTCTTACACCTAGCTTTTTCTGTCTTGAACCACTAATTACAAATTCGTGTTTACAATGTTGCGTATATGGTGTATCAAAATGATCTTGTAATCTTCTCAACATGTAATTAGCATTTAATACTGCTGCTTCAGATACTGCTTTTAGACCATCAGGCCCCATAGTTCTAATATAAGTATAAGCACGTAAATATATACCAAAGTTGCCGAAGAATGGTTTTACTCGACCAATAGAATTTGGCATATCATGTTCAAATTTATATACATCATTCTCTTTAATAACAGTTGGTTTTGGTAAATATGGAATTAAATCAGATTTGACTCCAACCGGACCTGAACCAGGACCGCCACCTCCATGAGGACCAGTAAACGTTTTGTGTAAGTTTAAATGAACAGCATCGAATCCCATATCTCCCGGACGTACTTTACTCATAATTGCGTTTAAATTTGCGCCATCATAATAAAGTTTACCGCCTGCTTTATGAACAATTTCTCTTATTTCAAGTATATCTTCTTCGAATAAACCTAAAGTATTCGGGTTCGTTAACATAATAGCTGCAGTATCATCACCTACAACCTTTTTCAAATCTTCTATATCGACTAATCCTTTATCATTAGATTTTACAGTGACAGTATCAAAACCTGCGACTTTTGCAGAAGCTGGGTTCGTGCCATGAGCAGAATCTGGTACGATAACCTTCGTTCTATTATAGTCACCGTTTGCTTCATGATAAGCTTTAATCATTAATAATGCAGTCCATTCACCATGTGCACCTGCTGCTGGTTGTAATGTTACTTCATCCATTCCTGTAATTTCTTTTAAGTGTTCTTGTAAATCATAAATGATTTCTAAAGAACCTTGAACAGTTGCTTCATCTTGAAGTGGATGAGCATTTGCAAACCCAGACATTCTTGCTACTTTTTCATTAACTTTAGGATTATATTTCATCGTACATGAACCAAGTGGGTAAAAACCTGTATCAACCCCATGGTTTTTATTAGATAGCTCAGTATAATGTCTCATTAAATCCAATTCACTAACTTCAGGTAACTCGGCTTTTTGTTTTCTAGTGAATTTATCCCCTAAAATTTCTTTTATGTTTTGATTGTCTACTTCTTTTTCAGGTAATGAATATGCAAATCTGTCTTCTCTTGATCTTTCAAAAATTAATTCACTTGATGGTTTACGCATTATATTCACCTACTTTTTCAATAAATGTATCTATTTCATCTTTCGTTCTTAGTTCAGTTACAGCAATTAACATATGATTTTTTAAATTGTCATCTACAAATCCTAAATCAAAACCACCAATAAAGCCATCTTGCAATAGTTTTTCATTAATTTCTGCAATAGGCTGGCTAAATTTAACAACAAATTCATTAAATGAAATGCCTTCTAAAACTTCAAAACCATTTTCTTTTAATTTATTTTTCATATAATACGTGTTTTCCATGTTCATTTCAGCCATTTCATAGACACCATTTTTGCCTAATGCACTCATACATACTGAAGCTGCTAATGCATTCAATGCTTGGTTTGAACATATATTAGAAGTTGCTTTATCTCTTCTAATATGTTGCTCGCGGGCTTGTAATGTTAATACAAAACCTCTGTTCCCGTCATCATCTTGAGTTTGTCCAACTAATCTACCTGGTAATTTACGCATTAATTTTTTAGTTGAAGCAAAGTAACCACAATGAGGTCCTCCATATTGAGCTGGAATACCAAATACTTGTGCATCACCGACTACAATATCTGCACCAAAATCTCCAGGAGGCGTAATTAAACCTAAAGCTAATGGGTTACTAGAAACAATAAATAAAGCTTTTTTGTCTTCAATTAATGTTTGGATTTTTTCTAAATCTTCTAAAGAACCAAAGAAGTTTGGATACTGAACACAAACTGCTGCTGTATCATCATCTATTGCAGCTTCTAATTTCTCTAAATCCGTAACAGTGCCATCTAAATCTATTTCTACAACATCAATATCTTGAGCTTTCGTATATGTTTTAAGTACTTCGATAGATTGATAATGTACAGATTTAGAAACAATAACTTTTTTCTTTTTTGTATGACCAGCTGCTAATACAGCTGCTTCTGCAAATGCTGTCCCGCCATCATACATTGATGAGTTTGCAACATCCATACCTGTAAGTTCGCAGATTAATGTTTGGAACTCAAAAATCGCTTGTAACTCGCCTTGAGAAATTTCTGGTTGGTATGGTGTATATGCAGTGTAAAATTCCGATCTAGAAATTACATGGTCAACAACCGTAGGAATATAATGATCGTATACCCCTGCTCCTAAAAATGAAGCATGTGTTTCACTCGTAATATTTTTATTAGCTAGTTGAGACAGTTCCCTTAATAAAGCTGTTTCTGATTTCTTTTCTTTAATATTTAAAGGTTGATTAAACCTAACTGACTCAGGGATGTCAGTAAATAATTCATCTACTGATTTAATACCAATTACATCTAACATTTCTGATTTATCCTTCTCTGTTAAAGGAATATAACGATGACCCATTTTATTCACTCCTATGATTTAAATGATGATTTTTTAACAATTTTAGCTTTAACTTGTCTTTTTCTTACTTGAATAAGTAGTTCTTTATCCAATTCAAACTCTTCTTTTTTAATTAAGCCCATAGCAATTGATTTACCTGTAGAAGGTGATTGAGTACCTGATGTTACATAACCTATTTCATTACCATCAGTATCTAAAATTTCATAATCAGTTCTTGGTATACCTTTATCAATCATTTCAATTCCAATTGATTTTCTGTCAGCACCATTTTCTTTTTGCTTTTTTAAAACTTCTTTTCCGATAAAGTCATCTTCAATCAATGGCTTTACAGCAAAACCTATCCCGGCTTCATATGGTGTAATATCTTCAGATAAATCTTGTCCATGTAATGGTAGACCCGCTTCTAATCTTAAAGTGTCACGTGCACCAAGACCACATGGTGTTACACCTTCTTTTATAAAACCATCCCAAATTAATTTCGTATCTTCAGAATGACAATATACTTCAAAACCATCTTCACCTGTATAGCCTGATTGAGAAAGTATAACTTCTTTACCAAATATCGTTACATTTTGTTTGAATTCAAACATTTTCATTTCACTAATATCAACGTCTACTAGTTTTTGAACAATTGATCTAGCTTTAGGTCCTTGAATCGCTAATTGACCATAATCTGATGATTTATTTTCTACTTTTGCGTTAAATCCTTTTATTTCTTTCAACCATTCGTAATCTTTATCAGTATTACCAGCGTTAACAACTAATAAATATACAGAATCCTTCAGTTTATAAATCACTAAGTCATCAATAATACCGCCTTCTTCAGTACAAAGGGCTGTATATTGAGCTTTAGAATCGTTAAGTTTTGTAATATCATTTGTAAGTGCATATTGTACAAAATTAGACGCTTCTTCCCCAGTTACTAAAATTTCTCCCATGTGACTAACATCAAAAATACCGACTTCATTTCTTACTGCATTATGTTCTTCCTTAATACTTGTAAATTGGACTGGTAAAGCCCAACCTGAAAAATCAATCACTTTTGCACCTTGATCAAGATACGTTTGATATAACGGTGTCTTTTTTAATTCATTAGCCATTATTTTTCTTCCCTTCTTGTTATGTATAATAAAAAAACAGGGTAGCTTAAGCTACCCTGTTGAAGTACTCTTCAGGAATGCGTCACAAAGTTATCCTTTTGCCTGAGAGATTCACACTAACATGGCTTGCTCCTTCGGCGATGAATTATTCATTCTCTCTAACTTTGATCATTCGCAAATATATCTTTGTCCAGAGAATTAATAATCTCTGTAACAACTACTTCTTTAGGTCTATCTGCATCAATATGTATGAATGCGATATCATTATAACTTGATTCTCGTTTTGAATACAAGCTTTTTAAATCTTCTAGTGATTTTCCATTAGCATTTGGTCTGTTTGGGTCATGATTAATTCTCTCATAAACTGTATCAACATCGCATTTTAACCAAATGTTATGAGGATTACCTTTCATAACATTTCTTGATGCCTCAGACTCAATAATACCACCACCAGTTGAAATAATAACGTCTTTATCAATCCATTCTTCCAGTGATTTTTTTTCCAAATCTCGAAAATGTGATTCTCCATACTTAGCAAAAATTTCTGGAATTGATAGTTTAGTTGTTTCAACGATATAAGTATCGATATCAACTAAAGGTTTGTCATAATGTTCACCTAAATAATTACCGATTGAAGTTTTACCTACGCCCATAAATCCTATTAATACTACTGACATTATATCGACTCCTTAGTTGCTATATTCCAACTTAAACTATATTCTATCTCATTATTCAGAAAATAAAAAGACTATAAATCATTTATTTAAAATAATTTTTATTTCGTTTTTGTAGTATTCTTCTAGATGATTATAGATTTTTATTTTATAACTATATTGAACGAGATAAAATGATAAAAAAGCAGAATAGACAAATAATATACTAAGAAGAAATGGTAAAATAAATCCATCATTTTTAAATAAATATCGTTTCACGAATTGTGATTCTCCCCTTAATGATTTCTAAGTCAATCTGTATATTACCATTATCGTTTTTATTGATTTTAAAAGATTTAATTTTATTTAATAAAGTTATATTTCCTCTGCCATTTATACTTTTATAAATTTTAGAATTTAATAAGGTATACTCAGAACTCGAGTGTTTATGGGTAAAAATTATTTTATTATGAACCTGATTAAGTTTGATTTCAGCCTCTTTGCTCTCTTCTATAATATCTTTTCTAAACATTATTAATTCATATTCACTATGATTAAAAGCATTTTCTTTCAGAGCATATATACTTTGAATTAAGAATGGTATTAACGCTAATATAATCATTAAAAATGATAAAGATAATAACATTTCTAACATCGTAAACCCTTTGTTATTTCTGAACACAAACTTTTTCATAACTATACACGTCTTCCAAGCATACTTTGTCATTCAAATAACTTAATTTTATTTTAGTAGTATCGTACTTTATTTGTTTGGATTGTACTGATTGATATAGAATTTGATAAAGCTTAATTTGTTTCTGTTCACTTTGTATATGTTTATTTAATGTATGAACTATCGGTAATAAAGTGCCTCCTAACAATACGATAATAAATATAGATAACTTTAAATCTATAAATACATAACCATTATTTTTCTTCAACAATTCTATACCTCCCTTTTTCAATACGAAATATGACAAGATAACGTTTATTATTAAACTATAATTTTAATGTTCCAAATTGATTGATATTACCTTCTCCATCGTAAACTAATGTAGTGAATTTATTATCTTTAGATATTTTTCCTTTATATAGATTAATTGAATTTATATTTCCGTTATTAATTTGATATTGTATTTTGGTTGAATTTGGTTTAAACCATACAAGTATAGGTTGTTTAGTTGATAAAGATTTGGTTTCTAAATATTCTAATTTTATTTCAAAATCATTAATGCCACTTGTTAAACCAAATTTATCTACAGAATTAATTGAAATGTGTATTGTTATGAGAACAATAATACTTAGAATACTCAACACAATTACCATTTCTATTAACGTTAAGCCTTTATTATTCATTATTGAGCTACTACTTCTCCGTTATTTAAAACAATGTTCTGACCAGATTTACAAGTCAATTGATTCTCTTTTATGAACCCATCACTTACTAAATCATTAATTGAATTTGGCTTAGCATCGTGTTTTAATGTATATGCTTCTACTTGGCCAGCCACCATTTTAACTTGTGCCTGACAACCAGTACTTTTCACGGTTTCAGACTGCTTGCTTATGTTAGGGATTATAATTATAAGTAAAATACTTATAATTAATAATACGATTAACATCTCAATCAACGTGAAGCCTTCTTCTTTTTTAAAAAACTTTATATTTTTCATTTATTTCATCCTTTCATTTAATGCCATCAACCATTTGTAGCATTGGTAAAATAATAATTAAATATAATGTGACGATTAGGAATGCCAAAGTTCCAAAGACGATGGGTTGTACCCACTTTAAATGTTTGATAATAGATTTTTCTAGTTTCTCAAGCATATATACACTAAAATAATATAATTCTAAGTCTAATTTAGATTTATGTTCTCCATGTGTAATATATTGAATCAGAGTACTATCAAAACAATTCAAGTTATTAATCGCTTGAGGTAAGGAGTCTCCTGATTTCATCGATTGTTGAATAAATAATCCGATATATTTTAATACATCGTCTTTAGTCTGCATAATATAAATTTCAATTATTTTATGAAGCGGTATGCCATTTTGAATAAAAAATGAAAAGTCTCTAGATAATCTATATGAGCGATACATCGAAATATATTGATTCAAAATAGGAATTTTATTAAAAAAGTAGATTTTCTTTGATACTTCTATACCTATATAGAAAAAATAACCTAATAACAATGTGAGAATTGCGATTAAAAATATAATTAATAACGAAGTTGGTAAGTAAGAAAATATTGTAGATAATACTTTTAATGAGGTAGAGACATTTATGTTCATTGATTGATAAATTTCATTGAATTGAGGGATAATCGTGTGATTAACTGCGGTTAGTAACATGAAAAATATAAAAAATAAAAGTGTTGGATATTGAATCGTTTTTATAAATTTTTGTTTCACTTGTTCAATCTTTTTCAAATACAAAATTGAGTGATCTATAGAATCAATCATATTGCCATATTGTTCACCAAAATAAATTTGAGTGATAATAACTTGAGGATAATTTAAAAATGAAACAACTTCATGAAGTAGACCAGTATTTTTCACTATTTCAATAAGCTTTTCCTTAATACGTAACCTTGATAATTGCGAAAATTGATCAGTTAGTAATTGTACTGATTCCATTAATGTGAAACCTTGCTTTAACATATCTGATAAGCGTGTTAAAAATAGTATTTGGTCTTTCTTTAATATATTGCCTTTCTTCATCATGATTTATTTTCTAAATATAGATTAATTTCATGACTAAATATATAAGTCATTTGTCTATATCTATTTCCTAATTGGTCATTTAAAAGTCTTTGATTGGCTATACATGCGATACCTTGTTTTATTTGCTCTTTAGATATTCCAAGTTCTAAAAGTCTATAAATAGCCCCTAAATTATCTTTCGCATGCATTGTAGATAATATTAAATGACCACTTAAACTTGCTTGTATAACTTGCTTGGCTGTTTCTTCATCTCTAATTTCTCCTATCATGACAACATCTGGATCACATCTTAAAATGGCTTTAAAAGAATTATGATAATTTATGTTTGCTTTTTCATTTACAGAAACTTGTACTACACCATCTAAAACTTGTTCAACTGGGTCTTCAATCGTAATAATATGTTTATCTTTAATTTGTTGTAAGTCATATAAAAATTGGTACATAATCGTCGATTTACCCGAACCGGTTGGTCCTGTGAACAAAAATAAGCCTTCGGAATTAAACATTTCTTCTTTAATTATTTTATAATTGTCATCAATATTATGGTCAATATATTCTTCGAAATATTTAGGCGTTAACCTAATTGAGCAAGACTCAATTCCTAGACTTAAAGGTAAAGTGGATATTCTTAAATAATATTTATATATATCATCAAATATATATTGACCACTTTGAGCTTTATTCCTTTCACTTACATCTAGATGAGCAATAAACTTCATATAAATTAATAAACGGTTATATAAAGCGTTATTAATATCACAATCATAAATCGTATTCTCACCACTTATCCTCAACTGAACTTTGACTCGATCCTCTTTCACTGGAATAAAATGAATGTCAGTTGCTTTCAAAATAATAGCATCTTTGATAATTGTCTTAAATAAAGTTTCCATAATCGCCTCCTAATATATATAAACGTAATGAAAACCTTGTTTTACTTACTATATACTTTATATTTTGTAGTAATGCCTATTTACTTTTACACATAGTAACTTTATAATTGTAAGTGACTAAGAAAGTAAACACAGAGGGGGTTCATAAGAAGATGGATAAAGTTTTTAAAACTCTAGGCTTCTGGACTGCTATATTTGCTACAATGTTTTATGTTGGCGGTATGAACATGATGGCTTATTTCTTCGTAGCTCAAACAGGATTTTTCGTATTGTTGGGATACTTAAAATTAACAGAAAGAATGTATATGTATATATTCGCACTATATTTAGTTGTATGCTTTGTTGGATTTACATATTATTCAACATTCTTACTAGAGCCAAGTTTCGGACATCATGGTTAATAGAAGTTTATCTCAACCTAAAAACACCAATTCGTTAAACAACGAATTGGTGTTTTTTATAGCTTTAACTAAAACCATTTAAATAAGGATTGCTCATTTCTTCTTGTTCTATTGTAGTATCTGGACCATGGCCAGGGAACACGGTTGTATCTGGATTTAAAGATAGAAGTTTATCTTCAATAGAATTTAATAAAGTTTGAGTATCTCCTTTATATAAATCTGTTCTACCTATTCCACCTTTAAACAGTGTATCTCCAACGATTGCAAAGTCATCAAATACAAACGTTAAACTGCCTGGTGAATGACCAGGTGTATGCAGAGCTTCAAACTCAAACTCACCTATAACATGATGTCCTTCATCAATCACTGTTGGTATTGTTTTTTGTACTACTTGAGGTAACTGATAAGCTTCAAACTTTTTAGAACCATTTTTTACAGTATCAGTTAACCAAGATTTTTCTTCTTTATGAACATAAACTTCAACGCCCTGCTTGTTGACCACTGCATCTATTCCACCAATATGGTCAAAGTGTGCATGTGTTAATAATATGGCAGCTAATTTTTTATTAAATTTTTTTATACGTTCATTTATAAATTCACCGTTATCACCTGGATCGATAACTAATAGTTCACTTTCACCTTCAATTATATAACAATTTGTTTCAACTATTCCTAAAGAATAACTATGGACTTTCATTTTCTTTCCTCCTCTTGTAAAAAGTATCTCGACAAAACACAATATTAATTATACAATTAATATGATAATAAAAGAAAAATGTATTGGGGGTAATGGAATGCCATTTATCGACACAGGGGAACTATTTGAATTATTCGGAGTAAAGATACATATCGGTGTTAATATTTTCTCATTGTTAATGCTAGCGGTATTTATACTCGGAATATTCGGTTTAATTTCAGCATTCAAAAACAAAAATGTTTTAGGCATTCTTTTTGGTGCGATTACAGTAGTAGCATTTGGTTTCTTTTCACTTGCTACAATATTCACTTATGGATATCCAATATTAAGTCATTAAAGAAAGACGAGTTAAAACTCGTCTTTTTTTATTTGTCTAAATGTCTTTGTACTGAATCTAATTTTTCATTCATTTTTCTCGATTTGTCTCTTCTATCATCAATCCTAATATTTGTACAAACTCTATCTAGTCCTTTATTAAATGGACTTTCATGAATCTCTTGTACAACTTCTAATAAATCTTTTAAGTCACCTTCAATTAATGTGTTCATTGGTGTTAATTGAAAATCTATTTTACCAGTTTCTTTATGTTTTTCCAAAATTAATTGAATATCAGCGATATACTCACTTACACTTGGTCCTTCAGTCCCGACTGGAATTACTACGACATCTACAATTGCCATTATGCATTCTCCTTATCTATTACATATGTTTTAATCAATCCTGCTGCACCAATAATCCCTGCATCATTACCTAAACTCGCAACAACAATTTCTGTGTCTTCTTTAGCAGGCTTGAACGTCATTTTTTCATAATGCTCTTTGATATATTCAATTAAAATATCACCGGCTTTACTAACGCCTCCCCCAATTATAATATATTTAGGGTTACTCATGACACTCATAATACTTGCCGCATACGCAATATAATTAGCAACTTTATCAATTATAAATAAACTAAACTCGTCTCCTATTTTTGCTGCATCAAAAACATCTTTTGCTGAAACATTTTTAGTTGTGATTAAGTCGTGGATACTAGATTTAACACTCATATTTGAATAATAATGGTGTACTAAATTAATAACACCAGTAGCAGAAGCTACAGTTTCTAAGCAACCTTTCATACCACAATTACATCGGAACCTTTTTTCATGATCTACTACGAAATGCCCAATTTCAGCTCCCGAACCATTATGTCCATGAACTAATTCATCGTTAGAGACGATTCCACCTCCAACACCAGTTCCTAATGTGATGCAAACAACATCACTTTCGTTTTGTCCTCCACCTTTAAACTTCTCTCCTAAAGCAGCTACATTAGCATCATTATCTACATAAATTGGGCCATCAAAATATTGTTGCATGATTTTTCTAACTTCAATTTTACCTGTCCAATTTAAATTTACCGCTCCATGAACTATGCCATTATCAAAATCTATTGGCCCAGGTACTCCAATTCCCATTCCAAGTACATCTGATAAAGAAATATCATGTTTTTTTAAATGTACGTTGAAAGAATCGGAGATATTCTCTAATATTCCTTCCCCTGCTTTATTAGTCGCTATTTCCCATTTTTCAACTATGTCTAATTTTTCATCGAAAATCCCTAATTTACAAGTAGTTCCGCCAATATCAGCTGATAGTATATATGTCATTTATTTTCAATCCTTCTCTGATTTATAATTAATCTTGCTTGTAAAAATGTTTCCTTCGAAATTAACATCGATTTGTATAAATCTTTAATTTCTTGCTCCATCATTTCTAATTGATCATCTTCATTTTTAAAATATATTATATAACCAAATTTTTTCAACAATTGTTGTACATCATATAAATTATTCATCTTTAACTCCTAAATGCTGCGATTTCTTTTTTCAAAGCACTGTAATTTTTATTATTTCCATTTAATTTTATCGCTTTGTTATTAAATTTCTCTGCTTTATCGTAATCATCTTTTGCACGATAACCTAATGCGAGTTGATAATTTAAATCTGCTGAGTCTGGAAAAGCTTTTAATCCTTTTTCCCATTCTAGTATAGCCTCGTCTAATGACTTATCATTAGCTTTAATTAGACCGCTAAGTATATATGTTTCATCTGACTCAAAGTGCTTATTTTTTATATGTGTAATCATCTTTTCAGCGCTATTAAAATTCCCTTGATTCATAGCATCTTTCGTTAATTCATCATAAATATAATGTTGTTGCCTATTAAAAATTACGATTATGAGAATAATAGTTAATACGAAAAATCCAATGAAATATAACCATTTACGCTTATCGTTGTCCATCCATTTTTGAATGCAATACATAATGATAGCACCACCGATAAATCCACCTAAATGAGCAAAATGGTTAACATTATTTATGAATAACGTAAATAATGAAATAATCAAAATACCTATAAATGTTTGTAAAACAAATTGTTTATTAATATTACTTTTAGTAAATAGATAAACGATAAACGCACCAATTAACCCGAATATTGCGCCACTAGCACCAATCGAAATAGAAGTTGTATCAATACTTAAAGAAACGATGCCAGCGAATAAACCGGAAATTAAGTATATCGTCCCCATCTTTATAGAACCTATGGCTCCTTCTATCAATTTACCAAATACGATTAACGAGAACATATTCATCAGTAAATGTGTGATGTCTGCATGTAAAAACATGGAGGTAAACAATCTATACCATTCGCCGTGCACCACATTGAAATGAACGAGTCCTCCATAATCTATTAAGCTAATTTGTGAATCTCGCTTAAACACTAGAACTATTGATAACCATACAATGACATTAATTGCGATTAAAAAATATGTTACTGGTGAAAATTTCAACATAAATTTATCTATAAAACTAGCGTTTAATAATTTATTTTTATATGTTGTAACAGACATTAATTTATTACGTTTAATTTGATGTTTTGTCACTACATGTGATGTTACTTTCTCAAAATCTTTAATTTCATTAATAACATAGTATTTAATTTTAGGACGACTAGTTTGCTTAAACTCTGTTAAGTCCATCTCTTTATCAGATATATAAAATACATCTAACTGTTCAAAACTAAACCCTATAAACTCTATTAAATTACTAAGATGGTCTGTGACTTTTTTAAAGTCAAAGTCCACTTCTTGATGAGTTGGTGTTTTATGTATAAATCGTTTAACTGTTTTTTTAGCTTCATGAGTCAGCCAAATTTCGTCATTATCCTCATCAATTGATAATATTGTATAACCTTCTGTGTACACTAAATAATAAATCGACTTCCACATTCTTTTTAATTTTTCCATTTATTTTTCTCCATATACTTCTCTTGGTAATAATAATTCTTGTACTGGTACATCATGACTTTCTATATCAAAACCATGAATTTGTATTGGATATACTAAACTTAAAGTTGAACCAGTATAATCCGCAAGATATTTGTCAAAATATCCTCCACCATAACCAATCCGATAACCATCATGACGAAATACAACACCAGGTACAATAATTAAATCGATATCATCACTTATTTCCGTTTCTTTAGTAATAAATCTTATTCCTTTTGAATCGAATGATATAGAATTCATATCGTATAATCGCTGAAACTTCATTTCTTTTGTTAAGTAATTTGTCGTCGGTACATAAACTTCTTTATTTAATTTAAGCAATTCTTCGATAATAGAATCCGTATTCACTTCATGGTCCATGCTCAAAACAATTGCTACAGATTTAGCTTGTATAAAATAATCATGTTTAAATAATTGTTCATATAAATCTTCATCAAAAGTTAATTTTTGAGCTTTAGTTTGTTCTTTCATTTCTTGAAGTACTTTTTTTCTAAGTAATTTTTTAGTAGTCATGGTCTTCTACACTTCCTAAATAAATTATTTAAAACCACGTTAGACACCTTTAATAATAACATAAGAAATACTGGGTAAGGTAGTTGTTGCACCTTATAAATTCATTTTCATTATATAAAAATAAAAAACACATAACTATAAAATAGCCATGTGTTTTCATTCGTTTTATTATTTAGTTTCTCTATGAAGAGTGTGTTTACCGTCGCGAGCACAATATTTTTTCATTTCGATTCGCTCTGGGTTATTACGTTTATTCTTTTTAGAGATGTAGTTTCTTTCACCACAATCAGTACATGCTAAAGTTACGTTTACGCGCATGATGAACCCTCCTGTTCTTATTTCAATTAATATACGACCTTTTTATAATACCATCTATGGTTACAGAATTCCAGTATTATTTTTCAATAGATTCATAGTGTTCACCTGTTATATAGTAATAACAACTTTCACTTATATTTTTTATATGGTCGCCTATTCTTTCTAAATACCTTGCAGCTAAATGTGCTTGAGTCGAAATAAATGGATCATCATCTATTAAATAAGTTGTATTACTAATTTCTCTATACAAATCATCAATATCTGTATCTCTTTCAATAATCTCTTTGATTAATAATATATCTTTATTTCGAATTGCATTTTCTAAATCTTTTAACATTAACATCGCTAATTTACCCATAGTTTTTAATCTTGTAAGAATAAAATAATCAGTAATAATAACACGCTTCCTAATTTGAGCAATGTTCGTTGAGTTGTCCGCCATTCTTTCTAGTTCAGAAGCAATTTTAAGTGCAGAAATCATAACGCGCAAATCTGTAGCCATTGGTTGTTGTTTTGTAATTAACATTACTACTTTTTCATTAATATCATATTCCATTTTATTAATTTTACTATCATAAGCAATAAGTGCTCTAGCGTTTTTTTTATCTTCATCGCTTAACACTGACACAGACTGTTCTATCATATTATATACTTCTTTACCTAATTCAAATAAATCTTCTATAAGTGCTTTCAGTTCGCCTTCGTACTTTTCTCTTATAACCATATTAACCAAATCTCCCTGAAATGTAATCTTCAGTTTGTTTGTCAGCCGGATTAGAAAAGATTTTGTCAGTGTTATCAAATTCATTTACGTATCCATTTAAGAAGAAAGCTGTTTTATCAGAAATTCTAGCTGCTTGTTGCATGTTATGTGTAACAATAATGATAGAGTATTTTGATTTTAAGTCTTGTACTAACTCTTCAACTTTAAGTGTTGATATTGGATCTAAAGCCGATGTAGGTTCATCCATTAAAATAACATCCGGTTCTATAGCTAAACAACGTGCAATACAAATTCTTTGCTGTTGTCCCCCAGATAAACTGTAAGCATTTTGATCTAATTTATCTTTACACTCGTCCCAAATTGCAGCGCCTTTTAAAGAACGTTCTACAATTTCATCGAGAATTTTTTTATCTGTAATACCATGAATTCTAGGTCCATAAGTTATGTTATCATATATTGATTTAGGGAATGGATTTGGCTTTTGGAACACCATACCAACATTCGTTCTTAATTCTTCAACACTATATTTCTTATCAAAAATATTTTTATCTCTATAAATAATTTCTCCAGATGTTTTTACACTTGGAATTAATTCAATCATACGATTTAACGTTTTGATATAAGTTGATTTACCACAACCAGATGGTCCTATAATTGCTGTAACTTCATTTTCAGCAATATCTAAATTTATATTTTTTAAAGCATGGAAATCACCATACCATAAATCTAAATTATTTGTTTTGTATACAATATTTTTTTCTTGTTCTATAATCTTTTTATTTTCTAAGTTTTCATTTGATGTAGCATTTTGAGATAACTCTCTTATTTTAACGTCTGTCATCATTATGACCCCTCTTCATTTTGATTTAAAGTTTACGTTGATATTTATTTCTAATATAAATAGCTATTGAGTTCATTATTATGAGTATGATTAACAATACAATAATTGCCGCTGATGAGACCAATTGGAATTCAGCTTGGGGCAGTTTAGCCCAGTTGTATATTTGCATTGGTAACGCCTGGAATGAATCAAATATACTATTTGGTGTTTTCATTAATATGGCTGGTATACCGATTACTACTAATGGAGCAGTTTCTCCTAACGCTCTCGATAAAGCTAATATGGTACCAGTTAATATTCCTGGTATAGAAGCTGGCAATACAACATTTTTAATTGTTTGCCACTTAGTACTGCCTAAGCCTAAAGAAGCTTCTCTAATAGACGAAGGCACTGATTTTAGCGCTTCTTGACTAGCTACAATGATAATTGGCAATATCATTAAAGACATCGTTAGTGCTGCTGCTATTACCGATTTCCCTAATGATAAATTCTCAAATCCTGCGCCTCGAACAAATATTGTTAGCCCTAATAAACCAAAGACTACTGATGGTACACCTGCTAAGTTAGAGATGTTCACTCTAATGAATTTTGTGAACCAATTTTCTTTAGCATATTCCACCATGTATATAGCTGTTCCTACTCCAAGAATGATTGATATTGGTGCAATCGTCATCATTAACCAAAGTGTACCAATTAACGCACCTTTAATACCTGCACTGCTTGGTGTCGTAGATGAGAAATTAGTAAAGAAATCCACATTAAGATGTGTCATTCCTTTTCTAAATATATCAAATAACAAAATAGCTAATACGACTAAACCTATTAGTGTACAAATTAAAAATACACTTTTAATAACTTTATTTTTCATTAGCCTAGTAGGTAATTTTTTGCGAACTATTGATTGATCTACTAAATTTGTATTCGACATATTAATACTCCTCTCTAAAGCGCTTCGTTACCCACTGAGAAATGATGTTCATAATAAATGTGAATAAGAACAATGTGAAACCAACCGCATATATACTGTAATAAATATCAGAACCATATGTTGCGTCGCCAGTTGCAACTTGAACAATAAACCCTGTCATGGTTTGTATAGAACCTATTAAACTAAATGATGAATCCGGTGTGCTACCAGCTGCTAGTGAAACAATCATTGTTTCACCAATTGCTCTAGAAATCGCTAATACAATTGAAGCAATGATGCCTGATAACGCTGCAGGAAACACTATTTTTGTAGCAAGTTCAAATTTAGTAGCTCCTAAACCTAATGCACCCTCTTTAATAGAATCAGGTACTGAACTCATAGCATCTTCACTCATACTTGTAATCATTGGTATAATCATGACCCCCACGACTAAACCTGGACTAATTGAGTTAAAGCTGCCTAATTCTGGGAAAACGCTTCTTAATATTGGTGTAACAAAAGTTAAAGCAAAGAAACCATAAACAATAGTTGGTATACCCGCTAAAATTTCTAAAATCGGCTTAATAATTCTTCTTGATTTATCCGATGCATACTCACTTAAATACAGTGCTGCTCCTAATCCAACTGGTACAGCAAAGACTGTTGCAACTGCAGTTACTTTTAAAGTACCGAGAATTAGAGAGAAAATTCCGTATTTAGGATCGGAAGAAAACGGCGCCCATTCTTTTGATAGTAGGAATTCCATTGGATTTACTCTTGTAAAGAAAGTTACTGTCTCAGTTAAAAGTGTAAATAATATCCCGATAGTTGTAAGTACTGAAACAGAGGCAATAAGTAGCAATACAATTGGAACTGCTTTATCAGCAAATACTTTTCCTTTATTATTATTATTTTTCTTTATTAATTCTTGAACAGAAGTTTGTTCTTTCATACAATTGACTCCTTCATTTTGAAAAAGGGCGACATTAAGACGCCCTTAGCTTTGATTGATTTTTAATTATTTTTTAAACTTTTCTAATGTTTCTTTATCTTTGTCATATTCTTCATCTTTAAGTGGAACATATCCTGCATCTTTAGATGCTTTCTTAGAATGTTCAATTACATATTCCATAAATCCGTGGAATGCATCATTTTCTTCTAGTGATTTATTTTTAGCGTATACAAACAATGGTCTACTTAAAGGATAAGAATTATCATTTATTGTTTTTTCTTCTGGTGCTATTGCTTTATCTTTATCGTCTTTAATTTTCACTGCTTTTAATGAATCTTTATTTTCTTGATAGAAGTTATATCCAAAGAACCCGATTGAATCTTTGTTATCTTGCACTGATTTAACAATAACGTTTGTATCAGCATTTTTTTCTGATTTTAAATCTTTCTCATCTAATACTTCTTCACTAAAGAAATCGTAAGTACCGTGAGATTGGTCTGGTGAAAAAGCTTTTATTTTTTTATCTGGGAATTTAGAATTTACATCTTTCCAAGTTTTAGCTTCACCATTATAAATTTTTGCTAGTTCATCTTTACTCAATTCGTCTACAAAATCATTTTCTTTATTAACTGCTACTGTTAAACCATCTTGAGCTACTTTAAATTCTGTATATTCTATGTTTTCTTTTTTAAGTTTCTCTTTTTCTTCATCTTTAATTTCTCGAGATGCATTCGAAAAGTCTGTTTCACCAGCGATAAATTTTTCAAATCCTCCACCAGTTCCCGAAACCCCGATTGATACTGACACATCAGGCTGATCCTTTGAGAATTCTTCATTTATTTTTTCCATTACAGGTGCTACTGTTGAAGAACCATCACCTTTAACTTCACCACTTAATTTATCGTCTCCAGAAGATTTGCTTTCTCCTGAACTAGATTTTTCTGCTGCGCCTCCACAAGCACCTAATAATAGTGCAGAACTTAATGCAGTTGTAGTTCCAATCAATTGCCATTTTTTCATGTCAAATCCTCCTATTAATTACACCCTTAATCTTTATTACATCTTCACTTTACAATTACTTTATTAATTACAAATAAACCTAATGTAAAGTTTGTGTTAAGACGTTATGAAAACGTTTATATCGTCATTAGTTGTGACAAATATAAGTCGAAAAGGCATAAAACGGCTAAATATAGCTGATAAAATAAAAAAGGAGCTTGGAACATAAATCCTCACTCAAAATAAATAAGTCCTCACTTTACTGATTTATTCAGTTAGAAATGAGATATTATTTTTATATAAACTTCAATTTTGTTCGTACATGTTTGCCTAGAGTATCTACTCTCTTCTTATCCTTCATAAACAATAAGCGCGAGTAGTAGATTGGTTATGTTGCACGTGGACCTCGTCTTGCAACATTCAGAGTCTTTATATTGCACGTGCGCCTTCTCTTGCAACATTCAGAGGCTTTATGTTGCACGTGGACCTCGTCTTGCAACATTCGAGGGCTTTATGTTGCACGTGGACCTCGTCTTGCAACATTCGCTACTTTATTTACACAAATAAGAGGCTGAGACAATTTATTTGTCTCAGCCTCTTTATGAATTACTTTTTATCTTTAAAGTAATAATTTATGATATCTCTACCTAAGTCCCCACCTGGTAACCATGGTTCTGGTACTGGTTGGTTTGTATATGTGATTGAGAATGATAACTCAGGGTCTTTAGCTGGTGCATATCCTACATATGTTGAGTTAACCTGTGGTTTACCATCTTTAAATACTTCTGCTGTTCCAGTCTTACCTGCTGATCTAACTACAGTATCATGGAAACTAGAATACCCTGTTCCTTCTTCTTTATTAAATGCCATATCGAAACCTTTTTGGACTTGTTTTATTTCTTTATCATTATTGTTTACTTTGTTCATCACTTCACCTTTAAATGATTTCTTAATAGGTCCAAGTGAATCTTCATTAGTAGAATTTCTAATTTCTTTTGCTAAGTGTGGTTTTAAGCGGTAACCATCGTTAGCTATTGTAGAAACATATTGTGATAATTGTATTGGTGTATAAGTATCAAATTGTCCAATTGCTAAATCAATATAATTACCTGGATTATCTTTAATAGGTTCGATTTGACCTGCTGTTTCATTTGGTAAATCTATACCTGTTTTAACACCTAACCCTACTTGGTTTAACCCTTTTCTTAATTTAATACCGGCTTCTTCCACATCAGATGGTAATGACATACCACTATTATATGGTGTGCCCGCTAATAATAATGCTGTTTTATACATAAACACGTTAGATGAATGCATAAGTGCTTCAGCATCTGTTATTCTCTTCGTACCATCTTGGTTAAAGTAAGAACGTTTTGTTAAACCACCACTAAATTTTAATGGTTCATCGACCATTGAATCTCCAACTTTTAATGCATCGTTTTGATAACCCGCTAATAAAGTAGCGCCTTTTACAGATGAACCAACTGTATATTGACTTGTAATATTTCCGATATGATTGTCAGTAATTTTGCCATTTTCATCAATATCTCGACCTGCCATTGCAAGTACATCACCATTTCTTGGGTCTTGTACAACAACCATCACTCGATCCATATCTTTGGCACCTTTATTTCGTAATGATTCTATATGTTTATCAACATATTCTTCAACTTTTTTCTGTAAATCTATATCGATTGTTAAGACAAGATCATTACCTCTAGATCCTTCAGATATAACTTCAGAACTTGTTATTTTTCCGGATTTATCAGTAACGTATTTCATTTTTTTCTTAGAACCTTTTAGAATATCTTCATATTGGTATTCTAAATATGATTTACCTACTCTATCGTTTCTTGAATATCCTTTTGATAAATAGTCGTTTACTAATTCTTTCGGTAAACCTTCCTCTTTGCTAGAAACATCACCAAATAATGTTCTTAGTGTTTCTTCATATGGATATCTTCTTTCCCAGTCCATTGTCGTATTAACACCTGGTAATTCAGATAAATGTTGAGATACTGCTGCATATTCTTCATTGCCTACATCTTCATTTTTTATGACTACCGGGCTTAACTGAGAACCTGAATTCATTTCTCTAAAAATAGCTAAAACTTGTAAATCGTCTTTAGATAATTCATCTGTATATTTCTTCGTCACTTTATTGTATAAAGCTTCATCATAATCATCTTGACTTATGTTACCGTCAGAGAAAAGTGCTTGTTCATCTTTCATAAGTTTTTGCACTTTATCTTGATTTTTGATAATCCAGTAATCTTGTTTATCTCGATCTGTGATACGAGAAGTATCCATTTTTATTAAATGAGATAATTTTTCTGCAATATCTAAAATATCATCCTGACTCGTTCTTCTATCTCTTGTATATGTAATTGCTTTCTTAGATTCATTATCGACTAGTACTTTTCCATTTCTATCGTAAATTCGACCTCTAGGGACCGATTCGTTCACAGTTATTGATTCTGTACTATCAATTGTTCTCTTATACTCAGCACCTTTTACAATTTGTAAATACCCTAATCGCATAATTAAGACTGAGAATAAAATGACAACTATCCCTAAGATGATACTTACGCGTTTATTCATTAAAAGTCGAAATTCTTCTTCTTTAGATTTCTTTTTTAATCGTTTCAAGAACTAAACCTACCTTTTCAACTCTAATATAATACTTTCATAATATATGATTATAGCTAACAATGCTATTGATATAGTTGAAATTTTATAAAAAAAGAGAGCGAGAGGAAAATCTCTTTTTTCTAAAAAGATTTCGTTATCTCACCCCAGCTTGGATGATTAGGAATGAAAAAAGCTTGATATAAGAGAATTTCAATCCAATCAACTACTGCCAATAAAAAACAAGTCCGGGACAATTAATTATGCCCCGGACTCTATTAATAAATTATTTTGCTGCTTGGTATAATTCGTTTACTTTATCCCAATTTACAACATTCCAGAATGCACTGATATAATCTGGACGTTTGTTTTGGTATTTCAAGTAGTAAGCGTGTTCCCAAACATCTAAACCTAATACAGGAATTTTACCTTCAGATAATGGGTTATCTTGGTTTGGAGTTGAAACGATTGATAATTCACCGTTATCTACAACTAACCATGCCCAACCTGAACCGAAGCGTCCAGCTGCTGCTGCTGCAAACTCTTCTTTAAATTTGTCTAATGAACCGAAAGTAGAACTGATTGCATCTACTACTTCGCCTGATGGTTCAGAAGCATTTGGAGTTAACATCTCCCAGAATAATGAGTGATTGTAATGTCCGCCACCATTGTTTTGAACTGCAGTACGGATATCATCTGGTACAGAATTTAAGTTTTTAATAATATCTTCAATAGATTTACTTTCTAAGTCAGTACCTTTAACTGCATCATTTAGTTTTGTTACATAAGTGTTATGGTGTTTCGTATGATGAATCTCCATTGTCTCTTTATCGATGTGTGGTTCTAATGCATCATACGCATATGGTAATTTTGGTAATTCAAAAGCCATAAATAATCATCCTCCTCATTTGTTTTACATACTTATCTTATCAAGTTTATTCTATTTAAACAAATCTTTTGTTTATTAATATTCAAAATATTTAGTTTAGTATTTAATCATGTTGCACTTAAATCGATTTATCATTATTATTAATTAAGAATGAGGTGAACGCATGCAATATGTTAATGAATTAAAGAGATTGATTAAGCATCCAAAAAAATATCCCATGTATAGAATTACTAAATTGAGATATGTTTTTCTACATATATTACTACTGAGTATAATTCTAATTATACCGAATACTATTCAGTATTTTCAAATCACTCAAAATATATCTACATTAGCTCACGAAGAAGTTGATGAAATTCCTAAGTTTAAAATACATAATAATGAAATGAAACTGTCTGAAGAAAAAATCATTAAACTAAATGATAAACATTCTATTGTATTTACTAAATCACAACAATTTAAAATGAAACCCGAACATCTAGTCGTCTTTAAACCACAGGACATAGAAATTTCAAATTATAATGATCATACTAAAATAAGTTATGGTTCTTTATCAAGTGTAATTCATGATGAAAAGGATTTATCTAGTTTTATCGATACTATTAATGCTTCCAAATATTTTTATTTCTCTATCATTATCTTACTATTATTGTTTATACAATTTATGAGTATTTCATTTAAAATTGCTATAGTTGCTTTTATAGGTCACTTAATTAGTATCCTGTTAAATAAAAAATCTAGATATATGACTTGGTTTAAAATGATAACATTTATTATATCTATTCCTACTTTAGTCTTATTATTAGGTATTCTTATTGGGAACGCTTTATTAATGTTTGTATCATGGTGTATAATAATTGTGGGCATTATTGTTACGGCGTATTATTTACCAAACGGAAAGAAACGTGCTAGTCTTAAACAATAATAAATTAAATAAAGGGGTCTTATCATGTCACAAATCACTCATCGTACTAAAACAAAGCCAGTTAAAGTGGGCAATTTAACAATAGGCGGTTCTGATGAAGTCGTTATTCAAAGTATGACGACTACTAAAACACATGATGTTGAAGCAACAGTAGCAGAAATCAAACGTTTAGAAGAAGCAGGTTGTCAAATAGTCCGTGTAGCTTGTCCTAACGAAGAAGATGCTTATGCTATTAAAGACATAAAGTCACAAATTAACATTCCACTTGTCGTGGATATACATTTCAATTATAAATTAGCATTAATTGCAATTGAAAACGGTGCTGATAAGATTCGTATCAATCCTGGTAATATAGGTAGAAGAGAAAAGGTAGAAGCCGTTGTAAAAGCATGTAAAGAAAAGAATATTCCAATAAGAATTGGCGTTAATGCAGGCTCTTTAGAAAAACATATTATAAAAAAATATGGTTACCCTACTGCAGATGGTATGGTAGAAAGCGCATTACACCATATTAAAATACTAGAAGATTTAGATTTCCATGATATTATCGTATCTATGAAAGCTAGTGATGTTAACTTAGCTATAGAAGCTTATACTAAAGCAGCACAAGCTTTTGATTACCCGTTACATTTAGGTATTACAGAAAGTGGTACGTTATTTAATGGTACTGTTAAATCATCAGCAGGCTTAGGGGCTATTTTAAGTCTAGGCATTGGAAATACTTGTCGAATTTCATTATCTGCTGATCCAGTTGAAGAAGTTAAAGTAGCTAAATCTTTACTTAAAGCTTTCGGCTTAGCTAGTAATGCAGCTACTTTAATTGCATGCCCTACTTGTGGACGTATTGAAATTGATTTAATATCCATTGCCAACGAAGTTGAAGAATACATTTCTAACCTTCAAGTACCTTTAAAAGTAGCGGTATTGGGTTGTGCAGTAAATGGTCCTGGCGAAGCTCGTGAAGCTGATATAGGTATCGCTGGAGCACGTGGAGAAGGACTTTTATTCATGAAAGGTAAAACAGTTCGAAAAGTGCCAGAAGAAACAATGGTGGAAGAATTAAAAAAAGAAATCGATAAACTGGCAATAGAAATGGAAAAAGCATAAAGTTCAACAAAACAGGAAAAACAAATTAAGGCACAATAAATTTTATTTATTGTGTTTTTATTAAATTTATAAAAAGGTGATTTAAATGACTCGGAAACCAAGATTAGGAATAGATATTGATGGTACAGTTACATGTCCCAAAACTTTCGTTCCTTATTTACAGAAAGATTTTAATGAGAAATTACGTTATGAAGATATAACTGAATACAATTTAGCTAATGTATTAAAGTGTGAGGAAGAAGAAATGTTAAACTGGTTCAAAAATAATGAATCTTATATATATCAAAATTCCCCAGTTGCTGAAGGCGCTAAAGATATATTAAACCAGCTAAAACACGAATATGAATTATATTACATCAGTGCCAGACACCACTATTTAGAAGATATAACTAAGACTTGGTTTGATACACACAATATTCCTTTTGATCAAATCATATTAACAGGGAGCCACGATAAATTAAAGGTTACTAAAGAACAACGTATTGATGTATTCTTTGAAGATAAATTAGATAATGCTTTAGATATTAACGAAAAGCTTAATATCCCGGTCTTTTTATTCGATACGCCTTATAATCAAAAATCACTTAATAAAGGCATATATAGAATTAATAATTGGCATGACGTATCAAGCATTTTAAGTAAAATATAAAAAAGGACTTCTTCACTAGATTTAACAACTAATGAAGAAGTCCTTTTAATTTATCCCGTTTTACAATTTTCGCATTTACCGTATACTTCTAATTTATGTGAAGTAATTTCAACATTTCCTAACTGTTGTTTGATTACATCCATTGGACAAAAATCAATAACTTTTGTGTTTCCGCATGATTCACAAATAAAGTGATGATGGTGATGATCCTGACATGAAATTCTAAACTTCATTTCTCCATCTATTTCCGTACTTTCTATAATATTTAGAGATTTAAATAAATATAAGTTTCTATAGATAGTATCAAACGATAAACCTTTGTAATCATCTTTCAAAGCTTCTTGAATATATTTAGCCGTTATATATTTATCTTCATTAACAAATAATGAAATAATATCGCGGCGTTTATTTGTATATTTATGTCCTTCACTCTTCAAGATTTGAATGGCCTCTTCTACTTTCAAGATGATAGCCTCCTTTTTTTATCAATACTTTACTATAAGTAATACTTCCTAATAACTCTATTATCAATAAACCTACTATAATACCACCCGGAGAAATATTCAAATAGAATGAAAGTATTAATCCCAGTATTACAGATAATTCACCAAATAAGATACTTAATCCTATTAGTTGTTTAAAGCCTTTTGCTAGTCTCATACTCGTAGCAACTGGTAAAGTCATTAAACTACTGACTAATAATATTCCTACAACTCTCATTGAAGCGGAAATAACTAGCGCTACAATGACAATGAATAATAATTGAATCCACTTAGGCATCCCTATTACTCGAGAATATTCTTCATCAAATGATAAAACGAAAAGCGATTTATACAGCAACATAACAAATATTAATACGATGATTGTTATAGCCAATATCGTAAATAAGTCACTTAAATTTACAGCACTAATTGATCCAAATAAATAACCAAATAAATCTTGATTAAAGCCACTAGCTAAAGAAATAAAAATAACACTTATTCCAATACCTGCGCTCATAATAATTGGTATCGCGATTTCTTGATAATGTTTGTATTCAGTTCTTAACTCTTCAATTAATAAAGCACCTGCTATCGAAAAGATAATACCGAACCATATAGGATTTACAGCTGCAAATACTGGACTAATGCTCATAAAGAATAATCCCATAGAGATACCACCAAGCGTCACATGGCTCAATGCATCCGCTATAAGAGATAATCTTCTTACAACGATAAAAGCCCCAATTAAAGGCGCAATTAGCCCAACAAGAATACCACTAATAAACGAATATCTTATAAAATCAAAATTCATAAAAGCATCGATCATACACAGCACGACCTTTCGAGCTCATATGATTGTGTATGCTGTTCATACGTAACCCAATACGCATTAGAATCATTGGGTGTACCTTCCATATATCATAACTCCTAACCATTTTTGTTTTGTTTATTATACTTTAGTTTATGTAGCAAGAAGCTAATCACTTAAAATCATATTTATCCTATTAACTAACATTTTCATTTAAGTTACACAATTCTTACTTTTTTATTAATAATTTTTATAGTCATTTAAAGTACTATTAGTAGTGTAAATCGTATTCATTACTAAATCAACCTTAATTGTTTTATAAAATAAAGTTTTAACCTCAATGTATTATTTTAAAATAGTAATAAAAAATAGCCGCTTGTGTAGCACCACAAACGACTAAACTTCAATAAGCTATGGTAAAGTAGACCTATTATTATCTATGGCCTAACATTTTACACTTAGTACACCACCCAAAGCTACTGAGTGTTTTTAGATTTATATAGTAACATTACATTTTGTAATGCGCAATATTTTTTGTCTATTCGCTTATGGCTTCTTCTTCAACACAACAACTTCTATCGTGCTGATGGTCTACGAACTGGACTGGATGTCCATATATTTTAGAAATAGCTACTTCATCTAATGATTTGAATGATTCGCTTGTTCCATGGAAATGTAAGTGTTGGTTTAGGCATGCTACTTTACTTGCCGTGTCTGCAACTACACCAATGTCGTGTGTTACTAAAATAATTGTGATTCCCTCTTCTTTCAGTTGTGTTAATAACTGATAGAATTCTGATACGTGTCGTGCATCTATACCAACAGTTGGTTCATCTAATATTAAAATGCTTGGTTTAGATATTAAAGCACGTGCGATAAAAGTTCTTTGTTGTTGCCCTCCTGATAATTGGGCTATATTTTCATTTTTTAAATTACTTATATTTAAACGTTCTAATATTTCATCGACTTTTGCTACATCATCTTTATTAAACCATTTAAACAAACCTTTATTTTTAGTTAATCCACTCATAACAACTTCTTTTACAGTTGCAGGAAATCCTGAACTAAATGCGTTAGATTTTTGAGATACATAACTTATTTTTTCCCATGATTTATATTGGTTTATTTTTTTACCACTTATATATATATCACCCTTTTGTAAAGGTAATAATCCTAAAATTAATTTTAATAACGTAGACTTACCTGATCCGTTCGGACCTACAATAGCTAAAAAGTCTCCTCTGTATATTTGGATATTAATATCTCTTAATGCTAATTTACTAGGATAACTATAACTTATGTTTTTTAATTCGAAAATTGGTGTTTCATTTTCCACATTATTCACCTCGTCAATAGATTACTATACAACGATTATTTATAAATGTAAATATTAATGTTTACGAATAAAAAAAGAATGCTATATGATTAGCATTCTTTTTTTATTATTGATTAAATATTTTATCTTTTAAATCTGGATCAAATGTACCATTCTTTATCATTTCAATCTCAAATTTATATGGTGGTTTTTTATTTTTCTTATCATCACCGACATATGGTGTTTCTAATATTTTTGGCACGTCATTGAAAGCTTCATGGTTTACAATATAATGTAATGCATCATAGCCAATAGAACCAAAACCTATATTTTCGTGTCTATCTTTTCTCGCACCTTGTGGGTTTTTACTATCGTTAACATGTAGCACTTTAATTCTATCAAGCCCTACAATTTTATCGAACTCATTTAATACACCGTCAAAGTCTTCTTTAACATTATATCCAGCATCATTTGTATGACATGTATCAAAACATACTGATAACCTTTCGTTATGTTCTACACCATCAATGATTTGAGCAAGTTCTTCGAAAGTTTTACCACATTCTGAACCTTTACCTGCCATTGTTTCTAAAGCAATACGAACATCATTATCGTTAGTTAAAACTTCATTTAAACCTTCAATAATTTTTTTAATACCTTTTTCTTCTCCAGCCCCAACGTGAGCGCCTGGATGTAAAACAATATCTTTCGCCCCAAGTGCTTCAGTACGTTCAATTTCAGATTGTAAAAATTCTACGCCTAAATTAAACACTTCAGGTTTCGTTGTATTCGCAATATTAATAATGTAAGGTGCATGAACAACAATATTTGAAAGGCCATACTCTTTCATAGCTGCTTGACCATTTTCAATATTTAAATCTTCTATTTTTTTGCGTCGTGTGTTTTGAGGCGCTCCAGTATAAATCATAAATGTTGAAGCATTATAACTAGCAGCTTCCTCTGCTGCTTGAAGTAACATCTTCTTACCACTCATAGAAACGTGAGATCCAATTAACATATCTGACACCTATCCTTTTCTACTTTGCTTTTTTGTACGTTTAGAATGTGCTTTTTTCTCTTTGAATTTCAGCTCATCTAATTCTTTCTTGAATTTCTTTTTATATCCTGGTTTTACTTTATTTTTGTTGTTACGTTTAATTCTTTGTTTTAAACTTTGTTCTATATTATCTTCTTTTTTAACACGTCTTGTACGTTTTTGACGATCTTTAATCTCGACAAATTCACCATTTTTTATATCAACGTGATTAAATTTATAGTTTTTCTTTTCGATTTGCGTAATTAAATCATCTTCATCAGGCGTATATAAAGTAATAGCAATACCTTTATAGTCTCCACGACCTGTACGACCAACTCTATGTGTAAAGAAGTCAATTTCTTTTGGCAAGTCATAGTTAATAACATGGCTTACACCTTCAATATCGATACCTCTTGAAGCTAAGTCACTCGCAACAACAAATTCGAAGTCTAACTGCTTAACACGTTTCATTTGTTGTGTACGTTCTCTTGGTGATAATCCACCATGAATAACACCAACTTTATAACCATGTTCAGATAAATAAGCCACTAACTCATTTGCTCTATCACGACTATTAGCAAAAATAATTGCTAAGTATGGATTAATAACGTCCATTACTTTTAACATTTTCGCTTGTTTCTCTTCACCTTTAGTAGGTATTAAATAAAAATCTATATTATCTTTATTAGATGATTCTGTTTCTATTTCAACAAATTCTGGTTTATCTAAATATTTATTTAAAAATGGAAGTAATGCTTTAGGTATAGTTGCACTAAACACAGAAATTTGAGCAAATTTATCAAGTCTGCTAGCAATGCTGTCTACTTTAGGCATAAATCCTAAATCAATCATTAAATCCGCTTCGTCAATTACTACTGATTTTGCTAAATGTAAATCTAATGCTTTTTCTACAGCCATATCATCAATTCTATTTGGAGTTCCTACCACAACTTGTGGCGTGTTCTTAGACTTATCTATATCTCTTGATTTATCTGTACCACCAATATATAAATTGACTTTTATACCTTTTTTATATTCCGCTAAATGAGATGCAGCGTCATACAATTGTTTAGCTAACTCTCTTGTTGGAGCTAATATAATAACTTGTGGCTCTTTTAAATCTACATCTATTTTATCAAATAGTGGTAATAAAAATGCATGAGATTTACCCGTACCAGTTTGTGATTGTCCTATTATATTTGAACCCTTTTTAATTTTTGGTATTACACGTCGTTGTACTTCTGTCGGCTGGTTAAATTTCAAATCTTTAACTGCCTCAACTAATTCATTTTCTAATTGAAAATGTTCAAACGGATGCTTAGACATAAGCGACCCTCCTCGTTTCTTTTTCACTTCATATATTATATAGTAAATGAAAGTAATATGATAGAGTTTAAGGTTATTTTGATACTTTAATTAGTTTCAATCATTCTTGACACTTGTTATAATGATTAAGAATAAGGGGGGGCTTTGTATGGAAATCGTTAAAATAACGCCTAGAGGATATTGTTATGGTGTTGTAGATGCCATGGTTATTGCACGAAATGCTTCATTAGATAAAACGTTACCGCGTCCGATATATATTTTAGGTATGATTGTTCATAATAAACATGTGACTGAAGCTTTTGAATCTGATGGTATTATTACTTTAGATGGACCAAACAGACTAGAAATTTTAGAACAAATCAACGATGGAACTGTTATATTTACTGCGCACGGCGTTTCTCCAGAAGTTAAACGTCGCGCCAAAGAAAAAGGGCTTGTATGTATTGATGCCACTTGTCCTGATGTAGAAAACACACACCAATTAATTAGAAATATGAAATCAAATGGCTATAACGTTGTTTATATAGGTAAAAAAGGCCATCCAGAACCAGAAGGTGCAGTAGGAGTAGCACCAGATATTGTACATTTAGTTGAAACAATTGATGATATTAATGCTTTACCCGAGTCTTTAAAAGATAAAAAATTAATCGTAACTAATCAAACTACAATGTCTCAGTGGGATGTTAAACACCTTATGGACGAATTAAAAGAACAATATCCAAATATCGAAATACACGAAGAAATCTGCTTAGCGACTCAAGTTAGACAAGAAGCTGTTGCTAACCAAGCAAACCAAGCTGATTTATTAATTGTTGTTGGCGACCCAAAAAGTAACAACTCTAATAGATTAGCACAAGTCTCTAAAGAAATTGCACATACAAATGCCTATAGAATTTCAGATATAAGCGAACTAAAAATTGAGTGGTTGCAAGGTGTAAGTACCGTTGCAGTAACAGCAGGTGCTTCCACTCCTACACCAATTGTTAAAGAAGTAATTGATTATATTAAAAATTATGACCCAACAAATATTGACGTTGAAAAACTTAAAAGTAATGTGCCAGTTGAAAAAATATTACCAAAAATTAAAAAACCAAAGCCTGTAGAAATTATGAAGTAATAATGATTAAATATTATAAGTTGCAGTGAAAGATTCCAAATCGGTGGAGTTTTTCACTGCTTTTTTATAGGGTAAGTATTAAATAGATAAGTTTTATTGGATTAATTAAATAAAAAAAGTCTGCGACACAAACAAATGTCCCAGACTAATTGATTAAACCTATTAATTGTACTTATAGTTTATTACATATATTCGTAAGGATCAGTATTAATATTTGATGATACAACGTTTATTTCACCATTAGTCCAATCTTCTAGTAATGATTTTAATCCGTCTTTCATGACATATTCACTATAGTGATTGGCATCTAATACGTTTATACCATCCATTATTGAATCTAAAGCTTCATGATGTTTCACATCGCCTGTAATAAATAAATCAGCCTGTTTATTTTTAGCGATATGAGCATAACCAATACCTGCTCCACCTACTATAGCAATTCTCTTAATAGTAGCTTTTTTATCACCTATAAAACGAACTGCTGGTATATCTAACTGTGTTTTATAATGTCCAACAAAATCCTCTACAGAAAGTTCTTGTGGTAATTCTCCTATAACACCTAAACCTACTGAAGAAGCTTTCTCCATTTTAATAAAATCAAAAACAGGTTCCTCATAAGGATGATATTCGTATAATAATCGTGTTGCTAAAGCTTTATCTTTCCCATCAATCATTAACTCTAATTTCGTTTCATAAACTATTTCTGTTTTATTAGATGTACCTATATGGGGATTAGCATTTTCACTTGGCTTGAATTGGCCTTTACCTTGTGATTGGTAAAATACATTACTATATTCTTCTGTTTGAGCTAATTGATGATTATCAAATGCCTTTTTCATTTCTTCTACGTTTTCATCTGGTATAAATATTTGCAGTTTATAATATGTTTCATTTTGCTTATCTAAAATTTCCACATTAGTAAGTCCTATTTTCTGACCTATCATATAACTTACACCTTTATCATACACATCTAAATTTGTATGAAGAGCAATTAATTGTATGTCATTTTGGATTAATTTTCTTATAATCGGTCCATAACTATCATTTGTGATGTTTTGAACACCTTTAAAAATTAAAGGATGATGTGCGATAATCGTATTGATATTTTGTTCAATTGCTTCATCTACTACTTCATTCGTGCAATCGAGAGTTGTTAGTATACCATTCACTTCATTTTCTTGGTTACCAATCAACAAACCTACATTATCCCATGATTCACTACTTGAGAATGGTACATGCTTATCTATTACTTGTAATAAGTCTTTAATAATCATCATAGCACCTCTTTAATCTGTTTTATTTGCGCCTGTATTTCATTATAACGAGTTTGGTCTTTATGATTTTTTAGCTGATTACTAATATTCTCTAAAGATTCAATTTCTCTTTCCCATTTTTCATAAAATAATTCATCTTTTTCTATCATCAATTTAGGACCAAACTTTAATTCATTCTCACTTAATTGCATTTTCCCTTTTTTAGCAACAATAATCTCGTATATATGCTTTTTATCTTTAATCAATTGCTCTGCTTCAATGTTGTATCCTAACATTTGCAATACTTGTCTAATTGGTAACGCATGTATATTAGCTTGTAATATTAAATCAGGGTAATGTATCAATTTTTCTTTACCTTCATCTAATATTTGAGCAATTAAAGGTCCACCCATACCACATATTGTAATAACATCTACCGTATCATTTACAACTTCTAATCCATCGCCTAACTTTATCTCAATAGACTTCGAAAGTCCGTGTAACTCGGTGTTTTTTTGAGCTGATAGAAATGGCCCTTTAACAACTTCCCCTGCGATAGCTTCTTTTACTAAATTATTTTGAATGGCGTAAATAGGCAAATAAGCATGGTCTGATCCTATATCTGCTAATTTATTATGATTTAAGTACTCACTAACTTTTGTTAAACGTTTATTTATTTGGATCATGACATTTTCCTTTCATTAAAAAAATCTTTTGCCAAGGCAAAAGATTTTTTATTATTATTTAGCATCTTCTTTTAAATATTTGACAAGTGTGTCTAAATCTTTGTCTGAAATAGTCGCTTCGTCATGCGCAGGCATTGAACCTTTACCATCACGGATGATTTTTTTCATTTCACCAGCGTCTTTAGAACTACCAGCTAATTTAGGACCCATTCCACCTTCAAGATTTTGTCCATGACAACTTGTACAATTATCTTTTGCAAATGTTGCAGCGTCAAACTTCTCAGTTTTTTCACCGCCACCTTTGCCTTCTTTTTCTTCATCCTTGTTAGCACCATGTGCTGACATGAAGAATATTAATCCCACACCGAGTAATAAAATCAGAATAAACGGGAAAACAGGATTACGATTCATTCATACAACCTCCCTTTTATTAAACCTTCATACAATTATATTTTATATTAAAACAACGCATTGTCAAAGGCTTTTTGGGATTAATATTAACTTTTACAAATTAGTCCATAAAATCTTTCAAGCGTTTACTTCTTGATGGGTGTCTTAATTTGCGTAAAGCTTTTGCTTCGATTTGTCTAATACGTTCTCTTGTTACACCAAATACTTTTCCTACTTCTTCTAAAGTACGTGTACGACCGTCATCAAGACCAAAACGTAATCTTAATACATTTTCTTCTCTATCCGTTAATGTGTCTAAAACATCCTCTAATTGCTCTTTTAATAATTCATAAGCAGCGTGGTCAGAAGGACTTTGTGCATCTTGATCTTCTATAAAGTCACCTAAATGACTGTCATCTTCTTCACCAATAGGCGTTTCAAGTGACACTGGTTCTTGAGCAATTTTCAAGATTTCGCGTACTTTTTCTGGTAGTAAATCCATTTCTTCACCAATTTCTTCTGGTGATGGATCTCTACCTAAATCTTGTAATAATTGTCTTTGAACACGAATTAATTTATTAATCGTTTCTACCATGTGTACTGGAATACGTATAGTACGTGCTTGGTCAGCTATAGCTCTAGTGATAGCTTGACGAATCCACCATGTAGCATAAGTTGAGAACTTGAATCCTTTGTTAAAGTCGAATTTTTCTACAGCTTTAATAAGCCCCATGTTACCTTCTTGAATAAGGTCTAGGAATAACATACCTCTACCAACGTAACGTTTAGCTATACTTACTACAAGTCTTAAGTTCGCTTCAGCTAAACGAGACTTCGCTACTTCATCGCCTTTTTCTATTCTTTTAGCTAATTCAATTTCTTCTTGTGCTGTTAATAGATTTACACGTCCTATTTCTTTTAAGTACATTCTTACTGGGTCATTTATTTTTACACCTGGAGGAGCACTTAAGTCATTTAAACTTAATTTATCATCAGTATCAGTAGAATCTTTTTCGTTAATAAGGTTGATTTCATTTTCGTTGATCAAATCAAAGAAATCATCCATTTGATCTGAATCCATTTCATAATTTTGCAATTTATCAGCAATTTCTTCATGACTTAAATGTCCAGCTTTTTTACCTTGTTCAATTAATTGATGCTTAACTTGTTCAATTGTTAAAACTGCTTCATTGTTAGCGCTATTGATTTTATTTAATTCTTTGTCAGACATGAATAGGCCTCCCGGTTATTTAACTCTTACATTCTATTCCGATTATATTGTACAATTTGTTCCAAATACTGTCTTTGCAACGCCATATCACCTGATTGCATTGCTTTATTTAATTGTTCATTTAAATATTCGATTGTATTTTCTTTAATTTCTTCAGGACTGATTATATTAATATAGTCTTCAATTTCTTCACTTTCTGGATCGTCATTAATAAGCAATGAATCGAGGTACATAACGGTTTCCATAATATTATGATCTTCAATGTAACTCGAAAAATCACTAATATTAAAGACATCGTTATTCTTATAATACCCATTTAAACGTGAAAAAATCACTCTATTATTCAATGAAGTAAAATCTTCTTGATTAATCCTAGAATGATATTCTAAAAACAACTGTTTTTGATTCATAAAATGTTTTATTAATGCTTGTTCAGCTCTACCGACTTTATCTAGTTTTTTTTCCTTGAAATCCGGAACATATTGGTCGTAATCGATAGTATTTTGAACTATATTAGGCGAGAGTTGATTTTTTAGACTGTTAACATCTACTTTATACAAATCAGCAACTTGTTGCAATACTTTTTTTCTTAAAAAGTCTGAGCGAATAAGATTTATATCATTAATTAATTCTTCTAAGTGTTGCTCGTGTTTTAAATCGTTGTTTTCATTAGCATAATATAATTGTTGTGCTTTAAATCCAACAAATGATTGTTTTTGGCTATCTACAAACGATTTAAACGCTTCGTTTCCGTACTCTGTAATATAATCATCAGGGTCCATTTTTTTAGGTAAATGAACTACATAAACATTTATGCCTTCATTTAATAATATTTTACCTACATTTAAAGCCGCTTCATTCCCTGCGAAATCTCCATCATACAGCAAAGTTACATTAGATGCCAGTTTTTTGACCATAATAATATGTTCTTTTGATAAAGCTGTTCCCATTGTTGCTACAACTTGCTTTATATCCGCTTGATCTGCTTTAATAACATCCATAAAGCCTTCTAATAATATCACTTCATCGTTTTGTCTAATAAACTTTCTTGCTCGATCGATATTATAAAGCATTTTTCTCTTTTGAAATATAGGAGTTTCTGGGCTGTTTAAGTATTTAGGTGTCTGATCTGTATATGTACGCCCTGAGAAACCAACTGTTTTACCTTGAAAGTTTAATAACGGGAATATTATTCTATCTCTAAATCTGTCGAAATAATCAAAAGTTTCATCATTTCTACTTAATAACCCTGCCTCAAACGCTAATACTGCATCATATCCATTTTTTTCAAGAAAATCATGAGTAAATTTAGAATGGTTAGGTGAATAACCAATTTTTCTATCATTAATTAATTCATCTGTAAATCCTCTAGATTTTAAATATGCTAAAGCTTCTTCGCCTTCTTCAGTATGTTTCAAAATATAATGAAAGTTATTTGCCATTAGTTCGTGCATTTCAATCATTTTTATATGATCGTCTACTATTGCCTCAGAAGAACTCGGTTCATTACTTTCAACATGAATATCTACTCTACTTCCAAGTTCTTTTACTGCTTCAACAAATGGAATATCCTTAATTTCTTGAATAAATTGAAAGACGTTACCACCTTTTTTACAACCAAAACAATGACATATTTGTTTATCTTCAGAAACAGAAAAGGACGGTGTTTTTTCATCATGGAAAGGGCAAAGTCCAATATAATTACGACCTCTTTTTTCTAACTTTACATATTCACTTACAACATCTAATATGTCATTTTTTTCCCGAATTTCGTTTATTGTTTCTTGTTCAATTCTCATTATTTCACCCTTTAGCGGTTTTGTTGAGTAATGATTTTTATAATATCATTAGCTGTTTCTTCTATTGCTTTATCTGACACATCAAGTACAGGACAGCCAATTTTATCAACTACTTCTTCAAAATAGTGTAACTCTTCTTCAATACGGTCATCTTTCGCATAATTTGCATCATCACTTAAACCTAATTGTATTAATCTCGCTCTTCTAATGGCATTTAAATTTTTTTGATTAATTTTAAGCGCTATACATTTTTTTGGATCAATATCAAATAATCCTTCTGGAGGTGCTACTTCCGGAACTAATGGAACGTTCATCACTTTATATCTTTTGTGAGCTAAGTATTGCGATAAAGGGGTTTTAGAAGTTCTAGATACGCCTATTAGTACAATATCTGCTTTAGGTAATCCTCGTGGGTCTCTTCCGTCATCATATTTAACAGCAAATTCAATAGCTTCAATCTTCTTAAAATAATCTTCATCTAATTTATGAATATTGCCTGGTTCATTAAGAGACTTTTCATTTAACTCATTGCTCAGTATTGTCATTAATGGCCCCATAATATCTACGTTTTCTATGTTATGTTCTTCTAGTTGTTCCTTTAAGTAATTTCTCATATCAGGTTTAACCAATGTATATACAACGATTGATTTTTGTTCTAAAGCGAGTGATACTACTTCATTAATATTATTTTCATTTTCGATGTAAGGCAATCTAACAATATCTAATGCATTACCTTCTGTTTTAAATTGTGAAGTACATGCTTTAGTTACAAGTTCAGCTGTTTCTCCTACTGAATCAGATGCAATGATTATTCTAATTTCTTCCATTTGAAATATTCCTCCTACTCGTCTTCGATAAGTGAAACAAAAGCCCTAGTTATAGTAGTTTTTGTTATTCTACCTTTAACCTTCAATTTATTATCTTTTACTTTTTTTACTACCGGTAATGCATCAATTTGCTTATCAATTAATAATTTAGCAGCATAGATTAATAAATCTTCTTCTAAACAAACTGTAATGTTTGGCATGCGGCTCATATTTATACTTACTGGTGTCTCTTTTAAGCTTTGACCACCAATTGCTGCTCTTAAAAGGTCTTTTCTTGAACATACACCTATTAAATAACCTTCTTTATCGATAACAAACAATGTTCCTACATCTTCTAAAAACATTTTACAAATTGCTTCATATACTGAAACACTTTCTTCTATAACAACTGGTATAGCCATAGATTCTTTAATTGTTATTTTTTTGATAGAATCACTTAATAATTGTGTACTAGATTTTCCTGTATAAAAATACCCTACCCTCGGTCTGGCATCTAAATATCCAGCCATTGTTAAAATAGCGAGATCCGGTCGTAAAGTTGCTCGCGTTAAGCTTAATCGTTGAGCAATTTTTTCTCCTGTTATCGGGCCATTATTTTTCACAATTTGAACGATTTGCTCTTGTCTTTGATTTAATTCGATTTCTCTCACCCCTTCAAACACAACTCAGTTATATTGATTATAACATGACTGATAAAATATACTCAATTTGAATACTTGTTTTTACTTGATTAGTACCAGATTGCGTGCTATATTTTAATTAACTTTGAAATTAAAAGCGAGTTAAGGACGGTGAAAGCTTAACAATAAAGTTTTGGCTTACAAATATATATATAAAGTGAGTGGCTACACTAATTTGGGTGGAACCGCGGGTAATATACTCGTCCCAAGGCATTGATACTTGATGTCTTGGGGCTTTTTTAATTAAATGAGGAGTGAATTTTTTTATGGCAAAAGATATGGATAAGATAGTTACGTTAGCGAAACACAGAGGTTTTGTATTCCCAGGAAGTGAAATTTATGGTGGTTTAGCTAACACATGGGATTATGGTCCTCTAGGTGTAGAATTAAAGAATAATATCAAAAAAGCTTGGTGGCAAAAATTTATTCAGCAGTCTCCGTATAACGTTGGTTTAGATGCTGCAATTTTAATGAATCCAAAAGCTTGGGAAGCATCAGGACATTTATCAAACTTTAACGACCCAATGATTGATAACAAAGATTCAAAAATTCGTTATAGAGCAGATAAACTAATTGAAGATTACATGCAAAATGTTGAAGGCGATGAGAACTTTATTGCTGATGGCATGAGCTTTGATGAAATGAAACAGTTAATTGAAGACAAAGGTATCACTTGTCCAGAAAGTGGAACAGCTAACTGGACTGACATTAGACAATTCAATTTAATGTTTAAAACTTTCCAAGGTGTAACAGAATCATCTACAAACGAAATTTTCTTACGTCCTGAAACTGCACAAGGTATTTTTGTTAACTACAAAAATGTTCAGCGTTCAATGCGTAAAAAATTACCATTCGGTATTGGACAAGTTGGTAAATCATTTAGAAATGAAATAACACCAGGTAACTTTATTTTCAGAACAAGAGAATTTGAACAAATGGAACTAGAATTCTTCTGTAAACCAGGTACTGAAATTGAATGGCAAAATTACTGGAAAGATTTCGCAGCAAATTGGTTAACAGATTTAGGTATTAAAAAAGAAAATACTAAAATGCGTGATCATGATGAAGATGAATTAAGTCACTATTCAAATGCTACAACTGATATTGAATATAAATTCCCGTTTGGTTGGGGAGAACTATGGGGTATCGCTTCAAGAACAGACTATGATTTAAAACAACATAGTGAATTCAGTGGTGAAGACTTCAATTATCACGATCAAGAAACAAATGAAAAATACATCCCTTATTGTATTGAACCATCACTTGGTGCAGACCGTGTAACATTAGCATTTTTATGTGATGCTTATGAAGAAGAAAACGAAGGTGAAAAAGAGCAACGTACAGTAATGCATTTCCACCCTGCTCTAGCACCATATAAAGCAGCAATTTTACCATTAAGTAAAAAGCTATCACCTGACGCTATTAAAGTTTATGAAAAATTAAGTGCAAACTTCGCAATCGACTTTGACGAATCACAATCTATTGGTAAACGTTACCGTCGACAAGACGAAATTGGTACACCTTACTGTATTACTTTCGACTTCGACTCATTAGAAGATAATCAAGTAACAGTACGTGACCGTGATACAATGGAACAAATTCGTATGCCAATTGATGAAGTTGAAAACTTCTTAGCGGAAAAAATTAAATTCTAATTTTTAATCTAGAAAACATACACCCCTTAAATGAGATTTAAACGCTCATTTAAGGGGTGTTTTTATATTTTTAAATTTTCAAGTTGCTTTATTAACTTTTTGGTTTTAAAAATAATGCCTATATATTCATCGTACATATTATCGATAAGGTTTTGTATTTCTTTTTTTATATCATCATTGATTTTAAAACTATTTAAATTCTGTATTGGTAATTGATACATTAAATTCATAAGATACAATGCTCTATTTGAAATTCTAAATGCATGCTCATCATGAATTAATGCCTGATTACTTAAGGGACCATTATATATAAAGCTGTAAGCATTAAGTTGTTGTTGATCCATATCACCTGTTACAACACATGCATTAAACCTTGGTTCATAACCATATTTAGGCATACATTTTAAAGCGACAATCATACTCATTGTGTCAGCGTCGACACCCTTTTCTACCGCTTGAAAAACACCTAGCAATAATTCATAGAAAAATGCATCATGCTCTTCAGCTTCAAGTGCTTTATCTATTACTTCTATGCAATAAGCACCATAAGCGCTTTTAAATATATCACTTTGCATCATTCTATGACTATTAATAATGTCAGCAGAAGTTAAAGTGCCCATTCCTTTAAATTTAGAAAAAATAAACAAGCCATGTACAAAGGGTTGAGTAGCACCTTGTAAATGATGACTTGTTTTTTTTGCACCTCTAGCCATAAGCGGAACTTTATGACCATGTTCATTTAAAATTGTAATGATTTTATTATTTTCACCGTAATCTACAGAGCGAATGACAAAACCTTCTTGTTTATAAAGCACTTTATCATCGCCTCCATTCTCATTAATACTCGTCTTCGCGATAACCCATTTGCTTAATAAAGTTAGGTTTATTACGCCAATCTTTTTGTACTTTAACCCATAAATCTAAATAAACTTTAGAACCTAACAACATTTCAATGTCTCTACGTGCCCGTTTACCTATTTCTTTAAGCATTTTTCCACCTTTACCGATGATAATACCTTTTTGTGAATCACGTTCTACATAAATTGTTGCTTCTACATGAACTTTTTCATTTTCAGCTTTTGTCATTTTATCAACATTTACACCTACTGCATGTGGTATTTCTTGATTCGTCAAATGCAAAGCTTTTTCTCTGATTAATTCTGCTACAACAAATTGTTCAGGGTGATCAGAAATTTGGTCTTTTGGATAATACATTGGACCTTCTTCAAGATATTTTTTGAATTGAGCTAATAACGTTTCAATATTTAAGCCTTCTAAAGCTGATATTGGAACAATTTCTGCAAATTCCATAGTTTTTTGATATTTTTCAATTTCAACTAACAATTGGTCAGGGTGTATTAAATCAATTTTATTTAAAACTAAAAACACTGGTGTTTTAGTTTGTTTAAGTAACTCAATGATATATTCATCACCTTTACCTATGCTTTCATCAACATTTACCATAAACATGATTAAATCCACTTCTTTTAAAGTGTTTTTCGCTATTTTCATCATGTAATCTCCTAAAGCATGTTTAGGTTTATGAATACCTGGAGTATCAATAAATATCATTTGTGCATCATCCGTTGTTAATACACCTTGTACTTTATTTCTAGTAGTTTGTGCTTTATCTGACATAATCGCAACTTTATGACCTATAACTTTATTCATAAATGTTGATTTGCCGACATTAGGTCTACCTATAATAGATATAAAACCTGATTTAAATTCGCTCATTTATCCTAAATCCTTTCCTGAGAAACCGAGTGGTAATAATTCATTAACAGTCGTTTCAATTCTTTCTTCTGTTTGATTTGTTAAAAATACTGGCATATCATCGTCACATAGTTCTTTAAGTACTTGTCTACATGTTCCACATGGTGAAGAAGGTTCATCAGCATCAACTGTAATTGTAATACATTTGAAATCACCAGGTCTTTAACCATCTGACATTGCCGCCACTAAAGCTGATCGTTCTGCACAAATAGTTGATGGATAGGCTGCGTTCTCAATATTTGCGCCATAGTATGTTTTCCCGTCTTTCGTTATTAAATAAGCACCTACATTAAATTTAGAGTAAGGTGTATACGCTCTTTTTTGCGCTTCTCTAGCACCTTCATACCATTCTTTTAAAAATTCCATATTTTCCATCCCCTTAAAAAATATTTAACAATTTAGGTAAAAATATTATTATCCCGATAATGATAGCCATAATAGATGCTAATAATACTGCTAAAGCAGCTGTATCTTTAGCGTGCTTTGCTAGTATATGAAAATCATCAGTGTACATGTCTACAATGTATTCTATTGATGTATTGAGCACTTCTGTTATTAAGACTATAAAAATGGCAATTAAAACAAATAACCATTCATACAGATTTAACTTAAAAACAAAACTCAAAACAATAACAATCAGTGCCATTAATAAATGAAATAAAAAATTATTATCTTTCTTTAGAATCGTAAAAAGTCCTACTACAGGAAATTTAAACCTATTAAAAAATTTATTCACGTGTAAGTCCAAACTCAGTTAAAATTTCATCTTGTCGTGAAAACATTTCTTTTTCTTCTGATTCTGTCATATGATCATAACCTAGTAAGTGTAAAAAGCCATGTAATGCTAAAAATCCTAATTCTCTACTTAAGCTATGATTATATGATTCTGCTTGCTCTTTAGCAACTTCTAAACAAATTATGATATCACCTAATATTCTAGGCATATCTAATCCTTCAATCTCTGGTTCATCTTCTTCTAGAGAAAATGAAATAACATCTGTTACTTTATCTTTATCTCTATAGTCTCTATTGATTGCTTGTATTTCGCTTTCATCGACAAATGAAATAGATAATTCTGCTTCTTCTTCAATTTTTTCCTTTTTAGCAGCAAATTTTAATAGTGATTCTATTTGTTCTTTCGTATCTTGATTAATGACGTTGTGATCATCAATAAAATCCATTGTTAACATGTTATTTCTCCTCTTCATAAGCGTTAATTATTTTACCAACTAATGGGTGTCTGACAACATCAGTTTGTTCTAAGTAAGTAATTTCAATACCTTTAATACCACTTAGCTTTTGGTCCGCTTCAATTAAACCACTTTTAACGCCTTTAGGTAAGTCAATTTGTGTTCTATCACCCGTGACTACCATTTTTGAGCCAAAACCTAATCTTGTTAAAAACATTTTCATTTGCGGTAAAGTTGTATTTTGGGCTTCGTCTAATATAACGAATGCGTCATCAAGTGTACGCCCTCTCATATAGGCTAAAGGAGCAATTTCAATTGTACCTCTTTCTATTAAGCGCGCTGTTTGCTCAGTCCCTAATATAGTGTGCAAACCATCATAAAGTGGTCTTAAATAAGGGTCGACTTTTTCTTTTAAATCGCCAGGTAAGAATCCTAAAGATTCTCCAGCTTCAACTGCTGGCCTTGTTAATACGATTCTTTTAACTTTACCTAAGCGTAACGCTCTTGCAGCCATTACGACAGCTAAGAATGTTTTTCCGGTACCTGCTGGTCCTATACCAAACACTAAATCATTATTCTTAATGTTATTAATATATATTCTTTGGCCCATTGTTTTGGCTCTAATTACTTTACCATTACTATCTTTCGCAACTTCTTCGTCGTATAAATTGACTAATTTATCAATTGTACCTTTTTCAGCCATTTTCACTGCTGCTTGTACATCATTTATCGTTATATTCGAACCACTTTCAATTACTTTAAGTAAATTCATTAATACACGTTCAGCTTTTTCAACATTTTCTAAACGTTTACCACGAACACTTATTTCTTGTCCTCGTGTTAAAATATCCACCTCGAGTTCTTCTTCAATATATTTTATATGCTCATCTCCATTACCTAGTAATGCTTGAGCTTGATCCATACTCTCGATTTGAATTAGTGTAGGCATTAAATAACTCCTTTATTAGTTGAATTGTTACCACTTTAAATGTACCAAACCTTTGTCTAACGTGCAATCTTATGCACTTTATTTTGAATATTATTTAAGTTTTCCTGTGATTTAATCATTTTATTTATTTTTTGAAATTCACGTAACCTATTACTATTATTTAACTTAATATTCGGATTGATTCGAATTAATGTAATAATAAATTCTCTTTCTTCTATTGGAGAAACTTTTTCTATAATTTCTCCTTTGTATACTATTTCTATCATACTATTTCCTTCGATAGATTTCGCCATATTTAACTGTTCAATATTAAATATATTATATGTTTTTTTGAAAAGACCTCTACGTATAGTCAAGAAGTGTTCTTTTACAGTATATCTCTCTAGAAGTATATTAATTATAATTAAAAACACTAGAACAAAAGTAATAAAAATTAGTAATTTATTACTTATAAGTAACGGAATTAAAGATATTAAAAATAGCAAAATTGATATCATTATAGATGAAACACTTAGTTTCTTTTTAAATATCATTTTTATCACACCTTTGTTCTTACTAAGTTTATTGTAATTCTAAATCTACAATTTGTGAATAAAAACTAAAGGTATTATCAAAATAAAAACTCAGAGAAAATTCTAGTTGTAAGAATTTCCCCTGAGTTATGCTACTCTAATAAATGTTAATCTCTAGCTATTCAACTTATTTGATGCCCTCTGGTCTTTTAAGAATTTCTGACCAAATAATACCATTAACAACATTGTTCTCGTCAATATTTACAGCTTCATCATTAAATTTATGTTTACTATTTAAGTAGAGTTGTTTAACCATCGTTCTTCTAGTTCTTTCAGAAAGTTGAGTATTATGAATAATCTCATTAGCTTCTTCTTCAAGTTTTTCAAAGCTTTCCTGTTGAACTTTAGATAAAGATTGTTTTTCTTCTTTACTAAATTCTAATAAATTTTTGATTGCTTCTTTTTGACGCTTTGGTTTATTTTTATGAATTTCTTCTTTTCTTTTATTAATCAATTCATTTTCATGAGCATCTGTTGACTGAGCTTGGCTTTGAGTTTGTGGCTGAGTTTCACTATTATTTTGCTTTGTATTTACTTGCTCAACATCTATCCCTTGTTTCTCTAGATGAGTGGATAGTTGTTTAGCTAATTGTTTATAGTGGTTAGACATTCGATCAGTCGAACTAGTTTCAGCCTTTTCTTTATAGGAATAGAACTTTTTAACTAATTCTTGTAATTCTAGTTGAGCATTATCCACTTGATTACTAGCTTGTCTTTGGACTGGCTTTTTACTCGGATTTGGATGTGCAGGCCATTGAGTATTTTGCTTTTTCTTTTTATTTTTAGCGCCATTTTCAACTATGCCACTAATCACACTAATAATAATCCAAATAACAAAGATTATAATGCCTATCTCCATTTAAATCACCTCTCTTATTCGTTCGGTGAATTTGCGTCTTGTGGATTAGTACTCTTATTTATAGCTTCTCTCATACCAGTATCAGCTTCTATATTTTTTAAATTATAATAATCTTTAACGCCGATATTGCCTGATTTAAGTGCTTCAGCCATTGCAAGAGGTACTTCAGCTTCAGATTCAACAACTTTAGAACGCATTTCTTGTACACGTGCTTTCATTTCTTGTTCTGTAGCTACAGCCATTGCACGACGTTCTTCAGCTTTAGCTTGTGCAATATTTTTATCTGCAAGTGCTTGCTCAGTTTGAAGATCTGCACCGATGTTTTTACCGATATCCACGTCTGCGATATCTATAGATAAGATTTCAAATGCTGTACCTGAATCTAAACCTTTACTTAACACTGTTTGTGAAATACTGTCTGGATTTTCAAGTACTTTCGTATGGTGTTTACTTGAACCAATTGTTGATACAATACCTTCACCAACACGTGCGATGATTGTATCTTCACCAGCACCACCAACTAAGCGATCAATATTTGCTCTAACAGTAATTCTAGCTTTCGCTTTAACTTCAATACCGTTCATAGCAACACCAGAAATAAATGGTGTTTCAATTACTTTAGGGTTAACTGACATTTGTACAGCTTCTAGAACGTCACGACCAGCTAAATCGATAGCTGCACCACGTTCAAATGCTAAGTTAATCTCAGCTCTTTGTGCTGCAATAATCGCATCTACTACTCTATCAACGTTACCTCCAGCTAAATAGTGAGATTCTAATTGATTTGTAGTTAATGCTAAACCTGCTTTATGTGCTTTAATTAACGGATTAATAACTCGTCTTGGTGAAACACGTCTTAAACGCATTCCGACTAATGTTCCTATTCCTACTTTAACGCCTGCAGCTACAGCTGAAATCCATAATCCAACTGGTACAAACGAGAATAGAATCATAAGTAATACAATAACAATTACCGCAATAATGATTATGGCGATTAAACCTGATAACATATGCAACTCTCCTTAATTTAAATTTCTCTTACGACTACTCTTGTACCTTCAACCTGTACAATTTTAACTTGTTGGTCTTTTTGAATAAAATTACCATCAGAAACAGCATCTATTCTATCATCATCAACAAGGATAATACCTGAGGGTCTCAACGCTGTAAAAGTTGTACACACTTTACCAATTAAATGACTTCTATCATCATGTGATGTATAACCTGACTCTTTGTTTGTAGAATCTCTAAGAATGACTTTTTCAAAGAATGGTATTTTTCGATTAAAACCTTTCACTAATATCACCCACTCTATAGTTGTTAAAATTAAAGCAACTGCAATAATAGCGCCCATGATTAATAAATTATCACCAACTAATATAAAACTGCCGATAATTGCAATAAAACCAAGGATACCAAGTACAGCGCCTACAACAAATAATTCAATAATGACTAAAATAACACCAATTGAAAACAATAAAACGGACATTAAACTAATTTCATCAACTATTACAAAACCTATAAAAAATATAAGTGTACATATAAAACTTGCAATGCCGGCAAAGTTTATACGTTCTGAATATAGTTGATAAAGTGCGCCTAGAAAAATAATACAAGTCAAAATCAATGTAATAATTGGCGAAGATATAAAGTCACCAAATGAAGAAACACTTTGACTTGAAACAATACCTAAATTTATGTTGTTTTGAATAAACATAAGTATGTATTCATACGCTGATGTCAATATTACCACCCCTCTATTTCATTATACAATAAATCACCAGTGAACTAAAACGTATATATCTTTTATTCTAAATATTTTATAGAAAATTTTTTTATTTTCAATTTTTTCTAAAAATATCGTATACCCATGAATAGGATTGAAAAAGCTTGATATATTTATATTTTACTTAAGTCAGCTATTGCCTATATAAAAAAGCAGTCCGAAACCTATAGGTCTCGGACTGCTTTAACATTTAATTTACGCAAATAGATTTCATTATAATTAATTAATATTCTTTGAGGGAGTTCAATAGAAAATTAATTATTTAAATTTACGTTTGCGAGCTGCTTCTGATTTCTTCTTACGTTTAACGCTAGGTTTCTCATAGAACTCACGTTTACGCACTTCTTGAATCGTACCGCTTTTTGAAACTGTACGTTTAAAGCGACGTAATGCATCTTCGATTGATTCGTTTTTACGAACTACTGTTTTAGACATCTGTATTTCCCTCCCTCCAAATATCAACAAAGCTTTATATGTCAGTTACATAGTAAATATATTACTATGTACTTAAACATTATAAAATAAGTCATTTTTTAAGTCAATAATCATTTGCAATGAATCTTAATATGCAACTAATCTTTCGTCTTTATTTGTTGCATGATTGATTACTTTTACAAGTTTTCCTTTATTAATTGGATAACCTGGTTCTATTACTTTAACTTTTACTAATTCTCCAATTAGAGATTCATCTCCATCAAATTCTATCTTCATGTAATTATCTGCATAACCAACTAATTTACCATCTTTAGAGCCTTTTTCTTCAGGAATGACTTCTAATACAGTTTGGTCGAATTTTGATGCATAATCTTTTGCAAGTTGATTTGATAGTTCTATAAGTCTATGAACACGGTCATTTTTAATGTCTTCATCTACTTGATCTGTCATTCTTGCTGCAGGTGTACCTGTTCTCATTGAATATGGGAAAACATGCAGTTCAGAGAATTGATGCTTAACTATGAAATCATAAGTTTCTTGGAATTCTTCTTCAGTTTCACCTGGGAAACCAACTATAACATCACTTGTTACTGCTAAACCAGGTAATGCTTTATGAAGTTTTTGTAGTCTTTCTGAAAAATGAGCCATAGTATATTTTCTTCTCATACGTTTCAACACAGAATCAGAACCGGATTGTAATGGAATATGCAAATGCCTTACGACTTTTGTAGATTTATCGATAACATCGATAACTTCATCTGTTAATTGACTCGCTTCTATAGAAGAAATTCTAATTCTTTCTAAGTTTTCTACTTCTTCTAAATCACGTAATAATTGCGCTAAGTTATAATCTTTTAAATCTTCACCATATCCACCTGTGTGAATACCAGTTAATACGATTTCTTTATATCCTGAATTTACAAGTGTTGTCGCTTGGCTAACTACTTGTTTAGGATCTCTTGAACGCATTAATCCTCTAGCCCATGGAATAATACAAAAAGTACAGAAATTATTACAGCCTTCTTGAATTTTTAATGAAGCACGAGTTCGGTCAGTGAAATAAGGTACTTCTAGTTCTTCATATTTTCTATTCTTCATGATGTTTCCAACACCATTTATTGGCTGTCTGCTTGTCTTATAGTCTTCAATATAAGAAATTAACTTATGACGATCTTGAGTACCTACAACGATATCTACCCCTGGTATCGCCATGATTTCTGCTGGAGATGTTTGCGCATAACAACCTGTTACACATACTACTGCATCAGGGTTTTTACGAATAGCTCTTCTTATAACTTGTCTACTCTTCTTGTCTCCTGTGTTAGTCACTGTACAAGTATTTATAATAAATACATCAGCGTTTGTTTCAAACTCTACTCTTTCGTAATCATTTTCCTTAAATAATTGCCAAATTGCTTCAGTTTCATAATGGTTAACTTTACAACCTAAAGTATGGAATGCTACTGTAGCCAACTATATTCACCTCATTAATTCTAATTGATAGCTTAAAGCAGCTAAAGCATACAATGGAGCGGTTTCAGCCCTTAATATTCTCGGTCCTAGACTTATGTTATATCCATCTTCAAATAAAGCAACTTCTTTTTCAGAAAGCCCACCTTCTGGCCCAAAGATGATTAAAACTTTTTGTCCCTTTTTTAAGTTAGAACCAATTTGATGTAAATTACTTGTTCCCCCACGTTTAGCTTCTTCTTCATAAGCTATTAATACATAATCATATTCATTTATAATATCACAAACAGAATTAAAATTCGACATATACCTGATATCTGGGATAGTCAAACGCATGCTTTGCTCACTTGCTTCTTTAATGATTTTTTGCCATCTATCAATCTTTTTAGACTGCTTTTTATGATCTAATTTAACGACAGAACGTTCAGATTGAACAGCAATAAAACGGTGTGCGCCCATTTCTGTTGCTTTTTGAATCATCCACTCATATTTATCGCCTTTTATTAATCCGCTAGCGATTGAAATCTCGACAGGTAATTCTGTCTGTCTCGTCGTATCTTCTAATGTCAGTACTTCTATATTTTGTTCATGAAAATCTATAATTTTGCAAATCATCGATTTTTGATCATTAAAAGTGATGATAATCTCATCATCAACTGTCATTCTCATTACATTTTTTATATGGTGTATGTCTTCGTTATTATGTAGAAAAAAACGCTGATTTAACTCAGCGTTTTCAAGTAAGAAGTATCTTTGCATTGTTCTCCTACTTTCTAGCTCTTATTGAAACCCAGCCGTTTTCTTTTAAAACTTTCTCAATTTTAAAACCAACTTCGGTTAATCTATTAGTGATTTCATCGCATTTCTCATCAATGATGCCAGATGTTATAAAGAAACCACCATCGTTAAGTCTATCGTAACTATCTTCTATCATTAAATCTATAACATGCGCTAAAATATTTGCAATAATAACATCGTATTGCTCAGTTTCTTCTGTTAATAAATTCCCAGTCTCAACTTTTATACTATTTTCGCAATGATTTTTTTCAAAGTTTTCTTTAGCAACTTTAACAGCTAAGTCATCTAAATCAATAGCTTTGATAGATTTAACGCCTAATAAATAGCACCCAATGCTTAAAATGCCTGAGCCGGTACCAACATCAATCACTTTATGATTTGGCTCTACAACTTCTTCTATGTGTCTTAAACACATACTTGTAGTTGGATGATCTCCTGTACCAAAAGCCATCCCTGGATCAAGTTCTATACATAAACTGTCATCAGTGTTTTCATATTCTTCCCAACTAGGAACAATCGCAAAGCGTTCTGAAGCTTTAAAAGGATGAAAATAATTCTTCCATTCATTTTCCCAGTCTGATTCTTGAATGACTGTCTTTGAAAAAGCCAATACTTCCGGTTTAATACCATCAATATTTGAAATTGTATTTTTTATTTCTTGTTCTAGCGATTCAGTAAATACTAGTTCACTAAAATAACATTTCACTCTAATATCATGATCTGGGTAATCATCAGGATTTAATTCATATATTTCACCATAAACATCGATGTGTTCTTTATCTAGTTCAGATGAATCTTCAATAACAACACCATTTGCACCTAATTCATTTAATAGTGCTGTTACGACAGGTTCTGATTCTTCATTTATCATTATAGAATACTCAATCCAATTCACGGGCTATTCTCCTTTAAAGAACTTTTTAGCTCTATCTTTTAAACTTGAAGGTTGTTCTGTTAATGTTTCTCCACCAATTTCAGCGAATTCACGTAGTAATTCTTCTTGACGTTCTGTTAATTTATCCGGTGTTACAACTTTTACAGTTACGAAATAATCACCTTTACCATAACCATGAACATTTTGAATACCTTTTTCACGTAATCTGAACTGCTTACCAGTTTGTGTTCCTGCAGGTACTGTTAGTGCCACGCTGCCATTTAATGTCGGAACAGTTACTTCATCACCTAATGCTGCTTGAGGAAATGATAGATTTAAATCGTAGAATATATCGTCTCCATCACGTTTGAATTTATCATGAGGTCTAACTCTAAATACCACATATAAATCACCTGCTGGACCACCATTAACACCTGGTCCACCTTTGCCTGCTAAACGAATTTGTTGATCATTATCTACACCTGCTGGTACTTTAACTTTGATTGTAACTTTTTTGTTTTGAGTACCTTTACCGTGACAATCTGGACATTTCTCTTCAAATTCTTGTCCAGTACCATTACATTCAGGACAAACTTTTTGCGTTTGCATTCTACCAAGAATTGTATTTTGTTCTACTGTTACATGACCTTGTCCATTACAATATGAACATGTTTTCTTCTTAGTTCCTGGTTTAGCACCATTGCCATGACAAGTATCACATTCTACATCTTTACGAACTGTAATATCTTTTTCAGTACCAAATACTGCTTCTTCGAATGATAACGTCATGCTATATTGTAAGTCATCACCTTGTCTCGGTGCATTAGGATCTCTTCTTGCACCGCCACCAAAGAATGAACCAAATATATCTTCGAATCCACCAAAGCCAGAGAAGTCTTGACCTCCAAATCCTTGTGATCCTCCACCAAATCCTTGTTGTGATGCATTATGTCCAAATCTATCATATTGAGCACGTTTATTTTCATCACTAAGAATTTCGTATGCTTCAGATAATTCTTTAAATTTGGCGTCAGCACCTTCTTCATGGTTTATATCTGGGTGATACTTTTTTGATAATTTTCTATAAGCTTTTTTAATTTCATCTTGTGAAGCATCTTTAGATACACCGAGTACTTCATAGTAATCTCTTTTAGCCAAAAAAATCTCTCCTTTACACATTGATATATTACTAGAAAAACTTGAATTAAAAAAGCCAAAGCCAATCACATTGACTTTGACTTTTTAATGAGTAATATTATTGTTTTTTATCTTCGTCGTTAACTTCAGTATACTCTGCATCTACTACATCATCATCTGAATTCCCTTGTCCTTCAGCTGATTCTGCACCTTGTTGTGCTTGAGCAGCTTGTTCATACATTTTCACTGATAATTGTTGAACGATTTCTTCAAGAGCATCTTTTTTAGTTCTGATATCTTCAATATCGTCGCCTTCTAATGCTTTTTTCAATTCTTCTTTAGCATCTTCAGCTTTAGTTTTTTCACTTTCGTCAACATTATCACCTAAGTCAGATAATGTTTTATCTACAGTGAATACCATTTGGTCTGCTTCGTTTCTTAAATCGATTTCTTCACGACGTTTTTTGTCTTCTTCCGCATTTTTCTCTGCGTCTTTAACCATACGGTCGATTTCATCGTCTGATAGTGAAGAACTAGATTCGATTGTGATTTTTTGTTCTTTATTAGTACCTAAATCTTTAGCTGTAACATTTACAATACCGTTTTTGTCGATATCGAATGATACTTCGATTTGAGGTACACCACGTGGAGCTGGTGGTATATCAGTTAATTGGAATCTACCAAGTGTTTTGTTATCAGCTGCTAATTGACGCTCACCTTGTAATACGTGAATGTCTACCGCTGGTTGGTTATCAGCTGCTGTAGAGAATACTTGAGATTTAGATGTTGGGATAGTTGTGTTTCTTTCGATTAATACTGTAGAAACGCCACCCATTGTTTCAATACCTAATGATAATGGTGTTACGTCTAATAATACAACGTCTTTAACATCACCAGTTATAACGCCACCTTGAATAGCAGCACCCATTGCTACTACTTCATCTGGGTTAACACCTTTGTTAGGATCTTTACCGATTTCTTTTTTAATTGCATCTTGTACAGCTGGTATACGAGTAGAACCACCTACTAGAATTACTTCATCGATATCTGAATTAGATAATCCAGCATCTTTCATAGCTTGTCTAGTTGGACCCATAGTTTTTTCTACTAATTCACTAGTTAAAGCTTCGAATTTAGCTCTAGTTAAAGTAGTTTCTAAGTGTAATGGGCCATTAGCGCCACCTGAGATAAATGGTAATGAAATTTGTGTTGAAGATACACCTGATAAATCTTTCTTAGCTTTTTCTGCAGCGTCTTTTAGACGTTGTAAAGCCATTTTATCTTGTGATAAATCAATGCCATTTTCTTTTTTGAATTCTTCAGCTAAATATTGAATGATAACGTCGTCAAAATCGTCACCACCAAGTTTATTATCACCAGCAGTTGCTAATACTTCGAATACACCGTCGCCTAATTCTAGAATAGACACGTCAAATGTACCGCCACCAAGGTCAAATACAAGTACTTTTTGATCTTGCTCTGTTTTATCTAAACCGTATGCTAAAGCTGCTGCAGTTGGCTCGTTAATAATACGTTCTACTTCTAAGCCAGCGATTCTACCAGCGTCTTTAGTTGCTTGACGTTCAGAGTCATTAAAGTAAGCTGGAACTGTGATTACTGCTTTAGTTACGTTTTCGCCTAAATAACTTTCTGCTGTTGATTTAAGATTTTGTAGAATCATTGCTGAAATTTCTTGTGGAGTATACTCTTTATCTTCTACTTTTTCTTTGTAATCAGTACCCATATGACGTTTTACTGATTGAATTGTATTAGGGTTTGTTACTGCTTGACGCTTAGCAACTTCACCTACTTGAGTTTCACCGTCTTTAAATGCTACTACTGATGGTGTAGTTCTGTTACCTTCAGGGTTTTGAATAACTTTAGGTTCTCCACCTTCTAATACTGATACTACTGAATTTGTTGTACCTAAGTCTATACCTATTACTTTACTCATAAGAAAATTCCTCCAATTATTTATTTGCGTTTTAAATTCAATTAATTATTCATTTACTTTAACCATTGCTGGTCTTAAAACGCGTTCTTTTAATTTGTAACCTCTTTGTAGTTCTTCAGTAATAACACCTGATTCAAAATCAGGATTGCTATCTTGCATAACTGCTTGATGTACAGTTGGATCAAATTCTTTATTCTCTGACTCAATTTCTTCTAGACCATTTTCTTTTAATGATCTCAATAAGTCATCATAAACCATTTGTACACCTTTTTTAAATGATACGAAATCTTCTGATTCGCCTTCTTGTTTTAGTGCGCGATCCATGTTATCCAATGCTGGCAACACATCTGTTAAAACACGTTGTGCTTGGTAATCTTTCGCCACACTAGCTTCTTGTTTCATTCTACGCTTGTAATTTTCAAACTCAGCATACAAACGTAAGTATTTTTCTTCTTCTTCGTTTAATTTTTCTTTTAATTGTTCGAGTTCAGTTTCCGGAATTTCGACTGTTTTTTCAGTCTCTTCAACCTCTTCTACATTTTCAACTTCTTCATTTTCGTTACCATTAGTTTCTTCAGTGGCAACGTTTTGAGATTGTTCAGACGACTCGTCGAATTTTTCATTTTGATTTTCTTCCGTCATTTCATGCCCTCCATTTTCTTTCCTTATTTAAAAATGATTCAAAAGTTGAATCACTTTATTGTAATGCATTGCAGTTGGACCTATAACGGCTAAATGACCGCTTATATCTCCCGAAATCTCATAACTTGTACTTACTATTGAAATACCTTCTAAGTCCTGATTAATTTCTTGTCCAATGTTTACGCTAATGGAATCATTAGCTGTTTCGTTTAAAAATTGGGCAATTCGTTCAGATTCCAGATACTTTAAAATTGACTGTATCATGGACACATTCGAAACGTTTAACGCCTCAATCAAGTGCATTTTTCCACCTAAAAACATTTCTTCATTTTGATCATTAATTTGTGTAATTAGCGCGTACTTAAAATTATTTATAAATTGTTGATCAATAAATGACAACGTTAATGATTCTAACGTGTTTATCAATGTAGATAAAGTATTTTGCTTAAAATGTAGATTCAAGTAATTCATAAACTTTTCTATTTGTTCATGTGTTATGAGTTTAGAAATTTGTAAATGAACTTTCTCTACATATCCATCTGCAAAAACGATAACACTCATTAAATGATTAGGGTTCACTCTAACGAAATGAATTTCAAAAATATGTCTTGAAAATTTATTGGGTCCTAATACAACAGTCGTATAATGAGAACGATTGGATATTTCCAAAGCTAACCATTTTAGCATTGCATTAACATCATATTGATTATCATCATAAAATTGGTTGAACCAGTCTATTGATTGTTTACTACGTGATTTAACCTTTAGTAATTGGTCAACATAATGTCTAATTCCTTTTTCAGAAGGAACTCTTCCTGATGAAGTATGTGTCTTCTCGAGGAGTTCTAATTCTTCTAATTGTTTCATCTCATTTCTAACTGTTGCTGGGCTTATAGGCAATTGATGCCTTTCAATAATCGACTTAGAACCAATTGGCTGGCCTAACTCAACATAATCCTCAACAATTACATTTAGTATTTGTAATTGTCTCTCAGTAATCATGTTATCACCTCGATTAGCACTCTATCTATCCAAGTGCTAATTATAATTTATCAAATTGGTCAAAGTAAGTCAACATTAAACCCTCGAATTTTTGAAAGATTTTTCATTCTTTTATTTAAGTTAATAAAAACTGCTCAAATACTTCGTTACCAATGATTTGACCACGTTCACTTAAGTATAAATGATCTTCATTTTCATTTAACAAACCATTTTCCAATAAATTATTAACCTTTTGACCAAATACTTCTTCAATCGTTTGATCAAATTTTTTATAAAATCTAGATTTTGAAACACCTTCAGTCATGCGTAAGCCTAAGAACATTTGCTCTTCCATTTGCTCTTTCAATGTAACTTCACTATTTTGCAGTACAGGCATTTCTCCATTAGTTAGTTTATTTATATATTGATTAACCGGATTAATATTACTATATCTCACACCGTTTATATATCCGTGTGCGCCAGCTCCGAAACCATAATATTCTTCATTCTTCCAATATACTTTGTTATGAAGTGATTCATGGCCTACTTTAGAAAAATTAGATATTTCATATTGATGTAGAGGTGATTTTTTTAATTTATTTTGTAAGTGTTGATACATTTCTTCACCTAAATCTTCATTAGGTAATTTTAATTTTCCTTTTCTATATAAATTATAGAATTGAGTTTTAGGTTCAAGTATAAGTGCATAGCTTGAAATGTGGTCAACATCAAGTGATAATGCTTTATCTATTGATTCATCAAATTGTTTCAACGTTTGACCAGGTAAGTGAAACATTAAATCTAAACTAACTGAGCCTATATTATGTTTTCTAGATAACTTAACTGCTTTTTCAATATCGTCACTATGATGTGTACGTCCTAAAATTTCTAATAAACCATCATCAAAAGTTTGCACTCCAAGTGATAACCTATTAACACCATATTTTTTTAAAAGTTGAATTTTACCTTCAGTTAGTTCATCCGGGTTTGCTTCAAATGTATATTCATCAGTTACAGTAAATAAATCATTTATTGATATTAGTAGTTTTTCTAATTGAACTTCTGATAATGCTGTTGGCGTCCCACCTCCAACAAAAATTGTTTCTACAACTTTATCTTTGCGAGTAGACATTTCTTTTATTAAGCAATCTAAATATTCATCAACAGGCTGATTGGCTATAAAAAACTTATTAAAATCACAATAAGTACAAATTCTAACGCAGAAAGGTATATGAATATATACACTTTTAGCCATTTAAATCCTCCTTTAAAAATAAAAACAGCTACTTAAACGCAGCTGTTTCTTGTTTAATCTTCATCCATTTTCAGTACTGCTAGGAATGCATCTTGTGGAATCTCAACGTTTCCGACTGACTTCATCTTAGCTTTACCGGCTTTTTGTTTTTCAAGTAATTTACGTTTACGACTAATGTCACCACCGTAACATTTTGCTAATACATTTTTACCCATAGATTTTATGTTTGTACGTGCTACTATTTTATTACCAATTGCTGCTTGAACTGGCACCTCAAATTGTTGTCTAGGAATTAATGTTTTAAGTTTATCTACAATTGCTTTACCTCTTTCGTAAGCAAATTCTTTATGCACAATAAAGCTTAACGCATCTACTTGGTCTCCATTTAATAAGATATCCATTTTCACAAGTTTACTTTCTTGATATCCGATTAATTCATAGTCGAAAGAAGCATAACCTTTCGTATTAGACTTCAATTGATCAAAGAAATCAAATACAACTTCAGATAAAGGAATTTCATAAATAATATTCACTCGAATATCATCTAAATAATCCATTGTAACGAAATTACCACGTTTTTTCTGACATAATTCCATTACTGCTCCGACATAGTCACTTGGTACCATCATAGTCGCTTTAACATACGGTTCATAAATCGTGTTGATTTTTTGTGGATCTGGGAATTGTGAAGGGTTATCAATTTCAACTTTCTCTCCATCTGTTAATTCACATTCGTAAATAACTGAAGGTGCAGTTGCTATTAATTCAATGTTAAATTCACGTTCAATTCTTTCTTGTATGATTTCCATGTGTAATAATCCTAAAAATCCAGTTCTGAACCCAAAGCCTAATGCTTGAGATGTTTCTGCCTCAAATTCTAAAGAAGCATCATTCAATTGAAGTCTTTCTAAAGCTTCTCTTAAGTCATTATATTTACTATTGTCTATTGGATAAAGCCCACAGAATACCATTGGATTCATTTTCTTATAACCTTGAAGTGGTTTGTCTGCAGGTCTGTCAGCATTTGTTATCGTATCACCTACGTCAGAATCAGCAACGTTTTTAATAGATGCAATTATATATCCAACATCACCTACTGATAAAGTTTCAACTGGTAATGGTTTAGGTGTATTAATACCTACTTCCGCAACTTCAAAAGTTTTATCTGTGGACATCATTTGAATTTTGTCTCCGGCTTTAACTGACCCTTCAACTATTCTAATTGAAGAAATTACACCTCTATAAGCATCGTAAGTAGAATCAAATATTAATGCTTGTAGTGGATTTTCTGGGTCACCTTCTGGTGGTGGTACTATTTCAACGACTTTCTCTAATATTTCTTCGATACCAATATTAGCTTTCGCACTTGCAAGTACCGCATCACTCGCATCTAAACCAATAACATCTTCAACTTCTTGCTTTACCCTTTCCGGTTCAGCAGCAGGTAAATCGATTTTGTTTATTACTGGAATCAACTCTAAGTCATTGTCTAAAGCAAGATAAACGTTTGCTAAAGTTTGTGCTTCGATACCTTGAGCTGCATCTACGATTAGAATAGCCCCTTCACATGCAGCTAATGAACGTGATACTTCATAAGTAAAATCGACGTGTCCCGGTGTATCAATTAAATGTAGTATGTATGTTTCCCCATCTTTCGCTGTATAATTTAATTGAACAGCGTTTAATTTGATAGTTATACCACGTTCTCTTTCTAAATCCATTGAATCTAATAATTGAGACTTCATATCTCTCGTCTCAACACTTTTCGTATTTTCCAAAATTCTATCAGCTAATGTTGATTTTCCATGATCAATATGAGCAATAATAGAAAAGTTTCTTATTTTCTTTTGGCGCTCTAGGCGTTTCATTCTGTCCATTTGAACTCCAACTTTCTCGTTAATTTTACATCTTCAGATGTAAGTAGCATCTTTGATATGATACCTTCTTTATAGAATAAATGCAAACCAATTACCAAACTGTTCATAAAGTGTTAAGCTTTATAAGGAATATGTAAATAATGATTGCACTTAAGGCGTACATTTGATAAAATATTTTTTGTTGCAATCAAATTATTTGATCACGGACAACATATTTAGGAGGTGACTCTCATGCCAAACATTAAATCTGCAATTAAACGTGTTTCTGTAACTGAAAAGAAAGACGCTGCAAACATTTCACAAAAAAATGATATGCGTTCAGCTGTTAAATCTGCAAGAACTGCTATCGAAAATAATGCTGATAACAAAGGTGAATTAGTTTCATTAGCTATCAAAAAAGTTGATAAAGCTTCTAAAAAGAACTTAATTCATTCAAATAAAGCTAACAGAATTAAATCTAGCTTAATGTCTAAAGCTAACTAATTAACAAAAGCTACAGTTCATCTGTAGCTTTTTTATTTTTAAATTTTCAAGATAAACAACTCTAAAATTAAAACTTTATCCATGTATGAAGATTTTAATTCATAGTCAGTATCAGCACATATATCTATCGTCTTTAACAGTCTTTCTAAAGATAAATTTCTTATAATTCTTAAGGCTAATTTCACTCTATAAGGATGTACTCCTATTGTTTTAGCAATTTGTTGCTCACTGTAACTTTTGCCGGCTAATATTTTACATTGATAGTACAATCTATAATTACTTGTTATTAATGCTAACAACTTAATAGGCTCTTCTTTCAAATTTATTAAATCTTTTAGCAATTCAATAGACTTCTCTTTTTTTCCTTTTTGTATATACTCCGTTAATAAAAATACATTTTGTTCAAGAGAACGGCTAACTATTTCAGTAACATCTTTTTTATTAATAACTGGTTCATCACCAATAAATAAAATTAATTTTTCTAATTCTGCATGTATAATATTAAATTGAATACCAGTTAACTCTAAAAATGCGACGAGTGCGTCTTCTTTAATGTCTTTATACTGCTCATTTAAATATGACTTAATCCATTGTTTCATTTCTTGTTCTGACATTTGCTCTATTTTATTTAGTGTTGCATTCTTTTTAACAGTTTTTACGAGTTTCTTTCTTTCGTCTAATTTTTCGTTACTTACATCAAAAACTACTAGCGTATCTCCATCATATTGCTCTATAAATTCAAGTAAAGCATCAGTACTATGGTTAATGCTATTATTCACTTTTTCACCTGTAAATAAGTAAGCATTTTTAATATGAACAACTTTCTTGTCTGAGAGGAAAGGTAAAGTTAACGCTTCTTCTATTGCATTAGAAATGGGTGTTTCGTATAAATCATATTTGGCGTAATTGAATTCATCACGCCCTTCTTTTAAATATTGATTGATAATTTCGTTAGATTTTTTCTCTATTAATGCATCTACTGCACCATAATTTAATACAATATTATCTTTCAAAATAAGTCTTCCTCTCTTATAAAGTTCTAATTAAGTATAGCATTTTTAAGCTTATTATCATATAATGAATGTAAGTATAGGAGGGAGTCATATGAACAGATTTGAAGGTGAAAATACTCAAGGGCGTAACAATGACGTTAAAGACTCTGGATTAGGTTTTATTGTAGGCTTCTTATTTTTAGCAGCGATTTATATCATTGCTCAAGTATTCAGCTTACTACCTAACTAATAGTACATATTTATATTTTTTAATCAAGGCTGGGACATAATAATGTCTCAGCCTGATTTATTGTAATCGTATAAACCATTAGTTGTTGATATCCCAGCTTTAGTCAATGTGATGGTTATTCCCCCTATATCTTGCGTGTTTAATATTTTACATTTATGGTTTTGAAGTTTTTTAATAGTTACTTTTTTAGGTAAGCCATATTTATTTCCTCTACCAGCACTTATAATACATAACCTAGGTTTCACTCGAGATAAAAATTCTTCAGTTGAACTCGTTGAACTACCATGATGTCCGACTTTTAAAATATCATATTGATGATCAATTTTATTTAAAACAGCTCGTTCATTATTCTGCGTTGCATCTCCTGTAGAAATTATCTTCTTATTGTAAACTTCTAATTCCGTTATGATTGAATTTTCATTTTTATCAGGATGACTTTTTGTATCTTGATTATAAAACCTATAAATCGCTTTACCTACTTTTATATTTTTCAACCCTACACTATCAATAATAGTTATTCCTTTTTGTTCAAGGCTACTAATTAGTAACTTCAATTCTTTGTTATCCCAAGTTCTTTTATTTATTATTAGATTTTTAATTTTTATTTTTTGGCTTAATTCTTCTAGTTCTCCCATATGATCTAAATGTGGATGTGATACAATTAAATAATCGATTTTTCGAATGCCTTTTTCATGAAGTTCAGGTATTAATACAGACTTTGTATAAGAAAGTTCATTATCTTTGATTTGCCAGTCTTTTTTATTTGATAACATTTTACCGCCTGTATCTATCATTACAATTTGATTTGTATCTTTATGATATGAAACCATCGCATCCCCTTGTCCCACATCCAAAAACCTTAATATCACTCTATCTTCTTTAAAATCATAAGTTACAGTTATAATAACTAATATAAAAATAATAATAGCTTTAAAAATTTTCTTTTTAAGAATATACATACTTATCATCACACAAATAATAAATATTAGAAAATACGATATATGAGAAAGATTCCTTACTACAATATCTTCTATATTGAAATTATTTATTATTTGTATAATATCAATAGTTATACTTAACATTAAATCTGTTAAATATATCAAAATATTAGGTACAAAGCCGATTGTTACATAGATAATCAAAAAAATCATAACTAGAGGGAATAATATTAATTCAAACCAAGGAATAAAAAAGAAGTTGGTTAATAAACCTAACCATTGAAAAGTATTAAAATGCATAATAAGAATAGGAAAAGTAGAAATTTGAGCTATTAAGTTAATACATATTAGTTTATAAATGAAATGAAATGTTTTAATAATGGGGATAGTAAGTAGTAAAAATGTAGAAACTAAATAAGATAATTGAAAACCTATGTCATAAATTATAAACGGTTTATACATGACAGACAAAATAAAGGTAATTGAAAGAATTTGTAGTGAATCAAGACGTGTAAACTTTTTAATCACAAGATATAACATTACAACAGCTACTGCTCTAATAACACTTGGACTTAATCCTGTTAATACTGCATATATAGGTAATAAAATAAAAATAATCAGTTCTGCCTGATGATATCTTAGCTTAAATTTCAACAATATATTAAACAAAAACACACTGAGTAAAGCAACATGTGAACCACTTACTGCATACAAGTGGTATATACCTAAATGTTTTAATTCTTCAATTCGTTCGCTAGATAAATACTTCGTTTCTCCTAAAGTCAATGCAATAATATCTTCAATATATTCTAAATTTAACCTTTTTAAATTTAAAATAAGATGTTCCCTATGAAACTGCAATTTTTCTAAAAGATTCAATTTACTATTAATACAAGATTTGAGAAACGGTTGTTTAATTTTAATGATGCCTTCAATATCTTGTTGGATAAGATATTCTTTATAGTTAAACTTCAAACTATTAGTATTAGGTAAAGGGTTACTATAATCATAATAAACTTCACATTTTTTAAATAAAGGTAAGTTATTAAGGATTTTATCTTTTTCTTCTTTAGATTTAATTGTGTAATAAACTTGATAAGTTTTACCTTTTTGTTGAGCAATTGATTTAAATAAATCACCGTCAATTACCATATCATCTTTAAATTCTATAAAATCATGTAACGGTGCTTTGTTACGCTTTTCATGATTAAACGAATCCAATTGTGGTAGTTGTATTGACGGTAAAATTAAATAACCAATTACGACAAAGATAATACCAAGTATCGCAATTCTATATGATTTCAATTTGATCATACAACTTAGCATGACTATACTTAAAAATATCATCCCGATATAAATATTAAAGACAATTAAAATACCTGATAATAAATATAAGGCTAAGTAAAAATACATAACGCTGCGTAACCTATTATTTTAAATATTTCACAATATCTTCAGGATGGAAATCAATTCTTTCAAAATGAACACCTGATTGTTCTAATAACTGAATCGCATATGTATGATTGTGATAATCGTCTGCATAATAAATTTGTTTAATGCCAGCTTGTATTATAGATTTAGTACAGTTTAAACAAGGAAAGTGTGTTACATATATTGTTGCGTCTTCTGAAGATACACCCAATTTTGCGCACTGAATAATAGCGTTCATTTCAGCATGGATTGTTCTTATACAATGTCCGTCGACAACTAAACATCCATTATCAATACAATGTTCTTCACCTGAAACAGACCCATTGTATCCCCCTGCAATCACTCTATTATCTTTAACGATAGTTGCACCTACCGACAACCTTTCACATGTTGATCTTAGTGATAACAAATGGCTTTGAGCCATAAAATATTCCTTCCACTTGATTCTTTCCATATTAATCATCCAACCTTTCATATACTATTATTGTAAGTATTATGTTTATGAAATGCAATTTCAATTTAAAATGACATATTCTTTCAAAGATTCTACTGTTTTATCTCCAAATCCTTTTATCTTCTTCATATCGTCTATAGATTTAAAATCTCCTTTTGCTTCTCTATATTTTATAATTGCGTCGGCTTTACTTGGTCCTATCCCGGGTATTTTCTGTATTTGTTCTTTAGTTGCAGTATTAATATTTACTTCAACATTTTCATTTTGACTACTTTGCTTATTCAAATTTGAAGGTATTTGTTCACCTTTCATTGGAACATATATACTCATTTGATCTTTTAATTTCTCTGAAAGATTTAATTTAGATAAGTCAGCTTGCTCATTTATTTGTGCTTTCTTTAAAACATCATTTATTCTTTCTGAAGATTTCATTTCATATGTTTTTGGAAATTTAACAGCTCCTTTAACATCTACAATTACTTCTTTAATATTTTCTTTAGATGATATTTCTCTCCTATCTATTTCTTGCTTTGATTCTTTACTTTCTTCATTTTCAATCATTCCACTATTATTTTTATTTATAGTTTCTATTGGCTCTTCATCTGGTTCATTCATTCCAAAAATTAATTTCAGTATGATAATCAAAGCTATAAATCCAATTAAAATATAACGATAATATTGCGAAAAATACTCCTTAATCATTTTGATTTTATCCCAAAAAACACCTCCTACATATATAAACGTAAAAGGTGTCAAAAATTACTTATTCATTTTTTGAGCAACGATAAATTGTCTATCGCCTTGTTCACTATACGTATCTATATCAAAATCAGTGAATTTTGTTTTAATTTCAAATCCTGCTAGTTTTAATAATTCTTCGTATAAACTTATTTCAAAAGTACATTGGTAGTGCTCTTCATTAAATCGTTCGTATAAACCATCTTCGCGTTCTACGAAAAATGACATCTGATGATAAACGCTATTAGGTTCTTCTCCTGTTATAGCCTGCCAAATTAGCGTAAGGCGTTCTTCTTCATCGATATAATTTTGGTTATTAAATTGATGATTCATCTTATATATGCTATGGACATCAAAAATAAATATACCCTCGTCTTTTAAATATTTATCTATATAATTAAATACTTGTAATATATCTTCCGGTTCAGTCACATAGTTTAAACTATCACAAAATATAGTAATCATATCATATTGATTTGGTAGTTCTAAATCTCTCATATCTTGACAATACCAATTTATAGATGGATTACGAGACTCTGCTATTTCTAGCATTTCTTGACTAACGTCTACACCACTCACTTGACCATATTCAGTCAATTGTGAAGTTAATGTACCTGTTCCACAACCTATATCTAATATTTCATTTTCTGAGCTACTTATAAAATGCTCAACTATATATTTCCACTTATGATAAGGTTGATCAGCTGTCAACAAATCATAATAATCGCTCATTCTATTATAAGCCATTAAGACATAACCTCATTCAAGGTAATGATTGGTGCATCTTTGTATAATCTTTCCAAGTTATAATAATCTCTTTCTTCTCTATGGAATACATGTACGACTACATTACCTAAATCGATTAAAATCCATCTTGCTTCGTTAAAGCCTTCTAGTCTTTTGACATTAACTTCATTGATTTCCGCTTCGTCTTTAACATTTCTAGCGATAGCTTGTACTTGTTTATCACTATTACCATGACAAACTACAAAGTAATCAGCAACATCACTAATACCTTGCATATCGATTGCTATTATATCTTCTGCACGTTTATCATCACATGCAATTAAACTTTGTTTCATTAATTCATTCGAATTCATTTAATCATTCCTTTATTGTTCTGTATGCATATTATAATAATTTAAGCATTCAATTGTTTTTAAATGTACAGTTTTATCATTACCAACTAAATGTAACACTGTTCGTTTAGATATTTCATAAATCGCTTTATCTAAATTTTTATCTTTAAACACGATATCTCTAATATCATCTACACCAGGTTGCGTTCTTTTAGGTTCAATATAATCAGCGATAAAGATTATTTTCTCAGTTTTATTCATATGCGCTCTACCAGTAGTGTGGTTATATATCGCATAATATACTTGCTCATCATCAATTTCATATTCATCTTTTAATCTTGCAGCTGCCACTGGCCCATGTAAAATCTCAGATCCATAGCTTAATAAATCTTGACCTAAATCATACTTCGTTACACTTTGATACAACTCTGATAACTCTTCATATTTACATAAGTCATGTAGAATGCCTGCGAGCTCAACTTTTTTCGGATCTCCATCAAAAATTTCCGCCATTTTCTTACCAGTTTCTGCTACTCTTATTGAATGGTTATAACGTTTTGTGGGTAAAGTTTCTTCTACGAGTTTAACTGCTTTTTTAATCTTCATACAACCGTCCCCTTTTGATATATCTTTCAATTCTTGGTGTAACTAACATCTTGACTGAATGATGATTTTTACAACGATTTCGTATATCCGTCGAGCTTATATCCATCCTTGGGATATTTAGGGATAACATACCACTATCAACATTTTGTTTATCTACTTCTCTATTGACCACTACAAACGTAACCATTTCTTTCAATTTATCAATATTTCTCCATTTATCTAAATTTACATATTGATCTGTTCCGATGATTAAATAGATTTGATATTCTGGATATTCATTTTGAATTTCACTAATAGTATCAAAAGTATAACTTGTTCCTTGTCTGTTTATTTCTCTTTTATCAATTACGCCGAATTCTAAATCTTCAATTGCTAACTTTAGCATGTCAATTCTTTCATTTTCTAACAACTGAGATTCATTGTGGCTTTTTAAAGGTGATTGATAACTTGGTAAAAACACAAACTCATCTGGTTTAACAAATTGATAGGCTTCACTCGCAACTAACATATGGCCTACATGTATTGGATTGAATTGGCCACCGTATATCATGATTTTTTTCATTTTATTTAAGGTAATTCTATTTTTTTGTTTTCTTTAGATTCTTTATAAAGAATAATGATACTACCTATAAGTTGAACGAGTTCACTTTCAGTTTGTTCAGATATTGAATTTGCTACTTCTTTATGATCATCCATGTTGTTTTGTAAAATGTGTACTTTAATTAATTCTCTTTTTTCTAATGCCTCGTTTAATTGTTCTATCATGTTTTCACTTATTCCGCCTTTACCTATTTGGAATATTGGATCTAAGTGATGAGCTTCTTTTCTTAAATATCTCTTTTGTTTACCTGTTAACATATTTATCTCCTTTTAAGTTCTTCTATAACTTTATTTTTCATTGCTTTTATATCCGCAGTTTCACCTGTCCATATTTTAAAACTTTCTGCACCTTGGTATATAAACATATCTAAACCATTATATATAGTTAATCCTCTACTTTCACATGCTCGTAAAAGTGGTGTTTTGTCTGGGATATAAATAATATCACAGACTAAAGCATTTGCGTGAATTTCTTCTATAGGTATAATGAGTTCATCCGATGATTCATTCATACCAACTGGTGTCGTATTAATAATAATATCGAATTCGTTCAAAATAGGCTTTATTTTATCTAATTGATACTGATTAATATCTAAATTCCAATTTTCAAATCTTTCAAGACTGCGATTTGCTACAGAAATTTTCCTTTCAGTATACTTCATCATTTCAGCGACTATGCCTTTACTTGCACCGCCAGCACCTAGTACAAGTATATTTTTGCCTGCTATAGAACCATAATTATCTAGTAAACCTTTAACAAATCCAATACCATCTGTATTATAACCTGTCCATTTATCACCATCTATATGAACAGTATTAACAGCTCCTATATGCTCAGCATTTGTAGAAATTTCATCTAAGTATGGAATAATCGTTTCTTTATGTGGAATCGTAATATTAAATCCATCAAGTTCTTTTTCTTTTATGATATCTCTTATATGCTGCATATGTTTAGGGTCTATATCAAGTGCTATATATTCATCATCTCTTTCTAACGCTTCAAAGTTATTTAAATGCATAATTGGAGAAAGAGAATGTCCTATTGGATGTCCTATAACTGCAAATTTCATGTCGCTCACCTCTTATAAAATTGATTTTCTTGATGTAACCTCTACCTCTTTAGGTGCTATTACGTTTATTTCTGCGCCTTCGTCCACTGTAATAAAGCCCAACCCAGAAATCATAATATCACGTCTTTCATCTTTAACAAATATTTCATTGTTTTTCAAATTATTAAAATTAAAATTTTCTTTAGAATATGGTGGTTTTAATAATTCCCCAATTTGGCGTTCCCATAGATCATCAGCATTTTCTAGCTTTGTTCTATGAATATTCAAATCATTTGAAATGAAACAAGTTAATGAACGACGTCCACCTTTTTTATAATCAACTCTTACTAGCCCACCTAAGAATAAAGATTGTTCTTCATTCAATTGATAAACTTTAGGTTTAATTTCTTTTTTCGGCATTATTACTTTTAATTCTTTATCTGTAACATAATGAGTCATTTGATGACTTTGGATAATTCCAGGTGTATCAAACATATAAGAATCATCATCTAAAGGTATATCTATCATATCTAAAGTTGTACCTGGAAAATGACTTGTTGTGATAACATCTTTTTCTCCAACACTCTTTTCAATCAAACGATTTATAAGCGTAGATTTACCTACGTTTGTCGTACCTACAACAAAGACATCTTTTCTATCTCTGATTTCTTCTATTGTGCCTAATAGTTCATCAATTCCTTGATTTTTAGCGGCAGAAATAAGTACAACTTTGTCAGGATTTAAACCATAATCTTTCGCTCTTTGTCTCAGCCATATTTCTACTCTCTTTTTATTAATGGCTTTTGGTAAAATATCCATCTTGTTTGCAACTAAAATCACTTTTTTCTTTCCTACAATATCCTTTAGTCGATGTATCATTGAACCTTCCAAATCAAATACGTCCACTACGTTTACAATCAAACCATCTTCATTATGAAGTGATTTCAACATATTTAAAAAATCATCACTTGTTAAATCTACATCTTGTACTTCATTATAATTTTTAGTCTGAAACACCTTTTACAAATTACATCTTCTTTATTCAAGCTGGATTTTGGAACGTAACCCGCTTCGTTCGGGTGTTCTGATTGTAATGTTGCCCCACAACCAATACATTTTGCTGTTTCTGTCAAATTTATTCCTCCCAATTAATTAAACCTTTTCTTTTGAAACGATTTAATAATCTTCTTTCTATTAATCGATTAAATTTTGTAATTAAACCGTCTGTTTTTTTCACAGGAACAACCATAATTGTATATAAACCATTTCGGTTGCCTCCAAATACATCTGTTAACATTTGATCGCCTATTACAACCACTTCTGATTTTTGTACATTCATAAGATGAGAAGCTTGTCTAAACGCTTTACCTCTTGGCTTACGAGCTTTAAATATAAAATCAATGTTTAATGTTTTTGAAAATGATTCTACACGCTTTTGACCATTATTAGAAACAATCGTTACAGTAATATCATTTTCTTTCATTCGTTCAAACCAATTTCTCACATCATCTGTTGGATCTTTAACATCCCAACCAACTAAAGTGTTATCTAAATCTGTAATAATAGCTTTAATGCCTTTACTTTTTAAATGCTCTGGACGAATATGATAAATTGATTCTACATATTCATTTGGTAAAAAATATTTTGTAAATATACCCATGTTTACACCTCTATATTATTTCTTATTCTAACATAAAAATAACTTAAATTTCTTTTACATAAAACAAAATAAAAGTGTTGCAAACCTTTAAAGATTTGCAACACTCAATATTATTCTGTAATTTCACGGTCAGAAGATTTTTCAACATCTGTATTCGCATAAATTACAAATCCAACAAGTGCTGTAGCAATGACAGCGATAGCCATTAATATTAACATTTTACTGCCTCCTTATGCCACTCTATTTAATAATAATTTTACAATTTTACTTGAGTTCACGCAAGCAACTTTTAAGAATTCATCAAAAGTCACATCTGATTCTTTATCAGCTAAATCTGAAACTGCTCTTGTTACTATAATCGGAACTTCATATTGATAACAAGTTTGCGCAATAGCGCCAGCTTCCATTTCAACGACACTAGCTGTAGGGAATGTTTCTTTTATTACTCTTCTTTGTTCTAAAGAACCAATAAAACTATCAGCTGTTGCAACTTCTCCAACAACTCCGTTTAATTCTAATTCTTCAATTGTTGAACGTGCACTTTTAATTAAATGATTTTCTGTTGTATAAGATTCAGGCATACCAGGAACTTGTCCCATTTTATACCCAAATGCAGTAGCATTTACATCATGATAGTAAACTTTATTACTTATAATAATGTCACCTATATTTAAGTTAGGATCAATAGCTCCAGCTGAACCAGTGTTAATAATTAGATCTGGTTTAAAATCATTAATCATTAAAGCGGTAGTAATTGCTGCGTTAACTTTACCTATACCACTTTGTGCAAGAACTATTTCTTTTCCTTCTAAATGTCCTTTATAGAATATAACATGTGCTTTTTTAATTGTTTCTTTATTTTCTATAGCGGATTTTAATATTTCAACTTCTTCTTCCATTGCTCCAATAATACCTATCATGTTAAATCACTCCATCATGTTCATTCTTATATATATTAACATAATAGACTTAATTATAGATATAAATTTAATTATTCCATAAATCTTGTAGACCTTGTAGAGATAAGACACCTGCTATCAATGTCGTTAATACAGCTATTACACCTATTACAAGCATCCAAGTTGGATGTCTATAATCTCCAACAATACTCTTTTTACGAGACGCTATTAAGATTGTTCCTAAAGTAACTGGTAATATTAATCCATTCATAGCACCTGCAATTATTAATAACTTTACTGGTTTACCAATCGTTAAGAAAATAATAGAAGAAATTACAATAAATAATATAATTACTAAGTTTTTATGGTTTTTAATTGATGGATGTAGCGATTGTATAAAAGTAGTACTTGTATAAGCACAACCAATAACTGACGATAAAGCCGCTGCAAATAATACAACTCCAAAAACTTGTTTGCCAACTGGCCCTAGGACATGTTCAAATACCGATGCTGGAGGGTTATCTGGATTAAGTGTAAATCCAGTGACTACAACACCTAAAACAGCTAGAAATAAAAATGTTCTCATTACGCCTGTTGTTAATATACCCGAAATTGCAGCTCTGTTAACAAAAGGAATGTAATGCTTACCAGTTATACCGGCCTCGAGTAATCTATGTGCTCCAGCAAATGTAATATAACCACCTACCGTACCACCAACTAATGTAATAATCGGTACTATCAGCTTATTAATATCATCTGGTACTATCATTTTTTGAGCTGCTTCCATTACAGGTGGTTTTGTTAAAACCATAACATAAGCAACAATTGCTATCATTAGAACACCTAGTATTTGTGTAATAATGTCTACAACTTTCTGTGCATTTCTAACAATAAATATTAATATTGCTAATACACCAGTTATACCGGCACCTATCCGTACATCAATACCAAAAATTGCATTTAAACCTAGACCTGCACCTGCTACGTTACCAATGTTAAATGCAAGTCCACCAATAGCAATTAATACCGCAATAAATGTACCTAAACCTTTGAATACATCATTAGCAATATCTTGGCCGCCTTTACCGACTACTGTAATTACTCGCCATATATTAATTTGAGCACCTATGTCTATAATAATAGATGCTAAAATAGCAAAAGCAAAACTAGCCATAAACTGTTCTGTGAATACTGCCGTTTGTGTTAAAAATGCTGGGCCAATAGAAGATGTGGCCATCAAGAATACGGCACCCCATAGTATTCTACGATGTTTATTAGTATATTCAAATGGCTTGCTTAAATCATCATACCCCTTTTGTTCTTTCATGTACATTCCTCCTAGTTTAACGCTTTAATCTCAATACCTTCAGATTTAAATTGCTTTATTATTTCTTTTACAAAATTTAAAGCATGTTCACCATCACCATGAACACAAATTGTATCTGCTTCTATATCTATTTCTTTACCGTTTATAGATGTTACTTTCGATTCTTTTACCATTTTTAATACTTGATTAACCGCTTGTTGTGTATCGGTTATTAGAGCACCTTCTTTCTTTCTAGAAACCAACTGTGCATCGTCTTCATAAGCTCTATCAGCAAAAACTTCACTTTTATATTTAAGATCAAGACGCTTACAAGATTTAATAAGTTCACTGTTAGACAATCCTACGAGAAATAACTGGTCATCAAAGTCTTTTACAGCCTTAACAATAGCATCAGCTATCTTTGAATCCTTAGCACCCATTTGGTACAAAGCGCCATGAGGTTTTACATGATAAAGTTTTGTATCATGTATTTTACAAAATGCTGACAGTGCGCCTAATTGATAAATAACCAAATCATATACTTCTTGCGGTGTTACATCAATATTTCTTCTTCCAAACCCTATTAAATCTTGGTAGCCCGGATGTGCACCGATATGAATATTATGTTGTTTAGCAATTTCAACTGTTTGATTCATAACATGTTGATCACCTGCGTGAAAACCACATGCTACGTTTGCTGAAGTTATTAAAGGTAATATCGTCTCATCATCACCTAATTTATAATTACCAAAACTTTCACCTAAATCACAATTTAAATCAACTTGCATGATTCCCATCTCCTTTATACTATTTTATGTTCATGTAAGAATTTAATTGTTATATCATTGTCTATGTATGGTTGATAACTTAAGACTCGATACAAGAAGTCTAATGTAGTAGGAAATCCTTCTATTACAGTCTCTTCAAGCGTACCTTTCATTTTTTCTATAGCTTCTTGACGATTAGCCCCTTTAACAAGTATTTTAGCAACTAATGAATCATAATAAGGCGGTATTTCATAGCCATTATATAACATGCTATCTATTCTTGTATTAAATCCATTAGGTAAGTGAAGCGCATTCACTTTACCAGCAGCCGGTCTAAATTTCTTCTCAGGATCCTCTGCATTAATTCGACATTCAATAACATGTCCATTAAAATTAATATCTTCTTGTTTGATTTTTAAATGTTCACCATTAGCCATTAATATCTGTTGTTTAATTAAATCAATATCAGTTAATAGTTCTGTGACAGTATGTTCTACTTGAATTCTTGTATTCATTTCTAAGAAATAATAACCATCATCTGTCAATAAAAATTCAATTGTTCCTGCCCCTTCATAATCACAAGCTAATGCAGCTTTTACAGCATCTTCATGTAGTGAATCTCGTGTGTCTTTGTCTAAGGCCGCACAAGGTGCTTCTTCTATTAATTTTTGGTTCTTTCTTTGTATAGAACAATCTCTTTCACCTAAATGGACAGCTTCTTTATGTTTACTTCCTAAAACTTGTACTTCCACATGTCTTGCTTTATCTATAAATGCTTCGATATATACTCGTTTATCATTAAAATATTTTTCACCTTCAGATTGTGCTTCTTTAAAATATTTTTCTACTTCGGTTTCATCATTTACGATTCGAATACCTTTACCACCACCACCGCTGGCAGCTTTAATCACAAATGGATAATTAATTTCTTTAGCTATGTTTTTTGCATCAGCGACATCTGTAACCTCCCCAATAGATCCTGGGATAATTGGTACATCAGCATTATACATTGTTTCTCTAGCTTTAATTTTATCTCCCATCAAATCCATAGTGCTATAACTTGGACCTACAAATATAAGATTTTCTTCGTCTACTCTTTTTCTAAATGTAGTTGATTCAGATAAAAAGCCATAACCAGGATGTATTGCCTCAGCTTTACTCATTCTACATGCTTCTAAAATACGCTCGATATCCAAATAACTGTCTATAGATTGATTGGGTCCAATACAATACGCTTCATCTGCTAATTGTACATGTAAACTATCTTTATCTGCTTCTGAATAAATAGCTATGGTTGTGATGTTCATCATCCTACAAGTCCTGATAATTCTAACAGCAATTTCTCCTCTATTAGCTATTAATAAACGTTTAATCATTACAATTCCCCTTTTTTACTTTAATGTAAAGATTGTTTGTCCGTATTCAACTGGTTCTCCATGGTCAATATGTATTTCTTCAATAACGCCATCTTCATCACTCGTTATTTCATTAAGAACTTTCATCGATTCTATATATCCTACTACTTGTCCTTTGTTTACTTTATCTCCTATATTAACTAATGGATTAGATAACGTTTCTTCATCTTGAAGATAAAAAGTACCAATAATTTCAGCATTTATAGATTTTGGTTCAGATTCTTCATTAGTATTTTGTTTAGTTGTTTCTTTAGGTTGTTGTACTACTTCTGAATTATGAGAATTTAAATCTAATTCAACTTGAAACTGTTCTTCTTTATATTTCATATAAGGAATATCATTCGTTTTCATTAAATTGATTAATTGTTCTACTTTTTCTATACTCATTTTTATTTCCCCTTTATTAATTGTCCTAATTTTTTAGATTTAGGTCTAATAAAATCTAATGATTTGAATTTTTTAATCTTTATTAGGTCTAAATCACGTTTCACCTTGTTTGAATATTCTTTGTATGATTCATTGGCTTCTTCGACTGAAATCCATTTAAATGTTATTTCATCATTTGCCTTTAATTGAGACAATCTTTCTCTGCCCACGAAACTAACTGTAGCTATCTTAGTGTAGCCACCTATTGTTTGTCTGTCGTTTAGAAGAATAATAGGTTGACCATTGCTTGGTATTTGGACGCTACCAGGTGCAATTGGTTCAGATATAATATCCGCACTATCCAGATGTTCTAAGTTAGATTCTCCGATTATTCGATAGCCCATCCTATCTGACATATCCGAAATCTTATAAACTTGTTCTGTTAATAACCTTTTTGAAGCATCAGTAAACTGGTCGAATTGTAACCCTTTTATTATTGGTATAATATATTTTTCCTCGTCTTCTTCAACATTAAACTTATTACCTATTACGTCTTGGTTTAAATTTTTATCTTTAAAGCTTAAAGTGTCACCAGACTTTAATGTTCTACCTTTGTACCCACCTATACCACTACGTGTATGAGTTGATAAACTACCTAAAATAGGATCAATATTCAACAATTTATGAAATGCTAAATATCCTCTTGTTCCTTTAGTGATTTGCTTAATATTTAAAACTTGACCTTTATCTACAAAAATTGCAGCATTTACCGGTACAGTTAAATTATCTAAATATATTTCAGCGTCATATGCGACAAATGTAATAATGTTTGATTCTGAAAATTTCAATGTCGGACCATTTAAAGTAACTTCTAACACAGCTGAATTTTCATTATCTACCAATGCAGTAGCTAATTTATAAAAATATTGATTCATAACGCCAGCAACTGAAAAACCATCTTTTTCATGTTTATACCTACCTAAATCTTGTACTGTTGTAAACAACCCAGGTTTTATTACTTTCATCTCACTTCACCAACTAACTGATTATAATCATACGTACCATCTAATATCTCTTTCTCAATTTTGTTATAAGTTTCTTCGTCTATTGATTCAAAAGAAATATAGTCTCCAGCTTCATATAAAATCATTGGATTACGATTTAAATTAAATACATCTATAGGTGTCCTACCGATAATTTGCCATCCCCCTGGAGATTCTTTAGGGTATAAACCAGTTTGGTTATTAGCAATCCCAACAGATCCGGCTGCAATTTTCTTTCTCGGTGTTTCCTTCCTCGGTGTATGTATTTTCTTGTCTAATCCACCTAAAAATGGAAATCCTGGTAAAAATCCTATAGCATATATTAAATATTGCCCACCAGTGTGAATATTAATAACATCCTCTTTTGTTATATTTGCATGATCTGCAACTACATTTAAGTCCGGTCCATATTGCTCCCCATAAACAACTGGTAATGTAATGCACTTTTTAGATTGGTTAGATGATTTTTTAGTTTTTTCTATTTCGTTTAATTTCAAGTCTTCTAACAATTGCTCATATGTAAAATTCAAACCATCAAACTCAACCATAATAGAATTATACGAAGTTGTAACACTTAGTACACCTGGATGATTTAATTCTTCTAGTTGCATAGCTAAAAATGAAATTTTTTCTTTTACATCAGGATTAATTTCATTTTTATCATAAATCATGAAATGTGTTTCGCTAATCGCTTTTATATTCAATTTTACACCCCTTTTATTAGCCATAATAATCAGACTATTTAAATTAATACTTCACTATAATAACATGAATTAAATCAAAACAAAAAGGCTGTTTATACATTTAATGGAAATGCGTAAACAGCCTTTTTATATTTTGTAAAAATATTTAGTCTATTTTTACTATTTTAACTTTCATTTCATTACCATTTGGTAATGGAACATTTACTTCTTGATTTAATTTTTTACCTATTAATGCTTTAGCAATTGGAGATTCGTTAGAAATTTTACCTTCAAATGGGTCTGCTTCAGCTGAACCTACTATTTTGTAACTTTCTTCTTCGTCGCCTGGTATTTCTGTAAAAGTAACTGTTCTACCAATTTGAATTTCATTTTTAGCGCCATTATCTTCGATAATTTGAGCGTGACGAATCATATTTTCTATTTTTTGAATTTCTTGTTCAATAAAGCCTTGCTCATCTTTTGCTGCATCGTATTCTGAATTCTCAGATAAGTCACCAAAGCTACGAGCAACTTTTATTTTTTCAACGACTTCTGGTCGTTTAACTGTTTTTAATTCTTCTAATTCTTGTTCTAATTTTTCAAAACCTTCCTGTGTCATAGGAAATTCTTTTTGTGTTTCCATTCTTCCATCTTCCTTTACTTTGTAATTATTTAGATATTTTGGACTAATGATTGAATCTTAGTCGTCATGATGTCTATTGCAACCTTATTACTACCACCTTCAGGGATAATGATGTCTGCATATTTTTTTGTAGGTTCTATAAATTGAATATGCATAGGTCTAACAACTGATAGGTATTGATCTATTACTGAATCCATTGTACGTCCACGCTCTTTAATATCTCTCGTTAAACGTCGAAGTATTCTAAGATCAGCGTCAGTATCAACATAAATCTTAACATCCATCAAATCTCTTAAATCTTCATTTTCTAAAGCGAATATACCTTCAAGTATAATTACGTCTTTAGGTTCGAACCTAATTGTCTTATCACTTCTAGTATGATTTGAATAATCATAAGTTGGAACTTCAATTACATTTCCCTCTTTAAGATTTTTTAAATCATTCACTAACCTTTCGTTATCGAAAGCAAATGGATGATCATAATTTGTCTTCAACCTATCTTCAAAAGACATATGTGATTGATCTTTATAATAGTAATCTTGTTCAATTAAAGCAACACTATATCCATCTAAATCTTTCATTATCTCGGATGTTACAGAAGTTTTCCCTGAACCAGAACCCCCTGCAATACCTATTATTGTTGTCTTTCCCATCAAACTAATCCCTTTCTCATCATATTATTTGGGTATATTGGATGATCCACTTTAATTTGTATTATTTGTAGTGGATGTCTCGCTGCATCTAATTCCACGCCATCTTCGTCATATATTTTATCAATAACTTGTGTGAAATTATCAATTTCAGGTCCAAAGAATTCAATTTTCTGACCAGGCTTAAAATAATTTCTTTGTTGAATAGTTGCAATTTGTGATTCTGGGTCATAGTCTATCACTAAACCACAAAAATCAAAAGGTGTTTTTTTATTTGCTTCGCGGCCAAACATTTGCTCTTCAAAATGAGGGACACCTTCAAAGAATGCTGGAGCTGTATCTCTATTAGCACATTTATCAAGTTCAACTAACCATTCTGGATCAATTTTAAAGTTCTCTGGATCTTCAGCGTAGCTATCGATAACTTTTCTATAAACGGATACAACTGTTGCGATATAGTGCATAGGTTTCATACGACCTTCAATTTTTAAAGAATCAATACCGATGTCCATCATTTTAGGTATAGATTCGATTAATTTCAAGTCTTTTGGACTCATTGCAAACGGTGTAGTATCTTCATCGCCAAAATAAGGCTCTAATTCGCCATCTTCTTCAACTGTTATTAAATCATAATCCCAACGGCAACTTTGACAACAACCACCTCTATTTGAGTCTCTCGCTGTCATATGATTACTTAATGTACATCTGCCAGAGTATGCAATACACATAGCACCGTGGATGAAAGTTTCTATTTCAATATCTACTTTTTCTTTCATTTCACGCATTTCTTCAGCACTAGTTTCACGAGCTAACACTACTCTTTCTAAGCCTTCTTCTTTCCAATATTGAACAGCGCGATAATTAGATAATGACTGTTGTGTACTTAAATGAATTTCTAAATTAGGCGCAACACGTTTACATGTTTCAATAATAAGTGGATCGGCAACTATTATGCCATGAGCACCTGTATTACTTAATCCTTTTAAGTAATCTTCCAAGCCTGGAATATTCTCATCATGAGCAAATATGTTTGTCGTAACGTATATTTTAGCACCATATTTATCAGCAAACTGAACACCTTCAGCTATCTCTTCCATAGTGAAATTATCAGCATTAGATCTCAACCCATATTCTTGTCCACCTAAAAAGACAGCGTCTGCACCATAATGGACAGCAATTTTTAATTTTTCTAAATTGCCTGCAGGTGCTAGTAATTCTGGTTTTTTCAATTTTGATTTACGACTAGCGCCAATAGGTTCTAATACTTTCATTTTAATCATTCCTTTAATCTAACTTAGTAAACTGTTTGTTTAAATAAGAAACCTTGATCCATTGGACGATGATCTTTTTGAACATCTTCAATAGGCTCTAATAACATAAATTTTTCATCTTCATACAATTCTGGGTCTTCGTTATATAAATCGATGGCTTGTCTATACTGCTCTGTAGCTACATTTATATATTCTTCTGTTTGTAAAACACCATCAATTTTTAAACTGTCAATATTTGCTTCTAATAGCTCTTCTAAGTCTTCAATTAAACAAATATCATTAGGACTCATAATATGCGTACCATTGCTATCTTCATAAATTGGATATTTATTACTTCGTTCTTCATCATACAATAGCATATCTTTATTTTCTTTTCTGTTTTCTATCTTCATTACTTTATCTTGATACATAAAGTAATTACCTAGCAGTTTACGTTTAGATTGGAACATACATGTCATTCCATGAACTTGCACTTCTATTTCCACATTGCTGTTTTTCTTTATTTCGATTACTTCTTCTATGCTTAGTTCACGTGCAAGAACTGCTCTATTAGCACCGCGTTCTCCCCAATAATTACATTGGAAATGATTTGTGACAATAGTTTCAGCATTCCAATTTAAAGGTATTGGGTTCTCTTGTTCTTTTACTGCCATCAATACTGCAGGATCTCCAAAAATAATGCGGTCAACGTTTAATTCATGTAATAAATCAATATATGCTTCTAGATCAGCTATATGTTCATTATGAAAAATAGCATTTACAGCTACATATGCTTTTTTACCATGTTCATGAATAATTTTAATAGCCTCACGTAATTCTGGTTCTTTAAATTCTCCTGCTAGTCTTAAGCCAAATTTTTCTTCACCAATGACAAACGCATCTGCACCTAATTCAATTAAAGTCTCAATGTGGTTGATTGACTTAGGCGTAACTAGTAATTCTGTCATACTTCTAACTCCTTTTTAGAAATAGCTATGCCATCTCCTACGTTCATTAAAGTTGTCTTATAGTCTTTGCGATTTATTAACCACTCATTATAATTTTTAACTTTTTTAACCATTTGTCTTACATTTCTACTTCTAACAATATCGATATCACTTACAAATCCATGATATAAAATATTATCAGTAATAATGACCCCATCATTTTTTAAAATGGCTCATATAGCTCGAAAAACTTTTGTGATTGAGCCTTAGCTGCATCAATAAATATCATATCAAATTTAATTTCATTTGGAATGAATTTTTCTGCTTTTAAAGCATCAGCGAAAATGGGATTAACTTGATTTTCAAAACCATATTGTTTTATATTGCGAGCAGCTAGCTCATACATTTCTTCATTTCTTTCAATAGTCCAAACTTTAATATCGTTATGACATGAAGCGAAATGCATTGCACTATATCCAATAGCTGTACCAATTTCTAAAATATTTTTAGCTTCTTTTATTCTAATAATTTGTTTTACAAATTCGGTCGATATCTTATCCATAATTGGGACATTATGTTGAGCAGCATACGGTCTCAAATCATCAATTTGAGATGAGTTTTGAAATAACAATTGTTCAATATACTCTATATCTTTATCCATGTCATGACTTCCTTACACTTGAATATAATAAAAAACCCAACTAGTTTATATAACTAGTTAGTATGTCTCACTCATTTATTTATATGGTTTTATAAACATTAGATATTTTATCACATAATGACATAAATAGTAAGAGTAAATTTAAAACAAGAACGCTTATAATCAGTTTCAGCGTTCTTGCTTTAATATTTTATTTAGATTGGTTTTCTTTTTGTTCTTTTAAACTAGATGAGAATAATACTTTACCACTATTGTTTTTTGTAAAATAATAGTAATCCGTATCTGGTGGATTAATTGTTGTACTAGCTGTTTCTTCAGAAATATTGCTTATTGATCCAATTGGAATACCCTTGTGTGTATAAGAGTTATATTTCGAGTCATTATTAAAGTCACTTTCTGACAAATCCTCATTTGGTTCTTTTCTAACTGCATATCTAACAGTCGCGTCAGAATCTAAAGCACTTTGCGGGTTATTTTCTATTCTGTTTATTAATAACGAAATATATCTTGATTTGTCAGTTATCTTCTTCATTTCCGACTCAACTATTGAAGATAATGTCATATATTCATGGAATGTAATTTCAGTTTCTTGGTAGTTTTTTGTTATCTTAAAAGCACCATTGTCTTTATATTTCTTAAATGTAGTGTCATAAGTATTCTTCAACATTTCATCTATAATATCATCTAATGATACATCACTTTCTGAATATTGATATGTATTCGGAGCTAAATACCCTTCTAAAGGATATCTAATATCTTTATTCATTATCTCGTCAGTTAACATGTCAGGATATTTTTTTTGGAATTTCTTTATGTAGTCTCTATCCCGCATTTTCTTCTTAAAAGTTTCTCTTGATATTGAAGTGTTCTCTTCTACTACTCCCGCTATTAGTTCAATTGTAGAACCTTCTTTTATTTCAAATTGAACAGCAGTTTTTAAATAAACTTTACCAGATTCTAAACTTTTCGCTATTTCTTTGAGCGTCATAGATGGCGAAAACTTATATTCACCTGCTTGAAAGCTAGAAATATTATTTAATTTTAAATAATATTTGAATGTCGTAGCGTTTCTTATAATATTTTTATCTGCAAGTTGGTGACTTAACGTTTCAGTCGTAGTATTTGGATTAACAGTTATGATGATTTTTTCATTGCTGTCAGCATTTACTGGTCTCGTATTTACTCCTGCAACAATTAACCCTATTAAAACTGTTAGTATAAATAATAAGAAAAGGATGACTAAAATCGTTAAACTTATATACTTAGATAACAACCTTGCATCTTTATAAATACTATTTTTCTTCATAAGCCACTTTTACTCCTTAGATAAATAAATTGTCCCTAATGATTATATCACATTAGGGACAAAGTGTACTATTACAAGTGAAGTTTAGATATCATCCATTTCAGTGTTTACGATTTCTTCAATCATATCCCACTCTTCATCTGTTTCAACTGGTAATAATTTTCCGCCTTCACCGTCATCATTAGCTTCATTAATCATTGGAATCAGTTCAATTTCTTCGTCTTGATCCGAACCTTCTTCTGCTAAGATGATATATTCTTTTTTGAATTCAGGATGGTAGAATTCTAACACTTTACGATAAAGAACTTCGTTATTATTCTCATCGATTAAAGTTAGTAATTCCTCTTCGTTATTAATTTCTAAATGTCCTTCATGATTTTGTTCACTCATTATTAATTCTCCTCTGTATGCGTTATTTAATAGAATCCAAATAACCTTGTAATATAAATACTGCAGCCATTTTATCTATTACTTTTTTTCTTTTTTTACGAGATACGTCCGCTTCAAGTAATGTTCGTTCAGCGCCGACAGTACTTAATCTTTCATCCCACAATTTCAACTTCAAATCAGGTCTTTTCTTCTCTAATAATTCTTTAAAGTAGATGGAAGCTTCACCACGTGGGCCGATTGAATTATTCATATTCTTAGGCAATCCAATAATGACAGTGTCAACATCATATTGATCTATAATTTTGATTAATTCATCAAAGCCAAAATCTTCTGTTTCTTCGTTAATTTGGAGTGTATCGATACCTTGAGCTGTCCATCCCATAGCGTCACTTACAGCTACACCTATAGTCTTACTTCCAACGTCTAAACCAATTATCCTCTTGTTAAGCATTGAATTCATTTTCTTGCTTTAAATAAGTTGATACTAGTTCTTCCATTATATCATCTCTGTCTAAGCGTCTTATTTGATTTCTAGCTTCATTGTGTCTAGGGATATACGCAGGATCACCAGAAAGTAAATATCCAACAATTTGATTCACTGGATTATATCCTCTTTCTTCTAAAGTGCGATAAACATTTTGTAGTACTGTTTTGACATCTTCTTTTGGAAATTCATCATAATTAAATTTCATTGTTTTATCAAAATTATTCATCTTTTTTTACACTCCTTAACTCCATTAACTTAGTATTAATTATATCATATTCCTTTAATACTTAAAATTATAGAGTTTTAATGTAGTTTTTAACAAACTGTAATGCTTCTGTTACTTTGGAAGGATCAGTACCGCCACCTTGTGCCATATCAGGACGACCGCCACCTTTACCATTTGTAATTTGAGCAGCTTCTTTAATGATATCTCCTGCTTTAACTTTATCTGTTAATGATTTTGGAACTGAAGCTACTAATGATACTTTTTCGCCGTTAACACTTGCTAACAACAATACGGTATCTTGCATTTTTGATTTATAGTCATCCATAATTGTTCTCAATACTTTTGGATTTTCTGCTTCAACTTGTGTAGACAATACTTTTATACCGTTAATTTCTTCTACACTTTCTTCAATATTACCTGTTTTTAAATCCGTAATAACTTTATTTTTATGTTGAAGTTCTTTTTCTAAGTCTTTAATTTGTTGTTGAATTTGATCGATTTTTTCTATTGTTCTATCTTGCTCTTTTACTTTAACATGACTCATTACATCGTTAAGAATTTGCTCTGTTTCTTTTAATGTTTCGTATGCTACCTTGCCAGTTACTGCTTCTATTCTTCTTACACCTGCACCAGTACCTGATTCTGAAACGATTTTAAACAATCCAATTTCGCTTGTGTTTTGGACATGTATACCACCACAAAGCTCAATAGAGAATGGCGACATATCTACAACGCGTACAATATCACCGTATTTTTCACCGAATAATGCCATTGCACCTTTTTCTTTAGCTTTATCGATAGACATTTCTTCAATTTGGACTGCAATGTTTTCCCAAATTTTTTCGTTCACTATTTGCTCTATTTGTTCTAATTCTTCAGCAGTTACTTGTCCAAAGTGAGAGAAATCAAATCTTAATCTTTCGCTTTCAACTAATGAACCAGCTTGGTTAACATGATTTCCTAATACTTCTTTTAATGCTGCATGTAATAAATGGGTAGCAGAATGATTTTTTGTAATACTTCTTCTTTCATCTTTATTTACAAATGCATCAACTGTAGTGCCTACATGAACTTGTCCAAATGTAACATGACCAGTGTGTAAGTTTTGACCATTTGGTGCTTTAGTAACTTCTGTCACTGCAATTTCGAATTGATCATGTCTAATGATTCCTGTATCGGCAACTTGTCCACCAGAAATTGCATAAAATGGCGTTTCTCTTAAAATAAATTGTATCGTTTCTCCACTTTCTGCTTCTTCACATATTTCGCCGTTTAGAATAATATCTGTAATTTCTGTTTGTATTTCTGTTTTATCATAACCAACAAATGTGCTCGGTGTTGTTAATTTACTCAACACTTCATTTTGAACTTGCATAGATTGCGTTTTTTGACGAGCTGCTCTTGCTCTTTCTCTTTGCTGACGCATTTCATCCGCAAAGCCTTCTTCATCTATTGATATACCTTCTTGAGTTGTGATTTCTTCTGTTAACTCAATTGGGAAACCGTAAGTATCATAAAGTTTAAATGCATCTGAACCTGATAATATATGATTATTCTCTTTAGCTTTAAGCATCATCGTGTTAAGAATCGCAAGACCTTCTTCTAAAGTTTCATGGAAACGGTCTTCTTCTGATTTAACTACTTTCTTGATGAAATCGCTTTGTTCTTTTACATTTGGATAGTATGGTTCCATTATTTCTGCAACAATATCAACTAGTTTATATAAGAAAGGTTCATTAATTTTTAAACTTTGGCTAAAACGTACTGCTCTTCTTAATAACCTTCTTAATACGTATCCACGACCTTCGTTAGCAGGTAGTGCGCCATCACTAATAGCAAAACTAATCGTTCTAATATGATCAGAAATAACTTTGAATGCTGTATCTTGTTCTTTATTTTCTCGATATTTCAAACCACTAATAAGTTCTACTTGTTCAATAATTGGAATAAATAAATCAGTATCATAGTTTGTTGGAACATCTTGAGCAATAGATGTCATTCTTTCTAGACCCAATCCCGTATCAATATTTTGATTAGGTAATGGTGTATATGTGTGATCACTATTATGGTTAAACTCACTGAATACTAAATTCCAAACTTCTAAGTAACGCTCGTTTTCTCCACCTGGGTACATTTCTTCTTCAGGATCTTCTTGTCCATAGGTTTCACCGCGGTCATAAAAGATTTCAGTATTAGGTCCAGACGGTCCTTCACCTATATCCCAAAAGTTACCTTCGATTCTAATAATTCTACTCTCTTCCAAACCAATCATGTCATGCCACAAATCATAAGCTTCTGTATCTTCTGGATGTATCGTAACGTACAGTTTTTCATGATCCATAGCCATCCAACGTTCGCTTGTTAAAAACTCCCATGCATATTGAATAGCTTCTTTTTTGAAATAGTTACCAATTGAGAAATTACCTAACATTTCAAAGAATGTATGATGTCTTGCTGTAAACCCTACATTTTCAATATCGTTTGTACGAATTGCCTTTTGAGCGTTAACAATTTTAGGATTTTTAGGTATTTCACGGCCATCGAAATATTTCTTCAATGTCGCAACCCCAGAATTTATCCATAATAACGTATCATCATCGATAGGTACTAAAGGTGCTGATGGTTCAACCATATGCCCTTTTTCTACGAAGAAATCAATGTACATCTGTCTTATTTCACTAGCTTTTAAATTTTTCATTCAAATCACTCCTCAAAATAAATAAAAAACGCCCATCCCTAAAAAAGGGACGAACGTATCGCGGTACCACCCTAGTTATGACACAATGTCATCACTTTAAGTTTATTTGATTATAGTTCAAAGAAGCAGCGTTCAATAAATAATGTCATGTTTTTCACCAACCAACATGTCTCTCTAAGCGATTATTTATTTACTCCTCTTCTTTTTGTATTCTATTTGATTATAAGCAGAGTTATTTTGTATGTCAATTATTTCATGAAGTCATAAGGTGTTTTATTTTGCATGTTTATCATTGGATCAACTTCATACATATTTTCTTCTGTCAGTATCAAATTTTTGATTTCAGTTGGTTCCTCTGTATCATCATTACTAAAATACAGTTTAAGTTTTGTATCGAAAGACGTCATACGTCCATTTCCTAATGTTTTAATACCTTGATTAAAAGCATTTTCCTCACCACAGACAACTAAAGACTGTTTTGCTCTTGTTAAACCAGTATATAAAATGTTTTTCTGTAACATTCTAAAGTATTGTCTAACAATAGGCATGATAACAATCGGAAATTCCGAGCCTTGTGATTTATGAATTGAACAACAATATGCATGTGTAACCTCTGATAAATCTTGTTTCGTGTAAGTTATTTCATTTCCCTCATAATCAACGATAATAACATCTTTCCCCAAAGCATTTTCTTCAGCTTTATATACACCTATAACAACACCAATATCACCATTAAACACGTTATCGTCCGGTCTATTAATAAGCTGTAGTACTTTATCCTGTTCACGATACTCTACTTCACCGTATTGTAAAAACCTTGTTTCTTCAGTTTTAGGATTTAAAATGTCTTGAAGTAATTGATTTAACTTATTGATACCTGCTGGACCACGATATATTGGCGCAAGAACTTGAATATCTTGCATATTATATCCTTTTTTAACTGCACCTTGAACAACTTTTTCAACGACTGAAGCAATTTGGTTACTGTTACAACTGATAAATGAGCGGTCATGATGTTTTTCATTAATAGAAACTGGAATATTATTTTTTATTTTATGTGCTAAATCAATGATTGATGAACCTTCTTGTTGCCTATATACTTCTGTTAAGTTCACACGTGGAATGACTTTTGAATCAATTAAATCTTTGAATATTTGACCAGGCCCAACTGAAGGTAATTGATCTTCATCACCTACAAAAATAATTTGCGCATAATCAGGTACTGCTCTTAAAAATTGGTACATTAACCATGTATCAACCATAGACATTTCATCCAATATAATTAAATGAGCATGTATATCATTATCTAATACATCATCAGGTTGAGTATCTTTACTCCAACCTATCAATCTATGGATAGTCATGGCTTCTAAACCAGTTGATTCACTTAATCTTTTAGCTGCTCTTCCTGTTGGAGCTGCTAAAACTATTGGAAAATCAGTTCCTTCTTGATAATCATCATAATCCAAACTAACGCCATGAATTTCAGAATATAGCTCACATATTCCTCTTATAACAGTCGTCTTACCTGTACCAGGACCACCTGTTAATAACATCATTTTATTATTGATGGCTGTTTCGAGTGCATTCTTCTGCCCTTCAGCATAAGAAACGTCATTCATGTCTTCTATTTCACCAATATGAAGTTGTAAATCACTTTTTTCAATTTCTTTTAAATCTTCTTGGTGTTGATACAATCTATGCATAATTTGAACACTTTTAGCTTCTGAGTAATATAAAGATGGCATGAAACAATTATTGTCTTCTATTATAATTTTACTTTCTTCACTCATCTCAACGATAACATCATTAATTTGCTCTTTTGCTACAACTTCAGGTTGGTTATGATTTAATAATTCATATGCACCATTGATTAAAATATCAATCGGTAAAAATGTATGACCGTTTTGTAACGATTGCTGATCTAAATAGTAATTCACACCCGCCACAACACGTTCATTATGGTCTTTTGAAATACCAATTTGTTCAGCGATTTGGTCTGCTCTTTGAAAACCAATACCATTTATATCCATAACTAATCGATAAGGAGACTGTTTTATGATGTTCATTGTTTCTTCTTTATACGTTTGATAAATACTCATGGCTAGTTTAGGTCCAAATCCTAATTCATTTAACTTTATCATTATGCGTTCTATCGCTTGATTTTCTCTTATAGATTCTACTATAGTACTACGTTTTTGTTTGTTTAATTTAGGTATTTCTTCTAATACATCTGGATCATCCAATATTTTTTGTAGTGCATTTTCACCCAATTTATTGACGATTGTCTCTGCAGTTTTCTTACCTATTCCTTTAAATAAATCACTGGACAAATAATGAATGACACCTTGTTTCGTTTGAGGTAATTCTTTCTCGAAAGTGTCAGCTTGAAGTTGCTTTCCATATTTAGGATGTTCAATAACCTTACCTTTAAAAAGATAAGTTTCACCTTCTACAATTTGAGGAAAGTACCCTACTATAGTGACTTCATGGTCAAAATCTTCATTTGAATCCATCACATCAACTTTTATAACAGTGTAATAGTTATCACTATTTTGAAATAATATTCTAATAACTTCACCTTTAACATGTGAAAGATCAAATAAAGATAAATTTTCCAATGCTAGTCCTCCTCTGACATTTGTTCAAACATTTTAATTGCGTGTCCACTTAATAAATGGTCCGGTTGTATCTCTACTGCTTTATTGAAGTATTGTAACGCTTCTTCAGCATCTTCATTTTTCATATATTTTGCTAATCCTAAATTATATAATGCATCCACATGTTGTGAATCTTTTTCAAGCACATTTTCTAATTGCGTTATGGCTTCTCCAAACATTTCTACTTGGCAAAGTGTTAAACCATATTGAAAAGCTATTTCTAAATCATCTGGTTTTAGTTCATGAGCTCTCATAACGTATGGCATTGCTTCAGTATGTGCTCCTAATTCGTTAAAACACATGCCTAACATAAAGTTAGTATCTGAATCATTTAAACCTTTTTGAATAGCAAATTGATATAATTTAACAGCTTCATCAAATCTTTGTTGATTGTAATATAAATTCGCTAAACTATAATATGCACCACCGTGCTCTTCATTTATAGTAATAGCTTTTTGGAAGAATTTTTCTGCTTTTTCTATTTCATCCGCTTCAGCCAAAATAGTACCCGCATTAATGTAATTCGTCACTTCATTTGGATTCTCTTCTATATTTTCAAATAAACATTTGAGTGCTTCATCAAATTTTTTATTTTCTATTAATTCTACGATTTCATTTTCGTTATGCATGATTTAACTCCTTTTAAATTATCATTGACTACCATTATAACAAAATTAAAAAGAGGTGTATCTTAAAAGATATCACCTCTAAAAATTTTATACCATATAGTCTAATTGCTTTTCAGTTTTATATACTTCATCAATTGTAGCGCCACCTAAACAAACTTCACCATCATATAATACGACAGCTTGTCCAGGTGTAATTGCTCTTACTGGTTCTTCAAAAATGACTTTAATTTGGTTATCTGAAATTTTTTCTACTGTAACATTTGTATCTTTTTGTCTATATCTAAATTTTGCAGAACACTGAATTGGTGTGCTGAAATCTAATTCATTGATGAAAGAAATATCAGAAGCGATTAAGTAATCACTATATAAAGCTTCATGGTGAAAGCCTTGTTCAACATATAACACATTATCTTTAAGATTTTTACCTACAACAAACCATGGATCTCCGTCTCCGCCAATTCCTAGACCATGTCTTTGTCCAATTGTATAATACATTAAACCAGTATGTTCTCCCATATCTACGCCATCAAGTGTTTGCATTTTACCATTTTGAGCAGGTAAATATTGAGATAAAAATGTTTTAAAGTTTTTTTCGCCGATAAAACAAATACCCGTAGAATCTTTCTTTTTTGCAGTTGCTAAATCTTGTTCTTCTGCAATTTTTCGTACTTCACTTTTTTCTAATTCTCCTAATGGGAACATAACTTTAGAAAGTTGTTCTTCTGTTAATTGGTTTAAGAAATAAGTTTGGTCCTTATTATTGTCTACGCCTCTAAGCATTTCTACTTTATCGCCATCGCGTCTTACACGAGCATAATGACCTGTAGCAACATAATCTGCTCCAAGTTTTAAAGCATGATTTAAAAATGCTTTGAATTTAATTTCTTTATTACACATAACATCAGGGTTTGGTGTTCTTCCTTTTTTATACTCATCTAAGAAATACGTAAACACTTTATCCCAATATTCTTTTTCAAAATTTACTGCATAATAAGGAATATCTAGTTGGTTACATACTGCAATAACATCATTATAGTCTTCAGTAGCTGTACAGACACCATTTTCATCAGTGTCATCCCAATTTTTCATAAATATGCCTACGACATCATAACCTTGTTCTTTTAATATATGCGCAGTTACAGAACTATCTACGCCCCCGCTCATACCTACGACTACACGGGTAGATTGATTATTCATTTTCTTCCTCCTTAAATTGATGATATATTTTCATAATTGCACTTACAATATAGTTAATCTCTTCTTCAGTTGTCTCTAATCCAAAACTAAATCTTACAGATTTTTTCGTTCTTTCTTCATTGCCAAACATCGCTTGTAGTACATGAGATGGTAGTGTAGATCCAGCTGTACAAGCAGAACCACTTGAAACATAAATATTAGACATATCCAATAACGTAAGCATTGTTTCAACTTCTATAAATGGAAAGTATAAATTCGTTATATGGCCGGTTGTATCTGTCATACTTCCATTAAGTTCAAATGGTATCGCATTTTGTTGTAATCCTACGATGAAATTTTGCTTTAAATTCATTAAGTGTACATTGTGATAATCCATATTTTCATTAGCTTCAATTATAGCTGTTGCCATTCCACAAATATAAGGAACATTCTCAGTACCTGCTCTTCTCTTTAGTTCTTGTTCTCCACCTTGAATAAATGTATTAAACTGAATATCCTTTTTAACAAGCAAAGCACCTATACCTTTTGGACCACCAAATTTATGAGCTGTAACACTTAGCATATCCATAGGCATTTCATTAAAATCAATAGGCATATGTCCAATTGCTTGAACAGCATCGACATGGAATGTAATTTCTTGTCCTTCAATTATTTCGGCAATCTCATATAAAGGTTGAACAGTTCCAACTTCATTATTAACAAGCATAATTGAAATTAAAGTTGTATCTGGTCTAATGCTCTCTTTTAAATGTTCTAAATCTACAACACCATTTGGATGAACATCTAAATAAGTGACTTCAAATCCTTCACGCTCAAGTTCTTCAAAGACATGCAATACAGAATGATGCTCTATACTGCTTGTGATAATATGCTTTCCTTGATTTTCTTTTTTTCTCGCAACGCCTTTTATTGCCGTATTGTTTGCTTCTGTCGCACCACTTGTAAATATAATTTCATTTGGTTGAGACCCTAAAACAGATGCAATGTCTCTTCTCGCTTGATCTAAATATTTCCTCCCATCTCTACCTATAGAATGTATAGAAGATGGATTTCCATAATGCTCTGATAATATTTCTGTTATTTTTTCAGTAACAATAGGTTTTACTGGCGTTGTCGCTGCATAATCTGCATATACTTTCATCTTGAACGTCCTTTCTTAGTTTTCAATGTCACTATTCTAGCACCATTTTATAAAATTGACTAGAAGTCTGTTTCTTTATTTCTTTCATCTGTAAATTGCTCTAATATTTTTAACTCTTCCTTCATCGATTCAGCATCAATAGGTGTATTAATAGATACATTTTCATGAATGAGCTTACAGTTTTCAATCTTCCAAACTTGGTCTCTTATTTCATCTTTAAAAATTTCATCATGCGACACAATAATTACTGCACCATTAAAACTTTGGATTAATTGTATGATTTTCTCTTGCATACCAATATCAAAATAATTAGTTGGTTCATCTAAAATTAAGATGTGTGGGTTAGAAAAATATAATTTTACAAATTGTAACCTGCACTTTTCTCCCATTGATAACTGACGAACTTTATCATTCATCCTGCTCTTATCAAAATAAAAACTCGCTAAAATAGTCCTCGCGTCTGTTATCGTCATATTCTCAATATCCATAACTTCTTCTAATACCGAGTTATTTGGGTTTAAATTTTGAAAATCTTGCGAGAAGTATCCTATGTCTAAGTCTGGGTGCTTTTTGACAGCTCCACTCATTGGTAATAAGTTACCTAAAATTAATTGTATCAATGTAGATTTACCGGACCCATTTTTACCTTCTATAATTACAGTTTGATTTCTCTTTATTTCAAAATAAGTGTCTTTAAAAATTTCACGACTCTTATATGAAAATGAAACATTTTCGAATCTTACTAAGTAATGTGATTTAAATTCATTATTTTCTATAGAAAAGGATTTATTTTCTTCTAACGGATTATCAGATTTTGATTCTTCTAATTTACGATTTAACTGATGTTCTTTTGATTTAAATCTTTTAGCTAATTTACTTAATTGTTTTTGAGCATATGGACTACGAACAGAAGCTTTCTGAGCAGCGCTTTGATACCATTCTTTGTATTTCTTAATACTTTCTTCTATTGCTTTTTGTTCTTTCTGTTCTTTTTCATATTTTAATTTTTCTGTTTCAATTTCAATATCTTTTTGATTTTTATAATCATCATAATGGCCTGAATATCGAGTTGCACCATCTTTTGTGAGCTCTAAAATAGCATCTGGTGTTTCATTTAAAAACTCTCTATCATGCGATACGAATAGAATAGCTCTTGGTTCTGATTTAAAAGCTTTTATTAACCACACTTTCATCTCTTTATCCATATGGTTAGTTGGTTCGTCTATTAATAATAATGGTGCATCTGATAAAATAACTTTTAAAAATGAGACTTTAGTTTGCTCACCACCACTTAAAGTGCCTATCTTTTGCTCAAAATGTGTTGATGATAATCCTAATTTATTCCCTTCAATAATAATGTTATTTTCAACGTTATATCCGTCTAATTCTATATAACTATTTAAAGAATCAATGTCAGATAAATCTTTTCTCAATTCAACTAACTTTGGATATGCAGACATGACATAATCCATAACATCAATATCATCATATTTACTTAAATCTTGTTCCATCATGGCTGTATCAATCAATTCATTTTTATGAATATGATGTAATAGCGTAGATTTACCAACACCATTAACGCCGATAATGGCTAAATGCTCATGGTCTTCGATATGAAATGACAAACGTTTTATAAGCTGTTTATTCTCAATTTCTAATGGTTTTTCTTCAAATAAAAATAGCATAATGTTGCCTCCCGACCCATGTATTACACATACAAGGACGCACCATTACACTATTCTCAGTAATGGTGGCTTACAATATTTAGACATATTTATCCAATCATCATTGTGTAATACAATGGTATTTTTACGTAATCAAATTAAGTGCGTAAAAATTATTGGATGTCCATGTCTAATATTGATGCCACCTTTCGCTAAATTTTCATATAGTATAACGAGAAGTTTTACATTAGTCAACTTTTAATGAGCAATTTCATAGAGCGCCTTCTTTACTATTGTTATACTTCGATTATATAAATAAGTAAGGAGAATTAAACATGCAATCACATTTCCCAATTTCTGCTTTGAATCTTGTTCCTTTAAGAAAAGGAGAATCAGAGCAAGAAGCGATTCAAAATATGGTACAACTTGCACAACATGTAGAAAAATTAGGTTACGAACGTTATTGGATAGCTGAACATCATAATGCACCTAATTTAGTAAGTTCTGCAACTGCTTTATTAATACAACATACTTTAGAACATACAGATTCAATCATGGTAGGTTCAGGTGGTATCATGCTTCCTAACCACGCTCCACTAGTCGTAGCAGAACAATTTGGTACAATGGCTACTATGTTTCCAAACCGCCTTAATTTAGGACTTGGTCGCGCTCCCGGCACTGATATGATGACTGCTTCTGCACTAAGACGTGATTCACATAAAGGTGTATATACATTCGGAGATGACATTAAACAATTATTAAAATATTTCGGTCCTGAAGAAGATCAATCATATGTAAGACCTTACCCTGGTGTAGATACAAATATCCCTATATACGTGTTAGGTTCATCAACAGATTCTGCCCACTTAGCAGCTCGCCTTGGTCTACCTTATGTGTTTGCAGCTCATTTTGCACCACAACAAATGGCACAAGCTATAGAAATTTATCGTGATTTATTCGAACCATCTGAGTATTTAGATAAACCACGTGTGACAGTATGTTTAAATGTCATAATAGGAGAAACAGATGAAGAAGCAACATATTTATCATCCACTATGCATTTAATGTTCTTAGGTATTGTTAGAAATTCACGTTTACCATTACAACCACCAACAGATCAATTAGAAAACATTTGGTCACCTCAAGAAAAATATATGGCACAAGATAAAACAAACACTTCATTTATAGGTAGTGAAGAAACAGTTAAAAAACAATTTTTAGCATTCCAAGAAAAATATAATGTAGATGAAATTATGGCAGTTAGTTATATTTATGATTTAGATAAACAGTATAAATCATTTGAATCATTCAAAAAAGTAGTAGACGAAATATACAGTGAGTAAATTAGATATAAAAACACACAGTCCGAGACATATAAAAATGTCTCGGACTGTGTGTTTATGTTCTATTTTAAATTATTATTAATATATTCTTGTACACTTGAATTGAATAGGACACCACTGTTATGTTCACCTGTAACGCCACCATAATGAATACCAATCAATTCTTTATTAGCGTTAAATATAGGTGAACCTGAGTTACCACCGTATGTGCTTAAATCATATGTAATGCTACTGCCTGAAGCGGATAATACATTACCTTTACTTTCCCATAAAGTAGCTAATGGCTTGTCACCAGGATAACCTGTAACTGTAATTGGATCACCTTTTTTCACAGATGATGTATCTACTGGACTTGAAGGTTGAACTACATCACCAATAGACTGTCCTTTACTATTCTTACCAACATGGACCACAGCTAAATCTTCTCCATCTGGAGCAGTTGTGTAATCAGTAGCTGTGAAAGTACCAAACGGGTAATTTCCTTCGCCATTTGCTCCTGGTGAGAATTTCAATTGAGATGCATCACCATTCGTAAAGTCTACTACATGTTTATTTGTTAAAATTGTATTTTTACCTACTACAACCCCAGATGCTATAGACGTACCGCCTATATCAGCAAATGCAACAGATTGGTAATGTCCAGAAGTCGTGTCTGTTATTTGCGTGCGGTCATTCTTAGGTAATATGACTCTTGGTTGTTTTGGTTCATTATGTGCATTTGCTTCTAATGGTGCACTAACTAAACCAACCATAATAACGGAGACTAAGGCCAACATAAATATTTTTAATCTATTCATTTAAAACACTCCTTTGTTGTAATGTACAATTATTTTAATATGAAATTAATATTCTAGGATAAAAATACCCTACTTTGATATTATTTATACCCAACCGTTAACTTTTATAGCAGTTTTTTACAGTTGGGCACTGAAATCGTACACTTAGGCATAAAAAAGAGATTGAACGCTCGCGTTCAATCTCAATTATTTTTAAATATAGAACATATAACCTTCTAATTCATCTTGGTTTGTATAGTTCGCTAAATATTCTAAAGTCGTATTATCCAGCACTTCTTTAACAGCGTCACGTATTCTTATCCATAACTGTTGTTGAGCTGGAGGTTCATCTTCTATTCCTTCGACTGGTGTAATTGGTCCTTCTAATAACCTTATAACATCCCCAGCAGTGATTTCAGATGGTGATTTTTGTAATTCATATCCCCCTTTTGCACCTCTGACACTTTTAATAAGACCAGCATTTCTTAATGGCCCTACCAATTGTTCTAAATATAAATCACTTAAATTATTTTCTTCGGCGATAGACTTCAATGATGTACATCCTTGACCATAACGCTTGGTCAACGATATCATTAGTGTTAAGCCATATCGTCCCTTAGTTGAAATTTTCATGTACTACACCTCTTGTTTTCTTTAAAAAGTATTGTTTAACTTATTTTATCATTTTTTTGACAGTTTGAGTAATTAGAAAGGTTGATCACAGATGAAAAACGAACCGTTAGCATATAGAATGCGTCCAAAAACGATAGATGATGTCATTAGTCAAGATCATTTAGTTGGACCTAAAGCCATTATTAGACGAATGGTAGAAACTAAAAGATTAACGTCTATGATTTTTTATGGGCCCCCAGGAATAGGAAAAACAAGCATTGCACAAGCTATTGCAGGTAGTACACAATATAAGTTTAGACAGCTTAACGCTGTTACAAACACGAAAAAAGATATGCAACTTGTCGTAGAAGAAGCTAAAATTTCTGGACAAGTTATATTACTGTTAGATGAGATTCACAGATTAGATAAAGCGAAGCAAGACTTTTTATTACCTCACTTAGAATCGGGCAAAATAGTTTTAATTGGTGCAACCACTTCAAATCCATATCATGCTATTAATCCAGCGATTAGAAGTAGAGCTCAAATTTTCGAATTATATCCGCTAGAAGAGGAAGACATTATAGAAGCTTTAAATCGTGCATTAAACGATGAAGAAAATGGATTATTATCATATCAACCTGAAGTAGATGAAGAAGCAATCGCTTATTTCGCACAAGCTAGTTATGGTGATGTAAGGAGCGCTTTGAATGCATTAGAACTAGCTGTATTAAGCGCAGATATCGAAAATGATACTCGACACGTTACGGTTGAAGACGCAAAAACATGTATACAAAAAAGCGCTTTTCAACATGACAAAGATGGTGATCAACACTACGATGTGATGAGCGCATTCCAAAAATCTATTAGAGGTAGTGATGTAGATGCTGCACTACATTACTTAGCACGACTTATAGAAGCTGGAGACTTACCTACTATAGCTAGGCGTTTATTAGTTATTAGCTATGAAGATATTGGTTTAGCTTCACCAGGCGCTGCAGCAAGAACATTATCAGCAATTGAAGCAAGTGAACGATTAGGATTTCCCGAAGCACGTATTCCATTAAGTCAGGCAGTTATAGAGCTGTGCCTCTCTCCTAAATCTAACTCAGCTATTACCTCAATAGATTCAGCATTATCAGATATTAAAAATGGTAAAGCAGGTCTTGTACCAAAACATTTAAAAGATGGACACTATCAAGGTGCTAAAGAATTAGGTAACGCAATAGGCTATAAATATCCTCATAACTATGAAAATAGTTATGTAAAACAACAATATTTACCTGATACATTAAAGCATAAACAATACTACCAACCAAAATTAACGTCCAAAGCAGAACAACAATTTGCAGAAGTCTACAAAAATTTAAAAAACAAAAACTAATTTATAATAAAGTCATCTAGAATATAAACGGAGTCAACATTATACAAAATCGTAGGAAATATCACTCTAACGGGCTTGTTTATCATCACTAGCTCGTTAGAAAATGTAACGGGCTTTTCTCATGTTTCTTGCACGTTAGCGCTATGTATCGTATATATTTAGGGTGAAATTACATTGAAATGATGATGGATATTGCGCTAACGGGCTTGTATACAACCTCTAGCTCGTTAGAAAATGTAACGAGCTTGTCTTATATTTCTTGCACGTTAGAGCAGCGTATCATATATATTTAGGGTGAAATTACATTGAAATAATGATGGATATTGAGGTAACGGGCTTGTTTACAATCTCTAGCTCGTTAGAGAATGTAACGAGCTTGTCATATATTTCTTGCACGTTAGAGAATCCATTATTCTCTTATTCATTATAAACAATAAGCTACACGTGCTTATATAATAAAAACAGGCTGGGACATATAAATGTCTCAGCCTGTTGTTTTTACTTATCTTTAACTCTCTTAACATGAATATCTTTTAGTATGTCATTCACTACATAACTTGCACAAATCAATCCTACTGTACTTGGTACAAAAGCATTTGAAGATGGTGGCATTTGTGCTTTTCTAACTTTAGCATTTTTATCTCCGACGACTTCATTAACATCTTCTCTTATTACAATAGGACTTTCATCACTAAATACTACATTTATTCCTTTATGAATTCCCATTTTTCTAAGTTTAAGACGAATAATTTTTGCCATTGGATCAGTATGTGTTTTTGAAATATCAGCAATTTCAAATCTAGTAGGGTCTGTTTTATTTGCAGCCCCCATACTTGAAATCACGTTGATGTTTCTTTCTAAACATTCTTTCATAAGATGTATTTTGTACATAATTGTATCACTAGCATCTAAAAAATAATCTATATCGTATTCATTAAATAATGCTTCGTATGTTTCTTCTGTATAAAACATATGTAATGAAGTGACTTTGCAATCTGGGTTGATTAATCTAATGCGTTCTTCCATTAAATCAACTTTAGATTGTCCAATTGTTGTAGTAAGTGCATGTAATTGTCTATTCACATTTGTAATATCTACATCATCTTTATCGATTAAAATTATATGTCCTATATTCGTTCTTGCTAGTGCTTCAGCAGCAAAAGAACCAACGCCGCCTACTCCTAGTACAACAACTGTTTTGCTTTTAAGTAAATCTAATCCTTCTTTACCAATCGCTAACTCATTTCTTGAGAATTGATGTTTAGTCATATTTTTAACTCCTTTACACAAAAATACGCAAGACATAGAGTCTTGCGTACCGATAGAATCCAATTGTGCCGTAATATTGCGTGCTAGATCATTTTGGCCTGCTAAATACAGGTGGGTGCCCTGTTTCTTATTTTGCATGTCCTCCTTAAGAGGCGTATGCGCTATTAAGAAAACCCATTAGGCTCCCTTGATCGAAAGTGTTAGGTCAAAATACATAAAGCGTATCACGAACACTTCAGATGTCTACCTTATAAATTTATTTTATCATAATTCTTTTAAATAACAAGTATTTATACTTTTGTTATTCTTCGTCTAAATCTAATTGTAAATGTAATTCTTGTAATTGGCTATTTGATACTTTGCTTGGTGCGTCAGTTAATAAACAAGATGCGCTTGCTGTTTTAGGGAAAGCAATTGTATCGCGTAAATTAGTTCTACCAGCCAATAACATAACAAGTCTATCCAACCCTAAAGCAATTCCACCATGTGGAGGTGCTCCATATTTAAACGCTTCTATTAAGAAACCGAATTGTTCTTGAGCCTCCTCATCTGTAAATCCTAAAGCTTTAAACATTTTTTCTTGTAAGTCAGATTTGTGGATTCTGATTGAACCCCCACCTAATTCAAACCCATTTAATACAATGTCATATGCATTTGCTTCAACATTTGTAGGATCTGTTTCTAACATATCTTCGTGTTCTTTTTTAGGAGCAGTGAATGGATGATGGGCAGCAACATAACGGTTAGTATCTTCATCATATTCAAATAATGGCCAATCTGTAACCCATAAGAAGTTATATTGATTAGGATCTATTAAGCCACGTTCTTTACCAAGTTTATTTCTTAATTGAGCTAAACTAGCTGCAACAACATCTTTTTTATCTGCAACAAATAGAATTAAATCACCAGATTTTGCTTCTGTTTCTTTTAATAATTCTTCTGTGTGTGATTCATTAAAGAATTTGCTAATTGGACCGTTTAATCCTTCATCAGTTACTTTAACCCAAGCTAAACCTTTAGCTCCGTATATACTTGCAAATGATTGTAATTGATCAATATCTTTTCTTGAATAGTCGTCTGCTCCATTTTCAACAACTATCGCTTTAACTTCCCCACCGTTTTCAACAGCGCTTTTAAATACTTTGAATTCCATTTGTGAAGCTAATTGTGATAAATTGATTAATTCCATACCGAAACGTGTATCTGGTTTATCAATACCATATCTCTCCATTGCTTCAGCGTAAGTCATACGAGGGAATGGTGTCGTAATATCGATTCCTTTAACGTCTTTCATAATACGTTTCATTAAACCTTCGTTCATTGTCATAACATCTTCTTGATCAACGAAACTCATTTCGATATCTATTTGAGTAAACTCAGGCTGTCTATCAGCTCTTAAATCTTCATCTCTGAAACATTTAACGATTTGATAATACTTATCAAAACCGCCTATCATTAATAACTGTTTAAAAATTTGTGGTGATTGAGGTAATGCATAAAATTCACCATCATGGACACGTGATGGAACTAAGTAGTCTCTAGCCCCTTCTGGTGTTGATTTCGTTAAAACAGGTGTTTCAACCTCAAAGAAATCTCCTTCATCTAAGTAGTTTCTAACAGAGCGTGTAATTTGATGTCTCATTTTAAATGTTTGAGCTAAACTTTCTCTACGTAAATCTATATATCTATATTTAAGACGAACATTTTCATCTATATCATTTACATCTGTAATTGAGAACGGTGGTGTTTCAGATTCATTTAATATTTCTATACTTGAAACTTGCACTTCTACTTTACCAGTTTTAATTTTATCATTAACTGATTTTTCATCTCTTTTAGTTACTTGACCTTTAACTTGTATAACATATTCAGAACGAACTTTATCAGCAATTTTTAAAGCTTCTTCTGAAAAATCTGGGTTAAAAACAATTTGTACTACGCCTTCACGGTCACGTAAATCTATAAAAATAAGTCCGCCAAGGTCACGTCTTTTTTGTACCCATCCGTTTAAAGTTACTGTCTGTCCAATATATTCTTCTGTTACACTTCCACAATAAGTTGTTCTTTTATTCATTATGATTCCACCTTTAAATAATTCTCTAATTCTGAAAATGCTACTGGTTCACTTTCGCCAGTTTTCATATTTTTAACTTCTACTTGCTCTTTTTGTAATTCATCTTCACCAATAACAATTGTATAAGTTGCATTTAATCTGTCAGCTTGTTTCATTTGGCCTTTTAATTTTCTACTTAAGTAATCTTTGTCACAACTAATACCTGCTAATCTTAGTTTATTAAGTAATTCTACTGAATAATGATCAGCTTGCTCTCCCATAGTAGCAATGAATAAATCTATAGAGTCTTCTTGTTCTATTTCAATGCCTTCCGCCTCTAGAGCGAGCAATAGTCTTTCAATACTTAAAGCAAATCCTATACCTGTTTCTTTTGGACCATCTAATAATTCTAATAATCCATTATAACGTCCACCGCCACATAGAGTTGTAATAGCTCCGAATCCTTCTGCATTGCTCATTACTTCAAATGCAGTGTGCGTATAATAATCTAAACCACGTACTAAATTGCTATCAATTTCATATTCAATACCAATTTCATCTAATAGTGTTTTAACTTCTTCGAAATAACTTTTTGAATAATCATTCAAATATTCAGTAATTTTCGGCGCATTTTTTACAGCTTCTTTATCTCGATCAACTTTACAATCTAGAATGCGCATTGGATTTGTATAAAGTCTGTTTTGACAATCTTGACAAAATGTATCAATGACTGGCTCAAAATGTTCTTGTAATGCTTTAGAATAATCTGCTCTTGATTCAGCATCACCAATACTGTTAATAACTAGTTTTAAGTTTTTCAAACCGAATGACTGATAAATGTGTACAAGCATTGCAATAATTTCAACATCGATTGCAGGATTTTCTGATCCAATTGCTTCTACTCCAAATTGAACGAATTGACGATAACGTCCTTTTTGTTTTCTTTCGTATCTAAACATAGGACCAGTATAATATAATTTTACAGGCTGATTCGCATTACCTTGCATTTTATTTTCTATGAAACTTCTCACTACACTAGCAGTACCCTCAGGTCTCAATGTGAGACTTCTATCACCTTTATCTTTAAATGTGTACATTTCTTTCTGTACAACATCAGTTGAATCTCCAACACCTCTACTAAATAAATCCGTGCTTTCAAATATAGGTGTTCTAATTTCTTTATAATTATAAATTTTCATCAGTTCGTGTAATTTATTTTCAATATACTGCCATTTATAACTATCTTTCGGCAAAATATCTTGTGTGCCACGTGGTATATTTATCATTTAATTTCCTCCTTAAAATTAAAAAAGTCCCTTGTATGCTTAATAAACATACAAGGGACGAAGATTCCGTGTTGCCACCCTAATTAGTATTCTCTAAAAAAGAATACTCACTTAACAACATTGTAACGGATGTCAATCGATCTTACTTTCATAAGATTCCCTCTTCTTGTGTTCAAAAGTATACGTGGCATCTTTATAACTTTCAGCACATGTTATAATCTCTGTGTTCAGCCTAAAGTGTATACTATTCAAGAATAAACGGTAAGTTTATATTTAGTAATTTATATTAATAGTAACCCCATACTTAATTTCAGTCAACATTTAATTTGAAAAGTAAACTTTCAAACCATCTACAATACCAGTTTCAACTATGTGTCTGTATTTGCGATCAACGATTAAGTTTTCATCAGTTGGGTTGCTTATATATCCAAGTTCTAATAATACAGCAGGTGACTTAGCTTGTCTAATAACTTGGAAGTTTTCATTTCTTACCCCTCTATCAGACAAGATAGACTTTTGATTGATTGAAGTGTGTAAAGTTTTTGCGAAATCTTTATGACTTTCATGATGATAATAAACTGTTAAACCATGTGGATTAGAAGATTCAAGTGCGTCATTATGTATGCTTATGAATACATCTCCATCAGCTTGTCTATCTTTTAATTTAACGTACTCATCTTTTGAACGTGTTAATTTTACTTTAGCACCTTCATCTTTTAACATTTTTTCCAATTCTTTAGCAGTTTTTAACGTCATTACTTTTTCTGTTACGTCTTTGTGTTTGGAGCTTGCCGCGCCTTGATCACTTCCACCATGCCCTGGATCAAGTACAATGGTTTTACCCTTTAATGGTTTTTGGACTGGATCCACATCTTCTTTAATATCTAAATTTGTATGCCAACCAGCAATCCAACCCTTTTCATTGTCACTATTAATGACTTCAAACCATTTACCTTCTCTATCTATGATTTCAAACTTATCTCCATCTTTAACATCAAATATAATTGGATAAAATGCAGCTGGACCGGTTCTCAGTTCACCATCTTCTATCATAGAAAGTGACTTAGGTTCTTCAACTTCTTGTGTTAAGAGATTAATAATAATAATAATTAATGCTAATAATATTAATCCCACGATAATAATCGGTATTGGCTTTAGTTTCTTTTTTTTAAACCATAAGCTTATTCGGTTCATTGAATAATACCATCCTTGCTTTCGAAAATAATCGTTATTGGACCATCATTAACAAGTGATATATCCATATGTGCACCAAATTCACCACTTTTGACAGGTATACCATAAGAAGCTAATTGTTCATTAAAATATCTATATATATTGTTAGCTTCGGTTGGTTCTTTAGCATTCATAAACCCAGGTCTATTTCCTTTTTTTACTGAAGCATATATTGTGAATTGTGAAATAGATAGTATTTCCCCATCAACTTGATGTATATCTAAATTCATTTTACCTTGGTCATCTTCAAAAATTCGAGTTTTGGCGATTTTTTTAGCAATGGCGTCAGCATCTTTATACGTTGACTCTTCACCAACTCCTACTAGCAATAAAAAACCTTGTTTAATTTCATTTTGAATATTTTCAGATGTCACTTTAGCTTGACTTACTTTTTGTAAAACAACTTTCAAAATATCACCTCTTAATTCCATACACGGGTAACTGTATAGATATCGCCTAATTGTTTTATTTTATCAACAATTCGATAAACGTCATTAACGTTTTTAACCATAACACTTATGTTTATAACAGCATTTTTATCTATATCAGCTTTACCTGAAACTTTTACTAATTGTACTTTAATAGAATTTACAACTTGCAAGACTTCATTTAACAAGCCATTTCGATCGTATCCTGTAATTTCCAGATCAACTTGGTAACTTTTTTGTTCATTTGTATTTTTAACCCATTCTACATCGATTAATCTCTCGGTTTCATTAATAATATTAGGGCAATCTTTTCTATGTACTTTTACCCCGTGTCCTTTTGTAATGTAACCGATGATATCATCACCAGGGATAGGGTTACAGCACTTCGATAATTTGATTAGCATATTGTCCAAGCCTTCTACATAGACACCTGTTTCAGTACGTATATCATTTTTAATCGGCATAGACTTACTGACTTCTTGAACTTGGTTTAATGACTGTTTTTTACGTTCTATTCTAATTTTTTCAGATAATCTATTAACAGCTTGTAACGCGGTGATGCCTCCAAATCCTACTGCTGCATATAAATCATCTTCGTTCGAAAAATTATATTTCTCATTTACATTTTTGATATTCTCAGAAGTTAATACTTCATCTACGTTGAAACCTTGTTCTTTAATTTCAGCTTCAATCATAAACTTGCCTTTTTCAATGTTTGCAGATCTATCTTGTTTCTTAAAGAAACTGCGAATTTTGCTTTTAGCACTTGAAGAACGCACAATTTTCAACCAATCTCGACTCGGTCCATATGAATGTTTACTCGTTCTAATTTCAACTATATCTCCAGTAGATAATTTATAATCAATCGGCACGATTTTACCGTTTACTTTTGCTCCTATCATCTTATTTCCCACTTCACTGTGGACAGAGTAAGCAAAGTCTATTGGTACAGCACCATAAGGAAGTTCTACAACATCACTTTCTGGCGTAAAGACGTAAACTTTATCACTTTGTAAATCATATTTTAATGATTCCATAAATTCTTCAGCGTCTGGAGATGTGTTATCTGTTTCAGCTATCTCTTGTAACCAACTCATTTTTTGTAAATATTCTTCAGATTTATTGCTTAAGTTTTTACCTTCTTTATAAGCCCAATGAGCAGCAACACCGTGTTCAGCTATTTCATGCATCTCATAAGTTCTGATTTGAATTTCTAAAGGATCGCCATTTGGTCCAACTACCGTTGTATGCAATGATTGATACATATTTTGTTTTGGCATAGCTATATAGTCTTTAAATCTGCCAGGCATAGGTTTCCAAAGTGTGTGCACTAAGCCCAATACAGCATAACAATCTTTAATAGATGGCACTATGACTCTAATAGCTAATAAATCAAATATTTGTTCAAATTGCTTTTTCTGTTTAACCATTTTTCTATAGATGCTATATATATGTTTAGGTCGTCCGCTTATGTCGCCAGAAATATCCATAACTTCCATTTCTGATTCAATATCTTTAACAGCATTAGAAATATATGTTTCACGTTCACTTCTTTTTTTCTTCATAAGATTAACTATTCTGAAATATTGAACGCTATCTATATATCTTAAAGAAATATCCTCCAGTTCCCATTTAATTGTATTAATACCTAATCTATGAGCTAAAGGTGCGTAAATTTCTAATGTTTCTTTTGCTATTCTTTTTTGTTTTTCTTTTGGCATGGCTTTTAAAGTTCTGACGTTATGAAGCCTATCTGCTAATTTCACAAGTATAACTCTTACGTCCTTAGCAATTGCTATAAATAGTTTACGATGGTTTTCAGCTTGCTGCGTTTCTTTTGATTTATATTTTACTTTTTTAAGTTTTGTCACACCATCTACTATAATTGCAACTTCTTCATTAAACATTTCAACCAAATCATCGTAAGTATAAGGTGTATCCTCAATTACATCATGTAAAAATCCAGCAACAATTGTTGGGCCATCTAACTTCATTTCAGTCAAAATACCTGCAACTTGTATTGGATGCATAATATAAGGTAAATTATTTTTTCTAATTTGGCCTTGATGTGCTTTAAAAGCTAAATCGTAACTTTTTTCAACTAATTTGTAAGCTTCTTCGGATAAGTAGCTTTTAGCTTTATATAAAACATCATCAGCACTATAAGGATATTCTTTATTCATAGGGACACCACCTCATCACAAATTTCTCTTTAATATTACTATTATAGCAATTAATATAAGTAATATGCCACATATAATTATTATATTTAATCTAAAAATAAAATAGTCACAAAAGTGACTATTTTATTTTAGTATTTACATACTATTCATCATATGAAATTAAAGATACAACATCGTATCCTTTTAGTTTATCTATTCCGTGTAAATATTTCAATTCTATTAAGAAAGCAATACCTACTACAATACCACCTAGTGATTCCACCAAATGGATAGCAGCTTCTATTGTACCGCCTGTTGCTAATAAATCATCAGTAATAAGCACACGTTGACCAGGTTTAATTGCGTCTCTATGCATTGTTAAAACGTTAGAGCCATATTCTAAATCATATTCATAACGAATAACTTCACGAGGTAATTTACCTTCTTTACGAACAGGTGCAAAACCAATTCCCATAGCATAAGACACAGGGCACCCTATAATGAATCCTCTTGCTTCAGGTCCAACTACTACATCTACTTGTTTGTTTTTAGCATAACTTACAATTTGGTCAGTTGCATATTTATATGCTTCCCCATTGTCCATAATTGTTGTAATATCTTTAAAATTAACCCCTTCTTTTGGCCAATCTTGTACTTCTGAAACATATTGTTTTAAATCCATTAAACTTCCTCCTCAACGTTGCCTATCAATGACTGAATCCATTTGATTAAAGCTTGACTATCATTATATAACAATGTCTTTTCAATTTCTATTTGTCTTTTCTTCTCTTGATACAACGGCGCACTTTGAATGCTATTCTTTTCCGCTTCTTTATTCACTTTTATTATACCATCATTTATTGTAATAAAGTCTAATTCATAAAAGCAATTTAGTATGAATTTTAATTGATCAGGTTTAATTTTCAAAAATTGACAAAGTTGCATACCTTCAGTTTGAATATTTGTTTCTGCTTTACTGAGTAATGCTTTATATGTTTCTTTAAATTTTTGTTCATTAGGTAAACCTTCAAAGTATGAATTAGATTGACCTTTAAAAACTAAATAATATTTATCTGCATTAACTTGATTTAAAGTTGTTTTTAAATCATCTAAATCTTTTGGTAAATCTCTAAGCACACACGCTTCAACATTTCTTTCATATCCTTCTCCATAGAACACATATCTATCATTTAGTTTTTCTTCTGTTGAATTAACTACAAACAAAGCGTCTTTTTGATTAATTTTCAATAAGTCTTGTTTATTTTTACTTCTATAATCGAATACTGTATGTTCATTACCTAACTCTAAATCTTTTACGATTATTTGTGGAGATTGATGTCCATTCCATTCGTTTACATTTAAGCTGCCCGCTATATTAATAGTTGTTTCATTTGTTATGTCGTGTTGAAGATGTCCGAAATTCCAATGAAGTGCTGCAATATTTTTGTCGGTTAATGTAAGTTTTAAATGTTTTTCACTTTGTCCAATACCTTTCACCGAATTAACCTGCACATTTTTCACTGCAAATAATGGTGCAGAAATATCAGTTCCAAAAGGTCGTAATCTCTCTAAGTCAAAAATATTTTCAACTGAAATGTCAGATACTTGAATTTCTGAATCCACAGTTAATTGCGGTAATAGTGGTTTACCTTCTGTTAACTTATACATTTCATCATTTAAAGCTTTTTTTAATGATTCTATAGCATCAATATCTAACGTCATACCTGCTGCCATATGATGACCACCAAATTTTTGTATAAGTTCAGAGTTATTTTGAAGAAATTCAAACATAGATACTTGTTCAATACTTCTAGCTGATCCTTTAGCATGATTTTGCTCTATATCTACATTTAACACGATAGTTGGTAAATGATATTGTTCAACAATTCTTGATGCTACTATTCCGAGCACACCCTCGTTCCAATCTTCTTTTGCTAAAACTAAAAATTGTGAGTTGGTGTCAATTTGTTCTTGAGCGAGAACAAGAGCTTCTTCTGTAATAGTTTCAACTATTGCTTTTCTTTCCGTATTAAAATGATCCACTTCTTCAGCAAGAAAAGTCGCTTCATCGCTGTCTTCGCACATCAATAATTCACATGCTAATCTAGCATCATCCAGACGACCAACCGCATTTAATCTTGGGCCAATTATAAATCCTACAGTTTGTTCACTGACTTCATCAGTGTAATCTGCGACTTCTAATAGTGCTTTAATACCCGGGGAAGGTTTTTCATTTAAAATGTTTAAACCTCTCTTGACCATATATCTATTCTCATCAGTTAAACTCACTAAATCTGCAATAGTACCGATTGCTACAAGTCCAAGAAAATAATCGGGCAAGTCCGCCTTAAGTGCTTTACATAATTTATAAGAAACCCCTACACCTGCTAAATATTCAAATGGATAGTCGAAGTCAGGGTGCATAGGATGGACGATAGCATATGCATTAGGTTTTGTAATACCAAATTCGTGATGATCTGTTACGATAACGTCTATCCCCAATTCATTAGCAATATCTATTTCATGATGCCCTTGAACACCATTGTCTACTGTAATGATTAAAGTAACGTCCTCATCATGAGCATTTCGAAATGCCCCTTCACTTGGACCATATCCTTCTGTAAATCTATTTGGAATATACCAACCGACTTGAGCTCCAAGTGATTCTAATGTTTTTACGAGAATTGTTGTTGATGTCACACCATCAGCATCATAATCACCATATACTAATATTTTCTCACTATTTTCTATAGCTTTATGTATTCTTGAAACAGCTTTCTCCATATCACTTAACAACATAGGATCATGAAAAAGTTCTTCTTTAGAAAGTAAATGTTCGATATCAGTTTGTGTTGTATAACCTTTAGAAACTAATGCTTTTTCTAATAGCGGGGAAATATTAAATTTTTTAATTATCTGCTTGTCTATTTCTATAGTTTGTCTAGGTATAGACCATTGATAACGTGCTTTAGTCATAACAAATCTCCTCATTTCTACTCAAAACATTATACATGAAAAATTAATGATTCTCTACTAAACAAATTAAGCATATCAAAATAAATATTTTTTGCATAGAATTGATAAACTTCAACTGCATAAAAAAGCACTTATCAAAGCAGACACATAAAGTGTAGCTTTGATAAGTGCTCATGAATTTTAAACGAGTATTTTTTCGTCGTTTGATTTTTTCTCTTCGTAGACAACTAATTTGCCGTCATCAGAATTTTTAAGTTGTTTCTTTTTCAACATGCCCCATAGCGGAACTGCCACGAACACAGATGAGAACACACCTGAAATCAGTCCTATAAGTAATGCTAATGAGAAGTTGAATATACTTGATGATCCAAAGATTAATAGTCCAATTACAACTATTACAACTGTTAACACTGTGTTAATTGATCTCGTCATCGTTTGTCTAATAGATGAATTTACAATCATATCAATTGTTTCTGGGTCTTTTATAACTTTGATTTTACGTAAGTTTTCACGAACCCTATCAAATGTAACGATTGTATCGTTTATGGAATAACCGATTATCGTTAATACAGCAGCAATAAATGTAATATCTACTTCTAATCTAAATAAGCTAAACACTGTTACAATCATGAACACATCGTGTAGAAGTGCTAATACTGCAGTAGTTCCCATTCGCCATTCGAATCTAAATGTAACATAAATGACGATACCAAGCGCTGCAATGCCTAAAGCTTTCAATGCGTTTACTGCGAGCTCTTGGCCAACTACAGGAGATACTGTACTAACATTAGGGTCATGACCTAAAGTATCTTTAAAATCAGATTTAACTTTTTTTATCTCCGATTTATCTAAAGCATCTTTAAACTGTACAGTAGCCATTTTATTACCCGAACCACTTGTCGTAACTTGAGAAGGTTCTAATCCCATATCTTTAAATTGTTTAGATACTTGTTCAGTTTTTATTGCATTATCAGATTGTAAATCAACTCTTGTACCACTTGTGAAGTCGATACCGAGATTTAATTTAAATATAGATATTATAATCGCACCAACAATAATAGTTATGATACTAAATGTTAAGAACGGTTTTGCAAGTTTAACAAAATTAACTTTATCATAAGGTGTGCTTAAATCATGCACATCTAATTTTTCGCTAATATCATGTCTTGATTTTTTAGATATGCCGAACCAAGTATACTTTTTGTTAAAGTAATTTGAGTTAATCAAGATTGATAACAGTAATCTTGTTAAGAATACTGATGCTACAAAACTCATCAGAATAGATAGTAATAACATTGTTGCGAAACCTTTAACGGAACTTTCACCAAATACAAATAATACTAATGCAGCTAATATTGTCGTTAAGTTAGCATCTAGTATTGTAACAAATGATGAACCCGAACCTTTTTTGAAGGCTTGTTTCAATGTCCTTCCGATTCTTAACTCATCTTTTATCCGTTCATACATAATAATATTCGCGTCTACAGCCATACCTACACCTAACACCAGAGCAGCTAGACCAGGTAGAGTAAGAACACCTGAAATAAAGTTGAATGCTAATAATGTTAAATAAACATAAGCGCTTAATGTAACAACAGCAACAACACCAGGTAATCTATAGTAGATTAACATGAATAAAAATACGATACCTACACCAATTGTAGAGGCAAAAATCGTTTCATCTAAAGCATCTTGACCAAACTGAGCACCTACTGAAGTAGAATAAACTTCATCTAATTTAACTGGTAAAGAACCTGAATTTAATAAGTCAGCGATTTGTTTTGCTTCTTTAACGCCTTCTTCACCTTTAAATCCGCCTGATATTTCTACATTTTCAGAATTGATAGGCTGACTAACTGTCGCTGCAGAAATATACTTAGGCTCTTTGCCTTCTTGTTCTTTCTTAGCTTCTTTTTCGTAGCTATCTCCATTTTCGTAATCCATCCAAATAACCATTAGGTTTGGATTCATTTTAGATACTTTTTCAGTTACTTCTTTAAATTTTTCTGCATCTTTTAATTTAAGTGTAACTGCTACTTCATTTGTATTATCTTTAAAACCTTGTTTAGCGCCACCTTGTACTAAATCTTTACCTGATAATAGTACATTATCTTTAGCATCTCTAATTGTTAAATTAGCTTGAGTCGAAAGTACTTCACGAGCCTCGTTTTGATCTTTAATACCCGCTAATTGTACTCTTATTCTATTGCCTTCCTCAACTTGAATCTTCGGTTCAGAAACACCCAATACGTTAACACGTGATTCCAAAGTTTTGGCGGTCGATTTAACAGCGTCTTTATCTATTTTGTCACCTTTATCTAAAGGATTGACTTGATAAAGAACTTCAAATCCACCTTGTAAGTCTAGACCTAAATTTACATTCTTCGTTATATTTTTACCGGTTGACCCTATTAAAGTAAAAATCAACACCGAGAGAAGTAAAAAGGCTATAATTCTACTACGCTTTTTCACGATAACACCTCTTACTTTTTTTAGTTCACTATATATGTTATAGCATACATTACCAGTTTTTGAATAGTCATAACGTACATGTATCAAAAAAAGACATGGATAACCATGTCTTTAACGTTAAATATATTAAACTAATTCCATCAAAATGTAAACTTTTTTATGAAGGGTCTACTTGTTTGATAGCAGGTTTTTCAAAAGTAATTTCTTGGCCTTTGTCATTTACAGTAACAACAACGATTGATTCGTCAACTGCTCTAACTGTACCTTTAATTCCACCAATTGAAGTAACTTTTTGACCTACTTCTAAGCGGTTTAATAATTCGCGATGCTCTTTTGCTCTTTTTTGTTGTGGTCTAATCATTAAGAACCAAACAAGTGCAAATATCAAAATAATTGGTAATAATTGTACTAATACTTCCATAATCATACTCCTTTAAAAGTTTTTGGGGTTATCTACATTTAGTCCATATTGTTCGAAAAATTCATCTTTGAAATCAAGTAATCGATCTTCTCTTATTGCTTGGCGAACATTCTCCATCAATTTTAACAAGAAATACAAATTATGATATGTAGTAAGACGAATTCCAAATGTTTCATCTGCTTTAATCAGATGACGCAAATAAGCTTTAGTATAGTTTCTACATGTGTAACAATCACATTCAGGATCTAATGGTGATAAATCTGTTTGATATTTCGCATTTTTTATCACTACTCTACCTTGTGAAGTCATACATGTACCATTTCTAGCTATACGTGTTGGTAAAACACAATCAAACATATCGATACCTCTAATTGAGCATTCGATTAATGCATCAGGTGAGCCAACGCCCATTAAATATCTTGGTTTATTAAATGGCATTAACGGTGTCGTATGTTCAACCATTCTGTACATCACAGGTTTCGGTTCTCCAACTGATAAACCGCCAATCGCATAACCAGGAAAATCAAGTGAAACTAAATCTTTAGCACTCTGCTCTCTAAGATCGTTGTATTCCCCACCTTGGATTATACCAAATAGAGCTTGATCTTCAGGACGTTTATGAGCTTCAAGACATCTTTCAGCCCATCTAGACGTTCTTTCAATTGATTTCTTTACATAATCATACTCAGATGGCATAGGAGGACACTCATCAAACGCCATCATAATGTCTGAACCAAGATCGTTTTGAATATGCGTTGCCTTTTCTGGACTTAAAAACAATATAGAACCATTTAAATGATGTCTAAAATGCACACCTTCTTCTTCAATCTTTCTCATATCACTTAAACTGAATACTTGAAAGCCTCCTGAATCAGTTAATATTGGTCCATCCCAATTCATAAACTTATGTAATCCACCCACCTTAGAAATGATATCACTTCCAGGTTGTAACCACAAATGATAGGTATTGCTTAAAATGATTTTCGCTTCCATTTGTTTAAGTTCTTCTGGACTCATCGTTTTTACAGTTGCTTTTGTACCAACTGGCATAAACATTGGTGTCTCAAATGAACCATGTGGTGTATGAACGATTCCCAATCTTGCACCAGACTGTTTACAAGTTTTAATATGCTCATATGTTACTGCAGGCATGTCTTTTTCTCCTTCACTATATAATAATCATTGCATCCCCAAAACTAAAGAATCTATATTCAGATTCAACAGCATGACGATAAGCATTTAAAATATTTTCGCGCGATGACAGCGCTGAAACTAACATGATTAAAGTAGATTTTGGTAAATGGAAATTTGTAATTAAGCCATCAATCGCTTTAAATTCATACCCAGGATATATAAAGATATCTGTCCAGCCACTTTCGGCTATGAATTTATCATTCCTACTTCGTATTGTTTCTAACGTTCTTGTTGAAGTAGTACCAACTGAAATAATTTTTTTACCATCGGCTTTAACTTTATTTAATAATTCAGCAGTATCTTCAGACATTTGATAATACTCTGAATGCATTTCATGTTCGTCGATATTATCTACACTTACCGGTCTGAATGTACCTAATCCTACGTGTAAAGTTATAAATGCAACATGTACACCTCTATCTCTAATTTCTTGTAATAGATTTTTAGTGAAATGTAGTCCTGCAGTTGGTGCTGCAGCTGATCCAACAGCTTTAGCATAAACAGTTTGATATCGGTCTTGATCATCTAGTCTTTCTTTAATGTAAGGAGGTAATGGCATTTCACCAAGTTCATCCAAACGTTCTTGTAAAATGCCTTCATACGAAAGTTTCATAATTCTACCACCTTGGTCTAACTCTTTAACACAAGTAGCAATTATTTTACCTTCCCCAAAAGATACACTTTGATTTATCTTTATACGTTTTGCAGGTTTGATAAGTACTTCCCATTCGTCATTCTCTTGTTGTGTTAGCATTAACATTTCAACTTTCGCACCAGTTTCTTCTTTAATTCCAAATAATCTAGCAGGCATGACTTTTGTATCATTTAGTACTAAACAATCTCCCGGTGATAACTGATGTATAACATCTTTAAATGTTAAATCTTCTAATTCACCTGTAACTTTATCGCATTTTAGTAGTCGACTACTTTCTCTATTAAGCAATGGTGTTTGAGCGATCAAAGACTCAGGTAAATCAAAATCAAAATCTTCAATATTCACAGGCTTTGCCTCTTTCCTCATTCTAATATTATTTCTTTATCTCAAAATGGTCATAACTCACTGCAGTTGCTTTTCTACCACGAGGCGTTCGTTCTATAAAGCCTTTTTGAATGAGATATGGTTCGTACACATCTTCTAATGTAATACGTTCTTCCCCAATGGTAGCAGCAATTGCATCTAGGCCAACTGGTCCACCTTTATAATTATTCAATATACAGTGCATAATTTTATAGTCAATATGGTCTAACCCTTCTTTATCAACTTGTAATAAATCTAATGCATGTTTAGTTGTACCAATTGTTATTGAATCGTCACCTTCAACTTGAGCAAAATCTCTCACTCTTCTTAACAATCGGTTAGCAATTCTTGGTGTCCCTCTGCTTCGTTTTGATAACTCATTTGTACTTTGGTCATCTATTTCAACATTAAAGACTTCAGCAGTACGTTTAATGATTTCTTTTAAACTTCCATCATCATAATATTCTAAACGTAAATGAACGCCAAATCGATCTCTTAAAGGAGCTGATAGACTTCCTACTCTAGTCGTAGCACCCACTAATGTAAATGGCGGTAAATCAATTCTAATACTTCTTGCTTCTTCACCTTTACCAACTACTATGTCTAAGAAAAAGTCTTCCATAGCTGGGTATAAAACTTCTTCTACTACACGACTCAAACGATGTATTTCATCTATAAATAGCACATCACCGGGTTGTAAAGCTGATAAAATCGCAGCTAAATCTCCTGGTCTTTCTATAGAGGGTCCACTAGCTGTACGTAAATTAACGTCCATCTCATTAGAAATGATGTTAGCAAGAGTCGTTTTACCTAAACCTGGAGGACCATATAACAAACAATGATCAAGAGGTTCTTCTCTTAATTTCGCAGCTTTAATAAAAATATCTAAATTAGATTTAATATTATGTTGACCTATATACTGATTCAATGTGTCCGGTCTTAATGATAATTCATTTTGCAAATCTTCTTCAAGTTCATGTTCATCAACTACACGATCATCCAAAAAATCACCTCATTTATTGAATAAGTAGTGCTAAAGCCCTTTTAACACATGCATCTACAGTATCGAATGTTTCTTTTTCTAAAGATTTTTTAACCTTAGTAATTTCACGTTTAGAATAACCTAATGCTTCTAACGCTAATACCGCTTCTTCTAATACATCATTTTTACTTTCGTCAGCTTGAGCAAAGAGCTCTGATTCTTCGGTAATAGTTAATTTACCTTTTAAATCTAATATAATTTGTCTAGCTGTTTTCTTTCCTATACCAGGGAATTTTGTTAAATATGCTTCATTTTCATTCTCAATAGCAATTTTAACTTCATTCGGTGTACTGGCTGCTAATATTGCTAGTGCAGATTTAGGACCAATACCGGTAACTTTAATAAGATTTAAAAACATGTCTTTCTCTTCTAAATCTATAAAACCATATAATAGATGCGCATCTTCACGTACAATTAGTTGTGTAAAGACTTGCGCCTCTTCTTCTAATTGAGATTGAAAACGATATGAATTTGGTGTTTGTATTTCATAACCTATACCGTTATTTTCAACTACTATATGTGTTGGATATAATTGAGAAATTTTACCTTTTATATATGCATACATTAGATAACTCCCTTTACATGCTCATTCCAATAACTTCAACTTCATCTACGTGTGGACTTTCTTTAATAGCATCCATCAATTCTTCTAGAGATAATTCTATATTAGAGGCATTTAATGAAATCGTTATAGTAGCTCTGTCTTTCATAGGTAAACTTTGATGAATCGTTAAAACAGATCCTTTTAATTCAGCAATTTTATTTAATACAAAAGCAAGCATACCTACTTCATCTTGAACATACAAAATTAAAGTTAAATTTCGTGTTTGTTCCTCTAATCTATCTATAGGGAAAATCGTATCCTTATATTTATAAAATGCACTTCTAGAAAGATTAAACTCTTTCACTGCATCATAAATAGTCAAATTGTTATTTTTCATGAGCGCATTTTTTACTTTTATAGTTTTTTGAACAGATTCTGGCAATACATCTTCCCTAATTAAATAAAACTTCTTTGTTGATTCATTTGATTTTTTCAATTAGAACACGCCCTATTCGACAAATTCAAATTCTCCACCTAATATTCTTACAATATCACCATTAGAAGCGCCTTTTTCTCTCAAGGCATCATCGATACCCATTGATCTCATCTGTCTAGCAAAACGTCTAACAGCTGCATCACGATTGAAGTCAGTCATCATGAATAATCTTTCAATTGAATCACCTGTAACAACATAAGCTCCATCGTCATCACGAGAAATAACAAAATGGTCTCTTGATTTTTCATGTTTATAGACAACTCTATGAATACCTGTTTCTTCTTCTATACTATCGAAATCTACACCTTCAGTTTCATCGAGTAAGTCAGCGATTTGATATAATAATTGATCAACATTTTCGCGTGTAACTGTACTAATAGGAACAATTTTTACATCTTCCTCGAGCTGTTCTTTAAACATCTCTAATTGTGCTTCTGAATCTGGTAAGTCCATCTTATTTGCAACAACTATCTGCGGTCTTCTTGATAAGTTTTCATTGTAAGATTTCAACTCTTGATTAATTGTAACATAATCTTCATAAGGGTCTCTGCCTTCCATTCCACTCATATCAATAATGTGAACTATCACTCTCGTACGTTCAACATGACGTAAAAATTGATGACCTAGACCTACACCTTCTGAGGCTCCTTCAATTAAACCAGGTAAATCTGCCATTACAAATCCTCTGCCGTCTTTAGTTTGTACAACACCTAAATTAGGCTTAATAGTTGTGAAATGATAAGCACCTATTTTAGGTTTAGCTTTAGATACAATTGATAGGAGTGTCGATTTTCCTACGCTTGGGTAACCTACTAAACCTACATCAGCCATTAATTTCAATTCTAGAATAACTTCAATTTCTTCTCCAGGCTCACCATTTTCACAAAAGTCTGGTGCTGGGTTACTCGGTGATGCAAACCTTGAATTGCCTCGACCACCACGGCCACCTTTTGCTACTGTAGCACGTTGTCCATGCTCTACTAAATCGGCTAGTACTTCTTCATTTTCTACTTTTTTTATAATTGTGCCAGGTGGAACTTTTAATACTAAATCACCTGAACCTCTACCATGCATGTTACTGCTTTGTCCATTTTCACCTTTATCAGCTTTAAATTTTCTTTGGAATTTAAAATCTAATAAAGTACGTAATCCTTCATCTACTTCAAATACTACTGAGGCACCTTTGCCTCCATCTCCTCCGGCCGGACCACCAAACGGAACATACTTTTCACGACGAAAAGCAACTAAACCGTTACCGCCATCACCAGCTTTCAAAGATATCTTGACCTGATCTATAAACATGTTTACACCTCTAGTTCATTAATATTAATAAAAAATTCTAATTCACATATTTCTTGATTATACGAAATAATTTCTATATTATAGTTTGGAAAAATTTGTTTAATTTCATTTTCGTTTATCGTAATACCTTTAGCTGACATTATTAATGTAACAAATTCCTGTTCAATAATTAATCCGATATGTGTATCTAATTCGTCAATTTCATTGACGATATGATTCATCCATTTGTGATAAATATTTAACAAAATGTTATCTGATAGGAATAAATTCCTTTGATAATCTTCATCGCTATTACATTCAATTTCAAATGTCCATTTAGAGCCTGACAATGAGATTTTGTGTGAAAATACTTCTTGAACAAACTTTCTGCATGGTGCATTTAAAAATAATTGTTCTTGTTTAAGTTCTTGATACAATTCATCTATTAATGAATTAACTTTACTTTCTTTACCCAACTGTTTATAAGTGTATAACAGTTGAAATTGATTGACAAAATCGTGTCTCGACTTTAAATACACATCTAAATCATCCATTTTATCACCTATATTGTAAGTATTCATAAATACTATTATACCATTTTAATCATTTGATTAAAAAAAGAAACACCAGAAAAAATTCTGGTGTCTCAATTTAGCGATTATTCAGCAGCTGTATATACAGATACTCTCTTTTTGTCACGACCAAAACGTTCGAATTTAACAACGCCGTCGATTTTAGCGAATAATGTATCGTCTCCACCGCGACCTACGTTTTCACCAGCGAAAACTTTAGTTCCACGTTGACGATAAAGGATAGAACCACCTGTAACGAATTGACCGTCAGCACGTTTAGCTCCTAAACGTTTTGATTCAGAGTCACGACCGTTCTTTGTAGAACCAACCCCTTTTTTCGATGCGAAAAATTGTAAGTTTAATTTTAACATGAGTTACACCTCACTTGTAATTTAGTTTAATATATTGCCCGTATTCTTCTTCAATAGTCTTTAAAGAAATGATTAGGCCTTGTAATAAAGTTTGCGCTTGTTCATTTTCTAAGTTTACACTACGTATATGAAAATATCCACCATCGTCACTGTAATCTATATCAGGTGTTTCATCAGTTAAACCGATGATTGCATTCGTCGTACCAAACACGACTGCAGATGCGCCAGCGCAGACTATATCTTTGCCGTATTCACCTGAATCAGCATGTCCAGACATAATAATATCTGTAACTTGCCCTTCATCGTTTAAACTAATATCTACTTTAATCATTGCTTACGCGTTAATTTTTTCGATAGTTAATTTAGTGTAAGGTTGACGATGACCTTGTTTACGCTTGTAGTTTTTCTTAGCTTTGTATTTGAAGACAGTGATTTTTTTACCGCGTCCTTGTTTTTCAACTTTAGCAGTAACTGAAGCACCTTCAACAACTGGTGATCCAACTTTAACTGAATCTCCACCTACAAATAATACTTGGTCAAAAGTGAATGAATCACCTTCATTTACGTCTAATTTCTCAACCCAAATTGTTTGACCTTCTTCTACTTTAACTTGCTTTCCGCCAGTTTCAATTATAGCAAACATACTTGCACCTCCTAATTTTTTAAGTCACGCCATTCATAGGTGACGTTCGTACTTAATACCTATGATTGAGCGGTTGTATGTAGCTTGAAACTACTCAACTTCAATAGATTACCATCTACAGTTACTATTGTCAATATTCTTTAATTAATTTGTATTTCTTTCTAATAATTTCAAAACGAAAGGAAAAATAATAACTAAACAAATTAAATTAAATATTATTGTTGGAATTAATCGGAATAATATAAGATTACCAAAATCTATTGAAATAAATCCTAATATGCCATAAAAAGCCATAACCCATATTTCTAATAATACCACCGAAATAATGAGTAAAATGACCATCATTAAAATATCTCTATAAAATACTTTGAATAATTTATCCATCATTACTACAAATAATGCATAACCAAATGTGTAAACACCATATACGCCGCCATAATAAATGTCAGTAAATATTCCAGTAACGATTGCTAGGATAATCGCTACTTTAGGGTTTTTATAAACTGCAATTATTAGTAAGTATAAGAATGTAAGGCGTGGAACGATAACGAATGTTTCATTAAATAGATGAATAGGTGATATTCTAGTTAATAAAGAATCTAGATAAAATAGTAAGACGCCAATCAGAGGAATAACATATAATCTCATTATTCCTCACCACTTTCGTCTGCTGAAGGGATAGTCTCAGGATCTCTATTAGCCACATAGACATGATTAAGGTCTTTAATATTTGTTGAAGTTTTTATGTATGCTACTTTAGACAATCCGTATTCATCATTTTCGACTTTCTCAACTTCTCCTACCAATAAACCTTTAGGAAGTTGATCGCCTAAACCATTTGTTACTACTTTAGATCCTTTTTTAATTTTGTATTTATTATCGATATCACTAATAACGAGAAGCCCTTTTTCTTCGTCATATCGATTAATCATACCAAAGACATTTTCGCCTTCTTGTTGAATATCCACAGAAAGCTTACTCGTTTTTACACTTGTAGAAATCAGTTCAACTTGAGATGAAAATTGGTTAGCTTTTTTGATTCTTCCTACTAACCCTTCACTAGTGATTACAGCCATATTTTCTTTCATTCCACTTTTTTTACCTTTATCAATAATAATCGTGTTCATCCATTGATCTGGACTTCTTGCAATTACAGTAGCAGATATTGGATTAAATTGTGAAATGTCTTTCATATCAAGTTCTTTTTTTAATTCTTTGTTTTCTTTTTCCAAACGAGCTTTATCAGCTCTAATCTGTTCAGTGCGCTTTGCTTCTTCTTTTAATTTTTTAACATCATCTTCCGAAGTTGTTAAATTAGTGAAAAAGTTCGATACCATCGTCACAGGATAAGAAACAATTCTACCTCCAAATGATGATGTATCACTAGCATATTGTTCACTAAGCGATGCAGATTGTGCCCTCATTGAATACCCTACTATTACTATTAACAAAACCATGGAAATTAGAAAAAATACTAATTTATTATTTTTAAAAAAATTCGACAATCTAAACACCTCTTAATTTTCAAATGTCTAAATAACAATGATATTACTATTTTATCTTACAGTTCCATTTAAATAAAGTACGAGACTGTCGATATAGTAAAAAAGTTAATATGCTTCTTCAGGTAAGAGTTCAATATTTTGATTCATTTCATTTAAATCATCTTTCAAATCTTGCTCTGTGTGATAAACGTACATTTGTGGTTCACCAAATTTATATAGTATATATTCAGTGCCTCTTTGACCAGCTACGTAATTTTCATTATAGCCCATTCTTTCTAAATCAGACACAGCCATAAACTCTCTCTTATTAATCCAGCTAAAAGCTTGTTTCGTTTGTCCTAAAGGTACATTTCTTAACAAAGGTGTATCTTCTGTTGTATAAGTAGAATTAGCTCTCCCAGGAACAACTTGTTCACTTTGTGGTGTTTCATCACTATGATCGAAAGGATTTAATTCACTTAAAGCAGGTACATTTCTATATACAATGATAATAATAACAATAATTGCTATTAATGCTAATAAATTTCTAATTAACCTAAATAACCATCTCAATTTTATGGCACCTCTCATTCAAATTTATTATACATAATTGTTTTAAAACTATCATCAGACTTGGGACCTAACTCTTTAATCATGCTGTAGTCTGATGTAAGATATGTTTGAAGCCTTTATAATGATATTAAGAGGTGAGAATTATGGAGTTAATTTATATTTTCATAGCAATATTATTGTTAATTATATTTTTTAGATTTTTCGTTGGAATATTAAGATTCGCTATAAAATTAGCTATTATCGCTTTAGTAATATATTTTGTATATCAAGGCGTTATGTATTTCATGTGAAATTTATATAATTTTTAAAGCCAACTATACGATTAAGGCCGTATAATTGGCTTTTAATTCTGTGAGAATATTCTTTATCACTTATTTAATAATTTACTTAAAATAAACAATGTAATAGAAACTAATAATCCCCACACAATCCCAGCACCAATACCACCTATAAATAAACCGAAATTGATATTAGTACTACTATCATTTATAGCAATTAAAATAGAACCTAGAAAGACACCAACTATACTCAATCCCATTACAACACCATAATCCTTTTTAACGATAGCTCGTCTATTTTTATTTTGAAAAACAGTAATTATAAATAATACAGGTAAAATAACTAATATAAACGTAATAATTTGCAAAACTAAAACTCCTGACTTCATTTTACATATATTATAACATTGTATGATTATGAACGTTCAATAATTTCTAAATCTTCTTTTGTAATATAGTCATCTTCAAATAAACTTATAAATTCTCCATCTCCTATAATGATATGATCTAGTAAATCAATTCCCATTAAATCACAACAGTATAATAGTCTTTTCGTAGTTTTGATATCTTCTAAAGATGGAGTAGGATCCCCACTAGGATGATTATGTGCTATTACAATAGAAGCAGCTGAATGTTTAACCGCTTCTCTTAATAAATCACGTGGATGTACAATCGACATATTTAAAGAACCTATGAATATAGATTGCTCATGAATAATTTGATTTTTTGTATTTAATAAGAGTGCAACAAAATGCTCTTGTTTTAAATATCTTAATTTTTCCATAAGATAATCTGCAACATCTTGAGGTTCATTTATTTCTATTTTGTCCAACACAGTATTGCTATGCATTCTCTTTGCTAATTCTATCACTGCCAATATTGTCAAAGCTTTCTTCTCACCAATTCCATTTACACTTAATAACTCTGGTAATGTTAGGTGCCTTAAATCACGTAATTGATTTACAAGTTTTAGCACTTGATTTGCACAATCTATACTAGAAAATTGTTTACTACCTGAATTGATTATAATTGCTAATAATTCTCTATTTGTTAATCTATCAGCACCATATGATTTTAATCTCTCTCTTGGCTTGTCTTCTTGTTGTAAGTCTTTGATTTTCAATGACATATTAACCTCCTAAAAATAAAATAGTAATTGATTATTAAATACACATACACTTATTGATGAAATTGCTATATAAGGTACTAATGGAACTTTTGTTATAATAGATTTTTTAAATAAAATATAACTGATAGCAGAAATACCTGAAATGATAAAAGTAAACATAAATATAAGTAAAAATTGCTTCCAAGTTAAAATGAGAATTAATATACAAAACAATTTCACATCCCCATAACCTATTCCACCTTTAGATAAAAAGTATAAAGTATGGATGATAAAAACGATTTCTAATGAAATTAATATATTTTCTAAATCGGGTTTGAATATCAAAATACCAGTTATAAACATGAGAATTAAAATATGATTAGGAACAATATAGTATTTCATATCATATATAGCTAAAGGAATTAAAAATATAATTAAAAAATAATACAAATGAGGATTATGTATTTGAGGTGAAATTAGTGGCATAATAAATAAAATACTTAATAATATTTCAACAGTGATTAAATCTTTAGGTATGGACGTATTACAATATCTACATTTACCTTTGAGATAAATATAACTAAAAATTGGAATTAAATCTTTATATTCTAGTTTATGATTACAATATGTACACTTTGAACGACATGTTAATGTTTTAAAATTGACGATTGTTGTACTTGTTAATTGATACATATAACTTGCTAAAATAGATCCTAAAATAAAGTATAAAAGCATTATTTATATCTCCTTAGTTGATATAAAATAATATATCAATTAAGGCCATAATATTCCTAATTTCATAAATTCAAAATTTTTAACTAACAAAATGAATAAGTTTTAAAACAGACAAAAAAACTTGAAAAAACCGCTATTATTAAGCAATTTCTTTCAAGTTTTTCATATTATTAATTAACGAGTATTAAAGCGACAAATATTCCGACCATACAAACGATTACCCATAGTAATAATAACTTCCATATAAATTTAACCCACTGTGTATACGGGATACCTGCTACAGCTAGTCCACCCATAAGTGAAGCAGAAGTAAGAAAAATACTATTACTAATTGCATCACCATATTGGAAAGCTAGTACAGCCATTTGTCTATTAATATTTAGGATATCAGAAATTGGTACCATTAATGGCATCGTTGTCATGGCTTGTCCTGAACCTGATGGTATAAAGAAATTAAGAAATAATTGAATAATAAACATCGTTCCAACAGTTATACTAGCAGGTAAATCTTGAATTGAATTTGTTAAATAGAAGACTATAGTATCAATTATTTTACCATCTTCCAATACAACTACAATTGCTTTAGCAAATCCTACTATTAACGCTCCAAACAAAATGGATTTCATACCATCGATTAGCGCATCAAATGTTCCATTGAAACCTAAACCACCAATAAATCCTGCCAGCAAACCTGCTACTAAGAAGTTTGCACTCATTTCATTGAATGACCAACCGAACTTGAATATCCCAAAGACATTAAAACAAATTGTACTTACAAGCAAAATTAAACATATAATTTGTCTTTTTGTAAATCGTTCGACTTTTTGGTTATCTTCACTTTCCTCAACTTCCTTTACTTCTATATCATATACTAAACTTTTAGAAGGGTCTTTTTTTACTTTTCTAGCATAGAACATTACGTAAAGTATGCCTACAATCAGAATAGCAATATAAATCGGTGTTCTTATTTCCCATCCTGAAAATAATGGCAATTCTGCGATCTTCTGTGCAACACCGACTGTAAAAGGATTGAGCATACCTCCTAGAAATCCAGCAGCTGCTCCCATTATAATCATAGCGGCTCCAGTCATTGCATCATAACCTGCTGCTCTTGCTATAGCTATTCCAATTGGTACAAATATAATCGTTTCTTCTGCTAAACCTATTGAAAATCCTAATAACGAGAAGATAAGCATCGTTAAAGGTATCATAAACTTACTATTTTTACCTAGCTTATTCATCGCTGCGTTTACACCGTTTGTGATAGTGCCAGTCTTATGTATTACGCCAAACGCGCCACCAACTAAAAAGATATAAAATATAATATCAGCACCACTTATTAAACCTTCAGGAATAGATCTGAAAATATCTAAAAAGCCAGAAGGTTCACTTTTTACAAAATGGAACGTCCCAGAAATTACTTCTTCTCTATCATTAACAGTTTTTCTATCAAATTTTCCAGCCGGTATAATATAAGTCAAAATAACACTTATCACGATAATGAATAACAAAATAGCATAAGTATGTGGATTTTTAAATGTGATATTTCTTTTCTTTTTTAACCCCATTAAATTCTCTCCTTCTTCGTTTGATTTTCTTTTACCCTATTATTCAGAAAATAATGAAAATATAAAAAAGTATTGGATTAAAAACCCAATACTTTTTATCCATTATACAAGTAATTTACGAACTTCACTGATGAAATATAAACTACCAGTTATTATAAGCAAATCACCTTGATATGATTCAATGAACTCTCGATAATTTTTAACTTTCTCTATATGCGAATGCTCAACACTTTCATAAATTGTATCAATTGGTAATGCTTTTGGAAAATCAAATGTTGTAACGAAAAATCGATTCGCTATGTCTTCAAGACTATTTAACATTTTCCCAATAGGCTTTCCATCAATAGCAGCAAATAACACGTCAATCTTCTTATCTGAGTAATAATGCTGTAATGTTTTTACTAAAGCATCAATACTTTCTTTATTATGAGCACCGTCTAAAAAGATTAAAGGATTATCATTTACCTTTTCAATTCTTCCATACCACGTTACATTTTCAATTGCGTCAATCATCTTATTGAAATCTAACTGGATTAATCCTCTTTGATACATTTCAATCAACGTTGTAATTGCTAGCGCAGCGTTTTCATGTTGATGATTACCTATCATTTTTAGTTTGATATTTTCTAATTCATAGTTGTCATAACGATACGTGAATTCTTCGCCTTCTGACACAACATATATATCCCTATCTAATTCCAAACCTTTATTATGATGATGTTCTACAACTTCTCTAATAAAATTCAAAGCATCTTTAGGTTTGATTGAATATACAAGAGGCACACTAGGCTTGATTACACCTGCTTTTTCACGTGCAATATCCATGTAAGTCTCGCCTAATATATTAGTATGGTCTAATCCGATGCTTGTTAATACAGTCATAATAGGTTGGAATACATTTGTTGAGTCGTTTAAAGCACCTAATCCTGCTTCTACTACAACAAAGTTAACTGGTCGAATTGTACCAAAATAAACAAACATAATTAATGTAATAACCTCAAATTCAGTTGCAGGACCTAGGTCTGTTTCTGCTTCAAGTCTTTCAGTTATAGGTTTGACTATTTGAACTAATTCAACTAGTTCCTCATTTGTAATTGGTTTACCATTTAAACTTATTCTTTCATTAAAAGTAATGATATAAGGTGAAGTAAAAGTACCGACTTCATATCCATTTGCTATTAGTGCATCACGAATATAACTAACTGTCGATCCTTTACCATTTGTACCAACTACGTGAATGCCTTGTATTTTATCTTCTGGATGATCAAGCTTACTTAACATCCATTTCATTCGTTTTACACCTGGTTTTATCCCGAATTTAGTGCGTTCATGTATCCAATGTAAACTATCTAAATAATTCATAAGCCTTCCTAGCCTCTCAATTGTTCAATTCTTGCTAAAACACCGTCATATTTTTCTTGATAAGTTAATTTCTTTTCTTTTTCTTCGTTGATGATTTTTTCAGGTGCTTTTGCAACGAATTTCTCATTGCTTAATTTTTTGTTCACACGATCAAGTTCTTTTTGCCATTTGTCTAATTCTTGTTGCAATCTTTCAATTTCTTTATCCATATCAATTAAACCTTCAAGCGGTAATATTACTGTAGCACCATACACTACTTCAGTCATCGCTTTTTCAGGAACTTCAATTTTAGTATCAATTATTAACTCACTAGGATTACAGAAACGTTCTAAATAATCCTTATTGTTTATTAATTGTTCTTGTACTTTTTCATCTTTAGCTTCAATATGAATTGGCACTTCTTTAGACATAGGCGTATTAACTTCTCTACGTGCTTGACGAACTGATTTTATAATTTCAACTAATAATTGCATTGAAACTTTACTATTTTCATTAGACAATTCTGGTCTTACTTCTGGCCATGAAGCTTGGATAATCGTTTCGCCCTCATGTGGTAGAGCTTGCCAAATATGTTCAGTAACGAAAGGCATAAATGGATGTAACATACGCATAGTTTGATCAAGTGTATATGATAAAACAGAACGCGTCATTTGTTTTTTAGACTCGTCGTCACTATTCATAGGAATTTTACTCATTTCAATATACCAATCACAGAATTCATCCCAAATAAAGTTATATAATACGCGTCCAACTTCGCCAAACTCATACTTATCACTTAACTCTGTAACATGAGCGATTGTTTCATTTAAACGTGTTAATATCCATTCATCAGCAACTGATTTTTCTCCTGATAAATCAATATCCTCAACTTTAAATGATTCACCTATATTCATTAAGCTAAAGCGAGAAGCGTTCCAAATTTTATTAATAAAGTTCCATACTGATTCAACTTTTTCAGTTGAATAACGTAAATCATGTCCTGGTGAAGAACCTGTAGCTAAGAAGTATCTCAAACTATCTGCACCGTACTCATCAATCACATCCATTGGGTCTACACCATTTCCTAGTGATTTACTCATCTTACGTCCATCTTCAGCTCTAACTAATCCGTGAAGTAAAACATCATTAAATGGTCTTTGATCAGTAAATTCTAAACCTTGGAAAATCATACGACTAACCCAGAAGAAAATAATATCATAACCAGTAACTAATGTATTAGTTGGGTAGTAACGTTTGAAGTCTTCATCTTCTACATTTGGCCAACCTAAAGTTGAGAATGGCCATAAAGCAGAACTAAACCAAGTATCTAATACATCTTCGTCTTGAGTCCAATTTTCGATATCTGAAGGCGCTTCTTCGCCTACATATATTTCACCTGTTTCATTATGATACCACGCAGGAATTTGATGACCCCACCATAATTGACGTGAAATAGTCCAATCACGAATATTTTCCATCCATCTGTTAAATGTGCCTTCAAAACGGTCTGGTACAAAATTAATTCGTCCATCAGTCTCTTGATTATCTAAAGCTCGTTTAGCTAATGGTTCCATTTTTACAAACCATTGAGTTGATAAATATGGTTCTACAACTGCACCACTTCGCTCTGAATGACCAACAGAATGCTCATGCTCTTCAACTTTAATCAATTCACCAGAAGCTTTTAAATCTTCTACTAATTGCTTACGACATTCAAAACGATCTAAACCATTATATTTACCTGCTAATTCATTCATCGTGCCATCTTCGTTCATTACATTGATTTTTTCTAATTGATGACGTTCACCAATTTCAAAGTCATTTGGATCATGAGCAGGTGTAACTTTCATTGCACCACTACCAAATTCCATATCAACATAGTCATCAGCTATAATTGGTAGTTCTCTACCAATTATCGGTAAAATAACAGATTTCCCTATAGAATCTTTGTATCTATCGTCATTTGGGTTAACAACGATTGCAGTGTCACCAAGCATCGTTTCGGGACGTGTAGTTGCAATTTCAATAGAACCTTCTCCATCTTTAAATGGATAATTTATATGATAAAAATGACCAGTGATATCTTCGTGAATTACTTCGATATCTGAGATAGCTGTTTTTGTTTGTGGATCCCAGTTAATGATTCTTTCACCACGATATATAAGATCTTTTTTATACATCTCAACAAATACTTTCTTTACAGCTTGAGATAAACCTTCATCTAAAGTAAATCTTTCGCGACTATAGTCTAATCCAAGACCTAACTTTGCCCATTGAGCACGAATAAAATCTGCATACTCTTCTTTCCAAGACCAAGATTGTTCTAAAAATTTCTCTCTACCTAAATCATGTCTCGTTAAACCTTGCTCATTTAATTTAGCTTCAACTTTAGCTTGAGTAGCAATACCAGCGTGATCCATACCAGGAAGATAAAGTGTATCGTAGCCTTGCATTCTTTTCATTCTTGTTAAAATATCTTGTAATGTTGTATCCCATGCATGGCCTAAATGTAGTTTCCCAGTAACATTTGGTGGCGGAATTACAATTGTATAAGTTTCTCTATCTTTATTCTCACTTGGTTTAAAATAATCATTTTCTAACCATTGTTCATAACGACCTTCTTCAACCTTTTTAAGGTTGTACTTAGGTTCCATTTCCATATAAATCACTCCTCATTAAAATAAAAAACCCGTCCTATAAACTAGGACGGGCTCAACCGTGGTACCACCTAAATTCAATATAAAATAAATTATATTGCACTCTTACGATTATCGCTCGCTCACGCGTTAACCTACTTAGTTTCAGATAACGTTCCAAACAAGGCTACCTTCAATCACCATTAATATGCATTTTCACCAACCATGCACTCTCTATCATTAATCAATGATTTACTCTTCCTCTTTAAATATTCGATTACTTTAATAATATAAGTACCGACTATATAAGTCAATATTGATTTATATTAATTCTTATAATTTTTAGATTGTTTTGTTAAAAATACTTTTATTAATGGCGCAACGATTAGCAAAATGAAAAATATTCTAAATATATGGTAACTGGATATCATTGCAACATCACCGCCTGTTTCTAAAGCTACAACAATTATTTGTGCCATACCTCCAGGTGCAGCGCTTAAGAATAAATCATTTATATTTTCATTAATAAATAGTTGGAATAAAAAGACGAGTAAAAAAGCACCAATAATAAGCATAATATTTTGAAATGCAATCGCAAAAATTGTTTTTTTCGTAATATTATCTATTAAATCAGCGATTTGAACCCCTATTCTAATACCAAATAGTATTTGAGCTATGATAATAAATTGATAATCTAATGTGAAAACTTGGCCAGTTAATAAGTTCCAAGTTAACATGACTAAAATAGGAGATAATAAATAAGGAACTGGAAATCGGAATTTATAAAAAATGAGAAATGTTACTGCGATGCCAATTAAAATAATAAATAACTCTGGTATACTCAATACGTTAAATATAGAAGGTTCTTGTGCTACGTGACCACTTTGTTCACCATTACTACCATATATAGATGAAATAATAGGTACTAAAATAACTACGAACATAATTCTTGATGTTTGAGTTAAAGTAACTACTAATAAGTCAGCTTTTTTATTTTCTTCTGCCATAACAACCATTTGACTTAGCGCCCCAGGAATAGCACTTAACAAAGCAGTTTCAAATGTGACATTAGCAATTTTCTTAAAAACAATAGAAATTAATAATGCAATTAACAAAATGAATAGTGACATTAGTACAATTTGTAACCATTCACCTTTAATATCATTTAACACAACAGGCGTAAAGGTTGATCCCATTTGTACACCCAATATTAAAAGACCTAAATTACCTAACCATGTTGGCCAAATAATTTTTCTTTTCATGAATTTGATTACAATTAAACTCGCAAATATTGGGCCAAACATCCATGGTAAAATCATATGGATTTTATCAAGGAAAAACCCTAGTGCGATAGCAAGTACACTTACTAATAAAATATTCCATTTATTACTATTCATGAAATAACACCTCGAATAGATTATATCATTTTTACAATTAAAGACCCCGAAAAACGGATTATAATCCAATTTTCCGGGGGTATATTAAACTTATTTTACAATTCTTGATAAAGCATTATCAAAGGCTTGGATTGTTTTTTCAATATCTTCTTTCGTATGTGAAGTAGATAAGAATGTACCTTCAAATTGTGAAGGTGGTAAAAATACACCTTCTTTAGCCATTTCTCTATACATATTACTAAATAATTCTAGATCAGATTTATTAGCTTCGTCAAAATTCGTAACTGGGCCTTCGTTTAAGAAGTAACCAATCATTGATCCAGCACGATTAACAGTTATTGGTACATTGTATTTACTGAATACATTTTTCAAACCTTCTTCTAATAAATCTCCCAATTCATTGAAGTATTCATAACTTTCTTCAGTCAATTGAGTTAATGTAGCATAACCACTCGTCATAGCAAGTGGATTACCAGATAATGTGCCCGCTTGATATACTGTACCTACTGGTGCTATTTGTTCCATAATGTCTCTTCTACCACCAAAGGCGCCAACTGGTAAACCGCCACCAATCACTTTTCCAAGACAAGTTAAATCTGGTGTTACACCGAAATAGCCTTGTGCACAATTATAACCAACTCTAAATCCAGTCATTACTTCATCAAAAATTAATAAAGTATCATTTGATGTAGTTATTTCACGAAGTCCTTCTAAAAATCCGTCAACAGGTGGTACAACACCCATATTACCTGCAACTGGTTCTACTATTACAGCTGCGATATCATCACCATAATGTTCGAAAGCTACCTTAACTGATTCAATATCGTTATAAGGTACTGTAATTGTATTTTTAGCTGTACCTTCTGGAACACCTGGAGAATCTGGTAGACCTAGAGTGGCAACACCAGAACCTGCTTTAATAAGCAATGAATCACTGTGTCCATGGTAACAACCTTCAAATTTCAATATTTTATTTTTTCCTGTAAAACCTCTAGCTAAACGCAATGCTGCTAGCGTAGCTTCAGTACCTGAAGAAACCATTCTCACCATTTCTATAGAAGGTACACGATCAATAACTAATTGAGCCATTTTATTTTCAAGAATCGTTGACGCACCGAAAGAAGTCCCTTTGTCCACCGCTTCATGTAATGAATTTCTCACTTTATCATCAGCATGACCAAGGATTAATGGTCCCCAACTTAATACATAATCTATATACTCATTACCATCAATATCATAAATCTTTGAACCTTTACCATATTCCATGAATATTGGATCAGTGTCTACTGATTTAAATGCACGAACCGGACTGTTAACACCACCAGGCATTAAATTTACGGCTTCGTTGTAAGCTTGTATTGATTTTTCATAACTCATATTAGTATTCTCCTTCATCTAGATATTTACAAATGTCTTTTGCAAAGTAAGTAATAATCATATCTGCACCTGCACGCTTCATAGAAATCATTTGTTCCATAACAATTTTTTCTTCATCTATCCAACCATTTAACGCTGCTGCTTTAGTCATGCTATATTCTCCGCTTACATTATAAGCAACTACAGGTACATCAGTATTATTACGTACATCACGAATAATATCTAAATAACTTAAAGCCGGTTTAACAATCATCATGTCACAACCTTCTTTTAAGTCACTTTCTAATTCTCTAAAAGCCTCTAATCTATTACTTGGATCCATTTGATAAGTCTTACGATCTCCGAATGAAGGCGCACCATCTGCTGCCTCTCTAAATGGACCATAGAAACTTGATGCATATTTTATACCGTAACTCATAATAGGTATGTTTTTGAATCCTGCTTCATCTAAACCTTGTCTAATCTCCGTTACAAAGCCATCCATCATATTACTTGGTGCAATAATGTCTGCTCCTGCTTTTGCTTGTGATACAGCTGTCTTAACGAGTAATTTTAATGATTCATCGTTATCTACATCATGAGTCGTTTCATCTATAACACCACAGTGACCGTGGTCAGTATATTCACATAAACACGTATCTGCTACAACTAATAAATCAGGGAATTTACTTTTTGCTAAACGAGTGGCTTTCTGTATGATGCCGTCATCTACAAAAGCACCAGTACCACATGCGTCTTTTTCATTTGGAATACCGAAGAACATAACACCTCTTACACCTAAGTCATATGCTTCTTTAAGTTCTTCTTCTAATAAGTTTAAGCTTAATTGATATATACCTGGCATAGACGTTATTTCATTTTTAATGTTATCTTCTTCTATTACAAAAATAGGATAAATTAAATCTGCTTTATGAACATAAGTTTCTTTTACAAGATTTCTCATTGATTGTGAAGATCTTAATCTTCTATGTCTATCAAATTTCATTACTCTACCTCTTCCAATATTTTATTTAACATATCATTCAGTGTTGCACGTGGAGCAACTTTACATTCTTGATGGTATGTTTTTAATTTTTCTTCTGTTATTTCACCAATCGCATACACTTCAATATTATCAATCTTATTATACTTTTCAAAATAACTCGACACAGCAGATGAACTAGAAAATGTAACATGCGTTACTTCGTTATTTTCAATAAGTTCATGAACTTTATCTACATTTTCATAATTCGTTTTTGGTTCGTAAATATGAAGTCGTTGAACTTCATTGTCCCATTCTCTCAAATGGTCTGTTAATTTATTTCTTGCTAGTCTACTACAAGGGATTAATATTGATTGTTTATGCAATCGATTCTCTAAAGAATCCAATAAACCTTCTTGTGTAAATGTACTTGGCATAACTTCAATCGGTATTGAATAATCTTCAGCGAGTGCTTTAGTTTTTGTACCGATTGCTGCTATATGCTTTACATTTATTAAATTTAAATATGGCTGAAATAATTTAATGGCGTTTACAGACGTAAAAATAAGCCAATCATAGTATGGTTTTATACAAGATTCGTCAACTTCGATTGGAACAATATCTATAAAAGGATAATGTTTCAGTTCTATATCTTCGCGTTGAACAGTTCTTGTACTTGTAACCACTACAATTGGCTTCATTTTAACGACTCCTTATTACGCTTCTTCTTCATTTAGCTTTCTAATAATCTCATAAGCACCTTGGGCTTTTAACTCGTCAGATACTTCTTTACCTATTTCTACTGGATCAGTTCCAACTTTAGTAGATTCATATCTTTCTTTACCATCTGGTGACATTATTAAACCTGTGAATGTAATTTCGTTGCCTTCTTTAGTTGCATAACCAGCAATAGGCACTTTACAACTACCATCCATTTCACTTAAGAAAGTTCTTTCACTTGTAACACATGTTTTAACTTCTTCATCATGAACAGCATTTAATATATCTAGTAATTCTTTATCATCACTTCTACATTCAATGCCGAGCGCGCCTTGACCGATTGCTGGCATCATCGTATCTTCACGTAAGTACTCTGTAACTATATCGTCACCCCAGCCCATACGTTTTAATCCAGCTGCTGCTAATATAATTGCATCAAAATCTTCAGTACGTAACTTTTCTAAACGTGTATCAATATTACCTCTTATCCATTTAATTTCTAGATGTGGGTATTTCGCTAAAATTTGAGCGCCTCTTCGTAATGAGCTTGTCCCAACAATACTGCCTGGTTTTAAATCAGCTAGTTTGACGTGATTGTTAGCTACATATGCATCAAAAGGTATTTCACGTGGTGGTATGCAACCTAATGTAAGACCATCAGGTAACACACTTGGCACATCTTTCAATGAATGAATAGCAAAATCAATTTCACGGTCGAATAAAGCTTGTTGAATTTCTTTAACGAACAAACCTTTTCCACCTACTTTAGATAATTGAACATCAATTATTTTATCGCCTTTAGTGACAATTTCTTTAATTTCAATATCTAAATCCGGAAATTTTTCTTTCAATTTATCAATAAATTGCTGACTTTGTGTCATCGCTAATTTACTTCTTCTTGAGCCGACAATAATTTTACGCATATTTTCCTCCATGATCATTTAGTTAAACCATTGATGAAATCCTGAAAATTTCGAAACCACCAAATAATTTATCATACAAACTAAGAATATCATAATATTAGCAACTACTAATGTCTTAGTTTTAACAGTTTTTCTTACTCGTAGGAATAAATATATACCATATAGCAATAAGACAATTAATGATCCAATTACTTTTAAGTCCAACCAAATCTCACTACCAATAATGATTAGACCCCATTGTATTCCTAATATTAAACTTATTAACAAGACTAAGAAGCCTACTAAAGAAAATCTAAATACATTTTGCTCTAGCTGTTCAATGCTTCCCATTCTAAAAAACTTTTGGTTAAATGTCTTTTCTTTTAAATTTTTTCTTTGTAATAAGTATAAAATTGCATGTGATGTACTCAATGCAAAGATAACATAACTCAAAATCGCTAATGAAATATGAATGAGTAATAATTCATTCATCATGTTTGCGGCAGTATTTTCGGCATCATATTGTTCAGGTCTGAAAGTATGAATTGTTAAAAATACAAAACCAATTAAATTAATTATAAATACTGTTAAGTCAGTTGATTTAAAATAGTTTAAAACTAACGAAACTGTAATAATCATCCAGGTGTAAAAATAAAAACCTTCAAATAGGGTTAATATCGGAAATTGTTTAGTCGTAATGATATACATGCATAAAAAGATTGTTTGAAATATCCAAACAATCCCTAATGCATAGTAACCAAGTTTTCGTACTTTATTATTCTTTTGAATAAAATCATAAAAGTAACACCCTAAACATATCATATAGATGATTAAAACAACCTCATGCAAACGTACTGCAATTATATCTTGCATAGCATCACCATTTAATTAAATTAAGATTCAACTGTATTAGGCGTCAATTGAACTTGTTTAGATTCTTTCTTTGTTTCTGTTTTATTTTCATTTATTCTCTCAACTTCATTTGTAATGTTGAAGATTTCTTGGAATAATTCTAATTTTTCATCAGATTTTTTATCTGTTGATAATTCTTTAGCTTGTGTAATAGGATCTTTAAGTAACTGATTGACGATGCTCTTCATATGTTTAGAGATTACTTTACGTTCTCTTTCAGTCATGTCAGGTAATTTTCTCTCAATGCTTGTCATTGTATCTTGTTGTATGTGAGAAGCTTTGTCTCTCAAAGCAGTTATTACTGGTACAACACCTAACATATTAACCCACTCTTCATGCTTATCAATTTCTTTAGCAATTAATAGTTCAATTTCACGCGCAGCTTTCTCACGTTCTGCTAAGTTTGCATCTACTAGACCATTTAAGTCGTCTACATCATAATTAAACATTAATTCTAAATCGTTAACTTCTGGATCAATATCACGTGGAACAGCAATGTCGATAAGAACTAAAGGTTTATGCCTTCTAAATCTTTCAACATCTCTCATCATATCTTTTGTTAATACATATTGCTCAGCACTTGTTGAACTAATTACAATATCAGCTTCCATTAAAGAACATTGCAATTCGTTTATGCTTTTTGCTACACCTTTATATTGCATAGCTAAAGCCTCAGCTTTTGCAACAGTACGGTTTAAAACAGTTATATCTGTCACGCCACTACCGTTCAAATTCGCAACAGCTAATTCTGCCATCTCACCGGCACCTATGATTAACGCTTTTTTATTATCTAATCTGCCTAATACTTTTTTAGATAGTTCTACTGCAGCATAAGAAACTGAAACAGCATTAGATGCGATATCTGTTTCACTGTGAGCACGTTTAGCTAATGTAACTGCTTGTTTAAATAAACGATTAAACATCGTTCCAGTAGTTACTTCTGTTTGTGCAGTTTGGAAAGCGTCTTTCATTTGTCCTAAAATTTGAGTTTCACCTAATACCATAGAATCTAACCCAGATGTCACTCTGAATAGATGTTCTATTGCATCATTCTCAGTTAGAACATTTGTATACGTCTTAATTGTATCTAATGATTGATTAAACCAGTCAGCTAAAAATGATTGTATATAGTATCTGCCTGTGTGTATTTGATCTACTACGGCATATACTTCTGTTCTATTACATGTTGATAAGATTACACATTCTAATATAGATTTTTTGTTACTAAGAGTTACAAGCGCGTTTTCAATTTCTTGATCATTAAACGCTAATTTCTCGCGCATCGCAACGTCTGCAGTTTTATAGTTTACACTTACTACAACTACATGCACTTCTAACGCCCCCATTAATTTATGTCCAATGTCTTAATTATAACATTTCTAATCTAGGAATGTGAGGAATTTGTTTAAATAAATTGTGACAATAATGCCCAAATATTGTCCGTCTTGTCTTTATTTAATGAAGAATAACTAATTAATACGTCCTCAGATTCTATTTCCAGTGTTTCTCGAATAATTTTGAGATGTTTTTGAACTTTACCTTTTGGTATTTTGTCTTCCTTAGTAGCAACTATAATCGTAGGTATTTCAAAATGCTTTAAGTAATCGTACATCAATATATCATCTTGTGTAGGTTTGTGGCGTATATCTATAAGTTGTATTACACATTTAAGTTCTTTTCTCGTTGTTAAGTACTGTTCAATCATCTTGCCGAATTGTTCTCTTTGTTTTTTACTTACTTTAGCATAACCATATCCAGGCACATCTACAAATATTAATTGTTCATCAATGTTAAAAAAGTTTAAAGTTTGTGTTTTACCTGGTTTAGATGAAGTTCTCGCTACTTTTTTTCTAGAAATAAGTGTGTTAATAAATGTTGATTTACCTACATTTGATCTTCCACTTAATGCTATTTCAGGTAAGCCTGTTTCCGGATATTGTTTAGACTCTACTGCACTAATTATAATGTCTACATTATTTGGATTTATTTTCATTGTAATCTCCTACATCATTCGTTTCTTTTATTATAGCTTAAATCATTAAATAATTAAACATAGCAATGTAGTGAAACAACAAGCTCTTATTTTTAAAAAGTCTTTGTAATGTCACCACTGCTAAAGAAAGAGTCCGAGACAATTATCATGTCCCGGACTCTAGATTTTATAATTTAAGCTGATGTTTTTTCATCGTTTAATAAGTTACCTTCGCTATCATATAAGCTTGGGTTCTTATGATCTCTAATTGTCTCTTCAGTTATAACGACTTTCGTTACATCATCGCTTGATGGAATATCAAACATGATATCAATTAGAGCTTCTTCAATGATTGAACGAAGACCACGAGCACCAGTCTTGCGTTCTATAGCTAATTCACTGATAGCACCTAAAGCCTCATCAGAGAATTCAAGTTCTACATCGTCTAGCTCTAACATTTTAGTATATTGTTTAACTAAAGCATTTTTCGGTTTAGTTAAGATATTTTTAAGAGCTTCAACATCTAACGTATCTAAGTTAGCTACAATTGGAATACGACCAATAAATTCAGGAATTAAACCATATGACTGTAAGTCTTCAGGTCTAATTTGTGAAAGTAATGATTCTTCATCGCTGATTTCTTCTCCAGCACTACTAAAACCAATTACCTTTTCACCTAAACGACGTTTAATAACTTCATCGATACCATCAAAGGCACCACCAAGAATAAATAAGATATTTGTTGTATCAATTTGGATAAATTCTTGGTTAGGATGTTTTCTTCCTCCTTGAGGTGGTACGCTTGCTGTTGTACCTTCAAGAATTTTAAGAAGTGCTTGTTGAACACCTTCACCTGATACATCACGAGTTATTGAAGTATTTTCAGATTTACGTGCAATTTTGTCGATTTCATCCACATAGATGATTCCTTTTTCAGCACTTTCAACATCAAAGTCTGCAGCTTGAATTAATCTTAATAATATATTTTCAACGTCTTCACCAACGTAACCTGCTTCAGTTAAACTTGTAGCATCTGCAATTGCAAATGGAACATTTAATGATTTAGCTAATGTCTGAGCTAGTAATGTTTTACCACTACCAGTTGGACCTATTAGTGCAATATTACTTTTTTGCAATTCAATACCATCTTCACTTTCTGAAGGTTGTTGAACACGTTTGTAATGGTTATAAACAGCTACTGCTAATGATTTTTTAGCGCTTTCTTGACCAATTACATAGTCATTTAATTGCTCTAATATTTCTTTAGGTGTAGGAACTTCAGTAAATTGTTCTGGTTCTTGTGATTTTAACTCTTCTTCTACTATTTCTGAACAAAGTTCTATACATTCATTACAAATGTAAACACCACTACCAGCTACAAGTTTCTTAACTTGATCTTGTTCTTTACCACAGAAAGAACATTTTAAGTTTTCTTCACCATCGTTAAATTTAAACATTTTTACACCCCTATTCTTCTTCTAGACTATACTAAAAGTACTTTATTATTTCAAATTAAACGGGTTAAAAAAGAATAGTAGCAGAAATATTCTGCTACTATGATCTATTTTAATACCGAATAACGATTATGCTTCTTTAGATTCATTAACTAATAAGTCGATAACTTTTTGGATTTTTAGGTCATTAACTAAGATATCATTATTACCTAAAGTAGATTTAATATCTTCTACAGATAATCCGAATTGTTCACTCATTTTTGTTAACTCAGCTTCAACATCTTCGTCTGAAATTTCAATGTTCTCAGCATCCGCAATAGCTCTTAAAGTTAAATTAGTTTTAACACGTTTTTCAGCGTCTTCTTTCATTTGAGCTTTAAGTTCTTCTTCTGATTGTCCTGAGAATTGATAATATAAATCAAGGTTTAATCCTTGTTGAGAAATACGTTGTTCAAACTCTTGCATCATACGATCTAATTCAGTGTTAATCATAGCTTCTGGAATATCTACAGTAGCATTATCAGAAGCTTTTGTAATTGCTTCTTCTTTTTCAGTAGCGTCAGCTTGGTTAACTTTAGCTTCTTCTAAGTCTTTACGTAATTTTTCTTTATATTCATCAACTGTTTTTACAGATTCATCAAGTTCTTGAGCTAATTCATCATCTAATTCAGGAACTTCTTTACCTTTAACTTCGTTGATTTCTGTTTTGAAAGTAGCTTCTTTACCAGCTAATTCTTCAGCGTGGTATTCTTCAGGGAATGTGACAACAACATCTTTGCTATCATTAGCTTTAAGACCGATAAGTTGTTCTTCAAATCCTGGAATAAATGAACCTGAACCAATTTCAAGATCATAACCTTCAGCTTGTCCACCTTCAAAAGCTTCTCCATCAACATAACCATCAAAGTTAATGTTAGCTACATCACCTTCAGCAATTTCACCATCTTTAACTGTTAATTCAGCTTGACGACTTACCGCATCATTTAAAGCTTCTTCGAATTCTTCGTCAGTTACTTCACGGTCTTGCTTTTCAATAGCTAAACCTTTGTATTCACCTAATTCTACTTCAGGTTCTACAGTTACAGTTGCTTCAAAGATAAGTTCTTTACCTTTTTCCATTTGTGTAACATCGATTTCTGGACGATCAACAGGGTTGATTTCTGCTTCCTCTACTGCATTACCATATGCTTCAGGTAAAATAAAATCTAAAGCATCTTGGTATAATGATTCAACACCAAATCTTTGTTCAAATAATGGTCTTGGCATTTTACCTTTACGGAAACCAGGCACATTAATTTGTTTAACAACTTTTTTGAATGCTTTGTCTAATCCTTTATCTACTTCTTCTTTTGGAACCGTAACAGTTAATAAACCTTGGTTGCCTTCTTTCTTTTCCCATGTTGCTGTCATGAATAAAAACCTCCGTGATTATCCTAATTTATTAATTTTCAACTCTTTAATTATAACATAGCTTTTCAATGTTTCAACTATAGTGTTTATATTCATTCAAATTTCTGAATAACGCCAATAAATTGTTCCCAATCATCTTGGCTCACACTTTCATAGTTAGCGTATATATTAAGGCGTTCTGATAAAAGTTTCAAGTAACATGCTATTAAAACTTCATTTTTAATAGATTTAAATTCGATTGGATAAAGTAAAATGGCATGTTGATTTAATATAGAGTTACTTAATTCTATAGACGCTGGGCTATCTATTTCAAGTTGTTCAATAATTTTAGGTATAATATTTATTTTAAAATCTGTTCTTTCAATGCCACTAAGTTCTGTAGGAACAATAGCTATATTTGTATCTATTTTATTAAATTTAACTTCAGCTGACCATTCTCCCAAACGTAAATACTCTAATATTAAGCTTTGAACATTTGGATGTAACGGTTCATTCTCAATAATTTGAGCTAATGTTAAATTGAAAATACCTAGATGGTTATCTATTAAATCTATTAATAATTGCACTTGTTCCTCAAAGTTTGTATCTTTAAAAGTCTTTAAAATTTCTGAAGCTTTAAGTTTCCTTTGTTCTAGCTTATCTTTTGCTAAATCTTGCATTGGTATTAAAGTCATTCTTGTTGCATGGTCAATAGCTTCATCTTTAATTTGATTTATGATTTCCACTACAGTTTGATACTGTTCTAATTGAAATAGGCTTTCTACAAAATATATTACAACTTGATCATATTGTTCGTGACCTTGGTTTAATAATATACTTGCTTCTTCTCTTAATTCTAGATAATGACCGCAAGACTTTAAAACTTCACATTTCATCAACGATAATTGTTCATCCATTTCAAAATGTTGTTCATATGTTTCGAATGATTCATATGCTTTATCATATTCACCATCTTGCATTGAAGTTTTAATATTTGTAATCAATTGATTCTTTAATTTAGGAAATGGAATGATATCAGACAAGGTCACTCACCTCTTCTATATAAGCCGTCTATAATTAAGCTACTCCATGTTTCATAATTTTTATTATTCGCTAAATCTGATTGTTTAACCCAATTAATTTTCAAGGTATCAGTTTCTTTAGCTTCAACACTTGATTCATTTACTTTTAATTTGAAAACTAATCCGATGTGTACTTTACCAACTTCGTTTTGGTCGTCATTAATAAAGCCGATTAGTTCCATATTTTTAACATTTTCTTTATCAAGCCCTACTTCTTCTTCTAATTCTCTTTCTGCATTATCTCGAATCACTTCTTCTACATTTGTAGCATTTGGAACATCATTCATATGACCGCCTACACCAATAGAACTTAAGCCATGAAGTCTACCTTCTCCTCCACCTGTTAGTCGTTCATATACAAGTATTTCATCATTTTCATTTTCTAAAATACAATATGAAATAAGTTGTTTATATGAAGGATCTTCTTCCATGTCCCCACGTCTTTTAACTTCGTACTCATTAATTGTTTCATAAATATATTTCGTTTCTTCATCTTGAATAGATTTAAAACCATCGAATTGATAAGCTTCATCTTTAAAAATTGTCTTTCTAGGGACAACTGTAATCATTTCATCAAATTTAGACATAGTATTCTCCTTATAAGTTGTTCTTCTTTATTTTATCAAAGCGTATATAAGGCGTAAAGAAGATACCTTTATATTAAATTTAATCTTCTTTATAAAAAAAGAGTCCAGGACATGGTAAATGCCCCCGGACTCTATATATATTTATTATTTTGCTAAAGCATCTTTAGCTTTAGTAGCTAATTCAGCAAAAGCTTTTTCGTCTGAAATAGCGATTTCAGATAACATTTTACGGTTAACTTCGATACCAGCTAATTTAAGACCATTCATTAAACGGCTGTAACTGATGTCGTTTTGACGAGCCGCAGCGTTGATACGAGCAATCCATAATTTACGGAATTCACGTTTTTTCTGACGACGGTCACGGTAAGCATAGTTACCTGATTTCATAACTTGTTGCTTAGCAACTTTGTATAATGTATGTTTTGATCCAAAGTAACCTTTAGATAATTTTAAGACTTTTTTACGACGAGCTCTCGTCACTGTTCCACCTTTAACACGTGGCATGATAATTCCTCCTTGAAATGGACCATTAGTCCAATAAATTTATTATTTTACGTACGTTAACATTTGTTTAACTCGTTTTACATCTGATTTAGATACTAAAGTAGATTTACGTAATTGACGTTTAGCTTTAGTTGATTTGTTTGCGAATAAGTGTGAAGTAAACGCTCTAGAACGCTTTAATTGTCCTGAACCAGTTCTTTTAACACGTTTAGCTGCTCCGCGATGAGTTTTCATTTTAGGCATTGAGTTTTCCTCCTAGTATTTCGGTTTATTTTTCGTTTGTGATAGGCGCTAACATTAGGAACATTGAACGCCCTTCCATTTTAGGTCTTTGCTCAACTGTTGCTATATCTTTACAAGATTCTGCAAAGCGTTCAAGCACGCGTTGACCAATTTCTTTATGCGTAATCGCACGACCTCTAAATCTAATAGATACTTTAACTTTATCTTCTTTAGATAAGAATTTTTGAGCATGTTTTAGTTTAGTTTCAAAGTCGTGTTCTTCGATAGTTGGACTCAATCGAATTTCTTTAACATTAACAACTTTTTGCTTTTTACGAATTTCTTTTTCTTTTTTCTGTTGTTCGAATTTATATTTTCCGTAATCCATAATTCTTGCAACAGGTGGTTTAGCACCAGGTGCTACGATAACAACGTCTAAATCTACTCTTTCAGCCATTTCAATAGCTTCTTGTTTAGATTTAACACCTATCTGTTCACCATCTTGGCCAATTAGTCGAAGTTCTTTTGCGCGAATTCTGTCGTTAACTTGAGTCTGATCTTTAGCTATGGTTGACACCTCCTAGATTTTTACGAAGTCGTCCAAGAAAAAAAGAGCGAATGCATAAATGCACCCGCTCTTATCCATAAACATTAAAGGTTTATTTTTACCTGCCAACTGCTTAAAGCGTCACTACAGGTGAGAAGCGGGTATGCTTCTACTTGGTCCGTTTCGTATTCAACATGACCTATCATACCAACTATAAACCTTTATGTCAATATTTATTTAATATTCTTTTCGAATTCTTCCATATCAACATCTTGACTTAAGTCCACTTTTTCTAATGGAATTAATTTCGTTTTATATTTTAACTTATGGAAAATGTAAAATACTAAGAATACAGGAATACCCATATAAGTAATGAAAAATCTTCTAGGATCAAATTCACCCGTTTGTATAAAGTCTACATCTTGGCCTACTATGACAATCGCACATAATATAAATGCAAACAATGGACCAAATGGGAATAATTTAGCTTTATATTTTAGTTTTGTTTTATCATAATCTTGTAAATCAAAAGCTCTTCTAAATCTATAATGACTGATCGCAATACCTAACCAAGCAATGAAGCCTGTCATACCTGAAGCTGCGATAATATATTCATAAGCGCCACCACTTAAATGTTCTATTATAAATATTAATACAACTACAAATGCAGTAGCTATTAACGCTGTATAAGGTACACCAGCTTTATTTGTTTTTGAAAATACTGGTGAAGCCAATTTATCTTTACTCATTGAAAACAGCATTCTTACAGAAGCATACATACCTGAGTTGCCTGCTGATAATACTGAAGTTAAGATTACTGCGTTCATAAATGAAGCTGCAAATGCTAATCCTGCATTTTCAAATACAAGCGTGAATGGCGATTTAGCAATTTCATCTCCACCCATTAGGTTCGTATTTGTGTACGGAATAATCATTCCTATTACAAATATAGCTAAAATATAAAATAGTAATATTCTCCAAAACACTTGTTTAATTGCTTTCGGCACTGCTCTTTCAGGATTTTCAGATTCTCCTGCCGTAATACCAATAAGTTCTGTACCTTGGAATGAGAACCCTGCAACTAAGAATACTCCTAATGTTAATAAGAATGTATTCACATTTGAATCTCCTAGGAACGGTGCATCTCCTACAAGAAAATTATCAAATCCTAAGTATTGACCACCTATAATACCAAATATCGTTAATAAACCGATACCGATAAAGATAATAACTGTTGCAACTTTAATAAATGCAAACCAGTACTCACTTTCACCATATACTCTAACAGATAGTGCGTTAAGACCAAATATAATCAACATGAATATGATACTCCATAGCCATGAAGGTAATATTTCTAATGGTTCCCAATAGCTAATAACTTGAGAAGCAATTGTAATATCAGCTGCTACTGTAATAACCCAGTTAAACCAATAGTTCCAACCTAAAGCGAAACCTAATGATGGATCAACAAATCTTGTAGCATATGTACTAAATGATCCCGAAACTGGTAAATATGTTGCCATTTCTCCTAACGATGTCATAAGGAAGAAGACCATAATACCAACTACTGCATATGCTAATAATGCACCACCTGGTCCCGCGTCTCTTATAGCACCACCCGAAGTCATAAATAAACCTGTACCGATACAACCACCGATAGCAATCATAGAGATGTGTCTATCTTTTAACTTCCTTTGAATATTATTAGTTGTTTTTTCTTGCGACATTGATCTTTCCCTTTCTACAATTCCACAATAGAGCCACTAAAAAAGTCGCATACCCTATTCGATATGCGACCATATATGAACATTCCATACAAATTGGTAGCACATCACTTAGTGTGACAGTCCAGTATTTATTTAACACTGGCCCAATAAATAGCATTATGGTCACTATTTATTTCGGCAATATCCCCTTTCTACATTTCAACATATGTGCCATAACACTTCTGAATGTATAATCTTGAACATCGCAACCTCTAACTCATTACTGAGGAATATTAAATTAATTTTTACTATTAAACTATAACTGAAGAATCCGAAATTTTCAATAGCCTCTTATTTTTTCAAGCGAATTTCATCAACAAGATTCCAAATAAACTCGTCTTTTTCGACTGTTTTTGAATCTTTTGATCCATACTGTCTAACATTAACTTCTTGATTTTCTACTTCTTTGTCACCTACAACAAGCTGATAAGGTATTTTTTTCATTTGAGCTTCTCTTATTTTGTAGCCCATTTTTTCATTACGATCATCGATATGAACACGAACACCTTGTGATTTCAATTCATCTTGTAATAATCTAGCATAATCATAATGTAAATCTACGTTAACAGGTATAATTTCAACTTGATTTGGTGCTAACCACGTTGGGAATACACCTTTAGTTTCTTCTATTAAGAAAGCAGTGAAACGTTCCATAGTTGAAATAACACCTCTATGGATAACAACTGGACGGTGTTCATCTCCATCTTTACCAATATATGTTAAGTCAAAGCGTTCCGGTAATAGGAAATCAAGTTGCGCAGTTGATAAAGTTTCTTCTTTACCCATTGCAGTTTTCACTTGAACATCTAATTTAGGACCGTAGAATGCCGCTTCACCAATCGCTTCTTCATATGGTAGTTCCATTTCATCTATTACTTCTTTCAATACTGCTTGAGCTCTATTCCACATTTCATCATCATCGAAGTATTTCTCTTTATCTTCAGGATCACGATAACTCAATCTGAAAGTATAGTCTTTGAATCCAAAGTCTTCGTAAACATCTAAAATCATGTTTACTACACGCTTAAATTCTTCTTTAATTTGATCTGGTCTAACAAAGATGTGCGCATCGTTTAAAGTCATACCACGAACACGTTGTAAACCTGATACTGCACCACTTGCTTCATATCTATGCATCATGCCTAATTCAGCAATACGTATAGGTAATTCACGATAAGAATGACGACTATTTTTATAAATCATCATGTGGTGTGGACAGTTCATAGGTCGTAAAACTAACGATTCATTACCTACATCCATAGGTGGGAACATGTCTTCTTGATAATGATCCCAGTGACCTGATTTTTTATAGAAATCAACGTTAGCCATGATTGGTGTATAAACATGGTCATAACCCATACTTACTTCTTTATCTACAATATATCGCTCTAATTCACGTCTAATTACAGCACCATTTGGCAACCATAAAGGTAGTCCAGCGCCAACATCTTGGTTAGTTGTAAATAGTTCTAATTCTTTACCGATCTTCCTATGGTCACGTTCTTTTCTCTCTTCTAAAATTTTCAAGTGAGCTTTCAAATCTTTTTTATCGAAGAATGCAGTACCGTAAATACGTTGCAACATTTTGTTATTAGAATCGCCTCTCCAATAAGCCCCTGCAGTTGATAAAAGTTTAAATTCTTTAATTTTCGAAGTTGAAGGTACGTGTACACCTCTACATAAATCAGTAAATTCACCTTGTGAATATAGCGTTACATTTTCGTCTTCAGGTATAGCATCAATTAACTCTAATTTATATTCATCGTTTTTGAAAAATTCTTTAGCTTCATCTCTAGATACAACTTTACGTTCAATTTTGAAGTTTTCATTTACGATTTGTTTCATTTCCTTTTCGATCGTTTCGAAGTCGTCACTAGAAATTTTGTGTTCTGTATCTATATCATAGTAGAAGCCACCTTCAATGACTGGACCAACACCAAATTTCACATCTCCATATAATCTTTGCAATGCCTGTGCCATTAAATGTGCAGTCGAGTGTCTTAACACTTCTAAAGCTTCGTCACTACCAGGTGTTACAATTTCAATATCCCCATCTTCCTCTAAAGGTCTAGTTAAATCGACTAGTTGTCCATTGAATTTACCTGCTACTGCTTTTTTTCTTAACCCAGGGCTAATAGATTGAGCAATATCTTCAGTTGTTGTGCCTTGTTCAAATCCTTTCACATTGCCATCTGGAAATTTGATATTTATTTCGCTCATAACGACTTCCTCCTCATTAAAATTATTAAAGAACATAAAAAAGAGACCTCATCCAAAGGGACGAAATCTCTCGCGGTACCACCCTCATTAACGCAAACTTATTGTGTTTACGATAACTCTACATAAGATAACGGTCTTGAGCCGAATGTGGATTAACACATCATGTATGAGGGAGTAACCGAATATATCGCATTATCTCAATTTCAGCTAGATGAGACTCTCTGTGAATGCTAAATAGACGTCATGTCCTCTAAATTTAAATATTCATTTAAGATAATTCAATTATACAACTCTATTATAAAATATCAAGCTAAAATTACGCTCTATAGTTTTTGCCTTCAAGTTCATAGTCTTCAGTAATTGTCTTAATTCGTTCCATAATTCTACTTGCTTTCGTTATTTCAGCACCTTGTCTCGTTTTGCTCAAATGAAATTCTAATTCTTCAAAATTAAAGTTCGAGCTAAAGAAAGTCGGTAGTTTATGGACCATTCTATAATGTAATAACGGACCTAATACTTCATCCCTTACCCAAGGGGTTATTTCTTCCGCACCAATATCATCAAGCATTAATACTTTTGCTTCTCGAGCAGATTCAAATCTTTGGCTAAATGAACCATCATTAAAACCATTTTTTAATACTCTAATAAATTCTGGTAAATATATAATTGTTGAAGCTTGGTTTTTCAATTTCAATTGATTAGATATTGCACCAAGTATATATGATTTACCTGTTCCAAATGGACCGTGTATATAAAGTCCTTTAGTATCTTCACCATTCACTATTTTATTACAAATTTCCATAGCTTTTTTAATAATAGTCATTCTCGCTTCATTATCTACGTATATATCTTTAATTGTTGCCTGTAATGTTTCTTCAGGCATTTGAAAAGATGTTACTAAGTTAGATTGGAAGCGTTGTTCATCATGTTCTATTTTATTCGGGCATGGTAAATATCTAATTTTAATGTGATCATTTTGAATGTATAATTCTGGAACATGCCCTTTAACAAAGTTAATGCATTTATTGTAACAATCACATTTTTCACAACTTTTCGACTGGTCTTTAAATGCTTGCAGTTGATCTAAATCTCTATCTATCATAGCATTTGTCAATTCAGATTGATGTGCTTCTATAAATGCTTTCACTTCTTTATTGGCAAGTGTATCTCTTTTTATTTTATCTAGTCTTTTTTGAAAATCTTTATTTTGTTGCAAATGCTGCCCTAGCGGTTCCATCAATGATCACCTTCTTTCCAAAATGCTTCCATTTCTCTTTGTAGAGCTTTTTTTCTTTTTTCAAATTCTTCATCAGTTTCATCTTGTTGTTTATCATTATTGGCGCCGTCTTCTTTTTCTTCACTCGATTTTTGTTTTAATAGCCAATCAGGTGTTTTTTCAATCGATTTCAATTTATATGAATTATAATTACCTTTTTCTTGACGTTGCTTTTTCTTTTCTTTAGTTTTCTTTTCAAATTCTTTAATATAATTATAAGCTTCCTCTGCTGAACTTAGCTTTAACTTCTTCCAGTTAGAAGCGATTTCCTCAATATAAGCTTTCGGTAATTGCATGTTGTTTTTGAACATAACATATTGTAATAGTATGTTCATAACCCCGTAAGGTAATTTTTCTCTAGTAATGATTTCTTCTACAAGTCTTTTCTGTGCAACGGTTGGCTCAGATTCTGTAAACGAAGATAACATTTCAATAGGGCTTGTAGTATCTAATAATTCATACCAAGATAATAATGAGTTTACTTCTTCACTTGGTTGTTCATTTTGACTTGATGTTATACTACCTTGCTTTACTTCTAATGCTGGTAAAGCACCTTCATGCTCTATTTGATAAATTGAGCGAGCATGTTTCCTTAAATCCTCTAAAGAGATTGTTTGGTTCTCTGTTATAGATTTTAAAATGATAGATTTCATATCTACAGGTGTTATACCATATAATGTAGCAATTTGTATAATTACTTCTTTTGTCTTTTTATTTAAAATCTCTTTAGAAATTAAATGATTATTCAGTAATAACTCAAGCATTTCAAAATCGAATTTTACATCGGATAAATCCAAACCTTTGTTTTTAGCATCTTGTTGTATTTCTATTGAATCTGTAGGTGCTACTTGTGACATATTAGGCACTTTAAAAACATCTGTGAAAGTTTTGGTAACATCGTTATAATCTGAAGTAGAAACACTTTTATCTTTATATCTATTTTTCAAGGCAATAAATCTTGCCTTACCTATTTGTTGGTATAAAAAAACTGATAATAATGGATCATTAAAGAATTGTTCAGTTGTAGCAGGTTGTTGTAACGAGTATATAAATGTTTGCTCTTCTTGGTTTACTTTCATAAAAGTTTTAATTAATCCAATACCTTCTAATAAATCTAACGAATCTCTAAAATTTGATAAATTAATTTTTAAATCATTCATAATTGTATAATGACTATAAGCGTCATGTTCATTATGAAAATTAAATTGTGATAAATATAAATAAACACCTATTGCATCAGTACCAATTAACGGCGTATATAAGCTAGTTAATATGTCTTGATGGACATGTGTGTAATTATAATTTGATTTCACGTAAAAGCCATCTCCAGGCTTTATACCACTAAAATATTCCGCCATTAATAATCACCTTACTTTCGGTCTTTCAAAATACCTTGCATTGATTGTAGCAATTGATCGACATCTTTGAACTCTCTGTATACAGACGCGAACCTTACATATGATACTTGATCAACATCCATTAAATGTTCCATTACTTTTTCTCCAATATCATTAGAAGATACTTCAGTAACTCCTTCAGCTCTTAAGTCTTTTTCTACTTGGTTTGTAATATCTTCTAGTTTTTGAAAAGCAACTGGTCTTTTTTCACATGAACGAACGAGACCATTTAATATTTTATCTCTATTAAAAGTTTGTCGAGCTCCATCTTTTTTAACTACTATTAAAGGTGATAGTTCAACTCTTTCGAATGTCGTGAAACGAAATCCACATGATTCACACTCTCTTCTTCTTCTTATAGCAGTCAGATCATCAGCGTGTCTTGAATCCACTACTTTAGAATTATCATATTTACAATTTGGACATCTCATTCGTTTCACCTCTCAGAACTTATATTTTCATACATAGATTATACAGTAGTTTCGGATATTTTTAAACGCTCACTACTTTACATTTGTAAATCATCAAATAAAAACACAATGCAAATTTCAAAATTCGCATTGTGTTTATTAAGTATATCAATTATGAAATTTTTTGTTCTTGTGTTTCAGTTAAAATGTTTGCCACTTGCTCAGCTAATTCAACAACTCTCATTGAATATCCCCATTCATTGTCATACCAAGCCAATACTTTAACTTTATTATCTCCAATGACCATCGTAGATTGTTCATCAACAATAGCTGAATGTGGGTCAGTATTGAAATCAATTGAAACTAATGGTTCATCGCTTACAGCCATAATCCCTGCCAATTCTCCATTACTTGCTTCTCTTAGTGCATCATTTACTTTTTCTATCGTTACATCAGTTTTCAAATCAACAACTAAATCAACTAAAGAAACGTTTGAAGTTGGTACTCTTAATGCCATACCATGCATTTTACCTTCTAATTCTGGTAATACGAGTGATAAAGCTTTTGCAGCTCCAGTCGAAGTTGGTATTATGCTGTCAGTACAAGAACGTGCTCTTCTTAAATCTTTATGCGGATTATCTAAGTTCTTTTGATCATTTGTAAAAGCATGAACGGTTGTCATTAAGCCATTTTCAATACCAAACTTATCATTTAAGACTTTAGCTACAGGGCTTAAGCAATTTGTTGTACAAGAAGCATTTGAAATAATATCAAATTCTTTTAAATTAAGTTGATTATCATTTACACCTTTAACAATCGTTTGAACTTTCCCACCTTTAGCAGGACCAGTCAATATTACTTTTTTAGCACCTGCATCTATGTGTGAAACTGCTTTATCTCCATGGTTGAATTTGCCTGTTGCTTCTATAACAATATCAATATTTAATGTTCCCCATGGTAATAATTTAGGGTCTCTCTCTGACACTAATAAAATTTTATGATCATTTATTACAATTCCATCTTCAACTGCTTTTATTTCTTCATCTAATTTGCCATGTGTTGAATCATATTTAATTAAATGTGCAATTGTTTCTGGCGGATAAGACGCATTTATCGCAACAATATTTAAATCATCAGATTTAAGTGCACCTCTTAATACCATTCTACCTATTCTTCCTAATCCGTTAATCGCAATATTTTTTTTCATAATCGAGAACCCCTTTTAATGTGATATACTATTTGTTGCAATTAGTATATCACATTAAAATCGTATTGAAAACGTTTACTATTATGTTTTTGAAAATTTTATTTTTATTAATAAAACTACGTTATTAAGTATTTTTACTCATATATTATATTTAGTATGTAACATTGAATTTTCTAGTAAAACAAAAATGCGCTCTTCAATTTAAACACTTAAAGTGTCTATCTTAAAGAACGCATCAAAATATCAGTAATTCAAACTTGAAATTATTATAAAATCATGTGGTTTTATAGTTTTTAGCAGTTAAAAATTGAATAATAGTCGATTCTAAATCTTCTTTTGTGCCATTGTTTTCAATAGTTTCATCTGCTAAATGTCGTTTTTCTTCAATTGGAATTTGTGAACGTATACGTGATAGTGCTTCGTCATCAGTCAATTGATTTCTTTCTTTCAATCTATTAATTTGGTTTGTTTCATTTGTATATACTAACCATGTTTCATCAACTGTATCTTGTAATTGGTTTTCAAATAATAAAGGGATATCCATTATAACGTTTTTTCCCTCGTTCAATGCTTGTTGTTTCTCATCTTCCATTATTTCACGAACTTTAGGATGTATAATGTTATTTAATTTATTTCTCATATTTTCATCATTGAAAACAATCTGGCCAATATACTGACGATTCATTTCACCATCAATTATTGCTTCGTCACCAAATACTTCTCGCACTTCATCTAATCCTTTACTGCCTTTTTCGACAGCTTTACGACTAGCTATATCAGCGTCCACAATATAAAACCCATGTTCTTTTAACAGGTTTGATACTGTTGATTTCCCCGTAGCTATTCCACCGGTTAAACCTATTACACGACTCATCTTTACACACCTACTTTTGACAGTTTGGACAATAATGAGTATTTCTTGTAGCTATGATTTCTTGTTCAATAGTACCACCACATTGTCCGCAAATATTTTTACCATATACAAGATGTCTTTCTTGCATCGTTCCTTTTTCTCCGTCGGCATTGTAATAATCAGAAATACTTGATCCACCATTATCAATACCTTCTTGAAGAACTTCCACTACTTCACGAAATACTTTTTCTTGTTCTTCTTCACTTAATTCTTTAACGCTACGACTAGGCAAAATTCCTGCACGTAATAAAGCTTCGCATGCATATATATTTCCACACCCTGAAATCACTGTATGGTCGAGTATTGCCACTTTTATAGGTTTATTAATAAACTTTTTTGTCTTAATTTGTTCTTTATAATGAAGAAAGGCTTCTTCAAAAAATGGCTCTGGCGCTATTTTTAATACTGAAGGATATTCTGTTAAATCTTTCAAAGCTCTTATTTCACCAAATCTTCGAATATCAGTATAAATAAGTTTAATTCCATTATCTAACTCAAAAATAACGTGCCAATGCTTTTTATGATTTGGTATCGTAATATCTTCTAATTGCGGAACTGTAAAGAAAGCACCTGTCATACCAAAATGACACATCATAATATGGTGATTTTGATCTTTTTCTAATTCTATAAATATATATTTACTTCGTCTGTATACGTTCGTAATCGTATAATTTTCAATACGCGCTTTAAATTCTTCTAAAGAGGTACCTTTAACAATCGTTTCTTTACCTGTATCTTTACCTATTTTCACTTTATCTGAAAATTTAATATGTTGAATCGTTCTTCCAATTAATTTAGGTTCGATACCTCTCTTAACATGTTCTACTTCTGGTAATTCTGGCATTTTCAGTCTTCTTTCTCTTCATTATTTTGCATCATACCATGTGTCTCCATAACTTGATTCAACACTTAATGGTACGCTCAGTTCAAGCGCATTATCCATGATTTCCTCTACAAATGGCCTGAATTCATCTATTTCATCATTTGGCACTTCAAATATTAATTCATCGTGTACTTGTAATAATAATTTTGCATTAAAGTTTGTATCTTTAATTTTATGAGCAAACTGAACCATTGCAAGTTTGATGATATCAGCTGCACTACCTTGTATAGGTGTATTCATAGCTGTTCTTTCTGCAAAGCTTCTTAAATTAAAGTTTCTATTTGTAATATCAGGCGTATATCGTCTTCTATGAAGAAGTGTTTCTACGTATCCTTTTTGTTTTGCATCTTGCACTATTGTATCCATATATTCTTTTACTTTAGGGAAACTATCTAAATAGTCATCGATAAATTTCTTAGCTTCTTTTCTCGTAATACCTAAACTTTGACTCAACCCATAATCACTGATTCCATAAACGATACCAAAGTTAACAGCTTTAGCTTGTCTTCTCATATTTCCAGTAATTTCGTCTTTACTATCTATGTTGAAAACACGCATTGCAGTTTTCGTATGAATATCTTCATTAGATGTAAATGCTTCTTTCATATGTTCGTCCCCTGTAATATGTGCCAATACACGTAACTCAATTTGAGAATAGTCAGCTGCAAAAATAACATGGTCTTTCTTACTTGGTCTAAATGCTTTTCTAATTTTACGACCTTCTTCTAATCGAATCGGTATGTTTTGCAAGTTAGGTTCAACAGAACTTAAGCGACCAGTTTGTGCCAATGTTTGGTTAAATCGCGTATGAATCTTACCTTCAGGTGTAATCATTTTTTGTAGGCCTTCAATGTAAGTAGATTGCAATTTAGATAATTGTCTATAAACTAAAATATCTTCAATTATAGGATGTTCATTTCGTAATTGTTCTAACACATCTACTGCTGTTGAATAGCCAGTCTTAGTCTTTTTAATAATTGGTAATTTTAAATCTTCAAATAATACTACACCAAGTTGCTTAGGTGAATTAATATTGAATTCAGAACCCGCATAATTATGAATTTGTTCAATTAATTTCTCAAGTCTTGAATTTAAATCTTCTTGCATATTTACTAAAGTATCCTTATCAACTGTTATACCTAATCTCTCCATATCAGCTAAAACTGTCGCTAGTGGCAACTCTAAATCATCGTGTAATGAAAGTTGTTCTCTTTCTTTTAATAGGTCAATCATTTTTTCTTTTGATTCTGAAATCGCAGTCACTTTTTTTGCGATACATTCAAATAAAACGTCTCTTTCTGGCACGTGTAACTTTTTGCCTTTTCCATAGATGCTTTCGTCATTAGGCACGTAATAAATTCCAAATTCAGACACGACTGAATATACATCATCTATTGTTCTAGAAGGATCTAATATATAACTCGCTAACATTGTATCAAATGTAACACCTTTAATTTTTACACCTAATCTATGTGATAACACAATAGTCTTTTTAACGTCATAAGCAGACAATGATACCTCTTCTCGTTCTAACCATTCATGCAAATCTTTATTTTGTTTAAATTCTTCTTCTGTTATCACAAATACCTGATTTTCCGTTTGAATAGCGAAACCTAGAACGTCTGCTTTTAGATAATTGTTTTCATTCGTCTCAAAATGTATGGACGCTTCTTTTGTATTTTTAAAATCAAAATCATCCATACTATCTATATATTCAATAACACGATCATCTGAAGCTTCTGTACTTGCATCCATTTGATCTAACAATTGTTTAAATTCTAAAGTTTTGAATAGTTTAATTTTCTCTTCATCACTATAGTCTGTTAATTTTAAATCATCTATCGTTACTTCTATAGGGCTATCTCTATTAATCGTCGCTAAATCTTTACTTAATTTTGCATTTTCTTCATTTTCAATTAGCTTTTCTTTCATTTTAGATTTTTTTAATTCATCTATATTTTCGTAAACGCCCTCAACTGTTTCAAATTGTTTCAATAACTTGATAGCAGTCTTTTCACCAATACCAGGGACACCTGGTATATTATCTGATTTATCTCCCATAAGGCCTTTCATATCAATAATTTGATTTGGTACTATTCCATCATACTTTTCAGCGATGAATTCAGGTGTATAGTGATCAATATCTGTCACACCTTTTTTAGTGTAATAAATTGTTACGTTTTCGCTAGCTAATTGTGTTAAATCACGATCGCCAGTTATAATTATAGTTTTTAAATTTTGATTATCAGCTTGTTTTGATAGCGTACCGATAATATCGTCCGCTTCATAATTTTCAAGTTCATAGTGTTTAATATTATAACTTTCAACTAATTGACGAATATATGGCAATTGGCTACGTAATTCATCCGGCGTTTTTTCACGTCCACCTTTGTATTCACTATACATGTTATTTCTAAATGTTGTTTTTCCAGCATCAAATGCAACCATAAAATGAGTCGGTTGTTCTTCTTTTATTATTTTATCTAAAATCATTGTGAAACCATAAATTGCATTTGTGTATACGCCCGCTTTATTAGTTAAAAGAGGCAATGCAAAAAAAGCTCTAAATGATAAACTATTTCCGTCTATAAGTACCAATTTTTCCAATGTGAGATACCTCCATCATTATATTGATTTCATTTTATCATATATAAGTCCATATTTAGATTGTTTCGCATAAAATAAAAAAGCAAGATATCGAAGTATCTTGCTCAATCATCAAAATGAAGGGGTCTAGATTCATTCTATCTATAAACCATGAAACTAGTGTGAATTTATTGTAAAGATTATATGAAGATTATTCATTAAATAATTTAACTATAAAATTAGAGCCCTCGCCTACTTTAGATTCTACTTTAATTACACCATTATGTGCTTCTATAATATGTTTTGTAATAGACAGTCCTAAGCCAGTACCTCCAGAATCTCTACTTCTTGCTTTATCAACTCTATAAAAGCGTTCAAATATACGAGCATGCTCTTCTTCAGAAATACCTATACCATTGTCTTTAACAGAAATAATTTGTCCGTCTGTTTCATTTTTAATTGTTAAAACAACTTCACTAGATGGCGAAGAGTAACTAATGGCATTCGTTAACAAATTAATAAGAACTTGAGTGATTTTATCTTTATCTCCAAGTGCATATACATCATTATCGATATTACCTATCAATTCAATATCTTTTTTATGTGCTGCATTACTTACAGTTTGTATACAATGCTCTCCTATTTCAGTTAAAGAAATACGTTCTTTTGGAATTTTATTACTTTGTTCAATTTTAGATAAATCTAACAAGTCTTGTACTAATGATTGTATCCTGTTTGATTCTTCAAGAATGATATTTAAAAACATATCTAAAGATTCTGGATCATCTTTAGCACCATCTAATAAAGTTTCAGCAAAGCCTTTAATAGAAGTTATAGGTGTCCTCAGTTCGTGAGATACATTTGCAACAAAGTCTTTGCGCATATGTTCTAATTTTTTCAATTTTGTAATATCATGCATTACTACTACGAGACCTAAAAGATTTTTCTTACGTCTTGATAGGACTGGTATAGTAGATACTTCGAAAAATTTATTATGAACATTATTAATATACAATTCAATTTGCTCAAATAAAGGTTGTTCTAACTTCAAAGCTTCGTTCATCATTTGGCTGATTTCTTGATTAGGCATAACATCTTTAAACAATTGCCCTTCTGCATTCCCAACTCTATCAAATAAATCATGATAAGTTTTATTAGCTATAACAATATAACCATCTCTATCGATCATCAACGTTGCACTTGGAATGTTTTCTAATGTCGTTTCTAATCTATTTCTTTGAAGTTTCTGCTCATTATTTAAATCGTCTAGCGTTCTAGCGAGCTCATTAGTGTTAATGAATAAGTCTTTCGTTTCTTTAACATTACTTTCTGGAACTCTTACTCTATACTTACCAGAAGCTAATAATTTAGTAGCATATGTTACTTCTTTTATAGGATAGATGTAAGAAGTATTGATGTATCTAACTACGAAATAAATAAGTGGTAAAGTAAATAATAAGACGATTAACAAGTATTGCCAAATATCTTTTTGAATAATTGCTATAGTTTCAGATTCTTTCGCTAAAACAATCGTATATTCACCATATTTTTTAGCAGAAATTAATTCACTTTTTTCTTTATTAAGTTTAAACGATTCATCGAATTTTCTAGCTTCTTTAATGGCATCATCTTTTTCATCATCAAAAATTTTAGTCCCTTGATTTTGAGAACTATATAATTCTTTATTATTCTTCATGACTAAAACATCTTGTACAAATACATTTAATATATTATCCAAATCTTCTGGATGTTGTTTGGCAATATCGTAAATCTTTCTAGAATCGTTTTTCATTTGTTTATCTTCTTGCTTAGATATTAGATCATAACTTGAATTATGTAGGAAAAACCCTAATATAAGAAAACTTACAACGGTAACTGTTGTAAGTATAATTAAAAGCTTATTATAAAACTTAATCATTATTTTTTGGTCTTTCTAACTTATAACCTAAGCCTCTCACCGTTTTTATAAACTGAGGCTGTTTAGGGTTTTCTTCAAGCTTATCTCTTAAATGACTTATATGTACATCTACAATACGTGAATCTCCTGCAAATTCATAATTCCATACTGAATTCAGCATATGTTCTCTAGTAATCACACGGCCTTGTCTTTCGATTAAATATAGTAATAATTCGAATTCTTTCGGTGTTAATTCTAAAAGCTCGTCATTTCGATAAACTTCAAAATAATCTGGACGTATTCGAATTGAACCTAATATAATATCTTCATCTTCATCTAATTGACTAGATTCGATTTGGCTAACTCGTCTTAAAATTGCTTTAACTCTTGCTACCACTTCTCTTGGAGAAAATGGCTTTGTCATGTAATCATCTGCACCTAGTTCTAAACCTAATACTCTATCAAATTCATCATCTTTTGCTGTTAACATTAAAATAGGAACTTGATTTTTATCTGAACGTATTGTTTTACATACTTCAATACCATCCATTTCAGGTAACATGACATCTAAAACCACTAAATCCGGTTTTTCTTCGTTGACTTTCTCTAATGCTTGGACACCATCATAGGCTACAATAACTTGGTAACCCGCTTGTTCTATATTATATTTAAGCAAAGTGACGATTGATTGTTCATCGTCTACTACCAATACTTTTTGTGACATGCAAGAACCTCCTTAAGCGATTTAACATAATTATAACGTAAATTATTAAAAAAATAATACGTATTTAGAGAACTTTACAAAAAGTTAACACTGTATTAACAATTAAGCTAATAAAATAGGGAGTAGGACAAAAATCTCATTTTCAAAAATTTCGTAGTCCCACCCCCATTAAAAATGACTAAGTATGAAAAAGCTTGATTTAAGCACGTTTTAATACCTAATCAGATACTGTCTTGTAATGAATGAAGCTGAGACATTTATTTATGTCCCAGCCAGTACTTTAACTATATTATTCCTATTGTAACACTTCTTTAACTGATTTAACTGCTTCTGCAGATTCATCTAATAATTCTTTTTCTTCATTTGTTAAATCTAATTCAATAATTTTTTCTATACCATTACTACCTAGCACAGTTGGTACACCTAAATAGATATCCTCATACCCATATTCGCCTTCTAAATAAGCAATAGAAGGTAATACGCGTTTTTGATCTTTCAAAATAGATTCCGTCATTTCAATTAATGCAGCTCCAGGAGCGTAATAAGCAGATCCATTTCCTAAAAGGTTAACAATTTCTGCCCCACCTTTTCTTGTACGATCTACAATTGCATTAATTTTTTCTTCTGAAAGTAATTTTTCTAATGGAACTCCACCAGCTGCTGAGTATCTAATTAAGGGAACCATAGTATCCCCATGACCACCAAGTACAAAACCTGTTACATCTTTAACAGATAAATCTAATTCTTCTGCAACGAATGTTCTGAACCTAGCTGTATCTAATACACCCGATTGACCAATAACTCTCTCTTTAGGAAATCCTGATGCTTTATATACAGTGTACGTCATAGCGTCAACAGGATTTGTTAAAACTAAAATAATTGCATTAGGTGAATATTTGACTATTTGTTCAGTAACTGATTTCATGACTTTTTGGTTTGTTTGTACTAAATCATCTCTCGACATACCAGGTTTTCTAGCTATACCCGCTGTAATAATTACAACGTCAGAGTCTTTTGTATCTTCATAGTTTGATGTCCCAATAACTTTAGAATCAAACCCAAGTACTGGTGCGCTTTCAGCTATGTCTAATGCTTTACCTTTAGTAGGATTTTCAGATTGAGGTATATCAACTAATACAATATCCCCTAATTCTTTTTGTGCTGCTACAAAAGCTGCTGTAGCACCTGTAAAGCCGGCGCCAATAATTGATACTTTTTTTCTTGTCATAAATTACATCTCCTTAAAATAAAAGGGAGGTTATATATAACCCCCCTCAATTAATCACATTATGGTAAATTTTTAACTAATTCATCAGCGAATTCTGAAGATTTAACTTCAGTTGCGCCTTCCATTAAACGAGCAAAGTCATATGTTACTACTTTAGATGCAATAGTCGCTTCTACAGATTGTGTAATTTTATCTGCAGCTTCTTGCCAACCAATGTGTTCTAATAATAGAACACCACTTAATAATACTGATGAAGGATTCACTTTATCTAAACCAGCATATTTTGGTGCAGTACCATGTGTAGCTTCAAAGATTGCATGACCAGTTTCATAGTTGATGTTAGCTCCTGGTGCAATACCAATTCCGCCAACTTGTGCTGCTAAAGCATCTGAAACATAGTCACCATTTAAGTTCATTGTAGCTACAACATCAAATTCAGCAGGGCGCGTTAAAATTTGTTGTAAGAAAATATCTGCGATTGAATCTTTAATGATTAATTTACCTTCAGCTTCTGCATCAGATTGTGCTTTGTTCGCAGCATCTTTACCTTCTTCTTCAACGATTTTATCGTATTGTTGCCAAGTGAATACACGATCACCAAATTCACGTTCAGCTAAATCATAGCCCCATTGTTTGAACGCACCTTCAGTAAACTTCATAATGTTACCTTTGTGTACTAATGTAACGTTACGACGATTGTTATCAAACGCGTAGTTAATCGCTGCTCTAACTAATCTTTCAGTACCTTCTTTAGAAACAGGTTTAATACCAATTCCTGAAGTTTCAGGGAATCTAATATTTTTAGCACCCATTTCATTTTGTAAGAAATCAATAACTTTTTTAGCATCATCAGAACCCTCTTGGAATTCGATACCAGCATAAATGTCTTCTGTATTTTCACGGAAAATAACCATATCTGTATCTTCAGGACGTTTTACCGGTGAAGGAACACCTTTAAACCAACGTACAGGTCTTAGGCAAGTAAATAAATCTAATTCTTGACGTAAAGCAACATTTAATGAGCGAATACCTCCACCAATTGGTGTAGTTAAAGGACCTTTAATGGCGATTAAATATTCTCTAATTGTATCTAAAGTCTCAGCAGGTAACCACTCGCCTGTTTCATCGTAAGCCTTTTGACCAGCTAATACTTCTTTCCATTCGATTTTCTTTTCGCCATTATAAGCTTTTTCTACAGCTGCATCTAAAACTTTACTTGCTGCATTCCAGATATCTGGACCAATACCGTCTCCGATAATATACGGAACAATAGGATTATTCGGAACATTTAAAACGCCTTGATTTGTTGTAATTTTTTCTGCTGTCATTATATGATTCCTCCATTTAAATATGTTTATTTATATTATATTTATAAAACTATCTATTTTCAATTAGTTCATACTTACGATTACGTTCACCTGTATATTCAGCTCTTGGTCTCATAATTCTATTTTCTCTATATTGTTCTATAATATGAGCGGTCCAACCTGCCATACGGCTTACTGCAAATATCGGTGTGAATAAATCATGGTCTATACCCATGCTATGGTAAACAGTTGCACTAAAGAAATCAACATTAGGCAATAAACCTTTTTCTTCTTTCATTATTTCTGCAATACGTAATGAAATTTCGAATAACTCTTTTTGACCAGTTTCATCAGTGATACGACGACTCATTTCTTTTAAGTACTTAGCTCTTGGGTCACCATTTTTATATACTCTGTGACCGAATCCCATAATTTTTTCTTTATTTTCGATTTTTTCTTTAATATAACTATCTGTCTTATCAACAGTTCCAATTTCAGTCAACATTTTCATAACTTGCTCATTAGCGCCACCATGCAATGGACCTTTTAAAGCTCCAGCTGCTGCTGTTACACCTGAATACATATCTGATAATGTTGAAACTGCTACCCTAGCTGTAAATGTTGATGCATTAAATTCATGATCTGCATGTAAAATTAATGCTTTATTAAATCCTTCAATTTCTACGTCACTAGGAACTTCCCCTCTTAACATGTACAAGAAGTTACCTGCATAGCTTAATTCCTTTTTAGGTTTAACAACTTCTTTACCATTTCTAACTCTTGAGAAAGAAGTTACTAATGAAGCTACTTTTGCTTGAATTCTTATCGCACGTTCATAATTTGTTTCATCATCAAACACTTCAGCTTGTGGATCAAAATGAGCTAAGTATGATAATGACGTACGCAAACCTGTCATCGGATGTACTTTATCCGTTGCATAATCTTCAAAATGTGAGTACATTCTCGGGTTTAAAGTCATATAATGCAATAATTTTTCTTTTAAGTCTTCTAGTTCTTCTTTATTTGGTAATCTTAGATTCCACAGTAAAAACATTACCTCTTCAAATAATGCATTTTCTGTTAAGTCATCTATATCATAACCAGCATAAGTTAGTTGATTATCTATAATAGAACTAATTTTTGTTTCAGAAGCAATAATACCTTCTAGTCCTTTTGCTACTTGTGCCATATTGTTTATCCCCCTTACTAAATAATTGCCCATGTATGTAATGGCTTTCATATACATTATATATAATTTAAGCCATTTTGTGAATGCGAACACCTTTTAAACTTTTAAAAAGTTAATTAATATCGTTAAATAAATTAGGATAAGTGTAAAATTATTGAAAATACAATTTTCATATAACTTTTAGACGATAAGCTTTGAACCAAGTGTTATAAAGGTTTTGAACACTTTTAATTCTTATAAAAGTTATCAGATATATACGTTACTCCTCTTTAATCATTCATTTTATTTATTGTTTATGATAAAAATAATAAATCATTTTTAATAGACTTAACTGCATACAATTTATGTATATTTTAATTGCTATTTTAATAGTGTAAGTGCATAATAAAATATATATTAAGACGTATTAAGGAAAGAAGGAATTAATTTTTATGTCAAATAATTTACAAAGGGAATTAAGTAATAGACACGTTCAACTAATTGCTATAGGTGGAGCAATAGGAACTGGTCTATTTTTGGGTGCAGGTGAAACAATACATTCAGCTGGCCCTTCAATTTTATTAACCTATATCATAATAGGTTTCATACTGTTTATGTTTATGAGAGCTTTAGGGGAAATATTATTATCTAATACAGACTTTCATTCATTTGCAGACGTTACACATACATATATTGGTCCATTTGCTGGATACATTACAGGTTGGACTTATTGGTTCTGTTGGATAGTTACCGGCATGGCAGAAGTAACAGCCGTAGCAAAATACATAAGCTTTTGGTTTCCTGAAATACCAACTTGGATTACAGCACTATTCACAATACTCGTACTAATGACAATGAATTTAATGACCGCAAAATTATTTGGAGAATTAGAATTTTGGTTCTCAATCATTAAAATTACAACAATTATTGCCTTAATTGTTGTAGGAATCATCATGCTAGTCATGGCTTATAAAACGCCATATGGTACAGCTTCACTTACTCATATTTGGAGTCATGGTGGATTGTTCCCTAATGGGATGAATGGATTTTTCTTATCATTCCAAATGGCGGCATTTTCATTCGTAGGTATTGAATTGATAGGTGTAACTGCAGGAGAGACTAAAGATCCACACAAAACTATTCCAAGAGCTATAAACAGCGTACCTATTAGAATTATGTTATTTTACGTAGGGTCACTAATCATTATCATGTCTATAACACCATGGAATCAAATTGATCCTGCTGAAAGCCCATTCGTAAAATTATTTGGTCTAATAGGCATACCTATTGCTGCTAGTATTATTAATTTTGTTGTCTTAACAGCAGCAGCTTCATCTTGTAACAGCGGTATTTTCTCTAATAGTAGAATGCTTTATGGTTTATCCCAAAACAATCAAGCAAATAAAGGTTTCGGTGAAACAAATAGCAGAGGCGTACCATATAAAGCAACTTTATTTAGCTGCTTATTATTAATGATATCTGTACTTTTAAACTATATTATTAAAGACGCAGGCGAAGTTTTTAAATATGTTACATCAGTATCTACTGTACTATTCTTAGTTGTTTGGTCATTGATAACAATAGCATATATTAGATATAGAAAATTAGCACCAGAACTTAACAAAACGTCAAACTTTAAATTACCTGGTGGTGTTCCGATGGCATGGATTACATTAATATTCTTTATTTTTGTATTTATATTGCTTATGACTAACAAAGTAACTTTAATCGCTATTTTAATTACACCAATTTGGTTTGTTATATTGACCATCATGTATTTTATACAAAAAAGAAAATTTAAATAGATTCACTTAAAAACCATCAAAATTCTTATTTATTAAAGAATTTTGATGGTTTTTTATTTTTATATATAAATAAAAAAAGTCCAAGACAAAAAATTGTCTCAGACTCTTTCATTATATTGATTAAAGTACGTTAGCGTATCCTTCATAAATCTTATGTTGTTTTGGATCTAAAGTGATTAATGTGCCGTCAACAATTTTTTGACGAGCATCTTCTACGCCAACTATAGTCGCAATACCTAAGTTTAATCCAACTACTGCAGCGTGTGAAGTTAATCCACCTTCTTCAGTAACTAAACCTTTAGCATTTTCAAGGTAAGGAACCATATCAGCATCACTAGATTGTGTAATAACTATAGCTTCGCTTAAATCTTTACCTTCTAAATCTTCAGCTTTATCAACTACTACAGCTTTACCGACAGCAGATGAATGGCCAATACCTTGTCCTTTAGCTAAATCATCACCTACTAAGTGAATTTTCATTAAGTTAGTTGTACCTGTTTCACCTGTTGGTACACCAGCAGTAATGATGATTAAGTCACCATTATCCACTAAACCAGTATTTACTGCTGTTGAAACAGCATTGTTTAATAATTCGTCTGTAGTTTGTTTACCTTTTCTAACTACTGGTAAAACGCCCCAAACTAATGACATATGACGTGCAGTTGTTTCATTAGGTGTTACTGCAATAATATGAGAATGTGGTCTATATTTAGATATAGTTTGTGCAGTAGCACCACTTTCTGTTGCTGCTACAATTGATTCAACATTTAAGTTTAATGCAGTGTGAGCTACTGATACACCAATTGCATTAACTAAGTTTGTATCAATCATCTTAGAACGATCTGATAATAATTTTTTATAGTCTTGTGCTTTTTCAGCCGCTACTGCAATATTTTGCATTGTGCGAACAGCTTCTTCTGGATATAACCCAGCAGCTGTTTCACCTGATAACATAACAGCATCTGATCCATCGTAAATAGCGTTAGCTACGTCACTTGCTTCAGCTCTCGTACAACGTGGGTTTCTTTGCATAGAATCCAACATTTGTGTTGCTGTAATAACAGGTTTACCTAGTTTATTACATTTTTGAATTAATTGTTTTTGTACCATTGGAACTTCTTCAGGTAAAATTTCAACACCCATATCTCCACGAGCAACCATTAAACCATCAGAAACTTGAAGGATTTCATCGATGTTTTCAATACCTTCTTCGTTTTCTATTTTTGGAATTATTTTAATGAAATCAGTATTACTTTCTTCTAAAATAGCGCGAATATCTAATACATCCGAAGGTCTTCTTACGAAACTCGCCGCTATGAAATCAATACCTTGTTCAATACCAAAACGAATATCACTAGCATCTTTATCTGTAATACCAGGTAAGCTCACTTTAACGCCTGGTAGGTTTACACCTTTTTTATTTTTAAGTTCTCCAGAGTTATCAACTGAACAATGAACTTCTCCTTTAGATGCATCAATAGATTTAACTGTTAATTCAATTAATCCGTCATCTAAAAGTATTTTAGAACCAACTTCAAGATCTTCAGCTAAATTCTCATAAGTTACTGAGAAAGCTTCTGTTGTCCCTTCTACTTCTGTAGTTTTAACAGTAATATCATCACCTTTAGTCAATTCAATAAAACCATTTTGCATAGTATGCGTTCTAATTTCTGGACCTTTAGTGTCTAATAAAATACCAATGTTTTTGTTTAATTTCTTACTTACTTTACGAATCGTATCGATACGATTTTTATGTTCGTCATGATCACCATGTGAAAAGTTTAATCTTGCAACGTTCATACCTGCAAGCATTAATTTTTCTAACATTTCTTCAGACTCTGAAGCTGGACCTATTGTACATACAATTTTTGTCTTTCTCATTTTAAATGACCTCCGTATTTTTGTTTTATATAGATAGCTGATTTGCTAATTCATACATTTTATTATCAATGCTATGCTCTGATTGGAATATTTCATCAAAGTTTGTACGAGTTAGTATATTTTTTTGAATACCAACTGCTTTTGCACTTTCGCCTTCAATAAGTAATTCTACTGCATATCCGCCCAATCTAGAAGCTAAAACTCTATCCATACCTGTTGGTGTACCACCACGTTGGATGTGTCCTAAACAAGAAACACGTGTATCTATATTTATAAATTTCTTAAGCTCTTCGCCACATTGATTACCTGTCATAACGCCTTCAGCACAAACAATGATTGAATGTTTTTTACCACGTTCCATACCTTGTTGAATCTTTTCAGCAATTTCTTCAATGTCAGATTTAACTTCAGGTATTAATATTGTTTCAGCTCCAGCAGCAAGTCCAGACCATAAAGCTAAGTCTCCTGCATCTCTTCCCATTACTTCTATAATAAAAGTACGTTCATGGCTTGATGCTGTATCACGAATTTTATCGACTGAATCAATAATCGTATTAAGTGCAGTATCAAAACCAATTGTAAAATCTGTACCATTTATGTCATTATCGATTGTTCCTGGTACGCCGATTGTTTTAAGACTTTTAGCTTCTTCACTTAATCTTTGTGCACCTCTGTAGCTACCATCTCCGCCGATAACTACTAACCCTTCAATACCTCTTTTTTCAAGGTTTTCAATTGCTTTAGCGCGGACTTCTTTTTCTTTAAATTCTGGACATCTAGCAGAATATAAGAAAGTTCCACCTCGTTGAATCATATCTCCAACTGATCCTAATTCTAGTTTTTCAATGTTATCATTAATTAAACCTAGATAACCTTGATAGACACCATAAACTTCAATATCATGGTATATTGCTTTACGAACGACAGCACGAATAGCTGCATTCATCCCTGGTGAATCTCCACCACTCGTTAATACTGCAATTTTTTTCATAAATATACAGACCTCTCTTAATATATGATTGTTAATTTAAAAATAACACAAATGTGAACTTGATTCCATTAAAACTAACGTTATTTAGATATGTAAACGTCTTCTTTGATAAAGCTTCACACTTTCACAATAATCAATTTATTGAAAACGTTTTATAATAATGAATATTATGCATATATACTCATTATAAACAAAAAGAAAAGTCTTACATAAGTAAAAGACTTTTCTTTTTGTTTATAAAATATTAATCAATATAACTTCCAATATTTCGGTACTTATTAAATCTATCTTCTACTAAATTATCAGGTGATAATTTTCTCAGCTCTGATAAATGAAGTTCCAAAGAATTTTTAATTAGTTTAGCTTGGTTTTCGACATCTTTATGTGCACCACCAAATGGTTCTTTAATAACTTCATCTACAACATCCAATTCATTTAAATCAGGTGCAGTAATTTTCATTGTCTCAGCAGCCATTTGAGCTAAATTAGAATCTTTCCATAGTAAAGCAGCTGCCCCTTCTGGTGATATAACAGAATATGTACTATTTTCTAACATCAGTAAGCGGTTTGTAACACCTAATCCAAGCGCGCCACCACTGCCTCCTTCACCTATTACAATTGAAATAACAGGCACACTTAAAGAAGCCATTTCTACTAAATTTTTAGCAATAGATTCACTTTGACCTCTTTCTTCGGCAGCTTTTCCTGGATATGCACCTTTAGTATCGATAAACGTAACAATCGGTCTATTGAATTTCTCCGCTTGTTTCATTAATCTCAATGCTTTCCTATACCCTTCAGGGTGAGCCATACCAAAGTTTCTATATATATTGTCTTTCGTATCTTTACCACGTTGATGACCGATAACAGTTACAGGGACACCGTTAAAATAAGCTAATCCACCAATTAAAGCCGGATCATCTCTGAATGTGCGATCACCATGTAATTCAATAAATTCATCAAAAATATACGGAATATAATCTAAAGTAGTTGGTCTTTCCTGTAGCCTTGCGAGTTGTACTCTATCCCATGGTTGTAAGTTTTCATATATTTTCTCTGTTTCTTTTATTAATGTTGCTTCTAGCATTTCAATTTCATCTGCTAGATTAACATTATGCTTTTCTTGATAAGCTTTTATTGATTCAATTTTTTCTTTTATTTCCTTTAGTGGCTTTTCAAATTCAAGCATTATCTTTCACCTCATTATAATGCATACTTAGTACTGTACTAAGTGTACGGTACATATCTTTTCTATGCACTACTTTATCTAATTGACCGTGTTCTAACAAGAATTCAGCAGTTTGAAAATCATCCGGTAATTTTTCACTAATTGTTTGTTCTATAATTCTACGACCCGCAAAGCCAATTAAAGCTCTAGGCTCAGCAAAATTCAAATCACCAACTGAAGCAAAACTTGCAGAAACACCACCTGTTGTTGGGTGGGTCATATATGAAATAAATAATAAACCTTTATCACTATGACGCTTAATAGAAACACTAGTCTTAGCCATTTGCATGAGTGAGATAATACCTTCTTGCATTCTTGCTCCTCCACTTGCTGTAAATAAAACAAAAGGCAAATTGTTATCAGTGCAGTAATCTACTATTCTACAAATTTTTTCGCCTACAACTGCGCCCATACTACCCATTCTAAATCTAGAATCCATAACACAAACACCATATGGAACGCCATCTATTTTTGAAATACCAGTTACTACTGCATCATTCAAACCTGTTTTCTGTCTGTCTTTTTGTAGTTTTTCTTCATAACCTGGAAATTCTAATGGATTCGCTGCTATCATCCCTGCATCAAATTCCTGGAATGCACCTTCATCACTTATAGCTTGAATTCTATCATGAGCAGTTAAAGGTATATGATGATCACAATTGAAACAAACATTCAAATTTTGTACAAGTTCTTTAGTATACATAATTTTTTTACATTTAGGGCATTTCGTCATAATACCTTCAGGAACGTCGTTATCTTTGCTGTTTTGAACTGTCACATATTTTTTCTTTTTCTGGTTACGATTGAACAAGTCTTTAAACATGTCACTACCCCCTGACTTAATTACTATTATCTCTTTCAAATCTATCGCTATATTGAGAGAGTAACTTCCAAATCATATACATAATTTGGTTATTATTTGAAGAAACAAGTTCTTCTTTTGATTGTGCTTCAATGTTAGTATGCTCTTCACAGAAGTTCTCAATCATCCACTTAAGTTCGTTTATTTCATCTAATTGAGAATCATTGTGTATCAAAAATCTACCAATTAAATCAAAAAGTTGGTGTTGGTACATATCACTTAAGAATGTACCTTCACCTCTTCTCGTATGTATCACACCTAGTAACTCTAAAGCTCTAAGTGCTTCTCTTATACTTGAACGTCCAACATTAAGCGTATCGCTGAGAAATCTTTCAGAAGGTAGTTTTTCTCCCACTTGAATATTTTTTTCAACAATAATTGTTTGAATTTGTTCAACAATTTTGATTAAACCTTTTTGTTTATCTTTATCCAATGTGGTGTCTCCTTCCGAAATTATGATAAATCTGCTAGTTCATATGTCTTACGTTCAATTTCATCTATATCTACTTCAATACGTGCAACGCCTGATTCCATTCCTGCTTTAGCTACCGCCTTTGCTACGTATGGTGCTACTCTAGGATCGAATGGGCCTGGGATGACATAGTCAGCGTTTAATTCTTTATCTGAAACTAAGTTAGCGATTGCTTCAACAGCTGCTTGTTTCATTTCTTCATTAATATGAGTCGCACGAATATCTAATGCACCTCTAAATATACCAGGGAATGCTAGGACATTATTAATTTGGTTTGGAAAGTCAGAACGACCTGTACCGATTACTTTTGCTCCTGCTTCTTTAGCTATATCTGGCATGATTTCTGGAACTGGATTTGCCATTGCGAAGATAATTGAATCTTCAGCCATAGTGTCAACCATATCTTTAGTTAGAGCACCTTCTACAGACACACCAATAAAGACATCAGCATCATTAATGACATCTTCTAATTTACCTTCAATTTTATCTTTGTTAGTCCATTTAGCTACAAATTCTTTAGTAGGGTTCATGCCATATTCACGACCTTCAAAGATTGCACCTCTAGAATCACACATAATCATATTTCTAACACCATAACTGTATAGAAGTTTGATAATTGCGATACCTGCTGCACCTGCTCCGTTTAATACAACTTTGATGTCAGCTAAATCTCTATCTGTCAATTTAAGCGCGTTTAATAAGCCTGCAACTGTAACAATTGCAGTTCCGTGTTGATCATCATGAAAAACTGGTATTTTTGTTTCTTTTTTTAGTCTTTCTTCAATTTCAAAACATCTTGGAGCTGAAATATCTTCTAGGTTTACGCCACCATAATTTGGCTCTAGTAACTTCACTGTATTTACGATTTCATCTACATCAACTGTATTTAATGCAATTGGAATACCATCTACTCCAGCAAAACTTTTAAATAATACAGCTTTACCTTCCATTACCGGTATACTTGCTTCTGGACCAATATCCCCTAATCCAAGAACAGCTGTACCATCAGTTATAACAGCTACTGCATTAGATTTCATTGTGTAATCATAAACCTTGCGGACATCTTCATGAATGTCCTTACATGGTTCAGCTACCCCTGGAGAATAAGCTAAACTTAATTCTTCTTTATTTGTGACTTTAACTTTTGCGTAAACGCCTAATTTTCCTTGTTTTTCTTTGTGCATGTATAAAGCATCGTCTCTTAATGACAATATAATCATCCCTTCGTTATTATATGTATCTCCCAATATATTATACATGAAATTTCCTATTTTTAATTAAAAAATTCTCCATAGTGGTCAGACCACCATGGAGAATACTATATCATAATTTAATTGATTAATAAAGCCTATATCAATCGTATATTTTCGTAACCTATCATATCGATAAAATCTTTAATATTTCCTTTATCAGAATTTAAATAACCCATATTATGAGATGTATAATCTTCGTCATTAAAATAAGTTACTTTAATGCCACTTTTATGATTTTGCGTAACCCAATCATTAAGTTCAAATACATTTCGAACAACTAATTCAGAAGTTGTTTTGATTTTGTACTCTTTATAATCTTCTAATAAATCTATTTGGTTGATAATTATTTGCATTTTACCGTTTCTGTTTTCGAATTTACCTTGAATAATTAAAGGTTTATTTTCTATATTCATTGTTTCAATTTTTTTATACGTATCCGGAAAAATAACGCCTTCAACTTCATTAATGCCGTCAATTAAATTAACGAATGCCATGTTTTGTCCTTTTTTAGTTCTTATTTTTCTTAAAGAAGCAATCATAACAAGCATTGGCACTTTATCGTTTTGTACTCTAATTGGATAAATCGTTAAATATTGATGCTGCTTAAATAATGTTAAGATAGGATGTTCTGTAGCATAAAATCCTAAATATTCTTTTTCATATTCACTTTTCATTAAACTAGGCATTTCTTCTACTTCTTTAAATTCTTTTTTAACATTTAAACCCAACTCTGAAAGTAAATTATTCGCATCTCCAACAGATGCGCTACTTTCGAAAACATCATCTAAAGACTGTAGCATTGTTGCTCTAGTTTGCTTAAAATCATCTAACGCCCCAGCATAAATAAGTGCTTGAATTAGTTTTTTATTCTTAACTTTATTTGGTAGCCTATGCACTAAGTCGTACATATCTTTATAAGGTCCTCTATACTTTCTTTCTTCTACTAAACTCTTTACGCTTTGATAACCGACAGTTTTAATTGCACCTAAAGATGTGTATATACCAGTTTTGGTTGCTTTGTAGAACCATTCACTATGATTAATAGATGGCGGATAAATTTTTACACCTATCCTTTTTAATTCTGTAACCATTTGTTCAGTTTTATTTTCATTACCAACTACATTAGATAAAATAGATGCATAAAAGTAAGTAGGATAATGCACTTTTAAATAAGTCATAATGTAAGCTATTTTACTATATGCGACAGCATGAGCTTTAGGGTAACCATAATCAGCGAATTTTAAAATTAAATCAAAAATTTTAATAGCTGTTTGTTCTTCATAACCACGACTTAAACTCCCATTTATAAAATGTTTTCTTTCATTTTCAAGAACAGATCTATTTTTCTTACTCATAGCCCTTCTTAAAATATCAGCTTCACCATAGGAGAAACCAGCAAATTTACTAGCTATTTGCATAATTTGTTCTTGATAAATAATAACACCATATGTAGACTTTAAGATTTCTTCTAAATCAGGATGCAAGTATTCAATTGGTTCAACTTTTCTTCTTCTTTTTATATAAGTAGGTATTTCTTCCATAGGTCCTGGTCTATATAAAGAAGTCACTGCTACTATATCTAAGAAATGGTCAGGTTTTAACCTTTTCAACACACTTCTTACACCTTGAGATTCTAGTTGGAATATTCCAGTAGTTTCTCCACGTGATAATAGTTGAAATACTTTTTGATCATCATAAGGTATATTTTCGATATCAATTTCAGTTTTTTCTTGATACTTAACTTGATTCACAACTTGCTGAATGATTGATAAATTCCTTAATCCTAAAAAGTCGATTTTTAACAGACCTAATTTTTCAGTTTCTGTCATCGTCCATTGTGTTAATACACCTGTATCTCCCATCATTGTCGGTACAAATTCATGTAAAGGTTGATCGTTTATAATGATACCTGCTGCGTGTGTCGAAGTATGTCTTGGTAAACCTTCTAATTGTTTACATAATTGGAACCATTTTTCGTTTAAATGGTTTTTACTGACGAATTGTTTAAATTCATCACTTTCATATGCCTCGTCTAAAGTTATACCTAACTTGTGTGGTATTAACTTAGATATATAATTTAAAGTTGGTTCATCAAATTGTAATATTCTACCTACATCTCTGGCAACTGCTCGTGCTAGCAAATGACCGTAAGTCACTATACCTGCTACTCTATTATCACCGTACTTCTCTTGGACATATTGAATAACTTTATCCCGCTTCGTATCTTGGAAATCAATATCAATATCCGGCATAGTTACACGTTCTGGATTTAGAAAACGCTCAAATAATAGGTCATATTCAATAGGATCCAATGTCGTAATATTTAGTATATAACTTACGAGCGAACCACCTGAAGAGCCACGCCCTGGACCAACTAACACATCATTTGATTTCGCATAATTTATTAAGTCACTCACTATAAGGAAGTAATCTGAATATCCCATGGATACTATAATGTCATACTCATATTTCAACCTTTCAGCATAAGTGTCATTAAATTGTGGAAAGTTTGATTTATTGTTCATCAATAATTCCCACAGATAAGTATCACTATCTTTGCCATTTGGCGTAACATACTTCGGCAATAAATCTTGATGGTATTGAATTTGTACATTACATTTTTCAGCTATTTCATCAGTTGTTTTGATAAATTTAGATGAGACGTCAATTTGGCTTAATTCTTCCATAGTTAAAAAATGTTGGTTTAAATGCGTATTAAAATCAGATATTGTTAATTTTTCATTATTTTTAATAGCATTTAATGCAATTAAACTATCGCTATCTTCATCATTTAAATATAAAGCCGATTGCATATACACTTTTTTATAATTTTCTTCAACTGATGAATCATGGGATATGTACTTGTCTTGGTCAGATATTTTTATTGAATGGAATAAATGTTCATTATCAATATTTAAGTTTTTACCTATTATGATTAAACCTTCTGAATAAGTATTTAACCACTCGATTGGCGTTGAATGTCTTTCTTTAAGAGATATCGCTGAAGATAATTTAACTAAATTTTGATAACCAGATTGATTTTTGGCTAACAACACACATTCTAATTCATTTAATTGATCATCTAAATAAATGGTCAAACCAAATATAGGTTTAATACCTTGTTTTAAACATTCATCATAAAATTGCAAAGCTCCATACATGACATTTAAATCTGTTATAGCAAGCGCTTGATAATTTTCATTTTTAGCCTTTTTAATAACATCTGGAATTCTCAAACTAGAATTCAACAAATCAAATGACGAATGAATATTTAAATGACTTACCATGCGCTTTACCTCCTATATTTCAGATTTAATATCTCTAGCTAATTCATCGAACTCTTCCCAACTGTATACAGAAGCACCTGATGCATTAGGGTGTCCTCCACCATTGTATTTTGCCGCAATATGATTTATTTTTATACCTTTAGATCTAATGCGACATCTAATTTCTTTTCCTTCATCGACTGCAAACACCCAAGCTTTCACACCTTTAATATCTGCAACTGCATTGACAAATAATGATGCTTCATTTGGTAAAATATCAAATTTTTCTAATATATCTTTCGTTATTTTTATATAACAAAATCCGTTTCCATCATAGTTGAAGTTTTGAAGGATGTACCCTTGAAAATGTAATAGCTTTGGTTCACGTTCACTAAGTTGATTAAGCATTTCATTGCGGTTAAATTCTTTAGTCATAAGTGAAGCGGCTACTTCCATAGTATGAGGTGTCGTATTATCAAACAAGAAACGACCAGTATCTCCTACTATACCTAAATATAATACACGACTTGCTTTTGTATTAATTTCAGATTGGTTTAAATTCCACTCTTGATTTAAATCATAAATAATTTCACTTGTTGAAGAAGCTTCAGTGTTAACATAATTAATATCGCCATATGAATCAACTGGTGGATGATGATCTATTTTAATGAGCTCTTTACCTAGTTTAAATCGATTATCATCGATTCTTGGTTCATTTGCCGTATCACAAATTATTACTAAAGCATTTTGGTATACTTCATCCTCAATATTGTCTAATTCACCAATAAACTCTAATGAAGGTTCTGATTGTCCAACTGCATAAATATTTTTTTCGGGAAAAGCTTCTTCTAAAATATATTTCAGTCCTAGTTGCGAGCCGTAAGCATCAGGGTCTGGTCTTACATGTCTATGTATAATTATTGTTTCGTATTCTTTAATTTTATTTAAAATGTCATTCATATTGGTCCCTCTTTCTATATATTTACTTATATTTTATAAATTGATATAATGCTTCTTGGTAGGAGGATTAAACTATGTCACCTGAAATTATGTCCGTATTGGTTGCGTTATCCGTAACCGTAATGATTCTCGCTTTAATTTTTACTATTTTAAACTTTGCCCGTTCATTCAGAACAAAAAGAGATGTTAGAAAAGCATATCATAAAGAACGTGCGAGATTTTTCTTTGGTATCTTCTTAATAGCATTCTCAGCAGACCAAGTACTTTTGTTTCCAACTTTAGTTACTTACATAATTGTCTTAGTATTGGTGTTCTTTGGTATTGTTAATATTACCTATGGACATAAAGCAAGTAAATACTTTAAAGGTAATTTACCGATTGAGAACAAAGCTTGGGAAGAATTCGAACGAAAAAAACGTAATCAATCATCTTAAAAACGGAGTGGGACAGAAACCTCATTTTACTAAAAAGGTTTCGTTGCCCCACCCCGGCAAGAATGATTAGAATTGAAAAGCTTGATATAAGTGCATTTTCAGTTCAGTCATCTATTGCCAATATTTTTCTTTGGTCTGGAGCATTTATTGTTTTCCAGACTTTTTTATTTATCTAGTAATTGACACATCAACAATGCTTTCGCAACAGTATTATTACCATTCATCATAGATATTTCAAATTTAGCAGACAACCTGCCCATATCTAAAACTGATATATTAACAGTAACTTCTTCATCAATTTGTACCGTTTTAAAATAATAAATGTCTATATGTTCAATCATCAACTCTGATTTCTTCAATTTTCTCACTTCATATCTAAGTGCTTCTTCTATTACTGCTATATAAATTGATTTCGTCATCATACCAAATTGATTTGTAAGTTGTGGAGAAATATTAACTTTTATTTTGCCGTTCTCCATACTAATTTGTTTAGCAATTTGATCATGAATTGTTTCTCCTATCTGAGGCTGTCTACTCATCAGTTGCATTGTCTTTAACACATCTTCTCTTGAGATTATACCAATTAATTCTTTCGTATTTGAGACAACTGGTAACAATTCAATACCTTCCCAAATCATCAAATGAGCACATGTAGCTATCGTTGTATTTAAATGCGCAACGATTGGTGCTTTAGTCATTAAAGCTTTAATCTGTTTATCTGGCTCTTCATTAACAATATCTTTACTCGTTAAAATACCGATGACCTTTAGTTCATTATCGACAACTGGAAATCTAGTATGAGAAGTTTGTTGTGACATTTCGTTCCAATCTCTCACTTTTTGGTTATCAAATAAATAAGAAGTTTCTTCAATTGGTATCATGATATCTTCTACCATAAGAATTTCTTTTTTAATCATTTGGTCATAAATAGCTCGATTGATTGCATTGGCTACTAAAAACGTATCATAATTAGAAGATATTATAGGTAAATCATGCTCATTGGCATATTCGATAATGTCATCATCCGCTTCAAATCCACCCGTTATTAATACGGCTGAACCTCTTTTCAACGCTTCCATTTGAACATCTGCTCTATTACCGACTATAAGCAATGTATTCATCGTTAAGTATTTAACAACATCTTTGATTTCCATAGCACCAATTGCAAATTTAGATAAGGTTTTATGTAAGCCTTGTTTACCACCTAAAACTTGTCCATCTACTATTTTCACAATTTCATTAAAAGTTAAGTTTTCAATTTGTTCTCTTGATTTTCTTTCAATTCTAACTGTACCTACTCTATCAATTGATGCTACTAACCCTTTATTATCAGCTTCTTTTATCGCCCTGTATGCAGTACCTTCTGAAACATTTAAATCTTTAGCAATCTGTCTGACAGAGATTTTATGTCCAACAGATAACGATTCAATGTACTTTATTATTTGTTCATGTTTCGTCATGTTTTATACCCTCTATCGATTATAATGAATTAATTATATTATACATTCTTGAGAGATTAAAAGATATGTTTACATAAGAAAGAATCATTAACAAAATATAAGAGACTGGGACATTTATTTATGTCTCAGCCTCTTATATTAATTATAATTCTACATGTTCACCTGGTTTTAAAATATGAACTTCTGCTTTTGTTACAGCTTTTTCAAATTCTTTTGGATCTTGTTTAATTAAATCAAATGTGTCGTAATGGATTGGAACGACTTTTTTAGGTTTGATAAACTCATTGATGGCATAACTTGCATCATCAATGCCCATTGTAAAGTTGTCACCGATTGGTACAAAACATAAATCAACAGGATGTCTATCAGCTATTAACTTCATATCGCTGAATAAACCTGTATCACCTGTATGATAAATTGTGCCACCTTCAGTTTCTAGAACAATACCTGCAGGCATTCCTAAATAAATTATTTCGCCATTTTCTTCTGTAAAACTATTACTGTGGAATGCTTGAACAAATTTTACTTTACCAAAATTAAATTCAATGTTCCCACCAATATTCATTGGATGTAGGTTTTCAAGTCCATGTTTATTAGATAAATAATCAATTGCTTCTGGTAATGCAATAACTAGTGCACCTGTTCTTTTAGCAATATTTACTGTATCCCCAATATGGTCGCCATGACTGTGTGTCAATATGATATAATCTGCTTCTACTTCATCTACATTTAAGTCACTCATAGGATTGCCAGATATAAATGGGTCTACAATCACTTTATGATTTTTACTTTCGAAATATATAACTGATTGACCATGAAATGATACTTTCATGAATTTCCCTCCTCACAATATCTTTTCTCTATATTATATACCCTAAATTTGAATTTATTAAGCAGGAAGTCTAGAATAATGATGTACGAAAGATAATTGGGAGGCTGAATTATGAAACACAATGAAATTACAACGTTTTTAAATGAGAAAAATGTAGATGCTGCATGGATAACAACACCTTTAAATATTTTTTATTTAACTGGTTATTTATCTGAACCTCATGAACGTTTATTTAGTTTATTAATTACAAAAGACGGAGAAGAAACACTATTTTGTCCAAAAATGGAAGTTGAAGAAGCTAAAAATGCTGGGTTCAAAGGGGATATCGTTGGATATTTAGATACTGAATCAGCTTTTGACTTAATTGAAGAAAGAACTTATAAAACTTTCGCTATTGAATCCGAACATTTATCTGTTAAACGTTTTCGCGAAGTAGAAAAAGCTTTTAATGTTGAAAAATTCGAAGATATTGATCAAGTGTTGAAAGATGTAAGAAACATTAAAACTCAAAATGAAATTGAATTATTGCATGAAGCGGCTAAATATGCAGATTTAGCAATTAAAGCTGGTGCCGAAAAATTGGCTGAAGGTGTAACTGAAATCGAAGTACTTAATCATATTGAAACAACTATGAAACAACATGGGATTTCAAAAATGAGCTTTGATACGATGGTATTATTCGGAGATCACGCAGCAGCACCACATGGTACCCCGGGAGATAGAAAATTACAAAACAATGAATATGTTTTATTTGATTTAGGTGTTATATACAAAGGTTACTGCTCGGACATTACAAGAACAATAGCATTTGGTACACCGCCTGAAAAAGCTCAAGAAATTTATAACATTGTATTAGAAGCAAATAAAAAAGCAATTGATATTATTAAACCAGGCGTTAAAATCTCTGAATGTGATAAAGTAGCACGAGATATTATAAGTAATGCTGGATATGGTGATTACTTCCCACATAGACTCGGTCACGGTTTAGGATTAAGTGTTCATGAATTCCCTGATATTTCTAGCGTTAACACAGATACATTTAAAGAAGGTATGGTTTTAACTGTTGAACCAGGCATTTATGTTCCTGGAGTAGCTGGTGTTAGAATTGAAGACGATATTGTTGTAACAAAAGACGGCCATGAATTTTTAACAGGTTATGAAAAATGATAAAAGAATCTTGCGTTGAAACAATTGAACAAATTAACCATGCGATTAAAAACGGAGCAAATCGTATAGAATTATGCGATAACTTATCTGTAGGTGGCACTACACCTAGCTATGGTATGGTTAAAATTGCAACTGAGTTATGTCATCAAAATGATGTACAAGTTGCTGTTATGATTAGGCCTAGGGGTGGAGACTTTAATTACGATTATTTTGAATATGAAGTAATGAGACAAGATATTATTCAACTTAAAACTTTAAATGTAGACGCATTTGTTTTTGGTTGTTTAGATGAAAATGAACAACTCGATGAATGGAAAATGGATGCTTTAAAAGAAACATGCGGAGATACACACGCAGTATGTCACATGGCATTTGATTTAATCAATCCATATATTCAATTAAAGTCTCTTGATTGGCTAATTGACCACGGCTTTGAGCGCTTGTTAACACATGGCGGCCCAAGTGATCAATCAGTCTTTGATAACGTATTCCATCTCGGTAAATTGCTAATGCATTCAAAAGGCAACATCACAATTATGCCAGGTGGCGGACTTAATAAAGATAATTTACAAACGTTACTTAACGACATACCGTTTGATGAAGTACATGGAACTAAGATTGTTTAAATTATAAAAGACAAATCTGAATTAATATCAGATTTGTCTTTTTCATTATAGTAACTTAGATTTTTTATTTTTGTACATCAACTTTAATAAATTGTTTTATATTTTGTTTGTACTTTTCATAATCATAATTATTATTTGTATTATCAGTAACTAATGTATCTATTTTAGAAAGTGAACAAATATTATGTAATGAAACTTTATCAAACTTAGAACTATCAGTTAGAAGAAAAACTTCCTTAGATTGTTTAACCATTATTTTTTTAGCTGGTGAAAGTTCTTCGCTATAATGTGTAACACCATGATTATAGTGTATAGCAGGGGTTCCTAAAAATAATTTTGTTGGATTCAAACCACTTAAAACCTCATTAGTTATATATCCATTTAATATATAGTTATCTTTATATAGTATTCCACCCGTGACAATCACTTTATTTTGTGAAGATTTTAATATAGACGCTATATGGATGTCGTTAGTAATTATTGTTAATTCTGACTTGTTGATTAGTTGTTTAGCAAATTGAAAAGTCGTAGATCCGGAATCAATTATAATAGTATCTCCTTCTTCGACAAATTCAGCTGCTTTTTTACCAATACACTCCTTTTCAATTATATAACTAGATTCTCTGTCGTGAAAATCTAACTCATCAACTACTTCGTCACTACGTAAAACTACGCCCCCATGAGTCCTTTTTATCTGATTAAATTGTTCTAAACTTTTTAAATCTCTACGAATAGTAGCTTCATGGACATTAAATGAAATAGATAATTCATGTACCGTCGCCTTTTTATTTTGTTTTAAATAATTAATTATATTTTGTTCACGTTCTGCTGGTAGCATAAAAAAACATCTCCATATTTAATCTTTTCCTATTATTATAACAAAAGACTATACTTACTGTTCTTTTTTACACTTATTTATATTAATATTTTGGCAATTTTATAAAGTAAGTTAATATTGAACTAAAGAAATAAAGGATAGCCAAAATCCATATAACGCCTCTAGCCTCTACTATATCTATAAATAAATTCACAATCATTGGCCCTATAAATACAGGTAAACCAGCACCCAAATTCAATACCGCCAATGCTGCTCCTTTATCATTTTTAACAAGAGATGGTATTAAAGCAGATAAAGGAACATATGCTGCTAATAGCGCTCCCCAAATTATACCTACTATTGTTAAAATTACTAAATTGCCATTTGTCCATAAAGGTATATATCCTATTAATAATGTTGTAACACCACATCCGACGCCACCAAATAACATAATTGTATTTCGCCAACCGAATTTATCACCAACTATTCCAAAAATGAGATTAAATGCAATATTTGAAATAAATATCACAGACCAAACACCTAACCATTTAGAAGTTGGTATGCCAAAAGTTGCTAGATAAATTGGTAAGAACACTGGAAATGCAAATTGAGCAGTAGTATTAATAATTCGAACAATACCACCTAATAAAACTTTAGGCTCATCCTTCATAATCGTTATGCCTCTAAATATTTCTGCGATTTTTTCTTTTGAATTACCTTTGTTAGTTGGTAAAGTATCTTTATTAATAATTAATGCTAAAAATCCACCGAGAGCTACCCAAAATAAAGAACTCCAAAGCGTATTAACATGTCCTAATACTTCTATAGCAAAAATTGAGTAAACAGCACCTAATACATTTAATCCTCCAGTAAATACAAACCAAAACCAACCTACTGCTGAACCTAATTTATCTTTTTCTGCACGATAAGATATCCAAACTAAGAATGAATATGCAAATAAAGGATAACCAAAGCCTCTTAATGCATAAGCTGGAATCATTACTCCTAAGTTATTGGTTGGTAGTGCTATTCCTACAAAACCAACTGTTCCAATAATATATATAAATAAACCAACAGCCATTGTTTTCTTACCGCCAAGCGACTCAGCTAATACACCACTAAACCAACTTGAAATAGCAATTGTAACACCATAACTAGCAAACAATGCGCTTGTTTCCTTAATTGTAAATCCTTGACCATGTAACCAAGGACTTAACCAACCAATTTCTAAACCATCACCCATCATAAATATTAAAATACCAATATAACCCCATGCTATTTTACGTGGCATTCCTAGTATTGTTTGATTTAAGTTCAATATATTCACCCCTTTTTACAATTTACCAATTATATTTTAAATATATTTTTTTCCAATCTCTGTTATTTGCAGCATCATCCATTGCTTTGTTTAGGTCACTAATTTCATTAATTTCATAATATGATTGAGGAATTAATTTACTTAGTGCTTCTTGATAATCTTGATTATCAAAACTTTGAATCAATTGTTCAAATTCTTTTTTAGTACTTCTTGAACTGCCGGATAAAGTTAATCCTTTCTCTAAAATATCTCGTGTATTTATACCTACTAAATCTTCTGTAACACCCATTAAGATTATTTGCCCTTGTCGATCTATTAAATCAATTGCTTGGTTAATCGCAGATTCAGAAAATTTGCCACCTGCACATTCAAACACTGTATGAATTCCATTCTCTTTTTTAAATGGATAATCATTTACTAAGTGTGTAGTAGCTATATTAGAGAATTCTGCTAATTTTTCTTCAACTGCACCAAATACAATTAGATTCTCTTTTTTAATTCCAAATATATAATATAGGGCTGTTGCTGCAAGATAACCAACGGGACCATCACCAAAAACTGCAATTTTAGGAGATTGCTCAGTTGTTAGTTTTTCCAATTGATTCATTGGGAATAAAGACACTGAACATAATTCAGCTAATAATGCTACATCTTCATTTAACTCTTTCGGTATTTTAACGACGTTATCACCATGAATAACTAACTTACTTTGACAAATTCCATCATAACCACTTCCCATAAAAACTGCATTTTCATCATAATTGTCTAATAAATTAGTATTTTCGACATTTTCTTTTTGTAACCTTGACGGAATGTTAGGTACAATAACCACTTTATCTCCTTCTTTAATTTTGTCATGATTAGATTCTTCAACTACTCCAATACCTTCATGAAATAAAGCCATTGGTAATTTTCTATCTAGTGCTTCTTTTCGACGATTTCCTGTATAATATCTCAAGTCAGCATGACATACACTTGCTTTAGTTGGTCTTATAATTACGTCATTGTTTCCAAATACATGTTGAATAGTTGTTTCTTTAAACTTTCCTGGTTTAATTAATCTATACGCAGTAGAAGTTATATTATTGTTCATTTATGCTCATCCTCCGTTTTTCAAAAGTTTATTTGTGTTCATATCGGTATCATAAACTCGTTTATATTACGTTGTCAACATTTTAATGTTCATTTATATTGATTTTATGTTCATTTATGCTTATTATAATGAGTAAGTGCTTTCACAAGGAGGATATATTATGACTTATAGTATTGGTATAGATTACGGCACTAGTTCTGGTAGAGTTTTTCTAGTGCAAACTGAAAACGGAAAGATAATTTCTCAATTCGTAAAAACATATACACATGGGACAATAGATGAATATTTATTTGATCAAAAATTACCACATGGTTTTTCATTACAAAACGGAAATGATTATTTAGAAGTTCTAGAGGAAGGCATACCCTATGTCATCAACCATTCAAATGTAGATCCTAATGAAATTATAGGTTTAGGAATAGATTTCACTTCATCAACAGTAATTTTTGTAGGTGATAATATGATGCCTATACACAATAAGCCTAGATTTAAGGAGAACCCTCATGCTTATATAAAACTATGGAAACATCATGGTGCAGAAGCTGAGGCTAATTTATTATATGATACTGCGATAAAAAACAAACAGCGTTGGTTAGGTAACTACGGTTATAACGTGAGTAGTGAATGGATGATTCCAAAAATAATGGAAGTAATGAATAAGGCTCCAGAAATAATCGAACAATCCTACGCTATCATGGACGCTGGAGACTGGATAGTTAATATATTAACTAATAGCAATATACGATCTAATTGTGGTATAGGATATAAATCTTTCTGGGAGGAAGATAAAGGCTTTCACTATGATTTATTTGATGAAATAGATAAAAATATTTCAAAAGTGGTTAAAGATAAATTAGAAGCTCCTATAATAAAGATTGGTGAATCAGCTGGTTCAATATGTAAAAAGATGGCTTCTAAATTAGGGTTATCTGAAAAAACGCAAGTTAGCCCTTTCATCATAGACGCACATTCTAGTCTACTTGGCATTGGATCAGAAAAAGAAAAACAAATGACTATGGTTATGGGGACAAGTACATGTCATATAATGTTGAACAAAAAGCAAAAAAAAGTACCTGGAATTTCAGGTTCAATTAAAGGTGCAATTATACCTGAATTATATGCTTACGAAGCTGGACAATCAGCAGTCGGTGATTTATTTGAATACGCAGTAAAACAAACTCCTAGTTCCTATGTTTCTGAAGCAGATGAAAGAAATATTTCAATACATCAGCTTTTAGAAGAAAAAGCGAATAAATTAACACCTAGAGAAAGTGGACTGATAGTTTTAGACTGGCATAATGGAAACAGAAGTGTATTGAGTGATAGCACTTTAAGAGGAAGTATCTTTGGATTAACATTACAAACTAAGCACGAAGAAATTTATAGAGCATATTTAGAAGCAACAGCTTTTGGAACAAAAATGATAATGCAACAATATGAAGACTGGGGTATGGATGTTGAAGATGTGTTTGCATGTGGTGGCATTCCTCAAAAAAATAAACTATTGATGGAAATTTATGCAAATGTCTTGAATAAAAAAATCACAGTAATAGATAGCGAATATGCTCCAGCAATAGGTGCTGCTATTCTAGGAGCCGTTGCTGGAAAAGTATATTCTAATGTGCAATCTGCTTCAAAAGCTATGAAAGCACCTATTCTGTATGAAATTGAACCAAATAATTTTGATGTCGAAAGTTATAAAATACTTTTTGATGCTTATAAAGAATTACATGATATTCATGGTTATAAAAAAGCAAGAATAATGCAAAGTATAACTAAATAATTTAATCTATCAAAAAAAGCACAAAATGTTTAATATACCAACATTTTGTGCTTTCTCTATTATTTCAAGATGTCTTGATAAGGTGTAAATTCCTTATCAAATGTTTTTGCTACTTCTTCGTAAGTTAATTTACCATGAATTGTGTTTAAACCTTTTGCTAGTGCTTCATTTTCTTGGCATGCTTTTATATAGCCTTTGTTTGCAAGTTGTAATGCGTATGGAGTTGTTGCATTATTTAAAGCTATTGTTGACGTTCTAGGCACTGCGCCAGGCATGTTAGCAACTGAATAATGAACGACACCGTGCTTAACATATGTAGGATCGTCATGCGTTGTAATTCTATCCGATGTTTCGAATGAACCACCTTGATCAATTGCAATATCCACAAGTACTGAACCAGGTCTCATTTTCTTAACCATATCTTCAGTTACAAGCTTTGGTGCCTTTGCACCAGGGATAAGAACAGAACCTATCACTAAATCACTTTCAACTACAGATTCTTCGATGTTTAATGGTGATGACATCATTGTTTGTACACTAGAACCAAATAAATCATCTAATTGTTGTAATCTAGTAGGATTTAAATCAATAATTGTAACATCAGCACCAAGACCGACTGCCATTTTAGCAGCATTTGTTCCTGCTTGTCCGCCGCCAATTATTGTGACTTTTCCACGTTTAACACCGGGTACACCAGATAATAGAATTCCAATTCCACCATTAGTTTTTTGTAAGAATTGAGCACCAATTTGTGTAGACATTCTTCCTGCAACTTCACTCATAGGTGCTAATAATGGTAGAGAGCGATCTTTTAATTGAACAGTCTCATAAGCAATTGCTGTTACTTCATTTTCTAATAATGCATTAGTTAACGATTCTTCTGCTGCTAAATGAAGATATGTAAAAAGTATTAAATCCTTTTTGAAAAATTGAAATTCTTCTTCAAGAGGTTCTTTAACTTTCATAACCATTTCAACATTCCAAGCTTCTTTTTGATCAACAATTTCAGCACCTAAAGCCTTGTAGTCTTCGTCTGTAAATTGTGAACCTAAACCTGCACCAGTTTCTACTTTAACTGAGTGTTTTTGGTCAATTAAAGTTGCTACTCCACTGGGTGTTAACGCCACCCTATTCTCATTATTTTTTATCTCTTTTGGTACTCCAATTATCATAATAAATTCCCTCCTTGACTCAATCATAACGCCATAATTTTGAAAGCGCAATCATTTTTATTCAAAAATTATACTATTGCTAATGTCTTAAATTTCTAAATATTCAAACAATAATTATACTTTATCATATTATGATTAAAAATGTGACATTATCTCTATTATTAAAAAGTTAATTTGTTATTTTTTCAGAAAATTATGATATAATAAGATAAAAGAACTAGGAGGCGGTTCAGATGTTAAATTATAAAAATATTCTTATAGCAGTAGATGGATCAACTGAGGCAGAATGGGCTTATAACAAGGCAGTAGCTGTAGCAAAACGTAACGATGCTAAATTAACAATTGTTAATATTGTTGATTCTCGCTCATACGCTAGTGTTGAGGCTTATGATACTCAAATAGTAAATAAAGCTACAAGCTTCGCTGAAAGTTTATTATCTGGATATAAAGAAAATGCTGAAAAAAATGGTGTAGCAAATGTTGCAACTAAATTGGAATTTGGCTCACCTAAAACGATTATTCCTAAAAAGTTAGCTGATGATTTTGAAGTCGACTTAATCATGTGTGGTACTTCAGGACTAAATGCAGTAGAACGCTTCATTGTAGGTTCAGTTTCAGAAGCAATTGTTCGAAATTCTCCATGTGACGTTTTAGTTGTTAGAACTGAAACAATGCCTGAAGATTTCGAACCAACAGTTGCAACAAAAGAATTATTCGATCAACATCACGATGGGAAATAATTTTTAAGAACTAAATATTAATCGAGTTTAGGATATAATTCCACACTTCCAAAAAGCTTGAGAGTTGGGCAGAAATCTCATTTTATTAAACAGATTTCGTAGTCCTACCCCGGCAATGAGGCTGAGACATGTATTTATGTCTCAGCCTCAAATTTTTTATTATTTTTGTTCGTTATTTTGGTCTTGTATATCTTCATTACTTTTTTGCTTTTGTTTTTTCGCTTGTTCTCTACCTACTCTTCTCATTACAATTCTAACTAATCGCAACAGTGCTCTCTCTGGTCTCATGATATTCCTCCTCATTGCTTCTTTAATTATGTATAGCCTTAACGATAAATAGATAAACATAAAGGAATTGGATAACTAACATTAAAATTTTCATATAAATAAAAGAGGTTGAAACAATTAATTTGTTTCAACCTCTTGATTATTAATAATTATTTACCTAAGTTACCAAATTTCATAACATCACGAGCGATTACAACTTCTTCGTCAGTTGGAATAACAATTACTTTAACTGGTGAATGTGGGTAGTTGATAAATGCTTCTTCACCATGTAATCCTGTGTTTAAGCGTGGGTCCCAATATACACCCATGAATTCTAAACCTTCTAATACTTTAGCACGTACAGTATCAGAGTTTTCACCAACACCTGCAGTGAATACAATAGCGTCTAAACCATGCATTCTTGTTGCATAAGAACCCATATATTTATGAATTCTAGAAGCGAATACATCTAATGCCAATTTAGCTCTTTCATTACCTTCGTTTGCATCTTGTTGTATATCTCTTAAATCACTTGAAGAACCTGAAATACCAAGTAATCCTGATTCTTTGTTTAAGATATTTAATACTTCTTCTGCATTTTTGCCCGTTTTTTCCATGATAAATGGAATTAAAGCTGGGTCTAAGTTACCTGAACGTGTTCCCATTGTTACACCAGCTAATGGTGTGAAGCCCATAGATGTATCTACAGATTTACCGCCATCAATAGCTGCGATTGACGCGCCATTCCCGATATGGCATGAAATAATTCTTAATTGATCTATAGGACGATCTAATAATTCAGCTGCTCTTTCTGATACATATTTATGACTTGTACCATGGAAACCATATTTACGAATACCGAAATCTTTATAGAAGTTATAAGGTAAACTATATAAATATGATTCTTCTGGCATAGTTTGATGGAATGAAGTATCAAATACTGCAACGTGAGGAATATTTGGTAATAGCTTTCTGAAAGCCTTAATACCCATAATGTTTGCTGGGTTATGCAAAGGCGCAAGTTCTGTTAATGATTCAATTTTTTCTAACACATCATCTGTTACAAGTGCTGATTCAGGGAATAATTCTCCACCATGTACTACACGGTGACCAGTTCCTTGAATATCATTAATATCATTGATAATGTTATGATTTTTCAGTGCATCTAACATAATGTTAACTGCAATATCATGATTTTCAATATCTAATGTTTCAGTAATTTTTTCTCCGTTTACTACAATTGAGAAAACTGAATTTTTTAAACCAATACGTTCTATCAAGCCTTTTGTTATTACTTTTTCTTCAGGCATTTCAAATAATTGAAATTTTAATGATGAACTACCGGCATTAATTGCTATTATTTTTGTCATTTAGACTTCCTCCTGATAATACTTTTCTATACTATTTAAACACTAATACAGATACTAATCAAGTATTAATACAGTTTATGAAGGATGATTTTCTTTCATCCATTCATCAACTTCATCTAAAAACGTTTTCAGTTGGGCTTGTGCTTTGAAGTCTGGAATATTCGCTAATAATACCTCAACAGAATGAGTTTTCCCTGAGTCTTTCTTTTGTAAGATTAATAATGATTTTTTAGATTGTTCTGTCTTAAACAATGTTTTAGGGAAGTTTAAAAATGCTTGCATTTCTGTTTCTGTTGCAATAAATTTTTGAAGCTGTTTCACTTCTTCACCTTCGAATAATTGACTTGGAACAATTAAAAATACATAACCACCTGGTCTCACTGCATTGACTGCTTGTTCTAATAATAAATAATGGCTATAACTGTGACCATTTTCGAAACCTAATTTCATTTCTTTACTACGTTCATCAACTGGATAATACCCAACTGGTAAATCCCCTACTACAACGTCCGCTTCTTCTAATGGTAGTGGCATAATTGCATCATGTGGATATACATCGAATGGTATTTCCAAGAAGTTAGCAAGATGAATACTTACACGCTGTAATACTGGGTCTACTTCTATTAAATGATGCATTACAGTTTTTTCTTGGTTCTGTTCATTTATTGTCGCACTTAAATGTCCTGTTCCACTTGCTATATCTACAACATTTAATTCCTCTTTATTCTTATTAAATAAGTTAACAAGGTAGCTTAATATAAAGCCTATTGAGTCCGGTGTCATTTGATGATTAGGTTGAATGATTTCTTCTTTTAGCAAACTTAAATATGCAAATTGAAATGCTTTTCTTCTCTCTTGTATTGTCGATTGTTCTAAGAGGTCTCTTTGGTTGGTATAAATATCTTCCATTGCTAAACCTAAGTTTTCAATGTAACTTTGTCCATTTTCATCATGTAATTTTTTACTATTTTCATCCAGTTTCTCATACAATGTTTCCATAATATTTTTTTCTTCAGTCATAATTGCCCTCTTTCGTATAAAAAGCTGCCCATTCATATGGACAGCACTTTATAGTTGTTTATTAGTTTAAGTTTTTGAAAGCTTCTAAAGCTTTATCATAGTCTGGGTGATTTGTGCCTTCACTCACAATTTCTGAGTAAACAACTTTATTGTCTTTATCTAATACAAAGACAGAACGTGCTAGTAAACGTAATTCTTTCATTACTACACCATAATTTTCACCAAATGATAAGTCACGGTGATCACTTAATGTAATTACGTTTTCTAAACCTTCAGCTGCACACCATTTCTTTTGAGCAAATGGTAAGTCGTTTGAAATTGTTAGAACAACTCCATCTTGTACATCTGCTGCTTCTTCATTAAATTTGCGAGTTTGTTGACTACAAACACCTGTATCTAAAGAAGGTACGGCACTAATGAGTTTCTTTTTACCTTCATAGTCTTTTAAAGTTCTTTCTGATAAATCATTTGCTAATACAGTAAAGTCTGGTGCTGTTGAACCTACTTCTACTTCTTTACCTACTAATGTAATAGGTTCATTCTTGAATGTAACTTGCGCCATTAAAAAAGCCTCCTTAATCTTGATAGGTATATTCTATCATGATTAAAGAGACTTTGAAATTCATTTGTTTATGAGTTTTGACTCGTTACTCTTTGGAAATCTTTTCTCATTTCAATGTATTTATTTTTCAAAACAACTGTATCACCAAAGTAATCGTGAATACCTTTATGTTTTTTATTAAATGCTACGACTATATAAGGTAAGCCAAGCAATATGCCCGAAATAATTCTACCTATCCATTCTCTAAATAACACATCAGTAAATTTTAACGGCTTTGCATCTTCTCGATAAACACTCAAGCCAAGTATCATTTTTCCTAATGTTGCCTTAAAATAATAAGTCATTAACACAAAATATAAATAAAATATCAACGCGCTAACAATATTTTCAACACTGAAATATGGTACGAATAGGTACTCACTCTTAATACTTGTTGACGCGAATAGCGGTCCTAATACAATACCTTTAAACCCAGCTAAAGCAAGTAAATCAATGATATAAGCTAAAAATCGAACCCAGAATCCAGCAAATACGATAGATTTTATACTAGACATATACTTATTTACAGTGCGTTCTATGTCACTTTGTTCACGAGAAGAAGCGACTTGTTCGTAATGTACTTCAGTCATTTAAAATCCTCCTTACTCACCATATAGATACATAGGTTGTGGTGAATTATTTGCTTTAATAAGTGCTTCATATTTACTTATATCATCAAAACCTAACATAGATGAAATTTTACTTTTAGCTCCCATTGGGAAGTTCATGAATGAACCAGTTGTATCATAAGTAACTACTTGTGCATTTTTAGATTTTACTGCATTTCTTAAATCTTTAATTGCATCATCTTCATAACCAATTTCATCGATTAATCCGTTTGATTTTGCTTGTTGTGAAGAATATATTCTTCCGTCTGCTAATTTCTTAACTTTATCTTCTGGCATATCTCTGCCATCTTTAATAACTTTAACAAATTGTTTATAGCTATCATCTATGATTGATTGCATAATGTCTTTTTCTTCTTTAGACATATCTTTCATAGGGTTTAATATTTGTTTATGTTTACCTGAAACAACTGATTGATCTTTTACGCCTAAGTTATCTGCTAGTTCAGCATAATTAATACTAGAGATAATAACCCCTAATGAACCAGTTAAAGTTTGTGAACCTGCATAAATTTTATCAGCTGGAGTAGAGATGTAGTATCCCCCAGATGCAGCCATATTTTTCATTTGTACATAAACTTTCTTGTTTTTCGCTTTTATTTCTTCAAGTTTTTTATGTATTTCGTCACTTTCGTATGTACCACCACCTGGTGAATTAACTTCTAATAAGACGCCTTTTACGCTATTATCTTTTTTAATTTTATCTAATTTCTTTAAAAATGATTGATGATTATACCCACTGCCACTGAATAATGATTCTTCAGTTCCAGTATCTTGTATAGTTCCATCAACAGATAATTTAACTATTTTACTACTGCTATCACTTCCTGATTGGACTGATTCACTTATGCCGTCAGAACCTGTAACAGTATTTTTCCAAGAATTATCAAGAAATACACCTACTGTACTCATCACAATACCACCAATAACAAGTACTAGTGCAATAATAATTGCAACTAACCTTTTTGACATACTATCTTCCTTTCTATTTTAAGATTTTACATTTATAATGATAACAGACTTTCATATCAACTGTAACAATTTGGGAGGAAGATTTTATGAATTCTAATAAACATATTTATTTTTTCACATCTAAAGATAAAGACATACTTCAAACATGTGACGAAATCAAAGCACAGATGGAACCATATGGCTTTAAATTCGTAAATAATCACGAAGAAGCGGATATTATCGCTTCAATTGGAGGGGATGGTAGCTTCTTACAGGCATGTCGCAAAACTAATTTTAATAAAGACAAAATTTATGTCGGGATTCGTACACGCTTAGATCAAAATTACTTATATGTTGATTTTAGTGTTGATGACATACAAAACTTGATCGATTCTATTAATTCAAATGATGTAATGGTCCGTAAATACCCAGTTTTAGAAGTAAACCTTAACGATCAGATGTCATATATGTGTTTAAATGATTTTTACATTAAATCTAGTGTTATTAAGCCAATGAAGATGGAAATTTATATTGACGATGAATACTTTGAAGCATTTAATGGTGATGGTTTACTAATCTCTACCCCTACAGGTTCAACAGGTTATAATAAATCTTTAGATGGCGCTATAATTGACCCGATGATTCGAAGCATGCAACTAACTGAAATTGCTTCATTAAATAATAATAACTTTAGAACAGTAAGTAGTTCTGTCGTCTTAGGCGAAACGCGTACCCTTAAAATTGTATTAGATAAAGAAGGCAATTATTATCCTATCATGGGATTAGATAATGAAGCATTAAGTATACAAGAAACTGAGTTTGTTAGACTTCAAATAAAAAATAAATATATACGTACACTCAGACTCCCACACAATTCATTTTGGAGCAAAGTACAAAGGAAATTTTTATAATAGAAAAAAGCCCGAGACACATTTATGTTTCGGGCTTTTATTATATATGTGAGGTAATGACCTCTAACGTGCAAGAAATTATTAACAAGCTCGTTAGCGTTATAGGCCTATATTTTAAAATCGTATATATTAAAAATCTTCTTAATTTGTTAATTAATATCTCAACGGATTAGGAGGATTTTTTGAGCTAATGAATTATCTCCCTGTCTCATGTTATTTTAATCACATTAACTGTACAGTCACATAATCATAAATATTTTTAATAATCAAAATGATAGTCACAACAATAAATAATACTTTTACATAAGATACGCCTTTTTTAATAGCAAACGTCACTCCTAAGTATGAACCTGCTACCATTGATGCGGCCATACATAATCCATATACATAATTGACTTGTCCGAGAAACATGAACAATAATAAAGCACCAACGTTTGAAGCAAGGTTTAAAAACTTTGCATTACCTGCTGCATGTAAGTAGTCAAGGCCAATTAATAACAACATGAATAGGAAAAACGAACCTGTTCCACCACCTAAGAAGCCATCATAATAACCAATAACAATTACACCAATAATAAAAAGTATCGCCTTTTTTAATGATAATTTTTTATATTGGTTAATATCTCCCCAATCTTTCTTTACAATGGAATACACTGTAACAAGAGCAAGAATGATAATAGCTAACGGCTTTAAATATTCTGGTGGTAAATAAGTCGCAGTTATTGCTCCCAAGATTGAGCCGATAAAGCTTAAAGGAAATAACTTTCCGACAATATCAAAATCCACTTTCTTTGCTTTAATAAACTTCATTGTACTTGTAAATGTACCAAAAGAACTTGCTAATTTATTTGTACCTAACGCAACTGCTGGATCCATTCCAACTGCTAGTAGCGCCGGTAAAGAAATCAAACCACCGCCACCTACAACAGAATCTATAAATGACGCAATTAAACCAAATACTATAATGATGAGTAGGATATTAATATCAAACTCCATCGTCTCATCTCCTCTACTTTATGAATACGACATCCCAACGTCTATTTTAAAGTAGATCATCCATCCATTCTTCTTTCTCTTTTTGAATATCATCATGTTTAGAAATTGTGATTGTTTCTACATTTTCTACCGCTTCATCAATTAATGGACCAAAATCAAAATTCGATTCAAAATATTCTACTTTTTCTAATTTTGGATTTGTTTTCGGGTTTTTCGGCGTAAAAATTGTACAACAATCTTCAAAAGGTTGAATCGATAAATCGAAAGTGTTAATAGCTTGTGCTTTTTTAACAATTTCATCTTTATCGAATGTTAATAGTGGTCTTAAAATAGGCATAGATGTAACACTATTTATTGCATACATACTGCCAAGAGTTTGACTAGCTACTTGTCCTAAGTTTTCTCCATTAACGATAGCATGTGCTCCAATATTATGAGCAACTTTTTCTGTAACTCGAAGCATCATTCTTCTCGTACTTGTCATTGTATAACTTTCTTCAACAACTTTATGAATTTGTTTTTGTAAATTCGTAAAAGGTACAATATGAAGTTTAATGTCCCCTGTTAAATAAGAAAGCTGTTTCGTTAAGTCGATAACTTTTTGTTTTGCTTGTTCACTAGTATATGGTGGGCTATGAAAATGAATAGCTTCAATTGTTACACCGCGTTTCATTACCTCCATGCCAGCTACTGGAGAATCTATTCCACCAGAAAGCATTAATAAAGTTTTACCCCCAGTTCCTACAGGTAAACCTCCTGCACCTTCTAGGACTTTATTATACATATAAATTGCATCTTTTCTTACTTCTACTTTAATTTTATGATCAGGCTGTTTAACATCAACCGTGATGTTGTTAGTGTTTTCGAGTACATGACCACCTAGAGCTTGGTTTAGTTGAAAAGTATCCATTTCAAATGTCTTATCTGCACGTCTAACATCTATTTTAAATGTGTCACCATCATTAAATTCATTCGCGAATTGAAGTGCAATTTCCTTCATAACATCTAACTCTTTTTCAATTCTTACTACTGGGCTAACTGAATGTACACCAAACACCGACGTTATACGTGTCATCATTTCTTCAATATCTGAACCTTCATAGACATCTATATACATTCTATCTCGATTAGCACGTACCTTATATCCTTGTAGTGGCATTAAGCGATCTTTAATGTTAGCTCTTAACTTATTTACAAACATCTTTCTATTGCCTGATTTTAAAGTTAATTCACCGTACCTAACTAATATATGATCATAATTCATTTTTTAATAACTCCTTTACTTCTATATATACTTTATTAAAGGCTTCTTTAAATGTTTCGATTTGTTCTTCTGTTATATCATACGTTATGCTAATTCTTATACTACCTTCTATACGACTATTACTCATACCCATAGCTTTTAGCGTTTCATTATGTGAACTTTTTTTCGAAGAACATGCACTTGTAGTTGAAAGGTAAATATCAAATTTTGAAAAAGCATTAACCAATACTTCACCTTTTACTCCCGGAAATGAAATATTCAAAATATATGGAGCTGCGTCGGTCGGAGAGTTAATTACTATACCTTCATAATTTTCTATAAACGAACGAATTTCAGACCCCTTCGCATATAATACTTTACGATGTTGTTCACAATTCTCTTGCATAAATCTCATAGCTTTAGCTAAAGAAACATTAATTGGGGCATTTACTGTACCACTTCTAATACCGTATTCTTGTCCCCCACCAAATATGATTGGTTTAATAGATCTGAGTTGGTTCAACACTAAAATTCCAGAGCCTTTTAATCCATGGAATTTATGAGCGCTTAAACTATAACTATCCATTAAATTGATATCTAAAGGGATTTTACCAAATCCTTGAACACCATCTACATGAAAATGAACTTTAGGATAAGCTTCAAGTATTTTGCTAATCTCTTCTATAGGTTGAACTTGGCCCATTATATTATTGACATGCATACAAGTTACAAGGATGACATCATCATTAAGTAGCTTTTCTAAAGAATTTAAATCTAATTTACCATCAGCAGTTGTATTAATATATTTCAGGTTAAATCCTTGTTCTTCTAACGCTCGCATCGTTTCAAGTACAGATGGATGTTCCATTTTAGTTGTTAAAATCGTATTCCCAAATCTTTTCTTCGTTTGAGCCATACCTTGCAAGACTATATTATTTGATTCAGTGGCTCCACTAGTAAATATGACATCAAATTTATCATTTAAATTTAAGTATTGTTTTATATTTTTTCTTGCTTTATCAATCAAATGTGCAATTTTTATTCCTGCACCATGAGGGCTATTTGGATTAAAAAAATAATGTTGGTTCATTTGAGTATATGACTTAATAACATCCTCATGAGGCTTCGTAGTTGCAGCATTATCTAGATATATCATACTGTCACCTCTTTTTTTCATTATATAATGATACCACAAGTCAAATGGTATAGATATACTTAAAAATGATAGAATAGCTAACGTAAAAAAATGAAGATTGACAATTGATTATCCAAAAATAACAAGCTAGAACAAATTATTGTTCTAGCTTGTTATTATAAATATTTATTAATTTTGCTGATAAACTTCTTCTTCGATTTTATCACTGATTCCAGGTTCAACTTTTTCTAAAGCCGCTTCTGAAATTTCTATTGCACGTTTGTATCTATTATTAGCGAAAAGTCTTTCTGCTTCATTAAGACTTTTGTTTAATTCGTTATTTTCTTTTCTATATCTATTACCATATTGAATTAATGTTTCAGCATGAACTGCATTAATTAAAACGTCTGTTGTTTCATCTTCAAACTTATTCATTTGTAAAACGATATTGCTCACTTTATCTTTCACAAACTGAACATTAATCGGTCTTTGGCTAAAGATTTTATTAACTTCGCGTATTTCATGATCGATTTCATTTTTCATAATGATAAATCTTTCAGGTACGCTAGGTAAATTTGAAGCAAGTAAATTTCTGTATATTTCTTCTTTCTTAGATTGAACTCTAAGTGTGTTTTGTTGAGCTGTTGCTTCATCTTCACGTAATGAAACAAGGTGATTTTGAATTTTTTCTTGATTGTCATTAATAACTTTTACGTGTTCTTCAATATATAGTAAATTATCTTCTACTTCACTGTATCTAACACTTGCTTTTGCCATCTCACTCAAAATTTCATCATATACAGTTATTAAATTTTGAATTTCATTTTCATACTGTCTTACTTTATGAACATCTTCTTCAGAAATATAATAGTTTTCTTTTACATATTCAATTTCTGTTTGTAGCGTATAGTTCATATCTTTAGCATGGAATAATTCATCTGTAATAATTTCTTTGGATTGTTCAACTGTATTTTTAGATTTAACTTCATGTTCGATTAAATCGTACATATCATCTAATGAATCGTTAATCTCAGTAATAATGTTTTCAGCTTCACTTAGTTCTAATCTACCTATTAATGGTTCAACTAAATTCAATCTACCTCTTAAAGTTTGTAAAGTACTTTCTACTTTAACATGTTCTAAATTATAACCTTCTACTTTTAAATCGCGACAACCAAATTTTAAATCTTGGAATTGTCCTGGTAATTCTTTTTGAACGTCTTTGATTAATAGAGGAATTTCATTCATGTCTTCTTGCATGCGTTTCATATCTGTATGTAATTGATCAATATGACCTTTTGCTTTAACATAATGTCCCTCATCAATAAGTTCTTCATACTGCTCAATTCTAGGATAAAATGCTTCGATATTTTTTTCGATTAAATCAGCTGCATCACCGAATTGGTGTCTGTTTGCTAACACTTCTCTTTTGGTTTCTCTGTAGATTTGCTTACATTCTTCATACAATTTATCGCTTGATTCTACTGTTGTAATTAATTCTGTAACACTCTGAGTTAAGCGCGTATATTTCTTTTCGATGCCATCCATAATCTTATCTGCATCAGCTATACTTTCTTCCGATTGCGAAAACTTAAATTTATCTAGCTCTGCATCGGCATCATGTATTTTAGCATCCACTACTTTCAAATCTTCTTGTAGCACTGTTTGCCACTCTCGTTTAAATTGATCATACTTATCTTTAGCTTCGCCGCGCACATTTAATTTTTTAAGTTTAGCTAACTCATCTTGAAACGGTAATTGTTTAATTTTTTGTTTACGCTGTTCAGTCTCAGTAATCAAATTTCGCTTTGATGTACGCAACCATAACATTATACCAATACCAATTAATATAATGATGATAATTGCAAGTGTTATATAAATTGCCATTATGTATTCTCCTCCTAAATCGTTCTCTTTATTATAACGTAAAATATTTATCCAACAAACCTTTTTCTGTGCAATTTGTATCTAAAGTTCTAAAATAGATTTATAATTTAAAAAAATAATGAAAAGAGGAATAAATATGTCTGAACATAATTTGAATTATTCACTATTAAGCAAACAATTAGATGGCCTTTTATCAGGTGAAAAAGACCTAATTGCAAATTTAAGTAATACATCTGCTTTTATTAATCAATTTTTACCCGAAATTAATTGGGTAGGTTTTTATCTTATTAAGAATAATGCATTAAAACTTGGTCCGTTTCAAGGATTACCTGCTTGCGTTGATATAGAAATTGGTAAAGGCGTATGTGGAACAGCTGTAGAAAATAACTCAACTCAGCTTGTAGATGATGTCAATGCCTTCCCTGGGCATATAGCTTGTGATGCAAACAGTAAATCTGAAATAGTTATACCACTATATTATAACAAAGAAGTTATCGGTGTGTTAGATATAGATGCACCAATAAAAGCAAGATTTACAGAAAAAGATAAAGATTGTTTAGAACAACTTGTGCAAGTACTCGAAAAGCATCTCTATATCTAAAAATAGTTTGACATTACCCATCAAGAACAGTATACTATTCTTTGTGTGAATTAACGGAAGTAGCAGTTAAATATTATAGGGCTCTATGTTATTCCCAGAGAAGGCGTGTTGTGTAACCGCGGCTGCAAGGTGAAGGCACACAAATATAACATATCCATATGAGCATTTAACATTCTTTCTTGTTTCTTCATAACAATCAAACAAGAAAAAGGAGGAACTTCAAAATGGCAAGATTTAGAGGTTCAAACTGGAAAAAATCACGTCGTTTAGGTATTTCATTAAGCGGCACAGGTAAAGAATTAGAAAAACGTCCATATGCACCAGGACAACACGGCCCTACTCAACGTAAAAAGTTATCTGAGTATGGTATGCAATTACAAGAGAAACAAAAATTACGTTACATGTACGGAATTAACGAACGTCAATTCCGCACTATCTTCGACAAAGCTGGTAACATGCAAGGTGTTCACGGTGACAACTTCATGGCACTATTAGCTTCTCGTTTAGATGCTGTAGTATACCAATTAGGTTTAGCACGTACTCGTCGTCAAGCACGTCAATTAGTTAACCATGGTCACATCACTGTAGATGGTGGTCGCGTAGACATCCCATCTTACACTTTAAAACCAGGTCAAACTATTGGTGTTCGTGAAAAATCACAAAAATTAAACATTGTTGCTGAATCTGTAGAATTAAGTAACCACGTACCTGAGTACTTAACATTTGATGCTGATAAATTAGAAGGATCATTTGTACGCGTTCCAGAACGTAGTGAATTACCTGCTGAAATCAATGAACAATTAATCGTTGAGTACTACTCTCGTTAATAGTTTAAATTTATATCCCCACTCCATTCGGAGCGGGGATTTTTTTATAAGATTTTATTCATTTAACCATTCACTTAAACTTTGAGGATAATCTGTAATAACGCCATCTACTCCAATTTCTATCATTCTTACAAAATTATGATAATCATTTACAGTGTAAGGTAATATTTTTAAACCATGCGCATGTATACTTTTCACAAACCCTTTCGTAAGCAATTTATAATTTGGATTTAAATACTGAGCATATTCACTTATTTTTTGTATTGTATCATTTCTAATAAGACGATGTCTTTTACTTATCAGCACACCAAGTTTTATATTTTTATTTAATTCTCGAACCTTTTTCACGCTGTTTCTATCAAATGATTGGATAATAATACGATTGATATCAAGCCCTGTCTTAATAATTTCATTTATTAACTCTTCTTCTATGCCTGGATATTTATCTGGATGTTTAACTTCTATTAGTAATTTAATATTGGTAGGCTTGATAAGCTGTAATACTTCTTGTAGCAATGGTATACGTTCTCCTATAAATTTCTCTCCTTTCCATTTACCTATATCATATTTTAATAATTCATCATAAGTTAAATCTTTAATGGTACCTTGTTCTAAAGTTGTTCTTTCAGTCGTAGGATCATGCATAACAACTAATTTTCCATCTTTAGTTCTATGTATATCAATTTCTAACATATCGATGTTTAATGTGAGAGCATATTTATAAGATGCTATCGTATTTTCAGGTATCAATGAAGGAACACCTCTATGTGCTACCTTAATTATTGAATTTATACTGTTCAGATTCATTGTCTACTCCTTAATTATCCGTCATAATGTAAAGTATACCTAAAATTATTTATTTAAAGAAAGGAAAAATAATTATGACTACACATATTTTTGACTTAAAAGGAACATGGACTAAAGGTAGAAATACTTCAGGCCATATTACAACTAATAATTTATCAACGAGAGTTTCGATTCCAGAGGTTATGGACGGACCTGAAATTGGCACAAATCCTGACGAAATGTTACTAGGCGCAGCTTCAACTTGTTATATGATTACTTTAGCAGCAATGATTGAGCGTTCTGAAATTGAAATCGAAAGAATTGAAGTTGATTCAAAAGGATATGTTGATGTGGAAAATGGTGTCATTACTTATAAAAAAATAGAACACTATCCTGTAATTTATATTGGGGATGAACCTGATGAAGATTTACAAGGAAAACTTAAAAGACTTGTTCAAAAAGCAGAAGAATCTTGTATGGTGACACGTGCCTTAGCTGGAAATGTTCAAGTTATTGCCAGTGGCGAAGTAAGATATTGATATGAAAGCGTTTTAATCTGAATTTTCTATAAATTCACTATATTTTTATTATTTTCTTTGCTACAATATAGAACATAAATTCAATAAGGAGTGTATATAAATATGTATCAACATGATTCTTTATTACTCGCACCAGGTCCTACGACAGTTCCTAGGCAAATTCTAGAAAGTATGAACTTACCTATGACTGGTCATAGAACAAAGGAATTTAGTCAAATTATTCATCAAGCATCAAGAGATCTACAAACAATTTTTGGGGCTAAAAACCCTGTAGCTATCCTTACTTCTTCTGGGACAAGCGCTTTAGAGGCGGCAATGGTCAATATCGTAAACCCAGACGACCATATCGTGATTATAGTATCAGGCGCTTTTGGAGACAGGTTTAAAAAGATAGCTGCTTCCTATCCATTTAACGCTCATATTTTTGAAGTTGAATGGGGAAATGGTGTAGACATAGAAGAATTCGAAGCATATATTAATGCACTCGACGAAAATATAACTGCTGTATTCACTCAATTTTGTGAAACATCGACTTCAGTGAAACATCCTATCCGTGAATTAGGTAAATTAGTACATGATATTGATCCAAATATTTATTTTGTAGTAGATGGTGTAAGCATCATTGGTGCTGTAGACGTAGATATGGAAAGAGACAATATTGATTTATTAGTTGCGGGTAGTCAAAAAGCTATCATGCTACCTCCAGGTGCTGCTTTTGTAGCTTATAATGATCGATCTATAGAAAGATTTAAAGAAGTTACAACATCACGTTTTTATTTAGACTTAAATAAATACATTACTTCATTAAATGATGATTCTACTCCTTTCACACCAGCAGTTTCACTTATAAGAGGTGTTCAAACTTATTGTGATTTAATTAATGAAGAGCAATTCGAAAATACTATTAAGCGTCACGAAGTGTGTAAAGAAGCTGTTAGAGCTGGTATAAAAGCATTAGATATCGATTTATTAGTAGAAGATCAATTTGCATCCCCTACTGTTACAGCATTTGTACCTAATAAAGAAGAAGTAAAACCAATTAAAGATGAATTACTAAATCGTTTTAATATAACAATTGCTGGTGGTCAACAACATCTTAAAGGTTCAATTTTAAGAGTTGGACACATGGGTAAAGTGTCGCCTAATGATATGTTGAAATTCATTAGTGCATTAGAAATTGTATTATCAGAACTGAGAGGTACATCCGTACTCGGAAAAGGTATCACAAAATTCCAGGAGGTAATTAATCAATATGTTTAAAGTTATAGTCGTAGACCCAATTTCAGAAGAAGGTCTAAAAAGTTTATTAGAACATGATAATTTTGAAGTTGATATTAACACAGGTCTATCTGAATCAGAACTTACTGAAATTATAGGCAATTACGATGCATTAATAGTAAGAAGTCAGACTCAGATAACTCCTCCTATATTAAGTGCTGCAAAACAATTACGTGTAATTGCACGCGCAGGTGTTGGCGTTGATAATATTGATGTTGATTATGCAACAAAAGAAGGAATATTAGTAATCAACGCACCAGATGGTAATACAATTTCTGCAACTGAACATTCTATGGCTATGATTTTAGCGATGGCTAGAAATATTCCTGAAGCTCATCGTTCATTGCAAGAAGGAAACTGGGATAGAAAAACATTCCGCGGTACGGAGTTATATCAAAAAACACTAGGTGTTATTGGTGCTGGCCGAATTGGTCTTGGTGTTGCAAAAAGAGCACAAAGTTTTGGTATGAATATACTCGCATTCGATCCTTATTTATCAAGCGATGAAGCAAAGCGTTTAGAGGTTACACGAGCTACAGTTGAAGAAATTGCAGAACAAGCAGACTTTATAACAGTACATACTCCTCTTACACCTAAAACTAAAGGTATTGTAAATGAGGACTTTTTCAATTTAGCAAAACCCAATTTACAAATCATTAACGTTGCTAGAGGTGGTATTATAGACGAAGACGCCTTAATTAAAGCATTAGATGAAGGTAAAATTGCTAAAGCTGCACTCGATGTATTTACAGAAGAACCAGCAAACAACACACCTTTAACGCAACACGATAAAATCATTGTAACTCCTCACCTAGGTGCATCTACAATTGAAGCACAAGAAAAAGTAGCGGTATCTGTGGCAAATGAAATCATTGATATTTTTGAAAATAATAATGTTTTACATGCAGTGAACGCCCCTCAAATTTCTGGTGATGTTGAAGAAGAATTAAGACCGTTTGTACAGTTAAGTAGAACTACTGGTGAAGTAGGTATACAATTATTTGATAAAGGACCACGTGAACTTAAAATTAAATATCATGGTGAAATAGCTTTAGATGATACTAGTTTAATTACACGTCAATTAGTAATGGGTGTACTAAAACAAGATTTAGGCGATCACGTTAACCTTATAAATGCATTAGTTTTACTAAATGAACAAGGTGTAACTTATCAAATTGAGAAGAATAGTAAAAAATATGGTTTCAGTAACTATATAGAACTTGAGTTAATCAATAAAGAACATTCAGTTAAAATTGGTTCAACCGTTCTTAATGGATATGGTCCTCGCATCGTAAGAATCAACGACTATCCGGTAGATTTCAAGCCTGAAAAACATATGTTAATTATTAATCATAATGACCGTCCAGGTATTGTTGGTAAAATGGGACAATTACTTGGAGAGCATAAAATAAATATCGCTTCAATGCACTTAGGTAGACATTCTATCGGCGGCGAAGCAATGATGGTACTTTCAATTGACCAAGAAGCAACTGATGAAACTATTTCAGACCTTTATGGCATTGATGGTTTCCAAAGAATTAATAAAGTAGAATTAGATAAACCAATAGATTAATCTATAAATATAAAAGAGAGTCTGGGACAATTATTTATGTCCCAGACTCTCTTTATTATCTTTATCAACTCTATTTAATTAGTATATTTCTAATATCCAATACATTATCTACTATATAATCTGCGTCATTTTCTTCTAATTCTGCTCTAGCTGCTTGCCCTTTCAGTCCTGTTAAAGTACCTATGAAAGTTGCGCCTGTTTTCTTAGCGCTTAGAAGATCTGCTAACGAATCGCCTACTATATATATTTCTTTATCTTTAAATGCTTCTTCTTGATTATTAATATAAGTTAAATAATTTTCATCACTATTACCACCGTGTGCTATTAAATAGCTAAATGGGTTTGGTTTACCTAAAGGTTTGTGCTCTGGGTATGTAGTTTCAGCATTTAGCACTTCCGAAGCAGTACCAATATGATATTCATCAAATTGTGTTAACCAACCAATCGTTTCAAAAGGCACTAGTGTTTCTGTTCTTGGTCTCCCAGTTGCTATACCAATTTGAAAACCATTATTTTTTAAATCAGTTAATAATTCATTTACTTTAGTAATGTCTGCTAACACAACTTCTTCTTTTATGTAGCCTTTCTTAAAATCAGTTTTAGCTGATTTCTTTTCAACTTCTTCGTATAGTTCGAAACCTAAATACCATTCTTGATAAAGTTCTTGAGCGATATCCCAGAAACGGCTTTTCAATTCAAAAATAGAAGCATCTTCAATATTTAATTGAGATTTTGCAAATTCAATTAAGTCAGAGTAAATATTTTCTTTACCAGAAGTTGCTTGAGATAAAAATTCAAGTGGCGTTTGAAGCTCGATATTATAGTTACTTAATTCTTTAGACCACCCTTTTAATGTTTCTATAGAAAAGTTTTGATTACTCAAGTCAAATTTACTTGTATTTGCTTTTTTTAATAAATCAATTAAATGTGTACTAATCACTATAAAAAGCATATCCCAATTGGAATTTAAGCCTAATGATTTAAGTTGATTTAAAATTTTGTCATCTAGAAATACATCTTTTCTAATTTTTCTAATATCATTTTCACTTAAATGAGTTAAATCTATAGTGCTTTGTAAATTTAAAAATTGGTCACTATATAACATTTCATATACAGTTAAAGCCGAAACGTCAAAACACCTTTCTTCACTTAAAAACACACCATCTACATCGAACAATATTTGTTTCATAATATGCCTCCATTTTTAGAACATTCTGATTATAATTTTATCATATCTATATATTTAAAACAGTAGATATTGTGGTCCTTTTAAATGAAAACGTTTTATATTAAAATTCTATAAATATTTAAGAAAGCGAGGCAGAAATTCTTATTAAAAAATAAGATTTCTGCCTCGCTTTCTTAAGATAAATTGTTATTTTTTATTAGCTTTATTAGCAATATAAGTTACTTCTTTTTGAAGTGTATTTGTTCTTTCTTCTAATAATTCCATTACTTTTGCAATTTTTTCACTTTTTTTCATATCACTAGGAAATTCACTTGGATTTATAGGATCGCCATATTTGATAAAAGATTTATGTCTAAATGTAAAAATAGACTTCACTTTTTTAGGTCCTTCAAACGCTGCAGGTATAATAGGTTTATTACTTAAGACAGCTATTGTTGCAGCGCCTCTTTTTAGTGGCGCTTCGCCCGCTTCTGCTCTATGTCCAGATGGAAATATTCCTACGCTTTTTCCTTGGTTTAATAGTTTTACAGGTGTTTTTAAAGTGCTTGGTCCTGGTTTTTCTCTATCTACTGGAAAAGCATTTAACGAATGGAAAAACTTATCTGACCAGTCTTTAGAGAACAATTCTTTTTTAGCCATATAATGAATTTCTGTAGGATATAAACTTAGTGCTAACATAATTACTTCAACATAACCACTGTGTGTACATGTCACAATATATGGTTGTTCTGGTACTTTTTCTTTATTAATAATCACGAGTTGTTTTCCGAATTTTTGAAACACTGAATACAATACACTACTTGCAAATTTATACATATGTTGACCACTCTCTTCTTAATGATATTCATATTTTATCACTCTACAACTTTAGTCTCAAGTTTTCATACAAAATATTGTAACAATTAAAATACATCATATTATTGGCAATTTTTCTTGATTTCTATAATAATTATTTTATGGATAGCATTAAGGAGGCGTTAAGTAAACATGGATCAAAATGATCAAAATCAAAATTCAAATCAACTAAATGGTACTTCAAATGAATATTACTACAAAAAGAAAAATAATATTCCGTGGTACCAAAGTTGTCTTATTCCATTTTTATCAGGTATTCTTGGTGCAGCTTTAATACTTGCACTATTTTTTGGCGGTTCTAAATTATTGGATGTATTTAATTCAACCAATGATGATGCCAATGTTACAAACGCGCCAGCAAGTGAAAAAGGTGGAAACACTAAAGATAAGGAAGCGAAAAACAATTCGGTTTCTAAAATGGTCGAAGATGTCTCCCCTTCTATTGTCGGAGTTATAAACAAACAAAAAGTGAGTGGCTTAGAATCATTTTTTGGAGGTAATAATTCTGAAGGTTCAGATGAATCACAAGAAACTGGTGCCGGAACAGGCGTGATTTATCAAGTCGATAAAAATAGCGCTTATATTGTGACTAATAATCACGTTATTGAAGGTGCTAATGAAATTGAAGTTAGACTTCATAACGATAAAGCTGTAAAAGCTAAATTAGTTGGTAAAGATGTTATGACAGATTTAGCAGTACTTAAAATTGATGGTAAATATGATATTAATCCTGTTAAATTCGCAGATTCTTCAAAAGTTAAAGCTGGTGAAACTGTATTTGCACTAGGTAATCCTCTTGGTGTAGAATTTGCAAATAGTGTTACCCAAGGTATTATATCTTCTGAAGAACGTACTATGAATGTTCAAACATCTGAAGGTGTTACAGAAGCAACTGTTATTCAAACTGATGCTGCAATCAACCCAGGTAATTCTGGTGGTGCTCTTGTCGATTTAAATGGTAATTTAATCGGTATTAACTCTATGAAAATATCACGACAAGATGTTGAAGGTATAGGTTTTGCCATACCAAGTAATGAAGTTAAACATATCATTAAAGATATTATGGACGATGGAAAAGTAACTAGACCATACATTGGTATTAGTATGATTTCAATCGACGATATCCCTGACCAATATAAAAAAGAATTAAAACTTACTGTTGATAGTGGCGTATACATTTCAGAAGTTGACGAGAAAGCAAATAATGGAATTAAAAAGGGCGATGTCATCACTGAAATAGATGGTAAGAAAGTTAAAGATGATTCGGATATTCGAAATTATATTTATAATGATAAAAAACCAGGTGACAAAATCACTCTAAAAGTCGTTAGAGATGGTAAAGAAAAATCAGCAAAAGTCACATTAAAAGAACAGAATTAAAAACTAACTAGGGACATAAATGTTAATTCAAAATAAATAAGCATATCACTTAACTAATATTTTAGTTCATAAGTGATATGCTTATTTTTATAAAAACATGACTATTACACATTTTAATGTCTCAGCCTGGTTCTTTATAAAGGCAGTGTATGTGTTATTAGAATCCTCTGCCAGCACCACCGCCGGAGAAGCCGCCGCCTCCGCCGAAACCGCCGCCAGAAAATCCGCCACCGGAACTACCAGGTGGCCCACCAAACATAAACGGTCCAGCCGAACCTCTTCTCGTTCTTCTTCTTGTACCGCCTCGTGGTGGTTTACCTCCACCATTTAAGAAATAAATAATGAAAAATATAATGATAAAAATAATAAATACTATAAAGGGAATTTTACCTAAACCACTACTTTGTGGTTCATCCTCAGTAAATTTTTTCCCGTCATATCCATAGCTTTTAGCAATTTCGTCCCAAACTGCGTCATACAATTTAGTTAAACCTTTACTATAATATGCTTTAGATTTATTTTTATCGGAAGTTTTTGCTGCTTTTTCTTGATAAGGCATAAAATTATCATCTATTAATTGTCCTACTTTTGAATCATTTAATACGCCTTCAAGTCCATCTCCAACAGCTATATCTATACCTCTATTATTATTTTCATTGCCATTATCTAAATTAAGTAGAATAACTATACCACGGTTATGTTTCTGGTCGCCTACTTTATAATGACGTCCTGCCTCGAGCGCATAGTCTTGCCTAGGTGTTTGCCCAATTGATTTCATTGTCATTAACATAATATCTGCGTCGGTACCATCTTGTAGTTTTTGACCTTTTTTATTTATGTTGTTCTTATCTTTATCTAATACTAAATTAGCGTGATCTTGAACAAATACTGGCTTTTCAAGTTTAGGAAATTTATCCACTGCAAAAGCTGTCGAGCTAAACGTGAGTAAAATTGCGATTATTAATAAATTTACGCGTTTTAAAAATTGATTCATTAAGAATCATCTCCACCAAAGTCAACTTTAGGTGCATCTTTTGCTTCACCTTTTGCTTGGAAGTATTCTTTCTTATCAAAATTGAATAAACCAGCTATGATACTTGATGGGAATTTACGTGTTGCTTGATTATATTCATTAATAGAATCGTTATAATCTTTTCTTGCAACAGCAATTCTGTTTTCTGTTCCAGCAAGTTCATCTCTTAAACCTGTGAATTGTTTATCTGCTTTTAAGTCTGGATAATTTTCACTTATCGCTATTAATCGGCTTAATGCACTATTTACTTCACCATTTGCTTCTGCTTTTTCTTGTGGCGTATTTGCACCGGCTAATTTACTTCTTGCATCTGAAACATCTTTAAACACTTTCTCTTCATGTTTCGTATAACCTTTTACTGTATCAACTAAGTTAGGTATTAAATCTACACGTCGTTGTAATTGGTTGTCGATATTAGATAGAGATTTGTCCGCTTCTTCTTCTAATCCTACCAACCTGTTATATGGTCCAATCATAATTATACCAAGAATAACAAATACTGCTACAACAGTAATTATGGGTGCTAAGTATTTTTTCATTATTAAACTTCCTTTCACTGAATTTTACACTATTCATTATACATTATATGGTAGATAAAACTATAATTCTACAATAGAAAAGGAGTGGTAAAGAAATCTAGTATTTATAACAAGATTTCATTGTCCCTCTCCTTTTCTAAATTTTTATGAATATTTAACCATTGTATATTTCTTCTTACCTCTTCTTACAATTGTAAATTCATCTTCAATTTTGTCTTCAGTAGTAATTTCATGATTAACATCTTGAATTCTTTCACCATTTAAATATATTGCACCATTATTAATGTCTTCTCTTGCCTGTCTCTTAGATGGAGATACACCCGCTTCTATAATAAACTCTACTAATTGAGTTGTTTCTTTACTAACTACAGCTGTTGGCACATCTTTGAAACCTGCTTCGATTTCATCTTTTGTTAAAGATTTAATATCTCCTTTGAATAAAGCATTTGTAATTCTTTTTGCTTCTTCTACAGCATCTGGACCATGGATAAACCCAACCATTTCTTCAGCAAGCACTTTCTGTGCTTCTCTTAAATGAGGCGCTTCTTCTACCGTTTTTTCTAATCTTTCAATTTCTTCTCTGTCTAGGAAAGTAAAGTATTTCAAGTATTTAACAACATCTGCGTCTTGTGAATTAATCCAGAATTGGTATAACTCGTATGCAGAAGTTTTACTTCTATCTAACCAAACTGTACCTGATTCTGATTTACCGAATTTTTTGCCATCTGCTTTTGTAACTAATGGAATTGTGAATCCAAACGCCTCAGTTTCACCATACATTCTTCTCATTAAGTCAAGACCCGCTGTAATGTTACCCCATTGATCTGAACCACCGATTTGCATTTTACAGTCGTAATTTTTATTTAAATAACCGAAATCAATAGCTTGTAAAATCATATAAGTAAATTCAGTGTATGATATGCCCATTTCCAAACGTGCTTTTACTGAATCTTTACCTAACATATAATTCACACCAACATGTTTCGCATAATCTCTTAAGAAAGAAATTAAATCTATTTCTTTCAACCAATCTTTATTATTTACTAAAATTGCAGCATCTTCGCCTTCAAATTCAAAAATCTTATGCATTTGATTCATAATGCCACGAACGTTTTCTTCGACTTGTTCATCAGTCTGTAATTTTCTTTCCTCAGTTCTTCCAGACGGATCACCAATCATACCTGTACCTCCGCCTACTAAAACAATAGGTGTATGACCATGATTTTGGAATCTTCTTAAAGTTAAATAAGGTAATAAATGCCCTATATGTAAACTATCTGCAGTTGGATCTGCACCACAGTATATTTTTACTGACTCTTTATTTAATAATTCTTCAATTCCCTCTTCATCAGTTTGCTGATAAACAAGGCCTCTCCATTTTAAATCTTCTAATAATGCATTTGCCATAATATTTTCCTCCTCCAAAATAAAATAAAATAAAATAAAATAAAAAAGCACCCTTACAATAAAATGTAAGGGTGCTTGAATACACGGTACCACCATACTTATGACATTATTATGTCATCTCTCATTAATGTTACGTACATTAAAAACGTAGAACTATTTTTTACAAGGTGTATTCACAATTACCTCTTTATCAGTTCCCAGCACCACTGACTCTCTTAAAAAGATAATAATCATTACTTCTCCTTTAGTTCAACACAATCTTCAATTAATTACAAAGTATAAAGCTAACAATTTTAAAAGTCAATATTATTTATATATGTTATAATTATGATGATTAGATTGGAGGTTAAAATTTGAGTTCAAATCAGTCTAAAAATAAATTCAAAGATCAATTTAATCGTTCAAGTAAGAAATATAAAAATACTTTTAAAGAAGCAAAATGGACTCCAAAACTAATATTCTTTACAACTTACCAAGTCATAAGCAATTTGTTTTTTATTATTCTTTTTATTAGTTGTTTATTACTAGCATTAGGTTTAGGTATTGGTGGCGGATACTTTGCAGGCCTCGTCAAAGATGAAAAAGTGATGTCTAAGAAAGAAATGAAAGAACAGCTTTATTCTATGACCGAAAGCACGTCTGTATATTTTGGTTCTGGAGAATCTCTTGGCCGATTAAAAAGTGATGTCCAAAGGGATGTTATTAAGGGAAATGAAATAAGTGATAATGTAAAAAACGCACTTATAGCAACAGAAGACGAAGAGTTTTACCAACATAATGGTATTGTACCAAAAGCATTTTTACGTGCCTCAGTACAAGAAGTACTAGGTAGTTCAAATTCTTCTGGTGGTAGTACTTTAACGCAACAATTAGTTAAAAATCAGTTATTAACAAATGAAACATCATTCGAACGTAAAGCAAAAGAAATGCTGCTATCTATGAATGTCGAAAAAAACTTATCAAAAGATGAAATTATAGACAGTTATTTAAATGTAGTATCATTTGGACGTAACTCTAATGGGTCTAATATTGCAGGTATTGAATCAGCTGCACAAGGTGTATTTGGAAAATCTGCTAAAAATTTAAATGTTGCACAATCAGCTTATTTAGCAGGATTACCTCAAAACCCATATACTTACACACCATTTTTACCAAACGGTGATTTAAAAGATGATAAATCATTAGAGTTTGGTATTAATCGTCAGCACTATGTACTTAAAAGAATGTATCAAGAAGAAAAAATCAGTAAAAAAGAATACGATGAAGCTTTAAAATTTGATATTAAAAAATCATTTGTCGATAAAGTTGAAGAACCAAATCAAAAATATCCATTCTTAACTGAAGAAGTGGAAGATCGTACAATCGACATTTTAAAATATCATTTAGCTAAAAAAGATAACATTTCTAAGAAAGAATTAGACCAAACGCCAGTGTTAATGACTAAATATACTGAGAAAGCTAATAAAGCAATGCGTACTGAAGGATACAGAGTCGATACAACAATCGAAAAAGATATGTATGACACTCTTCAAGATGTAAAAAATAATTCAAATAGCTATTCTTGGGATAGAGAAGCAAGCTACACTAATGCGGAAGGTAAAAAAGCAACAAAAGATTTCCAACACGAAGTTGGTGCATTACTAAAAGAAAATGGTAGCGGTAAGATCTTAGCATTTGTAGGTGGTCGTGATTATGAAAAATCACAAATCAATCACGCAACAAAAGCAAAAAGATCACCTGGTTCTACAATGAAACCACTCTTAACATATGCACCAGCATTTGAACATGGTTTAATCACACCAAACACTGCTTTACTAGATAAAAAGTTTGATATCAATGGTTATTCACCTGATAACTATGATAGAAGAGAGTTTGGACCCGTAACTGTAGATTATGCATTAAGAAATTCACTTAACTTAAGTACATTAAGATTATACAGTAACGTACAGGATTATAAACCATGGGAAAACCTTAATAAAATGGGTATGAACGTACCAGAAAACGTACAAGATGGATTAGCTCTAACATTAGGTACAGCTGACTTCACTTTAGGACAAGATGTTGATGGATTTAGTACTTTAGCTAATAAAGGTGAATATAACGATAGTTATATGATTGAATCCATTAAAACACGTGACGGTGAAGTTGTTTACCAACATAAGAAAGACCCTAAACGTATATTCAGTGAATCTACTACTTATTTAACAACTGATATACTAAAAGGTGTACTAGACGATGGGTCAGGTTATCAAATTAAAGATTCTTATGATGGAACATGGGCAGCTAAAACAGGTACATCAGAATCTGGTAAAGACAGCTTATTAGTAGGATATACACCGAAAGTAACATTAGGTATTTGGATGGGCTATGATCAACCAATTACATTTGACGAAGATAGTCATTATCAAATCTTTATGTGGAGAGATATGGTTAACGCCCTATCAAATACAGATAGAGAGAAATTAGGATATGACAGCGATTTCGAAAAACCAAGTACAGTTAGTGAGAAGACAATTTGTCAATACACAAACTCTACTGGTAGTTGTAGTAAAGGCGAATCAAAAGCTTCTACATTAATCTCTGATAAAGTAGATACTTCTGAAAAAGACATTTATTCAGAATCAGTATTGAAACGACTTGGTATTGCTGTAGATGGAAATACATCATCTAAAATCAAACCTAAAGAGAAAGTATCTAAAAACTCTAAAGAAGCTTGGTCATACAACTCAAGCGAAAACAAAAAAGCAGATTCAGATAGCGGTAAACCATCCAGTGGTACAAATACTAAACCACCAAGTGGTGACTAACCTAATTATCATAAAACGAATATAATAAAAACAGGTTGAGACAATTATTTATATCCCAACCTGAAACTTAAAACATCAATCCTTTAGTTTTATAACTTTCGGATTGATGTTTTTTTATTTGATATATGATATTTTTTAGAATAAACCTTTCGCTGTGCCATCTTCATTAACATCCATATTCAAAGCAGCTGGTTGTTTCGGTAATCCAGGCATCGTCATAATATCTCCTGTCAATGCTACTATAAAACCCGCCCCTGTTTTCGGCAATAATTCTCGTATTGTTATATCAAATTCTGTAGGCGCACCTAATTTTGTAGGATCATCGGTAAATGAATATTGTGTTTTAGCGACGCATACTGGATATTTATCCCAACCATTTTCTTTTATTGTTTTCAATTGTTTATAAGCTTTATCTGTAAATTTGACTGTACGACCACCGTAAACTTTTTGAACGATGGTTTCAAGCTTATCTTCTATAGACATTTCTAAATCATATAGTGGTTTAAATTGTTGAGGTTTTTCTAGTACTTTTAAAACTTCTTTTGCTAAATCTATACCTCCTTTACCACCTTTTTCCCAAACTTCAGTTAAAGCAACTTTCACACCTTGCTCTTTACACCAATCTTCAACAAATTTTACTTCTTCATCCGTATCATGAATAAAAGCATTGATTGCTACAACTGGCTCTACACCAAATTGTTTAATATTTTCAATATGTTTATTTAAGTTTACAATACCTTTTTTGACTGCTTCTACATTCTCAGTTTTTAGTTCATTTTTTGAAACGCCGCCGTGCATTTTTAAAGCTCTAATAGTAGCTACAATTACAATAGCACTTGGATCAAATCCTGCTTTACGCGCTTTTATGTCTAAAAATTTTTCTGCCCCTAAATCGGAACCAAACCCACTCTCTGTTACAACAACATCCGCTAGTTTACGCGCAGTATTTGTTGCAATAATTGAATTACAACCGTGAGCAATATTAGCAAATGGCCCACCATGTACTAGTGCTGGTGTACCTTCAATAGTTTGAACAATATTAGGTTTGATAGCATCTTTTAAAATGAGCGTTAAAGCTCCTTCTACTTTTAAGTCTCTCACTGTTACAGGTTTTTTATCTACTGTATAACCAACAGTTATATTGGCAAGGTTTTCTTTCAAATCTTCTATTCCGTTTGAAAGACAGAATATCGCCATTATTTCAGACGCTACAGTTATATCAAATCCATCTTCTCTTGGAACACCTCTACCTGGTCCACCTAGTCCAACTACTACTTGTCTTAGTTCTCTATCGTTCATATCTAATACACGTTTCCATTCAATTCGTCTTGAATCTATATTGAGTTCATTACCATGATATATATGATTGTCTATAAAAGCAGATAATGCATTATTAGCAGTTGTAATAGCATGTAAGTCACCATTAAAATGCAAATTAATTTCTTCCATTGGGAGTACTTGAGCGTAACCTCCCCCAGTCGCTCCACCTTTCATGCCAAAAACAGGTCCTAGTGATGGTTCACGTAGAGCTACCATAACTTTTTCATTCAATTGATTTAAAGCATCAGCTAGACCTACTGTTACAGTAGATTTCCCTTCTCCTGCTGGTGTTGGACTCAATGCTGTAACTAATACAACTTTCCCTTTTTCTGTTTTATCTTTTAATTTTGTAATATCAACTTTCCCGCGAAAATGTCCATAAGGTTCAAGTGCCTCGTTTATTATACCTACTTTTTCAGCTATTTCATTAATGCGTTTTAACGTACTTTGATTTGCAATTTCTAAATCTGATAAATGACTCAAGCTCATTCACTCCTTAAATTTAAATAACAAATTCATATGTATACCTTTTCAACTTCTATCTTTAGCATATACAAATATGCATAAAAAGTCGATTAATATTATTGTGAAATTCATATGAAATACTATTGTTAAAAATCAAATTTTTGACATAAAGAAAGCCAAGAAACTCCTTTATATTTAAAGGATTATTCTTGGCTTTTTAACATGATTAATATTAACTTATTCTTCTAAAGTAGATAAATCTCCTGCTGGTAAGTCTAGTTCCCAAGCTTTTAATACACGTCTCATAATTTTACCTGATCGTGTCTTAGGTAATTTATCCTTAAATTCTATCTCACGAGGTGCTGCATGCCCAGCTAAACCTTCTTTAACAAACTTTCTTATTTCTTCTTTTAGTTCATCAGATTCTTCATATCCATCTCTTAAACCAATGAATGCTTTAATAATTTCTCCACGAACTGGATCTGGTTTACCTATTACACCCGCTTCAGCAACTGCTGGATGTTCAACAAGTTTAGATTCAACTTCAAACGGTCCTACTCGTTCACCTGCAGTCATGATGACATCATCAACACGCCCTTGGAACCAGTAATAACCATCTTCATCTTTATAAGCTGAATCTCCAGAAACGTACCATTCGTCGTTAATGAAATATGAATCATATTTAGGCTGGTTATTCCAAATTGTTCTCATCATTGAAGGCCAACCTTTTTTCAGAGCTAAATTACCCATTCTATTTGGTGGTAGTTCATTACCTTGATCATCAACAATTGCTGCTTCAATACCTGGTAATGGTTTACCCATTGAACCAGCTCTAATATCCAATGAAGGATAGTTAACAATCATGTGTCCACCTGTTTCAGTCATCCACCAAGTATCATGTACGCGGTGGTTGAATACATTATAAGCCCATTTAATTACTTCTGGGTTTAGTGGTTCACCCACTGAAAGAACATGTCTTAATGATGAAAGGTCATACTTTTTAACAATGTCATCACCAGCGCCCATTAACATTCTTAGTGCAGTTGGTGCTGTATACCAGATTGTAACGTTGAATGTTTGGATGAATTCATACCATCCTTCAGGTGAGAATCTTCCACCTGCCACACAATTTGTTACGCCATTTAGCCATGGACTAAAGATACCGTATGATGTTCCTGTAACCCAACCCGGATCAGCAGTACACCAGTATACGTCATCTTCTTTAAAATCTAAAACATATTTACCAGATATATAATGAACTAACATTGCTTCTTGTACGTGTAATACACCTTTAGGCTGTCCTGTTGAACCTGAAGTGTAATGTAAAATTAATCCGTCTTCTCTATCTAACCATTCTATTTCAAATTCACTATCAGCTTTTTCGAGTTCTTTATTGAAGTCAATATACTCTTCAGAAACATTTTCATCAACAATTACAATATGTTCTAAATTCGGTAATTCATCTTTAGGTATTCGATCTACTAGATCATTAGTTGTGATGATTACTTTAGCTTCACTATTTTCTAAGCGATCTTTTACCGCTTTTTCCATAAACGCTTCAAACAATGGTCCAACAATACCACCAATTTTTAATGTTCCTAACAAAGCAAAATATAATTCTGGTGTTCTTGGCATAAATATAAATACACGGTCACCTTTTTCAACATTTGCTTTATCTTTTAAAAGATTAGCGGCTTTATTACTAGCAATTTGTAAGTCTTTAAACGTATAACTATCTTGTCTATTTTGATCTTTATAGTGGAGTGCAAATTTGTCCCCTTTACCATTGTCCACATGACGATCTATACATTCATATGCCATGTTTATTTTACCAGTTTCACTCCAACTGAAATTTTTCTCAATATCTTTCCAGTTATGATTATTAACTGCATTCTCATAATTTGATAGATTATAATCTTCGTTTAATGCTTCGTATACTTCGACTTTCATCTAAATCTCCCCTTTTATAAATGTAATCGTTTCCAATAAAGCCTGAGTCTATTATAATATAAGTAGATGATACTTTTCAAAAAAATTTGATTATTCAAAATAAACTTTATATTTACACATTACCATATTAATAGGAAGGAGGTATACTATGGACTATAAAAAGACCTTCATATCAGAAACTATACCCTTTACATCTGATTCTAATATAACAATTGAAGGTCCTGTAGAACCCGAAAAATTAAAAGAAATGACTTTTGATGAAGGGTTAGATAGTTTTCGCGTACCTAAGGAACAATTTGAAGCGCTAATAGAAATTTCTGAATTACCTGAAGGAAGAATTATTGTATGTAGAATAGATCAACATATTATCGGTTATACAACTTACGTTTATCCTGATCCACTTGAGCGTTGGTCAGATGGTAACCTACCCTATATCCTTGAGTTAGGTGCTATTGAACTTTCTTTAGAATACAGAAAATATGGACTTGGAAAGAAAATGCTTAAATTAGCTATGAAGTCACCAGAAATGGAAGATTATATCGTTATCACTACAGAATACTATTGGCATTGGGATTTAAAAAACAGTGGTTTAGATGTTTATGAATATCAAAAAATCATGCATAAAATGATGGCAGAAGGTGGTTTAGAAGTATTTGCGACTGATGACCCAGAAATAATCAGCCATCCTGCCAATAGTTTAATGGCAAGAATAGGAGCAAATATTAGCCAAGAGCAAATGGAAGCTTTCGACAGACTAAGATTTATGAATCGGTTTTTCTTTTAAGGAGGTATATTATGTTAGTTGAAAAAATTATGACTTCACCTTGTACAACAATTCAAGGTAACCAATCTATTGAAAATGCTTTAGAACTTATGACACAAAAAGAAATTAGGCATTTGCCAATTGTAAATGAAAAAGACGAATTGTTAGGAATTATTTCAGATAAAGATATAAAAATGGCTTTACCAAGCATTTTATCTGATGAAGACCCAAATAATAGTTTAAGTTTATCTGTTTCTAAAATTATGAGAAGAAATGTTATTAGATGTCATCCTTTAGATTTTGTAGAAGATATAGCTTTAGATTTTTACGAAATGGCAATTGGAGCTATACCAGTTCTCCGTGATAATAAAGTAATTGGTATCGTCACACAAAAAGATATGTTAAATACATTTTTAGAACTAACTGGTGTTACAATTCCTGGTTCTATAATTGAAGTACATATTGACGATAAAATTGGTGCATTACACGATATTACTGCTATATTTAAAGAACAAAATATTGATATATTAAACGTCCTTGCTTATGCTGATCAAGAAAATGTTAAGAAAAGATATCTTATGTTACGAGTAAAATCAATGAATCCTGAAAAAATATATAAATTATTGGAAGAAAAAAATTACCATGTCATATATCCATTTGGTATAAGAAATGACTAATGTTAAATATGTGTATTCAGAGGATTTATTGAAATATCGTTTTTCAGATAGTCACCCTTTCAATCAAATGCGTTTAAAGTTAACGACTGATTTGCTTATTGACCTAGGTGTGCTTAAATCTGAACATTTGATACAACCAAGAATAGCAACTGACGAAGAATTAGAACTCGTTCATGAACCGAGCTACATAGAAGCTATTAAAAAAGCAGGCAATGGAGATTTACCTATAGAAGAATATGATAAATATGGATTAAATAGTGAAGACACCCCTCAATTTGTAAACATGCATGAAAATAGTGCAAGAGTTGTAGGTGGAACTTTGAATGCAGTTGATGCAGTTATGTCTGGTGAAGCAAAGAGAGCATGCCATTTAGGTGGTGGATTACATCATGGATTCAAAGGGAAAGCAAGTGGATTTTGTATTTATAATGACAGTGCTGTTGCAATACAATATTTACAATCCAAATATAAACAAAGGGTTTTGTATATTGATACAGATGCACATCATGGAGATGGCGTTCAATGGTCATTTTATACTAATGAAGATGTTATGAATTATTCTATTCATGAAACAGGTCGATATTTATTCCCTGGAACAGGTGCCATTACTGAGCGTGGAGATGGTAAAGGATTTGGTAGAACTGTAAACATACCATTAGACGCATACACGGAGGATGAATCATATATAGACGTATTTAAAGAAACAGTAGAAGCTGTATGTAAAGCTTACAAGCCAGATATTATACTAAGTGTAAATGGTGTCGATATTCATTATTTAGATCCACTCACGCATTTAAGTTGTACTTTGAATACGTTATATCAAATACCATATATCGTAAAAAATCTAGCAGACGAATATTGTGATGGTAAAGTCATTATGATCGGTGGAGGCGGATATAATATTTGGAGAGTTGTACCTAGAGCTTGGTCTCATGTTTGGTTTGCTTTAAATAATCTTGATACCCCAAAAGGAAATATACCACAGACTTGGCTTGATAAATATCAAAGCAGCGCTCCGTTTCCTTTACCAAAAACATGGATAGATGAAAAAGATGATTATATGGAAATACCAAGAAAAACCGAAATAACTGAAAAAAATAATAACACGAAATTAAGAATTTTAGAGTGGTATAAATAAAAAAGAGGGAGATTCGTTTATCGAATTCCCTCTTTTATTATTTAGTTGTGCCTCTATATTCTATTCTATACGGCAATATAACATTAGGCTCGTCAATTTGTTCGTCATTCATATATTTAGTTAACAATCTCATTCCAACAGCTCCAATGTCATAAAGCGGTTGAGTAACACTTGATAATTGTGGTCTAACCATATGAACAAGTCTTGTGTTATTAAAGCTGACAACTTGCAATTCTTCAGGTATTTTAACACCTGCATCTTGAGCAGCATGAACAATACCAATTGCTTGTTCATCACTTATACAAAGAATTGCATCAGGATTAGCTTGAGATACTGTCTCATATGCTTTACTGCCATCTTTATATGTTTCATTACCAACATATTTAGCATTGTCATTAATATCTAGACCAGCCTCTTCTAATGCAGACTCAAGACCTTGGATTGCATCGTCTTGTGCTTTCTCTGAGTATCCACCACCAACAAATGCAAACTTCTTAGCACCGTTCTCAATAAGTGTATTTGCTATTTCTTTACTAGCTTGTGTGTAATTAATGTTTACAGATGCTAATTTTGATTCTTTATCATTTGTTCCAGATACTACAACTGGTACAGATGATTTCTCAATTAACTCAACAGTTTCGTCAGTTAATGTTCCACCAAGGAAGATAATACCATCAACTTGTTTACTCAATAAGTTGTTAAATATTTCTTGTTCTTTATCACTATCGTTATCAGAGTTAGAAATAATTGTATGATATTTATACATTGTTGCTATATCTTCTAATCCTCTTGCTAATTCAGAATAATAAACATTCGAAATATCTGGTATAATTACGCCAACTGTTGTAGTTTTTTTACTTGCTAAACCACGTGCAACAGCATTTGGTCTATAGTTTAATCTCTTAATAACTTCGTTTACTTTATCTCTAGTTGACGGTTTAACATTTTGGTTACCATTTACAACACGAGATACAGTAGCCATTGAAACTTTTGCTTCTCTTGCTACATCATATATTGTTACAGTCATAATATCCTCCCATTTTTGAAAACGTTTTCTAGTACATTCTATCACGTTTTCATATTGTTTTCAAAGCATATGAAAGCGAACTCACAATTACTCATTATAAGATATTCATAAACTCTTGTCGATAAAAGAAACTTAAGTTTTTAAAAGAAAGTGTAAAATGAAAATTGTTTTTCAGAAAACGGCGATAAATTAAACTATACCACATAAAGCTTATGTTTTTCCATAATAAAATCCCTCTAAAGTGAACACATATTATGTTTACTTAAAGGGATAATATTAATAAATATTTTTTAATTGAGCTTATTTCTCATAAAGTTTTGCAGCTTTTACAATTTCTTTGTAAAATGCATCAAACTCATTTAAATCCATTTGTTGTCCAGCATCACTTAATGCTACTGATGGATCTGGATGTACTTCTGCCATAACACCATCAGCTCCTACTGCTAATGCTGCTTTAGCACATGGTAACATGATATCTTTACGGCCAGTACTATGTGTAACGTCAACCATAACTGGTAAGTGTGTACCTTGTTTTAAGATTGGAACAGCTGAAATATCTAAAGTATTTCTAGTTGCTTTTTCATACGTTCTAATACCACGTTCACATAGGATGATATTGCTATTACCTTGTGAATGTATGTATTCTGCAGCGTAAATAAATTCTTCAATAGTTGCAGATAATCCGCGTTTTAATAATACAGGTTTATTCGTTTTACCTGCTTCTTTTAATAACTCAAAGTTTTGCATGTTACGAGCACCTATTTGGAATACATCTAAGTAGTCGTCTGCTAATTCAAAGTGAGCAGGGTTTACGATTTCACTTACAACATTTAAACCGTATTTATCTTTAGTATTTTTTAAAATTTGTAGACCTTCTTCTCCAAGCCCTTGGAAATCATATGGAGATGTACGTGGTTTGAATGCGCCACCTCTTATGAATTTCTCGCCTCTATTAGCTAAATCTTGTGCTACTGTATCTACTTGTTCTTGTGACTCTACAGAACATGGACCAAATACAAATTGCTTTTTATTATTACCTACTATTGCACCATTATCAAACTGTACGATAGTATCTTCTGGTTTTAATTTACGAGAAACATATAAATGTTTTTCATTTTCAGATTTTTGTAAGTCAGTTGAAGCTTTAAATATTTCTTTAAATAATTGCTTAATAGTATTATCGTTAAATGGTCCTTTATTAGCGTCAATTAATTTATTTAACATTTCTTTTTCACGCTGTGGATCATAAACTTGAGTACCTTGTTTACTTTTTTCTTCACCAATCTTTTTAGCTAGGTCACCACGTTCTGATAACAATCCTAAAATTTCGTCATTAATTTCTTCTACTCTCTGTCTTAAATTCTCTAATTCATTTGTCATCCTCTTCACCTCATGTAAACAATTTAACTCACATACTTTAAAGCGATAAAATATATAAGTGATTAGATAGTAGTATAACAATTAAAATCGAGCTATTCAACCTTAATTGTTATTTTTCTGAAAATAATTATAATTTATGTTTATGTTATATATAATACCTCATATGTATAAATATTAAAAAGAAAGTGGAACAGAAATCTCATTTTTTTAAAAGAGATTGTAATCCCACCTTTGTTAGCTACTGCCAATATAATAAATCAGGCTGAGACATTAATATGTCTCAGCCTGGCTTCTATCTTTAATGCTTACTTTTTATCAAAAGTCTTTTTTTCTACTACTGTTTTAGGTCCTTTTAGATCTTCATCATTAACTTCAGACTTAATCGCACCTTTTTGTGCTTTTAATTCTTCGTCATCGACATCGTCAGCTGTTACAACATTTTTGTTTGCTTTCTTTTCAGCTTGTTTAGATTTTACTTCGTCAGCTTTTTTCTTTGTTTCTGTTTTTTTCTCTTCAGCTTTTGCTTTAGCTTGTTCTGCTTTATCAGCTGCTTCTTCTTTCTTTTCTTCAGTTTTAGCTTTTACTTCTTCTTTTTTGTCTTCAGCTTTAGCTTTTACTTCTTTTGCTTTTTCAGTTGCTTCTTCTTTCTTTTCTTCTGCTTGTGTACGAAGTTCTTCAGCTTTTGTTTGAGCTTGAGCTTTTAAATCGTCTGTTTTAGTTTTAACATCTTCAATAATTTTATTTGACTGTTCGCTTAAATCATCTTGAAGAGCTCTACCTGATTTAGGAGCTAATAATAAACCGGCAATCCCACCTACTACTGTTCCTAAAATCACACCAAATACAAAATCTCTACCACTTGTATTATTTTCATGTTTTGCTTCATATGTTTCTAAACCATGTGTATATAAATCTCTATTATATTGATTTTCCATCAATAAAACCTCCTGTTTAAATTAATTAATGTTAATAGACAATAAAATGTTTGAGGCTGAGGCATTTAATTATGTCTCAGCCTCATTAACTTTATTTTTTCAATCCTGCATTAATTTTATCTTCGTCTAATTTATCACCAGACGTCGTTTGTTCATTATAATCTTTAGGAACTTCCGCTTCATAATCTTTAGAAGTCGTTGTACCATTTTTAAATGAAGCATAACTTCTACGATTCTTCCTCATTTGCCATTTGTCTGCAACTTCCATTGCAACATTTGACCATTGTACTACTTGAGAAATTTTATCTTCATTTTGAGAGATATTATGCGTAATTGAATTTGTAACTCTATCTACTGAAGAGTTAAGTGTTTGTACTGAATCTCCAACACCTTTAACTGCATCTACAACAGAATTTAAACGTAATGATTTATCTTGAATATCTTCAGTTAAGCGGTTTGCTTTGTGAAGTAAGTCAGTTGATTCACGTGTAATTCCTTGTATTTGGCCTTGAATGCCATCTAAAGTTTCATTGATTCCTTTAACTGTTTTTAATAATTGCACTAAGAACATTGCTAATACTACACAAATAACTAAAAATGCAATAGCAGCAATAATACCTGCTAATGGTAATAACCAATCCATACTGAACGCCTCCTAATAATTATAAAACTTAATATGATTTACTAATATTTAATACCCTTAATCATTATGCATAAACATAATATTATGATTCAGTAAGAGTACTCACATAGGCTCTTTGAACTTTTTGTATGTCTCCAGCGCCCATAAATAGTATAACACCATTTGAATGGTTTTTAAGTTGTGAAACTGTTTCTTCACTAATTAATTTTGAATTTTCAATTAACGCTTGTAGATCATTTATTGTTAATTCACCTTGTTGCTCTCTTATAGAACCAAATATATCACATAAATAAACTTGATCCGCTTGATTTAAGCTTTCTGCAAATTCATTTAAAAATGTTTCAGTTCTTGAAAAAGTGTGTGGTTGAAATACTGCTATCACTTCTTTTTCAGGATATTTTTTTCTCGCTGACTCAATTGTAGCATTAATTTCCCTTGGATGATGTGCATAATCATCTATTAAAACTTGATTATCATAAAAACTTTCACTAAATCTTCTTTTTACACCGCCAAATGTTAATAATGCTTCTTTTATATTATTAATATCTAAGTTTTCTAAATAACATACTGCAATAACTGCAAGTGCATTTAATACATGGTGGTCTCCATACATAGGTGTCGTAAATGAACCTATATATTGCTTACCATTTTTAAAGTAAACATCAAAAGTAGTGCCTTTTGAAGAAGTTTGAACGTTTTCAGCATAAACATCATTTTCATTTTCAAATCCATAAAAATAAATCGGAATATCTGCTTTTATTTTTCTTAATTCTGCGTCGTGGCCCCAAGCTATAATAGCTTTCTTTACGTTATTTGCCATTTCTTGAAAGGCATTCGTCACATCTTGTAAATTCTTGAAGTAGTCGGGGTGATCGAAATCAATATTTGTCATAATTGCATAATCAGGGTAGTAACTTAAGAAATGCCTTCTATATTCACATGCTTCAAATGCAAAATAAGAACTATCAGGTAAGCCCATACCCGTTCCATCCCCAATTAAAAATGATGTTTTTTGATCACCATTCATTACGTGAGAAAGCAAACCAGTTGTTGAAGTTTTTCCGTGAGCACCTGTTACTGCTACAGAAGTATATTGAGACATAAATTCACCTAAGAATATGTGATATCTTTTAACTTCAAGACCTAACTCGTATGCTTTAGCAATTTCGGGATGAGTATCAGGAAAAGCATTTCCAGCTATAACTGTCATACCTTCATGAATATTTTCTACATCAAAAGGTAATATTTTTATTCCTTTATTTTTCAATGCAATTTCAGTAAACACTGTATTTTCTATATCAGAACCTTGTACATTATGGCCCATGTCATGCATAATTTGTGCTAAAGAACTCATTCCAGCCCCTTTTATTCCGACAAAATGAAATAATGTCATTTCATGTCACTCCTTCTATTTCTTATATGTTAGTTTTTCCATTTTCTAATGTATCTTTTGAAATTAAAACCTCTCTCGGTTTCGAGCCATTTGGTCCTGAGATAAAGCCGTTTGCTTCTAAGTTATCAATCATTCTAGCAGCTCTATTATAACCAATTTGGAAATGCCTTTGTATCAATGACGTAGATATATGACCTTCATTAACCATAAATTCACATACATCATCAAATAGTGCATCAGCTGGTTGCTCATTCACTTTTTTCAATAATGTTTCTTGTTTAAATAAATAGTTAGGTTCCATTTGATCGCTTACATAGGAAACTGTTTCGTCAATTTCATCATCTGACACAAATGCACCTTGTACTCTAATCGGTTTATTCATACCATTTCCTAGATATAACATATCACCGTTACCAAGTAGTTTTTCAGCACCACCAACATCAAGAATTGTTCTAGAATCTATAGAAGATGAAACCATGAATGATATTCTAGTAGGAACATTTGCTTTTATCAATCCTGTAATAACATTTACAGATGGTCTTTGTGTAGCTAAAATCATGTGAATACCACATGCTCTCGCTTTTTGTGCAATCCTAGCTATTGATTGTTCAACTTCTTGTGGAGACATCATCATTAAATCTGCTAATTCGTCTATTACAATTACAATTTTAGGCATGCGTTTTTCATAAGTGGCTTTCTTATTATAAGCCGTAATATTTCGAACATGCAATTCCGCAAACTCTTTATACCTTTTTTCCATTTCTTCTACAGCCCATTTAAGACTTGCTGTAGCAGCTTTAACATCTGTAATAACTGGTGAAACTAGATGTGGTAAATCGTTATATGGCGCTAGTTCTACCATTTTTGGATCAATGAGTAGCAACTTCAATTCATCAGGATGATTTTTGTATAACAAACTCGTCAAAATTGCGTTGATACATACTGACTTTCCTGAACCAGTAGCTCCAGCTATTAATGCGTGCGGTGTTTTTGAAATATCCATTAATAAAGGTTCATTATTAATCTTAAAGCCCATAGCTACTGTTAATTTACTTTCAGCTTGTTGAAAAGCTTTAGATGTAATCATTTGACCTAATGGTATTTTTCTAGGTGTTTGATTTGGCACTTCAATACCTACTAAACTCGTTCCTGGAATTGGCGCTTCGATTCTTATATCTTTTGCTGCTAATGCCATTTTTATATCATCTTGAAGTGCTGTAATTCTTGAAACTTTAACGCCTTTTTCTACAGATAGTTCAAAGCGAGTTACAGTTGGCCCTTGTATCATATTGACAACATGAGCAGGTACATTAAAGTGATAAAACGCTTCGTCTAATTCTTTTTTCTTCTCTTCTAACCATTCTGTATTATCCTCTTGTTCAACTACATCGTCTAAAATTGTCAATGGTGGTAATACAAATGATGGTCCTTTACGTTTTGTCACTGTTTCAAGGCTCTCGTTGTCGAAATCATTATTCGTCTGATTATTTTCAGAAGCATTATTCACTTTAGTTTCTTGCTTTACATTTGTTGAAGTCTGATTTTTAAATGTATGATATTTCTTTTTATCTGAAGGCGTCATAACAACATTAAATGGAGATGATTTTTTATTATTAGGTTTAAGTACTGGTTCTAAAGATTTCTTTTTATTTTTTGGTTCATCTCTCAACTGTGACTTATCTTCAAGTTCTTCGTTTGATTCAGAGATTTCAACTTTAGATTGAGTATCTTCAGTTTCATTTAATTCTTTTTCTGATGTCGTAAACTCATCATCTATAAATGACAGTTCTTCGTCGTCATCTTTTTCTTCAAAGTCTTCATTAGTCGTTTCTGGGACTTCTTCAAATTCAATATCATCTTCTACAAAATTATCTTCTACAAAATTATCTTCTTTGAAATTATCGTTATTTTCATTTCCATTAAAGGACGAGTCTACCCCTTCTATAACTTCTTCTTCAAAATATTCATTAGAGATTTCTGGAACTTCCTCAAATTCAATATCATCTTCTACAAAGTTTTCTTCTTCGATACTATTATATTCACTTTCATTAGGAACACGCTTTATTTCTGTATCTTCAACTTCTTCAAATTGTAAATCTGAGGATTTCGCTGTTTCTTCTACTGGTTCTGTATTTTCAGATTGATTATCTAAAGACTCATTATTTGATTCTTCTGTAGCTAATTCTGTTAATTCTTCAAACTGTACGTCTAAATCTTCTGAGTTTTCTTCTTTAGCTGGTTCTATTCCATCGATTTCTTCAACATCAAGATTTTCTTCTTGTTGTTGTTTTTGTTCTTCTGGTTCTTCATCAATATCCAAATTTATTTCTTTAAATTCATATGTAGTCATGTCGTTTACATCTGGTTGCAATGACTCTTTAGAGCTTTCTTCTTCAAATTTCAACTCATTTTCGTCACTGTTAGGTTGTGTAATATAATCATCTGATGACTTAATGTCTTCAGTTGTAGTTTCTTCAGTGTTATCTTCCGGCTCTTCATCGATTTGATTATTTTTAATAAAAGATGCCTGTTTTTTGAAAAATTCGTCTTGTTGTTTAATTTGAGATTTTTCTTCTTCAGATTGAATATTTTGTAGTTCTTGTTCTCTTTTTTCTCTTAAAGCTTTTTCAAATTGTTTTTTCTTTTGAAGCTTCTTTTCTCGCTCTTTTCTAATTTCAGAAACAATTTGAGAAGCGTATATATTTTCAATATTTATAGTATTGTCCGTCTTTGAATAAGTGGGCGTATCACGTACCACTTCACTATTGCTACTTTGATTATTAGTGCTCTCATATCCGTTACTATCTTTGTTATCTTCTTCTTTGATGTTAGAAGTATCAGGTGTAGAAGGTTCTTTTAAACCACTGTTTGGAACATCTTTTTGTTTTCTCATTCCAAATATAGCAGAAGGCACTTCTGAAGCGTGAAACTTGGGTTGATTTAAAGAAGATAATCTTCGATTGAAAGCATCGTCTTCTTTATCATGAACAGATTTCTTTTTGAAAACTGAAGAATATTGTTCAGTGCTAGAAGGTCTTGTTAAACGTTTGTTCTCATAAACACCCTTCTCTTTTTTAGGTTGTGGTTCAGAGGGTGCTTCTTCTCCGTCATGACTTCTTCTGCGACGCCTTCTTCTATTTGTTGGATATGACGCTTCATTTTCATTATAAAATCGCTCATCATAGTAGTTATATTCTTGTTGTGAATCATGCTCTTGATCAGAATTTTGTTCAGTCTCTGTTTCAGTTTCAGCGTCAACATCCATATCTATTGGAAATCTAAATTTACCTCTTGGTCTTTTATAAATTTCTTCGTTTACTTCTTCATCTTCTGAACCATGGTCAAAAGAAATATTTTCATTTTCTTTTTCTTTATTTTTTTGTTTATTTTTAGACTGACCGAATATATCATCAAACCAACTCATAGGTTCACTACCTTTCATCTTCAAAAAATGGTGTTCCTACAGTATAACTATCATCTAATACCATTATACCTTTTTCTTTCGGAGCACCTTCTAAATCTAGCTCTTTCATAGAACAAACCATGCCACTTGAAGGAACGCCACGTAATTCTGCGTCTTTAATAATCATACCACTTGGCATAACTGCTCCTACTTTAGCTACGACTACTTTTTGATCTTGCTCTATATTTGGAGCTCCGCATACAATTTGTAATGTTTCGTTTCCAACATCGATTTTACATACAGATAATTTATCTGCATCCGGATGTTTAGATTTTTCTTTAACAAACCCTACTACAAATTTAGGTGATAAATCAACTTCTAATTTATAGTTGATATTATTCTTTTCTAGTAAATCTTGAATACTACTAACATGTTTTTCTTCAGTTTTGATATTTCCGTTTCCTTCAATTTGAACATATTTAGAAGCATTAAAAATATTAAAACCAACAATGTTGCCATCGCTTTTTATAATTGTAATATCATTTTGATTTTCATATTCCAAACTTTCTGTTGATGGTTCTAATGAAACTAACAATACATCCCCAATACCATTTTTATTATAAAATAAATTCATAATTATAACTCCTTATCATTTCTTTTCATTATTTTTCATATTTTTAAATATTTCTCTATTTTTTTCTAATCTTTCTATTACTTCTTTATTCCTTTTACGTGAATGATTTTTACCTAATATAAATATAGGTTCTAATGGTTCATCCGGTTTGTAAGAGAATGACAGCGAAGTTATAGGCACTAAACCATTTTGGAAGAAATGCATATTCATTTGCGCTACCACATCATAGCCTATTTCATTTTTGATGTCACAAATAACCAACACATCTTGATGAGGTGTTGCAAGAAGCATTTCTCCTTCGATATTTTGATAAACATCCTTAAGGAATGACTGATTTAAAATTCTAGAAGCATCATATCCATCATTTGTATTCACAAAATAAAATGTATTGCCTTGTACTTCATCAGATTTATATGATGTTTTTCTTTTTTTAATGTTAAATAAAGCTTGTTCTTTTATTTGATTATGAGACATATTTAGTTCTTCTAACATAGATTCATCGATTAATCTATAAGTGTTGCCTAAATCCAACGCATAATAAATGTTTGTTTCGGCTGTATGTTCATCTATTATAAATGGAGTACCTTCTTTAGTTTCTTTATGGAAACTTGTAGATCTAATTACAGGTAATATTTCTATTTTACTTATTTCCTTAGTAGATTCATCTTGCATTGCATGAATTGTTTCAGTTACATAATAAACAATTTCATCTACAATTTTATCTCCACTATTTTTATACTTTGCAATAATTGGTGAAATTTTTACTGATAAACCTTTTTGGTTATCTTTACGTTCAATTCTTAAACTTTCATCTTCTCTATCAAACTTGAAATTAGCATCTAATGATTTCAAGCGTTCTTTTAGTAAATCTCTCATTTGAAAGACATTCATACATAACACTCCTATTTTTATACCTTTATCTAGTTTACAACAAATTAGCGCCATGTTACAGTGATAAACTTATTTAAATCAATGAAAAAAGTAGGTTTCGAGAAATAAAATCAACTTTTATTTCAACCTACTTTTTTTCGATTTATTTCTTCAATCCTTCTATAAATTCACTTATTTGTTCTATAGTTTTTCTTTCTTTTCCAACATATCTTCCTAGTTCTTTTTGATTATCAAATGCTACAAAACTCGGAATACCCATCACACCAACTTCTTGGCATAATTCAATAAATTCATCTCTATCTACCGAGACGAACTGATAATCATTGTATTTTTGTTCTAATGCCGGTAAATCTGGGTCAATAAAATGGCAATCAGGACACCATGAAGCCGTGAACATGAAAACGGTTGGGTCATTTGTTAATTGATTAAATTCTTCTATTGATGTTAATTGTTTCATTTTTTTACACTTCCTATCATAATTGTTTGTTGTCCACCTTTAATCATATGATATCTTTTCAGTATATGATAAACAAATAAACTGACTACAGCCGGTAATAAGAAATGGAAGAATAAAATTTGTAACCATACTTCTGTAGATGCGCCCATCGTTTGTATTGTCATAATTTGACCAACAAACCCACTTGAACCCATGCCAGCTCCTGCTGCATTATTTTCCATCGGCCAAAACACTGTCATTATTGGAGCTACTACAATACTGGCTACTACAGGTGGAATTAAAATAAATGGGTGTTTTAAGTAATTTGAAATTTGTAACTTACTTGTTCCAATTCCGTGTGCAATGATACCTGAAATACCATTATCTCTATATCCTGTTACTGCAAATCCTACCATGTGACAACATCCACCAATAGTGGCTGCTGCTGCGGCTGTTCCACTCAAACCTAACATTAAAGATAAAGCTGCACTAGAAATCGGACTAGATAAAGTCATTCCTACTAAGCAACTTACGAATATTCCCATCAATAAAGGCTGTTGTTCCGTGCTTATTTGGATCCAATTTCCTAAGTGTTTCATAAACGCATCGATAAATGGTGCGATAAATTTCGCAATACAAACACCTACTAATAATGTCAAAATTGGAGACAAAATAATATCTATTTTAGTTTTCCCTGAATATACTTTTCCTAATTCACTTGCAAAGACTGAAGATAAATAACTGCCAACCGCCCCTCCTTGTTCGTAACCATACATACCAGTTACTACTGTTGCAAAAATGATGAGCGGCGAGGCGCCTAAACCATAACTAACAGCTACCCCTACCCCAGCTCCAGTTAAATTTTGTGCTAACTTTCCTATTTCAATCATTATTGATGTATCAAAATATGTATTCAATGTACGGCCAAGTGTTTCAATTATAAGTCCTACAATTAAAGTACTAAATAAACCTAAAGCCATATAACTTAATCCATCTATAATCGTTCTACTAAAAAAAGATTTTATTTTGATCATTATTCACACTCCTTAAAAAAGATTATACTATAAAAAAACACATATCATTATTAAATTTAATATTAATAACGACATGTGTCTTATATAATTAACCTTAATAATAGCAAGATATAGAATTTAACTATCTGCTAGTTTATTTAAATTCTAATTATATTTTAAATGTTCGATTTTTTCTTTATTAATGTCTTGAACAATTTCTACTAATAATTGTTTAGCATTTAAATAATCTCTAACATCATATATCGCTTTACTTGTATGAATATAACGAGCACAAACACCAATAACTGCAGTTGGTATACCTGTTAATGCTTTATGAATCTCACCGCCATCTGTACCTCCCGGCGATTGGAAATATTGATGATTAATATCTTTTTCTTCAACTATATTAATTAAATAGTCTCTCATTCTTTCAGATAAAATCATAGTTCTATCAAGAATTCTTATTAACACACCTTCACCTAGTGATCCAGATAATCCGATATGACCTTTCATATCATTGGCAGGTGAACAGTCTACTACTAAGGCTATGTCAGGTTCTATTAAGTTAACACTTGCTGAAGCACCGCGTAATCCAACCTCTTCTTGTACGTTAGCGCCTACATATAAATCAACATCTAAATCAATATCTTTAACTGCTTCTAATAATTCTAACCCAACTAAACATCCATATCTATTATCCCATGCTTTAGCTAAAATTCTGTTTTCAGTGAGTTGCTCTAGATTTGTTCTAGGTACAATTGTATCTCCAATATTGATTCCCATATCTTTAAGTTGTTGCATATTTTCTGCTCCAACGTCTAACAACATATCTTCAATTGCAACACCAGATTCTTTACCAGTTCTAAAATGTTTCGGAATACTACCTACTACGCCATTGTAATATTGATTATCTCTTGTTTTTAATTGCAACGTTTGTGATAACCATACATCAGATGATACACCACCTAAAGGTGTGAATTTCAACATGCCTTCTTTTGTCATTTCTGTTACCATAAATCCAATTTCATCCATATGGGCTGCAACTAAAACTTTTGGTGCATTTTCTTTTTTAGATTTTTTTACACCATAAATACTCCCCATATTATCTCCGATTATTTCGTCAACAAAAGGTTTCATTTGTTCTTTTAAATATTCACGAGCTTCACCTTCAAAGCCAGGTACAGCATGTAATTCAGTCAAAGTTCTCATTCTATTTATTGTTTCTTGTCCAATTTGTGTCATAATGATTCTCCTTGCTAAAATTTTATCTATCATTCTTTCTTTATGGTACACTAGATTTAAGTTAAAGGAGGCATGGTCATGCAAAATAATAAGTTGCGACTAGTCATGTTATTGTTTTCAATTTTTACTGGTATAGGGATTCTTACAGCATTAATTTACTTTAAACAATTTAAACATTACAGCTGCGAAGAAATTTTAAAACAAGTAAAAAGCCAATTTAATGACGTTGAAGGTTCTTACATTTTACATATCCCAAAGACCTACCAAAAGTTTGGTATTGAAACTAAAGTAGTTCATGGTGGAATAACAATTAACAAAAATGGTAGCCCAGTCCATTACGAATTTATTGCCGATGCTTTCAATGGTCAAGTTATAGACATTTATGAAATTTAATTTTCAAAGAAAACATAACGTACATTTTTTGTACGTTATGTTTTCTTTATTCTATTTCATCGTTGTCTAAAGCGTTAAATGATTGTTTAATAGCTTCTAATCCACCAATTAATTTATCTTCACTACATGCTACATTAAGTCTAAAGTGATGACTTTCATCAAGCTCATATGAATTTCCAATACCAGTCGCGATTTTACCAACAGACTGTAACGCTTTTTGTACTTTTTCCTCACTATAACCACTATTTGAGAAATCAATCCATGCTAAATATGTCGATTCAGGCTTAATGAAACTTAATTGATCTGACATTTCATTATCTACGAATTCTTTTAAAATTCTCATATTTCGTTCTATATGATCGTTTAATTGATCAACCCACTCTTCAGCTTGGTTATATGCAACTTTTACCGCCTCTACCGCTAAAGTATTTGCAGCTGCAAGTCCATAATAAGTTCCTAGTTTTCTATTAAATTGCATTGTAAAATAGCGATGTTTTGTAATCATATAGCTACTTGCTAAACTAGCTAAGTTAAATGTCTTTCCTAAGCCTGTTACCACTAAAATTGGAGAATCTAACTGCATAAGATTTGCCATAGAATAAAAGCCGTTTTCACTTCTTACAAAATCCATATGAATTTCATCAGAAACTATAAACACATCATGTCTCTCACATATTTCTTTTATTTGCTCACATTCTTCTTTAGTCCAAACTTTACCTGTTGGATTGTGAGGATTACAAAATACTAAAACTTTCACATCTTCCCTAGAAGCTACTTTTTCAAATTGTTCTACGTCTAATTTATAGCCTTCATCAGTTTGGATAAGAGGAGATTCAACTACCTCTCTTTTATTTCCTTCTATAAGGTTAAGAAAAGCATTATAAGATGGTGTATGAATAAGAACACCTTCGCCTTCTTTCGTAAATTCACGAATCACTTCTGTGACTGTGAATAATATACTTGGCACATAGTATATATCATTTTTTTGAACGTTAACGCTGAATCTTTTTTTATACCAATTTTTAATCGCATTTAAATATTCATCTTGTTTCCACACTAAATAACCAAAATGTGCTTGATCTAATTTATTTTTCAAATGTTCTATAATAAATTCAGGCGTTTTAATATCCATATCAGCTATCCAAAATGGTTCTAAATTCTCGTAATCATATACTTTTTGTTGCCCGTCATAAGCAACTGTAGCTGTACCTCTTCTATCGATAACTTCATCAAAATTATACTTCAATTAGCTCATCCCTTCTGATATCGTTTTTAATTTTTCTCGTTTCATCATCAATCTTAACTGCAAAATGATTAATATCGTGATAAAACAAGAACCAATAATTTTCTTTTATATATTTTTGTATTAATCTTTCTTTAGCATTAATAGAATCCATAGGATAATCGTCATATGCTGTAACCCAAAGTGGATTTAAGTGTGCAAATGTTGGAAATATATCTGCCATATGAACTGCTTTTTCCCCATTGCTTTCAATTTCAATAACTGAATGTCCCGCGCTATGGCCTCCTGTATGTTTCATCGTTATACCAGGTATAACTTCAAATTCATCTTTGAATGTAACAACTTGATGTTCAATATTTTTATGGTTTTCTTCCCAATAAGTAGACTTACTTCTAATATTGGGCGCTCTCATTTCATTCCACTCTATTTGCGAAGTGTATATGACAGCATTTTTAAATACAGATTGACCATCCGGCGTTGTTAGCCCACAAGCATGATCAAAGTGCATATGTGACATAATTACAATATCTATATCATCAACTGTTAAGTTAAATTGTTCTAAAGAACCATGTATATCACTTTCATATGTAGCTCCATAATTACGTTTTTGTTTTTCAGTAAATTTTCCATTACCCACACCAGTATCAATAATCATATTATGATTATTATTTTGTATTAAAATAGGATGACATACTAGTGGTATTTGATTGCGTTCATTACACGGATACTTCTTCGTCCATAATGGTCTTGGTACAACACCAAACATGGCTCCACCGTCCATATTCGTAATACCACCTTGTAATGGATATAAATTGAATTCTCCAATATTAAACAATATATTCCCCTCCATTCATTATTATTATTTTATCATTTATTATTATAATGAACACCCATCAAGGTTTAGATAAATATGTTTTGTGATGGTAAAAGAGTAGTTGTGAGCGCTATGTTGCACGTCGACCTTCTCTTGCAACTTTCGGGGACGCTATGTTGCACATGGACATCGTCTTGCTACATTCGGGGGTGGTATGTTGCACGTCGACCTTCTCTTGCTACATTCGGGGGTGGTATGTTGCACGTCGACCTTCTCTTGCAACTTTCGGGGGCGCTATGTTGCACGTCGACCTTCTCTTGCTACATTCGGGGGTGGTATGTTGCACGTCGACCGCGTCTTGCAACATTCGGGAGCGCTATGTTGCACGTGGACCCCGTCTTGCTACATTCGGGGGTGGTATGTTGCACGTCGACCGCGTCTTGCAACATTCGGGAGCGCTATGTTGCACGTGGACCCCGTCTTGCTACATTCGGGGGTGGTATGTTGCACGTCGACCTTCTCTTGCAACTTTCGGGGGCGCTATGTTGCACATGGACATCGTCTTGCTACATTTCGAAACTGTACTTCGGCTTTTAATACAATTTTAAAGTTTTAAGTAATACTTTCTTGGCTTGCCTTCAATAATTTCAAAATATTTATTACAAATTCTTCTCAGTGTGTGTTTATTATTAGTACTACACCATCTTTCTGCATCTTGTAATGTAAATGGTTCGCCTTTACAAATAAACAGTTCTTTTAAGTTATACAAATATATACTTCTTCTACTAAACTTATTTGAGCAGATAGTACAACATACACTTTTCTTCTTCTCGCTTATGTTTAGTTTATCAACGCTTTTACAATTCGGGCACTTCAAGCCATGTTTAATATCATCAAATGGAACTCTCTTATTATTTTGATATATGTCAGAAAAAGTATTCTTTTCCTCTTCAATTATTTTTAAAATTCTATTATTTTCTGCTGTTTTATAATTTTTGAACAATCTTTGGATTTTATGTAATTCAGTTGGTAATAGAACTTCATATTGGGGCGGTATTTGGGATTTTAAAGTAAAAGTGGGATTAGTGAAGATTAGTATAGTCTTTATTTCTCTATTAATTTCACATTTCTTTAAAAGCAGTTTTAATTCATTATTAGCTCGATATAACTGTTGAAATGGTGTATAAAACATACTTCCATAATCATTTATAAATTGGTCGTTTTTTATATAGTAATCACCACTATAATTTTTTATTTCAAAGTGATAAACATAATCATCAGAAACGACTAAAAAATCTATTTGTACTCTATTATTTATATTAAGTTCAATATTGTAGAGAAATGGTAAATGATTAATTAGTTTTAGTTTTTGATAAATAATTGCTTCGCCTTCTAGTCCCTTCAAAAAAGTAGCCATTTGACTATCAAGTGAACTTTTATCAATTCTATTAATTAAAGAAGTAAAATATACTATATTTTGCATCGGCAAACCTCCAATATTTTTTATATAATTATAAACGCTTTTTATTATATAGAAAAGAAAAAAAGGACGAGACATGGCTGTCTCGTCCTTTTTAACTACATTATTTAAAACTTGCTTCCATACGATAGATTCTAAATCCTCTGTTTGAGAATTTGTCTTCATATTCTGTGCGTATGTTCTCTTCTGGTTCATTCTCATGTAAGTTTAAATTGATTAAGTCGAATGTCATTCCAAAGGCTGACATACTTTCTAAACTATATTCGAACAATCCTTGGTTATCTGTTTTAAAGTGGATTTGTCCGTCTTTCTTTAATATATGTCGATAGATTTCTAAAAACGATGAAAACGTTAATCTACGTTTTGTGTGACGTGTTTTCGGCCATGGATCAGAAAAGTTTAAATAAATTCTCGATACTTCATTTTCTACAAAGTACTCTGTAAGTAATTTAGCATCTTGATTAATCAACTTAATATTCTCAAGTTCTAATTCTTTTACTTTTTCTAATACTCGAACCATGACGTTTTTGTCTCTTTCTATTGCAACATAATTAATTTCTGGATGACGTCTTGCCATTTCAGTTATAAACCTACCCATACCTGTACCAACTTCGATGTGTATTGGTTGGTCTTTTTCAAACCATTCAGCCATTTTATACTGCTGATTCAAATCAACATCAACAATTTGGGGATGACTTTTTAAGAAATCATCTGCCCAAGGTTTATTTCTCATTCTCATTCAAAGTAACTCCTTATATAAATACATTTCGATTCATGACTTCACTTAAGAAATTCAACCAATCATTCATATCATTATAGCGTTTTTTCTCTTCGTACCACTCAACCATAGCAATAGCCTGTATAAGCGTATACCATTTCATTCTTTTCTTTAAGTCATGTGTATCATTAATACCATACTTACTTAACCAATCAACCCAATCTTTTTCATCAACATAAGTATACAATATCATACCTATATCTATAGCAGGGTCAGCAATCATCGCGCCTTCCCAATCTACTAAGTATAATTCGTCTTGATCAGATAAAAGCCAATTATTATGATTCACATCGCCATGAATAACAGTATAGAAGCGACTATCTAGCATTGGCATATTTTCTTCTAAATATAGCAACGCTTTTCTAACAGTTCTATTCGCTAATACGTGCCTAGATAAAGAACTATTAATTTTATTAAATAATAACTCTGGGTGCATAGGTTTCATTTCCATACGCTTTAACATATTAAGTAATTGTTTTGAAGAATGTATTTTTTTAAGAAGTTTGGCAACGCGGTTAGAATTCATTTCATCTTGGACTAACTCTCGACCATTTTTCCAATGTTGTGCAGTTACAACTTCTCCAGTTTCAATTCTTTTTGTCCAAACTAATTTTGGTACAATCCCTTCAGCTGACAAAGCTGTTAAGAAGGGGCTTGAATTTCTTTTTAGGAAGAGTTTGCGGCCGTCTTGTTCTGCCATATATGCTTCACCAGATGCCCCACCTGCTGAGTCTAATGTCCATCCTAATTGATAAAAATGTTCCAACCTATCCACCTCACTTTCAGAAAAAGAAAAAGACTCATGAACATCAATTTTCAAGAGTCATTACTTAATCTTAAAAAACCCGTTTATTTTTTGTCATTTTAGTGCGCTTGATTTAAATTTTATTATTTTTCTGTGCAGATTTCAACCACATAAATGAAAACTTTGGGGTATTTTGAACCTATTCAGATACAAAATATCTATAAAGTTCAGTATTTACGTGGTTTACACTATATTAATAAATTACACTAAAATATTTTTTCTATGTTTGACTCTATATAATTGTTAAACGATTTTTGTAATTCTTTTGTAATTTTACCTACTGTACCATCAGAAATGAATGTGTCATCCACTTGAATTACCGGCATAACTTCAATTGAAGTACTTGAAACTATAACTTCATCAGCACTTTTCAAAAATTCTACATCAAAAGGTTCCTCAACAAATGGTATATTCAATTCGTTAGCTATCTCATTGATAACTCTTCTTGTAATACCATTTAAAATTAAATTATTCGCTGGGTGTGTATATATTTTACTGTCTTTTACAGCAAAAACATTGCTAGAACTTCCTTCTGTTACAATTCCATCTCTATGCATGATAGCTTCTCCAGCATCACTTTGAGTTGCTTTCTCTTTAGCTAAGACATTACCAAGTAAATTCAAGCTTTTAATATCACATCTTAGCCATCTAATATCATCTACAGTAATTGCTTTTATGCCATTTTCTAATTCATCGTATGGTCTTTCATAACTTTTAGAAAATGCTGAGAATACAGGTTTCGTGCTCGCTTCTGGGAAAGGATGATTTCTTGGTGCGACTCCTCGTGTTACTTGGATATATACGCCACCATTTTTGACGTTATTTTTTTCTGCCAATTCTTCAATTAATTCTGTTAAGCTTTTTACAGTATAATCTTCTAAATTTAAGCCGATTTCCTTTGCACTTCTGAATAAGCGTTCAAAGTGTTCTTTAGCTGTGAATGCATTACCGTCATAGATGCGTATATATTCGTATATACCATCGCCGAAATTATAACCTCTATCAGTATAACTAACCTTGCCTTCTGATTCATCTACAAATTCATCATTAATATATACAAATGTCACTCTAAATCATCCTTTACACAAATATTATATATAGCTTCTAAATAAATAGCAGTTGCATCAAATAATTGTTTTTTTGTAATATATTCATTTTTTTGATGCATTAAATCTTCTGATTCTTTAAACATTGCTCCAAATGCAACGCCTTTATCTAGATTGCGAGCATAAGTGCCTCCACCAATTGTAAACGGCTCTGATAAGTCTTTAGTTTGGTTGCGGTATGCAGACAATAATTTATCGATAAACGGATCATTCTTATCTACATAATGAGGTTCCTGATGTTTATCCATATCTATTTCAAATCCTCTATCCGCAATTTCTTCAGTAAATCGTGTTAAAGATTGTTCAAAGTTGAAACCTTCTGGATATCTCAAATTAATACCAAATTGTCCACCATCAACATCAGTATAACTCATTATTCCAGTATTAGTAGTTACTTCTCCCATTTCTTCAGTCGCAAATTTCATACCCATTTTTTCACCATTTGGCGAATTTACTAAATAATCATTGGCAAATTTCACATATGAATTTGCATATTTATCTAAATTTAAATTGTTTAAAAATTGTATTAAAAGTAAGCCTGCGTTAATACCTTGTGATGGATCCATACCATGAGCCGATTTACCATGAACAGTTAAATTCAAGAAACCTTCATCTATTGAAGTTTCACCTTCAATTTCATTCTCTTCTAAAAATGTTTCGAAATTTTGAACAACGTTTGTCATTTGTTCTTTAATTAAAAGTTTGGCTTGAGCAGTATCTGGTACCATGTTAAAACGTTCACCCGAGAAGAATGCTTTTAATTCAACTTCAGGCTCGTCATCGTCTTCTTCATAACCAGATTGTAAAATATTAAAAGTGACGATTCCCTTTTCACCATAAATTAATGGAAACTCTGCATCAGGAGCGAAACCGATTGTAGGCATTTCTTCAGTTTCAAAATACCTATCAGTACACTGCCAATCAGATTCCTCATCTGTTCCTACAATGATATGTATTCGTTTTTTCCAATCTACTTTCATATCTTCTAATATTTTTACAGCGTAGTAAGCTGCAATTGTAGGACCTTTATCATCTAAAGTACCTCTAGCGATAATAGTATCTTCAGTTTCTACTGGGTCAAATGGATCTGTGTCCCACCCGGCACCTGCTGGTACTACGTCTACATGACATAAAACTCCTAATAAGTCATCACCTTTACCCGCTTCGATTCTTCCGACTATGTTTTCAATATCTTTATAACTAAACCCATCTCTTTCTCCGAGTTTATACATGTAATTCAGTGCTTTTTTCGGACCTGGGCCAACTGGTTCATCAACATTACTTTCTGCATCATTTCTTACACTTTCAATGCTTAATAAACCTTTTAAGTCTTCAACAATATCTTTTTCATATTCTTTAACTTTATTTCTCCACATCGGATATCATCTCTTTCTTACTTGAATAGTTATCTATATGATACATGAAAATTTTAAAAATATGAAATAGAAATACCAAAAATTCTTAAGTTTTTTAACTACTTATTATTTCCTTATACATACGACTATAGTCGTGTGTATTTAACATTTTTATTTCCCAAATTTTTATCGACCTTATAGAGTAAAAAAGACCGACAAAACTGTCGGTCTTAAAATAAATTATTATTTTTTTAAATCTTCTTCAGTCACAATTCTTAAATTACCGTTTGCTGTTCCACCTTCATCATCGAATTTAGCTTCACGTAAATCAGTGTTATCACTATCATCTTTTTTCAAACGTGATTTTGCATCTGAAGCGTAGCCTTTAGGATTTTCTTTAGCTTTTTTCAATTCTGTTTTAGCTTTTTCTTTATAAGACTCTGGATCTTCTTTGTATTTAGAATATTCGTTTTGTGCTTTATCTTTTATTTCAGACGCTTTTTCTTTTGCTGATGCTTTATAATTTTCAGGGTCTTCTTTATATTTATCATATTCATTTTTTAGCTTATCTCTGTTTTCTTTTTTAGATAATACTACTGCTGCTGCAGTTCCCCCTAATACAACTAATGTTCTAAATAATCCTGCTTTTTTAGCCATTTTATATCCACCTCTATTTATTTAATAATACTAGTTTACCCAACACAGTATTTTTCAAACATATAATTATTCTTATAATCCTAATAATTTAAAATCTTCTTCAAGTAAATGTCTATATTCACCTAAAGCTAATTCTTCATCCAAGTTCAAATTATTTATTTGAATTCGTTTTAAATACGTAACTTCACAATCAATTGAATGAAACATTCTTTTCACTTGATGAAATTTACCTTCATAAATTGTCACATATGCTTTTGATTGAACATCATCTTCTATAATTTCTAATTCGCTTGGAGATGAAGTGAAGTCACCTAGATCTATTCCATTTTTAAAAATTCCAATCGCTTCTTCTTTTATATGACCATCAACTTCAACATAATATTTTTTTGGCACTTTATGTTTAGGATTCATTAGTTGATGAGAAAATTTCCCGTCATTTGTTAGTAATAACAACCCTTCTGTGTCTTTATCTAATCGTCCAACTGGGAATAAATCCATATGCATATATTCTGGAACGATATCGATAACTGTTTCGTGCTCATCATCTTCAGTCGCTGATATAAATCCTGCTGGCTTGTTCATCATTAAATAAACAACTGGTTCATATTCTATAGGTATTTCATCAAAAACGACAATATCTTCTTCTGGATTAATATGAATATCTGGTTTTTTAACCAGTTCATCATTAACAGTTACTAAATTTTGTTTTACAAATTTTTTAACTTCTTTTCGAGTTCCAATTCCAGCATTAGCTAAAAATTTATCTAGTCTCATTTCTACACCCACTTAATTTTACGTCTTATTTTAGCAGTTAAATCACCAAAGAATTCATCAGCTAAACGAGAACGCATTGTTAAATAACCATATACAATCATACCAACTAGAGCACCTACTATTAATACTATTAAAGCACCCAATTTCGATGTTGGATCAATAATTAATGAAATAATAAAGTAACTTAATTCTACGAACAACATCATGATAATTGTATAAAATAGAATTCTCAATGTATGTTGAATTGTTACATTAAACTTATAATTAGCATGTTTCCAAAGAACATAACAATTTAATGCTACTGCGATCAATAGTGCAATTGCAGTACCTAATACTGCTCCTAAAGTATTAAAAGCAATAATTAAAGGTAAATTGATGATTGCTTTAACGCCTAATGCGCCAATCACTATCCATACTGTTAATGCTTGTTTATCAATACCTTGAAGCATCGATGCTGTTACTGATAATAACGCTATTAATATACTAACTGGTGCATACCAGAATAGAATTTCTGTACCCATTGGACTATAACTATAAAACACATTGTACAATGGTTGTGCTAATACCATAATACCTAATGAAGCTGGAACAGTTAAATATAGTAGTACTCCTAATGATTTTCTTATTTGTATATGCATTTCATCAATTCTTCCTGAATTGTAAGTGTTAGTAATAAACGGTACTAAACTTACAGCGAAACCTGCCGCTAATGAAGTAGGAATCATTACAATTTTATTAGTAGTCATGCTAAGCATTGTAAAATAAACATCGTGAAGAGAACTATTTACTCCACCTATAGCAAGTCCAGTATTATGTGTAAACTGGTCTATTAAATTTATGATTGGAAAACATAAACTTACAATTACAAATGGAATACTGTATTTAATGATTTCTTTATATATTTTGACATAAGAAACATCTATATCGCTCGTATCTTGTGCAACTTCTGCTTTAATTAAATGTCTACGTTTTATCCAGTAATATAATAACGTTAATAGGGCAACAATCGCACCTATCCCAGCTGCAAAAGTAGCAACTTGGTTCGCTACTAACACTGAACCATCCATTACATATAAAACAATGTAACTTCCACCTAAAATAAATGCAATTCGAGCAATTTGTTCAGTCACTTCAGAAACTGCAGTAGGACCCATTGAGTTGAAGCCTTGGAAAATACCTCTCCAAGTTGCTAATAAAGGAATAAAAAGAACAACAAAACTAATAGTACGAATTACATTAGTAATATCTTCAACTTTCCATCCACCTTCTATACCACCTTCGTTTGCTAATGTTAATTGAGCTATCGTTGGTGATAAGAAGAACAGTAATAAGAATCCAATTAAACCAGTAATAGACATTACTATAAAACTCGACCGGTATAATTTTTGACTTACTTTATAAGCACCTAATGCGTTATATTTAGATACATATTTAGCAGCTGCTAATGGTACACCAGCAGTTGCGATTGTTATCATGATTGTGTATGGTTGATAAGCATATGTAAATGGTGCAAGATTTTTTTCATCGCCGATTATAGCGTAAAAAGGAATTAAGTATAAAATACCTAATATTTTTGTAATTAAAATACTAGCTGTGAGTAAAAATGTCCCTCTCACAAGCGCTTTACTCTCTGACATATTTTCATCCCTATCTCAATTTACTTTTAAATTTAATAATAACAGGTTTATTTCTATTGTACTACTTTTTTTAAAAACCATTATTCGTTAAAATATCATTACATAAATCTTTGGAGGTAACTTATGTATCATACAATTATAATAGGCGCAGGACCAAGTGGTTTAATGGCTGCCTACAGTGCCAGTAAAGATGGTCAAAGCGTTCTATTAATAGAAAAGAAAAAAGGCCTCGGCCGAAAACTTCGTATATCTGGTGGTGGCAGATGTAACGTTACAAATCGACTCCCATACGAAGAGATAATAAAAAACATTCCAGGAAACGGAAAGTTTTTATACAGCCCATTTTCGACTTTTGATAATGAATCTATTATTGATTTCTTCGAATCTCGTGATGTAAACCTTAAAGAAGAAGATCATGGACGCATGTTCCCTGTTTCAAATAGAGCACAAGATGTAGTCGATGCACTCGTAAAAGCCATTAAAGATAACGGCGTTGAAATTCGCCAAGAAACTACAGTATCATCAATCGAAAGTGAAAATCAACAAATAACTGGTGTAACATTACAAAATGGTACTTTCATACCTTCACAAACAGTTATTATAGCATCCGGTGGTTGTAGCGTCCCACATACAGGTTCAACTGGAGATGGCTACAAATTTGCTGAACAACTTGGACATACCATAACTGAATTATTCCCAACTGAAGTACCTATTAAATCAAGTGAGCCATTCATTAAAAATAAAATATTACAAGGTCTCAGTTTACAAGACATAGGACTTTCCGTTCTAAAGAAAAATGGAAAACCAAGAATTACACATCAAATGGATATGTTGTTTACCCACTTCGGTGTTTCAGGACCAGCCGCATTAAGATGTAGCCAGTTCGTATATAAAGAACAAAAATCACAAAAGAAACAAGAGATTAAAATGGCTATTGATGCCTTTCCAGAAATAAAACAACATGATTTAGAACAACAAATTATAAAAAAATTAAAAGACGAACCAAATAAAGCTATTAAAAATTCGTTAAAAGGTTTAATACAGGAACGTTATCTGCATTTTCTATTAGAACAGTCAGATATAAATTTAGATGTAACTTATCACAATTTATCACAACAATCCATCAAGACTTTCGTAGAAAACTTAAAAGCATTCACTTTTACTGTTAACGGAACTTTACCAATCGATAAAGCATTCGTTACTGGTGGTGGCGTAAATATAAAAGAAATCGAACCAAATAAGATGCATTCAAAAATTTGTTCTGGCTTATTCTTCTCAGGTGAAGTGTTAGACATTCACGGTTATACAGGTGGATATAATATAACAAGTGCACTTGTTACTGGTTATGTTGCAGGGCATAACGCTTCGTTATATAATTCTTAGGAATTACATTGCTAACGAGCTTGTTCAAAATTTCTTGCTCGTTACAATTTGTAACGTGCTTGTTTCCTTACTCTTGCTCGTTAGAATTTGTAACTGGCTAGACTAATATTTCTTGCTCGTTAGCGCTATACTCTCTTCACATTAAGCATAAATAAATCAAGGGTAAGACATTATTAATGTCTTACCCTTGATTTTCATAATAGTTAATACTACAGCGTTTATTTAAACTCTTTTATTTTCAAGCCCTTCATCGCCCCATGCATTCATGCCGCCTTCAACGTTCACAGCATCTATATCATGGTCGTTTAAATATTCTACAACTTTAGCGCTTCTAACGCCACCAGCACATACTATATAATATGTTTCATTCTCTTTAAAATGATTTAATTCGTTTGGTATTTCTCCCATTGGGATGTGTTTTGCACCAGGTATTACACCCATTGCTACTTCTTCGTCTTCTCTAACATCTACTATGTTAATAGGACTGCTTGAAGTTATTTTGTCTGCTAATTCTTTAATTGTTATTTCTTCCATTTTGATTACACTCCTCTTTTTAATTTGCTACAATATTAACCAATTTTTGAGGTACGGCAATCACTTTACGTACTGTTTTGCCTTCAATTGCTTGTTTCACTTTATCAATTTCTAAAGCAAACTGTTCCATTTCTTCTTTAGATAAATCTTTAGAAACTTTAGTTTTTTCTTTTAATTTACCATTAACTTGAATAACAATTTCTACTTCATTGTCTACAAGTAAAGAAGGATCAAATGTTGGCCATTCTTCATAAGCAATCGTATCGTCATGTCCTAATTTTGCCCATAGTTCTTCTGAAATATGAGGTGCTATAGGCGATAACATTTTCACAAAGCCTTCAACATAAGCTTTACTTAATTTATCTTGCTTATAACAATCATTGATAAACACCATCATCTGACTGATAGCTGTATTAAAGTTCAATGTATCGAAATCTTCAGTTACTTTTTTAACAGTTTGATTGTAAACTTTATCTAATTCAGGTGTTTGTTCGTCTACAACCTTATCTGTAATTTGATTTTCTTCTGTTACAAGTAATCTCCAGATTCTATCCAAGAAACGACGTGAACCATCTAAACCATTTTCACTCCAAGCGATTGCCGCATCTAAAGGTCCCATAAACATTTCATATAGACGCAATGTATCTGCACCGTGAGATTTAACGATATCATCCGGATTAACAACATTACCTTTAGATTTACTCATTTTCTCATTACCTTCACCAAGTATCATGCCTTGGTTATATAATTTTTGGAATGGTTCTTTCGTTGGAACTACACCGATATCGTAAAGAACTTTGTGCCAAAATCTTGAATATAATAAGTGTAACACTGCATGCTCTACTCCACCAATATATAAATCTACAGGCAACCAATGTTTTAGTTTTTCGGGATCTGCTAACATTTCATCATTGTGAGGGTCTATATATCTTAAATAATACCAACAACTACCAGCCCATTGTGGCATAGTATTCGTTTCGCGACGACCTTTCATACCTGTTTCTGGATCTACTACATTAATAAATTCATCAATATTAGCTAATGGTGATTCTCCTGTACCAGATGGTTTAACTTGGTCAGTTTCTGGTAATAACAACGGTAATTCTTCTTCAGGTACAGTGGTCATTGTGCCATCTTCCCAATGTATTACTGGAATTGGTTCACCCCAATAACGTTGACGACTGAATAACCAATCTCTTAATTTATAGCTAATTTTCTTCTCGCCGATACCTTTTTCTTCTAACATTTCAATTGCTTTAGGTACCGCTTCTTCTTGAGTTAGACCATTTAACTTGTCTGAATCTATCATTTTTCCATCTTCATCATATACAGTAACGATGTCTAAATTGAATTTTTCAGCAAATTCTCCATCTCTTTCATCGTGTGCTGGAACTGCCATAACAGCACCTGTACCATAACTAATTAATACATAATCAGCAATCCATATAGGCATTTTTTGACCTGTAAATGGATTAGTTGTAAATGCTCCAGTAAATACACCGCTTTTATCTTTTGCTAAATCTGTTCTTTCTAAGTCAGATTTACGAGAAGCTTCAAGTTTATATTGATCTACTGCCTCTTTTTCATCTTCAGTAGTAATTTTATCTACTAATGGATGTTCTGGTGATAACACTGCAAAAGTAGCACCAAATATTGTGTCTGGACGAGTTGTAAATACGTTAAATGATAAGTCTGTATCATCTATGTTAAATGTTAATTCTGCACCTTCTGAACGACCAATCCAGTTTCTTTGCATATCTTTAATAGATTCAGGCCAATCTACGTCTTCTAAATCTTCTAGTAATCTATCAGCATACTCAGTTATTTTTAATACCCATTGTCTCATTGGCTTACGTACTACTGGGTGTCCACCACGTTCTGACACACCATCGACAATTTCTTCATTAGATAATACTGTACCTAAAGCTGGGCACCAGTTAACTGCTACTTCATCTACATATGCTAAACCTTTATTGTATAACTGAATAAAAATCCATTGAGTCCATTTATAATATTCTGGGTCTGTTGTATTGATTTCTCTATCCCAATCATAAGAAAAGCCAAGTTCTTGAATTTGTCTCTTGAACGTAGCTATGTTCTGAGCAGTAAATGCTTTAGGGTCATTACCAGTATCAATAGCGTATTGTTCTGCTGGTAAACCAAACGCATCCCACCCCATTGGATGTAAAACGTTATACCCTTGCATGCGTTTATATCTTGAAATAATATCAGTCGCTGTATAACCTTCTGGATGTCCTACGTGTAATCCAGCTCCTGATGGATATGGGAACATATCTAAAGCATAAAATTTCTTTTGACCTAAATTGTCATTTGTTTTAAATGTTTTATTATTTTCCCAATAATTTTGCCATTTTTTCTCGATTTGTTGATGATTATAATTCATTAATTGTTCCTCCTGTAAAATAAAAAAAGCCACCCCAAACCATAGTTACAGTTGGGACGACTAAAATATAATGCCGCGGTACCACCCAGAATTCACTTAAAAAGTGCACTTCATTTATATGGTTTAAGATTGCTTTAATTTAATACTATCATCTGGTAAGTTCACTTAATGGATATCATCAGTTCCCACCACCACTGACTCTCTAAAGATTCGCATTAAAGTTACTACTCCTATACATTCTTAATATTATTCAATTTCTAAGGAATTTGCAAGTTTTATTTCATTTTATGCAACATTCCCCTTTTTTATTCCTTTGTCGTAAATTATTAAGAAATAATAACCAACAAGAATTAAGGCAATCATGCTAAAGAACATGACTTTCATATCAAATACATCTACGATAACACCACCCACTACAGGCCCAAAAGCTTTACCTACAGTTGAAGATGCATTTACAATACCTTGATATGCTCCCATACGACCTTTAGGTGCAAGTTTATTCGCAATTGCCGGAACTGCTGGCCAAACAAACATTTCACCGAAAGTTAAAATAACCATACCTACAACGAACATCGTAAATTGTTCCGCCACACTTGTTACTAAATAACTAACTATAAAAACACCTAATCCAACACCCATTTGTAATTTTAAACGTTCTTTAAAACGATTAATAAATGGTGCGATTAATGGTTGTCCAGCTAATATTAACACGCCGTTGACAGTCCAAAGAAGACTATATTGCTTCAAGGAGATGCCTACTGATTGTGTATATGTCGCAATTGTCGTTTGCCATTGAACATAACCAATCCAACATAAACTAAACATCACACATAATAAAATCAGTGCTTTGAATTTCTTTTTATCTTTAACTTCTACAGCACTTGAAATACCCTCGTTATTTTTCACATTTACATTTAAATCTACATTATAATAACGTAAAGCTATAATAATGAATACAACATATAATAACAAATTAGCCATAAATATATATTTAAAGCTGAAGTCTGCTACAAAACCACCAGCTGCAGCACCAATAGAAACACCTAAATTTTGAGCTAAATAAATAGCATTAAATGTTGTTCTTCCTCCATTAGGCCAGCTTGCTGCAGCCATCGCATAAATTGCAGGTACGATTATGCCACCACCGAATCCTAGAATAACTAACCAGAAAGGATACCACGGCCAGTCATTTAAGAAATTTAAACCAACTAAACTTCCTATATTTATAATAGAAGCAAATATGATAGATCGAAAACCACCAATTTTATCAAATAAAGAACCGCCCAGTAAATTTCCGATTACGCTCCCAAATGCGTTAATCATTAATACAACACCGGCGGTACTTAAACTTTTATTTAATTCCTCATTCATATATATCGTATTTAAAGGCCACAAAAAACTAGCGCCCGTTATATTAATTGCCATTCCAATAATAAGCCACTTTACGATTTTTGGCATTTTCAAAGGGCATCACTCCCGTCAATTTTTTTCTCAATTTGAATAGTCTAAACCTTTTTCTGCAAAAGTTCAATATTATATGTTAAAATGCTTTAGATAAGTTTGTAGAACAGGATGTGAAATAAATTGACAGAACAATTCCGCTTTGCCTTTGATAACAAAAGATATCATACATGGAATTATCATTTAAAAAATAAATTTGGTGAAAAAATATTTAAAATAGCACTCGATGGTGGATTTGATTGTCCAAACCGAGATGGTACCGTTGCTCATGGTGGTTGTACTTTCTGTTCAGCTGCTGGTAGTGGTGACTTCGCTGGTAATAGAGCTGAACCAATTCATGTACAATTTAAAGAAATTAAAGATAAAATGCATGAAAAATGGTCTGAAGGTAAATATATCGCCTATTTCCAAGCTTTCACAAATACTCATGCCCCAGTCGAAGTGTTACGAGAAAAATACGAAGCAGCATTGTCTGAAAAAAATGTTGTAGGTTTATCTATAGCAACAAGACCAGATTGTCTACCTGATGATGTTGTTGAATATTTAGCTGAATTAAATGAACGTACATATTTATGGGTAGAATTAGGATTACAAACTGTGCATCAAGAAACTTCTGATCTTATAAATCGTGCACATGATATGAAATGCTACTATGAAGGTATAGAAAAATTAAGAAAGCATAACATCAACATATGTACACATATTATTAATGGTTTACCTGGTGAAGATTATAATATGATGATGGAAACAGCTAAAGAAGTAGCTCAAATGGATGTACAAGGAATTAAGATTCACCTTCTACATTTATTAAAAGGTACGCCTATGGTTAAACAATATGAAAAAGGTATGCTTGAATTTATGACACAAGAAGATTATACAAATCTTGTTTGTGATCAGTTAGAAATTTTACCAGAAGAAATGATTATTCATAGAATTACTGGAGACGGCCCTATCGATTTAATGGTAGGTCCAATGTGGAGCGTTAATAAATGGGAAGTATTGAATTCTATAGACAATGAATTAAAAGCTCGTGGGACAATGCAAGGTTCAAAATTCATTAAAGCTGAGAGCGTTCAATCATGATTGTAGAAGGAATATTGCCATTTGCTAGGCATTTAATTTCAAGTCATATAGATAAAAATAGTATCGTAGTTGATGCAACTTGCGGTAACGGAAATGATACATTATTTCTTGCCAATCAAGTAACAAATGGTCAAGTTTATGCTTTTGATATTCAAGAAAAAGCTATTAACACCACAAAAGAAAAAACAAAAGAATATAACAATATTCAATATTACTTAGAAGGACATGAAAAAGCTGCCGATATCATTTCTGCAGAACATAATAGTATCGACGCATCTATCTTTAATTTAGGCTATTTACCTAAAGGAGATAAAAGCATCACAACAAACTCAAATACTACCATATCCGCCATTCAATCATTATTCGAATTAACTAAAAAGAATGGCATCATTGTGCTAGTTGTTTATCCAGGACATCCAGAAGGACAAATCGAATCAAATGATGTATTAAACTTTGTTAAAAATATAGATCAAAATGAAGCACATGTATTAAACTATCAATTTATTAACCAAAAGAATAATCCTCCATATATTATAGGTATAGAAAAAAGAAATTAATAAGAGGGAGTGGGACAGAAATCTCATTTTAATAAATAGATTTCGTAGTCCCACCCCGGCAAGGATGACTAGGGTTGGAAAAAGCTTGATATAAGCGCATTTTCAATCCAGTCAGCTACTGCCATTATATTAAAAGAGGCTGAGACATGTATTTATGTCCAGCCTCTTTTTTGAATATAACTTATAAAACAAGAGCTATTATTCCTTATTGGATTAACTATAACATTAACTTACGAATGAATTTTTATCCCCTTGCTCAACTACAACCAATATAATAGAAGAGCCCGAAACAAATTCATGTCCCGGACTCTTTTTACATTTTATAAATTAAATAAGTGGAAGTATATGTAGTTTCGTTTAGATATTACATGTATCAACTATAGATTTGAATTGCTCTTCAAACAAAGTTTGTCTTTTTTTAATTTCCTCACAAGCATATTTAATTAATTCATTTTTATGCTCGTCAAACTCTTGATTAACTTCTACGATAACTGTTCTTTCATCATCTTCCGGCCTTGTCTTTTTAATCCAACCTTTTTTAACTAAATTATTATATAACCTAGTTCTTTTATATGGTTTTATATCAATGTGTTCGTCCAATTCTTTTAAACTCATTGAACCTTTGTTCCATAAAACTACTAATGTTAAAAATTCTTCTTTTTCAATTTGAAATTTCTCTTCAATATTATCAAAAATATTATTTATATTTTTTTGAATATCATCTAATAAGATTAAGTCACTTATATCGCCCTCTTTATATCCCATAAGCTCTCCTCCAGTGTGTCATATAAATATAATATACCCACAATGATAGGTTTAAATCTTATTATGTATGATTATTATTTCTTATTCTTCATCTTCTATAAGTAAGCCTACGTAATGAATACGGTTATTCATAAATGATATCAAGTATCTCATGACATTTTCTCGTTCAGGTTCATTGTGTATTTCATGATTTAAACCATGCCAAGATTTATAATAAAGCTCATTTGTATTAATGTGTCTTGCTACTGATTTAATAGAATCTAAGTCAGCAATTTTATCTTCTGTACCTGACATCAATAGTAATGGAATAGATGATATATGTTGAAGATTTTCCATTGTCGTCTTCATCGTTTCTAAAATTGTCTTATACCAATGATAGCTAACTTTATTAAGCATTAAAGCATCGTTATTTGTATCATCGATTACTTCTTTATTTCTAGTTAAACTTTCAATAGTAATTCCAGCGTCAAATTTTGCATCTTTTGCAACTGTACCGAAGCTAGAAGCTAAAAAGTTTCTTCTTGTCGAAATATTTTGTTGAAAAGCTACTAATGGAGAAATAAGTAAAACACCTTCAACTTTTAAGTCTACTTTCTCTAATAAATTTAAAAGAATCAATCCACCTAATCCAACGCCTAAAGTGAAAACAGGTAAATGGTATTCCTCCGCTATTGATAACCATTCTAAAACTTGCTCATGATATTCTTCAAAATCATCTATGTGCCCTCTATGTACTCTTGAAGTTTGTCCTTGACCTCTTAAGTCACCCATAATAACGTGGTAACCTTCTCTACGTAGCTTTGTAATAACGAACGCGTAACGTCCAGTATGTTCAAGCATATTATGTACGATTACTACAATACCTTTAGCTTCTTTTTCAGTTTCCCATTTCCACATAATATATTACTCCTTTTACCTAAATAGCTACTTTTTTGTTAAACTTAGTATAACAAATTTTTTAAAAAGAATGGAGAATCTTGAATGATAAAATCTTTTAACAATAAAACACCTCAAATTGATTCTAGTAGTTATATTGCAGAAAATGCCACAATTATCGGGGATGTTGAAATAGGTAAAGAAAGTTCAGTTTGGTTCAATGCTGTTATTAGAGGTGATGTAGCACCTACAAAAATAGGCAATGGTGTTAATATTCAAGATTTAAGTTGTCTACACCAAAGTCCTGATCAACCATTAATAATAGAAGATAATGTTACAATAGGACATAAAGCTACATTGCACTCTAGCATTATTCGCAAAAATGCACTGATAGGAATGGATTCTACTATATTGGATGGAGCTGAAATTGGAGAATATGCATTCATTGGCGCAGGTTCACTAGTACCACCTGGCAAGAAAATACCTCCGCGCACATTGGCATTTGGTAGACCAGCAAAAGTAGTAAGAGAATTAACAGACAAAGACTATGAAGAACTAGACAGAATTAATCAATCATATATTGAAAAAGGAAAATTATATAAAGATAACCAATAATTTTAACATTACACTGATAAAAGATGAAGACGATAAATTGAAGTTGTTGCTTGCGTTACACGTGAACCGCGTCTTGCAACATTCGGAGACATTATGTTGCACGTGGACCGCGTCTTGCAACATTCAGGGGCATTATGTTGCACGTGCACCTCGTCTTGCAACATTCAGGGGCATTATGTTGCACGTGCAGCCCGTCTTGCAACATTCACAATAAAAAAAAGAGGCTGTGACATAAATACAAGTCTCAGCCTCTTTTTTTATAATGGCAGTAGCTGACTGGATTGAAAATACACTTATATCAAGCTTTTTCCAATCCTAGTCATCCTTGCCGGGGTGGGACTACGAAATCTATTTATTAAAATGAGATTTCTGTCCCACTCCCTTTTTAATTTAAGCAATTTTAAATTTACTGTGCATATACGGTAACTTAACAACGATATAAGAAATTATAATCTCATAGAACATTGAGAAGAATTTTTGGAAGAAGAACAATACATTTTGAGATAGGATTGTTCCAAGCCCCTGCCCGCTAAATTGATATGTTACTAATAAAAAGTTATCTATTAAATTTAATACAATAACTGTTACAAATACTGTCCACGATTTCTTTGTTATCATAGCTATTAAAATTGCAATAACACTTATTAAAATAGGTTCAAATACGAATAACTGTAAAAAGCTATCTAACGGTTTCCCAAATATATAAAACGCCATATCCCTAAACATAACGATTACTCCTTTGTTAACAATTCTATTCTCATACATTGTAACACGTGACATGGCTATGTTTTATTAAGTTATTCTAAAGATTTAAACCGTATCTTAACAATAAATTAATAATTGTATAAATTGAATCTTAACATTAACTTCGCAACAACTTCATAATCAAATGTTATATTGAAAATGTAAACAACGTCATGATTTAAAGGAGCATTAACCTATGCGTTTCTTTAAAAAATTCTTGTTATCTGTTCTAATACTTACGTTTCTCCCTCATGCCATTAGCATAGCATCTGAACCAATTTCTCCTACAATGGATCAAATTAAAGAATAACACCCTTTTCTAGGTTGTTATTTATGTTATTTTTATGTCTTTTTCTTTTATTAGTGTAAAAATATATTTTATTGGTATGAAAACGCTTAACTAAATTATATTATACATGATAGAATAAAAGAAAGAAGATATTTGATTAAGGAGGACTTGCTATGCCTGTCGTTAAAGATTTTTTTATTGCATTATCTAACAATAAGTTTATGAATGAATCAGCTAAGAGAATGGGTCCTGCACTTGGTGCGAAAAAGGTTGTAGCGGGAGTTGATATTGATTCAACAATCGATACAGTAGAGAAATTAAATGAAAGAGGAATTTCTTGTACGTTAGATAATTTAGGTGAGTTTGTAACTTCACGCCATGAAGCGTTAGAAGCACAACAAAATATCGTCGAAATAATGCGACGATGTTATAACGCTAATATTCAAGCACATGTTTCAATTAAGTTAACACAATTAGGGATTAATATTGATAAAGATTTTACTTATCAAAATACTCGGGAAATTTTATTAAAAGCTCAAGAATTTGATAATTCATTTGTTAACATAGATGCTGAAAAATTTGAAGACTTAGTTGGCATTACTGAAATACTTGATAAATTGAAAAATGAATTCAATAATGTCGGCACAGTAATTCAAGCATACTTACACGACGCAATGAATATTATGGATAAGTATCAAGATTTAAGGCTTCGCTTAGTAAAGGGTGCTTATAAAGAAGGCCCTCACATCGCCTATCAAACTAAAGAAGAAATAGATAGAAATTATATAAAGTTAATTGAACACAGACTGTTAACGGCTAATGCTTTTACATCTATTGCTACACATGATCACAACATTATTAATCATGTTAAACAATTTGTTAAAAACCATAATATCGATAAAAATTCATTTGAATTCCAAATGCTATACGGTTTCAGAACTGACTATGCATATGAATTAGCTGACGAAGGATACAACTTTACTATGTATGTACCATTCGGGGAAGATTGGTTCGGTTATTTCATGCGCCGTTTAGCAGAGAGACCTCAAAATATTAATCTAATGCTATTAGATATATTCAGTGCAAAAAACAAAAAGACATTTATCACGGGAGCGGCAGGAGTTGCAGCTGCATCATTGTTAACAATTGGTAGTATTGCATTGTTTAAGAAAAACAAATAAAAAAAATAATCATTACACGGTTTTAATTATATTTAATAGAAAAACTCCTAATACATCGGTTTATAACCAACATGTTAGGAGTTTTTTTATGAACTATTTTATATTGTTTTTTCTATATTTTTTAATAAGTTAGCCATTTCAATAGCTGCTAGAGCTGCATCTCCACCTTTATTACCAGCTTTTGTACCTGCTCTTTCTATTGCTTGTTCTATTGTTTCCGTAGTTATAACACCAAAGATAACAGGTATATCTGTTGTATCACTTACTTTAGATACGCCTTTTGCTACTTCATTACATACGTAATCATAATGTGTTGTTGCGCCTCTAATTACACACCCTAATGTAATGACAGCATCATAATTCCCTGAGTTAGCTAATTTTTTAGCTACTAATGGAATTTCAAAAGCACCCGGTACATAAGCTACATGTACATTTTCTTCTTCGACATTATGTCTAATTAAAGTATCTTTTGCACCGTCTAATAGTCTTCCTGTAATAAAATCATTAAATCTACCTACTACAATTGCTATTTTTAATTCTGATCCATTCATTTTACTTTCAAATTTCATTTCAATTCTCTCCATTTCAATTATAATAAATGACCCATTTTTTCTTTTTTTGTATCTATATAAGATTGATTATTAACATTTGGATTCATCACAACTGGTATTCGTTCTGTTATTGTAATACCTAAGTCGTTAAGCTGTTGGAACTTATCTGGATTGTTACTAATTAGTTTAATATGATTAATATTGAAATATTTCAATATATGAATAGCTTCCGTATAATCTCTTAAATCCGCTTCAAACCCTAAAGCTTTATTAGCTGTGATTGTATCGTAACCTTGTTCAATTAATTCATATGCCTTTAATTTATTAATTAAACCAATACCTCTACCTTCTTGTGGTAAATATAAAATAATACCACCATGCTCTTTGATGTATTTCATCGCATACTCAAGTTGTTCACCACAATCACATCTCGCACTGTGAAAAATATCTCCAGTTAAACAAGCTGAATGAATACGAACGTTCGTATCATTTTTTATGTCACCTGAAGTAATCGCTAAATATTCTTTGTCGTCCAATTGTGATGAAAAACCATACATATCAAATTCTCCAAAAGATGTTGGCAATTTAATTTTCGATTCAAATTGTACGATTTGATCATGTTTTTTTCTATATTTTACTAAGTCTTCTATCGTTATCATTTTCAAATCATGTTCTAATTTAAATGTATATAGCTCTTCACGGTTAGACATAGTTCCATCATCATTCATTATTTCACAAATTGCACCAGCTGGTTTTGCGTCAGTTAATTTTGCTAAATCTATACAAGCTTCCGTATGCCCTATTCTTTCAAGCACACCATTGTCTTTCGCAATTAACGGAAAAACATGTCCTGGTTTAACAAAAGCATCGCCGGAACTTTCACTGATTAACGCTTTAATTGTATCCGTTCTTTCAAATGCACTAATACCAGTAGTTGTAGATATGTGATCAACACTTACAGTAAAAGCTGTTTTGAATTTATCATTAGTACTTGTCATAAGGTGTAAATCAAGTTGAGTTGCAATCTGTTGACTAATAGGCGCACAAATTAATCCTCTAGCAAATTTAGCCATAAAATTAATTGTATCAACAGTTAAATATTCTGATACTGCTATTAAGTCGCCTTCATTTTCTCTATCTTCATCATCCACTACAATAACAGGTTTGCCTAACTTCAAATCTTCTAATGCCGCTTCAATACTATCAAACATAGTTAGCCTCCTAAAATCCAAAATTCAGTAATTTTTCTTGTGATAATTGACTGTTATTTTGATTCGTTATTTTTTGAACATATTTAAACAATAAATCCGTTTCTATGTGTACAGAATCACCTTGTTTTTTATTTACAAAAATCGTACGTAATCTTGTTTCAGGTATGAGATGAATTTCAAATGAATTTTGATTTAACTTGAATATCGTTAAACTTACTCCATCTACAGTTATCGAACCTTTATCAATCATTTGATTTAATAATGATTCATCTACATTAATTTCGATTAACCATTCATCATTTCTTTTAGTGATGCGCTTTATAATACCTTTGCCATCAACATGTCCACTAACGAAATGTCCTCCGAATCTTCCATTCGCTAACATTGCACGTTCCAGATTCACTTGATCATTTACCGTAAGATTTTCTAAATATGTCACAGAAATTGTGCCTGTAATTACTTCAACTTTAAATAATGAATCATTTCGTTCTGTAACAGTTAAACAAACACCATTGACACTTACTGAATCTCCTAGTGACAAATCATCACATATTTCTGGAGCTTGTATTGATAATGACTTTACACCACTTTTTGTGCTCACATTTTTAATCGTACCTACTGTTTCAATTATTCCTGTAAACATACACTCACTACTTTCTTAAAATTAATTTAAGATCTTCGTCAATGATTTCTGTTGATATAAATTTAAACTGTTTAATTTTGGATAAAGGATAAACATCATTTGTTTGATAAAATTGATATTTGCCTTGACCACCAATTACTTTCGGGGCTTGATAAATAATTAATTGGTCAGCTAAATCTTGTTCTATAAATTGACTAACAAGTGTTGGTCCTGCTTCTACTAAAACACTCGCGTAACCTAATTTATATAGAAGTTGAAGCATGTTTTCTAAATTTGATAAATCACTTTTATATAACTCAATATTTTGTGTGTCTTTAATTTCAAAATTTGGATGGTTTGTTACTACTATTGCAGGATTATCTCGATCTTTGAAAATTTGTAAATCTTCATCGAAAGAAGACTGTTGGGATAAAACAATGCGTTTTGGCTCTTTGAAGTTTGGTTTTCGTGATGTTAGTAGCGGGTTATCTTCTCTCACTGTGCCGCCACCCGTAATAATTGCATCATTTTCACTTCTTAAATGAAGTACATCTTCTTTCACTGCTTTACATGTAATCCATTTACTTTCCTTAAAATCAGTAGCAACTTTCCCATCTAGACTAGTTGATATTTTTAATGTTACAAAAGGTGTCTTCTTCTTTTGTTGAATAAAAAATTCTTTATATAATTCCTCCGCTCTACTTGAAGGCGAATGTATTACTTCTACTCCTGCCTCTTCAAGCATATCGTGTCCACTTTTACTTAGTGATCCATCTTTCACAGCATATTCTACTCTAGAAATACCACTTTCTATTATTGCTTCAGAACACGGCGGTGTTAAACCATAGTGTGAACACGGTTCAAGAGAAACATATATTGTTGCACCTTCTGCTTCTTTACCAGCCATATTAAGTGCTTGAATTTCGGCGTGTGCTTCACCTTTTTTTAAATGAGCACCAAAACCGATAATTCTATTATCTTTTACGATAACAGCACCAACAGAGGGATTCGTACTAGTTTGTCCTTTTAATTGTTCAGCTAATTGAATAGCAAATTCTAAATATTGATTCATTTATATACCTCCTAAAAATGAAAAAAAGACACCGAAAATTAACATTTCGGTGTCTTGGGAGTAAAAAATGTATCAAGAAATAAGCCTTTAATAGATTAAAGACAAAAACATTTTTGTATAACGAAATAAGCGTATTGTATACGCTTCGTCTATTCTTTCTCCCATCCAGACTATACTGTCGGCTTCAGATTTTCACTGAATCAGCCACAAATGCTAAGCAAATGCAGGTCGCGGGCTTGAATTACCGCCGGTTGGGAATTTCACCCAGCCCCGAAAGAATATTATTAAATTATAATCATCAGTAATCACTGATGACCATATTCTATACTAAAATAGTATGGTTTACAAATATATTACTAAATTTAATATATTTATTTATTTTTCTTCTTTTTCGACTTTTTCTTTCTGTTATTATTTTTTAAGTTTCTTTCTTCTAGTTCAATATATAAATCATTAACGGCTCTAACTGTTTCATCCACTAATAATGAAACGCCATTAACATCAAAATTTACACCACTTGTAATTTGTCCTATTGCTTTTAAATTTGGCATTGTTCCATATTTAGGGCTAATTATTTCATTAGAATATGGCACTACTAAAATACCACCAAAAGGATGAGGCGCAATGATTTGTTTATTTTCTAAACCTTTTATAAAATGCTCATCCTCATTTAATTCAGATAAATGCATTTTAGGACCTGTTGCATTAATAACATAGTGATAACTATCTTCATTTTCACTATTTTTATATTTTAGTCTAAATTTCCCATAATATTTACGAACGTTTTCTAATCCTTCTTTTACAACTACATCTCCACTTTCTATCCATTCAATTAATTGTTTAGCTGAAGATTGTGGCATGGGGTTAGCGTTTCTTTTAAAATGCTGACCGTATTTAGATAAAAATGTTTCTTTATCTTTTATAGTCATTGCGTTCCATAGTGGAATCATATTATGTTTTACTTCTTCAACAAAGGATTGGAAGTGTCCAACTTCGTCTTCATGCTTTAAATCATATTTTATATTGATTACATTATCTTTTTTAAATCGATGTAACATTTTCTTTAAATCAATATTTTGATATTCACACTCTTTTTTAAACAATTCTTCTATTTCAAATAATGGTGCTATTCCTTTATGAATTTTTTTGATTTTTTCTACTTCTTCAACACAAATATACTTTAATTTAATATCATGGTTAATACCACGAACTGTCGGAAACTGAGCATGTCTAGAAGTCACTACAATCGGAAATTGTTTATGGTTTTCCATAACATATCGAATAACATCAACTGAACTTAATCCTGTACCAATAATAGCAATATCGTCATTTTCTTTAACGCCTCTCAAAGATTGTACAGTTGGATAAGGTGATTCTATATATCCTTTCACACCTTTTAATTTATAAGGATCTTTGTAAGGTAAAGTTCCAATCGTCATAAAAACATAATCATATTTTTGACATACCGCTTCATTATCTTCTATATAACAAATATCTATTTTATATTGTCCTCGCTCATCTTTAATTTCTTCAACATAGCAACTATCAACTTTGTATTTGTGAACGAAGATATTATCATATTTGTTTAAAATATTATGTAAAATAGATTTCATATAATGACCAAAAACTAATCTTGGTAAATACTTTGCTTTTCCATAATCAAAAATGTCATTGTTTTTATACCATTTTTTAAAATCTTTTTCGTCATCTGGATCTAATGACATTTGATTGGCCGGAAGATTAATAAGTAAACGATCACTATCATTTTGAAATGGCTTCCCCATCCCCATGTCTTCTGAACTATCAAAAATATCCACGGTGATGTTTTTAAAATTTTTATGTTTAGTCAATTGGTTTAAAGTGCTTACGCCAGCAGTTCCCATACCTATAATTGCTACTTTCAAATTTTTCTCCTCCAAAATAACACAGTTTATATTACTTTAATTTTACCATTAGTATTTAAAATAAATGTATGATTTCTCTATTCTTTATATTATATTATTACCTCATTTCAAATTTCTAACCGTAATATGCCTTAAACACTATTGTCCATGCACTATATGCAAGATTTCAGCATACGATTTCTTGTCACTTTTTTATTCTTTACATATATGACAATATTCTTACTTTAATATTTTTCGCGATTTTACGCTTTTTATAAATTTTCTTATTTTTTATAATATTCGCTTTTCAAAAACCTTAGCACATGTAAATTTTATAAATATGCAAATAATATGCTATAATGATAAACGTTGTTATTTTACATATTAAAATAAAGGAGAAGTGTTATGTTATCAATACAAGACTTAACTAAAGTTTATCGTGGCGGTAAAAAAGCTGTAGATAGTATCAGTATGGAAATTGAATCTGGTGAATTTATAGCATTTATTGGTACGAGTGGTAGCGGTAAAACTACTGCTTTAAGAATGATTAATCGCATGATTGAACCCACTGGTGGAACAATCACTTTAAACGGGAAAGATTTAAGCAAGATGAATGCAGTAAGTTTAAGAAGAAGTGTAGGATATGTCATTCAACAAATTGGTTTAATGCCACATATGACAATTCGCGAAAATATTGTTCTAGTTCCTAAATTATTAAAATGGAATAAAGAAGAAAAAGAAAAGAAAGCAAAAGAGCTTATTAATTTAGTTGATTTACCTGAAAGCTATTTAGATTTATATCCCTCTCAATTATCTGGAGGACAACAACAACGTATAGGTGTCGTTAGAGCGCTAGCAGCAGATCAAGACATTATCCTTATGGATGAGCCGTTTGGTGCCTTGGACCCTATTACGAGAGATACACTCCAAGATCTTGTCAAAACGCTACAACATAAATTAGGAAAAACAATTATCTTCGTAACACACGATATGGATGAAGCTATTAAGTTAGCAGATAGAATTTGTATCATGTCTGAAGGAGAAATTGTTCAATTTGATACACCTAATAACATTCTTAAACACCCAGCTAATGATTTCGTTAGTGAATTTATCGGTCAAAATAGATTGATACAAGATAGACCTAACTTAAAAGTGGTAGATGACGCTATGATTAGTGCTATTACAATTACTTCTGAAAAAACAATAGACGAAGCTGTAACATTAATGCGTGATAGACGTGTCGATGTTCTATTTGTTACGAATCTCAAAGGTAAATTAGTAGGTTGTATTGACATTGAAGACTTAAATGAAGGCTATCGAAAAGGTAGCGATATTATCGATATGATGGACCGAAATGTTTACACTGTTAAAACAGGTACGATGCTTCAAGATTCAGTGCGTACAATACTTAAGAGAAACGTTAGATTAATTCCTGTTGTCGATAACCAAAACTTAATCAAAGGTGTTATAACAAGAGCTAGCCTTGTTGATATAGTTTATGATTCAATTTGGGGATTAAATGAAGAAGAAGCAAAAACAAGTGATATTAAATAAGGAGTGAACAATTGTGATAGAATTTCTTCAAGTTAATGGACAAGAACTATTTCAAAAAACAATAGAACACTTCTATATCTCTTTCGTTGCGCTTTTACTAGCAATGGTTGTTTCAATACCTTTAGGCATCGTGTTAACACGAACGAAAAAACTTGCCAAAATAGTATTGTCAATAGCTAGTGTTCTACAAACCGTACCATCTTTAGCGGTATTAGCAATTATGATACCTTTCTTAGGGGTCGGTAAATTACCTGCAATTATTGCATTATTTATTTATATTTTATTACCTATACTAAACAATACGTACATAGGCATTAATAATGTTGATAAAAACGTTAAAGGTGCCGGCATTAGTATGGGGATGACTAAATTCCAAGAAATGTATATGGTTGAACTCCCTCTAGCCATTTCTGTAATCATGAGTGGTATACGCTTATCTAGTGTATATGCTATCAGTTGGGCAACTTTAGCAAGTTTCATAGGAGCAGGTGGTTTAGGTGACTTTATCTTTAACGGGTTAAACCTATATCAACCAGACCTAATAATCGGTGGTGCAATTGCGGTTACAGCAATCGCGCTAATTATGGATTTTGTACTTTCTAAAGTCGAAGAATGGGTTACACCTAAAGGGTTAAAAGTTTCAAGATAAGGAGGAAACATAAACATGAAAAAATATTTTAAATTGTTTATTCCGATAGTTACGCTAACAGTAATTTTATCCGGATGTTCCCTACCTTTTCTTGGAGGAACTGGTGATAAAAACTCTGTAAAAATCGGAATGCAAAACACAAGTGAATCACAAATAATAGGTCATATAGATAGACTAATGATTGAACATGAAGCAAAAAAAGATAATGTTAACGAAAATAATATTCAAATGATTAATAATTTAGGTTCTTCAACTGTTACATTCAACGCAATGAATACAGGTGACGCTAATATATCCAGTGCACGTTACACAGGTACAGATTTAACTGGCGCTTTAAACATGGACCCTATTACAGATCCTGATAAAGCTTTGAAAGTTGTAAGAAAAGCTTTCGATGAAGATTATAATCAAAAATGGTACGGTTCATACGGATTCGAAAATACTTATGCTATGATGGTTACAAAAGAAACAGCTGAGAAATATAACCTTAAAAAAGTATCGGATATGAAAAATGTTGCAGATAAATTAGAGGCAGGCGTAGACTCTTCTTGGATGAAACGACCTGGTGATGGTTATCCTGCTTTCAAAGAAAAATATGGTTTTGACTTCAAACGTACAAGACCTATGCAAATCGGTTTAGTATATGATGCATTAAATACTGGAAAAATGGATGTAGTCCTTGGATATACAACTGATGGTAGAATCGCAAGTTATGACTTAGTTGTATTAGAAGACGACTTACGTTTCTTCCCTCCATATGATGCAAGTCCTCTAGTTACTGAAGAATTAATTAAAGAAAAACCTTATGTAGATAGAGCGATGAAAAAACTTGAAGGAAAAATTTCAACTGAACAAATGCAAAAATTAAACTACGAAGCTGATAATAACTTAAAAGAACCAGCTGTAGTTGCTGAAGAATTCCTTAAGAAACATAATTATTTTGACGATGAAAAGGACGGTGAGTAAATTGACGAATGGAAATGTATTAACACAATTAATTGAATACTATAAGTATAATGGTGGTTATATTTTTCAACTATTCTTAGACCATTTACTCATTTCTGTTTATGGCGTATTATTTGCGGTTATAGTAGGTATACCATTAGGTATTATTATTGCAAGATATTCTAAATTATCAGGTTTCATCATAACTTTAGCAAATATCATACAAACCGTACCTGCTTTAGCACTATTAGCTATTTTAATGCTAGTTATGGGATTGGGTTCAAATACAGTTGTTATGACTGTCTTCCTATATGCCCTACTCCCTATCATCAAAAATACTTATACTGGTATTAAAAACGTAGATAGCGGAATCAAAGACGCGGGTAAAGGTATGGGAATGACTTCTAAACAAGTATTAACGATGGTCGAACTACCATTATCACTTTCCGTAATGATTGGTGGTATAAGAATTGCGTTTGTAATCGCAATTGGTGTTACAGCTATAGGATCATTCATCGGCTCTTCATCCCTTGGTGATATAATCATTAGAGGTACAAATGCTACAGACGGTACATCACTTATTCTAGCTGGTGCAATTCCAACAGCTTTACTAGCAGTACTAAGTGATATTGTGTTAGGGTATATAGAAAGAAAATTAGATCCTACTAAGCGTAAGCAAAAGGAACCTCAACCACAAACACTTTCGGAGTGATAAAATGAAATTTATATTAAAAATACTCATTGCATTTGTTGCAATATTAATACTTTCACCCAAGAAAAAACTTAAGTAAATGTAATAAAATGGACATAAATATAATAATTTTTGCAATTAAATTATATTTAATGTTACCATGTTTAAAACAAGGGAGGAAGCCAAATGAAATTCAGAGTATTAGGCAGTTTATTTTTATCTTCATCTCTATTATTAGCAGCTTGTGGAAATAGCGGTGATGATGATTCAGGAAAGAAAACTGAAAAAAAAGAAGAAACTAAAAGTGCTAGTCAAGTAATATCTGATTTACAAGACAATGCTAAAGATGTTAATAGTTATCATACAGATAATGCGATTGCAATGAAACCTAAAGACGGTGAATCACAAAAAGTCAAAGTCGGCATGGATGTTGACGAAAAAGAAACAGCAAAACTAGTAACAAATCAAGCCGGTCAAGAAATGACGATTTACGTACAAGGTAAAAAAATGGTAGCTAAAGCGAACGATCAATGGATAGATTTATCATCTCAAGTAGATAACATGGATATAGATAGTTCATTAGATCAATTAAACTATGAAAAATACGTTAAATCATTAGATGGATTCAAAGATGCTAAAGCTAAAAAAGTCGATGATGGATATGAATTAAAATATAACATCAAAAATAAAGAAGACTTCAAAAAATTAGCTAGTTCATCAGGTAATAAAGACCAACTTGAACAATTTGAAGATCAAATTGATGACGTTTCTGGTGATGCAGTTCTTAAAGTAAATAAAGATAATGAAATTGAATCATATATTTTAGATTCTAAACTTAAAAAAGACAAAGACACAGCAAACATCAAGACAAAAGTTACTTATGATAAAATCAATGATATAGATGAAATTAAAATTCCAGACGAAGCAAAAGATGCTAAGAAAATAGAAGACTTACAAAAAGAGCAATCTTCTGATCAGAAATCTTCTGAAAGTTCAAATTCAGAAGAAGCATCATAATATAACGATAGAAAGTCCGAGACATATATAATATGCCTCGGACTTTTTTAATTATTTTAGCAGTATATAATTGGACTGACAATACGCTTATATCAAGTGTTTCGATATTAAGGATCTGTGCTATGTAGAGATACTCTTATTGGATTAAGCATGATATTAGCTCACATAGACACTATCTTCTATTAAAAGTGATTTATCATATAAAAAAACAGCCAATCCTTTTCCTGGATTGGCTGTTTTTATAGAGTTAGAATTTATTTTCTAGCCTCTTCTTGTTCTAGTTTTTTATCTAATTCTTTTATAGAAAGTGATTTATCAGTATCTTTATATTTATAAACAATATAGTACTTACCTTCTGTTTTTAAATCTGAATAGAATTCTGCAATAATACGTGCGTTACTTTGTGCCCATTTAATATCCGTTGCATATTGATGTACACCTGGTTTCTCAGGATTCCATCTCATACTATATAAAGTATTTTGCTCTGGATTTGATAAATAGTGATCATGAATAAACTTAGCGCCACCTGATATTGCTTTATGTGGGGTATCCCAACCTTTTTTCTTAGCATATCTAGCTCCAGTACCTATTGGATCTTCATCTAATGCGCCTACACCATAGAAATTGTAGTATTTCTTACCATCAGATTCTTCTTTAGAATTTGTCACTTTTCCTTTATCCGTTAATAATACACCATTAGCTAGTTTACTCTTATTATTACCTGTTTCTAAAATAGCATGACTAATTAAGTACACCTCATTAACATGTTCTTGTTTAGCAGCATCTAAAAATTGATTTGAGTATTTCTCAAGTGCTCCTCTTTCTCTTAGCATGTGGTGGAATCTTTTTTCATCAATACCTTGATACTCTGATAAATTTAAAAACTGATAAACTTGTTTTTTATCATTTAGTATCTTTTCAACATCCATTACATCATGTATTTCACTTCTTGACGCATTCTTCCAATTGCCTGACTCTGTTGCTACCTGCATTTTCGTATCATTTTTATATTGTTTTTCAACGGCTTTACTTAAAGTTAGTGGTACCTCTACATTTTCTTCTTGTTTATCTACTTCGTAAAACTTTAAATGATTTGAAATTAAATAATAGAACAGGCCAACAATTATTGCTAAAACTAATAATAATACGACTATATTTTTAATTGTTTCTAGCCTGGCATTCTTCATCGTTTCACCTCTAAATTTGTAAACTTATAACCGATATCATTTTGATTAACTATTTTTAAAAAGTTTACCTCTTATATTTTAAAGGATTACAACGGAATATTCAAAATTTAAATTATTAAGTTTTAATTACTATTATATTTCAATTCAAATAAAAAAAGCAGACATACTTTAAAAGCATGTTTGCTTATTTATAAGGTGTATAGTCCATGAAAATAAATGACATTGCAGCTGATCTATTTTTATAGTTGTAATGACTTAGATTAATCGTTCCTTCTTCTTCGCCATTTCTATAATTCATAAATCGGTTTACATTGTTAATCATTACAAAATCAGCATTATCTCTAATATTATTTAGTTCATTGTTTCTCGCAAAAAAATGTTCTAAATTTAAGTGTTCATAATCCATAAGATGAACCTCCTAGTCTTTGCCCCAATAAAACATATGTCCATATATATCCAAATATACACGTTATTATGGCAATTGTAAATCATTTAAACGTATAATTTTTAATGTGCTTTTTTATGTTTTATTTCGGCTATATTTTTATATTTTTTACGTAAATTTACGTTTTATTTTGTTTAATCTATATTAGACCTTTATATATGTTGTTTTCAAATTAAACGCTTGTTCCTAAAATATATATAATTAGTACATCCGGAAATACTAGTGTGCATGCCCACAAAAAGAGGCAACCATGTTAGACAAGCAATTCAATTTGAATTATAAAAAATACGAAAAGATGATACATCATCTTTTGCATCAACACCAAATTAAATATCATTACGATGATTACTTTCAACTTATGGTTATAAAACTATGGGATTTATTAAAATCCTATGATGAATCGAAATCTACAAATCAGGAAAAATACATTTATTTAAAGTTAAAGTATTATTTAATCGATTGTCTAAGAAAAAATATTAAAGAAATAAACCGTTTTTTGCCTACATCTGATTATACACTACTTGATCAATCGTACAGTGATTTTTATCAATATGAATTATATAGTTTATTGGAGATTTTAAATGAAGAGGAGTTGACTTGGCTCAATTTAACATTACAGGGTTTTTCTACAAACGAAATAAGCATATATATGAATAAGAGTCCTTCATCAATTAAAAGATATAGAAAATCAACTAGAGAAAAATTAAAATCGGAATTCTTATTTTAGATTTTAACAATGAGCTATACACTGTCAGCATTTATATATAAAATATTAAGTGTTAGGAGGTGTAGTTACTGAAGACATTAATTTGTGCAGACATGACCTTTTTAAAACGTTCAGAAAATCCTATATATAAATACCAAATAGAATATATACAGCATCCAATCCAATACACTAACCTTTCTGTTAAAACCCTTATAGACGATGCTTTAAAAATTGAAGGTGCTAATATGCGCACTCGCGAACAATATGCTAAATATATTTTGAAAGTTCATAAACTTATTCCTCTCATGATTTACGCTACACAAGACTTTGTTCTATTCCCTACTACATCAAAATCTCACTTTGATTATATGTTAATCAATGCTAAGCAAATACAACATATTGAACCATTGTCATATCATACAGAAATAAAATTTAAGAATAATAATACTATCAATATAGATCAAGATTATCATCTGATTAGTAAAAAGTTTGGTGAATCCTTAAGACTCATACACTACCAAAAATATCATTTAAGGATTTAAAAAAGAGTGGGCACATGAAATCTTATAATAAAATTAGACTCATTACCCTCTCTCTTTAAAATGTATTTTATTATTTTGTTAATTTACTACTCACACCTGAAAGTAAAGCTTGATAAGCACTATTAAAGAAAGTTAGTAATACTTCATCTCTTCTCATAATGCTTTCTAAGTCTTCTTCATAAATTAAAAAGCTACCATCTTTACCATTGTATTCAGCATAAGAAGGTTCAACTTGTTTTAAATTTATTTTATCTTTTTTAAATGGATTAATCTTCAGAACATAGTATGGCGACTCTCTATACTTATCTCCAAAATAATAACATAATGAAACTGTATATTCATCATTACCTTCAACATAAAAAATAGAAGTAACATCAAATTTATCCCAGAATAAACCTGTTTTTACATCTTTAATATTTCTTGAATGTAGAAATTGATAATGATCGTATTGTGCTTGTTGCATCAAGCGAAGTGCATGATAAGCTATTTTAGGATTAAAAGTACGTTCTTTATCATCCTTATCTAATGTTGTTTCATAAGGTATATTATAAGGTTTCGTATTAATTTTAATTGTTATATCATGTTCTTCTAATATTTCGAAAATAAATTCATAATATTCCTGAATTGTTTGTCCTGTTTTTATTAGTAATGACTGCTCTTCTTTGTCTACTTTCACAACCAATGTTTGATCCAATAAATCTAAAGTTATTTCAAATTCATGACCATTACTTTGTAATACACCTGTTGATAAACCAACTTGATTAACTGTCAGCATGACATGTTTATATAGTGGCTCTGGTTCTTTTGTTTCTATACAACACTTACCCATTATTTGTGCTATATATCTTATAGTTGCTCGTGTTTCACGCCACTCGTCAAAATATAATAAACTCATTCATGACACCCCCTACATATGCTACGATAAATCTTTGAGCCATTTGGCTATTAGTATTCTTTTTGTGAAGTAAGCATTTACCCACTTTATGCCTTTATAACCAATGAAAAGTAATACGACACCTAGAATGATGTAGAGTAGCTGAAATAATAGCGCCTCACTTAAAGGTTTTGTAAAGTATAAAGTGAATGTACCTAATATTAACAATGCTGCCGTAATGAGAATACCTACCATGAGGACATTACCAAATAGTAGTCCACCTAACGTCATAGCTTTATCTATTGAACTCGGTGGTTTAGCTTTATCTATAATTTCTTTCTCAAGAAAATTAGAAACAAAATGACTAGGTTTACCATGTTGCTCTAATAGATTTTCATTGCTATTTAGCATCTCTGTAGCAACTTCTTTTTCTTTATTGTTTATAAACCACAATTTTTTATAAACAACTGATTTATATTGTTCGTTATTCATGCAACACCTCTAAATGTCATTAGTAAATTTATTATAACATTAATCAATATACGTTGGGATTAAATTAATCTTAGATTTAAACTATTAAATAAAACCTATTTTATGCTCGTTCAAGATAACGTTCTATAATTTCTTCAGCCTTTACATTCTTATCTAAAATATTTATATGACTAAAGTCCAAGTCTTCTGTAATATCATGTGTTATAACAATAACATCCATTCCAGCATCAACAGCTGCTTGAGCTCCATTAGGTGTATCCTCAATTGCTAAGCACTTATCAGGTTCTACGTTTAATTCATGAGCTGCCTGAATATATAATTCCGGATTAGGTTTTACAAATGCTACATCTTCTCTTCCTTTTATAACATTTATATTTTTATTCAACTCTAAACGTTCAACGTTATGTATTATATCTTTTTTGTAACTACTAGTAGCAATACCCATCTTCAAATTAGTTTCCACACTATAATCGTATAATTTTTTAACTTCTGGTTTTAGTGGTAAATTGTATGTGCCTTTATAATGATCTTCAAACATTTCTTTTAATGCGATTTCTGAACCTAGTGCATTAAATATTCTTTCATCTAATTCTTTTGATACTGATCCGATTGAGGCTTTATATTCATCTAAAGATATAGGTGGATTTTTATAATTTTCAATATGCTTATTTAGTGTATTAAATAAATGAATCTCTGTATCTATAATTGTACCGTCAAAATCGAAAATAATTGCTTCGTACATATTTAACACTCCATTCTAAAAAAATAAAAGTCACGAAATCGTGACTTATTTGTATTTTATAAACCTTCTGATTTAAGAGTTAACTCTAAACGATCGATAATATTCTCCAATTGTATAATACTTAACCCTTTTTCTTTAGCAATTGCTTCTTGATTAGATGCTAAATATTGGACAATAAGTTGTAAAGGGACAATTGCTCCACACTTTTTATTATCCTCATTAATAATAAATAACCCGTCTGATTTACTTAAATTTAAATCTTGTTGTTCTTCCGAACTAAGATCGCCTTGAAAGTAAACTTCACCATGCTCAAAATTTTGATGTTTTCTTTCTTCTAAACTTATAACGGCTTCGTGAATACTTTCTTGATTTAAGCCTTTATAAAATTTATTTATTATATTTTTTCGACTTTTTTTGTCATTGATTAAAGTTACATTTGTAAGCACAGTAATTCACCTCATCTCATTTATTCAATTTTAACATTTTATTCTGAATTTTTAGAGTGTTTTAATATTACATTTTGGATACATTTATTACATGGCTTTTTCTAAATTCACTAAAGTTTCATAATTTTCCACTTTTTCATATTGTATTTATTTTCTTGAAGTTATACCTTTAACTAGGCGAGAATAAATAAAGAAATCGGGGATGTTATTGTGAAACAAGTTTATAACCCATTAAGACGTTTACATTTTTACGCAGCATTTTTTATTACGCCTTTACTTCTAACTTTATCTTTAACAGGCATTGGTTATTTATTTTTTACCAATGTAGAGAATCATATATATGAGGATGAATTTTTCTCAAATAGCGAAACAAAAGGTCATCAATCATTAGATGGTGCAGTTAAAGAAATACAAGAAGTTTATAAAGGATACGAAATCAAAAAAATAAGTATTATGGATGAACCTTACAATAACCGTGTCACAATCGGTAATGACAAAGGAGACTCTAGATACATATTTTTAGATGAACATAATCAAAGAGTGGCTAATCAAAATGCTAAATTCACTTATTCAAATGTACTTAGAGAATTACACAGCTCTTTATTTGTTGGTGGTACAATCGTAAATTATTTAGTTGAATTAGCAGCATGTTGGACAATCTTTATGATACTATCTGGTGTTTATTTAACTTTCAAATCAAAAGCATTAAAGAATACTAAAAAGAAAAACGCATTCTTATTTAATAGACGACTACATGCAATAGTTGGATTAATCATAGCTATACCTATTTTTATAGTAGTCTTAACAGGCTTACCTTGGTCGGCGTTTATGGGAAAACAAATTAATCAGTTTGCAGAAGATCATCCAAAGTTAGGATATACAGCATTAAAATCTAACCCTCCAAAATCTGAAGATAATGAATTACCTTGGGCAACTAGAACTAAAGAAAAACCCAAATCGGACAAGGATGCACATGCAGAGCATCATGGTAATTCAACAAGTATGATTGGTACAAATGGTCAACAAAGCTTAGAGAACATTATAACTCAAAGTAAACAAGATGGCATTAAAGAACCCTTCTCAGTAGTATATCCAGGAGATAAAGATGGGGTCTTCACTGTTTCTAAAAGCAGTAACAGTGGTGTAACTGGTCTAGACGTCCCACCTAAAGAAGAAACTACAGCTTATTATGATCAATATTCTAGCAAACAATTAGGTAAAGTTGACTATCAAGATTATGGAATTGTAGGAAAATGGTTTAGCTATGGTATTCCCCTTCACGAAGGTCATCTATTCGGTACAGCAAATAAAGTAATGAATTTACTAGTTTGCATCACATTCATAGGTGGCATAGTATTAGGTTTTATCACTTGGATGAAACGACGAAAAACTGGTACCTTTGGCGCTCCTCCAATTGTTAAAGGAAAGTGGTCACTTGGATTAATAATACCACTAGTGTTGTTAGGCATAATAATGCCGTTGTTTGGAGCTTCATTAGTGATTGTAGCAATAGTTGAATTTATATTATGGAAAAAAACTCAAAAAACCGTTACCTAAATATATCTAATAAAAAATAAGCATATCACTTTCAAACTGAGATAATCAGTTAAGTGATATGCTTATTTATTTTGAATTAGGATCTAGGTCCCGAACTCAATCTTTATAATAAATATTCTTAATGGCTTTCATCATAATCATTACAAACCGCTTCTAATAAATATCTTAATTCATCATCATCCATATCATCTGGTACTCTCACTTTGATTAAATGGTTTTGATTTGTTATGACATGAAAGTAATGATGATCATTTTCATAGCCTTTTCCTAATATTTGCATGCATAACATCCCCTTTTGTTTTTTATCGAACGCTATGACCATAATATACCATATTGATATGATTATTATTATGAATTAGTTTTAATTTATAGTAAATAACACAAGAATCAATCTATACTTTTGATTATCTTAGCTGGATTTCCTCCGACTACTTTATTAGAAGGAACGTCTTTAATCACTACTGCTCCAGAGGCAATTACTACATTATCACCGATAGTGACCCCAGGATTAACAACAACGCTACCGCCAATCCAAACATTATCACCAATTACTATCGGTTTAGCAAATTCTAATCCGGAATTTCTTTCACCTGGATCAATTGGGTGTGTCGCTGTGTATAATCCTACATTAGGACCAAACATACAATTATCACCGATATGTATTGTAGAAACATCTAACATTGTACAGTTGTAGTTAGAATAAAAATTTTCTCCTATAAAAATATTATATCCATAATCAACATTAAATAGTGGATTAATTTCAAAGTTTTCTTTATAATCACCTAATAATATTTGTAGTACTTTTTTTCTTTTGTCTTTTTCTTTAATCGGTAATTGGTTAAACTCATATGTTAATTCGCGTGCTTTTTTTCTATCTTCTACTAATTCATTGTCACTCGGTAAATATAAGTCCCCTCTTATCATTTTCTCTTTTTCAGTCATATTATCGTTCCTTTCTATTAATGAAACATCATTTTACATTATACATTTAATATAAACAAATAGAGAGTAAGACTAGAATTGAAAAATATTTTCAATCCAATCAACAATTGCCAATGTAATGAAAGAGCTGGGAACATAATTCCTTAGTTCGTTTTTGGATGGGACTGATCAAAAAGCAAGAGTTGATATTGTTATTGGATTTTCTATCTCATTAATCCAACTAACCATACCTTTATTGGATTTTCTAAGACAATAATCCAACTAACCACACTTTTATTGGATTTTCTACTTCATTAATCCAAATACACATACCTTTATTGGATTTTCTAAGACAATAATCCAACTAACCATACCTTTATTGGATTTTCTACTTCATTAATCCAAATACACATACCTTTATTGGATTTTCTATCTCATTAATCCAACTAACCACACCTTTATTGGATTTTCTACTTCATTAATCCAAATACACATACCTTTATTGGATTTTCTATCTCATTAATCCAACTAACCATACCTTTATTGGATTTTCTATCTCATTAATCCAACTAACCACACCTTTATTGGATTTTCTAAGACAATAATCCAACTAACCACACTTTTATTGGATTTTCTAAGACAATAATCCAACTACGCACCTTCTTATTGGATTTTCTACTTCATTAATCCAAATACACACTCCTTTATTGGATTTTCTACTTCATTAATCCAAATACACACTCCTTTATTGGATTTTCTATGACAATAATCCAACTAACCATACCTTTATGAAGTGCACCACAAAAGTTGAACCACAAATAAAGCACTTTTGTATATCTTAACGAGAAAAGTCTAAAATGAAATATGTTTTAAGGATTGCTATAATAGCAACAAATATAAGAAAAATGGAAAATTTAAAAATCAACAAAACGAGTCTGAGACATATTTATGTCCCAGACTCGATAAGTTTTTTATAAATTAGGTTCAGGATGAACATAAGACGAATATACCCCTGATTTTTGTAATTCTTTTTCAACTAAGTCACATATATCGTGAGCTTCGTCTAAAGAAAGTTTTTTATCTACAACAATTGTAACATCTAAAAACACACTATTTCCGTGGTATCGGCCTTTAATCGATGGAACATCTATTACACCAGGTATTTTAGATATATCCTCACTATAATTGTTTAAATCTTTTTCGTGAAATCCGTCACTAAGTGTAAATATAGATTCTTTAAATATTGAAAAACCAGTAAACACAATAATCACACCTAAAATAACTGCTAAGACAATATCCACTATAGGAAATCCAATTTGTGTGAATATTAGACCTATACCAGTACCAATACTGACTAGTGCATCGGATAAGTTATCTTTAGATGCAGATTTTAAAGATGTACTCTTTGTTTTCTTTGATAAAGAATCATTAAATTTATATACGAGAAGCATGACAATACCACTGATGAAACTGACCCATATTGTTAAAGTGCTAGGTTGACCGTACTCTCCAGTGAAAAGTATAGGTATATTAGATGATATAACTTGAATACCTACGAACATGATTATAAATGAAACGATTAAAGTTGTGATATTCTCAGTCTTCATATGTCCATACGGATGATTCTTATCTGCTGGCTTTATAGATATTTTTAATCCTACTAATACAGCCACTGAAACGAAAATATCCGTTAAGTTGTTTAAACTATCTGCTCTTAAAGCAGAAGAATGATAACTGGTACCTACTATATATTTTATAATTGAAAGAATGATATACATAACAATACTAATATATGCACCCTTTTGAGCTAGTCTTAAGTTGTTTGCCATATTGTCCACTCCATTTTTGTCATTGAAATATGATTATATAACAAAACAACAGACAAGTTAATGAATTAGCTATCGTAAAATAATATTAATTTAGTGGGTTAATTCTAGTTTAGGTCTACCTATAATTTAATATTTATTTCAGTAAAAAGGAGCTTGGTATATTATGTACCAAACTCCATTTTTATAACTTCTCAATATTAATTATAAAATGCTTAAACCACTTGCTTTAATATCTTTAGCGAAACCTTTAACTGTATCTACTGATAATTCATTTACATCTCTTCCAATGTTAGGAACCTTAGCCACTACATCTTTTGGACATGTTATAATATCAACACCAATTTCATCTGCTTGAACGACATTAAATAATTCTCTACAGCTTGCCCATAACAATTTCACGCCTTCTTTGCTATGACAAACTTTTTCTGCTTCTTTCATTAAAGGAAGTGGATCTACACCAGTATCAGCAATACGTCCTGCAAATACAGATACGTATGTTTCAACACCCGGTTTAATCACTTCAACAATTTCTTTTACTTGTTCTATTGTATATACTGCCGTAACGTTTACTTTCACGTCATTCTCTGACAGTTTTTTAATAAGTGAAATCATCGATTCACCTTTAGTATTAACGACAGGAATTTTTACGAATACATTTTCACCGTATTGTTTTAAAATTTCCGCTTCTTTTTCCATAGTTTCTATATCATCCGCAAATACTTCAAATGAAATTGAAGCGTCTGGGATTGCTTTAACTGCTTCTTCAGCAAATGTTTTATAGTCAGTAACGCCTGCTTTTTTCATTAAACTAGGATTTGTAGTAAAACCATCTACTTCATTATTTTGGTATGCTTGCTTCATTTCTTCGATGTCTGCACCATCAGCAAATACTTGTACTTTTAGATTACTCATGCTATTCATTCCTTTCAATTTATGTAACATTATCGTACCACAATTTGCAATCGCTTACTAAATTATTTGATTTATATAACATTTGTTAAGCTTCCTTAAATGTAATTTCAATAGTTTTATGTCATAATATACATAAATATAAGTTTAATTATAAATATGATTTATATATTTAAAATATGGATTAACTAGGCGGTGAGTTACGATGATTGACAAGCATGAAATAATTAAACACTTCAAGCTATATTCAACGGGCTCCTTTCTAGGAGACGAAGCCATCATAAATAATAGAAAGAAAAGTTTAGTCGAACGCTATTATATCTTTTCTTATTATTTAGAAATTAACGATTTTAAAATTTTAATCAATACTGGTTTTTCAGAACGCGTTAAGCCTAGCACCGATTTAAAAACTTTAAAACTTTTTCATAGACAAGATTATAAAGTTTTTGAAACGTTGCCAAGCCAACTTATGAAAGACCATATTCATCCTGATCAAATTGATTACTGTATTATTACAAATTTCGCTAGTCACCACATTGGATATTTAAATGCTTTTAAAAACGCTACGATTATCACTTCTCATGAAGCTTATCATGATTTCATAACACAACAAGTTTCAAACAATAGCCTACAATTGAGTTTCCATGTTATGCCTGATGACTTTAAAGATCGTATAGAGTTTATAGAAAATTTTTCGAAAGTTGATGATTCTGTTCTTGGTAAAGGATTTAAAATTTTTAATAATGATTCACTAATCAGTTATTATTTACCTGGAGCAATGCCTGGTCAATTTGGCTTAATGATGAAATTTCAAGATTTAAATATATTCATGTGTAGTGACGCTGCATGGTGTCGTTCAAATTTAGACAAAAATGAACTTCCTACAAAACGATTACTTAAACAATCATACAATGGCGAGCGTTTTATAGAAACCCATATGAAATTAATTGATTTTAAGCATAGCAGTAACAAAAAGTTATTTATTCTTCCAAGCCACTGTAAAAAGATGGATGATTTTGAAGAAGTATTAAAGTTATTAGATGCATTGAATTAACATTTATGATAACATAAGCGATTATATGGAAATTTTGGAGGCCATCATGGATAAAGCTAAACGCTATTTTTATATATCAGTTGTACTCATGATTATTAGTTTATTTTTAAGTGCACAGAATCCTCTCATAGAATCATGGTTTGGATCTCTAGTATCACTTGTATTAATCAGCAGTATTTTAAACGGTATTCTATTACTTATTGCTGTTATTACAACTGATAAGTCAATTAAATATCAAACTGAAAAGCATAAAACTATTGCGAAAATCAGTAAATTTTTACCAATTTTATTATTTGTAGTTATTATTTACCACATTGTCGTTATAGTGAAATTCTTTGGTATAATTTAAGGTTAGGATATTATCAATGTCTCAACCTCTGTCATGATATTGACAGTAACTGACTGGAATGAAAAATGCGGTTATATCAAGCTTTTTTTACTCCTAGTCACCCTTACCGGGGCGGTACTATGAAATCTTTTTTGAAAAATAAGATTTCTGTCCCGCTCCTTTTTATTTTGGAGGTTTTTATATGATTTATGTCGTAATATTTATAGGTGGTGCAATTGGAGGTGGATTACGCTATCTTTCAAGTTTTATTATTTCAAGTAATACCTTCCCCTTCTCGACTTTATCAGTAAATCTAATTGGTGCTCTTCTTATGGGTATTTGCTCTACTTATTTTATAAAATATTTTAAAAAACACCCTTATATACAGAAAATGATAACAACTGGTTTCTTAGGTGCGCTCACTACGTATTCTAGTCTAAGTTTAGAAACAATACACTTGTTAAAAAGCGGACAATTTATATTAGCTTTTACTTATGTAACTATAAGTATTATCTTAGGATTTATATTTGTTGCTCTCGGATATAAGAAAGGGACAGAGGAAAAATGATATTAATTTTAATAATGATAGGCTCTGGTGTAGGAGCAGTACTTAGACATATGACAAATCAAATTATCAGTAAATTTTTCACGCAAAGTTTCCCCTTTGCTACATTAATCGTTAATGTTGTTGGAAGCTTTATTATTGGTCTTTGTGCACAATATATAGCAGAAAGTTCACATATTTATTCGATATTAGCTATCGGTTTTTGTGGAGGTTACACAACTTTTTCAACACATATACTTGAAGTATATGAACGTTACTTATTAAAATCATATAAACAAATGATATTATATATAGCATTAACGGTTATATTATCATTAACTGCTTGTTATTTAGGCTATATCATTTAACAAATTTCAAAGTTTTTTAAAGTAATAACACCTATACTTAGGCATTCATACACTTAAAAATTCGAAAAAATTCTCCCAATCCAAAATTTTAAAATCTAACGGATTAGGAGAATTTATTTATATTTTACTTATTCACCTTATTTACCAGTAAATTTCTCTGGGTCAGGTCCAATTCTTTCGTCTTTATTTAAATTATTTAATCGTGACAATTGATCTTCATTTAATTCAAAATCAAAAACATTTAAATTCTCTTCAATTCTTGATGGTGTTACTGATTTAGGTATCACAACTATATCTTCGTCAATATTCCATCTAATGATAACTTGAGCCGGTGTTTTACCTATTTCTTTTGCTATCTCTTTAACTGTTTCATCTTCTAAAATTTGTCCATTCATTAATGGAGACCATGATTGAGCTACAATTTTTTGTGCTTTTAAGTATGTTCTTAAGTCTTTTTGAGTTAGATATGGATGGCATTCAATTTGATTAATCACTGGTTTAATAGATGCTTCTTGTAACAAACTTTCTAAATGTGAAACATTAAAATTACTCACACCTATATTTTTAATTTTTCCATCGTTATATAAAGCTTCCATTGCTTTCCACGTTTCAGCAATTAATTCTTTATCGTCTCCAGGCCAATGAATCAGATATAAATCTACATAGTCTAGCCCAAGTCTTTGTAATGAAGCTTCATATGCATTTTGGACATTTTCCATACCGTAATCCGTCATCCATAATTTAGTAGTTATAAATAAATCTTCTCTATTTAAGCCTGCTGATTCTAAACCTTCTTTAATACCTTGGCCTACTTTTTCTTCATTTTTGTAAGTTTGTGCTGTATCTATATGACGGTAACCACTTTCTATAGCATGTTTAACCGCTTCTCTACATTCATCATTGTTTTCAACTCTAAACGTTCCTAATCCTAGTGCTGGTATTGTATTACCATTGTAAAATTCTACTTGTTTCTGTGTCATGTTATTTCCTCCTGGTTTTATCTTTATAATAGTATTGAAGCTACTTTTGTTTCTAGATATGGCTCAATACCTTCTGAACCGCCTTCTCGGCCAAAACCACTTTCTTTCATACCACCGAACGGGATATGTGCAGCACTTGGACCTCCATCATTCCAACCAATCACACCATAATTTAAGTTTTCATATAATTCTATGCCAGTTGCATAATTTTCTGTAAAGAAATATGCTGCTAAACCAAATGGTGTATCATTCGCCTTCTTGATTACTTCTTCTAATGAGTTATATGTTTGAATTGGTATAACTGGTCCAAATGTTTCTTCAAACATAATTTTCATATCATCAGTAACTTCAGATAGAATAGTTGGCTCTACAAAATAACCACCATCTTTATAACTATCTCCTCCAGTTACTACACGGGCACCTTTACTAGTTGCATCATCAATATGTGATTTTATTTTCTCAAATCCATCACTATTGATTACAGGACCAATGTCAGTAGATTCATTTTGCCCGTTACCTACTTTCAATTTGTTCACTTCAGATTTTAATGAAGATTCAAATTTATCTTTAATAGATTCATGTACATATATTCTATTAGCACATACGCAAGTTTGACCAGCATTTCTAAACTTAGATGCTATTGTACCTTGTACGGCTTTTTCTATATCAGCATCTTCATGAACAATTAAAGGTGCGTGCCCTCCTAATTCTAACGTAACTTTTTTAAGAGTTGAACTAGATTGCTCCATTAATTGTTTACCTACTGGTGTAGAACCAGTGTAAGTGATTTTAGAAATTAATTCATGGCTTGTAAAGATTTTACCAACGTCTTTACCTGAACCATTAACGTATTGTATAACATCTTTATCAAAACCAGCTTCATGAGCTAAATCTACAAATTTCATTGTTGTTAATGGTGTATCTTGTGCAGGTTTACAAATAAATGTACATCCTGCTGCTAGAGCTGGCGCTGCTTTTCTTGTCATCATTGCTGCTGGGAAATTCCATGGTGTAATACTTGCGACAACACCCACCGGTGCTCTAGTAACGATTAATCTTTTATTATCTACATGCTCTGGTATTGCTCTGCCATAAGTTCTTTTAGCTTCTTCAGCAAACCATAAAATGTAATCTGTAGCATACTTTACTTCACCTTTTGATTCTTTTAATGGTTTACCACTTTCTTTAGTCATAATTAACGCAATTTCTTCTTCTTGTTCTAAAATGAGCTCACGCCATTTATATAGAAGTGCACTTCTTTCGTGAGCTGTTGTTTTTTTAAATTTTTGAAAAGCATGATGAGCATTTTCAATCATTTCGTTAATCTCTTCTTCACTATTATTGTTCAAAGTTTCAATAATTTCTTCCGTAGCAGGATTTCTAACATCAAATTGTTTCTCACTCATTTTCACAACCACCTTTTCATATTATTTATAAAAAAAGAAAACGCTACTATTATTGTAGCGTTTTCTGCTTAAGGATTAAACTTTTCTAACTCGTCCATTATTCTTTCTAGATCTTCAACACTGTATTGGAATCTTCCATGGAATACAAATTTATTGAAGAAATGTTGTAATTGTTGTTCACCAACAAGCACTTTAATATTTGGATCTTGTGAGTAATTACTAATTGTGGCTTCATCCACTTCATCAGGATGGAAATAGATGATTGGTGTTGGCGTATATTTAAGTTCGAGTTGTCTTTGTAATTCTTCAGATGTTTCGTCCACTTCTTTAACTTTATCAGTATAATCATGAAATGCAGCTGATTTTTTACTAGCTTGTTTTTCAAGGAGTAAAGTTTGTTCTTTTTTAGGATTTAAATCCAATGTTTCAAACACTTGCCCAAGTACAGGGAACTCACTAAATTGCTGTTCAGTTATACCATGATATATATGGCCGTTTACCAAATTAGAGTCAATAACATAAATACCAGTTCTCGTTAAAACAATATGATCGATTTGATGTACCTTACCTAAAGGATCTTTAGGTAAAAAGATATTTGCCATTATATGCATATCTTCAGGTCTTATTCTTCGTTCATTAACAAGTTGATCACGGAGATCTAATAAATGTCTATCAGTTATATATTCTCCTTCATTTTTCGAAAATATTTTTAATGAGTCAATTTCTCTTTCTTTTTGAGAAATTTCAACTTGATGCTCTTCTTTTTGTTTAGATAGAACCTTTTTGTTTTCTACTCGTTCATGGTCCAATTTTTCTTTGTGTTCAGATTTAAGTGACTCATTTTGCTTCTTATGTTGTTCCTGAACTTTCGCCAAAGAATTCTTTCTTTGTTTTAATGAAACAAAGAATAATATGATAAATATTATCGCAATAACGACAGCTGCGATTAATCCATAATGAATCGGTTCTAATTGACTCATATTTGCTGATCGCTCCCTTTCTTATGTATTACATCTATTATAGTAAATATTATAAATAAATTCAGTATATATCTTCAATATTCTTCTCTAATTTAAGCATTATTTTTTGATTTTTTAAATACTTCGTACATTTCTATAGTTAATACACACTTTATTAGTAAATTAAAATTCTCAGATATCTAAGAATATATATAAAAAGAATCTCACCACTAGATCATATAACTAATGATGAGACTCTTTTTTAATACTGATTTTACTTTTAGGTTTATTTATTTACTAAATCTTTTAATAATTCTACTTTATCTAATTGTTCCCATGGTAATTCTACATCAGTTCTACCAAAATGACCGTATGCTGCAGTCTTTTTATATATTGGTTGTCTTAAGTTTAGCATTTGAATAATACCTGCTGGTCTTAAATCAAATAATTCTCTTATTTTTTCTACTAGTACATTTTCTTCAACTTTACCAGTACCAGCAGTGTCAACAGCAATTGAAACAGGTTGTGCTACTCCAATTGCGTATGCAAGTTGAACTTCACATTTATCAGCTAGGCCGCTAGCTACGATATTTTTAGCTACATAACGAGCCGCATAAGCACCAGATCTATCAACTTTAGTTGGGTCTTTACCACTGAAGCAACCTCCACCGTGTCTAGCATAACCACCATATGTATCAACGATGATTTTTCTACCTGTTAAACCTGCGTCTCCTTGTGGCCCACCAATAACAAATCTTCCAGTAGGATTAATAAAGAATTTTGTTTGATCATCTAATAATTCCTTAGGAACGATTGGATATATAACATGATCTTTAATATCTTGTTGAATTTTTTCTAATTCTATTTTTTCATGATGTTGTGAAGAAACAACAATAGTATCTACTCTTAAAGGTTTATCATTTTCGTCGTATTCTATTGTTACTTGTGTCTTTCCATCTGGACGTAAATATTCTAAAGTGCCATCTTTACGTACATCAGTTAATCTTTTTGACAATTGATGAGCTAGATATACTGGTAACGGCATATATGTTTCAGTTTCATTTGTAGCATAACCAAACATTAAGCCTTGGTCTCCAGCACCGATAGACTCAATTTCACTATCTGTTAAATCGTCTCTATCTTCTAAAGCACAATCAACACCTTGAGCAATATCAGGTGATTGTTCATCGATAGCTGTTAGTATTGCCATTGTTTGGAAATCATAACCATACTTCGCTCTAGTATACCCTATATCTTTTACAGTCTCTCTTACTACTTTCGGAATATCTACGTATGTTGAAGTTGATATTTCTCCTGAAATTAAAGCCATACCTGTAGTTACAGTTGTTTCACAAGCGACTCTCGCTTTTGGATCACCTTTTAGTAATTCATCTAAAATTGCATCAGATATTTGGTCGGCAATTTTATCAGGATGTCCTTCTGTTACTGATTCGGATGTGAAGAGTCTTCTGTTTTTTGACATAAAAAATCTCCTTTAGATTATGTTGTACGGTCTCTTCCTCAGTGCAAATAAAAAGTGCCTTCTCTCTATAAAACAATAGAGAGAAGGCACACTCGTGTCCATTCGCTCTTATCGTTCAGACAATATTGGTCTGCAAACGGTTTGGCACCTTCCTTTCATTTAGAAAGAGGTTGCTGGGTTTCATTGGGTCCATGTCCCTCCACCACTCAGGATAAGAGAATCCGTCAGAAATGATAATACTAAAGTTTTAGAATTATGTCAATGAAACACGAAATAAATATTTTGTCATAAACTTTTAACAATAAATTCGTTTATTAGTATAGACTATTTATCTCAATGTGTTATACTAATTCCATGAAAATGCTTACAAAATAATTTTTAGACATGGGGGTCGTCATTTATGGCAATACAGTCAATTACAGAATCAATCGAATTAACTAATCTTCTTAGCAAAGAAACAACTTTAAAACAACTTTCTAGATCTGAGTTGTACAAACACATTTTAGAATCAGGTGAAGGTGTGTTAACTGAATCCGGAGCTATTAGAATGGAAACTGGTAAATACACAGGTCGCTCACCTAAAGACAAATTTATTGTTAAAGAAGAAGACACGGAACAAGATATAGATTGGGGTTCTATAAACCAGCCTATTTCTGAACACAGTTTTTTAAATTTATATGATCAAGTTATTGACTATTTAAACCAAAAATCACAACTTTATGTCTTCAACGGATATGCGGGTGCCGATGAATCTACTCGTTTAGATTTACGTGTTATAAACGAACTACCTTGGCATAATTTATTTGCACAAAATATGTTTATCCGCCCTGAAACAAAAGAAGAGGCTTTAAATATCAATCCTAATTTCACAATAATAAGTGCCCCTGGTTTCAAAGCAGACCCTGAAAAAGATGGAACAAACTCTGAAACATTTATTATTACTTCTTTTAAACATCGTGTAATTTTAATTGGCGGAACAGAATATGCTGGAGAAATGAAAAAAGGTATTTTTTCAGTTATGAATTACCTTCTTCCTAAAAAAGGTATCATGAGCATGCACTGTTCTGCAAATGTTGGATACAATAATGACGTTGCTTTATTCTTTGGTCTATCTGGAACAGGAAAAACAACTTTATCAGCTGATCCAAACAGAAAATTAATTGGTGATGATGAACATGGTTGGAACGAAAATGGCGTATTTAATATTGAAGGTGGCTGTTATGCTAAAACTGTAAGTTTAAGCCAAGAAAAAGAACCTCAAATATATGATGCTATTCGTTACGGTACAGTCTTAGAGAATGTTGGTGTGCAAAAAGATGGTACAGTTGATTATGACGACACAACATTAACTGAAAACACACGAGCTGCATATCCAATTGACTTCATTGATAATATCGTACAACCGTCAATTGCAGGTCATCCAAATACTATTATTTTCTTAACAGCTGACGCATTTGGTGTGTTACCACCTATTTCAAAACTTGATAAATCTCAAGCTATGTATCATTTCTTAAGTGGTTTCACTTCTAAATTAGCTGGTACAGAAAGAGGCGTAACGAGCCCTCAACCAGTGTTCTCAACATGCTTCGGTTCACCGTTCTTACCATTACATGCAACAGAATATGCTGAGTTACTCGGTAAATTAATTGATGAACATGGCGTAGACGTTTACTTAGTAAATACAGGATGGACTGGCGGAGAATATGGTGTTGGTTCTAGAATGGAATTAAAATATACTCGTTCTATGATAAGACGTGCAATAAGCGGAGAAATTAAAAACTCCGAATTTATTCAAGATGAAATATTCGGTTTGAATATTCCTAAACATGTAGCTGGCGTACCTTCAGAAATTTTATATCCTCGTAATACTTGGGTATCTCAAGAAGCGTATGATGAAAAAGCTAAACAACTTGCAAAGGACTTTAAAGAGAATTTCTCTAAATTCGGTGAAGCTTCTGAACATATTCAAGAAGAAGGCGGATTTAGTTATAATCGAATTTAATCTTATATTAGAGAAAAACTGAGTTCATTTATTTATGGCTCAGTTTTTTTGTTCACATAAATTCATCCAATTTTGTAGTTCGATTAAAGTTTCTTTTTCTGTTTGAGGTCTAAAAACGTGACCTTCCCCTTGTTTATAAATCGTTTTGTGAAAGACGGTTTCTTTTATTAAATGTTGTTCTAAGTGGTAAGCCATTTCTATTCCTACTTGAGCATCCTCATCTCCATGAATAATTAATATAGGAGGGCTGTCTTCACGAATCATTTTAAGCGCATCACGCCTTTCATAAGCTCCCGGTTGCTTCTTAGGGTGACCTACCATACGACGCAGCATTCCTCTCAAATCAACACGTTCTTTATACATCATAAGCATATCTGTTACCCCGCCCCATATAATATAACTAGATGCTTTTACTTTTTGATACGTAAGCAGACCTTGTATTCCACCTCTTGAAAAACCTATCATATGAATAGGTGCTTCTGGATATTTTGATTTTAAAATATTAATGCCGGTAATAACATCATTTAAATCATCACCACAAAACTCATCTCTTCCTTCGCTACCGTTACTTCCTCGATAATATGGTGCAAAAACAAGTGTATTTGGATTTTTAAATTGAGCCATTCTACCTGGTCGAACTCTACCTACTTGACCCTTACCACCTCTTAAATAAACAACAATGCGTTTCACTTTGGCATGGGGAGTCATGAGCAAGCCTCTCACTTTTAAGTCATCTACTGAATAAGTAACTTCTTCAGTGTAATGATTGTTAAAAAATATAGGCATTCTTTTTCTATTTAAGAAATCCAAGTTCATACACCCTTTCTAAACATGTTAATATTGCTTTACCTTTAAGTAAAAAACTTTTATCTTCTTCGTTGACTTCATTTATATTATCTACAATTATAGGACCATACGTCTCTAAATAATCATTTTTTTCGAATATTTCTTCAACATTAACAATATATACATCTTTATCAAATGGAATTTTATCATGGACGATATATGAGGCAATAAACATGGCACACTTAGCTTTAGCGCCCGTTTCTTCGTATAATTCTCGAATAACTGCTTCTTTATTCGTTTCATTTTTTTCAACTTTTCCACCAGGTAACTCTATACCTCTTATTTTATGGTGTGTTAGAACAATTTGATTGTTATATATAGGTATCGCTAATACATGCTTTGCATGTTGGGCTTCTATTTGTTCTTTAAATTGTAGATCAACAAACAATCCATTTGGATCTTTATAACGCATGATACACGACCTCTTTCATTGATTATGATAAACTGTATATATATTTTATTAGAAAGGTAGAAACTATTGAAAAAGTTAATTTTTACAACCCTTGTTATGACAATTACTCTTATTCTAGCAAGTTGTAGTCAACAAGGTCAAAATAATTATAAAGATAGCTCAGATGCTATTGAATCTTTCCAGAAAAACATTAAGAAAATTGATACTCATTCAATTCATTCTAAAAATGTAACGACGGTTGATTATCAAGATAAAAAGATAAAATTGAATCAAGAATCGTACGGTCGTACTAATCACCACGATAAGCTAGCTTTCAATATCGAACAAGAAAGTAATAGTAAAGCATTTAAAACGATGAACAAAAGTATATATGTTGACTCAAACAAACTCAAATCTTCACCTAAATCTAATTACTTAAATTATCATACACAAAATGCAGAAGTTGATTATTATCAAAAACTTGGTCAAGATTGGTTTGATTTAACAACATTTAACCAAAGTTTACTAAAACCTATTGAAGATGATATCAATTTAGAAGATAGAACATTGTCTTACGAAGGTACAGGTAAAGTTATGAAATACTTATATGATTTTGGTTATAGCCAATCACCTTTAATTGACCAAAATTCATTAAGTAATATAAGTGATTTAAAAATTAAAAAAGGTAACTTTAAATTATCATTCCAAAAGAATAAAAGCTTGCCTAAACAGCTTACATTTGACATAGAAGCTACTGGAAAAATTAAAAATGAGAATATTAAAATCCACATGAAACAAACGACAGATTTCTATAAATTTAACAGCACAGATGTGAAGCCATATAAAAATTTAACAAACAATCAATATAAATAGGAGCTTAGCAATGAAAAAATTATTTATTAAGCTAATTCGATTATATCAAAGATATATTTCGCCTCTTACGCCTCCAACATGTCGCTTTCATCCGACATGTTCTAATTACGCTATAGAAGCAATTTCCGAATACGGCGTTCTCAAAGGAACTTGGTTGGCTATTAAAAGAATACTAAAGTGCCATCCATTTCACCCAGGCGGTTTTGATCCAGTACCAACTAAAAAAGACCATAAACATTAATATTTATAAATTATAAGTCCAGTTAGCTGCTGTAAAAATACTAATTAAGTCTGAGACCTTTCTACATCTCAGACTTAATTTTTTTTAATTTATTATATATAACAACAGGCGGTGAATATAACAAGTTTTGATTTGTTAACTTTGAAGATTTATAGACAAAGTCATCTTCAAAATAATAATCACTTGGCGTTATATCACTTGGTAAATCACTATATTGTGCCAAATATGCTGTGAAATAACTACTTAAACCAAATTCATACATACCGCCTATAACGACTTTCAATTGATTTTCTTTACAATATTGTATAATTTCTAAAGCTTTGTCTATTCCACCTACTCTTGATGGTTTAATAACAACACCATCAATTACGTTTGATTCTCGAAACTTTTGTATCATTTCTAAACTTGTAGCAGACTCATCAATAAAAACAGGTATTTCTAATTTATTAGTTACTTCTTTGTATTGTTTAAGTTCTTTAAATGGTTGTTCTACATAAATAAAATTTTCATCATAAAAACTATTTAGCACTTTTATAATATCTGTATTTAAAACACCATTCGCATCGATTGCTCTTTTAACTTCAGGATAATTCATCTTCAAATATTTCATATCCTCTTTTATATTATCATTCCATTTTACTTTGATGCGCGATGGCAATCGACCGTTGTAGCTTTTAAAATATTCTTGAAGGTTCCCACTAATTGTTGCACCATAATCTACTTCTATCTCTTGTAACTCATGAAATTTTTGAAAGAATATCATAGACATGACGCTTCTTGCATTGGGATAGTCGTTTAAAGACTCTAATGATAAACTAGCTTTATCATAACTATCAAGTTGGTTGTATTTATTATTTTCATACCATATGGTTAAAATATTTTGAACAGATTGTATCGTCTCGTAATGGTACCAATTAGTAGAAAAAGCATTACATTCACCGTAAAAAGTATTTCCTTCATAATCTTTCCATTCAACTACTAATACTTCCCTACTATCAAGTTCAATTAAAGGCGTTTTAATGGGAATCTTAAATTCAGCAGTAAACGTATAAAAGTTCATTTTATTTCCTAACATAATCTACCCACGCCTTTACTTTATGTCTAGATAACTTGCCCGTCGAAGTTCTTGGAATTTCTTTAATTTTATAAAAATGTTTAGGATGTTTATACTTGGCTAAATGATTGTTTAACAAGTTGATTAATTCCTCATCTTTAATTTGTTTAGATGATTCATATACAAGTGCAGGAACTTGCCCCCATTTTTCATCTTCTACCGGAACGGCTACACAATTAATGATGTCTATATGGTTTAACACAACATGTTCAATTTCAAATGGATATATATTTTCGCCACCACTTATGATTAAATCTTTTCTCCGATCATAAATAAAAATAAATCCTTCGTCATTAATAGAACCAATATCCCCCGTTTTAAAATATCCATTTATAAAATCTTCTTCAGGATTATTAGATGTTAAATAACCATTCATTACATTTTCACCCAATACAGCTACTTCCCCGTGGCCTTGCTCATTACTATTTATAATTTTCAACTTAACATTTGAAGGTACTTTCCCTACAGTTTCTGGTTCCTCTTTCAACATATCAGGACTTGCTGTAACGAATTGAGAACACGTTTCTGTCATACCAAATGAATTATATATAGGTAATGATCTACTTAAAGACTCTTTAATAAGTGAAGGAGATAATTTTGCCCCTCCTAATAATATTTTTTCTAAATTGTATGGTTGGTCTAAATTTGATTCCATTAACCATTGCAAAGTTTGAGGTACGAGTGATATATGAGTTATATTATTGTTTTTTATAAGATTCATTACACGATTTGTCTCAAATTTCGGTTCAATGATTATCGTAAAACCAAAGATTAAACTTCTAATCAATACACTTAGGCCTGATATATGATAAATAGGTAACACTGAAAGCCACCGAGTTGATTCACCAAAACCTAAGCTTTCTTTACAACCAAGTGCACTATAATAATGATTGTTAAATGTTTGAGGAACAGCTTTAGCAGGTCCTGTTGTGCCAGAAGTGAACATAATTGTGGCAATTTTATTTATATTAAATGGCTTAATTTCATACACTTCGTTTCGCCCTTCAATATCATTTATATTGATTACTTTTTGATTTATTTTTAAATCTTGATAACTTAAAACTGTATGAACATCTATGCAGTTTAATTGGTTTTCAATTTCTTTAGCAGTTAATTTAGTATTGATCATAACAAGCTCAACATTTTCCAACCATGCACCTATAATAAGTGCAGCATGATGGATATCATTTTTAATATATAAAGCTACTCTTTCAAGATTTAACTCATTCAAAAATTGCGCATATTTTTTTGCATCTTTTAATAATTCTTTATAAGTTAAAATGTTTTCTCCTTGCTGAATCGCTATTTTATGAGGTGTTTTAATTACACGTTCCTCAATCCAATGTCTCATTTGTTATTTGACCTCCTTACAACAATATATATTATACCTATAAATTAGTGGTAACACATAAAAAAAGCTTAAATATGTATGGATAAAAACATGAAAGTTGCAAGACAAGCCCCACTTGCAACATAGTATCTCTGTCAACTACTGCCAATACAAAAAGAGAGTCTGGGACAATTATTTATGTCCTAGACTCCCAATAAAAAATTATGCAGTTTTTAAAGCTCTTTTTTTAGATAATGCTTGCTCTAATATTAAGAATATTAAACCAATAATTGTTAGGAACGGCGCAACTAATGCTAAATTTTCTGTTCCTAATTGGCTCACAACTATACCACCAATAGCTGCACCTAATGCATTCCCGATATTAAACGCTGATTGGTTTAACGTACTTGCTAGCATCGGAGCATCTTGAGAGACAATTGTACTCTTAAATTGTAATGACGGACTCATACTAAATCCAATCAAACCAAATACAAATATTCCTACTACCATTAGCACGCTATAGTTTTGAATGTAATACATTAAGAATATATAGATAGGAAATATAACGAATATAATTTGTAAGGCTTTGTTTAAGTTCCAATCTGCCAATCTTCCACCAATAATATTACCTAATGTAACCCCTACACCAAAAATAATTAAAACAAATGATATCCAACGTTCTTCAATATTAGAAACATTAATCAATATTTGTGAAATGTAAGTGAAGTAAGCAAATACACTACTAAATCCAAATAGTGTCACACCTAAAGTTAGCCATAATTTTAAATCTTTTAACACATTCAATTCATTCTTAATCGAAATTGGTTGCGTTTCTTCTTGATTTGGAACATATTTGATAATCCCTATAAGTGTAAATAAGCCTAAAACACTTATAACAACAAATGTCATTTTCCAGCCTAATAATTGACCAATAAATGTCCCGAATGGTACACCGATAATATTACTTAATGTTAATCCCATAAACATTAAAGCCATAGCACTTGCTCTTTTATGAGGTGCTACCATATTCGCTGCGAATAATGATCCTATTCCAAAGAATGACCCATGAGCTAAAGCAGCTATAACCCTACTAATCATAAGTGAACCATAGTTAGGGGCGAAACTACCAATACCATTACCTATTATAAATATAGCCATTAATAAAATAAGCAAGTTCTTTCTAGGTAATTTATAAGTTGCTAGTACGATAATTGGTCCACCAATTGCTACACTCAGAGCATACCCTGTAATAAGTTGACCCGCATCAGATACAGAAACATTTAAGTCTCTCGCAATGTTTGGTAAAAGTCCCATAATTACAAACTCTGTCATACCAATTGCAAAAGCTCCTAAACTTAATATCCAAATCGCTAAAGGATATTTTTTCATTTATAGTCACTCCTTAATCATATTATTTTAATCAGATTTATCTATGATAGTACTTTTACAAATTTAAAACAAGAGTATATTTAATATTTCTCAAAATAAAAAAGTTGAGAAAATATTCTCAACTTTTAAAATATTTATTTACTTGTTTGTGTTAATCCATCCAATTGCTATTGTTTCATATCCCGTGTGTACACTTGCCACTGGTACAAGAGGTTCAACTGATACTTGAATATTTCTATTCAATGTAAGAATACGCTCTTTCCAAATATGTGCTTCTTTTTCATTACCAGCATGCAATACACCAATTCTTTCAACACCTTTAGCGATTGCTTCATCAATATGACGCACTAAATAAGCTTCTATCTTCTTCATACCTCGAGACTTAACTTCTAAATCGATTTTCCCATGTTCAAGTTTCAATAAAAGTTTAATATTCAATAAACTACTTAATAAATATTTACTATTTGTTACGCGACCACTATTTTTTAACTGCTGTAAATTTCTAGGCAATAAATATAGTTCACTTGAGTCTTTATAAGATTCTAATTGATTAACAATTTCATCAAATGAACACCCTTCTTCAGCAAGTTTTCTACCCTGTTCTAATAAATCTTTCTGTGGAAAACTCCCCGTGCCGCTATCGATTACATGTATTTCCATCGGGAAGGTCTGTGCAGTAGATAATGAAGAATTATAAGTGCCAGATAAAGCGCTAGAAGGATGTATTGCTATAACATGCGTATAACCTTCTTCTTGAATATGTTGGTATGTTTCAATAAAATCTTGTGGCGTTGGTTGAGCAGTTTTTGCACCATTCCCATTTTCTTTTAACATTTCAAAAAATACATTTGAACTTTCAAATTCCGTATCTTTATATGGTTTTCCATCGATAATTGTTGATAAAGAAACAACAAATACATCTTTGCTATCAACATTATCATCAATATAAGTTGTAGTATCTATTAACCAAGCTAATTTCATACTTCCTCCAAAAAAACGCATCACTATCACGCTGTTTATTTAAGTTAATGGTAAATCCCACTATCTCATCTTCATTTTTACCACAAAACCTATAAATTAACAATTAAAAATGCATGCCATAAATTTTTATGATTATACAATAAAATACATTTTATAATATCAATATATCTTTTATAATTATATTAATCGAATAACACCTATTTTTACAATTTCATTAAAAATTATTAATTATATTAATATATAAAGAGAGAGGCATAATTCTTTTTTAAAGATTTCATAGTCCCACCTCGACAAGAATGACTAGAATTATAAAAAGCTTTGTATAAGCACATTTTCAATCCAGTCAGCTACTGCCAATATAACAAACGAGCCTTAGTCATAAATGTCCTAAAAAACCTAAAATACTATTATTAGTTGGATTAATGTCGGGGTAAATCCAATAAAGGTGTGTGTACTTGGATTAATGAGGTAGAAAATCCAATAAGAGTGTGGTTACTTGGATTATTGTCATCGTTAATCCAATAAGAGTATTGTTAATTGGATTATTGTCTTAGTAAATCCAATAAGAGTGTAGTTAATTGGATTATTGTAGGTGTAAATCCAATAAAGTATGTGTACTTGGATTATTGTCGGGGTAAATCCAATAAAGGTGTGTGTAGTTGGATTATTGTAGGTGTAAATCCAATAAGAATGTAGTTACTTGGATTAATGAGGTAGAAAATCCAATAAGAGTGTGTCTAATTGGATTATTGTAGGAGTAAATCCAATAAGAGTGTGGTTACTTGGATTATTGTCTTAATAAATCCAATAAAGGTGAATATGTCCATATAATTGTGTAATAAAAAAAGAGCCAAATATAGCTCACTTTAGTACAATGTAATCGACTAAGAAAATATTGTAGAGGTGACCTATATATGACTCAGTTAAATATTAACGTAGACTTTGAAGAATTGGCAAGTGCTATTTTAGAAAGTAATTTAAATACTGCTATGAAAAGTATAGCTGTAACTGTATTAAATGCTTATATGGAAATGGAAAGAGATCAGTTTGTGAACGCTGATTTCAAACAAAAGCATCCTGAAAGGATTGCACAACGAAATGGCTACTATGAACGTGATTTTATGATTCCAGTCGGAACACTTCATTTAAAAGTACCTAGAACGCGTGATGGCGAATTTACAACTGAAGTTTTTGATCAATATTCTCGCTCTGATCAATCACTGATTTTAGCGATGATAGAAGCTTATATTAATGGCGTTTCAACTAGAAACATCACGAAAATTGTAGAGGCTCTGGCAGGTAAATCTGTTTCGAAATCTACGATTTCAGAAGTTATGAAAAATATTGACCCCGATATTCAAAAGTGGTCGAGTAGACCTATTACTAGTCATCAGTACAGATATGTATTTGTTGATGCCATGCATATTAAAGTTAGAGAGAATAATAAAATAGTTTCTAAAGGAGTTTATATAGCTATGGGAGTAAATGAACTTAAAAGACGTGAAATTATTGGTTTTAAAATTTCTAATCAAGAATCTGAACAGGCTTGGTCTGAGTTCTTTGAAGATTTAAGAATGCGTGGCCTCACAACTCCTGAGCTCATTATTTCTGATGCACATTCTGGTCTTATTAAGTCTATTAAATCACAATTTATAGATTCAACTTGGCAACGTTGTACATTTCATCTTCTTAAAAACATCATTGAAAGATTTCCAAAAAAGAATTCACAAGAGGCAAGAACATTACTTAAATCTATTTTTCAAGCTCCTACATATCAACATGCGCTTGAAAGTAAAAATGAATTTGTAACTAAGTATGAAAATAATCCTAAGTATTCAGAAGCTTTAAATATATTAGATCAGGGCTTCGAAGATGCCACACAGTTTTATAGATTTCCAGCACAACACCATAAGAATATACGAACTACTAACTCTATTGAAAATATAAATATGCAGCTTAGAAAAAGAGAGAAAGTCATTAAGACTTTCCCTAACCTAGACTCAGCTTTTAGATTAATTGGTGCATTACTCATGGATATTCAAGAAAATCTAGATAATGCTAAAAGACCTTTTATTCCTTAAACTTACTACTTATTTTTGAAAAATAAGTAGAGATTAACAAAATGAATCTGCTAAAAATCAAACAGATTTATTTTGTTAATACATTCTAAAAAACCAAAGGTTGATTACTTCTAAAGATATTACACATAAATATGGACTTGACTATAAAGGTGTGTGTACTTGGATTATTGTAGGAGTAAATCCAATAAAGTATGTGTAGTTGGATTAATGAGGTAGAAAATCCAATAAGAGTGTGGTTACTTGGATTATTGTCTTAGTAAATCCAATAAAAGTATGTGTACTTGGATTAATGAGGTAGAAAATCCAATAAGAGTGTGGTTACTTGGATTATTGTAGGAGTAAATCCAATAAGAGTGTGTCTAATTGGATTATTGTAGGAGTAAATCCAATAAAGTATGTGTACTTGGATTATTGTAGGTGTAAATCCAATAAGAATGTAGTTACTTGGATTAATGAGGTAGAAAATCCAATAAGAGTATGTCTAATTGGATTATTGTAGGAGTAAATCCAATAAGAGTGTGGTTACTTGGATTATTGTAGGAGTAAATCCAACTACAATATCACCTCTTGCTTTTTGATCAATCTCATCCAAAAAAGAGCTAAGGTTTTATGTCCATAGCTCTTTTTCTTATATTTATTTCTATTAAGTCAAGCCTGCACGAACAAAATGTAAGATTATATAAAAATAACATCTTATTTCTAACTGAATAAACAGTGAAATGAGATGTTATTTTGAGTTAGGATTTATGTCCCAGACTTTTTATTCATTATTTATTTATTTAAAAGTTCTTTCTTAAAGAAATCAGATTGTTTTTCTAAAGAAATAGGATCTGAATACAAGAATTCATTAATTGAGTAATAAATGACATGGTCATTTTTAATTGCGTCAGTATTTTTCCAAACGTTACTCTTAGTAAATGCATTATTAGGAGCTTTGCCATCTTGAGTCGGCACTAATAGGTAATCGCCAGTGTACTTTTGGAAATCTTCTTGTGAAACTTCCATGTATCTTTCCTTAGGAATATCTTTCTTAGCATCTGGATCTTGTTTCAAGCCATAACCATTATATATGACATCACTACCTCTACCAAATCCAGGGCCGAACAAATACATAAGTTTAGGTTGGATATCCATAATCGTATAAGTATTATCTTCCCCTAGTTTCTCTTTAACTTCCTTACCATCATCTTTCATTTTCTTATCTAAATCTTTAATCTGTTGTTTTGCATCATCTTCTTTACCAACTAACTTGCCAATATCTTCATGCATATCTTTATAAGTTAAATCCTTAACTCTAAACGATACAGTTGGTGCTATTTTTTTCAATTTATTTATATTTTTATTCTCAGCATATGCAATAATTAAATCAGGCTTCAATTTAGCAACAGCTTCAGGATCTTCAGGATCTACCTTTTTAATATCATCTTGTTTTAAGAACTTTGAATCAGGATATACATTAGTAATTGCTATAGGTTCAACACCTAATTTTTTAAAATTACCATAACTAGCAGTTAAATCTACAATTCTTTTAGGTTTATTAGGAACCTTAATTTTATTACCATCTTGGTCAGTATATGTAACTTCCTTACTATCACTACTATCTTTGGAATCTTTACTATCATTATTGCCACACGCAGCTAACAAGAATACTAAACATGCCATAAATAAAAATAAATATCTTTTCAATTTTTACACTCCTTTATTGAGAATCTTTATCAATTATACTATTAATTTAGGATTCTACAATATAAAATTGTAAAAAAGATATATTATTCATATTTTGATTAACTAAATAATTTATAAAAGTAAAAAAAGAAACCCTAATGTACAGGGTTTTAAATATTAAAATAAAGTATATTATTTATCTTTGTTTGAAAAATCATCAAAATATGGATGTACTACTGTTTTTGTTTTTTCTTCTGCTTGAGCGTATATTTCAATTGTAAATTCTCCTGGTGACTTAAAGTAAAATGTATATGAACCATGTGCTAAAGCTGGTTCCCACACTTCAAAACCGTCTTCTTTGAGTGTCTCATATATTTTGTCTACACTTTCTTCATCTTCCTGTGGAAAGCCTATATGGAACGTATCTGGATAACTTGCATTTTCATCTTTTATTAAATTGAATAATAAACCATCATCGTCATTTAATGCTGTAAACATATTTCCAGCGGAAGCAATACATTTTAAACCAAAATATTTTTCTAAAAATTCCTTTGTCGTCACAACATCTTTAACTGCTATATTTATATGATTAAGTTTCATTTTTTTACCTCTTTCTCTTCTTTTGAATTCTGAATTTGAGTTTCTAATAACTCTGTAAATCCTCCTAAAAAACTTTTAATTGTTTCTAATTCTTGTTCATTATAGTTAGAGCTTAATCCTAGCAAATTCTTATTTAAATCTGAAAAAACCTCTTGAACTTCAACTTTTTGTTCATATTGTGGAACGATAATAACTTTACGACGATCTTCAGGATGCCTTTCTCTTCTCACGTAGCCTACTTTTTCTAATCTATCTACTAATGAAGTAACACTTCCAGTTGTTAATCCTACTTTATTAGCCAACTCGCCTGCCGTGATAGGCCCAGTCTCTCGTAATAAATCTATCGAAGTAAAGTCATGACTGTAAACTTTCAATAATTCAGAAACACGTTGTTGATATAATACAATGCGTGTTCCCAAACCTCTCACAAGAGAAACTAATTCTTCATCAGAATTAGTTATTTCATCTTTATTATTTTCTTTCAAAAGTGCACCTCCTTTTATCTTGATAATCAAGATACTTTGTTGTCTAACTAACTTAACACGTGTGATTTTATATTGCAATGATTTCTGTTTACACACCACTTTCTAAAATTATTTAAAAAGTAAAAAAGACCTTACCTAGCGTTAACTAAGTAAGATCTTTAAGTATGAAATATCTTAAAAGATAGTTATCAATGAATATTGAATATAGTAATTTTAGTTCAGTATATAACAATATGTTGCATTAATTCATATTTGCTTTAATCCAATTATATATTTCATCGTTTATCGATATGTATGTAATTTTTCCTTCTCTTGGCCCACTTAAAACACCTAATGTGTGTCCATCTTTATTAAGTAGCGGACCTCCTGATTGTCCAGGATAAGTTTCTAAATCCGTCTCAACGAAGTATTTTGAAGACCCTATTATTTTACCTACATCTCCCCATTGACTTACACCTTCTTCTTCTTCTTTAAAGCCTGGATATCCTACAGAAGAAATTTGTGTGCCTACTTTTTTATTTGAATCTTTCGTCTCCATAGACACTGGAGGAACAACATCACCTATATGTTGATTATTTTTATTAGGTTTTACCTTTATTAACGCAATATCATAACTCCAGCGAGTATTTTGATCTAACCAACCTTCATGTATGATGATGTCTTTTGATTCAAATACACCATACGGTTTTTCATCTTTATTTTGACCAGGCGTTATTTTTACTTTAGTAGCCTTGCCAGCGATGTCATGTTTATAGAGACAGTGAGACGCTGTTAAAACTGTATCTTTAGAAATAACAGTCCCTGTACAACCCGTATGCTTAACTTTCTCTATCTCCCCATTATAGTTTCCAAAATCTATATTTAATTTTGTTACAGATTGATTGACTGGTGTTACTAAATTAAGTTCTGCTTTTGCCTGTCCAGACATAAAGCCTGAAGCAAGTAGCATTGTAATTATAGTGCTCAAAAATAATGTTTTTTTCAATTTTTTTCCTTCTCTCTCTTTTGATGTACAATTTTTGATATGCAAACATTATTATATACTGAATTTTATCATACTAAATTTTCAATAAATATTCCATATATTTCAAGTTAAATTTCAAATAAATTTAAAAATATATAAAAAATGAGACTGAGACATGAATACATGTCTCAGTCTCTATCATTATAATGGCGGTAGTTGACTGGGGGGACTCCGAAATCTTTTCAATAAAATGAGAATTCTATCCCACCCCCGTTTTAAAATATTGTAAATACATAGTTTTTAGAAACTAAGCCCATTTGCTTACTGTTGAACATAAAAAAGAGCAAGGTCAACGTGTCAGAGAATTATTCTCTTGACACTTTTTTGACACTTGCTCTTTATAAATTTCCTTCAAATAATGAAGAAAGCTAGTAATATCAACGTCTTGGAGTTGTTGATAATTAAGGTACAAACGGAGAGTGAGGGATTCGAACCCTCGAGACGCTTGTGACGCCTACACACTTTCCAGGCGTGCTCCTTCGGCCAACTCGGACAACTCTCCACATAAAAAAATCAGAAGCGATATTTCACCTCTGATTATATGACCCCTACGGGACTCGAACCCGTGTTACCGCCGTGAAAGGGCGGTGTCTTAACCGCTTGACCAAGGGGCCTTATGGCTCCACAGGTAGGATTCGAACCTACGACCGATCGGTTAACAGCCGATAGCTCTACCACTGAGCTACTGTGGAATAATAATGGAGCGGGTGATCGGAATCGAACCGACATCATCAGCTTGGAAGGCTGAGGTTTTACCACTAAACTACACCCGCGTAGTAAAAATTTATATGGGGCGACTGATGGGAATCGAACCCACGAATGTCGGAACCACAATCCGATGCGTTAACCACTTCGCCACAATCGCCATACTTGTAAAAAAGTATGGCTCAGGACGGAATCGAACCGCCGACACAAGGATTTTCAGTCCTTTGCTCTACCGACTGAGCTACTGAGCCAAATTTATAAATGGCGGTCCCGACGGGAATCGAACCCGCGATCTCCTGCGTGACAGGCAGGCATGTTAACCGCTACACCACGGGACCATCATTGAAAAAAAGTAATTGCGGGAGGCGGATTTGAACCACCGACCTTCGGGTTATGAGCCCGACGAGCTACCGAACTGCTCCATCCCGCTTTAATATTAAATAAATCGGCTACCCTTTTAATATAACACAATTATTAATACTATGTCAAGAAAATATTAAAATTATTTTATTTAAAATGGTGACCCCTACGGGACTCGAACCCGTGTTACCGCCGTGAAAGGGCGGTGTCTTAACCGCTTGACCAAGGGGCCTCTCCATGAGAACTACTTTATTATATATAGAAATATAGAAAAGGTCAATGCTATTTCTTTACTTTCTTTAATAAAAAACAAGTACTTTTAACATCTTCGATACAATTTTCACTAAAGGGAAAAATAGACTTGATTTTTAAAGATTTTTTAAAGATAAAGCTAAAAATTATAATGTGAATTACATAAAAATATAGCCTTATCTTTAAATATAAATCCTTAATTAATTTAAATAATTTATCATTTTATCACTTGCATTTTTCGCCATTTGAACACAATCTGGTAAACCTACCGCATCAAATGATGCTCCTGTAAGAATTAAATTGTTATAATTATCTTCAATATGTTTTTGTATATGACGAATACGATCAATATGCCCTACTTCATATTGCGGCATACTATTAGGTAATTTCGTTACAATGAAGAATTCAGGTTCACCTTTAATCGTCATAATTTTATTTAAATCATTTAGTGCTACTTGTTTAAGTTGTTCTTCATCTTTATGATGAATAATATTTGACCCAGGCTTACCTACATAAGCTCTTAGTAATACTTTGCCTTCAGGCGTCGTATGTGGCCATTTTTTATTAGTCCATGTGCATGCAGTTATAGCAGTATCGCTCGTTCTAGCTATTACAAAACCAGTACCATCTTTATCATTAAGTACTTGTTCTTTATCAAAAGCCATCACAACTGTAGCAACACTTGTAGAAGGCATATAATTGAAATAATCTAATTCTATATCATCTTGGAACCACTTCACAAAATGTTGGTGTGGCGTTGTTACAATGACACCATCATAATGATGATTTTTACCATTAACTGTGACAACTGTTTTTTTGCCTTTTTGTTTAACATTTTGAACTTCTGAATTTAAATTTATTTTTACATTTCTATCTTCAAGGTTATCTTTTAATGTATTAACGAAAGATTCCAAACCATGTTTGAATTGTTTGAACTGCCCTTTAGGTTTTATAGTAACATTTTGATTCGCTTTATTTTTTGCTTTTTGTGCAATCATACCTTTGATGAGACTACCTTCTTGTTCTTCTTGCTCTTTAAAATGTGGGAAAGTAGTTTTCAAACTTAATTTATCAATGTCTGCACCGTAAATTCCAGACATTAACGGTTCAATTAAATTTTCAAGTACTTCATTTCCTAGTCGGTGTCTAAAAAAGTGACCTATTGATATATCAGTATGCATTGGTTTAACTGGCAAGAAATAATCTAACCCAGCTCTAGCTTTAGCGAGTGGAGATATTAATTGGGTTTTTAAAAATGGTTTTATTTCTGTAGGAATACCCATAATAGAACCACCTGGTATAGGATATAGCTTGTTATGACTGTATATATAAGATTGACCTGTTTTGTTTGTTACTAAATCATCAGCAATCCCTATTTCTTCTGCTAGTTCTGTCATAATAGTTTTTCTACCGAGATATGATTCTGGTCCTAATTCTATTGTATATCCATCTTTACGGTAAGTTTTAATTTTACCGCCAACTCTATCTGATTGTTCATAAACATCTATTTTTAAATCTGAATCTTCTTTTCTTAAATAATGGGCAGCAGATAACCCAGTTATCCCTGCCCCAATTATTGCAATTCGTTTTGACATATTTCACACTTCTTTCTTCTTCGAGAATCGAATTAGAATTTTTTATTTATTGCGGAAACCATAGCCTCAATGAATTTTGGATCGATATTCGGCATAGGCGGTCTATGATAATTTACGCCTAATTCATCACATACTACTTTACATTCATAGTCGTTATCATATAAAACTTCTAAATGTTCACATACAAATCCTACTGGCGTATATATAAAGTGCTTATAACCTTTTTCATTATATAAATCACGTGTTAAATCTTGAACATCTGGTCCTAACCAAGGTTCACCTGTCTGTCCTTCAGATTGCCAACCTACTGAAACATGTTTAATATCTGAATCTTCAGCTAAAATACGAGCTGTTTCTTCTAGTTGATCTGGATAAGGATCATTAGCTTTTTTAATTTTTTCCGGTAAACTATGCGCTGAAACGATAAGTACAGTTTCATCATGGCTTTCTTTAGGAATCATTTGTAACGTATCGTTAATCATTGTAGTCCAATATTCAATAAATGCTGGTTCATTATAAAATTGTTCAACATGATGTAGTTTAATACCATATTTATCCGCTTCTTCTTGAGCACGTTTATTATAGCTACCTACTGAGAAGTTTGAATAATGTGGAGCCAATACGATTGTAACAGCCTCATCAATTCCATCTTTATTCATTTGTTCAACTGCATCTTCAATGAAAGGATTGATATGTTTTAGGCCGATATAAAGTTGGAATTCTACATCTTTATAATTTTCATTTAAAGCTCCTTGTAGACTTTCAGCTTGCTTTTTAGTTGTACCCGCTAAAGGTGAAATACCACCAATTGCTTTGTAACGGCTTTTCAAATCTTCAATTTGTTCATCTGAAGGTTTGCGCCCACGTCTAATATGTGTGTAATAAGGCACGATATCACTTTCTTCATAAGGTGTACCGTATGCCATAACTAATAATCCTATTTTTTTACTCATTTTCCTTACTCCCTCTAATAAAATTAAAGCTATTTAATGTGATTACTGTTTTGATTTATATTCTGCTGAATAATCATGTACAAATTTTGCTACGCGTTGTAATGTAGATGGTTGAACTTCTGGAAATACACCATGACCTAAATTAAAGATATAGTTATCATTCATTAAGCCTTGATCTAATATTTGTTTTAATTTATCTTCTATTATTTCCCATGGAGCCATTAATACAGCTGGGTCTAAATTACCTTGTAGCGCTTTTGTTATACCTTTTGCTCTTGCTTCTTTAATTTGTAAACGCCAATCTAAACCAATTACATCTACAGGTAATTGATTCCACTCTTCAATTAAATGACTAGCTCCTACTCCAAATGTTGTAACCGGTACATTTTTCTCTTTAATTGCGCTGAAAATTTTATTCATAGATGGTCGAATAAAGTAATGATAGTCTTCAGCATTTAAAGCCCCTACCCATGAATCAAACACTTGAATCATCTTACAACCTGCATCTATTTGTGCATGTGTATAGCGTATAGACATATCTGCTAACATATCCATCAATTTAAACCATGCTTCAGGTTGCTGATACATAAACGCTTTTGTTTTATTATAATTTTTTGAAGGTCCACCTTCAATCATATAGCTCGCTAAAGTGAAAGGCGCACCTGTAAATCCTATTAAAGGAACATTTAATTGTTCTTGAGTTAATATCTTGATAGTGTCTAAGACATATTTAACATCTTCTTCAGGATTAATTTCTCCTAATTTGTTTATGTCTGAAATGTCCTTAATAGGATTATGAATAACTGGACCTATTCCAGCCTTGATTTCTACATCTACACCAATACCAGTTAATGGCGTCATTATATCCTTATATAAAATTGCTGCGTCCGTATTGTATTGATCAACAGGCAATTTTGTAACATAAGCACATAACTCAGGTTGATGTGTAATTTCAAATAAAGAATATTTTTCTTTAATCTTTCTATATTCAGGTTGAGATCTCCCTGCTTGTCTCATAAACCATACTGGTGTATGCGTTGTTTTTTCTCCTCTTGTTGCCTTTAAAATTGTATCGTTAAACGGTACACTCATTTATTTCACCTCATTATAATCATTACAATCTATTCTAACATATTCTGTTATAAACACATCATTGTGTGAAAAAAGTCATAAATTATACAAAACATTCAGATATATGTTTTATTTTACCGCTTACATGTTTATAATTTAATTAAAGAGATAGGGGGTAAAAAATTATGAACTTTTATATAACAACAGGAACATATCATTTTCTTCAAAACATAATGAAGAAGCATCCAAACGAAAATATTCATCATTATACTAGACAAGATACTACAGTTCTTATTCACGAAACAAATGGTGAATCTGTATTTGCACAACCAAGAGAATATAGTGTTATCGAATCTCGAGGTGAGTTTTATGACCATGAGTTCATAGCAGCAAGCTACATTCCTGTTTCAGAAGAAATGAGACATCGATTTGAAAATCATTATACTAATATCGATAGTGAGTTCGACAGATTTGAAGGTTTTGAATCCTTTAGATTATTACGTCCTAAAAAAGGTGATACTTACATGATTCTTTTAGGTTACGATTCTAATGAATCTTATGAAGACTTTACGAAGTCAGCATTTTTCGCTGAATATTTCTCAAGAGAAGCAACACGAAAATTCTCTGGTGCAGAACAATATTCAACTGCTAACTATACGAAATATTGGTATAGACCTGAAGATGACGAATAAAAATAATAAGAGTCTGTGACATAATCAATGTCACAGACTCTTTTGTTATATTGGCGGTAACTGACTAAATTGAAAATGCAATTATATAAAACTTTTTTCAATCCTAGTCATTCTGTTCCGTTCCTTTTTTAATCTCTTAATAGTTCTTGATGTTTTTTTATTTTTTTAATAGAGGAATCGATAGTTAACCAACCTACAATGAAGAATATTATAAAGAAATATGATGTCGTAACAAATTTCACTATATAAATAATTGATAATATAGCACCTAGTACCCACATCATAGATATTAAAAATTGATGATAACCTTTAATGACTTTACCTTCATTTACTGGCCATACTTGTGGCCATAGTCCATACGCTTGTTGTTTATAAAACTGCGATAATTGTAAAATGAGTAAGTACATAATAAGTGCGCCTAATATTGCCGAAATAATAGCCTGATCAATCCACCATATAAGTATTAGTCCTATAATAAGAAATCTCAATACAATAAAGAATGCATCTTTCCCTCTCGCAAAACTTCTTATAAATAGAAATTTGTACATATAATTTTCATTGAACTTCTTAGAAGATGGTGTTCTTAAGAATAAATCTAAATACTTTCTTCGAACTGTTCTTTCATTTAATACTTTCACATCTGTAAACATATTTACAAGCTTATAATAATTCATCTTATGATTATACTCAATTGCTATTAATGTTTCCCATTGATAGAAAGTTCCTCTATTAATACTCTCCATTAAAATGACTAATGAAATTAATACTAATATTGTCGTAATTCCTGAAAATAGCCCTACTTTTAACGTTATAAAATAACCACTGGCATAAACAATGAATAATAATATGTTTGCACCCCATACTTCAAGACCATACTTTAACCAAAACCATTTAATAATAAGCCCCATTAAAGGATAAATAAAACTTAATACTATAACTGTAATGTATAAATAAAATTTACTTCCTAATAATTCATAAAATAATGGAAACCCTACAATTAATACGATTATAGGTAGAAACAATCTATTGATATAACTATATATTATTGCTTTTTTGATATAAATACTTAAATGTTTTTCAAATGGTAATAAATATAACTTATCCGCTTCTCTGAAAAGTGTTCTAAGTGGAAATATAGAAACAACTGCTAAAATTACGCTTAATATCAACCTATAATTTATATTTTGTGGTATATCTTGTAGCCAATTACTATAACCTAAAGCAAACGCACCAAGCATAATTGTTAAAAATATAAGAAAGTGACCGTTAAATATAAATTTATTATAATTTAACTTCTCAATTAACTCTTCTTTTTGTCTTGTATTAAATAAACTTTTAGCATCATACATATGTCTCACCTTGTGTTAAATGAATATAAATATCATCCAAAGTAGCATTTGTAAGTCCTGTCTTTTCCCTTAATTCATCTAAGTTTCCCATCGCGATGAGTTTACCTTTATGCAATATAATAAAACGATCACAATATCTTTCAGCAGTTGCTAATATGTGAGTAGACATTAACACTGATGCACCTTGATTTCGTCTTTCAACAATAAGATCTAACATAGTTTGAATACCTAGAGGGTCCAGTCCTAAAAATGGTTCGTCGATAATATATTGTGCTGGTTCAACTAAAAATGCACATACAATCATGACCTTTTGTTTCATACCTTTAGAAAAATGTATTGGGAATACTTTCAATTCATTTTCTAGTCTTAATCTTTTTAATAACGGCATCGCTCTATCTAGTGCTGTTTTCTTATCAATTCCATATGCCATAGCAGTCATATAAATATGTTCTTCTAATGTTAATTCATCATATAATACTGGACTTTCCGGTATATATGTAAGATTTCTTCTATATGATTCTATATCAGATTTTATATCAATATTATTAACAGACATCTCACCTTGTTGTGGTGTCAATAATCCTAATAAGTGTTTAATAGTAGTACTTTTCCCTGCTCCATTTAAACCGATAAGCCCTACTACTTCATTAGCTTTACATTCGAATGAGATATCATGGATGACAGCTTTCTTGCCATAGCCGCCTGTTAAATTATTCACTTTAATTGCCATGTGAACGCACCTCCAAAATACATTGTAGCATGTTCTTATTGTTTCGTTCATCAAATATTATCTTAATCTAATGAGAAGAAACTTTGAGCATGATATAATAAACATAATATTTACATAGGAGATGATAACATGTCAGAAACAATATTCAGCAAAATAATCGACGGAGAAATTCCTTCATTTAAAATTTATGAAAATGAACACGTGTATGCATTTTTAGATATTTCACAAGTTACTAAAGGTCATACGTTATTAATTCCGAAAAAAGCTTCACCAAATATTTATGAAACAGATGCAGAAACGATGAAACATATTTCTGAGGCGTTACCAATTGTTGCTAATGCCATTAAAAAAGCATTTAATCCTGATGGCTTGAACATTATTCAAAATAACGGTGAGTTTGCTTCACAATCTGTATATCATATACACTTCCACCTTATTCCAAGATATAAAGATGATATCGATGGATTTGGCTACATTTGGGAAACAAATGAAGATAAATTAGATGATGCTAAAAAAGAAGAAATTGCAAAAGCTATCCAATCACAATTTTAATAATTGTGCTTATCTCTTCTTTAAATGGGTAAATAAATAACTAAGAGTACTAAGGAGGAAAAATTATGAAATTTACAAGATTCGCTTTAGGTGTAGGTGTTGGACTTGCAACTGGTTTTGCAACAGCAATACTTAACACTGATCGCTCAGGTGATGCTTTACGCACAGATTTAAAATCAACTGCTGATGGATCAAAAGTTCAAATAAATGAAATTAAAGATAACGTAGCAGAAATTAAAGAATATGTTTTAAAAACTAAAGATGAAAGTCAAATAGCTATTCAATCATTAAGTGAAGAAATAAAAACGATGATTAGTCAATTTAAGGCTGATATCGACCCGAATATTGATCGCATTCAAAAAAATATTGAAAATATAAGTAATCGTGGTAATGAAATTCAAAAAGAAATTCAAAATACGAAACTACCATTTCTAAAAAAATAGAAAACATGTTAAAATTATTATATTATTAAAGTGTTACATCTTAGCATGATACATAAGTATCATGCTTTTATTTTACAAATAAAGGGGAGATTGTTATGACGAATGAACGGGATATGATAGAGAAAATGTTATTCACTCATAAAGTTTCACAATTATCGAAAGCTTTATGGAAAACAATCGAAAAGGATTGGCAACAATGGATAAAACCTTTTGATTTAAACATCAATGAACATCATATTTTAATTATTATAAGAAGCTTAGATGAAGCAACTATTTCAGAAGTTAGTAAATACGGTGTTATGCACGTTTCTACAGTATTTAATTTTGCTAAAAACTTAGAAAAACGTGGCTATTTAACAATGCCTAAAAGCCAACACGATAAAAGAACTACTTATTTAGAGTTAACTGATAAAGGATTGTCAGTATTACGTAAAACTTATTTTAGTTATTCAAATGACACAAACAGACTATATGATATAGCTACCGATTATGAGAAAGTTATGTTCAATATGCCAGAATTTACCGATGTTAAATATATCGTTGGTCAAATTTATGGTAGTGACTTTATTAAACATATTGAAGATAACCACGAACAGCTTAAAAAATATCTACTTGACGAACAATCAGAAGATGATGCATAATATCAAGATAATTATATCTGAGAAGGTGACATACTTATGTTTCTATGTTCTAAATCCATCAATATACAATCTCGGTATGGACTACAGAGAATTGTATTAATTAGTACTTTAGTTTCATTTTTAACATTTATCGTCACTTACGAAATATTCATGTATTTACAAATTCAACCATTAAAGGACGATAAGTTTATTTTATTCTTATTCGTCCTTTGCTTAATTTATCCAATTCATAAATTTTTGCACCTGATTGTACTCATTTATTATCGTAAGTCATTTAAGATGAATAAAACGACTAAAGCAAAACGTGGTCTACCATTATATAATATACGTGTAGATCAACCAGTAAATAAGATTGTATTTTGTTGTGCACTTATATGCCCTATTGTAACCATAACTGCACTTTCTATTTTTCTAATCAATATCATCCCTCAATATGGACATTATATTTTATTTATTATGTCAGTTAATATAGGTATATCTATTATAGATTTACTTTATTTAAAAATTATATTGTTTACTAAAAAAGGGACTTATATAGAAGAAAGAAAGAATGGCATCGAGTTGTTAACAAAACGTTCACTAAATACAGAACATTTATAGGATATTTTTTGTAATCAATTTCCTAAATGTGCTATATTTATCATTGTATTCTTACAAAAGGAGTTCTAATTTATGAAATCAATTAAAAAATTAGTGTTACCCGTAACACTTTCAGCATCAGTTTTAACATTAGGTGCCTGTGGTAATGGTTCAGATAATTCAGGCGAAACTTTAATCGAAACAAAAGCTGGCGATGTATCATCTCAAGACGTATTAGATAAAATGGGTAGCGATGAAGTCGCTCAAAATGCTTTTCAAATTGTTCTTAACAAAGTCTTAAAAGATAAATACGAGGACAAAGTTGACACTAAAAAATTAGATAAACAAGTTGATAAGCAAATTGAACAATATGGTGGCAAGAAGAAATTCGAAGAAGCATTGCAACAAGAGAAACCTGGTGCAACTTTAAAAGACTTCAAGGAATCACAAAAAACTTCTAAATATCAAGAAGAATTTATTAACGATTCTATAAAAGTTTCTGATAAAGAAATTGAAGAAAATGCTAAAAAAGGTTCTCATATATTAATAAAAGTTAAATCTGAAGATTCTAAAGATGGCTTAAGTGATAAAGAAGCTAAGAAAAAAGCAGACGATTTACTTAAAAAAATCAAAGATAACCCAGATGACTTCGATAAAATAGCTAAAGAAGAAACACAAGACGAAGGTACAAAAGATAAAAATGGTTCATTAGGATTTGTACTTAAAGGTCAAATGGATGAAGCATTTGAAAAATCATTATTTAAACTTAAAGACGGAGAAATTTCTGATGTCGTGAAATCTCAATATGGTTACCATATAATTAGAGCTGACAAAGGCGAAGCTAGTAAAAAACAAAAAGAAAGCCTAAAAGAACAATACCGTCAAATGAAAATTCAAAAAGAACCAAAACTTATCATTAATGCATACAAGAAATTATTAGATGAGTACAAAGTAGACTACAAAGATAAAGATATTAAAAAATCAATCGAAGATAATATCTTAAATGCTAAAGCTCTACAACAGCAACAAATGCAAGCTGCACAACAACAAACAGCTCAATAAATAAAACTACTAAATCCGGCTGGGACATAAATACATGTCTCAGCCTTTTTTATTATAATGAGATTTTTATCCCACTCCCATTTTTTATATGAAGTGTCGCTTTATGTTGCACGTGGACCTTCTCTTGCAATATTCCACGTGCTTTACCTCATAAAAAAGAGTCTGAGACATAAATAATTGTCTCAGACTCTTTTTTGTATTGGCAGTAGCTGACTGGTATGAAAATGCGCTTATAACAAGCTTTTTTCATACCTAGTCACCCTTGCCGGGGTGGGACTACGAAATCTTTTTAATAAAATGAGATTTCTGTCCCACTCCCTATTTCTCGTTATATTAATCTAAAGTTTCAGGTTTATAGAACTGTCTATTTTCTAATGCAAAAATACGTTCTGTAAATTGCCCTTTTTCTACTTTTTTAAGATGTTTTTCAAACATCATCATTCTCGCATCTAAATTATCAATGAAGTGAAGAACTTCTGCTTCTTTAACCATTGGCAGTTTAGGCGATCCATATTCTAATTTACCATGATGGCTTAAGACAAGATGTCTAAGTAACATAACTTCTTCGCCTTCTATATTATGTTCCTTTGCAACTTGAGATATTTCATCACTAATAATTGAAATATGTCCTAATAAATTACCTTCCACTGTATAAGTTGTAGCTACTGGCCCTGAAAGTTCTTTAACTTTTCCTAAATCATGCAAAATAATGCCACTGTATAATAAACTACGATTTAAAATAGGATATATATCACATAAGGCTTTTGCCTGTCTCAACATCGTTACAACATGATAACTTAGTCCAGATACAAAGTTATGATGGTGTGAGCTCGCTGCTGGGAAAGTGAAGTAATCTTTTTGGTATTTTTTTAGTAAAATACGTGTGATTCTTTGTAATTTAGCATTTTCAATATCTAATACATATGTCATGATTTCATCTGACATTTCTTCAATTGTTAGAGGTGCTGCTTCTAGAAAGTTTTCTAATTTTACATTATCTTCTTCAGTAGCTACTCTAAACTTATTTACTTTCATTTGTTTACGTCCACGGTAATCTATAACATCACCTTTAACGCGAATAACTGTTTCTGGAACAAGTAGTTTTATGTCTTCATTAGTGACAGTCCACACTTTTGCTTCGATATCTCCGCTTTTATCTTTTAAATAAAGTGTCATATATGGCTTACCTTGTGCTGTTACGCCTTGAGTTGCACGATGTATTAAGAAGTAATGATCAACCGAATCTCCTGGCTTTAGTGTTTCTATCGTTCTCATTAATTCTTGCCTCCTTCTATTTTTGTCAGAGTTATTGTTTGTTTTTGTGGAACAGAATTATCTTTATTACACGTAAAGTATAACACTTGTATATCTTTAGACATTGACATTAAATATTTAATCATTATTTCTTTACGTTGTTTATCAAAGTGAACAAATGCATCGTCAACAATAATTGGAAACGGATAATATTTGTGTAACGACTTAATTAAGCTAAATCTTAAAGCAATATACAATAACTCTTTAGTTGATTGGCTTAATTCAGTTGGATGGAATATTTGACCATTCTCATGCCTTACACTCACCGTTTGTTCATCATATATAACTTGATTATATCTACCTTCTGTTAATGTTTTTAAGATATCCGTGGCATCCTTCACTACAAATGGTAAACGTTTATCTTTAATTTGTTTAATATGAGCTTCAACTAAGCTTTGTAAATAACTTAAAGCTGCCCAATCTTTTGCTGTTTCGTTCACTTTTTCTTTTAATAAATGATATTCATGTCTTAAATTAGATAATGTTTCATCTGTTTCCATCTGGTTAATTTTTGCGGTTAAATCACTAATTTCAGCTTGTACTGATAAATATTTATCATTATATTCATCGACTTGATGTTCTAATTGAGTTCTTTCATTTTCTAAATCTGTTTTCGTCATATAACTAAGTTGCGTATTTTTGTCGTAATCATAGTTTTGATTACTTAAATAGTTTGTTAATTGAGAAAATCTATTTAAATTCTCATGGTACGTTACATACTCTTTATGATGACGATAATAAGATTCTTCATCTTGTACATTAATATAATCGAACAGAGTCTGTATAACATTATTATTTTCTTCTAATCTTTCGTTTAAAGCGTTAATTTCATTTGTGAGTAAAGCTTGTTGTTCGATATTTCTCGCTTTAATATTAGATTCTTTTTGTTGTTCGTCTAGAGTTTGTTTGACGTCATGGAATAAAGAGATTTCTTGATAATGAATACCAGCATGACTGACAATACTATCAGCTTCTCTGTAAAATGCATTTATTGTTTCTTCTTTTTCATTTCTTATTTTAGATAGCCTATCTATTTCGATTCTGTTTTGTTTAATTTTCTTAATTGTATTTAGAGCATCATTTAATAACTGAGAAGATAATTGATTTGAAACGTGTAGACTTGATTTTGTTTCCTCAATCGCTCGTTCTTTTTTCGCTATGATATCTTCCACTTTTTCTAATTCTTTAGTTAGTTCTGCTTGCTTTGTAGCAAGTATTTCTTGTGATTGATAATAACGATCTAATTCTTGTCTTATTTTTGTTTGTTCTTCTAAATTAAAGTCCAAACTATAAAACTGTTTAAGCTGAGACACCTTCTCCTCAAGTTCATCAATTTCTCTTGAAAATGCTTCATCATGATCTAACTCTTTTGTTTTAATGAAAAATGATAGTACAAGAAGTAATAAACCAACAACGGCAAATATACCACAAAATACAAATTGAGATATAACAAATGCATATATTGCTATCGCAACAAACAGAATTCCACCAATTACTGAGCCTAAACGATATTGTTTTGTTCTTTTCTCATTTTCTTCTTTTTGCTTTTTAAAACTGTCTTCCATCTTTTGATAGAGTGAACGTTTTTCCCCGAGCTCTAAAGCCTTTTGATTATATACTTTCTTTTGTTCATAATTTTCATCTGAAACTAAGTCATTGTGTAATCTTTCGATGCTATGATTATAACGCTCTTGTTCAATATCTTGTTGGTTCATCGCACGTTTAATTTGTTCACGTTCAGCGATATTTTCATCTTTAATTCTATTTAACTCAGCAATATGTGTTTTCATTGCTTCGGATGTGTCTACAGATAAATATTCTTCATCCCAACCAATATCTTGACGTAGTAACGTATTATCACGTTCTGTATCTTCAATTTGTTTATTTAACTGCTTTAATTCTTGATGTCTTTCTTTAATATCAGTTTCTCTTTGACGAATGCTATTTAATGCCTTTTCATCACGTTCTGACATCACTTTAACTTGATTTAATGTATGATTTACTTGTGTAAGCTTTTCATTTCGTAAAGTCAAATCTCGCTTAATACTTTCTTTAGCTCTAATAGCGGATTCATAACGCTCTATCCCCTGCTCAGGGAATGTATATGGTTCGATGTTTAATTTTGTTTCTAAATCTTTCCATTCAGCTACATCTTTATGTAAAGATATTTCTTTTTCTTTGCTAGATAAACGATTTGTAAGATTACCTAAATTATCTTTTAGTTGATTTAATCTTCTAGATACTTTATCTTTTTCATCTTGTAACCGTTCATATTCCGCCATTTTCTTTTCTTCGTTTTTAATTTTTATTTCTATATCATTTAACTGTTCAAGTTGAACGTTTAAAATTGGGTTTTTCCCATTTTTCTTATATAATGCATCTTTTTCTAACTGCATTAAATTACTCATACCAGTAAATTCTGTAGAACCTAAAGCACCAGCCTGTAATAAATACATTTGCAATTGATCTTCAGTTAAATTTTTATGAATGTCTTGTAATCCTAAAACATTAAATGAAAAAATACCTTGATATGTTTTTTTATTAATGAAATTTAGTTTTTGTTTAAGCCATTCTTCATCTTTAACTTTACCGTTTGGGAGATAAACTTTAACGTCTCCAGTAACACGACCTTTAACGCGTTCAACTTCTACACTTTGACCATCAAAATCTAGTTCTAATTTACCGCCGTATTGATTGCCTAATCGTGGCTCTAGTCTCGGTTCATTTTCTTTCTTTGTTGGAAACCCAAATAGAATAGAATGAATAAATGCTTGTATAGTGGATTTACCGGCTTCATTCTCTCCATAAATCTGCATAAAACTTTGGTCAAATTTAATTTTACGAGACATGAGTTGGCCATAGCCATAAATTTCTAATGATTTTAATTTCATCGCTTTAACCTCTCATTCTTCTTTTTAAAATTTCTTCGCCACGTTCAATGAGTGCTTCTTTATCAATATCACTAAACGGTTCTAGGAAACGATTTGCTTTAGGATTCATATATAAATCGCTCAATGCATCTTCTAATATTTGGTCATCTTCTAAAATATCATCATTAAATTCGTTAGCTAACATCACTTCAGAATCTTGTTCATAAAATACATTTAATTCTTCAATAAAAATAAAATTAGTTTGATTTTCTTCATACTCTTGAATCAATTGAATAACTTGATTAATTTCTTCTTGCTTAAGTACTTCATCATGCTTTACATATACGTCTAATTGGTAGAAGGCTTTCCCTTCAGTTCGCACACTATCTTTGAACTTTTGAATCGCTTCGTACAATGCATGTTTACCTTTAGCTTTTGTTTCAATTATAGCTTTTTCAAAACGTATATATTGTGTCGGTTTAAATCTGGCTTCTAACTTCGCCTCATCACCTTCTACTAATAAATAGCCTTTTTCGCCTTTTTCTTTAAAATGACGTGCTTGAATATTACCTGGATAGTGAATTTGAGATAGTTCACTAATCATTTGGCGCTCGTGTATATGTCCTAAAGCCCAGTAATGATAAAGTTTACTGTTTAAGTCTTCCACATTAAATTCAGTATATCTGTTTTTGACATTCGAAGCTTGAGAATAAGTTCCATGTAGTAATCCAATATGTATACCTTTATTGCCAGTTGATTCAGGGTATTCATCAACTTTATTTTCATAACTTGCATCTTTTTGATAACTAAATCCATGTAAATAAACGACTTGACCATTTTTTGTGATAAGTTGATATGTTGAAACTTTATCACTAAATACCGTAACGTTTTCTGGCCAAACAGTATGAACTGAATCTGATAATGGATCGTGATTACCATGGATAATATATACAAATATTTGTTCTTGTTCTAGCTTTTTAAATTGTTCTCTCAAGTAAACTTCCGCACGTAAAGTTCTGTTATCTTGATCAAATAAATCACCTGAAATAATAACAAAGTCAACTTGTTCTTTTATTGCATCATCAATAATATTAGTAAAACTATTATAACCACTCTGTTTAACATCGTTTAAAATAGAAGGGCTTAAATAATGTCTAGATTTAAATGGACTATCAAGATGTAAATCTGCACAATGTATAAATTTAATCATTTAACTAACCTCTTTCACTATTAGTTCATTTTCTTAATTATTTTATTCAAGCACAATTCAATAGAATAATCAGATTAATAAGTAGTCTTTTAATGTATTAATTTTACCATATTCAAGGCATATACGATACATGACAAAGGTAATAAACAACGGTTTAAACCTAAAAAAAGTCTTGTTAGATACGACTACGTACCTAACAAGACTTTTGAAATTAAGAATTATTGTTGACCTTCTTGATTATCTTCAAGACTACCATAAATATCTTCTAATGGTTTCATGATAACACGGTTTAAATCTTGAATAAGTTGACTCATAGCTTGTTCAGCTTGCATTAATTCAGAAATTGTTTCGTTTTGCTCAATTTCTTGTGCTGACTTTTGAGCTCTAGCGATATCTACTTCTGAGATTTCTTCGCCTTGCATTTGTTTGTTTTGTAAATCTAGTTGAACTTCACGGAATTCATCGAATAATTTTTTAGTTTCTGGGTCAGCATTTACTTTTTCGTATTGCTCTTTAATTTTGTTATATTCGTTGCTTTCACGTAAAGTTTGTTCTAGTTCATTCGCTTTGTCATAAATATTTACTTCTGCCATAATAAATTCGCTCCTATAATTAAAAAGTGTATTAGAATATCAATTCCAATAATACTGTATCACACTTCGAAAGCTTATACAAAAATAGCGATTATACCTTGGAACAAGCCTATTATGCCACCTAATACAAATCCTAGTAATGTGATTAATTTCAACTCTTTGTTTGAAATTTCTATTACTAACTTTTCAAGATATGACAATTCGAAGCGATCAATTTGTTCTTTAATCAATTCTGCTAATTTCATTCTTTCTAGAATTAAACTAATATTATCTCCAACTTTTTGAATCATATAGTCAATAAATCTTTCTGTACCTTTACCTTCCATATATTCAAATAAACTTGGTACAAGTTCATATAATGGTGTGTTTAAATATTTATGCACATTAACAGATTCAGTTATTTCATCAGCGATAAGAACTTTTGCTTTATCTTTCCTTCCAAGTGTAACAACTTCATCTAATGATTTTGACATCCACTTTTCATATTGTGTTTGTACTTGTAAATCAATCATATTATGAATTTTTTCTTGCTTAATTACATTTCTCAGTTCTTTTCGAACCTTATATACAATGTCTTCAGTAGTCATAAACATTTGAATCATGCCCACCATTTTTCCTTTTTGTTCGAAAAATTCTTCTACCATTGTATATATATCATTTTTGCCTTTATCAGATGCTAAATAAATATCAATTTTCGATAATATCTCAGGTGTAACACGATTCACTTGTCGACTTAAATCCTCATATATTTCTTCAGGGATTAAACTATGAATTGCATCTTTTTGATGAATTTCATAATATTTATCCACTTTTTGTTCTATTGTATTTTTTAAAGTTTCATTTAATTTTTCTTCCAATGGATAATCAATTCTATTTATAAAATCTTGTGGTGTGTAGTTTTTTTCTTTTAATGTTTTAAATTGAACTTTAATTGTATCTTCAAGAACACTTTTAGTATTAGGGTTAACAAGTTTTTCTTTAAATACTTCCGGAGTCAATAAATGGTTTGTTACCATCTGACCTACTTTTTCCGATAATTCATTTCTTCTTTTTGGAATAAGTCCTGGAGTAAATGGTAGTTTATAACCAAAAATTTTCTTTTCATGGTATGGATGAAATAACATTTTAATAGCGACAAAGTTAGTAAAGCCACCAATAATTGAACCTATTATCATCATTCCTATAATTGTTAATATAGTTGTCATATCTGTTCTCCTTTAAAAAAAGCTACTTCTTTAGAATAATCTAAGAAGTAGCTTTTCACAAATATTAAACAAATAATGATTGAGTTTTACGTAAGAAATATGTTTCTGCTTCACGTTTCTTCGCAGTACCAAATATTGGTTGACGTTCGTCATTTAAAACTCTATACAAATCTGTTTTTTTATTAGATTGTAAAATGTAGCCTGATTTTGCATCAATAGTAGTCCAATAAATATCACTCGTATTATCATGGTTTGGATATGCACAATGATGACGAGAAATAATTTGAATTACCTCTAGAGGGTCACAACCAAATGTTGTGTTTAAAACGTCTGAATCTCTGAATAATGCACAGATAGATACACAAGTTGTCCAGTTTGGTAATACACGTTCTTTTTCTATTTGTACTAAAGTTTTTTTAGATAATCCTACTGTATTCGCCATTGTATCTTGAGTGTAACCTGCCTCAATACGAACCATTTTAAATTTTGTTTGAATTATCGTTGTAAAAGTTTGTTTATCCATCAATAACTACCTTTCTATTTAAATTCTATTATTAATTTATTATATTATGTTGCAAAAATACACGATTTTTTCGAGCACAAGTATCATCATAATACATTTTGCATAAAAATAAAAGAGATAAATTGATTTTTTATCAATTTATCTCTTTAATACGTTGAAATGTTAATTTTTCGCCAATTTTGACTTTTCTCTCTCAGAAAGAATTAATGCACATGCAGCATCACCTGTAATATTTACTGATGTACGTGTCATGTCTAATAATCTATCTATACCGATGATCATACCAATTGCGGCTGGGTTTATACCGATTGATGTTAAAATCATAGCTAACATAACTAAACCTACACCAGGTACACCAGCTGTACCAATAGATGCTATAACAGCTATTATAACTACCGTAATCATTTGCATGACTGTCAAGTTCATCCCAGATACTTGGGCAATGAAAATTGTAGCTACGCCTTGCATTATGGCTGTACCATCCATGTTAATTGTTGCACCAAGTGGTTGAACAAACGAACTAATTTCTTTTCTAACTCCCATATCTTTTGTACATTCTAGAGAGATAGGCAACGTTGCATTTGAACTAGATGAACTAAATCCTACAGCAATTGCTGGTAAGAACTTTTTAAAGAACCATAAAGGATTTTTTCCTGCTAAGATTTTGACTGCTCCACCATAAACAACAAAGAAATGTATGAATAATGCCAACAATACAATGACGAAATACATACCTAGTTGCTTGATAGCTCCAAAACCTGCATTTGTGAATGCCGTTGCAACTAGACCAAATGTACCTATTGGAGCAAATACATTCATAATCATTGTAACGATATACATGAGTATATCATTGGTCTGTTCGAGAAAAGTCCTGACGACTTCTATTTTATTACCTAATGCTATCATTCCTATACCAATGAAAATCGCAAATGTGATGATTGGTAACATATCTTGTTCAACCATAGACTGCATTGGATTTTTAGGAAATAAATTAATGAGCGTTTGATCGAATGTTTGATTTTCTGGTGCTTCAGCATCCCCAGATTTAGCTTTCTGTTCAGCTCCATATTTCTTAACTTCGTCACTATTTAATAAGTCTCCTTGGCCAGCACCTGGTTTAAATACAAGTGCTAAAGCCATTGCGATAATTATTGCGATAGCTGTTGTTGTTAAGAAAAAGATAACGGTCTTTAAACCAATACCACCAAGTAGCTTAGGGTCACCGACACCTACAACGCCTAATACGATAGAAACAAATACTACTGGAACTACTAACATGAATATTAGATTCAGAAATATTTGCCCTAGTACATTAAATATATACTGATTAGTATTTTGAACAAAACTATTACCTTCGTAAATATTAAATATAGATCCCACTACTATACCTAATATTAAAGCTATAACAATCTTTAAAGTTAAATTCTTTTTTACTTTCATATTTATACTACCCCCAATTGTTAACGTAAAATAATTTCTCCATGTCATTATTATATAGTAAGCGCTTTCTTTTTGTAAGACTTATTTAAAATTTTATACAAAAAAATGAGTTAATATCAAAATTTTGATATTAACTCATTAAAATAATCATGTATTTAATTGATTAATTGATGTTCCATAGCATAAACAGCAGCTTGAGTTCTATCTGATACTTTAAGCTTATTTAATATATGGCTAACATGGGTTTTTATCGTTTTTTCAGAAACAAAAAGTGTTTCTGCTATTTCTTTATTAGTTTTTCCTTTTACCATCTCTTTAAGTACTTCTATTTCCCTCTTTGATAATTTATTAGCTCTGTGTGGTTTTTGTTCACTTTCAGAGATAACAGATTGAACTTTAGGGTGAATTTTTCGTTCACCTTTTAATACATCTCTTATTGTTTGTATCAGTGCTTCTGGTTCTACATCTTTTATTTCATATCCATCCGCTCCTTTATCAAGCGCGGATATGACATGTTCTTCATCAAGAAAGCTCGTTAAAACTAATACTTTTATGTTTGGATATTTTTTCTTTAGAATACCAGTTATTTCAATACCGTTCATCTCAGGCATTACTAAATCTAGCAATATGATATCTGGTTGTTCATTTTCTTCTAAATAATCTAACAATAATTTTCCAGTTGGAAAATCTGCTACGATATTAAAATCTTTCACTGTATCAATCAAAAATCTTAATCCTTGTCTTACTATATGATGGTCATCCACTAATATTACTTGATAATTCATTTTTACAACCCCTAATCACATTTAAAGTGGTATTGTTAATTCTATTTTGGTACCTTTATTTGTACTAGAACTGACTTCTATGTGTCCTTTCATAACTTGTGCACGCTGTTTCATATTTCTTAAACCATTAGAAACTGTTTTTTCTGTTTTACTACTTTCAAATCCTATGCCTTCATCTATAATAACCACTTTAAATTGTAATTTGTTTTGTTCCATATAAATGTTGGCATGATGTGTTCCAGAGTGTTTCTTAATATTATTTAATGATTCTTGAATAATGCGATAAACATTCTCTTCTATTGTATTCGGTAAGTCAATTAAACCTTCAACTTCAAATTCAGATTCAACGTGAATAAATTGACTGTATTGTTTAATTGCAGAAATAAGACCGTTTTCTAGACCAACAGGTTTTAATTGCCAAATTAAAGCTCTCATTTCATTTACCGCACTTTGACTTGTTTCTTCAATTGTTTGGAATGCTTTTTTAGCCTTTTCGTGATCCGTGATACCTTTAGCAGCATGAGCTGTAATCTTTAAAGAAAATAACATTTGATTTACTGAGTCATGCAAGTCTCTCGCTAACCTGTTTCTTTCATTTATTCTTGCAGCTTCTTTTTCTTGATCTGTTAATATAATCCTTTTGATTGCTGAACCTATTTGAAAGGCCACTGATTCTAATAATTCTAAGTCTTCTTCAGAATATCTTTTTGTTTCTGGCGTAGCAATGTTTAATAAGCCAAATTGTTCATTTCCTGATCTTAAAGGCACTGTAGCGTGATGAGTAATACCATCTGTTTTATCATGATGTTCTCTAGTTGCCTTAACAATTCTAGAACAATTAATGATATTAGAGGCTTTTGTTAATTTTTTATTATGATAAGCTGTAACACACCAACACGTACCTTCAGTCATATATTGACAATCATTATGTGTTAAAGCAGGCGGTAATGCTTCTTCTGCAACTAATTCATGACGTCCTTTTTCATCAATGAAAAAGATCCACCCTGTATGAAAATTACTTCCATTCACTAATTTTTTTAGAGCACCATGCATCATACTATACATTTCTGTTTCTTCATTTAAAAACTCTGCAATTTCTTTCAATAAACTTGTACGTGTCGGTTTCTCCATTTACATCACCTTTATCATCATTGGTTATACACCTATTATACATACCATCTCTTTATCATTTAAATGTTTAAATTAAGCGGTAAAGATACTTCTTATGTAATTTTCTTGTTATACTAATTATAACTTAAATTTAGTTATAACATCATTTTTCCGATTTTAAGCTAAATATTCTTGGAGGATATCATGAAAATAATAATACCATCGAAATACGAAGGACAAACAATAGAAGAAATGTTTAAATCTTTGCAATTACCTAAGAAAGAATTACATTTATTGAGAATGTCCAAAGAAATAACACTTAATAACGAACCAAGCACGTTGCGTAGTCATGTGTCAAAAGGAGATAAACTTCATATTCCTGTCTTAAATGAAACAAGTCAGTATGTATCAAGCTATCGTCTTGCTGAAGTTAAATATGAAGATGAATATTTTGCAATCGTTGTAAAACCTAAAGGCGTTAAAACTCATCCTAACGATTTACAAGAAGCAAATACTTTAATGAACCATGCTATTTATACTATAGATTCTGATTATGTAGAGCCCGTGCACAGATTAGATCAGGAAACAGTTGGGTTATTACTAGTAGCAAAACATCCTATTGCTAAAAAAATATTGGATCGTATGCTAGAAGATAGACAAATTAAGCGTACTTATAAAGCACAAGTAGATAGTTTATTGCCTTTGAAACCACAAACAATCGATATGCCTATCGGTAAAGATAAGTTTCACCCTAATAAACGTCGCGTATCACCTACTGGTCAGCGCGCTGTAACACATATTCTTGAAAGTCATATGCTTGATGAGCACACAGCAGAAGTCGAACTAAAATTAGACACAGGTAGAACACACCAAATCCGTGTACACTTAGCAGAGATTGGTCATCCAGTAGTTGGAGATCCACTTTATAACAATAGTAAACTGAGACAATTGAAACTGCACAGTTACAAAATTGAATTTGAACATCCATTTAAAGATGAATTCGTTTCAGTTACGCTTGAAGATTAAAATATAAAATGAATTAGGGGGTGGGACAGAAATCTCATTTTATTAAAAAGATTTCGTAGTCCCATCCCGGCAAGGATGACTAGGTATGAAAAAAGCTTGACATAAGCGCATTTTCATACCAGTCAGCTACTGCCAATACAAAAAGAGAGTCTGGGACAATTATTTATGTCCCAGACTCTAATTATATGTTTTCAAGGATACATTACTTATAATTATTTATCTTTTAAACCTTCGTTTGAATTTATTAAATAAATTAGATTTCTTACTTCTTATTGGTTTCCCTATTTTAATTTCACTTTGCTGTAATTGTTTAGCCTTAAGAATTGCTTCTTCCATCAATATTTGTTGAGAACTAGCTTGTTTGTTTCCAGCATCATTGTAATGATACTTTCCATTTGAATCTTGGATCCTTCCCTTCAGTCCATCATCAAGTTGTAAATTCAAATAGTCTTTTAATCTTTTAACGATGCTTTCATCTAAAATTGGAAATAAAATTTCAACTCGTTTTATCATATTTCTTGTCATCATATCTGCTGATGATAAGTACATTTTTTCTTCACCGTTATGATAAAAATAATATATTCTAGAATGTTCTAGATATCTCCCCACAATGCTAATTACTTCTATATTTTCACTTACACCTTGTATACCTGGCTTTAAACAACAGATACCACGAATTATCAGTTTAATTTTCACTCCATTTTGAGAAGCTTCAAATAATTTCTTTATGACTTTTTTATCTGTTAAAGAATTCATCTTAGCAATAATAAGTCCATTACCATGTTCTTTATGAGCTTCAATTTCTTGATCTATGTGATCAACAAATACATCTCTTATTTCAAATGGCGCTACAATCAGCTCATTATAATTTGGCTTTAATGAATAACCACTTAAATAATTAAAGAAATTAATCGCATCTTCTCCTATATCTGGATTAGTAGTAATGATACCCATGTCTGTATATAATTTTGCAGTTTTATCATTATAGTTACCTGTTCCTAAATGTACAAACGGCATAACTTTACCGTTAACACGTTTTATCACAAGAGTAATTTTACTATGTGTTTTTAAAAATGTCATTCCATAAATAACATTACAACCTGCATCTTCTAGCATTTTAGCCCACTGTACATTATTTTCTTCGTCAAACCTTGCTTTTAATTCTACTAATACAGTAACCTGTTTACCATTTTCTGCAGCATTTTTCAACGCTTGAATAATAGGTGAATCACTACTTACACGGTAAAGTGTTTGTTTAATGGCAAGTGTATCAGGGTCTTCAGAAGCTTCTTTAATAAACTCTACAATTGGTTTAAATGATTCGTATGGGTGATGGAAGAATATATCTTTTTCTAATGCTAACTCATATATATTATTTTTATTTAAAGACGCAGGAATTTGAGGCGTATGTGGTTTGAATAATTCATTCGGTAACAAATCCTCCAATTGACTAACTAACGAAAATAAAACAGTTAAATCTACAGGCCCATTTACCCTATATATATCATGATTATCTATTTCAAACTCATTCATGAGAAATATACTTTTTACTTCAGAATCAATATGTCTACTGTCAATTTCTAATCGGACAGCCACACCACTTTTTCTTTCTTTTAAAAATCTTTCAATTTCAATAAGTAAATCTTCAGCACCATCTTCATGTATCGTTAAATCTGCATTTCTTGTAACTCTAAAAGTATAAGTATTAATGACTTCATAACCATTGAATAATTGTTCGATGAATAAAGAAATCACATCTTCAAGAAATACAATATATTTTTTACCTTCGTGTTCAAGTTTAATAATTCTGTCCAATAGAACTGGAACGGGTACAATTGCTGATCTGATTTCTCCATCATCTAGTTTTATATCTACAAATAAATTAAGCATTTTATTATTTAATTTGGGTAATGGTCTGTATGCATCAATGCCTAATGGTGATAAAGTTGGCAGTATTTCTGAGTTGAATTGAGCGTGTAATTGTTCAATTAGAATTTCTGGTAACCTTTCTGGTTGAGTAATATAAATATTATAAGTTTTTAATTTTTCTTTTAATTCATTAAATCTTTTATATTGCAAATCGACATTGATTCTATTTTTTTCTTCAATGCAAATAAGTTGTTCTTTAGGTGTTAATTGCGCTTTGTTCTCAGGTTCATTAAAGTTCATTTTAATTTGGTCTTTTAACCCGGCCACTCTTACCATAAAGAACTCATCTAAATTAGAACTGTGAATTGCTATAAATTTTAATTGTTCAAGTAATGGATTATTAGAATCAAATGCTTCTTCAAGAACACGGTAATTAAAGTCTAACCAACTAAGTTCTCTGTTATTATAGTATTTTGAATTATCTAGATTATATTGTTTAGCTTGTTCTCCCATAATTACCACACCCTTTACAAATTTGCATCGTTTAAAAAGTTAGTACTGTTCTATTAAAACGTATAAACATTAACCTTGAGTAAATTTTATATTAAGTTTTTTTGGTAATAATTTTTCTATATGTTTCTTCTGTCTTTCAGATTGATATTGCTCCGCTATAGGATCTGTTACATATTGTACTTCTAGTACATATTCATCTTTAGATTCTGTCAATGTTAATGAATCAACACAGTCTGTATTTGATACATTAAGTGCATGAGCAAATTTAATTAAACCGCCTAGCTTCTGTATTTGATCTATCTCATTAGTTTTGAACCAATTAGTTTCTTTTGCATAAAATTTTAATAAAGTTTTATTTTTAAAACTTGCTAATAAAGCTAATTTCACTCTCTCTTTATGCGACAATCCATTGATACTACTATTTGCGATTATATAATATGTGTGTTGAGAACTGGAATCTGCATCAATAAATGAACCTAAATAGTATAAATAAGCAGCATCTTTAAATAATGATTTATCACTTTCAGAAATAGTAATATCGTTTATTTCCATTACTTTATTTAGTAGAGTTTCTGCAAGTTTTACCCGTTGTCGTCCATTAGAAGGATTAATATTGTACTCATTTGCTAAATATTTAAGTGCATCAGTGGCCACATTATCTTTATTAAAAGCTTTGGAAAAATCTTCTTTTAATATGGTCATAACAAGTCCTTCTCTTAAACCTTTTCTAGAGAAACTAAATTCTGTTGCATCTACAACCTCGAATAATGTATTAAATACAATTGAACTTGGCATAATAATGTCTACTCTATCTCTACTTAATCCATCTAAATCTTTCAAATCGTTTTTGTCTGATTTTTTCAATACATCAAACACTTCTTCTAAACCTTTTTTATTCATGTCATAACCATGAACACCTGCTATCGGATAATTGTGTAAAGATTGATGAATTCTCGCATTATTTCGTGCAGAACCACCGATACCTATAATTGGTAATCCTTTATTTTTAATCCATTTTTCTGATTCAAATTGATCTTTAACATATTTTTCACATTTTTTTATAGCGTTCTTATCATTATGATTTTTTCCTTCAAAGAACATTTTTTGTAGCGTTACAACTCCAAATGGGAAACTTACTGCATTCATTAGTTTTTTATTTTCAAAATGTGTAATTTCTGTTGAACCACCACCGATATCTACGGTGATTCCATTTTGAATATTAAGCGTATGAGTAGCAGCAAAGAAACCATAAAATGCTTCATCTTCATCAGGAATGACTTCTATATCTAAACCTGTTTTAGTTTTTACTTTTTCTTTAATTTCATTTAAATTCTTCGATTGTCTAACAGCTGCAGTGGCTGCAGGCACTAATTCATCTACATTGAACTTCATAGCAACTTTTTTGAAACTATATAATGTTTCACTTAATATTTCGATACCTTCTTCAGTCATAACTTTATCTTCTGTTAAATATTGACTTAATCTAGCTGGGGTTTTAATGTTTTGTAATTCATTTAATCCTGTTTCATCTGAACATTCAAAAATAACGAGTCTAATAGTATTTGAACCGATGTCAATTAAACCTATTCTCTTCATATATACCTCCGAGTGTATCTTTTGATATGCAAAAAGGTGCCTATAGCACCTTTTTGACTTCTTTATATTTCTAATAGCTGCTATTATTCTTTAGAGCTTATCATGTCTTCTGGTTTGATCCATTCATCAAATTGTTCTTCTGTTAATAGACCAGACTGTACTGCAGATTCTTTCAATGTTAAACCATTTTTATGAGCATTTTTAGCTATTGAAGCTGCATTTTCATATCCAATATGTGGATTTAAAGCAGTAACTAACATTAATGATTGATTTAAATATTTATCAATATTTTCATCAATAGGCTCAATACCTATTGCACAGTTATCATTGAATGTTTCCATACCATCTGCTAATAAATAAATTGATTGTAATGTATTGTATAATATTACAGGTTTGAATACGTTTAATTCAAAATTACCTTGTGATGCTGCTATTCCAACCGTAGTATCGTTACCCATTACCTGAACTGATACCATTGTTAACATTTCACATTGCGTTGGGTTTACTTTACCCGGCATAATTGAAGATCCAGGTTCGTTTTCAGGAATTGAAATTTCCGCTAGACCTGCTCTAGGACCTGAAGATAACCATCTTACATCATTCGCTATCTTCATTAAATCACTAGCTAATGCTTTAAGTGCACCATGTACATAAACAACTTCATCATGAGCTGTTAAAGCATGGAATTTATTTTCAGAAGAAACAAATGGATAACCTAATTGTTCAGCAATTTGTTTCGCAACTTTATCTCCAAATTCAGGATGAGCATTTATACCAGTACCTACTGCTGTACCACCTATTGCTAAGTTAAGTAGCTGACCTTTAGATTCATTTAATAAAGATTCACATTTATCCAACATGTATCTCCAACCGCTTACTTCTTGTCCTAAAGTTAATGGTGTCGCATCTTGAAGATGCGTTCTACCTATTTTAATAATGTCTTTGAAAGAAGTTTCTTTCTCTTTAAATGTATCTCTTAACTTACTTAATGCAGGTAATAATTTTGATTCTATTTCATGATATAATGCCACATGCATCGCAGTTGGATATGTATCATTCGAACTTTGAGACATGTTGACGTGATCATTTGGATGTACACTTTCCTCTGAACCTTTTTCTTCTAAATAGTTGTTTGCAACGTAACTAACAACTTCGTTAACGTTCATATTACTTTGTGTACCACTACCTGTTTGCCATACAACTAATGGAAAATGTTCATCTAAGTTACCTTTTAAAATTTCATCAGTAGCATATACGATAGCATCTTTCTTATCATCAGATAGCTTACCTAGTTCATGATTAGCAATAGCTGCCGCTCTTTTCAAATGAGCGAATCCGTATATTACTTCAATTGGCATTTGTTCCTTACCAACTGGGAAATTTTGTTTACTTCTTTGTGTTTGCGCTTTCCAAAACTTGTCACTCGGTACTTTTATTTCACCAAAAGTATCATGTTCAATTCTGTAATCCATTTACATTACTCCCCTTTATTACATGTTTAAATCAATTTAACTTCACCTTTATTATAGCCTATAAATATAATGAATAAAACTGTTAGTAGTCTGATAATTCAAATTTGTAAACAATATACAATCGTAAAAGTGCATAATTCAATTTTTTACAAATAAAGATTTTGATATTTGATATTTTTTAAATAAAAAAAGAATTTATGCACTAAGTTCTCATGCATAAATCCTTTTTTGAAAATATTTGAAGATATATCAACACTAATTTATTTTTCTTCTTTTTCTTCTTCTTTTTCTTCGTCATTTTGTTCAGAGATTTGTTCCATCTCTTTACCTAGTTCTTTGACGTCTTCTAAATCTTGAACCATTTCATTTTCTTCTTCATTTTCATTATGATCAATGTGTTTATCCAAATTGTTCACCTTCTTACGAAAATTGAATTGAGAAGTAAGATCTTACATCTTCAGGTAGACCTTGCGCCGCTTCATTATCTAATACAACAGTAACCATTCTATGTTGTTTTAATTTTGCTGAATCAACAGAACCATTAGCAGGTTCTTCATATAATTGTTTTACTGCTTTAGCTTTTTCTTTACCCGTAACAAGTAATACGACTTCGCGAGCAGGATGTATCGAAGAATCATAATCTAAACCGATTCTACTATCGTCAGTTAATGTTAAAACATTTAACATTAATTTATTTTTCTTCTTATCAGTATTTACTTTATCTTTAATCACTGATTCAACATCGCCACCAACATCAGTTTTTATGACTTGCTTACTAGGAACACCTAATTCAGTGTAATAGTCTTCTTTACCGTCAAAATCTAAAACATGAATTTGACTAAAATTAACTGGACTCTTTTTTACATTATCGAATAACTCATCAAAAAATGTTGTGTTTTCGTCATTTAGATGTACGCCTACTACCGATGTACTGTCACCATTAAATTGTTTACGTACAATATCAGCGGCATAACGTGCAGCTATACTTTTTGTTTCGAATACTTTAAAATTTAAAGCCATTTTCTCCACTCCTCATTTCAACTTATCTATTATCATGTCAATAATCATTGTTCATTATCTATAATATACCCTTTTTTAATCGTAGTTAAAACATTTATTTCTGAATCAACTATAACAAGGTCTGCTTGTTTACCTTTTTTGATTGAACCTAGCCTATCTTCTACGTTTAATCGTATAGCTTGATTTAAACTAGTTGTTCTCCAAGCTTCTTCTAACGGGATATTTGCGTAGTTCATCAAATTTTTCAATCCTTTATTCATGAGTAAAATACTTCCAGCTAATGAACCATTTTCTAATCGCGCCTCATGATCTTTCACGTGAACATTTTGTCCACCTAAATCATATTCTCCATCTTTCATACCTTTTGCTCTCATTGCATCAGTAATCACGCAGAAATTTTTGTTGCCTTTCGATAAATAAGCTAATTTAACGGACGCTGGATGTGAATGTACACCGTCTACAATAACTTCTGTCGTTAACCTTTCATCTGTCAATGCAGCTCCAAAAACGCCCGGCTCTCTGTGAGTAAATGTAGTTTGAGCATTATATAAATGAGTAATATGCTGTAAGCCATTATCAACTGCTTCTTCTATACCATCATAATCCGTAATCGTATGACCAGCAGAAAAAATCACTTTATCATTAAGTGCCTGTATTGTTTCTTTAGCACCTTCTACTTCCGGAGCTATTGTTATAATTTTCATTTTATCTTTAGCTACTGATTGAAATGCTTCAAACTTTGCAACTGAAGGTCTTGCTACATATTTAGGATTTTGCGCACCAACTTTATGCTCAGAAATAAATGGACCTTCTAAATGTACTCCTAATATTTCTGCGCGTTTATCATCTAAAGGCTTATACTCTGCTACATTTTGTAACGCTTTATTAATTGCTTCTGATGATTGTGTCATTGTAGTCGCTAAGAAACTTGTTGTTCCTTCTGATAAAAGATTTTCAGATAGTATATTCAATGTTTCCGGTGTTGCATCCATTGCATCCTGACCATATCCCCCGTGTATATGTATGTCAATAAAGCCTGGAATAATATGTTGACCATTTACATCAACAACTTCTAAATTGCCGCTATATGAACCTTCTTGTATATCTTGTATATATCCATCCTGTATTTCAATATAACCATTTTCTATTTTTCCTTGTTCAGTATAAATTACTGCATTATCTAAAATATAATGTCCCATTTTAAAGTCTCCTTAAAAATTATATTTAAATATTCACCTAATTCGTATATAATAAAGATAACATAACATTACTGGGGGGCTAATTAAATGAATACATTACTAATCTGCATGGTTGGTGTAGCGTTTCTTACTTCAATGTTAACAGCTGGTCGTGATTCTAAAGACTATGGACTTAAAGAAGAAGATTTAAACAAAGAGCTTGAATCTTTAAAACAAAATAATCAATAACTGAGACCCCTACGGCCTCAGTTTTTTTATTTTAAATTTGGATAATCTTGTTGTCTTAATGCTTCATAAATTAATATAGCTGCTGTATTAGATAGATTTAAAGCTCTTACATTATCATTCATAGGTATTCTTAAAGCTGTTTCTTTATATTTTTCTTTAACCCAATCAGGTAAACCACTTGTTTCTCTACCAAACACAAAGTAATGATCTTCATCAGTATTGCTGTAATCAAAATCAGTATGCGGCTGTGTACCGAATTTAGTTAATAAATAATAGTGACCACCTTCTGTTTTTTCAAAAAACTCTTCAATGCTATCGTAATAAGTGATGTTAACGAATTTCCAATAATCTAATCCTGCTCTTCTCAACATCTTATCGTCAGTGCTAAATCCTAATGGTTTAATTAAATGTAAATGTGTGTCTGTAGCAGCACAACTACGTGCAATGTTTCCTGTATTAGCTGGTATTTCTGGTTGATATAAAACTACGTGGTTCGTCATAATTTATTGTCTCCTCATTTCTAATCCTTTAATCATTTCTTCTTGTACTTCTTCAATTTCATGTTCATAATGCGACATGATAAAGGTTCTTGCCTCTTCCCCTTGAATTTGGCCAATCGCCCAATAAGCAGTAGCTCTAATCATTGGTCTAGGGTCTGTTAAAGCAACATCTTTCAATTCAGGTATAGCACTTTCTTCGTTAAAATGTGCCAATGCAACAATCGCATTTCTTTGAATAGGCTTTTTACCTCTCCATGCACCAGCTAAATGTCCATAAGTATTTTTAAATTCTTTATTAGACATCTTTAATAACGGTACTAATCTCGGCTTCAAAATTTCAGGTTCTAGCACGATATCATCATGTTGAGTGTTTATACCTCTATTTCTTGGGCACACTTGTTGGCATGTATCGCAGCCATAAAGACGATTTCCTATCTTATATCGATACTCGTCCTTTAAGTATCCTTTAGTCTGTGTTAAGAAGCTTATACATTTTTGACTGTTTAATTGACCATTACCTACTAGTGCACCTGTAGGACATCTGTCTACACATATATTACAATCTCCGCAACTATCTATCACTGGATCATCGGGCTTAAACGGAATGCTCACAAGCATTTCTCCTAAATAAGTCCAAGTCCCTAAATCCTCATTAATTATGAAACCATTTTTACCTGCAAAACCAAGTCCCGCTCTTTCAGCAACAGCTCTGTCAGATAATACACCTGTATCTACCATTGATTGGATTTCAACATCTGGTACTTTTTCTTTTAAAAATTCTCCAAGTTTATCTAATCGATTTCTCATAATTGTATGATAGTCTTGTCCCCAAGAAGCTCTCGCAAACATACCTCTTCTATCACCGCGCACACTTTTTGGAGCGCCTTTTAATTTGTTAGGATAACCTACTGCGATAGCGATAATCGAGCGTGCTGAAGGCAGTGATAATTTTGGTTCTGTTCTTAAAGCTATATCACTTTCTTCAAACCCAGAAGCATAACCTTTGTTATGGTAATCTGCTAGTTTCTTTTTTAACTCATCAAAAGGATCTGCAGTTGTAAACCCAATGCTATCTATTCCTATTGAATGCGCATAATCTATCACTTCTTGTTTTAATTGATCTAAATTCAAATTTACTCACCTCACTATCAAACATGCCTATATATTTTAACATATTTAATTCTTAAAAATTGCATATCTTTTAATGAAACAAAATTAAAAATAAGTCCGAGACAAATATTTATGTCTTGGACTTATTTTAGCATTTATTTTTAATTTTTTTGTAGTAAATAACTTAAGAAATAATTGTAGTACCGATTGAATTTGAATTAGAACTATTTATTAAAGCGTGTTTAACTGTGCCTGGAATAATTTTAACACTACTACATCCATCTTTAATAGCCGATACAGCACCACTCACCTTTGGTATCATGCCTCCATATATTTCAGTAGTTTCAATATAAGTATTAATTTCTTGTATGCTTAATTCAGATTTAACTTCATCCTCTATTAATACACCAGGAATATCACTTACTAAAAATAAATCTGCATTCATTTCGCTCGCTATTTTATATGCTAAACTATCTGCATTAATATTATATTTTTGACCATTTTCATGATTAATACCAATCGGTGCTATTACAGGTATAGCTAACTTACATATATCTGCTAAAACTGGTTTGTTTACTGAGAGACATTCTGCAACGTATCCATACTTTTCATTTATAGGTTCAATCTCAAATAAGTTAAGATCTATTCCGTTTAATCCTATAGCTAATGTTTCTTTACGGTTCACTTGATGTACAATTTTTGGATTGACTTCACCTATCAATGTATTTACAGTTTGAAGCAAAGTTTGTTCATCAGTAACACGTAAACCATCTAAAAACTTACTTTCAACCCCTAATCTATTGAGCTGTTTTTTAATAAATGGTCCTCCACCATGAACAATAATAGGTGTGTAATTATCTTTTCTTAAAGCATGTATATCTTCTATAATCGTATCGCAAAGGTCACTTAATATGCTACCGCCTATTTTAATTACTGCATACTTCATTTTAAAAACTCCTTATTAGGTGCTATATAAAGCATTAATACGCACATATTCGTATGATAAATCACAACCAAGTGCTGTAGATTTAAATAAGCCGTTACCAACTTTAGCTTTAATAACAATAGTGTCCTGTTCCATATTTGCTTTAAGGTCTAATGCATCGAATGGAACTGGCATACCTTGTTTCACAATCAAATGATCACAAAGCCACACGTCCACATTATTTGGAGAAATTGTATTGTCTGCATATCCAATTGCTGTTACAAATCTTCCGAAATTAGGGTCGCCACCATGAATAGCTGTTTTAACTAAACTAGAGCCAACGATTGTTTTGGCTATAGCATTATTTTTTTCTTTTGAAATTGCACCTTCAACTTCAACTTTTATTAGTTTTGTAGCACCTTCACCATCTTGGGCAATGCTTTTTGCAAGATGCTCACAAACATAGCGAACCGCTTCAACAAATTTATGCCATTCAGGATGTTCTTTAGTTAACTGTTGTTTACCTACCATTCCATTAGCTAGAAGTAACACCATATCGTTTGTACTCGTGTCACCATCTACAGTAATCATGTTAAAGGTATCATCTACTGTAGGCTTTAATATGTCCTCTAAATCCTCAGCTTGTACGTTAGCATCTGTCGTCATAAACCCTAACATTGTCGCCATATTAGGATTTATCATCCCTGAACCTTTACTAGATCCACCTACAGTTATAACTTCACCATCTATGGTTACTTGAACAGCGATATGCTTCGTTTCTTTATCAGTTGTTAAAATAGATTCATTAAAATCTTTAGAACAAGTTGCACCTTCAATATCTATATGTTCAACGCCGTATTTAATTTTATCCATAGGTAAAAATTCTCCGATTAAACCTGTAGATGCGACAGCTATTTCATGTTCTGGAAGTTGAAGTTTTTCAGAAATCCATTTTTTTGTTTGTATTGCATCCCTTAAACCACGTTCACCAGTACAAGCGTTAGCTATTGCTGAGTTAATAACCACTGCTGATAATTGTTTTGAAACATTTAAACTTGCTTGTGTAACTTGTAAAGGTGCAGCTTTAAACGCATTTTGAGTATATACTGCTGCGCATTGAGCAGGATTTGATGAATATAACCAACCAAAATCTTTCTTTGCTCGACGTAATCCAACATGTATTCCACCTGCTGTGTAACCATTAGGAGATGCGACATCCCCGTCTTGCAAAATCGTTATTTCAGAGTCTATAACTTGCTTAGTTTCTTCAATCATCAAATTCCTCCACTCTATGGGTATATTGGTAATAAATCTAAACCTTCCATCTCATCAAAGTTATATAGTTTATTTAAATTTTGAATTGCTTGTCCACTAGCACCTTTTACAAGGTTATCAATTACTGAAACAATAATAGCTTTATTTCGTTTTTCATCTACATAAATTCCTATATCACAATAGTTACTCCCAAGAACTTCTTTAGTTTTGGGAAAATCTCCTAAATCTCTAATCCTTACAAAAGGCTTATCTTTATACATATCTTTGTATAAAGCATGTAGACTTTCTTCTGTGTAATCTTTTGTTAAATCAATATAAATGGTTGATAATATACCTCTTGTCATTGGCACAAGGTGTGGTGTGAAAGTTACATTAACTTCGGTATTAGAAAGATTCGTGAGATATTGTTCTATCTCTGGTATATGTTTATGTCCACCTAATTTATATGCTGATAAATTTTCATTCATTTCACCATAATGAACATTTTGACTTAAACTTCGTCCAGCTCCTGATACACCAGTCTTTGCATCAATAATAATAGAATCAAGTTTAATTAACTCATCAGTTATTAGCGGATGTAATGCTAATAAAATAGATGTAGGAAAACAGCCGGGGTTTGCGATAATTTGGTTATTTTCATTTACCTCTGACCATTCGGGTAAACTGTAAAATGCTTGATTCAATACAGATTGTTTGGCTGGTTGTTCTCCATAAAATGATTTATATACATTTGGATCTTTTAATCTAAAATCACCTGATAAATCAATTACTTTAATGTCTCTTTCGATTAAGTCAGGGATAAAATGTTTACTAACATTTGAGGGGGTTGCAAAAAATATTAAATCACATTGTACCTCTTTTACATCTAAGCTTGAGAATTTTGCCTGAATACTGTTTTGTAAATGAGGATAAGTATTTTTAATCGCTTCTCCTGATTTAGAATGTGAAAATATATATTTGATTTCAACTTCTTTATGTTGATTTAATAATCTAATTAATTCCACTGCTCCGTATCCACTTCCGCCGACAATTCCAACTTCAATCATTACGACACCTCTTTTTTATATTTGTATTATAAAACTTTTGACAAAAATTGCTTTGTTCTATCATTTTGAGGATTATCAAATATTTGTTCGGGAGTGCCTTCTTCTTGTACTATTCCTTCGTCCATAAATATAACGTGATCACTTACATTTTTAGCAAATCCCATTTCGTGCGTCACCACTACCATTGTCATACCTTCTTTAGCCAAATCTTTCATAACACTCAATACTTCACCTACAACTTCGGGGTCTAATGCCGAAGTTGGTTCATCAAATAATATAACTTGAGGATTCATTGCAAGTGCACGTGCTATTGCAACACGTTGTTTTTGTCCGCCTGATAGTTTAGACGGGTAAACATTATATTTATCTTCTAGTCCAACTTTATTTAATAATTGGATGGCTTGGTCATCTAATTCTTTTTTGCTTCCTTTTTTTAATGTTAATGGTGTTAAAGTGACGTTTTCTATTACTTTTTTATGTGGGAATAAATTAAATCCTTGGAAAACCATCCCCATTTTTTGTCTTAATTGGTCTAACTTTGTCCCTTTAGCATTCGTTAAATCATTATTTTTAAATAATATCTGTCCTGAGGTTGGTTCTTCTAATAAGTTCAAACATCTTAAAAGCGTACTTTTACCGCTTCCTGAAGGTCCAATAATAGCAACAACTTCACCTTGTTTAATATTTAAATTAATGCCTTTTAATACTTCGTTTTTTCCAAATGTTTTGTGTAAATCGTTAACTTTAATCACTTACACTGAACCTCCTTTCAGCGAAATACATTACTCTTGATAATGTAAAGGTTAATATGAAGTATAATACCGCTGCGACTAGTAACGGTGTAAATGGATCGAACGAAGCACCTTGTACTACTTGTGCATTAAACATCAGTTCGCTTACACCTATTACAGATACAATTGATGATTCTTTAATAACAGTTACAAATTCATTACCTAAAGCAGGTAAAATATTTTTAATAGCTTGTGGCATAATTACTTGCTTCATCGCTTGAGTTCTATTTAATCCTAATGATCTAGCTGCTTCCATTTGTCCATTATCTACAGCATTAATACCTGCTCTAATTATCTCTGCAATATAAGCACTACAATTAATGATTAATGCGATAATACCGCAAATAAGTGCTGATAAATCGAGTCCGAGTACTGCGGTTGTACCGAAGTACACTAGAAATACTTGTACAAGTAAAGGTGTACCTCTAATAAATTCTATGTACACTGAAGCGATAGACTTAAGTATTTTGCTATTACCTAATTTCATTAGTGCTAATACGCAACCAATAATTGCACCTGCTACTACACCTAAGAAAGATAGTAGAATTGTAATACCGATACCATGTAAGAAATAAGAACCATACTTACTAAAGAATGAACCATCATCAAACATAGCTTCTGTTGCTTTGTCTTGATAATCCTTTATCAAATTATTATCTCTCACATCTTTTACGCTTTTGTTTACTCTATCCATTAATTCTGGCGAGTTTTTCGGTAAAGCAATCGCGGTTGTTTTATCGGCATCAGAAAATTCAACATCAGAATAAGTTAAATTAGGATTTTTCTCTAGATAAGCGTCTGCAACTGGACCTTCTATAATCATTCCGTCTATTTTTCCAGAATTAAGTGACATGATAACTTCGGGTACCCTAGTAAGAGAGCTAAGTTGTGATTCAGGCATTTCAGTTTTTGCAAGTTCTTCTTGAGTCGTTTGCTTTTGAACACCAATCATTTTACCTTTAAAATCATCGACCGTTTTTAATTTGTCTTTATCTTTTTTCTGGACAATCATCCTTTGTTTGACTTCCATATAATAATCCGAAAAATCTACTTCTTTTTTTCTTTCAGGAGTTGGTGCCATACCAGAAATAATCATATCGATTTTTCCAGTTTTTAATGCGCCGAGTAAACTATCAAATTGCATATTCACAATTTTTAATTCTATATCGTTATCTTTTGCTATTTTTTTAGCGAGCTCGATATCAATCCCGGCATATTCTCGATTACCATCCTTAGTATGTTCGAATTCATATGGTGCATAATCAGCTGATAATCCTACTCTTAATTCTCCACGTTCTTTTGCTTTATCCCATTGATCCGTTTGTGCTGCATTAGCTTGGCTTATACTAATGTTTGGAATCATAAGTGATAAACAAATGATGGTGAAGACAATTTTTAATAATACATTTCTTTTCACAGTTCCAACCTCCTGAATTAATAATATTCATTATTATACGCATTATTGTAATTTTATGCAACAGTGTTTTTTAAAAAATAGTATGAATGTTCAAACATTCATACTTGTTTATCATTATATTTCGTTTAAGCTTTTCCCTGTGTTTATTACTTCAAGTGCGCTATCAAGTGATATCTCAACCATATTCTGAACAGCTGTTTTTGTATAAAATGCTATATGGGGTGAAATTAACACATCATCACGCGATAATAAATCTTTTAATATTTCATCTTCAATAGATTTATTTGAATAATCATATGCAAAATAATCAAATTCATGTTCATATACATCTAAAGCAGCGCTATGTATTTTTCCTTCATTTAATCCTTTCAATAAGGCTTTAGTATCAACTGTAATACCTCTTGAAGTATTCACTAAATATGCACCATTTTTCATATAACTTATCGTTTCTTCATCGATCATATGCATTGTTTCATCATTAGCAGGAACATGCAGAGTTATAAGGTCCGCTTTAGATATAGCTTCTTTTAAGTCATCAAAAAATTCAACATTATCACAACTTTGGTCATAAGGGTCATAACCTATAACCTTTGCACCAAATCCATTGAATAATTGAGCTGAAACTTTTCCTATTCGACCTACTCCAATAACAAGTATAGTCATACTTCTTAATTCATTAGCAATAACATTTTCATCCCATGTAAAATCTTGATTAGTAACACGTTTATGTATTTTATTAATGTTACGAACTAATTCTAATGCTCTACATACCGCAAACTCTGCTATGGCATTAGGACTATATGCTGGTATATTAGTAATTTTAATATCATGTTTAGCTGCTTCTTCTTTATTGAACATATCAAAACCTGCAGTTCGGCCAGCTATTTGCTTAATTCCTACCTTATTAAGTGCCTCATATATATCATCATCATATTTATGTAGTTGTTGAGTACTAATAGCATCAAATGCTTCTAAGGAAGATACATTATCTAAAGTTAAATGTTCTTCAACACATACTATTTCATGATTATTCACTTTCCCCCAGTTATAAGCAAAATTTTTCTCGTCTTCTCTTATATCAAATAATTTTATTTTCATCATTTACTTCCTTTCAATATGCAATATTGTGAATAATCATTAATTGTACAAGAAAACAAAGAAACAAACAATCTATTTTTCAATATATTCTTACTATTCAGAATATAATATGTAGTTTTAGGGCTTATTCTTTTTTACATAAATAAAAGCCAAGGACATAAATCCTTAGCTCAAAAATGGACTACGAAAACTTATTTAACAAAATGAGGTTTCTGGCCCTCTCTCTATGCTTTATTATTAAAAGCAAATATATCTTTTTGATATTTTGGTAATACTTTCAAACATAGTGTGTGTATAATGTATGCACTTATTAAAGGTATAATGAAGTATGCTAATAACAATAATAATACGTTAACTATAAACTGTCCGTCCATATATTTTATAGCATTAGCTGGTCCGACAAAACCTGTGTAGCCAAAACCTGTAGACATTGGTGTTCCTTTAATTCCAACAAAGTAAGTCAATAGTCCACAAATTAATCCATTAAACAGTAACGGTACTGCGATTATAGGATGTTTGAAATAAACTGGTATCATTAGTTTTGCTGCACCAACAATCAATACAATATTTGTGCCTCTATTATTAACTTTCCATGATCCTATTAAGAACGTCATACAAGCTGCTACAATACCCATATTACCTGCGCCAGAGCTTAAACCTTCTAATCCTACAGCAGTAGCAATAGCAACTAAGGAAATAGGTGTTACCATTAATAAAGAGTATGTAATTGCTATTAAGATACACATTAATAATGGATTTAAAGTAGAAAAATGACCAATTAAATTGCCAATACCTTTAGTTACAGTACTTACATAAGGTAAAGTTAACATGCCAATAAATCCACTCACAACAGAAACTAAAATTGGTAATATAAGCATATCTAATGAACCAAATTTTCCTTTTAATTTAATCATTAAGAAACAACTTATTACCAATACAACTATTAAATTTACTACATCCCCAATACTTGCAAATGTATATGTACCATTCTCTATTTTAACAGCACCTGATCCAATCAATCCTGCAGCTCCAATCATAACAGCATCAGTAGCTTGGAATTTAAATAGATTTGCTACAATCACTCCTATTATAAAGCTCATACCAAACTGCATTAACAGTAAAGCTTGGTTAAACATTTCTAATATAGGATGAAACTGTGCTAAGTATGTAAAAAGTACGCCAAGAATAGCATTTGGTATTAAAGCAATAACGATACCAACACCAATACCATTTAAAATATTAGAAAAAAATTCTTTTGCAGTGAAATGTTTATCCATAGTATTCCTCCAGATGTAAATATGTATTAATGATATAGGACTTTATCTTTTTAAACAATCGTATTTTCACATTTATCCTAAACTTCTTAATATTATATAAAATAAAAAAGCCATAAACCTAAGTTTATGGCTTTCAATATAGTACCGGCGGTCGGGCTCGAACCGACACGTCCGCAATGGACACGGGATTTTGAGTCCCGCGTGTCTGCCAATTCCACCACGCCGGCATAACTTTATCCTATAAAAAAATCTTCCCTATGGAAGAAATAATGGAGCGGAAGATAGGATTTGCACCTATATCTCATTCCGGGAAGGAATGTATTCTAAAAGTTGAAATACTCCCGCATTTTAATAATTAATCATTTAGGAAAAATGGAATTGGAGCGGAAGATAGGATTTGCACCTATATCTCATTCCAGGAAGGAATGTATTCTAAGAGTTGAAATACTCCCGCAATATTTATTAATGGAGGCGGCAACCGGATTTGAACCGGTGAATAGAGGTTTTGCAGACCTCGGCCTTACCACTTGGCTATGCCGCCAAACAACTGGGCTAGCTGGATTCGAACCAGCGAGTGACGGAGTCAAAGTCCGTTGCCTTACCGCTTGGCTATAGCCCATTAATAAAAATAAGGGCGGCTGATGGGAATCGAACCCACGAATGTCGGAACCACAATCCGATGCGTTAACCACTTCGCCACAACCGCCATGGCAGGGGTAGTAGGAATCGAACCCACACCAAAGGTTTTGGAGACCTCTATTCTACCGTTGAACTATACCCCTATAAATAATAATGGTGGAGGGAGGCAGATTCGAACTGCCGAACCCGAAGGAGCGGATTTACAGTCCGCCGCGTTTAGCCACTTCGCTATCCCTCCGATAGATGGTGCCGGCCAGAGGACTTGAACCCCCAACCTACTGATTACAAGTCAGTTGCTCTACCAGTTGAGCTAGGCCGGCTTAAACTTTAAAAGATGGCTCAGGACGGAATCGAACCGCCGACACAAGGATTTTCAGTCCTTTGCTCTACCGACTGAGCTACTGAGCCATACATTAAATTTTAAAAATGGCGGTCCCGACGGGAATCGAACCCGCGATCTCCTGCGTGACAGGCAGGCATGTTAACCGCTACACCACGGGACCTAAAAATAATAATTGCGGGAGGCGGATTTGAACCACCGACCTTCGGGTTATGAGCCCGACGAGCTACCGAACTGCTCCATCCCGCTTTAATAATAAATAATTAGTGTACAAATATAATGGCGGAGGAAGAGGGATTCGAACCCCCGCGAGCCGTTAAGCCCCTGTCGGTTTTCAAGACCGATCCCTTCAGCCGAACTTGGGTATTCCTCCACTATATAAGTATGGACCTTGCAGGACTCGAACCTGCGACCCAACGGTTATGAGCCGTTTGCTCTGACCAACTGAGCTAAAGGTCCAAAATCAAAATATGTATGACATATTTAATTTTAATGGCGGCAGAGGGGATCGAACCCCCGACCTCACGGGTATGAACCGTACGCTCTAGCCAGCTGAGCTACGCCGCCATAATGGTAATGTATTAATTTTAAATGGTGGAGACTAGCGGGATCGAACCGCTGACCTCCTGCGTGCAAAGCAGGCGCTCTCCCATCTGAGCTAAGCCCCCATTTAATATATAACTTTTAAAGAGTCGGGAAGACAGGATTCGAACCTGCGACCCCTTGGTCCCAAACCAAGTGCTCTACCAAGCTGAGCTACTTCCCGTAACCTTAACTGGTCATTACGCGCCCGAGAGGAGTCGAACCCCTAGCCTCTTGATCCGTAGTCAAACGCTCTATCCAATTGAGCTACGGGCGCATATTAAAATGGTGCCGAGGACCGGAATCGAACCGGTACGATAATCACTTATCGCAGGATTTTAAGTCCTGTGCGTCTGCCAGTTCCGCCACCCCGGCAAATAATGGAGCAGAAGACGGGATTCGAACCCGCGACCCCAACCTTGGCAAGGTTGTATTCTACCGCTGAACTACTTCTGCAAAATTAAATGCTTAATTTCTTTAAATAATGCGGGTGAAGGGAGTCGAACCCCCACGCCGTAAGGCGCTAGATCCTAAGTCTAGTGCGTCTGCCAATTCCGCCACACCCGCTAATGGTGAGCCATAGAGGATTCGAACCTCTGACCCTCTGATTAAAAGTCAGATGCTCTACCAACTGAGCTAATGGCTCTAAAACATGGTGCCGGCCAGAGGACTTGAACCCCCAACCTACTGATTACAAGTCAGTTGCTCTACCAATTGAGCTAGGCCGGCTAAATGGTGGAGAATGACGGGTTCGAACCGCCGACCCTCTGCTTGTAAGGCAGATGCTCTCCCAGCTGAGCTAATTCTCCATTTAATATATGTAATTTTTATATTTGCCCGGCAACGTCCTACTCTCGCGGAACGTAAGTCCAACTACCATCGGCGCTAAAGAGCTTAACTTCTGTGTTCGGCATGGGAACAGGTGTGACCTCTTTGCTATCGTCACCAGACAAATAGTAAAAACTTATTAAGAATGTATTGCACATTCAAAACTAGATAGTAAGCAGATTTTACGGCTCAAAAACCGATTTTAAAAATTTGATTAAGTCTTCGATCGATTAGTATTCGTCAGCTACACACATTACTGCGCTTACACCCCGAACCTATTAACCTCATCATCTTTGAGGGATCTTATAACCGAAGTTGGGAAATCTCATCTTGAGGGGGGCTTCATGCTTAGATGCTTTCAGCACTTATCCCGTCCATACATAGCTACCCAGCTATGCCGTTGGCACGACAACTGGTACACCAGAGGTATGTCCATCCCGGTCCTCTCGTACTAAGGACAGCTCCTCTCAAATTTCCTACGCCCACGACGGATAGGGACCGAACTGTCTCACGACGTTCTGAACCCAGCTCGCGTACCGCTTTAATGGGCGAACAGCCCAACCCTTGGGACCGACTACAGCCCCAGGATGCGATGAGCCGACATCGAGGTGCCAAACCTCCCCGTCGATGTGAACTCTTGGGGGAGATAAGCCTGTTATCCCCGGGGTAGCTTTTATCCGTTGAGCGATGGCCCTTCCATGCGGAACCACCGGATCACTAAGTCCGTCTTTCGACCCTGCTCGACTTGTAAGTCTCGCAGTCAAGCTCCCTTGTGCCTTTACACTCTGCGAATGATTTCCAACCATTCTGAGGGAACCTTTGAGCGCCTCCGTTACTCTTTAGGAGGCGACCGCCCCAGTCAAACTGCCCGCCTGACACTGTCTCCCACCATGATCAAATGGTGCGGGTTAGAAAGTCAACACAGCCAGGGTAGTATCCCACCAGCGCCTCCACGTAAGCTAGCGCTCACGCTTCTAAGGCTCCTACCTATCCTGTACAAGCTGTGCCGAATTTCAATATCAGGCTACAGTAAAGCTCCACGGGGTCTTTCCGTCCTGTCGCGGGTAACCTGCATCTTCACAGGTACTATGATTTCACCGAGTCTCTCGTTGAGACAGTGCCCAAATCGTTACGCCTTTCGTGCGGGTCGGAACTTACCCGACAAGGAATTTCGCTACCTTAGGACCGTTATAGTTACGGCCGCCGTTTACTGGGGCTTCGATTCGTAGCTTCGCAGAAGCTAACCACTCCTCTTAACCTTCCAGCACCGGGCAGGCGTCAGCCCCTATACATCACCTTACGGTTTAGCAGAGACCTGTGTTTTTGATAAACAGTCGCTTGGGCCTATTCACTGCGGCTCTTCAAGGCTTGCACCTTAAAAAGCACCCCTTCTCCCGAAGTTACGGGGTCATTTTGCCGAGTTCCTTAACGAGAGTTCGCTCGCTCACCTTAGAATTCTCATCTTGACTACCTGTGTCGGTTTGCGGTACGGGCACCTATTTTCTAACTAGAGGCTTTTCTTGGCAGTGTGAAATCAACGACTCGTCGGATTCATGATCCAACTCCCCATCACAACTCAACCTTACGAGTGCCGGATTTGCCTAACACTCAGTCTTGTTGCTTGGACGTGCACTCCAACAGCACGCTTCGCCTATCCTACTGCGTCCCCCCATCGTTCAAACAATCATAGGTGGTACAGGAATATCTACCTGTTATCCATCGCCTACGCCTATCGGCCTCGGCTTAGGTCCCGACTAACCCAGAGCGGACGAGCCTTCCTCTGGAAACCTTAGTCAATCGGTGGATGGGATTCTCACCCATCTTTCGCTACTCACACCGGCATTCTCACTTCTAAACATTCCACATGTCCTTGCGATCATGCTTCAACACGTTTAGAACGCTCTCCTACCATTATCCTTACGGATAATCCACAGCTTCGGTAATATGTTTAGCCCCGGTACATTTTCGGCGCAGTGTCACTCGACTAGTGAGCTATTACGCACTCTTTAAATGATGGCTGCTTCTAAGCCAACATCCTAGTTGTCTGGGCAACGCCACATCCTTTTCCACTTAACATATATTTTGGGACCTTAGCTGGTGGTCTGGGCTGTTTCCCTTTCGACTATGGACCTTATCACCCATAGTCTGACTCCCAAGTTAAATTATTTGGCATTCGGAGTTTGTCTGAATTCGGTAACCCTAGAGGGGCCCCTCGTCCAAACAGTGCTCTACCTCCAATAATCATCACTTGAGGCTAGCCCTAAAGCTATTTCGGAGAGAACCAGCTATCTCCAAGTTCGATTGGAATTTCTCCGCTACCCACACCTCATCCGCTCACTTTTCAACGTAAGTCGGTTCGGTCCTCCATTCAGTGTTACCTGAACTTCAACCTGGACATGGGTAGATCACTTGGTTTCGGGTCTACGACCAGATACTCATTCGCCCTATTCAGACTCGCTTTCGCTACGGCTCCACATTTACTGCTTAACCTTGCATCAAATCGTAACTCGCCGGTTCATTCTACAAAAGGCACGCCATCACCCATTAACGGGCTCTGACTATTTGTAAGCACACGGTTTCAGGTTCTATTTCACTCCCCTTCCGGGGTGCTTTTCACCTTTCCCTCACGGTACTGGTTCACTATCGGTCACTAGAGAGTATTTAGCCTTGGGAGATGGTCCTCCCAGATTCCGACGGAATTACACGTGTTCCGCCGTACTCAGGATCCACTCAGGAGAGAAATAACTTTCGACTACAGGACCTTTACCTTCTATGGTTGGCTTTTCCAAAACCATTCGTCTAATTATTTCCTTTGTAACTCCGTATTGAGTGTCCTACAACCCCAATAGGCAAGCCTATTGGTTTGGGCTATTCCCGTTTCGCTCGCCGCTACTCAGGGAATCGAGTTTTCTTTCTCTTCCTCCGGGTACTAAGATGTTTCAGTTCTCCGGGTGTGCCTTCTCACATACTATGTATTCATATGTGGATAACATGACATAACTCATGCTGGGTTTCCCCATTCGGAAATCTCTGGATCAAAGCGTACTTACAGCTCCCCAAAGCATATCGTCGTTAGTAACGTCCTTCTTCGGCTTCTAGTGCCAAGGCATCCACCGTGCGCCCTTAATAACTTAATCATGTAAATCCTTAGTTAAGCACTATGTATCGAAGATACAACCATGTTTAACTAACCTTTACCAGTTATTAATCTGTGATGTCGTCTAAAAAGACGACGCGCGATTATTAAGCTTGTTGAATTTCGTTAAAAATTCACTCGGTTTTTTGCTTGGTAAAATCTATTTGCTTACTTATCTAGTTTTCAATGTGCAAAATAATAATGGTGGAGACTAGCGGGATCGAACCGCTGACCTCCTGCGTGCAAAGCAGGCGCTCTCCCATCTGAGCTAAGCCCCCGTAATGGGTAATTTAATTTAATGGTGGGCCTAAATGGACTCGAACCATCGACCTCACGCTTATCAGGCGTGCGCTCTAACCAGCTGAGCTATAGGCCCATTCTTAATTTGAATGTCAAATAAACATTCAAAACTGAATACAATATGTCTCCGTTATTCCATGACCTTACGGTCATTCCGTAATATCCTTAGAAAGGAGGTGATCCAGCCGCACCTTCCGATACGGCTACCTTGTTACGACTTCACCCCAATCATCTGTCCCACCTTCGACGGCTAGCTCCTAATAAAAGGTTACTCCACCGGCTTCGGGTGTTACAAACTCTCGTGGTGTGACGGGCGGTGTGTACAAGACCCGGGAACGTATTCACCGTAGCATGCTGATCTACGATTACTAGCGATTCCAGCTTCATGTAGTCGAGTTGCAGACTACAATCCGAACTGAGAATAATTTTATGGGATTTGCTTGACCTCGCGGGTTCGCTGCCCTTTGTATTATCCATTGTAGCACGTGTGTAGCCCAAATCATAAGGGGCATGATGATTTGACGTCATCCCCACCTTCCTCCGGTTTGTCACCGGCAGTCAACCTAGAGTGCCCAACTTAATGATGGCAACTAAGCTTAAGGGTTGCGCTCGTTGCGGGACTTAACCCAACATCTCACGACACGAGCTGACGACAACCATGCACCACCTGTCACTTTGTCCCCCGAAGGGGAAAACTCTATCTCTAGAGCGGTCAAAGGATGTCAAGATTTGGTAAGGTTCTTCGCGTTGCTTCGAATTAAACCACATGCTCCACCGCTTGTGCGGGTCCCCGTCAATTCCTTTGAGTTTCAACCTTGCGGTCGTACTCCCCAGGCGGAGTGCTTAATGCGTTAGCTGCAGCACTAAGGGGCGGAAACCCCCTAACACTTAGCACTCATCGTTTACGGCGTGGACTACCAGGGTATCTAATCCTGTTTGATCCCCACGCTTTCGCACATCAGCGTCAGTTACAGACCAGAGAGCCGCCTTCGCCACTGGTGTTCCTCCATATCTCTGCGCATTTCACCGCTACACATGGAATTCCACTCTCCTCTTCTGCACTCAAGTTCCCCAGTTTCCAATGACCCTCCACGGTTGAGCCGTGGGCTTTCACATCAGACTTAAGAAACCGCCTACGCGCGCTTTACGCCCAATAATTCCGGATAACGCTTGCCACCTACGTATTACCGCGGCTGCTGGCACGTAGTTAGCCGTGGCTTTCTGGTTAGGTACCGTCAAGACTTGTTCAGTTACTAACAAATTTGTTCTTCCCTAACAACAGAGTTTTACGATCCTAAGACCTTCATCACTCACGCGGCGTTGCTCCGTCAGGCTTTCGCCCATTGCGGAAGATTCCCTACTGCTGCCTCCCGTAGGAGTCTGGACCGTGTCTCAGTTCCAGTGTGGCCGATCACCCTCTCAGGTCGGCTACGTATCGTTGCCTTGGTAAGCCGTTACCTTACCAACTAGCTAATACGGCGCGGGTCCATCTATAAGTGACAGCCGAAACCGTCTTTCAACATTGAACCATGCGGTTCAATATATTATCCGGTATTAGCCCCGGTTTCCCGGAGTTATCCCAGTCTTATAGGTAGGTTACCCACGTGTTACTCACCCGTCCGCCGCTAACATCAGAGAAGCAAGCTTCTCTGATGTTCGCTCGACTTGCATGTATTAGGCACGCCGCCAGCGTTCATCCTGAGCCAGGATCAAACTCTCCATAAAAGAAGTAAGCTTGATTAGCTCTTGTTGATTGGTTAAGCCAATCACTCTTTGAAGTACTTTCAGTACTCAATTATTGGAATTAACGTTGACATATTGTCATTCAGTTTTCAATGTTCATTTTTAACCGCTACAAGAATCAATTATACCAGTTATTTTATTTCGATGCAAGCTTTATTTTTAAAAAGTTTTAATTTGTTTTTTTCGCTAGAAACAATCTTTTCAAGTTGTTAATTGCGATGTAACTCACTCGCATAATTTATATTACATTGTTATTTCGTTAAATTCAAGCATCAAATTTACACTTTATTAACCTTTTTAACAAATTCTATAAGTTGTATTCGTCTATGTGTTTCGACGACTTTTTTATAATATCAAGTTATATAGAGAACGTCAACGATTTATTCAAACAAATATGTATATTATTTCACTTTAAAAGCCACTATATATCATAATAGAAAATATGCTATACTTTATCAGTATTAAATAGTGTGGAGGGAATAGAATTGAAGCTATTTCGTAAAAAACCTACTAGTAAAATAAATAGAATAAGATCTTTTGCATTAGGATTAATCTTCTTAGGAATGATAATAATGTATATAGGTGTATTCTTCTTTTACTATTTCAAGAGTCAAATTGTTTTTAGTATTTTCTTAGTACTTGGTATGCTGGCATTAGGATTATCATTTATTGTTTATTTCTGGATTGGGATGCTTAGTTCGAGAACAATACAAGTTAAATGTCCAAACTGTGATCAATATACTAAGATGTTGGGTCGAGCAGATATCTGTGCAAATTGTAATCAACCTTTAACTCTAGATAAGAACTTAGAAGGAAAAACTTTTAATCAAGATTACAACAACAAACGTAAATCTAAGAAGTTAGAAGAAGCCGAACAGGATAATAATACTGAAGAACATAAATAAAAAAGCTAAAGACCTAAAGTCTTTAGCTTTTTTATTTGTTTTTATTTTTACTTTGACATTCCGGACAAACACCATATATTTCCATTCTGTGGTGTGTAACAGAAAAACTTGTTACATGTTGAGCTAGTTGTTCAACTTCATCTAATCTCGGATAATGGAAATCAGTAATCTTTCCACATTGATCACAAATGATATGATAATGGTTGTGTGTTTCAAAATCAAAACGACTTGATGCATCACCATATGTTAATTCTTTAACAAGTCCAGTTTCTTTAAAAACTTTCAAGTTATTATAAACTGTAGCAACACTCATATTTGGAAATTGTGGTGAAAGTGACTGATAAATTTCATCAGCTGTAGGATGACTATCTGCTTCTATTAAATATTGAAGAATAGATTGACGTTGTGGTGTTATTCTTACGCCTGTACTTCTCAATGTTCCAATCGCATCTTCTAATAAATGTTCAACATCTTCTGTACTATGCTGCATCCTTTCACCCACCTTCTAATTTATAATGATTATTATTTATAATATAGCCCCTATAACAGTGCTTTGTCAAACAATTAATCAATATCCTGACTGAATATTCACTTCATTATTTAACTCGCTATTATCATTTTCTATCATTTTATTGAGATTTTCTATTAATATATCTGCACATCTCTCCATATTACGATTGTCATTACCCGTGATGTGTGGGGTTATCGTAACATTTTCCATATCATATAGCTTTGAATCCTCCGGCAGTGGTTCAATTTCAAAAACATCTATAGAAGCATGTCGTATTTCTTTATTTTCTAATGCTTTTACTAACACATCTTCAGAGACTACAGTTCCTCTTCCTACATTAATAAAGTGTACATCATCATTCATAGATTTGAAGTCTTGTTCATCTAATAAATGTACCGTGTTATCTGTTTCAGGTAATACATTCACAATAAAGTCTGCTTTATGATAAACTTTACCTCTTTCTTCTATAGAATATACTTCATCAAATTCATCTACTTTGTGACCTGTTGTATTTATACCAATCACATTCATATTAAATGCTTTCGCAATACGTGCAGTTCTTTCAGGAATTTTGCCAGTCCCTAAAAATAGGATTGTCTTATTATAGATAGAACCGGGATTTAACTTATGTTTAAATTCATGGTTCTTTTGCGCTTCATATGTTTCTTTAAATAGTTTTATATCATTAAATATGTAACCAAAAATAAACTCTGCAATTTGAATTGCGTGTACGCCTCTAGCATTTGTTAATTTAATTCCTCTTTTGTCGATATAATCGAGTGGTAAATTATTTACACCAGTAGCAAACCACGCTATCAATTTTAAGTTCTTGCATTTATCTAAAAAGGTTTCATCTACTTCGCTATGATAAGCTACCAATACATCCGCTTCTTTTAATACATCATTATCAGCTAATTCTGGATGCTTATAGAAAGTAAATTCAACTTTAGGAAATGCATTTACTAATCTTTCTTCTTGATCCTTCAATTTCATCAAAGCAACTACCTTCATTTATATCATTCCTTCAAAAAGTTTTTTAAGTCTTCTATTTGTGTTTTAACTTTAACTTTTTCAATAACATGTATTACTTTATTATCTTCATCAAGAACAAATGTAGTTCGAACTATCCCCATTGATTCTTTACCAAAAGATTTTTTCAGTTGATATACACCAACCTTTTCAGATAATTGATAATCTTCATCTACTAACAAATCAAAATTTAGGCTATGTTTGTTTGAGAAATTAGAATGTTTCTTCTCACTGTCCCCACTTATACCATATACTTTAGTATTCAATTCATTAAAATCTTCTAAATTATCTCTAAAGTCACATGCTTCTGTAGTACATGTAGGTGTATTATCTCTTGGGTAAAAATACACAATAGATTTACTGCCTTTTAAGTCTTCACTAGATATTGTTTCACCATTTTGATTATTTAAATTAAAATCTGGAAATTTGTCACCAATTTTTGTCATCATATACACTCCTTATCAACGATAGATACTTAATTTTATGATACGATATATATGAAAATAATTAAAACAAAAGAGGTTGATAAAATGGATTTTAAAAATAGTGAATATTTACAGACACTTTCTGATGAATATATTTTAGGTGGCGTTAACTCCCCTTCTCGTTCATATAAAGCGGTCGGTGGTGGAGCACCTGTAGTTATGAAAAAAGGGAAAGGCGCTTATTTATATGATGTAGATGGAAATAAATTCATAGATTATTTACAAGCTTATGGCCCTATTATAACAGGCCATGCTCATCCTCATATTACTGAAGCTATTAAAGGAGCAGCAGAAGATGGCGTACTACTAGGTACACCAACTGAATATGAAATTACATTTGCTAAAAAGCTACGTGAAGCTATCCCTTCATTAGAAAAAATTAGATTCGTCAACTCAGGTACAGAAGCTGTAATGACTACAATAAGAGTTGCGCGTGCATATACAAAAAGAGATAAAATTATAAAATTTGCTGGTTGTTATCACGGTCATTCAGATTTAGTACTAGTTGCAGCGGGTAGTGGTCCAGCTCAATTAGGAACGCCTGATTCCGCAGGAGTACCAAAAAGTGTAGCTCAAGAAGTAATAACAGTTCCTTTCAATGACATTGAATCATTTAAAGAAGCAATGGAACATTGGGGCGACCAAGTTGCTGGTGTTCTAGTTGAACCTATTGTAGGTAACTTTGGTATGGTTGAACCTAAAGAAGGTTTTTTAGAAGCTGTAAATGATATTACTCACGAACATGGTGGCTTAGTTATTTACGATGAAGTGATTACAGCATTTCGTTTCCATTATGGTGCAGCTCAAGACTTACTGGGCGTATACCCTGATTTAACTGCTTTTGGTAAAGTAATTGGTGGTGGACTACCAATCGGCGCTTATGGCGGTCGACAAGAAATCATGGAACATGTTGCACCTTTAGGTCCAGCTTATCAAGCTGGTACAATGGCTGGTAATCCATTATCAATGAGAGCAGGAATTGCATTATTAGAAGTTCTTGAACAGCCTGATGTATATGATTATTTAGATAAACTAGGTAAACAATTAGAAGAAGGTCTTCTAGAATTAATTGAAAAACATAATGTTAAAGCTACAATTAATCGTATTAAAGGTGCTTTGACTATCTATTTCACTGATGAAAAAGTTGAAAATTACATTCAAGCTGAAAACACAGATGGTGAGAAGTTTGCTAAATTCTTTAAATCTATGCTAAATCAAGGCATCAATTTGGCTCCATCTAAATATGAAGCATGGTTCTTAACAACTGAACATACTGAAGAGGATATAAAAGAAACTATAAAAGCAGCAGATATCGCTTTATCTCAACTATAAACTTGAAAATTGTTTAAAAACAATGTATAACCTATATATATATAATAGACTTGTGAATAAAGTTACAAGCTTTCTTCAACAACAAAAAGGAATGGTTCTATGAAATTTGGGGCAAGAATATTTAAGACAGGTATCGCAATTGTCCTTGCTATATTTCTAGCAAATTTACTACCAGGTTCAGTCATGCTTACTTCCATAGCTGGGGTTACAGCAATGGTAGCTATGCAACCAAGTGTTTATCGATCATTTAAAACAGTAGTAGAACAATTTCAAGGTAATATCATTGGTGCGGTTACTGCCATTACCATATTCTCTATTTTTGGTAACAATGTAGTCTTTATTGGTCTTACTGCGGTTATTATTATTTCAATACTTTATAAATTTAATTTACAACACGTTTCTAATTTAGCCGTTGTTACAGCTTTAATCATACTTGGGCATCATGAAGGCGACTTCTATATTTCTGCATTCTACAGATTTGCTCTCGTTATGATAGGTGTATCAAGTGCATTCATAGTGAATTTTGCTTTTCTACCACCAAAATTTGAAACTAAAATGTATTATAACTCTTTAAATATCTCTACAGATATATTTAAATGGTTCAGATTAGTATTAAATGGTACAACAGAATTTCATTACGTTAAACAAGATTTAGAAAATATTAGAACTCGTATTGTAAAGTTAGAACAGTTTTATCTTTTCTATAAAGAAGAGAGAGCTTATTCTAAGAAAAAAGCATTTGCTCAAATGCGCAAAAAGGTGCTATTTAAAGAAGCTATCATGGCAACTAGGCGAGCCTATGAAGTATTGAGAAAAATGAATCGGTATGAAAATGATATTCATAATTTAGATGATGACTTTAAAGTACAAATGAAATTTGAATTAGATGAATTGATGGCATTACATGAACAAATACTCGTTCGTATCTCACAAAAAGCAAAACACGAACTCGATAATGTGCCTGATCATCTAGTAGAACCATATAAAGAAGAGCTAATGGATATTTTCATTAAAGAAATCACAAGTAACCCTGATCAAGATGATTATGATATAGAAAACATAATGCAAGTCATTTCAGCAATGTTGGATTACAAATCTAGTATTTTACATTTAGATAGACTTTCATCAAGTTACTTTAAATTCCACCCTGAAGATAGTGATATAGAAATTGCTGAGGAAGATTTCGATTTATAAGTTTGACTGGCAAAGCTACAATACTAACACTTATCTTAAAAAGAGACGGAGACACTTTTATGTCTCCGTCTCTTTTATTATATTGCTCTTTTTTCATTATATAAAGATTTTTTATACTGTATACCATTTAACACGTGCCCATTATAACTTCTATAGAGTATATGTTTTTCTTCTATTTGATTCGGACTTTTAACTCCAACTGCAGCTGCTAAATTAAATAATCCTTCATGCAAGCTTACAATATAATTCGACACTCTATATTCTTTCTCTGATACGACTAATGCTGTTTCTTTTTTAGGGTCAGTAGTTGCAACACCAACCGGACAATTATTAGTATGACATTGTTGTGCCATGATACACCCTACATTAATCATCAAACTTCTTGCAACATTGACTAAATCTGCGCCTAATCCTAATGCAATAGCAATTTGATCAGGTGTAATTAATTTACCTGAAGCGAATACTTTTACTTTATCTCTAATTCCGTTGTTTTTGAGTTCTAGGTCAAGCAGTGGTAAAGCAGTAAACAGTGGTAATCCTACTGTATCCGTCAATTCTTGAAAAGTTGCCCCTGTCCCACCTTCACTACCATCTACTGTAATGAAATCAGGAATGATTCCACTTCTTGACATTTCGCTTATCAAATCTTTTAAGTCTTCTATATTACCTACTACGATTTTAATTCCTACAGGTTTTTCTGATAGATTTCTTAACTTATCAACAAATTGTAATAGCTCTAGGTTATTATGTAGAAATTCAAATCTATTTGGAGAGTTAACAGTTTCATATGGCGTCACGTTTCTAATTTCAGCAATTTCTTTCGTTATCTTCTTGCCATCAATATGCCCGCCTCTTGTTTTTGCACCTTGAGCTAATTTTAGTTCAAAAGCTTTTACTTGTTCTATTTTAGATTTCTCTATAAATTCATCCTCATCGAAGTTACCTGCTTTATCCCTTACTCCGAATAATCCCGGGCCAATTTGAAAAATGATGTCACAATTTCCGGATAAATGATGGTCACTTAAACCACCTTCTCCTGTATTCATCCAAGAACCGCTTCTTGCTAAGCCTTTAGATAATGCAGTTATAGCATTTTTACCAAGTGCACCGTAGCTCATCCCTGATTGGCCTACTAATCTATTTACTACAAAAGGATGCTTTAATTCTGGACCAATTACCATTTCATTAGTTTCCGTTAATTTATAAGGTTCTACAGTTTTTTTAACTTGTGACTCTTTTCTATCAAATAACCCTTCATTATCAACATTATAAATATAAGTAGACATCATATCTTTTTGATTTATTTCTAATTCATCAACATCTATAGGAAACATAGAATTTTGGATATAAAAACCTGGTTCTTCAAATTGTCTCTTAGAACCAAAACTTTCTATTCGACTCTTATATTTACCTGGCATTACCATATTTAAATATTGCTTTCTAGAAAATGGTTTGCCATCGTTATCATTTAATATTAGATATTGTCTTAATTCTGGCCCAACACTTTCTAAAAAGTATCTTGCTCTCCCTAGTAAGGGATAATTTCTTAATACGCTATGATGTTTTTGTCTTTTGTCTATTATATAAAGCGTTACCCCCGTGATTAACAATCCAATTATAATAACAAAAAATAATATGTTCACAATTAATTGTAATACACTTAGAAAAGTCATAAAAATTCCCCCTCTTTTCTACTATGATAACTTAATAATATCATAGTTAGATAGAGGGGGATGTAATTTTACTCGAAAGATTGTATATTGTATAAATTGAAGTAGCTGCCTCTAGCTTCCATTAACTCTCTATGCGAACCAACTTCTTCAATATTTCCATTTTGTATAACGACTATTTTATCTGCATGCGTAATTGTTGAAAGTCTATGCGCAACAATTAAAGTCGTTCTTTCAGCGCTTAATATTTCAAGTGCATCTTGAATAATTTTTTCACTTTCTAAATCTAACGCACTTGTCGCTTCATCTAGAATCAGTACAGGTGGGTTATTTAAGAATATTCTCGCAATAGATACACGTTGTTTTTGTCCACCTGAAAGTTTAACACCACGTTCTCCTACTTCTGTTTCATATCCATTAGGCAATGACATAATAAAGTCGTGAGCATTAGCTTTTTTACTTGCTTCAATGACTTCATCTTCAGTCGCGTCTGGTTTACCTAATAATATATTTTCTTTAATTGAATCCGAGAATAAAATATTATCTTGTTCAACCATGCCTACTTGATGACGTAAGCTCTCTGTTGTGAAATCTTTAACGTTATGTTCATCTATCATAATTCTACCTTCTGTTACATCATAAAATCTAGGTATCAAACTAATTAATGTAGATTTACCGCCGCCACTCATGCCCACAAATGCGAATGTTTCACCTTTATTAATATTTAAATTAATTTGATGTAACACTTCATCGTCATATTCATTATATTTAAATGAAACATTTTCAAATTCAATATCACCATTCGTAATTTTAATGGGTTCGGCGTCTTCTGTATTTTTAACATCGTATTTTTCATCAAATAAATGAAAAACTCTGTCCATAGAAGCAATACTTTGAGTTAACGTTGTTGATGAAGAAACTAGTCTACGTAACGGTCCATAAAGTTGTTCTAAGTAAGCAACAAATGCTGCTAAAGTCCCTACTGTTAATTGTCCATTTATAACTAAAAATCCTCCGATACCTACTACTAACAATGGCCCTAAATCTGTTACTGTATTGATGACAGCAAATGATTTAGCGTTCCATAATGTATGTTCAGTAGCTTTCGTTAGAAAATTACGGTTACGTTCGTCAAATCTTTTTTCTTCATTTTTTTCAATAGCAAAACTTTTAATCACAGACATTCCAGAAACTCGCTCATGTAGAAAACCTTGAAGCTCAGCTAAACTTTGTGATCTTTTTCTAGTTAGCCTTCTTAACTTTCCGAAGAAGTAATAAATACTAAAGATGAATAGTGGAAAAATTGCAATTGCTGCAAAAGTTAATTTAATATCTAAAACAAACATAATACTTAATGCTATAACAATTGTTACTAAGTCTAGCCAAACATTCATAAGCCCCGTTAATATAAAATCTTTTGTCTGTTCAACATCATTAATAACACGTGAAATTACTTCACCCGCTTTGTTGTTCGCATAAAATCTTGAACTCAAAGCCTGTAAATGTGTATATAATTTTTTACGAATATCATACAAAATCTTGTTAGATGTCCATTGCGCTAGATATTGTCTAAAGTACTCTATTGGTGGTCTTAAAACTATAAATATAAATCCCATAATTAATAGTGCATAAGTTAACTTTTCAGTTTTTTGCCCAATTGATAGTGCACCATTATTTATTACATCATCAATAACGAATTTTATTAATAATGGTAATAATAAAGGAATCCCAAATTTTAAAATCCCAATGATAATCGTACCTACAATATGCCAAGTATATGGCTTTACAAATTGTAAATACCTTTTGATCATTTTTGTTCCCCCATTCATAATATCAAAACGAAACAGCCTAGCAGATCGCTAGGCTGTATAATTTTTTCATTCTCCTGGATAATGTCTATCAATAGAATGAAATCTTTCTTGCCAAACTTTAATAAAGTCAGGCGCAAATGGTCCTTTTTTCCTTTCAATCCATTGTTGTAGAATATCAACATTTCTTCGTAGAATTGTATCAATATCTTTTGGATAATTCATTTGTTTCATATGCTGACGATATTCATCTTCATCTAAGAGATGATATTTCCCACTTGGGTACACTTTTATATCTAAATCGTAATCAATATATTTAATTGCTTCTTCATCACAAACAAATGGTGAAGAAAGATTACAATAATAATAAACACCGTCGTCGCGGAACATACAAATGACATTAAACCAATATTCAGCATGGAAATAAACAATCGCAGGTTCTCTTGTAACCCAAGTTCGTCCGTCACTTTCTGTTACGAGTGTACGATTGTTTCCACCGATAATGACATGACTCGTACCTTTAAGAATTGTTGTTTCAGACCATACACGATGTATATTACCATCATGTTTATAACTTTGAACCTTAATTACTTGGCCTTCTTTTGGTATGGATTCTTTGACCATGTTCCACACCACCTTTTAAATATTTACCAAGCTATTATATCATACTTCAATAAATAATCTAAAATAATGTTTTAGTTAAAGTAATTGATTCATTTGCGTGAAAATTTTAGTCATTGACGTAGAAAATGACAAAGTATCTTTTTCGTTTTTGTTCATCCACTTATAAGGTGGTTTAATATTTTCTTTTTGCATGTATGCCTTATATACTTTCATATTCCAAGTCATATGCGTAAATACATGTTTAGTTTGTATAACAGGTTCATTCTCTATCGTAATGACAGAATCAAGTTCATCTTCAATAGCATCAATACTTGTGTCTTGTTCAAACATTGGAAATTCCCACATACCATTTAATAATTTAGTATCTCTTTTACGTATAAGGATTTGACCTTCTCGGTTCGTAATATAAAGTACGTCATAATCAATTGTTTTTTTCTTAATTTTCTTTTTCTTAACTGGTAATTCTAAAACAACACCTTCTGCGAATGCTTCACAGTGCTTTTGAACTGGACATAATATACATATAGGCTTTTTAGGTGTACAGATTGTAGCGCCTAGTTCCATCATCGCTTGGTTAAAATCACCAGACTTTGTTTCTACGAATGGTTGCAATTCTTTTTCAAATAATTTTTTAGTTTTAGGTTGAGCAATATCAGCATCGTTACAAGTTAACCTACTCCAAACTCTCAATACATTTCCATCCACTGCCGGCAATGGATGATTATGTACGATACTCATAACAGCAGCATTAGTGTATGGACCTACCCCTTTAAGGGATTGAAAGCTTTCTGGATCATCAGGTACTTTCCCATTATATTTGTTGTGGACTTCTTTGACCGCTTCATGAAAATTTCTAACCCGTGAATAATAACCTAAACCTTCCCAATATTTAAGGACATCTTCTTCATTTGTAGTACTTAATGCTTCAATTGTAGGGAAACGCTCTATAAAAGCATTATAATATGGTCTTACAGTATTAACTTGAGTTTGTTGCAACATCACTTCACTTAACCAAATGTAATATGGATTTTTAGTTTCTCTCCAAGGCATTTGTCTTTGATTTTCATCAAACCATTTAAGTAAATCGTGCTTAAATTCATTTATTTCTAACATTTTGACACTACTTTCTGGTTAATTGCTTTAAGATTTCTATACTTATGCTATATAATATATATCATATACCTTAAAGTAAAGAGGTGAAATTTATGGATACTGGAACACATGTCGTTATGGGTGTAGCCTTAACTGGCCTTGCAACGTTAGATCCAAACGTAACACCAACGTTTGCAGCAGTTGCAACTGGTATTATGGTTGGCTCTCAAATTCCTGATATAGATACAGTATTAAAGTTTAAAAATAATGCTATATATGTAAAAAACCATAGAGGAATCACGCATTCTATTCCTTTTACATTATTATGGCCACTTATTTTATCATTTTTAATATTTGTTATATTTCCAAGTGTTAATTTATTACACATTTGGTTATGGACACAGCTTGCTGTATTCTTTCATGTTTTTGTAGATATTTTTAATTCTTATGGTACACAAGCACTCCGGCCAATTTCTAACAAATGGATACAATTAAGTATTATAAATACCTTCGACCCTATCATATTCATTACGCATTTGATTGCTATACTTTTTTGGACATTAGGATTGAATGCGGGTGTTGCATTCGGCACACTATACCTTGCACTGGCATTTTATTATGCGATACGATTCATATTACAAGATGCTATCAAGAAACAAGCTTTAAAACAAATCCAACAAGAGCATAATCCAGTGAAAATTTTCGTAGCTCCAACCATTCGTTTTATGGAATGGCGCATTGCGATACAAACTGAAACGCACGATTATGTTGGACGAAGCTACGGTCGTAACGTTTCATTTAATGATGTCTTCAAAAGACAAGCTTTCCCTAACGACCATATTATGGAACATGCTAAATTCGACAAAAATCTCAGAGCATTTTTAAACTTCAGTTCAATATATAGATGGGAAGTTACTAGAGTAGATCAACATACGACAGAATTAAGGTTCATCGATTTAAGATATTTAAAAAATGGCCATTATCCATTCGTTGCGATACTACTACTAGATGACGATATGAAAGTCACAAGTTCATATATCGGTTGGGTCTTTACAGAAGAAAAATTAATGAAAAAATTAGAAGTATAATTAATATATGACACGAGAAAGTTCAGCATATAAAAAATCCCCTTTCAAAGTTTTCAACGTTTAAGTTGCATACTTTAAAAGGGGGTTTTTCTTCAGTTTAATCTTTAAAATATTTTACTTTATCTGCTCTATTAACATTTATCCAAGCTAAATACACAATACCTAATTCAAAATAAAATAATATGTGATAAGGTAAATTGGTTACAGAAGCATTCCCTAAAATCATTGTCTGTTGGAAACCATTAATAATATAAAATAATGGATTTAACTTGAGTACATTCACCCAAACAGCATACATATTATTCGGGACATATAAAACTGGCACGATGAATAATAATATGATTAATAAACCAAATACAATAAATCTCGTTTTATAGAAATATTTTCCCAGCAAACCAATGATGGATGCTAATGGAACAAGTAAAATATATGCCATTACTAAATAATAGAAAAAACCTAAATGATTAATATCTATTATTTCAGACATGTTTGTAGATACCATACCTGTAATTGTAATAATTATAAGAAACATTAACATTGCTAAAAATACTTGGGCAGATGTCCCAACATAATAAGGAACAGATAACCTATTGTATAGTGCCCCTTGCTTTCTTACAGTTTTCTCAGCGTGAAATAACGATAAAAATATCCATATATAAGCAAAAAATCCTACAAGTCTAAAGAATGAAGTTGATCGTTGTATATCTATTGTATCTCGTATCAACAGTTGTCCAAATGTTAAAATAAGCAATAATAACATTATACCAAACGCTGATAAATAGTACTTGTAATGATAACGAACTTCAAAGAAGCAATATTTGATCATATGTGGAAAATGCTTGATGTGTTGTTCAAATAATTCGTTCATATTAACCTCCTATAATCGAATAAAGATCCATTTGTTTGCTTTCAAGTCTGCTACCATATACCCGTCTCTTGATTTAACGACCCAATTATCACTAGAAATATTATATTTTTTGATGAGTTTTTCTTTATTTTTAATATCAAATGTAAAGCCAATTAATTTATTATCGCTGTCAAAAATCATATGGACTTTTTGACCTTCCATTTGCTCATTAAACCTATTTTCATTTTCTGGTCTGATAGTCTCAGATACTTGTTTATGGCTTTTATGCATAAAACTATTATAAAAATCAATATAATTTAAATAATTATCATCCACATAATCTTCTAATTCAGACCAATTTTTTTCTTCGTATAAGCCTGCTGGATTAAAGAAGTATAAATTATTTTTATTTGTTGTATAAGCTTGACTGTCTATTTCTAGTCTGTATTTAGATTCATTTTCACCAGTGACATCTAGGAAACTATATTGAGGAAGTTTATAATTTTTATCTTTAGATGATGATTGTACTTCTGTATCTTTTTTTAACGATAATATATATGCTGATTTGTCTATGTATTCAGGCTTACTGTTCGTAGCAATAACTTGTTTAGTTGTATCTTCTTTATTAGAACTTAAATTTCCTACATCCAAGAACATGAATAATGCTGCTAACAATGCGCCAATAAGAAAAGTCGTACCGTAAAATAACATTTTTTCTATAGATTTAGGTATTTTACCGTATTGATATTTGCGCATTCTTTTATAACCTTCACCTTGTGCAACTGGTAACTCTTGCTGTGATATTCTCCATTTCAAATCATATAACGACTTTTGTTCTTTGTCATAAAGTTGATTATACTTTTTATAATAATCTCTATAGTGATTTAAAACTTCTTTCACTGTACCTTCTTTTCTAACTTGACCGTATGTTAACCAAATTAAATAGTTGCTCATTTTCTCTATAGAATGAACATGATCATCTATCAATACTGCAGCTCTATCATTTTCTTTCTGTTCTGTTAAAAAATCATGAAATTTTTGTTGAAATGATTCATTTAAATATTGAATGATATTTGTAAAAATCGCTACAGTAGGTTTCATATAATTACTAATACCAATAAGTAATTGAGCATACTCACTTTGAGTAATTTCTTGGCATGTAGAAGTACCTTTATCTTTTAGCTCTGCAAAATCTAAAATCTCATCTTGTAACTTAGATATGTTTTTAGCACTAACCTTTGATAAACTTAGCGTTCTTATAATCAATTCATTTAAAGTTTGAAAATCATTTTCTTTATGCGAAACATCAGCAAGAAATGTTTGTTCGTTATTGGTTACTTTACCTATGTTGGGCGATATTTCCTTTGTCATTAATCTGCTGATTAATTCTTTACCTGATTCATCATCGCCTATTATACCAAGTACTTCACCACGATATAGATGTACCGTCACATTCTTCAAAATAATTTCTCTATCTAAACGATTTAATTTGAACAAAGATATAATTTTATTCTGTTTTTTAGTTTTGTAATAATATTTTGTTGCATTAACAACTCTTACTAATATTTGCTGTGTCATACTGCACCACCATTATAGTTGTAGAAGACTAACTGGAATGCCTTCTTCAATTTTTGAACCTTTTAATCTAAAGCCCCACGCAAACACACCATTAATTCTTTCAACTTTAAAGTAACTGCGCGTCTCACCTATTAGTCCATAAACCTTTCCTGTTTCTATCTTAGATGTATCAACAAGATAAGCTTCTGCAATTAAAGCTTTTCTTTTATAAACTTCGTATTCATTTAGAATGCCCATCGCTTCAGCTTTTCTCATTTTTTCTCTATAATCCGCTATTACTGTGTTTAATTCGTATTCTGTCATTTCTACAAATTTTTTATCTTCACTCATCTACAATACCACTTTCTCTTAATTTGTCATTAATCATATCAAATGTATAGCCTTTTCTCGCTAATGCTTGAACGACATGAGTTTTTAGTTCATATCCATTATATTTCTTTTGATATTTATTATATACCTTTTCTAAATCTTTCATCAAAATATTTTCAACATCGTCAGAAGTTGGTTCTATATTTAAATCTGTTAAATGCTCGTTAATAAGCGAAAAAGCATATCCTCTTTGTTGTAGCGTTTGTACGATAGATTGTTTTAACCTATTTGGTGGCTGTTTCTTTTTACTCATAATTTTATTTGCAATATTTATAATTCTATCATCAGACATTTCTTCTTCAAATTTTGATTTATATTTTAATATTAAATCATTTGATAATCCTTTTTCTTTAGCTACTCTTTCAAAATGATCTGGACCTTTATCAGTTGTTTTTAAAATTGTATTTTTCAAACTTTCAATATAATCTTCATGATTAATATAGCGATTGTTTTTACAGTAATCAATTACATCTTTAACTAAATCGTAACTGTACTCTTTGTCCGTTAAATATTGTTCTACTTCTAGTTCCGTTCTTTTTTTATGGGATAGATATATAATTGCTTGATTTAAAGCTTGTCTATATTGATCATAGTCTTTAATTTTTTGAAGTTGTTCTTTCGTAACTTCCATATCTTTTCTTAAATTAAAATATATATAAGTAGCTTGATCAATACCCATCTCAAATTCGTTGTTAATAAATAAATTTAGCCGTTCTTTGTTTTTCTTTTGTACTTCTAATTTAGTGATTTTCAGCAAATTGAATCCCTCCACATTTATATATAGAATACAATAAAACACACTGAGTTTAAAAGTTTAATCACTTAACCCAGTGTGCTTTGTTATTGGTTTAATTCATTTATAGCTTGTGTATATTGACTATCTGTAATATATTTTTGTTGTTTCATTTTCTCTAATGTTGATTTAATCCTTGTTACATAACTATCACTAATGTTATTAATATCGAAATTTGATGGCGCATTAACAACGCTTGCTAAAATTGCACTTTGTAATACTGTAACTTGTGGTAAATAAGGATTATTTTTATCTACTGTAGCGCCAAAATAATAATTAGCCGCTTCTTCTATAGTATAATTGTTTCCTCCGAAATATATATTATTAACATAAAAACTTAGTATATCATTTTTATCATAAGTATCTTCTACTCGCTTAGCTACAAACATTTCTTTTACTTTACGCGTCATTTGAGTTTCGTTCGTATAAAAATAATTTTTAACGACTTGTTGTGTTATCGTACTACCACCTTGTGTCAATTCACCATTTTTTAATGATACTACTAAAGCTCTTGATACACCTCTTAAGTCTATACCCTCATGATCATAGTACCGTTTATCTTCTACGGCAACGAATGCATTTTTCGTATAATCAGGCATATCTTCAACTTGAACATAAGATGGTTTATCTTCTATTTTTGTTAATTCATCTACGTCCGATGTTCTTGACCACATATACATAACTGCGATATAGAACGCGATAACAAGTATGATTAATATAGCTAAAAATCCAAATAATTTGGACACTTTTTTTCTTTTTCTAGGTTGTATAGGTTCTTGATAGTAGTGTTGATATCTTCTATATTGAACTTCTTCTTCAGAATTTGTTTGAGAAATATCATTTTTCTTATTTTTAAATAGCCCCATCTTTGCGCTCCCTCATTCGTATTTCTTTTATTATTATATCTTGTAATAAGTATTTTAAACACTGGTTTTTACTTAAAAACAAGAAAATCAGTCCGGAGACTTACTTTTACGTATTACTTTTAGCGTATTTGGGTATATATATTAGTATATGCAAACAAGGAGGAATAATGAATGGCAAAAATAAAAGCAAATGCAGCACTTGTACAAGTTTTAAAAAATTGGCAGATTGACCATGTGTATGGAATACCTGGTGATTCAATAGATAAAGTTGTTGATGCTCTTAAAACAGAAGAAGAAGCGATTAAATTTTATCATGTGAGACATGAAGAAGTCGCTGCACTTTCCGCTAGTAGTTATGCTAAGCTAACTGGAAAAATAGCAGTAGCTCTAAGTATAGGCGGACCAGGAGCAATCCATCTATTAAATGGTATGTATGATGCCAAAATGGACAACGTGCCTATGCTTGTATTAGCTGGTCAAACAGACTCAGACAAATTGGGAACAAAATTTTTCCAAGAGGTTGATTTACCAGCATTATTCGAAGATGTTGCCGTTTATAATAAACAAATTGAATCAGCGGAAAACATCCACGAAACAGTTAACGAAGCAATTAAAACAGCATACGCTAAAAAAGGTGTTGCTGTACTTACAATTCCAAGTGATATATTAAGTGGAAAAATAGAAGATAAAGTTCCAAGAGAAACTTATGAATTTCAAAATTCAGTTAAATATGCTGAAGAAAGTGAAGTTCGAAAAGCAGCTGAATTAATTAATAATAGTGAAAAACCTGTTGTATTAACGGGTGTTGGAGCTAAAGATGCAAAAGATGAACTACTCGATTTCATCGATCACATTGATGCGCCGGGTGTAATCACATTACCAGCAAAAGGTATCATCCCTGATAAACACCCTAATTTCATGGGTAATTTAGGTAAAATTGGTACAAAACCAGCTTTCGAAGCTACTAAAGACGCAGACTTATTAATTTTAGTCGGTACTAACTATCCTTATGTAGATTATTTACCTGATAAAGATATACCATGTATTCAAATCGACATTAAACCATCAGTTATTGGCAATCGTTTTAATGTAGATGTTGGTTTAGTTGGCGATACTAAAAATGTACTAGATTCATTAACTAAAGAAGCTAAAAAAGTAAATGACCGTAAATTCCTTAAAGCATGTCAAGAAAATATGAGAACATGGAATAAATGGCTTGAAGAAGATAGAACAGACGATAGCATGCCAATTAGACCTGAAAGATTAATGGCAGAAATTGAAAAAATAGCTACCAAAGATACTGTTTATTCAGTAGATGTTGGTACTTCTACAGTTTGGAGTACACGTTATTTACAGCTAGACCATAATAATCAATTTATTACTTCATCATGGTTAGGTACAATGGGCTGTGCTTTACCAGGAGCAATCGCTAGTAAAATAGCAAATCCTGATAAACAAGCAATCGCAATTACCGGTGACGGTGGTTTATCTATGGTTATGCATGACTTTGTAACAGCCGTACTATACAAACTACCAATCATTGTTGTCGTATTAAATAACCAAGAGCTTTCCTTCATTAAATATGAACAACAGGCAGCTGGTGAATTAGAATACGCTATCGATTTAGGAGATATAGACTTCGCTAGATTTGCTGATAGTTGTGGTGGTATCGGTTATAACGTTTCAGATGTAGAAGATATTGCACCAACATTAGAAAAAGCAAAACGAGCAGATAAACCAGTAATCGTTAATGTAAGAGTAGATCCAGATGCTGCCCCACTACCAGGAAAAATCGTTTGGGATGAAGCACGAGGCTATGCGAAATTCGAAATTAGAACAGCGTTAGAAGAAAACAGATTAGAAAAAATGCCACCATTAAAAACATTAATTAGAAGATTCTTCTAAATTAATAGTCTAATTAGAAGAGCTTAGGACATAAATCCTAACTCAAAATAAATAGCATCTCCTTTCACTGATTTATTCAGTTAGAAACGAGATGCTATTTTTATATTGGCAGTAGCTGACTGTACGGGCTTGTTTATTTTTTCTTGCACGTTAGACAGACATTTCTTGAATATGTCCATATAATTGTGTAATAAAAAAAGAGCCAAATATAGCTCACTTTAGTACAATGTAATCGACTAAGAAAATATTGTAGAGGTGACCTATATATGACTCAGTTAAATATTAACGTAGACTTTGAAGAATTGGCAAGTGCTATTTTAGAAAGTAATTTAAATACTGCTATGAAAAGTATAGCTGTAACTGTATTAAATGCTTATATGGAAATGGAAAGAGATCAGTTTGTGAACGCTGATTTCAAACAAAAGCATCCTGAAAGGATTGCACAACGAAATGGCTACTATGAACGTGATTTTATGATTCCAGTCGGAACACTTCATTTAAAAGTACCTAGAACGCGTGATGGCGAATTTACAACTGAAGTTTTTGATCAATATTCTCGCTCTGATCAATCACTGATTTTAGCGATGATAGAAGCTTATATTAATGGCGTTTCAACTAGAAACATCACGAAAATTGTAGAGGCTCTGGCAGGTAAATCTGTTTCGAAATCTACGATTTCAGAAGTTATGAAAAATATTGACCCCGATATTCAAAAGTGGTCGAGTAGACCTATTACTAGTCATCAGTACAGATATGTATTTGTTGATGCCATGCATATTAAAGTTAGAGAGAATAATAAAATAGTTTCTAAAGGCGTTTATATAGCTATGGGAGTAAATGAACTTAAAAGACGTGAAATTATTGGTTTTAAAATTTCTAATCAAGAATCTGAACAGGCTTGGTCTGAGTTCTTTGAAGATTTAAGAATGCGTGGCCTCACAACTCCTGAGCTCATTATTTCTGATGCACATTCTGGTCTTATTAAGTCTATTAAATCACAATTTATAGATTCAACTTGGCAACGTTGTACATTTCATCTTCTTAAAAACATCATTGAAAGATTCCCAAAAAAGAATTCACAAGAGGCAAGAACATTACTTAAATCTATTTTTCAAGCTCCTACATATCAACATGCGCTTGAAAGTAAAAATGAATTTGTAACTAAGTATGAAAATAATCCTAAGTATTCAGAAGCTTTAAATATATTAGATCAGGGCTTCGAAGATGCCACACAGTTTTATAGATTTCCAGCACAACACCATAAGAATATACGAACTACTAACTCTATTGAAAATATAAATATGCAGCTTAGAAAAAGAGAGAAAGTCATTAAGACTTTCCCTAACCTAGACTCAGCTTTTAGATTAATTGGTGCATTACTCATGGATATTCAAGAAAATCTAGATAATGCTAAAAGACCTTTTATTCCTTAAACTTACTACTTATTTTTGAAAAATAAGTAGAGATTAACAAAATGAATCTGCTAAAAATCAAACAGATTTATTTTGTTAATACATTCTAAAAAACCAAAGGTTGATTACTTCTAAAGATATTACACATAAATATGGACTTGACTCATTTCTTATAAATTTCATGTGTATTTTATATAAATCAGCCTAATTTATACCGCTAACGTGCTTGTTTTATAACTCTTGCTCGTTAGAAATTGTAACGGGCTTGTCTTTTTTTTCTTGCACGTTAGACAGACGTTTCTTATAAATATCATGTGAAATTCATATTAATTAACCTAATTTATACCGCTAACGTGCTTGTTTTATAAGTCTTGCTCGTTAGAAATTGTAACGGGCTTGTTTATTTTTTCTTGCACGTTAGACAGACGTTTCTTATAAATATCATGTGAAATTCATATTAATTAACCTAATTTATACCGCTAACGTGCTTGTTTTATAAGTCTTGCTCGTTAGAAATTGTAACGGGCTTGTTTATACTTTCTTGCACGTTAGCCATCATTTCCTTTTAAGATTTACCACATAAAAAAACCACCCACCGTAATGGTGAGTGGCAATTAAAGCATTTATTGAAGCAATGCAAGTGATTCACGGCTAAAGTCTTCTAAGTCATCTGGTGTACGACTTGTGACGATGCCATTGTCAACGACTACAGATTCGTCAACGACTTTTGCACCTGCATTTTGTAAATCTTTACGAACTGATAAGAAACTTGTTAAAGTTCTACCATTTAATAAATCAGTATCAATTAATAATTGAGGTCCATGACAAATTGCGAATGAAGGTTTCTCTTCTTGTACGAAATGTTTTACGAATTCTCCAAAACGTCCTTTTTCATCTCCACGTAATAAATCAGGAGAAAAGCCACCAGGAATCAAGACTGCATCATAGTCTGCTGCATTTGCTTCATCTATACCAACGTCTACTTTAACTTTTTCGCCTTTTTTACCAGTGATTTCTTTACCTTTTTCTTCACCTACAACAACAACTTCGTGTCCTGCGTCTGTTAATGCTTTTTGTGGGCTTGTTAATTCAACGTCTTCAAATAAGTCAGTTACAACTGCTGCTACTTTCTTACTCATAATATCAATCTCTTCCTTTCATAATGTGTCTACTCTCTGTATACCACATATCTGAAATTATAAACTTATTTCAAGTTTATTTTATGATAGGAAGACACCGTATTAGTCTTGCATAGCTTGAACTTTTTTCTCTAATTCATCTAATAATGCAATCCATTCATCCACATCAGAAACTTCCATATCTTCTGGATTCATTGCTTCAATTTCATCTAAAAAATCATATAATCTTTGTTTAATATCAGTCAAAGACGTCTTTTGGGTCATATTGATACTCCTTTTAATGTTTTTAATAATATTATTATGAATGATTACAAGTATAAAAACAATGATAATCCAGTATTGGCATTCATTCCTACATAAATAACCAAAGCTAAAGGCCCATCACAGAGCGAAATAAGCATTTGACAAAAAGCTTGAAGAGATGGAAAATAAAAAATCGAGAGAGTAAACAAAAGTTTATTTTATTCAAAGTTAACGATAGTGCTATAAAATGAATGATGTTAAACAGGTATCATTCAAGATGAAAGGATTTTATAAATGGCAATACATAGTGGTTTAAAGAAGAAAAAAATAACAATTAATAACGACCCTTGGGAAGCTTATAATGACATAGATGAACATGGCTCACTTCAACTAAGTAATATTGAATTTACAACTACGACTTTATGTAATATGAGATGTGCGCATTGTGCAGTTGGCTACACTTTACAATTGAGAGACCCTGACACTTTACCGATGGATTTAATTTTAAAAAGATTAGACGAAGTTCCTCATCTAAAAACAATCTCTATTACTGGCGGAGAGCCAATGTTTAGTAAAAAGTCTATTAGAGAAACAGTGGTACCTCTTTTAAAATATGCATATGATAGAGGTATTTATACTCAGATGAATTCTAACTTAACACTGCCTTTAGATCGTTATTTAGAAATTGCTGAATACATAGATGTGATGCATATTTCTCACAACTGGGGTACGATTGATGAATTCAGTGAAGTCGGCTTCCACGTAATGGACAAGAAACCACCTTTAAAGGCACGCTATAAACTTTACGAACAAATGATTCAAAACTCAGCTACCTTGTCAGAACAAGGCATGTTTGTATCAGCTGAAACAATGTTAAACCGTAACACTAAACCTTATTTGAAAAAGATTCATAATGAGATTGTACATGATATGAAATGTAGCCGACATGAAATACACCCGATGTACCCATCAGATTTTGCTAGTCAGTTAAACATCATGACATTAGATGAAATGAAGGAAACTATACATGATATTTTAGACTTTAGAGATAAAGATACTTGGATGTTAATTGGCACATTACCATTTTATCCATGCTTCTTAAATGAATCGGATCAGTACTTGTTAAATCGTTTGAATCAAGCTGAAAATGTCACTTTACGAAATGACCCTGATGGTCGAAGTAGATTGAATGTTAGTGTATTTTCTGGAGATGTTATCGTTACAGATTTCGGTGATGAAACTGGATCAATCGCAAATATTAAACAAGATAAATTAGAAGATGTTTACCAAACATGGATGAATTCGTCACTAGCAAAATCTTTAAATTGTCATTGTCCAAAAGTTAAATGTTTAGGTCCTAACTTACTTGTAAAAGATATGTATTATAAAGATGTAGACTTTAAGGCAAATGAGCATAGAATGAATCACTTATAAAAAGATTTCCTAATCCTAGCTTGTTTTAGATTTATCGGACCGTATTTTACATTTGCGGTTCGATATTTTTTATTTATCGACCTGTATTTTGCGTTTGCGGTTCGATGTTTTTTATTTATCGGACCGTATTTTACATTCCATATACTTCTTACATAAAATCCTCATCTCTGATTTTTCATTACAACATAGTTAAAAGAAAGATTTTTACATGATTTGCAATAAATATAAGAAAAACAGTAGAAATTCAATATTAAAATTGAATTTCTACTGTTTTTGGATTTTCAGGACATTTATGACCAAGCCTAACTTTATTAAATATATAGTTTTGTCGACATAAATTCTAACGTTCTCTTGCTTTCGTCTCTTCTTTCGTGTCTTAAATTCACACGATCTTTAGCTGTTTCGTAAAACCACTTTTCATCTTCTGTTTCTGGATAAATAGCTGGTACTTTAACTTTTTTACCATTTTCGTCTAGTGCAACAAATGTTAAAAAGCTATATGCAGCTAAGTGTTTATTTTGGTTAATATTATCTTCACTGACAACTTTCACGCAAATTTCCATAGAAGAAGTGCCAGCATATGTAACGAATGAAACTAAAGAAAGTACTTCTCCAGTTCTAATCGGTTGAATAAAATCTACAGAATCAATAGATGCTGTAACTACTGAATTTCCACTATGTCTCATCGCTGCAATAGCAGCTATTTCATCGATTTCTGCAATTAATTTACCACCGAACATAGTATTATGATGATTTGTATCTTCAGGAAAAATCTGAATAGATTTAACGCTTCTTGATTCTGTCATGCCTTTACTTTCTTTCATTATTACATCCCCCTATTAAAAACTATGTAATTTAAAAATCTTGATATATTTAATACAGTTCTCTACTACCTATATAATATTTTAGGCTGAGACATAAATAATGTCTCAGCCTCATTAAAATTGATTAATGATAATGTTCTTCGTCATCGAAAACTTTCTTTTCTAGTGCTTCTTCTGCTGTATCAATACGTACTGATTCTTTGCCATCGAATGTTTTCGATAAATATAACATGATTGCTCCACCGAATGTAAAGATAGAGAAAACAAAAGCAATCATTACTGCCCATTCCATAGGTGTACTCATGATAACCCCTCCTTAGAATAACAAACTTTACAATTTTATTTATCTTTATTATACATGATGTTTTAGCAATTGGCTATGTTTTAAAATGCCCAGTTACCATCTCTAAAGACTGGTTCTCTCTCACCATTTTCTAAAATACCATCGATTGATAAATCTTTACTACCTATCATAAAGTCAACATGTGTCATAGAGTCATTTAAGCCATTTTCAGCTAGTTCTTCTTCTGTCATATTTTTACCATCTTCAATACAGAATGCATAAGCTGAACCAAGAGCAATGTGGCATGAGGCATTTTCATCAAATAATGTATTATAGAATAAAGCATTCATGTTAGATATCGGTGAATCTACTGGCACAAGTGCTACTTCACCTAATCTTTTAGCACCTTCATCTGTTTCTAAAATACCTTTTAATATTTCTTCACCTACACCAGCTTTATAATCAACAACTTCTCCGTCTTTAAAAGTAATCGTGAAATCATCGATGATATTACCGGAATGGCTCAATGGTAAAGTGTTTTTAACAGTTCCATTTACACCATTTTTATGCGGTGCAGTAAATACTTCTTCAGTTGGCATATTAGCAACAAATGAATTACCTTTAGAGTTTACTGAGCTAGCACCGCTCCAATATTGAAGTTTCGGTAATTCAATTGTTAAATCTGTGCCTTCAGATTTATAATGCAACGCTTTATACTTTTTATTATTTAAGTATTCAGCCTTCTCATGTAATGTCTTATCATGCTCTTCCCAAGCTTTAACCGGATCTTCTTGGTCAACACGTACTGTTTTTAATATTGTTTCTAATAGTTTATCAAACGCTTCTTGATCATCTAAATCTGGGTACATCATTTTTGCCCATCCAACAGAAGGATAAGCAGCAACGCACCAGCTTACTTTATCACTTTGAATAGCTACCATATAATCTTTAAATGCTTTACCACTTGCTGCCATAGCTTTATTAATTTTCTTCGGATCAGCATCTTTTAGGCTATCAGGACTTGAAGATATAAGCGATAAGAAAGCTGCTTTTCTATCTAAGTAATCTAATCTTTCATCGACTACATATTGTTTAATTTCACTAAAGAATTCTTCTGGTTCATATTTATATTTCAATTGTTGTAATCGATCATCTTTATATTTAACTTGTACGTCTTCTGCGCCAACTTTATAAGCTTCTTCAACTAACAAGTGAACGAATGAACTTGATTCAATAGATGCTTGAATATAGACAGGTTCCCCTTTTTGTACATTCAAACCGACTTTGACTAATAATTCTGCATAATTTTGTAAGTCTTTCTCATATCCCATATTGATAACCACCCTCTGCTATTTTCTTAATTCACCTAATGCTTGAGTAATTGCACTCATCTCACTTGCTGAAATGTTTTTTCTAGACATAACCATAGTATGAATATCTTTTAATTCCTCTTTCTTTTCTTCTGGAATTGCGTCTTTATTTAACACACTCGTGTTTACTAGACGTAATTTTTCTTTTAAATCATCTACCATTTGTTCAATTGTTTCTGTCATTTGTTATCATCCTTTCAGAATAAGTTTAGCAAAAAGTACATATAATTAAAATAGTGAAACTATACATTAACTTTACAATATATATTAAGATTATATACAATAAAATCAAGTAATTTAATAGGAGTGATATAAGATGGCAGTTCAAGAGATACTTTCATGGACACTATTTGAAAAAATAGACATTCCAAATGAAATTAATCAATATCTCGCTAATGGTGAAGAAGCTTATAGTGCTTTCAAAACATTTAGAGATACGGCAGTCTTTACTAATAAACGCATTATAATTCGTGATTTACAAGGTATAAGTGGCAAAAAAATCGAAACTTATTCCATACCATACAGTATAGTTTTAATGTGGTCTACAGAAAACGCAGGTAAATTTTTAGACTTAAACGGAGAAATAACCTTGTGGACTAAAGCTGGCCAATTTAAAATTAAAATCGGAAAAAATCTTGATATTATGCCATTCGAAAAGTTACTATCAAACGCTTTATTGTAGATTATTTGTGTTTACAATATCACATTAATGGGAATGAATGTAATTAGTTAAATTTTAAATAATAAATGATGCCTATGTAAACAAATTTTATGCATTTATATGATATGATATGTAGGTCGAAGATATTTATTTAGATTAATATATTGAAAGGGGAAAACATTATGCAAAACAAATTAGTTCCTGCAATTTTGATTGGTGGCGCTATCGGTGCAGCAATTGCATTAGCAGATAAAAACACACGTCAATCATTATCAAATCAAGTACAAAATATTAAAGAAGGTAACACTTCTAGAGAGCCTTCTAAATTCGATCAAATTAAAGACGAAGTTTTATATTGGAAAGATGTAATAGAAGAAATTCGTCGTAAAAACCCAGAGTTAGAACAATCTATTATGGATGCGAAAGACACATTCATTGAGAAGAAAAATAACAGACAAATCTCAGGTCCAAATCATTCATAAATTTTAAAAGACTAGGCTTCTTTAAGCGACCTAGTCTTTTTTAACATTAAATATAATTAGGAGAATTTTTATGGCAAAAGATAAATCTAGCTCAAAGTTTTTAGAACAAGCTAAACACTTTAAAGATGAACAAAAAAAGTCTATAAAAAAAGAAAACTATATTCAACCTCAAGTGTTTGAATCTAAAACACCAAAAAAAGATAATCAAATATTTTTTGTATCAAAAATAAATAAGCCGGCAAAATACACTAAAAATGGTAATATTTTAACTACGTTATTATATAGAATTAGTAAAGATAATGCTACAGGTTTAGCTGCACAGCTATCTTACTACTTCTTATTAGCATTATTCCCTACACTTATCTTTATATTAACATTGATTCCGTTGTTCCAAATTAGTCCAGATACAATTACGAACATGATTTCGGAAAATGCTCCTGGCGATACAGCTAAACTGATTACCGGTATAATTGATGACGTCATGCAGAACGCTAGTGGCGGCCTATTCTCATTCGGTTTAATTGCGGCGCTTTGGTCCGCATCAAACGGAATGACAGCTTTAATGAACGCATTTAATGTTGCATATGATGTCGAAGACGGCCGTAATGCAATCGTATTAAAAATAATGAGTGTGTTCTTCACAATCATTATGGTTGTTGTATTTGGTTTAGCAATTGCATTACCAATATTTGGACAACAACTTGGTAATCTATTATTTGGTCCACTTGGTTTAGAATCTGAATTACGTTGGATCTTTAGTTTAATTAAATTTGTGTTACCACTAATCGTGACATTTATAGTATTTATGACGCTTTACGCTTTAGCTCCAAATATTAAAATTAAATTACTTTCAGTAATTCCTGGTGCTGCCTTTACTACAATTGTATGGTTAGGCTCAAGTGCCCTATTTGGACTATATGTTAATAACTTTGCTAACTACTCAAAAACATATGGTAGTATCGGAGGTATTATCGTGTTAATGTTATGGTTATTCTTAACAGGATTAATCATTATCATTGGAGCAGAAATAAATGCTGTTTTACATCAAAAGAAAATGCTTAAACATGGGCCACCAGAACAGCAAACTTTTGATAATATAGCAGAAAATGGTGAGATGACGAATGCCTCTATTGAATGATATTTTAAAATTCAATCAGACCTTTGTGGCAAACAAAGAATATGAGAACTTTATTACTACAAAAACACCTAACGCAAAAGCAGTTATATTAACTTGTATGGATACACGGCTTACCGAACTATCAACAAAAGCATTAGGCTTTAAAAACGGTGATGTTAAAGTCGTTAAAAATGCAGGTGCTACTATATCGCATCCATATGGATCAACAATGCGAAGTTTATTAGTGGCAATATACGCTCTTGGCGCAGAAGAAATTATTATAATGGGTCATAAAGATTGCGGAATGGGTAACCTTGATGTAGGTTCAGTAATTGAAACTATGAAAAGTCGTGGTGTTACTCAAGATACATTAAATACGATTCAACACTCTGGCATTGACATTCAACGATTTTTAAGAGGATTTGATGATGTAATACAGAACATTGAATCGAACATACAAAAAATTTATAATCATCCATTATTCGACCAATCAATTCCGATACATGGATTAGTCATTGATCCACATGACGGGTCATTGGAACTTATACAAAACGGTTATGACGCTATTAAATAGCACTTTAACTTGTAAAATACTATTAGAGATTTAAATATCAATCACATAGTCAAAATAATGCTGCTACTTCGTTGAATTTTAGTCAACCGAGTAGCAGCATTTATTTATATATGATTTTGTATGTGTGTACTTATTTTTAATTTATCAAATTGTGTTGAAAAGCGTAAATAACAGCTTGTGTTCTATCTTGTACTTCTAATTTACTCAAAATATTACTTACATGTGTTTTTACAGTTTTAATCGTAATATGTGAAGCACTAGCAATTTCTTGATTAGAATAGCCTTTTGCAATTAATAATAGTATTTCCATTTCGCGATCTGTGAGCATCTCAAATAATTCAGCTTTTTGATTCATACGGTTACGCATTTTAACTAATACTTCCGCTTCAAATACTGATTCTTTATTATAAGTTTTACGAATAGCATTAGCGATATCATCTGCTGAAGTTGTCTTTAAAATATAACTATCAACTCCTGCATCTAAAGCTTGATATACTTCATTGTCATCTATAAAACTTGTTAACATCACAATTTTAACGCTTGGCTGGTGTTGCTTAATATATTGAGTTGCTTCGATACCGTTCATATCATCCATCACTAAATCCATTAATATTATATCTGGTTTCAGTTCTTCTGCTTTCTCGATTCCTTCTCTACCAGAAGCAGCTTCACCCACTACTGAGATATCTTCTTGTGTTGATAAATAACTTGATATACCTATTCTTACCATTTCGTGATCATCAACGAATAATACTCTAATTGTCATACTCTTCCTCCTTATTATTCGGTACCTTCACTTCTATTCTCGTTCCTGAATTAGGCATAGAAATAATATTAAGTGTTGCGCCAATTTCAAGTGCACGTTCATTCATAGTATTTAAACCATAGCTTTGAGGATCTCTTTTAGATGTGTCAAAGCCTACGCCATCATCTTGTAATCTTAAAATAACGTAATCGCTTGTTTCGATTAATTCTATTGATAACTTCGTACCTTTAGAGTGACGTAATGTATTTGAAATTGCTTCTTGCGTTATTCTAAACAAGTGGTCTTCAGTACCTTTAGCAATTTCTATATCCTCTATATCATAAACAACTTTCATAGGTATTTTTTGTTTTAAATCGACGACTAAATCTTTAATACCTTCACCTAATGATTTGTTTTTTAAACCTAATGGTCTTAAATGGAGTAACAATGCTCTCATTTCAAGTTGTGAATCTTGAATCATCTTTTCTAATAAATTAACTTGTTTTGCTAAAGGATCGGTTAATTCAGTAGATTTAATAGCAGATAACATCATGCTCGCAGCAAATAATTGTTGGCTGACGGAATCATGTAGTTCTCTAGCTAATCTTTGTCTTTCGTCTTCTATAATTTTCTTTACAACAGAATCTTGCATTTGGTAAGACTCATTAATAATTTGTTGAGATTTCAACCTTAATGTATAAAGTTCTTCATGTAATGGGATTAAAGTTTGATAAATTTCTAACGTTTCTTTGTGTAAATCTATTTCATGATTATTAACGCCCAACACTTCACCTTGAAAAGAACGTTCTAATTGTTCTTTAATCCAATGGTGTTGCTGATTAATCTTATAAGCTACTGCTGAACCTATGATAATACAAAGAAGTATAACAACAATATTAACGAATAAAAAGGCAGGTATACCCATTATTTGTGTATAAAACAAACCTTGAAAATAAATAATGTTAATAAATATTCGATCTAAGAAAAACAATACAACTACAATTGAATAAACAAGTATTAACATTGAACCAATGATACGTGAATAGTTATTCATCGGAAAATCACCTCAACATCTCCCATAAATGTTGAGTAAAATATATTCACTTTAAATGTATTTTTGTGACTATTAACGTTGTAGTGTACAGTTTCATTTTTAACTCTGTAAACTTCGTCATTTAAATATAATCTACCAAAAAGAGCTGTAACATGTACATTAACTTGGTAATTATATGGTACGATAACTTGAGTTTTACCTATAAGTTGCCTTACAACTATTACATTGTTTTCGGATAAATTGGCAGCTAAAGATAAATCTAATTCTACATCTCCTACAGCTTGTTGAATTTGGATATCATCCCATTTATATATGTAGTGAGGTGTTTTTTGAGGTAAGAACCAACGTTGTTTAATGAAAGACTCATTTATGTTTTCGTTAGCTGTCGTTTCGACATGCTCGACTTTCAAAGGTTTTTTCCTGTATATGATATAGCGAATCACTAAAAATATTAAAAATAAAAATAAAATCATAAGCATATACGGGTTTGAAAGTAACGCATAAATTAACAAGATAGCCCCTATCCAAAATAAAATTAGACCTCTTAATTTATGGAAGTATAAATAGCCTACATAAATAAAAATCATGCCCGTTATTACAACAAGCAGTAATCCTATTTTTTCAAAGAAGATATAGTAAATATTCGATAATAAAATTAAAATTGTTAATACAATTAATAATTCTGTCGATATAAATTTATTCTTCAATCTACCACTCCTATTTTAGAGAAGCGAATTCATTTGTGTGAGCATTGACCGCTCAGCTACAGCATGTGCAATTTGATCTAAAGTACGTTTTATCGTTTCTTCAATCTTTGCTGAATCACTTTCTAACATATTGATTTGTTTTTGTAACCATACTAAATCATGGTCTTCTAATTTTTTGGCATACGTAATTTTAAAGTCTTCTATTTTGTCCATATACTTATTGTCTAATTCTAAAGTATACTTTTCAATTAGTTCAAATAAGTTTTGACGCTTTTGTTCTAAATATAAAATATATTCTTCCATTGCTTTTATTTTAACATCTAATTGCTTTGCACATGTATCTAAACTTTCATAATAAGAAACAAGAATAAGTTGCTTTAATTGATTTGAAACAACATTAAACATAGAATCACCTATTTCTTTCAGATTAACCTCTATTATAAAATGTTATTAAAAATCTCGAAATGGACCTAGGAACCAACTTTCTATAGGTCCTTAGTCTTAGAAAAGAAAGTATATAGAATGAATTAGGCTGAGACATTGATCAATGTCTCAGCCTCTGTTTTTAGTCTTCTAATTTCGTTAATAATAATGGTCCATCTTTAGTAACAACTATAGTATGTTCTATTTGAGCGACAAAACTTTTATCTTTTGTCTCAAATGCCCATTCATTTTTACCATCGCCAACAATTGTAGCGTTTGATGAAATAAACGGTTCAACTGCTAACACCATTCCTTCTTTTAGCAATTGCTTTTCTAAAGGATCAAAATAGTTCATAACATGTTGTGGTGAGTCATGTAGTGAACGACCAACACCATGGCCAGTTAAGTTTTTAATTACTTTCAAGCCATTCTTTCTTGCTGTAGAATTTACAGCTCTACCAATTTGAGATAATTTAGTGCCTGGTTTAATCTTTTTCATTGCTTCTTCAAAAGCCATTGCTGCAACATCTACTACAAGTTGTTTTTTAGGATCATCTGCTTCTCCTACAACGAAAGAAATACCTGTGTCAGCATAGTATCCATTCTTTCTTGCTGAAACATCTATATTAACTAAATCACCTTCATTGATTACACGGTTACCAGGAATACCATGCGCAACTTCTTCATTTACACTTATACATGTATAACCAGGAAAATCATATTCTGCGATAGGAGCAGATTCTGCTTCTAATTCCTCAAATCTTTCCTTCGCTATGTTATCCAACTCTTTAGTTGTAATTCCGGGTTTCGTTGCTTCTTTCAATTCATCACGAATTATTGCACAGATTCTGCCTATTTCTTTAAGGCCTTCAAGTTCTTCATTGTTTTGAATAATCATTTAAATCCCGTTCTTTCTTTTAAATTTTTTTGTCGTCTTTATTATATCAGAAAATACATGGTATACTATAAAAAAATGATTTCGGAGTTTTGTATATGAAAGAAAATTGGTTAATCAGATTTATAGGTGCAAGAATTATCAAAACAGGTTTAGCTACATTTTTAACTGCACTAATATGTATGGTTTTGAATTTAAATCCCATTTTTGCGGTTATAACATCAATTGTCACAATAGAACCTACAGCAAAAGCATCTTTAAAAAAAGCTTTTGTCCGCTTCCCAGCTTCTATATTAGGCGCATTTATAGCAGTAATCAGTACATATTTCTTCGGTGAGTCGCCATTAAGTTATTCTTTGGCTGCTACAGTAACTATATTTGTATGTTACCAACTTAAACTTATAGATGGTATGCTAGTAGCTGCTATTACAGCGGTTGCAATGGTGCCTGTTATCCATGATGCTTTTGTATATAACTTTATATCTCGTTTAGCAACAACGACAATCGGGTTAACAACAGCAGGTTTAGTAAACTTCATCATATTACCACCAAAATATATTACACAAATTGAAAACATAAATAAAAATATGGAACGTCGTATTTTAGAAATTTACATAAACAGATTAAAAGAATTACTCATTGGAGAATATGAATCCAATATATCAATGAAACAAATGACTTCATTGCAACAGTCAGCAACAAAAATAGAACAATTGATTAAATATCAAAAAGAAGAATATGATTATCACCGTACAAAAAAAGAATCTAAAGCATATATTAGAAAAGTCGAAATGGCCTATCACACAAATAGATTATTGAATTCTCATTTATTAAATCTCATTTATTTACCTGAAGAAACATTCATAACGTTTACTGAAAATGAAAGAAGAGCAATTTCTAATTTAATCATTTCTTATAAAGATTTATTAAATCATAAAGAATTTAAAAAGCAGAAAAAAGCCGCATCTATCCTTAAAAACAGCGTTAAAGGCCTCGATGAATTTGATGAAAACCAAATAAAAAGCCATATCATATACGAAATCTTAATGATAAACCGAATTATAAACGATCGTTTTTCTAATATAACGAAAAAGGGTTAAAGTAATAAAACAAAAGTCTGGGACATTGATAATGTCCCAGACTTTTGTTTTTATATTATTTTTCTTTTAACAACCTATTTATAATAGCTCGTTTTGCTGCTTCTTCAACTGAATTATCTAATTCTTCTGGACTGAATTCAATCCCTTTTCTTTCACAAGCTTTTTTCAATAAATAATCAGTAATTTCATGATTTTTTGGTAATATTGGTCCATGTAAATACGTACCTATTAAGTTTTTATAATGTATACCTTCTTTTTTATCTGTATCATTATTTCCGTACCCATTTATAACTTTACCAAGTGATGGATATTCATGATATGTACGACCACCATGGTTCTCAAAACCAACAATTTGACCAAATGTTTCAGACTCCATAACAATATCTCCAGTAAGCCTTTGTTTTTTAGATTCAGTATATATGTCTAAAATATTTAAGCCTTCAAGTCTCGTACCGTCTGGCGTTACATATTCAGAACCTAAAAATTGATAACCACCACAAATCGTTAATGTTGGCAAGCCGTCTTCGATTGCGTCTTTTAGTTGTGTTTTAATTTTCTTAAGTTGTTCAGTAGCAAGACTTTGTTCTCTGTCACTACCTCCTCCAATAAAGAAAATATCACAATCATCCAAACTCAAACCTTCTGTATCTATAATATCTACGACTTCTACTTTAATATTGCGCCATTTAGCACGTTGCTTTAAAGCAATAATATTACCGATATCTCCGTAAAGATTTAATTTATCTGGCATAAAATGAAATATTTTTATCGCTGACATTATACTTCCTCCTTAAACGCTCTATTTAGTACACGATGCATCGGAGATAGTGAAGTATAGTTAGGTATAGCAACAGTAAATTGAGGATACTCCATTGACATTCCAGTCGCTTTTTCAATAGACTTTTCAATGATAATGTCTGCATCTACTTCTGCATATTTTAATCTAAGTGCTAGTTCTTCAGCTCTTTGTCCCGTACATATAACTGCTTTTATATTTTGGCGTGATAACTTTTCAAAGTCCGCATCGTAAATCCAAGAAATATCTCTACCATCAGCTCCATTATCATTTAAACTGATAATGTATACTTTCTCCGAATCTATTTGTTCACCTACTGATAGACTAGCATTTAAACCAGCTGGATTTTTAGCTAAGTTAATTAATACTTCTTTATGACGATTTTTGTAATATTGCATACGGCCATTATCAGACGTATAAGATTCAAACCCGGCATTAATACTCTTATCGTTCAACCCTAATTCCCTTAAAACTGTATATGCAGCAACAACATTAAACACGTTGTAGTCTCCAGCTATTTTCATATCAAAAATAGTACCATTTATACCTGCATCTATAAATGGCTCTTGTTTAAAGGAGGAAACTTCATATTTAGGTTTTTCACGTTTAAATCCACAAACACAATCATAATGGCCAATTTGATTGTAATGAACATGTTTGTAATTTAATAATCGACCACAATTCGGGCAATATTTACTTTCAACCATCGTACTTTGTTCAAATTCATGAATGCCCGCTTTCATGCCGTAGTATATAACTTCATCACTAGCAATTTTTAATCTACTTACGAATGGATCATCAGCATTTAATAATAGTTTAATACCCCTACCTTTAATTGTATTAGCTATATTATCGACCATTGTATCAATCTCGCCAAATCTATCCATCTGGTCTCTAAAGAAGTTTGTTACGACCATCATCGTTGGTGTCATTTCTTTCAATACTCTTGGTATTGAACCTTCATCAATTTCGATAATAGCAATTTTAGTATCTTTATTAGACTGAATAACAAAGCTTGAAGTAATACCCGCTGCCATATTGGCACCTTCATTATTATGTATTATATTTATATTATTTTTCTTTAAAGTATGGCCAATTAAATTGGAAGTAGTCGTCTTACCATTTGTTCCACTTATCATTACAATTTCATCAACATCATTTGCTAACTTTCTTAATATAAGTGGATCTATCTTACGAGCGACTTGTCCCGGAAGGTCGGTACCTTGTTTTCCCATTTTTCTACTTGCAAACCTAGCAAGTTTAGCCATATTTTTCGCAACATACTTCTTCATACGTTACCTCCTTATTCTGTCATATTATTATAACACGTTCAAAAGCTTTTAAAAAAGACTTTCACTAAGTTAAAACATTGGTATACCCTTACAAATAATGTATAATAAATATATAAACAAGTTTATTATAGAAGGGAAGATTTTAAATGTTATCTAAAAATATACTAGACGCTTTAAACAATCAATTAAATCACGAGTTTTATGCAGCACACGCATATATGGCTATGGCAGCATATTGTGCGGATAAGAGTTATGACGGTTTTGCAAACTTCTATATTCAACAAGCTAAAGAAGAACGTTTTCACGGTATGAAAATTTATAATTATATAAATGACCGTGGTGAAAAAGCTATCTTTACATCATTAGAAGCTCCAAAGACTGAATTTAATTCATTATTAGAAACATTTAAAGATGGCCTTGAACAAGAAAGAGATGTAACACGACGCTTCTATAACTTATCGGAAATCGCTAAAAATGAAAATGACTTTGCGACTATTTCGTTCTTAAATTGGTTCTTAGATGAACAAGTTGAAGAAGAATCAATGTTTGAAACACACATTGACTACTTAGAAAGAATCCAAGAAGATAATAACGCACTATTTATATATGAAAAAGAATTAGCTGCTCGTCAATTTGATGAAGATGGTGAATGATTCTTAAGATAAGTAAAGGTCTAGGACATAAATGTCCTAGACCTTTTTATATTGCAATTTTAAAGTTGAACGTTGCACGTGAATCTCGTCTTGCAACATTCGCCCTCCCCACCATCTTTATTTTTATCATTTCGAACAATTTTATTTACATTTTCATTATATATCCATATAATGACTTTCAAAGGAAGTGATTGAATGTCTTCATTTGTCGCGTTAGATTTTGAAACGGCTAACGGCAATCCTGAAAGTATTTGTTCAATAGGAATGGTTAAAGTTGTTGACCATCAAATTACTGAAGATTTTTATACTTTAGTTAATCCTAAAGATTATTTTTCTAAATTTAATATTAAAATTCATAAAATACAACCATCTGATGTGGAAAGCTCCCCTACTTTTGATGTAGTCTTCCCTTATATGATGGACTTCATAGGCGATTTACCTGTTGTCGCACACAATGCAAAATTTGATATGAATGTATTATTTAAATCGCTTATCAAATTGAATATAGAAATACCCGATATGACATATTTTTGTTCTTGTATATTAGCAAGAAAAACAGTAAATAATCATAGATACGGTTTAGCGCATATGATGTCTTATTATAATATTGATTTTAAAGGTCATCACCACGCTCTTAACGATGCAAAAGCATGTGCAATTATCACTTATAGATTGTTGCAACACTATCAAGATTTAAACAGTGTCATAAACATTTACGGTAAAACTTTATCTGACAAAAAATATGTATATAAAAAATAGGGAAACAACTTAATTAAAAGTTGCTTCCCTATTTTTTATTTTATTCTTTGTGCTGAAATTCTTTTTTAATATCTCTTTTAAGACTTGCTTTATTGACTGGTCTTTCTAATTTTCGATCTGCCCAGAATAATAATAAAGCGATAGCAACAATACCTATTAATTTAACAATATCAAAACTTCCTGTATCGATTGTACTCTTTACAAAAAGTAAAATCATTAATACTGTTATTCCGATAATAGCAAATTTAAATTTCATATCAATCTCTACTTTCTGAATAATGAATAAATACCCGTTCAATGTGATTTCAAAACTTAATCACAATCTATATTAGGATACTAGTACTTTAACACTTTATCAAGTTTTCTACTTATAAAAAGTCATATATCGTCAAATTCCGGTATGTTTTAGACACTAAATTTCCTATTGAAACACCAATTAATCTAATTGCTGTATCTTGATCTTTAAGACTGTTATATAGTTCATATGCAATGTTATATATTTCTACTTCATCATGTACAGGGTTATTCACACTTGTTTGTTTAGACAATGTTTCAAAATTATGAGTTTTCATTTTCACCGTTATAGTACGACCTGCAAGTTCGTGCTTATCTGCTCTAACAGCTACTTCCCCACTTAAAGTACGTATTTTATTTAATATGAAATCATCATCATTTTGGTCTGTTTCAAAAGTAGTTTCTCTACCTATAGACTTTCTAATTCTTACTGGTTTAACAGGTGAGTTATCAATTCCTCTTACTTTATTATAAAAACTCAATCCTCTTTTCCCAAACATTTGAATGAGTTCCATTTGACTATAATCATATAAATCTTGACCAGTATGGATGTTCAATTCTTTCATTTTTTCTTCAGTCACTTTACCTACTCCTGCAAATTTACCTATTGGTAGTGACATCAATAAGTCATGTGTGTTCTCATAATTTATAACTGTTCTACCACTCGGCTTGTTCATACCACTAGCAAGTTTTGCTAAAAATTTATTATACGAAACACCTGCCGAAGAAGTAAGTTGTGTCTTATCGTAAATGTCTCTTTGAAGATATTGAGCAATAGTAGAGGCTGATAAATCTCTGCGAACTAGTTCAGTTACATCTAAATATGCTTCATCTAAAGATAATGGTTCAACTATATCAGTATAACTTTTAAATATCTCCATAATTTCATTAGAAACTTCTCTATAATGATTAATTCTAGGCCGAACATAATAACCATCAGGACATAATTGATGGGCTCTAGCCATAGGCATCGCAGAATGTACACCATATTCCCTAGCTTCATAGCTTGCAGTTGATACAACGCCACGTCCAGAAGCTCTACCACCGATGATAACCGGTTTACCTTTTAACTTTGGATTATCCCTCACTTCTACTTGAGCAAAGAATGCATCCATATCTATATGAATGATTCGACGTTCCATCTTAAACACCTCTATAAAAAATAGGAATATGGTTTCCCAAATTCCTATATATTATAACAAAAATTGTATTAAGTTGTTGAAGATATGTTTTTCTTGTCAGTATATAAATTTATGCCTACATCAGTATCTTCGATATATTTCATTTGTTGATGATTATATAAAACTTGCACCATATAGAAATCCCCTATACAAGCTGCACCATGGAATGCAAAAATATATATAATCGAACTTAATTTCAACCATAATAGTACCAAAAGTAAACCAATACTAATAATTACAAATGGAGCTAGCGCGATGGTATAAAATTGTCTACGTGTAAATATTTCTTTTGGCATAGATGCGTAGAACATACCACTTTTGTAACCGTATTTTACTTTTTTCGATGGTTGAAAAATTTTAAAACAAATACCATGAATAAGTTCATGAATAAATATTAAAATTATTAAACCAATAACACCTACAATAATATTTCTAAGAATACCTTCTTCTTGTATATATATAAAATTCGCCATTACTTTAAAACCAATTAATACGAGTGAAAGAAATAGGACAAATTGTAATAATGCTAATCGTTTTAATATAGAAGTGCTATTGAGTAAGTCAATTTTTAACATACAATTCCTCCATCAGATTGAATCTCTTTATCCGTCCCCTCATATTATAGATTAAAAACGATATTAATTCTATTCTTAATTTAACTTATTTGATATTATTTTAATTGGTTTAATGGTATTTTATATAGCTTATCATCATTATCAGAAGGATTACCTCTACCATCTGAATTATTACTAATGAAATACAACGTTTCTCCTTCAATCATGACATCTCGAATACGTCCGTGATCTGTAATGACCTTTTTAACTTTATCATTTTTAGTGTCAAATTCTAGAACTGCTTCACCTCTTAAAGCTGCAGAATAGATTTTCCCATCATGGTAAGCTAAACCTGAAGGAGCCCATGTTTCATCTGCTCCAGAAGTAAATAATGGTGACACCATACCATCTTTTTCTTCATTCCCTTCTATAACCGGCCAACCATAATTTTTACCTTTCTTTATGTCATTAATTTCATCATTAGCTAAGTCTCCGTGCTCGCTAGCATAAAGCTTATTATCTGAAGGCCACACAAGACCTTGCGGATTTCTATGACCATAACTATAAACATATGAATTTGAAAATGCATTATCTTTCGGTTTACTACCATCTAAATTTAATCTTAAAATCTTGCCACCTAAAGAATCTTTATATTGTGCAATTTCATCATTTGCAGCGTCACCAGTAGTAGCATACAACTTATCATCAGGACCAATCTTCAATCGACCACCATGATGGAAATCTCCACACGGAATTTTGTCTAATAATACTTCCTCTTCTTCCCATGAGTCACCATCTAACTTCAATTTTACAATTCTGTTAAACTGCCCTTCGTTGCCTTCATACGTATAATAAGCATAAGCTTCATTGGATTCTTTAAAGTCAGGTGCCAACACAAAGCCTAATAATCCCGCTTCAGCAGCAGTTGCAATCTTCTCATCTAAGTTCACCTTTTGATCAGTCTTCTGATTACCCTCAATCTTAACAATCTTGCCAGGACGCTCAGTTAAATAAAAAGTATTATCCATCTTCTCAATAGACCAAGGTGTGTTCAAACCATCAACCACAGTCTCCATACCTTTAGATTCCTCATCATTAGACTTCTTCTCATCCGAATCACTTTGTTGTTTATTAGAATCATTTTGCTTTTCATCACTACTCTCTTCAGTCTTATTCACACTCTCCTCAGAATCATTACCACAAGCCGTTAATAAAAAACTTACAGAAATAGCACTTGCCAACATTCGTTTCATAAACAACCCTCCTTAACTTATTTATACAGATGAATGCGTTTACAAACAATAATATCGCTCAAAATAATAAAAAACAACCAGCTAATAAACTGGTTGTATGTTTAATAATATCTATTTATTTGATTGTTTTGACTTTTACATATCCCATTTTAACTTCACATTCCTTAACACAATGAATAACAAGATACTTAATGCGAATAAGTAGAGCATTTGATTACTATATTCTCCCCATGAAAACTGGCCAATCCATATCATTTGCATTACTTCAATACTATGTGACATTGGAAATATTTTCGCCACAACTTGAACATAAGATGGTAGAGAATCAAGTGGTAAAACAACCCCAGAGGTAAATAACATCGCCATAAAAAATCCTGAAGAAACTAAATTTGCTGTTCTTGCAGACTTAATAAATAAAGCAACTAAAAAACCAATGGAGTAAAAAATATAAATAATCATCACGTAAATAAACATAAATATCAGCAAATCAATGAAATTCATATAAATTGATGCATGGTAAACAACGATTGATAAACTCAAAAAGAGTAATGTCGATAAAACGCTTATGAGAGAAAATGTGAATACGAGAGAAATAAAATATGTTCGTAAATTTACAGGGTACGTGCTATATCTTTTTAATACACCTTGTTCTCTTAATTCTAATACTGTAATAGGGATTCCCATTAAACCTGCATTCGCGAGTAAAAATACGATGTTCACAGGAACAACCGTATCTATCCCAAGCACGTGCTTACCATATTTTGTAGCTTCATCTCCAAACGCTCCGCCAAAGACAATTGTTAAAATGATTGGTAAAACAATCATAAAAAATATTGAAACAGGTTCACGCAATAACGACCTTAATTCTATTTTAAAAAATGCATATTGTTCTCTAATCAAATGCTTTCCTCCTGTACAAAAGCCCCAGTATAATAGAAATAAATATCTTCTAAATTAACTAGATGAACGCTAAATTCTTTTGAATGTACCAGCTCACCACCTGATTTAATCACATCTTTATTTGTAAATAAATTGTATACAGAGCCAGAAACCTTTACATTTACTAGATCATTATCTGCCTTTAAAACTTCTTTTAGTTTGTCTGCATATTGCTCTCTCGTTTTGATAACATAACTATATGGAAAACTACTAATTAAATGTTCTGTTTCTCCATGTAAGACAATATTCCCTTGATTAATTAAGTACGTATAATCACAATACTGTGATGCTTGATTTAAATAATGGTCAGATGTAATGACAATTTTGTCTTTCGCATAATCACGAACCATATTCCAAATTTCGTCTCGACTATACGTATCAAGTCCTGAAACAGGTTCATCCAAAACTATTACTTTATGATTAGGCATTAATAACATCGCTATTAAAATTCTTCTTTTCGTCCCACCAGATTATTTCTTTGTTTTAATATTATAATATTCTTGTAAATTAAACTTTTTTAAATATGCATATGTATCTATATCTAATTGAAATAACTCTTTAACAAGCGTTAATTCTTCCTTCACAGTACAATTTTTTCTTAACGTATTCTGCTGTGTTAAAAAACCAATTTCCCGATTTATCTTCGCTTTTTCAGGCTGTACTTTATTGATAAAAACTTCTCCCTGATTAGGCTTTCTTAACCCTACTAAAATTTCTAAAAAGGTCGTCTTTCCACTTCCATTTGGACCAGCAATTAAGTATACACCTGGTTTATTAATCGAAAAATTAATATTCTCCAACACCTTTTTATCACGATAGGATTTATATAAATTATTTGCCCGAACCTCCATAAATACCCCCCTTATCTAGTTTTGTAATCTTATGTTTATAATCTTAAAATCCCCTTCCTTTGCATTATTGTTTTACTACCATTTTATATATAATAGCCTAAAATTTATCCATAAAATACCATAAATGGAATTAACATTCAATATAAATATGTAATTTCAATAAAAAAACAACCAGCTAATAAACTGGTTGTTCAATAAATTTATTTACTTAAATTCTTCTAACCTGTGAAGTTGTCTTCCTTCTTCATCAAAATTCTCTTCTGCCAACCATTTATTAAATGCTTGTTTATGCTTCGGCCATTCCTCTATTAACATGGAAAAACAACATGTGTCTCTTGAGCGATTTTTATACACTACAGCGTTTCTGAAAGTCCCTTCATACTGAAAACCTAAACGTAATGCAGTTTTATAGGAGTTAGCATTTAAAGAATCACATTTCCATTCGTAGCGTCTGTATTGAAGTTCTTCGAATACATATTTAGCTAATAAATAGTGTGCTTCTGTAGACATTCTTGTTCTTTTTAATGAATCTGAAAAGTTAACATGTCCTTCTTCGACTACTCCATTTGCTTGATCAACTCTCATTAAACTAAATATTCCTAGAGCTTTGTTTGTCTCTTTATTTATCACCGCATAGAAGATAATTGTCGTGCTTTCAATCTTTTCGTTTAACTCTTCTTCAAAAGATTCATAGTCTTGAGGATACTCATATGGTAAGTAAGTCCAATTACTAGGATGAGAATCTCTATATGCATTATAGAGGTCTTTAGTGTGTGAATGAGATAACCGAGTAATAATAGTATACTTACCGACATAATGTATATCAGTAGGAAACTTTCTTGGCTTCCAGTTAGGTAACTCTTCACCAATTGGTAGGTTGTATTCGTTAATTCTCTGTTTCATTTAATCACCGCATTTCATTCTTTTTTACAGTATAACGTGTTAAGAATGTTTAAGCATCTAAATTCTATTAAACGAAAGTTGATTTTCTCATAAAAAAACAACCAGCCTTTAAACTGGTTGTTGGTATAAATTACTACTTATTTTCTTAATTATAATGAAAGCTTCTACATGGAGCAAAACAAAAACAGTTACTTAAATTATGATTGCTAGCTCATATAATGCTTTATTTTGTTTAAACACTTTATGATATAATAACTATATTTTCGATAATAAATTCCCTTTTTTATCTTTACTATTTATTAAATATAAGATATATAAATCATAATTTAATTAATATGAGATAAGAGAGCTTATAAAATACAAAACCATTTCAAATCAATGTTTCAAAATATTGAACATCATATTATTAAAATAATTCATTTTAATAATAAATTTGCATCTAATGTATTCTCAGCACCAAATAACAATTTAGCTTTTTCAATAATAATTTGATCACCTGTTACCATAAAAACTATTAAGTTTTCCTTTGCTCTTGTACAAGAAACATAAAAAATTTTTCTAGTTCTATTAATAACATTGTTATTAATAGAACCTTTACCAAATAACGTTTTGAAATCGTATTTATTCCATTTCCCATTATCCAGTACTAATAGAACATTATCGTATTCACTCCCTTTAACACTGTGTTGAGTAGCATAAGGCAAGTATTCTCTTTGGTAATTAATTGAATTGATATACGACTGGAAAGGTAATTCACTTAGTCTGTTCCATAAATATTTTCCTTTACCGTTAATGAATTCATTAAACCTATCATCTATTTGCTTATAAAATATATTTACAGCCTCTTGAAATACCTCATGTATAGATTTGTTGTCTAAATTTTCAAAATAATTCATTTTACTATATAATTTTTGTTTATCTTTATAATTTTTTATTTGGTATTTTGTTTTTCGTAAAAACTCATTAAATTTTCCTTCTTGATAACATTCAATTAATTCATAGATTTTATCTAATTGTAAGAGGATTTCATCTCGTTTAGAAGTACCTTCATACTTTCCAGTAAGCCCATTCAGCTTATATGATAAAAGAGACTCTCTGTCAATCAAGATTTTTTCTACTTCATCTTTCCATGACATTGTTTTCAAGTCATAATAGTATTTAGAATAATATTCATCACTTTTAATTAATTCAAGAACTGATTTTTTATTTTGTTTATTAACAACATTTACTTCCATAGCTATCTCTTCAAACGTTTTATTTAAGACGCAGATTTTTTCATTATTTAATTTACTTCTTATTTTATCAATCAAGTCATAAAGCTTATCATTATTATATAAGTTATATAAATCACTAAAACCTGAATTATTTGCATTAAATTTGTGAGTTAACAAAAGTACTTTAGTATTACTTGAATTTTTAAAATCCCAATTCTGGAAAATTTCATGATTCTTTACATCTTCAAATATTTCTATTTTATCCGCATATATAAATCGAGCACTTCCATTAATAATTTTGCCGTTTCTCATATTAGGTGCGGATTTATCCAGTGATGGCTCTTGTTGTATAGAGTCTACTGATTCCCGTAATTTATTAGCAAGATCAATCACAGATTTAGGGTTTCGTCTATTTTGTATTTTGTCTATTCTAATCAAATTAAAATCTTCCAAACTACCAGTACCTGTATCATAAATAGATTGCATAGGATCCCCAAAAAAACCAATTATACATTCTTTTTTGCTTTTGTTTATCTGATTTAAAAAAATATCAATAACTTTTGGATCAGTATCTTGATACTCGTCAATAAAAATAAAATTAGAAGTATCCTTTAAAATATCAGACAGTTTAGGATATTTACTAAACATCTTTTGAGCAACTAATAAAACATGATCATGGCTAATTTTTCCATTCTTCAAACTAATATATTCATCATATTCGATTTTCTCAGGTAATTCCATTATAGTAAAACAATCAATATCTTTAGGTTTATTGAATAGCGTTTGCTCAGTGTCATTAACTAATTCCACTATGACATCTTTTATTTCTATTTGATATTTTTTAATCATATTCCACATAAATTCATGTATTGTGGAGACTACTAACTTCTCATTATCAATTCTTGATCGTATTTCACGAACAGCATTGTTTGTATAAGTAATACAAACTATAGTCTTTAAAGGATAAAGTCTTGTTACTTCCTGAATAAGAGAAATTAAGGAATATGTCTTACCACTTCCGGCGCCTCCTGAAAATACAAAATTTTGTTTCTGTTCAATGCATCTTAAAGCCTCTGTAACTTCTTTTTCTATTGAATTTTTAACCATTTTAGCCCCTCCTCAATATAACTTGGAGTTTCCCAATTACTAAAATTAGAATCACTTAATAGTAGTATTTCTGTAGCAAATGCCGATTTCTTACCTATACATTCTTCAGCTAATTTATAAGGCGAAAGATCCTTTTCTAACTTTTTTGTATTTTTCAAACCCTGCTGAAACCTATCACTATTAGCTTTGAGAAAGTCTTTATTTAAATGAATGAAGGCATCTTCAAAACTGCTAGCTTGATTACCATTTTCCTCTATTTGGTATGCTATTCTAAAATTGCCATTTAGATCAAATGAATACTTATCGTTATTATCTTCTTGTGAAAATCTTACGATTTTATTATTCATAGATTTAATTATATGGAAATCATCTGTACTAAGGAATTTTTTTAAGGATGAGTTGCTTGTAGTTGTCGCATCTGAAGGATTACACTTATTTTTAACACCCTTCGTTTTTCCTTCTTTATATCTGGCAGCATCAATATCTGTAATAATTAATGCTTTAATACCCAAGAAACTAATTAATTTTCCAAAAAGATGCGCATAATTCCCCACTTCAATAATTGATATATTCTGTGAAAGTAAAGGTCTTTCTGTGGCCTCTTCCATATCAACTTTTTTCATCATTGCTGGAAGTAATATTCTTTCAGTGTCTCCTTCAATAAATATAGCTTTATCTGCAAAAAACAGCTCTGAGCGACTTAATGTTAGATATTGTTTTACAAATTTAAAGGCTTCTTGATTATCATATTTTCTCTCAAGTTCATTAAAATTTTTAGCTACTGAATTTGTTCCCTCCTTTTTAAGATATCGAACATCATTAAAATCACACTCTGAAACAATGTGCGAGGAATGTGTAGTAATAATTGTTTGCATTCCTAATTCATGATTATCAGTTGTCAATCTTTCTTTAATTAATGCTTTAATATTTTTAATGAAAATATATTGAAGTTGTGGATGGGTGTGCGCCTCTGGTTCCTCAATAAATAAAATATTAATATCTGCAGGTTCCTCATTCTCTTTTCCATGAAATCCAGCAATAATTGTTTCTATTTCAAAAATTATACCGATTAGGTTCAAATATCCTAAACCGTTATAACTTTCAGGTAAATGTACTTCATCATATTTATAATACAAAGTGGTATTTCCGGAAAGAAGTTCTTTTTCTCCTAAAGAAGATTGTATACTAATTTGAGTTTCACCATCTACTCCTCCAAACTTAGCAACACTTTGATTAATATTAGAAAAAACATTCTCATAAATTTTATTCAAAGATTCATCAGTATCCATAATGGCTTTTTCAAATTCATTAATAGTTTCAGATTCATTTCCCTTTAAATATTCATAATATCTTGATGAAAGTGATGATAAAGAGTGATTATTATGTTTATTGGAAACTTCACGACTAGCTTTTATACTTTGAAATCGTATAATTTTTTGTACTTCTTTTTTATCTAGTGGTAAAGACTTATCATTAGTAAGCTTTTTATGTACTATATCATATCCACGTGAATACACAGTTAAATTAAAATATTTTTTAAAATTCTTTTTAATATACTTTATAAATTGTTCGAAATTTTTTTCTGGTAGATTTTCATAATCATTTTTCAATTTTCTAAAATTGATACCTGAAATCGAGTAATCAAATTCTAAAACTACAAAATTATTTTCTGGATTCAAATCAAGCATCAGATTTTGAATATTAATGTAATTATCATTTTCATCGTAACTAATCAAAAGGGTTAACTTAATACCATCTTCTTCAACACCCTTTTCTATTTCATTAACTCTTTCCACTAATTGTTGAAACAATTTTTTTTGAAAATCTAAATTAAAATCATCCCATTTAAATTGATTACTTTCAAAATTTAAGAATTTATCCATAACTGTTAATAATGATGTTTTTCCACAATTATTTTTCCCAACTATTAAAGAAAGTTCACTTTTTAAATCTAACTTAAAATCTTTCAACATCCTATAATTTACTATTTCAACTGATTCTAGTAACAACTACATATCCCCCTCATCATTCTAGACTAATACCATTATTCTAATATATACTCTTAAAAACTGGAAGTGCAGGTTAATATAAACTCCTTTATAACTTCAAGTAAACTTATAATGTTAGACTTATATTATTTTATCTATAAAAATAGACACTCAATTTTAATTGAACGTCTAAAATTTCATTGTTTATTCACTTATTTTCTCTATTAAAGCGACTGTTTCTACATGTGTCGTGTGTGGAAACATATCCACTGGTGTGATTTCTTTTAGTTGATAACCGCTTCCTTTTAATATTTCTACATCTCTTACTTGTGTTGCTGGATTACATGATATATACACAATACGCTTTGGTGACAATTCAATTAGTGTTTCTATAAATGTTTGATCGCATCCTTTTCTTGGTGGATCGACCATAACGACTTCTGGCTTAATGCCTTCTTTTTGCCATTTTAATATAACTTCTTCTGCTTTTCCTGCTTCCCATGTCGCATTCTCTATATGATTGATTTTCGCATTTTCTTTTGCGTTTTCTATAGCTTGTTCTACTATCTCTACACCATATACATGTTTAGCTTTTTGTGACATATATGACCCTATTGTGCCAATTCCACAATATGCATCAATTACTGTTTCTTCACCGTTTAATTGTGCGTATTCTAATGCTTTGCTGTATAGTTTTTCGGTTTGAGTTGGATTAATTTGATAGAAAGATGTATCTGATATTTTAAATTGATATTCTGCTAGTTGATCTGTAATTGTATCTTGTCCATAAAGTGTATAAGAAGTTCTTCCCATTATAACGTTTGATTTTTCTCGGTTCACATTGTGTTTAATACTAACTACATTATCAAATTCTGAAGTAATAAATTCTATGATTTTATTTTTATGACTTAATTGTTTACTGTTTGTTACAAAAATAACCATAGTTTCCCCAGTATAATAACCTGTTCTTAAGATGATATGTCTTAATTCACCTTTATGCTTATCTTCGTTATAAATACTTAAATTCAAATCTTCTATTAATCGCTTTATTTTAACCATAATTGTGTCATGCTTCTTATCTTGTATCATGCAGTGATCGATATTTACAATATCATGGCTTCTTTGTCTATAAAATCCTAATTCAATTTCACCATGTTTATTTTTCCCGACTGGTATTTGAGATTTATTACGGTAATGCCAAGGGTTCTCCATACCTATTGTGTCATGTATAACGGTATCTTCAAAATTCGATTTACGCTTGAATAAATTGACGACTTGTTCTTTTTTCATTTGTAATTGGGCTTCGTAGCTTAAATGTTGTAATTGACACCCACCACAAACTTTATAATATTCACAAGGTGGTTCAACTCTTTCATTTGATGTTTCTTTTATAGTTAACAGTTTACCAATAGCAAATTGCTTTTTTACTTTTATAACTCGGAATTCTATTTCTTCATCTTTAATTGCATTTGGTACAAATATTGGGTATCTATCAAATTTTACAACGCCATGACCTTCATGTGTAAAATCTATAACTTGTCCCGTATACACTTCGTTTTTATTTACTATACTTGCCATAATTTCTCCTTCTTTCACGTACAACATAGAAAAAAGGGACAGTTAAATGTCCCTATGTATTTATTCTTCAGTTTGCTCTTCGTGAAGTCTTTCTCTTTCTCGTTCTACAGTTTCAATACCATGCTCTGCTTTCACACGTTCTAATTTAGAAAATACTTGTATATGTCTTTTTAAATTCACAAAATTGGCTGGTAGAACGCCACCAAATTCACCATCTACATTCAACTGTATTTGTTCAAATGAAGATACGTTAATCGTTTTTGCTTTTGTATAATGTACTTTAGGGTGGTTAATATGATCGCCTCTAGAAGCTAATGTCATAATATGACCAAGTTCAGCAAAATTAACTTTCTCTAATATTAATAAAGTGAAATTACCATCATTGATTTCAGCATCTGGTACTAATTTTTCAAAACCACCAATTGAATTTGTTAAACCTATTAAAAACATCATGGCTTCACCTTGAAAAACATTCCCATCATATTCAATTCGAATATCTGTTGATTTAATTTGTGGTAACATTTCTAAACCTTTGATGTAATAAGCTAATGGTCCTACCATAGTCTTTAATTTGCTTGGTGCTTCATATGATACTTCGGTGATTTTACCACCACCAGCAATATTTATAAAGTAGCGATTGTTCATTTTACCAACATCTACTGGCACGAGATCACCTTTAATGATTGTATCTACAGCTTCCATAATATCATTAGGTATAAGCAATGCTCTTCCAAAGTCATTTACCGTCCCCATTGGAATTAAACCTAATTTAGGTCGATTAGTTGCTTCAGCGATACCATTGATAACTTCATTAAGAGTACCATCTCCACCAGCTGCTATAATAACATCATAATCATGTTTCAAAGCTTCTTTAGCAGCATATGTAGCATCTCCAGCACTCGTTGTAGCATGAGCGCTTGTTTCGTATCCAGCTTGTTCTAATTTAATCAACACGTCTGGTAGTGCTCTCTTAAATAACTCTCTACCTGATGTTGGATTATAAATGATTCTAGCTCTTTTTTTCATTGTGATCCCTCTTGTATATTCTTATATCTTTATATTATAGCAAATGATACATATTAGAAAGTAAAATATATTAACGTTTTGTGTACTATAAATATTTTTATATATCATTTTAATTGATTCCACAAAGTATTGAGTAATAACAAAGGTTATACCAAAGAAAAAATGGGTCTGAGACAATTAAGTATGTCTCAGACCCATATATTTATCTTTTATCTTTTTTCTAATTCTGATTTTAGTAATTGGTTAACAACTTGAGGGTTCGCTTGTCCTTTTGAAATTTTCATAATTTGACCAACTAAGAAGCCCATTGCTTTCCCTTTACCATTTTTAAAGTCTTCTACTGATTGTGGATTATTGTCTAATGCTTCAGTAACAAATCCTAATAACGTTTCTTCATCAGAAATTTGAACAAGACCTTTATCTTTCATAATTTGTTGAGCGTCGCCGCCATTTTTAGCTAATTCAGGGAACACTTTTTTCGCAATTTTACTACTCATTGTTCCATCTTCAATTAACTTAATCATTCCAGCTAAGTTTTCTGGTGTTAATGCAGTATCTTGTAAATCGATTTGATTTTTATTTAAATATTCATTAACTCCACCCATTAACCAGTTTGAAGTCAATTTAACGTCTGCTCCATGCTCAATCGCTTCTTCGAAGAAATCAGACATTTCTTTAGTTAATGTTAATACGTGAGCATCGTATGCTGGTAAACCTAAGTCATTTACATAACGCTCTTTACGAACGTCTGGTAAGTCAGGAATTGTTTTTCTTACACGCTCTTTCCATTCATCATCAACATAAAGTGGCACTAAATCTGGTTCTGGGAAGTAACGATAGTCGTCTGAACCTTCTTTAATACGCATTAAGATTGTTTCGCCAGTAGCTTCGTTAAAGCGACGAGTTTCTTGTAGAATTTCTCCACCTGCTAATAACACTTCAGCTTGACGTTTTTCTTCATGTTCTAAACCTTTACGAACATAGTTGAAAGAGTTTAAGTTTTTCAATTCTGCTTTAGTACCAAACTCTTCTTGACCGTATGGACGTAATGAAATGTTAGCGTCACAACGAAGTGACCCTTCTTCCATTTTACAGTCTGATACGCCAGTGTATTGGATAATAGCACGTAATTTTTCTAAGTAAGCATACGCTTCTTTAGGTGAGCGAATATCTGGTTCAGATACGATTTCAATTAATGGCGTTCCTTGTCTGTTTAAGTCGACTAAAGAATAACCATCTTTATGAGTAAGTTTACCCGCATCTTCTTCCATGTGTAAACGTGTTATACCAATACGTTTTGTTTCGCCGTCAACTTCTATATCAATCCAACCATTTTCACCAATTGGTTGATCGAATTGTGAAATTTGGTACGCTTTCGGATTATCTGGATAGAAATAGTTCTTTCTATCAAATTTTGATTCTGTAGCAATATCCATGTTTAATGCCATTGCTGCACGCATAGCCCAATCTACAGCAGTTTTGTTTACTACTGGTAGAACACCTGGATATGATAAATCTATTACATTTGTGTTTGTATTCGGTTCAGCACCAAAATGAGCTGGTGATGGTGAAAACATTTTTGATTCTGTTTTTAATTCGACGTGTACTTCTAAGCCGATTATTGTTTCAAAATGCATTCAGATTCACTCTCCTTGTAATGTTTTATAGTCATCATGTAAGTTAAATTGTGTTTCATATTGATAAGCAACTTTGTATAATGTTTTTTCATCGAATGGTTTACCAACAATTTGTAAACCAATTGGACGACCATTTGATTTACCACAAGGAATTGATATTGATGGTACGCCAGCTAAGTTAACAGGAATTGTTAAAATATCATTCGCGTACATTGTTAATGGGTCATCAACTTGTTCACCAATATTAAATGCTGTTGTTGGAGCAGTTGGTCCAACGATAACATCATAGTCTTTAAATATTTTTTCAAAGTCTTGTTTAATTAATGTTCTTACTTTTTGAGCTTTTTTGTAATAAGCATCATAATAACCAGAACTTAATGCAAATGTTCCTAACATAATACGACGTTTAACTTCATCTCCGAAACCTTCGCCACGAGATTTTTTATATAACTCTTCTAATGTATTTGCAGATTTAGAGTGGAAACCATAACGGATACCATCGAATCTAGCAAGGTTTGCAGACGCTTCTGAAGATGCAATGATGTAATAACTTGCTACACCATATTTAGTATTCGGTAATGAAACGCGGTCAACAGTAGCACCTAAAGATTCTAAAGTTTTAACAGCTTCAGTAACTGAATTTTTTACATCTTCAGATACACCTTCACCAAGAAACTCTTCTGGAACTGCTATTTTTAATCCTGTGATGTCTTTACCTATTTCTGAAGTGAAATCTACATCTTCAACAGGTGCACTTGTTGAATCTTTTTCATCATGACCTGCGATTGTTTCTAAAATTAAAGCATTATCTTTTACGTTTCGTGTAATCGGTCCAATTTGGTCTAATGAAGATGCAAATGCAACTAAACCAAAACGTGATACACGTCCATATGTAGGTTTCATACCTACTACACCACAATATGATGCAGGTTGGCGTATTGAACCACCTGTATCTGAACCTAATGAGAATGGTACTAAACTAGCCGCAACTGCAGCTGCTGAACCACCAGAAGAACCACCAGGAACAGCTTTATGATCAAATGGGTTTACGGTTTTCTTAAAATAAGAATTTTCGTTTGAACCACCCATTGCGAATTCATCCATGTTTAATTTACCAATTAAAATTCCATTTTCAGCTTTTAATTGATTCATTACAGTAGATTCATAAATAGGAATGAAACCTTCTAACATTTTACTTGCACAAGTCGTTTCAACGCCTTCAGTAATAATGTTATCTTTGATACCCATTGGAATACCAAATAGTTTACCTTCCATTTTATCTTCTGCTTGTAATTTATCTTGTTCTTCTGCCTGTTTTAAAGCTTCTTCTTTGTTAAGAGCTAAGAAAGCTTTTATGTTTTTATCATCTGATTCAATTGCATCAAAAATGTCTCTTACGATATCAGATGGTTTGATTTCTTTGTTTTTAATCATTTCTGATAAACGTTCTACCGTTTCATAACGAATTGTCATGCTTTAGTCCTCCTCGTTCATAATAGCTGGTACTTTAAATTGGCCAGCTTCAGTTTCTTTAGCATTTTTTAATGCTTCTTCTTGAGGAATCCCTGATTCACTCTTATCTTCTCTTAGAACATTTTGTAAATCTAATACGTGGAATGTTGGCTCAACATTTTCTGTATTAGCTTCATCTAATTGTCCTGCAAAGTTTAAGATATCCTCTAACGATTGTGTGAATTCATTGACTTCGTCTTGTGAAACTTCAAGTCTAGCTAAATTAGCAACATGTTCAACTTGCTCAGATGTTACTTTCGTCATGTGCGACGCCTCCTTAGTTAATCTAACATCATATAATTTTAACAAATTTTCATATAAAAATCTAAAGTTAATAGAAAATAACTACATGAAAGCGTATACATTGATGTATAATAAATTATCAGAATAATTTCTGAACTTAAGTCAATGAGTGAGAGGTGGTTTTTCATGTTAATACTTGGAAATACGTTTAAAAATGTAAAAGTCGAAACTTCTTGGGAAACATATGTCATGATTGCTGTATATTTTACGATTTTGTTAGCAATCGGATTTTATGCATACAAAAGATCGACAAGCACGCTTGACGAATATATGTTAGGCGGAAGAGATTTAGGTGCATTAGTAACAGCATTATCTGCTGGGGCTTCTGATATGAGTGGTTGGATGATTATGGGGCTACCTGGGTCTGTTTATAGTATTGGATTATCAGCTACTTGGATAGCTATCGGGTTAACGATTGGTGCATGGCTTAATTACATATTAGTTGCATCACGTTTAAGAATTTACACAGAGCTTTCCGACAATGCGATAACATTACCTGATTTCTTTGAAAAGCGATTATCGGACAATACTAGAATTGTAAAAATAATTTCTGGTTTAGTAATCGTCATATTCTTTACTTTATACACACATTCAGGAATGGTAGCAGGTGGTGTTTTATTTAATAGTGCATTTGGATTAAACTATCATGTCGGTTTAATACTAGCTGCTAGCATCGTTATTCTCTATACATTATTTGGAGGTTATTTAGCTGTATCATTAACTGACTTCTTTCAAGGTGTCATTATGATATTAGCTTTAGTGCTCGTTCCAATAGTAGCTATACTCAAATTAAATGGTCTAGATACATTTTCAGAAGTCGGCCGATTAAACCCCACTAGTCTAGATTGGTTTAAAGGAACAACAACAGTTGGCATAATCAGTTTACTCGCTTGGGGTTTAGGTTACTTTGGTCAACCACATATTATAGTACGTTTTATGTCTATTAAAACTCACAAATTAATGCCGAGAGCTAGAAGAATCGGCATTTCATGGATGGCAATTTCTTTAATCGGAGCATGTATTACAGGTCTTATCGGTATCGTTTTTGTGGAAGTAAACAATGTAAAAGTCGATAATCCTGAAACTATTTTTATTGTGATGAGTCAATTTTTATTCCATCCATTAATCGGCGGATTTTTCTTAGCAGCTATTTTAGCAGCTATTATGAGCACGATATCTTCACAATTACTAGTAACTTCTAGTGCATTAACTCAAGATTTTTATATGCTTTTAAGAGGTAAGACATTACAAGATAAAGAACACGAAAAAGAGTTCGTTCTCGTCGGACGTATTTCAGTATTAATCGTATCCTTAATCGCAATGTATATTGCTTGGCATCCAAACGATACAATACTCAATTTAGTGGGAAATGCTTGGGCTGGCTTTGGAGCGGCATTTGGTCCCCTTGTACTATTATCGTTATATTGGAAACGCCTTACTAAATACGGAGCTATAGCTGGGATAGTAAGTGGTTCACTAATTGTAATATTTTGGATATTAATGAAAGAACACGGCGGTATTTTTGAATTTTATGAAATTATTCCTGGTTTTATAACGAGTATGATTTTAACAATCATTGTAAGCCTATTCACAAATCCTCCAGAGGAAAAAACAGTAAATAATTTTGATGAAATGGTTAAAATTCTAAAAAATTAATAAGAAATTTTTAATATTTTAATTAGTCAAACTTTTAAGTTTTGGCTGAATTTTAAAAATTCGCTATACCCTACATAAACAAAGGCGTCAGCATATTTTACTTTTATTCGAATTGTGTACAATTTGTGACATGAAAATCAAAACATGGTAAGCTAAATATACACTTTGGTTACTTTTTACCCTTTGAATATTATTTCAATTGTGTATAATGGGCAACGTGCAACTTTAAAATATATAAAAAATATAAAGGAGCGGGAAAATGTTTATTTTAGGACAAATTGACGCTAGTGCTGGAGTTGTTTCAGGCTGGCAGACTTACTTCATGATTATAGTCTATTTTGTTGTACTATTAGCGATTGGTTATTATGCATATAAACAATCTACAAGCAATTTAGATGAGTACATGTTAGGTGGCCGTAGTATAGGTCCTTACGTAACAGCTTTATCCGCTGGTGCATCCGATATGAGTGGTTGGATGATCATGGGGCTTCCGGGAGAAGTTTATAGCATTGGTCTATCAGCAACATGGTTAGCTATCGGTTTAACAGTAGGTGCTTGGTTAAATTACATATTAGTCGCACCAAAATTACGTGTTTATACAGAACACACAGGAAACGCGATTACAATTCCAGATTTCTTTGAAAAACGCGTAGCAGATAATTCACATGTATTAAAAGTTATTTCAGGTATTATTATAGTAGTATTCTTTACATTGTATACATCAGTAGGTATGGTTTCTGGTGGTACACTATTTGAAAGTGCATTCGGTTTAGATTATAGACTTGGTGCTATTTTAACAATGGGTATCGTTGTTATATATACTTTCTTTGGAGGATACTTAGCTGTTTCTTTAACAGACTTCTTCCAAGGTGTCATTATGTTAATAGCGATAGTTATGGTCCCTATTGCAGCACTAATAACGCTAAATGGTTTTGATACATTTAACACAGTTGCAGAAGTAAAACCTACAAACCTTGATTTGTTTAAAGGTACTTCAGCAATTAGTATCATTGGTTTAATAGCATGGGGCTTAGGTTACTTTGGTCAACCTCACATAATCGTTCGTTTCATGTCAATTAAATCTCATAAACTTTTACCAAAAGCTAGACGTTTCGGCATTGGCTGGATGGCTATTTCATTAATTGGTGCTTGTTTAGTAGGTTTAACTGGTATTGCGTACATTCATGATACAACTCAAACAATTGATAACCCAGAAACAATCTTTATTTTAATGAGTCAAGTATTGTTCCATCCATTAGTTGGTGGGTTCTTCTTAGCTGCTATATTAGCTGCTATCATGAGTACAATTTCATCTCAATTACTTGTTACATCAAGTGCTTTAACTCAAGACTTCTATAAGATTATAACTAGAAAAAGAGGTAAAGAAGCAGATAGAGATAAAGAATTTGTATTAATAGGACGTTTTGCAGTATTACTTGTAGCAATCGTTGCTATCATGTTAGCATGGACGCCAAACGACACTATTTTAAACTTAGTAGGTAATGCTTGGGCTGGGTTCGGTGCAGCATTCGGACCTCTAGTATTAATGTCATTATACTGGAAAGGCTTAAGTAAAAATGGTGCTATCGCAGGTATGGTAACATCATCTATCGTAGTATTATTCTGGATTATGATGAAAGGACACGGAGGTATTTTCGAACTTTATGAAATTATCCCTGGTTTCTTAACTAACGTTGTTGTAACAACAGTTGTAAGTTCATTTACGAAAAAACCAGAAAAACACGTTATTGATAATCTAGATAAAATGAATCGTATTTTAGATGAAAAATAAAACAAATGATTATAGATTATAATATTTGTAGTCAGAGTAAAGCTCCCGATCCGATGGATTGGGAGCTTTATTATGTATTGATAGTGGTAAACTGGAGACGCTATGTTGCACGTGGGTCGCGTCTTGCAACTTTTGGAATCCTTATTGCCACTTCTCATCAAACATGTCAATAACGGTAGCCTTATTGTCACTTCTCGCCAAACGTGTCAATAACGATAGTCTTGTTGCCACTTCTCGCCAAACGTGTCAATAACGGTAGCCTTATTGTCTTTTCTCACCAAACGTGTCAATAATGGTAGCCTTGTTCCCTTTTCTCCATAATCTTGGCAATAAAGAGATTTCTACCCCACTCCTATATTAAAAATTCTCCTAATCTGCTATTTAAAAATTAACGGATTAGGAGAATTATTTTAAGCTCTTATTTATTTGTAAATATGAATTTCTGGTTCTTTATCATCTTTTGTTTTAGTAATTAAAGACTGTGGTTCTTCCCCATCAATTATTGAAATTTCAATATCATCTATACCTTTAAAGTACTTCTCAGATAAATCTGCGACATATTGCGTCACACCTATAACTTCGGCTTTGCCATAATAATCTAGTGGAATTTTAATTTCAAGCTCTGTTAGTTTATCATCTTCAAACTTACCTGTACCTACTGATTGTGTAAAATTAGGGAAATATTTTTGTAAGTCCTGGTTAAATTGTTCGAAATTAGAATTTAAATTTTTGTCTAAATCAGCTGCTTCTGATGATGGAATCGTGACATGTTTTTCATTCATATTTTCCCAGCTTTTAACTGACCTTTTACCGCCTTCACTTGTTCCATATGTTACAAACTTACCAGGTTTAATATCACCTTCACCTGATTGAATGAATATAGCAAAATTAATCGGGATATTTTTTATATCATCTCTTACACGTAATCGAGATAAGATTTCTTCCGCCATTTCTTTACCTTGTTTCTCTGCTTCTTTTTCATCTAACTTTTTAGTATATGTTTCACCATATTCTTCTTTTTGATATATATGCTCACTGTTCATTGCTAAACCGATCGTCATACCTGAGATCTTTTGTTTCTTAGCATCACTTTCGGTAAAGTAATCTTGCTCAATAATATGAGATAAGTATGTAGGAGAATTCTCAGCTATTTTTTCAGGGTCTGTTTCGCCTTTATGACTTGGGTTCAGACCTAAATTTTCACCAGCTTGTTTTTCTTCCTTTTCTTCAGCACTCATATTCTTTATTTCATCTTTAGTATATTTAGGTGCTAAATAAGCTCTAACTGTATCTTTTTCAAGATATTGACCATCACGGTACAAATATTCATCAGGTGAAAATGTTTGTTTACTAATGTCTAACAAGCCACTTTCAAATGCTTCGCTATTATAACTAGATACCATATTATCTTGTGTTAATCCTCTAGCAGCACTTATTTTAAATGGTAATAAAGTACGATAATAATCATTTGAGATTTGCATACCAGTAGAAATCTGTTTTGTTTGTTCTTTATCTTTTTCAGATTTGTTTTGGTTATCTTTTTGAGTTGTATCAGATGAGCATGCTGTAAGTAACATAACAGATGCTAATATTAGTAATCCTTTTTTCATATCATTAACCTCTATTCATTGATATTACGATATTTATCCAACCAGTCTTGTTCTGACCAAACTTCGATATTTAATTTTTCTGCTTTTTCGAGTTTAGAACCTGCTTCTTCACCAGCTATTACAACATCTGTGTTTTTAGTAACACTATTTGTTACTTTAGCTCCATATGATTGTAATATATTAGTAGCTTCTGGTCGTGTCATCTCTGTCATTTTACCAGTTAAGACAAATGTTTTTCCACTAAAATCTGGATGACCTTCTATTTCGGATTGTTTAACACCTGTATATGTCATATTAACATTTTTCTTTTTTAATTTTTCAATTAAAACTTGTATGTCTTCATTTTCCATATATGTTACTAAAGATTGAGCCATTTTATGACCAACATCAGGAATTTCAGTTAAGTCATCAATTTGTGCTTCGAATAATCGATCAATCGTCTCAAACTTTTCAGCAATCACTCCACTTGCTTTAATACCAAGATGTCTTACACCTAATCCGAATAATAGATGTTCTAATGATTTTTCTTTAGATGCTTCGATTGCCGTTAATAAATTTTGAACTTTTTTCTCGCCCATTCTTTCTAACGGTAATAAATCTTCTTTTGTTAAATAGTATAAGTCGCCTACATCTTTAATCTTATCGTGCGTGTATAATTGTTCGATAATTTTTTCGCCTAAACCATCTATGTTCATAGCTTGTCTTGATACAAAGTGAATGATCCCTTCGACAAGTTGAGCTGGACATTTAGGATTAATACAACGTAGAGCAACTTCTCCTTCGATTCTGACAAGCTCATGATCACAACTAGGACAATGTGTTGGCATGTGATAAACTTCGCTATCTTCTGCTCTACTTTCTACTATACTACGTATAACCTCAGGTATGATGTCTCCTGCTTTTTTAATAACGACTTTGTCGCCTATTCTAATATCTTTTTCATGGATTAAATCTTCATTATGTAATGATGCTCTAGAGACAGTCGTTCCAGCTACTCTAACTGGTTCTAATATAGCAGTTGGTGTTACTACACCTGTTCTACCTATACTTAATTCAATATCTAACAATGTTGTTAAAACTTCTTCTGCCGGGAATTTATAAGCAATTGCCCATCTTGGTGATTTTTGAGTAAATCCTAGCTCTTCTTGCTGACTTAAGTCATCTACTTTTATAACAATGCCATCTATATCATAAGGCAATTGGTTTCTTTTTTCTGTCCATTTTTCAATAAATGATAATACACCTTCAATATCATCAAATGTTTCTCTTTCTTTATTCGTTTTAAAACCGAGTTCATCTAAGTTGTTTAACGCTTCTGATTGACTGCTCGCTTCAATTTCTGTTAAATCATTCACACTATATAAGAAAATATCTAACTTTCTCTTAGCAGTTAGCTTAGAGTCTAATTGTCGCAATGATCCTGCAGCCGCATTACGAGGGTTTGCAAATAGTTGTTCTCCATTCTTTTCTTTTTGCTCATTTAAAGAAAGGAAAGAACTTCTAGGCATATATGCTTCTCCACGCACTTCAATAGAAAGAGGTTCTTTAATTTTTAAAGGTATTGCGTGAATTGTTTTTAAGTTTTCAGTAATGTTCTCACCAGTAGTACCATCACCTCTTGTTAAACCTTGCACAAAAAGCCCATTATCATATTTTAGAGATACTGCTAGTCCATCAATTTTAAGCTCACAAGTATATTTTATATTACTTACTTTATCTCTTACACGCTGGTCAAATTTTCTAAGGTCTTCTTCGTTAAAAGCATTACCTAAAGATAACATCGGTGTATCGTGATTAATTTTTTCGAATTGAGATAAAGGTGGTCCACCAACTCTTACAGTTGGCGAATCACTTGTTTTAAGTTCTGGATGTTCTTCCTCAATTGAGATCAATTCATGTAGTAATTTATCATATTCACTATCAGGAACAGATGGATTATCTAATACATGGTATTCATAATTAAATTTATGCAATAAGTGGTGAAGTTCATCAACTCTTGATTTTAATTCTTCCATATTTATTCTCCTTTTTTCTCAATTGGTGCAAACTGTGCCAGTAATCTCTTTGGTCCTTCTTTTTGGAATATAATATCTAATTCAACTGAACCGTTCTTATCATTTACTGCACTAACCATTCCTTCGCCCCATGATTTGTGCGTTACTTTATCTCCTACATTCCAAGTAGTATTAGAATTTTGATTATTATTAACTCTTCTCGCAAAACCACGTTTAGGCGTTGCTGTTTGTTTAGATTTAAATGAAGTTTTTGGTTTAACGCCGTCTAATAAATCTTCTGGGATTTCTTTTAAGAATCTAGATTTCATATTAGCTTGAGATCTACCAAATAAACTTCTAGTCGTTGCATGGGACACATGTAATTGTTCTTCAGCACGTGTAATAGCTACATATGCTATGCGTCGTTCTTCCTCCATTTCATGTTCTTCTCCAGATTGTAAACTTCTGAAGTGAGGGAAAATACTTTCTTCCATACCCACTATAAACACTATTTTAAACTCTAAACCTTTGGCTGAGTGCATTGTCATTAAAGTAACACCCGCTTCTAAATCAGCGTCATCTACGTCTGCAACTAATGATAAGTCTGTTAAGAAATTCATTAAAGATTGTTCTTCAACTGGTGTGTTCTTTTCATAGTCTCTAGGTACTGATAAGAATTCATCGATGTTTTCTAGTCTACTTTGAGATTCTAAAGTTTGTTCATTTTCAAGCATTTTTCTATAACCAGATTTATCTAAAATTTGTTCAACTAATTCTGTTATAGATAAAAATTCTTGCTGCTGCATAAAGTTATTCATCATCTCATAAAAATCTGCACCTTCTTGAGTGACTTTTTTAGATAAACCAATAAAGTCTACTTCTCCTAATGCATCAAAATAACTTAAATTATTTATAGAAGCATATTGTGCAATTTTTTGAACAGAAGAAGGACCAATGCCTCGTTTTGGTATGTTTATAATACGCTCAAAACTAATATCATCATTACTATTTGAAACTAAACGTAAATAACTTAAAATATCTTTAATTTCTTTACGGTCATAGAACTTTGTGCCGCCTACCATAGTATAAGGAATGTTGGATTTTAAAAATGTTTCTTCAAGCACACGGGATTGTGCGTTTGTTCGATATAAAATCGCGATATCTTGATTATTATACCCTTCTTGCTTTTTCTTTAATATTTGACGAATAACATATTCTGCTTCGTCACGTTCAGTTGTCGCTTCATAATACTGAATTTTTCCACCTGAAGTATTGTCAGTCCATAAAGCTTTCGGTTTTCTCTCTGAGTTGTTTCTGATGACTTCGTTGGCTGCAGTTAAAATAGTTTTAGTTGAACGGTAATTTCGTTCTAAATAAATAGTTTGTGCGTTTGGATAATCCTCTTCAAAAGATAAAATATTTTTAATATCAGCACCACGCCAACCATATATAGATTGGTCAGAGTCACCTACCACACATATATTTTGAAACTTATTTGCTAATAATTGTACAAGTGTATATTGCGCTTTGTTTGTATCTTGATATTCGTCTACATGAATATATTGGAATTTATTTTGGTAATATTCCAATACTTCTGGTACGCGATTAAATAACTGAATTGTATACATAATTAAATCATCAAAATCTAAAGCATGATTTCTTAATAATTTTTCTTGATAGCCTTTATATACTCGTGCGACCATTGAAGCATAAAAATCATTCGCTTCTTTTTCTGCATCTTCAACTGTCTTTAATTCGTTTTTTAAATTAGAAATAGCACCAATAAACATTCTTGGTTCATATTTTTTACTATCTATATTTTCTTTTTTTAATACTTCTTTTATAACTGACTTTTGGTCAGTTGGATCAATAATTGTGAAATTTCTTTCGATTCCAATTCGATCAATGTCACGTCTTAAGATTCTTACACACATTGAATGGAATGTTGATATCCAAATACTTTCAGCCTCAGGACCAACGAGATGACTGATTCTTTCTTTCATTTCTTTAGCTGCTTTATTTGTAAACGTTATAGCCAATACGTTATATGGCGATACATCTTTTTCATCAAGTAAATATGCTATTCTATGCGTCAACACTCTAGTCTTACCACTACCAGCACCTGCCATGATTAATAATGGGCCTTGAGTCGTTTTGACTGCTTGTTTTTGTTCGTCATTCATTCTATCTAACAATGCGTTCATAAAAACCTTCCTTTATTGTTTTACTTTTACAGTTTGTAAAGCTTTTTTTAAATTATCATATATGATGTTACCAACTACTATTGTATCTGCGTACTCTGCCATTTCTTGAGCACTATTCAAATCATTGATACCGCCACCGTAGAAAAGTTGTGCTTGCTCTAAATGTTCTTTAATAGCTTTTACTTCTTCTACGTTGCCATACTTACCACTATATTCTAAATAAAAAATTGGTAAATGATATAATTTATCGACCATACGTGCATAACTTATTAAATCCTCAACATCCAATTGAGTATTAGCTTTAGTTAACTTTGCTACCTTACTTTCTTCATTCATAACAACGTAACCTTCTAAAAATATTTCATCGAAATCCATCATGTATCCATATTCTTTCACCGCTTCATGTAAAATACCGTTATGATATTTAACTTCATCACTGTTTAAGACACTTGGAACAAAGTAGAAATCGAACCCTGGTACAACACTTTCAATATTCGAAATTTCTAATGCACAAGGTAAAGGATAACGTCTAACACGACTCATCAAATTCAGTATATTGTCTTCTGTCACGTTATCTGTACCACCAATTATGATGGCATCTGTTCCTGATTCACAAACTTTCATTAAATCATCGTCTGTTATGGATTTAGCAGGATCTAATTTAAACACATGTCGCCACAATTTAATATCGTACATACTCAATCTCCTTTAATTATCATAAGATTAATTATAGCATTTTTGTGATTGAATTCCGAAATGAAATAGACGATTTCAAACAAAAAAGAAGCGAATAATACGCTCCTCATAATCGTAAAAATTCGCTTATTGTTTTTAGCATTTAATAAAATTAATATCCATAATCAAAATACTCTTCTAATGTTACATTTTTTTGATGAATCTTCTGTGCTAAATCTTTTCCAACATATCTTAAGTGCCATGGTTCATATTGATATCCGGTAATATCTTCTTTACCTTCTAAATATCTAATAATAAACCCATATTCATGTGCATGTTTTTCCATCCATTTACCTTCATCAGTATCCCCGAAAGAAGATCTAAAATCATCTGTAGCTGTATCAGAACCTACGTCAAAAGCGAGACCTGTTTGATGTTCTGAGTTACCAGGTGTTGCGCTATACTGGTTTGCAGCTTCTTCTCCATCTCTTGCTACATAATCTTTATATAACTGTTCTTGGCTCTCATAAGAACGATAACCACTTCTAAACACTAAATCTAAATCTTGATTTCTTGCATCTTGAATTAATTTGTTCAATTGATTTCTTGCAGTAGCATTTTCACCAGGCGCATAATCTTTAGGTAAATCAATTTTTTTATTTACAAAAACATGACCGTCAACATAAGTTACACCATTTTTCTTAGTAACTTTATGTTTATCTTTTTCATCTTGTTTTTCATTTTCTTTTTGCTTGTTGTTTTCATTTTGTTTCGATTCATTGTTAGACTTATTCTCTTCTGACTGATTATCTTCTGTATTTTGCTGTATACCACATGCACTTAATAAAAGTGTAGCAACAGCAAGTGCTGTAAATAACTTCTTCATTATAAACGCTCCCTAATTAACCTAGTTTAATAATTATATAGCTTTTCATATAATTTATCAAAATTAAATATAATGAATAAGGCTGAGACATAATTAAATGTCTCAGCCTGTATTTTGAGTGAGAGATATGTATCTCAGACTCTATTATCTATTTTTCGAATTCTATGTTCATTCTTTCTAAAATCATCGTGTAAGCATCATTGCCCCATTGCAAAGAACGTTTAACACGTGAAATAGTAGCTGTCGATGCACCTGATTCTTTTTCAATATGTGCATATGTGTTGCCTTGTTTAATCATCTTAGCAACTTGAAGTCGTTGAGATAATGATTGTATTTCATTAACTGTACATAAGTCATCAAAAAATTGATAACATTCTTCTCTAGTTTCGAGCGTTAAAATAGCATCAAATAGTTCGTTTAGTGCTTGACCTCGTAATTTTTCAATTTGCAAAAAATCAACCCCTGTTTAATAAGTTCATTAATTGCATTTTAATGCATTACTCTATTAAAGTACAGCATAAACTATTTTATTCGATTCCAGCTCTCTTGAATATTGTATCTACTTGGTTTAAATGATGATTTTCATCGAAGCATTCATCTAATTCTTTAGCGTCCAATAATTCAGTAATTCTACTGTCTTGTTCAACTAATGTTCTAAATGGTGTTTGAGTTTCCCAAGATTCCATCGCTTTTGGTTGAACGATATCATAAGCTTCTTCTCTAACCATACCTTTATTGATTAATGTTAGCATAACACGTTGAGAGTATATAAGGCCAAATGTTTTGTCTATATTTTTTTTCATATTTTCAGGATATACTGTTAATCTATCTATAATATTTGTAAATCTATTTAAAGCGTAATCTAAAGCTATTGTTACATCTGGTAACATAATACGCTCTGCTGAAGAATGTGAAATATCTCTTTCATGCCATAAAGGAACGTTTTCATAAGCGGTAGTGATATAACCACGAATAACTCGTGCTAAACCAGTAACGTTTTCTGATCCAATTGGATTACGTTTATGAGGCATAGCTGATGACCCTTTTTGTCCTTTTGCAAATGCTTCTTCAACTTCTCTTGTTTCAGTTTTTTGTAATCCACGAACTTCAACAGCGAATTTTTCTATAGAAGTTGCGATTAAGCCTAATGTCGCAATGTAGTAAGCGTGTCGATCACGTTGTAATGTTTGAGTTGAAACCGGTGCACAATCTAACCCAAGTTCTTTACATACATGTTCTTCGATTTCAGGCGGGATGTTAGCGAATGTACCAACAGCTCCACTCATTTTACCAACTTCAATTTCTTCACGTACACGTTTAAATCTTTCTAAGTTACGTTTCATTTCCGTATACCATAATGCCATTTTGATACCAAATGTAGTTGGTTCTGCATGTACACCATGTGTTCTACCCATCATTAAAGTTGTTTTATGTTCAATAGCTTTATTTTTTAAAACTTCTAAAAATCTTTCTAAATCTTTTTCAATGATTTCATTTGCCTGTTTAACAACATAACTTAATGCCGTATCTACTACGTCAGTTGAAGTTAAACCGTAATGTACCCACTTACGTTCTTCTCCTAATGTTTCTGAAACTTGTCGTGTAAATGCTACAACATCATGTCTTGTTTCTTGTTCGATCTCTTTTGCACGGTCTACATCGACTTTAGCATTTTCTCTAATTAACTTTACATCTTCTTCTGGAATATGTCCGAGCTTGCTCCATGCTTCACAAGCAAGTATTTCTACTTCTAACCAAGCCTCAAAACGATTTTGTTCAGACCAAATATTAGTCATTTCTTCTCTAGAATAACGTTCAATCATTGATAAATTCTCCTATCATATATTAGTCACTTACAGTATAACAAACATCACACAATACGTACATTATTTATAAAAATATAAATATAGTTCGTGAATTAGTGTAAGAAATATATTTTTAAATACATTATACATTGTAACAGTGCTTATCAAAATTAAAAGCTAAATACGATAAAAACATAAAAAACTCCTATCAAAGTTTTACTTTTTAAGTATCTACTTTGATAGGAGTATAATGCTCAATTTAAACCTAAGTTTTAATTAATCTTTTATTTTTTTACCGACAAATTGGATTTCTTGTTTTAGCACTTCATATTCGCCCTCTTTATTTTCTATAAATACAGGTTTTTCGAATCTTTTTACAGGTGTGTATCCTTGTTCTCTCATACGTTTAAGGCACATTTCGATTGTTTCATTGTCTTCTACTTTAAACTTCATCTGTATCATACGCCTTTAATTTTTTACTTCGTACGCCTTTAACCCAGAAGCCACCATGAATATTTTTAGGTTCGTATGCTATTACGAAAGCTTTTGAATCTAACTGTTTAATTGTGTCCATCAGTTTTAATTCAAATCTTCTTGGTGTTAATATTTGCATTACTAATCGATCGCCGTCTCTTCCTTTGGCAACGTAATGCGTTACACCATATCCTAAATCTCTTAACTTTCTCGGTAAATCTGTTTCATATTCTGCAGTTGTAACGTTAACTACAATATATCCTAAAGCTATTTTTTCTTCAATCTTCATACCAACAATAATACCCGCTGCAAATCCTAACGCATAAGCTAAAATGTTTTGAATTTGATCTAAACTATTAATTACTAAACCTAATCCAATAACATAAACAACTACCTCTAGTACACTTACTGCAGCAGCTACATATCGATATCCCTTTAATGTCAAAATGGTTCTCATAGTTAAGCATGATACATAAATAATATTAATAATAAATATTGATAGTACCATCAACCATGGATTATCTAATATAGCTGACATTTAAACCCTCCATTTTTCAAAATACTGGAATCATTTTATCAACGTAATTAACAAAAGTCACGCTTTATTTTGGCCAAGTGTATCTAGTATAAGGCATTTCTCTTTTATGAGCGTTTCTTACATAATGATTTTGAATGATTTCTTGATCTTTTTCATCAATTTTCTTACCTTCTAAGAAATCATCTATCGCATCGTATGTTACACCGAGTGCTACTTCGTCTGGTAAAGCTGGTTTGTCTTCTTCTAAATCAGCAGTTGGTATTTTATTAATAAGATGATCTGGTCCACCTAAATATTTTAAAATTGCTTTACCTTGCCTTTTGTTTAAACCAAATAATGGAGCTACATCACACGCACCATCGCCAAATTTAGTAAAGAAACCTGTAATGTTTTCAGCCCCGTGGTCAGTACCTAATACTAAACCACTGTTTGCAGATGCAATTGAATACTGTACTTTCATACGTTCTCTTGCTTTTTCATTTCCTTTTTGGAAATCCGTCAATTCAACGCCCGCTTCATTTAAGCTTTTAATGCTTGCTGTCACTGCAGGTTTAATATTAACTGTTACACGTTTCGTCGGGTTAATAAAATCTAACGCATCTTGCGTATCTTGTTCATCAAATTGTTCACCGTATGGTAGTCTTACAGCTATAAATTCGTACTCAGCGCCTTCTTCTTCATTTAATTCATCTACTGTAATTTGTGCAATTTTCCCAAGCAATGTAGAATCTTGTCCACCAGAAATACCTAAAACAAGTGATTTAATAAAGCTATGCGCTTTTATATATGACTTTAAAAAGTTTTTAATTTCTATAAATTCTTGTTCTGGATCTATCGTCGGTTTTACGTTCATTTCTTTAATTATGATTGATTGTAAATCTCTCATCATTCATCCACTTCCTTTATAGCGTCTGCTACTCTTTCAGCAACTTCAAAGATTTTCTTATTCTTATTATCCCAACAAGTTTTACTTAAGTCCACTGGATACTCTTCAGGGTTCAAGTAACGCTTATTTTCTTCCCATAATATTTCTAGATTATTGAATGCAAATTCCTTAATTTCTTCAATTTCAGGTAATTTATAGACTAGTTCTCCATCTTTAAAAATATCATGGTGTAAATCGATTGCTTTAAAGTTTTTAATATATTTCATTTTATAAGTATGAACTGGATGGAACATTTTTAATTTTTCTTCTTTATTTGGATCTTCTTCTTCTAAAGTAATATAGTCACCTTCAGATTTATTTGTTTTCGTATTTATAATTCTATAAACATTTTTCTTACCAGGAGTTGTAACTTTTTCAGCATTATTTGAAATTTTAATTCTGTCTGATAATTCACCATTCTCATCTTCAATAGCTACTAATTTATAAACAGCACCAAGAGCTGGTTGATCATAAGCTGTGATTAATTTTGTGCCAACACCCCAAGCAGTTACTTTTGCACCTTGCGCTTTCAAGCTTGTAATTGTTTCTTCATCTAAATCGTTAGACGCAAATATTTTAGCATCTTCAAAACCAGCTTCGTCTAACATTCTTCTTGCTTCTTTAGATAAATAAGCGATGTCTCCAGAATCTAAACGAATTCCAATAAAGTTTATTTTATCGCCTAGTTCTTTAGCCACTTTAATAGCATTTGGTACACCCGATTTTAGTGTATGGAATGTATCTACTAAGAAAACGCAATTTTTATGTCTTTGAGCGTATTTCTTAAATGCTACATATTCATCATCATATGTTTGTACCATTGAGTGGGCATGTGTTCCAGAAATAGGAATACCAAATAATTTACCAGCTCTCACATTACTAGTTGAATCAAAACCACCAATAACAGCAGCTCTAGCTCCCCAAATTGCAGCATCCATCTCTTGTGCGCGTCTTGTGCCAAACTCCATAACGATTTCATCATGCACTACTTGCTTAATCCTACTTGCTTTAGTAGCAATTAAAGTTTGGAAATTCACTATATTTAATAAGGCTGTTTCGATTAATTGCGCTTGTATTAAAGGCGCCTCCACTCTAATTAATGGTTCATTATTAAAACAAAGCTCTCCTTCTCTCATTGCACGAATGTTACCAGTAAAACGTAATTCTTTTAAATAAGCTAAATAATCATCTTTATAGCCTACTTCTCTTAAGTATTCAATATCAGTTTCTGTAAATTTAAGATTCTCAATAAATTGAACTATTCTTTCTAAACCACTAAAAATAGCATAACCACTATTAAAAGGCATACTTCTAAAGTATAAATCAAATACTGCTGTACGTTCGTGAATGCCATCGCCCCAATAAGTCTCTCCCATATTTATTTGATATAAATCCGTGTGTAACATTAAACTATCGTCTTCATATATATACATTGTTAGATACTCCTCAGATTATGTAATTTTATATTATTTTATCATACTTTTGATAATTAATTTTAGAATTTGAAATTATTTTAATTTCTTCATATAAAGTGATTTATCTCTGTGATAAAATACTAAAGATGTCAAATAAATACGTGGGGGGCTACGAAATGAAAAATTCATCATTTAAAAAATTATTTATTATACTCTCAATCATTGTTGCTGTTTCTGGTTTCTCACAAGGGATGCTTTTACCATTAATATCAGTCATATTTGAAAGAAGCGGTGTCTCTAGTTCTTTAAATGGATTACATGCAACATCTTTATATATTGGTGTATTTCTATCTTCATTCTTTATTGAAGGTCTTGTACGTCGCAGTGGATTTAAATATATGATTTTAATAGGTGGCGCTATAGTCGCATTATCCTTACTCTTATTCCCTGTTTTAAAAACCTTATCCATTTGGTTTATTTTAAGACTTTTAATAGGTATTGGCGATAATATGTTACATTTCAGTACACAAACATGGTTAACTCATATCACACCTAAAGAAAAATTAGGTAGAACCATTTCTGTATATGGTTTTAGTTTTTCTGCTGGGTTTATGCTCGGACCTCTACTGGCTAAACTCGTAGATGTTTCAGAAACATTACCATTTATCTTATCTGCAATTCTATCCATTATTACAATTTCTTTAGTCTTATTAATACACAATGAATTTCCGTCATCTAATGTTCGTCCTATTAGCATGATTAATACATTGAAAAACTTCGGTGATGTAATCAAAACTTCTTGGATTGCATTTATGTTTCCATTATTATACGGGTTATTTGAAGCTGGTTTACACAGTAACTTCCCAGTATACGGTTTAAGAAATGGTTTAGATGTAACAAGTATCACATTAATATTACCTGCATTTAGCCTTGGAGCAATATTATTCCAAGTACCAATTGGTATGTTCAGTGATTTGCATGGACGTAAAAAAGTATTAACAGGGTTAACCTTAATAGGCAGTGTTATATTCCTATTGGGCGACTTCTTACCAACGACACCATTTATTATGATGGCTCTATTCCTTACAGCCGGATTATTCACTGGATCATTTTATGGTTTAGGTGTCAGCTTTATGACAGACTTAACACCACGACACAACTTACCTGCCGGGAATTTAATGATTGCTATGTCGTTTAGTGTTGGTAGTATTATCGGACCGATGCTAGGTGGCGCAATTATTGAAATATCAAATGGTACTGTCTTCTTTACAATGGTTGCTTCATTTATATTTATCGTGTTCATTTTATTACTATTTCATAAAACACCAACTGAAACAGCACAATCATAAAATTTCTATATTAGAGTCCGGGACATAAAAATTGACCCGGACTATTTTTTTAATTGTTTAAACTATACAAATTTTCAGAACTTTCAATTGATAAGTTAAATTAACCGTGTTATAGTATTCTCTATAAATTAAAAAACACTTTAGTTTGGTAGAGAGTAAAAGCGAGGTTAATAATATGGATTATGTACGTTATAAAGAAGATGTTATTTCAAACAAAGAGAAAGAATTAGCTTTTTTAAACTATTTTAATGAAAGAAATTTCGAAGTAATCGATATGAGTTTTATTGAAAAACTCCAATGGAAACAACTAACACAAGATGATTTAGATAGTTTAGATACACGCAGTATTTGGAAAAATGGTGATTCATTCTATAGTTTAAGAAATGATTGGACAGATCAAATACAACATTATAGCCGTGAATATCAACTGAAAGCATCCCGTGTTACTTATGCAGGACCTATCGCAGTGAATGAACATATTCACACAAACCTAGGTATCGAAATTTTTAACCCGACTAGACAAGACATGCTTCAATGTTATCAATATATCTACGATTTTATTCATACTAAACTAGATTTAAATATTGATTTTGCTGTAATCGGTCATTATCAATTATTCGATTTATTGCTTTCTTCAGAAGAACATACAGATGAATTGTATCAGGCAATAAGCGAACGTAACATTTCGAAAATATCAAAATTATTAACACAAGAACATCCTGTTGTAAAACTTTTAAAGACACCAACACATAAACAATTAGAATTTCTAACAACTTTTGCTGATGTTAATCACCCTACTTATCAGTCTCTACAATTTTGGAAAAAGGCACTTAAAGAATCTGGTGTTCAACACGTACATTTAGATATTACAACAATGCCTCCAAAATCTTATTACGTGGGAAGTTTTATTCAACTTTATCAAAACGAAAATGGAAATCCAATCGCTTCAGGCGGTCATTATAATGGCACTTTAGAAGGATTTGGCTTTGGTATCCAATTAAATTAGGAGGTTCTTATGTTAACAGTTGCATTAAGTAAAGGTCGTTTATTAAAAGACTTCATAAAATTTATTGATTCAAACGGAAACAGTAAATGGGTAGAGGCATTAAATAATAGAGAGAGAAAATTACAAATTCAAAGTGAGGACGTTAGATTTATCTTAGTAAAAGGTCAAGATGTTTCAACGTACGTAGAACAAGGTATTGCAGATATTGGTATTACAGGTAGTGATATTTTAGATGAAAAAGAGAACTTAAATGTAAATAACTTGGTCGATTTACCGTTTGGATATTGTCATTTTGCTGTTGCAAGCAAACCAGAAGTAACGGAATATAAAAAAATTGCTACAACATACGTTAAAACAACAAAAGCATATTTTAAAGAAAAAGGACAAGATGTATCCATCATACCATTGTCCGGGTCTGTAGAATTAGCTGCAGTCGTTAATATGGTAGACGCTATAGTAGATATAGTCCAAACAGGTACCACCCTTAAATCTAACGGATTAGAAGAAAAGGAATCTATAGGAGATATTAATGCAAAATTAATAACCAATAAACATGCGTTCTTTAGTAAGTCCAAAAGCATAGAATCCTTTATTAAAGAGATTGGAGTGTCTATTAATGCTATCTAAAACTGAATTCAAACATAAATTTGAACAAGATTGTATCACTGAAGCTAGCCATACTGAAAATGTAAAAAATATAATTAACGATGTTAAAGAAAATAAAGATAATGCATTATTTAAATATAATGAGAAATTCGACAATGTTAAACTAGAAAATTTAGAAGTTTCTAAACAAGAAATAGAAAATAGCATTAATTTAATTTCTGAAGAATTAAAACAAGCATTAATGAATAGTCACGAGAACATTAAAACATTTCAACAGAAAATCAAACATGAAAATCTCACAACTGGTCAAACATACCAACTTTATCATCCTATTGAAAAAGTCGGCATTTATGTACCCGGTGGAAAAGCAAGTTACCCTTCTACTGTATTGATGACTGCAACATTAGCAAAAGTTGCAGATGTTAAAGAAATTACAGTCGTAACACCACCTCAAAAAGATGGTATTAATTCAGCTATTCTTGCTGCATGTTATATTGCTGGCGTAAATCGCGTCTTCCAAGTTGGTGGTGCACAAAGTATAGCTGCTTTAGCTTACGGAACTGAAACAATTCCAAAAGTCGACAAAATAGTAGGTCCTGGTAATCAATTTGTATCTTTAAGTAAACAATTATTATATGGCGTCGTTGGTATTGATCAAATCGCAGGTCCTAGTGAAATAGCCATTATTGCGGACGATTATTCTAATGTAGATTACATCATTCAAGACATCTTAGCTCAAGCAGAACATGACGAGAAAGCAAGAACTTTTCTTATATCAACAGACAAATCATTTTTAACTAAAGTAAGCCAAAATTTACAAAAAGCGATTGATGCTTCTCCAAGAAAAGAGATTATAGAAAAAAGTATTTCTGACTATCACTACCCTATTCATACAGTTGACACAAACGAAACTATTGATATCGTTAACTATATAGCTCCAGAACATTTATCCATTCAAACAACTGATCCTAGTTTATATATAGGCAAAGTTAAATATGTTGGTGCAATGTTCTTAGGTCAATATTCACCGGAAGCTATCGGAGATTATTCTGCTGGGCCAAGTCACGTATTGCCTACGGACCAAACAGCAAGATTCTCAAATGGTTTAACGGTAAATGACTTTTTAACTAGCCATTCTGTTATACATTTAGATGAACATGCTTTTCAAAAAATAGCACCTAGTGCGATTAAAATTGCTGATGAGGAAGGCTTATATCAACATAAAAAATCTCTAGAAATCAGATTAAATAACAACAAGGAGTACTGATATATGATAAGGATTAATAAAAATGAAAGCCCCATACCTGCTATGGAGTCAGAAAAATTAAAAGAAATTATTGCTTCATCAGAATTTAATTTCTATCCAGATGAAGAGTATGATGCATTTCTTGAATCTTATGCTAACTTTTATGGATTATCTCCTAATCAGATTTCTGCAGCTAATGGTTCCGATGAGTGGATTCAAAAATGTATGATTGCTCTACCTGAAGGCCCTGTTCTAACTTTAAATCCAGATTTCTTTATGTATACTGCGTACGCTCAACAAATTAAACGACCTATTTATTATGTTGATGCAGAACCTGATTTCACGTTTTCTTTATATAAAATCTTAAATGAAATTAGACGCATTAAACCAGCATTTTTCATAATGAGTGTCCCTCACAATCCTTCAGGCATACAGTATCCTGAACAATTTTTAAACGAGATTTCTCAACTTATGAAAGAAATCGGAGGATATTTTGTAATTGACGAAGCATATTTGGATTTTGGTGATGCATATGTAATTGACTTAGAGGACCATGTCATTCAAATGAGAACTTTGAGTAAAGCTTTTGCATTAGCAGGCTTAAGAGTAGGAATTGTCATTTCTACTGAAAAGACTATCCAAAAATTAAATAGTATTGCTCATCCATATCCTTTAAATACACTTACTTTACAAATCGCTAAGTCTTTATTTGATGATACAGATCGGGTTCAATCGTTAATAAACAGACAGAGAAATTTAAGCATACAATTGCGCGATATATTTGAAGAACATGTGAGTGATATCATCCATGTTATACCTTCTAAGACAAACTTTGTATTAACGTATGGTGACTTAGCAAATGATTTAGGAGAATACATTTACAGTAACGGATTCTTCCCTAGATTTTATGATGACAATAGAATGTCACATACTGTACGTTATTCTATCGCTACTGAACACCAATTGAATGAATTAGAACAAATTGTAATTGACTGGAGGAAATCATATGACTTATCGCAAGAAAAGAACAACTAAAGAAACTAATATTGATATCGAATTATCTTTTGAAAATACCGAAACAAATATTAATACCGGTGTAGGGTTTTTAGACCATATGTTAACTTTGTTTAGCTTCCACAGTGGTATTTCATTAAACATAGAAGTAGATGGAGATACTTACGTAGATGACCACCATACTGTTGAAGACATCGGCATAGTTATCGGACAATTATTACTTGAAGCTATTAAAGATAAGCAGTCATTTGCAAGATATGGTTCATTCTATATCCCGATGGATGAAACATTAGCGCGTGCTGTAACTGATATTAGTGGTCGTCCTTATTTATCTTTTAATGCTGAATTCTCAAGAGAAAAAGTTGGTACATTTGATACTGAACTTGTTGAAGAATTTTTTAGAGGACTTGTCATTAATGCTCGTCTTACGACCCACATTGATTTATTAAGAGGAGGAAATACACACCACGAAATAGAAGGTATCTTTAAAGCATTTGCTAGAAGTCTTAAGATTTCTTTAAGTGCAAATGATTATGAAGGTATCCCTTCTTCTAAAGGTGTGATCGAATGATTGCGATAATCGATTATGGTTTAGGTAATATTAAAAATATAGAACGCGCATTGCTAAATTTAGGTTACGATGCTGTACTAACATCAGATGAAAAAATGATTAAATCAAGTACTCACGTTATATTACCAGGCGTTGGGCATTTTAAAGACGCGATGTTGCAACTTCAAAAAAGTGGACTTGATCGTGTAATTCACGACATTAAAGATAGTCATCGTATTATAGGTATTTGCTTAGGTATGCAAGTGTTATTTGAATTTAGTGAAGAAGGTTCAACTAAAGGACTAGGATTACTAGAAGGCAAAGTTGTTCCTATTAGCAGTCCCTACCCTGTTCCACATTTAGGTTGGAACACTTTACAGAGTACTCATCCATTACTAAATAAAGATGTTTACTTTATTCATTCTTACCATGTAACAACTGATTTACCTATTGTAGCGACAGCCGATTATGGTCAATCTATAACAGCGATTGTTCAAAAAGAAAATATTATCGGTATACAATTTCACCCAGAAAAAAGCGGTGATTTTGGACTAAAAATACTAGACAAAGCTTTGAAGGAAGGTTTTTTACATGATTGAAATTTGGCCAGCAATTGACTTAATTGATTCAACAAATGTAAGACTTACAGAAGGAAAATATGACTCTAAAGAATCTATGAATAGAACAGCTGAAGAAGCAATTAAATTTTACTCACAATTCAAAAGCGTGTCTAGAATTCACGTAATAGATTTAATTGGTGCAAAAAATCAACAACCTACTGAATCAGACTACATAGAACAACTCGTACATTTAACAGATTTACCTATAGAAGTTGGCGGTGGCATTCGAACACTTGAAACGATAGACGCCTATTTCGATAAAGGGATTGAATACATTATTGTAGGTACTAAAGGTATAAGCGATATAAATTGGCTATCTGAAATTGCGCATAGATATCCTGGCAAAATTTACTTATCTGTTGATGCTTATGTTGAAGAAATTAAATTAAATGGATGGATTGACGATGCCGGTATCAATTTATTTGAATTTATTACGCAAATTGATGGCTTACCACTAGGTGGCATTATTTATACAGACATTTCTAAAGACGGTAAATTATCAGGCCCTAACTTTGAACTCACTGGGCGTCTCGTAACCTCGACTAATATACCAATTATTGCTTCTGGTGGTATTCGTAGCAAACAAGACATTGAACAACTAGAAAGATTAAATGTTCACGCAGCGATTGTCGGAAAAGCAGCAAATACAGATTCATTTTGGGAGGGCATTTCATGATAAAGAAAAGAATAATCCCATGCTTAGACGTAAAAGATGGGCGTGTCGTTAAAGGCGTTCAATTTAAAGGTTTAAGAGATATCGGTAACCCTGTTGAGTTAGCTGAATACTATAATAACGAAGCTGCAGATGAACTTGTCTTTTTAGATATTTCTAAAACTGAAAATGGACATCAAATGATGTTAGATATTATTTCTGAAACTGCATCTAAGTTATTCATTCCTTTAACAATCGGTGGCGGTATAAGTACTATAGATGATATATCATCACTACTTAACCATGGCGCTGATAAAATTTCACTAAATTCTAGCGCTCTTAACAATCCATCTTTTATTAAAGAAGCAAGTGAAAAATTTGGAAAGCAATGCATTTGTATAGCTATTGATGCTAAATGGGAAGATGATAAACAAGATTGGTATTGTTATACACATGGTGGAAAGAAAAGAACTGATAAACGTGTGTTAGATTGGGTTGAAGAAGTTGAATCTTTAGGTGCAGGTGAACTATTAGTCACAAGTATGGATTATGATGGTGTTAAACAAGGTTTTGACCATACTTTGCTTAGCGAGATTAAGAAACATGTTTCTATACCTATCATCGCTTCAGGTGGTGGCGGAAACAGTCAACACTTTGTAGATTTATTCAAACAAACTGATGTATCAGCTGGTTTAGCAGCAAGTATTTTTCATGATAAAGAAACGACAGTTCAAGCTGTTAAATCTCATTTAGCAAAAGAAGGAGTTGATGTGAGATGAATAACCTTTCCCCAGATTTTTCTAAAGGATTACTACCAGCTATATTGCAACATTATAAAACAGGACAAGTGTTGATGCTTGGCTATATGAATGAGGAAGCTTTTAATTTAACAGTTCAAGATAAAGTTTGTTGGTTTTATTCAAGAAGTAAAGAACGCCTTTGGAAAAAAGGTGAATCATCAAATCATATTCAACATGTGATAGACATAAATTTAGACTGTGATGATGATACACTTTTAATTCAAGTTAACCCAGATGGTCCAACGTGCCACACAGGTTCGCAAAGTTGCTTTAATACCGATGAGCCTTTTTCTATAGAATCTTTAGAAGAAACTATTCAAGAAAGTGTTCAATCAAACCGTTCTCAATCTTATACACAATATTTATTAAATGAAGGTATTGAAAAAATCACTAAAAAGTTTGGCGAAGAATCATTTGAAGTTGTCATTGCTTCAATGAAACAAGATAATGAAGAACTTAAAAATGAGGTGGCCGATGTATTGTATCACCTATTTGTCATACTTCATGATAGAGGCGTATCAATAGAAGAAGTAAAAGAAGTACTATCTGAACGTCATAAAAAATCAGGAAATTTTAAAGGTGAACGAAACGATATAAAAAATTGGTAAATTGTCATAAATCAAATATTGTTAAAAATATGCAGTCGCTTATACTAGAACATAGAGGTGTTAATATGTTACAGGAAAAAGCGACTGCTTTTATTAAATCTATGCATCAAGAATTAAATATCGATAACGAAGAAACAAAGAAAAGAATCCAACAAATAATCAATGAAATAAATGAAACAAACACTTATAAACATACAACAGATGAGTTAATATACGGTGCTAAAGTTGCGTGGAGAAACTCTAATAGATGTATTGGAAGACTGTTTTGGGATAAATTAAATGTTAGAGACATGCGCTTTATTGATAATGAAATAGATTTTGTCCACTCTATAGAAAATCATATTGAAATAGCTACCAACAACGGAAAAATCAGACCATTAATTAGTATTTATTCAAATGACTTTGAAATTAAAAATGAACAACTCATTAGATATGCAGGTTACGAAAATAAGGGTGATCCAAAATCAAAAAATATTACTCAATTAGCTGAACATTTAAATTGGAAAAGTGATCACACTGATTTTGATTTATTACCTTTAATATATCGTTATAAACAACAACCATTAAATTATCATATTTATAAAGACAATCTCATAAAAGAAATACTTATTAAACATGATGAGTGTCCCCTTTTAGAGCAACTCGGCTTAAAATGGTACGCTGTTCCAATCATTTCAAATATGGATTTAGAAATCGGTGGCCTTTATTATCACACCGCTCCTTTTAACGGTTGGTATATGGAGACGGAAATTGGCGTACGTAATTTTACTGATGAATATCGTTACGACAAGCTAAAAGATATTGCTAATGCATTAAACCTTGATACTACTAAGACCACTAGTTATTGGAGAGATAGAGCATTAGTTGAATTTAATTATGCTGTTTACCATTCATTTAAAGAAGCTGGTGTATCCATAGTTGACCATTACACAGCATCAAAACAGTTCAAGAAATTTGAAGAAAATGAAGAAAATAAAAATCGTAAAGTTACTGGGAAATGGAGCTGGCTTGCCCCACCATTGTCACCATCTCTTGTACATAATTATCATAAAGGATATGATAATGAAACAAGAAGCCCAAATTTTTTATATAAAAAGAAAGGCAATAAATGTCCATTTCATTAGAAAGGAAGAATTTTATGAAATTATACTATCTAGGTCCTACTGGGACATTCTCACATATGGCAGCATTAAATTATAAAAATGAAAATATTACTGATTACATACCACAATCTAACTTATATGAAGTTGTAAAGGCAATTGAATCAGATAAAGATAGTATAGCTATTGCCCCTATTGAAAATTCAATAGAAGGTACAATTAATATTATTGCTGATACACTAACAGAACAAAAAGTTCATGTTATCGATGAACTACATTTAGACATAGCTTTTTCACTATACGTTAAAGAAGGTACAAATTTAGAAGATATTAAAGAAGTTGTATCAATTGCCCCTGCTATTAATCAAACATCAAAATTTATAACAAAACATCAATTTAAATATCGTTACTCAAACAGTACTGTGCAAAGTTTAGATGAAATAGATGAACACACTGGAGCAATTGCACCAATGGGATTAGAAAAAGATCGCAATGATGTTATCGCATTAGCAACACATATTGAAGACTATCCACATAACACAACTAGATTTTTAGTGCTTTCCTCTGAACAAAAACGAGTTGAAAAAGCGACAGATAGCATCTTACTTATAACACCTGATGAAGACAAACCAGGCTTATTAGCAAGCATTTTAAATACATTCGCTTTATTTAACATTAACTTATCATGGATTGAATCACGTCCTTTAAAAACAAAATTAGGCATGTATCACTTCTTCGTGCAAGCTGATTGTAGCGCTGATGACGTAGAAATGAAGAAAGTAATTACAATATTAAAAACATTAGATTTCAAAGTTAACGTGTTAGGTAATTTTAATAAAGATATATAGATTTTACATATAGAATTAAATGATATAAAAAAGTGCTCACAACCTTGGGATTGTGAGCATTTTTTATATCTTAATATTATTTATTTTCAGTTCCTTTTATAATTTCATTAAGTCGCTCTACATTTTTTTGTTTAATTTGCGATAAATTAAAATTATTATACAAATAGATATCTGAGGCATTAATAAATTGAATTTTATCAGATATTTTATCAATGAATTTATTATCATAAATATAAATATCTTTATTGATTGCTTTTTCATAACTTTTTATAAGAATACTTTGTTTTGATTTAATATTTTCAAACTTATTGTTACCTATTAACAATGTGGAACCAGACTGTGCACCTTTATCTACTTTATTGATATCCATAGAATACTTACCTGTTGGCACTGCTAAATAACGAATGCCACCCTCACAATTAACAAAGTAGTTATTTGTAATCGTAGTTTCTTTTGATTTAAGCATTGTTACTGCATAATCTCCCAACCCATCAAATCTATTATTTTGTATATGTATGTTTTCATAAAAGCAATCATACAAACTTGCATGTGACCCAATAGCTCTATTCCATGCAGACATATTCATATCTCCGGAATTTCCAAAATAACAATTTTCTATTATTGCATTCTTTGTAACCGTACCATCTGTTGCACCAAATTTAGGGAATGCTCCTTCTGTTTGTATATCAATTTGGATAGCTTCACTGAAAGATCTTGTGCCACTATCATCTCTAAAACCTAGAAAATGACTATTCGTCACATAAAATCCATCCAATCCACAAGCATCAATAGCGTGTCCCCCTACTACATTTTTAAACGTGACATCATGAATCTGAATATTATTAGCATGACCTATCGACATAATCGTGTTATTTGTATTATTAGTATGACCATATGCATCAAAAGTGCCACCAATTATATTAATATTGCCATGTCCTTCATAACCATAATATTTCTTAAAACTGTGTCCATTTTTCAACATAGCGCTAGGAGATTTTCTTATTAGTGTAGCATCATCGTGTAATATAAGATTTGTATTACGATAAATCACAAGTTCATATAAAATGTGGTACTCACCTTTAGGTATATAAACAGTTACTGGCCCTTTTCTCGCTTCAAATAAAGCGAGTTGAATCCCTAAAGTATCTAGAACGCCACATTTACCTTTGGCACCATAATTTGCAACATTAATTATTCTAGTCATAACTTCAAAACCACCTTGATTTAGCGTATACTTTTCTTATAAACATATTACACCGATTATTAAATATAAACAATTAGGGGGATATTATTTTGAAGAAAGCATTAATAGTAGTGGATTATTCAAATGATTTCGTAGCAGAAAATGGTAACTTAACTTGTGGTGAGCCGGGACAAATAATCGAAGACAATATATTTAGTAAAATTGACTCATTTAATAAAAATGACGAAAATATTTTCTATTTAATGGATTATCATCATAAAGACGACCCTTATCATCCTGAAACTAAATTATTTCCGCCACACAATATCGTAGGTACTGAAGGTCGCGATTTATATCAATCATTAAAACCTCAATATGAACAAATTAAAAATCAAAAAAATGTATTTTGGATTGATAAAACTAGATATAGCGCATTTTATGGAACTAATTTAGATAGCCTTTTAAGAGAGCGCAATATTGATACAATAGAAATTGTTGGCGTATGTACTGATATTTGTGTTTTACATACTGCTGTCGATGCTTACAACCTTAATTATCAAATTTATATTCCAAAAAATTGCGTGGCATCTTTCAATCAAGCTGGGCATGATTGGGCGCTTACACATTTTGAAAATAGTCTAGGCGCTGTTGTAGAATAGACGTTTCGTTCGTGTTAAAATAAATATTAGAATAATGATAGTAAAAGGAGAATTCACATTGGTAAATACATTAATTTTTGGACATAAAAATCCTGACACAGATACTATTGCTTCAGCTTTAGTAATGCAAGACTTACAAAAAGAATTAGGTAATGATGTAGAAGCAGTAAGATTAGGAAAAGTATCTGACGAAACACAATTCGCTTTAGATTACTTCAAAGTAGAAGCACCATCACTATTAGAAACTTCTGTAAAAGATAGAGAAGTTATCCTAGTTGATCACAATGAATTCCAACAAAGTGCTGATGATATTGTAGACGCTACAGTTACTATGGTGGTTGATCATCACAGAATTAGCAATTTTGAAACAGCTGCACCTTTATACTACAGAGCAGAGCCTGTTGGGTGTACAACGACAATCCTTAAAAAAATGTATGAAGAACATAACATCGAAATCAAACCAGAAATTGCTGGTTTAATGATTTCAGCAATTATTTCAGACACTTTATTATTTAAATCTCCTACATGTACTGAAGAAGATATTAAAGCAAGTGAAGCATTAGCGAAAATTGCCAATGTTGATTTAAATGAATATGGTCTAGAGATGCTTAAAGCTGGTGCATCTGTTAAAGGTAAATCACCAGAATTCCTATTAAATATGGATGCTAAATCTTTCAATATGGATGATAAAGTTGTTAGAGTTGCTCAAGTTAACACAGTTGATGTTAATGAAGTATTAGAAATCAAAGAAGATGTTGAAAATGAAATCAATAAAATCATTGCTAATGAGCAGTATGATTTATTTGTATTCATCATCACTGATATACTAAATAGTGATTCAACAGTTATTGCTCTAGGTAAAGAACAACAAGCTGTTGAAAAAGCATTCAGTACTAAGTTAGAAAACAACCAAGCATTATTAGCTGGCGTGGTATCACGTAAGAAGCAAGTAGTACCACCAATTGATGATGTTTTAGGTAAATAACTTTTATAAGGAGTGTGTTTGCAATGGAAATTAAACAAGGTACGAACAAGTTCTATGTTGGAGAATCAGAAGATCAATTTGATGCTGAAATCACGTATCATGATTCAGATGGTGATGTTCTCGTAGTTGATCACACGTTTGTAGACCCGTCACTACGTGGACAAGGAACAGCTAGAAAGTTAGTAGACACTGTTATTGACAAGGCCCGAAACGAAGGCAAAGTTATAGACCCTGTATGTCCATATGTGAAAGACGTTATGGACAAAGACCAAAGCACACACGACGTATTAAAGAAATAATAATTTAAGTAAAAAGCCTCCTAATCCATTAATTAAAAATCTAACGGATTAGGAGGCTTTTTCAATCTAGAAACTAATGTCTCACCACTTATATATCAGTACTTTCTATTAATCTTTTCAAAAGTGTTTTATGTTTTGGTTTAGCTTCTTGTTCTGTACATTTATTCATTGGTGGATAACCAAGGTCTTTTGCATCTTTGAATGTAACTTCATCAATATAATTTGATGCTGTTTCATAATCATAACAGTTTGGAAAAGCATATTTATGATTAAAGTGATCCACAACAACTCTTGTAGTAGATGATGGTTCTTGTTTAAACGGCACAGTTGTAGCAATAACAATTAATATAATGATAATAATACTAACGGTTATTATGACTTTTTTAGTCATTAAATTGAACCCCTACTTGATTTCTAATTTCATCTAATACTTTCAAAGTGTCTATCGTTCTTTGGTGTGTATTAATAGAAGACTCTGTTTTATTATTTTCAATACATTTTATAAACTCTTCTATTTCTTCTTTCATTGTATAATCATCACTATCGCTATAAGTATCTTTTATTGAACCATCTTTATTAAATACATTTATAACAGTAGGAGCACTTATCTTATTGATAGTTACATAACCATCTTCTCCAATGATTTCAGAAGGGCTTGGTCGATCACATATTTTAGAATAACTTATTGTGACTTGGAATGAATCATAATTTAAAATCGCATTACCTTGGCCATCAGCCCCAGTATTTAATTTGAACCCAGTTGCTTTTATTTCTTTAGGGAATCCGAATAAATGGATAGCCGGTGCAACTGCATATACACCTAAATCCATTAATGCGCCGTTTCCTAACTCTGGTTTAAAAGCATTTTCAACTATACCTTCTTTATATTTATCATATCGAGAAGAGTATTGATGATAGTGAAAATCTGCATAACGTATTTCTCCGATATCTGCATTTGCTTTAGCAAACTGTAAAAATGGTTTTAATACAGTTGATTTCATCGCTTCCATAACAGTTACATTATATTCATGTGCGAGTTTAGATAATGCTTCAAATTGTTCCACATTGATAGTAGCTGGTTTTTCTATTAAAACATGTTTGTTATTTTCAATTGCCAACTTTGCTTGTTCAAAGTGAAATGCATTAGGTGAAGCAATATATACAGCGTCAAAATTGGATGATTCACAAAATTGATTTAAATCTGTAAAAATTTCTTTTAAATCATGTTTGTCTTTAAAATAATTAGCTCTTTCTTCTGTTCTAGAATATACAGCATAAGGTTCGAAAGTAGCTGTTTGTCTACCACACTCTATTAACTTATCAGTTATCCAATTTGTACCTATAAAACCAAATTTCATGATGTTCACCTTTTCTTAATAAATTTTTGTTAATTTTTACTTTTTAGTAATAAAGACTTCGCTTTTAATTATAACTATTGTTAAAATATATACAATAGAAGTTATAAAGGAGATATTAACTTTGACTATAGCAAACCAATTCGAGACAATTCAATCATTTTTTGATAGCGATATAACAAAGGATATTAAATTCAGAAAAAAACAACTTAGATTATTAAAAAAATCTATTAAATCGCATGAAACAGAATTATTAGCAGCATTAAAGCAAGATTTAGGTAAAAATTCGGTTGAATCATATGCAACAGAAATTGGTTACATTTACAAAAGTATCTCGTTGATGCTTAAGGATGTCAAGAACTTGGCTGGCAAGAAAAACGTAAATACGCCAGTATTCTTATTTCCTGCAAAAAGTTATACTGTAAACGAACCTTATGGAACGGTTTTAATTATCGGTCCTTTTAACTATCCATTCCAATTAGTAATGGAACCATTAATTGGCGCAATTTCAGCAGGAAACTGTGCTGTCGTTAAACCTTCTGAACTTACGCCTAATGTGAGTCAAATCATTCAACAAATAATTGAAGATGTATTCCCCGCTTCATACATATCTTGTATAACTGGTGAACAAAATGTAACAGAAGAATTATTACAACAACCGTTTGATTTTATATTCTTTACAGGTTCTACAAAAATTGGGCAAATTGTATATGAACAAGCGAGTAAGCAACTTATACCAGTTGCGCTAGAATTAGGTGGCAAAAGTCCAGCTATTGTAGATAAAACAGCTAATATTAAAGTTGCAGCAGAACGAATCGCTTTTGGTAAATTTATCAACGCAGGTCAAACTTGTGTAGCACCTGATTATGTTATTATTGACGCATCAATCAAACAACAATTCATTAAAGCAATTCAATCAACTATTCAAGAGTTTTATACTAAAAATGCTAAAAACAGTGAAGATTTTGGCAGAATTGTTAATGAGAAACATGCAAATAGACTGAATTCGCTCATTAATAATACAAATGGCGAAATTGTTTATGGTGGAGAAACTAACGTAACAGATCGTTATATAGAACCTACAATTGTTGATAATGTGAAGTTTGATGACGTTTTAATGGAAGATGAAATATTTGGACCAATTCTACCTATTATGTCGTACGATGCATTCGGAGATGCGATACAATTCATAAAGAATAAACCTAAACCACTCTCTCTATATTTATTTAGTGAAGATGAGAATCATACAGATGAAGTTGTTAATCGTATATCATTTGGTGGTGGTTGCATCAATGATACGTTAATGCATGTTGGCAATCATAACTTGCCTTTCGGTGGTGTAGGACACTCTGGTATCGGTCGTTATCATGGAAAAGCATCATTTGAATTATTCAGTAACCAAAAAGGAATTATGTTCAAAACGACGAAATTAGAAACAGGCGTGCTCTTCCCCCCTTATAAGGGTAAAGGGAAATACGTCAGAGCAATGTTTAAAAAATAAATAAGAGTGGGACAAAAATCTTATTTTAATAAAAAGATTTCGTAGTCCTACCCAGGCAAAGAAAGAGGCTGAGACATAAATAATGTCCCAGCCTCTTTCTTTGTATTGATAGTAATGTACTTGACTCCTATATTATATGTGGACTTTTCTCAGTAATCTTGGCAATAAGGAGACTGTTATGTTGCACGTAGATCTTGTCTTACATCATTTGTTACCTTATTTACCCAAAACGGCTTTCTATTAATTGTTTTTTACTATTAAATAATGTTGGATATGATAGAAATCCTAATATTACACTCGTTGTAACTGCTGATGTTATTAATATAAATACAATTAAGATTTGAAAGAATACTGCATCAATTGGGTCAGCACCTGCAATAATTTGACCGCTCATCATTCCAGGTAATTGTACGAGTCCTATAGTCTTCTGTTGTTCTATTGTAGGAATAGCACTTGTTTGTATAGAAGTCATCAATTGCTTATGAATAGCTTGTTTTGGTGTGCCTCCTAAAGATAGTATCAGCTTTACTAAATTTTCATTTTGTTGAATCTCTGAAATAAATCGATTTAAGAATAAAATACTTAACACCATCGCATTACCAATAACCATACCAGTTATAGGAATTACATATTGCGGAGTTGGTGGTATAATTTTCAAACCAATAAGAATGCCTTGTGTTATTAACTCAATCGATACATACGCTAACAACAATTTCCAAGTAATACCTGGAATAGATAAGCCTTTCTTTCTAGCATTTTGAGTTGCTGCACCTATAATTAATACGACCATCAATATCATAAATATTGGATTATCTTTATCAAAAATAAATTGTAATATATATCCTACAATTAATAATTGAATAAAAGACCTTATACCAGCGATAACCGTGTCTTTTTCTAAACCTAATTTCAGTGATTTAGAAATAACTATAGGAATAATTATAAAAATTACCATTAATATCAAAGAAGTTATACTCATTATATTTTAGCTCCTATGAATTTTTTTACTTTCTTATTTGTAGTATGTCTGATTTCTTCACTTGTACCAGTTTCAACGACTTCTCCGTTCATCATGACCCAAATATAGTCACTCATACGAATTGCTTGGTTAACATCATGTGTAATCCAAATCATCGTAACATCATGCTTTTTATTAATGAGTGTTAATAATGATTCAATAGCTTCGACTGAGCTTCTGTCTAGAGCTGAAGTTACTTCATCTAGCAACATAACACTTGGTTTGGTAACTAAAGAGCGAGCTAATGATAATTTTTGTTTTTCGCCACCAGATAATTCTTTACTATTTTTATTTAAAAATGATATTGGTAAGTCAACATCTTTTAAAAATCCTTCAGCTTCTTTATCTGTCATAGTTCTATTTTGTAATGTTAAAGGAAGTTCTAAATTATCTTTAACGGTACCATTAATCATTGTTGCTTCTTGTGAGACAAGTTGCACTTTTCTTCTTAGTTTAATAGCTTCATATTCATTAATTAAATGCCCATCAATAAAAATATCGCCCTCTGTTGGAGAGTTTAAAGAATTAATAAATGATAATAAAGTAGACTTTCCAGCGCCTGATGGCCCTATAATTGTAGTAATCTTACCTTGATATATTTTACCGTTCACTTTATTTAAAATTGTACTACCTTCTATTTCATAGCCTATATTTTTAAATTCTACATCTACTTGTTCAGACAATCTAATACCCCCTTATATAAAGCTACATATATGACAATTTTGATTTTAAACTTTTATTTAAATATATCAATAAAAATTTTTACTTTTAACAATATTACACTTAAAAATTAAAAAACTCTTCATTAGATTTTTTATCACTAATGAAGAGATTTCTTATATCGTACTCAAAATTATTTAGTTAATTTTAATATAAATCTGTTCGTAAACTATTAAAAATAGGAATAGATTCTCTAATTTGGCTTTGGGCATTTAAATCTAAATTAACAACTAATGTGCCTTCACCTTCATACAAACAGTCGATAAGTGCACCGTCTGGGCTATATGCTAAACTATGCCCTCCAAATTCGTTATCATCACATTTACCTACAGTATTACATGCTACTACGTAAATCTGGTTTTCAATTGCTCTTGCTTGTAATAATGCTTTCCAATGATCAATACGTGATTTTGGCCATTCAGCAGGCACAAAAATGACTTTAGCATCTTCTAATGTTAATGAACGTGATAATTCAGGAAATCTTAAGTCATAACAGATAATAGAACCCATCTCAATTTCATCTATATGAAATACAGTTGGCTTTTTTTCTCCAGAAGTTAAAAAGTGATGCTCGTTTAACATTGGAACGAGATGTGCTTTATCGTAAGTATTAATGAGTTTCCCTTCTTTATTTACAATAAGCGCTCTATTATAAATGTCTTCACCTTTTTTATAAGCAATAGAACCTGCAATAATATGTTTCTTAACCTCTTTTGCTTTGTTTTTTAAAAAAGGTATTATCACTTCCCCATCAACATCAGCAATGTTCTCTAATTCATTTAATCGATATGATGTGTTCCACATTTCAGGTAACACAGCTATATCTATATCTGTAGCTAAACTATCTAACCATTGACTAACTTTTTCTATATTTTCATCAGGTTTACCTGGTATTACATGCATTTGATATAAAGCTATTTTCATTCTATTCACCTTCAATCAGATAAATTGAACACATACACCTTCAGCGGCTTTTTGTTCATTTTCTATTTCTGTTAATTTACCAGTTTCTTTATTTCTACTGAATAACACTAAATTATAAGAATGTTCATGTGCTACAACTAAGAATGAATCACTTGGAGTAATATTAAAGTCTCTTGGCCAAGTACCTCCACTTGAAACAATTTCAACTAATTCAAGATTCGCACCATCACCTAGTATTTTAAATACAGCAATACTATTATGACCACGATTTGACGCATATACGAATCTACCATCATGACTTAATCTAACTGCAGCTATTTGTGAATTTAATTCAAAATCATCAGGAATAGTCATTTGTGGTTCAGTAACCGGGCTAAACACACCATTTTCATATGATAATACAATTATAGTATTGCTTAATTCTGTAACTAAATAAGCATATTTGCCACTAGGATGGAATGCTAAATGTCTCGGTCCACTTCCAGCTTGGAATTTCGTCGTTTCATATAGTTCTAATCCGTCTAAAGAGTATTTAAACGTTCTTATTACATCTGCCCCTAAATCAACTGTAACAATATAGTCTAAATCTGGTGTTTGCATTGCATAATGAATATGGCTACCATCTTGTCTTTCTTTATTAGGTCCATTACCATCACCATGATATGAATCGATTAATCTAAGGACTTCCCCATTTTCAGGATTAAGTTCATATAATCTTACTATGCCTGCACCGTATACTGCTTCAAATAAAAATTTACCATCTTCAGATATTGAAATATGACAACCTGTACCTTCTGTTGAAGCTAAGCAATCATTTATAAATGTTAAACTTTTATCTTCATTAATTAGAAAACTTGCGACACCACAATCATCGTCTTGTTTTTTAACTGCGTATAAATATTTACCATGTTGCATAATATATGTAGAAGCTTCTACTTCATAGCCTACTTCTACTTTTTCTATAGTTTGATCATTTTCATCAACATCAAATCTATAAATACCCTTTCCATCCTTTTTTGTATAACTACCAATATAACCTTGTGTTTTCATAAAATATAATTCCTCCCTAAATTATCTCTTTGTCTTCATTCTACATGAAATTACTGAATAACTATAATAAAAAACGTATACCAAAAGGCATACGCTCTAATAACTTATATAATCATAACATTTTAACAAATGAAAATTAACCAAATAAATCACTAAAAAACGCCACAAACCACTTAAAAATACTACTGATAGCGTTCACTATGTCACCTGCCATAAAGGAACCCCCCCTTTATTCACCTTATTACTTAGTCATTATCATTTTATAATATTATATTTAATATAATTAAAGTTTTCCCTAAGTCGTAATATTTCGTGCTTAACTGCAATAAAAATATGTTAATATATAAATATAAATAAAAACTCAAACAGTTGGGCATTGAAATAATACAGTTAGGCAAAAGAAGTAAAATGTAAACCATTATGATTTATAATTAAGTGTGAGGAGGGGCGCTATGTATCAACCAGTACAAACCCAAATTGATAAAATTGCTACAAGTCTTCAAAATTCAAATAATTTAGACCATGTAAGCTATTTAAAGGTAAAGTATGGACTAGAAGTATTTGTAGGGAATATTATGAAGACTGTTGTTATATATGGTGCTGCCCTTCTAAGCCATATATTCTTCTATACACTTATTGTTCACCTTAGTTATTTTGCTATAAGATATTTTGCATTTGGTGCGCATGCAAAATCTACTTTTTTATGTACCATTCAAAGCCTAATAATGTTTGTGATTACACCGCTAATTGTCATCAATATAAACGTACCGTATTGGATATTTTTGACATTAGCGCTCATAGGGTACATAATCATTATGAAATATGCACCTATGGAAACTAAAAAACATCCACTATTAGGTAAGTGGAAAAAGGGTTTAAAACTTAGGTCAATCATTGCAGCTACAATTTTGATAATCATTTCTTTATTCGTTAAAGAACCCTATCAACAATTAATCTGTTTGGGATTGATCTTCGAATCGGTATCACTATTACCTATATTTTATAAAAAGGAGGAAACAATATCATGAATTTATTAGCAGGATTATTTTCAAAAACAATTTCTAACGTTTTATCAGCAATCGGTGAGAAAGCAGTAATCAGAGGGTGTACAGCATTTTTAGATGAAACTGAAGTACCAGCTGAATTATTAAAAGAAAAACAATAAGTTGTCAATAAGGAAGTGTAATATATGGACTCGCTTTCTAATATAGAATCTTTACCTTTTGGTTTATTACAGGTCGTACTATTTACAATTTTATTAGCTATCACACAGAATTATCGATATAACAAAAGGGATTATGTAATCTTATTTATAGGGTTCATAATCCCTTCACTTTCTTTTTATTATCTGTTTGGCATGGGGGCTATAATATACGTATGCCTTTTTAATTTTGTATTTTTTTATAATAAATTTAAATTATTCGGCATTATAAATACTTTAATCGTTATTATTATTTCAGTAGTTTCTGACTATTTATCAATTTTAACTACTAGATATATTATAGATATTGTTGATAGTATGACTTATTATTTCATTTGTTATACTATTATCCATTCATTTATAACTATCTCTATTGCAGTTTTAATTAGGATGTTAATGAACAAACTTAAATTAAGTTATTTATATAATAACCGTATTTATTTACTGTTGTTAGCTGCGTTCCTTGCTCTATCATTTTTTGTGTTCTATATTTATATGCCTGAGAACTATGATACTGAAAAAGAGTTTGAGTTCCAAACTTTATTTTATGTTATTTATGTTTGTGTGGCGGCAATTTTTGTCATTTTAATTTCTTTTACGGTCATCAGAGAAATGGCTTTACAGCGTACTAAAAAGGAGATTAATCATTATTATAAATATACCTTACAGATTGAACAGATTAATAATGAAATGAGAAAGTTTCGTCATGATTATATCAATATTCTTGCTACTTTGTCTGAGTATATTAGACAAGAAGATATGGATGGTTTAAGCAAATATTTTGATGAAAATATTGCGCATTTACATGATGATATGAAGTTAAATACGATTAAAATAAATGGTTTACAGAACTTGCATGTAAGAGAGATTAAAGGTTTGCTAACAACTAAAATTATTCAATCCCAAGAGCAAAATATTAATATTAGTGTTGAAGTTACTGAACAAATTGATCATATCAATATGAATATTGTTGAGTTGAGTAGATGTATAGGTATCATAATGGATAATGCTATTGAAGCATCTGAGTTTGTTGATGCACCTACTATTCAAATTGCTTTTATTAAAAATGAAGAATCTGTGCTACTTGTATTTATGAATAAATGTTCTAAAGATACACCAAAAGTACATAAGTTATTTGAAGACCAATTTTCTACAAAAGGTCGTAAACGAGGTATTGGTTTAACAACATTAAAAGAAGTAACTGAAAAGACTGAGAATGTTTTTTTAGATACGTATATTAATGATCAATTCTTTATTCAAAAGCTCGAGATTTTAAATGATCATAATGAGGAAGTGATACGATGAAAATTATCATTTGCGAAGATGACCCAAAACAATTAGAACGAATGCAAACAATCATTAATAATTATATTATGATTGAAGAAAAAGAAATGTCTATTGAGCTTGCGACTAATGATCCTTATGAGTTACTAGAACATGTAAAGACTTCTAATGATATCGGTTGTTATTTCTTAGATATCCAACTAGATGCTGATATAAATGGAATTACTTTAGCGAGCGAGATTAGAAAACATGACCCTATTGGTAATATAATCTTTGTTACAAGTCATAGTGAATTAACTTATTTAACATTTGTTTATAAAGTTGCTGCTATGGATTTTATATTTAAAGATGACCCTGATCAGCTCAAGACACGAGTTATTGATTGTTTAGACACTGCTTATATCCGTTTAGGCATGTTATCTAAAAATACTAATGTTGAAAAATTAGAATTAACGCGTGGTAGTAATTCAGTATATGTCCAATATGATGATGTCATGTTTTTTGAATCATCAACTAAATCTCATCGATTAATAGCTCATCTTGATAATAGACAAATCGAATTTTATGGCAGTCTAAAAGAACTAACAAATCTAGACGACAGATTCTTTAGATGTCATAACAGCTTTGTTATAAACCGTCGAAATGTTGATAGAATTGATACAAAAGATCGCACTGTTTACTTTAATAATGGTGAACATTGTTATGCGTCTGTAAGAAATATAAAAAAGATTTAACTTTCATTTTATACATAAAGGGGTAAGCCATTATATTTATGGTTTACCCCTTTAATTATTACTATTCATTTTTTAATGATTCTTTAAATGATTCGATGTCTTCTATGTAGTATTTTACTTCACCGCACGATAAACAAACAGCAGCTTTAGGTACAGCAATCGCTTTTTTCAAGACGTCATCAGTTTCTTCTTCTTTAACTAACCTTACATCAACTAGAGTACCTGGTACGTTAATACGAAGTTCGTCAACCATTTCTTGATTACAGCTTTTACATATCATACAAGAACATCTCCCCTTTATTTATCTAAATCTTTTTGTTTATTTTACTCCTATATGCTCTTTGATGCAAAACTGAAGCATATTACTTTTAGTGAATATTATAATTTATTATAACTCAATATTTCTAGATTTTATATAAGTTAAAAATTCTATGTAAATTTTATAAAATAATACTAGCATATCCAGATTGTTTATGGCATAATAAAAATATCACCGGTGATATTAATTATAAAGGAGGTTGTGTATGAAGATATTTCTTCTCTTCATAAGTTTTACAACTACTTTCTTAATTTGTATAACATTAAATTCATCCAATATAACCTATGCAGAAACAAGTGAAACACCCATTGCTTTTCAATTTCTCACTTCCACTAATCAACCCATTCCTAATGAAACATTTCAACTTCAATTAGATAATGAAACGAAGTCTTTAACAACTAAATCTGATGGACTCGCTATTATACAAATCCCAAATGCATCTTTAAAGAAAAGCTACGTACTTACTACTTCTAATCAACAAACATTTACGGTTGAACCTAATAAACTCTATAGATTAACATCATCTCATAATACTATTTCTACTCCTTCTAATATAAATAGCCAAAACATTAGCATTAATGTTATATCAAATACTTACCAACAATTAAATAATATAGAAGTTAAATTGATAAGTAACAATCAAGAATTTACAGGTAAAACTAATCAAAATGGTCAAGTAGTAATTGAAATACCTGCGAATATCCCAAGAGACACTCTATTTAATGTACAAATTCAAGGTGTAGACACTAAGTCCACAATCAAAATTGGTGAAGATAAATATTACACATACAGTAATAATAACAAGCAAGCTTCACTCCATATTACAAATAATACTAGCCCTCAAGCCATAGTTACTAATAACAATCCAAATGATACTAATCATTTCCCTAACCAAACTGATTCATTAAACAATTCGCAATCAAACACTCAGAACACAAATCATAATTATCAAATTTCTATAGTTAAAGACAATTTAACTTCAAATAATTCTAATACCACTGAGACAGTACAAAAAGATACAAATAAAAAAGCCTTGTCCGAAAAGAAAACACTTCCTGATACAGGACAAAACAATCATATAATTAAATATATTTTTAGCACACTTTTTATAGCTATAGCTACTACTATATTCTTTATATTAAAGCATAAAAGAACTCAAAAACAAAATTAGATTATATTAAAATTACACCCCCTCCTAAATATTCAATTATAATTTTAAATCACTTTATTCATATACCTTTACCCCTATTATTTTTAAAAGTGTAATTTTAATTAATATTCTTTAACACATTAAAATAAAATTTGGTAGTTAAATAAAAAAGAGCAATCACTTATACTAAGTGATTGCTCTCCTCATTTTTAATTATTAGATTCAATTTCTGAAACTATCTCTTTAGTTTTTTGTTCTAGATCTTCAAAATCCTTTTTAAATACAAATGCTAAGACAGCTACACCTGCACCAACAGCTACTGTTGTAATTGCAATTAAGATGAAAAAGAATTTGAAAATTCCTTTAATACAGTTCATTGAAGTCACCTCTATCATCATTTTCTACCATTTACATCATAACATAATAAGCATTATACATAAAAGATATACTCTCATTATACATCTAATTCATAGAATACGATTTAATTCTTGTATAAAATGTAACATTTATTGTATCGATTTTCATTTGATTTTTATTTTTAAATATTTCTTCTAATATACCATTGAAATAACTTCTGATTATTGGTAATATTCAGATTATTATATAATTTGGAAGGTGTTCATTATGAGTAATTTAAAGAAATTTAGTCAGTTTATTAATAAAACTTTTGTCGTTTGGATGTTAATAGCTGCTATTTTAGGTTTTAGTTTTCCAGGTACCATCGCTCAAATAGCACCTTATATCCCTTATTTATTGGGTATAGTGATGTTTGGCATGGGTATGACCATTTCAACGAATGATTTTAAAGAAGTATTTAAATCACCTAAGAGTGTAATTATCGGCGTTATATTACAGTATACTGTAATGCCTGTCACTGCTTATTTAATTGCTAAAGGTTTAAATCTTAGTCCAGATATAGCTTTAGGTGTGATATTAGTAGGTTGTTGTCCTGGTGGCACAGCATCTAATGTAATTAGTTATTTAGCTAAAGCAAATACCGCTTTATCAGTTTCAATTACTACATTATCAACATTACTTGCACCAATTGTAACACCTTCTCTCATTTTCTTATTTGCTAGAGAATGGTTGCAAGTATCATTTATGGAAATGTTCATTTCAGTAGTTCAAGTAGTGTTAATCCCTATTATTTTAGGTGTAATTGTACAGAAATTCTTTAGACCAGTAGCAGAGAAATCTGTCGATATTTTACCTATTATTTCAGTTATTGCAATTTCATTGATCTTATCAAGTGTGGTTGCAGGTAATAAGACACAAATTATCGCAACTGGTTTATTATTGTTTGGTGTCGTTTTATTACATAATGTTTGTGGCCTCACTATTGGCTATCTTTTAGCCAAAGCATTAGGTTTAGGACGACCTGATAAACGAGCAATTTCTATTGAAGTTGGTATGCAAAATTCTGGCTTAGCTGTTTCATTAGCTACAGCTCACTTTAATCCACTATCAGCAGTACCAGGCGCAATATTTAGTTTCATACACTTATTAACAGGTCCTAGTATTGCAATATTTTGGTCAAACCAAACAAAGCGTGATCAAAAACGGGTTGAATCTGCACCTGTTACAGATAACTTGTAATAATTTAATATTATTAACTCAAAAACACACATTCGTTTTATTAGTTAAACGAATGTGTGTTTTTCTGATAATAGATATTTTCAATTTTTCTTTTTATGTTTAAAATACTTATCTTGTTGTATTTAAGTTAAATTAAATTGTTAACCTCTGTACCATTCTTTCCATTTCTTTTTTGTATAGATATATATTTGATTCCACATCATACATACCTCCTAAATAACTTAATGATATGTGATAAATTAAATATAACATGGTAAAAAATTACATAGGTTAAGACATTATTACAATCTCTTTAATTAATTATGACCAATATTAAGGTTTATAGCTTATTTGCGTGACAAATGAAATATTTTCTAGCAAAATGAATAAGAATAGGAGTGATGATTTTGCAACAAGTAAGTATGCAAACATTTGAATTTAGAGGAAACCACTACGATTATGGAGTTGCGCAAGCTAAGTGGTTACAATCTACTAAAATGCTCGAAAACAGAGAAAAAGAATGGCGAGTTAGAAGGCCTAGATTTGATATAAATATAAATGAAACGAAAAAAATATATCAGCAATTCGCCCCGCAAATATGGGAAGAACTGATGGGCATACAAGATACTCTAAAAATGCCTTTAGAGCAAGTCCTTCTTAATTACGGTCATTATAGAGTTTATGCTAAAGATAGTGGTTGTTCGGTATTTTTAGGTAAAAACTTTATGGTTCGAAACTATGATTACAATCCTGCTACTTATGACGGACGTTTCAGCTTATTCCAACCTACTGATGGTGGTTACGCTCAAATTGGTCCAACATCTCGAGTAACTGGGAGAATGGATGGAATGAATGAACATGGTTTATCGATGGGTTATAATTTTATGCATCGTAAAAAGCCAGGTGATGGATTTGTATGTTATATGATTGGTCGTCTTATTTTAGAATGTTGTAAAAATATTGATGAAGCTGTTTCGTTGTTGAAAGAAATACCACATAGAAGTTCATTTAGTTACATTTTGATGGATGCATCTAACAACAGCATTATTGTAGAAGCTACACCAAGATCAGTAGTAACTAAAGAGAACATTCTTTGTACGAATCATTTTGAAGTATTAACACATGAAAATAGAAATTATATAAAAGAATCAGTAGAGCGATATAATAGAATTGAAAATATAACTAACGAAAATTTACCTTTAGAAACTGCTTTTGAATACTTTAATAACCCTGATTATGAAATTTATAGCAAACTTTTTAGAAGTTGGTCAGGTACGATACACACATCTGCTTATATTCCTGAACAACTAGAAGTTAAATTTGCATTAGGTGAAAATGGTTATATACACACTTTTAAATTTAATGAATGGTTACAAGGCAAACCTTTAGAATCACTATATGTTACAGGAGAAATAGATTCAGATATAATATTTGCAAGTGAATAAATGCATCAATTAAATAACCTCTAATCCATAAATTAAATTTAACGGATTAGAGGTTATATTTTATATAGCCTATTATTTAATTTTTATATCACCGTTATCAGTATAACTTTCAATAACATTTTTACCATTACCAACCTTTTCCCCGTGAAAAGCACTGTTTTCTATTTTTGTGCTACCTGAATCAGCATGTAATTGAAGTAATGTATCTTGTGGTTTATGTTTATAATCTATAAGTATATTTCCGTCTTCAGTAGATGCTTTAATATCACATTCATTTTTCAAATCTCTTATTTTGATATTACCTATTGAAGTTATCATTTCATTATTTTTTAGTACTGAGTTATCTACTGTGATATTACCTGTATCCAATTCTCCATTAAATTCATATAATTTGGAGTTTTTAATACCAATACTCCCAACATCGGCCATAGCTTTAACATGTTGAAAATCTACTTGATCAAACGTTATATTCCCTGTCCCAGTAATAATATTACTATTTTTACTCTTAACATTTTCTATATTGATATTACCTGTATTAGTAGTGATATTAAATGCATTATAATTTTTTTCAGGAAGCGTTATCGTAAGATGATTATTAACTTTCCTAAAAGGAATAAAGTTAGCGTTAAATGTAAGCTTTTTATCTTGCTCAGAAAAATGTAATAAATTGTTTTCTATATTTGCGTTAACTTTATGTTTTCCATCGTAATTAATTTCTAAATAACGCCCCTTTTTTACATCTACATCTGTATTTTGAGCATTAATTATAATTTGATTCGTTTCATTGTTTTTAAATACTTTTTTGTATGTTTCTTGTTTTTCATACTGTTTGTTTACTGAAAACCATAGAAAAGTACCAAGTAATCCAAAAACTACAAAAATACTTAAACCTACAAAAAATAGTTTTTTCATTACTCTGCACTCCTCTTAATGATTTTTATACACCATCTTAAATATTTTAATATGCCTTTGTAACTTACTTCAATAAGTTTTAATCCAGTAATTAAGAGCATCAATCTGAGTCCTAAGAATGAAATAGCAAACATAATGTTCGTTACATCTATCCAATGGAATCCATTAATGAAGATGTTCACAACACTAACAATAGGTCCTAACATCATAACTGCTCCTATTAAGACTACTATTAATAGAATAAATGTTATAAAAAGAAATGGTGTAATGATAAATAAAATGTTGAAGAAACTTAGTCCTAGAGTTGCCATAATAGCATGAAAAACATTTTTAAAATTCGGAGCCATTTCTGCATCAGTTATAGCAGTATTGGCATATACTTTTTTTGCAATTGCTTTAGGGTTGCCAAGTTCATGGATAAGTTCTTCTTCATTCTGAGCCTCAAAAAACTTAGTCTCATATTCATACATAATTTTGTCTCTTTCCGCCTTCGGTAAACGAGACAATTCATCCTCTAAATAATTGAGGAACGTGATTTTATCCATATTCTGTTTCCCCTTTATTATTATCTCAAGTTTTCAATTTAATTTTAACACTCTTCCTACAAACAACATCATATTATCATCTGAAAAATTTGATTTCAAGTTATATCAGTGTGATATACTATGCACAACAAATAAATAAGGGGGTTTTGATATGAGTAAACTTATCAAGCCAAATAAGCTTTCTAAAGGTGACACAGTAGCGATTGTTTCTTTGTCTTCTGGTTTAGCTGGAGAAGAAGATATGATGTGGAGAACTAATGTTGGTATTGAAAGATTAAAAGATGTATTCGGACTGAAAGTAAAGATAATGCCAAATGCGCTTAAAGGTTCAGACTTTACATACAACCACCCTGAAAAAAGAGCAGAAGATTTACATCAAGCACTCAGAGATCCTGAAGTTAAAGCAATTATCTGTTCTCTAGGTGGAGATGACTCTGTTCGTTTATGGCCTTATATAGATTTAGAGTTAATAAAAAATAATCCTAAAATATTTAGTGGTTATTCTGATACAACTGCGTTACATTTTATGTTTTATCAAGCTGGCGTTTCCAGTTTTTACGGTCCATTGCTACTCACTGACTTCGCTGAAAATGTTGTAATGGATGATTATACTGTTCATTCAATTAAACAAACTTGGTTCCAAAACGAGCCAGTTGGTGATGTACCTACTTCACCCCAAATTAGAAAATACGGTTTAAAATGGGATGAAAGCAACAAAGATATCAATAGAGAATCTTTCGATAATAACGGGTATGAAATTTTAAATGGAAAAGGAAAAGCAACTGGACGTTTAATTGGAGGTTGCATGGAATTATTCCATTCTTTAAAAGCAACAGATGTATTTCCAAATAAAGATGCTTTTGATGATGCTATATTGTTCATTGAGACAGCAGAAGTCCACGCTCCACCTTGGTTAATGGAAGATTACGTGCGTGCATTTGGTTCAATGGGAATTTTCGAAAGAATAAATGGCGTAATTATTGGTCGTCCTCAAGATGATGTTTATTATGAAGAATATAAAGAAGTTTGGACTAAAATGTTAAAAGAATGGAATCAAGAAGATATGCCAGTATTCTACAATGCAAGTTTTGGTCATAATGAACCGAAATGCATTATCCCATACGGTGCATTGGCTGAACTAAATGTAGATAAAGGTACTTTCTCAATTCTTGAAAATGCTGTAGAGTAATTAATCTTCAGTTATTCTGCTTTGCGATTTATTTCAGAATTGTTATAATATTTAGTATATAAAAAGGGGGATAATTAAAATGACAAAACTAGTTACATATTATGAACAATCACAACCTATTAAAGAATATTTAAACGATATGACTACCAATAAAGAAGAACTCATTGAAATTTATAAATCTTTTCAATTACCTAAAAATGATGAACGTTTAGATAAAATAAAAGATAAAAATTATAAAGTTCTCGTCATCACTGAAGATTGGTGTGGGGATGCTATGATGAATATCCCAGTACTATTGAACATTGCAGACTACACTAATATGGAAGTTAAAGTATTTCATAGAGATGAAGATACAAATTTAATTGATCAATATTTAACAAATGGTACTGCAAGATCTATACCAATTTTTGTATTTTTAAATGAAAAACATGAACAAGAACATGTATGGGGTCCTAGAGCCATTACAGTTCAAAAATTCGTTGAGGAAACAAGAAAAGACTTACCATCTAAAGAAGATTCTTCTTTCCCTGAAAAAGAAAAAGAAGTACATCATAAAATCCATGATGAATATAAAATGAATACACAATTCTGGGATGATGTATACGAATCAATCGTAAGCATCTTAAGATAAATCGGATTGGAACAGAAATCTTATTTTTCAAAAAAGATTTCATAGTACCGCCCGGCAAGAGTAACTAGGAGTGAAAAGCTTGATATAAGCATATTTTCATTCCAGTCAACTACTGCCAATATCACGATAGAGGCTGAGACAAATAATTGTCTCAGCCTCGTTTTATGTAAATTACCCCTATATGTATCTCTCCATCCCCATGGTTCGATATAAACAGTTTACTTTATCTACAAAACAAATAAAAATATATGTCAGTAAAGTTAACATTTGAAATTTCGCAAGTGAAAAGCGCTCGTCCGGGAATTAACGAGCGCTTTTCGGGGAAGGGTTATTAATTAAGGAAACATTTATTTTTATAAAGCCGGGAAACTTTATAAAAATAAGTTGAATCATTTTATGATCCATTTCAACGTTACAATTACAGATAACTATCTAAACACGTTCTACACAAAGTCATTCACTATCATGAAAAAACATATACGAAATATTTTTAAGGAATTGAATGTATTGTGGTTCGTGTTGTGTTATCTATGACTAAAGTATATCAAGTCTTTTTCTGAATTTGTTGAATCGTTCTTAACTCTAATTTTTTGTTTCTTAAGTGTTCTAAAAGTTTAGTACTTTAACAGTTAGGAATGCCTAACTGTTAAAGTAACTGATAAATCAGGCTTGAATAATTCTTATTAAAATACTAAGTTTATACAATTTTAGTCTTTTTTATACGAATAAACTTATAAATAGTATAAATATAATACCAGATACAGAAATGACGGTTTCTAATAATGTCCATGTTAAAAATGTCTCTTTCATTGTTAATCCGAAATATTCTTTAAACATCCAAAATCCTGCGTCATTTACGTGTGAAGCAATAACACTACCTGCACCAGTTGCTAATACGACTAGAGCAAGATTCGCATCAGAAGCTTCTAATAACGGCGCTACGATACCTACTGTAGAAATTGCTGCGACTGTAGCTGATCCTAAAGCGATTCTAAGAACAGAAGCTACTATCCATGCAAGTAAAATTGGACTCATTGCTGTGCCAGTAAATAATTCTTCAACAGTTTTTCCGACGCCACCATCAATCAATACTTGTTTAAAAGCACCGCCACCACCAATAATTAATAACATCATTCCAATTGGATATATAGCGTTTGTTAATGTATCCATAACTTCTGTAATTTTTTTACCTCTTTTTAGTCCCATAGTGAATATAGCAAACAATACTGAGATCAGCATAGCTGTTGCCGCTTCACCTATAAAACTGATAAACCCTAGTACACCTTGAGGATTCTCAGGTGAACCAGTAAGTAAATCAACAATTGTTGAAATTAACATAATAAATACTGGTAATAGTGCTGTTAAAGCTGAAATACCAAATCCTGGCGTTTCTTCAATTTTAAATGTTTTTTGCTTACCTAGTGAATTTAAATCACCAGACTTAGTGAATCCTTCTGGAACTACTTTTTTGGCAAACATCGTAAATAATGGTCCGGCAATAATTGTAACTGGAATCGCAACAATTAAACCAAATACAAGCACTTCACCTATTTCTGCACCAAATTCTTTTGCAATCATGACTGGTCCTGGATGAGGAGGTAAAAAGCCATGTGTAACAGATAATGCTGCTGTCATTGGTATACCTAAATAAAGTGTTGAAACTTTAGATTCTTTTGCAATCGTAAATACAATTGGGATTAATAATACGAGCCCTACTTCAAAGAATAAAGCGATACCGATTATAAATGATGCTACCACTACTGCCCATTGGATGCGCTTTTGACCAAATTTATCAATTAGCGTATGTGCAATTCTCGTTGCACCGCCTCCATCAGCTAATAACTTACCAAGCATTGCACCTAATCCGAATATCAATGCGATGTGGCCTAGTGTAGACCCCATACCAGATTCGACCGTTGAAATGATTTTATTTAATGGCATGCCAAGCATTACACCTGTAATCATTGCTGTAATTATTAATGAAACGAATGTGTTAAGCTTTAACCACATAATTAATGCTAATAGTAAACCAACTGCTACAATAACGACTAGTAGTGGTGTAATTTCTGAAATCATATTAATCTCTCCTTATGAATGCATTTCTTGGAATTCTGCTATTGAGTTATATTCTTCTGTTAACTTACGACTTAAATTAATGAAAATTGGTATTAAAGATTGATAAATATCAACATTTTCTTCTATTGGCTGGTGTTGGTATGTTTTGCCTACCATATTATTCAACACTTCAAAATCATCTATTTCACCTAATGCTTTTAACCCTAAAACACATGCCCCTAGACAAGAACTTTCATAACTTTCAGGAACTTCAACAGATGTATCAAAAATATCTGCCATCATTTGACGCCAAACTTCACTTTTTGCAAATCCACCTGTTGCTTTAATTTGATTAGGGGATTTATCCATTACTTCAATTAACGCTAAATAAACTGTGTATAAATTAAGTAATACACCTTCTAAAGCTGCTCTGATCATATGCTCTTTCTTGTGCGTTAAAGTCAAACCAAAGTAACTTCCTCTTGCGTTAGCATTCCATAATGGTGCACGTTCACCTGCAAGATAAGGATGGAATATTAAACCGTTCGCCCCTGGTTGAACTCTGCTAGCTATTTTAGTTAATACATCGTAAGAGTCCACACCTAAGCGTTTAGCTGTTTCTACTTCACTTGCTAATAACTCGTCTCTTAGCCATTTGAGTACTACACCACCATTATTAACTGGACCACCAATACAATAATGATCTTCTGTTAAGACATAACAAAAGATTCTACCTTTTTCGTCAGTTTTTGGTTCATCAATTATCGTTCTAATTGCCCCACTTGTACCGATAGTTACTGCTACTTCTCCTTTTCTAAAACTGTTTACACCTAGATTAGATAGAACGCCATCAGAAGCGCCTACAACCACAGGAATATCTACATTAATCCCCATTAAATCAGCATATTTTTTAGACATATTTTTCATAATATGTGTTGTTGAAACGAGTTCAGGTAATTGAGAAGTTTCTATTTCTAATAAATCTAATACTTCTTTATCCCAATCTAATGATTTTAAGTTCATCATACCTGTAGCGGAACCTATAGAATGATCCATTGTGTATTGACCAAATAATTGATAAATGACATAAGTTTTAATATCTATCCATTTGTTTGTATTGTTATATATTTCAGGTTTTTCATGTTTTAACCAAAATATTTTAGATAACGGTGACATCGGGTGTATAGGTGTACCCGTTCTTTTATAAATTTCTAAACCGTTATGTTCTTTATTGATTTTTTCTGCATAATCACTCGCTCTATTGTCAGCCCATGTTATACATTCTGTTAATGGTTGATTATTTTTATCCATCGCAATTAAGCTATGCATCGCACTACTAAAGCTAATTAATTTAATATCTTCAGGTTTTGCGTCTATTTCTCTTATAACTTTTTTGACTGTGAAAAGCACTGCATCAAATATTTCTTCAGGGCTTTCTTCAGCTACTCCTATTTCATCTGTTGTCATAGGATATTCAATGCTATGTTTTTTCAAAAACTTCCCTTCGTTATTATAAATAACAGCTTTTGTACTTGTTGTTCCTATATCTACACCTATCATGTATTTCATTGTATAACCCTACTTTCTATCTATATTGGTTTGTGAATTCCATAAAACTTCGATTTGTTCATCTACGTCGTCAAAGTTTAAATGAAATGCTTCTTTCATTTTATTTCGATCTTTGTTTTCTATTGCTTCAATATATACTTTATGATTATGAATAACTCTTTTAAAATCTTCAGGTTCATTTTCCATACGCTGTCTCATTGATACTAAAATTAAACATTCCATAACTGGTGTTAAATTACGCCATATCATTTCAATATATTGATGATTAATTGCAGTAATCATAGATTCATGAAACAGTAGATCTAGCCTTGTAAACTCATCAGCATCTTCAAATTCCACAGCAACAGTCATCATTTTTAGAATTTTATTTAATTCTTTAATAACGACTGAATTATCATCTAATTGTAGTCTTTCAAAAACAAATGACTCTAACATGAGCCTAATGTCGTATATTTCTTTCTGATTAACATTTGATAATCCCGTTACAATTGCGCCCATTCTTTCAAGCGATATTAAACCATCTTGTTGCAAAAGTTTAAGCGCGTCTCTTACAGGTGAACGACTGACCTCAAATTGTTGAGCTATTTTATTCTCACTTAATTTATCGCCTTGATTAATGGCTTTACTAATAATACCCAATCGAAGTTCACTAGCTACTTGTTCACCAGTAGAACGATATTTTAACCATTCGCTCGGATAATGATAATGATGTTTCATCTATCTTTCCTCACCTTCCGTATACTTGTATACAAGTTATACAAATAATTGTAACCGTTTACTATAGTTTTGTAAACGGTTACTTGAAAATTTATATTATTTTATTATTCGTGACATCTATTTAAGTATCTTTAAGATAATATCTTTCTTATTCTTCTATGTACAGCCTGTTTAATACTATTTCACCTAATGCCTTGCTTGCAGTCAACATTGCATCTTCATTAACCACGAATTTAGGACTATGATTAAAGAAAGCTTCTTCTACATCATAAGGTTTACATCCTACAAAAAAGAAAGTTCCTGGTATTTTTTCTAAGTAACTAGCAAAATCTTCAGAGCTTGTTAGTTGTTCATGTTCTTTCAATAATTTAAAATATTCACCTTGACTAGTAGCTAAAATATCAACTAAATAATCTGTCTGTTTATAATGATTGATTAAAGGTATGCAGTCTAAGTCATATTGGAATTGACATTCAACATTAAAAGTTTCTTCAAGACCTTCTATCATTTGCAAGATTTCATCATGAATTTGATGGCCAATACGATTTTCCATATATCTAACATCACCCGCAAGTTCAACATTCTCTTGAATTACATTAAGTGATCCCGTGCCGTTAAATGAACTTATCGTGACTACACCCATATCAAATGGATTTAATCTACGCGATATTACTGTTTGTATATTCGTCACAAACGTACTAGCTGCCATTATGGCATCATTTGCTAAATGCGGACTGGAACCATGTCCTCCTTTACCTTTAACCTTCAAATGAAATAGAGATCTACCGCCCATTGTAGGACCTTTTCTATATGAAATAACTTCAGGCGTAAAATCTGGAAATAGATGAATACCATAGATTTCATCTACGGTATCTAATAGACCTGATTCCAACATATCTATTGCACCACCTGGAGCTAACTCCTCAGCGTGTTGATGAATAATAACAACCTTTCCAGGTAAACTATCCTTTAATTCTATTAAAGATTCTGCTAATACCATTAAATAAGCTGTATGAGCATCATGCCCACAAGCATGCATCCATCCTTTATGTTTAGATGAAAATGCCAATCCTGTTTCTTCATCAATGTTTAAAGCATCAAAATCTGCTCTTAAAGCAATTGTTCTACCAGGTTTCCCGCCATTTATTTCTACAATCAAACCATAGTTTCCGCCAATACGATTATGTATTTTAACTTCCTTATCTTTATAAAACATTTCTATATATTGAGCTGTTTTTTCTTCGAAAAACGAAGGTTCAGGATATTGATGTAAATAGCGATAGTGCTTAATCATGTCGTGTTCTTTTTGTTCTAGTTTTTTAAATAATAGACTTCTTAACATTAAACCACCTCATTTTCCTTCTAGTTAACTGCCGCCAATATAATGAAAAAGCCTGAGACAATTTATTTATGTCCCAGACTCCGGCTAATTTATCCCGACTTCTTACTTTTTGTCTTGATTTTGTTTTGCTTTATCCGGATGTTCATCAACTTTATCTTCTTTTTCAAATTTCGCAATTAGCGCTGTTAAAAAGAAACCTAAACCGGCACCAATCATTAACGAACTTGGTGTACCATTAAAGAAAAAGCTCGCAACGATACATATAATACCTATAATAATATAGTGTTTAATAAATTTTTTACCCAAGAATATCCCTCATTCATTTATCTAATAAATTAAATTTAACACACAAATGAAGGATAAACCATTATATATTCTTATTTATAATGACGAAATGGTTAATAACTGTAAATACTAGAATACAAACAACCGTTATCCCAATTTGGTAACCTTCCATACCTAAGTAACCACTATTTAAAATATCTGGAAGAAAGTCTAGTGGATTATATTTCATCACTTTAACTATTTTTTCTCCTATTTGAGGAACGATTGAAAGTATATTGAATATAGTTGGTAAGAGTATAATACATACGATAGCTGTAGTATAAACCATCACGGCTTTTCCAGTTAATAAATTAATAATATTCAATAAAGTTACATAGAATAAAATGATAATGAGTAGTTCACCAAACATTTTAAAGAAATCTGTAAACTCTAAATCACCTGTTGTCATCATAAATGTAGATAGCAACGTAACTACAGTGCCTAATATAGTAAACAAAATAATGATTCCTATTACTGAAATTAATTTACCATATAAGTACATCGTTCTGTTTTTCTTAGAATTTAAAAATAACTGAATTGTTCCATATGACATGTCTCTAACAATTGTTCTTAATGTAAACATTAATAATACTAATCCACCAAAAGCAAAGAAACCAGTTAATACATCAGGAGAAGTAAATACATTATCCATATTTAAAGAAATAATGATAACAGCAATGCTAGGAATAATTGCTAGAAATAAGCCGAATAAGCCTAATGGACTTTTAAATATTCTCGTTATATCATATTTAACGTGTTGTAAGATGTTCATTATGCTTCAACTCCTTTATTAATATTAAAGTACTGATCTCTTAATGTAGTTTTATTATTTTCGATATATTTAGGGTAAATATCTTTTTCGCTGAGTAATCTGAGTACATTTTGATAATCTTGCAATGCTTCAATCGCGATTAACCCTTCATGTTTATTACTAGATATCACTTTAAAATTCATCGTTAGAACATCAAGCGCTTCGTTGTATTGATTACTTTCAACTAAGAATTTCGTAATTCTTTTTGATTCATCTTTCATATTATAATCTTCAACAATACGACCATTTTTCATAAATACAGTTCTGTCACATATGAGTTCAATATCTTCTAATTTATGACTTGAAATAAGAACTTTGATATTCAGTTCTTTACTTACACGTTCAATTGTTTTTAACACATCAATTGAACCGTCTGGATCCATGCCATTCGTTGGTTCATCTAATATTAAATAGTGTGGTTTATTCATTAAAGCTACTGCTATTGATAATTTTTGTTTCATACCCATTGAATATTTTTGAACTTTTTTGTTTATATAAGGTTTGATTCCAAATGACTCTATCAATTGATTAACATATGCGTCATCAACCTCTTTACCTAAAACTTCTCTAAAAAAGTTTAAATTATAATAACCAGTTTTATTCAAATACAGTTTAGGATTTTCAATTAAATAACCTACTCGTACGTCACTTTCTTGTTCAAATTTCCCACTATATTTAACGATGTTTTCGTTCATAATTTTCATCAATGTAGTCTTACCTACACCATTTTTACCAATTAAACCTACTATTTGACTATCTCCAAATTCAAAGTCGATGTCGTTTAAAACTTGCTGCTTGCCGTAATATTTATTTATGTTTGTTAATTTCAAAATGTGTCACCTCTTCTATATTGTTATCTCGCCTTTTCTTGCTTTAGAAATTGCTATTACGTAAGTAATGATAAATAATATGATTGATATAGAAACAAAAATTTCATCTCCATAATTTGTAAAAACATTTGTTTGAATAGATAATTTATTCAATAGTTTATCTGTGTACGGTACTATACTTGGTAATATAAAACCAATCAAAATAATCCATATTACTAATGGTATTTTTAAAAACCTTTTAAAATCACAAAGCGGTAATATTAAACTAATCGTAAATAAATTAGCAGCAACATTCGTTAGTATCCCTGACATATTTATAACAACATCCATATCACTTGCCGCATACATTAATGCCACTAAATTATATAAACCAATCGTAACCGAGTTGATCAGGATTAAAATAATAGCAGTTAAATAGTGCATATTAACCGTCGTTATTTGTGTTATAGGATAACTTAAAAAGTTCATTTCTGATTTATTCTTGTTAATTCTTAAATATATATAATAAGGAAACGCCAAAGTGACAACATGTAAAAGAAACATGAGCATCCCTAATAGAAATATTTTGATGTAATTATTAAATGGTAAAATCATTGTAACTGGTAATGCAAGAATCATTACCAATATATAAATTAAGTAAGGTTTTAATAATATTAAATTACGGTATAATATCGGCTTCATTTTACACCTCCGTAAATGGTAATTTTATCTTTCTTAGCACTATGAATAGCTCTACTAAATTGAATTATCCATATAATAATGGCAACTATTAACAACATTGAAGGTGTATAGTATAAAAATATTTTCCAACCTAGTATTTCTGAAAATGCATATGAACGATTTGAATATGTTCCGAAATACAACATTGCAAATATAGCGTACATAGCTCCCAATATCCAAGCTCCTAGTTGATTAATATTAACATGTGCATACGTTGGATAAACTATACTTAATGTTAATAAATTTGTTGCTACAATAAATATAGCTGCTTGAAGAAATATCGTGTCATTCTTATATAAAGCTATTATGATAATCAATACAAAAGAAATAATTGTCAGTAATAAGTTATATAAGTAATGTGCTTTTACGATATCTATTTTAGAAATAGGCAAACTATTATAAAAAATTTGGCTACTTTGCTTATTCAATAATATGGCATTATTAATACAATGAATTGAAACTGTAGCAATAAAATATATCGGAACAAAATTTATTATTTCAATGTTTTCAAATCCAAATGTGAATTGAGCAAAGAAAGTTAAAACAAAACAGATAAAATATGCTAACAAGTAACCTCTTTCATACATAAAGTTTCGGTAAAAAATTGCTTTCATTTAAACCACAACCTTATTTTTTTGGTCTTTTTCAATTCTTACCATCACTTCTTCTATTGTTGGTGTTTCAATCACTACCTCTTTTCCAAATAACTCAAGAAATACATGACTATTTTCTGTCATTCCTGAAAATCCAGTTTTTGTTTCTTTAATATTAATCAATAGCGATTTTAATTCATCATCCAGCATATTTGAGTCGCCTTTAACAATTTTATATTTCTCGGTTAAGTCATTCACACTTTCATTTAATAAAATTGATCCGTCTTTTAAATAAACAATATAATCAGCAATTTTTTCTAAATCTGAAATAATATGTGTAGAAAAAAATACTGTTTTTTCTTCATCAATTAATTCTTTTTGCAATATTTCAAGAACTTCATTTCTAACTACTGGATCTAAACCTGCAGTTGGCTCATCTAATATATATAGTTCAGCGTGATGACTCAAAGCGATTGCTAAAGATAATTTCATTTTCATACCTGTTGAGAAATGTTTTACTTTTTGTTTGTAAGTTAAACCAAATTGTTCAACATATTTCGAGAAAATATCATGATCCCAATTTTTATAATATTTACTTACTACTGATTCAATTGTTTTGATATTCCATTTTTCGTACATATATAATTCTGAATAAACAAAGCCAATTTTATTTTTAATTTCTACAGGATGCTCTCTCAAATATTCTCCTAATATTTTCAGATCTCCACTTTGTTCTTTTAAAAGACCCATTAAAATTCTTATAATCGTCGTTTTACCTGAACCGTTAGCGCCAATAAAACCTGTTACATAACCTTTTTTTACATCAAACTGTATATCGTTAAGGCTAAAATTTTTAAGATGATAGTTTAGATTATTTACTTCAATAGCTTTTGTCATATTACTCACCTTCCTCATAAATTAACGATATAATTTCATTTATTTCTTTCAAATCCATCCCTATTAATTTCGCTTGTTTTGTTAGTTCTTTAGCCAAGTCTTCAATCACAATAAATTGTTTTTCTTTCATTATCGAGGCATCTTGTTCTTTTACAAATGTGCCTTTACCTCGAATTGAAGTTACAAACTGTTCTTGTTCTAAATCGACGTAGGCGCGCTTAGTTGTAATTAAACTAACTCCTAAATCACTTGCTAGCTCTCGCATTGAAGGTAATGGTGTACCAGGTTCAACTTTACCTTGTAAAATATTCGCCTTTATTTGTTCTTTTATTTGTTCATAAATAGGTTGATTACTATTATTCTGCAAAAGTATCTTCATGTCCTACCTCCTCCAACTAACTGTGTATAAACAGTATATACACTATACATTGTTTAGTCAAATATTTTTCTATAATTTACATCAATTTCTTGTAATAACGATATTTATAAACAACAAAAAAATAGAGTGTGTATATCAATTGATATACACACTCTATATACACTTATATTATTTCAATTCATGAATCGCTTTAGCTATTGATTCAAATACATATTCAATGTCATTTTTTTCAATACAGCTAAATGCTACACGTACATCTGTTTTATTCAATGCAATAACACCGATGCTATAATTTTTAATTAAATGCAATCTTAGTTTTTCAGCTTCTACATCTGCTAATTTGATTGCCATAAAGTAACCAGAATTAAATGCATAAGGCGTCCATAAATCTTTATATTCTTCACGATATGCTACATCTTTCGTTACTTCATATCTTTCTTTTAAAATATTGATATTGTGATCAACTTGTTCTTGGAATGAAGGGTCTTCCATAGCATGTACAATTGCTGTTTGACTCGGTAATGCACAGCTTGATAAATTACTTCTAATTAAACCTTTTAATTTAGAAACTAATACTTCTTTTACAGTTTCATTTTGGGAACCAAAAGTTAAGAATCCAACACGGAATCCCCATGAGAAGTATTCTTTCGTTGCACCATCAATTTTAACAGGCATAATATTGTCATGGTTTAATCGAGATAATGCAGTGAATACTGACTGTTTATAAATATCTTCAAAGAACAGTCCATAATAAGCATCATCAACTAAAGCAATTACTTGTGTTCCTTTGTCAGCTAATTGGTTAATTGCTGAAACCATTTCTTCCACTTCATTTACTGTTGGCGTGTAGCCAGTCGGGTTATTAGGGAAGTTTAAGACTAATACAACTTTATCTTTATTGTAATTTTCTAAAGCGCGTTTAAAATATTCTAAAGTATAACTACCATCTTCTTCAAAAGATTGATAAGTTTCAATTTGAGCATTATGTCTTACGCCAAATGTTAATTTATAGTTACCCCAATTATGTTCAGGTAATAAAATAGTGTCATCATGATTAACAAATAAATCACCAGCAAGTGATAAACCGTGAGTTAACGCGTTTGTTACAACAGGTTTTGAAATAGCATTTTCACTTAAATCTGGATTATCTTTTAAAATTTTATTTTTCCATAATTCTCTAAGTTTTTCATAACCTTGAGGTGGAGCATATGGGAATATATCGCTAGGTTCTCTATCGCTAAATTGACTATATAATGCATCTGTATACATAATACCTTCGTCAGTAGTAGCCATGCCAATTGTTGCATTGTATTTAGTACCTTTAGCATCGGCAGATTGAGATAATATACCTTTAGGGAAGTACATTGATTTACCTAAATCAGAAAGCATATCCAATACGATTGGAGATTCATTTTTTAATTGTTCATTCAATTCTAAAGCTAGTGGGTTCATAGAAAGTCATCCTCTTTCGTTAATATGATACCTCTATAGTAGACGAGATTTATTAAAATGAAAAGGATGTATATGCAATTTAATGATTTTATTTTTGTTTAAATTATACTTTTGATAAGAAAATAAAAATTGTTATAATATAATCATTAAGAAAAGGAGTTTATAAAATGTCTACCATTACTAAAGTACTCGCTGGATTAGCTGTAGTCGCATTTATAATAGGCGTTGTTATGGAAATTAGCGGGGATTCAGGTATTAAATTTACCATTGCATCTATATTATTTCTAATTGCTGCATTTATTAATCGAAATAGCGATCGTAACAAACAGAGTCATAAAAAATAATTATGAAATAAAAGTACAAAACAGCACTTCGTTAAGGTTAGGAAACGAAGCGCTGTTTTTTTGTGAAGAATATTATGGTGGATGGAATGTTGCACGTGGGACTTGTCTTGCAACGTTCCGTCCTTCTATGTTGCACGTGGTGCTCGTCTTGCAACATTATGATCTTCTATGTTGCACGTGGTGCTCGTCTTGCAACATTATGATCTTCTATGTTGCACGTGGTGCTCGTCTTGCAACATTCTAGCCTTCTATGTTGCACGTGGTGCTCGTCTTGCAACATTCCGCTCTGATTTTAATCACGATTTTAACTCCTTACTTCAATTCATCTGGTACTTTCCAATAGTCGTCTTTATTTTCTTTATTGAATACTTTTTTAAATCCTTTTGAGCTATATGCTTCTTTTATATCTTTTACCCATTGTTTATCTTTATTTTTTCCATTTACTACAACTTGTAAGTATAAATCGTTAACTAAATCTTCTTTTAATAGTCCTTTTGAAGGGTCTACATCTGATGCATAAACAATTGATCCAGGTATAACTGCGTAATCTACTTCTCCTAGTATTCTAGGTATATTGGCTGAATCCATTTCTTTAATTTTTATATTTTTTGGATTGTCAGAAATATCTTTTTTAGAAATTGTAATATCATCTTTATCTGCATCTAATTTAATCCAACCTGCTTTTTCTAATAATCGGTATGCTCTGGCAGCATTTGAAGGATCTTGCGGAATAGCCACAGTGTCTCCATTTTCTATGCTTTTAATATCTTTGTTATCTTCTGAAAAAATTTGAGCTGGTACAGTTGGTATTTTGTTAATATTTGTTAATTTGGCATCTCTTTCTTTATTAAATGTATCCATATAAGCTTTATGTTGATCAACATTTACATCTACACTACCTTCTTGTAATGCAACATCTGCTTGTAATAATTCAGTAAAATCTTTTTGTTTCACGGTATATCCTTTATTTTCTAGTTCTGGTTTAATACCTTTTAAAAATAGCTCACTGTATGGACCTGGTGATGTTGCTATTGTAATTTCCTTTTTCTCTTTTTCCCCGCTTCCGCAAGCTACTAATATAACGGATACTATAAGAATCATTGATAAAAATATATTTCTTTTCATTATAAATCCTCCCTTTCATTCCCGATTAAACTCATATGTTTTATAGTAATAATATCACTTACATTTTTAAAGTCAATAACATGAGCATGTGTTAAAATTTACGAAAGGAGGGCTTTATATGAGTCTATATCAAAAAGAATTTGAGACAAAAGCGGGTAAAATGGTTGGTATTTGTGACGAGACGCACTTATTATTACTACATTTTAATGATAAGTATAGTTTGGAAAAGGAAACAGAAAAAATTAAGCAAACGCTAAATGAAGATATTTCAAGTGGAAATCATGAAATATTGGATAAGTTAGAACAAGAGCTTTCTTTATATTTTGATGGTAAATTAAGTGAGTTTTCAGTTCCGATAAACTTTAATATTGGTACACCTTTCCAACAAAAAGTATGGAACGCTCTATGCGATATTCCTTATGGAGAGACAATTTCTTATAAACAATTAGCCGAAAATATTAATCAGCCCACAGCCTTTAGAGCAGTAGCTAATGCAAATGGTAAAAATCAACTTAGTATTATTGTTCCGTGTCATAGAGTAATAGCAGCTGACGGGTCATTAGGAGGTTATTCAAGCGGAGTTGATAGAAAAGAAAAACTCTTAGCTATCGAAAGTAGTTTAAATGTTTAACTATAAACAATTTCTCGAACTTACGTTATATTGGCAAAGTGGGACTACGAAACCTTTTTATGAAAATAAGATTCCTGTCCCACTCCAATTAAATATGCTTTCTTTTAAATACTTTTAACCATATATTTATAATCATGTCCACTTAACACTCTGTCATGAAGTGGTTCAAATCCTAGATTTCTATATAATTTCATAGCACCTTCATTATCTACTTCGCAATTAAGTGTCACTGTTTCATAACCTTGATTTCTACCATAATCAAATATGTAATCAATCAATTTAGTTGCGGTACCTCGACCTCTATAGTCTGAAAATACAGCTATAGATTCTATATATAAATCGCCTTCGTTCGCTTCTTTTTCAGGTAATGGCGTTCCTTCCAACTTAAATTCTTCTTTGAAATCAATATTATGCCAGTTATCTTCGAGTTGCTTTTCTTCATCTCCAGAATAACAATTAATAAAGCCAGCAATATTTCCCTCTACTTCATATACATGCATGTTTTTATAATGATTTCTATAATTGCCCTCTTCAATACTTTGTTGAATGATTTTTAATACTTTTTCCTTTGGATTATTCTCAACTAACGGAATTTGCATATCATGCCAAATAATATACATAAGTTCACTTAATTTAGCTGCATCTGTCTTTTTAGCTTGTCGTATCATATTATTTACCTCTCTTAACCAAATTAATTTCATTTTAACATAAAAAATTCCTCTCACCACAATGGCGAGAGGAATTGTAATGGTATTATTTTATTACATCATACCTGGCATTCCGCCCATGCCGCCCATATCTGGAGCAGCTGGTTCGTCTTCAGGTATATCTGCTACTACCGCTTCTGTTGTTAAGAACATAGCCGCAACAGATGCTGCATTTTGTAATGCTGAACGCGTAACTTTCGTAGGGTCTACAATACCTGCATCTAACATGTTAACCCATTCTTCAGTTGCTGCATTGTAACCAATACCTTCGTCTGCATTTTTAAGTTTTTCTACGATGATTGATCCTTCTAAACCAGCATTTTCTACAATTTGGCGTAATGGTGCTTCTAATGCTTTCAATACAATGTTCACACCAGTTTTTACATCACCTTTAGCTTCAACTTCAGATACTTTGTTATAAATTGAAACTAGTGCTGTACCACCACCTGCTACGATACCTTCTTCTACAGCAGCACGTGTTGAGTTTAATGCGTCTTCGATTCTTAACTTACGTTCTTTCAATTCTGTTTCTGTCGCTGCACCTACTTTGATTACAGCTACACCGCCAGCTAATTTAGCTAAGCGTTCTTGTAATTTAGTACGATCAAAGTCAGAAGTTGTTTCTTCAATTTGAGCTTTGATTTGACCAACGCGAGCATCGATATTAACAGAATCGCCTTGACCTTCAACGATTGTAGTATCATCTTTTGTTACTTGTACTTTACCTGCTTCACCAAGCATATCTAATGTTGTTTCTTTTAAATCTAAACCTAAATCATCAGTTATAACTTGACCACCAGTTAAAATAGCTAAATCATCTAACATTGCTTTACGACGATCACCGAATCCTGGTGCTTTAACTGCAACTGCAGTAAATGTTCCACGTAATCTGTTAAGTACTAAGTTTGTTAAAGCGTCTCCTTCTACATCGTCAGCTACAATTAATATTGGTCTGTTTGTTTGTAATATTTTTTCTAATACAGGTAAAATATCTTGGAATGATGAGATTTTTTTATCTGTAATTAAGATGTATGGATTTTCTAATTCTGCAGTCATTTTATCAGAATCAGTAACCATGTAAGGTGAAGTGTAACCTCTATCGAATTGCATGCCTTCAACTACTTCTAATTCTGTGTTGAATCCTTTTGATTCTTCAATTGTGATAACTCCATCGTTACCTACTTTTTCCATAGCTTCTGAAATAAATTTACCAATTTCCTCGTCAGCTGCAGAGATAGAACCTACTTGTGCAATTTCTTCTTTCTTCTCTACAGGTTGTGAAATCTCGTGTAATTCTTCTAAAGCAACTTTAACAGCCTTATCGATACCTTCACGAATACCTACTGGATTCGCACCACTAGTAACGTTTTTCAAGCCTTCTTGAATCATTGCTTGAGCTAATACAGTAGCAGTTGTTGTTCCGTCACCAGCAACTTCATTAGTTTGGTTAGCAACTTCAGCAACTAATTTCGCTCCCATATTCTCATAAGCATCTTCTAATTCAATTTCTTTAGCGATTGTTACACCATCATTTGTAATAAGTGGTGAAGTGAATTTTTTATCTAAAACAACATTACGTCCTTTAGGTCCTAATGTTACTTTAACTGCATTAGCTAATTTGTCCACGCCTGCTAACATTGAACGACGTGCATCTTCTGAAAATTTAAGTTCTTTAGCCATCTATAATACCTCCATTAATTATATATCAATGTTTCATTTCAATTTTTAATCAATTACTGTTCAACTATTGCTAAAATATCATCTTCTGAAAGGATAATATATGTTTCTTTATCACGTTTAACTTCTGTTCCTGCGTATTGTTGATAAACAACTTGATCACCAACAGATACATCAACAGTCAGTCTTGTACCGTCTTCTAAACGTTTACCTGGTCCAACAGCTACAACTTTACCTTCGTTAGACTGTTCTTTAGCTGAATCTGTTAATACAATTCCACTCGCTGTAGTTTGTTCTTTTTCTGTTTTTTCGATAATAATTCTATCTCCCAATGGTTTTAACATTTATAAAATCCTCCTTGGCGCTTTTAATATTAGCACTCTTAATAGTTAAGTGCTAACTATATTTTTATAATAATCAAACTTGGTCAAAATTACAAGTAAAATAACTTAAACTTTTCTCTTTTTTACAAAAATACGATACAATATTAACATGTTTATTTTTGGAGGAAATTATAGAAATGCAATTTAAAAGATTAACAGTCAATGTAACTACACTTTTACTATTTGTAATTGTACAAACAATCGCAATCGTGCCAAATACTATATACGCAAATGCTAATCTATCCAATACAACACGATTGGAGATTTCATTAACATGGATGGCAATTACAGCTATCATTACGGTATTAATATTATGGTATATGAATTCAAATATTAAAAATCCAACTCGACTCGAACAACAAACTAAAGAACCTTGGTTATACGTTATCTTTTGGTGTATCGCCGGTATATTTCTTGCTATGTTCGGACAAGGGATAGCTGCTTATATAAATATTTACGTATTTAATCAACCTATTGAAAGTGGCAATACCCAGAACTTAATGAAAATAGCACAGGAATCTCATATTTTAATTTTATATATCGTTTTAGCTGGACCTATTTTAGAAGAATTAATTTTCCGTAAATTAATATTTGGTGAAATTTTTAATATGATTAAAAAACCTACTTGGCTAAGTTTTATCATTGCTGTTCTTGTTAGTTCGTTTGTGTTTTCATTAGCGCATTCTGATCCAGAGCACACTTTAATTTACGTTGTAATGGGCACAGTTTTCAGTGGTCTTTATGTATTAACAAAACGTATCATTGTTCCAATTATTGCACATATGGGAATGAATGGTGTCGTAGTAATTGGACAAATCTTTTTAAAAGATGATCTTCAAGACCAATTAGAAAAACAGTCTCAAATGGCACATTTAATTTACAACACTATTATTCATATGCTTTAAATCTAGAATATGTTTTAGTCATCCCTATTCCGTTGGTTAAATTCAAGGGTTTAGGGATTTTTTATTGATAATAATCAAAATTTTAATTATATTAAAAGTAATAAGTTATAATTTGTAAAATAAGTTATAATATAAGAAATGAGGGGGTATTTATATGGTCTTAACATTTAACGAATTTCAGTATGAACATATTAATATTGAAGAAAAGGAACAAAACATAAAGTCGTTATTAAAAGACTTTGAATCTGCAAATACTTTAGAGGAAGCAATAAGTTTTGTTGATGATATTAATAAAATCCGTAACCACACTGATACGCATTTTAACATTGCGCTTATCCGTTCTTCCATCGATACAAACGATGAATTTTACAATAAAGAACGTGACTTTTTCGATGAAAACATGCCAAGAATTCAAAACTTAGACAATCTATTTTATAAAGCACTTTTGAATTCTAAACATAAAGACGGATTAGTATCACATTTTGGTGAACAGTTATTTGAGTTGGCTAAAGTTGAACTCAATACTTATCATCCTTCTATTAATGATTTATTAGTAAAAGAAAATAAACTCATAAGTGAATATGATAAATTAATTGCGTCTGCTGACATATTATATAAAGGTGAACACCTGAACCTATCTCAATTTAACAAATATTTTATTAATCCAGACAGAGATATTAGAAAGGAAGCATACATAACAAAAGAACAATTCTTTGAAGAACACTTAGAAAAGATAGACCGCATTTACGATGACCTTGTTCATGTAAGACATGAAATTGCACTTAAACTCGGCTATAACAATTTTATTCAACTTGGTTATGATCGTATGCAAAGAATTGGTTATAATGCAGAAGATGTAGAAGTATTTAGAAATCAAATAAAGGACCATGTTGTACCAATTACCGAACAAATTAATAAACAACATGCCGAGCGTATTAATGTCGATCAATTAAAAGTTTATGACCAAAACTTTACTTTTAAATCTGGTTCTCCTAAACCCCAAATTGGCACACAAGCAATCATTAAAAATGCTCAAAAAATGTACCATGAACGTTCTAATGAAACAGGCAAGTTTATTGATTATATGATAGATAAATCATTATTTGATTTAGAAGCTAAAAAAGGAAAAGAGAGTGGTGGATATTGTACGATAATAAATGACTTTAATTCACCATTTATTTTTGCTAACTTCAACGGCACACAAGGTGATATAGAAGTTATGACACATGAAGCGGGACACGCTTTTCAAGTATTTGAAAGTTTAAAATACTCAGTCCCAGAATATTATTTTCCAACTTCAGAAGCATGTGAAATACATTCTATGAGTATGGAGTATTTAACATATCCTTGGATGTCATTATTCTTTGGTGAAGATACCGAAAAATTCAAGCTATCTCATTTAGAAGACAATATTAAATTTTTACCTTATGGCGTTGCGATTGATGAATTTCAACATAAAGTGTATGAGAACCCTAACCTTACACCAGAAGAAAGACGTAAAATTTGGTCAGATTTAGAACGAAAATATTTACCGAATAAAGATTATGACGGTGTTAATCATTTAATAAACGGTAGTTTTTGGCATAGACAAGGTCACGTGTTCGCTTTACCTTTCTATTATATCGATTATACTTTAGCAACTATTTGTGCCATGCAATTTTATATTAGACATGAAGAAAACCCTGATAAAGCTTGGAATGATTACTTAAAAATATGTCAAATCGGCGGTTCAAAATCATTTATAGATATAATGAATTCTGTACAATTAAACTCACCATTTAAAGAAGGTACAGTTAAAGAAATTGTAAGCCACTTATATGACGCTACGCTTAATATAGATCAATCAGAGTTTTAATAATTATAGAATAAAAAAAACAAGACTGAGACATAAATAAATGTCTCAGTCTTGTTTTTTATTTCATGTTCTTCTTAATCTTCTAATAATAAAGACGATGATTGCACCTAATACAATGACGATAGCAATTGAAATGCCTAGTATAGTTTGTTTCGTTATATCTTTTTTATCACTTGCATTTTCAAAATCATGTGTCGTTTTTTTAGTTGTCTGGTCATTATCTACTGTAGTTGTTTCTGTCGTTTTCTCATGATTTTTAAATTTCGGTTCTGCTAAATCTGGTCTTGTCCCCACTTTACTCGTAACTAAATCTAGTACATCTTTATCCATTTTATTATAATATTCTTCAGCATTACCTGGAATGAATTTTGGAGAATGTTCTGATGATTGTATACCGTCTTGTTGATAGTTTCCTATTTCATCTGTGTTTGGATAAGAAGGCATAGTTGGTATAGAATTTTCTATATCGTTTCCCTTTGAATTGTCTGATTTAGATTGGTTAGATGATTCATTTGATTTTGGTGGTTCTGAAGATGAATCATTTTTATTTGATTGATTTGGTGGTGGAGTTTGATTGTTATTTCCTCCATTATTTTGAGGTTCTTCGGTACTTGGCTCTTCCGTACTTGTATCACCTTTATTTGGTTCTTCGGTACTTGGCTCTTCCGTACTTGTATCGCCTTTATTTGGTTCTTCGGTACTTGGCTCTTCTGTACTCGTATCGCCTTTATCCGGTTCCTCGGTACTTGGCTCTTCTGTACTCGTATCGCCTTTATCCGGTTCCTCGGTACTTGGCTCTTCTGTACTTGTATCGCCTTTATCCGGTTCCTCTGTACTTGGTTCTTCCGTACTCGTATCGCCTTTATCCGGTTCTTCCGTACTCGTATCGCCTTTATCCGGCTCTTCGGTACTTGGTTCTTCCGTACTCGTATCGCCTTTATCCGGTTCTTCGGTACTTGGCTCTTCCGTACTTGTATCGCCTTTATCCGGTTCCTCGGTACTTGGTTCTTCCGTACTCGTATCGCCTTTATCCGGTTCCTCTGTACTTGGTTCTTCCGTACTCGTATCGCCTTTATCCGGCTCCTCTGTACTTGGTTCTTCTGTTGAATTTTCAGTATTTTTCTCTTCTGATTTATCTTCTTCTGTCGATTTATCTTGTACTGATGTTTTTTGCTTCTCTATCTTTTCATTACTTACATCGTTGTTTGTATTAGGAGAAGTATCTTTCGTATTATCTTCAATTGTTTCCTTGGCATCAACATTATTTACTGTATAACCTGAAAATGCTATTGAAGATAATATCACGGATGATAAAAATACATTTCTAAATATCTTCATAAAGATCTCCCCTCCTTGTTATTTTTTACAATTTCAGTATAAATGATAATTAAAACCTTTTCTATGCTTATATATAATATGTTACACAGAATTAATATTTTGTAATAACTTATTCATAAATCTCTAACTTATTACACATAATAAAACACCTGTTTTTTAAAAACAACAGGTGTAGAGTTTTAATACTATTTATTAAATTCAATATCATACTTTGTAAATTTCAAATAAACTTGTCCTGATTCTGTAGATGTTCTAAAGTTAACTGCATCATTATCAGGGAATATTCTTGATGTGAATACACATTCTCCATCATTCACAAAGATTTCTAAACTAGAAGTATCACTGTATATTCTAAGTTGGTTTAGCTCATTATCTAAAACAGTGGATCTTGTAGCCTTTTCTACCGCTTCACTCACTACTCCACTCTCAAAGCGATCTAAAGTAAGTTTTTTAGTTTTTGTGTTATATATTATTTGCGTTGAACACTTTTTAGAAACACGCACTTCAAAATAGATTTCAGTTGCATCATTATCAAGTATGTCTATAATGAGCTCATACTGTTTCCCTTCATACGGGTGTAATTTCACGGAATGCTTATTTGCATATCCTTCTGCAGTTTCTTCATTACTTCTTAATTTTTCTAATGCTTTAATTGGTCTTTGTTTAAGTTTGTTATTTTCTATCGTTAATTCTCTAGGAAGTGTTAAACAGTGTGCCCAACCTTCATCATCAGTCGCATAATCAATTTCAGGTAACCCCATCCAACCTATTAATATACGCTTTCCATCTTTATCTAAAAATGTTTGAGGTGCATAAAAATCAAAGCCTTGGTCCAATTCTTTAAACTGGCCATGTTCCATCGTCAGTTCTTCTAAGTTAACATTCCCAATTATGTATCCTGATTGGTAAATATTTTCGAATCGATCGTCCTCTGCTTCAATACCTTGAGGTGAGAAAACGAGTACATCTTGTCCATCTAATTCAAATAAATCTGGGCACTCCCACATAAATCCAAATTCATTTAATTCTGTTTTCAGTTCACCTTTAAAATTCCAATTTTTAATATCTTCTGATTCATAGACAATAACTGTACCTGTTTCATCTTCTCTTTGAACACCAAATATAGCATAATACTTGCCGTTTTGTTCCCATACTTTTGGATCTCTAAAATGTTCAGTATATCCTTCTGGGCTACTTTCTATAACAGGTTTTTCTAATTTTTTAAAAGAACCGTCTTCTTGTTCTACTGCTATCATTTGATTAGATGTACGTTCCCATTCAGAATCTCTTACATTACCTGTATACATTAAATATAGTTTACCATTGTAATCAAAACCACTACCAGAATAAACGCCATGACTATCATACGATGTGTCTGGAGCTAAGGCTATTCCTTTGTCTTCAAAATGAATTAAATCATCACTTATGTAATGGTACCAATATTTAATACCGTGTACTGCACCCAATGGATACCATTGATGAAATATGTGATATTTACCATTATGATAAATTAAACCATTAGGGTCGTTTAATAACCCTGTTTTAGGCTGTATATGAAAAATTTGACGCCATTCAGACTGATTTACTTTTTCTTGTAGCTCTAAATATTCTTCTTCTGTTATATCTGATAATTTTGTATATCGTTCTTCACGTGTCCAATTAACCATTACCATTCTCCTTACTTTAATTTTGAACCGGTTCCATTTTATATTACTCAGTTATTTTATCATAACTTATTCTTTACTGCTCTTCAAAGTGAGTATCTATTACGTTAAGCTTTTTAACTTCTTCACCATTTAAAATATTTTGTAATACTTCAACTGATGTTTCACCCGCTTCTCTATAATTAAACGAAACTGTTTGTATAATAGGTGCGATAATTTTTGTGATTTTATTACCACCAAAGCCAATAATTTTAGGCATATCGTAATCAGCGTTTAACACTGAGTGATAAATTCCTAACGCGATGTTGTCCGTAGCTGCCACAATAACTTCATTATCTCGAACCTCAATATGTTTTCCGACTTCTTGTGCATCAGACATACTAAACGTACTTTCAATAAATCTAGGTACAATGCCGTTGTTTTTTAATGATACAAATAATCCATCTTTCCTTGTCTTACCTACTGCGACATCGTATTCAGAAACACCTATATAAGTGACATGCTTATAATTGTTTTTTATAATCCACTTCGCTACTTGTTCGCCGGCATGATAATCATCGTGTACGATTGAATATAATAGCTCATGAGATTGTCCTACTATAATGACTGGGCATTCTATTGAATTTATTGCATTGAGATGATCATCTGAAATATGTGTAGCTAATAATATAATTCCATCTACTTTTCTTTTGGCCAATGTATAAATAGACTCTATTTCTCTTTCTTTTGATAAATCAGTATTTACAATCATTGTTTGTACATCTTGTAATAATAATGTAGATTCTATGCTTTTTAATGTTTCAGTTGTCGCATAAGAATCTAATCTAGGCACGATTGCTCCTATTAAACCTGTTCTTTTAGCTTTCAAACTTTGCGCAAACTGATTAGGTTTATAACCTGTCTCTTCTACAACTCTATGTATTTTTTCTCTTGTTACTTTGCTAATTGATCCGCCATTTAAGTATCTAGAGACAGTACTTTTAGATACACCTGCCATTTTAGCAATATCTTTTATAGTCTTCATGAATACACCTCTCAAAGAAACATTCTATCATAAAACCGTTTCCATTACTCTAAAAATAAATAACCAAAATATAAGATATACATAACTTTCATTTCATTATATAAAACCATTTTTTTAATAAATAAAAGGCTGAAACATCAAAAATGTCTCAGCCAAACACAATTTATAAAATTATTGTTTTTCTACTGTTATTGTCCAAGAAGCATCGCCGACTTGTTCATAATTAGTTACGGGATAACCGTTGTCCGCTGCCCAATTTGGTAATGCTTCAGTTGCTTGTGTACAATCAAAGTCTATTTTTAATTGTTCACCTGCTTGTAATTCGTCCATTTTATTTTGCGCTTCAATTAATGGGAATGGGCAAACCATTCCTACTGTACCTAATTCATGTACCATTTATAAACACTCCTTAATTATATACTTTGAGTTGAAACTTGTGTTTTTGTTTGTTTTGCTTTTCTAGGCTTAACAAAGATAAAGTAACTCATAAACCATGCTCCAACAATCATTGAAGGTAATGCAACCCAACCTTGCCAGCTCATTGCTGCAGTTGATACCAAACCGTTACCTATAGAACAACCACCTGCTAATGATGCTCCTACACCCATGCAAGCTCCACCAATAACACTGTTGCGAATCGTTTTAGTATCCGGCATTCTCCATTTGAATTCTCTTGAACCTTTAGCTGCAATGTAAGAACCAACAAAGATTCCTAATACTAGAAATACACCCCAATTAATTAATGACATGTCGCCAGTAACTAAAAATTGAACGATATTTGCTGATGGTGTTGTAATGCCTAAACCACCAATTCTACCTGTTGATGCACTCATTGGCCATGCAATCAATGCAATTAATCCTACTACTACAGCAGCAGCAAATGGATGATATCTCTTTTCAAATAATATATGTCTAATACCCGTATGCTTTTGTTTCAATTGAGGTATAGCTATTTTTGGTTTTTTTAATGTCTTTGTAACAAAGTAAGCTGTAATACCAACTAATAATACTATTAAAATCCATACTGGAATATTTAATGTTTCTGCCATATTTGAATTCACAACTGTATATGAATTTATATTTTCTTGTAATGGATTTAAAGGACCCGATTTCATAATTGCAGCAGTTACACCATATAGAACTAAAGCAATCCAACTACCAATAAGGCCTTCAGCAGCTCTATACCAAGTACCAGTTGCACATCCTCCAGCAAGTATAATACCTATACCAAATACAAATGATCCTATTATTGTACCAACTAGAGGAAATGTTGCAGCTTCTAGTTTAAATACGCCTAAACCTACTAAAGTAAATAACCCGATACTTTGAACTGAAATAGCAATTAACAAAGCATAAAACATTTTATTATTTTTCTGTACGTACATATCTCTAAATCCGCCAGTTAAACAAAATCTTGTTCTTTGCATAACGAAGCCAAGTAATATACCAACAATTAAACCACTAATTATCATCCAGATCATTTCATTTAACAACTCCTATTCTGATTATAACGATAGGAATAATATTATATCATATTTCTGGATTTTTCAAGTTACTATTTGATTACAAAATTTATACAGCACAAAATAAAACCAAGTCTAGGACATAATTGTGTCTCAGACTTGGTTTTATAGTTCTTATATCTTCCATTTTTCTTAAGTTTATTGCTATTATAGCGACTCTTAAATCATATATTACTTTAGATTTTCCTCGTGAAGATATTCGAAAGTGTATTACTTTTAGGTTTGAACCAGAAAAAAAGTTAATTCTTAAGTTTACGTGTTACTTAATCCAATAAAAGCATGATTACTTGGATTATTGTTGGAGTAAATCCAATAAGAGTGTGGTTAATTGGATTATTGTTGGAGTAAATCCAATAAGAGTATGTGTAATTGGATTATTGTTGGAGTAAATCCAATAAGAGTATGGTTAATTGGATTATTGTCTTAGTAAATCCAATAAGAGTGTGGTTAATTGGATTATTGTTGTAGTAAATCCAATAAAAGTGTGGTTAATTGGATTATTGTTGGAGTAAATCCAATAAGAGTGTGGTTAATTGGATTATTGTCATCGTTAATCCAATAAGAGTATAGTTAGTTGGATTATTGAGGTAGAAAATCCAATAAAGGTATGTGTACTTGGATTATTGAGATACTAAATCTAATAAGGAGCCACTACTTGGATTTATATAATACTTAATCAAACAACAATATCAACTCTTGCTTTTTGATCAATCCAATCCAAAAAAAGAGATAAGGATTTACATCCCTAGCTCTTTTCTGTTTCATCTTCATCCATACCTAATTCTTCTTCCATAAGTTTTTGTTCTGCTTTTAAATATTTCTTATATCCAACCTTAGATATCAAAATACTTATTTCATACAGTACAATCATAGGAAGCGTGAATAGTATATGTGTCATAAAGTCTGGCGGTGCTATTAAAGCAGCTAAGACTAATAATATGAAGTATGCATATTTTCTGTTTTTCTTTAAAAACATTGGTGTCACAATACCTAATCGCGTTAAAAACAATAGCAGTATAGGCAGTTGAAATACAAATCCGAAAGGTATAGTAAATTTAAACAACTCACTAAAATATTCTTTAATGCCTATCGTTTGTTTAATGCCCATATCGTCTGCCAATCCCATTGTAAACGAAATTAAGTAAGGGAAAATAACAAAATAAGAAAACAATAATCCAATGATAAATAATCCTAAACTAAAAGGAATATAACTTAAAGTGACTTTTTGTTCTTTTGGATGTAATCCTGGTGATATGAAAGCCCATAACTGGTATAAGATAACTGGTGAGACAATTATAAAAGCTATTACGACAATCATTGCTATGTATATTGTAAGAGGGTCCGTTATTCTGAAAGCATTTAGTTCTAATGATTGAGTAAAATCATCATTCGTAATGTAATGAATGACTGGTTTTGCAAAGAAAAAACCTATTACTAATCCCCCGATTAGAAAGTAAGCAACTACCATTATACGTTTACGCAATTCTTCTAAATGTTCGACAAATGTTAAGTTGTCTTTATTCACCGCTTTACCTCCAATCTAAAAAAAGATGTGGCAGGATTCCCGCCACATTTATATGAACATTATGTCCGTGCTTTATTTAACTTCTTTGTCCTGACTTTGTTCGTCGTTATTTTTCTTATCGTCGAAGTTTGTCATGCCATCTGTAGCGTCTTTAAATTCTTTCAAAGTTGAACCCATTGCTCTTCCGAATTGTGGTAATTTCTTCGGTCCGAAAATAATCAGTGCAACTACCCCTATAAATAATAAACTAACTGGTCCTGAAATGCCGACAGTATTGATAAACGCTAATGCTTCCATCTTGATACCCTCCTATTGATTCTTCATAAAGAAGATTAAAGATTGTAGTTCTATTCCTAAATCTATATGATGTACTTGAACTTTCTCAGGTACGTTTACTCTTTGAGGTGTAAAATTCAGTATTCCAGTAATACCTGCTTTTGTTATTCTATCTGCAACTTTTTGTGCAGCTTGTTGTGGTACTGTCAATATTACAACTTCAATACCAAGTTCTTCAAGTACTTTCTCGAAATCGTCCATGCTATCAATCGTTAATTTACCTACCATATTACCTACTACATCTTCAGATTGATCAAAAGCTGCTACAATTTGCATTCTATCATTAACCGTAAAGTTATAGTTAACGAGTGCAGTACCTAAATTACCTACACCAACAATAGCTACTTTTGTCATATCATCTTGCTCTAAAGTTGTTCTGAAAAACTTTAATAAATAACTGATGTTATAGCCGTATCCTTTTTTGCCTAGTTCTCCAAAATATGAAAAATCACGACGAATTGTCGCTGAATCAATTTTGAGACCTTCACTAAGTTCTTTTGAAGACACACGGTCCACACCTGAATTATGCAAAGTGCTTACAAATCGATAGTACAGTGGCAATCGTTTCAAAGTTGCTTTTGGGATCTTCACATCATTCTTCGCCAAAATCCTCACCTTTTCTACTATAAAATAATGTGATTGCGTTCACATCTATTGGGTTAATTATATCAAACTTTTCTTGAAATAACTATACAAATATTGTATGCAAATAAGATACATTTCTTTAGTGTTTTCATGTAGAATAATAAGTAATAGAGAGGTGTAGATATGATACTTTTACAAATAAATAAATTAGAAAAGTCTTTTGACGGCGACATAATATTTTCAGATGTCGATTTTGAAGTCAAAACAGGCGAAAGAATAGCTATCGTCGGCAGAAATGGTGCTGGAAAAACCACATTGATGAAAATTATTGCTGGCACTGAATCATATGACTCTGGAAACTTTTCTAAAGGTAAAAATGTTTCAATGGGTTATTTAACTCAACAAATGACATTAGATTCTTCCGATACTGTTATGAATGAAATGAGAAAACCTTTCGAACATATCATAAAGCTAGAACAGAAAATGAATAACTTAACAAAATGGTTAAGCGAACATGCTGAACAGTATGATAGCGAAGAATATAAAGAACAGTTATCGCAATATGAATATTTATCTAATCAATATGAACTATTAGATGGGTATCAATATGAAAGTAAAATAAAAACAGTGTTAACAGGTTTGAATTTTACTGAAGAAGATTTTGATAGAGAAATACATTCATTTAGCGGTGGTCAAAAAACAAGGTTATCAATGGCTCAAATGTTATTACGCGAACCTGATTTATTGCTGCTTGATGAACCTACAAACCATTTAGATATGGAAACTACAGAATGGTTGGAAAATTATTTAATACACTTTAAGGGTGCTATTGTCATCATCAGTCATGATAGATATTTCTTAGATAAAATTGTTAATCAAGTATATGATGTGGCACTTGGTTCTGTTAAGCGTTATATCGGCAATTATAGTAAATTTCTAAAAGAAAGAGATGCCCATTATGAAAAAGTAATGGCTGAATATGAAAGACAGCAAAGTGAAATTAAAAAATTAGAAACATTTGTTGAGAAAAATATAACGAGAGCATCAACAAGTGGTATGGCAAAAAGTCGTAGAAAAGTTCTTGAAAGAATGGAAAAAATCGAAAAACCAAGGCTAGATGCTAAAAGCGCTCAAATAGCTTTTGAAATTAACCGTTCAACGGGTGAAGATGTTTTATCTGTTAAAAACTTAGAAATTGGCTACTCTGATCGCATTACACCCCCTATAAATTTAGAGGTAAAAAGACACGACCGAATTGCTATAATCGGTCCAAATGGTATTGGGAAATCCACATTAATAAAAACGATTGCCCAAAAACTAGAATCATTATCTGGTGATATACGTTATGGTTCCAATGTCCAAATCGGTTATTACGATCAAAAACAAGCTGAATTTAAATCTAATTTAACGATTTTAGATTATGTTTGGAATCAATATTCTCATATGCCAGAAAAAGATATTAGAACGATTCTTGGGCGTTTTTTATTTACACAAGAAGAAGTTAAAAAAATAATCAATGATTTATCTGGTGGAGAAAAAGCTAGATTACAGCTTGCATTACTCATGTTAGAAAAAAATAACTTACTCATTTTAGATGAGCCTACAAACCATTTAGATATTGATTCAAAAGAAATGTTAGAACAAGCTCTACAAAATTATGAAGGTACACTCTTATTTGTAACTCATGATCGTTACTTTATTAATGAACTTGCTAACAAAATATTTCATATTACTGCTGATGGTAACGAATTATTCCAGGGAGATTATCAATATTACTTAGAAAAATTAGAGCAACGAGAAGCAATCGAAAACTATGAACAAAGTAACAAAAAGCAAACCGCTTCTACTAATGATGATGACTTCTATATCAATCAGAAACAACAAAAGAAAGAAAAAAGAAAATTAGAAAGACAACTTGAAGAAATAGAAAGTAATATATCTGAATATGAATCACTTATAGAAGATTATGAATATCAACTTACTTTGCCTGAAGTATTTAATGATATTGAAAAGAGTAATCAAATTAATAAACAAAGAATAGATACAGAACATCTGCTCGAAGAAAGTATGAATAATTGGGAAGAAATACAAAATCAATTAGATTAATTTAAAAGTATTAGAGTTATTTTTACACTCTAATACTTTTATTTTTTATATTTAGCCACATTTTTATTCACATTAAAAAGTCTTGTTTTACTAGTAATCCACAGAGTTATCCTACTTATCCACAGGTAAATTGTACAAACCATTCTTTTTAATAATAAGTTATCCACAAATATTTAAAAAGATATACCTAGTTTATCCACAAAATGTGCTTAACTTGTGCACAAGTACAAATGTTCCGTATTGACTTTATTAATTAAGCATGTACTTAATACTAAGAAAGTAAAGATTATTAATTAAAAATATATTTAAACATAATTTTTTAATAATATAGAAAATATTAGTAGATTTAAAATCTAAAAAGCCTTATAATTCAGGTAACCAATTTCTTTTTAATTTTCAAAATTTATATATTTTATTAAATTGGCTAATTTCACTAATCATTGGTCTGACATGAAACAGAAGGGATGGTAGTTCATGAAAGAAAATAATGAAAATATAGAGCGCTATTCAACCCAGGCTAAAGAATTACTAAATCTTAAAATTATAACTAAAGATGAATATGAGGAAAGAATACAAGACTACACTGATTACACAAATAGTGAAGGTAAGTATTCACGAAAACAATAGCATTATCTTAATACTTATAGTATTTAATAGATTTATCATATACATGCCTATTTGAAACAAAAATAAGCATATCACTTAACTGATTATTTCAGTTTAAAAGTGATATGCCTATTTTTTATAGTTTACGATTTTGTTCGTGCAAGCTTGCCAATAGAAAATTTATTGTTTAAAAACAACTCTAATCCATCATTTCTATATCTAATGAACTTTTTCCATTAAGCTTCATGTCCGCTGTCTTACCGTTTATATAAAGGTAATGAGCTACTGAACCAATCATCGCAGCATTATCTGTACAGAGATTTAGAGGTGGTATTTTTAATTCTATTTGTTCTCTTTCACATTCTTGCGCCAATACTTTTCTAAGCCCTTTGTTTGCGGCAACTCCTCCTGCCACGACTAGCTGGTCTACTTTATATTCTTTAATGGCAGACATCGTTTTACCTACAAGAACTTCTACAACACTATTTTGAAAGCTTGTTGCTACGTCTTCGGGTATAATTTCTTCATTTTTTTGTCGTTTGTTATGAAGTGTATTTATAACAGCACTTTTCAAACCACTAAAACTAAAATCATAACTATCTTTTTCTAACCATACTCTTGGGAAATTTAAATTATCTTGCCCAATTTCTGCTAATCGATCTACTTCTGGTCCACCTGGATAAGGTAATCCTATTGTTCTAGCTACTTTATCATATGCTTCGCCTACAGCATCATCTCTTGTTTCACCTATTATTTCAAAGTTTAAATGATCTTCCATATAAATTAATTCTGTATGACCACCTGATACAATTAGCGCCATTAATGGGAATTGTAGAGGCTGAATTAGATTGTTAGCGTATATGTGACCAGCAATATGGTGTACTGGGATTAATGGCTTTTGGTAACTAAATGCTAAAGCTTTAGCACTCGCTACACCTACCAATAATGCCCCAATTAATCCTGGACCTTCTGTAACAGCAATGGCATCTATCTCTTCCATAGTCATCTCTGCATTTTTCAAAGCTTCATCGACTACTCGAGTAATCACTTCTACATGTTGTCTACTCGCTACTTCAGGTACTACTCCACCAAACTTCTTATGTGTCATCATCTGTGTTACGACTTCGTTACTTAATATTTCTTTACCATCTTTAATCACACTAGCTGCAGTTTCATCACAACTTGTTTCAATACTTAATATTATAGATTCACACATTTTTTAGACTCACCCACATTACTTTTGCATCCTCTCCGTCGCCATAATAATTTTTTCTGACGCCACCATAAGTAAACCCTGCTTTTTCATATACATGTCTTGCTACATCATTTTCAATTCTTACTTCTAAACTCATTGTTGTGCATGTTGAACTCGCAAAGTTCATTACGTATTCTAATAACAATTGACCGACTCCGCTATTTCTATAATTTCTACTTACTGAAATCGTCGTAATTTGTGCTTGATCTATCACGAGCCACAAACCACAATAAGCAATAATTTCTTCACCTAGCGATACTACAAAATAATGAGCAAATTCATTCTTCTCTAATTCATGATAAAAAGCTTCCATCGACCACGAACTATTAGTGAAACTCTGCTTTTCTATTTCATAAACTTGAGGGACATCTTCCATTGACATTATTCTAATTTCTAACGTGTTGTCTGATTGTTTTTCCAATTTTGTTCCGCCTCTGATAATTTTAAATATCGTGGTTTTAGTTCGTGTACATTTTTAACAGGTTCTTCTTTTATATCATACATTCTAGAAGCATCTGGTAAATAAGATTTTATTTCACCTGCTAATTGATCTTGGAGCTTCTCAGCATCTTTCCCTACATATATATATGTTTTGTTTAATGACTCCAAGTATTCTTTAAGTGCTTCTATAGAGATGTACGTATCTTCCATTACATTTGTTAATACATTATCTTCATACTTATATACACCAGTAAAGACATGATTACGTCTTGCATCAAATATAGGGACGATTAGCATTTCTTTTATATCAGTTGTATGTGCCAAGGCTTTTAAAGAAGACACTTCATAAACTGGTATATTAAGTGCATATGCTAAAGTTTTAGCTGTAGTGATACCAATCCTTAATCCCGTATAAGAACCTGGTCCATTCGCTACTACAATTTCAGTTAAATCTTTAGGTACAATATTGGCTTCTTTTAACATATTCTCAATTACCGGCATCAATTGTAACGAGTGATTCTTTTTTATATTTGATTGATGATTAAGTAATATTTGGTTTTCATTCATAATTGCAACGGCTAATGGTTGATTGGAAGTATCAATCAGTAATGTCGTCATTATTTAACAACTCCTTCAATTGTTTATAGTGTTCACCTTTTGAAACAATTTCAAACGTTCTTGTATGCTCATCTAATCTCTTAATATTAATTTCTAATCTCTCTTCAGGTAGATAATCTTCAATGAATGTACTCCATTCGATTAATGTAACACCATCACCATTAAAATACTCATCAAAACCTAAATCTTCATCGCTATCTTCTAATCTATAACAATCCATATGATGAAAAGGCAATTTTCCTTTGTATGATTTAATTATATTAAAGGTAGGTGAATTAATATTTCGCTTAACGCCTAAAGCTTTACCAAAAAATTGGCTAAATGTCGTTTTACCTGCCCCTAAATCACCATTAAGCAAAATGACATCATTTTTCGATACATGCCTTGCTAATTTTTCTGCAATATTTTTAGTTTGATCTAATGTTTGAACTTCAATATACAAATGTAACACCTACCTTTAATTTTACTAAGTTAAACTAACTGAATTATTATAACAAATAATTAAAAAATTGGGTAATGAATGGTTTTTATCACTAAAGCGCTTACATTGTCTAAATATTTAGAAAAATCCAAATCTTCTGTTGACATGTACCGAAATATGGGTTAAATTTAGTACATAAATTTTTTAATTATTCAAAATATATCGAAAAATAAAGATTCTCATTTAAGAAGAAAGGACGAGTTGTAATGAAATTCTATATGACGGCACATAAACCGACAACTGAATATAGCTTAATAGTAATTTTATTACGCTCAGTAGGACTCGAACAACAGTAACTTGCAATTTACTGTATGGTTTAAGTCCTATTTCTACTTGAATGGGACTCGTAAACAGCGTCCCATTATATTGGGAGGCTGTTTTTTTATTTTCTAGAGGAGTGTAAATATGAGAAGTGACATGATCAAAAAAGGTGACCAACAAGCACCTGCAAGAAGCTTATTACATGCAACAGGACAAATTAAAGACCCAACAGATATGAACAAACCGTTTATTGCTATCTGTAACTCTTACATCGACATTGTCCCAGGACATGTTCATCTAAGAGAGTTAGCTGATGTTGCTAAAGAAGCAATCAGAGAAGCAGGTGGTATTCCATTCGAATTTAATACGATTGGTGTAGACGATGGCATTGCAATGGGACATATTGGCATGCGCTACTCATTACCAAGTAGAGAAGTTATCGCAGATGCAGCAGAAACAGTTATTAACGCTCACTGGTTTGACGGCGTATTCTACATGCCAAACTGTGACAAAATCACACCAGGAATGTTACTAGCATCAGTTAGAACAAACGTACCAGCTATTTTCTGTTCAGGTGGACCGATGAAAGCAGGTTTATCTTCAACAGGAAAAGCATTAAACCTATCTTCAATGTTCGAAGCAGTTGGTGCATTTAAAGATGGATCAATGAGTAAAGAAGAATTCTTGGATATGGAACAAAACGCGTGTCCTACTTGTGGTTCTTGTGCAGGTATGTTTACTGCTAACTCAATGAACTGTTTAATGGAAGTGCTAGGTTTAGCTCTACCTTATAACGGAACAGCAATTGCAGTTGGTGAACAAAGAAAAGAATTAATTCGAGATGCTGCATTCAAGTTAATGGATTTAGTTAAAAATGATATTAAACCAAAAGATATCGTAACAAAAGATGCTATCGATGACGCATTTGCTTTAGATATGGCAATGGGTGGTTCTACTAACACAGTTCTACACACATTAGCTTTAGCAAATGAAGCAGGAATTGATTACGATTTAAACAGAGTAAACGAAATTGCTAAACGTACACCGTACTTATCTAAGATTGCCCCAAGCTCATCTTACTCAATGCATGATGTACATGAAGCTGGTGGTGTTCCAGCAATCATCGGTGAATTGCTGACTATGGATAATGTATTACATCCAGATAGAATTACCGTAACTAGTAAAACATTAAGAGAAAACAACGAGAATAGAGAAATTAATAACCTCGATGTTATCCATAAAAAAGAAAACGCATTTTCAAAAACTGGAGGTTTATCAATATTATTTGGAAATATCGCTCCAGATGGTGCAGCTATTAAAGTCGGCGGAGTTGATCCATCTATTAGTAAATTCGTCGGTAAAGCGATTTGCTTCGACTCACATGATGAAGCGGTTGAAGCAATTGATAATCATACAGTACGTGAAGGTCACGTAGTTGTTATTAGATATGAAGGTCCTAAAGGTGGACCAGGAATGCCAGAAATGTTAGCCCCTACTTCATCCATCGTAGGTAGAGGTTTAGGTAAAGATGTTGCACTTATTACTGACGGAAGATTCTCTGGTGCAACAAGAGGTGTTGCTGTCGGACACATTTCACCTGAAGCTGCTGCTGGTGGCCCTATTGGATTAATTAACGATGGAGACGAAATCGTAATTGATTTAGTTAATCGTAAATTAGATGTTAATGTTTCTGACGCTGAATTACACGAAAGAAAACAAAATATCAAACCATTTAAAGCAAAAGTAAAAACTGGCTATTTAGCTAGATATACTGCCCTTGTTACAAGTGCAAATACAGGTGGCATTATGAAAGTACCAGATGAATTAATTTAAGGAGTGATTATCATGGCACTAACTACTAAATCTTATAATGAACCCGATGAAGCAACTAAGGAAAAAACAATAACTTACACAGGAGCAGAATTACTCGTACAATCATTTATTGATCAAAAAGTTGATTATATCTTTGGTTATCCTGGAGGCGCTGTTCTTCCATTATATGATGCTTTTTATGATGGTAAAGTTCCTCACATTTTAACTAGGCATGAACAAGGTGCTGTTCATGCCGCGGAAGGATATGCAAGAGTTACTGGTAAACCAGGCGTGGTTGTTGTAACAAGTGGACCTGGTGCTACAAATACAATAACAGGTATTGCAGATGCAATGAGTGACTCTATCCCTTTGATCGTTATTACTGGACAAGTGCATAGACCAGGTATTGGTAAAGATGCTTTCCAAGAAGCGGATTTACTTTCTATGACAACACCAATTACAAAACATAACTATCAAGTAACAGATGTGAAAGATATTCCAAAGATTATAGACGAAGCTTTTCATATTGCTTCTACTGGTCGTAAGGGACCAGTTGTAATCGATTTTCCTAAAGATATCGGCGTATTAGAAACAGTTGAAGTTGAACCAAGAGATTTAGATTTACCAGGTTATCAGCTTAATTTAAACCCTGAAGATAAAGAAATTGAGCAAATCATTCAAATGATGAGTGTAGCTAAAAGACCAATTATTTTAGCTGGAGCTGGTGTGAATCATGCAGAAGCTTCTAAAGAACTCACTGAATTTGCTAACAAATTTAAAATTCCAGTAGTGAATACTTTATTAGGATTAGGGTCAATTCCCTACTCTGACCCATTATTCTTAGGCATGGGCGGCATGCATGGTTCTTACGCAAGTAATATGGCACTTACAGAATGTGATTTGTTGATTAACTTTGGCAGTAGATTTGATGATAGATTAGCAAGTAAACCTGATGAGTTTGCTCAAGACGCTAAAGTTATTCATGTCGATATCGATCCAAGTGAAATCAATAAAATTATACCTACTGATTTAGGTGTTATTGCCGATGCAAAGCTCACTCTAGAAGCATTGTTAGAATATGATGCTCATGAATTAATTCATAACGAATGGTACGAACATTGTCTATCAAATAAAGCGACTTACCCATTCAGATACGATACACCTACAGATGACTTTGTTAAACCACAACAAGCAATCGAGTATATTGGTAAAATCACTGACGGTGATGCATTAGTTTCTACAGATGTAGGTCAACACCAAATGTGGGTCGCTCAATATTATCCGTTTAAAACACATGGACAAATCATTACAAGTGGTGGTCTTGGAACAATGGGATTCGGAATTCCAGCTGCAATGGGTGCGAAATTTGCATATCCTGATAAGACAGTTGTTGCCTTTGTTGGTGACGGTGGATTCCAAATGACTAATCAAGAGATGGCTATTCTTAACGAATTTGATAACGATATTAAAATTGTTCTTATCAATAATGGAACACTAGGGATGGTAAAACAGTGGCAAGATAAATTTTACAGTCAACGTTTCTCACATTCAGTATTTTCTGGACAACCTGATTTCATGAAGCTTTCAGAAAGTTATGGCGTTAAAAGTTTCATGATTGATTCAAATGAGAAATTAGAATCAACACTTGATGAAGCATTTGCACATAAAGGCCCTGCTCTTATCGAAATTAGAATATCCCCTTCTGAACCAGTACTACCAATGGTTCCAAGTGGACAACCAAATTATAAGATGGAGGGCGTGGAATAATGAAAAGAACAATTAAGACATTAGTGCTCGATAGAGCGGGCACACTCAACCGGCTTACAAGTATTTTTGTAAGGAGACAGTACAACATTGTTACTCTTTCAGCAACGCCAACTGAAACTGAAGGCATTACTAACATTACATTTATCGTCGATGTTTCAGATGAAAGTAGTATCGAAACGATCATTAAACAATTAGAAAAACAAGTGAACGTAATTTCAGCTTTAGATATTACAGAAACAAATTTATTTAATCGTGAGTTGATTCTTATAAAGCTCGGTCATCCTAGCAATTATCAAGAATTCGAATCAGTGATCGAACCTTATAAAGAACAGCTCACAATTTTAAAAGATGTTGAAGAACACATCTATTTACAAGCTTTTGGAACCCATCAAACAATAGAAAATCTATTGGATGATTTAGATATATATCCAGTGACACAAGTGTCACGAACAGGTTCTGCAGGATTACTATAAAAACAAAACAAATTAACTATTGGAGGCATTTTATTATGACTAAAGTATTTTATGACAACTCGGTAACAGAAGACGCATTACAAGGTAAAAAAATTGCAGTAGTTGGGTATGGTTCTCAAGGACATGCACATGCACAAAACTTAAAAGATAACGGATATGATGTAGTTATCGGTATTCGTCCAGGTAAATCATTCGATCAAGCTAAAGAAGATGGCTTTGAAGTATATCCAGTTAACGAAGCAGTTAAACAATCTGACGTTGTAATGATTCTATTACCAGATGAAATCCAAGGACAAGTATATAAAGAAGAAATTGAACCTAATTTAGAAGCAAATAATGCATTAGTATTTGCCCATGGATTTAACATTCATTTCAAAGTCATTCAACCACCTGAAAATGTTGATGTGTTCCTAGTAGCACCTAAAGGACCAGGTCATCTTGTAAGACGTACATTTACAGAAGGCAGCGCAGTACCAGCTTTATATGCTGTGTACCAAGATGCTTCAGGTAAAGCAACTCAATTAGCGCTTAGCTATGCAAAAGGAATTGGAGCAACTCGTGCTGGTGTAATTGGTACTTCATTTGAAGAAGAAACTGAAACAGACCTATTTGGTGAACAAGCTGTATTATGTGGCGGTGTTACTAAGTTAATCCAATCAGGATTTGAAACACTAGTAGAAGCTGGATATCAACCAGAAATTGCTTATTTCGAAGTATTACACGAAATGAAATTAATCGTTGATTTAATGTATGAAGGCGGAATGGAAAACATGCGTTACTCTATTTCAAATACTGCTGAGTACGGTGACTATGTTTCAGGAGAACGCGTTATTACACCAGATGTTAAAGACAACATGAAAGCAGTATTAAAAGATATTCAATCAGGAGCATTCAGTGATAGCTTCATTAAAGATAATGAAAATGGCTTTAAAGAGTTCTTAAGAATGCGTAAAGAACAACAAGGTCATCAAATTGAATCAGTTGGTAGAGATTTACGTGACATGATGCCATTTGTTAAAGCTAAAAGCATTCAGTCCAAATAAATCATAGTAACTTAAGGAGAGGATAATTATGCCAGATCATATTCAAATATTCGATACAACTCTAAGAGACGGAGAACAAACACCTGGAGTAAACTTTTCATTCGAAGAACGTCTCAAAATTGCTAAACAACTAGAAAAATGGGGAGTAGATGTTATCGAAGCAGGATTCCCCGCTTCTAGTGAAGGTAGTTTTAAATCAGTGGAAAGTATTTCACAAGCATTAACAACAACAGCTGTATGTGGTTTAGCTAGATGTAAAAAATCAGATATTGATGCTGTACATGAATCTACAAAGTTAGCTCAACATAGACAAGTTCATGTATTTTTAGCAACTAGCCCTATCCATTTAGAATTCAAATTAAAAATGACTGAAGATGAAGTATTAGCGTCGATTAAAGAGAATATCACATATGCTAAAACATTATTCGAAAACGTACAGTTTTCACCTGAAGATGCTACAAGAACACCTTTACCATTTTTAATAAAAGCAATTCAAACTGCTGTTGATGCTGGTGCTAATATAATCAATATTCCAGATACTGTAGGTTATTCGTATCCTTTAGAATATGGTCAACTCTTTAAGACAATTATTGAATCAGTTGAAAGTGACCATGAAGTGATTTATAGCTCTCATTGTCACGATGACCTAGGCATGGCCGTAGCAAACGGCCTTACTGCTTTTGAAAATGGCGCTCGTAGAGTTGAAGGTGCAATAAATGGTATCGGAGAGCGTGCTGGTAATACTGCACTCGAAGAAATTGCACTTGCATTGTATGTAAGAAAAGACCATTACAACCTTTCTACTAATATTAATTTAGAAGAAACAAAAAATACAAGTGACATGGTCAGTCGTTATTCAGGCTTTCAAGTTCCTAGAAATAAAGCCATTGTCGGACAAAATGCATTTAGCCATGAATCAGGTATTCATCAAGATGGCATTTTAAAAAATCCAGAAACATATGAAATTATGACACCACAACTCGTCGGTGTTGTAAAAAATTCATTACCTCTAGGTAAATTATCCGGTAAACATGCTTTCAGTGAAAAACTAATAGAACTAGGCTACGACTTAACACCAGACGAACAAGTCGAAGTATTTAAACAGTTTAAATCTATTGCAGATAAGAAAAAACAAGTAACTGATCGTGATATACACGCTATTTTACGCGGTAGTGAACATGAAGAAAATGCGTATTATAAAGTTAATGCTCTTCAACTGCAATTCGTATCTAACGGCCTGCAAAGCGCAGTCGTCGTTATTGAAGATAAAGAAGGTAAAACTTATCAAGATTCATCGATTGGATCTGGTTCTATCATTTCAATTTATAATGCCATAGATAGAATTTTTGATTATTCACCTACTCTTCAACAATATAGAATTGAATCAATTACTGAAGGAACGGACGCTCAAGCTGAAGTTCATGTACAAGTTGAATTTGAAGATGAAACATATACAGGTATCGGTATTGATTACGATATTTTATATGCTTCATGCAAAGCTTATGTTGAAGCGCATGCGAAACATAGTGAAACTACATTGAAAGAAGGCGTGAAGTCATGACATACAAAATCACTGCCCTACCCGGTGATGGTATAGGCCCAGAGATTTTAACAGGTAGTTTAGAAATTTTAGAAATCCTGTCAAAGAAATTTAATTTTGAATATGAAGTAGTATCAAAAGATTTTGGAGGTATCGCCATAGATAAACATGGCGAACCTTTACCTCCTGATACATTAGAAGCATGTAAAAACAGTGATGCTATTTTGTTAGGTGCTGTTGGAGGACCTAAATGGACAGATCCTAAAAACAGACCTGAACATGGACTATTAGGTATCAGAAAAGCACTTAAACTTTTTGCTAATATTAGGCCTACAATTGTTACTGAATCAACTGCACACCTTTCTCCACTTAAAGAATCATTAGTAAAAAATACAGATTTTATCATCGTTAGAGAATTAACAGGCGGTTTATATTTTGGCGAACCAAAATATTTCGATGAAAATAAAGCTGTAGATACTCTAGCTTATTCAGTTGATGAAATAACACGAATAGCACATGTTGCTTTTAAACTAGCTCAACATAGAAATAAAGTTGTAACTTCAGTAGATAAAGAAAATGTATTAAGTTCTTCAAAATTATGGAGACAAACATTAGAAACAGTTTCAAAACAATATCCTGATGTAACTTTAAATCATTTACTCGTAGATGCTTGCAGCATGCATCTTATAACAAATCCAAGACAATTCGATGTAATTGTAACTGAAAACTTATTTGGTGATATTTTAAGCGATGAAGCATCGGTTATCCCAGGTTCATTAGGATTATCACCTTCAGCTAGCTTTGGAGAAGACGGACCTAGTTTATATGAACCTATTCATGGTTCAGCTCCTGATATCGCTGGAAAAGATATAGCAAATCCAAGTGGCATGTTATTATCTTTAGCAATGTTAATACGTGAAAGTTTAAATCAACCAGAATGTGCACAACATTTAGAAGTTATCGTATTTAAAACAATAAAAGAAGGTATTTCAACAAAAGATTTAGGTGGACAATCTAGCACATCTGAAGTCTTCGAAACTATTAAAAAATCAATTTAAAAGGAGGAAACGACATGAGTCAAACATTATTTGATAAAGTATGGAATCGACATATAATAGCCGGTAAAGAAGGTGAACCACAATTATTATATATCGACTTACACCTAATACATGAAGTCACTTCTCCTCAAGCTTTTGAAGGCTTAAGATTGCAAAATAGGAAAGTCCGACGACCTGATCGTACATTTGCTACGTTAGATCACAATGTACCGACAGTTGATATATTCAATATTAGAGATGAAATAGCTAATAAACAAATTCAAGCTTTGCAAAAAAACTGTGAGGCTTTCGGTGTAAAGTTATTTGATATGGGTTCAGATGAACAAGGTATTGTGCACATGGTTGGACCTGAAACAGGTTTAACACAACCAGGAAAAACAATTGTATGTGGCGATTCTCATACAGCTACACATGGCGCATTTGGTGCTATAGCTTTTGGTATTGGTACAAGTGAAGTAGAACATGTTTTTGCAACACAAACTCTATGGCAAACTAAACCTAAAAACTTAAAAATACAAGTAGATGGAAGTTTACCTAATGGTGTTTATGCCAAAGACCTTATTCTTTATTTAATCAATCAACATGGTGTAGATTTTGGAACTGGTTACGCATTAGAATTCGCTGGAGAAGCAATTGAAAATATGACGATGGATGAACGCATGACCATTTGTAATATGGCAATTGAAGCTGGCGCAAAATACGGTATGATGAAACCAGATGAAACAACTTTTGAATATGTTAAAGGTCGTGAATACCAACCTGAAAACTTTGAAGAAAAAGTAGAAGAATGGAAAGAACTCTATTCGGACGAAGACGCTACTTACGATAAAATTATCAATGTAGATGTGACCGATTTAGAACCACAAGTGACTTGGGGAACTAGTCCCGAGATGGGCGTAAGTTTTAGTACTCCTTTCCCTGAAATAAATGATTTAAATGATGAAAGAGCTTATAATTATATGGGACTTGAACCAGGTCAAACAGCAAGAGATATTCCTTTAGGATATGTATTTCTAGGTTCATGTACAAATGCTAGACTTTCAGACTTAATCGAAGCAAGTAAAATCGTAGATGGTCATACCGTCCACTCTAATATAACAGCTATTGTTGTCCCTGGTTCAAGAAGTGTTAAACTTCAAGCCGAGGCATTAGGTCTAGACAAAATATTTAAAGACGCTGGTTTTGATTGGAGAGAACCTGGATGTTCAATGTGTCTAGGTATGAATCCAGACCAAGTACCTGATGGAGTACACTGTGCATCTACAAGTAACCGTAACTTCGAAGGAAGACAAGGTAAAGGAGCTAGAACTCATCTAGTATCCCCTGCTATGGCTGCAGCTGCTGCAATTAATGGTAGATTTGTAGATACAAGAAAGGTGGTCATTTAAATGGAACCTATTAATATATTTAATGGTAAAACTGTACCTCTATTAAATAATAATATTGATACAGATCAAATTATTCCTAAAGCATTTTTAAAACGTATTTCTAAAACAGGATTCGGACCATTTTTATTCGATGAATGGCGCTACCTTTCAGATGGCTCAGAAAATCCAGAATTCAATTTAAATAAACCTGAATATAAAGGCGCATCTATTTTAATTTCTGGAGATAACTTCGGTTGTGGTTCATCAAGAGAACACGCTGCATGGGCTTTAAAAGACTTTGGTTTTCTTATTATAATAGCTGGTAGCTTTAGTGATATCTTTTACATGAACTGTACTAAAAACGGTATGCTTCCTATTGCTATTGAAAATAAAACAGATAGAGAATCAATTGCTCAACATAGTGAAATTACAATAGATTTACCAAATCAAGAAATTATAACACCAGAAGCTAAATATCACTTCGATATTGATGCAACATGGAAAAATAAACTCGTTAATGGACTAGATGATATTGCAATTACATTAACATATGAAGACCAAATTAATGAATATGAAAAAACGCACAACTAATATAGGAGTGATAGAATGACCTTAAAAACTCGATTAAGTACCGATGATATCGAAGATGCATTTTTAAAACTTAAAGATACCGTCAAACAAACACCACTTGAAAAAGACTTATACTTATCTCAAAAATTTGATTGTAATGTATATCTAAAACGTGAAGATATGCAATGGGTAAGATCTTTTAAATTACGAGGCGCGTATTACGCGATTAATCAACTAACTGATGAACAACGTGCTAATGGTGTAAGTTGCGCAAGTGCAGGTAATCACGCACAAGGTGTTGCATTTACAGCTAAGTATTTAGGTATTAAAGCTGTAATATTCATGCCTGTTACTACTCCGTCACAAAAAATAAATCAAGTTAAATTTCATGGTGGAGAATTCGTGCAAATTGAATTGATCGGTGATACATTCGATGATTGTCTAAAACACGCACTAGAGTACACTAATAAATTTAATTTATCATTTATTGATCCATTTAATAATTTAAATACGATTGCAGGACAAGGTACTATAGCAAAAGAAATCCTAGACTTTTCTTCTGAAGAAAATATAAATTTTGATTATTGTTTTGCAGCAGTTGGAGGCGGCGGCCTTATCTCTGGAGTTGGTACTTATTTAAAAGATAAGAGCCCTTCTACACAATTAATTGGTGTTGAGCCATTAGGTGCTAGCAGTATGGCACAATCTGTGAAAGCTAATAAAGTTGTAGCACTTACAGATATAGATAAATTCGTAGATGGTGCTTCAGTAGGTAAAGTTGGCGAATTAACATTTGATATCGCTAAAAACGTTGTAGATAATTTTGTCGCAATCGATGAAGGTGAAGTGTGTAGCACAATCTTAGATATGTATTCGAAATTAGCTATTATAGCTGAGCCTGCAGGTGCTTTAAGTGTATCGGCATTAAACCATTACAAAAATGAAATTAAAGGTAAAAATGTAGTATGTATCGTCAGTGGTGGCAACAATGATATTAATAGAATGAAGGAAATAGAAGAACGTTCATTGCTATTTGAAGATATGAAACATTACTTTATTGTTAATTTCCCTCAAAGACCTGGTGCTTTAAGAGAATTTGTTAATGATGTTTTAGGACCGAATGATGATATTACTAAATTCGAGTACTTAAAGAAATCGAGTCAAAATACAGGTACCGTTATTATCGGTATACAATTAAAAGACCATAATGATCTTGATCAGCTTTATAAAAATGTTAGTGAATTTGACCCTAAATACATTTATATTAATCAAAATAAGATGCTTTACTCATTACTCATATAATACAAATGAGTCTGGGACATAAATAATTGTCCCAGACTCTCTTTTTGTATTGGCAGTAGCTGACTGGTATGAAAATGCGCTTATATCAAGCTTTTTTCATACCTAGTCATCCTTGCCGGGGTGGGACTATGAAATCTTTTTAATAAAATGAGATTTCTGTTCCACTCCCATTTGTATGTATAGAAATAGAAAGATTAGTCTTTAAATTAAATCAAAAAAAAGAGACCTAACAGGTCTCGAGTGCGGCTCATCGCATCCATTTTATAATAATTTGCCCGGCAACGTCCTACTCTCGCGGAACGTAAGCCCAACTACCATCGGCGCTAAAGAGCTTAACTTCTGTGTTCGGCATGGGAACAGGTGTGACCTCTTTGCTATCGTCACCAGACAAATAGTAAAAACTTATTAAGAATGTATTGCACATTCAAAACTAGATAGTAAGCAGATTTTACGGCTCAAAAACCGATTTTAAAAATTTGATTAAGTCTTCGATCGATTAGTATTCGTCAGCTACACACATTACTGCGCTTACACCCCGAACCTATTAACCTCATCATCTTTGAGGGATCTTATAACCGAAGTTGGGAAATCTCATCTTGAGGGGGGCTTCATGCTTAGATGCTTTCAGCACTTATCCCGTCCATACATAGCTACCCAGCTATGCCGTTGGCACGACAACTGGTACACCAGAGGTATGTCCATCCCGGTCCTCTCGTACTAAGGACAGCTCCTCTCAAATTTCCTACGCCCACGACGGATAGGGACCGAACTGTCTCACGACGTTCTGAACCCAGCTCGCGTACCGCTTTAATGGGCGAACAGCCCAACCCTTGGGACCGACTACAGCCCCAGGATGCGATGAGCCGACATCGAGGTGCCAAACCTCCCCGTCGATGTGAACTCTTGGGGGAGATAAGCCTGTTATCCCCGGGGTAGCTTTTATCCGTTGAGCGATGGCCCTTCCATGCGGAACCACCGGATCACTAAGTCCGTCTTTCGACCCTGCTCGACTTGTAAGTCTCGCAGTCAAGCTCCCTTGTGCCTTTACACTCTGCGAATGATTTCCAACCATTCTGAGGGAACCTTTGAGCGCCTCCGTTACTCTTTAGGAGGCGACCGCCCCAGTCAAACTGCCCGCCTGACACTGTCTCCCACCATGATCAAATGGTGCGGGTTAGAAAGTCAACACAGCCAGGGTAGTATCCCACCAGCGCCTCCACGTAAGCTAGCGCTCACGTTTCTAAGGCTCCTACCTATCCTGTACAAGCTGTGCCGAATTTCAATATCAGGCTACAGTAAAGCTCCACGGGGTCTTTCCGTCCTGTCGCGGGTAACCTGCATCTTCACAGGTACTATGATTTCACCGAGTCTCTCGTTGAGACAGTGCCCAAATCGTTACGCCTTTCGTGCGGGTCGGAACTTACCCGACAAGGAATTTCGCTACCTTAGGACCGTTATAGTTACGGCCGCCGTTTACTGGGGCTTCGATTCGTAGCTTCGCAGAAGCTAACCACTCCTCTTAACCTTCCAGCACCGGGCAGGCGTCAGCCCCTATACATCACCTTACGGTTTAGCAGAGACCTGTGTTTTTGATAAACAGTCGCTTGGGCCTATTCACTGCGGCTCTTCAAGGCTTGCACCTTAAAAAGCACCCCTTCTCCCGAAGTTACGGGGTCATTTTGCCGAGTTCCTTAACGAGAGTTCGCTCGCTCACCTTAGAATTCTCATCTTGACTACCTGTGTCGGTTTGCGGTACGGGCACCTATTTTCTAACTAGAGGCTTTTCTTGGCAGTGTGAAATCAACGACTCGTCGGATTCATGATCCAACTCCCCATCACAACTCAACCTTACGAGTGCCGGATTTGCCTAACACTCAGTCTTGTTGCTTGGACGTGCACTCCAACAGCACGCTTCGCCTATCCTACTGCGTCCCCCCATCGTTCAAACAATCATAGGTGGTACAGGAATATCTACCTGTTATCCATCGCCTACGCCTATCGGCCTCGGCTTAGGTCCCGACTAACCCAGAGCGGACGAGCCTTCCTCTGGAAACCTTAGTCAATCGGTGGATGGGATTCTCACCCATCTTTCGCTACTCACACCGGCATTCTCACTTCTAAACATTCCACATGTCCTTGCGATCATGCTTCAACACGTTTAGAACGCTCTCCTACCATTATCCTTACGGATAATCCACAGCTTCGGTAATATGTTTAGCCCCGGTACATTTTCGGCGCAGTGTCACTCGACTAGTGAGCTATTACGCACTCTTTAAATGATGGCTGCTTCTAAGCCAACATCCTAGTTGTCTGGGCAACGCCACATCCTTTTCCACTTAACATATATTTTGGGACCTTAGCTGGTGGTCTGGGCTGTTTCCCTTTCGACTATGGACCTTATCACCCATAGTCTGACTCCCAAGTTAAATTATTTGGCATTCGGAGTTTGTCTGAATTCGGTAACCCTAGAGGGGCCCCTCGTCCAAACAGTGCTCTACCTCCAATAATCATCACTTGAGGCTAGCCCTAAAGCTATTTCGGAGAGAACCAGCTATCTCCAAGTTCGATTGGAATTTCTCCGCTACCCACACCTCATCCGCTCACTTTTCAACGTAAGTCGGTTCGGTCCTCCATTCAGTGTTACCTGAACTTCAACCTGGACATGGGTAGATCACTTGGTTTCGGGTCTACGACCAGATACTCATTCGCCCTATTCAGACTCGCTTTCGCTACGGCTCCACATTTACTGCTTAACCTTGCATCAAATCGTAACTCGCCGGTTCATTCTACAAAAGGCACGCCATCACCCATTAACGGGCTCTGACTATTTGTAAGCACACGGTTTCAGGTTCTATTTCACTCCCCTTCCGGGGTGCTTTTCACCTTTCCCTCACGGTACTGGTTCACTATCGGTCACTAGAGAGTATTTAGCCTTGGGAGATGGTCCTCCCAGATTCCGACGGAATTACACGTGTTCCGCCGTACTCAGGATCCACTCAGGAGAGAAATAACTTTCGACTACAGGACCTTTACCTTCTATGGTTGGCTTTTCCAAAACCATTCGTCTAATTATTTCCTTTGTAACTCCGTATTGAGTGTCCTACAACCCCAATAGGCAAGCCTATTGGTTTGGGCTATTCCCGTTTCGCTCGCCGCTACTCAGGGAATCGAGTTTTCTTTCTCTTCCTCCGGGTACTAAGATGTTTCAGTTCTCCGGGTGTGCCTTCTCACATACTATGTATTCATATGTGGATAACATGACATAACTCATGCTGGGTTTCCCCATTCGGAAATCTCTGGATCAAAGCGTACTTACAGCTCCCCAAAGCATATCGTCGTTAGTAACGTCCTTCTTCGGCTTCTAGTGCCAAGGCATCCACCGTGCGCCCTTAATAACTTAATCATGTAAATCCTTAGTTAAGCACTGTGTATCGAAGATACAACCATGTTTAACTAACCTTTACCAGTTATTAATCTGTGATGTCGTCTAAAAAGACGACGCGCGATTATTAAGCTTGTTGAATTTCGTTAAAAATTCACTCGGTTTTTTGCTTGGTAAAATCTATTTGCTTACTTATCTAGTTTTCAATGTGCAATGTTGAATGTCAAATAAACATTCAAAACTGAATACAATATGTCTCCGTTATTCCATGACCTTATGGTCATTCCGTAATATCCTTAGAAAGGAGGTGATCCAGCCGCACCTTCCGATACGGCTACCTTGTTACGACTTCACCCCAATCATCTGTCCCACCTTCGACGGCTAGCTCCTAATAAAAGGTTACTCCACCGGCTTCGGGTGTTACAAACTCTCGTGGTGTGACGGGCGGTGTGTACAAGACCCGGGAACGTATTCACCGTAGCATGCTGATCTACGATTACTAGCGATTCCAGCTTCATGTAGTCGAGTTGCAGACTACAATCCGAACTGAGAATAATTTTATGGGATTTGCTTGACCTCGCGGGTTCGCTGCCCTTTGTATTATCCATTGTAGCACGTGTGTAGCCCAAATCATAAGGGGCATGATGATTTGACGTCATCCCCACCTTCCTCCGGTTTGTCACCGGCAGTCAACCTAGAGTGCCCAACTTAATGATGGCAACTAAGCTTAAGGGTTGCGCTCGTTGCGGGACTTAACCCAACATCTCACGACACGAGCTGACGACAACCATGCACCACCTGTCACTTTGTCCCCCGAAGGGGAAAACTCTATCTCTAGAGCGGTCAAAGGATGTCAAGATTTGGTAAGGTTCTTCGCGTTGCTTCGAATTAAACCACATGCTCCACCGCTTGTGCGGGTCCCCGTCAATTCCTTTGAGTTTCAACCTTGCGGTCGTACTCCCCAGGCGGAGTGCTTAATGCGTTAGCTGCAGCACTAAGGGGCGGAAACCCCCTAACACTTAGCACTCATCGTTTACGGCGTGGACTACCAGGGTATCTAATCCTGTTTGATCCCCACGCTTTCGCACATCAGCGTCAGTTACAGACCAGAGAGCCGCCTTCGCCACTGGTGTTCCTCCATATCTCTGCGCATTTCACCGCTACACATGGAATTCCACTCTCCTCTTCTGCACTCAAGTTCCCCAGTTTCCAATGACCCTCCACGGTTGAGCCGTGGGCTTTCACATCAGACTTAAGAAACCGCCTACGCGCGCTTTACGCCCAATAATTCCGGATAACGCTTGCCACCTACGTATTACCGCGGCTGCTGGCACGTAGTTAGCCGTGGCTTTCTGGTTAGGTACCGTCAAGACTTGTTCAGTTACTAACAAATTTGTTCTTCCCTAACAACAGAGTTTTACGATCCTAAGACCTTCATCACTCACGCGGCGTTGCTCCGTCAGGCTTTCGCCCATTGCGGAAGATTCCCTACTGCTGCCTCCCGTAGGAGTCTGGACCGTGTCTCAGTTCCAGTGTGGCCGATCACCCTCTCAGGTCGGCTACGTATCGTTGCCTTGGTAAGCCGTTACCTTACCAACTAGCTAATACGGCGCGGGTCCATCTATAAGTGACAGCCGAAACCGTCTTTCAACATTGAACCATGCGGTTCAATATATTATCCGGTATTAGCCCCGGTTTCCCGGAGTTATCCCAGTCTTATAGGTAGGTTACCCACGTGTTACTCACCCGTCCGCCGCTAACATCAGAGAAGCAAGCTTCTCATCTGTTCGCTCGACTTGCATGTATTAGGCACGCCGCCAGCGTTCATCCTGAGCCAGGATCAAACTCTCCATAAAAGAAGTAAGCTTGATTAGCTCTTGTTGATTGGTTAAGCCAATCACTCTTTGAAGTACTTTCAGTACTCAATTATTGGAATTAACGTTGACATATTGTCATTCAGTTTTCAATGTTCATTTTAAAAATTTTATGGAGCGGGTGATCGGAATCGAACCGACATCATCAGCTTGGAAGGCTGAGGTTTTACCACTAAACTACACCCGCTTATTCGATTTAAATTGATGAATGGTGCGGCCGAGAGGAGTTGAACCTCCACGGGATTTCTCCCACTAGGCCCTCAACCTAGCGCGTCTGCCATTCCGCCACGACCGCGCATGGTTTGCAGCTCTTTCAATCAATTTCTTATTTAAGTGACTGTCATTAATTATATTACTTAATGTTTACAAAGTCAACAATTTAGTTTAACTTTTTAATGTAATTTTACTTTCTTGAAATTGCCTTAACGTTTTGGTTCGTTTTGTTTAAGCAACGTTTATTATCATACGACGGATTTCTAATTTCGTCAACAACTTTTGTACGTTTTTTTATAAAAAAAGTACTACACTTCAAATTTCTAGTGTAGTACTTTCCTTTAGTTTATTTTTGATACTATTTTTAACTTTCCACCACATCGTCCACATCTATATTTCTGTGTATTTACCTTTTTGATTCTTTTAAATTTCAATTTACATTTAGTACATGTATATACATAATTAGCTCGTTCATCATAACTTTTAATAGGTTTACAAAATCTCGGTGCATCTACTAATTGTATTAACTGCTTAAAATCTTTATCTCTATGTTGATATCCTTTACCTTCTATATGTAGATGATAGTGGCAAAGTTCATGTTTAATAATATCAATTAGTGCTTTTTCACCGAAATGATTAAGTTGTTCTGGATTAATTTCTATATTATGTGAATTAAGTAGATATCGCCCACCCGTTGTTCTTAAACGTTTATTAAATATTGCTTGATGTTTAAAGGGCTTTTGAAAATACTCCAACGAAATTTGTGAAACAAGTTCTTGTAGTTCATTATTTTCCATTAGGATCTATCATTGTTAGTGATATTTTTTGTTTTTCTAGATTAACATCTAACACCCATACATCTACAATATCTCCAACGCTAACAACATTCATTGGATGTTTTACAAAACCTTTCGATAATTTAGATATATGAACTAAACCATCTTGTTTAACTCCTACATCTACGAACGCACCGAAATCTACTACATTTCTTACAGTACCACTTAATGCCATATTTGGTTTTAAATCTTCCATGGATAAAACATCTGATTTCAGAATTGGTGTTTCAAACTGATCACGTGGGTCCCTAAGAGGTGCAATTAGTGAAGAAATGATATCTTCTAATGTAGGTACACCTATATTTAGTTTCTCACTCGTTTCATTTAATTCTATTTTATTTAATTTTTCTTTTAAGTTATCTGTTCCTATATCTTCTTTAGATAACCCTACATATTTAATTAATTCATAAGCTGCTTCATAACTTTCTGGATGTATAGCAGTTTTGTCTAAAGGTTCTGTACCTTCTAAAATTCTTAAGAAACCGATACTTTGTTCAAATGTCTTATTACCTAATCTAGGTACTTTCGCAATTTCAGAATGATGTTTTATAGCGCCTTGCTCTTCTCTAAACTTGATAATATTATGCGCTACAGTATTGCTCAAACCTGATACATAACTTAATAATGATGGTGAAGCTGTGTTTACATCAACACCAACTTGGTTTACAGCAGTTTCTACAACGAATTTTAAAGTTTCTGATAAACTCTTTTGGTTAACGTCATGCTGATATTGTCCTACACCTATTGATTTAGGATCAATCTTCACTAATTCACTCAATGGATCTTGTACACGTCTACCTATTGACACTGCACTTCTTTCCTCAACTTTAAAGTCTGGGAATTCTTCACGTGCAACTTCCGAAGCTGAATATACTGATGCTCCCGCTTCGTTAACAATTATAAACTGACAAGATAAGTTATGTTTCTTTATCATTTCTGCCACAAATTGTTCCGACTCTCTACTTGCAGTACCATTACCTATAGCAACCAATTCAATCTGATGCTTATTAACCATATCTAAAAATACTTTTTCCGATTGTTCTATTTTAGATACTGGTGGATGAGGATAAATTACATTCTTATCTACAAATGAACCGTACTCATTTATTACTGCTAATTTACAACCAGTTCTATAGGCTGGATCTAGTCCTAATATCTTTTTACCTTTCAATGGAGGTTGTAATAATAAGTTCTTCAAATTCTCAGAAAAAATTTCAATAGCATGATTTTCAGCTTTTTGAGTTAATTCAGTTCTTATTTCTCTTTCAATTGATGGTAATATTAAACGTTTTAAACCATCTTGTATTGCTTCTTTTATAACTTCAAAATGTTTATGCTTTTCACCAATATATTGTTTTATCAAATATGACTCTAACTTTTCTTGGTCTATATCGAAACTTACTTTTAGTACACCTTCAGTTTCGCCACGATTAATTGCCAACACTCTATGAGGTACGATTTTTTTAATAGGCTCTTCATATTCGTAATACATTTCAAATATATTTTTTTCGTCTTCTGCTTTTTTCTTTTTCTCAGTTACGAGTTTACCTTGAGTTTCAATTTGATTTAATATGTATTTTCGGTATTTTGGTTCATCAGAGACAATTTCGGCGATTATATCTTGTGCACCTTTAATAGCGTCTTTTTCTGATTTAACTTCTTCAGTAATATATTGAGCCGCTTCATCTTCAAGTGTATGTGTATCTTCGCCTTTAATAATCCATGTTGCTAAAGGCTCAAGCCCTTTTCTTTTTGCTTCTGTTGCTCTCGTTTTTTTCTTTTTCTTAAATGGACGATACAAGTCTTCTATTCTTTGAAGTTTTGTTTGTTTTAAAATATCATTTTTTAAATCTTCAGTAAGCAACCCTTGTTCATCGATAAGTCGTATAACTTCTTCTTTTCGTTTCTGTAAATTAACAGCATAATTATATTCAGTTTCTATAAGTTTGATTTCAACTTCATCTAATCCACCTGTTAGTTCTTTTCTGTATCTCGCAATAAAAGGAACTGTATTCTTATCTTCTAGCAATTCTAGAACTGTTTTAATTTGTTTTTCTGAAAACGGATGGTTATTTTTTATAATGTTAATCAATTCTTGATTCATAGTTGCCTCCTAAAAATGTTTATAATTTATTTTAACATAAATCACGAAATTGAAATTATTGCTAACTTATTATTAATATAAAAAAGTCCGAGACATAAATAAATGTCCCAGACTCTCTATCGTTATAGTTTATTCACTTCATGGCTGCTTCTTGCAACTTTTTAATTGCGGTTCTTTGTAATCTAGAAACATGCATCTGGCTAAGTCCAATTTTTTCTCCAGTTTCTTTCTGACTCAAGCCTGTTATAAACGTGTATTGAATGATTTCCCGTTCACGCTCTGTTAATATTGGTAGAATTTTTTCAAGTATCATTCTTTTTTCAGTTAAATCGTAACCTTCTTCTGAATCTCCCATTATATCTAACAGCGTAACAGTCGATCCATCTTTATCTGCTTCAATAGTGTGGTCGACACTCAATGCATTATAACTTTGTCCCATTTCCATAGCTTCTAATACATCTTCTTCTGTTACTTCTAACCTATTTGCAATTTCAATAATTTTAGGCGAACGACCTAATTCATTCGTTAACTCTTCATTAGCTCTTTTAATCTTTGGGCCAATTTCTTTAATTCTTCTAGGAACGTGTACACTCCATGTTTTGTCTCTAAGATATCTTTTAATTTCACCAATTACTGTCGGCACTAAAAAAGCTTCGAATTTACGTTCGAACGATGTATCAAATCTTTTAATTGCGCCTAACAACCCGACCATACCTACTTGAACGAGATCTTCATGGTGTGCTTGACCTTTAGAATATTTATAAGCTAATGATTCGATTAACTTTTGATAATGTAATACAAGTTTTTCTTGAGCATCATTATTATTATTTTCCTGATAGTCTGCAATCCATGCATTTATTTCATTTGGTGAAACTTCTTTATAAGCTTTGGACTCTTCCGTCATGTGTTTGCACCTGCTCTTTAGATAAATACTTTATCATACTTATTGTAACACCAGCGTCTTTTTGAACACTCACTTCATCCATTAATGATTCAATAAGAAACAAACCTAATCCGCCTTGTCTCATGAAATTAACATTATCACTTTCTTGATATGGACCTAACACTTTTTTAGCTTCTTCATAGTTAAAGCTTTTACCTGAATCAGAAACGATGATTTCAATTTTATCTGTATATACAAGATAACCGATAAGTATTTCTCCATCAACTTTATCACTATAAGCATGTTTCACTGCGTTTGTGACCGCTTCTGATACTGCAATTTTTGAGTCTTCTATATCTTCATATGAAGCACCAGCACGATTGAAGACACCAGATAATGTTAATCTTACTAGTCCTACGTATTCCGCTGCTGCAGGAAATCTCATCTCTATATAATCATAGTTAGATGTCATTTTATTTTACCTCCGTTCCCTTGTTGACATGCATGAGTTCTTTAAGACCCGTAATTTCAAATAATCTTTCAATTCTTTCTGATACGCCGAGTACATATAAAGATTTCCCATGCTCGTTTAATGATTTTAATGTGCCAACAAATAAACCTAAACCGGTAGAATCTAAATAACTCACATCTTGCAAGTTTACATGTATATCATGAGTTCCTTTTTGTCTAATTGGTTGTAAAACTTCTTGTAGTTCTGGCGCAGTGTATACATCTAATTCACCGCCAACCTTTATTTCGTAATAATTTTCATGTTCTGTTGTTTCAATGTTAAGATTCATTCTTCCTTACACCCCTACTTATATTAGACTTTCATCATTAATATCTACCCTATATATTTAATATTAATCTTATTATTTTACACGTTTTACAATTAATATCGTTAAGTCATCTCGTTTGTTAGGATTTTGAAGCTTCACAAGCTCTTCATATAGTATTTGTACGATATCTTGTGGATGTAACTGTTTATGTTCTTTTATCATATTAAGTAAATCTTTAGTTTTGATGAATTCATTTTGCTGATCTCTTAATTCAGTAACGCCATCTGTAAATACTATAATCATATCTTGCAATTCAATTTTAATTTCGCTTTGTTTATACCTTGTATGTTTATTTACACCAAGTACAATTCCTCTTTCGGTCATTTCCTCAAACTCTCCAGTTTGATCTCTGTATATATAACCAGGTTCATGACCAGCAGAGCTATAATAAAGCATATTATTAATTTCCTCATAAAGTCCATAAAACATCGTGACAAACATATTTTGGTTAACGTTTTTTTCGACTACTCGGTTTAAACGTTTTAAACCATCACTTGGTAATTGAGAATGGCCGTATGAGTCCATTCCAAATTTAATCATACTCATCGCAAGTGCTGCAGGAATACCTTTCCCTATAACATCTGCCACTGCAAAGCTCATTGTGCCATCATTATGGTCAATCAAATTGAAGTAATCTCCACTTACTCTTTGTGCTGGCACAGAAATTGCCCCAATTTGAATGCTATCAAACTGAGGGATTTGGGGTTTCAGCATCGTTTGTTGTAGACTTGACGCCACATCCATTTCCTTATCATGAATTTTAATCTTGTTTAACAATTTCTTATAGTCTCTATATGTGAAACCATAGCCAATGATTACTTCTATTAATACGTCAAAAGAACTTACAATCTGTTGTTTTGTTAAATCATTTTGATCGCGAATGATTTCTAAATGCAATTGCACGATTTCTTCTGGCGAAACATTATCTTCAATTGCTTCATTAGAATAAGTTTGGCAATTTGATAGAATATCATCATTTGAAGTATTTACGTATTCTAACAATAATTGTTGATAATATTGCTTCTTCTGCTCTGACACAAAGTCACCTCGTTTCTAAAAGACTAAAAAAGCTTTAGGCTAATCCTAAAGCGATTGTTGCTTTAAAAGATGTATAATTCTTCTAAAACATATATTCAATATCCTATGTATTACCTAATGTATCAAATTTATATTGCAAAGTGAGATTGAGGCTAATTGCAATTGCAGAATCAACCTCTTTCATCTTTGCATCAGATAAATATGTTAATTTTTCTTTCAACCGTTTCTTATCGATTGTTCTAATTTGTTCTAGCAAAATAACTGAATCTCTATCTAGTTTATATTTCGCTGCTTCAATTTCTACATGTGTAGGTATTTTAGCTTTATTAATCTTCCCAGTAATCGCTGCTACAATAACAGTCGGACTATATCTATTACCTGTGTCATTTTGTATAATAACGACTGGTCTTGTTCCCCCTTGTTCAGAACCAGTTACTGGAGAAAGATCTGCGAGATATACATCTCCTCTTCTCATTTATTCACCTTGTTGAGAAGTTAAGTGTGACTCATTAGAATCACAAGCTTCACATTCACTATAATATGCTTCAGACGCAAGGGAGAGATTTAAATCAGCCATATAACGGTATCCTTCTTTCAGTGTTTGTTCTAAACTTTGATTGCGATTTTGTGTTAACGATGTCATAACAAATACCTCCAGATTAATTAAGCGTTAAAATTATGAAAATTAAGTTATTAATATCATAACAAATGTATTTAGTTTTGACTATATCATTTTAGTAATTCATTTGTAATTTCACTATTTTCACCTGCGTAATATATACGTGGTAATCGTTTTTTCAGATTACAAAGCACCTCATAATTTATTGTATCTAAAGCGTTTGCAATTTTTTCAGCTGACTGTTCCGAATCTATATCGTTATCCATGAGAATAACCTTATCTCCAACTTCTACATCATCAGGTACTTTAATCATTGTTTGATCCATGCAAACTCTACCTATTACAGGGCACTGAGAACCATTGACATTAACGTACGTATTTTGCATTTTTCTTAAATAACCGTCTGCATAACCAATAGGCAAAGTTGCTACTTTCGTTTTTTCTGAGGTCGTGTACGTTGCTCCATAACTAACAGTATCGCCTGCTTCGAGATATTTAGTTTGAACAACTTCTGTTACAAGTTGTGCTGCTGGCTTTAATTTCAAGTTTGAAATTTCTTGTATATATTGTGATGGATAATATCCATATAGTGAAATACCAAACCTTACAGCAGTACAAATAGATGCGTCATATCTTAAAGCACCAGCAGAATTTTGAGCATGAACATACTCTGGAGTATGTGAAGATTCTACAAATTTCTCGAATAAATTATATTGTTGTTCAGAAAAGTCATTTGGTTCATCAGCAGATGCAAAATGGGTATAAACACCTTCAAAAATTAAACGTTCATTCGTTTCAATCGTATTAATGACATGTTGGTATGATTCGATACTTCTCAGTCCGATTCTACCCATTCCTGTATCTATTTTAACATGCATCCAAAGTGGCTTATCTGTTTCATCATTTAAATATTCAATTGCACTTGATAACCATTCTTCTGATGGCACCGTTACTGCTACTCTATGTTGAACTGCTTTATTAATATCTTGAGTGTTGATTACACCTAATACTAGAATCTTAGCTTTAATACCATGCATTCTCAGTTCTATTGCTTCGTCTAAAGTAGCAACAGCAAAAAAGTCTACCCCTTCATTCATAAGATATGTTGCTATTGGCACACTTCCTAATCCATATCCATTAGCTTTAACTACCGCCATAATCTTTTTATTTGGGTGTAAACGGCCTACTGCTTGATAATTTTCTAGAATCGCTGGTAGATCAACGTTGATATAAGTTGGCCTATAATATTTTTCGGACAACAGCAAAGCACCTCCTTGTATAATATTTGTATTTTATCATATCGCTGTTATTCTTGCTTACTATTATCCACTTCTACTACAACAAATGCTTCCGCGTACGATTGAGTATGTGCAATGGAAACATGCGTTATAAATCCCTCACATTTAATATTCGGTTTCCCTTTTGAATCAGGTAAACAACTAACAGAATGAAATCCATAATCTTTTCCTATACCTGTTCCCATTGCTTTAGTAAAAGCTTCCTTTACAGCAAATCTACCTGCCAAAAATTCTACTTTCCTATCTTCTAAAGAAATGTTATTAAATATTTCTATTTCATCATCTGTGAGTATTTTTTGTGCCATTGATGGTCGTTTATTATACCAATCACGAATGCGGTCAATCTCAATTAAATCAATCCCTACTCCGTGAATCATACGTTTTCACCTTCATTTTCATATTCATCTTTATTATCATCAATTCTATTTTGTATAGAACGTTTAATTTCGTTTGCTATATCAACTTTTAAATATTTTAATCCGCTATTTCCACCTGCAGTAGATAATGAAATACTAGCTAAGTTAAATTTTCTCATGAAAAAACCTTCATACAAGTCAACATTCTGAATTCTACCCATCGGTATTGTCGATTCTTCAATCATAAAAATACCTGATTTAATATTTACTTCATCATTTGTTATGTCATAACGGAAATTGCGGTACATATAATATGGTTGAATGATTAAGCCATATATACCAATAATCAAACCTATTCCAATAGGAATTAATATAAACCATTTCGAAATATCTGTTAACCACAATTTAAGTACGACAAACATAGCGATTGTTATGATTAAAATTATTGCTAAAGTAATCAGAGTACCTATTCGTTCAACTGTTTTTCCTTTTGGATCCATTTTATGTTTAGGAAGCATCTTCACTTACCTCCTTTTCCTTATACCAATTATAAATATCGATAGCGTCTTTTTTATTAATAAATCTCAAGCCTTTAGACAACATTCCATTACCATATGCAAGATGAATATTAAAATGTGCTATATCTTTTCTTTTAATAATAGGATTTTCGTTTAACTCATACGTTAAAATTTTATCTCTATTTGCCCAAATTGTTTCATATTCAAATGGCGATGCATTTAAAATACTAATCGAATCATCAAATACTTTAAATCCGGATTTTGTAGTTTGAACAGTCGCATATAATAACATGATTAAAATAATTGCCGCTCCTATAATCCAAGTGTATGACCATAAGTATATTTGTATAGGTAATACAATAGCGATAATAAATAAGCTTGGAATAAAAATTCTTCTTCTAATTCCTTGTAATGGTAATCCTTGTTTTACTGGTTTAAATTGAAATTGTGGAATAATTTCTTCAAGTAAGTTGTATGCTTTCTGTTTCTTTAAAAATGGTAATATCGTTACATGTGTAACATCTAACTCTTCAGCATTTTCAAAATTACCGTCTGTCGTTATAATTGCAGAAATTTTAGTATAACCAATCATTCTTCTAAAAAGTGTTTCTTCTTCTTTCAATGCTTGAATTCTTGTAATTGGTACTGTTCTTTTCTTAACTGTTAACAATCCGTATTTTACAGTTAAAAGTTCTCCGTCAAACGTTAGCTGATACCTAAAGTTCTTAACAAAGACAATTAATGAACCAATAATATAACTCAATATAACAAATATTACGCCTAAACTTACCATAATAACTGTTAAATTAACAAATTGGTTAATAAGCGGATCTATTAATGCTTCGACATCCATAACTTGTGCTAAAAAGCCATACAGTGACCCTAAAGCTGCGAACACTATTAAAATACCACCACTTGTAAAACTCATCTTCAATAATTCTTTTACTGATAATCTGTAGAAAACGACATCTTCTTTCTCATTTATCGTTTCTTGTTCATTTTCATTTCGTTCTTCTTTATGTTCATCATTTAAATCAGCTTCATTATCACTAACTTTACTATTTGCATTTTTAATTTTATTTTTTCTTTCTTTTATGTAATTAGATAAATCATCGCTTTGTTTTTTAGTGACTGTATCTAGTTCTATACCATCACTTGCAGTTTTTACACTTAGATTAACACCACCTAATATTTGATGGACTATATTTTGAGATGTATCCATAGATTGTATACGTGCAATGTTTAATTCTTTTCTATTTTTAGAAAAAACGCCCCATGTCATAATAAGTTGGTCATTTTCAATCCAATATCTTGTTTTGTATATTTTAATACTTTTAGTAATTGTGCCCAATACTGAAAAAATTAAGATAGCCCCTGGAAATATTAACTCGAAAATATTATCGAACCCACTTCTAATTACTAAAAAGATACCTATAATTAAAGGGAATAAATTGGATTTTATAGATTGTAACAATCCACTGACATATGAGATTGGATGTAATTTTTGAGGATTAAACATCATCTGTCACCTCTTTTACTTTAGTAATGATTTTCTTCCTTGTTTCTTCGGCTAATTCTCGATTAACCATTGGTAGTCTGACCTTACTGCCCGCTGTTACGACTACAACGAAATATATATTAAATCTTCTAGAAATTGGTCCATGTTCAATTTCAATAAATTGAATTCTATTAATAGGCTGTACTGAACGCTTTTGATAGTATAACCCTTTTTGAATTTCAATTGAGTGTTCACTTATTTCAAATGAAGTTCGCTTCAATCGTATAATTGGATTTATAAAACCTAAAACAATTATGATTACTAATAAGGCTGTAACAGGATAAATTAGAAAATGCCACCAATCAAACCTTTGCCATAACCAAATAAAAACACTGTATAACAAAATTAAAAAAACAATTGAAATACAATGATCGATATAATCATATTTTATAGATTGCTTTGGCATTTTGTTATCTAAAACTTTTTTATACATACTATCTCCTTCTCCATTACAATTTAGGTGTATTATATCATAAAAAAAGACGCATAACCTTTGAGATTATGCGTCTTTTTTAATTATTATTTTGAATGCTCAGCGAATGTTCTACCTGAGAATTGTTTTTTTGAACGTGGTTTACTAGGTTTATTATTTTTACCTTTATTACGGTCAAAATTATTGTTTTTATCATTGCTACGACGTTTGTTTTTGCCATCAAATCTAGTTCTAGATTTACCACGACTACCGCCACCACTGCGGTTGCCTTGTTTACCTTTGTAACCAGATTTTTTAGATAATGGTTTTTCAAATGTTAATTGTACGTCAGCCTCATCATTAGATTTAATTAATTCTTGTAATAAAGCTGCTACTAATTTTTGATTACCGTATTCACTGATTAATTCTTCAGCAATTTTTTCGATACGGCCTTCAATTGGGTTTTCTACCCATTTTTTAACTTTATCTTTAACATCTGATTCTTTTGCTTTCATTACTTCACCTGGTGTTGGTGGACGTAAAGCAGTCATTTGACGTTTGTTTGCTTTTTCAATTTGACGGATATAATCCATTTCAATTGGGTTAACAAATGTTACTGCAGCGCCTTTTTTACCTGCTCTACCTGTACGACCAATACGGTGAGTATAGCTTTCAGTATCTTGAGGAATATCAAAGTTATAAACATGACTTACGCCAGAAATATCTAATCCACGTGCCGCTACATCAGTAGCAACTAGAATATCAATTTGGTCATTTTTGAATTTTTTCAATACTTCTAAACGTTTAGCTTGTGTAATATCTCCGTGTAAACCTTCAGCACGATAACCTTTAGTGATTAAAGCACTTGTTAATTCATCTACACGTCTCTTTGTACGGCCAAATACAATTGCTAATTCTGGATTTTGTACGTCTAGTAAGTTTGTGAAAGTTTCGAACTTCTCAAGTTCTTTAACAATAGTATAATATTCATCAATTTGAGGATCAGAAAGTTCGTTTGACATCGTCTTAACGATTTTAGGGCTCTTCATGAATTTTTGTACTAATTCTTGAATTGCTTTAGGCATAGTAGCAGAGAATAGTAATGTTTGACGATTTTCACTTGGAAGTTTAGACATTATAAATCTCATATCATCTATAAAGCCCATGTTCATCATTTCATCTGCTTCATCTAATATTAAAGTGGTAATAGAATCTGTTTTTAACGTTTTTCTATTTAAGTGGTCAATAACACGTCCAGGAGTACCTACTACAATTTGAGGTCCTTTTTTCAATGATTTAATTTGTCTATCGATTGGCATACCACCAAATACAGTGATAACATTTACGTTTTGACCTTTACTAAAGGTACGTAATTGTTCTGCTACTTGCATTGCTAATTCACGCGTCGGTGCAAGTATTAATGCTTGTACGCCTTGTTTGTCGGCTACTTTATCTATTAATGGAATACCAAAAGCACCTGTTTTACCTGTACCAGTTTGTGCTTGACCTAACACATCTGTACCATTTAATGTATGTGGAATACTCTCCACTTGAATAGGTGTTGGTTCAGTAAATCCCATTCCGTCCAAAGCGTTTAAGGTAGCTTCGGAAATACCTAATTCTTTAAATTTTTGCAAAATAATTCTCCTTTTATATAGTTAATTCTCTCGTCTTTTTTATTCAACTTCTATATACTACCACCCTTTTTACAATAGCGCAATCTGATAAAACTGTAGTTTACATTTAATTTTCACTAATTAAAATGCAAAAAAACTGCGCTAAAAAAGGGTTTAGCCCAGTTTTAAAATATTTTTTTATTTTTAAATATAAATTTTTCAACTTCATAAAAAACAGTTTTATTAACTTTTGATATACAAATTTCATGTGGTCCTCTATCAACTTCTACCAATTTAGCATGTTTCATTCTTTTAACTAATTGACGAGATTTTTCAATTGGTACTAGTCCATCTATTGTACCATGTATAATTAAAGTTGGTGAAACTATTTGTTCTGGTATATATAAAGCTCTTTGTTGTAATTTCTTAAACGATAGAAAGGATTCAAAATTAATTCTAATTGTTCTTAGGAGAATCATTTCTAAAATTTTAACATCAGCGTATCTCATGTTATTAATAAATCTATATGGATTTTTAGCTAAATATTTAATATTAACATTCTCATAAGCTGGCGCTATCAAAACTAATTTGTCTGGAGGATGTATTTTAGCAAGTAACCCTGCAATGATTCCTCCCATAGAAAAGCCTACTATAACAATTTTATCTACTTTTTTACTTAGCAGCTTGTATGATTGTTTCGCTTTTTCGAACCACATATCTTCGTCTGTTCCTTTTAATAATAGAAGTGAACCATGTCCTGGATATTCTGGTGCTTCTAGCATGAAATCATAGCGTTCACTTAAATACTCAATCAATGGTAATAATTCGTATCTGCCACCTGTGTACCCATGTAAAAAAAGTATGCCTAATTTCATTTTAGTTCATCAATAATCGTTTCAAGTGACATTCCTCTCGAACCTTTAAATAAAGTGACAGAATCAGAATTTAAATGTTTGCTTAAATATGTTTTTATATCTTCTTTGTTTTCAAAATGACGAGCATCAGTTACAAAGCCTTGTGCCTTATTATAAATATGCGCCGCTTCTTGTCCATAAGTTAAAAGTCTTTGAATATCTTTACCTTCAAAATATAACCCCACTTGTTCATGCATATCTTTACTGATAGAACCTAATTCTAATACATCCGCTAAAACAATTGTTTTATCTTTTTGTTCTATATTATGAAGTGTATCAATTGCTGCTTTCATGCTCGTAGGACTAGCATTATAAGCATCGTTTATAAATAAACCATATTGAGATGTATCAATTTGTTGCATTCTCATGTCTGTAATCGTTAAATCTGCAAGTGCATTTTGTATAACATCATCAGTTACACCTAATTGCTTAGCGACTTGAATAGCATATGTTGCATTTTTCACGTTATGTGCACCTAATATATTTAAATGATAGACAATATGTTCATTATTCAAATTAAAGTTAATACCACTACTTGAAGTTTGGTTCGTATATATTTTAACTTTATTTTGATCATTGAGACCAACAGAAATTGATGACTTATCTAATTCTGCAACTAATGGTTGAAGTAACGGTTCATCACCATCGTAAATCAAGATGCCATTTTCATCTAAACCTTCAGCGATTTCGAATTTAGCTTTTGCTATTCCTTCTCTAGATCCTAAATCTTGCATATGTGATTCGCCAATATTTGTGATTATTGCAATATCTGGTTGTGCAATTTTCGTTAATTCTCTTATTTCTCCAAAGCCGCTCATACCCATTTCTAATATAGAAACTTCAGTGTCTTCATCTAAATCCAATATCGTAAGCGGGCAACCAATTTCATTATTATAATTACCTTGTGTTTTTTTTACTTTGAAGTTTTGACGAAGTACACTTTCTACCATATCTTTAGTTGTTGTCTTACCATTTGAACCAGTTATAGCAACAACTTTTGGATTCACATATTTTAAATACGCTTTAGCTAAATCTTGAAGAGCTTTTAAAGTATCTTCTACTTGAATAATCGGACCTCCAGGTGGATTTGGTATGTCTTTTTGCCAAAAGGCAGCACCTGCTCCATCAGCTAAAGCTTGTTTAACAAATCGATGGCCATCAACGTTCTCTCCTTTAAATGGAATGAACAATTGTCCTTTTGTTAAGCTTCTAGAGTCAATACAAGTACCGTCAACATATGTGTCTAAAAATTCATCTTGAACTTCGCAATCTATCCAATCTTTTATTTTACTTAATTTAAATTTCATAAGTATAACCCTCAGTCAATTTTGTATTTAATTTCTTTTTTACTATTATATCTCTCAATAGCAAGTTCAATTAACTTTGTAATTAATTCAGTATAGCTAAGATTCATGTTTTCCCATAATAATGGATACATACTATACTGTGTGAAGCCTGGCATTGCATTTGTTTCATTTATATATATAGTGTTATCTTCTGTTAAGAAGAAGTCTGCTCTTGCTAAACCAGAACAATCAGTTGCTTTGAAAGCTTCTATTGCCATATTACGTAGAGTAGTTGCAGTTTCATCATCTATATCAGCAGGAATTTGAAGTTTTGCCTTCCCATCCTGATATTTAGATTTATAATCGTAGAATTGAACTTCTTTTACAACTTCACCAGGTAAAGTTGTTTCAGGATAATCATTTCCCAATACTGCAACTTCTATTTCTCTCGCGTCAACACCTTGCTCAATAACAAGTTTACGATCGAATTGAAAAGCTTCTTTAATGCCTTCAAGTAATTCTTCTTTATTTGTACACTTACTTATACCAACACTTGACCCTAAGTTAGCTGGTTTAACGAACACTGGGTATTCTAATTTGTTTTGTATAAGTTCAATAATATTATGTTCATACTTTTCATATTCACTTTTTAAAAAGCTGACATATGGTAACTGAGGTAATCCTCTATGTGCAAATAAATGTTTCATCACTAATTTATCCATACTACTAGACGCAGCTAGTACCCCGTTTCCAACATAAGGTATATCTAAGACTTCGAATAAACCTTGTATTGTACCGTCTTCACCATTAGGTCCATGTAATAATGGGAATACCGCATTATACGGTTCACCGTGATTACTTTGTTCTAATAGTCTTGAGATAGGTGTTAATTCGTCAGATTGAAGACGTAGCTTTTCAATATCTTCAATTTTATAATCGATGGACTCTGCTCCTTTTATCCAATCACCATCATTTGTTATGTAAATAATATCTACGTTATATTTATTTAAATCTACTGCATTTATCACATTTTGTGCTGTGAGAATAGATACATCATGTTCTGCGCTTTTCCCACCATAAATGATACATATATTTTCTTTAGACATTAAGACGCCCCCATGTAAATTAGTAGACTACATTTTATCATGTTTTTAATGATTGTTGCACCTTTCTACATCTTTAATTTAAAAATTAACTTCTTGAAAATGGCAAAATTGTACCATCTTATGTACAATCGAGTTATAATGGAAAATATGTAATTTAGCGTTAATTAAAGGAGTATATTAATGGAAACTTCTACTCGTACATTAAATAAGTCATTTATTCAAAGAATCGATTGGCGATTAATATTTATCGTCCTTCTTCTATTTGCAACAAGCTGTTTAATTATCAATTCAGCAATGTCTAGTGGACAATATGGAACAAACTTTTTGTTAAAACAAGTTTTGTATTATGCCATGGGCTTTATTTTGGCCATAATTTTAATATTTATATCGCCAAAAACAATACGTAAATATGTATGGATTGTTTACATCTTAGGTAACCTGTCTTTAGTTGGTTTATTAGTGTCACCTGAATCAAGTTTTACACCGATTATTAATGGCGCTAAAAGTTGGTACAGACTTGGACCAATAAGTGTTCAACCATCCGAGTTTATGAAAATTATATTAATATTGGTGTTAGCAAATGTTGTTTATCAACATAATAGGTTTACATATAATAAATCAATAACAAGAGATTTTAATTTATTATTCAAAATCTTCTTAACTTCTCTCGTTCCAATGGGATTAATCTTGTTCCAAAACGATTTAGGGACGACTTTAGTTTTAATAGCGATTATTTTAGGTGTTATTATCGTATCAGGCGTTACGTGGCGAATTTTGGCTCCAGTGTTTATAGCATTATTTGCTTTTGGATCTAGTGTTATTTTGCTAATGATTTATAAGCCAAGTATCATTGAAAAAGTTTCAGGCGTTCAAACTTATCAATTTGGACGTATTAATTCTTGGTTAGATCCATACACATATAGTTCTGGAGACGGGTATCATTTAACAGAATCTTTAAAAGCAATCGGTTCCGGCCAAATATTCGGTAAAGGACTGAATAACGGCGAAGTATATATACCAGAAAACCATACCGATTTTATTTTCTCTATAATTGGTGAAGAGTTTGGTTTTATTGGAACAATAGCGGTGCTTATAATATTTTTAATGTTATTCTTCCATCTCATAAAACTGGCAACGACTACTTCGCATCCGTTCAATGCTATTTTCATCATTGGTTATTTAACATTTGTACTATTCCATGTTGTACAAAATATTGGTATGACGATACAGTTGTTACCTATTACAGGTATACCTTTACCGTTTATTAGTTACGGCGGATCTTCACTATGGTCGCTTATGGCCGGCATAGGTATTATCCTATCAATTTATTATCATGAAAAAGATAAATTTGCAGTTGTCAAAGAAGATAAATAAAAAAAGGATTTATTCATTAGATAAAAACCTAATGAATAAATCCTTTCTTATTTGAGATTGGAGATATTTATTCCAAACTCAATTTATACACAATCTACTGAACAATTATTTCAATTTATTTGTAGCTACGTTTGGTAAACTGCGCATAATCTCAATGCGAGACTTTGTTTCTGTTATGTTTACGCCTAATGATGATAAAAGTTTGACCACATTCTTTACCTTTGACTTAGGTTGTTTCATGGGTACCACCTCTTATTCAAATTAAATATCTTATTATCATTTTACATTATTATATAGTATTTGACTATACTTCAAATGGACTATTTTGTTATTTTTCTATATATTTTGTTAATTTATACTAAAATTTTAACATTTATATCTTAAATAACTTCATATCCTGCATCAAAAATTGCATTTTCAATATTATCTATGCTTGCTGGATCTTCAAATACAACACGCACTTGATTATCTTCAGGGCTTGCTACAACTTCTTTAACACCAATTAATTGCCCTACTGATTCTTCTACAGCTTGTTTACAATGAGCACAACTCATTCCTTCAACATCTATGATACGTTCTTTCATTATGAACATCTCCTAATCATATTTTTATTTATTTACATTGATTTATATATATACCTATTTTGTTTAATTATATGTATATATATGAAAATGGTCAAATACAACCTTTCCATTTTTATTTTAAATGTATTATACTAGTTTAAAGATACAGAAATGGAGGCATTGATATGAATTTTGTACCAAATTTTTCATTTGATTTTTCTCTTATTATATCAGTGCTATTGGTATTGGCATTTATATTAAACGTTGTATTTGGATTTGTTATCATATTCCTAGAACGTAGAGAAGCGAGCGCAATTTGGGCATGGTTGTTAGTATTATTATTCGTACCATTACTCGGTTTCTTTTTATACTTATTATTTGGTAGACAAATTCAGAATAAAAGCATCTTTAATTTAGATGAACAAGATAAAATAGGTTTAGAACATATTGTTAATGAACAACTTAAAGCAATTGATGAAAATAATTTCGAAGTAGATAAACCAGAAATCGCGAATTATAAACATTTAATTCATATGCTTTTATACAATAATTCAGCCTTTTTAACAACTGATAATAAAGTGAAAATTTTTACTGATGGCAATGATAAATTCGATGCATTAATCGAAGATATTAGAAATGCTAAACATTACATACATATTCAGTATTATATTTTTAGAAAAGACAATCTAGGTAAAAAAATATTATACGAACTCGAGAAGAAATTACACGAAGGCTTAGAAGTCAAAATGTTATATGATGATATGGGCTCACGTAAACTTAACCTTTCATCATTCAAAAAGTTTAGAGAAATTGGCGGAGAAGTGGCAAGTTTCTTCCCTTCTAAATTACCTCTCATTAACTTTAGAATGAACAACCGTAATCATAGAAAAATCGTAGTGATTGATGGCGAAGTTGGTTATGTTGGTGGATTTAATGTTGGCGATGAATATTTAGGACTAGATAAAAAGTTCGGTTATTGGAGAGATACGCATTTACGATTAGAAGGCGACTCTGTTAATGCCTTACAACTTAGATTTATGATGGATTGGAACTCTCAATCAACACGTGACAAAATGCGTTATGAATCAAGATACTTCCCAGATGTTGAATCTGGAGGTAAAGTTGGTGTGCAAATTGCTTCCAGTGGTCCCGACGAAGACTGGGAACAAATCAAATATGGTTATCTTAAAATGATTTCAGAAGCTAAAAAAAATATCTATATTCAAACACCATATTTTATACCTGATTCATCATTCTTGGACGCTGTGAAAATAGCTGCATTATCTGGTGTAGATGTGAACGTCATGGTACCTAATAAACCAGATCATCCTTTTGTTTATTGGGCTACTTACGCTAATGTTGGTGAATTAATAAAAGCCGGCGTTAATGTTCATATATATGAGAAAGGTTTCATTCATTCAAAAATGGTCGTTATAGACGACGAAATTGTAAGTATCGGTACGGCTAATATGGATAACAGAAGCTTCGTATTAAACTTTGAAGTCAATGCATTCATTTATGATGAGGAAATAGCTGAATCATCAAGATTAGCATATCAAAACGATATGAAACATTCTTCAACATTAACTATTGAAAAATATGATAGTAGAAGTACATGGATAAAACTTAAAGAAGGTTTAGCTCGATTGCTAACACCACTTCTTTAAACAATATGAGAGTGAGACAAAAATCTTATTTTGTGAAAAAGGTTTCGTAGTCCCACTTAGTCACCTTTACCAATATAATATACAGTCCGGGACAATTATTTATGTCCCGGATTTTTTTAAGGAGAAAATGATATGGATAAACAATGGATTATAAAAGAGGCTGAACGTCATGCCCGTTCATTACACAAAGAGGATACAACGGGTCATGATTTTGAACATATTATGAGAGTGAGACATCTCGCTTTAGATATAGCTAAACATGAAAAAATAGATACTTTCATAGTAGAATTAGCAAGTTTGCTACATGATTCTGTAGATAGAAAATTATTTAAAGACTCAAATAAAGCTTGGGATAATTTATACGTATGGATGAACAAAGTACAACTTTCAACTGAAATACAAAAAGAAATCATTCATATTTTAAAATACATCAGCTATAAAGGCGGCAAAAATAAAGGTAAGCTTAATAGTTTAGCTGGTAAAGTTGTACAAGATGCGGACAGAATAGACGCTTTAGGTGCTATAGGTATTGCTCGAACATTTCAATTTGCAGGTCATTTTAATGAACCTATGCATATTACAGATTCAAAACCTAGAGATTTAAATACGATAACAGCAGATCAATATCATAATGAGCCTAATACTGCGATTAATCACTTTTATGAAAAATTATTATTACTTAAAGACCAAATGAATACAGTTAGAGGAAAAGAAATCGCAGAAGATAGACATAAATTTATGCTAATGTTTTTAGAACAATTTTTCGAAGAATGGAATGTCGGAATATAGTGTCGTCGAATGTTGCACGTGGACCTTGTCTTGCAACTTAGAACGCCGGTATGTTGCACGTGGGCCTTGTCTTGCAACTTAGAACACTAGAATGTTGCACGTGTGCCTCGTCTTGCAACTTAGACAACAAAAAAAGCGGAAATTCTTATTTAAAAGAATTTCCGCTTTTTCTATTTTACAGGATTGTTGTTACCCTGACTTATTTCTTTTTCTTTTTATTTGAAACGAGCTTAGCTGGTTTCTTATCATTGTTAGCTTCTTGTTGGTTTTTTTCGTGCGCTTCAATGATTGGTTTCATTTCTTCTTCAACTTTACTGTTATAGAAGACATTACCTAACCAAGTTTGAACAACTAGGAAAGCACCACCGACAGCCCAGTATAAACCTAATGCTGAAGCTGAAATGTATGACATCCAAATAATCATGATTGGAGAAATGAACATCATCATTCTCATCATATTCTTTTGTTCATCAGGTACATTAGCGTATTTCATAGAAACAAATGCTTGTAATGCATAAATGATACCTGCAATTATAGTAATGAAGATATCTGGTTGCGTTAAGTTGAACCATAGGAATTGTGGATATTCTGTAATTCCACCTTCAGTTGGGAACTTCAATACATAGAACAAGCCCATTACGATAGGCATTTGAATAACAATTGGTAAACAACCCATGTTCATTGGGTTAATACCGTGCTTTTTGTATAGTGCCATCATATCTTGATTGGCTTCCATTTTTTCTTCTTGAGTTCTAGCACGTTTAACTCTCTCCTGAATTTTTTCCATTTCAGGTTTAGCTAATTTCATTTTTTCACGCATTAATTTTTGATTTTTATACGTTTTCATCATGAATGGGAATAAGACTAAACGCACGATTAACGTAATAATTATAATTGCTAGTCCATAGTTGTGATCTAAGTTAGCACCGAGCCAATGAATTAAATTGTCCATTGGTTTAACAAATGTATTATAAAAGAATCCATCTCTATTCTCAGGTTTAGAATAATCACACCCAGCTAGCACAACCATTACACCGAATAATAATGGCCATAAAGCTTTTTTCTTCATTTTTCCACCTCTATTGATATACTCACATAAAGGTTATTCTACCATAGTTTCTATTCAACATAAATCAATATCTTAAATTTATAGTACTTTTTTATATTGATTATGAAAGCCCTTCACAGTTTGTTCAATATTTGTACTTTTTGCTATAGCTGAAATAATGCTAACCCCATCCGCACCAGCGTTTATCAAAGGTATGACGTCAGCTTCTGTTATACCTCCAATAGCAACAATTGGTATATTTTCATCATATCTTCTTAAGTTAGAAATGAGGTCATAACCACCCTCTTCACCTGCATCACTTTTAGAAAGCGTTGAATGTATAGGACCTGTACCTATATAATCAACAAGTGAAATATCTGATAAATTATATTCTTCTTTATTAGCAACGCTTAATCCAATGATTTTATTTTCAAACTTATCTTTAAATAACGATACATTTTTATCGTCTTGTCCAACATGGATACCATCAGCATTTATTTTTAAGGCTAAATCGACATCGTCATTTACTATGAACGGTACATTATATTTTTTACATAGTTCAAATAATTGTTTCGCTAATGTTTCTTTGTCTTTGCCTGTTTTACTATTAGGTCCTTTTTCTCGATATTGAAACATTGTAATACCTGATTTTAATGCTTCCTCAAGAACAGTATATAAATTTTTGTTAGGGACGTCTTGGCTGCCTGCTATAAAATAAACTTTTAGCAATTCTTGTTTAAACATCATTTCACTTCTTTCACTTTCTGTTTTTGCTTAACAATTTCATCCGTTATTGCATTCAATTGATCAATAAATGCAACTTTGAATGTACCTGGTAAATGCGCGCCGGATTGTTCACTCGCAATTTCGCTAGCGATATTATACGTTGATAATGCTTCTCCTAATAAATCTACTGTAATTTGTTTTTCATTTGCAAGAAAAGCACCCACTACAGCACCTAGTAAACATCCTCCACCAGTAATTTTTGTCAGCATTTCACTACCATTATTTAATTCTAAATATTGATTATTACATGCAATAACATCTGTTTTTCCTGTTAATATAATCGGTAAATTCAATTGTTTATGCGCTTTTTTAGCAATTTTTACTACGTCTAACGAATCATCACTATCTGTGCCTTTCATAGTTGTTTCTTCGTCAACTAAAGCTAATATTTCTGATGCGTTACCTCTTATTACATCAACTACTTGATCGTTAAGAAGTGTTTGGCAGAATGTCTTTCTAATTGTGGATGCTCCAACTGCAACTGGGTCTAGTACAACGGGCACTCCGTTATCATGCATTATTTTCGCATATTCTTTCATATCATATGCTTTATCAGTTGTAATTGTACCTATATTTACTAAAAAGGCGCTTGCTACTTTCGAAAATTCTTCCGCTTCTTCTGGTTCTTCACTCATAGCTGGACTTGCTCCTAGCGATATTAAACCGTTCGCTGTAAAGTTTTTTACAACATCGTTTGTATAACATACTACGAGTGGTCCTGTTTCTCGAATATTTTGTAGTTTACTCATAATCCAATCCCTCTACTTTTTGATATGCGAAATGATTTACTGGTCCTCTACCTTTTCCTATTTCTGGCGTGTACTTAATTGCTAAAGTAATAAATCTCTTAGCTGTATTAACCGCTTCTTCTATCGTATGTCCTTTAGCTAATTCTGCTGTAATCACTGCGCTAAATGTACAACCAGTCCCATGTGTGTGTTGCGTATCAAATCTTTCACTCTTCCAACTTCTTATACCCTCTTGTGTAAATAAATAATCAATAGCATCACCTTCTAAATGACCGCCTTTAATGACAACACCTTTAGAACCAACTTCATTTAAGAAAAATTCTCCAGCTTTTTTGATTTGTTCTTCTGTTTGAATTTTATACCCTGTTATATCTTCAGCTTCTGGTATATTTGGCGTTACCACAGTAGCTAATGGTAATAATATAGATTTTAATTTATTTTTACCTTTATCATCCATCAGTGAATCTCCACTTTTAGCGACCATTACAGGATCAATGACATAAGGTTTATTAGCTTGTTCAATATAAGGTTTGATTGTTTCCATCATTTCTTCTGATGCAATCATGCCCGTTTTTATTGCATCTGGCGTTTCATCATCGAATACACTTTTCAATTGAGATTCAAGTACTTCTATAGGTAAATGGTAGACATCTTGTACACCTAAAGTATTTTGAGAAACGATACTAGTTGGAACTGCCATTCCATATACTCCTGACGCTTGAAATGATTTTAAATCTGCCATGATACCTGCTCCGCCTGTTGGGTCGGTACCAGCAATCGATAACGCAATGTTTGGTTTTTTCATATTTATCTCTCCTCAAATTCCCATTTTTCTTGAATATACGACATGTTGAAGAAATTGCGTTCATGAACAGTGCTTTCTAAAAAATTTCTTTCGACTAGTTCTATTTCTGCTTTAGATGCATTTTCACTAAAAGTATCGAGCCAGTTGTCTAGTACGCCCATTAGTTCATCCATACCTTTATAGTAAAATTTAAACCATTCTTGTAACTTATGATTAGACGAAAAATTATTTCTCTCAATAGCTAGTTGAGCTATCCTTCTATATACATATGGACATGGTGCCATAGCTGCTACAGTATAAGCAACATTTTCATGTGCGTACGCATTATAATACATATGCTTAATATAGTGATCTGCAGTAGGATACCATGCCCCATCTTTTATTACTTCATGATAATCTTCACCGATATAATCCGCTAATATTTGATGAGCTCCTACTTCCCCTGAAGAAGCGAATTCTATTTGTTCTAATAAAAATTTCAACTCTTCTTTAGAGTCTATCTTAGGAATTAATAGCGCATAGACTTTAGCAAATTCATTTAAATATCTGGCATCCGCTTTTAAATAATGCTTTACAGCTTCTGCTGAAATGTCATCATTTACAAACCCTTGAATGAATCCATCATTATATATTTCTTCAATAATTGGTTCTACTTTTTGTTGTAACTGCTCAGAAAAACGCATGTTATCTCTCCTAATAATTTTTTAAATAAAAAAATGACTTCTTTCGTATAAAAAGAAGTCAATTAAAAGTAGAGTATACGTTAATTGACCACTTTCCTACGTTGGCATTATCCAAATCAGGTATAAGGGACTGAACGAATTCATCTCAGCCTATAGGCGCCCCTAGTAGTCATTCCTTTATTCAATTACTTTAAGATTATCAAATACATTTATAATGGTCAAATTAAACAACATTAGTAAAATATAAAAAATCGCCTAGGATATTTCCTAGACGATTGAATTAATATTATTTATATAACTTGAAAATTAAGCTTTTAGCTTACCACCAGCCATGAGTTTTACGGAATTCAATTGCAGCTGCTTCAGAACCATAACGTTGTTTCGCGTAGTTTAACATACCTTTAGTTTGTGTAGCTACAGAACCAGTTCCCCATGATTCTTTAGTTTGACCTAAACCTTGGTAACCGTTAGGGCTTACCGCATTTGGATTACCACTTGATTCTGGTAATACAATTGTATTCCACATTGCTTCAGTTCCACCTGCAGCTAAGAATTGAGCTTTAGTAGATCCACCAGTGCTAGCCGATTGAGCTGGCGCTTTATATGAAGTTTGTGAAGTTTGAACTTTATTGTATGTTGGTTGAGCTGGTGCTTTGTATGATTGTGTTGGTGCTTGATAGTTAGCTTGGTAAGCTGGTGCTTCAACTTGTGTTTCAGTTTGTTGAACCGGAGCTTGTTGAGCTACTGGAGCTGTTGCTGGTTCAGCTGATTGTGCTGGTGCTTGTAATGATAAAGTTTGACCAACAACAATTAGATCTGAATTTAAGTTGTTCCATGCTTTCAATTGAGATACTGTTACATCATATTTAGATGCAATTTTCCCTAAAGTATCTCCTGAAACTACAGTGTATTCTGTAGTCGCTTCAGTATTTTCTGCTTTCGCTTCATTAACTTTAATTACTTGGTTAGGTAAGATTAAGTTTGAATTTAAACCATTGTCCGCTTTAAGTGCGTCAACTGTTGTTCCGTATTGTTTAGAGATCTCAAATAAAGTGTCTCCCGATTTTACTGTATGAGTTGCTGCATCAGCTGTAGCTGTTACCCCTGTCGTAACTGCAACTGCTGCTGTTGAAACTGCTAATAATTTTTTCATGATTGAATATTTCCTCCTGTAAGGTTATCTCTTTATTTATGATTTTTACTTTATAAACTATATCATTAAATTTGATGACATAGGTTACAACCATATGAAAAATTACAGCTAATTATTACAATTGTATTACATAAATCTCAAGAATATTTTACAGCTTTATACTTTCTTGAGAACTTTCATGAAAGTATTCTTTTAAGTTGTGTAAAATTAATTAAAGTGCAATTTGTAACACCACTGTAATTGGTTACACAATTATAATTAAACTCTTAAGTCATATATAAACTACTTATAAAATATAAAATACTTCCCACAAATTTTAGAATAAGTTTGTAGGAAGTAATTAAACGTCCAATAATTTGAACAATTTAATAAGCGTCTGGTTATTTATATTCTAGACACACTGGAATATAGAATCGAGAGTATTTTAGTTTTGGAAGACTATTTTTATTAATAGAGGAATTAGAATGAATCTATGATTTTACTACCATAGATTTATTCGAGGTTTGTGGTTGTTCAGATGTGTCTGTTTCATCATGTATAATTTCAATCATTTTATTATACTGTTTATAAACTTCATCTTGCGACAAGTTATCTTGTTCGTTCTCTTTGGCCTTTTGTTCAGCTGTATTTCTTTCATCGCTCATTCTAACAGATAGTTCTTCTGAATAAGTGTCAGCACTTTCACTTATTAAATCACTTATCTCTTCTTTAGATTGAGGGACACCTTTCCTATTTGTTGAAGGCATATTTAAAAACTTTATCGTTTCACAAATAATTTCAGTAATATATTGCTTTTTATCATCTTTAATATATACACGTGTTTGTATTTGGCCTGTTAAAGCTATTAATTGACCTTTCTTCGTATATTGATGAATGTTATAAGCTAATTTCCCAAAAGCTTTGCACACAATAAAGTCAACAACCATATTACCTTCTTTAGATTTATAACCCCTTTCAACGGCTAAACAAAATGTAGAAATGATAGTGTCACCTTTCTTAAAATAGGCAGGGTCTTTAGTTAACCTCCCAACTAAAACAGATTTATTAAGCATATCTTTCACCTCCTTATATTTTTAATATAAGGAATCAACATTTTTACGTCAAAATCCATTTTTTTATATTTTCCATCATAATTTTCAACAATATCCTTAGAATATTGTTATTTACTTAAAAAGTGCTTTATAATAGAACACAAAGTTAAACATTCGTAGTTTTAACATTTAAGGGGGATGTTTATGAAAACATTTAAAGCAGTTCGCTTTCAAATCGTAAATGATGAACAGATTACAGAATATGAATTGTTAGATGGTATTATTATAAATAAAGAAAATAGTGGAACAGGTTGGTTATTAGAAATTTTAATCTCTGATATTCATTATGAACAAATGAAAGAATATCATGACACTCAAAAATTATTAGACACACGCGTCGTTATTACAAGACCATCTAATGACCCTGCATTATTTGATGCGACTATAAAATATATAGAGCAATTAGATGAAAAAATTTCAGTAGTATTTGAATGTCATATTTATACTTTAAGACAAGTTTATGCTGAACGATTACTAGAACAATTAATAGAAGAAGGATTAACAGGTGAAGAACTTAAAACTTCATTTAATCGACTTATGCAATCTAAACCAAAATTAAAAGATGAAAAAAGTAATATATAATAAAGAGTGAGATATAAATCTCTCGACTATTTACAACAAATAAAGCCACACCATTGAACATTCAATGGTGTGGCTTTATACATCTATATATTTTTTATTTTTGATCCACAAGTGCAAAGCTAATTTCACAACTACATGCAACTTCTCCATCTACTGTTGCTTTAGCAGTACCTTTTCCTATTGGACCTTTAATTCTATTGATTTCTACTTCTAATCTTAGCGTGTCACCAGGCACTACTTGTCTCTTAAATCGACACTTATCGATTCCTGCAAACATAGCTAACTTACCTTGGTTTTCTTCTAATCGTAGCATTGCTACTGCACCTGTTTGCGCTAAAGCTTCAACGATTAGTACGCCAGGCATTACGGCATAATCAGGAAAATGACCTTGGAAGAAAGGCTCATTCCCAGATACTTGCTTAATACCAACACAACGTTTACCATCTTCTAATTCTACAATTTTATCTAATAATAAAAATGGATAACGATGAGGTATTATTTTTTTAATTTCATTATAATCGTAAATAATTTCTTCCATCATGAACTCCTTCCTGTTAATTCAAAGATGTGCTGCCAAGTTTCAGGTTTAAATACACCAAATGGATTATGCAAAATGCCATAACCAATCATAGTCCCGACAACAAATAGCAAGACCATTAAAATTAGCAGTATAAGTAATTTCATCCATAACGGTATTACACGATGTTCAACTTCAATACCTTGAATCGTTTCAACTCTACTCGTTTGAATTTTTTCTTTAAACCTTTTAAATGGCGACTTTCTATTTTTTTCGTCAGTTCTCGATGATTGTGTTTCAGCCATACTAAACCCTCGCTTTATCTTTTAACTTGCCTTCATCATTAATGCGTTCTACATCTGCACCTAATGTTTTTAGTTTACCATGAAAATCAACATAACCTCTATCTAAATGTTTAAGTTCTGTAACATTTGTATAACCATCAGATACTAGTCCAGCAAGTATAAGTGCTGCACCTGCTCTTAAGTCTGTTGCTTTTACATCTGCACCTTGTAAGTCATCATGTCCCGTAATCATAGCACTTCTACCGTTAATAAATATATCAGCATTCATACGTTTAAATTCTTCAACATGCATGAATCTATTTTCAAAGACAGTTTCAGTTATTTTACTTGTTCCGTTAGCAGTTAATAACAACGCCATAATTTGAGATTGCATATCCGTCGGGAAACCAGGATGTGGCATCGTTTTAACATCGATAGCTTTAATTTCACCAGGCACTTGAATATTTAAGCCATCTTTAATTTCTGTTATTTGAACACCAGCTTCTTCTAGTTTCGAAACTAAGCTTGACATATGTTCTCTTATTGCTCCGATTACATTTATATTACCTCTTGTAATAGCACCAGCAATCATAAATGTACCAGCTTCAATTCTATCAGGAATAATAGAATGCTCCGCACCTACTAAATGATCGACTCCAATTATTTTAATTGTATCCGTACCTGCTCCATGTACTTGAGCACCCATTTCATTTAAATAATTAGCTAAGTCAACTATTTCCGGTTCTCTAGCAACGTTTTGTATTTCAGTTTTTCCGTCTGCTAATACAGCTGCCATCATAATATTTTGAGTAGCACCAACGCTTGGGAAATCTAAATAAATTTTACTGCCTTTTAAACCATTAGGTGTAGTTGCTTCTATAAATCCATTATGTAATTCTATTTCAGCACCCAATGCTTCGAAGCCCTTTAAATGTTGTTCAATTGGTCTTGATCCAATTGCACAACCTCCCGGTAAAGCAACTCTAGCATGACCTTCTCTTGCTAATAATGGACCCATTACTAATATGCTTGCTCTCATTTTGCTTACATATTCATAAGGTGCCTCTATTTTTAAAGGATTAGATGAATCAACCTTTACAGTATTATTATCTGCCTCATATTCTATTTCTGCATTTAAATGTGTTAATACGTTATTTATTGTATCAACATCACTTAACTTTGGTACATTCGTTAAAACGCTTTGACCTTCAGACGGTAAAAGTGTAGCTGTCAATATAGGTAGAACTGCGTTTTTAGCCCCTTCTACAACAACTGTTCCTTCTAGACGTTTCCCGCCTTTTACGACGATTTTATCCATATAATTGTCCTCCACAAATACATCACTATTATTTAATTTACAAAAGTATATATATATTAAATACACACTTTTAATTAATCATAAACATTCACCAAAACATTATACTACTTTTTTGTTCTTTTTACATACATTTATGTATTTTCTTGTAATTTTTAGAAAAGTAATTTTAATTGTAACGAATATTGGAGGATATCTAAAATAAAACGACTCAGACTTGTACCTAATAAAACAGCTAAAATGATTATAAATGTTTGAGCTTGCGCTATATGATTTTTCTTGAAAATTTGCTCTAACCTAACGCCTTGTAACGCCCAAAAAGCTAAACATACACATACAACATGAAGAATTAATCCTATAATACCTAATTGACCATAATATTCCATACTCTCAATCCTTTCACTAGAACAAAGGGAGTGGGACAGATATTTCATTTTCCTAAAATATTTCATAGTCCCATCCCGGCAAAGATGACCAGAATTGAAATAACTTTGATATAAGCGTATTTTCAGTCCAGTCAGCTACTGCCATTATAATAAATTAGGCTGAGACATATATTTTTGTCTCAGCCTGTATAATTATCTAAATTTAGCCACTTCAATTCGATTAATTGCACGACTTAACGCGCGTTCAGCACGTCTATAATCAACATCATCACGATTACTATGTAATCGTTCTTCTGCACGTTCTTTAGAATTAATCGCACGTTCTTTATCTATATCCTCAGCTGTTTCAGCTGACTGAACTAGAACAGTAACTTTATCAGTTCTTACTTCAACAAATCCTTCGGAAACAGCTAAATACTCTGTACCACTTGCTTTGTTTACTTTAACATATCCTGTTTTTAATGCTGCAACAGTTGGAATATGGCCAGCCATTACACCCATTTCTCCAGTTTCAGTATGTAAAACAACAAGTTCAACATCTTTTGCTGAGTAAACAGATCCATTAGGAGTGACAACATCTAAGGTAAATGTATTCATTTTCCATTCCTCCTAATTAGTATTAGACCTCTACACCCATGTTTTTAGCATTTTCAAGAACTGCTTCGATACCACCGACTAAACGGAAAGCATCTTCTGGTATATGGTCATATTGTCCCTCTAGTATTGCTTTGAAATCTTGTACAGTTTGACTAACTGGTACATATGATCCTTTTTGGCCAGTAAATTGTTCTGCTACATGGAAGTTTTGAGATAAGAAGAATTGAATACGACGAGCACGTTCAACTGTTTTCTTATCATCATCTGATAATTCATCCATACCAAGGATAGCTATGATATCTTGTAATTCTCTATACTTTTGTAAAGTCTGTTGAACACGACGTGCAACGTCATAATGCTCGTCACCAACAATTTCAGGTGTTAAGGCACGCGACGTTGAAGCCAAAGGATCAACCGCTGGGTATATACCCATTTCTGTCAATTTACGCTCAAGGTTTGTAGTTGCATCTAAGTGAGCGAAAGCAGTAGCTGGCGCTGGGTCAGTATAGTCATCGGCTGGTACGAATACCGCTTGAATAGATGTAACTGATCCTTTATTAGTAGATGTAATACGTTCTTGTAATTGTCCCATCTCAGTAGCAAGAGTTGGTTGATAACCAACTGCTGAAGGCATACGACCTAACAATGCAGAAACTTCAGAACCTGCTTGAGTAAAGCGGAAGATGTTATCAATGAATAATAATACATCTTGTCCTTGTTCATCACGGAAGTATTCAGCCATAGTTAAACCTGATAATGCAACTCTAGCACGAGCACCTGGTGGTTCGTTCATTTGTCCAAAGACCATTGCCGTTTTCTTAATAACGCCTGAATCGCTCATTTCATAGTATAAGTCGTTACCTTCACGTGTACGTTCACCTACACCTGCGAATACAGAAATACCACCATGCTCTTGAGCAATATTATTAATTAATTCTTGAATAAGAACTGTTTTACCTACACCGGCACCACCGAATAGACCGATTTTACCACCTTTAATATATGGCGCTAATAAGTCTACTACTTTAATTCCAGTTTCAAGAATTTCTACTTTTGTAGATAAATCTTCAAACTTAGGAGCTAAACGATGAATAGGGTCACGACGAACACTTTCATCAAGCTCTTCACCTAAATCAATTTTTTCACCTAAAACATTAAACACACGACCTAATGTAGCATCTCCAACCGGTACTGAAATAGCTTTACCAGTGTCTACTACTTCTTGACCACGTTTCACACCATCAGTTGATGCCATAGCTATTGTACGTACAACATCATCACCAAGGTGTAATGCAACTTCTAATGCTAAATTAAAAGTGTTACCGTCGGGACGGTCTACTTTAATTGTCAAAGCATTATTAAGTTCCGGCAATTCACCATGTGGGAAACGTACGTCAATAACTGGCCCTGTAATTTGCGTTACTCGGCCTAATCCCATGTAAATTCCTCCTAATCTTATTCTAGTGCAGCTGCTCCGCCTACAATCTCAGTAATTTGTTGAGTAATTGCAGCTTGTCTAGCTCTGTTATATTGTATTGATAATTCGTCAATTAATTCAGAAGCATTGTCTGTAGCATTTTTCATAGCCGTCATTCTAGAAGCATGCTCACTTGCTTTACCGTCTAATACAGCACCATAGATTAAACTAATAGCATATTGTGGTAATATAACTTCTAAAATAGTTTCTTTATCTGGTTCGAATTCGTAGCCAGCCATTAAGCTTGAACCTTTTCCTGTATCTTCATCAGATAAAGGTAGTATCCTTTTAGACCTAACTTGTTGCTCAAGAACACTTACAAAGTGACTATAGTATAAAGTCAGTTCATCGTAAAATTCTTCGTTGAATAAGTCTACTGCTTTTTCAGTTAAAGCTTGAACATCTTTAAAAGTAGGTTGATCTGGTAATCCCGTATATTCTTCAACAACATTATAATCTCTGTTCTTCAAGAAATCTCGACCTACACGACCTACTACAACAATTGCATATTCATCTGGGTTGTTGTTATGTTTTTCTTTAATATCATTTACTAAATTTTTTAATATATTTGCACTATATGGTCCTGCTAATCCTTTGTCAGAAGTTATCACTAAATAACCTGAACGTTTTACTTCTCGTTTTTTAAGCATCGGATGAGATACATCCGAACTTTTAGAAGCAATAGCTGTTATTGCATCTTGCATTTTATTCATATAAGGTTCAAATGCACTTGCGTTTTCTTCAGCTCTACGTAATTTAGAATTAGAAACCATGTTCATTGCTTTTGTAATTTGACTCGTACTTTGCGTAGAAGTGATTCTTCCTTTGATTTCTCTAAGTGAAGCCACAATTTCACCACCTTTTATTTAAAGCTTAATATTACTCTACTTGAGATTTATTAAATACTTTTTTGAATCCTTCGATAGCAGAAACAAATTTATCATCAGATGGTAATTGTTTTGTTTCGCGAATTTCTTTATATAAATCGCTAGCATTAGAATCGATCCAATTTAAGAATTCATCTTCAAATCTTGTAATGTCTACAACAGGAATGTCATCTAAATGACCTTTAGTCAATGCGTATAAGATAACAACTTGTCGTTCAACAGATAATGGTTTATTTTGATCTTGTTTAAGTACTTCTACTGTACGTTTACCACGTTCTAATTTCGCTTTAGTTGCAGCATCTAAGTCTGAACCGAATTGAGCAAATGACTCTAATTCACGATAAGAAGCTAAGTCTAAACGTAAAGTACCAGCAACTTTCTTCATTGCTTTAATTTGTGCCGAACCACCAACACGTGAAACTGATAAACCTGCGTTAATCGCTGGCCTTACACCTGAGAAGAATAAGTCTGATTGTAAGAATATTTGACCGTCTGTAATTGAAATAACGTTTGTCGGTACGTAAGCAGAGATATCACCTGCTTGCGTTTCAACGAAAGGTAATGCAGTAATTGAACCGCCACCTAATTCATCATTCAATTTAGCAGCACGTTCTAATAAACGACTGTGTAAGTAGAATACGTCACCTGGATAAGCTTCACGGCCTGGCGGACGACGTAGTAATAATGATAATTCACGGTAAGCTGCTGCTTGTTTCGTTAAATCATCATAAACAACTAATACGTGTTTACCATTGAACATGAACTCTTCACCCATAGCTACACCAGAATAAGGTGCAATATACAGTAAAGGAGCAGGTTGAGCTGCAGATGCTGATACAACGATAGTGTAATCTAATGCACCATGTCTACGTAATGTTTCAACTGCTGTACGAACTGTAGATTCTTTTTGACCTATAGCTACGTATATACAAATCATATCTTGGTCTTTTTGGTTTAAAATAGTATCGATTGCTACAGTAGTTTTACCTGTTTGACGGTCACCGATGATTAACTCACGTTGTCCACGTCCAATTGGTACTAATGCGTCAATCGCTTTAATACCAGTTTGTAGAGGTTCATCTACTGATTTACGATCCATAACACCTGTTGCAGGTGATTCTACAGGGCGTGTTTTAGAAGTGTTAATTGGACCTTGTCCATCTATTGGTTGTCCTAAAGGATTCACAACACGTCCGATTAATTCTTCGCCTACTGGTACTTCCATGATACGTCCAGTACGCTTAACTTCATCGCCTTCTTTAATACCTTCTGCAGGTCCTAAAATGACGATACCTACGTTATTTTCTTCTAAGTTTTGTGCCAAACCTAAAACGCCAGTATGAAACTCTAAAAGTTCACCAGCCATAACGTCATTCAAGCCATGAGCTAATGCAATACCATCCCCGACTTGGATAACTGTACCAACGTCGGTAACTGACATTTCAGACTCATAGTTTTCAATTTGAGAGCGTAATAAAGCACTGATTTCTTCAGCTTTAATGGCCATCTATGTCACTCCTTAATAATTATTTCATTTGATGAAATGATTTTGTTAATTGATTTAAATCATTCTGAATCGAGCCGTCGTAAACTTTCGTACCTATCGTTACACGAACACCGCCAATTAAAGAATCATTTATTTCATTTTCTAAAATTAATTTCTTTAAACCTGTACGCTTAATAAAAACTTTCCCTATTTCATCTAATTCTTCGTTAGATAACGGATAGACAGATTCAACTTTCATTAAATCTTGACTATGTACTTGATTATAAATATTTCTATAATCTATAAAAACACTAGGAATTAAAGACAATTTGTTGTTATTAGCTAATAAGAATAATGTGTTCATTAAAGGTTTAGATACGCCTTTGAATACATTTTCAACTAAAGCTTGTCTGTCTTCTTGAGCTAACTTTGGATTATAATCTATAGCCTTAATTTCATCTAGATTTGGTTTCACACTATTTTCTAGCGTTTCGAGTTCGTTTAATATTGTGTCTTCTATGTTATGTTCTTCTGCTACATCATATAAAGCTTGGGCATATTTTTGACTTATATTCGCCATTATTTTTCCCCTGCCTCTTTAATGTATTTTTCAACAAGTTCTTTTTGATCTTGTTCAGAAATCTCTTTATTAATTACTTTAGAAGCTATTAATACAGAAAGTTCAGATACACGATTATTAATATCAGCAATTGCTCTTTGTTTCTCTTGCTGAATCTCTGCTTGTACTGATTGAATTAACCCATTTGCTTTAACATTTGCATCACTTATAATTTGCTCTTGTTGTACTTTAGCTTGATGTTTTGCATCATCAAGAATTGTTTGTACTTCTTCTTGAGTCTTTTTAAGGATGTCTCTATTTTCTTCTTCTAATTTTTTTGCATTTACCTTTGCTGCTTGAGCGTCATCAATATCTTTATTGATAGTTTCTTCACGTTCATCCATTATGGATTTCAATGGTCCCCAAGCATATTTCTTTAATAAAGCTAACAGGATTAAAAACGTGATTAATGTGAATAAAGCTGTTCCCCATTCAACGCCACTGCCTGTAGCACCTAAAACCAATACGTTATGATCCACTGCCAATTACACTCCTTTCATTGCAAGTCAAGGTTCTAACACCTCATAAATGAATGGCGAAATCCTTTTTAGATAGACTCCGCCTGTTCTAAAAATATGTTAGCTTATCGGTTCATTACCATGAATGCTACTACAACTGCAATGATAGGTAGGGCTTCAACTAAACCAACACCGATAAACATAATTGTCATTAATGGACCACGTGCTTCTGGTTGACGTGCAACACCTTCAACTGTTCTTGAAACGATAAGACCGTTACCAATACCTGCTCCTAATGCTGCTAAACCGATTGCGATTGCCGCTGCTAATACACCTAAACTCATTATAATTTTCCTCCTAGAATTAAAAATATTAATTGTTTTTTAAATTTTATATTAATGATCTTCTGCCACTTTGTGGGACATATAAACCATTGATAACATTACAAATATGTACGCTTGAATTGAACCTATAAAAATTGAGAATGCTTGCCATACCATAGCAGGTAAAAATGCGCCTAAAACTCCTAAAGCGCCGCCAGCAGCTAAAGTACCTAGTAAACCTAATAATACTTCACCTGCAAATATATTACCGTACAAACGTAGACCAAGCGTCAATGTTGAAGCAAATTCTTCAACAATTTTGAATGGCACCATTAAAGCTACCGGTTGAACGAACGATTTTAAATATCCACTCGTTCCACGCATTTTCACACCGTAGAAGTGTGTGAGCAATACCATTAAAGTAGCTAATGTTAATGTCACAGTAGGATCTGCTGTTGGTGATTTCCACCATAATGTGTGTCCTACAACAATTGAGAATGGAAGTCCTAACATATTAGAAACAAAAATAAATAATATTAATGTTACTGCAAGGAAATGGAATTTCCCTCCCTCTTTCCATGCCATATTACTTTGAATGATGCCTTTAACGAAGTCAAAAATCCATTCAATAAAGTTTTGAGCACCAGAAGGTCTTACTTTTAAATTTCTAGTACAAGCTACAGCTATCGCAAAAACGATAATTGCTGAAACTACTATCATTAAGACACTTGAAAGATTGAATATTAAGTCAAACCCTCCAAAATTGATGGACCACAAAGGTGATTCGTGTTCCATATTTTCACCTCTTTTCACAATTTTAATTATTTAATCGAGATTTTTGAGTGACCTAAACATGATTAACACATATGCAATCATCAGCCCTACTAAAATTCCGATAATATCAACAATTATTGGATATTTAAGCCAGAAACAACATGCAACAATAGTTACAAGGTACCTTACCCAGTTTCCAGTTGATAATTGTAATGATTCAGCATTTTTTGCTCGATTGAGGTAAACTTCCCATGAAAACAAGTTAACAGCTGATGCTATTGTTCCAATTATTAGTCCTAAAATGAACTCATGTTTCAAGAAGAAATAAACGACAACTAGAAAAATAACGAAGAAAATAAAATACTGTAAATAAGACTTGAAAAAGCCCTTGAAATCAAACATGCAGCTGAAACTCCTTTAATTAGTTATATATCTTTGAAAACCGTTTCATCACACAATTTTCATGATAATATAGTGGCCTTATAGTGTCAATGCTATGTCAAAAATAGAAAACAAATTTTTGTCATTTTTTTGTCACAGAATTGACACAAACCACTTCTAACTTATTTTGTTTTGAACGGTGCAGGTGCTTCAGTCAAAATATCAAAATAATACTTAATATTTTCACATATTCTCTTAGATGCTAAGCCATCACCATATGGATTTTGAGCAATGCTCATGCTTTCATATGAAGATTGATCATTTAATAGTTTTTTCGTTTCGTTGTAGACATCCTCTTCTTCTACGCCAACTAGTTTTAACGTACCAGCTTCTACCCCTTCTGGGCGCTCAGTTGTATCTCTCAATACAAGGACTGGCTTCCCAAGTGAAGGTGCTTCTTCTTGTACACCGCCAGAATCAGTAAGAATCAAATGAGAATTTGCCGCAAAGTTATGAAAATCAATAACTTCTAATGGCTCTATTAGTTCGATACGATTATGATCACTTAATAATTGTCCAGCTATATCTCTGACCTTTGGATTTTTATGCATTGGGTATACAACGACAACATCTTCATGCTCTTCAACAATACGTCTAACAGCTTTGAAGATATTTTCCATTGGTTTACCAATATTTTCGCGTCTATGCGCTGTTAACAACACGATGCGTTTATCTTTATGGCGGTTAATGATTTCACTTTCGTAATTTTCACTAACCGTTGTTGATAATGCATCAATAGCTGTATTACCTGTAACAACAATAGATTCGTCTTTTTTATTTTCTTGAAGTAAATTATGTTTAGACTGATCAGTTGGTGAGAAGTGTAAATCAGCAAGGACCCCCGTCATTTGTCGATTCATTTCTTCTGGGAATGGAGAATACTTATTCCAAGTTCTTAAGCCTGCTTCAACGTGTCCAATTGCGACTTCGTTATAAAAAGCAGCTAAGCTACCAGCAAAAGTAGTAGTTGTATCTCCATGTACCAATATCATATCTGGTTTCGCTTCTTGAATAACACTTTCAAGTCCACCTAGCACTCTAGAAGTTACTTCAGAAAGTGTTTGCCCTTGTTTCATGATATTCAAATCATAATCTGGTGTGATATCAAATGTTTCAAGAACTGAGTCCAGCATTTCTCTATGTTGTGCAGTCACAACTACAATTGGTTGTAACTCCGGATCATTTTTCAGTTCTGAAACCAAAGGTGCCATTTTAATAGCTTCAGGTCGCGTACCAAATATCGTCATAATTTTCTTCATTGTAATAAAATCCTCCTATTATTATTTAGTGCCAAACAGACGGTCGCCTGCATCACCAAGTCCTGGTGTAATGTATGCATGCTCGTCTAATTTTTCATCTAAAGCGGCAATATATATATCTACATCTTCATGTGCTTCTTGTAGTGCCTTAACCCCTTCAGGTGCAGCAACTAATCCCATAAAGCGGATTTTAGTAGCGCCACGATTTTTTAATGATTGAATAGCTTCAATCGCAGATGCACCTGTAGCAAGCATAGGATCTACTACAATAATTTCACGTTCTTCAATATCTTGAGGTAACTTAACAAAATACTCTATTGCTTCAAGTGTTTCTGGGTCACGATATAAACCAACGTGGCCAACTCTCGCAGCAGGTACAAGTTTCATAATACCGTCTGTCATACCAAGACCAGCACGTAAAATAGGAATGAGCGCTAATTTCTTACCTGATAATCTTTGCGCTGTCATTTTTGTAACAGGTGTTTCAATTTCTACGTCTTTTAAATCAAAATCTCTTGTAACTTCATAAGCCATAAGCATGCCTACTTCGTCAACAAGCTCTCTAAATTCCTTTGTTCCAGTTTTTTTATCACGAATATAGCTCAATTTATGTTGAATGAGCGGGTGATTAAAAACATGTACTTTACCCATAAGGCAATCCTCCAATAACTATTATTTGTTGTAAAGTGGGAACTTAGAAGTTAATGATAATACACGTTCATGTGCTTCTTTTAATGTTGTTTCATCTTCAGGATTTTTTAGCACTGTCGCCATTATTCTACCAACTTCTTCCATTGCACTTTCATCAAATCCACGAGATGTAACAGCTGGTGTACCTAATCGAATACCACTTGTTACGAAAGGCTTTTCTTGATCAAATGGTATTGTATTTTTATTACAAGTTATTCCTACTTCATCTAAAGCATTTTCAGCAACTTTCCCTGTAATACCAAGAGAACCTTTAACATCGACACAGATTAAATGGTTATCTGTTCCACCAGATACAATACGTAAACCTTCTTCTTCTAGTGTAGCAGCTAACTTTTGAGCATTCTTAATCACTTGTTTTTGGTAATCTTTAAATTCTGGTTCTAATGCTTCACCAAATGATACAGCTTTACCTGCAATGACATGCATTAATGGACCACCTTGGATACCAGGGAAAATGATTTTATCGATTTCTTTAGCATATTCTTCTTTACAGAAAATCATGCCACCACGAGGACCTCTAAGTGTCTTGTGCGTCGTAGTTGTAACAAAGTCAGCATATTCTACTGGGTTTTGGTGTAATCCAGCAGCAACTAAACCAGCGATATGAGCCATATCTACCATTAATTTAGCGCCTACTTCATCTGCAATTTCTTTGAAACGTTTAAAATCAATTCCTCTTGGATAAGCAGAAGCACCAGCAACTATTAATTTTGGTTGAGTTTCTTTAGCTACTCTTAAAACTTCATCATAGTCAATTTGTTCATTTTCTTTAGACACGCCATACTCTACAAAGTTATATAGTTTACCACTAAAGTTAACTTTAGCTCCGTGAGTTAAATGTCCACCATGACTTAAATTCATTCCAAGTACAGTATCACCTGGTTCTAAAGCAACAAAATACACAGCCATATTTGCTTGTGAACCAGAATGTGGTTGTACGTTAACATGGTCTCCACCGAAGATTTCTTTTGCGCGTTCTCTCGCTATATCTTCTACGATATCAACATGCTCACAACCACCATAATAACGACGACCAGGGTAACCTTCTGCGTATTTATTAGTTAATACAGAACCTTGAGCTTCCATCACCGCTTCAGAAACAAAGTTCTCAGACGCGATTAATTCTATGTTGTTATTTTGTCTGTCGAACTCTTTTTCCATTGCTTCGAAAAGTTTTTCGTCTTGCTTTTTAATAAATGACATGTACAATCCCTCGCTTTTAAGAATTTAATACTTTGCTCTTTCACCGCCAATTAATTTTGGACGGCTTGTTGCTACTGTTACTACTGCTTCACCGATTTGTCTAGTTTCAACTGATATCGGTACTGCTACATGCTTAATATGCATACCAATTAATGTTTGACCAATATCAATACCTTTATCGCATTTGATATGTTCAACTAATACAGGATCATCCATATGTTGATATGCATAGGTTGATAAGCTGCCTCCAGCATTCCGTTGTGGAACAACAGAAACCTCAGTCATTAAGTAGGGATCAAACAGTTCGCGTTCGATTGTAATAGCTCGATTTATATGTTCACAACCTTGAAATGCAAAATGAACACCTGTCTCTTTATGTATTGAATCAAGCGTTTCATACAATTCTTTCGCAATCTCTGCTGAACCATTCGAGCCTATTTTTGCCCCTCTAATCTCTGAAGTAGAACATCCTATAATACATAGTTCATTTTCAGTAAAAAATTGTTTAGACTTAAGCTCATTAAATAATTGTATTAAATTATCTTTCATGAACAATCACCTTCAATTTTATCTATGCGTTTTTGATGTCTACCGCCTTCGAACTCGCTCGTCAACCAAGTTTTGACGATGAGAAGTGCTAATCCTTCACCGATGACACGTTGGCCTAATGCTAATACATTTGAATCATTGTGTTGTCTTGTTACTTCCGCAGTAAAAACATCATGCACAAGTGCACAACGTACCCCTTTTACTTTATTAGAAGCAATCGACATACCAATGCCAGTTCCACAAATTAAAATACCTTTATCGAAATTACCATTTGCTACATTTTCTGAAACAGGTTTAGCATAATCTGGATAATCCACTGATTCACCTTTATGTGTTCCAAAATCTTTATATTCAATGTTCATTTCTTCTAATAATTTTTTAATTGCTTCTTTGTATTCAAAGCCTCCATGGTCTGCTGCAATAGCTACTTTCATCTTCCCACCTCCCAATTTGTTTATACTTTCATATTATAACGTATTTTTCATGCGTGATATAGCTATTATACAAATTATTTGTATTCTTAATTACTCTGTAATAATTCGATTATCAATTTCTTAATTTCTTCATAAGTATTTCTATACACACCTATTTGCTGTCCAATTGGATCTACTACGTCTCCAGCTTTTCCACTCGTATAATGTTTTAATGAATCAATATTTTTATGTTCATACATGGATTGCAATATCGATTTGTGATTTTCTGTCATAGTCAAAATTAAATCTGCATCTAAATCTGCATCGCTAAATTGTTGCGCTGATTCAGGAATCGGTAAATTATTTTCCAATATAATATCCATTGATTGTTGAGATATCGGTGCACCGTTAAATGCTGAAATACCTCTCGAATGTATTTCGTAATCAGGCATCAAATCTTTAGCTATAGCTTCTGCTAATGGACTTCTACAAGTATTACCTGTACATACAAATATTATTTTCACAATTCATCTTCCCCTTTAAATCTATGTCCGCTTGCTTTATCTATTCTATTCATTAATGCAACAGTTTGATCTGTTCGTTCATAACCATTTATCAATATATGTTCAATATCATTTAATTGGTCTGCGATTCTTAATGCATCGTATAAATCATGATGAGCACCTTTAATATCATTTTTATTTTTTCCTAAAGGAATAAATTTAATGTTTTCAGGAACTAAATGCTCTATGCTCCTTGGACCAATAAAAGCTAGTTTTTTACTACTTAATAAATTAAGATCGAGCGGTTTTGTTATACCACCCTCTATTAACGTTACTGGTTGAGAAGGTGCATAGTGCTGATATTTCATTCCTGGGGCAATTGGTTTATTTATATCTATTTTTTTATCTATAATACTATACGGCAAAACCTCATTAATCATTTCAGCAGTTATAGACCCTGGTCTTGCTATTTTAAAAGGAAAAGTCGTACAATCTATTACTGTACTTTCTATTCCTTCATCTATATCTTCAGCTTGTATAATTCCATAAATCCTCGTATTTAAGTCATGTTTTACATGTTCAAATTTTGTAGGCGAAGGTCTCCCACTTAAATTTGCACTTGGAGCTGCAATTGGTAAATTGACTAATTGCAAAATCTCTCTTCCAATAGCATGACTAGGCATTCTTACAGCAACTGAATTCAACCCTCCCGTTACTCTATCATCTAAATATCCTGACTTATATGGAACGATAAATGAAATTGGACCTGGCCAAAAAGCATCCATCAACAATTCTGTTTCTTCTGAGATATTTTCTGTAAAATCTTTTAATTGATTTTTATTATGAATATGAACGATAAGTGGGTTATCAGATGGACGACCCTTAGCTTTATAAATATTTTTAATTGCTTCTTCGTCTTTTGCATTTGCTCCTAATCCATATACTGTTTCCGTCGGCAAAGCTATAAGTTGATTTTGACGGTAACCATCTATAATCTGATTGATGTGTGGATAACTAGCTAAGTTATGAACAAACTTACGCACATCCCAAACATATGTTTCCAAGGCTATACTTCCCTTCCTCATCGTATTTACTGTATACAAATAAAAGTTATACACATTTTGTGGATAACTCAACCCTTTTGTGCATAACTTATTAACAACCCATCCAATTAAATTGTATCATACGATTCTTTTGATTTATATCTTTGATAATTGCCAAATTTTTAACTTTATAGTGTTCATGGATATATGATTTTAAAATTTCACCTTGTAAATGACCGATTTCAAATATGACTAGTCCATCTTTTTTCATCACTTTATCTAAATCATTTAGTATGCGTTTGTAAATAGCTAAACCATTGTTTTGTGTGAATAAAGCAAGGTGTGGTTCATATTCCAGTACGGTTTCTGACATTTCTACTTTTTCTTCGTAGCTTATATAAGGTGGGTTTGATAAAAGTACATCGACTTTAATGCCATTATTAATCAGAGGTTTCAAAGCATCGCCTTGAAGAAACTCAATTTCTACTTGATTTAATCGAGCATTTTCTTTCGCAACTTTTAATGCATCATCGCTAATATCAGTTGCAATAACATTTAAATTAGTACGCTCCTTCTTTAAGCTAATTGCAATAGCCCCTGTGCCTGTTCCAATATCGCAAACTGTTTGTTCGTGTTGATTTATAGTATTTAATGTTTGCAAAACTAATTCCTCAGTTTCAGGTCTAGGGATTAGAACATCATTATTTACTATGAATTTTCGTCCATAGAACTCAGCAAATCCAACGATGTACTGTACGGGTTCCCCTAAATACATTCTTTCTCTATAAGTCAAAAATTTCTTAAGTATATTATCTGGTACTGGCTCTTGTTGTTTTAAAAGGATTTGTGTTCTGGACAAACCAGATATGTCTTCTAATAGCCAATCAGCACGAGAAGTTTCTAACCCTCGTGCTGATAAAGCTTTATATGTTTCAGTTAATAATGTATGAAAATTATAATTCTCCATTGTTTAAATCTTCCAATTTCTCTGTTTGTTCATGCATCGTTAACGCATCTATAATTTCACCAATTTTACCGTCCATTATTTGATCTAATTTTTGAATTGTTAAACCTATACGATGGTCAGTAACTCTGTTTTGTGGGTAATTATATGTTCTAATACGTTCAGAACGGTCACCTGTCCCAACAGCTGATTTCCTTTTTTCAGCATATTTGGCATGTTCTTCACGAACCATCATATCAAAAACTCTTGCTTTTAATACTTTTAGTGCTTTTTCACGGTTTTTAATTTGTGATTTTTCAGAAGATGTTGCAATAATACCTGTAGGTACGTGTGTAATTCGCACGGCTGAGTCAGTCGTGTTAACGTGCTGACCACCTGCACCACTAGAACGATAAGTTTCAATTTTCAAATCTTCACTACGAATATCAACTTCCACGTCTTCAGCCTCTGGTAATATAGCAACAGTCGCAGTTGAAGTATGAACTCTACCACCCGATTCAGTTTCTGGAACACGTTGCACACGGTGTGCACCATTTTCATATTTTAATTTACTAAACGCGCCTGTCCCTTGAACAGAAAAACTGATTTCCTTATAACCACCATGATCGCTTGGGTTTTCTTCTACTACGTCTATTTTGTATCCTTCCATTTCAGCAAAACGAGAATACATTCTAAATAAATCTCCAGCAAATATTGCTGCTTCATCTCCACCTGCTGCACCACGTATCTCAACGATTACGTTTTTCTCATCATTTGGATCTTTCGGAATAAGTAAGAACTTCAACTCTGACTCTAATTCTGGGATGCGATCAGTTAAACTGTTAATTTCATCTTTTAACATTTCTTGATCGTCTTTGTCATCTGTTTCTTCTAGCATTACTTTCGCGTCTTCGATATCAGTTTTCACTGATTTATATGTTCGATAAACGTCTACTGTTTTTTGTAAATCAGATTGTTCTTTAGAATATTCTCTAAGCTTATCCGTATCAGATACAACATCAGGATCACTCAATAGTTCGTTAAGTTGTTCATATCTATTTTCTACGATTTCTAATTGATCAAACATTTATATCACTCCTTGTTTCTGTTCTTATAATATGATGATCTCTACATCTCGGTTCATAACTTTCATCTGCCCCTACTAAAATAATAGGATCATTAATATGAGCGGGTTCCCCGTTAATAAGCCTTTGTGTGCGACTGGAAGGTGATCCACAAACAGCACAAACAGCCTGTAATTTAGTTACGATTTCAGCGACTGCCATCATTTCAGGCATAGGTTCAAAGGGCACACCTTTGAAATCCATATCCAGTCCTGCTACAACTACACGATAGCCTTCTTCGGCTAATTTTTGTGCAACTGCAACGATTTCATTGTCAAAAAATTGAACTTCGTCAATACCAATTATATCAATACCTTGTAAATCGTGCTTTAAAATTTCACTTGAATGTTCAATGCTTATAGCATCTAATTGATTACCGTTATGAGACACGACTGCTTGTTCACTATAACGATTGTCGATAGCCGGTTTAAATACTTTAACATCTTGTTTAGCATACAAACCTCTTCTGAGCCGTCTAATTAGTTCTTCAGATTTACCACTAAACATACTTCCGCAAATACATTCTATCCAACCGGAATGGTAATTTTCGTACATATTACTTGTCCACCTTTTTCAACATAATCGCTTAATTATATCATATTATAAATTTCTGTTCTTAATTTTTACAAAAAAAAGCACCCTTTAAAAAAGGATGCTTGATGCGCTTCATGATTAGTTGTTTGATTTGAAACCAAATTTTTTGTTGAAGCGTTCCACACGACCATCCGCAGATGCGAATTTTTGACGTCCAGTATAGAATGGATGTGAATCAGAAGAGATATCTAAACGGATAACTGGGTATTCGTTGCCATCTTCCCATTCCATTGTTTCACTAGAAGTACGAGTAGAACCACTTAAAAATTTGAAGTCTGTAGTCGTATCTAAAAAGATTACTTTATGATACTCTGGATGAATTCCTTGTTTCATTTCTTTCAGCTCCTTTGCCCTGAACCATCTGGAACAGAGTTTATTTGTGACTTATTCACTCAATACTTACATATTATATATGTTGAGTAATTAAATTGCAACCTTAAATTTTATATGATGGACTTGCCAGTTTTAGCACTTTCTAACATAGATTTTCTTAAAACTTCAAAGAACTCTTCATTAGTTTTTGTGCGTTTTAATTTTCTTATAAAACGTTCTGCAAAATCATTTTGGTCCGTAAATAGGTTTCTTAACTGCCATACCATTTCTAATTCTTTTGGATCAAGTAACAATTCTTCTTTACGTGTTGAACTTCTTCCTATGTCAATTGCAGGGAATACTCGTTTCTCTGATAATTTACGATCTAAATGAAGTTCCATGTTACCTGTACCTTTAAATTCTTCATAAATCATATCATCCATGCGTGAACCAGTTTCAACAAGTGCAGTTGCTAAAATTGTTAAACTACCACCCGCTTCAATATTTCTTGCAGCGCCGAAGAAATGTTTAGGTCTGTGTAAAGATGCTGGATCTAAACCACCGGATAAAGTTCTACCACTTGGTGGAATAACTAAGTTATATGCACGTGCTAATCTCGTTAATGAATCCATTAAAATGATTACGTCTTCACCAATTTCAACAAGTCGCTTAGCGCGTTCTAATAACAACTCAGCTACTTTTACATGGTGTTCTGGCGGCTCATCAAAAGTAGAATTCACTACTTCTGCTTGTTCTACAGATCTCTCAATATCTGTAACCTCTTCAGGTCGTTCTCCAATTAATAATACAAATAATTTCGCATTAGGTTGATTTATTGCAATAGCATTAGCGATTTCTTTTAATAATGATGTTTTACCTGCTTTAGGAGGGGCAACTATCATTCCACGTTGTCCAAGACCAATTGGTGTAATTAAATCCATAATTCTTGTTGAATAATTTTTTTCTGTTGTTTCTAATTGGATACGTTCTTGTGGGTATAAAGGGGTTAACGCTTGAAAGTGTGGTCTTTTTTTAACTTCTTCTGCATTTTGATCATTCACAAAATCTACTTGTAATAGACCGTAATACTTTTCATTTTCCTTAGGTTTTCTAACTTTACCAGTTACTTTATCACCTTTTTTTATTTCAAAACGTCTTATTTGGCTAGCTGAGATGTAAATATCTTTCTCACCTTTAGAGTAGTTAACTGTTCTTAGGAAACCATATCCATCAGGTTGTATATCATCTAAAATGCCTTCCATATAATAGTTTCCGTCTTTCTCCATTTGTGCTTCCATAATGGCTAAGACAAGTTCTTTTTTATTTAATTTACTATAGCTACTGATTTTGAGTTCTTTAGCCTTAGATGTTAATTCTTTAGTTGTATAATTCTTGTATAATTCGTGAAACGATTCATACTGAGGACTTGTTCTGACTCTTTCTGCCATGATATTGACACCCATTTCTTAAAATCTATTTATTACTTTTACCCAGATTTACAATCTGCCATTAAACTATAGCATTTTTTTACGTTTAAGACAAAATATGTTGTGAACTTTAATTAAAAAATACTTTTATATGGTAAAATATACCTAAACATCTATATTTATCTCTTTTTATAGTAAAATTATACTAAAATTTGTTACTTCAATCGTGAAAATAGCTTAAAACATCAAGAAATAATACATTATTTTTGTAATTATAACTTAATTATACAATATGAATTTACTCAATTTTGAACGTTAGTAGCTGTTAATTTCCAAATCCTAATTACTATTTATTAAAAAACCAGCAACTTTCTATTTTGATTAAGAAAGTTGCTGGTTTTAATATTCACAGGAATAATTTATCCTGTATCATTTTTATAATACTTATTTAAAGTAGCCTGGTATTGCTTTGACTTCTAGGAATTCTTCTATACCATAGTCTCCCCATTCTCTACCAATACCTGATTGTTTATAACCACCGAATGGTAAGTCAGGTTTTCTACCTGCGTCATTTAACTCGACAGTTCCTGCTTCGATTGATCTAGCTACTTTTCTAACTTGATCTGTATCATTACCATAAACATAAGCTGCTAATCCGTATACTGTATCATTAGCAATTTCAATTGCTTCATCTAAATCTTTATAGGTAATGATTGTACCTACCGGACCGAATATTTCTTCTTGAGCAATTGTCATATCGTTTTTAACGTCTGTAAACAATGTCGGTTTTATGAAATAACCTTTTTCTAGTCCTTCAGGTTTACCTACTCCACCTGCTGCTAGTGTTGCGCCTTCATCGATACCTTTTTGAATATAACTTTGTACTGTATCAAATTGTTTTTTAGAAATAACTGGACCAATATCTTGTCCTTTTTCTCTAGGATTACCAACTTTTACATTGTTTATAGCTTTTGTTGCAGCTTCTATAAATTCATCTTTAATACTTTCAGGTATAATTGTACGAGTTGCTGCTGTACAAACTTGACCAGTATTTAAAACAAATTTAGCTACTGCTCCTTTAGCTGCTTTTTCGACATCAACATCATCTAAAATAACTAATGGTGATTTACCACCTAATTCTAATGAAACTTTCTTGAAGTCTTGTGCAGCTTTTTCCATAATTTTTCTACCAGTTGGGCCTGAACCTGTAAATGACATCATGCGAACATCTGGATGCTCACTTAATGGATTACCTACACCTTCACCATCGCCATTTACTAAGTTGAATACACCTTTTGGCACTCCAGCTTTTTCAAATATTTCAGCTAAAATGATAGCTGCAAACGGCGTTTCTTCTGATGGTTTTAACACTACAGGTGAACCTGCTGCAAAAGCACCAGCTAATTTTAATGATGTTTGGTTAGTTGGGAAGTTCCATGGTGTAACTAAACCTGCAACACCAATACCTTCTTTAACAACTAAGTCATCACCACGACGTTCTTCAAATTCTATTCTATCTATCGCTTTACTTGCTTCTCTAAAATGATTTAATCCCATTTGATAATGAACTGATTCTGATTTTTCTATCGGTGAACCAAGTTCATCTGTCATTGCATCTATTAAATCTTCTTTTCTATTTTCATACTCATCAGCAATTCTTTCTAATAATGCTTTTCTTTCTTCTACTGATGTGTTTCTAAATTTTACATATACACTTTTTGCTGCTGCTACAGCATCGTCAACATCTTCTTTGTTACCTGCAGCAATCTTACCTGCAACTTCTTCAGTTGCTGGATTGATTACGTCAAGAGTTTGACCACTATGACTATCTACCCATTCGCCATTAATATATTGCTTTACATCTTGTCTCATATATTATCTTCTCCTTTATAGTCATTACATTATTTATTATAGTATGTTATACCCACTTTTTTAAAATAATGTGTTTATAGAAATAAAAAAAGAAGTAGGACAGGAATCTAATTTTCTAATCAGATTCCTATCCTACTCCTATTTTCGTATCTTAAACTTAAATAATTTTTAGATAAGTTTATAAAACAAAACACTGTTTTACGAATGGTTTTCCTCTAGTTCTACATTGCGTTGCGCCCACTCTTCTAATGGGACAAGTGCTTGCGCTAATTCGTAACCTTTGTTAGTAAGATGATATTCAACTGATAGAGGTGTTGTTGTCACAACTTTCTTTTCTACTAATCCCCATTCACTTAATTCAGTTAGTTTGAGGGATAAAGCTCTTGGTGTAATACGTTTCAAATCTCTCTTCATATCAGAAAAATGAGCTGCTTTGTCATTACAACGAGATAAATAATTGAGTATTAAACCATTCCAACTACGCCCGATAACTTTAAAAGTTTCTTCTAAGTATGGACACATTTCCATGTTACTCACCTCTTTTACTTCATACTCTTATATTACTACATTTTATATATAAAGTATATATTTTATACTCAAACTTCTTCAGTCCAAATATCTGCCCCTAAATGTTTTAATTTGTCTACTATACCACTATAACCTCTATAAATATGGTTAACATTATATACAGTTGTAACGTCTTCAGCAATTAATCCCGCAATTAATAATGATGCACCCGCTCTCAAATCACTAGCAGCCACACTGGCACCTGTAAGCTTTGATGGATAATATATAGCTGTTCCGTTTTCTAAATTAACTTTTGCACCCATTCGCAATAATTCATCAACATGTTTAAACCTTGCTGGGTAAATTGTTTCTACTACTTTACTTTGTCCTTTTGCTTTTAATAAAAGTGGTGTGAATGGTTGTTGTAAATCAGTAGCAAAACCTGGGTAAACTGATGTTTGAATGTCTACAGGTTTATATTCATCCCTACCTCTAATAATGATAGAGTCTTCTCCTAATTCAATCTCAGTACCCATTTCTTTTAATTTCGCAATCAGAGGTTCTAAATGTAGAGGGATGATGTTTTCAATCAATACTTCCTCTCCCATAGCAGCTGCTGCACACATATATGTTCCAGCTTCTATTCTATCAGGAATAATTGAGTGATTAGTTCCGTGTAAATTCTCGACACCTTCAATTTTTAAAGTATCAGTACCTGCGCCTCTAATTTTTGCACCCATATTGTTTAACAACGTAGCAACATCTACTATTTCAGGTTCTTTAGCAGCATTTTCTATAACTGTTTTACCTTTAGCTAAGCATGCAGCTAACATGATATTAATAGTTGCTCCAACACTTACAACGTCCATGAAAATTTTTGCTCCAGTTAATTCTTCAGCAATTAAATACATAGCACCTTGTTCATTCGTTACCTTAGCACCTAAAGCTTCAAACCCTTTAATATGTTGATCGATTGGTCTCGGACCAAGCGGACAACCTCCTGGCAAACCAATTACACACTTTTTAAAACGTCCAAGCATTGCACCCATCATATAATAAGAAGCTCTTAATGATTGAACTTTATTATTAGGTAATGGTAGATTAACCGCATCACTTGAATCAACAACGATTTGATCACCATTTAATTCAGTTTTTATATTTAAATCTCCAAGCAGGCTCATTAATGTCTTAACATCTGAGATATCTGGCAAGCCGTCTAGAGTTACAACATCATTGGCCATTAAACTAGCAGGTATTAATGCAACCGCACTATTTTTGGCACCACTAATTTGGACTTTGCCATTTAGTTTTTTTCCGCCTTTGATTTTTATTACTTCTTGAGACATATGTTTACTCCTTTACTTCATCGTCTTAGAGAATGCATACTCTCTCAACATGAATAATATGATAATTAATTCCATTATATACTATTCAATAACATAAACGCAAAAACGTAAAAAGTAAATAGTAAGAAATAAATTCATAAAAAAAAGACCTTGAAAAAGGTCTTTTTTTAAATAAATTAAGCTTGGTTTGAAGTACCAAATTCTTGGATTTTACCTTGTACTGTTGCTTTAATCGCTTCACGAGCAGGTCCTAAATATTTACGTGGATCGTAAACTTCACTGTCGTTGTTTAACACTTCGCGAACTGCTTTAGCAGAAGCTATTTGGTTCTCAGTGTTAACGTTGATTTTAGCTGTACCGTATGAGATAGCTTTTTTGATATCGTGTGTTGGGATACCAGTACCACCGTGTAATACTAATGGTAAACCAGTTGAAGCACCGATTTCTTCCATTTCTTTAAATCCTAAGTTTGGTTCACCTTTGTAAGGTCCATGAACTGAACCTAGTGCTGGAGCTAATGTGTCGATACCAGTTCTTTCAACTAGTTCTTGACATTCTTTAGGGTCAGCATAGATAACACCTTCAGCGATTACGTCGTCTTCTTGTCCACCAACTGTTCCTAATTCCGCTTCAACAGAAACACCGTTAGCGTGAGCATATTCAACAACTTTTGACGTGATTTCAATATTTTCTTCAAATGAATGATGAGAAGCATCAATCATAACTGAAGTGAATCCAGCATCGATTGCTTCTTTACATTTGTCGAAACTTGAACCATGGTCTAAATGAATAGCTACAGGTACTGTAATGCTATAATCTTCAATTAATCCTTCAACCATTTTTACGACAGTTTTGAAACCGCCCATATAACGTGCAGCTCCTTCAGAAACACCTAAAATAACTGGTGCATTTTCTTCTTGAGTAGCTTGAAGAATCGCTTGTGTGAATTCTAAGTTATTTAAGTTGTATTGACCAACTGCATAACTATTTTCTTTCGCTTTAATTAACATTTCTTTCATTGAAACTAAAGGCATTGAGTTTCCTCCTATATGTGCAAGGCACGAATATTTACAAACTAATTATACCAAATTATTTTCATATTTGCATCTTTTGAAAGCCCTATCCTAAATGTTTTCTTACAATTTTCATAACTTCTTCAATTGTAAACGGCTTCATTAATACACCAGTTATATTGTCTTTAGTGAGCGTCTCTATATCTGTAGACGTTTGGAAAGCCGAAATGATATAAACTGGAACATCTGGATTTGTTTCTCTTATTTTAAATAAAACTTTTTCTCCTGATATACCCGGCATTCTTTTATCTATAAATATAAGTTTATATTCATTTTCGAGAAATTTATTTATACCTTCTTGGCCATTTTCAGCTGTATCAACATGATATTGATTTAACTCAAAAATTTCCTTTAATAATTGTCTTATATTTTTTTCATCATCTATAATAAGTACATCCATTGAAGATACCTCGCTTTTTATATAAAATAAATTTATTATCATTTAAAGGAGAATGCAATAGTGCTTAAAATTTTTAATACACAGCTGAACGGCATTTTTAGTAAAATAGATGCACAAGAAGAAGAAATCGCAATTGCTTCACAATTACTTATGCAAGCTGCTGGTGGTGAAGGTAAAATCCATATAAAAACTTTTGATGAGGCTAATCACCTTTCATCATTTATAACAGATAGCAAAGAAAGTTTGCCTCAATCTCAAACAATGTCTTCATTAACAGATATAGATTCCATCGATACAACGGATCGCGCTTTATTAATTGCGCCATTCTTTACTGATGAATTAAATACTTGGATAGAGAAATTAACTGATAAAGATGTTGATTTTGTTGTTATAGCGAATAAAGACAAAGAAAATAAGGCCCACGAAACTTTAATGCATTATATTGATTTATGTACACCACGACCAATCGTACCTACAGCTGATTACAGCAAAATTATAACACCACATATGATGGCAATAAATTACATACATTATATCATGTATGCTGAAATGTATGAGATTACTCAAGACTTAAATGAAGAAATATAATAAGCAAATGTTGCAAGACAAACGCCACGTGCAACTTAGAGCGTCAGAATGTTGCTAGACAAGTGCCACGTGCAACTTAGAGCATCAGAATGTTGCTAGACGAGCGTCACGTGCAACTTAGAAGACCAGAATGTTGCTAGACAAGTGCCACGTGCAACTTAGAGCATCAGAATGTTGCTAGACGAGCGTCACGTGCAACTTAGAGCGTCGGAATGTTGCTAGACGAGGTCCACGTGCAACATAAATTTCCCTTATTGACAAGACTATTGAGAAAAGTCAATAAGGCCCTCGTTATTGACACGTTCGGTGAGAAAAGACAATAACTTGCCCGATACAACCTAAAACTGAGAATCCTTAAAAAAGAAGAGTCTGGGACATAAATACTTGTCCCAGACTCTCTTTAATTTAAAACCTATAATTATTGTTGATGATTAATACTTGCTTCTACAAATCCATGGAATAATTTTTGTGGACGTGTAGGACGAGATATAAATTCTGGGTGGAATTGACATGCTACAAACCATGGATGATTTTCTAATTCTACAATTTCTACTAATCTTCCATCTGGGCTTGTACCAGAGAATCTCATACCGTTTGCTTCTAATTTTTCACGGTAATCGTTATTGAACTCATAACGATGACGGTGTCTCTCTTCTACTTCTGTTTCGCCATATACTTTATGTGCAATTGTCCCTTCTTCGATTTTACATGGATAAATGCCTAATCTTAAAGTACCACCTAAATCTTCAATGTCTTTTTGTTCTGGTAATAAGTCGATGATTGGATAAGGTGTATTTGGATTTAATTCTGCTGAATGTGCATCTTGTAAACCTACTACGTTCCTTGCAAATTCAACTGTTGCTAATTGCATACCTAAACAAATACCTAAATAAGGTACATTGTTTTCACGAGCATATTGAATTGCTAAAATCTTTCCTTCAACACCTCTATCTCCAAAACCACCAGGTACTAAAATACCATCAACATCTGCTAATTCTTCTTTATAATTAGTTGAATCTAAATTTTCAGAGTTAATCCATTTAATTTCAATATCTTTTTTGAAGTCATAACCTGCATGTTTTAAAGACTCAGCTACTGATAAATAAGCGTCTTGTAAACTAACGTATTTACCAACTAATCCTATTTTTACAGAACCATCTAGATTACGTACTGTTTCTAGTAATTGATTCCATTCAGTTAATTCTGCTTCTGGTGCTGCATCTAATGATAAACGATTAATAACGATATCATCCATATGTTGTTCTTGTAATGCAAGTGGGATTTGATAAAGTGTATCTGCATCTCTACATTCTATTACTGATTGTTTCTTAATATCACAGAACAATGCAATTTTATCTCTTAAATCTTCCGTCATTTCATACTCAGTACGAACAACAATTAGATCTGGCTGTATTCCTAAGCCTCTTAGTTCTTTAACACTATGTTGAGTTGGTTTTGTCTTCATTTCACCAGCAGCTTTAATGTATGGAAGTAAAGTACAGTGAATATACATAACGTTTTCTCTTCCAAGATCACTTTTAATTTGTCTAATTGCTTCTAAAAATGGTAATGACTCTATGTCACCTGTTGTACCACCAATTTCTGTAATAACAACATCAGCATTTGTACTTTCACCCGCCATTAACAATCTTGATTTAATTTCATTTGTAATATGCGGTATAACTTGAACAGTACCACCTAAGAAATCCCCACGTCTTTCTTTTTTAAGTACGTGTGAATATACTTTCCCAGCTGTTACGTTTGAATATTTATTTAGATTAATATCTATAAATCTTTCATAATGTCCTAAGTCTAAATCTGTTTCAGCGCCATCTTCTGTTACGAAAACTTCACCATGTTGATAAGGACTCATTGTCCCTGGATCGACATTTAAATATGGATCGAATTTTTGTATCGTTACATTAAGTCCTCTATTTTTAAGTAATCTTCCTAGTGATGCTGCTGTAATACCTTTACCAAGAGACGAAACTACGCCACCTGTAACAAATATGAACTTTGTCATGTCCTTACCTCCATTTGATAATTAAAAAATAAAAAAGCTCCCACTTACATTAATTAAAATGTAAGATGGGAGCTATAGTTTATACGTTTGTCCTATTTAAAGGAGCCCAAATAAAATATTACCATCTTTTAATGAAAAGTCAATTATAATTCTTCTTCTTCCTCTTCTTCCTCGTCGTCGTCTTCTTCCTCTTCTTCGTCAACGACTAACCCAGCTTCATCTAATTCATCTTCAACTTCTTCATCTTCTGGATCTGCAGGATCATTTAATCCTTCTTCATCATCTTGAGCGATTGTTATATCAACATCTTTAGTTTTATCTTCTTCACCTAATAATGTGATGCCTGTATCTTCTTCATCATCTTCATCTAACACGTTGAATTTTTGAATAGTTGGTGCTATCTTCTCTTCGATATCTTCAACTGAATACCAGTCACGAAGACCCCAAATGTTCTCGCCTACACTTAAAAAGCGTCCATCTGTATTTAAATCTGTATAAAATTGTAGGATACGGTTTTCAATTTCAGAATCTTTATAATTACCGATACGTTTAAACTCATCAACCATGTCATATAAATTTGTTTCTTTGCTATTCTCACTTAAGTAAATATAAGCCATTTCTATAAATGAATGTTCATCGACCATTTCTTTAGTAAAATCTTTTAATTTCATGCTTTACTCTTCCTTTCAACAATCGTACTATTGTCGCGCATTAATATTTATAATCATAACAGTTTACGATTATAATTGACAAGCTGATTTTTAGCAAATGTTTGTTAATAGTTAATATATTTCATCAACTTAATATAATCGTCAGCTTTTTGTATTTCAACAAAGTTCGCTTTGTAACATAATGCTTTTAATTTATTGTTTGAACCAAACAGAGATATGTGCAACTCTTTCTTGCCTGGGAACTTCCTTCTTACGAAAGTACTAAGTTGTCTTAATGCACTTTCAGCTATACCTTCTTTTCTTTCGCTCTCTTCAACTTCTATACTTCGAATATCAAAGTTATCACTTTTATGTTCTAAAACAATAATACCCACTTTTTTATTATCTTTCATTAAATGTATGTTTATAAATTCATTATCGTAGTCATCATCATGTAATTCTAGTTTTAACGAAGATACATACTTAGAATCTAAATCTAAATAATACAATCGTTCTTTGCCAAGTGGTCCTTCTTCTTTAGTTGCGGTATGCATGAAGCCTGCTCTTTCATACAAGTTCCATGCTGCCTCATTTTCAGCATCTACTACTAAAAATAAATGATCAAAATCAGGAAACACTAATTGTACATATTCAGGCAAATTCATCATGATTGTCGTGCCATAACCATTACCTTGATATTTTTCATTGATTGAAAGTGAACGAATATACACAACATTTTCTGGTGTTTCATAACCTTCATGCTGATAATATTTATGTAAAACGAAGAAACCAACTATTTCATTGTCTCGATTAACTACGACATTTGGTCTTCTATCAGAATCTTGTATCGCTTCATCTAGAACTTCTTTAGGTAGCGAAGAATATATTTGTTGACGCTCATTTAATTGAAATTCAGATAGTGCTGTTCTCATACTTTCTTCAAATGGTTTAATAAAAATATCACCGAACTGTTTTTCTTTAATCATTTACGATCCCCCCGTTGATTTAAATATATCATAACCAATTATAAGTTACTTCCGCAATTAAGAACCTTTTATTTATAAAATATGTATGTTATCTCTATAATTTTTAGGGTACTTGAATATAGACTGTTAAAGTTTAAAAAGGGGGAAAACAATGAGTCAGTCGAATGAACAACCAGATAATCAGAGTAACAAAACAACGTTAGTGTTCTGGGTATCCATGTCTATAATCATATTAATCACTTTATTAGCCGGAGTATTTCCTTCAGGCTTTGGAAAGTACGCCAATATTTTATATGGATGGATATCCAATAGTACGGGATGGTTATTCCTTATTATTGTATTTGTTTTAGATATATTTTTAATAGGGTTAGCTATAACTAGATTTGGACGTTTTAAGTTAGGTAGAGATGACGAAGAGCCAGAATTCTCATTCATATCCTGGGTTGGTATGCTGTTTTCTGCAGGCTTAGGTGTAGGTATCGTCTTTTGGGGCGTTGCCGAACCTATGACACATTATTTAAAATCACCTCTTCCTAATGAAGTAGACGGTAGTACATTAGAATCAGCAAGATTAGCAATGGGATATACATTTTTCCATTGGGGTATATCTCAATGGTCAATCTTTGCTATGGCTGGGCTAATCGTAGCATTCTTCCAATTTAGAAAAAGAAGAAATGGCCTAATTTCTACTGCTATGGAACCAGTATTTGGTGAAGCTTATAAAAAGCCATATAGAAATGTCATTGATGTGTTAGCGATTGTAGCTACTGTTATGGGTATTGCTACTTCAATCGGTTTAGGTATTATGCAAATCGGTGGAGGGCTTAATCATGTATTTGATATACCCAACAATAATTGGACTAAAATTATTATTACTATCATTATGACATTAATATTCCTAGGATCTGCCGCTTCAGGCTTGAACAAAGGCGTAAAATGGTTAAGTAATTCAAACATTTTTATATGTTTTGCATTACTAGTATTCATTCTAATTTTAGGACCAACACAATTTATATTTGAAACATTCACAGTTGCAATTGGCGATTATATCACGAATTTTGTTCAATATAGTTTAAGATTAAATCCATATGAAGGAGATAATTCTTGGATACAACAATGGACAGTGTTCTATTGGGCATGGGTGATTGCATGGTCTCCATTTATAGGTGGATTTGTAGCTCGTGTTTCTCGTGGTAGAACAATACGTGAATTTGTAATCGGTGTTCTAATTATACCACCACTTATCTCAATGAGTTGGATTGCGACATTCGGTGGAACAGCAATGTATCTTGTTATCAATAAAGGTGCAAGTATAGCAGAAGATGTTAAAGGTGATTACACAGTAGCACTCTTCTCATTATTATCACACTTCCCTCTATACGAGTTCACAAGTATACTAGCGATTATTTTAATTTTCTTATTCTTAGTTACGAGCGCTGATTCAACTACATTTATTCTTTCAAGTATGTCGGACAGAGGCTCAATTACACCACCATTCAAATACAAATTAGTTTGGGGTATACTGATTGGTGCTATATCAGTTGCAATGACGTTAGCAGGTGGTTTAGAAAGCTTACAAACCGCTTCCATCGTCGCCGGTCTTCCATTCGCATTCATACTCTTTATGATGATATTCTCTATCATGAAAGCATTGCGAAGAGAGCCTACTAAGCATTTCAAAATGACTTATATCGATGACGACACAGATTTTTCTAAATCATTAGAAGAACGTGAAGACGAAGAAAATAAAAAATAAAAAATATATACACTTTCACATAGAAAATTTGAATTTTTATGTGAAAGTGTTTTAATTTATACTTAACTTTCTTATCATTATATTTATAGTATAATGAATAATAATTTATGTCGTTATATTATTAAGGTACAAACGCATATTATAATAAGGAGTACATTCATGAAAATTATTCAACCAAAAATAAAGAAAGAATTTGAATATGAACCTGAAGAACACTATACACTATTACAATCTTCTTATGATTTATATTTTAACAAAGCGCATATTGAATTCGATGAAGACACAACGCAAATGGATACACTATATTTTAACCAATGTACGTTTGAATCTATTGATTTTACAAAAATACATGGGCTTGACCTTGTGTTTCATGGCTGTGACTTATCAAATTGCCAGTTTGAAGACGCTTCATTAAATAGAATACAATTTAAAGATTGCCGTATGATTGGTGCGACATTTACTGACTTAACACTTAAACATGTCCAATTTTCAAATTGTCAGTTAAAGATGAGCCAATTTGTTAATTGCCAATTTGACCACGTTTTATTTAATGATAATCAAATGTCTGAAACTTACATATCATTCTGTAAGCAAAAAGCTCTTGAAATTAAAGATTGTAGTTTAACTTCATTAGAAGTAGTAGAAACATCTTTAAATGGCATTGATTTATCATCAAATGAAATAGAAGAACTTGTAATACAGCCTACAGATTTAAAAGGCGCTACTGTTTCGGAATACCAAGCCTATGACATACTCCCTTTATTTGGAGTCAAGGTAACTTAAAGTTAAAGGATGATCAGCATGAATAAAATGATAGATTTATTAAAGCAATTTGGTTTAAGTGAATATGGATCAAAAGCTTATATTTATTTAGTACAAAACCCAGGTATCACTGCCTACAAATTAAGCGAACTATCAAGCGTACCCAATTCAAAAATTTATGAATCATTAAATAAATTAGAAGAACAAGGACTTGTATACTATAATTTACAAAATCAAAAAAAGTTTTATTATGCTATTTCACCTAAACAAACAGTAGAATTATTTGAGAAGAAACAAAATAATGCATTGATTCAATTAGAAGAAGAAATGGATAAATTAAATATCGCAAATCAAAATGACGCAATACAAATAGAAGTTTTAACAAACGCATCAAACATATATAGTAATATTTCAGAAGCGGTTAAAACTGCAAAAAAGCAAATAACTGTTTCTATTTGGCCAGATATATATGAAGTCATAGACAAAAATGCGCATAAAGATATTCATATCCAAGGAATGACTTTTCAAGTAGATAAACCAGGACACGATTTAATCAATCACAGATATACCAATTATGTTCAAAGCTCATTGACCCTTAAACCATTTATCGTAATCATCGATAATCAATATATGATTTACGGTCAAACACCAGATGATGATATGCGTGCGTATATCAGTCGAGATAGCACGCAAATTAAAATGATGAAAGATTACATTTGGCACGACGTTCTTGTGAATTTATATATAAGCAAGTTCGAAGAAAATATAGAAGACGAAATAACCCTTAAGAGAAAAAGATTTTTCTCTTAAGGGTTATTTTAATGGAAAAATTATTTTACTACGTTGGGATGTAGTAACTACCTAAGTAGTTAGTAATAATGTATCAAACTATCTTCCCACCGTCAACACGAATCGGTAAATATAATTTCTTTAACTTATGACCATTACGGTCGAGGTAAGCTAGTTCTAAATCATTTTCTCCATCAGGATCTATTGGTGTATATCTAAATGTAACGTGTCCCTCATAAACATTATGCTTATCAAAGTATGGTCTATCCGGCACAAGTCTTTTACCTTTTTTCGTTTTAAATTCATCAGACTGTTGTAAGATTTCATCATTAACACGTAAAAATAAACTTGCATAAATATTATTATAATATTTATCTGGATAGTCATCCTTTTTAACTACTTTGATATCAGCACTTAAAAATATCTCTTTATCTTTAACTTTATAACTCAAATTACTAAATTTCATTGTTCCAAAAGTTATATTATGCGTTTGATTAAGTTTAATTTTCTCTTCCTTAAATTCATAATCTTGAAATTCTGCGTTTACTTTACGATACTGAATGAATCCTAATATAACGAGAACTACAAATACAATTAAAGAAGATAATAGAATTACTTTATTTTTCATTCTAATGCACCTGCTTCTATATGAACAACCTCATCTACAACACTTTCTATGTCTTCAAATTGATGTGAAGCAATCAGTATTGTACATCCTTGCTGTTTTAATTTTTCAAGGATTTGAACAAGTTTCTCAATACTCTTCCTATCCAAAGCATTGGTAGGTTCATCTAAAACAATTAATTCAGGATCACCCATTAAAGTTTGAGCAATGCCAACTTTCTGTTTCATCCCTAATGAATATTTTCGAACTTTTCTTTTATCTTTATAATCTAATCCAAGTTCTACTAAATATTTAGTCATTTCATTGATATCTGTTATTCCTTTTAATGCAGCTACTAATTTAAGATTTTTTAAAGCCGTAAATTCAGTTATAATACTTGGTTTTTCTATAAATACACCGACTTTAAGAGGGTATTTTGAGCCAAATTTAAGCGGTTCATTATTAATCATTACTTGCCCATCAACTTTAATCAATCCTAATATCGCCCTTAAAAGCATTGTCTTACCAGAACCATTACGTCCTTTAAATCCATAAACTTTTCCACGCTCAATTTCTAAATTAATATTTTTAAGCAATTGATTGCGTTGGTGTTCTTTTGATACATCTATTAATTTAATCATACTTCATCATCACCTCTTTGAAATTTCATGTGATGATCACGTCCTAATTCAAAGACCAATAACATATTCACCACAACAATAGATAGCACACAACATATAAAATTTGTGTAAGAAACGCCTTGTATTCTTGAAAATAAAGATGTATTTAAAATGTTAAAATCTAAATCAAATCTTGTTGTGGCGATAATCCACATCAACGATATTAAAAAGCTTATATAAAATTTATAAGCAATGTAACTCCAAATAAATACAATCATTAAGAAATAAACACTTATTATTAAGTTCAATAAGTGAGTTACATTATGCGAAAATTCTCCGTCAATAGCAGAAATGGTAAACCATATACCTAGAATATAAATTAAACTCATAATGAATGATATGATGATAAGAACCATCCATCTTCCCTTAATATTTAATAGCATTTGCCACTCTACAATGTAATATTGATAAAGAACATGTATAAAGCGATAAATGAAAAATATGGCAAGAAACATAATCATTATGTACAACCCAGGTATTCTATATAAATGCATACTCAATTCAATGTCATTGTTACCTCGAAAAATAAAATTCCATAAACCATCTCTTAAATATGGTCTGAATAGCATTAGTACCAAAATAAATATTCCGTATATAATCATGAACGTTTTCCATAAACTTTGTATAATACCAACAGTAAATTTTAGAATATTCATCACATTATTTCCTTTTTCATAATAGTCCATTCAACAATTAAATAGACAAACACTATAAATAACAATTGATATATCATCCACGACCAAGAAATTGAAAATAATTTCTTTGAATCAAGAATTAACCAATTCCATTTTCCACTTTGCATTATGACAAAATCTAAAAGCACAAGCACATTTACAAGTAATAATGATATTGCACGATTAAAAAACCTTAAATATAAAGTAAGTGACAATAATGAAATCGTAAAATTCCCTACTATCATCAAGCAAGCTGTTACAATAAACACTATATTAAATTGAAGTTGAAAGTTCATAGCAACCATACTTGCCAACATCATTTCGATACTTATTAGCAAAGATATAAAACCGACATATAACAACACATCTATCTTTAAATAATTTCTATATCCAATAAACACTTTATGAACAAGTTCATTTCGGTAAAACACAATCGTCATAATAGTTAATATTGGTAGAACAACATAAGTAAGCGTAAACTTACTTAATAATAAATTTGTAAATTGAAAATCATCAGAAGGAAAATACCCGACGTTTCCCTTCTGATAGATAATCATTAATCCAAAGAATAAAATATGCCACGCTAGAAATTTTGTATTAATCAATGATGTAAATCGATATTTAATCAAGTTCATATTTGCGCATACCTCTTATATAGAAATAAATTGATAAACTGATAAACAATATGAAAGTCAAGACAATCGGTAAAAATTCGAAGTACATGAATTCCGTTCGTCCCGTTAAGAAATATATTGGAGGAACTACATATGGTTTATATGATAAATTTGTTAATATAATCAATAAAATTTGAAAAATAAATGGACCAATCATTGCCAAAATTCTATTATTCGTATATATAGAAAGAGTTATCCCAAATATATTCATTATTGCCCCCCAAATACCAGCCAATAAAATATATAATAAGATATATAATAATGGCATTGTATAGTATAAAGGTACACTTAATGTATTTGAGCTATGAATTCCTATTAGATTATTAGTATATCTTTCTGGCGATATATTAGGTAATATTAAAAATTCACCTATAATATTCATTAATAAAGGGATTATTACAAGAAGCGAAGCAATAATACTTGAGTATAAAATCACCTTTATATCTACTGACTTATTCACATGATACATATAAGCATGATGTAATAAATGTTGCTTACGATCTTGTATAAAAATATCACTTACACCTATGGATACAGCTAAAGGCATAATCAATAGATAAACCGTTTGTAAAGCACTAAACCCATCAAATAATAAAGATCGTGTATATGGTGTGTTTTCTAATAGTACATAGATACCATAAGTTTGATAAGCATTGTATAAATGCAATAGAGCAATTATCGTTAAAAGGATAAATGCTATAAATAGTTGTAACCTTAATATGCGTAATTTCATATATTTAAACATTATTATCACCTTATGTAGAAGCTCTTTAGTGGCATAATTTTCTACTATTTCAATCTTAAACTTTTTTTACATTATTTTACATTTTAATCTAATTAAAGCTCTTTTACAACAATGCTTTAATTTATTTAATTTAATTATTACCAACTTATTCAAGGCATAAAAAAAAACTTTTGCTATTTAGCAAAAGTCTAAAATTAATATTTTATTCCCTTAACAAGGCATCGCGTTTAATACTACTTTAGGATCTGTAACTGTACCAATCATTCCCGGTTTTAAGTTCACACCTAATGCAATATTATCTTGTTTTAAATCTTCTAGCCATTCTTCAAATACTTCAGTTTCTACTTCGATGATGTCATATTCCTCAAAGTCATTGTGATGTACTTTTTCTACAAGTTTTCTTGTACTCCATACTGTCATCATATTTGGTAAGCTGCTGTCTTCTTCTGAAACGATAATAAATTGCTTTTGCCCTTTTACTGTTAACCCGTATACATAGTCTTCATTACAAATATCTTCAGCAAATTCTTCAATACGAATATCATCTAACTCACTCATGATTTGTTCGATAAATCTTATCGCTTCGACTTCTGTACCTGAAAATTCTTCATAACGGTCTACTATGAATCGGTCACCTTCGTCTAATATATCGTCCATTTCATAAGTTACAAAGCGGTCTAGATCTAATTCCATCACTTTTTCGTATGTTGTAATGTTAGTTTCTTTTAAATACTTTTCTGCGTATTCTTGTTTTGACCAAATTAAACGAGTATTTGTATCTGCATCTCTTAAAATTCTTTTATCTGTTAGAACAACGTAAAATTTTTCTTTCGTTAATATTTGTTTGAACATAGACATATCCTGGATAGCCATTGTTATACCACCCTCTTCTTTATATTTAATACCAATAAAATATAGTATATTTAAAAGCTATAAGTCAATGAAAATTTGCTTTAATTTCCATAATTATTTTAAATGCTATTCATCGTAGAGTTCAGAAAGGAATTTTTGTTCTAATTGAAGTGCTTTAGATTCTGTTTCAGCATGCCATATGCCAGCAAATCTTGCATTTACTTTATTCTTTCCAAACCAATCCCCATCGAAGAATGAGAGTGGATAAAGATGGCCATCTTCAACATATTTTTCAATCACTTTATAAAAGTGTTCGTTATCTCCTTTTGCATGGTAACTTAAAAATTTATGAAAACCATCTTTTAATCTATTTTTAAGTAAAAGCATACTCGTTGAACCATTTTGTCTAAAGTTTAAATCTATGGCATATATTTTTCCTTCTTTATCTATCAGTAAATCAAAGCCTGAAACACCTTTATAACCATATTCAACACCATTTTGCATAATTTCATATCCTGCATCTATAACGCTTTGTGGTACTTCGTCTGAATTAACATTACCATTATAAAATCCGTAGTCATCTGTTAATTGTTTAACTGCCCCTATATATTGGATACCAGTATCTTCACTATATACATATTGCACACAATAATTGTCTACCTCTTCGATAAATTGTTCTATAATAATATGTTCTGTTTCAGTAGCTTCTTTAATTCTTTGATTTGCTTTCTTTAGATCATCTTCAGTATAACATATCATAACCCCATACCCACCTGCTGTCGGTAATTCATCTCCCGGCTTTAATACAAGAGGTAGTTCCCAATTTTTAATTTCTTCTTCATATTCTTTAACACTAACACATTCACGTCTAGGTAAATACTTTCCTTTAGTCCACTGTGATAATTTCGATTTATTGTTTAAGTCTATAAACTTTGGTTTATATATAGCATAATCGTCCTTATCACATAAATGTTCTCCATGAATATATTGAAAGAATATTTTATTACGCTTATTTGTTAATTGTTGTATCAATTGTTCGTAACTTTCTTTATCTTTAAAACGATGTATATTGTCTGGCACTTTTTCTCCAACTAGATTTAACAAATCTTCTATCCTTTTTGTTAAACATGCTTCATGAATAATCATTGGCATTTTACTAATAACCAATTCTCTAGCTGTTAAAAAATTAGATTGATCTTCTTCGGCTTTTAACCAAGGATTATCTTCATAGGATGGCCTCGAATTATAGATAATATTATCTTCATATAAATCTTTAAGTGTTAATAATAAAGGTTTATGATAGGCTTTTGTCATAATAAGTTCTCCCTTAATGTTTGATGATGCTCGATAATCTCATTTCTAAGGGGTACGTTCTCTATTAATTCTAATCCCATCGATGCTAATATTTTAGCACCGCTTATCAATGCTTTATCTCCCATTGTACTTGCTGCAGCTTGGCAAAATTCTTTCGTATGACCAACTAAATTAGATGGTCCGATTTTAATATGTGGATGTATAGTAGGTATGATATGACTTACATTCCCCGTATCTGTTGATCCAAAACCAAAATCATCTTCTATAACATCTTCTCCTAAAGATTCTGCATGTTTTCTAAACAATTCATCTAAAGGTTTATTAATAACAAATTCATTTACACCGTTTTGTATTGGTCTTACTTCTGACTTACAACCAGTTTGCAATGCAGCTCCTTCAGCGATTTTTCGAACTCTATCAGTCAGTTCATCTAAATGTTTACGTGAGGTTGCTCTAGTATAAAATCTTGCATGTGTAAAATCAGGAATAATATTTGCCGCTTCACCTCCATTTAATATTACACCGTGCACTTTATCTGTTTTCTTAATTTGTTGTCTCAACATACTTACACCGTTAAAGAAGGACAACATAGCGTCTAAAGCATTAATCGCTTCAAAAGCATTCTCAGACGCGTGAGCACTCCTTCCATAAAACTTTACATCGAATACATCTACTGCTAATGATGGCACTGTGACATACGTCTCATGGCCAGGGTGTACCATAAGTGCAATGTCTAAATCGTCTATAATACCCGCTTTAACATAACTAGCTTTAGCGCTACCATTAACCCCGCCTTCTTCTGCTGGACAACCAAGCACGACTATTTTACCGCCCACTTGGTCAATAACTTTTGATAAACTAATACCTGCTAAAACGCTCGAAGTACCGATTATATTGTGTCCACATGCATGCCCTAAGCCTGGCAATGCATCATATTCCGCTAAAAAACATATCGTTGGACCTTCTATTTTCGTGTCATATGTAGCTATAAATCCAGTCGGATGCTTTGCTATATTTTTCTCTATCTTAAAATGATGATTTTTCAGTTGATCACTTAACAATCTTGAAGCAAAAACTTCTTCATTACCTAGTTCTGGACGTTCGTGTATTTGATGGCTCATAGACAAATATAAGTGTTTATTTTGTTCAATATAATTTAAAATATTTTGCGATAAATTGCTCATTCACTATACAACCTTTCCAATATAAAAGCGCACTCCTTAGTTAGGAAATGCGCCAATCGAAATTTTATCTCTCAGTTGAACACTGCAGGATTTGGCACCTTTCCATGTAGGGAGGTTGCTGGACGTCAAAGGGCCTTTCCCTCAGTCACTCTTGATAATACGTATGAAATTGTTTTAATTCTAACTTTAACACTCGGATATGTCAATGTTTTGCGAGCGCATCATTTGAGTTTAAGTACCATTTTTCAGCCTTTTTCTCAAATTCTTTAATCATACTATCTTTACCTTGATAATACTCTACACTATCCGCTGGAAAATCTATAGATAAGTCATGTTTAAGGCGACTATATCGTTCTCTCTCGCCGTTAAATGTTCTCAAATAATCTCTAAAAGAAATAAGTCTCAATATGTGTGGGCTGTCTTCATCATAGATATGTAAATGATGAGAGACATCACCGTTATGATTATATTTTTTAAAATAACGATTTCCAATAACGCCTCGTTCTCCTTTAGACTCGTAACCTAGTGCAGATAATTCCTTTGTATAATCATCTATCGTTTCACTATCTTTTACCACCATTAAAATATCAATGATAGGTTTAGCTGATAACCCTGGGATAGCTGTAGATCCAATGTGTTCTATATTTATGCTATGTTCTTTTAATAACGATTGTAAATATTTCTTTTCTTCTAAAAAAAGATGTTGCCATATACTATCGTATGGGACGACTCTTAATCTCTCCATACACATCACTCCATTTTCAGAATAATTTATTTTATTATCTTATAAAGTAACACATAAAGAAAGTAATTGAAATCTGAATTTATTGTTTTTTCAAAATTTACTTGATATAATGATGCCGAAATCAAAGGAGGAATCTTCATGACAAAGATGAATGTAGAAAGTTTTAATTTAGATCACACTAAAGTAGATGCACCATTTGTAAGACTTGCGGGAATTAAAGAAGGTTTAAATGGAGATGTTATTCACAAATATGATATTCGTTTTAAACAACCAAATAAAGAACATATGGAAATGCCCGCTTTACACTCTTTAGAACATTTAATGGCTGAAAACATTAGAAACCATACTGATAATGTTGTAGATGTAAGCCCAATGGGTTGTCAAACAGGCTTTTACGCTTCATTTATAAATCATGACGATTATGATGATGTCTTAAATATTATAGAAAAAACGTTAAAAGATGTTGAGCAAGCTACAGAAGTTCCAGCATGTAATGAAGTACAATGTGGTTGGGCAGCAAGCCACTCATTAGAAGGTGCCCAACGACTTGCAACTGAATTCTTATCGAAAAAAGATGGATGGAATGTAATATTTAAAGAAGATTAATAAAATACACTATTATGTTTAAAATAGAAAAAAGGAGTGAAACGGAGATTTAATTTTTCAAAAAATCTCTGTTTCACTCCTTTTTAATTACATTTTTCTAACGATTTTAATAAGTACATATTGTAATGGTAATCTACCCCATAAAGCCCATGTAGGTAATTGTTTCCCATTTAACGGTATATTTTTTTGTGCCATATATACGTTTGCTGGAAATACAGCAACTAAGAACCATTCAATTAATTTCTTAGTCATACTACTTGGTTTTCTAACGAGTAATAAAATACCGAAAATAATTTCCATCACGCCTGAAATCCATACAATTCCTTTTTTAAAGGGTAAGAAATTAGGTACGATAGCTTCAAAACCTTCTGATCTCATAAAATGCATAAGGCCTGCAAAACTAAATGCAAGACCAAAAATACGTCTTACTGCGTTCATTATTTAATCCCCATTTCACTTAAATAGCTCTTACCGAACTGCGGTAATTCTACATTAAAGTTATCTGCAATTGTTGCACCAATTGAACTAAACGTTGTATCCCCTGAAAGTTCGTGGTATTCCGTAATGCTTGGACTAAACATTAATAATGGAACATATTCACGAGTATGGTCAGTACCATCAGCTGTTGGATCATTACCGTGATCTGCTGTAATAATAACTAAATCATCTTCGCGAACATTTTCTAACAATTCACCTAAACGATTATCGAAATCTTTAATTGCTTGAGCGTAACCTTCTTTATCTCTTCTATGGCCATATAACGCATCAAAATCAACTAAATTTAAGAAACTAATTCCTGTAAAGTCTGTATCTACAACTTTAAGAAGTTGGTCCATGCCGTCCATATTATCTTTCGTACGTATTGCTTTTGTTACACCTTCTCCGTCATAAATATCATTAATTTTACCAATTGCAATTACATCGTAATCTGCATCTTTTAGCGTGTTCATGACAGTTTTACCAAATGGTTTCAATGCATAATCGTGTCTATTAGATGTTCTTGTGAAATTACCTGGTTCTCCTAAATATGGTCGTGCAATAATACGCCCGATTAAATATTTAGGGTCTTTAGTTAGTTCTCTAACTTTTTCACAAATATCATATAATTCCTCTAATGGAATGATATCTTCGTGTGCAGCAATCTGTAATACTGGGTCTGCTGACGTATAAACGATTAAATCGCCTGTTTCCATTTGATGTTTACCGTATTCTTCTATAATTTCAGTACCTGATGCTGGTTTATTTGCCACAACTTTTCTACCTGTTAAATCTTCTATTTCTTTAACAAGTTCTTCAGGGAAACCTTCAGGATATACTTTGAATGGTTTATCAATATTTAATCCCATGATTTCCCAATGTCCTGTCATTGTATCTTTTCCTACAGACGCTTCACTTAATTTTGTATAAAATGCTTTAGGTTTTTCTACATTATTGATAACTGGTAAAGATTCTATATTTCCAAGTCCTAATTTTTCTAGGTTTGGTAAGGATTCTTTGAAACCTTCTAGCGTATGCTTTAATGTATGTGAACCTTCGTCACCAAAATCTTTAGCGTCTGGTGCTTCGCCTATTCCTACTGAATCCATTACAATTAAATGAATACGTTTAAATCGGTTTGTCATTTGACACACTCCTAATCTGTAATCACTTTATGGATTAAAGTCGGCTTCACTTGTTCATCAGAAATATCAATGTTATTTAAAATTTTCTCTTCAACATCTTTAATATCTTCTTGATTTGCATAGATTGTTACAAGTGATTCTCCTTCTTCAACTTTATCTCCAACTTTTTTATTTAATACTAAACCAACGGCTAAGTCAATTATATCATCTTTTGTAGCTCTTCCTGCCCCTAAAAGCATTGAAGCAACACCAATCTCATCAGCTACAATGTTAGATACATATCCAGATTTTTTCGCCTTTACTTCAAACGTATGTTGAGCTTGAGGTAATTTAGAAACATCATCAACTACCGAACCATCTCCGCCTTGGTTTTCAAGGAATACTTTAAACTTCTCAAGTGCTTTACCGTTTTGGATAACTTCTTGTAATTTTTCTCGTGCCTCATCTAAATTCTCAGCTTTTTTAGCTAATACAACCATTTGAGATCCTAAAGTTAATACAAGTTCTGTTAAATCTTCAGGTCCTTCACCTCTTAACGTTTCTATTGCTTCTTTCACTTCAAGTCCATTGCCAATTGCTCTTCCTAATGGTTGACTCATATCAGAAATAATAGCCATAGTATTTCGCCCTACATTATTCCCTATTTTCACCATTGCATGCGCTAATAATTCTGAGTCTTCTAGCGTTTTCATAAACGCACCAGCACCCGTCTTCACATCTAAAACAATCGCATCTGCTCCAGCTGCAATTTTCTTACTCATTATAGATGACGCAATAAGTGGGATAGAGTTAACTGTTCCAGTAACATCACGTAGACCATAAAGCTTTTTATCTGCTGGTGTTAAGTTTCCAGTTTGACCAATAACAGCTACTTTATCTCTATTTACTAAATCAATAAATTCTTGTTCTGATATTTCTACATGGAAACCTTCAACCGCTTCTAATTTATCTATTGTACCGCCAGTGTGACCTAATCCTCGGCCACTCATTTTTGCTACAGGTATATCTAATGCGGCTACTAAAGGAGCCAATACTAAAGTAGTTGTATCTCCCACTCCACCTGTTGAATGTTTATCCACTTTAATACCTTCAATTTCAGATAAATCAATTTGATCGCCTGATTCAACCATTGCCATCGTTAAATATGCACGTTCGTTATCAGTCATGTCTTGGAAATATGTCGCCATTGCAAAGCTTGAAGCTTGATAATCAGGTATTTCTCCATCAGTATACCCTTTAATGAAAAATTCAATTTCTTCTTTCGTTAATTCTTTCCCGTCTCGTTTCTTAGCTATAACATCTACCATTCTCATAATGAAACCCTCCTGTTTATGAATACGCTTACTTGTAATTCAAAAGATTAAAGGTACATAAACGTACCTTTAATTTTAATAATCTGAATCAGATGATTCACCTTTTAATATTTTTACACCTGCTGAAGCACCAATACGAGTTGCACCATTATCAATCATCGTCTTAACATCTTCGTATGAACGGATACCACCTGAAGCTTTAACGCCCAAATCAGGACCAACTGTTTCTCTCATTAATTTGATATCTTCTGCAGTTGCGCCACCTGATGAAAATCCAGTTGATGTTTTAACGAAATCTGCACCTGCAGCAAGCGCTAATTCACATGCTCTAACTTTCTCATCTTCTGTTAATAAACAAGTTTCAATAATTACTTTAGTTGTTACACCATTTGCTGCTGCTACAACACTTTCAATATCACGTTTAACTTCTTCATCACGACCGTCTTTAAGCGCACCAATATTGATGACCATGTCTACTTCTTGTGCACCTTTTTTAATAGCGTCTTCTGTTTCAAAAGCCTTCACTTCACTTGTTGTTGCCCCTAAAGGGAACCCAATTACTGTACAAACTAATACATCTGTACCTTCTAATGCTTTTCTTGCATGTGCAACATGTGTTGGATTAATACATACAGATTTAAATCCATATTCTTTCGCTTCTTCTAATAAAGCATCAATTTGTTCCAGTGTTGTGTCTGGTTTTAAAGCTGTGTGATCGATATATTTTGCTAATGTCATAGTGAATCCTCCTCGTATATTCTATCTTTAACTATATTATAAACAAGCTTTGAACAAATGTAAAATGATATAAGAAATTTTGTTCATAAATCTAGTAATGCTTGTGCTGTATATTGATCAGTGATCAATATATTACTTAAATGACCTTCTAAAGCACCACGTATAGCAGAAATTTTGTGGTCTCCTCCAGCTACTAAAATAGAATTTTCTATTTCTTTTAGAGCATCTAATTCAATACCTATCGTTCGGTCATTTATAGCTTGATCTGCAACTTCCCCTTGCTCGTTATAAAAGCGTGAACAAATATCTCCTACAGCTGAGTGTTTAATTCTCTCTTTTTCTTCATCGTTAAAAAATCCTAATTTAAATAATAAAGAAGAATCTCTAACTGTTCCTACTGTAAACAAAGCGATATTAACTTGTCTTCCTTGTTCTAAAATAGATTGGATGTGTCTATCTTTTTCTACCATTTGCTTAACTTCTTTCACATCAAATATAACTGGTAGAGGCAAATCTCTAGGTGTCGCATTATAAGCTTGTGCAAACCTTTCAAGGATTTGATGGCTTCTTGTGTCTATATGAGAAAAACTAATACCACCTTTAAGTTGTATTACACCAATATCCTTTAAATGTGTAGACTGTAAAAATTGAGACACTTGATACATTGTTTTACCCCAACTAATGCCAATATTATCTCCATCTTTAACAATAGTATTTAAATATTCCGCGGTACGCTTTCCAATAGCACTTTGTACGTTTAAATAATCATTATGCGATGCATGTTCAACAATACAATCTTTCAATTGGTATTTAGCTTTTAATAGTGAAGCTAAACTTTCAGCATCTTGATATGGATCTTCAATTGTTACTTTGACAAACCCATGTTCTTTCGCGTGATTCAATAATCTCGATACAGTTGGTCTAGAGATATTAAGCTTTTGAGCTATTGCTTCTTGGCTTAAACTATCTTCATAATATAGTTTTGCTACGCGTATGCTGTCTTTATTTTTTTGTAAATCCATCTCCATTCACCACTTTCTTTCAACTTAATCGTACAAAAATTCGCAAAAAATTGAAACAAATGTTATCTTTAAATTGAAAAAACTTTTATTTTTAAAGGAGAAGATAGTTATGACACAAGGGACACCGCATATTCAACCAAATGGTGTAAAAATTGCAAAAACTGTACTAATGCCTGGGGATCCATTACGTGCTAAATTTATTGCTGAAAACTTTTTAGAAAATGTTGAACAATTCAACGATGTAAGAAATATGTTAGGATACACAGGTACATATAAAGGAAAAGAAGTATCGGTTATGGGCTCAGGTATGGGTATCGCTTCAATCGGTATTTATTCTTATGAACTATATAATTTCTTTGATGTAGAAACGATTATCCGAATTGGATCATGCGGTGCTATGCAAGAGAATATCAATTTATATGATATTATTATTGCACAAGGTGCATCTACTAATTCTCGCTATGTTGACCAATTCAACGTACCAGGTTACTTCGCACCAATTGCTGACTTCGGTTTAGTATCAAGCGCTAAAAATAAAGCAGACGAAATTGGAGCAACTACTCATGTAGGTAATATCTTCTCAAGTGATATTTTCTATAATGCAGACACAGAAGTAACAAGTAAATGGGCAAGATTAGGTATTTTAGGTGTTGAAATGGAATCAGCAGGTTTATACGTAAATGCTGCTGCTGCCGGTAAAAAAGCACTAGGTATCTTTACAGTTAGTGACCACTTATTAAGAGACGAAGCAACAACAGCAGAAGAAAGACAAAATTCATTTACTCAAATGATGGAAATTGCTTTAGAAATCGCTGAATAAAAAAAGAAGCTAAGACATTATATGTCTTAGCTTCTTTTTTTATAATGTTGTTACATTCAAAGGAGCTATGTTACACGTGAAGCTCATCTTGCAATATTCAGGTCCCTTATTGTCATTTTTCGTAAAACGTGTCAACAACAGTGCCCTTATTGTCATTTCTCGTAAAACGTGTCAATAACAGTACCCTTATTGTCACTTCTCATCAAACGTGTCAACAACAGGTCCCTTATTGTCATTTCTCATCAAACGTGTCAACAACAGTGCTCTTATTGTCACTTCTTACCAAACGTGTCAACAAGCAAAACTATATACATCAAATATTCTATATTCTTTAATAATAAAAAAGCACCGGCTTATTGAGAATTCTCAATAAGCCGGTGCTTGATAATGAGATAGATTTATTTAAACTGCCTCATTTATATTTTATTATCCTAAGAATGATTTAAGCATCCAGTTGTGTTTTTCAAGACTTGTTACCATACCTAATAACATGTCTCCTGTCATTTCGTCATCTAATTTTTCTGCTAATTGTATACCTTCTTCTAATTGTCCAATTACAGTTGTGAAGTCTTTTGATAATTGTTCTACCATTTGGTTAGCTGATAGATTTTTCTCTGCTTCTTTAACTTCTGACCATTCTAAAGCTTCTTGTAAAGTAGCGATTGGGTTACCATCGATTGCTAAAATACGTTCAGCAATGTCGTCGATATATACACTTGCTTCATTGTATAATTCTTCAAATTTTTCGTGTAGTGAGAAGAAGTTTGGCCCTTTTACATACCAATGATAATTGTGTAGTTTAGTGAAAAGTACTGTCCATTCTGCTACTTGTTTGTTTAATACTTCAATTACTTCTTTATTGTTATTCATTTATTACACTCCTCTAAGATTTGTTTGTTATTTGGTCTCTTTTGATTACAATAACTATTATATTATAATCATTCTAATCTGTCAACGCTATTTACACACTTATTTAGAATCATTATAAATAAGTTGCAAATTCTAAAAGTTTTTTTCTCAAATAAATTAAGGTAAAAGACTACATTAGTCTTTTACCTTATTCACCATAAAATAAACATTTATTTAGATTTTTCGAGTTTAAGTGGTACTTTAATTTCTTTATCTACTTTTTTACCTTCCATCAGTTTCAATACTGAATTTACTGATTCTTGTCCCATTTTTTCAGGTTGCTGAGCGATTGTTGCATCTAACTTACCTTCTTTAATAGATTGCATCGCATCTTCATTTCCGTCAAATCCTACAACGAGTATATCTTTATCGCCTACCGCTTCTATTGCTCCTAAAGCCATCTCATCGTTATGAGAGAATATTGCTTTAACACCTGGATGAGCTTGTAATATGTTTTGAGTGACATTGAGCCCTTCTGCACGATCAAATTTAGCGCTTTGCTTTGCGATAACATCTAATGATTTATCTGCTACTTCATGGAATCCTTTTCCTCTTTCTCTAGTAGCACTTGCGCCAGGTACACCTTCTAATTCAGCGACTTTAGCATTTTCACCTAATTCATCTAAGATAAATTTGCCACCCATCTTACCGCCTTCTATATTATCCGAAGCAATAAATGTAGCGACATCACCTTTATCAACTGATCTATCTAAAGTAATAACTGGAATACCTTCATTGTTAGCAGATTGAACTGCACTAGAAATGGCACTTGAATCAGTTGGATTCACAACTAAATAATCAACCTGTTGTTGAACTAAGTCTTCTATATCATTTGTTTGTTTAGCAGAATCATCCCTTGCATCTACTACTTTAACATTCATACCTTGCTTTTTAGCCTCTTTTTGAAGTCCTTCTTTAATTGAAACAAAAAATGGATTATTTAAAGTCGAAACACTTACCCCTATTGTAATATCTGATTTCTTTTTATTCGTTTTACTACCATTGTCTTTTTTTAATGGAGATTCTAACGAACATGCTGATAAAAACACTACCAACGAAAGAAAAAGTATTAAAAATTTCTTCATCATTTATCCCTCACTTTGTTAATTATTTTTTACGATCTATAAGAACAGCAATTAATATAACAATACCTTTTACTACTTGTTGATAGAATGAAGATACACCTAATAAGTTCAATCCGTTATTCAACACGCCGATAATAAGTACACCAATTAGTGTACCAACGATACGCCCTTTACCACCTGTTAAAGACGTTCCACCTAACACTACTGCTGCTATGGCATCTAGTTCATATGAAGTACCAGCAGTCGGTTGAGCTGAATTTAGACGTGATGTTAATATTGCTCCAGCTAAAGCTGACATTAAACCAGATATACCATAAATTAAGATTTTTACTTTATTAACTTTGATTCCTGAAATTTTAGAAGCTACTTCATTTCCCCCGATGGCATATGTATGTCTACCAAAAGTTGTCTTCTGTAGAATAATTGCCAATACAATAAATACGATAATCATCGTTACTGCCGGTACTGGTATACCAAAGAAATAACCTTTACCAAACAATTGGAATAAATAACTATCACCTAAGTCTGTTATAGGATTACCATCTGTAATAACTAACGTTAATCCTCTAAAAATTGTCATAGTTGCCAATGTTGCAATAAATGGCGCCATGCTACCGAAAGTAACCAAAACACCGTTAAATACCCCTAGTAAAAATCCTCCTAATACACCAACAATTAAAGCTACAATTGGATCAAGACCACTCGTAATTAAAATTGCTGTAAATGCACTTGATAAAGCTAATATAGACCCTACTGATAAATCTATACCACCTGTCAAAATAACAAACGTCATACCAAAAGCAATTAAACCGTTAATAGATACTTGTCTCAATAAGTTAAGTAAATTCGATAAATCTAAAAATGCAGTATTTAAAACACTTATAACAACCACTAAAAGAATCAATCCTATAAATGGTATAATTTTTTCTAACAATGATGATTTAGCTGTTAACTGTTGCATTTAATTCCCCTCCTGTAGCCAATGTCATAATATTTTCTTCTGTAATTTGTTCCGCTTCAACTTGTCCCTTTATTTCTCCTTCTTGTACAACTAAGACTCTATCACTCATACCGATAACTTCTGGTAATTCTGAAGAAATCATTATAATAGAAACACCGCGCTCAGTTAATTCGTTCATTAATTGATAAATTTCTCTCTTTGCTCCAACATCAATACCTCTAGTCGGTTCATCTAGTATTAAAACTTGTGCACCCGTACCAATCCATTTAGCTAAAACTACTTTCTGTTGATTACCACCGGAAAGTGAAGAAACAAGTGCTTTTCTATTTGTTTTAATATTTAGTCGTTTACTCATTTGATCAGCAAATATATGAACAGACTTTTCTTTCGTAAAGCCTTTATTGGAAAAGCTTTCTAAAGAAGGTAAAACCATATTATCTTCAATAGAGAAATCTAATATCAGACCTTCGTCCTTTCTGTTCTCAGTAATAAGCCCAATTCCGTTTTTCATAGCGTCTTCTGGTGAATTAATGGAAACTTTTTTACCGTTAATCGTAATGTCTTTACTGCCTTTATCTATGCCGAATAAACTTCGCATTATTTCAGTTCTGCCAGCCCCCATTAGTCCACTAACACCAAGAATTTCTCCTTTTCTTAATGAAAATGATATATCTTTAATTTGATGTTCATCATTATTTAACGATTTAACGTCCATGATGATATTACCAGGTGAAACAGTTCTTTTCGGGAATTGTTCTGTTAAATCTCTACCTACCATTGATTTAACTATCTCATCATAATTAGTATCATTCGTTTCTTTATATAACACTGTTTTACCATCTCTCATTACAGTTATCTCATCAGATATCTCAAAGATTTCTGCCATTCTATGTGAAATATATACAAATGCAACGCCTTGTTTTTGCAAGCTTTTAATGAGCTTAAACAATTGATTAATTTCTTTATCCGTTAAAGCAGCTGTTGGTTCATCCATAACGATTATTTTAGCGTTCGTCATCAATGCTTTAGCAATTTCTATCATTTGTTGTTCACCAATAGAACATTTTCCTGCAACTTTTTTAAGTGGTATTTTAAAGTTTAACTTTTCAAATACTTTCATTGCTTCTTTCTTCATTTGTCTCTCGTTTAAGATTCCAAATTTATTTCTAATTTCTTTACCAATAAACAAATTTTCTAACACTGTTAATTCTGACCAAATATTTAATTCTTGGTGTATAAAAGTTATGCCTGCTTCTTCAGCCATTTGTGCATCTTTATATTCAATATTTTCATCTTTGTATATTATCTGACCCTCATCTTTGCCGTGTATACCTACTAAAATTTTCATTAACGTAGATTTACCTGCCCCGTTTTCTCCCATCAATGCATGTACAGAAGCTTCCTTTAAAATAAAATCTACCCCAGTTAATACTTTATTTTGTCCAAAAGCTTTATGTATATTCTTCATCTGTAACATGGTAACCCTCCTTTAGAATAAAACATCACTTTCCAATATGACATTTGCAAATGGTGTTGCTTCTCCAGTTCTAATAATCGCGACTGTATCATTTGTTAATTCTTTAAATCGTTCATGTGATACATATTCTGTATCAATATTAGATTGAGTAATCTTTTCAAAAAGCGAAACATTATCTTCTTTTATTTCTTCCGCAACGATCATTTTTTGAACCGACATATGCTTCATCACTTCTTCGTAAACGCTTTCAAAATTTGGTACACCAAAAGACAGTGCTAAATCAATCTTCTTCACTTCTTTTGGAATTGGTAGACCACAATCTGCTATTACTATTCTGTCTGTATGACCAAGATCACTTAATACTTTAGATATTTCACTGTTTAAAATCCCTGTTTTATACATGCCATTCTCCCTCTATTTCTGAAAGTTTAGGCATACCACCTTGTGCACCCATACCTGTTACTGAATAACTTGCTGCTAAGTTTGCAAAATCTAACGCTTTTTCTAGATTGAATTCTTTCTGTAACGCTACTGCAAATGCACCGTTAAATGTATCACCTGCGCCAGTAGTATCTTTAACTTCTCGTTTATAACCTGGTACTTCTACCTTTTTGTTACCATCGTGATAGACTGCACCTTTATCTCCTAAAGTAACAATCAATTTATTCGGATATTTTGCTAACGCTTCATCCATATTTCCTTTAAACATTCCGTTACTTTCTGTTTCATTAGGAGTTAAGTAATCAGCTTTTTCAATAACATTATCACTAACTTCTCTAAAAGGAGCTGGATTTAATATAGATGTAATTTCATTTTCCTTACAGTAATCAATTACATGTTCAACTGTTTCACTAGGTATTTCTTGTTGAAGAAGAACGATGTCACCTTTATTAAGGTGTGCTAAGTGTTTCTCAACATATTCAGGTGTTACTTCGTTATTGGCAGATGGAACAAAAATGATACTATTATCTTGTTCAGCCAATGTTATGTGAGCAGTACCTGACGGCATTTGTGTAACGGGTTCCACACCATCTACTAAAACGTAGTTATTTTGTAGATTTTGATAAATTTCTTTACCGAAATCATCATCTCCTATGCGCCCTACTAAATATACTTCTTCCCCTAATCTTGCTGCTGCCACAGCTTGATTAGCGCCTTTTCCACCTGGTGTAGTGAAAAAACTATCTCCTAATATTGTTTCACCTTTTTCAGGTCTTTTTGAAGCTGAAACTACTAAATCTATAGACATACTTCCTATAACCATAATCTTTTTCATTTTACTCTCTCCTCGTCGATTGTCGTTCTATTAAACTAACGTCTAATATTTGATGATGTTCTCTTTCTTTACCTTCTAGTTGATTGATAAGCTGTTGACAAGCCTTTTTGCCTATTAAATATGCTGGTTGATGAATTGTAGTTAAACTTGGTGTATACATACGAGATAATGGTATATCATCATAACCTACAACTTGAACATCAGAAGGAACTTTAAATTCATGATGTAACAAAGTACGCATAACAGCAAATGCGCTCACATCATTACTACAAATAATACTATCAATATTGTGCTTATGAATCATCGATACTAAATCTTCTTCAATGAGAAAACGTTCATCTACAGTAATGTAAGGGATGTTCTTTTCATCAAAAATAGATTTAGCACCGGATAGTCTTTCGTTAAATGATTTATATTGTAAGTTTTGTTGCATAATTAAAACAGATTTTGTCGAACCTTTAATGACGGCTTGAGCTTGTAACTGTCCACCTTTATAATGATTTGTTTCAACAAATTCATGGTCGGCATACACTCTATCTAATAAAACAAATGGCATATTATATGATTTAAAAGAATCAAATGTTTCTTGAGTAGATAATTGTGATGCAATAATCCCACTACAATTATGCACATTGAATGTGTTTATATACGCTAATTCTTTTTCTTCATTTCCATCACCATTACCTAAAATGATGTGATAACCCTTAGCCATCGCTTCATCTTCAACACCTCTAGCGACAACCGTGAAAAATGGATTGCTAATATCAGGTAATAATAAACCTATCATTTTAGATTTACGTTTATACAATGTCCGAGCTGTTTCATTTGGTCTGTAATTTAAATCTTTGATCGCTTTATTAATCTTCTTTCTTGTTTCTTCTTTGACATACCCACTTCTATTAAGAGCTCTTGAAACTGTCGCCACTGAGACACCAGCGTATTTAGCAACTTCTTTAATCGTAGCCATTCGTTCAACTTCCTTTTGTGTAACCGTTTACATAAAAGGATACCACCACTCTAAAACTATTGCAATACTAATCTAAAAAATACTGACGTTCTTCTTTAGTTGGTAGTTTACATGCTTGCTTAAATTGGATGCGATGTCTTATTTTTGCAAATGAATCGTAACCTAGATTTCTAAGAAAACGAGGCACTATTTTCAATAGGAATGCAAAAATTTTATATTTCTTAATTTGATTCAATAAGTGAATAATAGCATCTGTTTTAGTAAATACTTGTGATTTATCAACTACAACAATTGTGTCTATATTTTTCAATTCAGGTTGAACTTTAATTAAGTTCTCTCCATATTGCCCTTCTAATTGTGCAAATTGGAATCTCGTTGGAATATTATGATGAATCAACCACATTACTACTCTATTACAATAACCACAATCACCGTCATAGTATACTATAGCCATAAATATCACCTTATTCCTTTCTTTAGTTTTAAGATAACACGATTATAAGAAACATTAAATTAATAAGGGAGTGAACCAGAAATATCATTTTGCTAAAAAGACTTCATAATACCATCCCTATATAATGAAACAGTCCGAGACATTTATATATGTCCTGGACTGTTATTATTGTTATTGAGCTTCTTTAAATTGTTTATATTCTTGTTCGTTAATTGTTATAATTTTAAATCCTATGTATCCAAATATTATAGATATGATTGGGACCGTATAATTAAATACTGCATACATCCCATACTCCAATACGTTTACATTTAAGGTCTGAGCTATAAACACACCACAAGTATTCCATAAGAAAAATACTGAAGTCACTGTTCCACCATCTTCTAGAGCTCTAGATAAATTTTTAGGGTGTAACCTCTTTTCTAAAAACGTATTAATATACATTCTTGATGGTACAACAATTGAAATATATTGTTCTGAGCATGAAGCGTTTGTACCAATACATGAAATAATAACAGAAGCGATTAGTCCACCAGTACCTTTAGCTACTTTCAAAACTTGTGTAATAATTGCCTTCAACATACCTGAATATTCGAGTATTCCACCAAATGTCATCGCAACAATTGTCATAGAAATGGTATAAAACATTGACTCCAAACCACCCCTATTAAATAGTTCTTTTACGAGTTCATTCTTTGTTTCTAACACATATCCTGTTTGTAAAGCTTGAACGCTATCATGAATACTTCCACCTTGAACAAAAATTTGTGATAAAAATCCTAAAATAATACCAATTACTAATGCAGGTATTGCAGGTACTTTTAAGGCTACTAAAATAATAACAATCAGTGGTACTAATAGTAACCAAGGTGAAATGACAAATTTATCAATCATTTCATTATTAATTGCATCAATTTTACCTTGATTAATGTCACCTGCGGAAAATTGTCTACCGAGTATAAAGAAAGCAATTAACGAAATTACAATAGCAGGTACAGTTGTATAGAACATATGCTTAATATGATCGAATAGATTTGTACCAGTTAAACCAGCTGCTAAATTTGTGGTGTCAGATAAAGGGCTCATTTTATCACCAAAATAAGAACCTGATATGATAGCACCAGCAATCATTCCCGCTGGAATATCCATACTCAGTCCTATACCCATTCCGGCTACGCCTACTGTGGCCATCGTAGACCAACTACTACCAATTGCTAAAGATACAATGGCGCATATAATAGCAATGGTCACTAAAAATAATGAAGGCGTAATAAGCTTTAAACCGTAATAAATCATCGTGGCAACTATACCGCCACCTATCCATGCCCCAATGATTAAACCGACTAGTATAATAATAACAATCGCAGGTAGTGCTAATTTTATCCCCTTATACATCATTTCTTCTATATCTTTCCACGTATGCCCATGATAATAGGCAACTATGGCTGCTATAGCTGTCCCTATCATTAAAGGAATATGAGGTGCTAATTCTAAAACAACAACAGTATAGAGCATGCTTACTATCATAAATAGAAACGGAACAATAGCCCATACAAAACTTATATTCTTTGTTGTAGATTCTTTTACCATAATGACTAATCCCCCTATAATAAAGCGCTTACATTTAAAATTGTATAACTTTCCACCATAATTTACAAATTAAATTTTAAAATATAATTTGATTATAAATACAAAAATGCATTGTAAAAGTTAGCCTTTGACTAACTTTTACAATGCATTTCATTAATATTAAAAAGATTTATAATCTAAGCTACATTTAACATATCCAATACTTCTTGCATTATCACTTCAAAATCATCTTTATAATCATCGTTAAAGCGTAATATAACTGCTCTTTCATCTGTTTTTAAGCGGTTTTTTAATATATATTTCTTTTCGAATAGTCTCTTAATGGCACGAGCAGATTTGTTTTGCTTTATGTATCCTTTTTCAATTGCATCTTTAAGGTGTACTTCTTTCACTTCATTTAATTTCATTAAGAAGAAAAATTCATGTTTCTTTAAGCCATACTTTTGTTCAATTACTACAAAGATATTGTCAATTTTATTTTGGTAATCAAAGAATTCAGAACATGAAGTAATTGCTTCTGAATAAGATTGAGTGCTCATTGTTGTAACCTCCTAAAAATTAGTTAATTAAATTATCTTAAAATAATCTTACCATAAAATTAAATAACATCAATATGGAATTTAATAAAATATTTGACATTTTGTGTAAATTAGAATAATTTATATGACTACATACAAAAGAGGTTTATTTTTGAAGACATCTACAATTTTTTTAAATACAAAAAAAGATTATAACGATAACGTTATAATCTAAAAGGAATAAACTATTTCAGTTTTTATTATTTTTATCTTTCAAATAAAATTCTTTGCTTGTGAAAAATTCTCGTGTCAAGTCTTTAACTTTAGGTGATAACATAATAACAGCTATAATATTGGGAATAAGAATGCATGCTAACGCTATATCTAATAATTTCCACAATTGTGTACCTGCCCCAAACGCACCGAGCGCTATAGATAAAACATATACTATTTTCATAATAAATCCAGCTGTTAATCCAAATAAATATTCTGCCATTCTTGAACCATAATAAATAACTACAATTATAGTAGAGAATACAAAGAATACCATTGATATAGAAACAATCCAGCTTCCAAATGTACCAAATGCATCATTAAAAGCTCTAGCTGTCAGTGCAGCTGATTGTTCTTTTGCATCATCTGCTTTCCAAACGTCTGAAACCAATACAACAAACGCTGTTGTACTACATATAATTAAAGTATCAACAACTATTTCACTTACACTCCAAAAAGCTTGTCTCACTGGATGATCTGTCTTAGCAGCAGCGTGGGCAATTGGAGAAGTACCTAAACCTGCTTCGTTTGAATAGATACCTCGAGCAAATCCCCATCTAACCGTTGTAGCTAAAGCAGCTCCAAAACTACCTCCTAATGCTGCATCAGGATTAAAAGCTTTTTCAACTACTAACGCTATGACTCCCGGTAAATGTTGAATGTTCATTAAAATGATAATAAAACCCATAATACAATATAATCCAACCATAACCGGCACAATCATTTCAGTGAATGTTGCAATTCTTTTAATACCTCCAAACACAACTAAAGCAGCTAACACAGCTAAAATGATTCCTGTATAACCCATATCGATATTGAATGTATCTTCTACCGTGCTTGCTGCTGAATTTCCTTGCACCATAATACTCGGAATGAGTTCCAACATAAGCGCGAATGCAAAAATAAAAGCGAATACTATTCCAACTTTTTTATTTTTCATTCCTTTTTTCATATAGTATGTAGGTCCCCCTACAAATTCGCCTTTACTATTCTTTTCTCGATAATGTATACCAAGTACGTTTTCACTATACTTTAGAGCCATCCCTAAAAATGCAATAACCATCATCCAAAATACTGCACCAGGTCCACCCATCATGATTGCTGTAGGTACCCCTACGATATTTGCTGCACCAACAGTAGAAGATAAAGCAGAAGTTAATGCTTGCCTCGGTGTAATCGTTCCTTCACCTTTAGGTTTTTTATTAATACTGCCAAATGTTTGTTTCATCATATAGCCAAAATGTCTAAACTGTATAAACCCTAAATAAATTGTTAAAAATAAACTAGATACTAATAATAGAGTTACGAGTGGATATCCCCATAACCAATCTGAAAATGCTACTATTTTGTCCATAAACACGTCCCCTTTGTTGTTTATTGATAAGAGCAATTTTAATTATATATATCATATTACAGAAAATTCTATCAATTTAAAAGATAATTTTTCACTTATAAATTAAAAACACCATTTGATATTAAACAAATAGTGTTTTTCAATGAAAATTTATTTTATTTATCCAACGTGTATTACACGACAATGTTTTAAAAATTGATGTGAATATTGTTTTTTTATATCTTCAACTGTCCCATAACATAAACCTATCATTCTCCATTTTGGATTATGGCGGTAGAATGAGTCTTTTTCTAAACTCCATTTTACCATTTTTCCATCATGATTATATCTAGGTAGTGTCATTTCATGACCATCTAAAACATTTAGGAATAGTTGGAATATTTCAGGGTCTATTCGCTCAAATTGATCGATTACAAGCCATTCTCTTTCTGAATTTGTGATATGCCCCGTGATAAATCCTTCACGATAATATAGAGCTCCACTTTCGTTAGGTAAATACCTTCCGTATAACATTTCTTCAGAAAAATCTGGATGTCCTGTTGTATAAATACCTTTAGCAAGCTCGCGCTCTACGTAATGTTTTGCTTTTTTTATACCTTCTTCTTTACTATCACATAACATTAATACAATTGGCTTATCTTTTTTATCTTCTTGTTCTTGTGGAATCGAGACTTGATATTGTTGTGAATTATTTTGAGAAAACTCACCTCTACTCATATCCATCATTGCATCATATTGAGCTTTTGTTAAATTAGCTATAGATTGCTTAGAATTTTCTTGTAAGAAATATAATTTTTTTAATGTTTGATGTCTATTTAGTTCTGCTACACTTATAGGATTAATATCCTTTTCATATCTAATAGTTATGCAAGTTGAATCAGTTCGTCCTGGTTGTGGTGGAAGTTTATGTATACTATCTGTAACTTCACCAACACCAATAATTGAATGATTCGCGTTTTTATTTAAGAATACAAGCTGATCCCCGATTTCAAGTTGTGTATAATAAATATAACCATTTCTTTTAATACCATTCACTGTATGTGTGAAAATAGTATATGTTTCATCTTCTTCAAACTGTATTTCTTCTGAAAGTAAGAAATATCTAGGTATTTTAACTTCTCCTTGTCCTAGGCCAATAATTAATTCAAATTCTTCTTTAGATATACGATTGAATAATTGATCCGTTAGTTGCTTAATACGCAATTCTAAATGTTCACTTCTCTTTAAGTATTCAACTGAAAGCATTGTTAAAGAAGTTTCAAATTTAAAATGAATGCTTACTTTTTGGTTGCCGCCTGTCTGAACATCAATAATTTCCCCATATCCTAATAATCCCACTTGATTTTGGACTTGATAATAAATTACTTTATCACCAGGTTTTGCCGTCTTAAAGGCATGGTAACCTTGAGTAGGATTAAAACTTGCACCCGATTCAAATACTGCAACTTGTCCTTCTAGAGGTTCTGTATGATTCCACCTATTATATCCACAATTTAGCCAAAAGTAGTTTGTTTCTTCAGACATATGTATACTCCTTGTTATAAATAATTATCAATTTTAAACGATTTACTATGTAAATATGACGTTTATTATACTAATCATATTTTTTACATGACATTAATATTAACATTGTATAAGACATTAGCATCCGTGTCTATGTTTACACAAGTAAAAACTGAGACATTATATATGCCTCAGTTCAAGATTAATGTATAAAATTATAACTTGGTACGAGTGAAGCTGGTACAGTTCTGTATGTTAATACACCAGGTGAAGATGTAAAATTCATTTCTGATACTTGAATACTACCGTCATTATTAATGCGTTCAACAAACGAAACATGACCGTAATAACCAGCAGAAGATTGTAAAATCGAACCTACAGCAGGTTTATGATTTACTCTATATCCATCTTTAGCTGCAGCGCTAGCCCAGTTGTTCGCATTCCACCAATAAGTGCTTATTGGTTTACCGATTGCTTTACGTCGATTAAATACGTGCCAAGTACATTGACCCCAATCATATAAATTTTGGTGGTAGAACATAGGAGGTGTATAGCTACCAGTGTTATTAGAGCTTGATTGTCCACCACCTGTTGACACTGAACCACTTACTTTTAATTTTTGTCCCGGATAAATAATGAAATTTGATAAACCATTTAAAGACATTATTTTTTGATATGTTGTACCATATCGAGCAGCAATTACTGATAATGAATCTCCTGATTTAACCGTATAAGTAGTTGTACTAGTAGATGTGTTTGATGAACCCGTATTATTTGAACTTGAACTACTAGAAGTCCCTTTTACTTTTAATTTTTGGCCAGGATAAATAATTGTATTATTCAACCCGTTTAAAGACATTATTTTTTGATATGTTGTGCCATATTTACCAGCAATTACTGATAACGAATCCCCTGATTTAACCGTATAGTACGTCGTTGATGACGTTGAAGTCGATCCTGTATTCGTATTAGACGAACTAGAAGAACCAGGTACTTGAATGATTTGATTCGGAAAAATTAGATTAGAGCTTAATTTGTTTAAGCTTTTAATTTTTGCGATAGTTGTATTATGTTTTTCAGCAATTAACCAAAGTGAGTCTCCGCTCTTAACTTTATATGATGCAGCTTCAGCACTTTGTGATGTTAAAGCTACTGCTACAGAAGCACCTACAAATGCTGTTAATGTCTTCTTCTTCAAAATTAGTTACCTCCATTATCTTACATTTTTATATAAAGATATTAATTCTTCCTAATTATACACTGTTATGGCGCAATTTTATATTACAGTTTTATTTCATTTATATTAATAGAATTATAGAAAAATTCTTTTAAAGACAATTAATTTTTTTATTTATATGATGAGAATACACTGTAAAATTGAAATAAATGACAATATAACAATTTAAATCTGCACAAAAAAACTGTCGTCAAAGTTATTAACTTTACGACAGTTTAAATGTATATTACAAAACTAATAATCTATTTATTGAAGTATTAACGATAAACCGGCTAATGTTGGCATTAAATTAACTAGAACGCCTCCGATTTTCAACCCCATTGTTATTTCTTTATCTTTAAAAGTACTAATAGCTAATATTAGCCCAATTAAAGCAATAATAAATGGTATCACTGGATTTGGATATTTTGGCTGTTCAAAAAATATTCCTAGACCAGCTATAACGGCACAAACAAGTGATAAATATAAGAATTTTTTCATATTAGTATAACTCCTATCTAGACGTAACTTACTATAACTTCTAGTTGCCCGTTAATGTGATTATCTAAATCATCAGCCGTTAATATGAGGTGACTTCCCGTTGACACTTCATATACATTTCCGTCTGTTATGATTTCACCTTCCCCAGAAATAATACTCACTAAGCAATAATCTCTAGGTTTTCTGAAGTTAAATGTACCTTCTATTTGCCATTTCGTAACAGTGAAAAAGTCGCTTTCTACAAGCATTTGACCTTTTTGTTCATCAGAATCTATTCTCACAGGTGCTACATTTGGGCTTGTTGGTCCTATATTGATAACATCAATACTTTTATCAAGATGTAATTCACGTTTCTTACCATCTTGCTCAATTCTATCGTAATCATAAATTCTGTAAGTAGTATCTGAGTTTTGTTGCGTTTCTAGTATCATAATACTTTCTCCGATTGCATGCACTGTACCACTTGGCACATAGAAAAAGTCTCCCTTTTCAACTTTAACGCGCTTGAATAAATGATCCCAATCTTCATTTTGAATATATTCTTCAAGCTGTTCTTTCGAATTTGCATAAGTTCCATATATAATTTCTGCGTCTTCTTTTGCGTCAAGAACATACCAGCACTCAGTTTTACCAAACTCACCATTTTCATGTTCGTGTGCATATTCATCATCTGGATGAACTTGTACAGATAATTTTTGGTTTGCATCTAATATTTTCGTAAGCAATGGAAATTTCTTTTCTGAAGGATTTCCAAATAATTCAGGATGTTCTTCCCAAACCTTATCCAATGTTTGACCTTCGTAAGCTCCATTGGCAATAACATTAGGTCCATTTTGATGCGCTGATATACCCCAACATTCCCCAATATTACCATCAGGAATGTCGTAGCCCATTTTTTCTAAATTACGTCCTCCCCAAATACGCTCTTTAAATACGGGTTTCAATACTAATGGAGACATTTAATCATCCTTTTCTTTTTTGTCGTTAAAAATATATGTAAGTTCAATTAATTAAATTAAATATATACCCTTCGTGATTGTACCATATAGTGCTTTACTTATGAAATACTGAAATGGCAGTGGGAAGGAAATCTCATTTTTCTAAAAAGACTTCATAGCCTCATCCTAGAAAGAATGAGACTACATTTTAACTTATTATTTACTCCAATATATATCTCCACCAGGTCCTAATGGTAAACCTAGTAAGAACCATATAATCATAAATATAGGCCAAACGATCGCCAATACAATCGAATATGGCATTAAACTAGAAATTAATGTTCCAAGTTTCATATTCTTATCATATTTTTGAGCGTATGATAGTAATAATGGTAAGTAAGGCATCATCGGTGTTATTGGATTTGTGATTGAATCTCCTATACGATAAACCATCTGTGTAAATGCGGGATGATATCCTAATAACATAAACATAGGTATAAATATTGGTGCTAATATCGCCCATTTTGCGGACGCGCTACCTATTAGCAAGTTAATTAAACAACTTAATAATATTAATCCTATTATTAACACTACACCATTTTGACCTTGTAATAATTCTGCGCCTTTAACTGATATAACAACACCTAGGTTGCTCCAATTTAAATACGCTAATAATTGTGAAGCAAAAAATACAATTACGATAAAACTTCCCATTGTCGCCATTGAATCAGTTAACATTTTCCCTAAATCTTTTGTATTTTTAAGTTTACCTGACATAATTCCATAAACAAAACCGGGAACAAAGAAAACAACAAGAATGATTATACCAACACCATCCATTAATGGCGATTCTTCGATTAAGCTTCCAGTATTAGCGTTTCTTAGCCAGCCATTTTCAGGTATTGATAAAGCTAATAAAATTACTATAACCGCAAAGAAACTCCAATTAGCAAACTTTAATGCTTTGTTTTCTTTAGATGTTATTTCATTATCATCACTTGAACTATCTGTTTCTTCTTTATATGTACCTAGACGTGGTATAACAATTTTCATACTTACAAAATAAATTGCTGGTAATAAAATGATAGAAGATGCTGCTATAAAATACCAGTTCATAGCTACGTTCAACGAAATATCTTTGCTAATAATTTCAGCTGCTGGTTTGGTAAATGCATAAACAAGCGCATCACTCATACCTAAAGTTAAATTAGCTGCAAACGCCCCTAAGGCAGAAGCATATGCCATCGCTAAACCAGCTATCGGATGATAACCAAGTTTAATAAAAACTAATGCCGTCAAAGGTGGTAAAACTACTGGAGCTGCATCTCCAGCAGCATTCCCAATAATACCTACAAATATAATAATGGGTACTATAATTTTCTTAGGCGCTTTATTAACTATCATTATCATTAATTTATCAAAATATCCTGTTTTTTCTGCTACACCTATTCCGAGCATAACTGCAAGTACAAGGCCTAATGCTGGGAATTCGGAAAAGTTTGTTATAGATTCACTTAATATTTTAGAAAAACCTTCTCTAGAAATTAGATTTGTTACTTCTACTGTTTTTCCTGTACCTGGGTTTTCTACTTTTATATTGAACAAAGATACAAACCAAGATAGTACAATTAATCCTACACATAAAAGGAAAAATAATATACTTGGATCTGGCAATCGGTTTCCTGCTTTTTCTATGAAGTTTAAGAATCTATTAATAATAGAAACTTTTCTCTTTGTCTGATTCATAATAGCCCCCTTAATATAAGAAATTAGAAATATTATATCATAAAATATCTATATATTTTGAAGTTTCTGACGATTTGTAATGTATGATTTTATTATTTATATAAAATCTATTTATTCGGTGTAATTTGGATATTATTTTTTTAATAATTAATATTGCTAAACTCTTGAAGGGACCTTATACTTAAGATACAAATATTAAATTGTAATAAGCTTTTTCATTATTGCAATGATAAGTTACAGTTTATTATTTTACTGTGAGAAGTCTTTATATATGATTATGAAATGGAACGGATGGGTTATACATACCCAAAGCGATAAGCATCCTGAAGCTTATCGCTTTTTATTTTTATAAATAATATATAACGAATAGAGGCCGAGACAAATGTCTCGGCCTCTTTCGGTTTATTGAGCAAGTGTTTCGCCTCAAGCTTTATTTAATATCATTAATCATCATCTAATGTGTTTTAATACTGCGTTTTCAACTTCAGACAAATGAAATGCCATTTTTTCTTCAGCTAATTTACTATTTTGACTTTTTATAGCTTCGTATATATCTTTATGTTCATTATAGAGCTTCTCAATCGATTTGCTTTTTGTATATAAATATATTCTTCTTGTTTCTTTCATAGTATGTTGCATTAATTCTGATACATTGCGCAATAGCTGTTTTAACATGTAATTATTTGAAGCATCAGCAATAGCAAGATGGAATCTTAAATCTGAAGCTTCTCCTAATTCATTTTTTTTAATTGCTACTTTCATATCAAAAAGTGCCGCTTCAATTTCCTTAAGATTATTTTCATCACGATTAGATGCTGCCAATCTTGCTACACCAACTTCAACTATATTACGTACTTCTAATAAATTTTCGATGTCTTCCACATTAGCATTAATTGCTTCAAGATTAAATTTTGTTTCTTCTCTATTTATAACAAAAGTTCCTTGTCCATGTTTAATATCGACATATCCCATTGCTCGTAAAGCATTCAATGCTTCTCTAATAGTAGCTTGACCAACACCAAAACTCTCAGATAATGCTTTGATTGACGGTAATCGATCACCAGGATTTATACGACCTTCGTTAATATCAAATATGATGACATCTGCAACTTTTTCATATAATTTCTGATTCGATATTTTCATTTTTTATTTCTCCACCTTGTAAAATCATTAGTAGAGCAATTATATCATTTTATATTTTTGACTTGATCACATTTTAAGATTTTTTAGAAAATTCCCTTTCAATGCTTGAAATTGCTTCTTCTAATGTTGCTCCTGTTGATAATGATACGCTCGCTAGAAATGCTCCTTCAACAATAGGCCCGTCAACTTTATATAATTTATAATCACCTTCGTATAAATCGATAGCCATTTCCAAGTTCATTTCTGCTGACCCAATATCGTAAAATAACAATGCATCTTCTGTCAGTTCATCGATGATTTCGTTAACTGTATCGATACTTGTTCCTATCTCACCTTCATTATTTCCGCCTTTAGCAATTACTGTTACATCTGGTGACATTTGTGCTAACAAATCTTTCACACCTTGTGCTATATCTTTACTATGACTAATAATTCCTATTGTCGCCATTTTCTACACATCCTCACTTAAAGCATTCAATACAAATACCATACTCTGTGCACCTGGATCGATATGTCCAATTGAATCCTTTTTGAAATATGCTGCTCTACCTTTAGTAGCTTCTAAATCTTTCGTATCATCTGCAAATTGTTGTAATTGTTCTTTACTTATAGATTGATTGTTTTCTAAGTACTCAGATGTTTTTTGTAGCACATCATACATCGTTTTTTCGCCACCAGAAACTTTACCTCGTGTTGCTACAGCATTTTTAAATTCATCAATGTATTCTTTCAAATTATCTTGATTAATTTCATCATAGTTAAGAGAAGCCATTTTTACAAAACTAAATCCATAGAGTGGACCAGACGCCCCTCCTACAGAACTCATTAATGTCATACCTGTTGATTTCAAAACTTCACTTAACGTATTCCCAGAAATTTTCTCGTCAACTGCTTTGAAACCTCTCAGCATATTAACGCCATGATCCCCGTCACCAATTGCTCTGTCTAAGTCTGTTAAAAGTTGTTCTTCTTGTTCAAAAGTATTTCTTAAATCTTTTAATTTTTTAGTTAATAAATCTGCATCCATGGATAAATCCTCCTATACGAAATATTTACTTTCTGTCGGTGCATCAAAAGCATCGCGATATTCATCATCATAAGGTACTAAAGTAATAGAAAAACCTTGCATATCTAAAGCTGTCATATAATTACCGATTAAATATTTTTCGATATTTAATTCATTTTCTTTAGCATATTCATTAAAGTAATGTGAAACAATCGCTAATTCAGAATCTGGAGTTGCACCCATGCCATTAATCATTACGATTAATGTTTTATCTGATATTTCTTTCTCTAATTCGTGCATTAACCTTTTAATTATTTCATCGATTGGTTCAATATCCTCTTGATATATACCACGTTCACCATGAATACCGATTCCTATTTCCATTTGATTCTCTTTTAAATCAAAACCGTATTGACCAGTAGTTGGTACTAAACAAGGATAAATAGCCATACCAATTGTTCTTATCTTTTCGATAAATGTTTCTGTTCTACTCTTTATATCAGCGAGATTGAATCCATTATCGGATAAGAAACCTGCATATTTATGGACTAAGACTGTTCCGGCTACACCTCTTCTATCTTCTATGTTTTCGATAGATATATCATCTCTCACCACGATTGACTCACAAGAGATACCTTCCATCTCAGCCATTTCTTGCGCCATCTCAAAATTCATTACATCCCCTGCATAATTTTTCACTATTAAAAGAACACCTTCATCTGTAGCTACATGTTTGATTGCTTCTAAAATTTTATCAGGAGTAGGAGATGTAAACACTTCACCACATACAGCTGCATCTAACATACCCTCTGCCACATAACCAGCATGAGCAGGTTCGTGGCCTGAACCTCCTCCAGAAACTAAAGCAACACCTTTTGTTTTTAGTTTTTTTCTTACTACTACATTTTCACTTATTATTTCAACCGCATCATCCATTATTTCAATGCCTTTTAACATATCAGCAACAAAATTTGTTTTTTCTTTCATTAATTTCTTCATACTATGACCTCCCGATTGAATTCTATTACCTCAATACTATTATAAAACGTTTAAGGTAGTAAGCGTTAACAATATGGATATATATAAAATCCATACACAAGAGACATTATCAAGAATTCGTATTAGCTGCATTGAATAATACGTTAATCTATAAAAGTCATGTTATGCATGGATTTTATACTAAGTTATTTATTTTATTTGATACACTCTTGTTTCAAAAGGTTTTAACTTTTGTGTTTTTTCAATATCTCTATAATTATTCAGTAATAAATCATAATCTTCAATTTTAAAAGCTTTAGATATATCTGCTTCTTCACTAGTTAAATTACACATTATAATAACTTGATTGTTATCAAGCTTTCTCTTATAAGTATAAATTTGTGGATGATATTCATCTACTAATTCATAAACACCATAATTAAATACATTATTAGATTTTTTAAGTTTAATTAGCTTTTTATAGTAACTTAAAATTGAATCTTCATCTTCTAATTGTTGTTCAACATTTATACTTTTATAATTAGGATTTACATGGAACCAAGGTCTTTCTTTTGAAAATCCTGCATAATCAGTTTGATTCCATTGCATCATTGTTCTCGAATTATCTCGATTTACTTTACTGAAATCATGTAATAATTGCTCTACGTTTTCTCCATTTTCTTTTTTTAATCTAACTTCATTTTTGACTGATACATCATTAAATTCTTCTAATGATTGGAATGGATAGTTAGTCATACCTATTTCTTGTCCTTGATATATAAATGGCGTCCCTTTTTGTAAGAAATAATTCGTCGCATGACTTGTCGCACTTTCATACCAATAATGTTGATCGTCTCCCCACGTTGAAACAAGTCTTGGTTGATCGTGGTTTTCAATAAATAAAGCATTCCAACCCTTACCTTCTAATTGGTTTTGCCATTTGGTCATAACTTCTTTATATCTTTGAATGTCGAACCCTGCATCTTCAGTATTCCATAATCCTAAGTGCTCAAATTGAAATATCATATTAAATATTCCATTTTCAAACCCGACCCAATTTTCAGCATCATATGGAGAAACACCGTTCGCTTCACCGACTGTCATGATATCATACTTATTAAAAGTTTCGTCTCTCAGCTCTCTTAAATGTTCTAAAATACCTGGCCTATTTGTATATCGCTCGAACGCAGGTTTAAAATTCGTTTCATTTTCAGCATATTCAATATCACCATCTTCAAATGATTTTTGAATATGTGTAATGGCATCTACTCTAAATCCATCAATTCCTTTATCAAACCACCAATTAATCATCTTATATAATTCTTTTCTAACATCTGCATTTTCCCAGTTAAGGTCTGGCTGTTTTTTACTAAATATATGCAAATAATATTCATCAGTTTCATTTGTTTTTGCCCATGCAGAACCATTAAAAATACTTCCCCAGTTATTGGGCTCTTTATTATTATTTCCTTCTTTCCAAATATACCAATCTCTCTTAGAATTTTTTTTACTGGATTTTGATTCTATAAACCATGGATGTTCATCTGAAGTATGATTTATAACTAAATCTAAAATTAATTTCATACCGAGATCATGCGTTTCTTCTAGTAATAAATCAAAGTCCTCCATCGTACCGAATTCTTCCATTATATCTTGATAGTCACTTATATCGTAGCCATTATCATCATTAGGTGACGTAAAAATTGGAGAAACCCAAATTACATCAATTCCTAAATCTTTTAAATAACTTAATTTCTCTCTTATGCCGTTAATATCACCTATCCCATCGTCATTAGAATCTTTAAAACTTCTTGGATAAATTTGATAACATACAGCTTCTTTCCACCAAATACGCTCTTCCATATTTAAACATTCTCCTGTCTTTTTGTAGATGCTCTTTCTATAATCTCAGTCGGTATAATAGTGTTTTTCTTAATTATATGTGGATCTTCTATTAATTTAATCATGGCTATACCTGCTTCTTCCCCTAAATATTCAGGATGAATATTTACAACTGTTTGGGGTGGCGAAGCAGATTCATTAATGAAAGAATCATTAAATGTTGCAGTCATTACATCATCAGGAATTCTTATGTTGTAGTGATACAAAACACTTAATAAATTTATATTTAACATGCTATCTGATGTAATAATTGCGCTTGGAAATACTTCTTGTTCCTTCATTTTCTTAACGACTTCCATAATTTCATTTCTTTCAGGTCGTGCATTAAAAATATGAAATTCATTAACATTATTTTTTAAGCAAACCCTTTTAAACCCTTCAATTCGATCTATTGCCACTGCATACGAATCTGGTTCAGCAATAAAAGCTAAATGGTTATGTCCCTTATCTATCATAAACTGCGTCATTAATTCGCTCGCTTCAATATTATCGTTATCAATATGAATAATATCTCGTTCTTGTAGTTGCTTGCCTATAACAACAAACGGGAATTTATTTTTTTTAAGTAATTTTATAATTGGATCATTTTCTTTTGAATACAGCATGATAAATCCATCAATAGATTTAGATTTCATTAAACTTTCTACTTCTGCGATTAATTCTTCTGACTCAATCGCAGTGGTCATAATCGTAGAATACGCTCTTTTTTTACATGCGATAGATATGCCCATCAATACATCGGTAAAGAACGGATTTTGAGTCATTTCTTTAGATGCTGTCTTTAAAATTAATCCTATTGTTTTTGTTTTTTGAGTTACAAGTGTTCTTGCAGCTACATTAGGTTCATAACCTAATTTTCGCATAACAGCTTTTACTTTTTTCGATGTATTTTCACTGATGCTTTTATGACCGCTTATTACTCTTGAAACTGTTGAAGGGGCTACATTAGCCTCTTTTGCGACATCTTTAATTGTAACCACAAAACCACTCCTTATTATCCTTTAGTTGCACCTGCAGTTAATCCAGTGACTAAATATCTTTGTAAAAGTAAAAATACGATTGAAATTGGGATTGCTATCATCATAGCACCTGCAGCAAAAACTGTGAAATTATTACCGAACTGGTCATTTATAAAATTAAATAATCCAACTGCCAATGTATATTTTTCAGGACTTCTTAATAAGATTCTAGGTAATATAAAGTCCATGAATGGTCCCATAAAATTAAACAGTGCTACTACTGCTAATATCGGTTTAGCTAAAGGTAACATAATTGTGAAGAATATTCTCATATGCCCAGCACCATCCATTTTGGCTGACTCATCTAATTCTTTTGGTATTGTATCAAAATACCCTTTCACTAAAAACGCATTCATCGGTATTGATCCACCGATATAGATCAAAGTTAGCCCAAATAATGAATCTAAAAGACCGATAGTATTTAACAAGATATAAATAGCTACCATCGCCATTAAAACAGGAAACATTTGAAGTATTAAAAATGCTATTAACCCATATTTTCTACCTACAAATCTATATCTTGAAAAAGCATAAGACGTTAAACCTACAAATATAACTGAAAATAATGCATTTGCAGTCGCAACGATTAATGTGTTTTTATACCAAGTTAAATAATCACTAGAAGGATCTGTTAATAAAAATATATAGTTTTTTAGCGAAGCATCTTTAGGTATCATACTTGATCCATATAAATTTGAACCCGAGTTTAAAGATAATCCTAATGTCCATAATAACGGATAAATAATGATAATAAACATAACAGCCAAAATACTATACATCAAAATAGCTCTTAATATATTTTTGTTTTTCTTATTCATTAAATATCCCCCTCATCTTTAAACGTACTTGTTTTTCTAAATTGTATAAATGCAATTATTGCGATAAATATCCCAATAATTAATGAAATAGTAGCTGCCATATTATAGTTTTGCATATCGAATGTTAAGCGATAAACCCATGATATTAATATATCTGTACTTCCTGCGTTTTGGCCTGATACTGGCGGTCCACCTTTATTAAATAAATATATAAGGTTAAAGTTATTAAAATTACCTGCATATTGCATAATCAATAACGGAGCAGTTGCAAACAAAATATGAGGAAATGTTATGTTTCTAAATTTCTGCCAACTCGAAGCGCCATCCATATCAGCTGCTTCATACCAATCTGATGAAATACTTTGTAATACACCAGTAAATAAAGCAAATACAAAAGGAAAACCTAACCATACTTGAATGAATATCAAAGCTATTTTCGCCCAAAATGGATCGTTTAACCACGCTGGTGCTATACCTAATAAGGGTTGCAATATATCATTATTTATTGAACCAAAATCATCGTTAAATATTGCTGCAAATATTAAAATAGTAACAAATGATGGTACTGCCCATGGAAGAATCAATACTGTTCTAATTAATTTTTTAAACTTTACCAACGGGTGATTTACAATTATAGCCAACAATAATGCCAACACAATTTGTAAAGTTGTAGCTACTAGTGTCCATACAATTGTCCAAGTTAATACATTAAAAAAAGTTGTCTTCCAAATAGGAACAGTTAATAACGATTTAAAATTATCAAAGCCAACCCATTCTAATAAATTTCTAGGAGGTGCATTATATAAATTATAATTCGTAAAAGCTAAAAAACACATAAATAGTAATGGAAACACTACAACAAAAATTAATAAAAAAATACCTGGTGAAATCAATAAATAAGGGAATGTTTTATCCCATGTTGCAACCATACGCCCTTTACTATCTTTAATTTCGTGACCTCGGTTATATTGTTCGGCGTTTCTATATGCATCGATTATATTTACAACGTAAAGTGTGATAGCAAATGCTATAAGTATGAGGGATATAATCCCTTGCGCTAACAATACTCTTGAATCATCTAGTTTTGGCACTGTACCAAGCGTAAATAACCCCCAAAATCCAATGTTCATAAACTGATAAAAAACACTTATAAAACTAATAAAAAATATAATAAAAATACTGCCTTTTATGTATCTTTTATTATAAAATTGTCCAACACCTGGAATAACGGACAATATCCCAGCTAATTTAGGATTTCTATTCTTCATATTTGACACCTTCTTTTATTTTTTAGATGCATTCATAATTTTCACCTGTTCGTCTATATTACTTTTTGCTTCATCTAATGCTTCTTTTGAATCTTTCCCATTTGACATAAATATCGCTGCATTTCCCATAGGATCCCAGACCTGACTCATTTCTGGAATATTAGGCATTGGAACAGCATTTTGTGCTTGTTGCTCATATGGTCTTAGAAGTTCATTTTTAGATGAAACATCTGTACGTCCTGTAATTTCTTGCATATCGTCAGTATATTTCTGCATGTTCTTTTGATTTGTTAGAAATAATAATAAATCTTTAGCCCAATATTTCTCCTTACTGTACTCTGATATAAACCAACCACGAACACCTAAAAATGGTTTCATTTGTTTGCCATTATCTTTAGGTAAAATCGCTGTACCAAAATCGTCACCTAATTCTTCTTTAAACTCTGAAGTTTGCCATGGACCAGTCACAAACATACCAACTTTTCCTTCTTTAAATAAACCAACAATGACATCTTGATCTGCAGACTTTGTGATATAACCTTTTTCATACCATGATTGCAGTCTTTTGCCACTTTCTACTACAGCTTTATCATTTACTGCTACATCTGTAGTATCAAACCCGTTATCTTTTTCTTTAAAAATGTATCCGCCTTGTGAAAATAAAAATGGGTAATTAAAGTAAAAGTTTTTAGCATCAAACATGAAACCATATTGTTTTTTATCTTTATCAGTTATGTTTTCAGCAATTTTTTCTACATCTTCCATAGTCTTTGGTGGTGTTTTTACAAGCTTTTTATTATAAACAACAGCCGTTGATTCAACTATTACTGGTAATGCTAATTGTTTACCTTCGTAGTTTAATGCATCTAATGCATCTTTTGAATATCCTTCAAGTTCTTCTTCTGTAAAATCAATTTCTGCTGCCAATCCTTGTAAGTATGCATCTCCTGCTCTATCTTGAGGTTGAAAGAATAAATCAGGTCCTTTTCCAGAGGGGCCATCTAAAGATAAATTGTCAACTTGGTCATCTTGTGCAGTGTTTTTTAGAATAATTTCTATTCCTGTTTTTTTAGTGTATTCTTTCGTTACTTCTTTATAGAAAGACATTTGCCTATCTCCATCAACCCACATTGTTAACGATTCAGGTTTTGAAGTCTTTTCATCATCATTTAAAGCTTTATCAATATCTTCTTGTGTACGTTTTGGACCACAACTTACTAATAACGTAACAACTAGTATCACTGAGCAAAATTTTATTATTCGCTTCATATGCTCTCCTTCTTTCAAGTGTTAATTTGACACTGATTTAATTTTTTATTTTTTCTCCGGTTTCTTTATCAAAGAAATGACATTTATTTAAATCGATGGCTAATTCAATTTCTTCATTAGGATTTACTACTGTTCTTGCATCTAATTTCGCTGAAAATTCAATGTCACTAAACAAACCATGTATCATTATTTCTGAACCTAATAATTCACTTACTAATACTTTTGTTTTGAATGTTGTATCCCGATGTGCTGATATAAATATTGGTTCATCGTGAATATCTTCTGGTCTTATACCAAATCTTATGTCTTTCCCATCATAACCAGCATTTGTTAATAATCTTGTCTGTCTCTCATTCAACTTAATCACTTGATCGCCTATTTCTAAGTTATCTTGATTTATTTTTGCATCGAAAATGTTCATTGCAGGTGAGCCAATAAATTGAGCAACAAACTCATTTTCTGGCGAATCATACACTTCTCTTGGTGTACCTATTTGCATGATATCTCCATCTTTCAATACAACGATGCGACTTGCCATTGTTAATGCTTCAGTTTGGTCATGTGTTACGTAAATTGTTGTCGTTTGTAGACGTTCATGTAATTTCAAAATTTCAGTCCTCATTTGAACACGTAATTTTGCATCTAAATTAGATAAAGGTTCATCCATTAAAAATACTTTAGCATCTCTAACAATCGCTCTACCCAAAGCTACTCTTTGTCTTTGTCCACCAGATAAAGCTTTAGGCTTTCTCGGTAAAAATTCTTTTAAACCTAAAATTTCTGCAGCATATTGTACCCTTTTGTCTATTTCTTTTTTATTCATTTTTCTAAGTTTTAAGCCAAAAGCCATATTATCGTATACTGTCATATGTGGATATAAAGCATAATTTTGAAATACCATCGCTATATCTCTATCTTTAGGTGCTACATCGTTCATTCTTGAACCATCAATAGAAAATTCTCCATCCGTTATATCTTCTAGCCCTGCTATCATCCTTAATGTTGTTGATTTGCCACACCCTGACGGACCGACAAACACTATGAATTCTTTGTCTTTAATATGTAAATTAAAATCATTAACCACCGTATTTCCTTTATCATAGGTTTTCTTAATATTTTCTAATTTTAAATCGGTCATATGATTCCCTCCGTTAATTGAAATCGCTTTCATTTTTAAATATAAACTTATCATATGTGTAATTTAACAATTTGTCAATGAATTTTACGCAAACGTTTGCATTTATATTTACATACATATATTAGCTTTATAAATATTTATCTATAATCTAGCGCAAACGTTTGTTTTAATAATGTATTTTATTGTTGCAATTTTAGTTCATAGGGTGTACTATATGAAAAGTAATAAGTACAGGAGGTGTACTAATGGAAAATAATGAATTAAAAAAAGCATTTAACCTATTTCAAGAATCTATTGTTAACATTCATAGCGAAGTAGCAAAAATTTTAAATAAGTCTGGGTTAGATGAAGTAATCTCTAAAGAACAATTTCAAACTCTAAAAATTATTAAAGAATCTCCTAAATGTACATTTAGCTTTATAGCTCAAAGACAAGGTGTTTTTAAAACAGCAATATCTAACAGAATTAATAAACTAAAGCATTTAGATCTTATTTCAATCCAACAAGGTGAAGATAAAAGAGAAAAATCTGTATTGCTAACTGAAAAAGGATTATCTCTTGTTAGTCGTACTGAAGATATAATCTATGAAACTTTTAGTCGTAAATTATCTTCTCATTTCTCTGATCAAGAAATCATCACATTCGTTAAACAGCTCCAAAAAGCAAACAATCTTATAACTGGAAAGGATAATGCTAAACATGTTTGATGATATAAAAAACTTATGGACACATAAATTTATGCTCATTTCTTTAATAGCAATCATGCTTTTACCGCTTATTTATAGTTCTGTATTCGTGGGGTCTTTGTGGGATCCTTATGGTAAAACTGACGAATTAAAAATATCAATAGTCAATTATGATAAAGGCGGCGAAATTAATGGTGAGAAGACGAATATAGGTGATGACGTCGTTGATAAATTAAAGGATAATGATAAATTCAAATGGGAGTTTGTAGAACAATCTACTGCAGATAAACATTTAGAACGCGGTGAATCTTATGCAGTTATAACAATACCTGAAAATACAACTAAAAACGCTGGGTCCATGTTAGATAAATCTCCAGAAAAAATTGATTTAAATATTAAAACAAACCCTGGATATAGTTATACTGGTTCTCAAATTGCAACTAAAGCAGTAACAGCAGTTGAAGATAACCTAAGTAGTTCTATTCGAGACAAATACATTACAGAAGTATTTAATGGCATGAATAAACTTACAGATGGTTATAAAGATACCTCTAAAGCTTTAGGACAAATGTCTGATGCAGAATCCCAACTTATAGATGGTAATCAACAAGTTGAATCTGGGTTAGAACAAATGGCACCTATGGCCGGAGCTCAAGGAGAGCAACTTCTACAAGGTAGTAAGCAAGTATCACAAGGTCTAAACGAACTACAAGCTAATAATAATAAATTGAAAGATAATATTGATAAAGCTATTAAACAGTCTGAAGGTCAATATTTTAATAAGAAAAATACAGATTCCATCAATAAACCAGTTAAATCAAGTGAAAACGACTTAACTGAAGTAGATAATTATGGTCAAAGTTTCGCACCATATATTCTTGCATTAAGCTTATATGTCGGAGCAGTAGCCTTTGCTGCAGTTTATCCAATAGATAAACGTATGGGAGATTCAACAGGAATCAAATGGTGGTTAAGTAAATTTGTTATTTATTTCTTACAATCTGTAGGTTCAGCACTCGCACTAGCAGTACTATGTCTATATATATTTGATATGGATATCGCCAACCATGGATATTTCACACTGACACTTCTATTATGGAGTTTAGCAGCTTATATGATTGTTACTTTCTTAACTGTAGTATTAGGTAATATCGGTAAATTCTTAGCAATCATATTATTAATTTTACAGTTAGGTTCAAGTGAAGGTACTTTCCCTATTCAATTATCAGGCAAGTTCTTCCAAGACTTACATCCATTTTCTCCAATGAGCTATGTCATTAAAGCATTAAGAGAAAATATATTTAACTTTACAAGCGACGTAACGTACTTACAATCTATGTTGATTATTGGAAGTATCGCAATTGTTTTTGCATTACTATCAATGCTTGTTTATACAATACGTTCTAAATATCCAAACTTTAGACGTAAAGCAAACGAAAACGATTATTAATATAGCTACGTATCCCTATTTAAAAAGAAGCTGGAACATTATAAATGTTCCAGCTTCTTTGATTTTAGGTTAGAAAAAGTAAATTCGTGAGTCTATTTAATCGTAAATCCAACAAGAGAGGATCTATTTGGATTTTCGACTTTATTAATCCAACAACATGCCCTCTATTTGGATTTTCGACTTTATTAATCCAACAACATACCCTCTATTTGGATTTTCGACTTTATTAATCCAACAACATACCCTCTATTTGGATTTTCGACTTTATTAATCCAACAACATGCCCTCTATTTGGATTTTCGACTTTATTAATCCAACAACATGGGCTTTATTTGGATTTTCGACTTTATTAATCCAACAAAATGACTCTTATTGGATTTTCGGCGTAATTAATCCAATAACAATATATTCTATCCAAAAAAGAGCCAGAGATTTATATCTCAAGCTCTTTTTTTAATATATTTCTTAACTATATTTATTTTTCTTCATAGTCTATTACAATTTTACCTATACTATTTCCTTTTTCTATCATTTCATGAGCTTTTGTAATTGTTTCTACAGTTAAGCCTTTTAATGTTTGATAATGTGTTGTTTTAATAGAGCCTCTATCTATTAATTTCATCAATTCACTTAAATATTTATGATGTTGTTTCATATCTTCAGTTTCATATTTAGGTCTTGTAAACATAAATTCAAATGAAAATGAAACACTTTTATCTTTTAATAAATTTAAATCTACTTTATCCATAAAATTAACTAACGCTACAATTTTACCTCTAGGCTTTATCATTTCTGCCATTACTGCAAAGTATTCATCACTATTATGCGTATCAAAAATATAATCTACTTCATTGATACGGTGAGCTTTTAATTCATCTGGTAAATGGTGTTTATGATTTAATACAATATCAGCGCCCATTTTTTCAGACCATCTTCTTGTTTCTTTTCTAGAAGCTGTAGTGATTACAGTTAAACCTAGATGTTTTCCAATTTGAGTTGCTATTGAACCAACACCACCAGCTCCATTAATAATCAGTAATTTCTTCCCTTCATTATCTTCAGGGTTTGTTGATATATTTAACCCTTCGCAGAGCGCTTCAAACGCTGTAAGTGAAGTTAAAGGCAATGCAGCAGCTTCTACATTGGATAAATGTTCTGGTTTAATACTTACTAGTCTTTCATCAACGAGTTGATATTCTGCATTAGAACCTTGTCTTATGTTAGATCCTGAGTAGTATACTTCATCTCCAACATGGAATAATTCAACATCATTTCCAACCGCTTCTACAACACCTACTGCATCATAGCCTAATACTTTGTAATCATCGTAGTTTGCCGTTCGTAACTTTGTATCTACTGGGTTAATACTTGCTGCTTTTACATTTACAAGTATATCTTTACCTTCAGCTTTAGGCGTAGGTAAGTCTAATTCTTCAAAACCGTTTTCTTCATTTAAATCAAAGCCGTTTTTAAATCCAATTGCTTTCATTTAATCCCCACCTCTTCTTTTATTTTATAAAGGCTTACTATAATAGTTATGATCTTCATCTAAAACCATACCTAATTTTTGATATAGTTTGTTTCCAGCTACATTTGTTTTCTCAGTCTCCAAATACATTATCTCATACCCATTTTCTTTACCATATTGAAATGCTTGGTTCATGAGTTTCTCACCAACGTGTTTACCACGTGCTTGCTCAGTAACAAATAAATCATTAATAATAAGTAGTTGTGACATTTTCATCGAAGAAAGCATCGTATATAATTGTATAAATCCAATAACATCATTTTCTTCTTCAGCTATAAATATAGTAGCATTTTTATTTTTTAAATTATAATACAGAAACGTATTAGCTTGTTCTTTATTAGATTTTTTTCCCGCATGAACACGATATGCATTAAAAATTGGTACAATTCGTGAAATGTCATCTTCGTTAATTTTTACGATATTCAATTGTATATCCCCCTGTTTATCTATAAAAATTTATCTATCACTCATAATTGTGTTTTCATCAGCTTTAAGTTTCGGTCTTACTACAAGTTCGCCACTACATTCTGGGCAAACATAATATAGATTTTCTGCACAATCACGGCAAAAAGTATGTTCTTTAACACAAATAAAAGCATTACTTTTTTCATGGAAAACATAATCGCAATTGTCGCATTTTGTTTTCATTTCCAATACCATCTCTATCACTCCATTATTGTATGTTAATATTGATTATAATTATCATATCATTTTTTAGTATTTAATATTAATATGAAGGTGATTATATTGGAAAAAGAACTTGTCGGTAAATGTAAGATTTGTCAAAAGAATATTTATTGTAACAGTGGTTTTATAGAAGGTATTGTTTTAGAAGATAAGACATTAATTTGTTTTAAATGTACAAAAAAACAGGCTGAGACATAATTAAATGTCTCAGCCTAATTAATTATACACCTTGATCGAGTTTATCCATCATAGTTTTCATCAATTTTATTTGTCCAGTATGGTAATTAGTATGCGTAACACCAAAAGGTATTGTTTCAGCAAAAGTTGTCATATTAGCTAATGGCTCATTTCGTTTACGATCTAATTGGTCATCTACAATATTTAATATTCTGTCTAATTGTGTATTTAAAATACCTTTTAGTTCTTTAAATGTTGGTTTAGCGCCAGTAAAGCTTTGAGGTGAAGTACCAGGTGCAAATGACTTTCCTAATTCAGCCCCTAAAGTATTCTCTTCCTCAGTCGTACCAAATACAAACGTTTCATTCGCAACTATGATATGACCTAGCTGCCACTTAATATTATTATTAGCCAACTCTAACTGAAAGTCTGCCTCTTTCTCATCAATATCTTTTATAATATTTGATAACATATTATAAGAAATTTCAAACTGTTCTTTTAGCATATAAATCTTCCCCCTATTATTATTTCATTAATATGAAATATCTCCTCATGATTTGGAAGTTAATCAAGTGACTTTCTACTTTATCTTAATATCCTATATACAACATAACTTGTTATAGCATATGTATCAAGAAACAGGCTTTATTCCATGACTGTATAGGGAGTATAATTTTATCGTATATTATTTAACCAATAGCCAATCTAATATATCTAGAAAACTTTTAGCTTATATATTCTTTTCTGCTACGACTATATAAACAGGCTGATTACCAATTTTACCTTCTGGATAAAATACATCTACTTTATCAAATCCTGCATCTCGAACTTGTTCTACCATATCTTCTGACGAGACTCTTGGAGCTTTTGTTAAATCTAGCTTTTCTAATTCAATACATAGAAATACGCCTTTATTTTTTAAGACTCTATATATTTCATTTAAAGCCTGCGAAAGTGGACTTACTTCATGCAGTGATATTGATGCAATTGCTCTATCGAATGTTTCGCTACTTAATTGAATATCTTTAAAATCTGATACCAGTGTTTCAATATTCGTAATTTCTTTTTCCTTAGATTTTTTATCTAAATAATTTAAAATGTCTTCATCAAAATCAATTGCAGTTACTTCATCTACGTACTTAGATATTGGAAGACTTATATACCCTACTCCAGCTCCAAGATCTAATACTTTATCCACTTTATTTAGAGAAATAAATGATAGTATATCTTCTACTGGAATTCTTTGTATCGTCTCTAAGTTATTGATTTTCTTTGTTAATTTTTGATTCATTAAAATACCTCCTCAAATAGATAAAACAGAATTTATATATAAATTTAATTATGCTTCTTTGCTTATATCGTGCTTTAATAAAATTTAATTTTAATGCAGTAATTCACCTTTCAAAGATATTAAAGACTTTTTATATCTTTGATTGAATCATATTAACACCAGATATAATACAAGTCAACTTGGAGGTTTAGAGATTTTAATATATTTTATATAATGATAAAAATATTTATTAGTTAAGTATAAAAAAATCCCATAAGCATTTGCTTATGGGAATCAAAATAATATTGGTAAACAATATTAACGTTTTGAGAATTGTGGTGAACGACGAGCGCCTTTAAGACCAGGTTTCATACGTTCTTTCATACGTGGATCACGAGTAAGTAATCCTGCGCGTTTTAATGAAGCACGGTATTCTGGGTCAGCTTCTAACAATGCACGTGCAATTCCGTGACGGATAGCTTGTGCTTGTCCTGTTAAACCGCCACCTTGAACGTTTACTAAAACATCATAGTTTCCTTTAGTTTCAGTTACTTCAAATGGTTGGTTTAAATCTAAAATTAATGATTCAAATGGTAAGTAGTCACGTACGTCACGTTTGTTAATTGTTATGTTACCTTCACCAGGTACTAAACGTACACGTGCTACTGAATGTTTACGACGGCCTGTGCCTTGATATTCAACTTGTGCCAATGTAGTATCCTCCTCTTAATTAACCACGTAACTCGTAGTTTTCAGGTTGTTGTGCAGCATGTGGATGCTCTGCACCAGCATATACGAATAATTTTTTACCTTGTTTTTCACCAAGTTTATTATTTGGTAACATACCTTTGATAGATGTTTCTAATAAACGAACTGGGTTTTTCTCTTTTAATTCACCAGCTGAAATTGATTTGATTCCGCCTGGGTGATTTGAGTGACGGTAGTAAATTTTATCTTGTTCTTTGTTACCTGATAAGTAGATTTTGTCAGCATTGATAATTATAACATTATCTCCTGTATCAACGTGTGGTGTATAAGTTGCTTTATGTTTACCGCGTAAGATTGATGCGATTTCTGATGATAAACGACCTAACGTTTCTCCTTCAGCATCAACAACAAACCATTTGCGATCGATGTTTGCTTCATTAGCCATAAATGTTTGACGCATTATAGTGTCCTCCTAAATTTTAAAAAAGTTCTGGTCAAGATGTATGAATTCGCCTGTACCAAAGAAAAAACATACATCTTATATTCCGTTATCTGATTCCTGCTTCTATATCTTAAAACACAATAAGATTCCGGGGCTTATCGTGGTGGTGATATAAAACAATACCGTTAACTATAATATAATTTATTTCGCTTTTTGTCAATTGATTTCAAACAATTTATATAGAGTTTTTCTTATGAATGTGAATGTGTTCTCCAAACTCTTCTTTGAGTTCTTCTTCGCTAAGATAAATTCTTTCTAAGTATAATCCATGTGCAGGTGCTGTATGTGGCACTTTATTACGATCTCTTTCTTCAAGTAATTTATGAATTTCCTGACCGCTTCTTTTCCCTTCACCTACAAGAATTAAATAAGCTACCATAACGCGTACCATATTATATAGGAAACCAGATCCTGTCACGATAAATTCAAAGCCTTCTTCCGTTTCTACAACTTCACTTTGATAAATTGTTCTTTCTTTGTTTTTTACTTCTGTCTTTTGTGAACAAAAACTTGTAAAATCATGTGTCCCTAAAAATGATTTAGCTGCTTCGTTCATTGCGTTTATATCGACCGGTTTCTTTTGTTGTACTTTTGTATCGTGTTCAAATACTTTTCTAGCTTCGTCTATATAAACTTTGTAACGATATTTTTTACCTACACAATGATATCGACAATGAAATGTATCACTGATTTGTTCTACGCTTTGAACATATATATCTTTTGGTAAAGCAGAATTAAATGCATACTGCCATTTATCTGGGGCGATATTCAAATCTGTATCAAAATGAAAATATTGTTCTATAGCGTGAACGCCTTTATCCGTTCTACTAGAAGGATGAATTCTAACAAATGTACGGTGCATTCTTTTTAGAATTCTTTCAAATTCATATTGGACTGTTCTTTCATGGTGTTGTATTTGAAACCCCATGAATTGTCCTCCATGATATGAAATTTTCACTAACATCCTCAAAATAGGCACCTCAATTTCTTAATAAATATATAACAATTGCTATGATAATAATTGTTGATAATGCTAACGTATCTCTCATACGCCAATTTAACTTACGATATGTTGTTCTAACATTTGATGCATTATAACCTCTTGCTTCCATTGCTACTGCTAAGTCGTCTGCTCTCTTAAAAGCCGAAATAAACATAGGAATTAATAAAGGTATAATAGCTTTAAATCTATTCATAATACTTCCAGACGTAACATCTGAACCTCTTGATGTTTGAGCCTTTATTATTCTTTCCAATTCATCCATTAAAGTTGGGATAAACCTTAAAGATATAGACATCATCATAGCCATTTCGTGAACTGGAAACTTTATTTTTTTTAAGGGTCTTAGCATTGATTCTATTGCATCTGTTAAACTAATTGGGCTTGTAGTAAGGGTCATAATAGTTGAAATCATAACAAGTAACACAAGTCTTAATACAATAAATGTTCCTTGTACTACACCATTTTGTTCAACTGTAAATATTTTAAAATCAATGAGCACAGGACCGCCTTTTGTTACGATTAAGTGCATGACGAATGTAAAGATAAATAGAATCATCACTGGAGTAAGACCTTTAATTAAAAACCAAAGTTTTATTTTTGATAAATACATAATGAATAAAACGGATAAAATCATGAAACAATAACTCAACCACGAATTACAAAAGAATATTAACACCATAAAAAGTAGTACAAAAATCATTTTCATTCGAGAATCAAGTTGGTGAATAATTGTATTACCAGGAATATAACGACCAATTATCAGTTTATCTGTCATGTTTCATCACCCACTTATCATACATATCTTTAAACATTTCTTCAGAAGTTGCAAGTTGATCAAATTGCATATTGTATTTGCGCTCAACTGCTTGTTGTAATTGGATGATTTTTGGAATGTCTAAATGTGCTTGTCTCACTAATTCTTCATTAGTAAAAATATTAATAGGTTTATCTTCAGCTATTAATTCTCCTGCTTTAATCACTTTCACTTCATCTGCGTATTTCAAAACGATGTCCATTTGATGAGAAATAAGTATTACTGTAATACCTAAGTCCATTTGTATTTTTCTGAACAAATCCATCATGTCTTGTTGTCCTTTAGGGTCTAAGCCCACTGTAGGCTCATCAAGGACTAATATTTCAGGTTCCATAGCTAATACACCCGCGATAGCTATACGTCGTTTTTGGCCACCTGAGAGCTCGAATGGCGACTTCTTTAATAAAGCATGTTCCATACCTAATAAATCCATTAATTCTTCTGCTCTTTTAACTGCTTTATCTTTATCCATACCATAATTAAGTGGACCGAATATAATATCTTTTTCGACTGTATCTTCGAATAATTGATGTTCTGCAAATTGAAAAACGATGCCAACCTTTTTACGAACAGGGGATAATTTCTTAGATTTTGTCTTTCTATTGATTTCTATTTCATCAATAGTTAACTGCCCTTCAGTTGGCTTTAATATTGCGTTTAAATGTTGGATTAGCGTAGATTTCCCCGACCCAGTTTGTCCTACAACTGCATAAAATTTCGATTCGTTAAAAGTGGTTGAAATATGATTTAACGCTCTATATTGAAATGGCGTTTTTAAACCATAGTCATAACTTACATTATTAAATATAATTTTCATAAGCGATTCACCAACTGTTCAAAAGATGAAAATGCGTAATTATTTAATAACAGGCTATTCATTCTCATTGCGAAAGGTAAATCTAATCCTATTTCAGTTAAATATGCCCCTTCTTTAAATATTTCTTCTGGGACATCTTGTTTATAAACTTTACCTTTATTCATAACGATAATTTCATCAGCTTCTACTGCTTCTTCTAAATCGTGTGTAATTGAAATGACTGTTAAGTGACGTTCATCTTGTATAGTTTTAATTAAATTCATGATGCTTTCTTTTCCTTCAGGGTCTAACATTGCTGTTGCTTCATCTAAAATAATGACATCTGGCGACATAGCTAAAATACCTGCAATTGCAACGCGCTGTTTTTGACCGCCTGACAAATGAGATGGCTCGAATGTCTTCATTTCTAACATACCTACTTCAGTTAATACTTGATCTACAATTGTATGCATAAGACTATATTCTATGCCTTGGTTCTCCATTCCAAACGCAACATCATACTCTACAGTAGAGCCTATAAACTGATTATCAGGATTTTGAAAAACGATACCGATATGTTTTCTAACTTCGTCGATATTTTCTTCAGATACTTTAATATCTTTTACAATAATATCTCCTTCATAATTATTGTTGATACCCATGAGCAATTTAGCAATTGTAGACTTACCTGAACCATTATGGCCAACGATTGATGTCCATTTACCGCGTTTTATATTAAATGTAACATTTTCCAATGCAGTAGGTTCATCTTCATCGTATTTAAATGTAACATTCGAGAACCTAATAATTTCGTTCTGCACCATCTATATTCATCCTTCGAAAATTAATTGTCTCTCTATTTTACAGCATCACGAAAGAAAAGTAATCATATATTGCTTTAAAATACTTTTAATTACTTAAGTTCAAATATAAAAATTAATGTTTGATTATCTTTTAATTTTTTCCATAAAAAAAATCCGTATAAACGGATTTAAAATAAAAAAGCGCGCACTCCACCATAGACGAGTTCACGCGATAAGTCATTCAAATGTGATGGAGTACTCTGAGCTAGACAATATCTATGTGTGGTAAACATTATCATTGCACTCATTTGCTTTGTGTGTGTGTGAAATAAACTGTATTTATAAAGAATGATTGAAGTGACTTGCGTCACTCCAATAAAGAATAAATTATACTAATTCAATAATTACTGACTCTGCTCCGTCACCGCGACGTGGTCCCACTTTCATAATACGAGTGTATCCACCTTGACGCTCTTCGTAACGAGGCGCAACATCATTGAATAATTTTTGTAAAACAGTAATTGTTTTGTCATCTTCTAGGATTTTAACATCACGTAATGTTTGAGCAGCTCTACGACGTGAAGCTAGATCACCTTTTTTACCTAAAGTAATTAAGTTATCGACAACTTTACGTAGTTCTTTAGCACGAGCTTCTGTAGTCTCGATGCGCTCAGAAACGATAAGTTGAGTAGCTAAGTCACGTAACATTGCTTTACGTTGATCCGAAGTACGACCTAATTTTCTGTAACCCATGAATTAACCTCCTTTATTAGTCTTCTTTTCTTAAACCAAGACCAAGATCTTCTAATTTATATTTAACTTCTTCTAGAGACTTACGACCTAAGTTTCTCACTTTCATCATATCTGCCTCAGATTTATCTGCTAATTCTTGTACAGAGTTAATTCCTGCACGTTTTAAACAGTTGTATGAACGCACTGATAGGTCTAATTCTTCTATAGACATTTCTAGTACTTTCTCTTTTTGATCTTCTTCTTTTTCAATCATAATTTCAGCATTTTGTGCTTCATCTGTTAAATTAACAAAAATGTTTAAGTGTTCAGTCATGATTTTAGCGCCTAAAGAAACTGCTTCTTGAGGAGATAAAGAACCATCTGTCCAAACATCTAAAGTTAATTTATCATAATCACTACTTTGCCCTACACGTGTATTTTCAACAGTGTAATTAACACGATTTACTGGAGAATAAAGTGAGTCGATTGGAATGACACCAATTGGCAAATCACTTGTGTTATTTTTTTCCGCTAAAGCGTATCCGCGACCAGTATTAGCAATTAGACGTATTTTAAGGTGACCACCTTTAGATACAGTTGCAATCTTTAACTCTGGGTTTAAGATTTCAACATCACTATCATGCATAATATCTTTCGCAGTAACTTCACCTTCATCTTTAATATCGATTTCAAGTGTTTTATCTTCTTCAGAATAAATTTTAAGTGCTAATTTCTTGATGTTCATAATGATAGTCGTAACGTCTTCAACTACATTTTCGACTGCTGAGAATTCGTGAAGAACACCTTCAATTTCGATATTTTTAACTGCCGCACCTGGTAATGAAGATAATAGGATACGACGTAAGGAGTTGCCTAGTGTTGTACCATAACCACGTTCTAGCGGTTCAACAACGAACTTACCGAATGTAGAATCATCACTAACTTCTATTGTTTCAATTCTAGGTTTTTCGATTTCAATCATTATAAATATATCCTCCTTATAAACGTCGATTAAATTTTATTAATTTCTATCCAGTGACTTTTGAACTTATGAACTAACAAAAATTATACACGACGACGTTTTGGTGGACGACATCCGTTATGAGGTACTGGTGTAACGTCTCTAATAGCTGTAATTTCTAATCCAGCTGATTGTAACGCACGGATCGCTGATTCACGACCTGGGCCAGGACCTTTAACTGTAACTTCTACAGTTTTTAAACCATGTTCCATAGCAGTTTTTGAAGCTGTTTCTGAAGCCATTTGTGCTGCGAATGGAGTTGATTTTTTTGAACCTTTGAATCCTAACGCACCAGCTGAAGACCATGATAATGCATTACCGAAATCATCAGTGATCGTTACGATTGTATTGTTGAATGTTGAGCGAATGTGAGCAACACCACTTTCGATATTCTTTTTCACTCTACGTTTACGAGATACTTGTTTACGTGCCATTTATATGTGCCTCCTTTACTTATTATTTTTTCTTGTTCGCTACTGTTTTAACTGGTCCTTTACGCGTACGCGCATTGTTCTTAGTTTTTTGACCACGAACTGGTAAACCACGACGATGGCGGATACCACGATATGAAGCTATTTCCATTAAACGTTTAATGTTTAAGTTTGTTTCACGACGAAGGTCACCTTCAACTTTGTAGTTATCTACAACTTCACGGATACGACCTAATTCGTCATCTGTTAAATCACGAACACGTGTGTCTTCAGATACGTTTGCTTCTTTAAGAATTTGTTGTGCTGTTGTTTTTCCGATACCATATACGTAAGTTAACGAAATTACTATGCGTTTCTCACGTGGTACGTCAATACCTGCAATACGAGCCATTTATTTACACCTCTCTTTTATTAGCCTTGTTTTTGTTTGTGTTTTGGATTTTCACAAATCACCATTACTTTACCTTTACGACGAATAACTTTACATTTTTCGCAAATTGGTTTTACTGATGGTCTTACTTTCATCTTTGTATACCTCCTTGTATTTGGAGTGACGATTATTTATAACGATAAGTGATTCTTCCGCGTGTTAGGTCATACGGAGACATTTCAACTGTTACTTTGTCGCCAGGTAGAATTCTAATATAATTCATTCGAATTTTACCACTCACGTGTGCCAAAATTTCATGTCCATTTTCTAATTCTACTTTAAACATAGCGTTTGGTAAAGTATCTAATACAGTACCTTCTAATTCGATTACATCTTGTTTAGCCATGATCATTTCCCCCTTTTTCTATTCATTATCGTGAAATACTAATTGTATTTCATGTTTTAAAACCTGGTCCAAAATACGAGACATACTTTAGGTGATTAAATCACATAGAATAAGCACAGGTTTATAAAATTGGGATGATTTTAATACTTAAGATTTGCATTCGACAACACTTCAAATACTTATCGCTTTTAGTAATCACTCCGATTGTATTTCAAAAACCTAAATACTGTCTTGATCCTTAAAATTGAACGCTAACACGCGTTCAAGAACCACCTAAAGCTAGGCGAATTCGGGGTGAAAGCGTCATTACTTTAATGTTTCAAGAATTTGAATAACATCTTCAGTAACATTTTCAATTTCACGAGAACCATCGATGTTTTTCAAAACACCTTGATTTTCATAGAAATCTAAAAGTGGTTTTGTTTGTTTAACATTAACACTTAAACGATTTGCTACTGTCTCAGGATTATCATCTTCACGTTGGTATAGTTTACCGCCATCAAGATCACAGATGCCTTCAACTTTTGGTGGATTAAATACTAAATGATAAGTTGTTCCACACACTTCACAAATACGTCTGCCAGTTAAACGATTCATAAGTTCTTCTTCAGGGACTTGGATGTTAATTACTGCATCAACTTCACGACCTAAGCTACTTAATATATCATTTAATGCATCAGCTTGTTCTACTGTACGAGGAAAACCATCTAGTAAGAATCCTTTTTTCGCATCTTCTTCAGCAAGTCTTTCTCTAACGATACCTATAGTCACTTCATCTGGAACAAGTTCCCCACGATCCATATAAGATTTCGCTTGTTTACCAAGGTCAGTCTCTTCTTTAATCGCTTTACGGAACATATCACCAGTTGAGATATGGGGAATAGGGTATTTCTTAACAATTTCACTCGCTTGAGTTCCTTTACCTGCACCAGGTAAACCCATTAAAATGATGTTCATAAATGCCCTCCTACTTGTTTATCGTCTTCTAAAGCCTCTATACTCTCGTTGATTAAGTTGAGCTTCTAAAGTTTTCATTGTTTCAATAGCAACACCGATAACGATTAGTAAGCTTGTACCACCAACTTGTATAGCTTGTGGTAAGTTCATTAACTTAATAGCTAAAATTGGAATTATAGAAATTACAGCTAAGAAAATTGAACCAACAAATGTTAAACGATAGAGCACTCTAGTGATATATTTTTTAGTTTGTTCACCAGGTCTAATACCCGGTACATAACTACCTTGTTTTTGTAAGTTTTCTGCCATTTTTTCAGGATTAACTTGAACAAATGCATAAAAGTAGGCGAAAGCTATAATTAAAATAACATAGACTATCATTCCAATATTATGAGATGGATCTGCATATCTAGTAACTGTTTGCGCCCAATCTTGTTCTGGGAAGAACAATGTTAAGGTTTTAGGCAACATGAAAAATGCCATTGCAAAAATTACAGGTATAACACCAGCTGCATTAACTTTTAAAGGTAAATATGTTGCTTTTGCAGATAATCCTGCACCTGAACCTTGTTGTTGACGTTTAGCATATTGAATTGGAATTTTACGAATAGCTTGTAGTACATATACTGCACCAACTGTAAGTAAAACCATACCAACAAATAAACCAATCGCTTTTAACCAAGCCATTGTAGTATCATCTGCACCAACAAAGCTTTGTTGGTAAAATTGTATTAATGAGTTTGGTAATGAAGATAATATACCGGCAAAGATAATAATTGAAATACCATTACCTACACCGAATTGTGTTATCTGCTCACCTAACCACATTAAGAAAGCTGTTCCAGCTGTTAATACGAGTGCAATTAAAACATAATTTAAAACTGAAGTATTTTGAATTAAATTACCGCCAAGCATATTATTAAATGAATATGACATACCTAAACCTTGAACGAAAGCTAAAACGATCGTGAAATAACGCGTAAATTGATTAATCTTTTTACGTCCTACCTCACCTTGTTTAGCCCACTCAGTGAATTTAGGCACAACATCCATTTGTAATAATTGCATTACAATTGAAGCAGTAATATAAGGCATAATACCCATAGCTAAAATTGAGAAGTTCTGCAAGGCACCTCCACCGAATGTATTAAACAAATCGGTAATACCTTGCGAACCTTTATTTTGATTAAAAGCATCTGGATTAACGCCAGGAGCTGGAATATAAGTCCCAACTTTGAATATAACGAGCATTGCTAGTGTGAATAATATCTTGTTACGAATGTCTTTAGTCTTCAAAAAACTAACGATCGTTTCAAACATTAGATCACCTCATGCGTTCCGCCCTTACCTTCGATTGCTTCAATTGCTGAAGCTGAGAATTTATGAGCTTGTATTGTTAATTTCTTTTCTAATGAACCGTTTCCTAATACTTTGATACCTGATTTCTCAGATTTCACTACACCTGATTCAACTAATAATGCAGGTGTGATTTCAGTTCCATCTTCGAAACGATTTAATTGGTCTAAATTAACAATTGCATAATCTTTACGGTTGATGTTAGAGAATCCACGTTTTGGTAAACGACGGAATAATGGTAATTGACCACCCTCGAAACCTAAACGAGTACCGCCACCTGAACGTGCTTTTTGACCTTTATGTCCACGTCCACTTGTTTTACCGTTACCTGTTGCCATACCACGACCAACACGGTTACGCTCTTTACGAGCACCTTCAACTGGTTTCAATTCATGTAATTTCATTTTGGCACCTCCTTAATACTTTGATTATTATTATTGTTCAGTAACTTTGATTAAGTGATTAATTTTCTCGATTTGCCCACGAATCGCAGGATTGTCTTCAACTATAACAGTTGAGTTTGTCTTTTTTAGTCCTAACGCTTGAACTGTCTTACGTTGAGTTTCAGGGCGACCTATAATGCTACGAGTGAGGGTAATTTCTAATTTAGCCATAGTGTTTTTTCCCTCCTTAATTTAATAATTCTTCTACTGATTTACCGCGTAGACTAGCTACTTGTTCGGCATTTTTAAGTTCTTTAAGTCCTTCAATTGTAGCACGAACCATATTGATTGGTGTGTTTGAACCTAATGATTTACTTAAGATATCAGTGATACCAGCAAGTTCTAATACCGCACGAACTGGTCCACCTGCAATAACACCTGTACCAGGTGCTGCTGGTTTAATTAAAACATTACCTGCACCAAAACGTCCAATAACTTGGTGAGGAGTCGTTCCTTCAACACGTGGAACTGTTACTAAATCTTTTTTAGCAGCTTCTACTGCTTTTTTAATAGCTTCAGGTACTTCTTGTGCTTTACCTGTACCGAAACCTACGCGACCATTTTTGTCTCCAACAACTACTAAAGCTGTGAAACGGAAACGACGACCACCTTTAACTACTTTAGCTACACGGTTAATCGTAACTACGCGCTCTTCAAATTCTTTAACTTCTTGTTCTTTACGACGCATGAGTGTCCCTCCTTTAAATTAAAATTGAAGTCCGTTTTCGCGAGCTGCATCAGCTAATGCTTGAATACGTCCGTGATATAAATATCCTCCACGGTCAAATACTACAGTTTCAACGCCTTTTTCTGACGCACGTTTTGCAACGCTTTCGCCAACTTTAGCTGCAGCTTCTACATTACCTGATTGCTCTATATTTAAGTCTTTATCTAAACTTGATGATTGAGCGATTGTAACACCGTTTACGTCATCAATAACTTGAGCATAAATATGTTTGTTTGAACGATAAACATTTAAACGTGGTTTTTCGCTTGTTCCAGCTAATTTAGAACGCACGCGAGCATGTCTTTTCAAACGAACTTTATTTTTGTCGATTTTAGCGATCATGTTAGTGCTCCTTTCTTATCTTAGTGATTACTTACCAGTTTTACCTTCTTTTTGACGAACATATTCGCCTTCGTAACGAATACCTTTACCTTTATAAGGTTCTGGTGGACGGATTGAACGGATGTAAGATGCAACAGCACCAACACGTTCCTTAGAAATACCTTCTACTTTAATTTTAGTGTTTTTATCTACTGATAATGTGATACCATCTTCAGCAGTAATTTCAACTGGGTGAGAATATCCTACGTTAAGGATGATGTTATTACCTTGCATTTGAGCACGGTAACCTACACCGATAAGTTCTAAGTTTTTCTCAAAACCTTTAGATACACCTTCGATCATGTTAGCGATCAATGCACGAGTTGTGCCATGTACTGTTTTGTGTTCTATAGAGTCAGATGGACGAACAACTTCTAAAGTGTTCTCCTCTTGTTTATATGTCATTTCTTCATTAAAAGTACTAGTTAATTCACCTTTAGATCCTTTTACTGTAATCGTGTTACCTTCGATAGCAACAGTTACGTCTGAAGGAATCTCAATAATTTTCTTTCCAACACGGCTCATTATGTGGGCACCTCCTTATAATTTTATAATTACCAGATATAAGCTAATACTTCTCCACCGATTCCACGTTGCCTAGCAACTTTATCAGTTACAACACCTTCAGATGTAGAGACAAGTGCAATACCTAAACCGTTAAGAACTCTTGGAATCTCGTCAGCTTTAGCATAAACACGTAAACCTGGTTTAGAAATACGTTTTAAACCTGTGATAACACGCTCGTTGTTTTGACCATATTTTAGGAACATACGGATAACACCTTGCTTATCATCTTCGATATATTCTACGCTTTTTACGAATCCTTCGTTTTTAAGGATTTCAGCGATTTCTTTTTTAATGTTTGATGCAGGTAACTCTAATTTTTCGTGACGTACCATGTTTGCGTTACGTACGCGAGTTAACATATCTGCAATTGGATCTGACATTGTCATTTGTGTATCCTCCTTTCATTCTTTTGAGTTTTACCAACTAGCTTTACGTACGCCAGGGATTTGGCCTTTGTACGCTAGTTCACGGAAACAAATACGACAAAGTTTGAATTTACGGTATACTGAATGTGGACGTCCACAACGTTCACAACGCGTATATTCACGAACTCCGAATTTTTGTTTACGTTGTTGTTTAGCGATCATTGATTTTTTAGCCACTTAATTAGCCTCCTTTATAATTAGAGATTACTTTTGAAATGGCATACCGAATTGTGTTAACAATTCACGAGCTTCCTCGTCAGTGTTAGCAGTTGTTACGATAACGATATCCATTCCGCGTACTTTACTTACTTTATCATAGTCGATTTCAGGGAAAATTAATTGTTCTTTAACACCTAATGTGTAGTTACCGCGACCGTCAAATGCTTTTTTAGAGATACCGCGGAAGTCACGTACACGTGGTAATGAAACTGAGATTAATTTATCAAAGAATTCATACATTCTTTCTCCACGTAATGTTACTTTTGCACCGATTGGCATACCTTCACGAAGACGGAAAGTCGCAATTGATTTTTTTGCTTTAGTTACTACTGGTTTTTGACCAGTGATTGATTGCAATTCTTCAACAGCTGAATCTAAAACTTTAGAGTTTTGAACCGCATCACCGATACCCATATTTACTACGATTTTTTCGATTTTTGGTACTTCCATTACTGAGCTGTAGTTAAATTTCTTAACTAATTCAGATGAAATTTCATTATTAAACTTTTCTTTTAAACGTGTCAAAGTGGATCCTCCTTTCACTTAATAATTATTCTTTTGATGATTTAATTTCTTCGCCTGATTTTTTAGCGATACGAACTTTTTTACCATCTACTACTTTGAATCCAACACGAGTTGGTTCGTTTGTCTTAGGATCTAGTAATTGAACGTTTGATACATGGATAGTACCTTCTGTTTCTAAGATACCACCTTCTGGATTGAACTGAGTTGGTTTCTGGTGTTTTTTAATAACGTTCACACCTTCTACAACTACGCGTTCTTTCTTAGGTAATGCTTCTAAAACTTTACCAGTTTTACCTTTATCTTTACCTGAGATAACGATTACGTTGTCACCTTTACGTACGTGCATGTGTAGGCACCTCCTTAGGAATTTTGTTTTTTATCATTATAGATTAAAGTACCTCTGGCGCTAGAGAAACTATCTTCATGAAGTTACCTTCACGTAATTCACGCGCTACAGGACCGAATATACGTGTACCACGTGGACCTTTGTCATCACGAATGATTACACATGCATTTTCGTCAAATTTGATGTATGAACCATCTTCACGGCGTACACCTGTTTTAGTACGAACAACAACAGCTTTAACGACTTCACCTTTTTTAACAACGCCGCCTGGTGTAGCATTTTTAACAGTAACAACGATAACGTCACCAATGTTTGCTGTTTTACGACCAGTTCCGCCTAAAACTTTGATTGTTAATACTTCACGAGCACCAGAGTTGTCTGCCACTTTTAAACGTGTTTCTTGTTGGATCATCTTTGTTTGACCTCCCTTATCTTTATACTTCTATTAAATAATTACTGATTCTTCAACGATTTCAACTAGACGGAAATGCTTAGTTGATGATAAAGGACGTGTTTCTGCAATCTTAACGATATCGCCCATTTTTGCTGAATTATTTTCATCATGAGTTTTATATTTTTTTGAATATTTGATTCGTTTACCATATAATTTATGAGTTTTGTAAGTTTCTACAACTACTGTAATAGTTTTATCCATTTTATCTGAAACTACTTTACCAACGTAAACTTTGCGGTCATTTCTTTCGCTCACAGTAATGAACCTCCTTTACTTGATTATTTATTATCTGCTGCTTTCTCTTCTTCGATTTCTCTTTCACGAACGATTGTTTTCAAACGTGCAATCGTTTTTTTAACTTTTCGAATGTTAGCAGTCTCTTCAAGTTGACCAGTTGCTAACTGAAAGCGTAAGTTGAATAATTGTTCTTTAGCTTCTTTAATTTCTTTTTCAATTTCAGTAGTGGTTAAATTTCTGATATCCTTAGCTTTCATTTGTGTCACCACCCAATTCTTCACGTTTTACAAACTTAGATTTAACTGGAAGTTTGTGTGCAGCAAGACGTAATGCTTCACGTGCTACTTCTTCTTGAACACCTGCAACTTCGAACAAGATACGTCCTGGTTTAACTACTGCTACCCAACCTTCAACTGCACCTTTACCAGAACCCATACGTACTTCTAAAGGTTTTTTAGTGTAAGGTGTATGTGGGAATATTTTGATCCATACTTTTCCGCCACGTTTCATATAACGTGTCATTGCGATACGAGCTGATTCAATTTGACGAGATGTAATCCAAGCTGCTGATTGAGCTTGTAAGCCATACTCACCAAATGTTACTTCATTTCCGCCTTTTGAACGACCAGTTGTTTTAGGACGATGTTGACGACGGAATTTAACACGTTTTGGTAATAACATTATTATTTTCCTCCTTCACTAGACTTCTTTGTAGGAAGAACTTCTCCACGGTAGATCCATACTTTAACACCTAGTTTACCGTACGTAGTGTCGGCTTCTTCATGTGCGAAATCAATGTCTGCACGTAGTGTATGAAGTGGAACAGTTCCTTCTGAATATTGTTCTACACGAGCGATATCCGCGCCACCTAGACGACCAGATACTTGTGTTTTGATACCTTTAGCACCCAATTTCATTGCACGTTGGATTGCTTGTTTTTGAGCACGACGGAAAGATACACGATTTTCTAATTGACGAGCAATGTTACCCGCAACTAATGTAGCATCTAAATCAACTTTTTTGATTTCGATAACGTTGATGTGTACTTTTTTGTTAGTCAATGCGTTTAATTTATTACGTAATTTTTCTATTTCTGAACCGCCTTTACCAATAACCATTCCTGGCTTACCAGTGTGGATTGCAATATTGATGCGGTTTGCTGCACGTTCAATTTCAACACTTGAAACTGAAGCTTCTTTTAATGCTTCTGCGATATATTTACGAACTTTTAAGTCTTCATGTAAAAGTGTTGCGAAGTCTTTATCTGCATACCACTTTGCTTCCCAGTCACGAATTACACCGACACGAAGTCCGATTGGATTAATTTTTTGACCCACTATATTCCCTCCTTAATGATTTGGTTAATTATGCTTCTTTAACTTCTTTAGCTTCTTTAACTTCTTTTTCGCCAACTACGATTGTAATGTGGCTAGTACGTTTGTTAATCGCACTTGCACGACCTTGTGCACGTGGACGGAAACGTTTTAATGTAGGTCCTTCATTAGCGTAAGCTTCTCTTACTACTAAAGTATCAGGATTTAAATCATAGTTATGTTCTGCATTTGCTAATGCTGACATTAATAATTTTTCAACAACAGGTGATGTTGCTTTATTCGTTAATTTTAAGATGGCAATTGCTTCTGCCACTTCTTTACCTCTAATAAGATCTAAAACTAATCTCACTTTACGAGGTGCGATTCTTATTGTTCTAGCAACCGCTTTTGCTTCCATTGTGACTTCCTCCTCTTTTTAGAAATTAGCGTTTAGTCTTTCTGTCGTCTGCAGCGTGCCCTTTATAAGTACGTGTAGGAGCAAACTCTCCTAATTTATGACCAACCATGTCTTCAGTAATGAAAACTGGTACGTGTTTACGACCATCATATACTGCAATTGTATGTCCTATAAAATTAGGGAATACTGTTGAACGACGAGACCATGTTTTAATAACTGATTTTTTTTCACCTTCGTTTTGAGCTTCAACTTTTTTCATTAAATGATCATCAACGAAAGGTCCTTTTTTAAGACTACGAGCCATTATGGCGCCTCCCTTCTTATTATTGCGCGCGGCATTTAAGCCGCACACGTAAATAAGGTATTATTATTTTTTCTTACGACCACGAACGATAAATTTAGATGAACGTTGGCTTTTCTTACGAGTTTTCTTACCAAGTGTTGGTTTGCCCCATGGAGACATTGGTGAATCAAGACCGATTGGTGTACGACCTTCACCACCACCGTGTGGGTGATCGTTAGGGTTCATTACAGAACCACGAACTGTAGGACGTTTACCCATCCATCTAGTACGGCCGGCTTTACCAACTGTGATTAATTCGTGAGCAATGTTACCAACTTGTCCGATTGTAGCACGGCAAGTAGATAAAATCATACGAACCTCACCTGATTTTAGACGAACTAGTACGTATTTACCTTCTTTACCAAGTACTTGAGCACTTGTACCAGCAGAACGAACTAATTGTCCACCTTTACCTGGTTTTAATTCGATATTGTGAATTGTAGTACCAACTGGGATATCTTGTAATGCTAATGCGTTACCTAATTTGATATCTGCTTCTGGACCATTGAAAATTTCTTGTCCTACTTTTAAACCTTTAGGAGCAAGGATATATCTTTTCTCACCATCTGCGTATACTACTAATGCAATATTAGCAGAACGGTTTGGATCATATTCAACTGTTGTTACTTTAGCTGGAATTCCATCTTTGTTACGTTTGAAATCAATTACACGGTATTGACGTTTATGACCGCCACCTCTGTGACGAACTGTCAATTTACCTTGGTTGTTACGTCCCGCTTTTCTCGGAAGCGGTTGTAATAATGATTTTTCAGGAGTCGTTGATGTGATTTCAGCGAAATCTGAAGAAGTCATATTACGACGACCATTTGTAATTGGCTTATACTTTTTAAGAGCCATTGTCGTTTTACCTCCTTAATGGTAATTGTTTATTAGTTGAAAAAGTCGATTGATGAACCGTCTTTTAGAGTTACGATTGCTTTACGACGTTTGTTAGTGAAACCATTGTAACGACCAACACGTTTAGCTTTCGCTTTAATGTTCATGATGTTAACTGAGTCTACTTTAACGTCGAAAATTTCTTCGATTGCGATTTTAACTTGTGTCTTATTTGCACGAGTATCTACATCAAATGTGTATTTGTCTAATCCCATATCTGATGAAGATTTCTCTGTGATTACGGGGCGCTTAATAACATCTCTTGCTTCCATTATCCGAGCACCTCCTCTACTTTATCCACAGCTGCTTTTGTTATTACGACTTTGTTAGCGTCTAAAATATCTAAGACGTTTAAACTTTGAGCGTCAATAACTTTTACACTTGGAATGTTACGAGCTGATAATTCAACATTGTTATCTAAAGCATCAACGATGAATAATACTTTTTTAGAAAGTTCTAAATTGCTCATTACATTTTTTAATTCTTTAGTTTTAGGAGCATCAAAATTGAATGCTTCTAATACTGCTAATTCGTTATCATTTGCTTTTGCAGATAATGCAGAACGTAATGCTAAACGACGCATTTTCTTAGGCATTTTGTAAGAATAGCTTCTTGGTGTTGGTCCGAATACGATACCACCACCACGCCATTGTGGCGCACGAATTGTACCTTGACGAGCACGTCCTGTACCTTTTTGTTTCCAAGGTTTACGTCCACCACCACGAACTGCTGAACGATTTTTAACTGCATGAGTACCTTGGCGTAATGAAGCGCGTTGTAAGTTAACTGCTTCAAATAATACGTGTTGGTTTGGTTCGATACCAAATACACTATCATTTAATTCGATAGATCCTGATTTAGAACCATCTACTTTTAATACATCAAAATTAGCCATAATGTTGTTTCCTCCTTTCACCTAAATAATTATTTATTACCTTTTTTGATTGAAGTTGTAAGTTTTACTAAGCCTTTTTTAGGACCTGGAACATTTCCTTTTACAAGAACTACATTGTTCTCTGCATCTACTTTAACGATTTCTAAGTTTTGCATAGTTACTGTGTTTGCTCCCATACGGCCAGGTAATCCTTTACCTTTGAATACTTTAGAAGCATCTGAAGCCATACCCATTGAACCAGGGCTTCTGTGGAAATGAGAACCGTGACTCATTGGTCCACGTGCGAAGTTATGGCGTTTAATTGAGCCTTGGAAACCTTTACCTTTAGAAACGCCTGTTGCATCAATAATGTCTCCTGCTTGGAATGTATCTACAGTGACTTCTTGACCTACCTCGTATGCTGAAACATCTATGTTTCTGAATTCACGAGTGAAGCGCTTAGGTGCTGAACCAGCTTTTTTAGCATGTCCTTCAGCAGCTTTAGTAGCATATTTATTAGATTTACGATCTTTTTTATATGCTTGTTTGTCTTCAAAACCGATTTGTAGAGCGTTATAGCCATCTACTTCTTCAGTTTTCTTTTGTAATACAACGTTTTGACTAGCTTCTACTACAGTTACTGGTATTAATTCACCATTTTCTGCGAATACTTGAGTCATTCCAATTTTTCTTCCTAAGATTCCTTTGGTCATCGAAAGTCGCACCTCCTGTTATTTTGAATGAATTATAATTTGATTTCGATGTCTACACCAGATGGTAAGTTTAAGCCCATAAGAGCATCAACTGTTTTAGGTGTAGGGTTAAGAATGTCGATTAAACGTTTATGCGTACGTTGTTCGAATTGCTCACGTGAATCTTTGTATTTGTGAACGGCACGGATTACTGTATAAACTGATTTTTCAGTTGGTAACGGAATCGGACCAGACACTTGAGCTCCTGAACGTTTAGCAGTTTCAACAATTTTCTCTGCTGATTGATCGATCATGCGGTGATCATACGCTTTTAAACGGATACGAATTTTTTGTTTTGCCATAATTTTCCCTCCTTGTTCGTCTACTTTATAGTGATAGACTTCTCCACGAAAACTCTCTTACACACCGCCATGGCAAAGCGGCCGGGTGTGTCAGTAACCTCTCGCTTCATCGCTTCTTAAAGTCCAACATTAGATATGATACATGATTTGCATCCATTAATCAATAGATAATCATATATTTCTCTAAGTTTTATCTAGCACATACCCATGTATTATAACGGAATTCTTTTACCTTTTCAATAGATAATTTAAAATAGATAATTTGTAATCTAAATGTTATAATGTAAAAAGTATTTTAACAGGTGGTGAAAACATGAAAAGAGGAATCAAGTCAGTATTACTTGTTCTTTCTATTATATTAGTAATTTCTGAACTTTTATTAGCTATTCCTTTTATAGGTGGGAGCATTGTTCTTTCAACTGGTTATAATGCCCTTGTATTTAATGGTTCTTTATATTTCATATCTACATTGATATTGTTAATAGATAATCAAAATTCTGTCAAAGCTATTTTTGTCATACCTTTAATAGGATTAATTGCGAGTTTTATTTCTATCATTCCCGTTGTTGGATGGTTATTACACATATTAATGGTCGTATTAATGGTTATTTTCTTATTTACAATTATAATAGCCCCTGTGTACATTCCATCTAAATCGTTCAAAACTACTTATAAAGATTAAAAAAGTCACGCGCTTATGCACGTGACTTTTTTTATGAATGAACAAACATGAAATATGCTACGAATACAAAGAATAAACCATACATTATAGGATGTATTTCTTTGTGTCTCTTTGCAACTATCATAGTAATAGGATAGAAAATAAATCCGCATGCTATACCTGTCGCAATTGAATAAGTTAATGGCATCATAATCATAGTTAAAAATGCCGGTACTGCTATTTCGAATTTCTGCCAATCAATTTTACCTAGGTTGCTTACCATTAACACACCAACAATAACTAATGCCGGTGCTGTTACAGCACTTGTAACAACTGACATTAATGGAGAGAATAATAACGCGGCTAAGAAACAAAGACCGGTTACTACGCTTGCAAAACCTGTTCTTGCACCTACAGCAACACCTGCGCTTGATTCGATATAGCTTGTAGTTGTAGATGTACCGAAAATAGCCCCTACTATAGTAGCTAATGAATCTGAGAATAGTGCTTTTCCAGCTCTAGGTAACTTATTATCTTTCATTAAACCTGCTTGGTTTGCTACTGCAACTAATGTACCTGCTGTATCAAAGAAATCAATAAATAAGAAAGTTAATACAACGATTAAGAATTGCACATTAAATATAGTGGATAAATCTCCAAAAGCTTCAAATGCTGCACCGAATGTTGGTGCAACACTTGGTACTTTACCTACCACGCTACTTGGCATGTCGATTAAGCCTGTTACTAATCCACCAACTGCCGTTAATACCATACCAATAAAAATAGATCCTGGAATTTTTTTCGCCATCAATATAATAGTGATGATAATCCCGAATACTGCTAATAATACTTCTGGATTGTGCATTGTACCTAAAGTTACTAAAGTAGAATCTTCTTTTTGAACAATACCTGCTCCTTGTAAACCTACAAATGTTATAAATAAACCTATACCTGCTGAAACTGCCATCTTAAGTTCAAACGGTATAGCATTAATGATAACTTCCCTTAACCCACTCATTGTTAGAAAAGCAAATATCACACCTGAAAATAGTACACCCGTTAATCCTGTTTGCCATGGAATACCCATAGTTAATACTACTGTAAACGCAAAAAATGCATTTAATCCCATACCTGGTGCTAAACCAATTGGGTATTTAGCTATAATTCCCATGAATAAACAACCAACTAACGCTGCTAATGCTGTCGCTACGAATACTGCACCTTGATCCATTCTCATAGAATCAGGTATATTTTCAACACTAGCTAAACTTAACATTGAAGGGTTAACTGCTAATATGTATGCCATTGATAGAAATGTTGTTAGCCCACCTAGTATTTCTCGCTTATAACTTGTGCCTAGCTCATCAAATTTAAAGTATCGTTTCATTTCAAGACTCCTTTATTAATTTCAACACTGTACATTGTATTACTGTAATGTTTAAAAATCAATACTTTTACGAACATTGATTAAAAACATTCACATTATGTTCGTATTTGTAACTACAAAGCAATTTGAATCGTAATTCCTTCATTATATATAAATAAAAAACATCAACAATGACATTTCGTACGTAACATTGTTGATGTTTAATTTTATAATTTTAAATCTTTTAAGGCATCTTTAAATGGATTATTTTCAACTTCTTCATTTTTCATATATTTGTTCATTTCTTTTTTACTGATTTTACCTGTCTTTTTATTTTTAAGTCTTTTATCCATGTGTTCTTGCGATTCAGTATGTCCACATACACAACGATACACTGCCGTTTTCCCTGTACCATATAACGTAAGTTTCTTCTTACAGTTTGGACATCTAGCATTTGTAACTCTTTGTTGATTTTTCTTCGTTTTACAAGTAGGGTCCTGGCAAACTAACATTTGGCCATTTTTCGTTTTAACTTTTAACATGAATTTCCCGCACGTAGGACATTCTGTAGCCGTTAAATTATCATGCTTAAATTTGTCATCGCTATTTTTTATATCAGAAATAATCTCTTTCGTAAAACTTCTCATCTCTTTCATAAAAGCTTCTTTCTGATACTGACCTTTTTCAATTTGTGTAAGTTTCATTTCCCATTCAGCAGTTAATGCCGGAGATGTTAGTTGCTCAGGTGCTAAGTTTAATAATTGTTTGCCTTTAGGTGTTATTTTAATTTTACCTTGCACAGCTTCTATAACATTAGAACTATATAACTTTTCGATAATATCTGCTCGTGTAGCTACAGTACCTATTCCACCAGTTTCATTTAATGTTTTAGACATTTTCTTATCATTCAAGTTAAAGAATAATTGTGGTGATTCCATAGCTTTTAATAATGTTCCTTCATTAAAGTAAGCTGGTGGCTCTGTGTCTTTTCCAATGACATTTACTTTTTGGATGACCACTTGTTCGTGTTCCTTAAATGGTAATGCTTTAACAACCGCTTCTTCTTGATGAATTGCTTTAAAACCTAAATCAATTGCTACTTCTTGAACCAATTTAAAAGTCTCACCTTCTACAGTTAAATCAACAGTTGTTTCTTCATATTGATATGGTGGAAGTAATACTTCTAAAAATCGCTCAGCTACTAGCATATATATTTTTTGTTCTCTCGGTGATAATTGATCCATATTTGCTCTAACTTCTGTTGGAACAATTGCGTGATGATCCGATACTTTTGTATTATCAACAAAATGTTTCCCTGCGCGTATTTCTTTTTTAATTAACGGTACAGCATATGATTTTAATGGTGTAGCAGTTAAAGTAGACACCCTATCTTTTAATGATGAAACCATATCACTTGTTAAATAGTTTGAGTCTGTTCTTGGATAAGTTAAAACTTTATGCTGTTCGTATAAAGTTTGCATAGTATTTAACGTTTCCTTAGCGCTCATCTTATAGCGTTGGTAAGCTGTTTGTTGAAGGCTAGTTAAATCGTATAATTTTTGAGGGTATTTAGTTTTCTTCTTTTTATTAACTTTTTTAATTTCGCCTTTTTTATTTTGTAATTTATTTTTCAAGCTTTCGATTTTTTCTTTATCAAAAATACGGTCACTATTTTGTGTAAGCCATTTGAATTTATAACCGTCCACTTCAACGTTCATCTGATAATATCTTTCAGGTTTAAATGACTGTATTTCGTCTTGTCTCATCTTAACAAGATTCAATGTTGGTGTTTGCACTCTACCACAAGATAATTGTGCATCGTATTTAGTAGTTAGTGCTCGTGTTGCGTTTATTCCAACAATCCAGTCCGCTTCACTTCTACATAATGCTGCTTTATATAAATTGTCATATGCTTTACCAGGTTTTAAATTCTTGAATCCTTCTCTAATTGCCTTTTCAGTAACTGAGCTAATCCATAATCTTTTTATTGGTTTCTTTATTTTAGCTTTTTCGATAATCAATCTTGCTACTAACTCACCTTCTCGCCCCGCGTCAGTTGCAATGATTATTGATTGAACGTCATCACGTTTCATTAAATGTTGTACAGTATTAAACTGACTGCGCGTCTTTTTAATAACAACATGTTTCATATAATCAGGGATAATAGGAAGTTCACTTAATTTCCATTCTTTAAATTTCTTATCATATTCCTCTGGTGTTGCATTCGTAACTAAATGACCTAACGCCCATGTCACAATATATTGTTTGTTCTCGAAATAACCTTTCTTTTGATCATTCACGCCCATTGCTTTAGCAATGTCACGACCAACAGATGGTTTTTCAGCAAGAATTAATGCTTTCATAATTATTTCACCCATTCTTTTTTCATTCTTATTAGTATAACACGGATGATTATCCATCTAAAGTTATCAAAAACTTTTATAACAAGACAATTAATCGTATAATAGATTATAAATAATCGATGTCCATTAAAGGAGTGACTTTCATGCAAATACTTCCACTTAAGCAAATCGATCCTGTCGCCCAGTATATACAAGAGAAAAACATTCAAGATGAAAATCATGTACAATATATTCCAGATTGTATTGATAGTATTAAGTCATCTTTAAATAACAAATTTGATGAACAATCTTTTTTCTATCTTTACAATAATGAAGAAATAACCGGGATTCTAGGTTTCGAAAAAGTAGATAAAGAAACTGTAAATGTATGGGGCCCTATCGTAAATGACACTTCTGAAAAAACTTTACAATCATTAAAAGAAGCTTGGGATATGCTTTTAAATAATCATCCAGAAGTTAAATATTGTCACATATCTTTACATAAAAACCACATACTCAACAATAGTAAGTTAAAAGCATTGCGAGCAGGCTATGTTGAAACACAATATACACTTGAAATACACCAGCCCCCTCACGAAATAGAGGAACAACATCAAATGATTCATTACAGTAAACCATATTTTTATTCGTTCGATAAACTTCATTCTAAAAGTTTCATAGATAGTGAAGTAACTTCTGAAGATATAATAGATTCTTTAGATGATGACCACGCTTTATATTTATTTATGGCGGAAGGTCTCGTAAAAGGATACATTTATCTTTCAATAGATATACCAAAACACTTGGCAACTATTCCTTATCTTGCTTCACATAGAGATTACAGAAAACAAGGCATCGCTTTTCAAATGATTCATTATGCTACAACTCAAGCTTTCAATCATAATGAAGTTGAAACAGTACGCATTCATGTTGACAGTAAAAACCACGAACAAATACAGCTTCTATATGAGAAAGTTGGATTTAAAATTACAAACGAAGTGCATCATTTCAAGTACGTTCGCCTCTCTTAGGAAGCGGGATGACTAAGTTTGAAAAAAGCTTGATATAAGCGTATTTTCAATCCTAGTCAGGTACTGCCAATATATAAAAAGTCTGGAACATAATCTATGTTCCAGACTTTTTATTGTAATTTAACATTGTAAGCGATTTATTAAGTTTATTAATTGTTTTGCATATTTAATAATGGGTAAAATGGAAGATGAATTCAATTATAGAAAGCGAGTTGTCCATATGGATTATCTTATAGCTCTGTTACCAGCATTGTTCTGGGGGAGCGTTGTATTAATTAATGTGAAAGTCGGTGGTGGACCTTATAATCAAATTTTAGGTACGACTATCGGTGCATTTATTATAGGTATATTACTCTTCATTTTTGGAGATGTAGAATTTACATTCCGTACTATTATTATAGGGATGATTTCCGGTGCCTTCTGGGCTTTAGGACAAGGATTCCAATTACGGAGTGTTGATTTAATTGGTGTTTCTTTAACAATGCCAATATCTACAGGTTTACAACTATTGGGTACAACATTATTTAGTGCCGCATTCTTAGGTGAATGGGATACTGGCACACAAGTTGCACTTGGATTAACAGGATTAGTTCTTTTAATCATCGGTGTTATTTTTACTTCTGTGCAGAAGAAAGGTTCAACTAGCAGTGGTAATTCTAAAAAATTCGGCCAAGCAATACCGATTTTACTTATTTCAACTGTTGGTTATGTAGTTTACGTTGTAATCGGCCAAGTATTTGGCGTAGAAGGATGGGACGCTTTATTCCCTCAATCTATAGGTATGGTTATCGGTGGTGTGATTTTATCATTTAAACATAAGCCATCCGTTAAATATACAACTTTTAATTTATTACCAGGTATAGTATGGGCATTAGGTAACATGTTCCTATTTATCTCTCAACCAAAAGTTGGGGTTGGAACAAGTTTCTCATTCTCACAAATGTTAGTTATCGTCTCCACTTTAGGGGGTATATTCTTATTAGGCGAACAAAAAACAAAACGCCAAATGACTTTCATTTGGATTGGTATAGTTCTCATAATTATCGCAGCATTTATTATAGGTTTTGCTAAAGGATAATTAAATTAAAGAGAAGGAGTGTTTAATATGTATAATGATTTAAAAGATAAAGTCGTTATCATTACAGGAGGTAATAGCGGTATAGGTAAAGCAACTTCAGAACGTTTTGGAAAAGAAGGCGCTAATGTCGTTATTAACTATCTCAACAATTCAGAAGAAGCGGAAGAAGTTGTAAAAACTATTCAAGATTCAGGCAGCAAAGCAATTGCTGTTCAAGGTGATGTATCTAAAGAAGAAGATATTAAAAACTTAATACAAAAAGCTCACGAAGAATTTGGCCGAATAGATGTTATGATTAATAATGCTGGTTTTGAAAAGCCTATACCAACACACGAAATGAGTACAGAAGAATGGTCTAAAGTAATAGATATCAACTTAACTGGTGCTTTCTTAGGTAGTAGAGAAGCGGTCAAATATTATTTAGAACATGATATTAAAGGACAAATTATTAACACAGCAAGTGTTCATGATAAAATTCCATGGCCAAACTACGTTAACTACGCTGCAAGTAAAGGCGGTTTAAAATTAATGATGGAAACAATGTCAATGGAATACGGTAAATACGGTATTAGAATTAATAACGTTTCACCAGGTGCTATTGTTACAGAACATACACGTGAAAAATTCTCGGATCCTACTACAAGAGATGAAACATTAGAAATGATACCATTAAATGAAATTGGTGAAGCATATCAAGTAGCCAACATTAATGCATTCTTAGCATCTGAACAAGCAAGCTATGTACACGGTACAACTATTTATGTAGATGGCGGAATGACTAACTACCCAGCATTTATGGGTGGTAAAGGTTAATATATAAATGCTCCTAACTCGTTAGATTTTTAATTAACGAATTAGGAGCATTTTTTTCTTGAATTATTTATGTCTCATACGCTTTTTCTATACAAATAATAACTGATACATATATAAAATCACAATTGAAATAATAATACTTAGATTAGTGGCCATGCCGACAATAGGCAACGTTTTATATTTGAAAGTAATAGCGTATGAAAGCACTGATACACCTATCGGCAACAACCAGCCAATTAATAATGTTGTTTTAATCATTGGATCAGAAACTGGTAAGAAGAAATGGACAAGTAGTCCCATTAATAGACCGAACCCATAATGGAATAATAAATATTTAACAACGATTGGTAAATATGCCTTTTCAATTTTGAAGTTAAGGAATAAGCCTAATAATATCATAGACAATGGCATATTAGCGTTGGATATAATTTCAAAGAAGTTTATCGCTTTTCCTGGTATTTGTATGTTTAATATGTTTAAAATGAACATAATAATATAAGTCATTAGAGGCACAGTTTTTAATAATTTTACGCCCATTTGTTTGAAATCAAATTGGTCTCCACCATCATTAAAGTAACTGCCTACAAAATAAGTTACTCCAAACATAATAATCGCCGTACCGATATCTAGCATACCAAAATATAATAACCCTGTTTTAGGCCATATTTGTGCCACCAACGGATAAGCAAATAAGCCGATATTTACAGAAGCGGCCATCATCCCTACTGTACCTCTTATTTGATTATTATATTTTTTCTTGAATAACCATATAATAAGTAACTTAGCTAAAACACCGTATAAAATCATTAATATAGGTAGCCAACCTAAAGATAAGTCCAAGTCTGATCCGTTCAAATTGACGATAACTAATGATGGTAAAGTTACGTTTAGTACTAGTGTAGCTAATACATTACCATCAGAAGCTTTAAAGAATTTCAACTTTTTAAGTATGTACCCTAATGTAATCAATAAGATTATCATTATGAAATTTTCAGTCATTTTATCACTTCTCTCGTAAAACTCACATTTTTATATGTTAACATTGTTTAATTTTTATGCACACTTTTTGTTTGAAATTCTTTTTAATTATACTAAAATTAATTTAGTTATGTTTTAATATATCATGAAACTCAATATCAATTATACTTGCTAAGTCATTTGGGTCTATTTCAACTTGATACCCTCTCTTACCAGCACTTATAATAAAACTTGATAAAGACTGAGCACTGTCATCAATAATTGTTTTGAAAGATTTTTTCATACCAATTGGAGAACAACCACCTCTTACATACCCTGTTACTTTTGTAAGTTGATCAAGTGGTAGTAATTCAAGCTTTTTCTGTCCAACAGACTTACTTGCTTTCTTAATATCTAAATGTTCAACTACTGGTATTACAAAAATATAATGCTCATTTTTATCATTCATTAGAACTAATGTTTTATATACTTGCTCTACTGGTTTTTGTATAAGTTTTGCAACTTGATCCCCTTCAATATGTTCTTTCCCTATTTTAAATTCGTGGATATGATAAAATATATTGTGCTGATCAAGTATACGCATAGCATTCGTTTTTAATTTTTTCATCTTTGTCACCAACTTTAATTCATTCAATAATATAAAGGAGTGTTTCAATTATGGATTTAAACCAACAATTGTCTGAACTTAAATATGATTATATTCGTATTCAAAATGATTTAGAAAAGCGAGAATCTACAGGTCAAGCAACTCAAATGTTAGAAAAGCAACTCGAACAAATTGAGGATGAAATTAGTAAAGTACGTGCTCAATTAAATCAAGATTAACGAAAGGAAGCAACCATGTTAATTTTAATTCTTTTATTATTCACACTTATTTATCTTATCATAAGCTATTTAAGTATTTATCAACTTCATACGATGTTAACTCAAGCTTTACGTTTTATCATGGGACTTATGTTATTAGTCTTTTTAGGAAGTATGATATTTACTTTTCCACTTCAATACTGGTGGTTACTAGCTGTATTGCTATGCTTAGTTTTAAATATAGAAATTACAGCATTTAAATATCGTGTGAAAGATAAAAAAGGTATTCAATTACTTAATTTAATGACAATTTTCATTCTCATTATTTATGTTATTTTAATATTTATTATTTTTTAATTAATGTCGAAAGAGTCCGGGCCATAAATAATTGTTCTGGACTCTTTTTTATTAATATAAATCCGCTAAGCTTTGTAATCTTTTCGCACCTTCATATAATTGTTCATCATCCAAGGCTAATGATATTCTTACATGATATTTACCATTTTCTCCAAATGGAATGCCAGGTGCTACTAAAATCGATTGTTCTTTAAGTAAATATTCTACAAAAGATTCACCATCAAACTTCGGTGGAACTTTTAACCATAAAAATATACCACCTTTCATCGGCTCAAATGGTATATTCACTTCATTTAAAGCAGCTTCAAACTTTGTTCTTCTTTCTTTAAATATTTCGTTTTGTTCATTTAAAAAGTCATCACATTCATTTAATGCCAATGTGCTTGCATCTTGTAATGCACCAAACATACCAGCATGTGTGTGAGTTTGATATTTTTTTAGCGCTGCTATCATCTCTTTATTACCCACTGCAAAACCTACTCTATAACCAGACATATTATAACCTTTAGATAGTGAATATATTTCAATTGCAGTTTCTTTAGCATCTTTAGATTGCAAAATGCTCGGATTCTTTTCATCAAATCCAAAAGCACTGTAAGCAAAATCATGCACAATTTGAGTGGACGTATCTTTAAATCTTTGAATTGTTTCATCAAAGAATGAAGTCGTTGCTACTGAACCAGTGGGATTGTTTGGATAAGTTAAATAAATTAATGTTGTATTTTTTAAAACGTTTTGATTTACTTCATCCCATTTAGGTAAGTAATGATGTTCAGGCTTTAACTCAAGCGGATAAGGATTGGCTCTCGCTAATAAAACACCAGCTAAATAGTCTGTATATCCTGGATCGGGTAATAGGACATTTTCATCAGGTTCTACTACGCAAGTTGGTAATGAGACTAAACCATTTTTAGTACCGTATAATATACACACTTCATCTTCTGGATCTAATTCAACATCGTAATGCCTCTTATAAAAATCTACTATTGCTTGTTTAAATGTCGATTTCCCGTGAAAAGCTCCATATTTTTGATTTTCCGGTTTTTGAATCGCATTAATAAATTCGTCAACGATCACTTTAGGCGTTTCCCCATCTGGAATACCTACTGCCATGTTAACAAGTGGTAACGGTCCGTGTTCAACTTTGCGCCCCATCGTCTTACCAAAATAACTATCAGGTATTTGAGACAATAATCGAGATGTTCCCATTATAACGACTCCTTATCAAATAAATTCGAATAAATACTATATGAATATATTCTATCAGAGTATATATATCACACAAGCTTTAGCTGATTAATTTACTAAGAATTATATCATTTTATTTAAAAATTAAAAAATCAGAGGAAAACTCTTAATAATAAGAATTACCTCTGATTAATTTCTAATGACTATATAAAATATTTATTCTACCCTTTCACTTAGGTTTTTAAATATTTTCTTTTTAAATTTCATAATGATTTCATATGAAATTGGTACAACTAATAATGTTAATATCGTAGATGAAACAAGTCCACCTATAACAGTTATAGCTAATGCTTTAGATATCAGTACAGAACTTCCACCACCGAATAACAACGGTACTAAAGCACCAATTGTAGCAATAGCTGTCATTAATATCGGACGTAAACGTGTTCCTGCTGCTTCAATTAAAGCTTCTCGTGTTGACATACCGCTTTGTTCCATATTAATAACTCTATCTATTAATACAATCGCATTGGTTACAACGATACCAATAAGCATTAACATACCAATCATACTTGGAACTGAAATTGTTTCTTGCGTAATTAACAATCCAGCTACTACACCAATAATAGATACTGGTAATGAGAATAGTATCGCAAATGGTGCTAATCCACCTTTAAATGTTAAGACAATAACTAAGTAAACGATTAATATCGCAGCTGCCATTGCCAACACTAATTGTTCTATTGCTTCATTAATATCATCATTGGTACCACCTACGTTTACATCTACATCATTAGGTTTATCCAATTTAGATACTTTTTGATTAACATCAGATGTTACTTTGGCAACATCGTCTGCAGTAATTTTTGCATCTACTGAAACGGATATTTTATCATTTTCTCTCGTAATTGTATCAGGTGAAGTTGTTTTCTTAAGTGATGCTATCTCACTCAATTTAACGTCTTTACCTAATGGTGTCGTTAATTTTGTATTTTTTAATTTGTCTTCTGACCAGTCTGTTTTTTCATCCTTAGTCAATTTCACATCTATAGATTTACCATCGTCATTTAATTTTGTAACGACTTTATCTTGTGTTGTTTGATTAAGTGTCATTGCAATTTGACCAGCTGATAAGCCGAGTTTCGTTGCTTTATTTTGGTCTACTTCAATATCATACTGTTCATATGATTCAGAAAGGTTTGAACTTACGTTTTCAACTCCACTTACTTTAGCAATTTCTTTTTCTACACTTTTAACTGTATCTTCTATTGCTTCAGTTGATGGTCCAGAAACTTTAACAGATACTTCGTTTGCTGTACCGCCTGTAGAAAAGTCTTGTTGTTTCCATTCTCCTTTATGATCAAATGTTCCAATGTGATCCATTACTTTTTTACCAACATTGTCCCAATTTGGAGTATCTTTATCATATTTCACCATTAAAGCCATATCATTTTGAGCTGACGGATTGAATGGATTTTCTCCACCGACGCTATATTGAACAAAGTCTACATTTTTATCTTTTGATAAATACTTTTCTGCCTGCTCACCATTTTTAACAACTTGTTCTTCTTTTTCACCAGGTGAAGGTTTATAAGTTAGTGCTAACATCTTGTCTTCACCAGTATCTATAAATGATTTCCCAATATACGGAGTAAATACTAAAACGATACTCGCTACGACAAGTATAAGACTTAGTAATATAACAAGCCACTTATGATTTAAGTTCCATTTTAATACATTTTTATATTTACCAGCTAACCAATTGCCTTTTTCTTTTTTGCGTTTTTTAATACCATTTTTAAAGAATATGTGTGATAACACTGGTACTATCGTTAACGCGATTAGTAATGAAGCAAGTAAACTAAATGCTACTGCTAAAGCAAATGGTCTAAACATCTCACCGATTTGACCAGTTACAAACGCTAATGGTAAGAATACGACAATTGTAACGATAGTAGATGACATAATCGGAATAAACATTTCTTTAGTTGCACTCGTGATTAATTTTCCACCAGTTAACTTTTCAGCGCTATCCGTCATCCGTCGATAAATATTCTCTATAACGACAATCGAATCGTCAATTACACGACCTATCGCTACTGTTAAGGCACCTAATGTTAAAATATTAAGTGAAACATCTAACGCCTTTAACCCTATTAAAGCCATTAGTAATGACATTGGTATTGATACCATTGCTATAATTGTTGATTTCAAGTCTCTTAAGAAGAAGAGTATGATGATTACAGCTACAATTGAACCTATCAACGCTTTTTCAACCATTGTAGATACAGAGTCTTTAATAGTTGAAGCTGTTTCCATTAATTGTACTGATTCAATATTTTTATGATCTTTCTTATAAGCTTCAACTTCTTTATCTACATTATCTACTACATCCACTAAATTGGCATCCGTAGCTTTTGTAACTTGTAACGCAAGGGCATTTTTGCCGTTAGTTTTTGAAATTGAATCTCGTTTCTTTTCTTTTTTAACATCAGCAATGTCTGACAGTTTTACTGTTGGAATACTTTGCGATGCTTCAGAACTTTCTTCATCGCCTTGCCTTGCTTGCTGTGCTTGACTTGCCTGTTCTGCTTGACTAGCGCCTCCTTGACTAGCTTGCTGGTCTCCACCACTCGAAGCGCCACCAGTCATTGGAATTTCTAAATCTTTTAATGCTTTAATTGATGTGAAACGACCATCGACTACTATAGATTTCAAGTCATCTCCGAAAGTATATAACCCTAATGGCGATTCTTTTGTAGCACCATCGATATATTGAAGAACTTCATCTTCTGACAAACCTCGTTTAGTAAGTTCATTTTGATTAAATTCTAAGTTAACTTCTTCCAATGTTTGTCCTGATAAAGACACACTTTCAACTCCATCAACTTTTTCAAGCTTAGGAATTAAATCTGATTCCATTTGTTTTGTAACTTTTTCTAAATTATCATTTTTATCAGAAATTGAATAACTGACTACAGGGAATGAGTACATAGACATTCTACTCATGTCTGGGTCTTGAACGCCTTCAGGTAAATCAAGTTCCTCTAATTTCTTTCTTAATTCTGTTTCTGCTTCATCCATGTCTGTTTGGTATGTATATTCTAATGTGATGGCAGATGCATTTTCTAACGATTGACTCGTTACATTTTCTACACCTTCTAAGTTTTGTACTTGTTTTTCTACAGGCTCTGTTACATTATCAAGTACACTTTCGGGTGTAGCACCAGGATATGGCGTTGTGACTGTAATAACTGGTGTTGTTACATCCGGTAATAACTCAAGTTTCATTTTAAAAGCTGAATATACGCCACCCAATAATATAATAATTGTCATTAACAAAATGGCAAATTTATTATTGAGTGAGAACTTTATCATTTTTTGAACCACTCGTTTTCCCCCTATTTATCTTTTCTTAACTCATTCTATAATATAACGGTCACTATTCATACAACTAACAGAGAATAAAGCACTAAAAATTTTTAATTTTTAGTGCTTTATTAATCTTAATTTCTCTTTATTTTTTTCTCTATTTTTCTCTTATAAGTTGTAACAGCCGGTTTAACCTTTTCTATTGCTGTATAAATTGGTTTATTTAATACATAATCAAATTCACCAATTTTTTCGCTTAAGTATGTTCCCCAAACACGTTTAAATGCCCATAAACCATAATGTTCATGATCTTGGTCTGGGTTATTGTCAGTGCCACCAAAGTCAAACTTAGTTGCACCTTTTTCTTTAGCAAAACGCATCATTTCGATAATCATACGATGGTTCGGTAAAAATTCACGATACTCGTTTGAAGAAGCACCATATAAATAATATGATTTTTTACCACTAAATATAAGAATACCACCTGATAAATAAACGCCATCTGGTTTTTTCTCTTTAAGTTCTTCCATTTCTTGAATGCGTTTTTCATAATTTCCTAGCTTTTCTTCTGCATCTTTTAGTTGGTTTACAACTTTCTTATTTTGACGTTTATTTTCTAGTTTTTCTTTTTCTTCTAATAAAGCATCACGTTCTTTAAATAAATCTTTAAGAACTTTATCTGGAACAACTTTGACTAAGAATAACTCACAATCTCCATCTGGATGTAAATGGTCATAGATGTTTTCAAAGTATGACAAATCTCTAGTTAAGAAATTATCACGTTCGCCAGTTTCTTCCATGATTTGCGCAAAGATTTTTAAATCGTCTCTATTTCCTATAATTAAATCAGTTCCTCGTTTTAACGAGTTTCTCACACGTGAACGATTACGCTTATCAAAGCTTTGCATTAAATCTTCTTCAGATTGATCTACTTTAGTAATCATCGTCATTCGTGGTTGAATATATGATTTACTTAAACCATCTTCAAAACCTTTATGTTTGAATCCTAAAGAAGTTAAAAATTCTAATACACCTTCTGACTCTTCTACTTCAATATCAGGGTCAATTTTAATCGCATAACTTTTTTCATTTCTAGCTAATTCTTTCGAGAGTTCCAAAAGCATTTTTACAGATTTTTCATCTTTGTAATCTACTACAAAACCTCTTGATATGTAACACAATGTGTAAGGTAATTTTGGTACTTTTTTAAATAACATTTGCGCTACACCAGTAAGTGTTTCACCGTCACCTACAGCAATACGACGAGAATACCAACCTGTAAGCTTTTTGGATTCTGCCCACTTTGTAAGTTGCAACATATCACCATTAGGATGTTGCTTTACAAATTCATCATGTTGCTCATGAGTGATATTCATTTTTTTAATCGCCATTTATAAATCTCCTTTTTATCAATTCGTTTCTTAATTATACAATGAAACGTTCATTAATTTCACGTATTAGCCTAACATTTGTTATACTTAATAAACAAAACCATAAAGTTAGGATTGAAATAAATGAGACAATTATTACTTGTGTTGTTCATTATACTCAATACTATCATGATTGTTACAAGTTTAAACGTTGATATTGAAATCAATTTTTTAAGTTACCGCGTTATACTTGTTGCATTCAGCTTTTTATTGAGCATAGTATTCATCCTTGAAAATGCTAATAAATCCACACTAACTTTAGCAATTTTAAGTGCACTTGTTGCTTTAGGTCATTTATCAATAATTATTCAGAATGTATACCTTAATGTATATTCTAATTAAATTCAAACATCTTGAGTTTTGGTGCTAACCTCTGCTCAGCATAATTCTCCCAATCCACTGGACTGGGAGAATTTAATTATATCTATTAAGTTTAATTAACTTTAAACACTTTTCTATTAATCATGAATAAAATGATTAAAATGAGTGAAACTATGACAATTGTTAATACATATGGTATAACATCGTGTTCTCCTTTTATCCCGACAAGTGGTGTTACAAGTCCTCCAAATGCAAATTGTGATAATCCTAATAAACTAGAAGCACTTCCGGCACCACGTTTATTGTTTGCCATAGCTATTGAAAATCCTGTAGTACCAATTGCAGAAACAGGACTTACTAAAATAAAGAAACCAATCATAAGTATCCAAATTGACCAACTATTTAACAACGTTAGAGATACTATAATAACGCCTATAATTTGTACAAAAGCGAATACTTTCATCAATGTATGTTCATCAAAACGATCAACCAATTTATTAACCAACTGTCCTGAAAATATTAAACCAAGTCCATTAAAAGCAAACATCCAACTAAAAGCAAAAGAGGAAACGCCATATACTGATTGTACGATAAATGGTGATGCTGAAATATAACTAAACAGTAATGCAAAAGTACTACCTTGTATAAATAATGGTAATAAGAATTTTGGATTTTTTAATAATTCTTTAAAGTCTCCTAAAATTTCGCTTATTCTACCCGAAGAACGATTATTTTCAGGTAATGATTCTGTTAATTTATAAAATGATAAGCAGAACATTATCGCTCCAAAAGCTGTCAGTACTAAAAAGACAGTTTTCCAAGTAGAGAATTCAAGTATTATCCCCCCTAGCACAGGTGCTAATATAGGCGCGACACCGTTAACGAGCATTAATACAGCTAAAAATTTAGTTAAAGCCTTTCCGGAATATAAATCACTCGACATTGCCCGGGAAATAACTGCACCTGCTCCGCCGGTAAAACCTTGAACAAATCTTAAAGCCATCACGACATATATATTTGGAGCAAACACACATAATATCGAAGCGATAGTGTAGACAACCAACGCAACCATTAAAGGTTTCTTACGACCAATAAAATCTGACAGTGGTCCTACAAATACTTGTCCTATTGCTAAACCTATCATAAATAATGTTAAAGTAAGCTGTGTATTCGATGTGCTTGTATTAAAATCATTACTTATCTCAGGTAATGCAGGTAAATACATATCAATAGAGAATGGACCAAAAGCAGTTAATAAGCCTAATATAATAATTAAAAATAACGAAGGTTTAGCCTTCTTTTGTTCGATCATAAGACATGCTCCTTTATGTATAATACTTTCTATTATATGCTTTTTAAATTTCAAATATCAATATTATATTTTATTACGATATATAAACGCTTTACTTTCACGAAACCATCATTCAAAATATAGTCAGAAACAAAGTAACGGAGTGAAATAATGAATATATTTTTAACCGGTGCAACAGGCTTTGTAGGTGCTGAATTAATAAAATCACTTGCTAAAGATGCGCACAAGAATTTTTACATTTTATACAGATCTGAACAAAAGAAATTAATGCTATTAAATAAAGTGGAAGAATCATATCATGAAAGAATGCATTTTATTTATGGTGATATTACGAATGAAAATTGTAACGTTAGTGAAAATCAAATTAAAGACATACCACAAATAGATAAATTTTATCATTTAGCTGCTTTAGTGAAGTTTAATTTTGAATTAGCTGATGAATTGTTCCAAATTAATTATACGGGTACTCAGCATGCAATAGAATTAGCGAAAAAGCTGAATAGTAAACATTTCCTTTACGTATCCACTGCTTACACAATAGGTGAAAAAGAATTAGCCTATGAAGAACTTCACCCGAAAGATGCACCAACAAACAACCCATATGAAGCTTCTAAAGTACAAGCTGAACATTTAGTCGCTCAGGAAAAAGATATGGCAACATCTATCATAAGACCAGCTATCATTATAGGAGATTCAGTAACTGGAGAAGCAGATTCTAAATTTACATTATATGGATTTATGAAAGCTTTAAAAGTGTTTAAACGAAGAATCACTAATAAAAACATTGAAACTGTATACAGATTATTTGGAGATAGCACACATACTTCTAATTTTGTACCTGTTGATTATGTTGTAGATGTTTTGACGGTGGCTTGTGATTATGCAGAAAATCAAAAAATTTATCATGCAACAAATAATTATCCGCCTTCAAATGATTTTATTTTTGAAACAATAAAAAAACATTTAGATTTTCATCAATTAGAAGTCGCACCTATATCTGAAATTAATACCATTACAGATGAAGAAAGAGTGCTTAATAGTTTTATAGATGTATTTGCACCTTATTTTTCAAAATCCATTAACTTTAACGATGAAAATACAGCATATATGATGAATCAAGCAGGTAAAGACACTTTACAATTGAGTCATGATGCACTAGATATGATTATTCGTGTATATTTTGAAAAATAAAGGTTTCTTTATACAAATGAAACAGCAACCCGTTATTTTAAAATTAACAGGTTGCTGTTTTTTTACGTTTAACCACCAATATAATTCATGTTGATTTTGTTTTTCTTACGTCTCGCCACTGTTGCTTCCGTTCTTTCATCTGAATATTTATCATCTCGAATATTCCATAAATGTTTGAGTGTTGATAATATTTCATTATCTGTCTTTCCATCTCGCAATTCAGTTTTTATATCATAACCATTTTTCTCAGCAAAAAGACAACCATAAAATTTTCCATCTGAGGAGATTCTTGCTCTTGTACATGAAGAACAAAATGATGCAGATACACTTGTAATTAATCCAAATTGAGCACCATTATCTTTATGTCGGTAATAAGTCGCGACCTCGCCAAAATAACTTGATTCTACTGGTTCGATTTCAAAATGTTGACCGATTTGTTCTAGCATTTCTTTTTTCGTGACTACTTTATCAAAATTCCAACCATTATCATTTCCTACATCCATAAATTCTATAAATCTTACGACAATATTGTTATTTTTAAAGTATTCTACTAAAGGTATAATTTCTTGATTGTTAATACCTTTTTGTATAACTACGTTTACTTTTACTTTAAAACCTATTTTCTTAGCGTAATCAATTTGTTCAAGTATTTGTGAAGCAGAGATATTACGGTTGTTAATCGATTTAAATAGTTCATTATCTAATGCATCTATGCTGACATTAATCCTTCTTAATCCTGCATCGTATAGATTTTGGCCGTGTTTTTTTAGCAACAAACCATTCGTTGTTAAACCAATATCATTAATACCTTCAATTTCATTAATACCTTGGATTAATTTATACAAATCACGTCTTAAAAGAGGTTCTCCTCCTGTAATTCTTACTTTTTCAACACCAAGGCTACTGTATAATCGAGCTAAACGGATGATTTCGTCAAAACTGAGCAGTTCTTGTTTAGGTAAAAATACAAAGTCATCGCCAAATATTTCTTTTGGCATACAATAATCACATCGAAAATTACAACGATCCGTAACAGATATTCTTAAATCTCTAATTGGTCGTCCTAATTTATCCTTGATTGCTTGATTCATCGTAACGCCCCCTCTACCTACAACAGTTAATGCTCTATTTCTTTCAAATCCTCTTGATAGTTAATATTTTTATACCAATTATGTTGATTATTTATTTCATCCACATCTAACCATTGTGCAGGTCTATTTTCATATATTTCTTTCATTCTATATTGACCTTGATCTAAAGATTGTTTAATTTCACTTTTAACACGATGACTGTAAAATGCTAATGTTGGCATTTTAAAACCATTCGCTTCATATCCAGCAATATCTAGCTGTTCCTCCATTACTCGAGATATAAAAAATTGATATAAATAACTGATAGATTTTTCAGTTACCATCGGTGTATCACATGCAATCACAAAATAACATTCGGTATCGTATGATTCCATTACACTGTATATACCGCTTAATGGACCGTTATTTGCATATACTGGTTCATCTACTACAACATCACTATAATCAAATGAATCTTTTAAAGTTTCATTTGTACTTATTACAATTCTCTCGAATAAGTTGGTTTGATTCAAAGTTTTAATAATTTTTTTATAGAATACTTCTCCTTCAATTGTTGCAAAAGCTTTTGGTGAACCAAAACGACTGGATTGTCCTCCAGCTAGAATTATTGCTATCATTTTTCTTTTACCCTCCACTAACTGGTGGAATAAGTGCAACTGTAGCATCACTAGTTATTGTGTCATCATCTTGCACAAACTCCTCATTAACAGCTATTTGAAAAATTTCTCCTTTTAATTCCGGATAATTTTCAAATAAATATTGCTTAAATTCTAACACAGAGTATGTTTTATTGAGCGTAATTTGCTCTTCTTTTTTGTTTAATAATTCTTTTAAATGAGCAAAATACAATACTTTCATAATCAGTCCTCCATTTTAATTGAAGAATGGTATTGTTTTTGGGAACCTTGCCATTCTTCACCATCTTCCCATATCTCTTTTTTCCATATTGGTACAATTTCTTTTATTCGTTCTATAGCATATTCATTTGCAGCATATGCATCGTGTCTATGTGGTGAAGAAACGCTGATAACAACCGCAATATCAGAAATTTGTAACTCACCAATCCTATGTGCAATTGCAATAATTGTACCAGGCCACTTTTCTTCAATTTCTTTGCCGATTTGAGCCATTTTTTTCTCAGCCATAGGTTTATAAGCTTCATATGCTAAGTATTCTGTCTTGATGCCTTTTGTCCATTCTCTCACATGTCCTGTAAATACTACAATAGCTCCTTGTCGTGAGTTTAATGTCCATTCTCTATATTTTTCTGGATTTATTGGTTCAGAGACAATTTCATATTGTTTCATAATTGCACCTACTCTTTTTGGAATAACCATTTTTTGAACCAACCAAGAAATTGTTTTCTTTCTTCTTGATTGTATACATTAAAATTATAAATTACATTGCTTAATTCATCTTTTAGATTATCTGTATTATTACCCAATACTACTTTAGGATAACCTTCAGATTTGAATCCTTCAATCAATAAAATATCTGGTTGAATAGATAAATCTTTATTAATAATTTCTGTTAACGAACGTTGAACTTTCGTCACACGTTCAATTAATTCATGTCCCAAAACAATACTTTCTTCTGCACCACTATTAATAAATGAAAGACTATCTACTTCTTTATGATTTAAAGATATATCTTGTGTTCCATGCCCATGGTGTTTAATCGTCGAAACAGATAACTGGTATTCTTGGCATATTTTAATTAATTCATTAATCAAAGTTGTTTTACCACTATTTTTATAACCTACAATTTGCATGATTTTCATATATTTAAATTACTTTCGTATGATTGATGATCAGTAAGTAATACCTTTACTTCATCACCTTTACTGTAACCTCTAGTACCACTCGGCAATATGATCATTCCGTTGCTTTTTGCTATTGCAACCACAGCGTTTGATTTATTAAAACCTGATGGAACAGCAATTATCCCGTCGTTTGTAAATGAGAGTTTACCTCGAATGAATCTAGTAAAAGGATTTGGTTTTTTAAAGTCTTCACCTAATTTAGCATTTATAATAACTGGATATATATCTTTGCTTGCCATCATTCTTAGAATAGTTGGCTTTGTGAATAAATGAAAACCCGAATAACATGCAGAAGGGTTACCTGATAACCCAAATAATAGTTTGTCATTTTTATAAGCTACTGTTGTAACACTACCAGGTCTCATTTGTACTTTATTGAATAATACTTCTGCACCAATTTCTTTATATACTTGTGGTAAATAATCAAAATCCCCTACTGATACGCCACCTGTTGTAATGACAATATCATTTTCTGCCAGTGCTTTATTTACACTTTCAGTACATCCTTGTAAGTTATCCTCTTGTATTTTATAAGCTTTGGATTGAATATTCATTTGGTCACATAACGCTTTAATCATTGGGCCATTTGAATTTCTGATTTTACCTGGTTCTAATGGTTCATTAGGTCCTACTAACTCACTACCTGTTGCAATAATAGCTACTGTCGGTCTTTTAAATACTTTTACTTTTTCATAACCAAAAGTAGCTAACACAGCTATAACACCACTGTTAACCAATTGACCTTTTTCTAATACAACATCATCTTCCGTACATTCTTCACCTTTAAATGCAATATTTTCTCCAGTTTTAAAAGGTTTTCTAATAGTAAATCCATTTTCATTTTCTGTCGTTTGTTCAAACATAACGACTGCATCTGCACCTTCAGGTATAGGAGCTCCAGTCATAATACGAACCGCTTCGTAACCTTTAATACGCACTTTAGATGATGTTCCTGCTCCTATGTGATCAACTACGGCGAATTGTATTCGGTTATTACCTTCTGCCCCTTCTGAATCTTTACTATTGATAGCAAAGCCATCGAATGGTGATTTATTAAATCTAGGAATATCATATGTAGCGATAACATCTTCCGCCAATATATAATCCAGAGCATCATCAATATGTACTGTTATAGGATCTTTATTCTCAACAACTTCAATAACACGTTTTATCGCATCATCAACTGGTATTGGTTTTCTAATTTCAACTGTCATAATATGCACTCCATTCATAATTTAACTATGTTCACATGTTATAATAAACTTAAGAAAGGATGATTATACATGTCAGATTTCACACATTTTAATGAACAAGGTCGAGCGAAAATGGTAGACGTTTCAAATAAAGAAACAAGTACAAGAATTGCTGTCGCTCATTCAAGTATTCAAGTTAATGAAAAAATTTATAACCAAATTCAAAATGGTAAAAACAAAAAAGGTGACGTACTAGGAACCGCTCAAATTGCAGGTATTATGGCTGCGAAAAACACGAGTCAGCTTATTCCTATGTGTCATCCTTTACAACTTACAGGTATTGATATCGAATTTAACTGGGATGTTGAAGATTTGAATAACTTAAATATAACTGCAACAGTTAAGACTAAAGGCCAAACTGGCGTTGAAATGGAAGCATTAACGGCTGCCAGTGTATCAGCTTTAACAATTTATGATATGTGTAAAGCTGTAGACAAAGGCATGATTATTGGTGAGACTTATTTATCTCATAAATCCGGAGGCGTTAATGGAGACTTCAATCGTCAATAATTTACTTATTAAGCTCATACACTAAATGATTTAATTCTTTAGTTATGAGCTTTTCCATTGCCAATTTCACAGCGCCAGTTGACCCTGGTATAGACATTATAATTTGCTTACCTACTGTTCCAGCGACTGCTCTAGATAAAATTGCACGAGAACCTACATCTTCTGTATAGCTCAAATATCTAAATATTTCTCCAAAGCCCTCTATTTCTTTATCAAATAACGGTGTAATTGCTTCGATTGTAACATCTCGTGGACTTATACCTGTCCCACCTGTTGTTATAATGGCGTCAATATCTTGGGATAGCCATGTTTGAATAGCTTCTCGTATAAAAGATGCATCATCTCTAACTATTTTATAATGCTCTTCTTTTACCGACACATTCATACCATTTAAATAAGATAGAACAAGTTGCCCACCTTTATCAGTTTCTTTATTTCTAGTATCACTAACTGTTAAAACTGCAATGTTTATATTTCTATCAATTTTATCAATCACACTCATTATTTAACCTCCTAACCAAACATATTTTCTACAAATTGTTTACCCTCTTCTACAGATCCGATATCGTGAATTAATAATCTTCCGTTATTAAAAGCAACAACTCGGTGATCATCATATAAATATTGAATCATATAAGCATTTGATTTATGCAACAAACCATTTTGAGCTATAAACTTTTCAATAGCTGGGCGATTTAACTTTTCATTAATATATTGAATTGTATCGCGACCACACAGCTCAGTAATCATTTGACTTGATGATGATAAATGAGGATAAGTTGGATTTTCTCCGCATGTTTCACATTCATCTCGTTTCATTTGTGTAAAACCAAATGATTGATGGTCACCTTCCCATACATCACCGAATGTTAACTTCGGCGTAAACTCTTCTCCAGATAAAATTTTAAGCGCATCTGTTACTTGTAAGCTTGTCGCCATAGTAACTGCTGGATTAATGACACCAACAGTATCACAAGTGCGATTTATAGCTGGGATTTCTGGTAATAAACAATTAAAGCACGGTGTTTTTTCTGGGATAAATGTAGCTTGAACATATGTAGATTCTAAGCAAGCACCATAAATCCATGGAATATTCATTTTATATGCAAAATCATTTATTAATAATCTCGTATTAAAATTATCTGTAGCATCAATGATGACATCAGAATATCTTGCAACTTCTTGTAATAATTTAGCGTCACATTGTGCGATATAAGTTTTTATTGTTATATCTTCTCTAATTTTTCTTAAATGTTTTTCTGCAGCGACTACTTTTGGAAGCATTTCTTTTATATCACTTTCAGTAAATAACGTTTGTCTTTGCAAGTTTGATACTTCTACATAATCACGATCTATAATATTTAATCGCGCTATCCCTGAGCGTGTTAACTGTTCCGCAACATGCGTTCCAAGTGCACCCATCCCTACTATTGTCACATTACTTTTTGCTATATTTTCTTGTCCTTTTTCACCAATTTTATCAAATAAAATTTGACGAGAATATCGTTCGTTCATTTATACCAACCTTTCACGACTCTTTATCTCTATTATAGATTGAAATTGCAATATCCTCAATCAATAGAGGGAATTGAACAGAAATATAATAATTTAGGGAGCGGTACAGAAATCCTAATTTTAAAAAGATTTTATAGTGCCACTATAACTAACGAGTTTGAGAGATTGATTATGTTCCACTCCCTAAGAACATTAAATTGTTTTCTTTTCTACTTTTGTCATATGCATCATCGAGATTAAAGCTACTAAACCAAATATCGCTAACAAGAAAAATGCTAAATGGTTTGAACCTGTTAAGGCTGTGACCATAGTAATAATAAGTGGTGGGAAAAATCCTCCTAAACCGCCCATCATTGATACGATTCCGTTTACTACACCAGCTTCTTTGCTGAAATAAGTAGGAACAAGTTTGAAAATTAGCCCATTTCCAATACCTGCAGACACACTGATTGTTAAGCAACCAATTGTAAATAACATGATATGATTTGATAATGCTAGTATTAAAGCACCAGCTATCATAATGCCAAAGAATATTTTCAACATATTTAATGCATTAAATTTATCGCCTAACATACCACCAATTGGTCTTAATATTGTAGCTATTGCGATAAACACACCAGTTCGTATCCCTGCATCTACTTTGTCGATTTCAAAGTGTCCTACTAAAAAGTTTGGTAAAAATAATCCGAAAGCTACGAATGCACCAAATGTGATGAAATACCAAAAACTGAAATAGTAAAGTTTATAGTTGTTTGCTACTTGTTTAGTTTGTTTTAACATAGGTACTTTAACTTTAGGCTCTTGTTTATCTCCAAAAACAAACATCAAAATAGCAAATAACGCCATTACTAGTACATATAATTGAACAGTATGTTGCCAACCTATAGCCCCTGCTATTGGTGGAGCTAAAAATGATGAAACAGCTGTACCTAAATTACCCATACCGTATATACCATTAGCAAAACCATGTTTTTCTTTCGGATAATATTTAGGAATCGATGTAACACCAACTGAAAACACTGCACCACCTAAACCAATAAAGAATCCAGCTATCATTAGTCCTGTAGTTGAAGTTGCTTGACTTAAATAAAATACTGGAAAAATTAAAATAATAAAACTAATTAAAAAGACAAGTCTAGATCCAATTAAGTTTGTGTAATAACCAATAGGAATTCTTAGAATTGAACCTAGAATAACAGGTATCGCTAAAATAATAGCTTTCTGACTTTCTGGTACGTTAAAATCTTGTGATATGTATGGCATTAAAGGAGCTAAAATACTCCACACCATAAATCCTGCCATTAAGCTTAAGGTTTGTAACGGTAATTGGACTTTACCTGTGTTGTTTTTCATGACTTTCACCCTTTTTATTTGTAGATAATTTAAAACTCTTTTCAACTACATTTTAGGTTATTTGTGAAAAACTGCACATAAGGAATTCCCCTTACCTCCTTCAGTAATTTCCCTATAAAGTAATGTTGTGAGGTAGAAGTACTTAACTCAAAATAATTTTCCTAATCTGCTGATTTGAAAGTGCATGGTTGTCTAGAGTATGGCTCGAGCCTGTAGTCTCTCGCGCATACTATTCCCTTGGGCGTCAGCACTTTACAAATTCGTGCAAGTGAAATTCAAAGCTAAATTGATAGTTAATCTAATAAATTGAGCTCTTATTGGATTTTCGGCTTAATTAATCCAACTAAACGGGTTCTTATTGGATTTTCAACTTAATTAATCCAACTAAACGGGTTCTTATTGGATCTTCGGCTTAATTAATCCAACTAAATGGGCTCTTATTGGATTTTCAACTTAATTAATCCAACTAAACGGGTTCTTATTGGATTTTCAACTTAATTAATCCAACAAAACAGGCTCTTATTGGATTTTCGGCTTAATTAATCAGTCAAGTCCATATTTATGTGTAATATCTTTAGAAGTAATCAACCTTTGGTTTTTTAGAATGTATTAACAAAATAAATCTGTTTGATTTTTAGCAGATTCATTTTGTTAATCTCTACTTATTTTTCAAAAATAAGTAGTAAGTTTAAGGAATAAAAGGTCTTTTAGCATTATCTAGATTTTCTTGAATATCCATGAGTAATGCACCAATTAATCTAAAAGCTGAGTCTAGGTTAGGGAAAGTCTTAATGACTTTCTCTCTTTTTCTAAGCTGCATATTTATATTTTCAATAGAGTTAGTAGTTCGTATATTCTTATGGTGTTGTGCTGGAAATCTATAAAACTGTGTGGCATCTTCGAAGCCCTGATCTAATATATTTAAAGCTTCTGAATACTTAGGATTATTTTCATACTTAGTTACAAATTCATTTTTACTTTCAAGCGCATGTTGATATGTAGGAGCTTGAAAAATAGATTTAAGTAATGTTCTTGCCTCTTGTGAATTCTTTTTTGGAAATCTTTCAATGATGTTTTTAAGAAGATGAAATGTACAACGTTGCCAAGTTGAATCTATAAATTGTGATTTAATAGACTTAATAAGACCAGAATGTGCATCAGAAATAATGAGCTCAGGAGTTGTGAGGCCACGCATTCTTAAATCTTCAAAGAACTCAGACCAAGCCTGTTCAGATTCTTGATTAGAAATTTTAAAACCAATAATTTCACGTCTTTTAAGTTCATTTACTCCCATAGCTATATAAACTCCTTTAGAAACTATTTTATTATTCTCTCTAACTTTAATATGCATGGCATCAACAAATACATATCTGTACTGATGACTAGTAATAGGTCTACTCGACCACTTTTGAATATCGGGGTCAATATTTTTCATAACTTCTGAAATCGTAGATTTCGAAACAGATTTACCTGCCAGAGCCTCTACAATTTTCGTGATGTTTCTAGTTGAAACGCCATTAATATAAGCTTCTATCATCGCTAAAATCAGTGATTGATCAGAGCGAGAATATTGATCAAAAACTTCAGTTGTAAATTCGCCATCACGCGTTCTAGGTACTTTTAAATGAAGTGTTCCGACTGGAATCATAAAATCACGTTCATAGTAGCCATTTCGTTGTGCAATCCTTTCAGGATGCTTTTGTTTGAAATCAGCGTTCACAAACTGATCTCTTTCCATTTCCATATAAGCATTTAATACAGTTACAGCTATACTTTTCATAGCAGTATTTAAATTACTTTCTAAAATAGCACTTGCCAATTCTTCAAAGTCTACGTTAATATTTAACTGAGTCATATATAGGTCACCTCTACAATATTTTCTTAGTCGATTACATTGTACTAAAGTGAGCTATATTTGGCTCTTTTTTTATTACACAATTATATGGACATATTCAATTAATCCAACAAAAGGTGTTCTACTTGGATTATTGTCTTAATTAATCCAACTAAATGGCTCTTATTGGATTTTCAACTTAATTAATCCAACTAAACAGGCTCTTATTGGATTTTCAACTTAATTAATCCAACAAAACAGGCTCTTATTGGATTTTTGTCTTAATTAATCCAACAAAACAGGCTCTTATTGGATTTTCGGCTTAATTAATCCAACAAAACAGGCTCTTATTGGATTTTCGGCTTAATTAATCCAACAAAAGGTGTTCTACTTGGATTATTGTCATACTTAATCCAACAAGCAAGTCATCTCTTGCCACTATAAATCGTATCATCAAAAAATAACGTACAAGGCTCGATGTCCTTGCACGTTACAACTTTATATCCTATTGATTTGTACGATATGATGATTAACCATTTAAAAATCTAATAATTTTTTCTTCATAGCATATTCAACTAATTCTGGACGAGATTTTAAATTAAGTTTATCCATAATTCGTGCTTTATGTGCTTCGATTGTTTTTACTGAGACAAATAACTTTTCAGCTATGTCTTTATTTCCGTACCCTTTTGCGATTAAAGGAAGTATCTCTAATTCTCTTTGAGATAAAATTTTAAATGGATCATTCGAGTTAGTATCTGATTGGTTACTTGGGTTAACAAGCTCATTAACAAGTGCACTCGTAACTTTCGAATCAATATACATTTCATCTTTATAAACTGTTCTTACTGCGTGAATTAATTCTTCATCTGGCGCATTTTTCAAGATATAACCTTTAGCTCCATTTCTTAAAACATGAAACAGATATTCTTCATCGTCAAACATCGTTAATATAAGTATTTTAGTTTCCTTAAAATCTTCTGAAATTTTACCCGTCGCATTTAATCCAGATTCACCTGGCGGCATACTTAAATCCATAATCAATACATCAGGCTTATGTTTAGCAACCATTTGATATGCTTCTATTCCATCTGCGGCAGTTGCCACTACTTCCATATCTTCTTGATAGTTTAATATCATAGAAAAACCTGTTCTAACAACTGCATGATCATCTGCAATTACGATTTTCATTTGTCTTCCTCCACGTTTATGCTATTGGCACTTTTAATTTAATGTTAGTACCTTTACCTATTTTGCTTTCAATATTAACGCTACCACCTACTATTTCTGCACGCTCTTGCATGCCATACAGACCTAGCCCTGACCCTTTAGGTTGACTTCCAATAACAAAACCGGCACCTTGATCAGCCACTTCTACTTGAATCATATTGTCTTCAAATAACATGTGTACATCAACACTATCTACATTAGCATATTTTAAAGAATTAAATACCGCTTCTTGGACAATTCGGTAAACAACCGTTTCAATTTCTGGATTAAATCTAAGCTCAACAGAATCAAAGTGATAATGAACTATAAATCCAAAGTTCTTCTCCAACTGTTTGAAATATGATTTAAATGCAGCATTTAAACCTAAGTCATCTAATGAAGATGGTCTTAACTCTAAAGATAAATTGCGAATATCATCTATTAATCTAGACATTATACTTTCTATATCTTGTGACTGAGTTTTCAATTGATCTATATCATCTTGGTATTTAAGTAATCTCAACTCTACACTGACATTTAATAATTCTTGAACAACACCGTCATGTAGTTCTCTTGAAATTCTTTTTCTTTCATTTTCTTGTGCTGAAATGATCTTTTGCATCATTGTTTGTTGATGTAATTTTTGTTGTCTTTCAATTTGTGGGGACACATTTTGTAGCGTGTACACCATGATATCTTCTTCTTGGCTAATCGTTTGATAAGTCGCAGTGAAAGGTTCTACTGATCCACTGTTTGTTTGCATAAATACTTGGAAGCTTGTATTACCAATGTTCCTTGATTCTAAGAAACAATCTCTACACGATTGTAGTGCGTATTCATTTGAATAACCTTCACACCTACTACATATAGCATGTGTCAAAGGTTCTTGATTATCTTCTGAAATGATTTTTCTAGCCGCTTTATTCATATCAATAATTTGTCCTTTACTATTTAAAAAGACGATCATTTCACTTGTTTTTTCATAATACTGCTTTAAAATATTGTTTAATTTTGAAGCGTTATCTACACTCATGAATTAATCATATCCTCTCTTTGAAAAGGGCCAAAACTAGAAAAATGCAATTGTTCTAAATTTGGTAATCGTTTATCGTTTCTTTGTCCTAACAATAGAACACCCTTCACTCTATTTTTAATCCATAATGGAAATGCAATAAGAGCAGTTAATTCCTCGCTTTGAATAATCGGATAATTAAAGACTTGGTCATTGTAAATGCTGTCTTTAATATTATGAAGAATTATTTCTTTACCACTCTTAATTACAATTCCTGCTATACCCCTGCCGTTTCTTAAAATGATGTTTTTATATCTATGATTCAAATTTCCAGATACATACTGCCATTTTATGTGACTAGACAAATTTGTGTCCAAAGCCATAGCGATACCAGCAAAATCAAAATCATACTTATTTCTAATTTGATCAAGTTTTTCTTGAAAATTAAAATCATCAGACATTTTTCAGCACCTCAACTCATTTTTCACCTTTAGTTTAATTCGTTTTATGCTTTCTGTAAATAATATAACTTCTACTAAAGTAAGTTAATGGCACGCTCCACACATGTACTAATCGAGTGAATGGCCACATACTTGTTATCAATAACCCTAAAATAATATGCGTCTTAAATGTCCACGGAACAGTAGTCATTAATTCCGCATTAGGTCTAAAAATCAACAAACCTCTAAACCACACAGAAATTGTTTGTCTATAATCAAAATCTGGTACCGTTGCATTCGTCCATAAAGTAGCTACACATCCCATAAATACAATCGCTAATAATAATATATTAACTAAAATATCGGAAAATGAACTCATTCTTCTTACATTGTGTTTAGTAATTCTACGAGCTGTTAATAAAAACATACCGATTAATGTAACTATACCAAATATACTTCCGATATAAACCGCTCCTATATGGTATAAATGATTGCTTACACCTATAGCACTTAGCCATTCAGCAGGTATACCTAAACCAACAATATGCCCAAAAATAACTGGAATAATACCTAAATGGAATAAAATACTCCCCCACATTAATTGCTTTTTCTCAATGAATTCACTTGATTTTGCGGTCCATGAAAACTGATCATATTTAAATCTAAATATATGCCCAACTATAAATATGGCTACACATAAATAAGGAAAAATGACCCAAACAAATTGATTAATCATGACTCGCCACCTTCTCTTGTTCAATTACACATGATTTTAATGTTTCACGTAATGCTTTAATAATATGGAAGTACGGACTATTTTTCTGAGCTAAAACTTTCATTAATTCATATGTTCCGTCTTCGATAACCATCACAACGAGCGTTAAACTTTCTTGTGCTCGACTATCTCCTATCCATTCAGCTGCATATAAAAATTCTAGCATTAATGGTAAAAAATCCGATAATTCACTTTTAGGCATTTCTAAACCAAACATTTCATATAAAACTTTTAACCTTGCTAACATTTGTCCTCTTTCTTTTTGTTCAGTTAACTTATTATAAGTCATATACAAAGTTGTTTTCTTTTCAAAATCAAATGTCTCTGTATAAACTTCTTGAATGTCATCTAGTGATATTTCGTACATATTATCCCAGTATTGTTGTATAGAATCATAAGCTGGATGTTTTTCATCAAACGCTGATTCAAAAGCTTTTGGATGAAAATCTAATTTTTCAGGATACGTAAGTTGATTACTAAAAAAACCAAAACTCTTTTTATATTGATTCAAAGCTTCTAAATTAATCACGGAAAATCCCTCCATAGAAGTTCTCATTATAAATCTCTTGCCCTGATTTACCATTTGATATACTTTGTACGCCACATCCGTCACAATTCGAGCCAAACATTTCTCCACCAAATCCTTGGCTACCTTGTGCTCTATAAGTATCCATGTATCCTTCTTTATGAGATGTTGGTACTACGAATCGATCTTCATGTTTCGCTATAGCTAATAATCTATACATATCTTTAGTTTGTCTTTCTGATAGGCCTACTCTGTCTAATCTAGATAAATCAAATTCTTTGTTACTAGATTTTGCTCTCATATAGCTACGCATCATAGCCATTCTTTGCAATGCTAATTTAACAGTTCTAGTATCACCAGCTGTAAGCATGTTAGCTAAATACTGTACTGGTAGTCTCATTTCTTCTATAGCTGGGAAAATCATATCCGGATTTCTAATCGAATCTTTACCTTCAAAGTAATTCATAATTGGACTAAGTGGCGGACAATACCAAACCATAGGTAAAGTACGGTATTCAGGATGTAGTGGAAACGCAAGCTTATACTCTATAGCTAATTTATAAACAGGTGAATTTTGAGCCGCTTCAATCCAATCTTGAGTGATTCCGTCTTTTTCAGCTTGTTGAATAACATCTTCATCGTATGGATCTAAAAATAAATCTAATTGTTTTTCGTATAAATCTTGCTCATTTTCTGTTGAAGCTGCTTCTTGTACTTTATCAGCATCATATAGTAGTACACCTAAATAACGCATACGTCCTGTGCAAGTTTCAGAACAAACAGTTGGTAATCCAGCTTCAATTCTAGGGAAACAAAACGTACATTTTTCTGCTTTATTTGTTTTCCAGTTGAAGTAAACTTTTTTATATGGACACCCTGTCATGCAGTAACGCCATCCACGACAAGCGTCTTGGTCTACAAGTACAATACCGTCTTCATCTCTTTTATACATAGCGCCTGATGGACAAGACGCTACACAACTAGGATTTAAGCAGTGTTCACATAACCTAGGTAAATACATCATAAATGTCTGGTCAAAATTAAATTTAATTTCTTCTTCAATCTTTTGTATGTTTGGATCTGTCGGACCTGTAACGTGTGCACCTGCAAGATCGTCCTCCCAGTTCGGTCCCCATTTTATATCTAGCTTTTTTCCTGAAATAACGGATTCTGCTTTTGCAACAGGTGAATGTTTACTTTCTTTAGCTGTCGTTAAATGCTTGTAATTATACGTCCATGGTTCATAGTAATCTTTCATTTCTGGCATATCAGGGTTGAAGAATATTTTACCTAGTGCAATTTTTGATAGTTTACTACCTGATTTTAATTCTAATTTACCTTTTTTATTTAGCATCCATCCACCTTTATAAGTTTCTTGGTCTTCCCATCTTTTTGGATATCCTATCCCTGGTTTAGTTTCAACGTTATTGAACCATATATATTCAGCACCTTCTCTATTTGTCCATGTACTCTTACACGTAACACTACAAGTATGACATCCTATACATTTATCTAAGTTCATAACCATAGCTACTTGCGCTTTAATCTTCAAGCCAATCTACCTCCTTCATTTTTCTAATGGCTACATATACATCTCTTTGGTTACCGATTGGACCGTAATAATTAAATCCATAGCTAATTTGTGCGTATCCACCGACTAATTGCGTTGGTTTTAAATGAATACGTGTTGGAGCATTATGTGAACCTCCACGAGTATCTGTAATTTCTGACCCTGGTGTTTCAATATGTTTATCTTGAGCATGATACATAAACATCGTGCCTCTAGGCATTCTATGAGACACTACTGCTCTTGCTGTTACTAGCCCATTTCTGTTGTAAACTTCTAACCAATCATTATCATTAATATCATTAGATTGTGCATCTTCTTTAGAAATCCAAACTGTCGGCCCTCCTCTGAAGAGAGTTAGCATGTGTAGATTATCTTGATAAGTTGAGTGGATATTCCATTTACCATGTGGTGTTAAATAACGTAATACAAGTGTATCAACGCCACCTTTAATCTGTTTATCCTTCGTACCAAATACCATAGGTGGTAATGTCGGTTTATAAATTGGTAAGTTCTCCCCAAATTGTAGAAACACCTCATGGTCAATATAGTAACTTTGTCTACCTGTTAATGTTCTAAATGGTACAAGACGTTCAATGTTAGTTGTAAATGGTGAATATCTTCTTCCTAACTTGTTAGAGCCTGGGAACACTGCTGTCGGTATAACTTCTCGAGGTTGAGCAGTAATATTAGGGAATGTAATTTTTTCAGATGCTCTTTCTGCAGAAATATCTTTAAGTTCCATTCCTGTTTGTTGTTCTAAATCTTCGTATGATTTTTGTGATACTTTACCGTTTGATGCAGATGATACATTTAATATGACATCTGCAACTTTTCTAGCAGTATCCATCCTAGGCAAGCCATTTTTAACCGTACCATCTTCCCACGTATCAAGCATTAACTTCAATTCGTCATATTGTTCTTTCACAGAAAAGCTAACACCATGAGCACCTATTTTACCTTTTTCTAATAAAGGTCCGACTGATATATATTTGTCATAAATTTGAGTATAATCTCTTTCTACAACTGCAAATCCAGGCATTGTTTTACCAGGTATTGCTTCAATTTCACCTTTAGACCAATCTTTTACTAAGCCCAATGGTGTGGCTATTTCTTGTTGTGTATCATGTGCTAACGGTGTTGTTACAACATCTTTAAACACGCCTTTCATATGTGTTTTAGCTAATTCTGATACTGATTTTGCTATGGTTTTATAAATATCCCAGTCTGATTTTGATTCCCATAATGGATCGACTGCTGGGTTAAATGGATGTATAAATGGATGCATGTCTGTTGATGATATATCGTGTTTTTCATACCATGTTGCTGCTGGTAAAACGACATCAGCATATAAAGGTGTGGTCGTCATTCTAAAATCTAAAGCTACTAACAAATCTAATTTACCGTTAGTTTCTTCACGCCATACAATTTCTTCTGGTTTTTCCGTTTCATTTGGATTTGCTAATAATCCATCTTTAGTACCTAATAAGTGTTTCATAAAGTATTCTTGACCTTTAGCAGAACTCGAAATTAAATTAGAGCGCCATACAAATAATGTTTTAGGATGATTCTTTTTAGCATCAGGATCTTCAATTGCAAATTTTGTTTTTTTAGATTTAACTGCATCAACTGCTCTTTTAACAATTGCTTCATTGGAATCATCTCCTGATTCTTTAGCTTCTTCTCCAAACAATAAGCTATTGCAATCAAATTGCGGATATGAAGGTAGCCAACCTAATCGTGCAGCTAAAACGTTATAATCTGCCGGGTGTTGGTGTTTAAGCTCATTAGATAATGGTGACTGTAATTTATCTACACCTGACTCTTCGTATTTCCATTGATCTGTAGCAAAATAAAACCAGCTTGTAGCATTTTGTAATCTTGGTGGTCCTTGCCAGTCTTTTGCAAAAGCGATTGTTGACCATCCTTCTATCGGTCTACATTTTTCTTGACCAACATAGTGAGCCCAACCACCACCGTTTACGCCTTGGCATCCACATAAAATAACTAAGTTTAAAATAGCTCGATAAATCGTATCTGAGTTAAACCAATGATTGATACCTGCCCCCATAATAATCATAGAACGTCCTTCTGTATCGATTGCATTTTGAGCAAATTCCCTTGCGATTTGAACAACAACTGATGATTTTACACCTGTTATTTTTTCTTGCCATTTTGGTGAATATAGAGAGTTTTCATCATCATACCCTGTAGCTTCTAATGGATGATTAAAGCGTCTTATTCCGTATTGACTAGCCATTAAATCATAAATAGTTGATACGTAAATTTTTTCTCCATTTTGATTTTCAATTTCTTTTACTAATATAGGTCTTTCAAAAATACCATTTCCTTCGTTATCAAAATAAGGAAATTGAATGGTCATAATTGATGCATCGGCGTCTTTAAAAGTTAAAGCTGGATCAATGACAGTGCCATCTTCATTTTCTAATTTTAAATTCCATTTCACATCTTTTTCATAGCGTTGACCCATTGTGCCATTCGGAACTACGAGTTGTTTAGAATTTTGATCATATACAACAGGTTTCCATTCAGCATGTTCAGTCTTTATACCTAAATCACTTGAACGTAAAAATCTTCCTGCTTTATAGCCTTCTCCATGGGGTTCTAATTGAATAATAAATGGCATATCAGTATATTGTTTAGCATAATTAATAAACATTTCTTCTTTTTTATCTTCATAATATTCTTGCAAAATAACATGTGTCATAGCTTGAGCTAAAGCCGCATCTGTACCTGGATTAGGTGCAAGCCAATTGTCCGCAAATTTCACATTTTCTGCATAGTCTGGAGCTACCGAAACGACTTTAGTTCCTTTATATCGTACTTCTGTCATAAAATGAGCGTCCGGTGTTCTCGTTAAAGGTACATTCGACCCCCACATAATAATGTATCCTGCGTTATACCAATCACTCGATTCTGGAACATCGGTTTGTTCTCCCCAAATTTGTGGTGATGCTGGTGGTAAGTCTGCATACCAATCATAAAAACTTAACATTTCTCCACCTAATAGAGATATAAAACGTGCACCAGAAGCATAACTAATCATCGACATTGCTGGTATTGGTGTAAAGCCAGCTATTCTATCTGGTCCATATTTCTTAACAGTATAAATAATTTGAGCTGCTATTAATTGAGTAACATCTCGCCAATTAACACGTACGTGCCCGCCTTTACCACGAGCACTTTTATATGATTCAGCTTTCACATCATCTTCTACAATTGATGCCCAAGCTACTACTGGATCTCCAAATTCATTCAATGCTGCTTTCCATAATTTCCATAGCTTCCCTCTTACATATGGAAATTTAATACGTAACGGACTATATTCATACCAAGAGAAAGAAGCTCCTCTTGGACAGCCTCTTGGTTCAAATTCAGGCATATCGGGACCACATGAAGGATAATCAATTTGTTGATTTTCCCATGTAATAACACCGTTCTTTACAAAGACTTTCCATGAACAAGAACCTGTACAGTTTACACCGTGTGTTGTTCTAACAACTTTGTCATGGCTCCATCTTTCTCTGTACATTTTTTCCCATTCTCTACTCTTCTCTTCTAAAATTGACCAATTTCCATTAAATTTTTCTGTAGGTTTAAAGAATTTCAAACCGAGTTTAGCCATATATAGAACCTCCTAATATTTGCCCTTTATTAATAAAATTGTACATTTTTTCACAAAGTATATGTATTAGGGGATTACCTATACCGCTTCTCGAAATCCCTAACTAAAGATAAAAAAGCTGAGACATCGATAAATGCCTCAGCTTACAAATATTATTAAGTTAAATATTCATTTAATCTCTATTATTTCATGTGCTAATCGTTGAACTTCTTTTTTAGAATGTGTTACGAGAATGATAGGAATATGCCATGTATTAAATATATATTTAATAAGGTTCATCCCTTCTTCTTTAGTTTCATCATCAAGACTAGAAAATGGTTCATCTAGCAATAATAAATTAGGTTTCACACTTAAAACTCTACAAAGTGCAACGCGTTGTGATTCTCCACCCGATAATGTTGAAGGATATTGCTTTAAGCAATGTTCAATTCGCAAATGTTTAATTAATTGTTTTGTATTTTCATTTTGACTTGTCATAAAATGAATGTTTTCATTTACCGTCATATGGGGAAAAAGTTGATAATCTTGGAATAAATAACCTATATTTCTATCTTGTACTTTTACTAAATGGTGATGATCACTTAATAAATTGTGGTTAACTTTAATCTTACAGTCATCCGCTTCATTCAAACCTGCTATTATATTTAACATCGTCGTTTTACCTATTCCCGACTTACCTACTATTGCGTATATTTTAGGTTCATTAGATTGAACGTTCATTTCAATCGTTCGCGTTTTGAAATGCTTTTTAATTTGAATATCAATCACTAATATCTACTCCCATTTATGATTCTTCTGGTTCAATATGTTAATAGTGCTAATAACGCAAATAGCAAATGCAATCAATACAAGCACCCATATCCAGGCTTTATGTTCTTCTCCTGCTTGAACTAAGAAATATATTTCTAATGGTAATGTATTCGTTAATCCAGGTATATAGCCAGCGATCATTAAAGTTGCACCAAATTCACCTAATGCTCTTGAAAAGCTCATTACAATACCTGAAAATATTGCTCGCTTTGATAATGGTAAAATAATCTGTCTAAAAATCTTACTTTCGCTAGCTCCCATTGTTCTCGCAGAGTTTAACATTTTAGGATTGATAGATTGAAATCCATTTATTACGTGTTGATACATTAAAGGCAAACTTACGATAACAGCTGCTATGACAGCTCCAACCCATGTAAATATAATTTGAACATGAAAGACTTCATCTAAAATGCCACCAAACAATTTGTTTTTAGAAAATATAATCAATAATATAAATCCCATCACAGTAGGTGGCAAAACGATTGGTAACATAATAATACTTTCAATAATAGGACGCATTTTACCTTTATATCTATGCATTAATTTCGCCAGAAAAATCCCTAATATGCATACAATAATAGTACTGATTAACGATACTTTAATTGATATCCAAAGTGGTGTTAAATCTGGCATAATTTATCTCCTATTCTTCAAAGTGATAATCTTTAAATATTTGTTTGGCTTCTTTTGTTTTTAAGAATTCAAACCATTCTTTTGCTTCTTTATTATCCGTTACAAGACCTGCTCTATAAACAATAGGTCTGTCTAAAGGTGCATCAGACAATTTTTCAATATTTTTCACTTTTTCATTTTTACCTTTATAAATATCTGTAGCATAAACAAAGCCTGCTTCTGCATTTTCATTTTGTACATAATTTAGTACTTGTTTAACATCTTTTGCAAATACAAAAGTACTCGTCATGCCATTATATATATCTTCTTTTTTCATATATTCAATTGCATACTGACCTGCTGGTACACTTTTTTCTTCACCAAGAGATATTTTTTTTGGTGAACTGATATCTTTTAAATTTTTAATTGGAGAGTTTTTATATTTTATAATGATTAATTTATTTTCAGCATAATCATAAACTTCAGAAACTTTATCTTCATCTTTTAATTTATCGATATCAGAAGTATTAGCTGACATCATGACATCGACATCTGCGCCAGCTTCAACTTGTTTACGAAGACTACCTGACCCACCATAGTTAAATTTAATTTTTGTTTTAGGATGTTCTTTCTTAAATTCTTTTTCTAATGCTTTTGTAACATCTGTTAAACTCGCTGCTGCTGCAACAGTAAATGTTTTGTCAGCATTTTCTTTTCTAGCTTTGTCCTGATTTGATTCTGAACTACATCCAGCTAAGACAAGTAGTAATGTCAGAATCAATAGTAAGGCCTTCTTCATTTTCTCATTCATCTCCGTTTCAAAATATGTATAAACTTAATTTACACCTTTCAATCGATTAATGAAAGTTCCTTATATATTTTTTCACAAATATGTATTAAATAGAATAATCAAATTAATTTTCAGGGTAATATGATTGACAATTTAGGGCTTTACCTAACCTAAATTAATTTAATTTTTAGAATATAACGTAAGTTATGTAAAAGCTTTCTTCTTTTAAAAGTTCATTCTTCACAGTAAAATAGTAATCATAAATAAATCGATAATTAAAGTGAGGAATATATATGGAGCAGAATATGACTTTTAACCAACCCATTTTAAGATATGAACATCAAGAATTAAGAGAAACTACAGATGATTATGTCACTGAATTTCCGATTACCATTATGGTTAATGGTGAAGAATTTGCTACAATAATTTGCTCACCGAAAAACCTCAAGGAACTTGTTCTAGGATTTTTAGCTTCAGAAGGCATTATATTCAAAAAAAGTGATTTAATGCAAATCTCAATAGATGATTCGAAAGGTTTTGCTCATGTAGAACTAAATAAAAAAATAAATCTTAAAGATAATAAATTCACACAACGTATGATTTCATCTTGTTGTGGTAAAAGTCGCTCTTTTTATTTTAACAATGATGCTTTAACTGCTAAAATATCGAATTCAAAAATAAAAATAAAGCCGAATCAAATTCTTAGTATGATGGACCAACTTCAAACAGAAAGTAAAATTTTCCAACAAACAGGTGGATTGCATAACGCTGCTATTAGTGATGGCGACATGTTTTATGAACATCGAGCTGACATTGGTCGACACAATGCGCTAGATAAATTATATGGATACTGCATCCAAGAAGATATACCTGTAAGAAATAAAGTGCTTATTTTTAGCGGTCGTATTTCCTCGGAAATATTAATAAAAGCAGCAAAGATTGGCGTTGGTGTTATACTTTCCAAATCAGCACCAACTAATTTAGCTATTGAAATAGCTAATGATCTTAACATAACAGCTATAGGTTTTATAAGAGATGGTAGCTTTAACGTATATTCTCACCCAGAACGATTAGAAATAGATTAACTACTAGTTTACATGAATAATGCTCTTTCAAAAATGCATAACTGCATTTTAAAGAAAGAGCATTTTGTACTTTTTATTCTACTGTAAATTCTTTTAAAGCTTCATATTGGAATCCACCATATTGATAACCTTGTGCTTTATACATATCTTTTGCAGTATCTTCACCATCTGCAACGAGTATTACGGATTTCCCTTTCGCATAATTCGCTACAAACGATTGCATTTGTGATCCTATACCTAGTCTTCTCATTGGTTCTCTAACAGTAAAGCTATCTAGTTCGACATATGCTTCATTATCCCATATTAGTAAAATCCCAGCTGGTTTCCCTTTATAATAAGAAATGACTTGTATAGGATTGTCCGAATTAAATTGCTTTTTATTATCTTCTACTTTCAATTCTGCATAGTCTGTTCCAAACTTTTTATCAAATTCATAAGAAATATTTAAAAAATCTACAATATTATCTTCATCTGTAGGCATTACTTCTATATCATCATGTGGTTCTTTTAATAATTTTTGAGGTGTAACTACATATAATTCTATCCAACTATACTCATAACCTCTATAAGTTAAATATGAACTTAATGGTTCCTCAAGTCGCTCATTTTCTGGGAATACAAATTTTAAAAATGGTTGCTTATGTTGATCATGTAATGCTTTTAACATTTGTTCATCTTTTTTAAAGGTATGTAAATCTGGCATAATTTTATAAACTATTTTATTTGAATCATATTGTATTCTTTTATGCAAAGTTTGATAGTGAATATATCGATTTGTAGTTTCTAAAATATCGCCGTCAGTAATTATATCTTTAAACGATATCACATTACTTCACCTCTTAACTATTTCTTATCCTTTTAATTTCAGGTATATGTTTTAAACTAAATAATAACATAGTTGTTAAAATAGCTTTAACGATATCTCCTGGCAAGAATGTAGCTGCGAAAATATATCTCTTAGAAATAGAGATATTCATGAATTCCCCCATGACAAATCCACCGATTAAATTCAATAATAGTACACCTATTACTATATTAATGATAAGTACGTAAACAAATGTTAACTTCTTCCATTTTATATCGATAAAGTAACCAATAAGAAATGTAATAAGCGGGTATCCTAATATGTAGCCTGCTGATGGACCGAAAAATACACCTAATCCGCCTCTTCCTCCAGTTAAAATAGGTAGTCCGACTGCCACTAATAATAAAAATATAACTACACTAAGCGTACCTCTTTTATACCCTAATAGACACCCAGCCAACATGATGCCTGTATTTTGAAAAGCTATTGGAACCGGCATAAAGGGTAACGGAATTGGTGGTATAAATGCTAGCATAGCTATAAATGCGGTAAACATTGCGATAATAACGATATCTTTTGTCTTCAAAATTTTCACTCCTATTAATAAGATAAGATATATTATATCACATTGTTAACCAAAATAAATATTAAGTTAACAATCAATCAAAAAGTGCTACAGCCCCATATAAAGCAGAATCATTACCTTTTGAAGTCGTTTCAATACGTGCATGCCCATAATCTTCTGGTAAATATTGATTTATATATGGTTCAATTAAATCAATCAGCTTCTCCTCTTGTTTAGAGATACCTCCACCAATAAGTATAATCTCAGGATCAAATACTATTTGAACTTGTGCAATTCCTTCTGCGACTTTTTTAGCCCAGTTCTTTAATATAGTCATTGCTTTTTCATCATCGCTATATGCCAACTCAAATAACTGTTCTACAGAAACAGGTTCTCTATATTGCTTATTAATTATTGATTTTAAAGCATTTGTTGAAGCACGGTCTTCATACGTTGTATTTGTCTCTTCATCATATAATAAATAACCAATTTCACATGCTTTATAATTCGCACCTTCTAATAATTTATCTTCGTAATAAGCGCCTCCTATTCCAGTACCAATTGTCATTAAAAATAATGATTGAGTATTACCATCATGCTCAGATAATTCCCCTAACAACGCACAAGATACATCATTGTGAATCTCAACATTATGAGTGATATATGCCAATGACTCTTTAAAGTTTGTTCCATTATATCCAGGTATTGTCGGGCCTGCATAAGTAATCACACCTTTTTCAGAGTCAACCACTCCTGCTGTTGAAATACCTACTTTGGGATTATTCAACTCGAAGTCATTCACATACATTTCTATAATACTTTTAACTTCATTAAGTATTTCGTTTTGAATATTTTCCGGTGTTTTGACTTTTTGATAACCATGAAGTTTTTGTGCTTCATCTATTACTCCAGATTTTATATAAGTTCCACCTATATCTATAGCTATTTTCATGTTAGCCCTCCTTAAGTGATAAATGCTTAGTCATTAATTCTTTTGCAGTTGTGATGTCTTTATTATGGATTGCTTCTACTATACGTTTATGTGTTTGAGATGTTTCTTTATAGTCAATTTCTTGCTGTTGATTTTCAATATGATAAAAGTATGATTGTACGACTGTACTCAACTGTTCAAATAGTGCATTACCAGTCGAATGTAAAATTGCTTGATGGAATTTACGATCATTCTCATAATGATTCTTTACATCCTCATTTACTATTTGAGACAATAATTCAATATCTTTATTATTTTTAATAATTTCTTCTATAGCTGCACATTCAAAAATAATTCTTAAAGATAATAAATCTTGTTTCGAGCCATTTGCAACTTGAAAACTAAATAAAAAACCTTCTACTAAGCTCGTTACATCAGGTGCTTTAATGACTGTACCTCTACCTTGAACCGTTTCTATAACACCTGTATGTTCTAAATAACTAAGTGCTTCTCGTACAACAGAACGGCTTACACCATACATTTCAGTAAGCGCTCTTTCTGTAGGTAATTTGTCGCCCATAGTTAAGCCATTTGATAAAATATATTGTTTAATTTCTTGTAAAACTTGTTCCTTTAAACTTTGTACTTCTATTTTATTTAAATTACTCATGATTTACGCTCCAAATCTTCTATCCATTCAAACACTCTTGAAAGATGGTTATTCATTATTTCATGCGCTAAAATTAAATTTAACGATTCTATAGCTTCTATAATCTTACCATGTTCGTAAAAAGATTTTTCTATATCTTCTTGAACTACGACTTTATTGAATTGATTCTTTGAAAAATATTCTTTAATAACTTTACTCATAGAAATAAGCGTTTGATTTTTAGTAAATAAAATGATGGTTTCGTGAAAAATCGAATCATATAGCGCCAATTGATCAGCTTGTTTTATAGAGTCATAATATTTCTTATTAATATCTTTCAACTTTTGAGAGTCTACGTTTAATTTTCCTTCGATAATTAAACGTATAGCACCTAATTCTATAATTTTACGTACTTCTAATAATTCTTTAATTTTAAATCCATGAACTTTCATGTGAGACTCAAAAAGCATAGATAGATGCTTATCTTTTTCAGTTATATACATACCACTTCCAGATTTAACTTCTATTAAACCACTTTGTTGTAACCTACTAACTGCTTCTCTTACTACTGTTCTACTAACACCTAATTTTTCAATGAGTAATTTTTCAGAAGGGAGTTTATCACCATTTTCAAATTGATGAATTGTTATATATTCTTTTAATTTTTCAACTGCTACGTCCACTAAGGATGTTCTTTTCATCATTGTATCTCCCCCCTTTTTAAAGTTTATTTTATCATACAAAAATCTAGTTTTATAAAAACAATTGACACTTAATGATGCAATCGCTTACAATATAATTATAAATTGGTCTGACAATATTATCAATTATAAAAATAAAAAAGGAGTTTTTAATGATGAAAGGCTTATATTCAGCGTTACTAGTACCATTTGATAAAGAAGGAAATATTTTAGAATCAGGTTTGAGACAAATTGTACGTCAAAATATCGACGTTCAAGGTATTGATGGTTTGTATATCAATGGTAGTTCTGGGGAAAATTTCTTAATAAACACAGAGCAAAAAAAGCGAGTATTCGAAATTGTTAAAGATGAAGCTGGAGATGAAATTAAATTAATCGCTCAAGTTGGTGCATTAGATTTAAATGAATCAATCGAATTAGGTAAATTTGCTACTTCTCTTGGCTATGATGCATTATCAGCAGTTACACCATTTTATTACCCATTTAGTTTTGAAGAAATTAAATATTACTATAATGCAATTATCGAAGCGACTGGAAATGACATGATTATTTATTCAATTCCTGCGCTTACTGGCGTGAATTTATCCATTCAACAGTTTGAAGAGCTTTTTGAAAATGAAAAAGTAATCGGTATTAAATATACTGCTGCTGACTTCTTCTTATTAGAAAGAATTAGAAAAGCATTCCCTGATAAATTAATTTTATCTGGTTTTGATGAAATGCTTATTCAAGCAGCTATATCTGGAGTAGATGGCGCAATTGGTTCTACTTACAACATTAATGGTCAGAGAGCAAGAAAAATTTTCGAATTAGCTAAACAAGGTAACATTCAAGAAGCTTATGATATTCAACATGAAACAAACGATATCATCGAACAAGTACTTGCTTTAGGAATATACCCTACATTAAAAGCAGTATTATCAGCTAAAGGAATTGAAGCTGGAGAAGTAAAAAGACCATTAGCACCTTTAGATAATGAGGTATTAGAAAAAGTTAAATCACTCGTTTCAAAATACAACTTATAATTTATTGATGAACAAAGGGGATGTCATACATGAATGAAGTAGGTTTTGGTACAGCAAACTGGGTCGCATTGATACTTTATCTATTGGGAACACTATTAGTCGGGGTATACTTTACTAAGAGAGCCGGACAAGATACAGAGGCGTTCTTTAAAGCAAAAGGTAGAGTACCGTCTTGGGCTGTAGGTTTTTCAATATATGCAACTACATTAAGTGCCATCACATATATGGGTACACCAGAGCGTGCGTTTAATACAGATTGGTCGTATGCTGCCGGGAATATCGCAATTATTGCAATCATACCGTTACTTATCTATTTCTATATACCTTTCTTTAGAAAATTAGATGTAACAACTGCTTATGAATATTTAGAAGAACGTTTTGGCGTTATTATAAGAGTTATTGGCTCATTGGCTTTCACATTATTCCATGTTGGACGTGTCGCAATCGTTATTTACTTACCAACATTAGCAATTACAGCCGTTTCTGATATTAATCCTTATTTAATCGCCGCATTGGTAGGTCTATTATGTATGATTTATACATTTATGGGCGGTATCGAAGGTGTTATTTGGAGCGATGTTATACAAGGTATTATTCTGATCGGCGGCGCAGTAGCAATTATCTTCTTAGGTGCGTTTCAAATTGATGGCAACTTTGCAACAGTAGCTCAAGAAGCAGTACAAGACAAGAAATTTATATCTATGGATAATTGGAAACTTGGGGGCGCAGCAGCTGCTATACCTATCATCTTTATTGGTTCCATATTTAATAACTTACACCAATATACGGCCAGTCAAGATATCGTTCAACGTTATCAAACAACAGGTTCTGTAGCTTCAACAAATCAGTCACTTTGGACTAACGGTTTACTAGCATTTATCACAATTCCGATTTTCTATGGAATGGGAACTGTATTATATTCTTTCTATAATAATACAGCAGCTTTACCAGAAGGATTTAACATATCCGCATTAGTACCTTATTTCATTTTGACACAAATTCCGCCGTTTGTTGGTGGTCTATTAATTGCAGCGATATTTGCAGCTGCTCAATCAACAATTTCATCTAGTTTAAACTCGATTTCAGCATGTGTCGTTGTCGATTTAAAACAAAGATTTTCTAAAAATAATGATTCTAAAAATGATGTACTTTTAGCTAGAATCATCATTATAATAGCAGGTGTATTCGGTACATTAGCTTCATTATATTTAATCAATCAAGAAACTAATGAAACATGGGATCTATTCCTATTAGTAACAGGACTATTTGGTGTACCAATTGCAGGGGTATTCGCTGTAGGTATCTTTACTAAAAAAGCAAACTCAATCGGTGTTATTATCGGTTTAATCGTTGCTGCAATTGCTTCGTACTTTATTGGTAAAACGGATATCACACCATTTACAGTATCAGTAATAGGGTTCTTTATTGCATTTATCGTAGGTTATCTTGCGAGCTTACCATTCTACAAACAAACTAAGAATATTAAAGGCTTAACAATATATACGATAAATGATCAATACGTAAAAGAAACTAAATAGTTCGATTATAATAAATTAAACTAAAGTACTAAAAAATATAAAACAGTGGAGTCCGGGACATTAATTTGTCTCGGGCTCCACTGTTTTAATATTATTTATAAGTTTAATTTTACGACTTAAAGTTGATTAATCAGCTTTTTTTAATAATTCTTTCTTTAAGAATTCACGTTGTACTTCTAATGAATACGGATCATTATACCAGAAAGTTTGAGCATCAATTTCTATTACTTTATCATTCTTAACAGCAGGTATAGATTTGTATGATTCAGTATTAATAAATTCTGGTTTTTCTTGTCCTTTTGTTAATGGTAAGAATAAATAATCTCCAGAATATTTTTCAATTTCTTCTTGTGAAATTTTCTTCCATCCATCTTTTTTAACGTCTTTCTCAACGCTTTCAGGCATTTTTAGACCAAATGCTTGGTAAAGTACTTCTGTACCTCTACCCCAGTTTTCACCGTAGCTGTATATATCTTTTTGGAAAGCTTCGATTACAGATACAGTTGTATCTTCACCGATTTTCTCTTTAATTTCTTTACCATCTTTAGCAGTTTGTTTCTTCCATTTTTCTACCCATTTTTTTGCTTCATCTTCTTTGTTTATAAGTTTACCTAATTCAACTTGCATATCTAAATAATTGTGTTTGTTGTAGTCATATGGAATAGTTGCTGCAATCTTTTTATATTTGTTTAAATTTTTATCTTGGTTATATGTAATGATTAAATCTGGTTTTAATTTTGCTACTTGTTCAACATTATCTTCGCTTACTTTTTCAATGCCTTTAATTTTATCTTTTAACACACTTGTTTGATCTGTTGATGCTGGAACTCCTACTGGTTTAACGCCTAAATGTAAAAATCCACCAACATAAGACGGAGCTAATACGACAATTCTTTTAGGATCTTTTGGTATATCAATTTTTTTACCATCATCCAATGTGTAACTCACTGTATCATTACTAGATTTTGTATCATTTTTACTTTTGTCTTCTTTATCTTCTGATTTGTTCCCGCATGCTGCTACAATCAAAGCTAAAGCCAAAACTAATGTTAATAACTTTTTCATAATACCCTCCTGTTGATAACGATTATCATTTGCAATAAAGCAATTATATATTGTTTTCCAAAATATATCAATAAGAATTTTTAAATAAATAAAAAAAACTACCTTACAAAAAGGTAGTTTAAAAATTTATTTATTTTTGGCAGGTAATGTTTTCACCAAAGTGAATAAGACTACTGTTTGGAAGAATAACATTATACATAACCCTATTCTGATATAAAAGTTATCAACCATCCATATAGAAAAACCAACCACAATATATACACTAATAAGTAATTCGAATTTCTTTTTCAATGTATATCCTCTATATTTTTGAAAATCTTCAACATATTCTTTATATACTTTAGTATTTATAAGCCATTTATGAAAACGTTCAGAGCTTTTTGCGAAACAAAAAACTGCTAATAAAATAAAAGGAGTAGTTGGTAGTAAAGGCAATACAGCGCCTAAAAACCCGAGCGCAGTTGCAAGTATCCCGATCGACATGTAAACATATTTCATTTAACTACCTCTCTTTAGAATGATTATGTACATTATAAGAACGCCTAAGTTAAAAAAGCAAGTAAAAGTTATTTGAATATTGTTGGTTTAAATTTCAAATGATACAATAAAATAATTATAAAAGATTAGAATTGAGGGATTTATATTGAAAAATGAACAGCTAAAAGGCACTTTACTTGTCTTATTTGGTGCTTCTTTCTGGGGTATAGGTGGAACAGTTACAGAAAAATTATTTACAGATTATCATTTACCTGTTTCATTGTTTGTAGCTGTTCGTTTAACACTGAGTGGTTTCTTCTTGTTATTAATAGCTAAACTTATTCAACGACAACCTTTAATGCATATATTTAAAGTAAAACATTCATTATTTCAGCTTATTATCTATGCTTTATTTGGTATGTTAGGCGTCCAATATACATTTATGGCAACGATAGACAAAGGTAACGTAGCTGTGGCAACATTATTACAATTTCTAGCTCCTGTAGTCATTCTTATTTATTTACTGCTAACTAGAAAAAGTAAATTTAGAATTGCAGATATTACGATTATTTTATGTTCATTATTTGGAACAAGTTTATTATTGACTAATGGTAATTTTTCTACCCTTTCTGTTCCAAGTAATGCAGTTGTTTGGGGATTATTAACTGCATGTGCAGCAGCTTTTTATACAGTTTATGCTACTAAATTATTCATTAATTGGCCTTCGCTAGTAGTTATCGGTTGGTCCATGTTTATTGGCGGTATAGCTTTATCTATCATTAATTTAGACTTTTCATTTCCTTGGCATTTACTCGATTTAAAAGGCGTTTTATATTTTATTTTTGTCATCACTTTTGGAACAATGTTTGCTTTTTGGATGTATCTAGAAAGTGTTAAATACATAAGTCCTCAAACTACAGCATTATTTGGTGTGATGGAACCTGTTACTGCAGTTATCTCTTCAGTTATTTGGTTAAAAGTTTCATTTGGATTATGGCAATTAATCGGTATGATTATCATTTTAACAGTAGTACTTTATATGTCGATTGGTATGAAACCTAGACGCAAAAAACGTAAAAAGTATAAAGTTAATAAAGCTTTATAAACATAAAATACCAATAACGCTCATCTCCTTAAATAGATTAAATGGAGTTGAGCGTTAAATTTTCTTCTCTTATTTTGTTCTTTCTTCTCGTGCTTGTTTAGCTAACTTTTTAATAGTAATATCATCCATTGGCGGATTATGAAGGCCAGCTCTAATATCTCTATAATATCTTTGCAATGGGCGTTCCATCTCTAAACTTTTGGCGCCAACAATTCTCATGGCGCTATCAATAATTTTAATTGCGTGATTAACGACAACATGCTTTGCTGCACCTATTTCTTCATTAATTCGTGCGTTTGTTATAGGTGGATTTTGATATTTATCGATTACACTATAAATATAATGGCGTGCTGTTGTAAGCTCTAATTCCATGTTTCCTATATTTTGCTCAACTGCTGGTATATCAGCAATAACACCTTCTATGCTACCTGGACTATACTCGTTTGCAAAATCAACAGCATAATCACGTGCAGCCTGTGCAATTCCTAAATAAACAGCTGGTATATGAAGGTTCCAAGGATTTGGTACGGCGCCACGTGGACCTTTAGATACTTCTACTAAATACTTTTTATCTATTTTCACATCGTCTAATACTAGATCATGGCTTTCTGTAGCACGCATACCTACCATGTTCCAATTTTCTGCAATTGTTAATCCTTCAGTTTCCCTAGGTATTAAGAAAAATCCTAGAGCTTCTTTTTCAGGGATAAAAGCTCCGACTAAAAAGTGAGTCAATCTTTGGCTCATTGTGGTAAAAGTTTTCACACCATTTATAATATACTCGTCACCTACTAATTTAGCATTTGTACTGGGTCTAGCACCACGAGTTGGACTTCCCGTATCTGCTTCACTAACCGCCCTATTAACGATTGCACCATTTAGAACTTCTTCAGCAAATTCATCCATGATTTCTTTATCCCATAAATTTTCTGAATATATTTGGCCAACGACACCCATATGCCATCCTATCGATAAAGCTGTTGCACCATCAATTTTGCTTAAAGTTTCTTGTAATATAATAACATCTTCAGGTGTCGCACCCTCTCCACCATACGATTTTGGCAATACTGTTTTTGTGTAACCTTCTTTAATCAACCAATTAATATTTTCATAAGGAAATTTTGAGTGTAAATCATTTTCTTCAGCATGTTTTTGTAAAGCCTCTTTATGATTTTCAATTTTATTAATCCATTTCTGTTGAAACTCTGTTTTAATAAATAAATCTCTGCTCATCGTTTTCACGCTCCTTAGTATCACTTTATCACTGTCATAATATGCTTTCAATACATATCCGACTGTATAGATAAGTTTTTAAGCATAAAAGAGAGTGGGATAGAAATCTCATTTTATTAAAAAGAATTCGTAGTCCCACCTTGTCAACTACTGTCATTATAATGAATAAGGCTGAGACATGTATTTATGCCCCAGCCCAAAAATTAAATTAGCACTAAATGAATAAATTGAGAACACTATTATTTCTCATTTTAATGATTTAATATGATTCACCTAGTTCATCAAAGTCTTGATCATTATATTTATCTTCATCTAATTGACCAGTTAGTTTAGCTGTCGCTGTTCCTGCTAGCATAGAATCATTAACGTTTAAAGCTGTTCTACCCATGTCAATTAATGGCTCTACTGAAATTAAAACCCCTGCTAATGCAATAGGTAAATTTAATGTAGATAATACGAGAATTGCCGCAAATGTTGCGCCTCCACCTACACCGGCTACACCAAATGAACTGATTACAACGACGCCAATTACTGACAATATGAACGGTAAGTCTATATCTACACCTGCACTTGGCGCAATCATAATTGCGAGCATCGCTGGATAAATACCTGCACAACCATTCTGTCCTATTGATAACCCGAATGAACCAGCAAAGTTTGCTACGCCTTCAGGTACACCTAAACGTTGAGTTTGCGTTTGCACGTTTAATGGTAATGTACCTGCACTTGATCTAGATGTAAATGCAAATAATAATGTTTCGCCTGTTTTTTTAACATAAGTAGAAGGATTTAAACCAACTACTGTTACTAGAATTAAGTGAATAATAAACATCGTTATTAAAGCAGCGTAAGAAGCTAATACAAATTTTCCTAACGTCCAAACCGCTTCAAAATTACTTGTCATAACTGTTTTTGTCATAATAGCTAAAATACCATATGGAGTTAATCTTAATACAAATGTCACGATACCCATTACTAAAGCGTAAATAGCATCGACACCTCTTTTAAGTAAGTTACCTTTTTCCGGTTCTTTTCTCATCACACGTAAAAAGCTAAATCCAACGAAACCAGCAAATATTACAACAGCTATTGTAGATGTTCCTCTAGCACCTGTGAAGTCTAAAAATGGATTAGCTGGTAATAGCTCTATAATTTGGCTTGGTAAATTGTTTGCTTCCATATCGTCCGATGTTTGTTGAATTTCTTGTCCTCGACTATTTTCAACATCACCCATGTCTATTTGTGATGCATCTAAATTAAATATCATTGCATATATAACGCCAACTAAAGCTGCAACTGCAACGGTACCTATTAAGAATGTAAATATCCATGCACCAACTTTAGCAAAATTTTGTCCTATAGCTATTTTCGTAAAAGCAGAAACGATTGAAATGAATATTAATGGCATTACAATCATTTGTAGTAGTTTAATGTAACCAGTACCGATTACATCTAGCCACGAAGCTGTATTTTCTGTCACTTTAGAATCTACGCCATAAATCAAATGTAATACTAAACCTAATAATATCCCGATACCTAAACCTATTAATACACGCTTAGAAAACTTCACGTGTTTTTTACTTAAGTAGGCTAATACCCCTATAAATATTAAGAAAACAACAATATTTATGATTACCCATAATGTTTCCATTTAGTTTTCCTCCTAATTCTTTTAATTCCGATATACTAAATAAGAATACACGTAAAAAAAAGTAAATGCAACAAGATAATTAGTATTTTAAAAATTCTGATTTTATATAAAAACTAAAATCAAAAAGTTCTAACTAATTTATATCCGTTGCATTTACAAAGCTTGATTTATTATGCGTTATTTAGCTCTTCTAAGCTATCTTCAAATTGCCAACCTTTTTCCTCAAGTACATTTCTATAGAAAGGATCTTTGCCAATTAATTTAATTTCATCTGCTAATGATTCTACTTCGTCTAAATGGTGCGTTGTTAAAATAATTAAGCATGATGACTTTAGACTATTTAATAAGTGATGTATGTCATATCTTGATTTTAAATCTATACCGACAGTCGGCTCATCTAAAATTAATATATTTGGATTACCTAACAACCCAATTAACAAATTGACTTTTCTTTTAGTTCCACCTGATAAAGAAGAAACTTTCGACTGTCTTTCAGTCAAATTTAATTTTTCACAGTAAGTTGTTATTTGTTCATCAGTAATTGACTTTTTATACAAAGCTTTAAAGAATTTAATGTTTTCATTAACAGTCATATGTTCAAACAAAGCAATGTCTTGAGGTATATAACCTATTTTATTTTTTATTTGTCGATTATTTAATTTTTTTCCAAAATAAAATATATCACCACTAGTAGGTTGTTCAAGGGAAGCAATCATTCTCAGCAAAGTAGATTTACCAGCACCATTTTCACCTAGTAAAACAGTTAATGTCTTATCGTTGAATTCTGTACTAAAATCGCTAAATATATGTTTATTTTTATAATTTTTATTGAGGTTTTTAATCTTAATCATCAATACACCACCTATATTTGTATAAATACATATACAATATTTATAGCTATTGCCCATAATAAAGCCATAAATATTTTATGACTTAATGTATTTATTTTGAATAATAATACCGAAAGTCCAAATTCATAGATTAGCAATATTAAAAACGTTATCAAGTAAAATTTGAAACTTAATGACCATGATAAACATAATCCTATTATGAAAATGATAAAAAATAATAATAAAGTATGTGTTAAAATATATGTCAAATATAGTTTCATTTTAGTGTTATTAAACATTAGTAATCTTTCTAGAGCTGCATTTTGCTTCAACCTTTGATGTAACACAATCTGGCTTGTACTGATAACTAATAATAATGCAATAATTAATCCTGCGCTTATAGAAACGTCGGAATTTTTATTTACAGCATGTTGTTCCATTTTAGAGTTTGGCGTATCTTTTTTATATTCTTTTTTGATTGTTTCTAGACTTACATTCTGTCCTGATTTGTCTAAATGTTTTTGAATAATGATTGGAATTTGTTGTTCATATAATGCTTTACTAGTTACTTCTAATGCAATCTCACCAATAAAATCATCTTTATAATATAAAGGTATTGCATCTCTTAAATTATTATTAGATAGCTTTTTGTTAAAACCTTCAGGTATTTGCATACTCACTATAGCTTGCTTTTTTTGAATAACATCTTCAATATAAGCTTCATCTTTTTGTAATTTAATTACTTCCAAATATTTAGTATGTTCCAAAGTATGAATTAAATTTTTAGATTCACTAGATTGATCCATATCTTGAATCGCTATAGGGACTTTAAATACTTTATTTGAAGAAGCTTCAACCATAAAAACTACACTTACAGTTAAAATAATAAAAAGTATTAAAATGATATATTGTACCCATTGTTTTAATACGACTAAATTGAATATAGGTTTCATTGGCGATACCTCCAAACTAAAGAAATAACCAATAAACACATAACTATTAATATATTCCAATAAAACATAGGGTGTACATTTAATATATAATTGTTAAGTATTAATTCTAATAATTGATTCATTACAATAGTAAAAGGCGACATATCTATAATATTATTAAACAGCCCTTTTAAATAAACAACAGGAATCGTTGCCCCAGAAAATATTAGTATAACGACAGTCAAAACAATTTTCCAAACATAATTAAATGCTTGTCTTGCTGTTATATCAATAAAAATAAATATAGCCGTCAATGCAAAAAGATAATATACAATATATATTAATAAAGTTGGCCAGTTATACATTTCAAAATCAGGATTCAAAAATTTTAGAATCAACCATAAACCAAAGCAACTCCATATAGCTGTATAAATTAAGCTGAATAACCCTCTCACAATAGTTAATTTTTCATAAGAGAAATGAAACATACTAAGTCTTTCCTTTAAGGCATTTTTTTGGTCCATTTTTAATATGCTGAATATAGAAAAGAAAAAGAAAAAAATGGATACAAAGTAAAATGCTACAATATAATAACTTGCTGTATCGTATACTTTTACTGGTTCTTCTTCGAAAGAACCATTTCTATTTAATCCTGTAAATAACATATCAGTCATCATAGTAAGCAATTCTTCATCAGAAGCATTTTCATATACATGTGTATATGATAGTGCTCCTCCCATCGATAACATTAATCTACTATATACAGAATCTGTTAATTGCATAATAACTATGCTTTCGATGGACTGTGTGTCATATGTATTAACAACAATTGGAAGTTCTCCATTTTTATAAAAAGCTTTTGTCATGCCTTCTTTAAATAAGAAATAACCATCTATTTTTTTACTTTTTAATAATTTTGCTGCTTGTTGTTCATTATAATGCTCAATATTAAGATTATCTCCAAGTGATTGTCCATCACCAACAGCATTTAATATTAACTTTGTTTCTTTAGATTGATCTTTATCTACGATACCAATTGTAAAGCTGTCGTCTTTTTGATTAAAATGTTGAATCCCTATCATTAAACCAAGCAATGCGATAAATAATAATAAAATATATACAAGCAAATACCACTTTTTAATTAAAAAAGAGTGGTATATGTTGAACAATTTTAAAGTCGACATATAACCACTCCTTCCATATTAATTAATATCGTTTGTTACATCTTTTACGATATCTTCAAATTTGTCTTGAACTTCGTCGCCAATATCATCTACTTCTGAAGATGATAAAGTATTAAAGTCTACTGCGCCGTCTTTTTTGAATTTAATATCTTTCTTCAATTCAGTTTTGCCATCAATCATTAATTTAATTGGCTCACCATTTTGTTCAAAACTTATATTAAATTTTTGTTTTTGCTCATTATTTTTAACATCAGTTGTTAAATTATTTTCATAATTTAAATCAAATTTGCTACCAGTTGAAGGTGTTAAAGTTACTGTACCTTTATCAGTACGTTTATCTCCATCAACTTTAGATTTATTATCTAATTGAACCATAGTATTGCTATATTCATTTTCTTTTACATTAAGTTTGTATTTATCACTAATGTTATCACCATCAGTAGATTTACCTTTTAATGTTATTACATCTTCGTTGTCAGGAACTGATAGTTTGTAATCAACTTGAACGCCATCGTCAATAACGTTTGCTCCTGTTAATTTAACTTGTTCGTCATCTTTATTAGTGATTGTTAAGTCACGCTTTAAGATTTCTTTTCCATCTACAAATATAATTGACTTCACTTTTGGATAATTAGACTCATCTTCGTCTTTTGCTTCTTTTAATAAATCATCAATCTCTTTATTATATTCTTTAACATTACCTTGTTTTTCAGCAATTTCTTTGATGTCTTTATCCTTTTTCGCTTGTTCTAATACTGAAACAGTGATTTTTTTAGTATCTTTAGAGCTTAAATTCATCGTAACTTTCTTTAGTTTCTTTTCGTCACCAAAAATTTTAACTTTTTCTTTATCTTTTTTAAAGTTATCGTCATCTAATTGATCTACGATAAGATCACTATATCGTTTAGATATTTTATCTATTTGGTCTTGTGAAACTTGAGAACTTGATAAAATTGTATTTAAGTTTAATGAATCATTTGTAACATTATTACTTTCACCTTGATCAAGTGATTCTCCAGTTGCTTTTTCAATACCTTTTTTAATTTCATCATTTTTCACTTTATAAATACTATCAAATAATGGTGTTTCTAAATACTGATTGTTTTTATCAGCACTCCACTGGAAATTACCAATTTTATTATCTGCAATTGTTGGTTCAATACCTAATTTAGAGTTTTTCTTTTTTGGATCATGTCCTACATTAAATATAAGATTAGTTGAATCTATAACTGATTTTGGTAGCCCAATTTGTGATAATAGACTATCCGGAACTTCAACTCCCAGTTTATAAGACATTTCATAAGACTCATCTTTCATTTTGTCTTGAAACTTAGATTCATTTTCAAATCTGTCATTAAAATAATCTTTCCATAAACTTGCTGACTTTTGCTCACTTAATAAATATGTATTCTTTGGGGTGTTAGTTAAAAAATAATAAGTCGCTGCCCCACCAATCCCTACAACAGCAACAAATGCAACTACTATTGCTATAATAAGCACTTTAATTTTAGTAGACATATTCTACACCTCTTTTGATTTGATAACATTATCATATCAAATGTTACAACTTTATAACATATTATTTTGAAATTAATTATATTTTTTTAAAAATACACATTTTTCCTGGTTTATTATAACTTTCAGCCATCTTATTTTTTTCTATTTTAATGATTTGAGCTTTAGAAGGCCAAAAAGCTGGTAATATTAGCTTATTATATTGCTTCCATAGAGGATCAATATAATAATAATAATGTTCATCAAATCCTATTAATAGTGTTACATGTATATTTGAAACTAACTTTTTATTATTTCTTCCTATTTTAAATGTTTTCCAAACAGGCGATTGACCTAATTTTGTATGATAAATTAAAACCGGATGTTTTTTTGCTAATATGTTCTCTAATTCATACAGTGTTGTACCTGTACCGTCTACCAAATCTGCATCAAACTTATTAAGGTAAGGTGCTAAAACATTAGGAAATATACTTTGGTGTCTTAAAAAGCTAATTAAAAATTGATTGCCTACATAACCTTTTTTAGGGTTATCAATATGTGTTGGCCAATCTTTCATTATAGTTATAGCATCAATTTTTTTATAATAATAATTCAGTAACATTGAACTTGCTACACCTTCACACCCCATAACCATCGGTATAGGAAACAACTGGCTTTTTGGCTTTACAGATAACAACACTTTCATAATTTCATAACTCCTTAAAATTTATTTAATAAAGATAAAAAGTGTCCCTAATAAGGCACACTTTCGATTTTTATAAAACTTCTCCTTCAATTTCCATTAGCAAATTTTTAATTTTTCGATGTTGTATTTTTGAGACTTCAATTGCTACAGTTCTTTCATCTTTATCGTTTCTCTTTTTAGAAATTAAACCTTTTTCTTTTAAATTTTGAACTGCTTTAGATATATAATAAGGCTTAAACTTTGAATTTTTTATAATATCTTTAACATTATAGCAATCCTTTTCACCTTTATATATATAAACTAATATATATAGTTCTTCAAATGTTAATACAAATTGGCTTTTTATTTTTGTTAAATGTTCTTTGGCTTTCTTGCTAACTGTAACTAATTCTACTACATTTCTAATTTGTACGGCTTCCATTGCTTACCACTCCCCAAGTTAAAATAGCTATTTGTTGAATTGGTCGATTAAGCATTTTATCTTTCTTATAGCATATTTTTCCTTTTCAACACAATGAATTTTTATTTATTTATTATTTTATAATAAGTTTTAAAAACATTCAACAAAATTTGTAAAAACAGGAAATTAACTTCCATTAAATCCTATAAATCTCTTTAATATCAATACTTTTATGGAATAGAAACTAAAATATTTACTATCGTCTTTATTTTAAAGTTCTTAATATTTTAATAATAATTACTTTTAAAATATAAAAATAGAAATTGTAGTTAAACCTGTTTTCAAACAAAAAAAGTAGTAAAAACTCTTAACGAATCAAGAATTTTTACTACTTTTAAATTGGGTGTGGGAAAGAAATCTCGTTTTATTAAAAAGATTTAGTAGTCCCAACCTGTTCATTATTATGATTAATAATTATTTTTTCTTACCTAGTGTATCGATAAAGCTTAATGCAGATAAACCTAATAATTGTAATGCATGCTTAGATCCTTTAAAACCGTGGCCCGCTTCATAGTGTTTATAAGCTGCTACTGATAATACTGATCCAATAATTAACGATCCTAATCTTGAGAATGTTTTGCTGAATGCACTTAAGAATAGAAATGCTGAACCTAATACTTCAAGTCCACCAGTTAATTTCATTGCGTTTCTAGAAAGACCAAATCCTTCTTCAAATTGTTGAGCCATACCGTCATCGTTTTTTACTTTCGGTTGACTAGCTTTAAATAACTCTTTACCTACATATACGTTTAATAAATATCTTAACATTACTAAATTTCCTCCTTATTTTTCATATAATCATCAACAATTGGCTTAACTTTTTCGCCTAATAGTTTAATAGATTTCATCACTTTTTCATGAGGCATAGAGCCTACTGGTAAATGAAGCATAAACCTTGTTATACCAAGATCTTCATGAAGCTTAATGATTTTGGCTGCAACTGTTTCTGGACTACCAACAAATAATGCGCCATGAACAATTTCTTGTTCAAATTTTTCGATTGAGTACATCGGCCATCCTCTTTCTATGCCTAATTGATTAATAACATAAGCACTAGAAGGATAGTATTCTTGTTTAGCTATTTCATCAGATTCTGCTACATAACCCCAAGAATGCGTAGCAATAGGTAACTTACTTACATCATGTCCTTTAGATTCAGCTATCGCTTTATACATCGCTACATTGCGTTTAAAACGACTTGGCGCACCACCTATAATAGCATAAGTAATAGGCAAGCCCAATTCCCCCGCTCTCATAGATGATTCTGGATTTCCTCCTGTTGCCAACCAAATAGGTAATTTCTCTTGTACAGCTCTTGGATAAACATCTAATCCATTAATTGATGGTCTTGTTGATCCTTGCCAATTAACAGTTTTATTCTCATTAATATTTAACAATAAATCTAGTTTCTCTTTATACAAAATATCATAATCTTTCAAATCATATCCAAACAAAGGAAATGACTCTATAAATGAACCTCTCCCAGCCATAATTTCAGCTCTACCATTGCTCAATGCATCTAGAGTTGCAAATCTTTGGTAAACTCTCACTGGATCATCTGAAGAAAGGACTGTCACGGCAGAAGATAATCTTATTCGATTTGTTTGAGGAGCTGCTGCTGCTAACACAGATACTGGATCAGATACTGCATAATCTTCTCGATGATGCTCACCTAAACCATATATATCCAAACCTACCTTATCAGCTAAAATAATTTCTTCTACAATTTGATTGATTCTTTCTGATGCTGTGAAAGGTTTATCAGTACCATCGACAGGAGATAACTCTGCAAAAGAGGAAAGACCTAATTCAAACTTCATATTCTCACCTCGATATACTATTTATACTAGATATAATTATAATACTATTTTAATAAATGTCAAGGTTCTTGTTAAATAAAGATTTAAATTTCTATACTTAAATACGCCCTTAAAAGTAAACATTAAAAATGAAAACTTTTAAGGGCGTATTTAGAGATTGTTTATTCATTCAATTTACAATATTCTAGTAAAGCTTCTTTTAAAGGTTTTGTTAATTCCAAATTCCTTATATCATCAATTGTCATAGGATCTAAATAAATACATTTAATAGGGATATTATTTTCAAAAGCTACTACTGCCTCCCCATCAACACTTCCTTCAAACATCACTTCTACGGTAGAAAAATAGAGACCTAATACATAAATGAGAGCATCTCGATATCTTTCTCGATTTTTAATATATTCTGCTACTTGATCGTCTTGTATATAATAAGCATCTACAAGTGTCATGCCTTCTATATGTTTAGGTATGGATGTAACATGCGTTTCTGTCGAGACATTCTTTCTTTTTTTAAGAAATTTAAACATATTGTTATCTTCCTTTAACTTTATATTCTAATTTGATTTACTACGTTGATATTCTTGATATTCAAAAAATACTTGGAATAACATAATAAGCATAGCAGGATGATAATCATTCGTTTGAATATCAATTTGATGATTCGAAGCAATTTTAAACCTTTCAGACTTTGTTTCCATCAAAACTTGGTTTCGCTGATTTGTTACTCTTACTGATCTAGAGATAAATCCAGATTCAAATACTAATTCATCATTGTTTATACCTTTAAATATCATTTTAGGTTTCCAACCTATTTTAGTTTCAACAACACCTATTTTTTTATCGTTCTTAAAAACTTCCCATACTGTTTTAAAAGGCGTTTTAAGTTTACCTTCTAAACTTTTCTCTTGGAGTACAGAATAATTTCCACCTTGAAATTCAATGATAAAATTATGTTTTTTTCTTCCTAAAATCGCAAAAGTTTCTTGATGCGTTGATGTATAATATAAACTCAATTTATAAACTGGTTCTTCATACTGATTGAAAACGTCGATGGGCTTTGTAGAAGATCCGAAGAAGTTTTCTTTAAAATGAAATCGATTCATACATTATCTCCTTCAATAAGTATTTATTGATTTCATTTTATCATAGCCTTATCCCTTCCTCTATAATCGAATGTATTTAATATAAATAACTTATTAATTATTTTATTTACTTCCTCTTCAGCACTCTTCTTTATTGAAACAAGTACCATTCTTTCATCTTGTTCATTTCTATATTTCATAACATAGTTTAGTTTGACTAATGCTTTAACAGCTTTATTAATCTTCACCATATCCCAATTAAATTTAAGTTTTATTGCTTTCAATGTGCATACTTCATTTTGATATTGTTGAATAAGTATCAATAACATTAATTGATCCATACTTAAATGATATCCCTCTACAATATCTTTTTTTATTGAAACTAATTGGTCATTTATATAAAGCGTAACTTCTATTATCTGATTTGTATTGATAGTGTCATATCTTTCAATTAATAATGTTTTTAAATCTTTTGTTACTTGATGAATTAAAGTTTCAATTTTTATTCTGTGACGAGTTTCTACCATTATAAGTATTTTTCTCTCATCGTCTTTTGCACGTTGCTTTTCATAATAATCTAAATCTTCTAAGTATGAAATGACATGCGTTAACATTGTCTGATTTATATTTAGCAATGCTTTAAGTTCTCCTGTAGTAAAAGATGATTGTTCTTTACGATTATACATATATTTTAATATTTTCAAGTGATACATATTAATTTCAAATTCTTTTTTTAAGTACTTCTTTACTTGGCTATTTACATAATTCATTCTTAATAAATCATTAATTTGCTTATTCATTTATAAAAACCACCTTAATTAATTAAATTTATTTTATTTTTATATAGATATGTTTAATAAAACTTGGTGATGAATAATATTGAACAATTAGATTATTTGGTTCTTTCACAATACTTACTTCTCTCAATTCTAAATCCATGTTCGTTAACAATTCATTATTACCTAGCTTAGTGTTTTCGCTTATGATGATATTATTTGGCCTACATACAAAACTATTTATTTCTATATTTTTCATTTTTATTCTTTGATGCATCATTTTAAAACTATGTGTATTTGGAAACACGAGTAATTGATATTCATAAAAATAATTCGTTAATAATATATGCTCATTAAAATAAACAATTCCTCCTCTTAATCTTTTCAGTGTTAACATCAATTCAAACAGTTGTCTTTGGCTTTCAATGTTTGATTGTTTTTCTTTAATCATAAAATGGCTGCTTTGAGAAGGGATCATACTATCTATCCATATATCATTTATAAGCATCGTTACTTTTTCATTATGAAATACACTCCATTTAAATATTGAAACAAGTGATGTAATTCTATTAGGAAATTTAGGTTGGTATAAAATGTTGAACGAAGGGATATCTTTAAATTTTTCGCTTATTTCTTTGTTAATATCAGTTTCATTTTTTATTTTATATGATATAAGAAAATGCGAGTCCAATTTGTGAGACATTCGATGAGCTAAATAATCATTGCGAGTGTTTAAAATGAGTATCATGGTTGCATCTACTAAATATTTAGAAATTGTCTCAGTTATAATATTGAATTGCTGATAAGAAGTATCAATATAAAACTTAAACGATTGCATTCCGTAATAATATGTACATTCAGTCAAATAAATTAATAACCTTTCAAAATAAATTAAAAAGTTATTTAAACTAGAATGCTTATTCAATTGAATTTCAAATGAAATATCAAATTGGTTTTCTAAGCAAAATGAAAATATTTGATCAATGATTTTGTTATCTTCAAAACCTAGTTCGTAAAATTCACAAAGTAATGCATGTGAGAACAATAAACAATATTTACCGTATTCTCTACGCATGCATAATAACTTAGATTGGTGATACTGGTTTGTTAAAGTTTCCTTATGAGTAACATAAACAAGTAAATCAGGTGATAATACATTTGATGATTGAACATCTCTCATATCAATTTCTATATTATCCTCTACAATTAAACTCATTTCTGATTCTCTAATGAATTCCCGTAATATTGAAAAATCATCCATTAAAGATGTCTTATCATTACGAAACGAAAAATATTCATCTTGATACATTTGTTTTCTAAATTTCCCCGGTGTAATATCGTATCGCTCTCTAAAATTTTTTATAAAGCTACTTTCATTACTATATCCATTATCTATAGCAATTTGAGATAAAGTGTGAGCAGTGTACATTAATTCATAACTACTATAAATCAATCTTACGTCTTTTAATAAATCGGTAAATTTCCTACCTGTATGTTGCCTTAATTTATTTGAAAGTTTCCTTTTTGAATATAGGCTGGTCCTGGCTACCTCTGCTATTGTTATTTTATTTTTATTATTCTTATAAACATAATCTATAGTATTCGCTATATCAGAATATACTTTATCTCGGCCATAATTTAAGTAATTATCGTCAATAACTCTTGAATCGAAGAGTAATTTTGCTACATCATTAATACTTCCAAATATACTTTCTAAAACATTCCTATTCTCCCTACCTTCCCTATTTAAATAATTAGAAATGAGTTTAATCATGCGCGCCTTTAATAAAGCATTATCTATTTTATTTGGATTTAGAAAATAACGCTTATTAAAATGATATATTTCATCTAATTCTATCCTCGAGAGTGTAAGACAGGCGATGATTGTATCTTTATTGGTGATGACACCAAAAAGTTCAAGATCATTTATGATAATGACATCGCCACTTTTATATTCATTTTTAGAATGATTAATAGAAATACTTGCTTTTCCTTCTATTATATATAGGACAATAATTCCTAAATTAAATTCATATTGTATATTCAACGGATGATAAATTTTCAAATTACAATCATGTAGCATAACTAACACCTCTATTTAACTTGCAAAACCTTATTAATAAGTAAAGTAATTATAATTCAAAAATTATTGATAAAAATACTTTATTTCTGACTTTTTATTATGAAATTTTGTACTTATTTAATTTCGTTAAAATCAATATTTTTTAGTAAGGTAGTATGAATCAGTTGATATAAATTTATAAAGTCAAATATTTATTTATGTCTTAAATATTACAATCGTGTAACAATAAAAATTATTTTAAAAGAAAATTGCTTATAAATACTGTTATTAAAGCATTTTAAACTCATATAAAAGTGTTCAGAATTATTACATGAAATCTTAAGATATTTAAATTAAATTACAAAGCTTTAACATTCAACACAAAGCATTCAATTTCTGCTAAAGTAGATTTTGTTGATAAACAGCAGAGAAAAAAACTTATAAATTACAAAACATATACGAAAACATTTTTAAATTATCTAGGAGGATTTTTACATTATGAAAAAAATAGCAACAGCAGCAATTGCAACAGCAGGAATTGCAACATTTATGGCACATGACGCAGATGCGGCAGAAAATAACCAAGGTTATAACCCAAATGATCCACATTCTTATGAATACAGCTACACAATTGATCAACAAGGTAACTATCACTACACTTGGAAAGGGAACTGGAACCCTTCAACTCAATCATACGGTAACGAAGCTCAACAACAAGTAGCTAACAATACTAGCTCAAATAATACTGAAGCTTCTTCTAATACAAATTATTCACAACCAGCATTCAATGCTGCACCAAACGGTGGAGGTTTAGGAGCTACAAATACTGCTTCTTCAAACCAAGATAACGTTCGCGTTTCAACTACACAAGCACCAACATCAGATAACCAAACTACAACTTCAAGCTCAAGTTCAAAAGTTAGCACTACAACTACTTCAACTTCTCGTCCATCAAATGGCGGAGGCGCTAACTTATACACAGCTGGTCAATGTACATACTATGCATTCGACAAGCGTCCTGACTTAGGTAACACTTGGGGTAACGCAAATAACTGGGCTAGCGCAGCTGCTCAATCAGGTTACACTGTAAATAACAAACCTTCATCAGGTGCTGTATTACAATCAACATCAGGTGCATACGGTCACGTAGCATATGTTGATAATGTTAATTCAGACGGTTCAATTGAAGTTTCTGAAATGAACTATGCAGGTGGAGTTGGAGTAGTATCTACTCGTACTATCTCAGCTACTGAAGCAGGTTCTTACAACTACATTCACTAAGATATTTAAAAAAAAGAGCAATCATAATGATTGCTCTTTTTTATGCTTTAGTATCTACTTTTTTTATGCTAATACCTGTCATACCATAAAATGCCGCGAAGATAACGCATAGATAACATGGTACTGCCCACCAGAAGAAATCTCCTAACGATACATGTAATAAATCTCTATAATAAATGCCAGATGTACCCCATGGAATAAATGGTAATACCATAGTTCCACAATCTTCTAGCGTTCGTGACAGATTGACTCTGTCTAAACTTCTTTCATCATACACATCCATTAATAATACACCAATCATAATAATAACAACTGATGCAACACCAGCAGCAAATACTAAAATTAAGCTACCAGCAATAGTTACAAATATAAGATGTGAATCTTTACTTATTTTACGAGATATTGTTGACAGTATTACTTTTAAACTGCCAGAAGCTTCTACAATTCCCGCGAAAGCATAACCACAGAAAATTGTAACAATTATTTCTGTCATACTCATTATGCCACCACGTTTTACAAGTTCTACCATAGAATTTGAAGCATCATTATTTGATAAAGATGTCATACTTATATCAAAACCATTCATTGTAACGTTAAAAGCATCAACTAAATCAAAACCATTGTTAAATATACCAACAACCATAGCTACTGCACTTGATAATAGCATCATTGGCACTGTTGGCTTACCCATACTTATGCCTATAACAATGACAATTACAGGTACCCAAACCCAAAAATTTAAATTAAAAGCTGTATCAATATTGCCTAATAAAGTATTAATACGTTTACTTTCAACATTTTCAGCATTAAATTGTAAACCTGCAAAGAACCATATTACAAGGCCGATTACTGATGCTGGAACTGTAGTCCACATCATATGTCTTATATGGTGAAATATATTTACTTTAGTTACAAGGGCGGCTAAATTAGTAGTATCAGATAACGGCGACATTTTATCACCAAACACGCCACCTGCTATAACAACACCAGCAATCATGCCTGCTGGTATATTCATTTCACTTCCTATAGCCATCAATGCAATCCCTGCTGTACCTACTGATCCCCATGCAGTTCCAGTCGCTACAGAAGTTACTGCTGTAATAATAAAAGCTGTTACTAAGAAATATGTAGGATTTATCATTTCTAAACCATAATAAATAAGTGCAGGTACAGTGCCAGAAAACATCCAAGTACCAATTAATATACCTACAGCAATAATAATAAAAATTGCAGGCATAGCAGTTGCTAATCTTTTAGTAATACCATCTTGTATTTCTTCCCAACTCAAGCCTACTCTTATTGCTATAAAGCCAGCATATATAGCTGCTAAAATAAGCAATGGTTGTATTGGGAATTGTAAAATTCCAAAACCTATTAAAACTATTATCCCCATGACCACAATAGTTGATACTGCTTCAAAAAGTGTTGGTAGCCTCTTCATATATCAAACCCCTTTCTAATAAATGAAGATTTCTTACAATTTTTTATAATAAAAGAAGTAGTTGTATATTTTACCAACTACTTCTTTTGTTTTACATGTGATATAAATGAATTATTACAAGAAAATGACATAAGTATTCTCACAATTCATTAAAAAACCCTATATTGATGGGCTATATCCTATATTACTGCATGTCATATTTCTATTTAAATATTACTAAAAGATTTTATAAGGTTATGATTAAGTAACAACTCGATGAAAATACACACAAACTCAATTTCATCTGTTAGAGTATATTTTGTCGTCGGAAAACGACACACACTTAAAATATAAATTATAAAATTAAACATATACGAAATTTACGGAGGAATATTTAAAATGAAAAAATTAACAACGATTGCAGTATTAACTACGGGATTAGCTACAACAATTATAGGGAATGGAGAAGCTTCTGCTGATACATTTGACCAAAACCAAAATTTACAACAAACTCAAACTCAAAACTATAATTACAACTACACTAGTAACTATAGCCAAAATTTCAATACTTCAAACATGAATGGATCAATTAATTCTTCATTCACTCAAACAGCAACACAAACTACAGGTTCATCAGCTAACTTATACACAGCTGGACAATGTACTTATTATATCTTCGATAAAAAAATGGAAGATGGAGATCCTATCAGCTCAACTTGGGGCAATGCTAACCAATGGGCTTCAAACGCAGCAGCTGATGGACACACAGTAAACAATACACCTAAAGAAGGTTCAATCTTACAATCATCTGCAGGTGCATTTGGTCACGTAGCATACGTTGAAAATGTAAACTCAGACGGTTCAATCGAAGTTTCTGAAATGAACTACCAAGGCGAAGGTGTTGTATCTTCTCGTACTATCTCAGCTTCAGAAGCTGGTTCTTACAACTACATTCACTAAAATTTGAATACTTTTTAAAAAGTCCAGACATTATTCATGTCTGGACTCTTTTTTATGCGATGAAAAAGGGATGTTTAAAGCTCTAACGGGCTAGAGTACATAAACAAGTACGTTAGAGCTTCATTTCTCCTATTTTCAATGTGATTTTATACTGAATTTATTTGATATAGTGCTCTAACGGGCTAGATATTTTAGTCTTGCACGTTACATTTTCTAACGGAATATGTCCATATAATTGTGTAATAAAAAAAGAGCCAAATATAGCTCACTTTAGTACAATGTAATCGACTAAGAAAATATTGTAGAGGTGACCTATATATGACTCAGTTAAATATTAACGTAGACTTTGAAGAATTGGCAAGTGCTATTTTAGAAAGTAATTTAAATACTGCTATGAAAAGTATAGCTGTAACTGTATTAAATGCTTATATGGAAATGGAAAGAGATCAGTTTGTGAACGCTGATTTCAAACAAAAGCATCCTGAAAGGATTGCACAACGAAATGGCTACTATGAACGTGATTTTATGATTCCAGTCGGAACACTTCATTTAAAAGTACCTAGAACGCGTGATGGCGAATTTACAACTGAAGTTTTTGATCAATATTCTCGCTCTGATCAATCACTGATTTTAGCGATGATAGAAGCTTATATTAATGGCGTTTCAACTAGAAACATCACGAAAATTGTAGAGGCTCTGGCAGGTAAATCTGTTTCGAAATCTACGATTTCAGAAGTTATGAAAAATATTGACCCCGATATTCAAAAGTGGTCGAGTAGACCTATTACTAGTCATCAGTACAGATATGTATTTGTTGATGCCATGCATATTAAAGTTAGAGAGAATAATAAAATAGTTTCTAAAGGAGTTTATATAGCTATGGGAGTAAATGAACTTAAAAGACGTGAAATTATTGGTTTTAAAATTTCTAATCAAGAATCTGAACAGGCTTGGTCTGAGTTCTTTGAAGATTTAAGAATGCGTGGCCTCACAACTCCTGAGCTCATTATTTCTGATGCACATTCTGGTCTTATTAAGTCTATTAAATCACAATTTATAGATTCAACTTGGCAACGTTGTACATTTCATCTTCTTAAAAACATCATTGAAAGATTTCCAAAAAAGAATTCACAAGAGGCAAGAACATTACTTAAATCTATTTTTCAAGCTCCTACATATCAACATGCGCTTGAAAGTAAAAATGAATTTGTAACTAAGTATGAAAATAATCCTAAGTATTCAGAAGCTTTAAATATATTAGATCAGGGCTTCGAAGATGCCACACAGTTTTATAGATTTCCAGCACAACACCATAAGAATATACGAACTACTAACTCTATTGAAAATATAAATATGCAGCTTAGAAAAAGAGAGAAAGTCATTAAGACTTTCCCTAACCTAGACTCAGCTTTTAGATTAATTGGTGCATTACTCATGGATATTCAAGAAAATCTAGATAATGCTAAAAGACCTTTTATTCCTTAAACTTACTACTTATTTTTGAAAAATAAGTAGAGATTAACAAAATGAATCTGCTAAAAATCAAACAGATTTATTTTGTTAATACATTCTAAAAAACCAAAGGTTGATTACTTCTAAAGATATTACACATAAATATGGACTTGACTTTCTAACGAGCTAGAGTACATAAACAAGCACGTTAGAGCTTCATTTCCCCTATTTTTAATGTGATTTTATATTGAATTTATTTGATATATCGCTCTAAAGGGCTAGATATTTTAGTCTTGCACGTTACATTTTCTAACGGGCTAGAGTTTTTAAACAAGCACGTTAGAAAGATACTATAGGAAAGCATGCACTTTAAAAATCGAATATTTTTCATTATTAATACTTAAAGATTAGTAGTTAACCGCTAAAACATGTATAATAATACCAATAGTTAAGCGAGGAGGAAATGATATGACGAACAGTGAACAGAACCCTTTTCAAGAATCTACAATTCATGAAGAAAATAATATAAATGTTGATAATCAAACATCTACTAATGATGATGAACGTTTATTCGGGATGCTCATATATTTAACGAGTCTATTTACTGCATTAATTGCACCTTTAATTATATGGTTGATTAAAAGAGATGAATCTTCTTTTGTAGATCGAATCGGTAAAGATTATTTAAACTTCTTTATTTCTTATACAATATGGGGAATAGTTGCTGGAGTACTATGTTTGATTATTATTGGCATTATTTTACTTCCAATATTAGCAATTTTAGTATTTATCTTCACCATTATTGGCGCAGTTAAAGCTTATCAAGGTGAAACTTATTTACCACCATTATCTATTCGCTTCATTAAATAGAAATAATTAAAACACTTTTTGTATAAAAAAGTGTTTTTTTTCTTTTTAAAGATAAAAGAGGCTCATTACTTTAATTATTAATCATGATAAAATAACTTGTATTCTTTTACACTCAAGAATACATATATTTATACGTCCCCTTTTTAAACATCATTTGTGCAATTCCTAAGATGGAATCGCATAATTTTTTTGTATTAAAAACTATAGTGCTTTAAAGGAGGAAATTTTTTGAAAGAAAACCTTAAAAAAACAAGAAGAAGATATATAAGTCTACCTACTCAAATATTAATTGCTTTAATATTAGGTGTTGTTGTAGGCTATTTTTTAAATGGACAAGATCAACTTATTAAATTTATACAACCAGTCGGTGATGTATTTTTAAACCTTATTAAAATGATTGTAATTCCTATTGTGTTTTGTTCATTAGCATTATCAATATCTAATGTTGGCGATATGCATACAGTCGGTAGATATGGTTGGAAAACATTACTTTACTTTGAAATCATTACAACTATTGCTATTGGTTTAGGTATTATATTCGGTAATTTATTTAAACCAGGTTTAGGATTAGATGCAGATAAATTGCCTAAAGGCGATATTTCTACATATGAAAGCACTGCTGATGCAGCAGAAAAATCTACTTATGGAAATCATATAATAGATACAATTGTAAGCATTATTCCTACTAATATATTCGAATCTTTAGCTGCAGGAGAGTTACTCCCAATTATATTCTTTGCTGTATTCTTCGGATTAGCTATTGCTGCAATTGGAGAGAAAGGACAGCCTGTTAAGGATGTTCTTGGAGGTGCACTAGAAGCTGTATTTTGGATGATACATAGAATTCTACGCCTTGCACCATATGGTGTATTTGCTTTTATTTGTGTAACGATTATGACATTTGGATTATCTGCATTAATTCCATTAGTTAAGCTATTAGCTGTTGTTGTAGGTGCTATGATATTCTTTATTGTTGTTGTTTTAGGCATAGTAGCCAAAATTTGTGGTATTAACATTTTTTCAATTGTTCGCATATTGAAAGATGATTTATTACTTGCTTTCTCAACATCAAGTTCTGAAACTGTTTTACCTTCAGTGATGGAAAAAATGGAAAAATTCGGTGCACCAAAAGATATCGTATCCTTTGTAGTACCTACAGGATATACTTTTAACTTAGATGGTTCTGCTTTGTACCAATCTATAGCAGCGTTATTTGTTGCTCAAATGTATGGCGTACATTTAAGTCTAGTAGAACAACTTATTCTAATGTTCACTTTAATGATCACGTCTAAAGGTATGGCTGCTGTTCCTGGTACTTCTATTGTTGTATTAATTACCACTCTAGGATCGATGGGATTAAATCCAGAAGGTTTAGCATTAATCATTGGTATCGATAGATTATTAGATATGATGAGAACGTGTGTTAACGTAGTAGGAAACGCACTCTCTACAGTCGTTATTTCAAAATGGGAAAATAAATATGACCATGAAAAAGGTCAACTATATTTAAATTCTCTAAAAAAATAACAAAAAAAAGATTCGGCTTGGGGGAGCCGAATCTTTTTTATTTTAATGAATCCTGTATTTCTTTAATTTCTTCTTGTTTTAAATCAACTACAATTTCTCCGTCTTTAGTGTCTTCTTTCAGAGCTTCTTTCGCTTCTTCTGAATGGTATAGCTCAGCAACTCTTTTTAAAGTTTTATTATCTTTATCTTTTGTATTTGCAGCTATAAAGTTGATATATGGTTTAGCAGCATTTGCATCTGGGTTTTCTGAATAGATAGGGTCTTTCTTAGGATTTAATCCTGCTTTAGATGCAACACCATTATTTATAACAGCGATATCTACTTCATCTAACGCTCTAGCTGTTTGTTGAGCATCGACTGCTTTAATATTTAAATTCTTTTTATTTTCAACTATATCTTTAGGACCACCATCTAATCCAAAGTCTTTCTTCAATTTAATATACCCTGCTTTTTCTAATAATTTTAAAGCTCTAGCTTGATTAGAAACGTCGTTTGGTATAACAACTTTAGCACCGTCTTTTAAATTTTTAATATCTTTTATTTGATTAGAATAAATACCCAGTGGAGCGAACACAGTTGTTCTAATTGGTGTGATTTCTGTTCCTTTATTTGCTCTTTGGAATTGATCTAAAAATGCAAAATGTTGGAATGAGTTTAAATCAATATCACCGTCTGACAATGCTTTATTGGGAACGTTATAATCCGAAAATTGTTTAACCTCTACATTAATATCTTCTTTTTTAGCTAATTCTGCTACTTTATCCCATACAGCAGTATCATTTGAAGCGATACCCACTGTTACCTTTTTATCATCTTTTTTATCACCACATGCTGCTAATAGTAAAACTAATGTCATTAATAATGTTAATACTTTTTTCATTTTATTCGCTCCTTTTCTTATGTATATAAATAAAAATCCCTTTTAAGCTTAGCTCAAAAGGGATTAACTTTATCTGCCAAGTTTAAAACTTGATGGATTTAGCACAGTTCTCTTTATAGAGTCCGCTGCTGAGATTTCATCGGGCCATATCCCTCAATCTCTCTTGATAATTTTTATTTGATTAATTCTGATAATACCTATCATATTACTCTAAGTCAATACTTTTTTTAACTTCTTCTTACAATTTTAGACAATACATTACCTAAAGATTGGATAAGTTGTACCATAATGACTAGAATAACGACCGTAATGACAATAACAATTGTATCAAAACGTTGATAACCATAAGCTAAAGCTAAGTCACCAATACCGCCTCCACCTACTGCACCGGCCATCGCTGTAGCACCAATTAAACCGATAATAGATGTTGTTAATGCTAGAATTAAAGACCCCAGTGCTTCAGGTAATAAGAAATGTCGAATAATTTGAAACGGTGATGCTCCCATAGAATGTGCCGCTTCTATGACGCCTGAATTCACTTCTAACAGTGAGTTCTCTACTAATCTTGCAATATAAGGCGCAACATAGACTGTTAAAGGTACTATTGCTGCAGAAGTTCCAATAGATGTACCCACAATCATTTTAGTAAAAGGTACAATAGCAATAAGTAAAATAATAAACGGCACCGAACGGAATATATTAATAACTGGATTTAGCACATGATATATAAAAGCATTTGGCCAAATACCATTCTTTCTAGTTATAACAAGTAAAATACCTAAAGGAATACCAATTAATGCACCGATTACTAAAGAAACAGTAACCATGTATAGCGTTTGGTATATAGCGTCATATAGTTGAGATGAATCTAAAGATGATCCAAACATTATGCTTCAACCTCCTCATATTCAATATTTAAATCTGTTAAATACTGAAAACTATTTTGAATTGCTTCTTGTTCTCCATTCAGACGTAGTGTTAAATAACCTACTGGTGTACCTTGAATGTCTGACATTGATGCAAACAGTATATTTATTTGTACGTGGAATTTAGTGATTAAATCATTGATAATACTATGTGTCACTTGTTCACCATCTATGTATAATTTAATGTCTGTAGCAGTTTTATCTTCAGGAATAAGTTTTCTTAAGTTTGAAGATATATCTGTAGTTATCACAGTTGATACAAAGTTTTTAGCAGTTGATGTTTGGGGGTGACTAAACACATCTAATACAGGACCAATTTCAATAACTTCACCATTTTCCATAACCGCTACTTTATTGCATATTTGTTGGATAACACTCATTTCATGGGTAATTAATAATATTGTGACTCCAAATTGTTCGTTAACTCTCTTTAGCAGTTTTAAAATTGAATCTGTAGTTGCAGGATCAAGCGCACTTGTTGCCTCATCACATAATAAGATTTTAGGATCTGTAACTAATGCTCTAGCAATTGCTACTCTTTGTTTTTGACCACCTGATAATTCATTTGGATATTGTTTACCTTTGTCTTCTAAACCAACAAATTCAAGCAATTCATTCACTTTATCTTTAATGTCATTTTTATTTTTACCTTGTAAAATTAAAGGCATAGCTACGTTATTAAAAACTGTCTTTGAATTTAACAAGTTAAAATGTTGAAATATCATTCCTATATTTTTCTTAATGACTTGTAACTTTTTCTTCGAATATTTATTCACATCATGACCGTCTACTAATACTTCTCCAGATGTCTTTTCTTCTAATACATTCACTAACCTAATTAAAGTACTCTTCCCCGCACCGCTATATCCGATAACACCGAATATATCTTGCTCTTCTACTTTAAAACTTACATCTTTAAGTGCTTGTATTTCAGAATTCTTTTGTTGGAAAATTTTATTCACATTTTTAAATTCTATCATAACATTTATCCCTTCCGAATTCTTATTATTATGATAAGAATTATATTGATGTTTACCTTTAACGTCAATACTTATAATCAAACTTTTCTAAATATTCATATATCTATATTGTATTTTTTCTCTTAAATACTTTATTCACATTTTCTTGATGAATTTTTATTAATGTAAGCGTTATCAATAAAATATTGACAACTTTGTGAACAATCAATAAAATGAAACTTAAGATGTATTTTTACATCCAAAAACAAGGGGGTTATAAGTATGGCTGAGCATGATTTCAAGCGTTTAGCAGCAGATCCAAAGTTTAAAGAACTTGTGAAAAAAAGAAATAACTTTATATTTCCTATATCTATATTCTTTATTTTTGCTACACTGCTATTTCCAGTATTGACTGGATATACAAATATCTTGAATAATATTGCATTTTGGAATATCTCTTGGGCATGGATTTACGCATTATTATTATTCATTATGGTATGGACTCTTGTCACTTTATATATGCGTAAAGCTAAATCTTTTGATAAAGATGCTGAAGCATTATTAATGGCGCATAGAGAGGGGCAAAACAAATGAATGTAATTGTCGTCGTTATGTTTATACTATTTGTTAGTATTACATTGTTTATTACATATTTTGCATCTAAAAGAACGCAATCAGCAAATGACTTTTATACTGCTGGAGGCGGGTTAACAGGTTGGCAAAATGGGTTAGCAATTGCTGGTGATTACTTATCAGCTGCATCATTTTTAGGTATAGCGGGTGCCATCGCATTATGGGGATTTGATGGTTTTTTCTATAGTATCGGTTATTTAACCGCGTATCTCATTGTGTTATACATTGTTGCAGAGCCTTTAAGAAACTTAGGTAAATATACTTTAGCAGATATGATTGCAGCTCGATTTGAGCTTAAAAAAGTTAGAGCAATGGCAGCAGTATCTTCCATTACCATTGTTATTTTCTATATGTTAGCTCAATTAGTTGGAGCTGGTGCACTTATTCAATTGCTATTCGGTATACCTTATACACTTGCTGTTATTTTGGTCGGTATCATGATGACAATTTATGTATTGTTTGGTGGTATGACTGCAACAAGTTGGGTTCAAATGGTTAAAGCCGTATTACTTATGATTGGTACTATTATTATTTCATTTTTAGTGCTATTACATTTTAATTTCAATCTTTCTACTATGTTTGGTGAAATGCACAATATTAAATCACCTGCTTTTAAAAGTGAATTTATCAACCCTGGCTCACAAGGTAAACCGCCTTTAGATAATATCTCACTAATTATTGCTTTACTATTTGGTACAGCAGGTTTACCTCACATACTGATGCGATTCTTTACAGTTAAAGATGCCAAAACAGCAAGATCTTCTGTAATGTGGGCAACATGGATTATTGGTATATTTTATATTTTAACGATATTACTAGGATTTGGTGCGGCTGCATTATTAACACGTGAAGAAATCATAAACGCTAACCCTGCTGGTAATATGGCAGCCCCATTATTAGCTGCAAAGTTAGGCGGAGACTTCTTAATGTCATTCGTTTCAGCCGTAGCATTTGCTACGATATTAGCAGTAGTAGCTGGATTAGTATTGACTGGAGCATCTGCTTTCGCGCATGATATTTATGGGCAAGTGATAAAAAAAGGGAAAATTAGTGAGCGTGAGCAAATGAAAGCAGCAAAATTAGCATCATTAGCGGTTTCAATTATATCTATTATACTAGCCTTATTTGCACAGAATTTAAATGTAGCGTTCTTAGTATCATTAGCATTCTGTGTCGCAGCAAGCGCAAATTTACCTGTTATTATATTCACAATATTTTGGAAGAGATTTAATACTCATGGTGCAATTACTGGTATAGCTGTTGGCTTAATTGTGTCACTTGTACTCGTAATATTAAGTCCAAATGTCATGAATCCAGAAGGAACAGCATTTATTACAATGTCACCAATATTCCCATTATCAAACCCTGCAATCATATCAGTTCCAGCAGGATTTATTGGTGCATTTTTAGGGACATTCTTAGGCAAATCAGAATCTCATGATAAATTCCAAGAAGTGCAAGTTAAATCAGCGACAGGCATTTCAACTTCAGATATTTCACATTAAAAATCAGTTCAGTTATGTTAAAGAGTCTGGGACATAAATAATTGTCCCAGACTCTCTTTTTGTATTGGCAGTAGCTGACAGGTATGAGAATGCGCTTATAACAAGCTTTTTTCATACCTAGTCATCCTTGCCGGGATGGGACTACGAAATCTTTTTAATAAAATGAGATTTCTGTCCCACACCCTTTCTTAATTTTTAATTAGCCTATTCATAAATTATTTTAATTTCGCTTTTTGTAAAAATTTAACTTTTTTACTTAATGATTTTGAAGACATAGATTTCAGCATTTTATTTCTCATTTTTATTTTCATCGTATTGGATGCCTGTCCAGCTTTTCCAATTTTCCTAGATTTTTTAATTACTTTTTTAGTGTGCTTAACTCTTAGTTTATTGTATCTTTTTAATGCTGCATCAACGTCTTTTTCTTTTAATAAGTTGGTTAAAGTAACAGCATCTTCAATAGCTTGTCCTGCTCCTTGCCCCATATTTGGCGTCGTTGCATGAGCTGCATCACCTAATAATACTACTCTTCCTGAAATGAATGATTTTAATGGTGTAAGGTCATACATATCATGGTGCAAAATACCAAGTTCTTCTTGAGCGTCTAATACATTACGTACTTCATCAGGATATTGATTAAAATATGCTTGAAGATGAGGCTTTTCGAATGATTTAAACTGTAAATCATTCTCTTTGGCATTCATTGTACAGAACCAATATAATTCGTCATCCTTTAAAGGTACAATTCCAAATCTACCTTTATGTCCCCAATATTCTAATGCAGTAGTTCGATCAATATTCAAGTTTTCATTTACAACGCCTCTGAAACAAGTATACCCTGCGTATTTAGGTTCAGATTTTGGTTGAATTTGTTTCCTAATATTTGAATTCAAGCCATCTGCTGCGATAACTAAATCAGCTTCTGCTTCTTGCCCATTTTCAAAATATAACCTTATATTATCTGGAGTTTGTTTAAATTCTTTTAATTTATAATCTAAATTTATACGTTCTGGAGGTACATGTGTTTTTAATATTTCATGCAAAACACTTCTATGAATTGTTATATTTTGTTCCTCATCTTGGTTCATTTTTAAAGTGTTTAAAAATGAATCTAAATTAGTTCGAATTTCGATTTTGTTAAGGGCTTGTCCTTCTTGTTCAATTGCATATGTCATTTTGTAAGGCTTTAATGCTTTTAGTACATTGCTTCCAATGCCTATCCCAGCACCTACTTGATTCAAGTCATTTCTTTTTTCATAAACTCGTACATCATGCCCCGTTTGATAAAGTAAACCAGCAGCAGTTAAGCCACCTATTCCCCCACCAATTACTGCTATTTTCATTTTGTTCACTACTTTCTTTAAAATAAAAATCTTTACTTCTCAATTATAATTAATATAACTATATTTTAACATGAAGTCATTACGATAAATAACCCCAGTTCAATTAATAAACCCCAAAAGTTAAATTATTAGTGACTTTCGGGGTTCTTATTATCAATATTAAGAACTAGAGTTATCTATTATTTATAATAATCTTTATATATTTCAGCTTTCTTTAAATCATGTTTATCATAATAACTTTCCATAATCTTACCAATACTCGTCGCCCAGTTCACATCAGTCGCATATAAATGCTGTCCTGGATTGTAAGGATTCCACCTCATTTTGTATAAAGTATCTTGTCCATTATCTAGATAATCTTTTCTTACAAATCTTGCGCCACCATCTATTGCTTTTTCAGGTGAAGTCCAACCCTTCTTACGCGCATAACTGCTTCCTGTTTCAACTGCGTCTTGATCAAAAGCACCAATGCCATAAAAGTTATAAAAAGTTTTTCCATTGGACATTTTAACACCGCTAGCCAACTCAGAATTGCCGTTTCCAGTTTCTATGAAAGCATGACTTAATAAATAAATAATATTAATATTATACTTATCTTGTGCGTTTAAAAATGCTTTTTCTTTACCTTTCAAAACACCTTTATCTTTTAAAATATCTTTAACTTGTTTTTCAGATATATCAACTTTTTCAGATATATCCATGAATTGTAAATCTGTTTTACTCTTATCAATATCCATATACTTATCGATATCTTTCTTATCTGCATACACAAATTTATTATCTTTTTGTGTCACAGCTGGTGAATCACTCTTTGTCTGAATTTCCAAAGCTTCTTCATAAGTATGTGTTTGATGATTCTTGAAAAAAGGAGACTCGAAAATAATTAATAAAATAATAAATACAAATATAATAATGAGTCCTAATATTAGGGTGAATCTATCTTTCAAAAAGTTAATGATTCTCACACCTTTTCTTTTAATATAACCATATTACGTTATAAACTTATCTTAAAATATAACAAATATCAATAAAACCGTTTATTTTATATTTTTAAATAATATAAAAATAGAGTCCAGAACAATTATTTATGTCCTGGACTCTCCTTCATTTCATTATTCTTCTCTGCTCATACCTTTTAAGAAATTCAACAGCATTGTTATACTGCTATTTATTTCTGGGTCTTTTAATGCGCCTAATAAATCTTTAACTGAAGTTTTATTATTCGAATTGGCTCTATTTGCTACTCTCATTCCGTTATTTATCTTTTTCACAAATACAGAAGCTTCTTCTAAATCTAAATCTCCAAACATAAACAATACGTTGCCTATATTATCTAATATACCTTCATACTGTTCTTTATTTAATTCTGTTACAATGTTCCCCGTTATAACTTTTCTTTGAACGATAGCTGCATGTACAGCATCTAATGCTTCTGCTTTTTCTAAAGCATCGAGTATATCTATTCCTTTTTCAATAGCAATTTTTTTATCGCTCAATCTTTCTTGCAGGATTTTCATATCCTTTTCAATTTTGTATTCTTTCGGCTCTTCCATTCGTTTAATGACTCGAATTCTCTCACCCATTATAATTCGCCACCTTTATTTGGGAATGTATAATCTGGTCTTTCCCATTTATCTTGAACTCTAACACTGATTTGTGGATTTCTCGTACCAAATCTATAATTGTGTTTTGGTATTGGCGCACGACCATTTTTTGTAATGACTTCAAGCTTTGCATAGTTATCTTTATATGCTGGTGTATTCGTATCCTTATCAACGTCACTATCTGTAACAAAGTTTGGTGCACCTTCGTTTTGGTCGTTCAATGGAATGTAAATATGATTACCTGACACTCTATCTGTAACTTGTACATTCAATTCTGTTGTACCAGCTTTAGATGTGACTTTCACTCGTGCACCGCTTTCTATACCATGTTCTTCTGCCAATTCTTTTGAAATTTCACAGAAATTCTTTGGTAATTTATAAGCTAAACCAGGTACTTGATATGTCATATTACCTTCGTGGAAATGTTCTAATACTCGCCCATTATTAACATGAAGTGACATTTCTTCAGTCTTTTTAGATTCTACATTGAATTCTAATGGGTACAATCTCGCCTTACCATCAGGGAAATGGAATTGCTCAGTATATAGTAATGGTGTATCAGAACCATCTTCATTCATCGGCCATTGTAAACTATTATAACCTTCTAATCTATCGTATGTTGCGCCTCTTACTAACGGCATTAAACTTTGTGCTTCAAACCAAATTTCACTAGGATGTTTATAATCCCAGTCTGCTCCTAATGATTGAGCAATCAATTGAATAATTTCCCAATCTGGTTTGGAATCTCCAAGCGGATCTAATGCTTTATTAATTCTTTGAATACGTCTTTCAGTATTCGTAAATGTCCCATCTTTCTCTAATGATGGTGACGCGGGTAAAACAACGTCTGCAAATTCTGCTGTTTTTGAGAAGAATAGATCCTGCACAACTAAGAAGTCTATTTTTTCAAAAGCAGATCTAACATAGTTAAGGTTAGCATCGACTACCCCTGTATCTTCACCTTTTATATAAAGTGAACGTAATTCACCTTCATGTATACTATCTATCATTTCATGATTGTCTAACCCAACTTCACTATCTAACTCTACATTCCACGCTTTTTCAAATGGTTGACGTATTTTTGCATCAGTAACATCTTGATAACCAGGTAATGTATTAGGCATACTGCCCATATCACTACATCCTTGAACGTTATTATGTCCTCTTAATGGATAAGCTCCTGTTCCTGGTCTCATATAGTTACCAGTCACTAGTAAAAGGTTAGATATAGCTGTACTTGTGTCACTACCTACGCGATGTTGTGTTACACCCATAGCCCAACAAATTGAAACGGCTTCTGTTTGAACAATTTCTTTAGCAAGCGCTTTTAAATCATCTTTACTAATACCTGTTCTTTCTTCAGCATATTCGAGCGTAAATGGTGCCAAACTCTCATAGTATTCATCAAAATCATTAACATATTCAGAAATAAAGGCTTCATTATGCCAATTTTGATCGATAATATATTTGGACAATGCTGATAACCATACTAAATCTGTCCCTGGTGTAGGTTGATAAAACTTATCTGCACGGTCAGCCATCTCGTGTTTTCTAATATCAAACACATATAATTTTTGTCCTAGTAATTTATGTGCTCTCTTAATGCGACTTGCGATAACTGGGTGCGCTTCAGCAGTATTCGTTCCAATAGTAATAACCATATTTGCTTTCTCTAAGTCTTCAATTGAACCTGAGTCTCCACCATAACCAACTGTTCTAAATAAACCTTGAGTTGCTGGAGATTGGCAATAACGGGAACAGTTATCTACATTATTAGTACCAATTACTTGTCTAGATAGCTTTTGCATTAAATAAGATTCTTCATTTGTACATTTAGATGAAGAAATAAATCCTAATGCATCTTTACCGTATTCGTTTTTGATTTCAGAGAATTTCTTACTAACAAGTTCAATTGCTTCTTCCCATTCTACTTCTTGGAAATAACCTTCTTTACGTACAAGTGGTTTTAATAAACGGTCTTCTGAATTGACGTAATCCCAAGCAAACTTACCTTTCACACATGTTGAAATGTGATTAGCTGGAGAATCTTCATGTGGTAATACTCTTAGAATTTCTCTACCTTTAGTCCATACGTCGAATGAACAACCCACTCCACAATATGTACAAACTGTTTTTGTCTTTTCGATAGTTTCTTCACGCATTGCCGCTTCAGAATCTGATATAGCAAACAATGGTCCATATCCTGTTTCTGCCTTTTTAGTTAACTCTATCATTGAACGCAGTAGACCAGGTTTTTGGTCCGTCATATAACCTGCTTGTCCGAGCATGTCATTTTCCATTAATGCGTTACAAGGACACACTGTGACACATTGTCCACAGTTCACACAACTTGACTCATCTATTGCTTTATCATTATCCCAAATTACTCTTGGCTGTTGACGTTTCCAATCAATCGTTAAAGTTTCGTTTACTTGAACGTCTTGGCATACTTCTACACATCTACCACACAATATACATTGGTCTGGATCGTATCTATAAAAAGCACCAAAATCTTCTTCATAACCTTTAGATTTAAATGGTATTGATTGATGTTCCAAACCAAATTCGCCCATAGTATTATGAATTTCACAATCACCATTATTGTAATCACATACTGTACAATATAGTTCGTGATGCTCAAGAACTCTATCTAGTGCTTGTTTTTGTGCTGATTTAACATTTTCTTTTTGAGTATTTACAACCATACCGTTTTCAATCATTGTGCTACATGCTCTTTGAAGTTGTCCATTTACTTCAACAATACATGAATCACACGTTTCGATTGGTCCAAGTGATTCGTTATAACAAATTGATGGAACAAAAGATAACTCTTGAGCTTTTATAAAATCTAAAAGTCTCATACCTTCTTCTACAAGATAATCTGTACCATCAATTGTTAATATTTGATGTTCTTGCATATCATTGTCCCCCTCTTATTCAATTTTGCCCATAAAAGTCATATTACCCAATATTTTTAAATGACTTATTTTAATTATAATTTTACATTTTTACTAATGCAAACATTTGTAGAATTTAACAATATTAATTATCTGAAATTTCTAAAATCTTATTGCTAAGTATACGGAACTTTGCTAATCTATTGTTATTCTATTTTGAAAGAGGTTTTAGCGATGATTACATTTATTTCTTCCATTATCATATTGATTTTAGGTTATGTTTTTTATGGAAAATACATAGAGCGTGTTTTCGAAATCTATCCAGATAAAGAAACACCTGCTTATAGTAAACAAGATAACATGGACTTTGTACCAATGCCTGCCTGGAAAGGTTGGATGATACAATTATTAAATATAGCGGGGCTTGGACCTATTTTTGGAGCAGTTTCAGGTGCATTATATGGTCCAGTTGCATTTATATGGATAGTAGTAGGATGTATTATCGCAGGTGGCGTGCATGATTACTTTTCAGGTATGCTTAGTTTAAGACATGGTGGCGCACAGTTTCCTAAACTTGTACAACATTATTTAGGTAAGTTTATTAGAGTATTTACAGATATTGTATCTGTCGTGCTTATGGTGTTAGTTGCTGCTGCTTTCGTAGCTGGTCCAGCACAACTACTTTCATCAAAAACACCTATTTCATTCTTGGTAGCATTAATTATCATATTTGCGTACTTTATTCTTGCTGCTATTCTTCCTATTAATAAAATAATTGGTCGTATTTATCCAATATTTGGTGTTATTTTAATTGTGATGGCTGTTAGCGTAGCAGTTGCGTTGATATTTAGTGGAAAACCAATTCCAGAAATTACAGTTCAAAACTTACATCCTAGTGGCATCCCAGTATGGCCCCTTCTTATGGTAACAATATCATGTGGTGCTATTTCTGGTTTCCATTGTACTCAAAGCCCTATTATTTCAAGAACTGTTAAAAATGAATCAGAAGGCAGAAAAGTATTTTATGGTGCCATGATTTCCGAAGGTATTATTGCTCTTATTTGGGCAGCAGCTGGTATGACTTTCTTTGGTGGTACTAAAGGTTTAGCAAGTCAGTTACAATCAATAGGACCAGCAGGTGTTGTAGATCAAATCTCAATTCAATTACTAGGACCTGTAGGCGGTGTATTAGCATTACTAGGCGTTATTATTTTACCGATTACTACCGGTGACACTGCATTAAGAAGTTCTAGAATGATTATAGAAGATTTTGTTAAAGATAAAGTGAGCATAAATTCTAAAGCTTTAATGATCGCTGCAAGTTTTGCTGTTGGTATTCCTGCTTTCTTTCTATCTACAATCGATTATTCATTCTTATGGAGATATGTAGGTTTCACAAATCAAATTGTCGCAACTGTCATGTTATGGGTTAGTGTGAGTTATTTACTTAGATATAATAAAGCACATCTCGTTGCTGGGATTCCAGCATTGTTTATGACAGGAGCTGTCAGCGTATATGTGTTATATGCACCAGAAGGCTTATCCCTCCCTTATAACACTGCTTTAATTGGTGGCGCTGTAGTATTTATTATTGTTTCAATATTATATGTAAGAGCCATACTTAAACAGACTGAACCAATTGCTTCACCAACTCAAGATTTATATACGTCTTAATTTGAGATTAAATCTATCTATGCATAACCAAACTTATTCTAAGCAAACCTAGCCTGGATAATGTGTTATGTATAGATTTTTTATTTTTAAATCATGACTATCTATAGTTGAAGTATAGCTGTATGATATGATTAAAACAGTTTATAAAAAGGAGCGTATTATATGACTTTCAACGTACAAACACTTAAAAATCAAAATCCCATCATTTCTAAAATGGCAAACCATGAAGAAATTTTTTGGCAAAACCCAGACTATCAGTCCGATTCCTCGCTTCCTTTTACAATTGATGATATTAAAGATGCGGAAGCAAGATTGAGCCGTTTTTCTTCATATATAAAAACAGTTTTTCCAGAGACAAAAGAAAACAATGGAAAAATCGAGTCTCAAATTTTTTCATTAGATACATTTAAAAATATAGAATTTCCTAAATTAAAAGGTCAATTGCTTTTAAAAGGCGACCATGCCTTACCTATTTCAGGTTCTATTAAAGCACGCGGTGGTATTTACGAAGTTTTGAAATTTGCAGAAGAAACAGCTATTAAAAATACTAACTTCACTGAAAATAGTGATTATAGTATTTTAGCAACTGACCAATTCAAAAATTTATTTTCACAATATCGCATTGCTGTAGGTTCCACAGGAAACTTAGGCTTAAGTATAGGTATTATGAGTGCGAAATTAGGGTTTAAAGTCACAGTACATATGTCACAAGACGCAAAAGAATGGAAAAAAGCTTTATTAAAATCTAAAGGTGTGGAAGTTGTAGAACACGTTCAAGATTATGGCTACGCTGTTAAAGAAGGCAGACAACTTGCTCAAAACGACCCTTATTGTCACTTTGTAGATGACGAATCTTCAAGTGATTTATTCTTAGGATATGCAGTAAGTGCACTTCGTGTTTATAAACAACTTGAGGAAAGAAATATCACTGTAGATGACAATCATCCTCTATTTGTTTATTTACCATGTGGTGTTGGTGGTGGCCCAGGAGGCGTAGCTTTTGGCCTTAAAATGATTTTTGGAAAAAATGTTCATCCCGTATTTATAGAACCTACGGAAGCACCTTGTATGACTTTAGGTATGGTTACTAAATTACATGATGCCATTAGCGTACAAGATATCGGTTTAACTGGTAAGACTGTAGCAGATGGTTTAGCTGTTAGCAGGCCTTCAAAACTAGTTGGAGATATAATGACATCATTGTTATATGGTGCTTGTACTGTAGAAGATGATCAACTATATCTTTATTTAAAAACTTTAAAAGATCAAGAAAATATCTTTATAGAACCATCTGCAACATCAGGCTTCCATGGTGTAAAAAATATAATAGAAATTAATAAAGATACAGAAAATGCAACCCATCTCGTGTGGTCTACTGGAGGTAATATGGTACCTGATAAAGAACAGGCATTATATTATCAAAAAGCTGAAGAAATAATAGATAAGGAGTAAGCTAACTTGATATTACTAATTATATTAGGTGTTGTAGCTGGTCTATGTGTACCACTTCAAACATCAATAAACACGAGATTAGGAAGTTATACAAAATCGCCTATCCTTGCTTCTTTTTATTCATTTTTAATTGGTACGTTAACATTAATCATTATTAATTTAATAATGAACCCTCAAAAATTAACACCGTCATTCATTATGAACCAAGAATTTTCTTATGTATGGTTTACTGGTGGTATGCTAGGCGTAGTTTTCTTAACAGGAAATTTATTGCTCTTGCCAAGAATTGGCGCTGCTTTGACAGTAGTAATGACAGTATCAGGTCAAATTATTATGGGACTATTTATCGACCAATTTGGCTTATTCGATGCAGAAGTTCATACTATTAATATAGGCAGAATTAGCGGCGTTTTGCTGATGTTAATTGGTATAATATTTATGAATTATAAAAAGAAATCTGCAAGAATTATTACGAATGAAACGCAATACACAAAATTTTGGATGATTTTAGGTTTGTTTACTGGTTGTTTACCACCTATCCAAACCGCCATCAATAGTGCATTAAGATATGAAGTTCAATCTTTCTATTTATCATCACTCATTTCTTTCGCGATTGGTACGATAGTATTACTAATACTATCTCTTATTATAGTTAGAAGAGTACATTTTAAATTAAACCAGGAAGGGCAAGGTAGAATCAAACTTATTTATTTCATCGGTGGACCTTTAGGAGTTGTATTTGTAACAACTAATATTCTACTAATGCCAGAATTGGGTGCTGCACTAACATTAATGGTTGTTATATTTGGACAAATGCTAATGGGATTAATCATCGATCACTTCGGTATGTTTAACACGCCAAGGTATAGAATTACTTTAAGAAGAGCTGTTGGCGCATCTTTAGTCTTTATCGGTATAATAATATTGAAATTATTTTAATTCATTAAGGGGTGAATGATATGGACTTAACATTACAATCTGGGGATGGTATGTTAAATATTAGAGTTGGTGCTATCATTAAATCGAATAATCACTATTACTTTCACTATGATAAAAAAAGGAATTACTATGCCTTAATTGGTGGGCGCGTTAAATATTTCGAAAGCTCAGATTCGGCAATTAAGCGAGAAATTAATGAAGAGTTAGGCATTGAATGTAATGAGGTACAATTCGTTACTACAATACAAAATTTCTTTGAATACCAAAATACGTCTATTCATGAAATTTTATTTATGTACAAACTTGATTTAGACGAACATATTAAAAATATTCCTAATAATCATAATCAAAATAATATCGATTATGTATACGTTAATTTAACGGATATTCCAGAGTTAGACATTAGACCTGAAAAAGCAAAAGAAATCATACTAAAACAAATTGACATACAACCATTATTTATCGATAGAAATTCTACTAAATAATAGTAATTTTCGTTTAGAGTACATTTTCATGTACTCTTTTTTAATTATTTATATTCTTTATAATCAATTGTGGTTATATTTTCTCACTCAGCTAAATTTTACTATTCTTATTCATTATCATAAATATTAAGTAAAACTTTAAAAATACAGCATTTTTATTGTAAAATGTTTATTTTATTCACCTATAGGGTAGTTAAAGTGAACAACATGTTCACAATTACTTATATTTTTTCTAATTATAATAATTCTTTTACTTGTCTCTTTGCTCAGTTTAAATTATAATAAGTATGAAATTAGAATTATTATAATTAAGGAAACATAGGAGGACAATTATGACTAACAATTCAAAACTTACAGGTCTTTTTGGTGCACCTGTATCAGATCGTGAAAATACTATGACTGCTGGTCGTCGTGGCCCTATCTCAATGCAAGACATTTATTTCTTAGAACAAATGGCGCATTTTGATAGAGAGGTTATTCCAGAACGCCGTATGCACGCTAAAGGTTCTGGTGCTTTTGGTACTTTTACAGTAACACATGATATTACACAATATACAAACGCGAAAATCTTCTCAGAAATCGGTAAACAAACAGAAATGTTTGCACGTTTTTCTACAGTTGCTGGTGAACGTGGTGCTGCAGAAGCAGAACGTGATATCCGTGGTTTCGCACTTAAATTCTACACAGAAGAAGGTAACTGGGACTTAGTTGGTAACAACACACCTGTATTCTTCTTCCGTGATCCTAAATTATTCGCAAGTTTAAACCACGTTGTTAAACGTGATCCAAAAACAAACATGCATAACCCACAATCAAACTGGGACTTCTGGACACTTTTACCTGAAGCATTACACCAAGTAACAATCTTGATGACTGACAGAGGTATTCCAAAAGGTTTCCGTAACATGCATGGTTTCGGTTCTCACACTTATTCAATGTACAACGATGAAGGCGAAAGAGTATGGGTTAAATTCCACTTCAGAACTCAACAAGGTATTGAAAACTACACTGCTGAAGAAGCGGAACAAGTTATTGCTAAAGACCGTGAATCAAGTCAAAGAGACTTATTCAACGCAATCGAAGAAGGCAATTTCCCTAAATGGAAAATGTACATTCAAGTTATGACTGAAGAACAAGCTAGAAATCATAAAGACAATCCATTCGATTTAACTAAAGTATGGTTCAAAGACGAATACCCACTTATTCCAGTTGGTGAATTCGAATTAAACCGTAACCCAGAGAACTATTTCCAAGATGTAGAACAAGCTGCATTCGCACCTACTAACATCGTTCCTGGTATTGATTTCTCACCAGATAAAATGTTACAAGGTCGCTTATTCTCATATGGAGATGCTCAACGTTACCGTTTAGGCGTTAACCATTGGCAAATCCCTGTTAACTCCCCTAAAGCTGCGGAAAACGTATGCCCATTCTCTAGAGATGGTCAAATGAGAGTTGATGGTAACTTTGGTAGCGAAATTAACTATTATCCAAATAGTTATAGCAAACACGAATCACAACCTGAATATAAAAAACCAGGTCTTGAAGTAGAAGGACAATTATACGAACACGATTTCCGTGAAGATGACGATAACTACTACGAGCAACCAGGTAAATTATTCCGTCTACAATCACCAGAACAACAACAACGTATCTTCCAAAACACTGCAAATGAAATGCAAGGTACTACTGACGAAGTTAAACACCGTCACATCCGTAACTGCTACAAAGCAGATCCAGATTACGGTAAAGGTGTAGCTGAAGCATTAGGCATTGACATTAACTCAGTTGATTTAGAAGGATAATATAAAGATAAAACACGCCATGTATAATGGCGTGTTTTTTTATACATATAAATAGATGAAGTAGCAAAGTGTGAATAGTTGTGGACCTTCTCTTGTGATACTCAGAGTGTCTAACAACTTTAAAATTCGATTTTCTAGCCTTTTATACTTATAGTTTTATAATAATAAATACAAATTTTAATAGACAGAGAAAAATAGGGAGCGTTACAGAATCTCATTTCACTAAAAGATTTCTGTTCCGCTCCCCTCTCTTTTTTAATTAACTGCTTTTTGTGTCTTAATCATATGTAGGAAGTAATAGCTTACTAATCCTACTAAGGCTACAATAGCCATTGCGAAGTATAGTCCTGAATATCCTATTGAGTTTGTAAAGTTACCTAATACATATGGTCCAAAGCCCAATCCGAAGTCTAGACCTATAAAGTATGTTGAAGTTGCTAATCCCATTTTTTCTATTGGAGATACTTTGATAACCAACGCTTGGAAGATTGATTGTAAATTCCCAAAGCCTAATCCTACAAATGCGCCTGCTATTAATAATACTAATCCACTGTTTGCTATACTGATGAGGAATAGTCCTAATACTAAACAAATAAATGCTGGGATGGTTACAATATTCTCCCCTCTTTGATCCATAATTCTACCTGTAAATGGTCGTGTTAGTAGAATTGCAATAGCGTATACAACGAAGAAGAAACTTGCTGCATCTACTAGATTATTTTCTTGTGCGAAGAATTGAATAAATGAAAGTACTGAAGAATATGCAATACTCACAATAACAACAACAATTGCTATCGGTAATGCATGAACTGAGAAGAAGTCCGTTAGTTTAAATCCTTTTTTAGTTTCATTTTGTACTGCTACCGGTGTTTCTATCTTCATAAATATTGACATTACAAATGCGATAACAATTAAAGTTGTACAAATTATAAATAATCCTTCCATTGGTATGTGTTGATATAAGATCAGCCCTATAAACGGCCCTATAGCCGTCCCTAGTACCATACTTAAGCTGTACATACTTATACCTTCACTACGTCTATCCGCAGGTGTTATATAAGCTGCTATTGTCCCTGTTGCAGTACTTGCAATACCACTGGCAGCTCCGTTAATAATACGTACAATTAATAGTAATGCGAATGACGATGCAGAAACTAAATATAATCCATTAGTAATAACTAATAATAAACCTCCGATTACTAATACTTTTTTCGTTCCCAATATGTTGATATATTTACCAGTTATAAATCTACCAACTAAAGAACCCACAATAAATAGTCCTGATGCTAGTCCTGCTAAGCTATCAGAAACGTGAAAAGTTTCTTTACTATATCCACCTACTGTAACTAATAATAAATACATAGATAAAAAGATAAAGAAACTAATAACAAAGTTAAATATAAAATCTTTCGTCCATATAGGATGTTTAATTTGATTACTCACTACTCCGTTGCCTCCTCAATTAAATAATTTCGAAATTGGTTTAACAATTCCTCTGCTTTTAATAACTCTTGTTCATCTGCACCTATTGCTTCAAAACATTTATTCTGAAATTCTAAGACTTGTTCATAAATTTCTTTATGCATTGCTTCGCCTTTTTCAGTTAATGTTAAAAACTTTTCTCGTTTATCTTCTTTACTGTTAATGGCTTGAACAAGGTTAAAATCAATAAGCTTTTTGATTATTTTACGAGCTGTAGGCTTTTCTATAAAAGAACGCTTGGACACTTGTACGAGTGTTGTAGGTTGATTCCCTGCAATATCACGTAAGACTCTATACTGAGCTGCATATAAATCATATGGCTCTAAAATCACATTAATGTGATGTATATATGGCCTATAAACGTTTATGTAACTATTAAAAAAATTATTCATTCTTTTATACCGCCTTTTCTCATAAAAATAAAGTTAGCTTTGCTAACTAATACTACGCTATTCTACTCCTCTCAAATATTTATGTCAACATGCTTTTCTAATTACAACATTACATAAGCAATTTTTACTATAATGGAATTAAATGATTAATAGGAGGAGAAAAGATGCTAGAACATTTATTTAATAAGTTAAATGATAAAGAAGAAGAAATGATAGCCATCAGAAGATATTTACATGAGAACCCTGAATTATCTTTTGAAGAAGAACAAACAGCTAAATATATTGCTGACTTTTATCAAGATAAAGATGCTATTGTAGAGACAAATATAGGCGGAGAAAATATACATGGCATTAAAGTAACGATTGATTCTGGTAATCCTGGCAAGACACTTGCGTTAAGAGCGGATTTCGATGCCCTGCCTATTAAAGAAGATACAGGTTTAGAATTCTCATCTAAAAATGAAGGTATCATGCATGCTTGTGGTCATGATGCGCATACAGCGTATTTAATGATTCTTGCAGAATGTTTAATAGAAATGAAAGATAAATTGAACGGAAGAATTGTTATCATACATCAACCAGCTGAAGAAAAACCTCCAGGTGGCGCACAATATTTAATTAAGGATGGCATATTGGATGGCGTAGATAATGTTATAGGTGTACACGTTATGAGTACTATGCCTGCTAACAACGTTTATTACCGAGAAGGAAATGTTCAATCTGGACGCAACTTTTTCAAATTGAAAATCACTGGTAAAGGTGGACATGGTTCTTCTCCACATTTAGCTAACGATCCAATTGTCGCTGCTAGTAGTTTCGTTATGTCAATACAAACAATAGTATCAAGAAGGTTGAATCCATTTGATATGGGCGTTATTTCAATAGGATCATTTGATGGAAAAGGACAATTTAATATCATTAAAAATGAGGTTGAACTAGAAGGTGATGTTAGAGGAATGAATGGTGATGCCCTTGAATTAATGGAAAATGAAATTAAAAGAATAGCCCATGGATTAGAGGCAATGTATGGCGTTGACTGTGACTTACAATATACAAATGATTATCCAGTATTATATAACGATCCAAGTTTAACAAAACAAGTTGTACAATCTATTGAATCAGCAAATATTCCCGAAGTTAATGAAGTTATAAGATGTGAACCACAGCCACCTTCAGAAGACTTTGCATACTATGCTGAAGAGTTACCGTCTACATTTTTCTATGTCGGAGCAAGTCCAAAAGATAAAGAAACATATGCCCACCATCACCCAAAATTTGATATTGATGAAAGTGCAATGCTTATTGCAGCTAAAACAGTTGCTTCTGCTACCGTAGATTATTTAGGTAAAAAATAATTTAGTTATGATAAAACTAGCAATAAAGCAACCTGGGATATAATTGTCATGGTAAATCTTATAAAGGCGTCTGTAGTTGGATTATTGTCCTCGTAAATCCAATAAAGGTGTATGTACTTGGATTATTGTTCTAGTTAATCCAATAAAGAGTGGTCTATTTGGATTATTGTCCTAGTTAATCCAATAAGAAGGTGTCTACTTGGATTATTGTCTTAGTTAATCCAATAAAAAGTGCTCTACTTGGATTATTGTTCTAGTTAATCCAATAAGAGGGTCTGTATTTGGATTATTGTCTTAGTTAATCCAATAAAGAGTGGTCTATTTGGATTATTGTCATACTTAATCCAATAAAGAGTGGTCTATTTGGATTATTGTCCTAGTTAATCCAATAAAGGTGTATGTACTTGGATTATTGTTCTAGTTAATCCAATAAGAGGGTCTGTATTTGGATTATTGTCTTAGTAAATCCAATAAGAAGGTGTCTACTTGGATTATTGTCTTAGTAAATCCAATAAAGGAGCGTCTACTTGGATTATTGTCATACTTAATCCAATAAAAGTGTATGTACTTGGATTATTGTTCTAGTTAATCCAATAAGAGGGTCTGTACTTGGATTATTGTCTTAATAAATCCAATAAGAAGGTGTCTACTTGGATTATTGTCTTAGTAAATCCAACAATAATATCAACTCATGCTTTTTTGATTAATAACATCCAAAAAAGAGCTAAGGATTTATGCCCTAGCTCTTTTTATTTACACACTCTTATCTTTTCTTTTAGGATACCCAACGATTATGGATACTATGCCACAAACGACGAGTAAATAAGGATAAAATGAATATGGTATCAATGAGACACTTGAAATGCCTGCAACACTTGTTGCTGCTAACACTTGGCCTCCGTAAGGTATGATACCTTGCACACTACTTGCGAATATATCTAGTATGCTGGCAGACTTCCGGGCGTCAATTTCATAATCTTCCGAGATTTCTTTTGCTAAAGGTCCAGCAGTTATAATAGCAATTGTATTATTAGCTGTAGCGAAGTTTGTTGTAGTTACTAAACTTGCTATACCAAACTCTGCTCCCTTTTTAGTTTTAACTCGACTTGTTACAGTATTGAGCAACCATTGAATGCCGCCTTGATATTGAATCATTCCGATAATACCTCCGATGAATAGAGCTATCATCGCTATATCTTGCATACCTATTAAACCGTCAGATATGGCTTTTAAGTTTTCATTAATTGTAAAGGATCCTGTGGTCAATCCGATAAAGCTTGCAATTACAACACCTAACACTAACACCATTAAAACATTCATACCACATAAAGCGGCGATTAATACAAATAAATAAGGTATCACTTTAACTAAAGAATAGCCACCTTGACTTGTTTCTGCTATACCTAAATCTTTAGTTAGAAACCAAAGAATAACAACTGTCATAATCGCTCCGGGTAAGACAATGAAAAAGTTCACTTTAAATTTGTCACCCATTTTAGTTTTTTGAGTTCTAACAGCTGCAATAGTTGTATCAGATATCATCGATAAGTTATCTCCAAACATTGCGCCACCTACAACTGTTGCTATCGATAAGGCAATTGAGATATCTGTTGACTCAGAAATACCAACACCTACAGGGGCCAATGCCGCTACTGTCCCCATGGATGTACCCATCGCAACTGAGATAAATGCACCTACGATGAATAAACCAGCTAGTAAAAATTGAGGTGGAATTAATGATAAGCCAAGGTTTACAGTCGAACTTACCGCTCCCATTGCTTCAGCCGTTTCACTAAACGCTCCAGCAAATAAAAATACAAATACCATTAATAAAATATTAGGGTGGCCGGCCCCTTTTGTAAATATGTCTATTTTTTTCGTTAAATTAGTTTTTGGATAAATAATAAATGCAAAAACAGTTGAAATCAATAAAGCAACATTTATTGGTAGAAAATTAAAATCACTTGTAATAATACCTGTACCTATAAACAAAGCAACAAATACTATTAAAGGTGATAGTGCCCAAAACGATGATTTTTTATTTATTTGTTCCATTGGAATCTCCTTATTGTTAACTTTAATACTTCAAAAGATTACATGACATCATACTATACGTCAAATTATTTTTTTGATGATTAGATTATTTATTTTAGGCAATATCATATATAATAGTGGTTAAATAATATTGAAGGAGTTATACGATGATTATAAGCAATACTGTGAATAGCTTTATACACAACCATCAATTAACAAAATCATCATTTGAATTATACTATACGAGATATTTTAATGAATTCTCAAATGCTGGTAAATATGTTGATAATCTTGTATCAGCTCTTCCTTATACTATTCCAAAAATCGAAAATGACATTCGAAATATATCACATGTAAACGATCAGCTCGTACACATTATATTTGATATTCGTTTGCTGTTTTTAAAACAATATAAAGTTTATTTGCAACCTAATATCTACTTTTTAATTGGTGACTATCAAGATTTTGGCACCATCCCTACAAAATCTTCAACAACATTATTTTTATTTATAGAAAAGTTATCCGAACGCGTTGATGATTTATATGCAATGGTCGCCTATTACTTCACTAAATTATACATACACCAAACAGAGTATATTCAACACTTCTTCAATGAACAAACTCAAATTAAATACCCTAATATGCTTTTAGAAGAAATAGCAACTTTAGGCATCATGCGGCAATTAGATATTAATTATCCTTTTATGTCAGATTCAAATTATAATAAAATACAAAAATTAGAACAAGAACTACATTATATATAACTTCAAAAGGAATGGAAGTGAGACAGATATATACGTCTCAACCTCCACTCCTTTATTTTTTATTCATCATGTGTATTTTTCAAAGACTTCATCAAGTCTCTTATAAGAATAGTTACACTATGTTTTTTTGATAAATTACTTATATATAAAGCTACTTCTAATTGTTTAATATCTGTGTCATCAATAATTTTCATTTCTTTTTTCGATTGAACGATATTATAAACTAGTTCACTAAACAGCATATATCTATTAGAATTAATCGTAATATCCAATGCTGATTGAGCATATGCTAAGCATCTATCGTATAATGCTTCACTAAAATAAATATTCGATAAAGTATAATATAGTTTTATTTTATAGTTGTCCTCTACGTTAAAACGTTTAGCTATTTGCAAACCTTCTTCTAATGAAGATTTAGCCAACTGATTATTACTTTCTCTATAATAGAAAATTGCTCTCGTATTACAAATTGAAACTTGTAATTTAGTAAACATATTTGAATCAATTAACTTATACGCTTCTTCTATTAATAAGATTGCTTGATTTATATCTTCATATTTATAAAAAGCTATGATAGATCTCACCCATTTAGATGCTGCGATTTCGTCAGTGGAACTATTTGATAAATAGTTACCATCAATAATAGGTGTTAAAGCATCGTAATCTCTATCTTCAAGTAACCTTTCAATTACTTTTAACTTTTGTTCAAGTTGTGTATCTAGTTCTTCCCCAACATATAAATAGTCCATACTGCAATTTAATTTTCTAGAAATATTAAATAGTAATTGCGATCCCGGTTGCAATTCGTTTTTTTCTATTTTAGAAATCTGACTTTGTGTTGCAATACCTTTTGCTAGTGATTGTTGAGATAACTTTAAATCTCTCCTACGTTGTTTAACACGCTCTCCTAATTTCATCTATAACGCTCCCCGACATTCTATTGTCTTTATTTCATACATCTTTATGTTTAAACTTATTACACTTAATAAATCTTACATCTTTTATATATAAAAAGACTAACTATGTCTCTTCATTCTAATCTCGCTAGAAAGAAAATACAATTAATTTAGCTATTACAAATTTGCGACAATATCGGTGATACTTTGCTTTAATGATTCAAGTAATTTAAAATATGTAACAATATACAATTTCATAGGGGGCAGAACTCATGTTCACAATCATAAAAAATGGTGATATTTATTCACCAAAATATATTGGCCAAAATTCAATTCTTATTCAAGGTCAAACCATCCTCAAAATCGGTGATATAGATATAGAAAAATTTAAAGATATCGACCCAAACTTGAATATAATTGATGCAGAAGACAATATTCTTATACCCGGTATAATAGACCCACACATTCATTTATTAGGCGGTGGAGGCGAAGCAGGTTATATGACGCGGACGCCAGAGGTGAATTTATCTGAACTTATAGAGTGCGGTATTACATCAGTAATAGGATTAATAGGTACAGATGGTATTTCTCGTACACTTTCAAGTTTATATGCAAAAGCCAAAGCTCTTGAAGCAGAAGGAATTTCAACATATATGTATACAGGTAACTATCACTTACCCGTTACTACTATTACTGATTCTATAAAAGAAGACTTAATGTTAATAGACAAAGTAATTGGTACTGGAGAAATCGCTATTAATGACTTTAGATCTTCTATACCTAGCACAAATGAACTGGCTAAAATTATTGCAGAAACTACTGTTGGAGGAATGTTGAGTGGTAAAGCAGGAGTTACTCACTTTCATTTAGGTACTGGAAAACATAACTTAAATCAAATTCATAATTTACTAGCAAACTATGATGTCAAAGCGAATAAAATATACATTACGCATTTCGACAAAAGTTTAGATTTACTTAAAGAAGGCATCACTTTAAGTAATCAAGGTGTTTATATAGATTTAACAGCTGATACAAATACTGTAGACTGTGTAGATTATTACCTTCAAAATAATGGCGATATCGCTCAACTCACTATTTCATCTGACGGTCACGGTAGTTTGCCTAAATTTGACCACAATAATCAACTTGTTGGGTATGATGTTGCTAAATGTTATACATTAACAGAACAACTCTTTAATTTACTCAAACATTATCATCAAGATAAATGGGATGATATTATAGCACTGTTCACTTCTAACGTAGCTAATGCATTAACATTACATCATAAAGGACATATTCATGAAAACTATGACGCCGATATTTTAATCATTGATAAGAATAGCAATAAGATTAAAAATGTCCTAGCAAAAGGAAAAGAAATGTTATCTGATTACAAAGTAATACGTAAAGGTATGTATGAATAATTAAGGGCCCGGGACAATTATGTATGTTCCGGACCCTTAATTTCTATATATCAATATTATTTAATATTTTCCTTGCATTTTCTTTAAGTTCATTTACTTTTTCGACGCCTTTTGTTCGTTCAATATAATCGTAACCTTCTTGTAAATGGAATGTTCTATTCGAAGTATTATGTGCATCACTTCCGATTATATGAATAGCATCTTTGTCTAATAAGAAATCCGCAGATTTTTTAGCATCTTCTCCATATCTATTAACTAATGATCCTGCTGTAACTTGGCATAGCGCACCTCGTTCAATTAAATCAAATAATATTTTCGGGTTATCTTGTATAGGAATTATTCGTTCTGGATGAGCTAATATAGGTCTATAGCCAGCATTAAATAATTTATCAAATGTTTCATCTGCAAATTCTGGAATACTAAAGAACGGAAATTCAATTAATACATAGCGTGAACCTTCAGTTATAGGTAATAATTCACCGGACTGTAAGCCTTCCAGCTCTTTACCAAACATATGAATTTCCTGACTCGGATGAACTTTTAAATTTATGCCATTTTCATCTAGCAATGCCTGTACTTCTTTTGTTCGGTTTTTAACTATATTAGCATCATTTTTAAATCTGTGTTCTATATAGTGTGGTGTAGCTACTAAATCAGTTATCCCTAACCCTTCTGCAACTCTAGCTAATTCAAGCATACTGTCAGCGTCAATTGGTCCATCATCAACATCATAAAGCAAATGATTGTGTATATCTATCATATGTACAGCTCCTTTTTATGAATCAACTTTTTCTACAAATTATCCTTATTACCTTTATTGTAACAAATTTTCACTCAATCAATATATCAAAATGATTTGTGTTCATGTATAAGCAAAGAATTTGAAAAGTCCAACCACTTTAATCATGATTAATATATAAACATTTAGGAGTGAATTATTAATGGAATTACAAGATGTCATTAACAAACGTCGTTCAGTAAAACAATACGAACCTTACGAAATGGATCGTGAAACGATAACAAAATTATTAAACAAAGCTTCTTTATCACCTTCTGCTTGGAATTTACAACAGTGGAAAGTGATTGTAGCACATTCTGATGAAGCTAAAGAAAAACTATACGAAGCAGCGAACAAACAAATTAAAATTAAAGAATCCAGCGCTACTTTCATCGTGCTAGGTGATTTAAATGCCCATAATACAATTGGTGATATTGCCGATGACTGGATAAAGCATAATCATATACCTGCTGAAAAACGCGAAGGGTTAATCCAAAGTGTTAATACTTTCTTTGAAGATGAAACAAATAAGAGAGATGAAGCGGTGCGTGGTGCTTCACTATTTGCTATGAATTTAATGTTAATCAGTGAGGACGAAGGCTATGCTACTTGCCCAATGATTGGTTTTGACAAACAAGCTGTTGTCGATTCTTTTAATATTGATGATAATTTAGTACCAGCAATGTTAATTACAATTGGTAAAGGCGAAATGTCCAATGATAGAGCATCTCGTCATGATGCATCATCATTTGCTAAATTTGAATAAAGACAATACATAATGTCTAAACTTTGTAATAATATTATAATATTTCACCTCAAATTTATATTATAATAAAAGTAACAAAGTGAGGTGTTTAAATTGAACAAACGTTATCAAAAAGTTCTATTACTTTACTTAATTTCAACGTTAGTACCATATACTTTGCTTAACAAAAATAAAGATATTCAATTAACGAAATCATGGTTACCTAGTTCATTAATTGGATATGGTATATTTGCATATGGATTGAAGGTACTAACTCAATTAAAAAAAGCATCTAAATAAGATGCTTTACTACATGTGAGTATAGAGTACAAATCTTTCACTCAAAATAATTCTCCTAATTCGTTTTTTATGAACGAATTAGGAGAATTTATTTTGGTTTTTGTAAAGTGCATACTTGCTTAAAACAATTCTTATGTCTTAGGCTTATTATTTTCTTTATACATATTATCTGTTATTGCATATATTACATCATCAACTATTTTATCTTTATGAATACGATTTTTAGGCATTACGCCTACTTTTTTCATGCCAAGTCTTTTCATAACTTGTCCTGATTTGGGGTTTAATGTACTATGCACACCTTTAACTTGATTTAATCCCATTTCTTCAAATGATAATTTCAACAATTGATTAGCTGCTTCTGTTACATAACCATTTCCGCTATACTTTAGGTTAATCACATAACCAATTTCTGCTCTCTTATGATCTACTTCCAATCGTAAATCAATTGTACCTATAAATTTATCGTTTTCTTTTAATATAATACCGTATTTTCCTAACGGGGATTGTAAATAATACTTTGTAATGACTTCTCTTGTTTCATCTTTAGACAAATGTGTTGGAAAGACATGCGTTGTATTTTCAATATTAGAAGCATATTCAAATAATGACTGCGTATCTTCTAAAGACACAGGTCTCAATATAAGTCTTTCTGTTTCCATTGTTTGATATTCCGCTAATTTCACTAGTAAGTCCATATTATTTAATCCCCCTTTTAACCTTTATTTATATTCGCTTTGTGCAAGTGCTAAACAACCTATTACGCCTTGGTCATCATTTAAACTAGGTTTCACAATATAAGTTTCAACTGGTGGTAAATTTAAATAACCATTATTCAATATTTCAAATTGCTTATGAATTTTATCTAATAAATGATCTTGATGCATGACACCACCACCAAAAATAATCTTTTCAGGTGATAACATTAGCGTTGTATTATAAGCCGCTTGAGCTATATAGTAAGCTACCATATCCCAAGTCTTATCTTGTTCTTCAATATCTTTAGCTTTAATACCTGCACGTTTTTCTATAGCTGGTCCAGACGCCAATCCTTCTAAACAAGTATGATGGAATGGACAATTACCTTCAAAATCATCATCTTCATGCTGTTTTATAGACATATGACCCATTTCAGGATGACTTAGTCCTTGAATGTAACGACCATTCATCATAGCTCCACCGCCTACACCTGTCCCGATAGTGTAATAAACTGCTGAATCAACGTTTTTTGCAATTCCTTTTTGATATTCGCCGTATAAAGATGCATTAACATCTGTAGTAAATGCTATAGGTACGTCAAAATATTTTTTTACTGAACCGATAAAATCAAAATCTTTCCAAGCTGTCTTCGGAGTAGATGTAATATATCCATATGTTTTTGACTCTTTATTTATATCGATAGGTCCAAATGAACCTATTCCAATACTTTTCAATTCATAATTTTTGAAAAAATTAATAACTTCAGTCATTGTTTCTTCAGGATATGTAGTTGGTATAGAAACACGCTCAATAACATTTAATGCTTCATCACCTATTGCACATACAAATTTTGTTCCTCCCGCTTCAATTGCTCCATAATATTGCATGATTGACACTCGCTTTCTCATTATCTAATATTTTTGTAATTTTAAAACCATTTTTTCTTTTTAAATACAACTAGCATGATTGCTGCTATTGCTACCATAATGAATAATACAATGTAATAACCGTTGTGCCAATTTAATTCAGGCATATTTTCAAAGTTCATCCCATAAATACCGGCTATAAGTGTTAATGGCATGAATACGACAGAATAAATCGTTAAAATTTTCATAATGTTATTCATTTTAAATGAATTCAATGAAATATAATTATCCCTTATATCACTTGTCATTTCCCGTGAAGCATCAACCATTTCCATCTGTTTAATAAGATGATCATTAATATGCATGATATATAACAATTGTTGTTCATTCAAATTTAATACTTTTCCTTCACGCATCCGATAAACTAAATCTTTCATTGGTTGAACAGTTCTCTTAATTAATAACAACTCTTGTCTTAAATTAAACGTATCATCAATCAAAGTCTTTGTAGAACTATCTACATTATGCCGATCTTCAAAGTTAAAGACTTTATCTTCAATATCGTATATAAACGGAAAGAAATTATCTGTTATATCATCTAAAATATTTAATAATATATCTTTTGGTTCTTCATATTGTACCGTACGATTAAAAAGTTTTCTTTTAATTGTATCAATTTCCTCAAATCGTTCTTTATGGAAAGTAACAATGTAATCTTCGCCTATGAATATATCGATTTCTTCTGATTCTAGCGTTTTTAAATCTAAAGCATGAAATACTAAAAATTGATAACCATCATACTGTTTGAATTTTGGTCTCTGTTGTACCAATGTTGCATCTTCAATAGATAATGGGTGAAAATCAAAATATTGTGCGAGTACATTTGTTTCTTCTTCAGTTGACTCGTTCATATCAACCCATATCCATTTATACTTTTCTTGAACTTCACTAGGAAAGGTAGTTTCTTTTATCTCATCATTTAAATTTATGTAATAAGTTTTAATCATATTTTCACCGCTTAGAATTGATTTAAATTCATTATATATTATTTTAAAGTTTAGAACATAAATTGATTGTTCAAAATAATTCTCCTAATTCGTTGGAGTTTTAATTAACAGATTAGGAGAATTTATGTATGTATACGATTTTGAAAGTACAAGCTTCAACGTCAGCACTTTGCAAAATCGTTACCGTTTATATTTGATACTATTATAACTTCAGAACAATTAGTCTTGCTCCTTTTATACTTAATTAAGAAAATACGATAGTCTTGTTTCCATTAACAATCACTTTATGTTCACAATGCCATTGTACCGCTCTAGCTAGTACTTCTGATTCTACATGACGACCTGTATTTTTCATATCTTGTGCTGTATAGCGATGGTTCACTCTTACAACATCTTGCTCGATAATCGGACCAGCATCTAAGTCTTCTGTTACATAATGGCTTGTAGCACCTATTAGTTTAACCCCTCTTGTATACGCTTGTTTATATGGATTAGCTCCGATAAATGAAGGTAAAAATGAATGGTGTATATTGATTATTTTCAAGTGGTGTCTATCAACAAATTCAGGAGATAATATTTGCATATATTTAGCTAATACTAATAAATCAACGCCATATCCTTCACAAATTTCTGTTATTTTCTCTTCACTTTGTCGCTTTGTTTCTTTTGTAACTTCTACATGATGAAATGGAATACCCATGTCTTCTACAAATTTTCTATTATTTTCATGGTTGCTTATAACGCAACTAATTTCGATAGGAAATTCTTGTCTATTTGCTCGTAACATAATCTCACTTAAAGCGTGATCTTCTTTAGAAACGAGTAGCGCAGTTTTCACTTTCGTGTTAGCGTCATAAATTTTGAAATGTATATTTCTGCTATTTAGTTCTTTTTCTAATAGTCCTTTAACTTCATCATTTTGATCGAAGACTATTCTTAAATATAAATGATTTTCATTTTCTTGAACATCTGTATAGTGATCCAAATGAAATATATTAGAGTTTGTATTTTTAATAGTTGTAGAGATTAAAGATGTGATCCCTATTTCATCTTTACAATCTGCAAGTAAAATATAATGATTATTCATGTTTCTCATCCTTTTATAAATTGTGTAAAAATTCTTACGATAATAGCTATTATAAAATTTTATATGAGATAACACAATCAAACTTGCCTACTTATTCCAATGTAAGCGAATTCAGTTAATAATTATTATTTAAATACATAAATTGATCCAATTGCAATTCTTCCAATGTATCTCTTATTAATTTTTTTCTTTGGAAATAATTTAATCCATATTTTTCAACTGGAACAACTTTACCTTCGTAAACATACTTACCATTAAATAAAGTGCGATTTTTTGTCACTTTAATAGTTGAGAGCGCCCCTTCTTCTGGCGAAATAAAAAATGAATCAAATACTTTGTAGATGAAGTCACCAATTTTTTTATTGTATTTGGTTTTGCCTAAATTAGTAGACACAGCTCCCGGATGTACAGCCGATACATTTAATCCATGTTTACTATAACGTTCATCCAATTCCTGCATAAAGTAAAGTACTGCTAACTTAGATTTACTATATGATTTGACTGGGTTAAATTTTAGTGGGTAAGCAAAATTATGATTCCCCATAGCTGTATATTTGTATGCACCTGATGATACAACAATAATTTGTTTATCTTCACTTTCCATTATTTTTTCGAATAAAGTATGTGTTAATAAAAAATGACCTAAATAATTTGTTCCAAACATGAGCTCATAACCATCTACAGTTTTTTGCCTTGTTAAAGAAACGACACCCGCATTATTAATCAGGCAATCTACATGTGTATAACGATTTAAAATATTAGTTGCTGCTTGCATTACACTCGCTAGATCAGATAAATCACATTTGATGATATCAACACGCTTATAAGGGTGTCGTGCCTGTATGAGCTGCTTAACTGATTCTCCTTTATCAACGTTTCTACAAAGTAATATTAAAATATCATATTCTGACGCTAATTCAATTACAGTGCTTTTGCCTATACCAGACGTAGGCCCGGTAATAGCTAGAATTCTATTCGACATTATAATTACTCCTTTTATTTATTAAGTTATATTTACCCGAAAAAATGTATAATTAACATAAATGAGAATGAAAAATCGCTCTTTCTATTCATAAGATTTTTTATCGCTTTGTCATGTCTACTGCCAACATAACTAATCAGGCTGAGTCATTTATTTATGTCCCAGCCTGATTAGTTTCTAAAATTACTTTTTTATATAATTTTCATGAACATAAATTAATTCTTTCGCCATCTCTTTTATAATTTCAGTTGAAATAAGTTGATCTTCTGCGTGTACCAATAACAGATTAAGTTTAATCTCTTCTCCTGCAGATTCGGATTGGATGAGGTCTTTATGAACTTTATGTCCTTCAGTTAAATATTTATTGCCTTCTTCAACTAAATCATAAGAATCATTAAAATTATTTGATTTTGCTTCTTGAATCGCTTGCATATAGGTACTTTTAGCCATGCCTACATTCGTTATAATCTGAAAAGCTATCTGTTCGTACTTTTCCATTTAATCACCTTATTCCATTAGACTTTCTGCTTGTTTAAGTACCCCTTCTCCATCCATCATGCCATATTGTTGCATGCCTATAACGTCGATTGGAACTTTTCCGTCAGCTATTTTTTCTACTTGAGCTTTTTGAAATCTCACTTGAGGTCCTAATAAAATGACATCAACTTCATCTATTTTCGATTCAGCTTCAGATAAAGCTAATGCTTCAATTTCATAATCTTTATTTTCTTTATTGGCAGTTTCTTGCATTTTTTTAACCAACATACTAGTAGACATACCCGCTGAACAAACTAATAATATTTTTTTCATTTTTATCTCTCCCATAATTTAAATTTAAAGAATGCCCAAGGTTTTAAGTAATCTAATAGTTGCAAGTCATGATTTTCTATTTTTCCTACAACATTCACTTTTCCTGTGTTGAGCATCGGTTTTAAAGCAATTTGTAATTCCCCTTTATATTGACCATATTCATCATTATCGATTAATACATCGCCTCTTTTTATAGCAACTGTATGATGAGGTGGAAATGATTCTTGTTTATATTTCACTCGACTTTGAGTAGATCGAATCAAATAGTCGCTTACATCACCTCTATAAAAATGTGGTTCTTCAAAAATAATTTTCTTTTCTAAATCTGTATAGCTTCCCACTAATTTAATATCAAAAGTTATCGGTTCATGGATTAAATCACTCAATTCCTTTAATTCTTTTTCAGATGGATAGCAATTACTGATAATAACATCATCTATTAAGCCGGTTGCCCATAAATATTTTGCTTGAGAAGTAATCGGCAAACCGCGATGTTGTTCTAATGTAGGAAGTCCTTCTGTAATAGGCCAAGGTCCAAAATCCGCTTCTTTACTAGATACAAATGCAGCTGTTCTCAAGCCGTAATGTTTAAATTTCTTACTGCCTTCTATAAAAAAGGCTTCAGATATACCTGCATAACGATGGGGATAAAAGTTATGACAACCTACGAGCCGATTTCGATTAGGTTCAAAGTCTAATACATTGTCTATATAATGATTCATTACGCTCATATTCAGCTCTATTTTGATTCCATATGGATTATAAGTCATATCACTCGTTTCTTTTGCTCCTACCCCTTCGTCGAGTCTGATACCATCTACACCCATTTCATAAAAGAATGATAAATCGTTAGTTTCAATATTTAATACTTTAAATGTTCTAGGTGCTACATCAACAAATATTTCAAAATTTAAAGACTTTGCGAATTGAATAATTTTTTTGATAGATGGAAGTATTTCGGATTTGTTTTCTTCAGTAATTTGTAATAAGTTCGTAAATATTCTAGAAAAACCGTACTCATGTGCTTTCTCTATATACTTTAAGTCATCAGCTTCCTTAGATTTCCCCGGATATAGAGATATCCCCAATTTTCTCATGATATAACCTCACAATTCTTTCAATTAATTTCTTTTTTATAATTTTGAATAATTTTACTATTTAGTTTATACTATAACAAAATTAAAGCGCTTACAAACAAAGGGGGATTAACATTGAATAATTTTGCAACTTGGATAGAAAATAAGCTTTCGGGACCAATGACTAAGCTTTCAAACCAAAGACATCTACTTGCTATTCGTGATGGGGTTATTTCAGCGTTACCATTCATTATATTTGGTTCATTTTTCTTAATATTTGCAACACCACCATTGCCAGAATCTTGGGCAATTACTAAGTGGGCAACAGCACATGCCGAAGAAATTTTAATACCTTATAGAATGACTATGTTTATAATGAGTTTGTATATCGTTTTTGGTATAGGATATAATCTTGCAAAATCCTATGACCTTGATCCATTATCTGCCGCACAACTTTCTACCGCAGCTTTTCTATTAACTATCGCACCTACTATGGACGATAAATTAGGTTTTGTTTTGCCTATGACAAATTTAGGTGGGCACGGTTTATTTGTCGCAATGATTGTTGCTATACTTTCTGTAGAAATATATCGTTTCTGTAAAATTAAAAACATCACGATTAAAATGCCACCACAAGTTCCACCTTCCGTCAGTCGCTCATTCGAATCTCTTATACCTGTCGTTTTTGTTCTAGGGTTTATGAGTATCATTACAGTACTATTCCAACTAGACTTACACTCACTCGTAGATAAAATTGTCGGACCGCTTGTGTTTGCAGGCGACACACTACCAGGTGTTTTAGTGCCAGTATTTTTAACAACATTCTTCTGGTCATTTGGTATTCATGGAATGTCTATTGTCGGTACGATAGAACGACCATTATGGGAAGTTTATTTAGCTAAAAACGGTGAAGCACATGCAGCAGGAGAAGCATTACCTCATATTGCACCCGAAACATTTTTCCAATGGTTTGTATGGATTGGTGGCGCGGGCGCAACTTTAGGTCTTGTTATTTGTATATTAATATTTGCAAAATCACAATTCCTTAAAAAAATGGGTAAAGCAGTTGCCATCCCTTCTTTATTTAACATCAATGAACCAGTTATATTTGGTTTGCCAATTGTATTAAACCCAATTATGGTCATTCCATTTATTTTAATACCTATCGTTTTAACGATTATCACTTATATCGCAACTGCCCTCGGATTAGTCAATGCGACCAGTGTAATGCCTCCATGGACTTTACCTGCTCCAATTGGTGCATACTTAGCCACTGGTGGCGATTGGCGGGCTATCATACTCGTATTAATCAATATTGCAATTTCTGTCGGTATTTATTTCCCATTCTTTAAAATGTATGATCGTAAAATGATTTTAGAGGAAAGTGGCGAATCTAAAGAAGAAATTGAAAAAGATATGGAAGAAGAAAACAAATAATAATGTAGAAGATATAAATAAGGATGAAAGATGCACGAAGATTTTTATAAAAAATAAGCATATCACTTTCAAACTGAAACAATCCGTTAAGTGATATGCTTATTTATTTTGAGTTAGAATTTATGTTTCAAGCTCTTAAATGTTAAAAAATAATATCAATAAAGAACCAAATAACCATAACGATCATGATAAGTGCTTTTGCTATTGTACTTGTTAAAAATCCTAATAGTGAACCTATACTTGCATTAAGTGCAGCACTGATATCACTCTTTTGTATAATTTCTGAAACGAATACTAAGATAAACGGTACGATAATAATACCGAAAGGTGGAAATACAAAGCAACCAATAATAACACCAACTGCTGCCATTGTCTCTCCTAATTTAGAACCACCAAATTTTTTCACAAAGTAACTGTTCATGATGATGTCCGACAAAATCATAAATACTGTAAAGAGTATCATAACCGTCCAAAATACCCATGATAATTTTGATGAATCTATTGCAAAATGATATATAAAGTACCCTATCCAAAGAAATAAAACGGATGGGATAATTGGTTTGATTAAACCGATAAATGCAATTACAAACATTATAATGATAAGTAACCAACTAATTGTTGTCATGTAATTTAGTACTCCTAACTAATTTGTGTATTGTTTTGTTCCTTATGTTCTATAGTGAAAATTAAAAGAACAAACGCAAGTGCTATCGAAAAACTTGAAACAAAGAACACATTTCCTAATCCTACTATATCACTCATGACACCACCAAGTAAATTTCCACCTAGTTGTCCAATAACCATAGCGTTCGCAAATAAAGTCGAAGCGTAACCTGGAAAGTCTGGTAAAATATCTTGGAAATAACTGATACCGAGCCCTAACAAAATAGCTAAGAAAAATGCTAAAGCTAATTGCCCAATTAACATTGCAGTAAAACTATCAAACACCCCGATACTGAAATAATAACCAAAGCCAAATATTGAACCTACCATGAGTAAAGTTTTCGTTCTGAATTTACTTGCAATAGCTCCTAGAATAATCATAAGCGGTACTTCTAAGCCTGCACATAAACTTGCTAAATAACCAACATGAGACTCATCATCTTTCAAATATTCAGTTACATATAAAGGCATGTTTAAAGTATACATCCATTGCCCAATATGCAATAGAATGAAAGCTAAAAATGGTATAAGTAAAGTCGGTTCTTTAATTAAGTTCGGAGCTTTTTTCTCTGGAAAATTCCCTACTATATTATTTAAGATTTTCTTTGGTTCCTTATAAAATAATAATAGTAATACGAGTACAGTTAAGAATATAGTAACCGTACCACCAAATAGACCGTCATAACCCAATAGTGAAAGTAATACAGTACCTATCAATGGACCAAATAAGAAACCTAATGAGAAAGTTGATCTTAAAACAGTATTGGCAAAGATACTTCTATCTTTATATTCTGATTCATTAATAGATTCACGAGCAGAAGCATACATTTGAGGCATTGCAGGTGCTGCCAGACCTTGGAACATTCCGTATAATACAATGAAGATCCAAATAGTATGTACATAGAAATAAATGGAGAAACATAAAGCACCCATTATAAGGGCTGTTGCGATAAGATATTTACGGTTGATTTTACCATTATCTGAAAACCTAGCTACTATAGAATTCACAGTGAAGGATGCTCCAGCAGCAAGAGCCATTAATAGACCATATTGGCCACTAGTCATTCCTAAGTGTTGTGTCGCATATAACACTAAGAACGGGGTAGTGATTGCGATTGCCATACCGAGTAATCCCATATTCACTGTAAAGAGCTTATAATTTTTGATTTGAAACAGTTTCAAAAACATGAATTCACATCTTTCTTTATTTTATTATATGCTTGTACTTTATAGCTAAACCCCTGTTACGTCAATGCTAAAATTGATATAATTTTTCTAAAGTTATAAAATAAATTTACATGATTTAAGAAGGAGAAAAGCCATGGTATTTAAAATTGATTATATTTCTACTGGTAAAGTTTCTAACGTTACGTTCGATAATCAAAAAACAAAAAAGACCGCCATTTATAAAACCCCTATTTCAAATAGTATGTTTTTATCAAAAACAGGGTTTGTTGAAGATGAACAACAATATAAAGGGCACGGCGGTCCTGAAAAAGCTATATGTTTCTATAGTAAAGATAACTATCAATATTGGAACGATATCATTCACCTGTTGCCTGAATATGCAATTTTTGGAGAAAACTTAACAGTCTCTGGCTTAACTGAAGCGGAATTAAATATCGGTGATACATATCAGTTAGGTGAAGCCACTATACAAGTATCTTGTCCAAGACAACCTTGCGCTACAATCGCGCAAAGGTATGGCATAAAAGACTTAGTTAAAAGAATGGCAGACAGTTGTAAAACAGGATGTTATTTTCGCGTAATCAAAGAAGGCTATGTATCACAAGGAGACGATTTAGTATTGATTGAACAAAAAAAGCCTTCCCTTTCTATACTTGAATTGAATGAAACACGTTTTAAAGATAATAAAAACAAACAACGCATACAATCAGTATTAAATCATGATGGTATAAATGAAGAAACAAGAAATATATTTATTAAATTATTAAAATAAATGATAACATCGTACAAATCCCTATCGGTTACTTCTTTTTAACATCAATTTGGTTTATGTAATTTTTAATCACTTCAATAAATGATTTTACTTGTGGTAATTGCAATACACTATGTTCATAACAAATATATGTTGACCGTTTTAAAGGCTTTTTCATGATATTTAATTTTTTAATTTCAAAAAGGTCTGTATCTATATCACCTATAACTAATTCAGGTAAAACTGTAACGCCTACACCATTTAATAACAATGCTTTACAAGTTGCGATTTGATCTACTTTTATAAGAGCATGGTATTCTTGTTTGAAATAATCTGAATACCATTCTTCAATTTGCTTTAAATATATTGGTTCAGCTTGAAATTCAATCATCGGTAATAAATGCAAATCATGTTTTCTATTTTTAGGATAAATAAAGTAATGTTGTTCATTTAATAATAAGTCGTTCTGTACATTCATTACTTCATTACCTCTAATTACTGTTACATGAAATTCATTCTGATATGATTTAATATGTTCACTTGAGCCAATTTGTAATTGTATATCGACGTTAGGGTAAAGTTTAGTATATTGCCCTAGAACTTGAGGCAAAATTGTTTGTCCAATTAACGAAGATACGCCAATTGAGATACTCCCATTAACTTCCCCGACTTTCGAACTTATTCTATCCAGTAATAGACGCTCTTCTTTAAGCATTTTTCTAGCGTGATCAATAACGAGCGAACCTTCATTAGTTGTTATTAATTGCTTCTTAGTCCTTATAAAAATATCTATACCAAAAAAGTTTTCGATAGATTTGAGACGTTGACTGACGGCAGGCTGCGAAATATAGAGAATGTCAGCAGCCTTCCTCAATGTCTTCACATCTTCTAAAGTCACTAATAGTTTGTAATCATCTACTTTCATAAAAAGACACCCTCCTCACATTTATTTCATTATAACATGCTTTAATTATTACAAGCATGCCTTTAAGCAACTACTACTTAAGACCGAATTATAAAAAATCTTACTATCTAAATTGAATACTTTTTTAAAATTAGTTATAGTTAAGCATGTAAATTAAATAGGAAGGATCTTACTATGTTACTTATTGAGATAATAAAGTATATTTTTCTAGGTTTATTGCAAGGTGTAACTGAACCCATACCTGTATCATCTAGTGGTCACCTTGTAATGGCTCAAGAATTTTTAGGCTTACATACAGAAGGTTTAACATTTGAAATTTTTGTAAATACGGCTTCATTAGTTGCTGTACTGATTTTGTTTAGAAAAGATATTATCGAACTCATTGTTGATACTTTAAAATTTATTAAAGGAGATCGCACTGAAGAAGTAATTCGAAACTTTAGATTTGCTATGTATCTTGTAGTTGCCACGATACCTGCTGGTGTTCTTGGGTTAATCTTTAACGATATAATTGGCGACACAAAAAGTGTTATGCTAGTCGGTTTCATGTTAATTGTAACTGGTATTGCACTATGGTTTATTAAAAATAAACGCGGTCAAAAGTTAGATAAAGATTTAACGTTAAAAGATGCGATTATAGTAGGGCTATTTCAAGCTATTGCATTAATTCCAGGAATTAGTCGTAGTGGTGCAACGATAGTTGGTGCTTTAGGTGTTGGTATGAATCAAAAAACAGCATTTAAGTTCTCATTCTTACTTTATATACCAGTAAGTTTAGGGACTGCATTGCTTGGTATTAAAGATATCATTCAAACACCCCCAGATTCTTCATTAATGATTTCTTATATGTTCGCATTTGTAGCTTCACTTGTGGCCAGCTATTTCTCTTTAAAATGGCTAAAAGGCATAATGGAACGCGGACAATTAGGTATATTTAGTAAATACTGTTTCGTTGTAGGACCATTAGCAATTATACTTGCCCTGATATTCTTATAAAAACTTTTAAAAAACGAGCATACACAGTATTAACTGTGTATGCTCGTTTTTTATGTAAATCATAGTTTAGGAATATTTATTTATTACTATTCTTATTTGCATTCATTATTTCATGAAAACAATATCTTATCTTTTTCTCTATTCCTTTAAAATCTGTTTCTAACTTGAACATAATCTCATGAGCAGTAACATATGCCTTATGAAATTGCGCTTTAGAAATTTTGTTTTCTTTAAGCATTCTTTCTAAATCATCTTCATCAACTAGTTCATATTCCCCTGTCTTTGGTATCACCAACACATCTAAGCATAAATCTAAAGTTCGTGCATTTCCAAGCTGGGTAATATTCCTCAAATTCACATCAAAATAATACTGCACTGGTTGATTTTGTTTATTATACATCACAGTAATACTATATGGCTTTTTCTCCGGTAATATTTGCATCCATTTATAGCCCTTGTCAGCTACTGTAATTTCTTTACCTACAACATTTACTATTAACGGTTCTTTTACTTCAAGCATCGTTACAAGTCCTACAAGACCTTTAAAGTGATTAGTATCCAGCGCAACTTCTTTATATTCGCGATTAAGGAGACGTCGCCAATGACGTTTGTCAATATACTTAACTTTCACAAGTTACCAACTCCTTTTATTCATTATATAAAAAACGGGAGCCGATATAAAGCATTCGAGTAATCTTTTATTTTTTTTATTATTTTACACAAAGAAACCACAAGAAGTTTGAAATTCTTGTGGCTTTGAAATGATTATTTATATATAAAATTTAAACTTTAAAACATATGTTTTTTAATTCTAAAATTTTACGTTATTCATGTGAAATATAATGTGACTTACCTTTTAAGAATAAACTTAAGATTAATGCAATAACACTAAACAGAGTTGCAATCCAGAAAGCGTCATTTATACCTTGTACAGTTGCAAGTTTATTTAGAAACTCAACAAGTGCTGACATGCCACTTTCTTTTCCACCAACAGAATCTGAAAGTGCTTTAACTTGTTCTTGAATAATTGGATCAGTTGAATCTAAATTATCTGACATGTTAGCTAAATGAGTAGTCGTATTTTGTGTCATAACTGTTACAAGTATTGCAGTACCAATTGACCCTGCCAATTGTCTCACTGTGTTACTGATTGCATTACCATGCGGTATCAATCGTTGAGGTAATGAATTCATCCCAGCCGTCATAATAGGCATCATGATGAAACTCATACCAAATGAACGTACGATATAAATAATTAATATTGTTGAATATGGTGTATCCATATTTAACTGTGTTAACTCCCATGTTGCAAAAGTCATAATTGTTAAACCAATTAAAGCTAATGGCTTAATACCAAATGAATCTAGCATTTTACCAGCAATTGGTCCCATAAAGCCCATTATTAATGAACCTGGTAACAATAATAAACCAGAATCTAATGGAGAAAACCCACGAAGATTTTGTAAGTAAATTGGTAATAATATCATACCACCAAATAAACTCATTGTTACGATAACGTTAATAACTGTCGTTAATGTGAACCCAGAATATTTTAATGCTGACATATCAAGCATTGGATTTTTCATTCTTATTTCACGAATAACAAACATTGTTGTAAAGATAACGCCAATAATTAATGATAATGAAACTGTTGTAGATGTCCATCCATTATTACCCGCTTCACTGAAACCGTATAATAATAGTCCAAAACCTAACGTACTAAATATAATACCTTGAACGTCTGGTTTAGGGTTAGACGTTTGCTGATAAATTCTAAACCAGAAATAACTGATTATGATAGAAATTAAACCGATAGCAAACATTCCGTAGAACATGATATTCCAATGGTAATTTTGTACAACCCAACCTGATAATGTTGGTCCTATAGCTGGTGCTAAAATAAATGCAATACCTAATGTACCCATTGCTGCACCACGCTTTTCTGGTGGGAAGATTGTCATAAACACATTAGAACCTAATGGCATAAGCACGCCTGCTCCTACAGCTTGTATGACACGTCCTGTCATCATCATTGGAAAGTTTACTGACAACGCGCAAATGAATGATCCGATTGTAAACAGAATCATTGCTATAATGAATAATTTTCTATAAGAATACTTACTGATTAAAAAGGCGCTGATTGGGATTAATATACCATTTACAAGCATAAATCCTGTCATTAGCCATTGACCAGTTGAAGCTGAAATACTAAATTCATTATTAATAACAGGTAATGCTACATTTAATAATGTTTGGTTTAAAATTGCTATGAACATACCGAACATCATTGCAATTAATATTTTATTTCTTGTAATACCTTTACCATAAACAAAATTAACATGATTCTTTTTAATTTGTTCGTTGATTGGTTCGTCTTCATGTATTTCCATACCACGATCAGATAATACAGAATCTTCATCTTCTGAATTATTATTATCGTCAGATACGTTTTCTTTAAATGATGGTTGATTATTTTCATCTTGGTTCATTTGTTCAACTTGCTCTTCTTTATATTCTTTTTGATGACGGTTAACTGTTAAGCTATCATCATCTTTAGATTTAAGTTGACTGTATTCTTCTTTATGATCTTTTTCAAAAGATTCATTAGAAACTTGTTTTCTTTTTTTACGTTTTAATACAAATGCATTAATTCCAATCCAAAGTAAGATTGCAATTATTATATAAGCCACCGTAAAGGTTGATGTCATAATACACCCTCCTTAATTCTTGTGGATTCGAACTTCAACATTCATTCCTGGAACAACATTTGTTGATGGCTTAGAATCAAATGTGATTTTCACTGGAACAACTTGTGTCACCTTTGTATAGTTTCCATTACTATTTGATGAAGGCATCAACGAGAAACTTGATGCAGTTGCTAATCCAACTTGAGACACTTTACCTTTAACACTAGCTTTTTGACCATCGATATCAATGTCAACTGCTTGTCCTTCTTCTACATCCTCTACATCTGTATCATCAATGTTTGCAGTTACATATAAATCATCAAAATTATATGCATAAGCAATCGGTGAGCCAGCTTGTACTAAATTGTTCTCTGTTTCAGAAGTTTTTACGATTGTACTTTTTGATGGTGCTTCAATCTTCATTTTTTGAGATTGACCATCTTCACCTTTACCTTCTACTTCACCAATTTTATCGCCTTTGTCATAAGTTTTACCTTCTTTAGCGTCAAAACTAGTTAAATTACCTGATACTGGACTAGCAATTTTAATTTGCTCTCCATCCACTTTTGCATTTTCTGTTTTTACATAATCTGTTGCTTCACTATAATAATGGAATCCTACTAGGCCAATAGCCACTAAAACCACTATCGTGATAACATTTACAAGCACGATTTTTTTCATTACTTTATATCCTCCATATTTCAATGATTTACTTATTATACGGCTACGCTTTTACTAATTAAACCAACAAAAATTAAAAATTTGTCGGGTTAAATTAACTAAAAAATCAGATAAATCAACATATTAAATTAAAGTTTTTAAAGTATATTAATATATATTCTATACTTTATTTGTTAAAATATAGGACATGTAAGTTATAGAGGTGAATTATGAAAAAACATGCGAGACAATTAATTATTAGTAATATGGTTTATTTATTGGAAGATTATCACTTTGACGAAATTACAATAAAAATGTTGTGCGCAGAAAGTGGTATTAACCGTTCAACTTTTTATGCCCATTTCAAAGATAAATATGATACATATGATGAAATCCAAAAATATCACATGAGTAATTACGAAAATTTAATGGATAATATTGAACTATCTATTATTGAAGAACCAGCCAATAGGAGAAAATATGTAAAACGGTATTTTACAAATGTTTTTTATTATATTTTAAAATACCAAAAATTTTTCTACAGTGTCTTTGTTTTACATCCTGAACGAGATTTTATCATTAACTTTATCAAGCTTATAAAAGACAGAATTGAAAAACTCATTTCTAAAATCGGTACATTACAAGATGCCAACTTCTTTCTTGAATATACAATTGGTGGACAAATCGCGTCTATATATAGTTGGTTACGTGACGGATGTCAGGACTCACCTGAAAAAATGGCAGATATTATGTATAGAAACATCTTAAGAATAAATAGATAAAAATTAATGCTCCTATTTCGTTAATTAAAATTCAAACGAAATAGAGCATTTATATTAGAAACTGGATAAACCAGTCTCTTCTTGTATTCTATATAATAGTTTCTTCCACAGTGATTCATCTTTATATTCATCATACTGTGCAGTGTATGAATGTTCATTATTAATCCATGCATCATTAAATGTTGTAGATAGTTTTTGAAACGCAGGATCATCCTGTTTACCTTGAATTATAATATCAGTTTCCAAATTGTAATCATTCATATTTCTTCTAGTTAAATTGGATGAACCTAATATCATCGTTGCATCTTTATTTTCATGTTGTTCAAACAATAAATATTTAGAATGAAATTGTTCCCCATTGCTTAAAGCCCATTTCACTTTAATATTATTATTTGTTCGATTAATTAATTCACTAGCTACCGGTTTATTAGGCACGCCTGGTTTTTCTTTACCAAAAGCTTCCTTATTAATGTCTAAAATAATTTTAATATCTACATTTCTTTTAGATGCTTTTATCAGTTCCTTAACTACATCACGGTCAGATAAATAGAACATACCTATTGAAATACGGTCTTTGGATTGTACTTTCTTAATGTTACTAATGACCTTTTCTTTAATTTTACCTTCTGTAGCCAATTGTACAGTATAACGTGCATTATCTTTCCAACTATTATGATTGATTTTAAAATCTGATTCGTCATATTGAGCACCGCTCATATTTATAGCAGCAATCTCAGATTTTATGAGTGCCTTTTGAATCGGACCAGACACTCTTACACCGACATTTTGATGATAACCACTTGGATCGTGAGGATTGCTAGAAAGTATCATCCCATGATTTTCAGTAACAAGTGTTTTTCTGTGATTGGCTTTCATATTTAATAACTTTAAATAACTTCTAACAGTAACATTTGGTGCTTCTCCACTCAGAGGGTTAGGCAACTTACCTTTCTCACTATTACCAAACCATTGAAATAATGTGCGATATGCACCTGAATAAATAGGATTAGAATCTCTTAACTTACTTAAATTTGTGTAACGTACATCTATATTATGATTCTTTAAATCTTTTATATTATCAGGCGTGTATGAGCCATAAAATGTATTGATAGGGTCTGTTAATATTATGATTCTAACATTTGGATTCTCTTGTTTTTTCTGAATTAAAGAATCTGTAATCCGTTTTGATATTGGTGGATACTTTTTGTCTCCAGTTTGATAACCATTGAATAAAAACATATCCATTATAATAAAATCATTTGCTTCTTGAATGGTTTCATTGACTTTATCAAATATTTCGTGGTCGTAATGCATTTCATTTCCGGATTTATATGATAAATCAGTTAATAGTTCTACATCATCTGTTTTAGTCTCTGAACTTAATTTTGATACTCCATGAGGTAAGGGCTTAAATACGTTATAAATACTGACTGCTATAATCGTGAATATTATTATATATAAACTCCATAAAATATAATGTTTCTTAAATTTACTTCTTTTCTTTTTACTTTTTGTAGATTTTTTTCTTTGCTTTAAATTATTTTTACTCTTCACATTTGTTTTCTTTTTATTTGCCAAATTTATAACCCCCTCTCCTTATATTTTTATTATATCAAAATATAATTGACAGCGATGGATTACTTTGGTATTTTTATTAATATTGAATTTTTCAGAATTTTTAGAGAAAATACATAGGAGTGAAGTAAATTGACAGAAGCATTAAGACCTTTCCGTGCCGACCATGTTGGCAGTTTATTACGCACAGAACCTTTAAAAGAAGCTAGAGAGAAATATTTTGAAGGTAATCTATCTAAAGACGAATTAAAAAAAGTCGAAGATGAAGAAATAAATAAAATAGTCGAAAAACAATTAGAAGTCGGTTTAAAAAGTATCACTGATGGAGAATTCAGACGTGCTTATTGGCACTTTGACTTCTTAGAAAATTTAACAGGTATTGAAGATTATGAGCCTGAAATTGGACTGACTTTTAATGGTGTAGAAACTAAAAAGCACGACGTAAGAGTTGTCCAAAAAGTTGAATTTAATCCTAATCATCCACACTTTGAACATTTTGAATATTTACATAAGCAAGTTGACGGTAGAGCTGTAAGTAAAGTGTCTATTCCAAGTCCAAATCAATTATTTCACCCAAATATTTTAAACCACGATATTTATCCTGATATTCATGATTTTGCTAAAGATGTATCAGAAGCTTATCGTCAAACTATTTTAAAATTTTATGAACTAGGTTGTCGTTACTTACAAATTGATGATGTTTATTGGGCTGGATTAGCAGCAACAAAACAACTTATCAAGAATAGAGAGCGTACAGAAGATGAAAAAGCAGAAGCAATTAAATTAGCCGCTAAAGTAGTGAATGATTCATTGAGAGATCTACCAAATGACCTATTAATTACTACTCATATTTGTAGAGGGAATTATCAATCTTCATGGGCAATTAGTGGTGGATATGAGCCAATTGCAAAAGAGCTATTCACAGAAAAATTACAAGGTTTCTTCCTTGAATACGATGATAATCGTTCAGGAGACTTTGAACCTTTAAGACATTTCGATAGAGACGATGCTTATATCGTTCTAGGATTATTCACTTCTAAAACTGGTGAATTAGAAGTTAAAGAGAATATACTAAATCGTCTTGATGAAGCGACAGAATATGTATCGAAAGACCAACTATGTTTAAGCCCACAATGTGGCTTTGCTTCAACTGAAGAAGGTAATATCTTAACAGAAGAAGCACAATGGAAAAAGTTAGCTTATATTGTTGAAACAGCAAAAGAAGTATATGGCGAACTATAATAACAACAATTAAAAATGTTTAACTATTTCATTTAAATAATGCTCCTAACCCTTTATTTTAATTAAAGGATTAGGAGCATTTATTTTGAGTATGAGATTTATATTTCGCCTTTTTTGCTATTTTATTCAATGGATTCAAATGCATACTTTTTAATTGCTTCTTCGTGTTGGGGGTAATCTACTAACAATTCTTCTTGAGTAAACAATTCGAATTTTTCAAATTGAAAACCTGGTGAACACATACAGCCTACTAATGCAAAATCATTATCGCCTTCAACAGTTGATGCAAATATTGTATTTTTAGGTACAAGTGCTTGTAACACATCACCATCTTGAATGTTAGGCCCTACTTTTACTTGTTCATAAACGCCATTGGAATGAATCATGTGCACAGTTAATGTTTGTCCTGCATGATAGTACCACACTTCATCTGATTGAATACGATGAAAATGAGATATGTTATCTTTTTCTAATAAAAAATATATACTCGTATACATCGCATTTTGGTCATCCAAAGTATGACTAGATTTAATAATTTCTTTATAATAGCCACCTTCAGGATGAGGCTCTAAATTTAGCCTATCAATCCATTGTTCTTGATTCATTTTTATCTCTCCATTTATAATTCAACGTTATGATAAACTTGTTGAACATCTTCTAAGTCTTCAATAGCATCTACTAATTTTTCAAACGTTTCTAAATCTTCTTCAGATAATGTTACTTCAGATTGTGCTAACCAAGATAATTCAGCAACTTCGAAGTCCTCTACACCATTATTTTTTAGGACAGTTTGGACTTGAGCAAATTGATCAGGTTCAGCATAAACAATTGTTAAATCTTCTTCTTCAATAACATCTCTAACGTCTAAATCTTCTTCCAATAATAATTCAAAAACTTCATCAGTAGATTTACCTTTAAATGCAAATACTGCTGTGTTATTAAACATGTATGCTACTGATCCAGAAACACCCATATTTCCACCATTTTTACCGAATGCAGCTCTAACGTCACTTACTGTACGGTTAACGTTGTTTGTTAATGCATCTACAATAAGCATTGAACCACTTGGACCAAAGCCTTCGTATCTTAATTCATCATAATTTTCTTCTGAACCGCCTTTTGCTTTTTCAATAGCTCTATCTACTATATGTTTAGGAACAGAATACGTTTTAGCTTTTTCCAATACGAATTTTAAATTTTGATTAGCCTCTGGGTCTGGCTCACCTGATCTAGCTGCCATGTATATTTCACGGCCGAATTTCGCGTATATTCTACTCGTATTTTTATCTTTTTGGGCTTTTTTTTCCTTAATATTATTCCATTTACGTCCCATAATTCCATCTCTCTTTCAAAGTGAGTTATTTTAACATTCTTATTATACAATATTGCGCTCATCTCGCAAAGTTTACCGTTTTATGTAAAAAAAGTGAGATTGAAAAATCTTGATAAAAGCAAACTTTTAATTTTGCCATATACTACCAATATAATAAAATAGACTGAGACATGTAATTTTGTCTCAGTCTAATTATTTAATCTCTCAAAATACTCGCTAATCTAAGTATATGCATGATGATGTTAAGTAAGTTTATAAATAAGTTAAATCCCATTTCTCTCGGTGAAAATTGACCTCTTTTCATTCGATTGAAATCGTACACTGTATATAATAAGAATAAACCAATTCCAATAACTGAAATAATTGTATGGAATATAGGATTATTTAAAAATATACCAATAAAACTAGCAATAACTAAAGCTACTAATGTAACAAATAAATATTTTCCTAATCCCGCGGCATTATCAATCATGAAGTAACCTAGCACACCAAAAGCAGCAAAGGCTCCTATAGCTAACGCGATATTACCATAAAATGCTTGAGTACCTAATGTTCCTAGGTAATACATAAACGATGTATAAGATAATATACCAATTAAAAATGCGAATAGATTTGATATTAATCCGCCAAATTTTCTAGATGATTTTGTAAATAAAGAAATCATTATCATAGCGAATACGCCTATTGTTATAGGTAGATATAATGCTGGTGGCACAAACTGACCTAAATATGTACCAATTCCAAAAATTACCCAATAGTATAAAAAATACAACCAAGTTTTTCGAATTGATGAACCTCGTGATTCTATTTCTTGATATGTACCGTAGTTATGTTCATAACTCAATTTTTATCATTCCTTTTATAAAGTATTATCCATATTTTACATGTTAGACCTTAACATATCAAACGAGTTGATTGATTCAAATTTGTAATATTCAATCAACAACCATATATTACCATATTACATATATACCCCACCATCACAGTGACTATGCATATAAATATTTTTCAAAACAATATTTAATATTATTGTGTTTTTATTACAAGATGATTACATACAGTACACAGGTTTTTATTTTTGTTACTATTTATCTATCGAGGGATTTATATATTAGCTATTAGCTTTATGCTTTATAACATAATATCGAGATAACAAGGAGGATAAGCCTTTGAAAAAATTTGCATTCGCGGTAACAGCAGTTTCAGGTGTTGCAGCAATCGCCGCTCATAACGATGCTGAAGCTTCTACACAACACACTGTCAAAAATGGTGAGTCATTGTGGGCTATTGCAGATCAATATGGTGTGTCAGTAGATCAACTGAAATCAAGTAACAACATTTCAGGGAATATGATTTTTCCTGGACAAGTCATTACTGTAAACGGAAGTAGTTCAGCTGGAGGAAGTGGTTCACAAGAAACAGCAACTTCAGGTTCTACATACACAGTTAAAAATGGTGATTCTTTAGAAGTAATCGCCCAAAAACATGGTGTTTCAGTTGACCAACTTATGAAATCAAATAATTTACAAGGTTATATTATCTATCCTGGTCAAACTTTAAAAATTGCAGGTGGTAGTGGTAGTGATACAACTGCACCTTCTGACAATACACCACCTTCTCAAACGGGCGGTAACCAAACATTTAATGACCAAAACTTATACGACTGGGGACAATGCACATATTATGTCTTTGACCGCAGAGGTCAAGCTGGTAGTGCAATTAGCACATACTGGGGAGACGCAAAATATTGGGCTGGCGCTGCACAAGCAGACGGTTTCCGTGTAGATAATACACCAGCTGTTGGTTCAATTATGCAATCAAGTGCTGGTCAATATGGTCATGTTTCATATGTAGAATCTATTAATGCAGATGGTAGTCTACTTGTATCTGAAACAAATTACAATACACCACCGGGTGTAACAGACTACAGAACAATCCCTGCATCTGAAGCTTACAACTATTCTTATATTCATTAATATATTGAAAGAGGCTGAGGCATAAATACATGTCTCAGCCTCTTTTATTATAATGGCAGTAGCTGACTGGATTGAAAATGCGCTTATATCAAGCTTTTTCCAACCCTAGTCATCCTTGCCGGGGTGGGACTACGAAATCTATTTATTAAAATGAGATTTCTGTCCCATCCCTTTTTTAATTTAAATTAAAAAGCACACTTTCAAGTTACAATTGAAAGTGTGCTTTCCTATTTTTATACAAATAGTACGCAAATATGATAAATAATAAACGATAGTATTATTGATACTGGTAATGTAATAATCCATGTAATAATCATTCTCTGAGCTGTAGTCCATTTAACACCTTTAACGCGTTGAGAAGAACCTACACCTAAAATTGATGAAGATACAACATGTGTTGTTGATACTGGTAAATGAATAAACGTCGCACCAAAAATGACAAATGCTGATGATAAGTCTGCTGCAACACCATTTGCCGGACGAATTTTCATAATGTTACCACCAACAGTTTTAATGATTTTCCAACCACCTACTGCTGTTCCAAGTCCCATTGCGGTAGCACAACTTACTTTAACCCACAATTCTATATCAGTTGTAGATTGTAGATTAGCTGAAATAAGCGCCATAGTAATAATACCCATTGCTTTTTGAGCATCGTTTGTACCGTGTGAGAAAGCTTGTAAAGCTGCTGTACCAATTTGAATAAATCTAAAGTTTCTATTTGTTCTTGTTAAGTTATTATTTTTAAATACAACTTTAAAAATGGAATACATCGTAAACCCGACAATAAAAGCAAGAATTGGAGAAGCAATTAATGCTAATATAATTTTAGAAAATCCTTGGTAATGTAATACGCCGAACCCTGCCGAACCGATTGCAGCTCCAGCGATAGATCCAATTAGAGCATGTGAAGACGAACTTGGAATACCAAAGTACCAAGTTATCAGATTCCATGCTATTGCTGAAAGCAATGCTGCTAAAATAACAATCGAACCATTTTCTAATTTGAATGGGTCAACGATATCTTTTGCAATTGTTTGGGCAACACCTGTCGCCATTAAAGCTCCGATAAAATTCATTACTGCTGCTAATAATATGGCATGTCTTGGTTTAAGTGCCTTTGTAGATACTGCTGTTGCGATAGCATTGGCTGTATCATGGAAACCATTAATAAAGTCAAAAAGTAACGCACATACAACAATAGCTACGGTAAGAATGAGTAAACTATCCATTTTTTAAACTCCTTAGCTATTTTTCATAATGATTTGTTCAAGTTTGTTTGCTACTAATTGACATTTATCTGCTACATCTTCTAATGATTCGTAAATATCTTTTATTTTTATTAATGTTACAGGGTCTGTTTCACTGTTGAAAATGTATTTAATAGATTGTCTTAAAATACCATCACAGTTAGTTTCATATTCTTTAATGTTGATTGAGTGAACGCGAATATGTGAGAATTTCTTCTCTGCTACAAGTGACACAGCAATTGCAATTTCTTTTACTGCTGCTTGAATGTTCTTAACGAATTCTGCCATGTAGTCATCAGAATAACTGATAGAGTACATTTCAAACATTGCTGATGTTTCTTCCATTTCATCTAAAACATCATCCAATGCATCACAAAGTTCAAGAATATCTTCTCTTTCAATTGGTGTGATGAAAGTTTGATTTAAATCTGTAATCATTTGGTGCATTAAATCATCACCATTTGATTCATAGGCTTTTATCTTATCTGAATAAGCTTTCAAATCGAAGTCAGAGTCAAAATCCATTTCTCCAAATTCAACAGATGCGCGGCTTAAATTCTCAGCTATAGCTTCTAGCTGTATACCAAACTTATCCTTTTTCTTATTAAACATTAATAATCCTCCCAAAATATACATCATAATTTACGTAATTACTCTTCCATTGTACTCTTTCAAATTGAATTAAACCACTATTTATTAATGTATTTTTAAATTTTTAAGTTCTTTGTAAACTTTCTGAAAATACAATGTTTACATTGATTTTTTATAACATAAAAAAAGACTAATGGCAAGCATTAGTCTTGAAAACCTTTATAACGCGCGTTGTATAACACGTTTAGAATGTATATAAGCAAGTACTCCAAAGAGAACATATATTAAAGAGTATAGTGACATAACAATTAATACTGGTGTGTAGAATGATTCTCCCATAAAGAACCAACCTGATTTAGCAGCAAAATAACCATGACACAAACCGATAATAAGTGGTAATGCAAAGTTAAAACTAATTTTCAATGCTATACCACGTGACATATCTCTTGAAGTATAACCAAGCTTTCTTAAAATCTTGTAATTTGAAGTTTCATCTTCAGTTTCATCAATTTGTTTAATATATATGATACAACCCGTTGATAGTAAGAAAGCTATCCCTAAGAATCCTAGCACGAATAACATTAAACCTAATGTGCTTTTAGAATTTTCATATATTTCATTGTAAGATAAAGCACCGCCATTTTCATCTTTTGCTACCTTAGCGAATATACTTTCAGCTTTTTTAATATCTTGTTTATTTTTTAAATTAATACCATATTGATCATTATAACTATCATTTTTAGCTTCATTCTTTTTCATTTCATTGAATGTATCATCTGAAACAACATTAACAGGACTATTAAATGAAACTATACTTGCTAAATATTTATCATTATTAATTGATTTAACTTTTAATTTTTTCGTTTCATTATTTACCTTATAAACAATTGGCTCTTTATCATCTACTGTTACAACTTTATCTAACATATCACTATAACCAACTATTGCAACTTCATCATTTTTTAAATTTATATCTTTAAAATCTGAAGCTTTTGCAACAACAGTCGGAGAATTAGATTGTTGACCTTCCATATCATTTCGAGCTTTAAATACTTTTGAATCATCTAACTTATAGAACGTCACATGGAAATCATGAACTTTATATGGAATACCTTCGTTCTTAAGTTCTTCTTTAAATTGTTTCGCTTTGTCTTCTTTAATGAAGATATAGTCATCTGGTGATGTATCACGAGCAGTTTCTGCTGCATTATAATATGAAATGTAACTTAAAGATAAGAGCCCTACTGCTAAAGCTGAAACAATTGCGATAATTGTAAGAGATAAAGCATTTGTTTTCATTTTATGCATAATAGATGAAGTTGATACAACATCTGTAACAGTTAACATTCCTCTTTTATACTTACGTATCGTATTGAATATTAAAGATATAGAACATCTAAATAGTAAGTAAGCACCTACTATTGTTAAGAAAAGTATAGTTAACATTCTTGTATATAAATCGATCATACCCTTAGAATTATCAAATAATACACTTGATAAATAATAACCACTAATAATCATAATGATACCTATTGCACCGAATATAAGCTCGTATAATTTTATTTTTTTAATTTTAGTATCCGTTGCATGATGTTCATTCATTAAAGTTAAAATTGTTTTTCGTTTAATGAAAATATAGTTTTGTATAGATATAATAATGTAAATAACAATCATTAATATTACAGTTTGTAAAAGTGCTTGTATACTAAAATCTAAATGTGCTTCTTGATTTACTCCAATTATTTTATAAAGTATCATAAGTAAAATTTTTGATGAGAAAAATCCTAAAATAGTACCTGAAATAACTGTAAGTGCAAATAACACTAGATTTTCTAAAGCGAATATTTTAAATACTTCACGTTTAGTCATACCTATTAATTGATATAATCCCATTTCTCTTGATCTTCTTTTTATAAATAATTGGTTTGCATATAATAAGAAAATCACAATAATAACAGTTAATAATGTTATACCAATTTTAATACCTGCGTCTGGCTTAACGCCAGATTGTAGACCTTTTAAATCATCTGAATACTTTAAAGTTACAAATCCAAAGAATAACATGACGCTCATCGTAATTGAAAAAACATACATACTATAATGCTGGATACTACGTCGTAAGTTTTTAATGACGATTTGATTAAAGCTCATTTACGACACCACCTAACACACTTTGTGTTTTGATGATTTCTTTATAGAATGTTTCTCTATCATCGTCTCCTTTATAAAGTTCAGAATAAACTTTACCATCTTTTAAGAAAATAACACGATTAGAATAACTTGCAGCTACCGAATCATGTGTAACCATTACGATTGTTGCACCAGTTGTTTGATTAAGTTGATCCAACTTATTAAGTAAATCTGAAGCTGATTTAGAATCTAATGCACCTGTCGGTTCATCAGCAAATATTATAGATGGTTGTGCTATAAAAGCTCTTGCTGCAGAAGTTCTTTGCTTTTGACCACCTGAGATTTCATTAGGATATTTGTTTTGGATATCTAAAATACCTAATACTTTACTAACTTCTTCGTATCTTTTATATGCTTCTTTTTTAGAGATTTTTTGAATTGTTAATGGCAACATAATATTTTCTTGAACAGTTAACGTATTTAATAAATTGTACTCTTGGAAAATAAAACCTAATTCTTTTTTTCTAAAGTTCGACATCTGTCTGTTATTCATATTTTGTAGTTGATTACCATTGATTTCAATTTGTCCACTAGTTGCGTAATCGATAGAACTTAATACATTAAGTAACGTTGTTTTACCAGAACCAGAAGGTCCCATTATGCTAATAAATTCGCCTTTTTCTACTGACATATCTATTTGTTTTAAAACTTCTTGTTGATTATTTTTAGAACCATAAACTTTTACTAGTTGTTCGGTTTTTAATATGCTCATTTTCAAAACTCCTTTAAATTTGTTTATGGTTTAATATTAATCGTTTACCGCTTCTAAATCCTTCGATTCATGATACAATTTGAACTTGCAAAGTGACATTATTGTCACTTTGCAAGTTCAATTGTTGTAAACATATTCGGATTAGGGAAAATGAGAAGGACTTTTGTACCTTCGCCGTATGTTGATTTGACATTCACTTTTATACTTAGTCCTTCAGCTATTTCTTTCACAAGATATAATCCCATGCCCGTCGCAGTTGATTCCCTTTGATTCGTTGTAGAAGTAAAACCTCTTTCAAAAATTCTTGGTAAATCTCTTGCTTTTATACCTCTACCTTTATCTTCTATTACTAAATAAGTTTGACCGTGTTGTTCTCCAGATTTAATCAATATATCACTATTTTCAGTGTATTTTAAAGCATTACTTATAATTTGTCTCAAGATGGTACGGCACCATTTTTCGTCAGTATAGACTTCTGTATTATCTATTTTTATATCGTAACCGACACCTTTGGCAATGCTTATATTTCTACCATGCTGAATTTCTTTTATGACCATATTTTTCAGATTAAAGTGTCCAAAGTAAAAGTCATTAGATTTAGAAGTTAATCTTCTAATGTATAATTGTTGATCGAGTAAGTAATCGATACGACTCCACTCATACAATAAATCTTGCTTTAACTTTGTGTCTTCTATTTGATCTAACAATAATTTCATAGCAGTGATAGGTGTCTTCACTTCATGAATCCATTCTAATAAATCATTTTTAGTTTGCTTAAGTTCTTTATTCTGTTTATGAATAGTTGAACGACTCGTTTCTTCATAATCTTCAATATAGTTAAATATAATTTTTTCATAAGCAGAATGTTGTAAGTCTTTATGTTCCATTTCTTTTAGAGACATATTCGACTTTAAAGCATGATAAAACCTTGTTTCTCTTGAATAGATTAATAACAAAAAGATAACAAATAAAATAAGATTAACGCATATTAAATATTGAGCACTTTTTACAGATATCGCTACATCAAGCCAAGAAGTGATGAGAATCACAATTTGCATAGCTATAAAAAATATTATCCACGGCCATCTTTCTTTTAAAAACTGTCTAAGCATCCTATCCCTCCGGCTCGTGGGCAATATAACCCTTGCCTACTTTTGTTTCAATTAAATCATTTAAACCAATGTCCGTTAATTTTTTTCTTAGTCTATTAACATTTACTGTTAAAGTATTATCACTAACAAATTGCTCATCATCCCACAATGCGGTAATAATTGTATCTCTTGTTACGATTTCATTTTTATGATTAAGTAAAATTTCTAATATAAACATTTCATTTTTAGTAAGTGATATTTCAATATCATTTTTTTCTATAACATGCTTACCATAATCTACACGAGCTTTATTCCATAATTTCACACGAGGTTCTTCTTTATTATACTGATAGACCCTTCTATATATTGCCTGTAATTTCGCAACGAGTACTTCTGTGTGGAATGGCTTTTGTATAAAATCATCTGCACCTAGTTCCATACTCATGACTTGGTCCATAGGATGGTCTCTAGAAGATAAAAATATTATCGGCACATTAGATTGTTGCCTAATCATCCGACACCAGTAAAATCCATCATATTTAGGTAATTGAATATCAATAATAACCATTTCTGGTTCTATTTTTTGATACTCTTCAAATACTAAACTGAAATCATTAATACCATGAACAGACCAACCCCATTTCTCAAGTTGAGTTTGCATCGCTTTAAATAGTGTTTCATCATCTTCTATAATTAATAATTCCATTCTATCCCTCTACTTAGTATATTTTTTTGATTCTCCTGCCTCTGAACGTAATTGAAAATCTTTAATTCTACAATCAATCTCAAATCCTTTTAATGTAACATTATGAATAGGTGCTTGAGATAAATAATAAATCCCCCAAGGAATTCTAGGTATATAATTAAATAAATGAACCATAAATTCATTCGTTTCTTTAAAACGTCTAAATTCTAAAATGCCATTATCTTCGTACATATTTACAGCTAGTGTGCCGCCTACTACTTTAAATTGTATTATATCATCACCAATATCATGACGTTCTCTTTGTAATTGTAATAATGGTTTATTACTATGCTTAAAATAAATATAATAAGTATCTTTGTAATGTTTAATCCTTACAAGCGTGCCACTTGTTTCTTCTAACCATTCAAAATAGTATTCCATACCTTGTTCTAAATTCCATGAATACGGTAATGGCATACGATGTACACTTCTAACATCATCATATTTCGACCTTTGCAATTCAATAGAAACAGCAGGTCGTTTAATAGATTGTTCTGTTTCGATAACTTCTGTACCGTATGATTTTAAAGTTTGAATTGTTTCTTGATCAAAAGGAGAGCCTGTAATATATATGATTTGTTTAACATTATTTGCTTTACATGCTCTTGCCATATTATCGCTAGCTATAATGTTTAAATTTCTTGCATTACTTTGAGTTAATTTTGCAGATTTTTTATTTGGATCTAAATAATATATTGCAATATCTATATCTTTTAATGCTTCTATCATATCTTTCAAAACAAAAATATCGCATTTTCTCCATAACACATCTTCTTCAGTCATATCTTCTTCATATTTTGTAATAGCATATAAATTGCCTATATCTTTTAAAGTATGAATTAAATGTTTACCTATATATCCTGAACCACCAGAGATTAATACATTCGGTTTCATGTTGAAACACTCCTTTATTAACGGTCTTTACACATATGTTATACTGATTATAACTTTAAACTTTAATTACCCTAAATATAACACTGATTATAAATAATAAATAGAAATAGGAGATATTTTATGGAGGAAATCATTCGAGAAATTAGAATAAATGACGTTGAAAATTTCAACAAATTATTAGATAGCGTTATTAACCAGTCAGAATATCTTTTGTTCAATCCTGGTGAACATCAAATTTCTATACAAAACCAAACATTATTTTTAGAAGAGATGATTACTACAAGTAATTCTACTATAATCGTTGCTGAACTAAATGATGTCTTAATCGGTTATGTTACTATTCAAGGCGGTCGTACACATAGAAACCAACATTCTGCAAAATTAGCAATGGGTCTATTACCAACATTTAGAAATAAAGGAATCGGCTATAAATTACTACAAAAATCTGAGTCTTGGGCGATAGAAAGACAGCTCCATCGATTAGAGCTAACAGTTGTTACAGAAAATGAACCCGCCTACCGCTTATATGAGAAGTTTGGTTTTAAAAATGAAGGTAGAAAAAAAGATACTTTGTATTTTAATGAAAAATATTATGATGAATTTGTAATGGCTAAACTTTTATAAAATCATCCACCTATATAAAACTAACAGGCTAAGACAAATAATTGTCTTAGCCTGTTAGTTTTTATTTATCTTTTTTTACTACAGTTTCAGATTCACGCTTTGTATTATTTTCATATGGTGACTTATTAGTGTTCGCACCTAAGAACATCATTACATTATTATAATTTTTCTTAGCTTCTTTTAAGTTCATATGAAATTGATATTGGTGACGTAATCCGTGTGTACCATCAAAGAATGTTGTTGTTGTTTGAACATTATATTTTTTTAGTACATCGTTAAATTCTCTATTTTGTGGGTCAAATGGATCTGCATCCCCTACTGTTAAAAATGTAGGAGGATAATTATCTGTAATCTGTTCAACTGTAGATAATTGATTAATTTGAGAAAAGTTTCTTTCCCATTCTTCAGAGCCTGTGTAACTTGTCATAAATAAATCAATTCTAGGAAATTCCGTACTTCTAACAGTTTGCATATTATATAAACCACCGAATAATATAACACCTTTAAGGTATTTACGTTTAACTGTTGGTTTCATTTCCATTTGTTGTCGTAATTTTGGATTTGTTTGTAGTGCAACATATTGACTTGCAATCTGTGCACCGGCTGAGTCTCCACCATATACGATTTGTCTATGATCAATGTTAAATTTGTTTCTATTTTTGAGTGTATATTTTGTAGCTTGATCTAATTGTTGTATAGGCGTTGGGTATCTAGAAGCTGGTGCTAACGCGTAATTAACATTCACAATAATATATCCTTGCTCTGCAATTTGCGCTAAGTAAGGATTTTTATGCCTTTTATCGCCAGCTATAAATCCGCCCCCATGCGTCCAAAAAATAACAGGTAATTTTTCACCTTTTTTAATATTGGATGGTGTTATTATATCCATTTGGCTATTTGGAGCTTCGTGCCCATATGCCACATCGCGTGAAAGTTGAACTTTTTTGTTATTAAGTAGCAACTGGTTTGCCTTTTGAGCTTGCAACTGCATTTCACGTTGTTTATGTTCTTGATATTTGTTATAGATATAGAAACCGCTTATAACAACGATGATCGCCACTATTAAAATAAACAATCGTCGTTTCTTTCTTTTCATATGTTCACTTCCTCATGTAAGAAGATAGTTTAACATATACAATAATTTTATGCGATATGTTTTTTGTTGTCTTTTTTCCTTAAAATATACTTAAATAATATAGCCGCACAGATAACTAAACCTATAACACCCATAGCTGGATATAATTTATCGATAAGTGATGAGAACCCAACAAAACTAAGTCCATAAGCTGCTACCATTGCTATAGTAAGTAATACAATATATTGTTTAGAAAAAGGCACTGTAAATCTAGCAGTAAATGAATACATTAGCCCTAATATTGTGTTATACATTACCATTAACATGATAATCGATAATGCTAAACCAACTATTGGAGAAATCGTTCTAGCTAAGGCTAAAGTTGGTATTTCTACTCCGATAATGTTTGGGTATTCTGATAGTAAACCTGAATTGATTAAACCTAATAATACTAAATAAATAACACCGCCGATAATTCCACCTAAACCTGAAATATGTCGTTTATCAGCATCGCCACCTATAGCGACTAAAGTACTAAATCCTACTGAAAATGCTAAACCACCGTAAATAAATCCTTGTAAAATCCCCCATAATAAACTTGGTTGTTTTACAGTTGAATTTATATCACTAATGCTTACATGACCATTCACAAAGAAATAGCCTGCAATAATTAGAATGACAATGATTAAGAATGGTGTTACGACACCCAAAGCTTTAACTATTTTATCAAAATCTAATAATAATGTTATATATATAACAATACACATTATTAACGCCCCCAACCAAGTTGGGACACTGAAACTTTCTTCAAATGCAGAGCCTGCGCCAGCAATCATCGTGACGGATATACCAAATAAGAAAAAGATTAATACATAATCAATCACGACACCGAATTTTCCGAATAAGTAATTAATAGTTGAGCTATGGTCATCAGCATCTAACGCCGTACCAATTTTCGCGACTTGTCTACCAAAGAAGGCCAACATAATCCCTGAAATAATAACGCCTATGTATCCATATAAGCCATAATGAGTGAAGAATTTCATCACTTCTTGACCAGTAGAAAATCCTGCACCTACCACGACTCCGACATAGGCAAAACCAATTTTAGTTGCTTCTTTTACATTTGACACAAATGTTCCTCCTCATTTAATTGAATCAACATATAATCTTATACCCACTGTTTTTAAAAATATTCATTAAGATTAAGAAAACCTCTTACTTATGTAAGAGGTTTTATATTTTTACATTTATTGTTCACTTTTACTTTCTAAAGTTTTGCTATAGTTAGCTCTCGTAACTGTGAAACCAACAATTACAACTAATGCTAATAATACAATAGCGAACCAATAAGACTGATGTAATCCAATAGTCATCGCTTGGTTTACATCTTCTGTTGTAGGGTTTTTAATGCCTTCTAAAGCTGCAGTTTGTCCACCGTTCATAATACTCACAAATACTGCAATACCTAATGCTCCACCTATTGGTTGAAGCATATTAGATACAGCTGTTCCGTGTGGATACATTTCTTTAGGTAACGCATTTAAAGCATTAGTATTAGCAGGCATAAGTACAGCTGATATACTGACCATCAATATAATATAAACAAGTACAAATACCCATACCGATATACCTGGATGAATGTTTGCGTAAAAAATAGACACACCTAATAATAAAAGTAATCCCGGTACAACTAGTTTTCTTGGCCCAACTTTATCAAAAATAGCTCCCATAAACGGTGAAAGGAAACCATTTAATAATGCACCAGGTAATAGAATGAGACCAGCTACTTTTGCACTAAAGCCCATCGGACCTTGTAGATACATAGGCATTACAATTTCCGAAGCAAACATCGTCATAATAACAGCAACGAATATGATAACACCTTTAGTATAATTATGATATTTAAACACTCTTAAATCCAATACTGGCTCTTCAAGTTTAAATTGTCTTAAAACAAATAAAACGATTGAAATTGCGCCCACGATCAATGTAATGTAGATGGCTGGATTCGTAAAACCACCTTCAATTGAACTAACTGATGAAACGCTGTATATGATACCAGCAATACCTACTGTAGACATTACAATTGATGCAATATCGACTTTTGGTTTTGTAACCTCTCCTACATTTTGTAAATATTTATAAGCAAATATAAATGTAAATAACATAAATGGAAGAACAATTAAAAATAACCATCTCCAACCTAGGTAATCAACGATAACTCCCGATAACGTTGGTCCTAATGCTGGAGCAAACATTATAACTAAACCAAATTGACCCATAATCTTCCCGCGTTCACTTTCTTTATAAAGCATCAGCATGGCGTTCATAACAGTAGGTATCATAAGTCCCGTACCTGCAGCTTGAACCATTCTTCCGACTAATAACATTGGAAAATTCAATGCCAATCCCGCAATTAATGTTCCAATTGAGAATATAACAACTAACCCTAAAAATAGTTTTCTTGTGGGGAACCACTGGTTAACGATTGCTGATAACGGCGTCAACACACCCATTACCAACATGAAACCAGTTGCCATCCATTGCACAGTTGGTGCATCTACATTAAATACAGACATTAGCTCTTTTAATGCTATATTCAAAAGTGTTTCATTTAAAATCATAAAAAATGTTCCCACTAGGAACACTATCATTATGATTCTTCTCTTAAATTTATTATCCATGTCTTTCTCCTAATTTTTATTTTTTTAACTTTCCTATGATGCCATAAAAAATAAACCTAGTCAATTGACTAGGTTTAAGCGTTATTGAATTTAGACAGTTGAGAAAAATCAACTACAACTTGATCCATACGCTTAGCAGTTTCTTTCATTATGTTTCTTGCTACTTTATTTTCTGGATCTAATTTTAAAATTTGTTTACTTAAGTCAAAAGCTTGTTTATCAGTTAGCAAAGGTTCAGGAATAGCGTGTAATAAAAGCATCTGTAACAAACTCTTCACTTCCTTATGTTCTGTAAGAATCATAGAACGCTCTGCGTGATAATAAGCTGTATGGAAAGCACCTTCATGATCACTATATGGATATACATGTAGAAGAAATGCTAAATCGTGTAATTCATTCGTTTCTTCTCTTTTTATGCAATCGAGTATAAAAGTATAAAACATTGTACTTTCATCTTCATGAGCTGCTGAAATAAAGTGTTCTTCAAATTCTAAGAAATCCACTTCGGACATCAATCTATATGCAGTATCAAATTCGCCACTTAATATATGACCTTTAATCAAATCTTTCATTCAATGTCCTCCTTCTCTCTATGCAACATCTATCGAAGTTAACTCTCAATTTTATGGTTAAAAATATTATAACACGTTTTTATTATAAATACTTTCAAAAACTGGTATATTTTAAATTTTAAAATAAATATGATGGTGATATTTGCATCTATGATTAAATCTTGCAGAACAGTGCGGACATACCTCACTTAACATATAATCATTAATGGACATTGTTTGATTACAGACACCGCATAAAATTGCTTGTTCATCAAATTCATCTTTTTCCCATCTTATTATTTCATGATTTTCATTTTCATTATGACATTTATAACATGAATAAAACTTATTACAACATTTAAATTTTATTGCTATGATATCAAGTGGCGTATGGTAATGTGTACATCTCGACTCATCGTCAACAGTTAAACCGTGTATGTTAACCATGTGTACCTCCTCAATTTATAATATTTAAAACTTCTCATAATAAAGTATACTTTGTCAATTTTATACGCTTTGACTTTTAATGTTTTATGTTATATATTTATATATGAACACATATTCATATGAAAAGGAGTACACTATGACACAATCTAATTTATTAGATGAAGAAACATTATTATTAGTTTCTCAAACATTTAAAGCATTGAGCGATCCAACTCGCGTAAAAATATTGCATTTACTATGTACTGGTCGTCATTCTGTAGGCTGTATAGCAGAAACACTTTCTTTAAGTCAGTCTTCTGTTTCTCACCAACTTAGATTTTTAAAAAATTTAAGACTGGTTAAATTCGATCGCGAAGGAAAAAGTATTTATTATTCTATAGATGATGACCATGTGATTTTACTGCTAAAGCAAGCTATAGAGCATGCTAAACATTAAATATATTTGGGGGTAAAATTTATGTCACACGATCATCACCACGATCATGCACATAACCATGTGCATACTAATAACAAAAAAATATTGCTCATTTCGTTTATTATTATTGGTTTATTTATGATAGTAGAGGTAATTGGTGGTTATATTACAAATAGTTTAGCTCTGTTATCAGATGCTGGTCATATGTTAAGTGATGCTATTTCACTATTTATAGCACTTATGGCGTTTAAATTTGGCGAACGCGTTGCAAATCATAAGAAAACATACGGGTATCGCAGGTTTGAAATACTAGCTGCATTAATTAATGGTGTACTTTTAATCGCCATTAGTTTATATATTTTTTACGAAGCTTTTGAAAGATTTTTCAATCCTCCTGAAGTGGCATCAACTGGGATGCTTATAATCAGTACAATAGGTTTAATAGTGAACTTATTCATAGCTTGGTTAATGTTTAAAGGCTCTGACACGAAAGATAATTTAAATATGAGAGGCGCTTTTATACATGTACTCGGTGATTTATTAGGGTCTGTCGGTGCAATTGCAGCAGCTTTAATTATGATTATATTTGGTTGGAGATTAGCCGATCCAATCGCAAGTGTTATTGTGGCACTTCTTATTATTAAGAGTGGCTATGGGGTTACAAAATCAGCACTCAACGTGTTAATGGAAGGTACACCGCCAAACATCGATGTTAACGAAATAACCGAAACTATTAAATCACATCCTGACATTATAGATATACATGATTTACACATCTGGTCAATAACAAGTGACTTAACAGCTTTAAGTTGTCATGCTGTTGTAGATAGTCAAAAAACTGTCTCAGAATGTGACAATATAATAGAAGAAATCAATCACAAATTAAGTCATAAATCTATTCATCATGCGACAATACAGTTAGAAACACCAAATCATCAACATGACGATTCATTATTATGTTGTATGGATACAACTGAACATGTGCATTAAATTAAATATTATAAAGCCTTCCCTTTAAGTATCTACTTTAAAAGGAAGGCTTTTAATTTAAATAAATGATTCAAATATCAATTCTTTTCCTGGAACGTTCTTTTCTTCGAAACCATCTAAAAATGCTTGGTTATCATATGGTACTTTAATACGTTCAACATTTATTGCACCATCTTTAACTTCAACGATACCATACACGGCATAAGCACCGTTGTTAAGACCTACTGAACCAGGGTTAAAATAAATTGTCTCAATATCATCAAAATGGTGTAACACGTGATTGTGTCCAAATGTAACAAAGTCTGCATCTATACCATTAAATAAGCCGTGAACATGTTCTAAAGATGGTTCAACGATTGGTTGAAACGGATCTTCACTTATATGCTTATCCATATCTTCTTCTAATATACGATAATGGGTAAAGTAAAAATTCAGTCCATCTATTTCTTTTGTGATTTCTCGGTCTAATTGATCTAAAAAAGTATAATATTTAGAATCAAGATGTTCTACTATCCATTGATGGTGTTCGTAAAATTTATTTTTAAGACTTTCAGGATACGTTTCATTATGAGCTACTGCCATAATTGCTTCATCATGATTTCCAGCAATATTGGTCATATCCTTGCGATTTGTAACAAGGTCCAATACTTCATTCGTCTTATGACCAACTCCGATATTATCACCTAAATTATAAATGTGTTCTATATCAGAACGACTATCTATATCCTTTATTACCGCTTCTAAAGCATCATAATTACCATGTATATCTGTTAAAATAGCAAATTTAACCATAATACATCTCCTTAAATCACACTATTATTGTTGATTCACTGCTTCTGTTATATCTATATTTCCAGTAACAACTTGGAATTCTTTTCCGATTGTACCCTCGTTATTTAAAACAGCTTGTATAACTGAAGCAACGTCTTGGCGAGGGACTTCTCCACGTTCAACTTCTCCTGCTATTTCAACTTTTCCAGTGCCCTCATTATTAGTTAATAAGCCAGGATGTACAATTGTATAAGGTAGTTCAGATCTTCTTAAATGATCATCTGCATAATGTTTTGCGATTGTATAAGGTTTTAAATCACCTTCGAATGCCGAACGTCTTGTATCAAATGATGAAACGAGAACGAAGTGTTCAATATTAGCTCGTTTACTTGCTTCTATTGATTTCACAGCACCATCTAAATCAATAATAATTGTTTGGTCAGCACCAGTGTGTCCACCAGAACCAGCAGTGAAGACAACTTTATCTGCATCTTTAATTTTTTCAGCAATATCATCAATATCGTCATACTCTAAATCAAGAGAAGCTGTTTTAGCGCCTATTTCTTCAAAATAGCTAGCTTGGCTCGTTTTTCTTATTCCTGCTGTTACTTGATTACCTTCTTCTACTAAATCTTTTACAAGTAATCTACCGATTTGTCCATTTGCACCTATAACGAATATATTCATATAAAACACTCCTTATATTTTTTCATGGATAAATTGATAATTATGCAATCTATCCGATGTAATAACTCTTTTTGTTACTTCATATGGTTTCTCATAGTTCATATCTGATACAACTATATTACCATTTGAGTGTACTTCTTTTACAATTGCTACATGACCTAAATCACCATAATCTGTTTGCAGTATAGAACCTTTTGCTGGCTTACCATTCACTTTAAAGCCATCTTTTTTAGCCCTTTCCGCCCAGTGTTTAGCATCTCCCCACGAAGTTGGGATTCTTTTATCTATTTTTAAGCGTTCTTCAAATACATAAAAAGTACATTGTCCTTCTTGATAGAAATTACCTAGTGAACGGTCATCAGTTTTATCTTTTTGTTTAATTTGTTCTGTTCGTGATGCTATTTCTTTTTGTCGCATTTCTTTTTGAATATTATCAACATATTGGGTTACAAAGTTGAAGCCACCTTGTTGCTTGAATAAGATAAGCATCGTAATGATTATAACCCAAGTAACGATAAACATCGTGAAACGAAATAACTTCTTCATAGCTCACTCCTAAATTTAATCTACCCTCAATATATGAGTAATTTAATATGATATCAAACAAACTGCTTATTATGATAATTATATTAACTTTATCTTCCCCCATATTTTTGACAATATTATGACATTTATAAAACTTTTTATGTTACGCTATTGATATAAAATAGAATACGGAGTGATCAATATGTTTGAATTTCATTTAGATTATTGGCGAAATGGTCGAGGACTTCATTTAAAGACAGTTCTCCTTTCAATATTAACGTCAATTGTTCTTGGTATCATCATGTTAGTGCCAGGTGTTATATTTTTAATAGGTGCCATTAGCATGATATCTTCTCAAGATTTCTCTGGCGAGCCTTCAGGCGGAGGTATCGTAGCCTTTTTAATATCTATGGTAATAGGTTTTATCGTTAGTTTATTATTATATGTTTTTGTCTTAATACCTATGACTTATGGGTTCTTAAAATATTATAAAGATACAGACTTAGGACGTGCGCCAAGATTTTCTGATTTGTTATTATTCTTCAAGAAAGGTAAATACGTAAAGACACTTAAACTAACTGCAATTATGTTTGTCATTTCTGTTGCATTAGCAATTGTATTATATATCGTTGTGTTTATTGTAGAATTGATATTTATCGCGATATTTGGCACTTCAGCTGCGTTTATAAACGAAAATAACTTTGGTGCTATGTCAGTATCATTCTTAATTATTATGTTACTTATGATGTTAATCATCTTTGCGCTTTACATACCAATTTATTATGTTGTCATTTTCTTAGTTAATACGGTTCTTGTACATATTGACCAACAATCACTGCCAACACTAAATAAATTATCTATAGGTTGGAACATTACAAGTAAAGGTCCTAAAAGTGCGTGGAAATTACTATTTAGTAATGTATTATATTTCATTGTTGCTTATATCATACTCGCTATAATCGCAGTTATTACCGCGCTTATAATATCATTACTTCCTGACGTACTAAAAATATTACTTGGCATCTTCGCTTATATTTTCGCATTTGTTTATTTAATAGCTATGAGTTATATCATGTACGGAAGTGCAATGAACTTCTATCATAAAAATAAAAATGCACTATACCCACAAAATGATCAACCTGATGAATAAATGATTAATAAAAAACTGAGAATCAAATCTTTCATTTGGTGATTCTCAGTTTTTTCATTATTTTATTAAAGAAATTAAACCGTATAAAGTCTGGTATTCATAGTCAGGTTCAACATCGATATGTTCAAACTCCGTTAAATATCTATTAATCCATGCTGTCTTATATCCAAAATTCTGGGCACCAATAATATCCCATTTATTAGAAGAAACAAATAAAATATCTTCTTTGTTTAAATCTAATTTTTCATATAAATATTTATAACTGTTTGAATCTGGCTTATAAAGCCCTATTTCTTCTAAAGCTACAATATGTTTAAATTTTCCTTCTATATGTGCATGTTCTAAAACAGTTAATACCATCTCTTCATTTCCATTGCTAAATACAATCTTATCTATATTCTCTAACTGATTTAAAACTTGTTCAGTTTCAGGAAAAGCTTCTAGCTTATTATATTCGTTTACACATTCAGATACATCTTCTGAATCGTAATCATATTCATTTCTATCTAATACATACTCAAGTGAGTCTTTTACTACGAGACTGAAAGGTTTATATTGATTTACTAATTGTCTTACGTGAATATATTCAATTAACTTTTGTCGCCAAGCTTTTGCAATTTTTTCTCCGTTGCCCGGAAATAACTTCTCACACTTATTTTTAACACTATCGATATCAAATAATGTTCCATATATATCAAATACTATCGCTTTAATCATAGTATCACTCCTTCAAACGAGTACTATTATTAATATATCCGAACATTATTATTTCAATCGTTCCAAATAAATTGTGCACTACTTACATCTACGTAAATTACACGGCTAAAATATGACTTCTAACCAAAATAATTCTCCTAACCCGTTATTTTTAAACTAACAGATTAGGAGAATTATTTTTGTATGAGATTCTTATGTTTTATTCAGATAAAAATTTAAGTTTTAAAAATTCTGCTGCACCATTTTCGAGGTTAGATAATTGTGTTACTTCTTTACCTAGTAGCTTAATATGATCTGGTGCATTTTTCATTACGATAGGATTATCTACATGTTCTAACATTTGTCTGTCATTATCACTATCACCAATAGCGTAAGTTATAGCATCTTCTTCTATTTCGAAATGCGTTAAAACTTTTTGAATAGCTGTCGCTTTATTAACGCCTTTAGGCATTGTTTCTAAATTACAAGGTGTTGAATTTGATATTGATATATTTAAAGTTTCTTTTAAAGGTTCAACTACTTTTTCCCATCTATCGATATCAGTGTGATACTTTTTGAAGAAATAGATTTTAGAATAGGCATCATTTGGTATTTCATCTACCCAAGTGATTTTATCTTTCATTGCTTCTAATCTTGATTTCCATTCATTAATTTCTACATCTGCATCATCTGACTGCTCAAGTTCTGAAACTAATAATGCTTTATCACGATTTAAAGCTATTCTATCTTTATGATAAGGGAATAACTCATAATATATTTGGTGTTCTTCAGCTAAATCAATTAATTTATGTACTGTATCCATTTCTAACTGATATTTAAATATTTCTTCACCATCAATATAACCAACTGCTCCATTTGAAGATAAAATACCATCTACTTCAAAATCATCTGGCACAAGATAGTGTATCTCGTCATATGCGCGACCGGTTGCTAGAAAGACTTTCACACCTTTATTACGTACCTTTTTAATAATTTGAGTTGTGTAATTTGTTACTCTATTATCTTCATTTAAAATCGTACCGTCCATGTCTAAAAAAACTACTTGCGTTGTCATGTATAATCCTCCAAAGTTTATTTCCATTATTATTATTTCACGGAAGATTTATTTAATCAATTTTTTAGACTTTAGACAAAATTGGACGTCTACTTTTAAAAGTTACATCTACTTCTATATTGAATAAATCACTCATAGTTTCTGAATTAACAACTGATTCAATGCCCCCTGAAGCAAATACTTGTCCTTCTTTCAGCAACAATATATGTTTGAACACTGGCAATACCTCTTCTAAATGATGCGTTACATAAATCATTGTCGGACCATTTTTATCTTGACCGATATTTCCAATTCTTTCTAATAAATCCTCTCTTGCAACAAAATCTAAGCCGTTAGTCGGTTCGTCTAAAATAAGTAACCTAGGTTCTGACATTAAAGCTCTACCAATTAACACACGTGTTTGTTCACCTTGAGATAATGTACTAAATCTTCTATTTATATATGGTGTAATACCTAGCATCGCACAAATTTCTTCAGCTTTATTTCTAATCTCATCTGTAGGATCCTCGTATACACCAATTGAAGCATACGCTCCGCTAATAACAGTTGTAAAAGCATTATCTTCTTGACGCATTTTTTTAAATAATGATTGTGAGACGTAACCGATTTGCTTTCGAATATTATCCGCTGAGTAACCTGGTTTGCCTTGTTTCATATCTAATATTTCAAATTCGCCAGACGATGGCGCTGTATAAGCATTTATAATATCTAATATAGTAGATTTACCTGCTCCATTTAAACCGTACAACACCCAATGATCCCCATCGTTTATTTCCCAAGAAATATCTTTTAATATGTAATTACCTTCACGTATCCAGTTGATATTTTTTAAATCAAGTAACATTTTGTCATCCCCCAAAGTTTTCATAATATTCACTCATTGTACATGAAATTACTTTGATGTTAAAGACCGGGATTCTAACAAGACTCTCATAAAAGAAGGAGTCTAAAACATAAATAACTGTCTCAGACTCCTTGATTATAATTTTCTATTTTAATTCTAATTCTAACCGAACCATATCTTTGCACTGTATGCCATTCTCATAAATGGGCTCATCATAATATTTTATAAAGTAATCAATATCAATGGACTTCATTCTAAAGCCTGCTTGTTGATATAGCTTTAATTGCCCAATCCCTGAATTACCAGTACCAACAGTAACAGTGTGACAATCTAAATTTTTAGCTACTTCAATAATATAATTTACTAACTGTTTACCTATACCTTGATGTTGATAATGTGAATCCACAGCTAAGTTTACAAGTTCAAATGTATTTGGCCTCGTTAATAATCCGACTACAATACCTACTGGTTGTCCTTCTTTAACAAATGCAAATACTTCTCCACGTGAAGTATAATCATTTATTGCTTTTTGATTATCATCTGCTAATGAAAGCAACTCATAATGCTTATCAGTTAACAATTTGCATGTTTGGATCATCACATTCACCTACAGTTTTTATTTAGTAGAAGTTTTTTTCCTTTTTATAAACCAAATTATAAAAATTACCGCACTTACTGCAATAACTACATACATAATATTTGAATAAACATCCATATAATTTACAATTTGGTGCCAATTATTCCCTACTTTTGCTCCGACTAGAACAAGTACTAAGTTCCATATTAATGTACCTAACGTCGTTAATACTAAAAACAGCCATTGATTCATACCACTCATACCGGCTGGGATTGATATTAAACTTCTAATAAGTGGAATAAACCTACAGAAAAATACTGTCCAAGGTCCATATTTATCAAACCAAGCATCAGCTTTTCTAACATCTTCTTTTGTTAATCTTAAATACTTTCCCCATTTTTCAATGATTCGTTCAAGACGTTCAACGTTAAGAATACGACCAATCCAATATAATATGACAGCTCCACCTACAGAACCAATCGTCGATGCTACGACCACACCAAATATAGATAATTCGGATTTAGTCGTCATAAACCCTCCAAAGGTTAAAATGACTTCAGATGGTATAGGTGGAAATACATTCTCAACTAATATTAATAAGGCTATACCGAAATAGCCAAACTGTTCCATTACACTTGTTATCCAACTCTCCATTAATAGACTCCTTTAAGTTGTTTTCAATAATTTATTACCGTATTACATAAAACATAAACCATAAATTCAAAAAATTAAAAATAAAAGTTAAACTCCATTATATAACATTACAAGTGTGTTAGTGTCGGACTTTAGTATGAACATTTAATTAACGATTGTTATTTAAAATTTTCAGATTAATTAGAAATATTCAATAATTTACTTTATACTCTTATTATAACATTTTAAAGGAGAGTGATGAATTTGGGTTGGTATGCAACTTACTTTATAGTTTATTTCATATTTATGCTTGCAATAGCATATTATTATTTCAAAAAAATCAAAACTTATGAGGATTACTTAATCGGTGGTTGGAACACTGGGTTTTGGCAAATTACGGGGACAATTATAAGTACATTTTGTGGAGCCGCAGTATTCATCGGTTGGGTAGGACTCGGTTTTACAGTTGGGTTATCAGGTTATTGGAAATTCGCTTTTGTAGCGATTTTATTTTCATTAATATTAATCTTAGGATTTGCCAGGCCACTTAGAAGGCAAAAGCTCATTACTTTAGCAGATTTATTTACTAAAAGATTTGGTGGTAAAGCAGGAGTTGTGCCTTCCATACTATCTGCGTTTATATATTCAGTACCGACAACGGCTCTACAAATGGTCGGTATGTCTACTGTCTTTAATATTACTTTTGATATGAATGTTTCATTAGGTATATTTATATCATTTGTCGTCATCTTAATATTCACTGTAATCGGAGGATTACCAGCAACTATGTTAACTGATGCTATTCAATCAATCATCATTATTATTGGTGTCGTTATTCTTGCGGTTGTTACGGTAGTTCATGTTGGAGGACTTTCAACACTTTTTGAAAACAGTAGTTCTAAACTTTTAAGTATTTCAGGACCAGATGGTTATGGGGAAGTCTTACTTTATGCATTATCAGTCGGGCCATTTTATTTAGTATGGCAATCTATTTGGCAGAGAATCTTTGCTGCAAAAAGCGAAAATGTAGCTGTTTCAGCAAATGCCTTAGGGTTTGTAATTTCAGGTTTCATTTCTATTTTACCTTTTATTATTGGCTTAGCAGCAAGACAATTTGTTCCGCTTGATATGCACCCTGACTTAGTTTTTTCATATGTAACAGATTTATTATTATCTAGCCCACTAGGAGGACTTGTATTCTTAGGTTTATTAGCTGCTTTAATGACAGGAGCAACATCATTTATTTTACAAGGTAGCAGTAACCTGACAATTGATTTTTATCAAACATTTATTAATAAAAATGCTAGCAGCAGAAAAATGTTAGTATTTTCGAGAATTTCAGTTGCAATCATAACAATATTGGCTTGTTTATTTGCATATACTGTAAGTGATATCGCCACTACATACCAATGGGCTTTAAGATTAACATCTACTATACTTGTCATACCATTTATTGCAGTAATGTTCTGGAAAGGTGTAACGAAAATTGGCGTTATGGTAAGTATGATAGGAACAGCAATACTTGTCTTATTATATCCTTTATTTAATTTACCTATTGATCATGCAATATTTGGATTTATAATTTCATTTATTTTATTAGTAGGCACAAGTTTACTAACTAAACACGATAAGTTAGAAACGATTCAAGCTGCTTATTTTGAAAAATTAGACAACCCGAATTTGGAGGATTATTATGAGTAACTTAATGATTAAAAACGTTAATATTATAGACATGGTTAATCCTAAACCTTATAAAAGTAATATATTAATTAAAGATGGAAAGATTAAAGAAATTAATACATCTATCAGTAATCAAAATGTTGAAACATTAGATGGTAAAGAACAATTTATTATACCTGGTTTTATTGATGCACATAGTCATTTATTACTTTATGGCTTATTTAAAGAATTAGTAGATGTAAGGCCAGAAACAATTAAAAATATTTCAGACATTAAAAAAGCATTGAAACAACAATTACCTAAAAAGGATTCAGGGGAATGGATAGTTGGTCAAGGTTACAACGAACTAGAACTTGATGAAGAACGACATATTACGAAGCAAGAACTCGATGAAGTTTCAACTGAACACCCTATTTACTTACGTCATAGCTCTGCACATATGGGGGTTGCAAACAGTAAAGCTCTAGAAATAGCAAATATTAATGATGAAACAGAAAATCCTGAAGGTGGCTATTTTTCTAAAACGGATGGTACCTTAAACGGTTTACTTTATGAATTACCAGCAGTAGAAAAACTGTTACCTTATTTACCGAAACCATCTAAAGAAGAGATGATTGATGCGCTGAAAAATGCTGCTCAAGATTATATTGAAAAAGGTATTACAACAGCTTCAGAAGCGTCGGTTGGTCTAGCTCATGGTAAAGATGATATATCTGCTTATCATGAATATATACAATTAGAAAATGACATTAATTTAAGGATCATGATAGATTACCAACTGCTATTAAATGATGAAAGAATCAAAGATAAAACATATCAAGAATTAAATGAACAAATACAAACACTTTCAAACCAAAAATGTACTTTGGATAGCGCTAAATTTTTCCAAGATGGATCAATCCAAATAAATACAGCAGCACTCACACAACCTTATAAAAATGAAAATACAAAGAGTGAGATTATTATAAAACAAGAAACATTAGAAAGTTTATATACATCGTTCGCAGAAAAAGGATTTCCATTAACAACGCATGCGAATGGCGATGCTGCTATTAAATCCATTATAAAAGCTTATTCTAAAATACAATCTTTACCAAATTATAATCATGAAACACGAATTGAACATATTCAAACTGGTGAATATGAAGACATTGTGGCAATGAAAAACAATCAAATTTCCGGTTCATTTTTTACTAATCATATATATTATTTTGGTGATCAACATTATGAAAAATTTTTAGGTCCTAATCGGGCAAATCTAATAGATCCTGCAAGATGGGCTCAAGATTTAGGCGTATTATATACGCTGCATTCAGACTGTCCTGTAACGCCCATCTCTCCAATAGATAATATAATGATTGCTTGTAATCGTAAAACAAAAAGCGGACGTACTTTAGATGAAGAATTGAAATTAACACGCCTAGAATCATTAAAAGCAATGACTATAAACGGCGCAAAGCTCAACCATACCGAAAATCAAAACGGTACAATTGAGCCTAATAAAAACGCTGATTTTGTAATATTGAATCATAACCCATTAGACGAATCAATCGATCTAAATGATGATATGATTCAATATACGATTATTGGAGGAAAAGTAGTATATAAACGCTCATAGCCCATTAAATTATAAAGTGCCTATGAATCCACCATCAATATTAACTGAAGCTCCAGACACATATGAAGCGGCTGATGATGATAAGAAAGTAATCACATTGGCCGCTTCTTCTGTGTTCCCAATTCTTCCTAAAGGAATTGAACGGTCAATTTTTGAGTATTCTTCCCAAGATAACTCAGGATTTTCATTTTTCCATCTTTTTTCTAATTGTTCACTTCTTATAAGTCCTATACATACTGTATTGACTCTTATATTATATTCACCTAAATCTTTACTCATCGCTTTTGTAAGTGCCATGCCAGCAGCTCTTGATACAGAAGTCGGCAACGATGATTTAGGAGGTGTCTTGCCTAACGCTGCTGTGACATTAATGATTGAACCTTGTTCATTTTCTTTCATATAAGGGATTGCTGCTTTTGAACAATTTATGGCTCCAAATAATTTTAAATCAAGATCATCTTCCCAAAGTTCATTTTCTACTTCTTCAAACGCATGAGCTTGGGATGTACCAGCATTGTTCACTAATATATCTATCGTTCCAAACTTACCCACTGTTTCTTCTACAGCTTTTATACATTCTGACTTATCTGTTACATCAGCAACAATAATTTGGACATTAGCTTTTGTGTGTTTTTGAATATAACTTTTTGCTTCTTCTAATCTATCTTTATTTCTAGCACAAATAGCTACTTTTGCTCCCTCTTTCGCCAAACATAAAGCTGATTCTAAACCGATACCTTTACTGCCTCCAGTAATTAATGCTACTTTGTTCTCTAATTTAAAATCCATCTAATACCCCTTTCTTTTGTTGTACTTATATCTCAATATACGTTAGTCTATATCTTACTGCAAAAATTCTCCCTTGTTTTCATGATGACTCTAGTTTCCTTATAAAAATAGGAGTGGACAGAAATTTCATTTTCTTAAAAAGATTTCGTAGTCCCACACTGCTTAGAATGACTAGTATTGAAAAAAGCTTTTTATAAACTTATTTTCAGTCAAATCAGCTACTGCCAATACAAAATAAAGTCCTAGACAATTATTTATGTCCAGGACTCATATAAAATTCATTATATTTTCTTGTTATGCTTCAACATCGTATCCTTGATCTTCTATTGCTTCTTTCATCTGGTCAAAGTTTACTTTGCCTTCTTCATATGCTACTTGTACATTATTTTCTTCTAAGTTTACAGCGGCATTATTTACACCATCTAATTGATTTAAAGCACCTTCTACTGATGATTTACAATGATTACAAGTCATACCTTCTACTTTAATTGTTTGTTCCATTATATACATCTCCTTATAATTTATAGTTTAACTCTTTTTAATCTTAAAGCATTAGTGACAACACTAACTGAACTTAGAGCCATTGCAGCCCCTGCTATCCACGGTGCTAATAAACCGAGGGCAGCTATAGGTATACCAGCTGTGTTATACCCAAATGCCCAGAATAAGTTTTGTTTAATATTTTTAATTGTTGCGTGACTAATCTTGATTGCTTTAGGGATTAATAATAGTTCTCCCCCTAAAATCGTTACGTCAGCTGCTTCTATCGCTACTTCAGTTCCAGTTCCTATAGCTATTCCGATATCTGCTACTACTAATGCAGGTGCATCATTTACACCATCTCCGACCATAGCTACTTTCTTGCCTTTATCTTGTAAAGCTTTTATTTCATTTGATTTTTCTTCTGGTAATACTTCTGCTATAACTGAATCAATACCTACTTGCTTAGCAATAGCTTGCGCAGTTCTTTCATTATCACCTGTAAGCATAATTACTTCTAATCCCTCATCTTGCATCAGTTTAATCGCTTCAGGTGCCGTTTCTTTAATTGTATCAGCAACTGCTACTACGCCTTTATATTGACCATTAACTGCCATTAACATTGCAGTTTTACCTTGATGTTCAAAGTTTGTAAGTGTTTCTTCAACTTGATTAACTGAAATTTGAGCATCAGTCATTAGTTTTCTATTACCTACTAATATTTCATTTCCATCTATAGTTGCTTTTATACCGTGTCCAGGTATTGCATCAAAGCTTGATACGTCTTTTAAAGTTAAATCTTTTTCTGTAGCATATGCAACTATTGCTTCAGCTAGTGGATGTTCAGATCCTCTTTCTGCACTTGCCAACAATTGTAAAGTTTCATCGTCACCTGTAAAGTCAGTCACTTCTGGTTTTCCTTTTGTTATTGTTCCTGTCTTATCTAGAACAATAGCATTTAATTGGTGTGTTCTCTCTAAGTGTCCGCCACCTTTAAATAAAATACCACTTTCTGCTGCTTTACCCGTGCCTACCATGATAGAAGTAGGTGTTGCTAACCCTAAAGCACATGGACAAGCAATAACGAGCACTGCAATTGCAGCTACAAGTGCGCCTTCAAATTGTCCTGGGTTAACTAAAGTTATCCATATCACAAATGTTAAGATTGCTATTCCAACCACGATTGGTACGAAATAACCTGATATAACATCGGCAAGTCTTTGTATAGGAGCTTTAGACCCTTGAGCTTCTTCTACAACTTTAACGATTGATGCTAAAGCAGTATCTGAACCAACTTTTGTTGCTTTCATTTCAATTGAACCATTTTTATTAATTGTTGAACCAATTAACGCTTCATCTATTGATTTCTCTACCGGTATAGATTCACCAGTAATCATTGATTCATCAATAGAAGTATTTCCTTTTATAACTTTACCGTCTACTGGTATTTTTTCACCAGGTTTAATTCTTAAAACATCACCTACTACAACTTCTTCTACAGGTATCATCATTTCTTTGTCTTCTCTAATAACCCTTGCTTCTTTCGCTTGTAAATTAAGAAGTGATGATAATGCATTTGTTGTTTGACTTTTTGCTCTTTGCTCTAAATATTTACCGAATAAAATAAGAGTGATTAGAACTGCGCTTGTTTCAAAGTATAAATGTGGCATGTATTCTGGATTACCAATAGTTTTAATCGCTTCGTATAAACTATAAAAATATGCCGCACTAGTACCTAATACAACAAGCACATCCATATTGGCGCCGCCGTTTCTTAAATTTTTATATGCTCCAATATAGAACTGCCATCCTATTACGAATTGAACAGGTGTAGCAAGAATAAATTGAAACCATGGATTCATAAATATACTAGGTAATTGAACATTAAATAAATGAACAAGCATTGTCATGAATAGTGGCAAGGATAAAACTGCTGAAATAATTAATTTTAATTTCATTTGTTTTATTTCTTTTTGTTTGTGTGTTTCTTTATTTTTCATTTCACTTTTTGCTTGTGCATCATATCCTAATTTTTTAATTTTATCTATGATTGCTTTAATATCCACTATTTCAGGATTATATTCTATATTAGCCTGTTCTGTAGTTAAATTAACTGTTGCTTGCTCAATGCCTTCTTGTCTATTTAATACTTTCTCGATACGACTTGAACATGCTGCACATGTCATACCAAATACATCAAGTTCTGCCTTTTCTGTTAACACGCCATATCCAAGTTTTTCAATTTTATTAGTTATATCCTTTAAAGAAGATTGTTCAGGATCAAATGAAACAGATGCTTTTTCTGTTGTTAAGTTCACTTTGGCATCTACACTGTCCATTCTATTTAACACTTTCTCAATTCGACTTGAACATGCTGCACATGTCATGCCAGTGACGCCAACAGTTGTTTGTTTCTGATTTGCCACTTATACCACACCTCCTTATTTAGAAAATTGTTTAAGAACACTCATTAATTCATCTATTGTTTCTTCGCCTTCGCCTTTTTGGATAGCATCTGTAACACAATGTTTAATATGACGTTCTGTTACTGCGAACCCAACATTCTTAAGTGCAGACTGTATAGCACTAATTTGAACGAGTATATCCACACAATAACGGTCTTCTTCAACCATACTTTGAATACCTCGTACTTGCCCTTCAATACGTTTTAATCTATTTAATACTTTCTCTTTTTCTTCTTTAGTTCTTGGTGTTACAGGATGATCATGTAAAAACTCTCCCATATACTCACGTCCTTTCTTAATTAATACTATACCCCCCTAGCGTATATTTTTCAAGTTTTTTGTTTATAAAATTAAATATGATACATAATTTTCTATAAAAAAGATCTATTAGTCCAACCGCGGCAATGATTACTGGCAATATAAAAAAAGAGCCGGAGACATTGATTATGTCCCAGACTCTTTAAAAACTAAAATATATTATTCAACTGTTACTGATTTAGCTAAGTTACGTGGTTTATCTACGTCACAGCCTCTGTGAAGCGCTGCGTAATAAGAAACTAATTGTAGTACTACTACTGAAACAAGTGGTGATAATAATTCATGTACATGTGGGATTACATAAGTATCCTCATCATGTTCTAATCCTTCCATAGAAATGATACAAGGATTAGCTCCACGTGCTACTACTTCTTTTACATTACCACGGATAGATAAGTTAACTTTTTCTTGAGTAGCTAATGCAATAATTGGCGTACCTTCTTCAATTAAAGCAATTGTTCCGTGTTTCAACTCTCCTCCAGCAAATCCTTCTGCTTGGATATACGAAATTTCTTTAAGTTTTAAAGCACCTTCTAAGCCAACATAGTAATCCATCGTACGACCAATGAAGAATGCGTTGCGAGTTGTTTCTAAGAAATCTTTAGCAATTTGTTCCATTTTAGAAGCATCATCGACGATAGCTGTAATAGCTGTCGTTACTTTTGCAAGTTCTGGTAAAATATCAACACCTGTTTCTTTACCATGAGCATTTGCTACAACTTGTGAAAGAATCGCTAATACTGCGATTTGAGCTGTATATGCTTTTGTAGAAGCAACAGCAATTTCAGGACCTGCATGTAAGATTAATGTATGATCCGCTTCACGAGATAAAGTAGAGCCAGGAACATTTGTAATCGTCAGTGCTTTATGACCAAGACGTTTCGCTTCAACTAATACTGCACGACTATCTGCTGTTTCACCTGATTGTGAAATAAAGATAAATAATGGTTTCTTAGATAGTAATGGCATATTGTAAACAAATTCTGAAGCTACATGTACTTCCGTAGGTACTTCAGCCCATTTTTCGATATATTCTTTACCTACTAAACCAGCATGATAACTTGTACCACAAGCTACAATGTATATTCTATCTGCTTGTGCAACATCATCGATAATTTCTTTATCGATTTTTAAGTTACCTTCATCATCTTGATAATTTTGAATAATGTTACGCATAACTGCAGGTTGTTCATGAATTTCTTTTAACATGTAATGATCGTAAGTACCTTTTTCAACATCTGATGCATCAATTTCTGCTTTATAGCTATCTCTATCGATAACATTGCCTTCTTGATCTTTAATGATTACTTTATCTTTTTTCACTATTACAATTTCATTATCTACTAACTCTTTATAAGTATCTGTGACAGCTAGCATCGCAATTGCATCTGAAGCAATAACATTGAAGCCATCTCCAACACCAACTAATAATGGTGATTTATTTTTAGCAACATAAATAGTTTCTGCATCTTGTTCATCTAATAAGCCTAATGCATAAGAACCATGTAGTAATGATAATACTTTATTAAAAGCTTCTTCAGTTGTTAAACCTTCATTTGAAAAATGTTCAATTAATTCTACAATTACTTCAGTATCAGTATCTGATTTAAATGTTACACTTTGTAAAAATTCATTTCTTAATTGTTCATAGTTCTCTATTACACCATTGTGTACTAAAGTAAAACGACCTGATGTTGATTGGTGAGGGTGTGCATTTTCGTAGTTAGGTACACCATGTGTTGCCCAACGAGTATGTCCAATCCCAATATTTCCATCAAAATCATTATCTGCAACTTTACGTAATTCAGCAATTCTACCTTTTTCTTTAAATACTTTTATTTCTTCTTCGTTACGAACAGCAATACCTGCTGAATCATAGCCTCTATATTCTAATTTTTCTAATCCTCTAAGTAATAATTCTTTTGCATTGGCTGTACCAATATATCCGACGATTCCACACATAAATTAAATTCCTCCAATTTTAAATAAGCGGTTAGACAACTTCAAAAAGTGTCCAGTCGCTTTCAGTACGTTATTGACTTCATGGCTGTTTCAATGACTTTGGACATACAGTCACCCATATGCTTTAACCATTGAACTTTCGAATGAGCCACATCCGGGATAGCATCCGCCGATAATTCGATAACCATCCTCCTCGTCAACAAAAGCGAAATTATTCATTCAACATGTATCTGAATATACACGCATCTTTAGTCATAATTCCCTTTTGTTCAGGCGCTATAAGTTTCCTTATTTTGATAAACCTCACAATCCTCCTTTAGTGAACTTTCTTTATTCTACAATGAATCTCAGTATTGTGCAATTATATCACTATATATATCAACTTATTTTATAAATTTATATTAAATGAACTTGTGATAATAATTTATAATAAAAAACGGTTGAGCCATAAAACATATGACTCAACCGCTTTTATATTCATTTAATTATTCAATTCCCATTTCTCTTTTAACAACTTCTGCAATACTATTTACATATCTTTCAGCATCTTCTTCAGTTTTAGCTTCTACCATTACACGAACTAACGGTTCTGTTCCAGATGGACGTACTAAAATACGGCCTTCTCCATTCATTTCAACTTCAACTTTTGTAATAATTTCTGCAACTTTAGTATTTTCTTCAACACCATACTTATCAGAAACTTTTACATTGACTAAACGCTGAGGATATTTTTTCATTTTACTTGCTAATTCGCTTAATGATTTACCCGTTCTTTTAACGATGCTTGCTAAATGTACACCTGTTAGTAAACCATCACCTGTTGTATTATAGTCCATTAATACGATATGGCCAGATTGCTCGCCTCCAAGACTATAAGAACCTCTTCTCATTTCTTCTACAACATATCTGTCGCCTACTTTAGTTTTGTCGGATTTTATACCTACTTCTTCTAAAGCTTTATAGAAACCTAAATTACTCATTACTGTTGATACAACCATATTATCTTTTAATTCACCTTGTTCAGCCATATCTTGCGCTAAAATGAACATAATTTGGTCACCGTCTACTATTTGACCTTTTTCATCAACCGCTATAATTCTGTCTCCATCACCATCAAATGCTAAACCAAAATCTGCTTCGTACTCTACAACTGCATTAGATAATTCTTCAGGATGTGTAGATCCAACATTTAAATTAATATTATAGCCATCCGGTTTACAACCAATTGTCTCACTAGAGGCTTCTAAATCTCCGAATAAATAAGGAGCTAGAGAATATGTAGCACCGTGCGCGCCATCTAATACAATTTTAAGCCCTTCTAAGTCTCCATCCACTGTTGACTTAATATAGCTCATATATTTTTGAGCGCCTTCGAAATAATCAGATATATGATTTAATTCGTTACCTGTAGGTCTTGGTAAATTATCTTCAGTTGAATCTAATAATTTTTCTATTTCTAATTCTTCATCATCAGTCAGCTTGAAACCATCTGGTCCGAAGAATTTAATACCATTATCAGCTACTGGATTATGAGAAGCACTAATCATAACACCTAAATCTGCTTCTACTTCTTTAGTTAAATAAGCTACACCTGGTGTTGAAATGACACCTAATCTCATAACTTCTGCTCCTATTGATGATAGACCAGCAATTAAAGCAGATTCTAACATTTCTCCTGATACTCGTGTATCTCTACCTACTAATACTTTCGGGTTTTCGCTATTATGCTTTTTAGCTAAAACATATCCACCAAATCTACCTAATTTAAAAGCAATTTCAGGAGTTAATTCAGAATTCGCTACTCCCCTTACACCATCAGTACCAAAATATTTGCCCATTTGTAATTCTCCTTTTATTTCCATTAGTTTTTAGAAGTTTTTATTTTTGCTTCGACTTTGTTGAATTCGGCTTCGTCTATATCATCAGGTAAATTTAAATCTACCTTTTTCGTTGTATCATTATCGATATCCGATACATCTACTGGCACATCTATTGAACTAATACCATCTAATACATTACGTGAACCGTATATTTTAACTTCTGATTTATCTAAACTTATATCGTCAATATTTGTGTTTTTTGAAGCAGATCCTTTTGTGACAGGATTTAAACTTACTGTTTTACTCGATCTCGCAACTTTAATGTTTACATTAACGGTATCAGGTCTAATTTGAACATCTAATTTGTTCAAGTTACTATCTAGTACGCTAATGCCTGCTTTCTCAGTTGTATCATCAGTAAGTTGTTTATTCTCATCTAATGTTGCCTTTACATATGCGATTTTATTTAATTCTTCTTGACCACCAGTAATCGTTATTTGTGATGGATTAACTGTTTCACCTAATAATTCATAACCGGAAGCGATTCTATTTTGATTGATTTCAGCTTCGATTGGGAATTTCTTAGATACTTTTTCTTGTAAAGAAACAGTTGTGGTTTTCGGAATAACTTGATAATTCAAATCTTTGTTTAATCCTTTTACTTTAAAGCTTTCTTTATATTCTCCTACTGATTTATTCTTTAGATTAAGTTCCACCTTAAAATTAAGTAATTTTTCTGTTTTTAAGATTGTAGATTGTGGTCCTGAAACTTTAACATCTACTGTCTTAGGTGCACCTGATAAGTATAATTCTTTAGAATTGTAAACTGTTTCAACAGGAACATCCTCTATAACATGATCAGAATTTTTTAACGTTGTTTCGTTAAATAAACTACCAAATACATTATTAACAGATAAGAACATGACTAAAGCTAGTACTAATGCGACAAAACGTAATCCCCATTTAGATTCTAGCATCTACTTCACATCCTTTCTGCTTTGAACAGAACCAAACCAATGCTCAACTAGTAATTCTCTAAAAGTATCACTAGATATTTCTTTTCTTAATTTACCATCAAATGAAACAGAAATCGACCCCGTTTCTTCAGATACAACTACTGTAAATGCATCTGAAACTTCAGAGATACCTACCGCCGCTCTATGTCTAGTACCTAAACTTTTAGATATTTTTTGACTATCTGATAATGGTAAGTAACTTGCAGCTGTAGCAATCTTTTGTTCTCTAATAATCATAGCCCCATCATGTAATGGTGTATTAGGAATGAATATATTAGTGAGTAGCTCTTGAGTAATATCAGCGTTAATAGGGATGCCCGTCTCTATGTAATCCTGCAAACCTGTTTCTTTCTCAAAGACTATGAGTGCACCTATACGTCTCTTAGCCATGTATTGAACAGCTTTATCGATACTATCAGTTAGACGTTCTTGTTCAGCAGAGGTCGTTACATTTACGCGTTTAAACAAGCTACCTCTACCTAACTGTTCTAGAGCTCTTCTAAACTCTGGTTGGAATATAACAATAATCGCTAAAAATCCCCATTGTAATACGAAGTCAAATAATAGCGTTGTTGTTGTTAAATTTAAAAAATCACTTACTGTTCTACCAATTATGATGAAAAATATACCTTTTAATAATTGTATCGCTTTTGTACCTTTCACTACTGTAATAATTAAGTACAATACATACCATACAATAATCAAATCAAGTATACCTGTTATAACTTTTATGGCACTTAAATCGCCAAAAATGTCAGGTAACTGCATAGTATCTCCTCCATATTTCGTTAACCTATTATTTATTATATCAATTTTTCAGTTATATTGTTAATTTAAATAAAAAAGAAGTCTCTATAATTAGAGACTTCTTTATTTATAATGATTTTATTCATAATTGTCAATTATAATAGTTTTTCACCAAAAAATGAACCCATTAATCCAATCGCTAATCTAGCTGTTTTATTATATTCATCAATAAGTGGGTTTACTTCTACTAAGTCAGCAGAAACAATCAATTTAGATTCATGCAACATTTCCATCGCAAGATGACTTTCTCTATATGTAGCTCCACCAGGTACAATTGTTCCTGTTCCTGGTGTTTCAACAGGATCTAAAGCATCAACGTCTAGCGATAAGTGAATACCATCCGTTTTATCTTTTAGATATTCTATCGTTTCTGAAATGACTTGTCCCATACCTAACCTATCAATATCAGCCATAGTATATGTTAAAATACCTGCTTTTTTTATGTACTTTTTCTCGCCTTCATCTAAATCTCTCATACCTATTAATACGACATTTTCAGGTTTAACTTTATTTTTATATCCACCAATGTTTGTCAGTGCTTCATCACCTTCACCAATCAATGCTCTTAATGGCATACCGTGTATATTTCCGCTAGGAGAAGACTCTAACGTATTTAAATCACCGTGTGCATCGTACCAAATCACGCCTAAATTTTCATAGTGTTTACTAATACCAGCTATAGAGCCTATTGATAAAGAATGATCTCCACCTAGTATGAGTGGAAAGTGACCTTTTTCAACGGTTTCATTCACAGATTCGTATAAATTATTTGAAAAAGCAATTACTTCCTCTAAATTACGAAGACCTTTTTGTTCACTTTTATATTTCTTCATGTCTAGAACTGGTGATTGAACATTACCTTTATCAATTACTTCATGTCCAATATCTTCTATTCTCTCTATTAAACCAGCATATCTTAATGCATCCGGTCCAAAGTTAACACCTAATTTACGTTGACCAAAGGCAGTGGGTGCACCAATAATTTCAATACGTTTACTCATATTTTAAATCCCCCTTAATTGTCATTACTATTATATTCTAGTATATGTAAGCACTTACATCAAGGTATATAAGGGTTTATGGATATTATTAATATATTACAAATATTTATTCATATATGTATATAGAAACGCCTTTGCAACAATATCCTAATACATATACATGTATATGCAAAAACGCTTAAAAACAAAAAAGACATTAGTGAAATCACTAATGTCTTCAATATGAGCCATAGAGGATTCGAACCTCTGACCCTCTGATTAAAAGTCAGATGCTCTACCAACTGAGCTAATGGCTCTAATGGCTGGGCTAGCTGGATTCGAACCAGCGGGTGACGGAGTCAAAGTCCGTTGCCTTACCGCTTGGCTATAGCCCAACAATGGTGGAGGGGGGCAGATTCGAACTGCCGAACCCTAAGGAGCGGATTTACAGTCCGCCGCGTTTAGCCACTTCGCTACCCCTCCAGCTTATTTAGTTATTAGAAATGGTGGAGAATGACGGGTTCGAACCGCCGACCCTCTGCTTGTAAGGCAGATGCTCTCCCAGCTGAGCTAATTCTCCATATAAAAATGACCCCTACGGGACTCGAACCCGTGTTACCGCCGTGAAAGGGCGGTGTCTTAACCGCTTGACCAAGGGGCCATGGCTCCACAGGTAGGATTCGAACCTACGACCGATCGGTTAACAGCCGATAGCTCTACCACTGAGCTACTGTGGAATAATACTAATAATTTGCCCGGCAACGTCCTACTCTCGCGGAACGTAAGCCCAACTACCATCGGCGCTAAAGAGCTTAACTTCTGTGTTCGGCATGGGAACAGGTGTGACCTCTTTGCTATCGTCACCAGACAAAGTACTTGCTTGAGACAATTGATAAACAATTGCTCTTCGCATTGTTATGAGAATGTATTGCACATTCAAAACTAGATAGTAAGCAGATTTTACGGCGCAAAACCGATTTTAAAAATTTGATTAAGTCTTCGATCGATTAGTATTCGTCAGCTACACACATTACTGCGCTTACACCCCGAACCTATTAACCTCATCATCTTTGAGGGATCTTATAACCGAAGTTGGGAAATCTCATCTTGAGGGGGGCTTCATGCTTAGATGCTTTCAGCACTTATCCCGTCCATACATAGCTACCCAGCTATGCCGTTGGCACGACAACTGGTACACCAGAGGTATGTCCATCCCGGTCCTCTCGTACTAAGGACAGCTCCTCTCAAATTTCCTACGCCCACGACGGATAGGGACCGAACTGTCTCACGACGTTCTGAACCCAGCTCGCGTACCGCTTTAATGGGCGAACAGCCCAACCCTTGGGACCGACTACAGCCCCAGGATGCGATGAGCCGACATCGAGGTGCCAAACCTCCCCGTCGATGTGAACTCTTGGGGGAGATAAGCCTGTTATCCCCGGGGTAGCTTTTATCCGTTGAGCGATGGCCCTTCCATGCGGAACCACCGGATCACTAAGTCCGTCTTTCGACCCTGCTCGACTTGTAAGTCTCGCAGTCAAGCTCCCTTGTGCCTTTACACTCTGCGAATGATTTCCAACCATTCTGAGGGAACCTTTGAGCGCCTCCGTTACTCTTTAGGAGGCGACCGCCCCAGTCAAACTGCCCGCCTGACACTGTCTCCCACCATGATCAAATGGTGCGGGTTAGAAAGTCAACACAGCCAGGGTAGTATCCCACCAGCGCCTCCACGTAAGCTAGCGCTCACGCTTCTAAGGCTCCTACCTATCCTGTACAAGCTGTGCCGAATTTCAATATCAGGCTACAGTAAAGCTCCACGGGGTCTTTCCGTCCTGTCGCGGGTAACCTGCATCTTCACAGGTACTATGATTTCACCGAGTCTCTCGTTGAGACAGTGCCCAAATCGTTACGCCTTTCGTGCGGGTCGGAACTTACCCGACAAGGAATTTCGCTACCTTAGGACCGTTATAGTTACGGCCGCCGTTTACTGGGGCTTCGATTCGTAGCTTCGCAGAAGCTAACCACTCCTCTTAACCTTCCAGCACCGGGCAGGCGTCAGTCCCTATACATCACCTTACGGTTTAGCAGAGACCTGTGTTTTTGATAAACAGTCGCTTGGGCCTATTCACTGCGGCTCTTCAAGGCTTGCACCTTAAAAAGCACCCCTTCTCCCGAAGTTACGGGGTCATTTTGCCGAGTTCCTTAACGAGAGTTCGCTCGCTCACCTTAGAATTCTCATCTTGACTACCTGTGTCGGTTTGCGGTACGGGCACCTATTTTCTAACTAGAGGCTTTTCTTGGCAGTGTGAAATCAACGACTCGTCGGATTCATGATCCAACTCCCCATCACAACTCAACCTTACGAGTGCCGGATTTGCCTAACACTCAGTCTTGTTGCTTGGACGTGCACTCCAACAGCACGCTTCGCCTATCCTACTGCGTCCCCCCATCGTTCAAACAATCATAGGTGGTACAGGAATATCTACCTGTTATCCATCGCCTACGCCTATCGGCCTCGGCTTAGGTCCCGACTAACCCAGAGCGGACGAGCCTTCCTCTGGAAACCTTAGTCAATCGGTGGATGGGATTCTCACCCATCTTTCGCTACTCACACCGGCATTCTCACTTCTAAACATTCCACATGTCCTTGCGATCATGCTTCAACACGTTTAGAACGCTCTCCTACCATTATCCTTACGGATAATCCACAGCTTCGGTAATATGTTTAGCCCCGGTACATTTTCGGCGCAGTGTCACTCGACTAGTGAGCTATTACGCACTCTTTAAATGATGGCTGCTTCTAAGCCAACATCCTAGTTGTCTGGGCAACGCCACATCCTTTTCCACTTAACATATATTTTGGGACCTTAGCTGGTGGTCTGGGCTGTTTCCCTTTCGACTATGGACCTTATCACCCATAGTCTGACTCCCAAGTTAAATTATTTGGCATTCGGAGTTTGTCTGAATTCGGTAACCCTAGAGGGGCCCCTCGTCCAAACAGTGCTCTACCTCCAATAATCATCACTTGAGGCTAGCCCTAAAGCTATTTCGGAGAGAACCAGCTATCTCCAAGTTCGATTGGAATTTCTCCGCTACCCACACCTCATCCGCTCACTTTTCAACGTAAGTCGGTTCGGTCCTCCATTCAGTGTTACCTGAACTTCAACCTGGACATGGGTAGATCACTTGGTTTCGGGTCTACGACCAGATACTCATTCGCCCTATTCAGACTCGCTTTCGCTACGGCTCCACATTTACTGCTTAACCTTGCATCAAATCGTAACTCGCCGGTTCATTCTACAAAAGGCACGCCATCACCCATTAACGGGCTCTGACTATTTGTAAGCACACGGTTTCAGGTTCTATTTCACTCCCCTTCCGGGGTGCTTTTCACCTTTCCCTCACGGTACTGGTTCACTATCGGTCACTAGAGAGTATTTAGCCTTGGGAGATGGTCCTCCCAGATTCCGACGGAATTACACGTGTTCCGCCGTACTCAGGATCCACTCAGGAGAGAAATAACTTTCGACTACAGGACCTTTACCTTCTATGGTTGGCTTTTCCAAAACCATTCGTCTAATTATTTCCTTTGTAACTCCGTATTGAGTGTCCTACAACCCCAATAGGCAAGCCTATTGGTTTGGGCTATTCCCGTTTCGCTCGCCGCTACTCAGGGAATCGAGTTTTCTTTCTCTTCCTCCGGGTACTAAGATGTTTCAGTTCTCCGGGTGTGCCTTCTCACATACTATGTATTCATATGTGGATAACATGACATAACTCATGCTGGGTTTCCCCATTCGGAAATCTCTGGATCAAAGCGTACTTACAGCTCCCCAAAGCATATCGTCGTTAGTAACGTCCTTCTTCGGCTTCTAGTGCCAAGGCATCCACCGTGCGCCCTTAATAACTTAATCATGTAAATCCTTAGTTAAGCACTGTGTATCGAAGATACAACCATGTTTAACTAACCTTTACCAGTTATTAATCTGTGATGTCGTCTAAAAAGACGACGCGCGATTATTAAGCTTGTTGAATTTCGTTAAAAATTCACTCGGTTTTTTGCTTGGTAAAATCTATTTGCTTACTTATCTAGTTTTCAATGTGCAATGTTGAATGTCAAATAAACATTCAAAACTGAATACAATATGTCTCCGTTATTCCATGACCTCATGGTCATTCCGTAATATCCTTAGAAAGGAGGTGATCCAGCCGCACCTTCCGATACGGCTACCTTGTTACGACTTCACCCCAATCATCTGTCCCACCTTCGACGGCTAGCTCCTAATAAAAGGTTACTCCACCGGCTTCGGGTGTTACAAACTCTCGTGGTGTGACGGGCGGTGTGTACAAGACCCGGGAACGTATTCACCGTAGCATGCTGATCTACGATTACTAGCGATTCCAGCTTCATGTAGTCGAGTTGCAGACTACAATCCGAACTGAGAATAATTTTATGGGATTTGCTTGACCTCGCGGGTTCGCTGCCCTTTGTATTATCCATTGTAGCACGTGTGTAGCCCAAATCATAAGGGGCATGATGATTTGACGTCATCCCCACCTTCCTCCGGTTTGTCACCGGCAGTCAACCTAGAGTGCCCAACTTAATGATGGCAACTAAGCTTAAGGGTTGCGCTCGTTGCGGGACTTAACCCAACATCTCACGACACGAGCTGACGACAACCATGCACCACCTGTCACTTTGTCCCCCGAAGGGGAAAACTCTATCTCTAGAGCGATCAAAGGATGTCAAGATTTGGTAAGGTTCTTCGCGTTGCTTCGAATTAAACCACATGCTCCACCGCTTGTGCGGGTCCCCGTCAATTCCTTTGAGTTTCAACCTTGCGGTCGTACTCCCCAGGCGGAGTGCTTAATGCGTTAGCTGCAGCACTAAGGGGCGGAAACCCCCTAACACTTAGCACTCATCGTTTACGGCGTGGACTACCAGGGTATCTAATCCTGTTTGATCCCCACGCTTTCGCACATCAGCGTCAGTTACAGACCAGAGAGCCGCCTTCGCCACTGGTGTTCCTCCATATCTCTGCGCATTTCACCGCTACACATGGAATTCCACTCTCCTCTTCTGCACTCAAGTTCCCCAGTTTCCAATGACCCTCCACGGTTGAGCCGTGGGCTTTCACATCAGACTTAAGAAACCGCCTACGCGCGCTTTACGCCCAATAATTCCGGATAACGCTTGCCACCTACGTATTACCGCGGCTGCTGGCACGTAGTTAGCCGTGGCTTTCTGGTTAGGTACCGTCAAGACTTGTTCAGTTACTAACAAATTTGTTCTTCCCTAACAACAGAGTTTTACGATCCTAAGACCTTCATCACTCACGCGGCGTTGCTCCGTCAGGCTTTCGCCCATTGCGGAAGATTCCCTACTGCTGCCTCCCGTAGGAGTCTGGACCGTGTCTCAGTTCCAGTGTGGCCGATCACCCTCTCAGGTCGGCTACGTATCGTTGCCTTGGTAAGCCGTTACCTTACCAACTAGCTAATACGGCGCGGGTCCATCTATAAGTGACAGCCGAAACCGTCTTTCAACATTGAACCATGCGGTTCAATATATTATCCGGTATTAGCCCCGGTTTCCCGGAGTTATCCCAGTCTTATAGGTAGGTTACCCACGTGTTACTCACCCGTCCGCCGCTAACATCAGAGAAGCAAGCTTCTCATCTGTTCGCTCGACTTGCATGTATTAGGCACGCCGCCAGCGTTCATCCTGAGCCAGGATCAAACTCTCCATAAAAGAAGTAAGCTTGATTAGCTCTTGTTGATTGGTTAAGCCAATCACTCTTTGAAGTACTTTCAGTACTCAAATTATTGGAATTAACGTTGACATATTGTCATTCAGTTTTCAATGTTCATTTAAATAAATGTTCAAACAATATTGTACTAAAAACAAAGATTGTTTTCAACTTATTTTTCTTAACTATTTTTTAACACGTTTATAAATATATCGCATTTACAACGTCTTAACAAGAGTCAATTTTACACTTTCAATAAAAACTTTATTTATTGTTTTGTGTGTTTCGCCTGTCGTTTTCGGCGACTTTTATATAATATCAAGTGGCCAATAAAAAGTCAACGATATTCCTTAAAATTTTTACAAAAAATTAAAAAACACAAATTCGGATTGTAAATCATCCATAAATTTGTGTTTTTCTTCTCTATTTCGTCTTTTTGGTACTTGTACCTTTAATTTTTTCTTTCTTTTTTCTTTCTTCCAAAGATAGTTCATTATATTTGGGTAACATTATTAATTGATATGAATTACATAATAAAAGTCCAAATATCGTTAAATAAATCCAACTAGTATCCTCAACTCTTAAAAATGGGATTAATTCTACAGTTGTCATAACTATCATAAAGAACATAGAAGGAATCCATAAGTTCTTTTTAGATTGTTTATTTTTGATATTACTTGTAATAATTGCAAAAATAATTACAACAATAGGTAACCATATGAATGAAATAATTTGATCCGTGCCACCAAATCTTAAAAATCTAAAATAAACGAGGTCAAAAATCGCAAATACAGTTACAACGATTTGTACATGTGGCCATATCTTACCAAATATACCTATACCTAACTGATTGATAAACAAATAAATAAAATATGCTAGCTGACTTATTGTTGCAACCAGTAAGCCTACAACAACAAACCATATCGATGCTGCTACAAATTCGCCAACTTCTCCAGCGACTAAATATTTAGTTACTTTATCATATCCAAATATCAATGAAGATATATATGTAACAATTACACCGATTAACAGAGTATTCCTATAAAATTGTATTAAATATTTAAGAGTCACTAACTTACCTCCGTATTATGATTCCGTTGTAATATCAATAACATTTTCAGCTATTTGATCATAAATTTTGCCTAGTGGTTCATGAGAACCATAAATAGAAGGAGAGAAATTCTCTTCATTCCATTCTGGTTGACTCAACGGTAATTCTCCTAATAATGGCGTTTGTAACTCTTGTGCTAATTTAGCACCGCCACCTTTACCAAACACATATTCCTTATTTCCAGTTTCTTTACTTTGGAAATATGACATATTTTCTATGACACCTAGTATTGTATGTTCAGTATGTTTAGCCATAGCTCCAGCTCTTGCTGCAACAAATGCTGCGGTTGGATGAGGTGTTGTCACTATTATTTCCTTACTAGAAGGTAACATCGTATGCACGTCGAGTGCCACATCGCCCGTGCCTGGAGGTAAATCTAAGATTAAATAATCTAATTCTCCCCATTTAACTTCTGTGAAGAAACTAGTAATCATTTTACCTAGCATTGGACCTCTCCAAATTACAGGTGCGTTTTCTTCAACAAAGAAAGCCATAGAAATAACTTTAACACCTTCTCTTTCTACAGGTATGATATGCTCCCCTTCTACTTCAGGTTTTTCCTGAATACCCATCATATCAGGTACACTAAAACCATAAATGTCTGCGTCTACAAGACCAACTTTTTTTCCTTGTCTTGCTAATGATACTGCTAAGTTTACGGCAATAGTTGATTTACCAACTCCACCTTTACCAGAAGCTACTGCTATAAATTCAACTGGATTATCTTTAGATAATAATCCTTCTATTGTTTGTTCTTCCATTATTCCTTTGAATTTTTCTAATGTTTCTTCAGATAATTCATCGAAACGTATTCCAACAGTTTTAGCACCGTTGTCTTTTAATAGGTCTACAATTTCCATTTGTAAATCAAGTTGCGGTTGTCCACCCATCTTGGCAATCGCTATTTTAACACTAATGTGTTCTTTTTCTTCTTTAACGCTAACTTCTACAATTCCACCAGTTTCTTTAATTGGTACATCTACTATCGGGTCGTGTAACTCCCCTACTAATTCTTTAACCTGTTCTACAGATAACAATGCTACTACTTCCCTTCTTCTTGTTAATCTATTCGTATCATATTCAGTGTAACAAAAAATATAGATTAATTGTTAGTTTATTGTTCAAAAAAAGCAGGCGAGACATTAATTAAATGTCTTAGCCTGCTTCTTTTAAATTTAATTTGAATGATTTGGAATTCTTGTATTTTGGTGTTTGTTCTCTGTTTTTATAAACATAGAAAGAACTATACCAAAAAATACAATTACAGTTAATACTAGGAATGCAGTATTAATACCGTGTATCATTGCTTGAGATTGCAATATCTCAGCTTTATTTCCAGCGCTTGCCGCTTCAAATTGTTCTTTTGATGGGTTAAAGTTTTTAGCACCAATTGACATGATTGTTACTAATATACCTGTACCGATCGAACCAGAAATTGTACGTAATGTATTCATCATAGCAGTACCATGTGATAATAAGTCGTTTGGTATTGCATTTAAACCAGCTGTATTTACAGGCATCATTATCATCGATACGCCGAACATTCTAATAGTATATACTACAATTAAATATACTAATGAAGTGTCTGTACTCATAAATGCCAGCATAAACGTTGTAATCGTTATAATTGTAAAACCTGTTATCGCTAACCATTTAGCACCATATTTATCGAATAATCTACCTGTTACAAGTGACATTACACCAGTAATAATTGCCCCAGGTAATAATAATAAACCGGAAATGAGCGCTGAATATCCTCTAGCATCTTGCATATACATTGGCATTAATAAAGATGGTCCTATTAAAGATATCATAGTAAATACACTCATAACTGTAGTTAAAGCGAATGTTTTATATTTAAACACTCTGATATTTAATAATGGATTTGTTAATTTTAATTGTCTTGTTAGGAATATTACGATTGTCACTATACCTATTATTAATGAAACAATAACAGTTAGTGATGAAAAGCCCATCGATCCTGCACTACTAAATCCATATAAGAGGGCACCAAACCCTACTGTTGATAATATAATTGATGGTACATCTAAATGAACATCTTTTGGTTTAGAAATATTAGTTAAATATTTCGCTCCAAAACTCAATGCTACTACTGCAAATGGAATGATTGAATAAAACGGACTTCTCCAACTAAAATTATCAACTAAGTAACCTGATAAAGTTGGTCCTATTGCAGGTGCGAATGAAATAACAAGACCTGCCATACCCATTGCAAAACCACGTTTTTCTTTAGGGAATAAATTAAATAGTACGAATTGCATAAGTGGCATCATAACGCCTGCGCCCATCGCTTGAAGTACTCTTGCTAACATTAAAACACTAAAAGTAGGTGCTAAAGCAGCAACTACCGTACCTATCGTAAACGATAGCATCGCCATTAAATAAAGTGGTCTCGTATTAAATTTGTCCATTAAAAATGCAGTGGCAGGTATCATAACACCATTGACTAGCATGAATCCTGTCATTAACCATTGCCCTTGGTTAGCATCAATATTTAAATGCACCATGATTTCAGGTATCGCTGTGTTTAATAAAGTTTGGTTTAAAATAGCCACGAAAGCACTGACTAACATGACAGCGACAACTAAATTTCTTTTACCTTTTGAAATATCCTGAACGTCCATGGTTTCATCTCCTTCTAAATATACCTTAGCTATTATGCACTAATTTATTTCGGAAATCAAAATAAACGTTCTATTTATTTAAATTTTTACTTTCTGGATAGAATATTTCAGTACAGATGTACAGAATCGTGATTATGATCAAAATCACCCAAAAATCAATTTTAATTTGAGAATAGTAAATATGAACGCAAAAATAAAACATAACGGTGCTCACCGATATCGTTAATAAGTGAAATGTCATACCTTTAAAATAAGGGTTATCATTTAATTTGGTTTTAAACCTATCTAGCAACAATTCAATGGCTACTAAAGTGAAATATCCGAATAGTATATAACTGCCGTAATAAATTAAATTGTCAATCATGCTTTTATTATAGTTAAACTCTGCTAAACCATAATATATAAGTATTCTGCTTAATCCAAACATACCAAAGGAAAGTAGCACGATAAATATAGCACCAGATATAGTAAATATACCTACGATAGCTAGTATCGCTAGCAAATGAAAAATATCAAAGCGTTTGTTTTTTCTTCTCATAAAGCGCTACTCCTTTTAAATATGTTTACATACAAATTAAATCTAACTTTTAACTTCTTTAAAAATAATCGCCCATACAAATGTTAATATCACTACAATTAACATGATGTATAACATAATATTTTGAATACCATATACTAAAAATGGGACGTTTAATGCAAATATAGATGCAACAATTAATGATCCTGTTGTACTTCCGATTGTTTTGAACAATGTATAAATAGACATCATTGAACCTAAATGTTGAGGTGGTGACTCTTCTTGAACAATTACGACATCTTTTGTATATACCGTTCCAAATGAAGTTCCCATTACAAATACAGCAAAAGGTATAATCGCAATCATTTCAACACCTGTTAAGATGGCAAACGCCCCTACAAACATTGCTAAGAATGCTAACATATAAATAAATTTCAAAGCCAACTTATCTAATTTACCTAAAACAAAAGTAATAATTAGCCAACCTACAGACATAGGGAAAATGAGTAGTCCACTTTGCAATGGCGTAAAGTCTTGTTCATTTTGTAGGTATATAGGCATAAATATAGTGTATCCCATCAGCATTGTTGAATAAATCAAATCTGTAAATAATACGAGTATTATTTTCTTATTAATAGATGCTATCGGAACAAATGGATTTTTAACTTTCTTTTCAACTTTAAATAGTAAAAATATAAAAACAATTAAAGTAACAATACTTAGTATTCTTACTATGGAAGGAACTTGTTCAGAAACAATACACAAGAAACTAGCAACAGCTCCATAGAATACAATTAGGCCTTTATAATCCAATCTCGTTTTTTCAATTGTATCTTGTTCAAAATTAAAATACTTAATAACAAGCCACATTGAAATAAGAGCGATTGGAATATTGATATAGAATAAGAAACTCCAGTTTAAGGATTCTAATATTGCGCCACCAAGTAATGGTCCTACAATACTAGAAATACCCCAAACACTTCCTACTATTCCCATCACTTTATATCTTCTAGGTATAGGGAAAGCAAGTTTAGGAACGACTTGGCCAAGTGTCATCATCACACCTGCTCCCATACCTTGAATAATTCTAGAAAAAACTAAAAGTGTAAAACTTTGCGTTATTTCTGTAAGTCCACAAAGTATACTACCTATAATAAAGGTGGAGATACCTAGTAAAACAACATACTTAATATTTATTCTCTTTACTAACTCACCAACTATTGGTGTCATGAATACAACTGCCATTAAATAAACAGTAAATATCAATGCTACTTCTGTACCAATACCAAAATCTTTTTGCATCGTTGGTGTAGCCAAAGAAACAATAGATGTTTCAATAGCGCTCATAAACATGATTAATACAAGCGCTAATACAATGCCTTTATTTTTAGTCATAATTTACTCTCTTTCATATACAATTTCCCCATTTACAACTGTTTTTGTTGCCTGAATTGTAGCTAATTCTTTTTTATCAATTTCAAATGGATTTTTATTTAATACTGTGAAGTCCGCTTCATAACCTGCTTTAATCAACCCAGTTTTCTCAGTAGTTTGAGCTATCTTACTCGCCTGAGTTGTATAAAGACCAATTGCATCAAAAACAGGTAAAGCCTCCTCAATAAAATATGCACCATCTTGTCCATATGATTGTCTATTAACAGCAGCATGAATCCCTAAAATTGGATTAGGTATTTCTATCGGAGCATCTGAACCTCCACCTATTATAATATTACGTTCCAACATTGATTTAAATGGATATAAATACCTCGCTCTTTCTGAACCTACTTTGTCTTCAACCCATGGAAAATCGCTTGTTATAAATTGTGGTTGAACGTCACATATAACAGGTAATTTTGAAACACGTTCTAATAATTCTTCATTTAACGTACTAATATGGATTAAACGGTCTCTTAAGCCGTTTGGAACTGGATTGTTTTCTATCGCATCCAATACCATTTCGCAAGCCCTATCTCCTATCATGTGAACAGCTATAGCACCATTATGCTTTCTTGCAAGTTTTACTTTCTCATCTAGAGCTTCCGGTGTATAAATAGCTAGACCATAATTTTCCCCGCTCGGATCATTCGAGTAAGGTTCTTTCATTAATGCTGTACTCCCACCGAATGCCCCATCAGCGTAAAACTTCATCGCGTCTGGCTCTAGCCAATTTTCTACAAATGTAGCACCGTCTTGTATCATTTGTTCATACACACTAAAATGTCTTAACAGTCTAACTTTAAATGGTTTTTGATGTTGTTTATCTCCTATAACTGTTTTATATGCGTTTAATACATCTTTATAATCATTATAATAACCTAAATCTTCAGTATGTGCGCCAGTCACGCCAAATTGATATAAATAATCAACAGCATTTGTTAAATGTCTAGTTAAAGATTTTTCATCTTCAGTCATGGAAAGTTCTTCAAAAGGTTCCATTGCAGTATCGTATATCCACCCTGTTAACTCGCCGTTTACTTTTTCATATGATCCACCTTCAGGATTTTGAATATGATGATCAATATTTAATAATTCTAAAGCTTTAGAATTAACAAAAGCAGCATGTCTACATACACGTTTTACGATAACAGGATTGTCTTTACATAGTTCATCTAAATCATGTTTATTCAAACGTATACCATCAAGTAAATTTTCATCATAGCCTTCAGCAACAAGCCATTCACCTTCAGATAATTTTTCAGCTTTTAATTTGATTTTATTTTTAATTTCTTCAATATTCGTTTCTCCATTTAAAATTACGGAAGACAACCATACACCAGTTCCCATCACATGGATATGCGTTTCCACAAACCCTGGAAACATTGTTTCGCCTTTTAAATCAATAACTTCGTATTCTTTTTCATTTATTCGATTTAAATCATCTTGGTCCAAAACTTTTTCAACCTTGTTCTGATTAACAATTACGCCTTTATATGTATCATCAGGATTTATCATTGTATAGATTGTGCCATTTTTGAAAAGCTTTTTCATCATATCCATCTCCTTGTAAAATTGCTCTTACGCTAATTCTACATATTAAACCAAAAAAAATACAACGATAAAAATAATAAAACCAATTAAAATAACAATCATTCTTGGCGTTCAGCATAGTTAAAAGCTTTTTAAAAGCTGAACACCAAGTAATCAAGTTTATTAATTGGTTTAAATTTGTTTAATTTTCTAGTACATGCCTAACAGCTGTGATAAGCACTCTTGATCTTTCTTCCCCGAAATACTCTCTAAATCTTGCATCTTCATCATACATCTCCACCATTTCAAGATGTCTTTCTTCTGTATAAGTCGGCCAGCTATATGTTAACCATTCTTTGTGTAATTCTGTTGCTTTTTGCTGTCTTTCTAAAGTAGCTCCATTATCAACAATTTCATCCAGTTGTTTAAACAAGTCATTTTCTATCTCATTTTTGCTTTGAATTTCATCTTGAGACATATCTACATATTTATCATCCGCCTGATCGATATTCTCGTGACCAAATCTTTCTTCTACTTGCTCGCCTTGTTTTTCTTCATTTTCATTAAGTACCTCTCGATGGAACGCTTCATATTTTCTTTCTTTTGTCATCTTTAAAGCCCCCTTCTATTTCAAAAATAGCTTATATATATGTTTTACCCATTTTTTAAAAAGTTAATGAAAAATAAGAAAGGAGAGCAGGACAGAATCCTTATTTTTTAAAAAGATTCCGTAGTCCCGCTCCGGCAAGGATGACTAGGTTTGAAAAGTTTAATATAAGCGCATTTTCCAGTCAGCTACTGCCAATATAACAAAAGAGTCTGAGACAATTTTTATGTCTCAGACCTTTTCATTAATATTTTATATTTTATTTTAATCGTCTATCTTCATCGGTTTTTATATGTTCATTAAATTTTTGTTGGTTATTTCTTTTTTGATGTTTGATCAATAAAATCATGACATAAAGTAAACAAAGACCAAATATAAGGGAAATGACACCCATGAATTGTAAACCGCTTGCTCTACCATCACTAAATACAAAGTAATAAAAGAAATAGCATTGAATCATTATAATAATTGTCAAAACAATATAATACAAACGGTAATTCATGACTTACCTCCTACATAAAGTACATTATTGCAATGAAATGAAATATGGATGCAATCAATATAAAGAAATGCCAAATCATATGGAAATACTTTTTATCTTTTTGTGCATAGAACCATGCACCAATTGTGTAACTAATACCACCGAAAAGTATAAATAACATAAATAGAAGAGATGTTTTATTAATAATAGACGGTAGCATAAGAACACCCATCCATCCCATTATTAAATACATTGATAAACTCAATTTATGATTAACATTTTTAGCAGTAGATTTATAAACTATGCCCCATATTGTTATGCCCCATTGGACACCCATTATGACCCAACCTAACCATCCGCCTACTAGAGACAATGCGATAGGTGTATATGTTCCACATATTGCAATGTAAATCATACTATGATCTATAATTCGCATAATATATTTCTGCGGAGACGAAGTAGACATAGAATGATAAACTGCTGATGATAAGAACATAAGCATGATACTAATAATATAAATAGACACACTTGTTGATTTTAGTGCACCATCTTGTATATAACTTGCAACTGCTGCATATGGTAAAAAGAATAACAGTATAAAAGCTGGTACTCCATGTGATACTGCATTTCCCACTTCTTCTCCAAAGGAAAGAGGCATAATATCTTTAAAGGCCTCTTTCACTTTTCCTTCTTTTTTGTGATGAGATTTTGCATTACTAGACTGTTCCATTCACTTACCTCTTTTACAATAATTGATTTGCTTCTAGATCTTGTTGTGCTGTTTCTATACTATCTTTTCCTTCTTTATTTTTTAATGGACTAAATTCTTCTTTTCTATCTACTTGTAGTGTAGCAAATGAATTTGCATATTGGAAAATATCAAAATAAAATAATTCGAATTTTAAAGTTTCTTTTTCTATTACACTAAAATCTTCATCTATTTGCTTAAGGTTTTTAATCGCTAAGTGATAAGGAAGTGGTTTAGAAGCCGCTTCAATTAAGAAATCTAATTTAAAGGCATGAATTCCAATATTAGCGTTTTCTAATTTATTAACCTCACCTTCAGGTAATTCTGAATACTCAAGGACTTGTTTTTTATCATCAATAGATACTATACGACCTACTTTTTCGTCTGGATATGCTTGTACTGATTTAGTTGTAATGTCACAATCCTTTTCTTTTATAAAACCGGCAAATTCTGGATCTAATACTTTAACTAGCACATTATCAATATTATTTAAGAATAAGTATTCTACACCATTGTCTTTCATTTCATTTAATAAATTAGCTTTTTCTAATGATTTAAAAACGCCACCGTTTCCATTCGGGGTACGCATAATATGTTTATCTTTATCTAATACAAGTTCCCCCTCTGTTGATAGGGCTACAACATGGTCTTGTTTGAAAAAGTGGATATAAGATTCATCATAACCAAAATAATTATTTTCTAAAAAGAAAGATAGTGTATCTTTATGATTAATATCACTCGTCATGATGTACCAATGAATAGGTGTTCCAGTTTCTTCGAATAATTTATTTAACTGTTCTGCTTGTCTTTCAAATAAACTTTTATCATTAAATGAGAAAGTGCCCTTAGGTGCTTTATGACCTAAACGCGTGCCTTGGCCACCAGCCATAAGTAAAACTGCAAATTTACCTTCTTTAATTGCACTTAAACCTAATGAGCGGTACTCTGCTAATTTCTCTTCAGGTAAGTTTTCTTTAATGTCATAATTAATTTGTTCTACATCATCTGCTATTTCAATCATTTTTCTATTTACATAAACATCTTCATATAATTTATCTACTTCATCTAGATCTATTCTGTCCATATCTATGTGTAGCTGTTCTTTTTCGCTTTGGCTCATCATTTTACAATATTCTAAAATGTGACCTTGCCCGTGTTGCTTTAAGATTGTTTCATCTAGCATTTATAATACCTCCAAAATTTGACTCATTATCATTATACGACTTTAGAATGATTTGTCTAAAAATATCATAAAATAATTAAAATTTAAATGATTACAGAAGTAAAATATGGGTATGATATATAATGTGTAGATTCTATAACACAAATAATCCTATATCTAATAGGTCAAGGAGGATTTTATTATGAGTTTAGGAGACAAATTTAACGACGCAAAAGATCAAGCAGTTGACAAAGGTAAAGAGCAGGTAGACAAAAACAAAGACGAGTATACTGAAAAAGGTAAAGATTTTGCCAAAGACAAAGGTAAAGATCTTAAAGACAAATTCAGTAAATAACATAAGTATTATAAAACAGTCCGAGGCATATATAAATGTCTCGGACTGTTTCTTTAATATAGGCAAGGGTGACTATGAAATATTTTTACTAAAAGGAGATTTCCACCCCACTCCCTTCACTTTTAAATATCTATTTTTATAAAAATAATCTATAAATATCTTTCCACCATAATACCACTGTAATAGCGGTAAATGCTGTTGAAAGACTTAAATCAACTACTCCGCCTGTCCTAAATACAAAGGGCATTTTTACAGATATATTAATTGGATAGAATAATTTTACGCCTCTAGGTGTAAGCATATCTAAAATAATATGTGATAGCATCCCCATTATAATAGATACTAAATATGGCTCAGGAGCTTCAATTGCCTTTAACCCCCAAAATATTAAAAATAGAAATAGTAATGAATGTGTAAAAGTCCTATGTCCAAAAATTGTGCGTATAATTAAACTTAAAGGAAAAAGCTTTCTACCTATATTGCTTTTAAAATGACAAATATCTGGTACTAAACTAGCCACTCCACATAAACTGACAATTGTAAAAGACGTAAAGATATCCTCTCCATAATAAATACTTAATGATGACCCGATGAATATACCGCAAGCTAGATGTGTTTTTCCCGTCATATTAGTTTTCCTCGTTTCTATAAATTTCTTTATTAATTTTAACATAATAAAGCGAACAAGTATACGAACACTTTGTGACTTTGTTGTGATTTAAATCACGGTAGAAAAGATTTATTGACAATTATGTGAATTAAATCACATATTCATTGATTTCTATATAACACTTGGTACAATAACAGTGTAAGTCATATTAAACATAACCCTATACCATTGTTGAAATAACCCCCTTATTTCACACCAAAAAGCGCTCGTCAAAATTGACGAGCGCTTTTTGGTTAATCATTAACTTGCTGCTTTATTTTCATTTTGTTGATTATTTTGCAGATTAGACTGTTTGGGTTCTTGCTCTGAGTCATTATTGCTATTTTGTCTATTCAAATCTTCATGAGATTGTTTATTAGAGTCATCTTCTGAAGAAGGTGTTTCCTGACTTGGAGTATTATCTCTCGATTGATTACTCTGTTCGTTAGGAGACTGTTGTTGATTGTTTTCATTAGTGTCCTGATTTTCTTCAGGTAATTGACAGCCCTCATCATTACATAAATACCCATCATGACTTAAATTTTGCCAAGCTCGAGTAAATTCAATTGTGTTTTCAACTTCATCACACTCCGCTTGAGAGTCACCTTGATTCAATAAACAATTTCTTGCTTTTGAATAAGTCTCAGTATCAAATTCACTTTCCCCTGAATTACGATTCGGTTTAACACCATTAACATTTTCTTCAATCGGAATTTCTTCCGATGATTCATTTTCGTTATTAATAGCTTCATTATTATTCTGATTTGTATTTTCGTTCGTTTCTGTTTCTTGACTACTATTTTTCTCAGTCGTCTTTTCTTCCGTTGTTTTTTTCTTATTTGCGTTCGTTTCTGAAGTTTTTTCGTCTTGGTTTGATTTATTTGTATTCGTAGAAGTTTCATTATCACATGCTACTAGAAACATTAAGCAAACTGCTAAGAGACCATATATCCATTTCATAGAATCACTCCTGGGCCTTTTTGCTTTATTTTCCTTGCTACTCATAAAAGACACTTCTTTCTTATAAAATAATTGAGCATTAATTAAAACATAAGAATATCATACATGATAAACTAATATTAGTAAAAATAATTGTATCATCCCAAGGAGGTATTTGTTATGTATAAAGCTGTCAACAAAGATGAATGGACTGGTAGAACAGATAGCGAAACTTTACGTTCTGCTTTTAGATATCATCAAATTATAGACACAGTTAACTTAGAGCAAGAAGCAATTGAACCAATAAAAGAGTTTGACGATCAAATTAATATGGCTCTCATTGGTTTTGAATGTGACGAAGGTGTCGCTCGTAATAATGGAAGAACAGGAGCGGTCGATGGACCGAAACATTTTAGAAAAGCATTAAGTCCCTTGCCTATTCATAACGAATATTTACACTTAACAGATTACGGTAATGTCGTTTGTCATAAAACTAAACTCGAGGAAGCTCAAGCTGAACTTGGAGACAAATTATCTCAAATTCTTCCATATAACCATTACACTGTACTTGTAGGCGGTGGTCACGAAATCCTATATGGTCACTATTTAGGTGTTAGAAAAGCAAATAAGGACAAAAAAATAGGCATAATAAATATTGATGCTCATTTTGATATGAGGGATTATGATAAACAACCATCTTCAGGAACAATGTTTAAACAAATATTGGACCAAGATGATCAAGTAGGCTACTTTGTTCTAGGCATTCAGAAAAATGGTAATACAAAAGCTCTTTTTGAAAGAGCTGATGAATACGGCGTTCGATATATTCTTGAAGACGAATTAAGAAGTCATCTTTCAATTGAGACAATCACTTCTATAAGCTCTTTTATAGAAGAATATGATGAAATTATGATTACATTGTGTACAGATTCAATTGATGTAAGTTATGCCCCTGCTGTAAGCGCTCCTTGCATTATGGGATTACAACCTCAAATTGTACAAACTATTCTACAATTAGTTACGAATTCAAATAAAAGTACGAGTATAAGCATAGCAGAATTATCACCTAGATTCGATATAGATAATCGCACAGCTAGACTTTTAGCTAATATTGCATCGAACATTTATCACGACCAAGCTGAAGTAGTTCAGTCACATTGGGAGTCTTAATTTATGTCAGAAAATAAAAAAGGCATACTATTAGCTGGGTTAGCCTATACTATATGGGGTGTGCTGCCTTTATATTGGAATCTCGTTGACGAGATTGGTCCATTTGAAATACTTGCACACCGCGTTCTTTGGTCAGTAGTATTTATGCTTATACTATTGACAGTAACCAGACAGTTAAATATGTTTAAAAATGCGACAACAAAGTTATTCAAAAACAAAAAAATGCTAATCGCTATCATAGCAGCCGGATATATTATTACATTAAATTGGGGTACGTTTATATGGGCTGTCAATAACCATCATGTACTACAAGCTAGTTTAGGGTATTATATAAATCCATTAGTCAGTATATTATTTGCTTTTATATTTTTAGGCGAACGATTTTCTATTGCACAATGGATTGCGATTATACTTGCTTTCATAGGTGTACTATTTATGACGTTTCAAGTTGGAGAATTTCCAACAGTATCCATCTTGTTAGCTGTCTCATTTGCGCTATATGGATTAATTAAAAAAGTAGTAGATATTGATGCTTTCAGTAGTATTACAATAGAATGTATTGTAACTTTACCTGCTGCATTGATTTATATCTATTATTTATCTGAAACGAATAATATTACATTTGGTATGAATACTTCTAGCGCTTGGTTATTATTAGCTGGTGTAGTAACAGCTACTCCACTTGTACTGTTTAGTGCTGGCGCAAGAAAAATCCCATTATCTTTAACAGGATTTTTACAATATATTGCACCGACCATTATGTTCTTCTTAGGTATATTCCTTTTAAATGAACATTTTGATATTAATCAATTTATTACTTTCATTTTTATATGGATTAGTATCATCATATATAGTTACTCGAAATACATGGAAATGAAGAAAAACAGAAGAAAACTAATAAAAAACAAATAGAAAAATCGTTTCGTTAGAAATAGCGAAACGATTTTTTATTTAACCATACTATCGATTATTTAAACTTAATTATTAATACAATTCTCCACATGTTGCTGCTAAGAGAGCTTTTATAGTATGCATTCTATTTTCGGCTTGTTCAAATACTCTTGAATAACTTGATCTGAATACATCGTCAGTTACTTCCATATTTGTTACACCAAATTTATTAAAACAAAGTTCGCCCATTTCTGTGTTTAAGTCGTGTATAGCAGGTAGACAATGTAAAAATAAAGTATTTGGCTGTTCTGTTAAATTAATTAATCGTTGGTTTACTTGGTAATCTTTTAACAATTCATAACGAGCTTCTAATTGATTTTCTTCACCCATCGAACACCATACATCTGTATAAATTACATCACTGCCATATACACCCTCTTGAATGTTATCTGTTATCAATATTTCACTTCCAGATAACTCACTTAATTCTATCGCTTGTTGTTGTACGCTTTCTTCTGGTTGTAATTCTACCGGCGCTACGATATGAATATTAACGCCTAATATTGCACTTGTAACTAATAGTGAATGAGCAACATTATTACGTCCATCGCCTACAAACGTAACTGTCTTATTCTCATAAGTACCAAAATATTCTTTGATAGTTAAGAAATCAGCTAACATTTGAGTAGGATGCCATTCATTTGTTAAACCGTTCCAAACTGGTACGTTAGAAAATTTAGCTAAATCTTCAACAGTATGTTGTTCAAAACCTCTAAAGGCTATCCCATCAAACATAGACCCTAATACAATTGCAGTATCTTCAATTGATTCCTTTCTGCCAAGTTGTAAATCTTCTTTACCGAGATAAGATACATGTGCCCCCATTTTAGTAGCTGCTACAGTAAATGCTGCGCGTGTACGAGTTGATTGTTTTTCAAACAATAAAGCAATATGTTTACCATTTAAAAAACGTTGAGGTATGTGATGTTTCTCCTTGAATTTTAATTCTTCAGCTAATTCAATAAGTTGTTCTAACTCATCTTTAGAAAAATCAACCTCTTTTAAAAAACTTGTCTGATATAAATCTTTTAACTTTGATAACTTCGTCCCAATGAAACCAACTCCTTTTTATTTATAAATAACATCATATAATACTTTTTGCACAATGTAAATAGTTATACAGTATATTGCATAAAAATACTTAATTTATTAGTATGACACATTGTTTTAAAAAGGTAACACATTTTTACTGTTTTCTATTGAAAACGAATTCATAATACGTTATGATATAGCTATCAAACAAAAGGATGTGTTAGATATGGCAATGAGAGTATCAAAGGATAATAATCAAGTTCATATTCACTGGAGAGTAGCTGACATTACTATTCCAAATGACGAAATCAAAGAGGTTAAGGAAGATCAAGACATTCATGCATTGTCTAATGAAGACCAAGATCACGTTGTAAGAATTGGTTCAACTTTTGGTAAAACAAATCGTGTCATTATTAATACAGACGATAAAGAATACATTATATATACACATGCCGATAAGAAAATTTATAACGAATTAACTAAATAATACTTAGAAATAATAAACAGGCTGAGACATATTTTTGTCTCAGCCTAATTTATTGTAATAGCAGTAGATGACTGGGGAGGTGCGACGAAATCTTTTTTAAATAAAATTTCTGTATCTCTCCTTTTTAAGTAGTTAAAATATTATGCTACTTTTTCATAGCGTGCTAACATAGAGTTAAGGAGTGATGCCAATTATGTTAAGAAGTTTATCAGGCTTAAACGCCATTATCACAGGCGGTTCTAGAGGAATCGGTAAATCTATCGCAATTGCTTTAGCACGTGAAGGTGTTAATATTGCAATCACAAGTAGGAATCTTGATACTCTAAAAGAAACTGCTGATGAACTAAAAGATTTTGATGTAAATATATTTTATAAAGACGCTAATATTGCTCGCAAAAATGATGTACAAAAATTTATAGAAGATGCTCACCATGCACTCGGTTCTATCGATATTGTTATTAATAATGCAGGCGTTATGAAAAACAATCCTTTTTTAGAAGTAGATGAAGAAGAGTTTGACCAACTTTTTGATACTAACGTCAAAGGAATATACTATGTACTACAAGAATCTCTCCCTTATTTAGTTAAACAAAAAAGCGGAGATGTTATAAATATCGCTTCAATGTCAGGACTTAAAGCTAATGCTACAAGCAGTATTTACGCTGCTACAAAATATGCAGTCATTGGAATGACTGAAGGAATTATGCAAGAAATGAGAAAACATAATATTAGAGTTTCTTATTTAACACCTTCAGCTGTTCTCACAGATTTAATTGGAGAACCTAAGTTACAAGAAGAAACGATGACACATGCAGAAGACGTGGCAGATGTCGTTGTATCTCAGTTAAAACTTCAACCTAGAACTTTCATGAAAACAGCACAAATTTGGGCTACAAACCCAACACCAAAACAATAGGAGTGATTTAGATGTATGTTGTAACGAATAGAATTAAAATGAAAAAAGGCTATGCAGAAAAATTAGCACCAATGTTTACTAAAGGTGGCGCATTACAAGAAATGAAAGGTTTCATTAAAGTTGAAACTTGGAATATGCAAGATATAGAAGAACATGATTTATTACATGTAAATATGTGGTGGGAAACTTTAGAAGACTTCGAAGCTTGGAAAACAAGTGATGCTTTTAAACAAGCACATAATCGTGATGATAAATCTGAAGATGATAAATCCGAGAATGAACAAAGCGATTCACCAATGCTAGGTTCTGAACTCGCAATTGCTAAAGTTGAAACATCACTAGACCCTAAATAAAAATAATTAGACTTATATGCACAATAAAGCATAAGCATTCATAATAAAAAGTCCGAGACATTTATAAATGTCTCGGACTTTTTATTTATATAGGCATCCTTGCTGAGGTGGGCATACAAAATCTTTTTACCAAAATGAGATTTCTCAGCACTCTCTTTTAATTAAAAGAATATATGAGCCATGATAACAATAATAGGTAATGCAATGATTGTACGTATAATATAAATCATAAATAACTTACCTAAACTGACTGGTATTTTAGATCCTAAAATAACGCCCCCTACTTCTGATAAGTAGATTAATTGCGAGATGCTCAATGCTCCGACGATGAATCTTGTCATATCACTAGGCACATCACTAATTAATAATGATGGTAAGAACATATCAGCAAACCCTATTAATAAAGTTTCTGAAGCTTCATGTGCATAAGGTATTTGCATTAATTCTAATAATGGTACAAACGGTGCACCTAATATACTAAATAACGGTGTATATTCTGCTACAATTGTAGCCAATGTACCGATAGCCATAACGACTGGCAATACAGCCAACCACATATCTAATACAGTTTTTATACCATTAATGAAAAATTGTTTTAATCCTGGAGACACAACTGCTTTATCAGTGGCTTGTTGAAAACCCCATGTTAATGGATTGTGTGTCTTAGGAATCGTTTCATTTAATTTTTCAGTACTACCATTTGAATATTGATCCGGTATTTGTTTAAGTGGCCATATTCTTGGCATAATAAATGCGGCTACAACACAAGCTATAATTACAGATAAATAGAATTTAAAGAAGTGGTCTACAAGCCCTATCGTTTGAGCAATAACAATAGCAAATGTAATTGACACAACTGAAAATGTTGTTGCAATAACTGTCGCTTCACGTCTTGTATAAAATCCTTGTTCATATTGTTGACTCGTAATCATAACCCCTACTGTTCCATCTCCAATAAATGAAGCTAAATTATCAACTGTTGATCTACCTGGTAATTTAAATAATGGTCTCATAACTGGCGCAAACATTGGGCCTAGAAATTCTAATAAACCAAAATCCATTAATAATGGTAGAAACAATCCAGCAAAGAAAAATACCGCTAATAATGTTGGTAATAAGTCGTTATAAACCATTACCCCAGTATTTTCATTAAGTACAACCCCGGGACCGACATTAAAATATACCGAGATTGCAAAAAGTGCTCCTAAAATTCTAATAACTACCCAAATCCAATTAACATTAAAAAGTTCATTCGTGATAGTACGTTTTGTAGAAGTCTTGAATACTGTAGAATAAATAATCGTTAATATCGCAGATACTGATATTAATAACATGATAATTAATCCTGATGAATTGCCTAAAAACTCTAAAGTTTTATTAGCTAAAAACGCTACTGGCAGACTTGTTGAAGTCTTCCCGTCCTCATCTGTTACTGAGACAGGTATTAAAAATAAATAAATTCCTAGTAACGATAATATTATAAATTTTAATCTACCAACTAAAACACTTGTTTCTTTCATATGTATGCTCCTTTACGCAAGATTAACTATACACAATATTTTATAAATATTCAATCCTATTCTTTCCTATTTTTATTATATATTTTTTTGTAAGCGCTGTCATTAAAAATCGGGATAATATATAATAAATAAGACTATTTATAATTTAATAGTCTTATTTAAAGTCACTAATATATTTTAATCATTCAATAATTTGTATATTTCACGTATATTAACCCTTGTTTAATCATGTTCTACTATATTTTTATACATATATTATGAGTTAAATTCTCAATCGTCCGGTTATTAAATTTTGTCTGTATTTTTGCATATCACACTGTTATAATCATGTTTATATGTAAAAAAGAAGGAGTAATAAAATGTCAAAATCACGATTAGTCACATTTATGTTGAGTGTTTTTGTAGTAGGAATGGTTGAATTGATGATTGCTGGTATTTTAACACTGATGAGTGCAGATATGAATATATCAGAAGCAATTGTAGGACAACTTGTAACTGTTTATGCATTAACATTCGCTATTAGTGGTCCGATACTTGTTAAGCTTACAAAGAATTTTTCACCTAAATTAGTATTAATGATTAGCATGATTTTATTTATTATCGGTAACGGGATTATCGCATTTTCACCTAATTTTACAATTTTAGTGATTGGGAGAGTATTATCATCTGCCGCTGCTGCAATCATTGTTGTTAAAATTTTAGCTTTAACTGTTATTTATTCAAAACCAAGTCAACGCGGGAAAATGATAGGTCTTGTTTATACAGGTTTTAGCGCTTCAAACGTTTTAGGTGTTCCTTTAGGTACTAAGATCGGAGACCTTGTTGGTTGGAGAATGACATTTCTATTTATTTGTTTAGTTGGCGTAGTAGCATTTATTCTAATTTCTATTAATATTTCTAGTGACAAAATAAATAATGCTGATGAGCCTACACCTCAAAATCATAGTTATAAGATCTTACAGCCTTTAGAAGTAGTCAAATATTTAAGCATTACATTTCTAATACTTGCTGCAAACTATGTTGTTATCACATATATTAGCCCATTATTATCTATATATGGTTATGACTTAAATATTGTTTCTCTTGTACTATTAGTCGCAGGAATCGGAGCAATTTTAGGTACATCACTAGGCGGTTATATTACTGATGCTATAGGTAGTAAAAACTGGTTAATCATATCATTAAGTACATATACAGTACTTATGTTTATATTCCAATCTTTCTTACCTATATTAATCATCACTCTAATAGGTGTATTCGTTTGGAATATCGTACAATGGGGTTCTAACCCACCAGTTCAAATAGGTATTATTTCTCAAATAGAAGGAGATACTAGTGCAGCGATGAGTTGGAATATGTCTAGCTTAAACGCTGGTATCGGAGCTGGCTCATTATTAGGTGGTATTTTTGTAACTTACTTTAATGTAGTTTCAAGCTTATATGTAGCTGGAGCGCTTAGCTTTATCGCTTTATTGATATGTTTAACAATTAAAAAACAACCAAAAATAGTATAAAAAAGGGAGCAAGACAGAAATCTTATTTTCAAAAAAGATTTCATAGTCTCGCCCCTGACAAACATGACACAGGTTGAGACATTGATATGTCCCAGCCTGTTTTTTATTCATTATTGTAATTCTTTGTTATTACCTTGTGATTGACCATCTTCATTTGAAGAATTTTTTTGTTCATATTCTTTCTTACTCATAACATCATCTACATGCATGTTTACTTCAACAACTTCAAGACCAGTCATATGTTTAACTTGTTCTTTTACTAAGTCAGCAACTTTTTTGAAAATTTTCGGAGCTGATTCACCATATTCTAAAATAACTTTTAAATCTACAGCAGCTTGTTTTTCTCCTACTTCTACAGAAACACCTTGTGTTACATTGTTTCCAGATGTGAAACGGTCAGTTAAACTAGAAGCAAAGCCGCCTTTCATATCTAAAATACCTCTTACCTCTCTAGCAGCAATACCAGCAATTTTCTCTATTACTTCATCAGAGAATGATAATGTATTTGAAAATTGTTGTTCTTGAACTTGTTCTTGCTGTTGTTGTTGGTTTTCACGTACTTGATCATTTACACCAGTTTGTTCATTGTAACTACTTTTTGCTTTATTGTTGTCTAAATTTGCCATAATAGAATCTCTCCCTTAAAATAGTTTAATTTAATTTATAGTTTCTTTAATTATTTAATAATGCAGTTTAACTTATTCGGTTTAAGAAATTTAAAAACTGCTGAGTACAGTCTTTAATGTACCCTAGTCCTATACCTATTAAACATAGGACAAGAATCAATACCGTTTTCCAAAAACCAATTGTTAAAAATAAAACTGCTAATATTAACATCGCAATAAACCCAACAATTCTCCATTTATACTCTTTAATAAAATTAATGAGTTGATTTGGATCTTGATTTTCATTTGGCATAACCGGAACCTCCTATCCTTAGTCTATAAAACTCTTGTATCACTTGTTTTCTGGTCTCTAACATTAATTTCAATGTTTTTGACAGGTATTTCGGAAAAATGCTCAACATTTTGCTTAATATCGTTCTTCATATTTTCCGTTAATGATTGAATACCATTCGTTTCAGATACAACAAAGAAATCTGCTTTAATCGTTGCATAAGAATTATTTTTCTTATTGTACAACTTTGCTATAACATTTGGTTGTCGTACTTCGTCGTATTTCTGGATTGTACGATAAACACATTTTTCAATCGAATTTCTAGTAATGTATATGTGCCCATCCTCATAATCACGATGTAAGCCTGGTTTCTTATGTGTCGGTTTAAATGCTGCAAAGAACATTAATAAACCAAAGAATATTAAAACCCCTGCACAAGCAATCAATGTCGGTTGGAACCAATTATATTTTAATAGTTCCTGTTGATAGCTTGTTATTTGACTAATATCCAAGTACATAAAAAGAAGCGTGCCCACTACTACTATGATGAATAAGCCTAGGAAAAAATTCTTTAATCTTCTCACTGGCAACTGCACCTCCTATGTAAAGTTCTATTGCTAGTATTAGTTATACCCCTAAAATGATTTTAGAAACGTTTTCAACTCATTATTTCATTTTTTGGTAAAATTTTTACAAATTCTCCAACTTGCTCATAACCTATTTGTTTATAAATTTTATTGGAGGTGGGATTTTCAAGATCAGTATATAATGTCGTATATTTATAATCTTCTAATAAACGTTTAGTTAAGAGTGATACATTTTTAGCTGCATAGCCATTTCCTCTGTATTCATGAGGCGTATAAACCATAGCAACATGAGCAAATATTTCCCCAACTCCTGAATATTTAACGAAAGATACCGCCTTATTTTTATCAATAAATAATTGTCCAGCTTCATTTTCAATCCAATTCAAAATTATATTATTTTCTTCATCACGATTTAAATTTTTCAATTCAGTTACTAGACCTGTTTCTATCATGAAACTTTCATACCATTTTTTCAGCAATATGATATCTTCATTTTTAGTTATTCGGGAGTGCCCCTTCACACTATCGAATTTTTTTATCACTTTATGACATACATAAACACCTTCATGAACTGCTATATACCAGTTACTATATAACTTTTCTGCTAGTTTAATTGTATAATCCTTATCACCTGCAATACCCATCTGAATATTGGAATAAGATGAAAGTTTTTCTGAAATATAATCTATTAATTTCATTTCATTATTCAATATTACAATTTGTATTGGAAACGGTGGTGTATGAATAATTATTCCAAGTACTTCCTTATTCTCAATAATTCCTGCTAAATAATACTCTTTATATTTACCTTCTTTGATAAAATATATCAGTCGCTCTGCCAAATTAAATTTTCCATTTGTATTTTGCAAGCTCTGAAAAATTTCTTCAGGGACACGATTACTTTCATAAACTTCCCAGTACATATACCTCTCCTCTTTTCTTTTGTGTATATTTTACACTATTAGTAGGTTTTTAAAACACTTAATATAATTTAACTTTCCAACAATAAAAAATCCCTAACCTGTTGAATTAAATCTTCCAACTGATTAGGGATTATTATTAAATATAAATATTGATATCTCAAATTATTATATATGTGCTGATTTTTGCATTAAGTATAAGAAGTATGGCGCACCTACTATTGCTACAATAATACCTGCTGGCAAGCCATTTGGTTCTAGTACTATTTTACCAATTGTATCTGCGACAACCAGGAGTATAGCTCCGTTTAATACTGCTATTGGTAAATATAGTTGATGTCTTGGTCCCACAATACTTCTTGCAATATGCGGCCCCATAAGTCCAACAAATCCGATACCACCTGCTACTGATACGGCTGCAGATGACAATACGACTGCTAAAAATACGAGTAAAATACGTTCTCTATTATTGTTTATACCGAATGAAACCGATATTTGTTCATTTGTACTGAGTACATTTAGTACATTAGCTTTATAAAATAGGAATGGCATAACTATGATTAACCATGGTATAAATGCAAATACGAACGGCCATTCATCACCCCAAATATTACCTGCAAACCATCTTGCGATAAATTCCATTTGATCTTGATCAAATGTAGACATAATTGTAATGGAAGCACCACTCAATGCAGTTGATAAGCCGACACCAATCAATACCATTCTTACGGGGTTAATGCCTTCTCCTTTTTTATAACTAAACATGAATATAACCATCGCCGTCGCTATACCACCGACCATACTTACCATTGGAAGTACATATACAAAATCACCTGGTTGTACAGTACCGACAACTAAGAATAAAGCAATCATAAACCCGCTTCCTGCATTAATACCTAATATACCTGGTTCAGCAAGGGGATTCTTAGTAACACTTTGCAAAATTGCTCCACTTAAAGCTAAACTTGCTCCAGCTAATATCGTTATTAACATTCTCGGCATTCTAAATTCATACAATACCATTGAATCTAGTTCATTACCTTGACCAAATAGTGTTTTAAAGAATTGAATGAATGACATCTTAAATTCGCCTGTTGTCATAGCGAATGCCATTGATGCGATTAATGCTATAATTAAAACGACAAGTGTTATTCTCTGTTTTCTAACTATTTTTGGATGTATCATAATATCTTACCGTCCCTTCTTACAAGATAAAGGAAGAACGGTACACCTATTATAGAAATTACAGCACCTATTGGAGCTTCTCCTAACATTCGTGCTATCATGTCAGCTAAAAGTAATATAAAACCACCCATTACTGCTGTTAAAGGTATAACACGTTTATAGTCTGTACCGACTATAAATCTTACTATGTGTGGCACCATCAAACCTACGAATGCTATTTGCCCTACTATTGATACAGCAATCCCTGCTAAAAACATCGTGGATACTAAACTTGTATATCGCACAACATTACTATTTTGTCCTAATCCTTTTGATAGTGTATCTCCTAGGCTAAGTATCGTTAATTGTCTGCTCATTATAACTAAAACAATTAAAATAACTAGAACAATCGGTGTAGAAATCGCAAGTTGTTTCCAGTTTGTACCACTTACGCCACCAACGCTCCAAAATGTTAAAGTTTGGTTTAATCTAAATATCAATGCGATTCCTTCACTTGCAGCTGTCAATAATGCAGATACTGCGGCACCTGCTAATACTAACCTCATCGGGTTAAAACCACCGCGTTTAGAGGAGCCTACGCTCATGACAAGAATACCACCTATACCTGCACCTATAAATCCTGCAAACATAAGGGTGAAATAACCTGCATTTGGAATAACTGCTAAAGTTAAAGCTAGCATCATACTAGCTCCAGCATTTAAACCAAGTAAACCTGGATCAGCTAATCCGTTTCGAGTAACACCTTGCATAACTGCACCAGATACTGCAAGTGCCATCCCAACGACAACAGCTCCTATTTCCCTAGGTATTCTTATCTCTCTTAAAATATTATGTTCTTCGATACTTGGATTATAATTAAATATTGCGTTATATACCATTTGTAATGATGTGTCTTTTGCTCCAAATAAAAATGACAGAAGTAAAACAGCTACAAGTAAAATAATTGTAACTGTTAAGATAATTGGATAGCGATTTTCTTTAACTGTTTTTGATTGACTCATATGTTGCCATCCTTTTATAACTTAGTATAGTGTTTACATAAAAGATTATAAGTAACAAGCATAGGTTTCCCAGTTCTAGGATCCGTAGATAATTCAGCGTCAATATTAAACACTTCTTCTAGAATTTCATTTGTTAATACTTGTTCTGTTTCGCCTTGAGCAACAATATCTCCAGCTTTCATAGCTATTAAATGATCTGAGAATCTGATTGCTTGGTTAATATCATGTAACACCATAATAATTGTGCAACCTTGTTCTTTATTTAACTCTTGTACAAGTTCTAGAATTTCGAGTTGGTGAGAAATATCTAAATATGTTGTTGGTTCGTCTAGGAATATGATATCTGTCTTTTGTGCGAGTGCCATAGCAATCCATACACGTTGTCTTTGACCACCACTTAAATCGTTAATTGCTCTATATTTAAAATCATGAGTGCCCGTAACGTTAAGCGCCCATTCTATTTCTTCTTTGTCTTTTTTTGATAATCTTCCAAATCCTTTTTGATGTGGATAACGGCCATAAGAAACGAGTTCTCCAACTGTTAATCCATCTGCAACGTCAGGTGACTGAGGTAATATTGCAATTTTCTTTGCGATTTCTTTAGTAGATGTTGAATGTAGATTTTTGCCATCTAAAACAACTTGCCCTGATTGTACATTTAAAATACGACTTAATGCTTTAAGTAATGTTGATTTTCCACAACCATTCGGCCCTATAATAGAAGTAATCTTCCCATCAGGTACCTCTAAAGTTAAATCACTAACTATTGCTTTATCTCCATAACCTATTGAAATGGCTTCTCCCGTTAATCGATTCATAGTGAACCCTCTTTCCGTTTAAAATAAATCTATAATATATGCGTTGCGTTAATTTTTAATTGTAGTTAAATGATAATGATTATCATCACTCGTACTTACGTATTATATCATTTAATAATAGTGATTTCTATCAATATATGAATAATTTCACTCATATTACACATTTAATAAAAATAAACATGTTAAAAAAGCTAGAACTTTTTGTCCTAGCTTTTATGTTTTATTCGTCAAGTAAGAATCCGTTCCCAAGTACATCTCTTACATCATGGACAACGACAAACGCATTTTCATCAAATTTTCTAATCATTCGTTTTGTTCTTGTCAATTGCGTTTTGGCAATGACCACGTATAATACATCAGTATCTTTTTTTGAATAGTAACCTCTACCATTTAAAATGGTACAACCTCTACCTATTTTTTCATCTATCATTTTTGCTATTTGATCTGGGTTTTGAGAAATGATTGTAACAGCCTTTTTAGGGTTCAATCCTTCAATTACAAAGTCCATAACTTTTGTTCCTATATATAATGCAACGACAGTTATTAATGCTTTTTCTACAGGCATAACAGTTAATGAAAATAGAACTACGATAAGGTCAAAAAATAGAAGAGCATATGATGTGTTCACATCTAAATACTTATGAGCAATTCTCGCTAATATTGTTGTTCCTGCTGTTGTGCCACCTGATAATACGATTAAACCTATACCTAAGCCAACCGTAAATCCGCCAAACACAGCATTAATAAGTATTTCACTAGAATCTAATGCCCATGAATCCGTCACTCCTAAGAATACGGATATGAGTATTACAGCAATAATAGTATATACTGTGCTTCTCTTACTCAAGAATTTATAACCTAATGCAATTAATACCGCATTTAAAATAAACGTAGACCAAGCTGGCGCAATATCAAACGCATAAAGTAAGATTAGCGAAATACCCGTCACGCCACCTTCACCTAGGTTAGCAGATATAATAAATGTATTAACACCTGCAGAAAAGACAAATGAACCTACAATTATTAATATCATATCTCTTAGTAATCTATTTTTCATGACCTTACCTCCTTTTAGTTTTTCAATTGACATACTGATACTACCACAAACAGCTAATCGCCTCAACATGCCGATATTTATAAAAAAGGGTCGTAAGATAATTTTCGCCCTAACTCTAGAAAGAGTTATTAGAAATCGCATATAAATACTCCTAATTCGTCAATTTCTTAATGAACGAATTAGGAGTACTATTTAAAGATAGGGATTCTTTATCCCGAACTCTTCATTATTATATTGTCCGTAGCTTATCATTTACTTAAACTCTTTTTCAAATGGTGCTTGAATGTCTTTTAGCACTTTTACTGAATTATCGAACAATCTTGTTTCTTCATCATTAAGTGGCATTTCAATAACTTCCCTTACACCTGTTCTATTTACAAGTGCTGGTACACCGATATAAACATCTTCGTGTCCATACTCACCTTCTAAATATGCTGAAACTGTTAGTACAACATCTTGGTTGTTTAATATTGCTTTAGTAATGCGCATTAAGCCCATTGCTACTCCATAAAAAGTAGCACCTTTTGATTCAATAATTTCATATGCTGCATCTCTTGTCTCTACAAAAATTTCTTCAACTCTATGTTTGCGTGTTTCATCTTTTTCAATTATAGAACGTAATGGTTTACCAGCAATATTGGCGTGTGACCAAACTGCTAATTCAGAATCGCCATGCTCACCAATAATATTAGCGTGTACACTTTGAGGGGCTACATCAAATTCTTCGCTTAATAAATATTTAAAACGTGCTGTGTCTAATATTGTTCCAGAACCTATTACACGTTCTTTTGGTAAACCTGAGAATTTCATCGTAGCATACGAAAGTATATCTACTGGGTTAGTCGCAATTAAGAAAATGCCATCAAATCCTGAATCCATTATTTCAGTTACTATATTTTTAAATATTTTCATGTTTTTCGCTACTAAATCTAATCTTGTTTCGCCAGGTTTTTGAGCTGCTCCTGCACAAATAACAACCAAATCAGCATCTTCACAATCTTTGTATTCTCCCGCTTTTACTTTCATTGGTGATGGCCCATACACTGAACCATGATTTAAATCCATTACATCTCCATTTACTTTCTTCTTATCTAAATCGATGATAACAAATTCATCACAAATACCTTGGTTAATCATTGAGAATGCATAACTAGAACCTACAAATCCGTTACCTACTAATACTACTTTATTACCTTTAAATTGTTTCATCAAAATCTCTCCTCAAATTTTAAATTTTTATATAATAAATGAAAGTACGAACGTCCAAATACAAATGAAGATGACTATTCCTACACTGTATTTTAAAGTCATTTTCAATAATTCTGATTCTTTTCCGACCTGACCTACAGCTGCTGTGGCGATTGCTATAGATTGAGGTGATATAAGTTTTGCTGCTACACCACCTGCAGTATTAGCTGCTACTAATAAAGGGCCACTAGTACCGATTTGGCTAGCTACTGAAGCTTGAATTGGTGCGAATAATGTATTGTTATTGACTACTGATCCTGTCATAAATACCCCAATCCAACCTAACACCGGAGATAGTAATGGGAATATACTACCAGCTTTTGCGATGCCAAGACCCATAGCTGCTGTTAAACCACCATAAGTAGTTACTTTTGCTATTGCTAATATGAAACAAATTGTCAAAATAGGTAGCCATAATTCTTTGATTGTTAAACCTAATAATTGAAATGCTTCATTAAATTTGAAATGTTTGGAAATAAGAACTGTTATAATAATTGAAATTAATATAGCTGTACCTGTTGCGCTAAAAATGTCTATTTTTAGTGTTATAAGTTTGTTTGTGATTTCATTCATCGTACCTGGAATACTAATGTTCCATACTAAAAATGATAATGGTCCATCTGGTGCAAATAATGCTTTAAAGAATGGTGCACTCCATATCATCACAAATATCGTTAAAATATAGAACGGACTCCATGCATATAGAATAGACTTAACTGTATGCTTGTTTGCTTGTTTAATTTCAGCGTCTGAAACTCTAAATATTTTTTTCGGTTGGTAAAATTTAGAAAATACTGCTAATGCAACCATTGATAATAACGGAGGGATAATGTCCGCTAACTCAGGGCCTTGGAAATATGTCAATATTAATTGAAGTCCAGAGTAAGTGAGACTTACTACTAATAACATTGGTAATATTTCTTTTATACCCTTAAATCCATCTAAAATCATGACTAATAAAAATGGAATAATAAAGTTTATGATTGGTAAAGTTAATGTTGATATTTGAGAAACATCTAAACTACTTATATTACCTTGTAGGCCTAGGGTATCTATCACGACTACTGGGAGGCCTATAGCACCAAATGCTCCAGCTGCTCCTTCTAAAAATGCATTGAAACTAAAACCTATTAATAACAACTGTATACGTTGGTCTTGAGATATACCTGCTATACTATCTTGAATAATACTGAATTGCCCTGTTCCATTTGAAACTTTATATAACCATACTGCCATAACCACGATGTAACCTATTGGTAGGATACCTTGGAAGAAACCTTCTATAATTCCTCCTAAGGCAACAATTTTTGGTAATTCAAAAACTACTAAAGCTATTATTATCGTTACGATGAGCGTTGTAATAGAAGCATAAATACCTTTCATTTTAAAAACTGTTAAACATAATAAAAATAATATAATAGGTATGCTTGCCACAATTGCTGATAATGCAATATTGTCAAAGGGATTAATATTATTTATTAACACATTAGACATCTTCTTTCTATTTTATTTATTTTAAGATGCGCATCTTTCTTTTTGTGATTCTTTTCACAATGTAAATATAGCACTTGGTATCACTGTGGTCAAGTGTTTTTGTGAATATTTTCACATAAATTTTTACGCCTGTTTTCATTAATTTTTATAACTCCTTATTTAACAATAATGTTTGCGTTTACATAAAAAATGTCCTTTAAAGTTATTTTCGTCAACTTTAAAGAACATTTTTTATAATTTATAATTTTATTCTACTAAACTTTGCGTCTTCACAAAATGTCTATATTTTTCATGGTTTTTAATAAGTTCTCCATGAGTTCCTTTACCTGTCACTTCTCCGTTATCTAAAAAGATAATTTGATCAGCTTTTTTAATAGTTGCAAGTCTATGTGCTATTACGACAGTAGTACGGTCTTTCATTAACTCATTTAAAGCCTGTTGAATATAGTACTCACTTTCACTATCTAAATTAGCTGTCGCTTCATCTAGTAACAAGATGTCTGGATTTTTAATAAAACTTCTCGCAATATCAATTCTCTGTCTTTGACCACCTGATAATTTTGTACCTCTTTCCCCAATTTCAGTTTCAAATCCTTGAGGAAATTTCATAATAAAATCATAACAGTTGGCCATTTTTGTGTTATGAATTAAAGTTTCATCACTTACAGTCTCATTTATACCATATGTTAAATTATCTCTAATTGTTCCTGACATCATTGCGTTAGATTGCATAACGTATCCAATTTTTTGTCTCCAAAATCTTAAAGGTATATCTTCAATTAATTCATTACCATATTTGATAACACCTTTATCTACAGGATAAAATCGTTCTAACAAGCTAAATAATGTACTTTTACCTGATCCAGAAGGACCTACAATTGCTGTTACTTCTCCTGAACGAATTGTTAAGGATAAATCTTTTATAACTTCTTCATCTTTCTCATAGCTAAATGTAACATTTTCAAATAATATGTCATTTTTTTCATGAGGTAAATAATTGTTTTCATCGCCTATTGGCTCTGTCGGTTCTTGATAAATTTCATATATTCTTTCGCTCGCTCCTACTGCTTTCTTATAGTCTGTTATAAACATGGAAAAGTTTAATATAGGAGCTGATAATTGAATAACATAGAATATCATAGCAACTAATGTACCAGCTGTGATTGCACCACTTGAAACTCGAATTCCACCAAAACCTAATATAATAGCCACCGTTAACATCATAATAATTCCTGATAACGGTGATATAATAGCTCTTATTTTAGCTTCTTTTAATCCTAATTTATAGATATCTAATAATGTTGTTTTTGTCTTTTCTAACTCTTTTTCCTCAGAGGTAGTAACTTTTACTAATCTCATTTCTGTGAGCACTCTGCCCAACAAACCACTAAAATTCGCAATTTCTGTTTGTGTCGCTTTAGAAATCTTACCCATACTTTTTCCAAGAGGGATCATAATAGCGATAAATAATGGCAATATGATAAATGTTATAAGTGTCATTTGCCAATCTAAAATAAACAACATAGCTACAGAACCAATCAACGTTAACAGTGAAGGTAAAACACTTGGCGCTTTTTCTGAAATAAATAAATTGATGACATTTGTATCGTCAGTAATTCTACTCATGAGTTGACCACTTTCATTTTTATCAAAAAATCTCATGTTCAGTTTTATTAAATGTCTCCACAATTTTTCTCGTATTGAATAAATCGTTTTCTCACCGATTTTACTCAATAAGTATGTACCAAAACCACTTAAAATAGCATTAGCTAGAAAAATAACTATAAATAACCAAACCATTCTTAAATCTAAATTTTCAGCATTGAATGTATCTACTAATTGTCCCGTAAATAATGGAACTAACAATCCACTCAAACTGCCTAAAATAGATAGAATCATGGCGGTAACGACCATTTTCTTTGGCCAGTCTACTTTTTTCAGTAAATAAAACAACGAATTCTCTGTCTTCATTTTAAAACCTCATTATCTCAATTTATTATCTCATCATCATTTTACAATATTTCCCTATATTAATCTCTCATAATAGCTTTAAATTTACAATATTTTAATATACAATTGTAATTTTTTTCTAGGGAGAATTATAAAAATATGTTAAAATGATGTAGTTATTTAAAAAAAAGAATAAAGAGGTTTTATTAATGAAAAAATGTTTATTATTATTTTTCTCATTGGTTTTAATTAATATTACTTTGAACCAAAATGCTTATGCAGCTGATAATGAAAAGTCACCTACACAAGTAGCTAATGAATACGGGTATAACTTAGGCGAAATATATCAACCCGAGGGGGCTATTAACTACAGCTCAAAAACTGGTCAAATTATGTATGAGTATCAAATAGATAAAAAATGGTATCCGGCAAGTATGTCTAAACTTATGACTTTATATTTAACTGAAAAAGCAATTAAAAGTGGAAAGTTAAAAGAAGATGATACAGTTAAAATGACTGACGAAGAATACCGATTATCTACTTTACCTGAATTAAGTAATACTAAATTATATCCAGGCGATGTTTATACAATTTCAGAATTAATGCAAATTACCATATCTAATTCTTCAAATGCTGGCGCTATGATTTTAGGTAGAGAAACAATGAAAGCTGAAAATATTGGCTCTGCTAAAAAAATCGAAGATAAAGATAAAGATTCAAATAATAATACTGCCTCAAAACAACAGAAAAAAGATTTAGACTCTGATTTTATAGACTATATGAATGAAACTGCTAAAGAATTAGGAATGGAACATACTCAGTTTTATAATTCTAACGGCGCTGCCAATAATTTATTACTGGAATATAAAGCAAAGAGATATCAATCTGATGAAGAGAATTACTCTACTTCTAGAGATTTTGCTATATTAACGCAGCATCTTGTAAACGATTATCCAGGCATTCTGGAATACACTAAAAAAGTAGCACCTACAATACATTACGTTACATACTACACATATAACCATTCTCTTGAAGGTGCTGATATGTCTTTAGAAGGAACGGATGGATTAAAGACAGGATCAAGTGACATTGCCGATTACAATCACAGTCTTTCAACTAAGAGAGATGGACTAAGAGTAAACCAAATTTTATTTGGTGCAGGCGATTATAATACTGTCGGCGGTGAAAAAGAACGTAATATGATGGGGAACAGTTTAATGGAGAAAACTTTCGACGAATATGAATGGAAAAAAGTTCTTTCCAAAGGTGTTCATAAAATTAATGATAAAAAATATTACATTACTGAAGATTTATACGATGTCGTTAAAAAAGGTGTAGATTACGAAGTAGTTGTAGAAAATGGTGAAGCACATATAGATTATGATCGTTCATATATAAACGATAATTATGGCCCACCTACAGTCAAATTAGAATCACCATCAAAACATAAATTTAACCAGACAAAAGATAAAGTCACAAGTCCAGATAATAGACCTATCCTTATGACAGCATCTATCATACTTGCTATCGGCTTAATATTATTATTAACTTGGTTGATTGCGCGTAAGAAAAATACAAAATAACATTAAGTCTTAAGTCCGACAACAAAAACGTCACTTTAGTGTAGAATAGTATTAGACTATTAAACACGAGGTGACGTTTTTTTGACTCGATTTTTACCGAACTTTTTATCAGAACCAATTAATATATCATTAATAACTATTACATTAATTGCCTTAATATATGTTTTTGTACATCATAGAAGACAACATCCAATATTGAGTATGATTGATATAATACTAGGTTATTTTCCGATTTTAATACATGAAATGGGTCATGTTATTGCCAACAAGTTGTCCGGTGGTAAACCTAAAGATCTAGTCGTAGTTTGGCGTAGAAAAGAACGAATGGAGACTGGTCGTCAAGGTTATGCTATTACAGGATCTAAATCTGGATGGAATCAATTCATCACTACATTATTTGGTTATATTATGCCACCTTTAATGTTAATAATAGGGGTTTGGATGAAGCATCATACATTCGGACCAATTTTCTTAATTTTATTATTAATCATGTTCTTATTTTATGTCACATTAACTTCAAGAAAATTTCTACCAAGTATTATATTATTAGTTATCGCAGTTGCACTTTATGAAGTTATTTCTGCTCCAAACATCCATGATTTTGCTCAAATTACAACTTATATTTATCACATAGCATTAGGTACGCTATTAGGTGAAGTTGCCCAATCTACAATAACTATCTTTTTATTAACATTTTCAAGACAGCGCCCTGAATGGGATGGTAGTCAACTTAGACAAATCACAAAAATACCTACTCTATTCTTTAGTATACTTTGGATTGTTATTAACATATATGCTGTTATGTATACATTTAATGCGTTATGGCCTTAAAAAACTTAGAGAACTATAATATCGAGTTAAGAAACGACCAATCTAGATTTCTCTTATAAAATAAAAATGGGAGTAGGACTAGGGTTGGAAAAAGCTTGATATAAGCGCATCTTTAATCCAGTCAGCTACTGCCATTATAAGAAAAGAGGCTGAGACATGTATTTATGTCCTAGCCTCTTTTTATTTTATCCTTCTTTAGTTCCGAATATATATGAAGCATTTGTTTCGCTAATCATAATCGTCTTACCATTTAAACTTAATTCTATTAATTGATTAAGTTCATCTTTCTTAGTGATTTCAACGATATCACCTATTAGTAATTCTTCATTACTTAAATAGTCTAATAGATTAACATAGTCCATAACACGTTTGATTTTTATTTTATCGCCTACTTCAAATGTACTAAGTGGCGTATTATAAATCTCTTCGATTTGATTTTCTCTCGGTATAATTCCACCGTGTGGACATGTTTTAGGATAATCCATCAATTTATCTATTTTCTCAATGAAGTGTTCAGAAACTCTATGTTCTAAAATTTCCGCTTCTTCATGTACTTGATCCCATGTGTATTCTAATTCCTCTATTAAAAATCGTTCTATCAGTCTATGACGCTTAATAATATTTGCAGTATGATTTAAACCTTTTTGAGTTAATTTAACACCTTTATATGGACGTATATCCACATAATCCTCTTTCTTTAAACGTAACATCATCTCACTAACAGATGAGGGTTTTATATTTAAATCTTGTGCTAAATTTTTATTAGATACATAATCTGTCGTCCCGTTTAAACCAAATATTGCTTTTAAATAATCTTCTTGTTCTTCAGTCAACATTTGTTCTGACCTCACTTTTTTTAGCATATTTTTATTGTACCACGATTTATTTTTCCTTGCTATCTCTTGACTTTAACATAATTTACAGTTATATTAAAAACATAGTTTAGGTTACCCTAAACTTATTTTCGGAGAAAGGTGATAACATGTTACAGGTTAAGAATTTGAATTTATCATTAGGACATCAGCACATATTGCATGATATTAACTTAACAATTGAATCATCGGGAGAGTTAATTGGTATCATGGGACCCAATGGTGCGGGTAAATCATCATTGCTTAAATCTATCCTTGGTGAATTCAAAGCAACTGGTGAAGCATTATGGAATGATAAGCCAGTTAAACAACAGCTGACGGAACTAACTTATATTCCGCAGAGAAATTCATTAGACTTGGATTTCCCTATTACTGTGAAAGACAGTTTAATTACTGGCTATTATCAAACTTCAGGTTGGTTCAGACCTATGAAGAAAGAAGCTTATATTAAAAGAGATGAATTATTAAATGAACTTCAGTTAACTAATTTAAAAGATAAAATGCTAAATGAGTTAAGTGGTGGTCAATTACAACGTGTTCTTTTAGCGAAAGCATTAATGAAAGAGAGTGACTTTCTATGCCTCGATGAACCTTTTGTTGGTATTGACTTCAAAAGTGAAGAAATCATGATAAATCTGCTGCGACAATTAAAATCAGAAGGTAAACTGATTCTAGTTGTTCATCATGATATTCAAAAAGCTAAAGAATATTTTGATAGAATAATCCTCCTCAATCGATCATTAAAATTCTTTGGCTCTGCTAACGAAGCATTATCTGACGAAAACATAAAAGAGGTATTTTTAAAGGATGGCGTTGTATTATGATGAATGAATTTATTTCATCACTCGTAAATTATAATTTTTTAAGTAGAGCTTTGATTACTTCAATCATAGTCGGAATCGTTTGTGGTATTGTAGGTAGCTTGATTATATTAAGAGGCCTTTCATTAATGGGAGATGCAATGAGCCATGCTGTATTACCTGGGGTAGCGCTCAGTTACTTATTTAACATACCAATGTTTGTAGGTGCTCTTTTTACAGGTATGCTGACAAGTTTTTTAATTGGTTTTATTTCACAAAACTCTAAAACAAAAAATGATGCCGCAATAGGTATTACTTTCACAGCATTCTTTTCGATAGGTATTATTTTAATTAGTCAAATCAACTCCTCTACAGATTTGTATCATATTCTATTCGGAAATATATTAGCAGTAACAAAAAGTGCATTTTATACCACAAGTATTGTGAGCATTATTGTAATTTTATGTGTTGTGATTTTCTATAAACCACTGCACTTGTCTACTTTTGATCCAATTGCAGCTAAAATGAGTGGTCTAAATACAAGATTAATTCATTACTTTGTCATGATGTTATTGGCATTAGTAACAGTAGCAAGTTTACAGACTGTCGGTATTATCTTAGTAGTAGCGTTGCTTATAACACCTAGTTCTACTGCTTTCCTTATTACTAAGTCATTAAAAACTATGATGATTGTTGCAAGTACATTGAGTGCAATAAGTGCAGCCTGTGGCATGTATATTAGTTACCTATATAATTTGCCAAGTGGAGCTTGTATAGTCCTAGTAAGTTGTGCATTTTATATACTAGTATTTACTATACATAAACTTAAAAATAAAATTCAATTTAATTAGGAGGCATCTATGAAAAAATTATTATTACCTTTAATAGCAATTATTTTAGTTTTGGCTGGTTGTAATCAATCTAACTCTAAAGACGATTCAAAACTAAAAATTGTTACGACGAATTCAATACTTGGTGATATGACTAAAGAGGTTACTAAAGGTAACGCTGAAATTACTAGCGTAGTGCCAATCGGTCAAGACCCCCACGAATATGAAATTAAACCTAAAGATGTTAAAGCTATTACAGATGCTGACATTATTATCTATAACGGCTTTAACTTAGAAAGCGGTAATGGTTGGTTTGAAAAAGCATTAGAACAAGCAAATAAAAAAATCACTGACAAAAATGTTATTCAAGCTACTGAAGATGTAAAACCAATATACTTAAAAGGTGGCGAGGGAGATGAAAAGAAAATTGACCCTCATGCTTGGTTAAGTATTAAAAATGGTATTCAATACGTTAACACTATCGAGAAACATCTTAGTAAATTAGATGATGAACATAAAGATGATTATAAAGCTAACTCTGATAAATACACTGAAAAACTTGATAAATTAGACGATGAAATGTCGAAAGCATTTAACGACATTGATAAGAAAAAACGTGCATTTATTACAAGTGAAGGTGCATTTAAATACTTTGCAAAAGCTTATGACATTACTCCTGGTTACATTTGGGAGATAAACACAGAAAAACAAGGTACACCTGACCAAATGAAACAAGCAGTAAACTTTGTACGTGATCATAATCTTAAAGCATTAACAGTAGAAACAAGTGTAGATAAGAAAAGTATGCAGACTCTAGCTGAAGAAACAAACCTAAAAATTCAAGGTGAAGTCTATACAGATTCAATCGGTACTAAAGATTCCGACGGTAATTCTTACTACAATATGATGGAACACAATGTCAAAGTGATCCATGACACAATGAAATAATAACCCCTCCTCCTCATGTATATAATAAACGAAAAAGGAAGTGGGACAGAAATCTCATTTTAATAAACAGATTTCGTAGTCCCACCCCGGCCTAGGGTTGGAAAAAGCTTGATATAAGCGCATTTTCAATCCAGTCAGCTACTGCCATTATAATTAAAGAGGCTGAGACATGTATTTATGTCCCAGCCTCTTTTTGCTAATTTTTAACTCCATTATTTTTCTTGTCTTTCTTGCTATTATAGCAACTCCTAAACCATATTCCACTTTAGGATTTCCTCGTGCTGATATACGAAAGTGATTTATTTTCAGGTCTGAACCAGAAGAAAAGTTAATTCGTAAGTTTAGTCATTACATAATCCAATAGAGGTGTGTGTAGTTGGATTAATGTCTTAGTAAATCCAACAAGGGTGTGTCTAATTGGATTAATGAAGCAGAAAATCCAATAAAGGTATGTCTAATTGGATTAATGAAGTAGTAAATCCAATAAAGAGCGTCTAATTGGATTAATGAAATAGAAAATCCAACAAAGGTGCGTCTAATTGGATTAATGAAGCAGAAAATCCAATAAAGGTATGTCTAATTGGATTAATGAAATAGAAAATCCAATAAAGGTATGTCTAATTGGATTAATATCTTAGAAAATCCAATAAAGGTGCGTGTACTTGGATTATTGTAGTAGAAAATCCAATAAAGGTATGTCTAATTGGATTAATGAAATAGAAAATCCAATAAAGAGCGTCTAATTGGATTAATGAGATAGAAAATCCAACAAAGGTGCGTCTAATTGGATTAATGTCTTAGTAAATCCAATAAAGAGCGTCTAATTGGATTTAAGTAGTAGTATATCCAACAATATATCAACTCTTGCTTTTATTGATCAATTTCATCCAAAACGATCTAGGGATTTACGTCCCTAGCTCGTTTTTTTATATTAGCAGCGGTTGACTCGATCGAACCATACACTAGACAAGCATGCACGAACAAAATTCTAAATCACATAAAAATAACATCTGATTTCTAACTGAATAAATCATTGAAATCAGATGTTATTTATTTTGAATTGATATTTATGTTCCAGCTGTTTTATTTTAAAGTTGGGTCGTCTTTTTTCATAACTTGCTTATATTTACTGAATGTTTCTTTATCATTTTTAGAGAAAGCTTCGTTCATAATTCTTCTTTTCTCTGCTCTTCTTCGTCTATCTTTTTTAGATTCTTTTCGGTCATATCTAAAGTTCAACGAAGTTCCTTTTTTTGTAAATTCTTTCATAAACATATATGAACCAGAATTATATGCCGCTCGTATAATCATATGACCAGCAACTGGCGATGTTAAATATAAAAATAGTATAGTTAATAAAGTACGAACACTAAAGTAATCTTTCGTTACTAAGAAATAAAAAAATACACCCGTTAAACAAAGTAAAACAGATAATGTAGAGCTTTTTGTAGCAGCATGACTTCTTAGAAAGGAATCTCTAAATCTCACAATACCTATCGAACTAATTAAAGCAGTTATAGAACCTAATAATATTGATATAGCTGCAATTAAACTAACGATCTCGCTTAGATTCAAAGACACGACCCCCTTCAATGAAACGAGATATTCCAACTGTACTTAAGAAGGCTAAAATAGCAATAATTAAACTCGCTTCTAAATAACTGAAGGTGTCATAAACAATGCTCAATATACCTACTGTAGAAACTAAGATTGCACCCATAGCATCAAATGCTATAACTCTATCAGCAGTTGTAGGGCCAATAATTGTTCTAAATAGAACAATTACAATAGATATACCATATATAACTAATGCCGTTTTTATGATAAACATGATAGCTATTTCCATTATTTAAGCACCTCCCAGATTAATTTCTCATACTTCTTAATTTGCTTTGTTAAAATCTTTTTCTCTCTTTCAGAAACATCAATCGCATGTATAAAGAATCGTTGTCCATCTGGTGATAACCTTAATACGACTGATCCCGGTGTTAACATGATTAATAACGTTAATAATGTTATAGCCCAATCTTGTTTTAATGTTGTTTCATAAGTAACAAGTCCTGGATTCAATTTATTTGTTTTAAATAAAATATAATTAATTGTTGTAATACTGGATGTCACAAGCTGATAGTTATAAACACAAATAAATTTAAAAATAACCCATACTTTTTTCATATAAAAAACATGTCCGAAAAATCTATGCATTAAGTAAACGATGAACATACCAATCAAGTAACCTGAAATAAATGTCGATAAATGAAATGTGTCTTCGTCTTGAAATAAAGTCCACAAGAAGGCAATTAAAATATTTAATAATAGTTGTGCCATTATTATTTAGCCTCCACTTCTACATTTGGAATAACTTCTTTAAAATATTCAAGCTCATTCATGTTAAACTGAGCTGCCATTTCAGAAATATTTAATACATATTGAGAAGCAATACCTAATATTATTGTTGTTACTGTTAATATTATCATTGCATATAATTTATTCTTAACAAAAACAACTTTACCAACTTGAGGTACACTTTCTCTGCCGAAATACATTACTAAAAATACGCGTAATAAACTATACATTGCAATGATACTTGAAATAATCATCACGATAACGCCAAATGTATAACCATTTTCAAGTGCGCCTTTAATAATTAATAATTTCCCAGGAAATCCACTGAGTGGTGGTACGCCTCCAATTGATAGTATCGTAATAAAGAATATGACACCTAAACTTGGATAATGTTTAATTAAACCACCAAATTGGTCATAATATCTTGTACCTGTTAATAATACAAAAGTACCTATGATTAAGAATAATAAAGTTTTGATGATCATATCATGTCCGACATAGAATATAGCACCGGTAATCCCTGCTAAATTGTTTGCGCTCAATCCTAATACTGCAAATCCAATAGATAGTATCACTTGGTACGCTGCTATTTTCTTAATATCTTTAAATCCAAGAACACCTATTGATCCAATAATCATTGTAAGTATCGCCATAATGTAAAGTAAGAAATGTGTTACTTCTGGCTTTTGATCAAACATAAGTACCATCACACGAATAAGTGCGTATACACCTACTTTAGTCATTAAACTCGCAAATAAAGCAGCTAATTCTGTATTCAATGCTGCATATGCTTTCGGAAGCCACATAAATACGACAAGCGCTGCTTTACCTCCAAATACAAATATCATGATAATTGCGACTAAAGTAGTCGTGGTAGGTTGGTTACTTTCACTAATTCTCATTGCAATATGACCGAAGTTTAAAGTACCTAACGTACCGTATATATAAGCAACGCCCATTAAGAAGAACCAAGAGCTCACAACGTTAATCACGACGTAAATGATACTTGCTCTTAACTGTTCTATTGATTGACCTAATGTTAATAATACAAATGAAGCTAATAACATTATTTCAAACATTACATATAAGTTGAATATATCAGCAGTTAGAAAACTACCATTAACCCCACTTAATAAGAACAATATAAATGATGGTAAAAAGTAGCGGTTAGCTAACCTTTCTCTCTTACCAAAACCAAAGTATATAATCACTGTGACAACAAAGCAGGAAATAGTAGTGAATAATAAGCTGAGCTCATCACCAACAAACTGAATCCCAAATGGTGGTTGCCAGTCTCCGAAGTTGATAACAAGTGCTTTATTCATACTGACATCGACTAATAACCAACCACTTACAATCGTCGTAAGTGCTAGAAAAGTGATGGCGATACGTCTTGTTAACGCTAATCGTTCTTTAAAGAAGAACAATATTAAACCAATAAATAGTGGTACGAGTAATGGTATAAGTATTAAATTATTCATCTACGTCTTCATCCTCACCGCGTAACGCCTCTATTCTGTTGACTTTCGTCAATTTAAATGTTCTATACACTAAAACAAGTAAAAATGCTGTTATCGCAAAGCCAATAACAATTGCTGTTAAAATTAATGCTTGAGGTAAAGGATCGACATAGTCTTTTCCTTCACCATTTATGAGTGGTACATTTCGACCACCAAATTCGCTCATTGATAAAATCATTAAGTTAGCTACGTGTGTATAAATAGCTGTACCGATAACAATACGAATTAAGTTTTTAGATAAAATCATATACGTTCCAACGAAAGTAAGTACACCAATGATAATGACTAATATTAAATTCAACTGTTATCACCACTTATCGCAAGCATGATTGTTACAATGGATCCTACTACTGTAAGTAATATCCCGAGTTCAAATAATGTTACGCTTGAAAGATGAATTTCACCTAATAGTGGGAACGTAATATATCCATCTTCATGTGTTAACATTGGATGTCCAAAGAACATTGGTATAATCGCTGTGCTCATTGACACTAGACACCCTATAATTGTAACTGCTCTAAAATCTATCGGTAATGATTGAACAACTGTCTCAACATCAAATGCTAAGAACATTAAGATAAACGCAGAACTAAATACTAATCCACCAATAAATCCACCACCAGGATTATCGTGTCCCGCAAGGAATATATAAAAGCCGAATGTCAGAATGATAAATATTGCGATTTTTGATATGGTTTCTAATACTACATCATTTTCTTTCATCAGGCTCATCCTTTCTTATCTTAAATTTAACGAGTGTATAAATACCTAGTCCGGCAATCAATATAACGATTCCTTCTAACATTGTATCTAACGCTCTAAAGTCTCCTAAAATACCATTTACGATATTTTTAACACCTGCTAATTCATCAGCGTTATCATAATAATAAGAAATTTTATCGAATAGATTATCTTGTTGCATCATGATAACAAAAATTACGACAAATACCGCCATTAAGAGTGCGATTGCTAATTTAACGATTTCTGCTAAAACATTTGGTTTATCTTTCTGAACGTTTGGCAAATGGAAAAATACTAATAAAAATAAGACTGTCGTAATAGTTTCAATAACCAATTGCGTTAAAGCTAAATCAGGTGCTTTCATAAATATGAAAACAACAGCAATCGAATAACCGATTACACCATTTAAAATAGTCATTGTCATTCTTTCTCTAATAAACATTAATGCTGTCGCTGTAATCACAATGTTAATCAATATAATAATCTCGAATGTTGAAGCTTCTGTAATATGGTAATACGCAATATCGTAAATACCGACATGATATATGCCATATGCCATAAGTACGAAAAATATTACATAAATGATGTGTAAATATTGATTCAATCTATTATTCATTACAATTTGAATTAAATATGCGCTTACCCGATCCAGTAAAGTCATACCTTTATTATAAATTGTATTGATTTCTATATTTTTTGATACTTTGCTATAAATAAATGTCCAATTTGGCCACATTACTAATAATGTACCTATTAAATATATTCCTATAGTTAAAAACAATTCAGTTGTAAATCCATGCCACGCTTGAATATGAGGTATATATTCCATTACTTTATCCGATTGGAATATATCACGTAACGCTGGACCTATTAAATATTTTCCTAATACATTTGGAATAAAGAAAAATAACGGTACAAATATTACAATTAAAACAGGCGCTATAAGAAGTCCCCCGCCATCATGACGTGGTACTTTAGGCAATTGTTTTTCTTTCATTTCCCCAAAGAATGGCTCTTTTATTAACTTTAAACAATAAACAAAAGTAAAAATACTACCTATAAATCCTGCTGCTATCATCACAAAAGACATCGTTTGATTGAAAATATCCACTTGTCCTGTCTCTACCAGACTAGTGAAGAACTTTTCTTTACTCAAAAAACCATTAAATAATGGAATACCTGCCATAGATAAAGCAGAGATTGACATTACAATTGCTGTAATAGGCATTACTTTTCTTAACCCGCCCAATTTATTAACATCTCTTGTTCCTGTTTCATGGTCTATAATACCTACTCCCATGAACAGTACACTTTTGAAAATAGCGTGGTTAATTAAATGAAATAAAGCTGCAAATAAAGCTGCAATAAATATTTCATGTCCCGCTTCAAACCTTTGATTTAAAGCTAACAAGCCTAAACCAATCATAGACATAATCATACCTAATTGACTGATTGTAGAATATGCTAATAAAGCTTTTAAATCTTTTTTACTTACTGCAAAGAAAGATCCTACTAACATTGTAACTAACCCGACTGTTACAACTGTATACACGACCCATTCACTTTGACCAATAATAGGTGTAAATCTAAGTAATAAATACAAACCAGCTTTAACCATAGTAGCTGAGTGTAAGTAAGCACTAACAGGCGTTGGCGCTTCCATAGCATCTGGCAACCATATATGAAATGGAAATTGTGCTGATTTTGTAAACGCACCGAGTAAGATTAAAATGACTGCAAGTACAAACCATGGTGATTGAAACACTTCATCAATCATACCGACTTGTTCAGTAATTGTATTCGTACCCGTAATGCTATATAACAATATCAACCCTACGAGCATAGCCATACCACCAAAAACGGTAATCAAGAAAGATTTAAGTGCCCCTTCCTGGCTTCTTTCTCTTTGATACCAATATGCAATGAGTAAGAAAGAAGATATACTCGTTAATTCCCAAAATGAATATAGCAAAATTGTATTATTAGAAAGTACAACACCTAACATTGCCAACATAAACATTAGCAAGTATGTGTAAAATCTTGGGAGATTATCTTTTTCATGAGAAAGATAATAAATAGCGTAAAGGAATACACCTGCGCCAATGAGTGAAATAAGAAGTGCAAAAATTAAAGATAAACCATCTAATCTCAAATCTAAATTAAAATCAATTATAGGTATCCACTCTTTAAAAAAAGAAACAGTATGCCCACTCGATATGTATTTAATTTGACTCAAAAAATAAATGGAACTTATTAGCGGCGCGATTAAACTTATCCAACCAGCAAAGCGGCTAAATTTAGTATTCATAGTCATAAGGACAATAGCCATTACAACTAAGATGGTGAAGAACAACCATATTAAAGCCATACACGAACTCCTTTCTTTTTATATATTTAGTTCTATTGTTGTTTCTTTTTTTATTGTGGTTACATCTATAAATTTTAAAGTTTCTAACAACGATTGATGACCTAAATATTTTTGTATTATTGAAACTGATACACCCGATTTAAATGCATGAAACGCAAAAGTTTTCCTTAAGGAGTATAGACCAATATTTTTCAATCCAACTTCTTCTGCAGCAACATGAATGATCCGATATGCTTGTTGTCTAGACAATTGTTTCTTCGTCTTGATAGATCTAAATACAAAGTCTTCTTTTCCTAACATTTCCATACGTATATAAGATGACAAACTTGATCTTAAGTGCAATGGAATCACTACTTTAATCAAATCCTTTTTATCATTTACCCAGTTAGAAATAATGTCGTTATCTTCATCTAGTAAATCTTGAACAGTTAAATTTAATAATTGATTTACTTTAATACCTGTATGAATAGCAAGACTAAATAATAAATAATCTCTTTCACTGTGTGATTTTAATACTTCATACATCGCTCTAATATCATCTTTATTCTTAATTGGAGATACTTGTTGCATGCATTTCGTCCATCCTTCCTAATTAAGGTACATATTAATAATAATATATATTTGAGTAACATGAAAGAATTTTTAACTAATTTGTGGTCGTTTTTTTAATCTCATTTCGATATATAAAGTGAAAGGAGGTTAGCAAAATGGCAACAGTTAAAGACATCAACATCATATTGTTACATCAGTACTTAGATGAGAATGCCAAAGTGAAAAATGTTCAAAGAAAATTTAAAGCAATTAAATTAAATGTAACAAATGAACAAGTTAAAACTTTTAAAGGCATTATCGAAACGTTATCTGACGAAAAGTTCAAAGATGCTTATATCGTCAAAACAATTCAGATAGAAGATTAATTCTATCCTCTAAATCTACCAAGGAGGTGAATTTCATGAAACTTGTATTAGAACTTACTTTTAAAACTTCAACAGATAAAACTTTCACATTACAGATCCAAAACCCAAAACGTGATCTCACTGAAGAAAACGTACGCCAGGCGATGGATAGTATTTTAAAATTAAATTTATTTGATTTATCTAAAGGTGAATTAGTTTCTATTCATTCAGCGCACTACGTAGAACGCTCAACACGTACTGTAATCAAGTAATTTTATAATACCCTTTTAAATCATTTTTAAATTCTATAGAAAAACCCAAAGAAAATCTTTTCACTTGAAAGGATTTCCTTTGGGTTTCTTTTTGAATAATTAAACCTATTGTTGTTTTATATGTCTTTTGCTATTTGTTCGTATTGAGCCTTTTGTTCGTCTTCCATGTAATAGTAAACTTTTCTTTCATCTAGCTCACTTCTATATTTATTAATATAATCTTTTCTATATAATTTTGCTAAATTTGTTCCAATGTTAGAAGGTTTCGTTTGAAGTTCTGTTAGCTTCCCGTTAAGTATTTCTTTAATTGTAATTTCTTCAGATCTATAGATTTCTTCTAATATTATAAAATCAACTAATGTTAAACGTTTTTCGTTTTTTAAATTTGCGATTTTATTCTCATAATCTATCATATCTTGAATAATCTTGTTGAAATTCCCTGTCATTCTATATACCTCCATTTTAATATTTTCCCCGTTTTTAATAGTTTACAATACAACAATAGCATTAAGTATTATTGTAAACCGTTTTAATTTCAGATTTTGATTAAATCAATTCATTTATTTGATTTATTATCATCTTTCTTATAAAAATTATTTAATAATCCAACTTTTTCTTACTTTTTTTGATATAATAGTTTAAAATGTAATAAAAATATGACATTATTTGATATAAAATGTAATATCTTAGTGAAGATGAGGTGAAAAAGTGTACAATTACGACATTTCATTGCATAAAGAAGGCATTATTAACCCTAAAAAGTTAGGTTATGGTGCATTATGTTTTGTGCTAGAAGGAAAAGCAATATTAACTTTAAATCAAAAAACATATACATTTACCGTCGGTGACTTATTTTATTTACAGGATAATGACAATTACTTACCAGTAATAAACGACGGCTTAGTCGCAGTATTACATATTGGATATTCAATGATGGAAAGTTTAAGTGGCGAAGAGTCTTACCTATATTGGATACCGAAAACTACAAAAACAAATCAATTAAATAAATATAAACATCAAATAAAGGATTTATTTATAAGAGCTATTTTAGCAGATTTAACGAATATAAAGATTAGACGTAGCCATTATATCGTTGAAATTTATAAAATTATGTATGAGCGTTTTAAAGAAGAAACAAATTATTATGGACAAACAGAAATGGAATTAACAGGACTTATACGTAAAGTGAAGCAATATGTTGATAAGCATTACCAAGAAAAACTATCACTGAACCTCGTAGCTGACTTTTTCTTTATTTCTCCTGAACATTTATCACGTGAGTTTTCTAGACAAATAGGTACGACGTTCACTCAATATTTGAAAGAAACACGTTTGTTCCAAACTACTTACGCCTTGTTATTTACACAATTTAAAGTCGAACAAATTGCAGACTATCATGGATTTTCTAGTTACCATAATTTCAATCGTCAATTTAAAGAACAATTTCAATTAACCCCTAAACAATATCGTTTAATGTATCAACAGAAAAAAATAAGTAAAAAAACTGAGACAATGACAGAAGATGAGCGTAAAACTTTAATTTCTAAATTGCAAAAAATGATGCATAATAAGTCTCTCGTTCATGAGTACAAACATTTAACTTTTAAAGATTTACCTTTACAAAAATTAAAGGCTAACCATAAAACTTATTTACATATCGGTGACGTTAATGATTTTTATACTCCATTCCTTGGTACAATATTGGAAACTGTAGAAAATATACCTCGTCAGCCTATCATTGTTATTCACTGTTCATTAAAATCATTTTTCTGCGATATAGAAAAACATAAGTATCGACATAATTTAGCTTTTTGTTTAAGCCTGTTTTCAGATACAAATATAACGCCATGTATAAAAATATATGATTTTGATGTACAAGATCATATGTTCAAAAGTAAATGGTCAGAATTTATAGATGTTATACATAACTATTTCGTTAATAAACAAGGTGAATTTTACTTTGATATCAAGTATCACGAACTCACGCATATACAATCTCAAATTAATGACTCTAAAGAAAGCTTACCTGATTTACAAATAATGATAAATGGACCTGATCCATTTAAACATGATTACGAGCAACTTGATATAGATATGCAACTATGTAAAAATGTCGATTCTTTTGCAATATCTTATAGCTTTAATGAGTTATTCGACTTTAACAAAATGAATAATCATGATATAGCGAAAATAAAAAGTGACTATACTGAAAAGCTTATTCACAATTTAAAATTCATGAAGAACAATAATAAAAACGTCGTACCTATAGAATGGAATGTCATTCATGGTGATTCGAGGACGATGAGTGATTTTTATTTCAATGCTGCTATTATTGTAGATCATTTATTAAGCATCACAACTTATGTGTCTGGTTTAGGCTTCTGGTTATTAGAGGAAACTTCAGCCGATCTCGCAACTATAAATCAACCTTTATCACTACATTTAAAACACCACTGTAAAAGTCCTGTTAATTATTTAATATATATATTAACGTACTTTAACCAACAAGAATTCGAAAAAGGACAAAATTATATTAAGTTCGAGCAACACAATAAAATATTTTTCCTTTTATTTAATTATGAACTATATAATCCAAATGATATCAACTACCAGAATAATGTTGGTATTAGTCTTTCTTACCGTGACATACCTTTTAATACTTTTAGAGTAACTAACATTACATTTGATCAGGATAACGGTAATATCTTCAAAGCAATTAGAAAATTAGATAACGAACGTTTTAATATTGATTATTTCAACACAGTTCTATTAGATAAATATTGTTCTCCAGATATAGAAATGGCTGATTATAATTCTAAGGATGTAGATGAGACATATTATTTAAAAACTAACGCTATCAAATTGCTTATTATTCAAAAAAGAAGTTAAATACAAAAATGCACCTCAAAATTTGAGGTGCATTTTTTTGTTTAAAGATTAATATTTTCTAATATTATACTTTATTCCAAACCTAGATTTTCTCTATATGAGTCTACTATATCTTTCTTGCTAGCGTCACTAGGTACAAAGTAATATAATCCATCATCTAAAATTGAATCTTGTCCTTCTAACTGATTACGATCTACATTATCTAAAGCATCATTATATTTAGATCTTAAATCATTTAGTTGTCCAATCTTCATATCTGTTTTAACATTATCACCTAAAGTATCAAAGATTTGATTAATTTTAGGTAAAGATCCTACGCTAACTAATTCGTTAGCTAGTGCTTGAATCACTAATTGTTGACGTTCTTGTCGACCAAAGTCTCCACCAGCGCCTTCTTCTTTTCTACTTCTAATAAATGCTAACGCTTCTTCACCATTTAATTTGTATTTTTGGCCTTTAACATATGATTTTCCTTTAACCGTAAACGTAGAATTACTTGTAACATTTACGCCACCTGCATAATCTACTAAATCTTTAACGCCATCCATATTAATTGTTGCATAATGGTCTACCGGTACGTTCATTAATTTTTCTACAGAGTTAATCGCCATTTTAGGGCCACCATATGCATACGCATGGTTAATTTTTTCTACAGAATCATTGCCAACAATTTCCGCTCTAGTATCCCTAGGAATACTAACCATTACAGTTTTCTTCTTATCTGGATTTATAGATAATAAAACGATTGAATCCGAACGCTCTCCTCCACCTTCTGCTGATCTTGTAGAGTCGGAATCAATTCCAAATAAAGCTATCGAAATAGGATCTCCATTAGTATCTACTGCGTTCTTTCTAAGTTCAGATTTATCTCTATCCAGTGGGTTATGTATCGTATTACCTAATGCAAAAAACTTATACACAAAATAGCCAATAATAATTAAAAACGCAATTAATAACACAATAATAATAGTTGTTACAATTTTAAATGCTGCTGATTTAGGTTTCTTTGCAGAACGCTCATATTGATTTGCCACGTATTCTCAGTCCATTCTTATTTTATTTTTTCTTTATTATACATTTATTAGATGTAATTTGCCAATATACACATAATTATTTCACACTATAGATTTCTTTAAAAAATATATAATATTATCATATTAAATGATATATCTTTTTTCTGTAAAATCTATACATTTTATGTTAGAGTACTTATATAAGTCTACAACGTTACTTATTTAAATTTTTTTAGACATATTAAACGGGAAAGAGGATGAGATTCGGCGATCTCATCCTCTCTTTTTTCTGTTCTTTTTAGATTTATTAGATTTAATAACTTTTGTGGTCATTTGCATATCTTCGTCTTCAGGATATCTAATCCTTACAACATCTCCATAGAAGAGTCTTTCTTCTCCGTATCTTTTACATAAAGATAATTCAGGGTATACTTCTTCTATTTTCGCAATATATTTATAAGATTTATCTCTCTTTAATACGTCTATAAAATAGCCAGGTTCTAAATATCTATCTGAACCTGCATTTACAACAAACGAGGTATCATCTAATATTCTTATAATTTCTACTTGTTTCATAATAACACGCTAACTTTCCTTAATTCTTAAAATATGATGTTTATGATGAGCAATTAGTTGACTGATTTTAAAGTTTCATAAAGTTGAAGAACGTTTAGTATAAGATTTCTCTCTTCGTTTCTATCAATTTTCTTAGAATTTATTAATTTTTTAATTGTTTTCTTTTTAACATTACATAATTTGGCAATTGACTTATTTGGTAAATTATACTCTTTTTTCAATGTTTTTTCAATAAAATATTTAGTATACTTTAAAGCATCTTCGTGCTTACCAATAGATTCAAAATAATTTAAACGCTTTTCAATTTCGTTTCTTTGTTTGTCTGTTAAAACACCTTGATTCCCATGCATAAGCAATTCATACTTTTCTTTAGGCAAGTTTAATAGTTTTCTCATTTGCTTATCTTCTAGACTAAATGCATCAATTACATTGTTAATTCTACTGGTGTAATTTTTCTTATTAGATTTTGCCATCATTATGCACCTCCACTCATAATATATATACCCCGTGACAATCTGTATAAGCGGAGAAAGTGTAATAACTTACTTTCTTTCATCTTTTTTCAGTTCTTACATATTATTTAAATACACTGAGAGTCCGGGACATAAATTGTTGTCCCGGACTCTATCAAACATTTATTCTGTATATAATTCAACTGCATCTCTCGTTTTACTCATCGTTATTACATGTTCATCATAATCTCTTGATAAATAGCTATAAAATAATATATCAAGCGTCATCAATTGCGATATAAGAGAACTCGTAGCTGCTAATCTTAAACTTTCTTCTGAACTTGCATCATGTGTTAATTGATAGTCAGATTGTTGTGATAAAGATGAACTTTTTGATTGAGTCAGACTTATTACTTTAACATTATATTTATGTGCAACTTTAGCTAAAGATAGTGTTTCACTATTCTCACCAGAGTTAGAAATTCCTATCAAAATACAATCTTTATTATGTGAAGCTATTGCTGTAGCTAAAAAGTGAGTGTCTAAAGAATGAATAACTTGTTTACCAATTCTAGTAAATTTTTGATATAAATCTTGTGCTACTAAACTTGAAGCACCTACACCAAAAACTATAATTGTTTTTGCCTCATACAATTGATCAATAATGGCATTTACACTGCTACTCTCGATTAATTTTTCAGTCATTTCAAGTGTATGTGATGCTCGTGTAATAAGTTTCTTACTAATAGACGATACTGTTTCATCTTGTTTAATTTCTTGATATATACTTTTTTCATGTTGAGGCATATACCTAGAAATAGACAGTTTCAAATCAGTAAAACCTTTAAAATCTAATTTGTGCGTACAACGTATAACGGAAGCAGCACTTGTGTTTGTTATCGTGCCTAACTCCTTAGCGCTTAATTCAATTATCTTTTCAGGATAATCGACAAAGTACTGTGCTATACGCTGTTCTCGTTTAGTTAAACGAGACATATTTTCTTTAATAAACATAAGTACGTGTTGATGTTCGCTCATATTAATCCTCATCCAATTCTTGTGGTGCTGTCATTTCTTTGTTCGTTCCAAATAAATATGTGAAAATAAAGCCTCCTAAATAAGCTGCTAATAAACCTGCAATATATCCTACATACATATTATGAGATATTAACGGTATAAGGGATACGCCACTCGGCCCAATTGCACTTGCACCAATATGTCCGATGGCGCCTATAACTGCACCTCCGACTCCACCACCGATACAAGCTGTAATAAATGGTCTACCTAGAGGTAAAGTTACCCCGTAAATCAATGGTTCTCCAATTCCTAAAATTCCTACTGGTAGAGCACCTTTTAGAAGGTTAATGATTTTTTTATTTTTTCTACATCTAACCCATAGGGCAAATGCTGCACCTACTTGACCTGCACCAGCCATAGCAAGTATTGGTAATAAGTAAGTAGCACCTGATTGATTAATCATTTCTATATGAATTGGTGTTAATACTTGATGCAATCCAAACATAACTAAAGGTAAGAACGTTGCACCTAATATAAATCCACTAAATGCTCCACCTATATTTAAGACCCAATCAATTACGCCTAACAAGCCGTTAGAAATAAAACCTGCTATAGGCATGATTACAAAGATTGTTCCTAACCCCATAATAAATAATGTAATCGTCGGAGTAACAATAATATCTACAGCAGTCGGTACAATTTTGTGTAATCTTTTTTCAATTAAAGATAGCAACCAAACAGCTATAATAACCCCAATTACACCACCTTGCCCTGCTTCAAGTGGTTCGCCATTAAAAATATTTTTCAGTGGACTTTCTGGATCCATGCCAGTCAACATAGTTGTACCACCAATTACACCACCTAAGCCAGGTGTTGCACCAAATTCTTTTGCAGCATTAATACCTACATAAATGACTAAGTAAGCAAAAATACCATCTTTTATAATATTAAATACTAAAACAAATTGTTCCCATGATGCTCCATCGATTGTGCCGGCTGTTAACAGGTTAGAAAGTACAGCAGAAATACCACCAATTAAACCGGCACCCACAAATGCAGGAATAAGAGGTACAAAAATATTAGCTATCGATCTCAACACTCTTTTGAAAGGTGTTTGATTTTTCTTGTTAATATTTTGTTTAAACAGATCCGCTTCTTGTTCTACTTTCTCTTTATTACTTTGATTTTTCTTAATTGTTTCGCCTAGTGGTACGCCAATAATAGAACTCATTTCATTGGCTACTTTATTTACAGTCCCCGGTCCAACTACCACTTGAATCATATCATCTTCTACAACCCCCATCACACCTTTGATATTTTTTAAACCTTCAATATCAACTTTAGTGTAGTCGACGATACTCATTCTAACCCTTGTCATACAATGAATGACTTTTTCTAAATTGTCTTTTCCCCCAACTTTATCAAGTATCTCTTTGGCCATTTCTTTTTCTTTAGACATATACATACACCCCTTGTTTACGTATTTCTCACAAACCCTTTAGCTTTTTCTAATTTCTGAATGGCTTCTTCTTTACTCACATTGTGCATGCCCATAACAATTGCCACTTTTACTTGTTCATCGCTTTCTTCAAAAAGTTTCTGGCTTTCTTCATATGAACACCCTAAAACTTCTTGAATCATATTAATAGCACGTTGTACAAGTTTTTTGTTGGTTGGTTTAACATCAATCATTAAGTTTTCATAAACTTTTCCTATACCAACCATCGCACCAGTTGAAATCATATTTAAAATGAGTTTTTGAGCTGTGCCTGCTTTCAACCTTGTTGAGCCTGTTAAAACTTCTGGACCAACATCAACTTGAACCGGAAAATCAGCGTAATTTCCTACTTCTGATTGTTGATTACATGTTACACAACCAGTAGGAACGCCTATGCTTTGGGCGTATTTTAATCCACCTATAACATATGGTGTTCTTCCACTAGCAGCAATACCTATAACCGTGTCATTTTCGTTTATATTTAAATTTCTTAAATCTTGTTCCCCTAATTCTAAATCATCTTCAGCCCCTTCTACTGCAACCGTCATTGCTTCTGGACCACCTGCAATTAAACCTATTACGACGTCTGGCGTGACACCAAACGTTGGGACACATTCCGCAGCATCCAATACCCCTAATCTTCCGCTCGTTCCTGCTCCCATGTAAATTAACCTTCCACCATTGTTTAAGCCCGTAATAGCTCTTTTAATCAATTCGGCTATCGCATTATTCTCTAACTTAATTTGCTCGGCTACTTTTTGATCTTCTGTATTCATCACTTCAACAAATTGTTCTGGCGTTAAAGTATCTAGTTTTGATGAATATTTATTTCTTGATTCAGTAGTTAGTTTTTTTATGTCCATCACATTATCCCCTTTTAATAAATTGGAAAGCCTGTCCAGCACCAATCATATTTATACAATCTAAATTGCTACTAGAAACACGCCCAATAACATTCACGGCTTCATTTGCTTCTAAATCTCTCTTGACGATTTGCAGTTCGTTCATGTATCGCCCATATTTCAAGTTATCTAATGTAACGGTCCCCTTAACTCTTTCAGTCGTATTATCTGGTTTAACTTCCCCTTGAAAACTCATCCTTGCCTCTTCCGCTCTTACTACATCTCTCGCTTGGTCTTTCCTATTATGAAAAATTCTCCCTGTTACATCTTTTAAAGCAGGTGTTTCCTCTTCAATATAAAGACTTACGATTCCATTATTAAAATAATCATGAAATTGATTTATGATATCTAAGTCTATGCTTGTGTCCCCAATACAAACAACGTCGATATCATATTTTAATAATTGATAAGCAGCATATAAAGGATGTATATTTCTGTGTGCTTCAAGTGTTGGTAATCCTCTAAAGATAGGCCCTCTTAATTTAGTACCAGGGACAAATGCCATAATTTTCACATCCGGAAAAACATCCCTTATTTCTTTGTTTTTAGAAATGAAAAACTCATTTTCTAAACCTGTTTCCGGTCGTGGGTAATAATTATGTGCAACCATCACTTTTGATAAGTCTATATCTTTAGCTTTAAGTTGATAGAGCAATTCGACAGCGTCAGTACTTGCGTTACATACTACATTAACTTCATTTAATAAAGATATAATATCTTCTATCTCCAATGATATATCTAATCTTATAAAATCTATTCCAGCATCTTTTAAAGTAGTAGGCTTTTTATACGACAATCCTAAAGTCTTAAACGTTTTAGGATTTGCATCTGCAATAATCTCTGCTCTACCATTTACTATTTTATTTAACTCTTTTAATTTGGTTAAATACAACATTGGATCATCTTCTGGTATTTGCAATGAAGTAAATACATATTTGGCACCTTCATTAAGCATTGTTTCAATATAAGTCTTATCAAATGGTTCTCCTAAATAAACAGAAAAGCCTAGCATTTCAACACACTCCTTATTGGAATCGCTTACATTATCTCACTTTTGGAATGAAATTTCAATATAATATTAAAATATAACTAGAAATGAAATGAAATTACAAAAAGCTTTAAAGTTCAAAATAAAAGTTCTGAACTTTAAAGCTTTTTAGATTAATAATAGTATTAAGGCAAGTATATTCATGACATAGCCACTTTATAATATGATTTCATTTTCCTTCTCATGAATCATTTCAATAATTTCATTACGTTCATTCATTACTGCTACTTTAGGTGATAAATTTTTAGCTTCTTCGTTTGTAACTTGTACGTAATTCATAATGATAATAATATCATCTACTTGAACTAAACGTGCAGCTGCACCATTCAAACAAATCTTACCGCTTCCTCGTTCACCTTCAATTACATAAGTTTCTAATCTTGCACCGTTATTATTATTAACGATTGCTACCTTTTCATTCGGCAAAATATCTACTGCATCAAGAATATCTGCATCTATAGTAATACTACCTACGTAATTTAAATTTGCTTCAGTTACCCTCGCACGATGAATTTTTCCATACATCATAGTTCTTATCATGCTTTTCATCTCCATATGTTTTTTTATAGTTATTATCATCATACAATTATATTTTCATACGTCAACAATTAAATTCTGAGACGTCTTTCTTCTATTATATAGTTGTTAAAGTGTATTCAAATATCATAATAAATGAAAAAAGCACTAACTCGTTATATATAATTCAACGAATTAGTGCTCAAAATTTATATTAAAAATTATTTATTTCTTTTCCCACCATCTATCATTTTTGGCATACCTGATAGAAAGTGTACGACGTTCTCTTTCTTTATGAAGTCGAGAGCGTTCTTCTAGTTTAATACGATCGTTGCTTAGCGTTTTGATGAAGGATACCATCAGCAAAATAAATATTATAATCAATGGCACACCTGCAATGATTGAGGCGGTTTGTAACAGATTTAAAATCTCATCCCCACTGATTAGCATAAGTGCTAACGGAATAAATGATAACGCAAATGCCCAGAATAATCTGTTCCAACGATATGGCTCGTCATCTACTTCAGTTTGTGTTGCTCCTGCTAAGATGTATGAACCTGAGTCGAAAGTAGTCGCTAAATAAATGACTGCTGTAATTACGAATATAACGATAACGACATTACTCATTGGTAACTGCTCTAAAATGGACATAATCGCAGCGGGTCCTTCTTTTTCTTGAAGTACTTTTGTAACAGAGAATTTACCAGTAATCTCTAGCCATAAACCATAGTTACCTAATATTCCGAAGAATAGTGTACAGCCAAGGGTACCGTATCCAAGTGTACCTAAAATAACTTCTTTTAACGTACGTCCTTTAGAAATACGGGCTATGAATAATCCTACGAATGGTGCGTATACTAACCACCAAGCCCAGTAGAATATTGTCCATGATTGTGGGAAGTTGTCTTTTGAAATATTACCAAGCCCACCAAATGGTTCTAACCATGTTGCCATTCTGAAGAAATCACGGAACATTAAACCTACACTGGAAAGCGTTGTTTCCATTATAAATACTGTTGGTCCAACAATAAATACAAATAATAATAATATAAACGTTAACCAAATATTAATGTCGCTTAATATTTTAATACCGTAATTAATACCTGAGTAAGAACTTGCTGCAAATATCAATGTTGATATGCCTAGTATCGTTAATCGTAGCCAAGTTGAACTACCATCTAAACCTGTTAGTGAGCCAACTCCTTCAGCAATCATTGGTGTAGCAAGTCCTAAAGTAGTACCTGCACCACCTAGTAAACCAAAAATGAAGAGAACATCAATCATTTTACCAGGCCATTTGTCAGTGTATTTTCCTATTAGTGGTCGACATGCATGACTAATACGTATAATAGGTTGTTCTTTTACATAAAGCGAATAAGCGATTGGAAGTGCTGGCAAGACATATATTGCCCAAGCAATAGGTCCCCAGTGAAACATTCCATATGTAGCAGCATAATTAATTGCTTCTTCACTACGTGGTTTGATATGAAACGGTGGACCATCATAATAATATGCCCATTCGATAATACCCCAATATAAAATACTAGAGCCGATACCTGCACAGAATAACATTGCTGCCCAACTCATCGTATTAAATTCAGGTTTATCATTAGGTTTACCTAGAACAATTCCACCATATTTACCAAATGCGATATAAAGTATAAAGATTAAAACAGCTAGACCAATTCCTAAATAAACAGCACCTAATTTTGAGGTTATTAGATCATTAAGTGATAATATTACTTGACTACTTGCATCTGGAAATGCAATTAAGGGTATAACTACAGATAGCAATATAAGTAAAGAAATTGTAAATGTAACCCAATCCATCAATTTAAATTTTTTCACAATTTACTCATCCTTTAATTTAGTGATTTTTTCATATAATAAGGACTATCTGCATCATACAAACAGTCCTAGTTATACTTTTATTTACGTTTAATGCCTATTTGACGTCCTAATTCACGTGGTAATGAATCGTCTTGTTTCTTAACTGACTCATTTTTAATTTGCTCCATAATATTATCTGGAAACGCACTAGGACGGCCACTTTCGACATCGATTCCCATTAACATTACTTCATAAGTAGAGCATAATTCGTTTGAACCATTAAACATATTCATGAATACATGACATCTCTTCTGATCAAAGTCTATTAATTGTACACTGACATTTAACGTTTCATTTTTAGGTACTTCTTTTTGGTAAGTAATATGATTTTCTAACGTAAATACAGTATATTTAATATCTTTAATCGTTTGAACATCTAACCCTATGTGAGCAAGCCAAGCATCAGTTGCTTGACTGAACACACGGTTATATTCTGCATCATTCATATGGTTGTTATAATCTAACCACTCATTCTGAACAGTTGTTTGATAGTTGAAAAAGTTAGACACGACATTAAACCTCCGTCTTAGTGAGTTGTTTTTTCTTCATATAATCACTATTTTTTGGCCAATATTCTTCTGCAAGTTCTTTAACTTTAATTAAAAATTCATTTCTTTTTTGGTCTAATTCTGACATTGAATAACCAAATGACGATTGTTCACAGCCTTCAACAACTGCATTGTATAAATCTGTTGTTAATTCTGGTGCGACTAGTTTCGTCCAAGGTTTCTTCAGAGCAGGACCAAATTGTTTTAACATGTGACGCATACCACCTTGACCGCCAGCTAAATGGAAAGTCATAAATGGTCCATATTGTGCATATCTTAAGCCAGCTGCGTGAGTAAATGCTTTATCTACTTCTTCTGTTGTAGCAATGCCTTCGTTTACAATATGCAATGATTCACGCCATAAAGCTTCCATAAGACGGTCTGCAATGTGACCTTCTATTTCATGACGTACATGAAGTACATCATTTCCGATAGCTTCATAGATTTCTTCAGCTTTAATAACTGTTTCTTCGCTCGTTTGTTTACCTGGCACAATTTCCACTAAAGGTAAAATATAAACAGGATGGAAAGGATGAGCTACGACTAATCTTTCAGGATGCTTTAAATTTCTTTGTAATTCTGTTGGTTTAATACCTGATGTACTAGAACCGATAATTGCATCTGGACGTGCATAAAAATCAATATCTGTTAATACTTTATCTTTAATTTCTTCTACTTCTGGTACATTTTCTTGTATAAGGTCAGCATCTTTAACAGCTTCTTCTAAATAAGGTGTGAATGTTAAATTATCAAGTGACGCATTTGGGTGTAAGCCCATGCGTTCAGCATATGGCCAATTTGTTTTCACTTGTTCTAACATTGTTTCATACGCACTTTCACTTGGGTCTGTCGCTACAACTTCATGTCCATGAGCGAGCATACGTGTAATCCAACCGCTTCCGATTACACCTGTTCCTACTACTGCAAATTTCATGATTGTCCTCCTTTAGGGTCTCTTAGTTGATAAAATTCACGCGCTTCTTGAGGCGTCATAGGTTCTATATCTAATTCTTTTAATATTTCTACAGCTTTTTCTACTAATGCTTCATTTGTAGCTTTAACACCTTTAGATATATACAGGTTATCTTCTAATCCAACACGAACACTGCCGCCACGTTTAGCTATTTCTTCTACAGTTGGTAATTGCATTCTACCTATACCAAATCCTGACCAATGTGCATTTTCTGGTAAACGTGTTTTAAAGTATTCAATCGTTTCTGCGTCGTTATCTGCTCCCCATGGAATGCCTAGACAAAATTGGAACATTGGTTCTCCATCAATTAAGCCTTCGGAAATTAATTGTCTAGCAAATCGAATATGACCACTATCGAAACATTCAAGTTCTGGTTTTACACCAGCTTCTTGTACAAGGCGTGCTTGTTCACGCAGCCAATCTGCAGGGCTTAAGTAAACCATATCTCCGAAGTTAGTACTTCCGCAGTCTAGCGTACACATTTCTGGTAGTAATGTTCCGATTGGTTCATGACGCTCTTCAGGCGTTTGCATATCTGAACCTTCCCCAGCAGTGTATGGATCTTGTAAATTCGGGATGAAATCTCCACCACCACCAGATGTAATATTGATAATAATATCTTCACCCGATTCACGGATTAATCGTATAGCTTCTCTAAATAATTCTGTGTCGTGACTAATACCACCAGTTTCTGGGTCACGTGCATGAATATGTGCAACTGTTGCCCCAGCACGTGCACATTTAATTGCTGAATCTGCAATTTCTTCCGGTGTAACTGGTACATTTTCGTTCTTCTCAACAGTATCTCCAGCGCCAGTTATAGCCGCTGTTAACATTACTTTATTCATTATAATCCTCCTGAAATGATGTTTTTTAAAAAATTCAACGTTTGTTAGTATACCAACTGGACGGTAAAGTTTCAAGCTGTTATTCAAATTCTTTTTTAAACACAAAAAAAGCTGGGACATAATAATGTCTCAGCATGGTTAACCACTATAGATTAAATATTTTAAATTGTTTAATTCTTATTTGTATAATTTGATAATTGGTTTAAAACTTCTTCACGTCTTGATTCATCTATTGCATCAAGGCCGAACAATTCTGTTAACCATAAGCCATCGATAGCAAGTCGAATAATAGTTGCATCTACAGGGTTCAAACCATCGTCTTCAATAAAATGTTGCCACTCTTGATAAGTTTCTTGTAATGGTTTTAAAAGTGAGCGGTCGTTTCCTTGTGCTGCTAATACAGCTGAACTGATAGCAATATTATTGTCACGATGACTTCTAGTAGCTTCAATATACCCTCTTAACAATTTACCAGTATCGTCATCATCTTGAACGTTTGTATCGACATTATTACGATAAGTGGCACTTGCATAATCGACTAATCCTTGAATTAAAGCTTTTTTGTTTTTAAAGTGATACAAAAGTCCGCCTTTGCTCACCTCTGCACGTTTTGCGACAGCATCAAGTGTAAGAGAATCAGTGCCTTGTTCATTTACTATTTGAATTGCTGCTTCAAGCATCTGTGTACGTCTATCGATTTTACTCATACTTGTCATCTCATTTCGGTTTGTAATTATAAAAGATATTGTATACTAAATAATCTTTTTTATAAACATAGACTATTTCAAAAGTTGTAACTTATTGTCAATTTTTATTAATTTAAATATCCACCTATAACAATACCCTGTTATTTCTATATATATATCATTTATTGCTATTTGTAAATTATTATTTCAATATTCGTTCATAATTCTACTAAGTTATAAAAATTTATTTTGATATTAATAGTTTAATCAAAGTCCATGAATCACTTATTTGACAGTCTTTGTTTAGCTTTCACTATATACATTAGTTACATTAAATAAATATACAATTAATTATTAGAATATATAAAAGTTCGATTTATTATTGTATTTTACAACAATAATAATTTCGTAAAACTTAAACCTTTTTAATTAGATTTTCAAACAATATTATTGTACTTTTCTCTATTTTTGGTATTATTTAGTATTATAAGGATTTATAGTTATATTTTGACAATACTATTTGGGGGGCACATCAAAATGAATGATCAATTTTTAAATGAAAATGCTCAGATTTTCAAAAGTTCCCTAGTGAATTTATGTAGTAATTTGCATTATCTATGCAAAGATGTTGCGCAATCCCATGGCATATCCTTAAAACTCGCAAATTTACTAGAGATTATTTATGAACAAGATGGTATTACTTTGAACAACTTATGTAGAAAAATCGATGAAGACAAAGGAAATTTAAGTCGCCTAGTCAATGACTTAATGAAAGATTCTTATGTCATCAAAAAACAATCTGAACGTGATAAACGAATTTACTATATTTATATAACTGAATATGGTAAAGAAGCTATCCTAAATTTAAAACAAGTTTGCATACATAATATGGATAGCTTGCTGTCTATATTGTCTGAGGAAGAACAAAATCATTTTATAAAAGCTCTAACAAAACTTGATAATCACGTATATGACTTAACCATTAAAAAATAGGAGACGATTAAATGAAACAAATTATTTATTACGAACTATTTAAGAAAGATATCCTTAAGACAATTTATAATGAAAAGAAATTAAAAAGAATGGACATTTTAACTTTATTCTATCTATCTGAAATAGATGAGGAAGAAGTCTATGTTAGAAAATTGAGAGATATTATGTTCGATCCGCCCTCTTCAGAAATTACGAATTCATTAAAAACACTTGAACATTTCGGACTATTAAAGAAAGCTAGAGACCCATTTGATGAAAGAGCACTTATACTTAAAGATATTCAATTAAGTAAGATTGATGAAATCCTAGATTATTGTGAAAAAATCGTACAACATCATATAGATAGTATTGATTTAGTTCAAAAGAAAAAACTGATATAACATACTTAAAAAACTTCCTCATAAATTTTGAGGAAGTTTTTATGTATAAATAATTTTTTATTAAGTAATCTTATTATTTTTAAATACATTTTGATACTGCACATAACCTGAAATATAATGCTCCACATCATCTATGCGCACTCTGTAGCCATGGTGCTTAATAAAGAATGTGTTCATTATTCTTTCTGGATTTTTAAAATACATTACTATTTCTGGATAAAAATATCCAGTTCTTTGATAATTTGCTCTTGAATGAATGGTATCAATCAATTTTCTTTCGTCTATATACTCTGTTACTAAGTGTTTAAATCCACTATTTTTAGCTGATTGTACAAGTTTGTATGTCGCTACAAGCATTTCTAAAAATGTAGGAAATGTAGTTTCCCTTTGCTTAATATAGTCCAAATGACCAGCAGCATTTTTCATACCAAATATATAGTACTTTTCTTCATGGTTTAACTTCACTAACTCATTTGTACAATAACTTAACCAGTGATCATGATATTTCCAATAATTCTGTTTTATAAACTTTTCAAATAAATGTTTAACTAGATTGAGCCAATTTTCATCTCCATCAACTTGGTACAATCTTAATAAAGCAAAGGCAGCTTCCCCATCATAATATACAATGCGATACTTTTCTTTTACTTTTAATGTTGGATAATGCAATACATGTATCGTTTCTGCATCATTATCATCAATCATACTTTCAATACCTTTAGCTACTTTTTGTGCTATTTCTAGATAGAATAAATCATCTGGTCGATGTCTTAAATACTCACAAATCGCTAATATAAATGCTGCATTTTGCCCTAATTTAATTTCATTGATACCTTTCGTATCATCAAAAACATAAGCGATACCATCATGTTCGTATAAATAGTTTTCGATAATATAATTTAAAGGTTTCTTAGCGACTGAAATATCTTTATTCAAATAAGATAATCCTTCTATTAATGCATATGTAGAAGAAGAATGTCTTAAATTATTATAAAAATTAATTTTCTTATCAAAATGAGGAAAATACCCATAAATATACTTACCATTACTTTGAATTTCATTCTTTAAATAATTCACACTTTGTTTAATTAATTTATCTATTTCTTCGTGAAAATTATCAACATCTCTTAAATTTTTCTCATAACCTTTTTCATTTAGCTTAATAATTCGATCTTCTTCAACATAAAAACCTATTGTATAGAATTTAATCACTTTTTTATTATTATAGTAAGCCTTATTAAATGCCAAGTTATTTTTCGTATACTTTCTTAAATAGTTATTGATATTTTTTTCAGATAGATATAATTTTTTATCTTTATTATTAGGTCTTATAAAAGCATTCGCATTAATGATTTCAGGTAAAAATGCATACCTCCAACTATCATCAAGTGAAAAACCATAGTCTACGTAATTTCTACGAGTCTTTTCCAAATCATTTACTAGTATATTAAAGTCAATTTGCTCTGTATGCGTAACGATATCCATTTTAATCCAAACTGGTTCTTTACCCGTTTTTTTCTTAAATTGAGCGCATGCTTTTAATATATCATCTTTTAAATATTTTTTTCTTTTCAAAACTGAAACTATAGCTTTAATATTTGGTAATCCTAAAGATAGAAACGAAATATCAAACTCTAGATTTTCTTCATTTACTGTTGCTAATAATTTATCAATTCGCTTTTCTAAAAACAATTTATTCCCTCATTTCTCGACTTTTGAAATAAGTTGAAAATAAATGGAACCAGGCTAAAAAGCCTGGTAGTAAAAATACTTTCATATTTATACGCTATTTACTTTTCTTTTTTACGACGTCTACCAAATAAGAGCAATGAGCCTAAACCAGCAAATAGTCCACCGAACAATAGACCATTTTGTGTATTTTCTTCACCTGTATCTGGTAATGTCTTATTAGATTTTCCATCTTTACTAGTACTAGCTACTTTACCAACATTTGATCCAGAATGCGGTCCATTATCTATATTAGACCCTGGAACTATATCATGATCTACATCACCGTCATTATCAGAATCGGCGTCACTATCAGAGTCTGCATCACTGTCTGAGTCCGCGTCGCTATCTGAGTCTGCATCACTATCTGCATCGGCATCGCTATCTGAGTCCGCATCACTATCTGAGTCCGCGTCGCTATCGGAATCGGCATCACTATCTGAGTCTGCGTCACTATCGGAGTCCGCATCACTATCTGAGTCCGCGTCACTATCTGAGTCCGCGTCACTATTTGAGTCCGCGTCACTATCAGAGTCTGCGTCGCTATCGGAGTCTGCGTCGCTATCTGCATCGGCATCACTGTCTGAGTCTGCGTCGCTATCGGAGTCCGCATCACTATCTGAGTCTGCGTCGCTATCTGAGTCTGCGTCGCTGTCTGAGTCCGCGTCACTGTCTGAGTCTGCGTCGCTATCGGAGTCTGCGTCGCTATCTGAATCTGCGTCACTATCAGAATCTGCGTCACTATCGGAGTCCGCGTCGCTATCTGCATCGGCATCACTGTCTGAGTCTGCATCGCTGTCTGAGTCCGCATCACTGTCTGAGTCTGCATCACTGTCTGAGTCTGCATCACTATCGGAGTCCGCATCACTATCTGAGTCTGCATCACTGTCTGAGTCTGCGTCACTATCGGAGTCTGCGTCACTATCTGCATCGGCATCACTGTCTGAGTCTGCATCTGCGTCAGAATCTGAATCATCGTCGCCATCACCAGAACCAGAACCTTGTTTTACGATATTTTCATTGTCCCAATAATATGTGTTTTGATTTCCATAATAATCTGTATTACTATGAGTCACTCGTGTTCTTACACTTTCGCCACTATTGTCAAAGTGTCCGTCTACTACTACAACATAAGTTTTTGAAGTATTACTGAAATCTATTGTCGCTGTATTGTCTCTATAAGTAATTGCGTTACTAAACTGATTTGTTACATCTACATAATTTGAATCTTCAGGATTAATATAGTAACTATCTGTTAATTTTGTATTATCTTGAACTTCGTATACTTTAAATGATGTATTATTTTCATCAATTAAAGTACTACTTTTCGTAGGATTTTCATGATAACCTTGGATTTTAACTGTAGAATAATTTAGTTTATTGCCTTTAGGGTTAACGTATATAGATTGAGTATATTCATTTTGCCCAGAATGTAAGTCTATCTCTGTTATAAACGAAGTAATATTTGATCCATTTTCACCTCTATTACCTTGTACTGGACTTCCATAATTAATATTTATATCTTCATTAAATGTTTCGCCAGCTACATCAAACTCTAAGGGATATTCACCAGATTGAGGAGCATTTTTTCTATCTGTAAATAACGGAAGTTCAAATTGACCATTAATATTCTTCTTACCATTTATAAAATCAGTAAATGTATACGTACCTGTTTTATTAGTAGTGTTGTACATTCCTGTAGCAATGACATCACCATTTGCATTTTTTAGTTCTGGTAAATTCATAATATTATTTAAATTTGAATAATCTACATCGCCATCAGCTGTTAAATACTGAGGTAATTTAAACGTAAAGTAGTCTCCAGATTTAACTTCTCCATCAACTTGGAATTTTGAATTAAAGGAAGTGTGCCCACTATTATTCGGATTGATATCTTGAGAATTAAAATTAAACTCAGTCGTGTTTACTTTATCATTTACTAATGTTCCAGAAGGTTGCTCACTTGCTTCCTCTGTACTTTCTTTGTCATCTGTATCAGTTGCTGTATTCGTTACAGCATCATTAGTATTTGACTCTTCTTTATCAGTTTGTGTATTTTCAACTGATTCTTCATTAGTTGATTCAGTGTTGTCTTCTACTTTATCTGTTACCGGTGTTTCTGTCGGCTCTTCTCTTGTTGCTTCGCTATCTTCTTCTTTATCTACTGACGGTGTTTCTGATGGCTCTTCTCTTGTTGCTTCTTCGCTATCTTCTACTTTATCTGCTGACGGTGTTTCTGTTGGCTCTTCTCTTGTTGCTTGTTCGTTATCTTCTACTTTATCTGTTACCGGTGTTTCTGTTGGCTCTTCTCTTGTTGCTTCTTCGCTATCTTCTGCTTTATCTGTTACCGGTGTTTCTGTTGGCTCTTCTCTTGTTGCTTCGCTATCTTCTACTTTATCTATTACCGGTGTTTCTGTTGGCTCTTCTGTTGTTGCCTCTTCGCTATCTTCTGCTTTATCTGTTACCGGTGTTTCTGTTGGCTCTTCTCTTGTTGCTTCGCTATCTTCTACTTTATCTGTTACCGGTGTTTCTGTTGTCGTTGTTTCATTATTAATTTCGTTATCGTTTGATGTATTTTCAGCTGGTTCCGCAACTGGTGGTACTTCTTCACTTGTTGTATTTTCTGTAGTTTTCTCAGCTGTTACCTTATTTATATTACCGTTATCGGTTATGTGTGTTGTACTACTAGTAGTAGTTTCTTCAGCTTGCGCTTCATTTCCTTGTCCTAAAAAGATTAGTGAACCTATGATAATTGAAGCTGTACCTACTGTGAATTTTCTAATTGAATACTTGTTTAATCGATTAGGGATGAAATCTAACCTTCTTGAATTTGGTTTCTTTTTCATAATAATCTTCTCCTTCCATTGTTAAAACTTCATTAATCGTTGTTAATTACAATAATTAGTAAACTTTATTATTTAAATAATAATTATAATAAATTAACAAATTTTTACATTCCCCCTTTAAAAAATATAATATCACATTTATTTTCTAAAATGTATATTTTTTACAAATAATTATGTTTATAATTTCATTAACAAACCTTATTCAATTACAAAATATCTCAAAATAAAAAACGTTCGAACACACGAACGTTTTTCAACCTTTAATTTAAATTACCTTATTATTCTTATTTGTTTGATTTGTTATTCTTGAATTTAGTACAAATTACTATACAATTTTAGTATCACATAAAAAAGAAGGGATACACGTGCAACAAAATAAAATGAGCCGCTACCTAAGTAAAATTGAGAATATAGGTAATAGACTCCCACACCCAGTTACGATATTTTTAATATTTATCGTTATTTTATTTGTTCTTTCACATATACTTTATTTATTTGATGTGTCCGTATCATTTAAAGGTATAAACCAAGAAACTGGAAATGTAGAAAACCAAACTGCAAAAGTGATTAGCTTGCTAACACCTTCTGGTATTTCACATGTATTTACAAGTGTCGTTGAGAACTTTACATCTTTCGTAGCACTCGGCCCTGTTTTGGTCGCTATGCTCGGTGTTGGTGTAGCTGAGAAAACTGGTTATTTAAGTGCATTAATTCAAAAGACCGTTGCACATACACCACGTAAATTCATAACTCCAATTGTTGTGTTATTAGGTGTACTTTCTAACATTGCCGCTTCAGTAGGATATGTTGTATTAGTGCCTCTTGGAGCAATGATTTTCTTATCATTCAAACGTCATCCTATAGCGGGACTCGCTGCTGCATTCAGTGGTGTAGCAGGTGGTTATTCTGCAAACCTATTCCTAGGTACAAACGATCCAATATTAAGTGGTATGACGACAGAAGCTGCACATATACTTAATGCTGATTACATTGTAAATGCTACAGATAACTGGTTCTTTATGTTTGTTTCTACTTTTCTTGTTGTAGGAATTGGAACGTTTATTACAGATAAAATTGTTGAACCTAGTTTAGGAGAATATGAAGAACCCGAAAACACTAAATTTGATGAAATTAATCCTAAAGCTTTTAAATGGGCTAACATTGCTTTAATTGCCGTAATTGTTGTTATCGGTAGTATGGTTATACCATCTAATGGATTATTAAGAGGAGAAAATGGAAGTTTTATCGATTCACCATTTATACACAGTATTATATTTACGATGATGCTCGTATTCCTTATCCCTGGTTTAACTTACGGTGTTATTAACAAAACAGTTAAAAACGATAAAGATGCAGTTGAACTCATGAGTGGGTCTTTAATGACAATGTCTGAATTTATTGTTTTAATCTTTTTCGCTGCACAGTTTGTTGCATTATTTGAATACTCTCATATTGGAACAATACTTTCTGTAAACGGTGCTGAATTACTGAAAGCTATGCATGTAAATGGACTAACAGCGCTAATAGCATTGATCATAATTACAACAATTATAAATATTTTTATCGCTGCAGACTCTGCAAAATGGGCACTCATGGCACCTATATTTGTGCCGATGTTTATGCAATTAGGCGTTTCTCCTGAAGTTACACAAATAGCATATAGAATTGGAGACTCATCAACAAATATCATTTCACCACTAATGCCATTCTTCCCTTACATCGTGTCAGTAGCAGAAAGATACGGAAAGAAAAATGGAATAGGCACAGTCGTATCCGTCATGCTGCCATACTCTATCGCAATTCTCATATTATGGACAATTATGTTTGTCATTTGGTACTTACTAGGAATACCAGTCGGACCAGGCGCACAAACGAATATTTAGTTGAATTTAAAACTCCCTTCAAACTTGGCTTTGAAGGGAGTTTTTTACAGCATGTCTTATTAATACTTTGTTCACTCAATGATAAAGTTGTGCGTGGACCTCGACTTGCAACTTTCATAAGGTGCATCATCACATCATAAGCAGATTTTATAACAATATTTATTTTTAAGTTATACTTTAATTAAGAGTAAAAGGAGCGTGGTTGAATGAATTATAGATTAGCGACAGTAGAAGATGTTGAAGGTATTATTTACGTATGTTCTGAAGGTTATAAAGCTACATACAAAAACATTCTTCCTCAAAAATATATCACTCAAATTATTAATGAGTTTTATAATAAAGTTCGTGTAACAAATGAAGTTTTAAATATTAATCATTATTGGAATGGTTGGTTTGTAGCAGCAGATAAAGGTAAAATTATTGGAGCTGGTGGTGGAGGTTTTCGTAATGATAGTAGTTCTGAACTGTACGTCCTTTATTTAGATCCTACTCGTAAAAGAGAAGGTATTGGAACAAAATTATTACATAAAATCACAAGCGATCAAATAGAACGTGGTGCAAAAGAGCAATGGGTATCAGTATTAAAAGAAAACTACATGGGGATTCCTTTTTATGAAACAAACGGTTTTCAATTCCAATTTGAAAAACCAATGAACACACTCCCTAAAGAGGAAGGCTATCTTTCATTAAAATACAAACGTAAGTTATAAATAAGATTTATTCATAAAGGAGCGTGGTTGAATGAAACTCAGTGTACTGGATCAGGCACCCATTTCTAAAGGTGACACGCCTGAGGAAACATTAAGGAAGACTATTGAATTAGCGAAATGGACAGAGTCGTTAGGTTATCACCGTTATTGGGTTGCGGAACACCATAATACGAGTGGATTAGCGAGTTCTTCACCAGAGATATTAATGACAAATATAGCCGCTTCGACAAATCAAATTCGTGTTGGTTCTGGTGGTATTTTGTTACCTCAATACAGCCCTTATAAAATTGCAGAGAATGCTAAGACTTTATCAGCATTTTTCCCTAATCGTATAGACATTGGATTTGGTAATTCACCTGGTGGTTCGCCTTCTACACAAAAGGCTTTAACGGATAATCACATTAAACCTATTGATGATTTCCCTAGACAAGTTAGTGATTTACAAGGTTTCTTATATAATTCACTTCCTCGAGATCATAAATTCAGACTTGTGAAAGCTGGACCTCGTATCGATAATCCTCCTCCAATGTGGTTATTAGGATTAACTGAAAATGGTGCAAAAAATGCTGCGAATTTAGGAATTGGCTTTGTATTTGGTCATTTTATCAATCCTAAGTATGGAAAAATAGCAATGGAGCGATATTATAATGACTTTAAACCTTCTGTTAGTCAGCAATCACCTTCTAGTATTGTATGTATTTTTGTAGTATGTGCTGAAACTGATGAAGAGGCTGAAGAACTTGCTCTAAGCCAAGATAAATGGTTAATTAATGTTAGCAAAGGTCGAGGGACTAAAGTATTGTCTTCTGAAGAAATCAACGTTGAAGATTTTACAGATGAAGAACAGGATTTAATTAAGAAAAATAGGAAACGTTGTATTATCGGGTCTCCAGAAACAGTCGTAGCAAAATTAAAAGAACTTGAAACATATTATCAAACTGATGAATTCATGATTATTACTAATATTTATAATTTTAAAGACAAGAAAAAGTCTTATAAATTACTTGCGGATGCAATAACTGAATAATCACAATTTTTAGTCATTTTTAATAAAAGTTATATGCTTTTTTGTATAATTATACAAAGAACTTGAATTAATAATTTGATACAATTAAAAAGGAAAAGTGTAAAGGAGAGAACTTAATATGAGTGAATTAAAAATAGCAAAAAGATTAATTATGACACCAGGTCCTGTAAGTGTGGACCCACGTGTTTCACAAGCAATGAGCAACTCTATACTTGGTCAATTTGATCCGGACTTTACAGCTATAATGGATGAAACAATGGAACTGATTAGAAAATCATTTTTAACAGAAAATACATGGTCATTCCCTGTTGATGGTACGAGCAGAGCGGGATTAGAAGCTGTTATTTCAAGTATCGTCGAGCCAGGAGATCGTGTTTTAGTTCCAATTATAGGTAGGTTTGGACATTTATTCGCAGAGCTAGTTCAACGTGCTGGAGGTATCGTACATACTATTGAATGTCCTGTAGGAGAAGTTCTACCACAAGAAGAAATTATTAAAGCATTAGATATCGTAAAACCTAAAGTATTAGCAATTGTTCACGGTGAAACATCTACCGGACGTCAGCAACCTATTGATAAGATTGGTAAAGCTTGTAAAGAACGAGGCGTTTATTCAGTAGTGGATGCCGTTGCTACATACTTAGGTACAACTATACCAGTTGACGAATGGGAATTAGACGCTGTTATTGGCGGTGCTCAAAAATGCTTATCTATACCTTCTGGCATCACACCAATTACTTTCAATGAGCGTTTTAGTGAAGCAATTAATACTAGAAAACGTGTTGAAGAAGGTATTAGAACAAACGAAGAAACAGAGAAAGAAGTTTTCATAAGAAGTAATTACTTTGATTTAACACAACTTCAAGATTATTGGAGTCCTAAACGTTTAAACCACCATACAGAAGCAACAGCTATGGTTTATGCATTAAATGCCGGCTTAAAAATTGCTGTAGGAGAAGGCGTTGAAAATAGAGCTGAACGTCATGCTTACCATCACGAAGGTTTAAAACGCGCACTAGAAGCACTTGGATTAAAAATTTATGGAGATGCAAACCATGAAATGAAAATGGTCATTTGCGTTGAAATCCCTGAAGGTGTAGAGTCTAACGAATTTAGAAAATCATTATTAGAAAATTACGGTGTAGAAATCGCTGGATCATTTGGCGAGCTACAAAATAAAATATGGAGAATTGGCTTAATGGGCTATGTAGTAGAAAAACAAAACATACTTACATTCTTATCTATTTTCTCTTTATTTTTACAACAACAAGGCGTACAAGGATTAAATCCTGTTAAAGCATTAGATACACTTGTTAAATATTATGAATCATAATTTTGATTAAAATGGGTGGGACACAAAGGTGTCTCACCCTCTTCAACTCTTATTGGATTTTCTTTTTCATTAATCCAAGTACATGCTCTCTTATTGGATTTTCTACAACAATAATCCAAATAACTATACCTTTATTGGATTTTCTACAACAATAATCCAACTAACTATACTCTTATTGGATTAACTACAACAATAATCCAACTACACACACTCTTATTGAATATGTCCATATAATTGTGTAATAAAAAAAGAGCCAAATATAGCTCACTTTAGTACAATGTAATCGACTAAGAAAATATTGTAGAGGTGACCTATATATGACTCAGTTAAATATTAACGTAGACTTTGAAGAATTGGCAAGTGCTATTTTAGAAAGTAATTTAAATACTGCTATGAAAAGTATAGCTGTAACTGTATTAAATGCTTATATGGAAATGGAAAGAGATCAGTTTGTGAACGCTGATTTCAAACAAAAGCATCCTGAAAGGATTGCACAACGAAATGGCTACTATGAACGTGATTTTATGATTCCAGTCGGAACACTTCATTTAAAAGTACCTAGAACGCGTGATGGCGAATTTACAACTGAAGTTTTTGATCAATATTCTCGCTCTGATCAATCACTGATTTTAGCGATGATAGAAGCTTATATTAATGGCGTTTCAACTAGAAACATCACGAAAATTGTAGAGGCTCTGGCAGGTAAATCTGTTTCGAAATCTACGATTTCAGAAGTTATGAAAAATATTGACCCCGATATTCAAAAGTGGTCGAGTAGACCTATTACTAGTCATCAGTACAGATATGTATTTGTTGATGCCATGCATATTAAAGTTAGAGAGAATAATAAAATAGTTTCTAAAGGCGTTTATATAGCTATGGGAGTAAATGAACTTAAAAGACGTGAAATTATTGGTTTTAAAATTTCTAATCAAGAATCTGAACAGGCTTGGTCTGAGTTCTTTGAAGATTTAAGAATGCGTGGCCTCACAACTCCTGAGCTCATTATTTCTGATGCACATTCTGGTCTTATTAAGTCTATTAAATCACAATTTATAGATTCAACTTGGCAACGTTGTACATTTCATCTTCTTAAAAACATCATTGAAAGATTCCCAAAAAAGAATTCACAAGAGGCAAGAACATTACTTAAATCTATTTTTCAAGCTCCTACATATCAACATGCGCTTGAAAGTAAAAATGAATTTGTAACTAAGTATGAAAATAATCCTAAGTATTCAGAAGCTTTAAATATATTAGATCAGGGCTTCGAAGATGCCACACAGTTTTATAGATTTCCAGCACAACACCATAAGAATATACGAACTACTAACTCTATTGAAAATATAAATATGCAGCTTAGAAAAAGAGAGAAAGTCATTAAGACTTTCCCTAACCTAGACTCAGCTTTTAGATTAATTGGTGCATTACTCATGGATATTCAAGAAAATCTAGATAATGCTAAAAGACCTTTTATTCCTTAAACTTACTACTTATTTTTGAAAAATAAGTAGAGATTAACAAAATGAATCTGCTAAAAATCAAACAGATTTATTTTGTTAATACATTCTAAAAAACCAAAGGTTGATTACTTCTAAAGATATTACACATAAATATGGACTTGACTCTCTTATTGGATTAACTACAACAATAATCCAAATAACCATACCTTTATTGGATTTTCTACAACAATAATCCAAATAACCATACCTTTATTGGATTTTCTATAACAATAATCCAAATAACCATACCTTTATTGGATTTTCTACAACAATAATCCAAATAACCATACCTTTATTGGATTTTCTACAACAATAATCCAACTACACACACCTTTATTGGATTTTCTACAACAATAATCCAAGTAACCACACTCTTATTGGATTTTCTACAACAATAATCCAAATAACCATACCTTTATTGGATTAACTACAACAATAATCCAAATAACCATACCTTTATTGGATTTTCTACAACAATAATCCAAATAACCATACCTTTATTGGATTTTCTACAACAATAATCCAACTAACCACACTTTTATTGGATTTTCTACAACAATAATCCAACTAACCACACCTTTATTGGATTTTCTATCTCAATAATCCAACTAACCATACTCTTATTGGATTAACTACAACAATAATCCAACTACACACACCTTTATGAAGTGCACCCTAAAAGTTGAACCAAAAATAAACTTTTAGGGGTGTTCATTTTATGAATAAAAAATATAGCTTAAAATTTAAATTAAAACTAGTTAAAAGATATAGAGAAGGCACTAATAGTGCTACTAGTATAGCTCGTGAATTTGGCATTGGGCGATCATTATTATTTTGCTGGAATTATCAATTTGAATATTTTGGAGAAGCAGGGTTATCTCCTAATAAAATTTCTAGGTATTATACTGACGAAGAAAAACTTCATATCTTACGATATAGAAAGAAATATCAATTATCTTATAGAGAAACAGCGATTCATTTTAAAATAATTAATTATTATTTAATAAGTCAGTGGCAGTCTAAATTTGATAAGTGTGGTATTCTTGGCATAAATAACATGCGTGAAAGTGAGAGACTGCCAATGAATAGAAAAAATGAAAATAAGAAGCTCAACGATAGTGAGAGAGCCGAATTAGAATATTTACGTGAACAAAATAAGCGATACGAAATACTTATGGCGTACGAAAAAAAGTTAAACACCTTAATTCAAGAGGATCAAAAAAACAAAAAGTGATAGCTATTAATGAATTAAGGTCACAAACAAATTATAAACTGAAAGATATATTAGATGTGGCTCAAATTGCCCGTAGCGTCTATCATTATTGGATAAAGAAGTTAGAGTCTAAAAATGGTGTTTATAATAAATTAGTTAATTTAATTAAAAAAATTGTACATGATAATAAGATGAGATATGGATATAGACGCGTTACGCTAACACTAAAAAAATTAGGTTTCATTATTAATCATAAAAAAGTACTTAGAATTATGAGAGAGAATAATTTATTATGTACAAAATTTACACGTCGCTCACGCTCTTTAAAAACATATAAAGGACAAATTGGAAAAGTAGCTAAGAATATGTTAAATCGTAGATTTAAAACCGATCGCCCATTACAAAAATTAGTGTCAGATGTTACACAATTCAATATAAAAGGCTCAAATGTAAAGCTCTATCTTTCAACTATTCTTGATATATATTCTGGTGAAGTTATTTCATTTTCGATAAGTAAATCGCCTCAATTGTCTTTCGCCATGGAATCGTTAATTACTTGCATTGATAAACTAAAAAATTTGAGCTATCGAACTACTATTCATACAGACCAAGGGTGGCATTATCAACATAATTCCTGGGTTTCTACTTTAAAGGAAAATAATATATTCCAAAGTATGTCCCGTAAGGGAAACTGTTTAGACAATGCGCCAATGGAAAATTTCTTTGGATTACTCAAACAAGAAATGTTTTACGGTATGAAATATGATAGTTACGATGTTTTAAAAAAAGATATAATTCAATATATTAAGTATTACAATCATGATCGTATCAAGACGAAATTAAATGGAATGTCACCTGTAGAATACAGGGAAAATTTCAAAGTAAATATATTATAAAAAAGTCCAACTTTTAGGGTTCACTACATTATTGGATTTTCTATCTCATTAATCCAAGTACAACAAAAAACTATTACAATCCCTAAATATAAACAAATACTCCTAATCCGTTAAATCGGATTAGGAGTATTATTTTATAACTTTTATTGATCTTCTACATATACATCTTGTGCTGCTTGTATAGCAAATATAAACGTTAAAACAGATATAACAAGTAATGCGATTATACCTACGTCCCAACCGCCGAAGTAATCATGTAAATATCCAACGAAGAACGGTCCAATTGCTGCAATAAAGTATCCGATAGATTGTCCGAATCCAGACAATGACATGCTACCTGCACTTGTTCTTGCTCTTATTGAGAAGAATGTCATACATATACTGAAACATGCACCCATTCCTAGACCCGCTATAACCATACTAATTGCTAGTAAAACAATTGATTGGCTAAATAGTAAACTGAAGCCAACTAAGAATAGCACCGTTATAATTGTTACGAGTATTTTTTGATTTTTCATTTTAGAAGCAATTATTGGAAATAGAAATGTCATAGGTACTTGTGAAAATTGGTTCAACATAAGGAAATATCCAGCTGTAGTTGGTGATAGTCCTTTATCTATTAGGATGGAAGGAACCCATGCAACTACTGTATAAAACACCATAGATTGAAAGCCCATTGTTAACGCAACAACCCATGCTAACTTAGAAGTTACCATTTTAGGTTTAGGTCCTTGTGCTTTAGCTTGCATTTCTTTAGTAGCTTTAATTTCCTCGGCTTTTCCACCTTTAACTTGAGGCATCCATAATATAAGCGCTAATACTGCTAATATAATCCAAAACGCTAATGACAAACGGAATCCTAATGGTGAGATTTGGGATAAGGGATAACTTAGTCCACCACCCAGACCAGCAGTAAAGTTCATCGTCGCACTATAAATACCGGTGAATAAACCTATTTGTAATGGGAATTTCCATTTCACATAACTAGGTAGACAAACGTTTCCGAATGCGATAGCCACACCAATTAAGATTGTACCGAAAATAAATAAATTAATACCGCCAGATACACGTAAGAATAAACCAACCATTAATAAAATTAGTGCATAAACAATTGCACCTGACATCGTTAACTTAGTAACAACTTTCGATACTAACGGAGATACAATCCCGAATATAAGTAAAGGTATTGTTGTTAAAAATCCAGCCAAACTATTATTGATTTCTAATGTAGATTTAATTGAGTCAACAACCGGACCAACAGAAGTTAATGGTGCCCTTAACGTTGAAGCTACAAATATCATACCTAATAAAACAATCCAAATATCTTTAAAATGATATTTTTTCATTTGTTCTTCCAAATCCTCACCTCCATATAAAATTTTTAGAGTCTAAGACATAAATAATTGTCTCAGACTCTTTCATAATATTGACAGTAGCTGATTATTTTACAATGCGTGTGCCAGCTTTGCCTTCTAAAGCATCTACTGCTTCGCCTAATGAACAAATAATAGCTTCATTACCTGTCTTAGCAAATTCAATAGCAGCTTCAATCTTAGGTAACATACTACCTGCTGGGAATTGTCCTTCGCTCACATATTGTTCAGCTTCTTCAACTGAAATTTGTTCTAATTTCTTCTCATTCTCTTTACCATAATTAATATAAACATTTGGTACATCTGTTAACATCATGAACACGTCTGCTTCTACTTGTTCAGAAAGTTTTAAGCCTGATCTATCTTTATCGATTACAGCTTCTACACCTTCAAGATTTCCTTCTTCATTACGATATACAGGGATACCGCCACCGCCTGAAGAAATAATAATTGATTTACTTAGTAAACTTTTAATTTCTTCAACGCCATGAATAACAAGTGGTTCTGGAGAAGGTACTAATCTGCGGTAACCTCTACCTGCATCTTCTCCCATTGTGAAGCCTTTATCTTGTTCTAGGCTTTTTGCTGTATCTTCATCAAAGAATACGCCTATTGGTTTAGATGGGTTGCTGAACGCTTTGTCATCTTTATCCACTTCTACCATAGTTAATAATGTACTAACGTTTGCATTAATTTTATCTTTATTCAAATGATTTTTCAATGCCATTTCCATCATATAACCAATCATACCTTGTGATTCTGCACTACAAACGTCTATTGGTAATGCTGGAACGTTATCTTTAGCATACTCATTTTGAGCAATAATATTTCCTACTTGAGGTCCGTTACCATGTGTCACAACAATTTCATGGCCTGCTTTTCTTATTTCTATCATTTTCTCTGTAGCTGTTATGACATTGTTGTATTGATTGTCATATGTTGCTTCTTGTTTAGGTTGTAAAATAGCATTTCCACCTAAAGCAAGCACGACTCTTTTACCCATTAATTCCACTCCTTATGTAAAGCTAGAGAAATACCATAAAGTGTATCCATTCCTGAGGATGAACCAACTGATATTAATTCTTTTATCGCTTTTTCCGATGCTTCATGTTGAAGCTTTGTAATTTTCGAACTAAACAACCCGTCTAAAGCACAATTTAAAAAGGCTTCACTAACGACTGTTGTAAGATGTTCATTCAATAATTGTTTTAATTTTAATAAATTTGATGTCTCTATAAATGGTGTTAATTTATTTGCATAAAGTATTCCAGTTATAATATCATCACCTGTTGGCGTCAGACCTTGTCCTCTACCAATGTAATATCTTAAATAAGGTTCAATATCTACTTCTTTCGAGCTCAGTGCTACTAAAAATTCATCTATTTTTGAACTTGTAAATTCTGATTCTTCATAATCTGCAAAAGAAAATTTATCCAATTGTTCTTTTAATAACGGTACATTACATTGATCAAAATCTTGTTCTAAATCGAGCACATCAACTTTCCAGTTTAACTTTAAATGATTAATGTTTAAGGTATGATGTTGAACTTTCAGTTGTGCCCCAATCTCAATTTCAGAAATGAGCTGTTCTCTCGTATATGAATCGACAAGTATACCGAAAGGGAACCGACCATTTTCGTCAGTACCTATGAATATTAAATCTTGTTGATTCGTTATGATATTAAAGCCTTTTTTAAATATACTGTGCACATAAAAAGCATCATGCTTTCTTAATAAATCAAGTGCGACACTACCTGTCGCACTTGCATTTAAAATCATCTTAGAATCCTAATTTCTCAGCATAAGCTGTAATTGCTTTTTCGAAACATTCGATTGGAGGATGTACAGTACCCGCTCCAATTTGTCCAAAGCCTGCTACTTTATGTGCAATACCAGTATTAATAACTGGAGTAATGCCTGTTTCTACTACTTTTCTAGCATCAATTCCTAATACAGCCCCTTTGAAATTCCAAGTTGGAATAGCAAAGTTAGGATTTTCACCAATAGTGATTTCTGTCATTTCATTACTTGTTTGTAATGCATCATCAAAGCCGCCTGTGCCTACAAAGCGTGTCACTGCAGGAGCAGCAATCATTGCCATGCCTCCTACACCTATTGTTTCTGTAATTGCAGAGTCTCCCATATCTGGGTTTGCATCGTCTGCTGAGTAACCAGTGAAATACAGTCCTTGTGGTGTGTTTACTGGCCCAGTGAACCATTCGTCTCCCATACCAGCGATACGGATACCGAATTGATTACCGTTACGTGTCATAGCTGTAACTACTGTACCAGATTGAATAGTTCTTGCTGCATCCATCATTGCTTTACCAGTTGCCATAGCAACGTTCAAGAAGAATTGGTCTGTATCAGATAAGAACTGTATTACTTCTGTACGTTTTTCGTTATCAATGTGGTCTAATGAAGATATAACTGGTGCTATATCACGTAAGAATGCGTATGAAGAAGCAATATTACGTTGGTGGAATTCGTCACCCATAGCGATAGCTTTTGCGATAAGCACGTTTACGTTCATGCCATCTTCTAGTGAACGAATTGCTTCACCTAATACAGGACCAAGTACATCTTTCATCCAATGTAGACGATTAATAACTTGTTCATTGTATGCACCGAAACGCATAACCGCACCGATACCTTCGTTCATTTGGCAATATGCTTCGTTACCATTTTCTCTGTTTTCTACAACAAGTACTGGCATGTTCATTGAAGTAATACCGCCCATTGGACCCACCGCGTTTACGTGGTGACATGGTATCAATGTAATTTCATCATTTTCTAACATTTTTCTAGCAGTTGCTTCGTCATCAGCCCATTCTTCAAAAAGAATCGCACCGACACATGCACCTTGCATTGGATCTGTCATATCGTCATATGTCATTGGAGGCCCTGCATGTAAAAGAACATTCTCTTTTAATTCTGGAATTTTAGTTTTTGCTGGGACTACATCTACTAAGAACGGTGCAGCAGCAACCATTTTATCTATAACGGCTTGATTGGCTTCATCAATTGTTTTAAATCCCATTATACTGACTCTCCTTCATAATTATTTAAAAATTGTAAGACTTTCATTAATTTTTCATTTCCACCTGCTATTGGACGCCAGTTAAATTGAACAACTTCTGATCCACTGTTTTCAACCGCTTCAGAGAAACTTTTCAGTCCTATGTTAATAACACTTGGTTTCATATTGATAAGGTTCATAATTTTTTCATCAACTGTTAAATCAACTTTAGTTGCTTCAAATGTTTGAACTTGTAATTCAGGTTGTTCTACTTTTCCACCTACTAATTCAATAGCTGTACGAACCATTTGATCGTTTGTATCACAAATAATTGCACCAGCTTCACGTAATGTTTCTTGTTGTTGTTCATAACCTTGATGATCATGTTCAGTACCAACTACAGTAGCTAAGATTGCAATATCTCTACCTTCTGATTGAACTTTAGATTTAATACTTGAGATTGTTGGTGCTAATTCATTTGCCATATCATCATGGCTACCATATCCAATTACGTTATCAAGCATAATGACAGCAGTTGTTTCTTGATCTGCAGATTTTTCTAACATTTCGATACGTTTCCCAGGATCAATCATTGGGTGTGGTCTACCTTGAGTATACATATCATCACCTAAGTCGATTACTTCGTGATTATTTGCTTTCAAAGTAAATCCTTCAGCTTCTTCACTTTCAACGTTTAAAGCATCTTTAACTAACATTGCTGCTTCAGAAGCTAAAGTACCGCCTGAATAATAACCTTTAATACCAGTTTGATTATCTTTTAGTTCAACATTAATATCTTTAAGTGTTGAAGCTGCAAAGTTCGGTTCTTCGCCGTTAGATAACTGTACAGAAACACGAGCTGCTTCTTCTAATGTGTATGCATGATGAATATTTTTCTCAGTAAATTCTGGTTTATGACCTAAGAATAGTGTTACAACTGGTTTTTCAATATTACGTAAAAGATTTAATACTTTTTCTTCTACTTCTTTAGCTGGGGGCTTAGAAATTACAGTTATCACTTTTACTTTAGGATCTTGGTTTAAAGCTTTGATTGAATCTAACATTGTAACCGCACCAACTTCTGTTGATAAATCACGGCCACCTGTACCGATTGCGTTTGTAACACCTTTGCCTTCACGGTCAATAATTGTTGTAACTTCTTGGATACCAGTACCAGATGCTCCTACAACACCAATGTCGCCTTCGTTCACGATGTTTGTAAATGCTAAAGGTACACTATGAATAATACCTGTACCACAGTCTGGTCCCATAACCATTAAACCTTTTTCATTAGCTTTTTGTTTCAACGCTACTTCGTCTTCTTTAGCAACGTTGTCACTAAACATGAAGACGTGTAAGCCATTGTTTAAAGCGTTATCTGCTTCCATAGCAGCATACTGACCAGGTATAGAAATCATTGCTAAGTTAGGATTATTTGCTAAATCTAAAGCTTGGTTCCAATTTGAAGCTTCTTTATTATTTGATGCTTCTTCCTTTTCACTATTGCCTTTTAATTCTTCATCTACTGCTTTACTTACTTCTTCTACTTTTTCTTCATCTTCTGTATCAACAACGATAGCAATATCGTTTGGCTTAGCATCTTCTAATTCTTCTGTTCCTAAACCTGATGATTTAAATATATCTTTATTTGCTGGTGTTCCCATCATTATTGAAACTTTATTCACACCGTCAATTGCTGATAATTTATTTGATAATAACATTAATACAATTGAATCTTGGTATGTGTTTTCTTTAATAATTGTATATAACATTTTCTTCCTCCAATTATTATTCGGCAAATCTATTTTTGCCGTGATATCTATCGTAATGTACGTCTTCAGATATTAGATAATTATAAATATCGTCTACTATCTCTATGCCTTCTTCGTCATACTTTTCACTTCTTAATTTGCCGCGTTCACCTGGATAATATATTTCTCCATATCCTTCAGCTGCCGGTTGCTCTTTTAGTTCATCGAGCATAGTCGTGATTTGCTTTTTAAATTGATTTAAATCTGTAAAATAAGAAGGATTAATAACAATGTGTAATTGTCCTAAGTCTCTTCCTTTAGTTAAATCTTGATACATAGATGAAACATGTATACCGTGTGGCACACCTAACAAGCTTCCAGAAAGGATATCAACCATCATCATAAGTCCGTAGCCTTTTGGACCTGCAACAGGTACTAAAGCATGTACATCTCTTGAATCAGTTGTTGGCTCACCTTTGTCGTTTACTGCCCAAGTATCAGGAATAGATTCGTTTTTACTGCGCGCATCTAATACTTTCCCCCAAGCTTGTACAGTCGTTGCCATATCAAAAGTAATAATACGATCATCATTTGATGGTGCACTAAATGCAATTGGATTTGTTCCGAAATATGGCTCAGTTCCGCCAAAAGGTACTACCATTGGGTCAGATTGACACATGCTTATCGCTACCATGTCTTCTTTAGCTGCCATTTCAACAAAGTAGCCTAGTGCGCCGCTATGAGAAATATTTTTAACACCTACTACTGCAACGCCATTATCTCGAGCCATCTCTATCGCTTCTTCCATAGCTTGCTTTGCAGCTTGATGTCCAGGACCGTTATCACCATCAAATGTGGCAGTTGCTGGTCCAGTCTTTTCAAATGTATAGTCTGGATCAGCCGTTATACCTCCTTTAGCTATTCTTTCTGCATAATATTCAACACGTACTGCGCCATGTGAATGAATACCACGATGGTCAGCAAATGTTAAAACATCTGAAACATCAGACGCTGCTTCTTCGTTTAAACCAGCTTTAATTAATTTTTGTTTCATAAGATTGAATAGTTCTTGTTTTGAAAGACGCATAACGCCACCTCTTCTCCTTTGGATTAATAAACGCGATCTGAAATTAAATATTCGTATATTTCTTCTGCTACTGGAATACCAGTTTCTTGGTATTTTTTAATAACATCTTCTTGAATTTCACCTGGATAATAAACTTTGTCATATCCTTTTGCTGGCGGTACTGCATGTAACTCTTCCACCATTTGTGAAATCTGTTCTAAAAATCTTTCTTCGTCACCAAAATAAGCAGGATTAATAACAATGTGTAACTGACCTAATCTACGATATTCTGTTAAGTCTTTATACATTGAAGTAACATGTTTACCAAACGGTAATCCTAATAAACTACCTGATAAAATATCAACCATCATCATTAGTCCGTAACCTTTTGGACCAGCTACTGGTAATAAAGCGCTTACTTCATGTGGGTCAGTTGTTGGTTCACCTTTGTCATCTACAGCCCAAGTATCAGGAATAGATTTATGTTTACTACGTGCATCTAATATTTTGCCCCAAGCTTGAACAGTTGTTGCCATATCAAATAATATTGGTGAAGCATCTTTTCTTGGTGCGCTAAACGCTATTGGATTTGTACCAAAATACGGTTCAGTTCCACCAAAAGGTACTACCATCGGATCTGATTGACATACAGTTAAAGCAACCATACCTTGTTCAGCTGCTTGTTTAGCAAAATAACCAATTGCACCACTGTGACCCATTTCTTTAACACCAACGATACCAATACCTGATGTTTTTGCTAATTTCACTGCTTCTTCCATTGCTTCATATGCAACATAATGCCCTAAAGCGTTGTCGCCATGATAAATACCAGAAGCAGGACCTGTTTGTTCAAAATTTAAATCTGGTGATAATTTGTATCCGCCTTTTGTAATACGTTCTGAATAATATTGCATTCTCACGGTTCCGTGAGAATGCACACCTCTTTCATCAGCAAATATTAATAGATCCGCGGATTTGTCAGCTTGAGTTTCTGGTAAGCCTGCTTTTATTAATTTATCTTTCATAAGTTGACGTAATTTATTACGTTCAACATATACTAAAGCCTCTTCCGTCATTGCCGATTATCTCCTTTATATTTCGATGTCTCTATTTGCATCTTTAGAATAAATATAAGCGAATGGCTCATCTAAACCTACAGCATAAGTAGCTTGTGGTGAATATGCACCCATGAAGATATAGTCGCCTTTATCAACTGGTAACCAGTCATTGTCTAGGTTATACATACCTCTACCACTTAATACATAAGCACCATGTTCTTGTACGTGTGTCTCAATGTAACCGTGAGAAGCGCCAGGTTTGAATGACAAGATATGAATGTTCATGTCGTATGCAATTTCTTTAGGTAGTAAGTCTTGAACAAGTACTTCTTCCATACCTTCATACGCTTCTTGTTTTAAATCATTTACGTTATCTGTAACAACTTCTGGTGTATGGCCTTCGATTGGTTGGTAACGTTTTTTGTATAAGAATACACGGCTGTCTTCGCCATTGTTATTGTTTTCAAATGTAAGTTCTAAGTGAGGTGGTACATATAAATAGCCGCCTTCATTTAATTGATATTGTTTGCCATCTGCATAAGCATTAATTTTTCCGTAAACAACATAGATAAATGTTTGAACACCATTTCCACCAAAGCCTTCTTTATTTCCGCCTTGATTCTTCAATGTAACTAAGTAGTCAACGAAACGTGCACCTAATCTTGGTGAACCTAAAATTGTAATATCGCAATCTTCAAAGCCAGGTACAACGTTATTTACTAAACCGTCTGGCGTAATTACCGCATAATTGTCTTTCTTAATTACTGAACGTGTCTCTAATAAACCTTCTCTGTATCCTTGATTATGATTTAAATATCCCATTATAAAATGCTCCTTTATTTTTATATTTTTATTCTTTATAAGCTAATTCATAAAGTGTTTCTTTTAATACTTCGATTCCTTTAACAAGATCTTCGATATTTGTTTCTTCTTTGACGTTATGACTAATACCATCAATAGATGGAACAAATAACATTGCTGTTGGTACATATTTCGCAAATATTTGTGAATCGTGACCAGCTCCTGATGGCATAACTTTATATTGATCGCCAACTTTTTTCTGAGCTGATGACTCAATGACTTTAACAATTGATTCATCCATTAATGTTGGTTCTTCATCCATCCAACGATCGATATCACATGTTATACCATCTTCATCACAAATAGTTTGAATAGTTGTTTCAATTTCATTTGCAAATTGATCCAATGCTTCTTGGTCAATATGTCTGCAATCAATTGAGAATGTTACTTCACCAGGCACTACATTTACAGTGTTTGGAACTGGCGTAACATGGCCAAATGTTAAAACTAACGGATCCCCTATTGATACTGCTTTTTCCGTTAATTGAGTTGCAATTTTACTAAAAGCAACTACCGTATCTTTTCTTAATCCCATCGGAGTCGTTCCAGCATGGTTTGCTTCACCTTTTAGGTTAACTGTATAACGTTTTTGACCAACAATACCATTTACAACTCCAATTGATTTGCCTTCAGCTTCAAGAACTTTTCCTTGTTCAATATGCATTTCAACAAAAGCCTTGATGTCATCTCTGACTGTATCGTTTTGTCTAAAACCAAATCCTGCATCACGCATAGCATCGACAAATTTTATACCCTCTGCATCTTCAATATCTTTAACATCTGCATTGTCAGCTAAATTAAAGAAGTTCTTACTTCCCCAGAAAGCATAAGGGAAACGACTGCCTTCTTCTTCAGCTAAAGATAAAACCTCTAATGATCGCAGTGGTGCACCAAATTCTTCTTTTAAAGATTGGATGGCAACTAATGCTGACAATATTCCGAATTGCCCATCTAAATGTCCACCTTCTGCCACTGTGTCAATGTGTGACCCTGATACGATAACTTCGTTAGGATATTTAGTGCCTTGCAGTCTACCAGTTAAATTCCCAACATCATCAAATTGTGCATCTAATCCAATTTCTTTAAATGCTGTTTCTAATTGTGTTACCGCTTCTTTCCATTCTTTTGAATAAAGCAAGCGCGTAATGCCGCCTTGTTCTAATCCACCAAAACTGGTGAATTGCTTGTCTAATGCTTCAAAAGACGATTTTATATCCATACAACACAACTCCTTTGTTCGTTCTCTTTCATTATAAGATTTATTTTTTGTCAGTTCATCTACATTTCACACAAGAAACTAATAGCTTTTTATGCATAATCAACAAATACTATTTTCTCTTTACTTGAGATAATATAGTTAGAGAAATATACATTTTTAAGGAAGTGATTAAATATGTCTCATATAATAGAGACAGTGAAGGCTCAAGACGGCTTTTTATTAAACATGAAAATATTGTCATCAAAAGATTCAAAAGCTTTAGGTAGTATCGTTTATTATCATGGCGGTGGTTTTTTATCCGGAGAACCTGATGACTTACCTAAAGAATATTTAAACATTTTAAATCAAAGTTTCAATATTATTATTGCGGACTATCGTTTAGCACCTGAAGTGGATTTAAATTGTATTATCCAGGATGCTTTTGAGGCTTATGATTTCGCGCATAATTACTATAAAGATTTGCCAATTTACGTTTTTGGACGTTCAGCTGGAGGTTACTTGGCATTTCAAGTTGCAGCTCACAAAGAAACTGCAGGTATTATTGATTTTTATGGCTATGCTCGTATTCACGTACCCCAATTTTTAAGATCTCATGCTCAATATAAAAAATTAACCGAAAGTATTACGCCTGATTTAATCAACAGTATGATACATTCTAAACCTATTACATCAATTCCAATACAAGAACGATATATTTTATATTTATACGCTCGTGGTAATGGAAATTGGTTTAAATATTTAGGTGTAGAACATTCAACTGATTCAAAATTTAATTTACAACCAAACCAATTAAAAAAATTACCACCTACATTTATTGTACATGGTAAACACGACCCAGATGTTCCTAGTAGTGAAAGCAACTTTGTTGAACAAAACATACCAGTGACTGAAAAGGTTATCGTACAAACTGAGGAACATGATTTTGACCGTACCCCTACATCTTATACTGAATCAATTTATGAAAAAGCTGTTGAATTTTTGAAAAATATAAAGTGAGGTTCGAAATGAATATTAAAAGAGTTTTATCTACTTTAGAAACATTTAATCAATATGGTCGCAATGATGATACAGGCGGTATAAACCGAATTGCTTTTACACATCAAGAAAGATTATCTGCGCTCAAGTTTTCAATGTTATGCCAACAAGAAGGTATGAATGTTTATTTTGATTTTATGGGAAATGTAATTGCACGACGAAGCGGTAAATATAATGACTTGCCAGCAGTCGTAATCGGTTCTCATATAGATACAGTCATTGAAGGTGGTGAATACGATGGACTACTTGGTGTTGTTGCAGCATTAGAGGTTGTTAGACATTTAAACGACTATAATATTGAAACTGATCATCCAATAGAAATTGTTGCTTTCACAGTTGAAGAGTCAACGCGATTTAACCAGGCAACACTCGGTAGTAAATATTTTTGTGGATTTCTAACAAAGTCACAAATGGAACAAATTAAAGATAACAACGATGAAACATTATTAAATGTCGTTCAATCACTCAAACAAGATGTCAGTACAACAGTAGTTCCTAGAAAGAATTCAGATATGAAAGCATTTTTAGAATTACACATCGAGCAAGGACCCATTCTACAAAATAAAGAGAAAGATATAGGTATTGTCACACATATCGCCGCACCTCACAGATTTAAATTAAAACTAAAAGGTGTAACAAGTCATTCTGGTTCTACACCGATGCCAATGAGAAAAGATGCTTTAACAACAGCTTCAGAAATCATATTAAATATAGAGAAAATTGGTAATCAATTTCATAAAGAAGGCATCGTCACAACAGTCGGCTATACAAAAGTACATCCAAATTCCATGAACGCTATACCCGGTGATGTAACATTGCTTATAGATGTTCGAGGAAAATCAATCGAGCCAAGAAATGAAGTAGTACAAAAAATCAAAACAAGCATAGAAGATGTAACAAATGCACGTGGTATTGAATATACACTTGAAGATTTAGGTCACGATAGCCCTGTGACATTAGATCATCAAATTGCTAAAGAAATAGAAAATGTAGCACAAGACTTAAATATAAGTTATCGCTATATGTTTAGCGGTGCTGGTCATGATGCAATGAACCTTGCAAAAATATGTCCAACAGCTATGATTTTCGTGCCATGTAGAGATGGTATTAGTCACTCACCATTAGAAAGAACAGAACCACAACAAATAGAAAAAGGTATTCAAGTATTGATTGATACCGTTATTGAAATTTCAAAATCATAAATACACATATAAAGCCACGCTGTTAGACGATGAACAGCGTGGCTTTTTTGCAGATTGTTGATGCTTGGATGGTCTTATTGTCACTTCTCATCAAACGTGTCAATAACAGTAGCCTTATTGTCACTTCTCATCAAACGTGTCAATAACAGTAGCCTTATTGTCACTTCTCATCAAACGTGTCAATAACGGTAGTCTTATTGTCATTTCTCATCAAACGTGTCAATAACAGTAGCCTTATTGTCACTTCTTATCAAACGTGTCAATAACGGTAGTCTTATTGTCACTTCTCATCATACGTGTCAATAACGGTAGTCTTATTGCCGCTTTTTATCAAACATGGGAGTTGGACAGAAATCTCATGTTTAAATAGATTTCGTAGTCCCACTCAGCCAGCTACTGCCAATACAAAATATAATCTATGCCCATGATGTTCCAGAGATTAAAAATCTCCTAACTCGTATATTAAACGAATTAGGAGATTTTTTGAGCATGAGGTTTAGGTCTCAAACTCTTTTTGTATATATTAGGAAATTTATAATGAGTTTATAGGTTTATCAACGTTTTATAATTAAATGAATTGACCGATATTTTCGTCAGAAATACCTTTTTCTATGTCATAGATTTCAGTACCACGTAGAATTGTTTTAACTACTTGCGCACCGATAGTTCTACCTACATATGGACTAATTTTATTACGGTAAGCTAAATCTTCAGTTTGTAATGTGTAAGGTGAGTCTTTTTTGATAAATACAAAGTCAGCATCTTTACCTACTGAAATACTACCTTTTGAATCAAGTCCAAAACGTTTTGCTGGGTTTGTCGCAATGATATCAGCAAATTGTTTCAACGACATGTTACGTTTTTGTACACCTTCGTCAAATAACACATCAACGTTATTTTGTACGCCTGCAATACCGCCCCATGCTTCAAAAGCATTGTCAGTATCTTTCAAGTCTGGTGTACATGGTGAGTGGTCTGAAGTTACAAATGAGATATTGCCTTCAAATACATGTTCCCACATACCTTCTAATCTAGATTGTTCGCGGATTGGTGGTGAACATTTCACAACTGGTCCGATTGAATCTAACTCTTCTTTATAGAAGTATAGATAGTGCGTACATGTTTCACATGTGATATCTACACCTTCTTGTTGTGCTTTAACAATTTCTTCTACGCCTTCTTTACAAGCTACATGTACGATGTGTACACGACATCCTGTTTCTTTTGCGAAAAGAATAATTTTACGAATTGGTTCAACTTCTGTAAATACTGGTCTTGAATCAACATATGCGCTTAAAGTAGTTTCGCCATTTTCTTTAGCGATTTCGCCTAAACGATCAGTGATTGTCGCATTTTCAGCATGTACTGATAGTATTTTACCTGTTTTAGCAATTTGTTTCATACCTTCATATAATGAATAGTCATCTACATTCATGAAGTCTCCTTCAATTGAACGATCTCCACATGTAGCTAAGAAACATTTGTAAGCAACAACGCCGTTATCAGATAATTCTTGAATGCCGCCATTTAAATTGTAAGGTACTAAACCGCCGTAGCTTGCAACATCGACAGAAAGTTTACCGTTACCTGCATCAAATTTTTCTTGAATAGATTTATGATCAACAGTTGCTGGAACTTGGTTCAATGGCATTTCAATAAATGAAGTTACGCCACCTTTAGCAGAAGCTCTTGTACCAGTTTCATAGCCTTCCCAACTATCACGATATCCGCCACCTGGTTCAGTAATATGAACGTGTGCATCAACCATACCTGGAGATACAATCAAACCTTTAGCATCTACAACATTATCAGCTTCGCCTAACTCTTTTCCAATAGCTGCTATTTTACCGTCTTTAATACCTACTTCTACTTCTTGTTCGCCATCTTCTAAAATGACTAAACCATTTTTTATAATAGAATCAAATTTCATAACTATGCATCCCTTTCTGTTCTTCTTACAGATTTTAATAACCAATATAGTAGACCAGATGTTAAGAATCCAATAAACCAAGAAAAGTCAGATATAACGCTAAATCCTGGTAAGAATCCTAGTAAACAAATGATAACACCCACTATTGTAGCAACATATGCTGGTAGGTTAACTTTAGGTATTGCTTTTTGTTTAGCTTTTACATCAAAGTACAACTCATCAATATTGATTTTACATTTTGAAACAATGAAAAAGTGTATAACCATAACGCCTGTAACAGGTCCTAGAATAGCACCAATCATATTTAAGAATACAAATATGCTATCTTCGTTCTCCATCATTTTCCATGGCATAATCAATACGCTGACCACACAAGCTATGATAACACCTGTTTTATAATTAACAAATTTCGGGAATAACGCACTTAATTGATAAGCTGCTGGAATAATGTTACTTGTAGCATTAGTTGAAATCGTTGTTAATAATAATACGCCTAGTGCAACCAACACAGCCCAGAAGTTATCCCATTGATTGATAATCGTTAAAATGTTCCATTCTTGATGTCCAATATAAATTGAACCACCTATGATAATCGAAACACTCGCTACAGCAAATAATGTTTGAGCTACAAAAATACCTGCTGTTTGTCCGATAATTTGTGATTTTGTAGATTTAGCATTTTGTGTAAAGTCTGCCACACTTGATCCGGGTCCAGCCCAAACGCCAAGTAATGAGTTAAAGATGAGGAAGAATGCCAACAATGAAGGGTATAATAATCCACTGTTTGACGATAATTCATAATTAACAATATTACCGAATCCGCCGGCAGTATAAATGCCCCAAATCGTCATACCACCAAATACAATATAAATAAGGGGGTTAAGTATTGCAGTGAATTTATTTAGTGTATCTCCACCACCAAAACCAATTGCAAAATTAATTACCCAGAAGATAATAAATGCAATGAAACCTGGTAATGTTATGCCGAGGAAAGTGCCTCCTCCGCCAATCTCGCTAAATCCTGGTATTACTTTATTAATTAAAATTAACAAAGCTTGTGAACCAGCATAAGTTTGCAGTCCAAACCATGCAATTCCGGCTATAACACCACGTAAAATACCTGGTAGTTTAGCACCGATGTCCCCGTAAGTATGTCTTAAATGCATTGCAAAAGGTATTCCAAATTTAGAGCCAGCGTAACCATTCGCTACGAGTAAAGTTGCAATAAAGAATGAACTTAAAACTAATGCAATCATTACTTGTAATGGCGAAAGACCAAGTAGTAAAAATCCACCAACCGCTGTATAATTTGGTATATTGTGAACCGCACCCATCCACAACGTGAAGAAGTTAAATGCAGTTGAATTTCTTTGTTCAGAATTCTTCGGCATGATATCTTTATTATAACCACGTTGCTCGAAAACTTTAGAATCTAGCTGGGTTCCCCTGCTCTGTTCAATCATAGTAGATTCTCCTTTAACTATTTTAAAGAAGATTATTCGTATAACCTTCAGAAGTAATGTTACTATTAACATAAAACGTTTTCATTGTGCGTATTGACATATTTTTTATAGATTTTATTAAAAATGAACAAAAAAGGAGTTAGATTAATGCCAACATTAAGAGAAATATTGGAAGTTCCTAGATTTTCAAACTTAAAATTAATTAATGAAAATGGGGATATAGATAGAAAAGTTGAGGGGTTAGATATCACGGAAGCCCAAGATATTAAACACTTCACTTCACCATATATGTTAATACTGACAACTGCTATGAATTATCAAGAAGACCAAGATGGATTAATACAACTCATCAGTGATTTAAATGAAATTCAAACAGCTGGTCTTGGAATTAAAGTGTCACGTTTCTTAAAATCCATAGATCAAAAAGTTATAGATTATGCAAATTCCATAGAATTCCCTCTGATTGAGATTCCAGAAGCGTGGAATTTAGGAGATATTACACATCATATTTCATCATATATTTCAGATGATGAATCGGAAAAAATGAACTATGCTTTAAATATACAACAAGAATTAAATCATATGTTAATAAAAGGGTACGATGCTAACTTAATGGTCGAAAGATTCAGCAAGTTACTAAAGGTACCAATCATGTTAATTAATCCTTTTGATGATGTTGAAGCGGTTAGTCATCACTATACTCATAACAGACAACTACTAAATGAAAACTTAAAGTATTTTAAGCTTTATAAGTCGACTCAAGACATCAAACAAAATACTAAATCTTCTTTTAATGAAAAGCATGTCATATTTGAGGTACCAGCTTTTAATTACTTTCCATATTATTTAATGGTTTCAAACGTTGATACTTTAAGCTATCCATTTAGTTTATTAACAATAGAACAAGCTGTTACAACGATAAGCTTTGCTATATATAAAAACAGTCGTATTAAAGCTACCGAACAACAAGATGTAAATAGATTTTTTGAATCGCTTATGACTGAAAATACATTATCTATTAAACAGCATCCAGATTTGTTCAAACGTTATAACATCCATTTATCTGATTTCTATCAAATTTTAATTTGTGCAATTGATAGTGAAGATGGCGTAGAAAATAGTGTTTATCTTAATGAACGATATCAAATGACATCTGAATGGTTATCAAATATGTTGCATGATATCGACAACACTATTTCTGTATTTACATTACCAAGTAACTATAGATTTGCAGTATTACTACAAACAAAACATCAATATTACTTGGATTATTGTAAATTCATACAAAATGAATACACAAAGTATTTCCGCGGAAATATCTCTATAGGCGTAGGTAACGCAGTATCAGAGTTTTCACAACTGCCTTCTTCATTTTTCGAAGCTAATGAGGCATACGAAGATGAAGCTGAAAAAGGTGAAAAAGCTTTCTTAAAAGTTTATAAATCAAAAAGTGTCCAAGAACTATTACAACTTATTCCTGAAAGTAAATTAAAACCTTTCATTACTTATACTTTAGGTCCGTTGGCATATCCTAAAAAGACGAAAGATAAAGAATTAAAATATACATTAAAAGTTTATATGGATAATCAATGCGATATCACTAAAACAGCAGATGAAATTTTTATTCATAGAAACACTGTGAAATATAGAATTAAAAAATGTGAAGAAATCATTGGTTACCCGGTTGAAGATCCCGTAAGATCTTTAGATATACGAATCGCTTTATATGCATCAGAACGTATCAGTTTTCATTAATAAAAACCCCCGCTCGTTAAATTATTCATAACGAGCGGGGGTTTTAAAGTTACATTGGATATTTATAATCCACTTACTTTATTATATTAAAATTGTTCTGAAAGAATTTTTTGCTCTAAGAAGTTTAACATGTAGTCTGGGCTACCTGTCTTGGCATCAGTTCCTGACATTTTGAATCCACCGAATGGGTGGTATCCTACTACTGCTGCAGTACAACCTCTATTCAAGTATAAGTTACCTACATCAAAGTCTTCACAAGCTTGTCTCCAATGTTCACGATTATTTGTAATAACTGCGCCTGTTAGACCATAATCTGTATCATTAGCTACTTCTATCATTTCATCAAAGTTTTCACATTTAGTGAAGCCTACGACTGGACCAAAGATTTCTTCTTGCATAATTTGATCGCTAGATTTTAAGCCTGAGAAGATTGTAGGGTTTACGAAGTAACCTTTACTGTCATCAGTTTTACCACCTACTTCAAGCTTACCTTCTTTGCTACCAATTTCGATATAATTTTTAATTTTATCGAATTGTTTTTGGTTGATAACTGGTCCCATATAAACATCTGAACCTTTATCAGTATTACCAATTGATAATTCTTTAGTAAGGTTAACAGCTTTTTCTAGAACTTCATCATAAACTTCTTTATGCACAATTGCGCGAGAACATGCTGAACATTTTTGTCCAGAAAAGCCAAACGCTGAGTCTACTATAGATTGTGCAGCTAAATCTGTATCTACATTATTATCTACAAGAATAGCATCTTTACCGCCCATTTCAGCGATAACACGTTTTAAGAAGTTTTGCCCTTCTTGTATTTTAGCAGCTCTTTCGAAGATTCTCGTACCAGTCGCTCTTGAGCCTGTGAACGTTACGAAATGAGTGTCTTTATGATCTACTAAATGGTCTCCGATTTCTTTCGGGTCACCAGGTACAAAGTTAACTACACCTTTAGGTAAGCCTGCTTCTTCTAACACTTCAATTAATTTATAAGCAATTAATGGTGTGTCCTCAGCTGGTTTAAGCAACACTGTATTACCTGCAATTATAGGTGCAACAGTTGTACCTGTCATTATAGCGAATGGGAAGTTCCAAGGTGGTATTGTAACGCCTGGCCCCATTGGTTTATAGATATACTGGTTATGCTCACCTTCTCTATCAAATACAGGTTTACCGTGAGCAAGTTCCATCATTGAACGTGCATAGTATTCAGTAAAATCAATGCCTTCATTTGTATCACCATCTGCTTCATTCCATGGTTTACCCGCTTCATAAACCATCAGTGCAGAAAATTCATGTTTTCTTCTACGAATAATGGCAGAGACACGAAGCAATAATTCTGCTCTTTCATGAGGCGTCCATTTTCTCCAAGTCTTATATGCTTCTTTAGCCGCTTCCATCGCTTGATCAACTTGCTCTTTAGAAGCTTTTGAAACACGACCTAACACTTGTTGATGATCAGCTGGATTTACAGAATCGTACTTATCATCAGTGAAAATTTTCTCTCCGTTTATTACGAGAGGAATTTCTGTTCCAAATTCAGCTTGAACTTGAATTAATGCATCTTTAAATGCCTGTTGATTCTCTTGATTTGTAAAATCAGTTGCAGGTTCGTTACGAAATTCTACTACCATCCTTCATACCTCCTAAATATAATCAACCCTTTATAAGGTAATAAATACCTCTTATTACTATTGTACTATCGCAAAGTTTTTATATTCAAGTAAAGGGCTTACATTATTGATTCTACCCTATTTAGCACGATTTAAAAACCAATATACATCATTAAAATAAATTATCTTTTTCACCTTGTTAATAAGTGTAATAATACAAAAAATTCAATCGTAAATTAAGATATAAAGTTATAGAATTTGTTTAATTTAATAAGGCTTTTTCTAATTTTTCTTGAATTGTTTCTTGATTATCTTCTACAGGATCAAAATCAAATCTTTCTCCATTAATGAATACTGTCGGTATACCCGTTATATCTCTTTCAAACGTTTCTCTATTAATGGCTAATGATCTATCATCTGCATGTTTTTGTGGCGCTAACCTTAATTCATCTTCCATTTTTCTTTCAATCGTTTCAAAGCTTACTGTCCATTCTTCTTGTGTTTCATATAAATCACGTATATATTTTATCGCTTCATCAGGGTCATCATAATCTAAATGGATGTTCGCTACCGTTCCTTTTAAAAGATGTTGCTTCGTCTTATCAAAATGTTTAACGATATATTTTACGTCTCCATTTTCTATATAAGGTGTTAACACTTCATCTGCAGCAAAAAAGTAATGTTTACAATATGGACACGCAAAATTAATAAAAGCTTCTACTGTAATATTTGCATCTTCTTTACCAAAAGTTAAATGTTGTAATTCTGTCATGATATTACCCCCTTTATGTCGTTAACTTTATTAAATCATTAAATATGTAATATTACCATTATAAAGGGTGATTAACTTTCTTATAAAAACAAAAAAGCATGAAACCATCATAATTGATGATTTCATGCTTTATATTTAGAACGATAACGTCCCAAACAGATCATTAACAGAAATATTAGTTTTTGTTAACGTTAACTGCTTGAGGTCCACGTTGACCTTCTTCGATATCGAAAGTAACTGATGCACCTTCGTCTAATGATTTGTATCCTTCAGTTTGGATTGAAGAGAAATGTACGAAAACGTCGCTTCCGTTTTCTCCTTCGATAAATCCGTAACCTTTTTCTGCGTTAAACCATTTTACTGTACCTTTATTCATATAAAAGTCCTCCTAGTGCTTATGCACAATATATTTGCAATAATCAATCTTCAAACTTAAATGGACTTTCATTAACAATGAATAAAACTACCAATTAATTTAATCTCGAAATATCACTTGTCTATTACTATACGCTACATATTATGAAAAGTAAAGCTTTTTGTTAAATTAAACTTTTATTTCCCTTTTATCTCTATAAATAGTATTTATCAATGACTTTCAATTCATCATCTAATTCATAGATAAGTGGCGCGCCAGTTTTAATTTCTAACTCTGATATTTCATCATCAGGTATATCTTCTAAATATTTAATCAATGCACGCAGTGAATTACCATGGGCTGAAACAAGTGTCGTTTGACCATTAACGAGACTCGTTGAAACATGGTCAATCCAGAACGGAATCACTCTATCTAAAGTGTCTTTTAAACTTTCTGATAGTGGCATTACTCTACGATCTAACATTGCATACCTTCTATCGTTTAAATATTCTTCTTGCAACGCTTTATCAGCTTCAGGTGGTTTTGTATCATAAGAACGTCTCCATATATGTACTTGTTCTTCACCAAATTCTTCTCTTGCTTCGTCTTTATTTTTACCTTGCAAGCCACCATAGTGTCGCTCATTCAAACGCCAAGTTTTATAAACGGGAATCCATAATTGATGAGAGTGTTTCAACAATAAATAAGTTGTTTCAATCGCTCTTGTTAACAATGAAGTATAGACAACATCTATTTCTATTTCTTGTTTTAATAATTTTTCCCCTGACAATTTCGCTTCGTTAAATCCTTGCTCAGATAGTCCTACGTCAGCCCAACCAGTAAACAAGTTTTTCTTATTCCAATCACTTTGTCCATGTCGACATAATATTAATTTTGGCATTTCTCTCACTCCAATTTTTTCTATTAGTTTATTCTATTGAAACACTATTTCTTATTTTTTTAAAATAATAAGATAGACTTAATTTATAAAAATACCATTTTAAAAATAACCAATGCATTCTATAATTGAATGATATATGACAAACACAAAGTACTATATTAAATACTTTTTATAAGGATATGAATAAACATGATTTTAAAGTCCATTAAAGTAATACTTCAATTATGCTTAATATATTTGATTACCTTATGTGGAAATTGGATTCAAGAAACATTACACATACCAGTTGCAGGAAGCATTATAGGCCTAGCTCTCTTTTTCTTATTATTACAATTTAAAATCATCAAGACAGAGTGGATATCTAGTGGTTCCAATTTATTATTAGGTACGATGATTTTCTTTTTCATACCTTCTATAGTTGGTGCTATGGATTTAGCTGAACAATTCAATTCGAAATACATAGCATTAATCATATTAATTATTGCGAGTACATGTATTGTCGCTCTCACTTCAGGTTATGTGGCAGAAAAAATGTTAAAATCCGCTCATAAAAAGGACGGTGACAACATTCAATGATGATTAAAACAATATCAATGATTGTCTTAACTTTACTCATGTACTTACTGGCAATATTCATACAGAAAAAGTTGAAAATAGCGATATTACACCCAGCGCTAGTATCATCAATTGCTATTATTTGCGTACTGCTCATTCTTGGCTATGACTATGATGATTATATGGTTGGAGGACATTGGATTTATGACTTCTTAAACTGTACGGTCGTATGTCTAGCCTACCCTTTATATTTATATCGAGATATGATTGTAAAACATTTCAGAGTAATATTAACGAGTGTACTTGTTGGTATATTAACTAATATTGTATTAGTTTTTACAACCCTTAAAATACTCGGTTATTCAAAAGAAATGATTGCATCATTATTGCCGAGATCAATAACAGCTGCAGTTGGTATCCAAGTTTCAGAACAAATTGGTGGCGTTGATACTTTAACAGTATTATTCATCATGTTAACTGGACTTATCGGCAGTATGCTTGGACATTACTTAGTTAGACTAGCAAATTTTCAAACTTCCATTGCAAAAGGTCTTACATTCGGAAATGCATCACACGCTATAGGAACAGCTAAAATATTAGAAACTGACATTGAATCAGCAGCATTCAGCTCTATCGGAATGATACTAACAGCGCTATTAAGTTCTGTTATATTACCATTATTCATATTGTTTATATATTAAGAAGTAATATAAGAAAAAGAACTTGGTATATAATCTACAATTTTGTTCGTGCATGCTTGCCTAAGGGCATGGTTCAAGCCTGTAGTCTCTCACTCATACTACTCCCTCGGGCTTCAGCACTTTACAAAATCGTGGAACATACTCTCTTCTTATCATTATAAATAATAAGCTACTCTCGCTTATATAACACAAAATCCGAGACAATTGTTATGTCTCGGATTTTTTTACCTATTCTAAATTCGCATGATTATTTTGCATTGTTGTTTCGGATACGTTTATTTCTTTCATTAATTCCATAATGATACTATCTAAAAATATTTGACTGCTTTGTTCAAACAAACTTCCTAACGGTTGTTCAGAGCCTTTTTCGTCATATTTAGTACCTGCTGGTAGTGTAATAACTTCTTTTGATAATTCAGCGATTTTTGACTCGCTTTGAGTTGATATTAAGATAATGTTTGCTTTAGCTTGGTTTGCTATTTTAGATAAAAGTTGTAAATGCGCTGTTTTACCTGATCCAGAAACAATTAATAAGAGATCATCTTCTTGAATAGATGGTGTTGTTGTCTCTCCTACAACATAGCTACGTTTACCTAATTGGTTTAAACGCATTGCAAAACTATTCGCAACAAATGAAGAGCGTCCTTTTGCTGCAACAAAGATTGCATTCGCTTTTAAGATTTCGTCTAAAAACTTTATATTCTTTTGCTCATCCACTTTATTGAGTGTATGTTCAATTTCACTAAGAATCAGTTTATATTGTGACATCTTGTTTGCCATCCACAATATTTCTACACGTTTTAGCTGCTTCTACAGGATCTTCAGCATTAGCAATTCCGCCACCTACGATAACTAAATCTGGGCCTTCATCTACAACTGATTGAATCGTTTCTGGTTTTATACCACCTGCTACCGCAAGTTTAGAGTTTTTAATAACTGATTTAACAGTACGTAAACTCTCTAATGGAGATACACCTTCTGCTTGTAAATCGTAACCTGTATGAACAGCGATATAGTCAGCGCCTAATTCGTCTAGTTCTTTCGCACGTTTTTCTAGATCTTGGACAGCAATCATATCAACTAACAGTTCTTTGCCACTTTTATGAGCTTCTTCGATTGCAGCTTTAATAGAAGCATCTTCAGCAACTCCTAAAATCGTTACAATATCAGCACCATATTTGACTGCTTGGCTTACTTCATAACCAGCTGCGTCCATAATTTTTAAATCTGCTAATACTTGTGCTTTTTTAACAGATTGGCTCATTAATTCAACTGCACCTAACCCTTCATTAATAACAATTGGTGTACCGATTTCTACAACATCTACATATTCTTCGACTTGTTGAGCTAATTTAGCTGCTTCTTCTTTATTTAATAAATCTATCGCTAATTGTAATTTCATATTTTGTTTATCTCCTTAATATATATTAACTTGCACTTACAATCATGATACAATGGTTAAAAATATGCAATACTGACAAATATGTCACTTAGTGAAGAAATGGGGTTATATCATGCTTTTAATTAACTATAAAGAAACAGAATATTATAATTCGAAAGACCTGGCACTATCGGTAATTGGAGGACGTTGGAAGATACCTATCATTTGGCATTTACTTCAAGAATCACCACTTAGATTAAATCAATTAGAAAAAAGATTACCTGATATTAATCAACGAATGCTCATACGACAACTTAGAGAACTAGAAAATGATCACATTGTACATCGAGAAGTTTACCCGGTTGTACCACCTAAAGTAGAGTACAGTTTAACTTCAATAGGAAAAGACTTAGAAGCGGTTGTCAACGGTATTTGTGACTGGGGTGACGAGTATTTGGCGTTTTTAAAAGAAAATCATGAAAACGAATAACATATTACTTTAAATAACATTCGTTTCTGGTAAACTATTACAAAAAGGAGCTATGACTATGTCATCAAACAAACTATCGCAAGAAGAACAACAACAACTTATTACTACTTTAAAAGAAAGATTTGAAAAATTTACAGAAAGACACGAAGGCATTAACTGGTCAGATGTAGAAGAAAGACTACTTAATAATCCCGAACAATTATGGTCACTTAATGAAATGGAACGAACTGAAGGCGAGCCTGATGTTATCGGAGTAGAAGATGGAAAATATCTTTTTGTAGACTGTTCAAAAGAGAGCCCTAAAGGACGTAGAAGTGTTTGTTATGACAGAGAAGCATTAGAATCAAGAAAGAAGCATAAGCCCGAAACAAGCGCTATTGATTTAGTAAATGAAATGAAAGTATCTTTATTAACAGAATCACAATACCGTCATCTTCAAACGTTAGGAGAATTCGATAAGAAATCTTCTAGTTGGATTGAGACGCCAGATAAAATTAGAAATCTGGGAGGCGCACTATTTTGTGACCGCCGCTATGATACAGTATTTACTTATCATAATGGCGCAGAATCATACTATGGAGCAAGAGGATTCAGAAGCATGTTGAGAGTATAAATAAACATACTAAGATTAGCTATGAAGAAATCTATGACGATAGATTTTTTCATAGCTATTTTTTATAGTTATAGAGAGGAGTAGACTGTGCGATCTCTTGGGTTTGAAATCCGTAAAAAAAACTAGTCAGCTTTACTCTCGCCTTTTGAAATTCGATTGTAGTATGTTGGGTTCTTGAAACCGTGTATAGGAAAGTGAAATGAGAAAGGTTCAGTAAAGTTATAACTTCTCAAATTTATTAAGGAGGTTTTATTTATCGATTACTTAGGCATTGATATTAGTAAAAAAGATAGTGTGATTGCACACTATATCGATGAAAAATTCCAAAAGGAATTTACTATTCAAAATAACAAAAATGGTTATAATTATTTATTAAATTATTTGAATCGTGTAAATCAGCCAAAATTAATTTTTGAATCCACAGGTATATATTCAAGAGCTATGGTTCGGTTCTGTCGAGTTAACCAAATTAATTATATTGAGTTGAATCCTTTAGAAGCAAAGTTCAAAACAAGCTCTTTAAGGTCTTGGAAAACAGATCAATCAGACGCACATAAGTTAGCCCAAATAGCACCTTTTTTAAATGATTCCGATAGTTTAAATAATACAAATGATGATATTTACTTTGAATTACGTGAGCGTGCTCGATTTCATCTAGAATTCGAAAATGAACAAAATCGATTGAAAGTTGAAATTATTGAGATACTTCATCAAACATTTCCTGGCTTAGAAAAACTATTTAAAAATCGTTATTCAATGATTGCCTTAAATATCGCTGAAATATTTACTCATCCTGATTTTGTTCAACAGATGATATGGAAAGTATCATTTCTACAATTTTAAAATCTACAGATAAAGGATTATCTCAACGAAAAGCAGAAAGTTATGGAGAAACACTTTTTAAATTAGCGAATGATAGTTACCCTAACGTCAATTCATCTTCGTTCCTAGTTAAAAAAGCACAATTATTAATTCAAAAATTGAAAAAGTCCATTGGACAATTATCACAATTAGATAAAGAAATGATTCAATTAGCTCAAGAACTTGACTGCTTTGAAATTATTTATTCTATACCAGGAATTGGAGATCTAACTGCAGCCATGATAATCGGTGAGCTTGGAGATATATCTCGATTCAAATCAAATAAACAGTTAAATGCTTTTGTAGGAATTGATATCAAACGATATCAATCTGGTGGGACACATTATAGAGATACCATCAATAAACGCGGTAATAAAAAGGCGAGACGCTTATTATTTTTGGTAATAATGAATATTATTCGTGGACAACATCGTTATAATAATCATATTGTAGATTATTACTATAAATTAAGAAAGCAGCCTAATGAGAAATCTCATAAGACTGCTGTTGTCGCATGTATTAATCGACTATTAAAAACATTTCATTATTTAATAATGAAACATAAACTATACGATTACGAAATGTCCCCACATTAAATCGTATAATCACATATAGTCTAACACCTTATTCAAAAAAATAAAATTGGACGGTCTTATTAAGTGATGACTATTTTAAACTTAAGCACTTGACTAATCGTAGGAAAGAGGATGAGACATGTGTTTATGTCTCATCCTCTTTATTTATTGGATTCCATACATTTATTTTACTCATCTTCATCATGTCCAAGTTCCATTATCCAACTACTTATTAAATGTGAGAAAGTAAAAAATTTTGTATTTTCATGAAATATCTCATGTTCGAACTTAGGGAAGATATGCAACGATTTATGTTCTGAGCCGATTTCTCTATATAAATCTATTGAATCTTCTGGTGATACTGCTCCATCATTTTTTCCGTGTAGTATCATGATAGGGTCAACAAAGTCTTTAGCGTGTTCTTTTAAGTATTCGACTCCTTCCAGTAAGCTGTGCACTAAGCCTCCTGAAATATGTTTTTTAATTAGTGCATCAATTTTATATTCTTCAACAACTGATGCTTTACTGCATAATCCTTCTCCTATTTCATTAGGGAAGTATTCTTCTGGTCCTAATGACTCAGCACCCTCAAATAATTTCGTATGGTACCTAGTTAGCGCACCACTTGTAATATATCCATCTACGGTCCCTGGATACTTAGTGCCATACAGTGTTACTGCAAATCCGCCCATACTATGACCAATTAAATAAATTTTAGGTCCTATGTTTTCTTTCACATAGTCTACAACAGCTTTAACGTCCTCAATAATTTCTTCATAAGAACCATAGTAAGTATCTTTTCCTTCAGAATGCCCATGTCCTCTATGATCAAACCTTACAATGTTACTACCAAACATATTTAATTCATCTACAAACTCATCATAACGTTCAGCATATTCAGCTAAACCATGCACAATAATAATTGTTGAATCATGCTCCTCTGAACGATTTACCTTAGTATATAATTTTGTTCCATCCTTAGATTCTACATAAGTAATATATGACATAAAATCACTCCTTTCATTCATTGTATCTTATATATAACTTGAAGTTAATTTTTCACAAAAAAGTTTGAAACAAAAATCTATTACCCTGACAAAGATAATTAGAATTGAAAAAAATAATCTAGATATAAACAAATTTGATTCACTTTATATTCTCTAGCATTATCAGCAGTCGATGATTGTTTAAAAATAATTAATGATTCTAATTCCTTCCCTTTAAAAATCTTTATATACACATTATTAATAAACTGTTCAGGATAAAGATAGTCTTCGTAAAAACGATCATTTAAATTTGCTTTCAACACTGTTAAGTCATAACAATCAATCACATTATACATTCGTTTCCTAACAATCCCCTTTTTACCATTTGTACAAAAGCCTTCAATATCTGTAATTTCAAAAGATAATTTAACCACTATTAACATCCTCCAAATAAAAAAAGCGTGTTCTCTGTAAAAACAGAAAACACGCCCTCTTCCCATATACTACTAAGTCTCCTATCACGAAAAAATCGCGATGATATATGCTACAACATAATAAATTAATATATTTTTATTGATTAATAATAATTATCTTAATCATTTTTGTCCCATCAACTTCTAAGAACTTACCAACTTTAAATAATTTAATATAAAAGTATCGATCATTTATACAAAAATAAAACATCACAAATTCAAAAGCGACCAAATAAAATAGTTTTAGTCAGACATGATTTTTAAATTGTTCAGAAATCCAATAATATAGTTTTGTAACCACACAATTCTATAAAGAAGAAATGAACACGATAACCTTTAAATATTATATTTAATTAAAATTATAAGAACTATGGAAAGAAAATGAGAAGAACAAAATATGCAACCTAGTCAAAAGAGTATGGTTTAGAACTTGTATGTTTATTGCCTAAATATACAAGCTTCATAATTACTGTAAAGACTAGAATTTACAGTAGAAGCGAGAACTTAATATAACCTTTACTAATAAAGCAATTAAGAGCTGAACTTTGAACGATCATTTAAAAAATCATTAAAACTTACAGAAAAGATTTATAAGTATATTAACAACAATTAAACGATAAATTATATAATCATCATCACGATATCTTAACAATCATTATATAAACAATTACAAAATTCAGTGTATAAATGTTTATTCATTCCCCTTAAATAGAGGTTCAGTGAGGTTACACTTAATATTATATATAATCTCTTTTTGATGTCAATACATTTATTTAATTTTTTTATAGAATTTTTAATAAAATCTATATGCTCAAATATCGAAAAAATAACCATCTTTTTCAACAGAAATATCATATTACAATCGTCAAAAAAGAAGGTACAATTCTAGAAACCAAATAGAAATGTACCTTCTCTTCAAACTACCTTTTACTTACCCTCTCAGTTTGAAATAATCATCAAAAATACCTGGAAAATAATAAATAATGTTACAAAACAATCATACAATGAAATATATTTCAGTAAACAGAATACCAATAGCCTCCGGATAACTCTTAGATTACTGTTTACACTTATATTATATAAATCAAAAATTCAATATCAATTATTTTTTTATAAAAGTAACATAGAATATTTGTAAATATTAAAATTTTGATTGTATGAATATAAGCGCTATATTTTCGAACTTTATAAAATTATTTAAAGACTAATATAAAACTCTCAATTTTTAATATGATGCTTTCTATAACCAATTTAAAATTGGTATGTCCGCGGGAGCAAGTTTTAAATTAGTTAAGTTTTGTTTATTTAACCATTTACTGTCCTGGTGCTCTATTAAATTAAATTTTCCTTCCTCTAAATTACATAAATACACATTCAGAATGACTCTACCGAACTCGTACTCATACATTGTAGTTCCTAAGAATTTTTTTATATTGCAATTAGCATTTAATTCCTCTTTTATTTCTCTTTTTAATGCTAATTCTGCAGTTTCATTTATTTCTATTTTACCTCCTGGAAACTCCCAATAGCCGGCCAATGATTTATTTTCTGCTCTTTGACAGCATAGGTATTCCTTATGTTCATTTTGAATAACCGCTGCAACTACTTGAATTTCTTTCATGTTATATCTCCAAATCAAAAAATTTTGTAAATGAACTATTCAGCATTTTTCAATGTTGTATTAAATTTCTGTTCTATATTTTTGTGGCCTTTTGTTGACACTTTCTATTAATTTTTCTTTATCAATAGGGTCTTCTAGCATATGGATTTTTGCATGACAATTTGGGCATACCGCTACGCAATTATCTATTGTATCGCTACCGCCTTTTGCTAAATATTCTATGTGGTGAACATGCAAAAATGGCACATTATCAACATTGAAAGGTGCTTTTTCTTCACATAACGTGCATCTTCCATTTGCTAAATACTTTACGATATCTCTAATCTCTTTACTTCTATCGTAATAATTTATCCTAACTTGTCTATGAAATGGTTTTGAACTCCCTATTTGATTTGATTCTTCTTTATTTAATTCACTAGCATCTTTAGCTTTTTTTAACAAATCTTCTATATTGTTTTCTTTTTTATTTTTCCTTGACCTTTCCTCTTTATTATTCTCTATCGTTTCTAGTGGCGGTGCATAAGCTTTATTCTTTAATACAATTGGAAATTTAATAACTGACCTAGCTTCTTTATCAACGTCTCTTTCAAGTATATAAAAAGGTTCTATTTTTTCACTTAATTCAACAGGTCCAGCATATATGTAATGACCCGCTTTAAATGATTCAAATAAATATAGATTTACGTAATTAGACTTATAATTTTTCAAAACTCTATTTTGCCCTTTTTCTATATCTTGATCTCCTTCTCTACCTTCTCCTGTATAATAAAATATATCTCCTTCCCATTTATTATCATATATGTCCTCTCTCTTTATATTTCTTGAAACAATAACTAATGAGTTGGTTCTATGTGATCTATTTAATCCTTTTTGTAATGAACATTTAAATGCATCAGCAACATCTTCCCCTTTATATTCCTCTCCTATTTTCAAATTATTAATTTTATCTTGGTTTAAATTATTTCTAAATTCCACTACTTTTTCTAAATCAAATTCTTGATAATTATCATCTATAGATGGAATTCCATTATCTATCAGATAATTAAAATCCTGTGAACTCATCTCTAAAGTTTTAAGTAATTCACTTTTTTTCATTTTATATCGTCTCTCTTTTTAAGATATTTTAAGTAAATCTTATCATTTAATGTAATTATTTTCATTGTTATTATTAAATTATTTAAATAATCAAAAATTTACATAGTTCCCCACTTCCTCTCCGCCCTCTTTACAGTTAAAATATACTTACACTACTTTTTTCAAAGGAGGGTTCGGTTTGGCTAATCAAAATAGTAAGTTTAGATGGCCAAGTTTTGTGATTGGTGGGATTTTCTTAATCATTGGTATTGTTATTTTTAGTTATCCTGTTGAGAATTTCTACGCGATTACTTGGTTAATTGGTTTATTCTCTTTAATCAGTGGTATTTTAGAGATTGTGTTCAGACGTGCTAATAAGAAGGTTATGGGAGTTCCTAGTGGTTGGACATTCGTTTTGGGTATTATTAACATTGTTTTCGGACTTGTTGTGATGTTCAATTCTGCTGAGAGTTCTGTATTTTTAATTTATATTTTCGCGGTTTGGTTCATGATTAATAACGTGATTGCTATCTTTACAGTTACACCTGCTGAAAGATCTAATGGTATGTTCCATTTATTATCTATTATTTTAAATGTGCTTGGTATTTTAATAGCTATAGTATTGTTATTCAATCCTTTACTAGCAGCAGTGTTTATTTCATTCATGATTGGATTCATGTTTGCTCTGTTTGGTGTGTTTTACGTTATTGATGCTTTATCGTCTTAACTGTAAAAATTTAGATATATCTAACAAAAGAAGCGGCTTTTCGCCGCTTCTTTTAATTTATAGATTCTTTCTGTTTTCTGTCATATTTCATATACAGCACTATGGCTAACAATAAAATAAACACGATATACAATGTAGTTGTATATATATTAGCCCACCCCAATGCTTTGATTAGCACATAAACTAGATTTCCTCCTATAAATAACATTACGCTTATATACAGCCCTTTACATCGCTTATAAAAAGGCACCTTTTCTCTATCTGAAAAGTAACGCACAATGAGACCTATACTGAAAAATACCAAGGTAAAAATTCCAGTTATATCATTCTGTGATATCCATAATATTAACCCATAAATAATATTTAATCCTACAATTCCTGATATGACCCAAAAGTCTTTCATACTCATTCCTCGCAATTTTAGTTATTCTATATTATTCAATATCTAATTTCTTTTTCACATTATCATATTTTCCAAACAAAAACAGCATGACTTTGTTGTCATGCTGTTTTTTATTGTGCTACTTTATCGTTCGAATAATGGTATCCGATTTTATATGTTGTGACTGAGTTTTCTAGTATAGGGCTTGTTTCGTCGTCTGATTGGTGACGTACGTTTTTGTGTGCTTCTTTGAAAACGTCTGATACTAGCCAGTTTTTAAAATTTTGTTCATCTTCCCATAGTGTTAAGATTTTAACTTCGTCGAATTCTTTTAAGTTATTTGTTTTTGTAACAAACATTTCTTTAAATCCTTCGATTGTTTCGATTCCTTGTCTCATATAAAATCTTTCGATTGTCTCTTCTGCTGTGCCTTTGTCTAGTTTTAATTTATTTTCTGCCATAAACATAATAATTACCCCTTTATATTTGTATTTTTATATTTCGACTAATTTCGCTACAACCACAATGCGTCCTGATGATAGTGAATATGCATCCTCACATGTAGACAGGGTTACGATTTTATCATTTTTATTGATTTCTGTTGTTGTTGATATTTCCGATTTTTTTAGTGTTTCTTCTAAGAACTTTTCGTATTGTTTACTTGATGAAAAGTCTGTTTGAATGTAATCATCTTCTGTTGTTGTTTCGTATGCACTGATAACTTCTAGTTGATACTTTCCGTATTTCGTATCATATTGCATCGTTTTGTGTTGATCATAAAATGATTGATCTAAATATTTTTCAACTGTATCGAACATCGTATCGTCCCCAACGTGATGACCATATATAACTGTGTTCATTTTTTCATGTTTTGGTGAATTACGATAATCCATAAAGATACTACCTTTTCTGCTATATTGATTTTCAAAATCTTTTTTTAAGTAGTCTTCATTATCTTTAGATTGTAATATTGGATAGTTTAATGTTGTTGCATCTAAATGTATCCAACCAATTATGTCTGGATTGACTGCATCTAGTTGTTTAAATTGTGGACGTACTGTTTTATTCGAGGACACTTGAGTATATTTTTGTTGTAAACTGACATATCTTTCTTCGGTTTTTTTATCTTCTACTTTATTGTGGTATATCGTATAACCTGACCAAACAATCACACCTATTAAAGCTATTTGTATAAGTCTAATGATTATTTTCATATGCTAGTTTGCCCTTTCTTTTACATATAAATACGCCACATTCTGGGTCTTTAATGACCTTAGCTTTAATACCATATACAGATTCAATGAGTGATTCCGTTACGATTTCTTCTGGTGGACCTTGTATCAGTTGTTGTTTATTAATGCATATGATTTCATCACTATATTCTATCGCTTGATTAATATCATGCAATACCATAATGATGGTCATATTATAAGTTTCTTTGAGTGAACGTACGATATCTAATACTTGGTATTGATAATATAAATCAAGATATGTTGTCGGTTCGTCTAATAACATGTACTTTGGTTCTTGAGCAAGTGACATAGCAATATATACACGTTGTAACTCCCCACCAGATAATGCTTGTATCGGTGTATCTTGATAGTGCATTAAGTCGAGTTGTTGTAAAACTTTATCGATTACTTCTTCTTGTCTTGAATCTTTTTTTAAAAGTGATTGATAACTGTATCTGCCACATTTAACAACTTCTCTTACTGTAAAGTCATCTGGTGCAGTACTTTTTTGATGTACAGTCGCCAAATGTCTCGCAAGTTCTTTTTTATTAAATGATGATAGTAATTTTTGATTAAGATAAACTAATCCTTCAGTAGGCTTTAAGTTGTTGGATAATATTTGTAATAGCGTTGATTTACCAGCCCCATTTGGACCAACAATTGTTGTGATGGCATGTTTTTTAAACTGTATATTTAAATTTTCGAACAGATTTTGATGCTCTGAATACTGAAATTTAACGTTCTCTATTTGCATTGCCATACGCTCCTTTACAAATTAGGTAAATCAAACAAGGTCCACCTATTACAGTTGTGATAATGCTAGCAGATATTTCTAATGGTGGCGCTATGGATCTCCCTAATGTATCTGCTAACAATACAATCCATGCTCCAAACACCATTGAAATTGGTATAACTTTTTTATAATTACTTCCCACTAACCTTCTCACGATATGCAGTACAATTAATCCTACAAATGCTAATTGACCAACAATAGCAGTAGCACTACTTGCAAGAAATACTGCTACCAAGCCAATGATTAGACGATATTTTGTAATATTAAATCCTATGTTGTTTGCTTGCTTATCATCGAACGATAGTAAATTAACTTTTTCTGCTAACATGTAGGCAATAGTCAGCCCTACAATTGAAAATGCTACGATTATGTATACATCCTGCCATACTTTCATAGTAAATCCTGTAGGCAATTGCATCACTGGACTCATCGAGAATAGTTCTAATACACCGTTTAGCATGGCATATATCGCTACCCCAACAAGAATAAGACGTATAGGTGTAATGTGATATCTAGATACTAATAAGAATAAAACTAAAAATGGTATTAACCCACCTATAAATATAAATATTGGCAAGAAGAAATATAAACTTGGTAAAAATATGAGTATGACACCTCGTGCAACAAGTGCACCAGATGTCACACCAATAATATTCGCTTCTGCTAGTGGATTCTGTAATACCGCCTGTAATAAAGCACCAGACACACTGAGAACAGCACCTACAAATATTGCAATGATGATACGAGGCATACGTAAATCGATAACTGCATCTACTTTTGGTTCGTTACCTGTTGTAATTTTCGTGATGATTTGCTCTACACTCAAAGGCAATTTACCAGTTACTAATGATATATACGTTGTAACGATAAGCATTAATAACAATATCCAAAATACAAGATGCGAATATTTTTTCATGCTTTAACCTCTTTACTTATTATAAAAAATGTCATAAAGCTGAATCATTGCATCATCAGCTTTAATACTGGCTGTAATGCCAAATGGTATTTCTTCTAAATCATAAACTTTATCATGCTTGACTGCATCAAAATGTTTCCAAATATCATTCGTTTCAAATTCCTTTTTAAACATTTCTTTCACTTGGTCAGGAAAACCATGTGGTAAACGTAAAATAATATCAGGATTGACGTTATATAATTCTTCAGTATTAGATGCTAAATAGCCTCTTGATTCATCTTGAATAACATTTTCTCCTCCAGCAATTTTAACTAAATCACCAATGTAAGATTTTTCTGTTGCCACAAGATAACTTCCAGGCACACCCATTAGAATTAATACTTTCGGACGTTTTTTACCTTGAATTTTTGCAGTAATTTCTGCTTCAGCATCTTCAAATTTCTTATTCAATGCTTTAGCTTCTTTCTTACGATTAAAAGTTTCGCCCATTTCTGTGATGGATTTTTTCATACCATTTAGGCTATCGTAATCGTAATAAGTCCCTTCCATATTGAGCTGCTTATAAAATGGCTCCATCTCTGATTTAATTGTTGTAACAGTTAAAACATGAGTTGGGTTTAATGATTTAACAACTTCAACATTTGGTTTTTTTGGTTGCCCTACTTCTGGGACATCTTTATATCGCTTAGGTAGATCTTTATAACTCGTCGGTTTACCTACGATATCAAGGTCAAGAGCATCTAATGTTTCAGTTAATGCGACTGTAGTTGGCACAATGCGAAAATCATCATTTCCTTGTTTACTTTCTGTTGGCTTTTCTAAACTGAAGTTACAAGCTGAAAGTAAACAAATACAAGCTAGTAAAACACTCAATAATGACTTTAATTTCATTTCGTAGCACGCTTTCTAGCAATGAAAAATGATCCTGCTAATAATAGTACTGCTCCACCAAAAATAAGTGCGTAAGTCATGATATCTTCATTGCTACTTGTAGATGGATTGATGAGTTTCATGTTATTAGCACCATCTTTAGAACTGCCATCTGCATTACGATCAAACGCTGGGTTTGATTTATCAGTTGCACTTGTAGCGCTATTACCTGAACTTGCATTTGAAGCTGTTCCTGACATTGCATTTGTTCCAGTATTACTAGAACTTAAACCACCATCATTTGTACTTGAACCACTATCAGTCGTACCATTAGAACCATCTGTTGTATTACCATTATCAGAATGACTTGATCCACCAGTGCTACTGTCAGATGATCCTGCTTCGTTATTTTGTCCACTTGTTGCACCTTTGCCATTTGTCACTTCTTTATCAAACACAATGCGTGTTGTGTAATGATTATCGTAATTAATAGCTGGTACAATAATGTGAACTTTAGACGTTAATTCCTTTAAGTTATTCGGTTCTACAAAACGAATAACTTTTGTATCAGCTGACTTATCTTCTGACACAGTTTCTACATTAATTCTCTTACCATTGTCATATAAATCAAATGACTTCCAATATGACGCACTCTTTAGAGTTATTTCTACATAACGCTTACCGTCTTTTTCAACAATACGAGCTGGTTTTTCCATATATTGGTCCATATAAGATATTTCATTTGATTTTTCTTTATAGACTTTATAATCTCTTGTAATTTGACCTGATTCAGCTTTTGGTTTCTTTGTCGTATCTGACTTTTGATGTGATTGTTCTATACTTGTACCTGTGTTAGACTCTGAAGGTTTAGTTGTAGGGTTATCTGTTTCATTACTATCTTCTGCTTTACTTCCATCAGGTTTAGGAACTGCTGAATCAAATTTAATCTCTGTTGTATACTTATTGTCATAACCTATTGCTGATACAACAATATGAACTTTAGAAGTTAAAGATTTTGTACCTGGCTTAGCCTCAAATTTAATGACTTTTGTATCTGCAGATTTATCTTCAGATACCGCTTGAACATTCAATTTTTTGTTGCCGTCATACAAGTCAAATGACTTCCAATACGATGCATTCTTCAACGTTAATTGTAAGTACGTTTTACCATTCTCATGTAACACTTGAGCTGGTTTTTCCATATATTGGTCCATATAAGATATTTCGCTTGAACCTTCTTTATATACGTTGTACCCTAGCGTTGAAGTTGCCTTTTCTTGATTAGTTGAACCGTGGTTGGACCCAGTTGGTTTTTTAACTTCGTCAGGAATTGGCACTTCTTCTTTTGTTATTGGTTTGTTATCATCTTCAGATAGTTGTTCTGGCTTGTTTATAGAAGGTTTATCAGTACTTGGTTCCTCTGGACTTGGTTCTTCTGTACTTGGCTTTTCTGTACTCGGCTCTTCCGTACTTGGCTCTTCCGTACTTGGCTCTTCCGTACTTGGCTCTTCCGTACTTGGCTCTTCCGTACTTGGCTCTTCCGTACTTGGCTCTTCCGTACTTGGCTCTTCCGTACTTGGCTCTTCCGTACTTGGCTCTTCCGTACTTGGCTCTTCCGTACTTGGCTCTTCCGTACTTGGCTCTTCCGTACTTGGCTCTTCAATTTTAATCTGTGTACCATGCTTCATTATTCCAAATCCAGGTGCATTAATGCTCACTTTTGCATCATAAACATATTGATTATCTACTAAAGGAAACATGACTACTTTCTTATTACCGTCAACTGAAATAGGAGTTACTCGTTGATAACTATCACCAATTTTCACTTGGAAATCTGTCCAAAATTGTTGACTTGTAATTGTTGTCACAAACATTTTTTGACCGTTTACGTTTGCTATTTTACCTGGCTTTTCCATCTGTCTATCCATCGATGAAATATTTGAACCATCTTCTTTAAGAACAGTAAAATTACGTTCTTCAGCTGATGATAAATCTACATTTAAATCTGTATAATCTTCTAGATAGTTTTTATCTTTAGAATCTTCTGGTTCCTCTGGACTTGGTTGCTCCGTATTTGTTGGAGCTTCAGGTATTGCTTCTTTAAAATTCACATAAGTTGTGTATTTATTATCATAATTAACAGCTGGTACAACAATGTGTACTTTAGAAGTTAGCTTTTTAGTTCCAGGTTTAACTTTGAACTTTATAACTTTTGTATCTGAATCTTTATCTTCACTTACTGTTTGAACATCAATAGGGTCTGCACCATCTAATAATTCGAATGATTTCCAATATGAAGCACTTTTTAATGTCACCTCAACATAAGTTTCACCATTTTCAAATGAAACTTTTGCTGGTTTTTCCATGTATTGATCCATATAAGAAACTTCATCTGATGTATCTTTGCTTACAGTGTAATCAATCGTTATATTCTCTTTTTCTGACGTTGTTGTTTCCGCTGCTTTAGCTTTGTTCATAGCTGTATGGCTTTGCGGCTCATATGATGTATAAGAAAACGTTGAGAATATTAATGAAAAAGCTAATAGTGACTTAACACCTTTCTTCATTAATTATGACCTCGTTTCATTTTTCTACTAAACACAAACGTTACGACAAGGATTAATCCTGCAAAAATTGGAAGGGTAAAGATTACTGCAGGTGTTCCAGCGCTTGTTTGTGGGTTCTTCACATCTTTAGTTGTAGATGCTGTAGTAGTTCCCGTTGAATTACTATTTTTATCTGTAGATTTGCTTGTTGTTGTTCCTGATGTTGAGTCATCTTTCTTTGCAGGTGTTGTAGTTGCTTGACCTTGATCACTGCTTGCACCAGATGGTTCTTTGACATCAAATATGATTTTATATTTATTGTCATATAAGAATGGTTTGCCATCTACTTCTTCATTAATGTAAACAGTAATAGTGCCATTAATTTTGCCTGAAGATGATTTAACTTTGAAGTTTGATGTTCTCACATCCCCTGATTTATCCTCGCTTACTACTTCTTCTGATGAACCATCTACCGTTATGCCTTTAATCCAGTGACTGTGATTCATCGTCAACTGTAAATGTTTCTCGCCATTTTTGACTACAAGTTTCCCTGGCTTATTAAAATAATCATTTGCAATCGACACATCTGAAGTACCATCCTTTAGGACAGTATAATCCACGTCATAAGTACCATCTTTCGTATCAGCAAATGCGTTTGTACTTAAAACTGTCGATATCATTAGTAAAGCTATAAGACAAAAACTTAAAACTTTCTTTGTGAATTGCATAATATACCTCCTTTTTTTAATTTTATAAAACTTACCTTCCAACCTTTAATTTAATTGATAATGATTATCAATGTCAAGGTAATTTTTTATTATTTTTGTTTTTATTCATGTTCAATCATATAATTTTTTTGTAAAAGTTAATTTTTTAACCTTTTTTACATAATTATACAAATTTAAATTTTAAAGTTGATAATTCTTTAACATGGCTAAATATTTTTCCTATCATGCACTATATAAATGTTACTAACACTGGTATAATAATGCCTTGTTAGAATTTTCTGATTTTATAGATAAGGAGTGATAGAATGGCCGTTTTTCGGAATATATTCTTGAGAATTATAGATAGAGTAGAAAAAGTTGGCAATAGATTACCCGATCCGAGTATTTTATTCTTCAGCTTGTGTTTAATAATGTTACTACTTTCTTCATTATTATCTGTTTTAAATGTAACAGCTACAGACCCTACCAATGGTAAGACGATACATATTACAAATTTACTTAGCGTTTCAGGCATTCAAAAAATTCTTTCTGAAACAATTACAAACTTTGCAACATTCCCTGCTTTAGGCATGGTTCTTGTTGTAATGATAGGTATGGGAATTGCTGAGAAAACAGGATATTTCGAACATTTACTTAATAGCGTTGTTGATAAAACACCTCAAAAGTTTGTTATACCTTTTTTAATTTTTATATCTATTTTGGGAAATGTTGCTGGTGGTGTGGCACCAATGATTATGCCTGTCTTAACAGCAGTTATATTTATAAAGATGGGTTATCATCCTATTGCAGGTTTAGTGATTAGTTATGCTGCAGTAGAAGTTGGTTATGGTGCTAATTTATTAATCGGTTTAGATGATGCTCTAGCATTTTCATTTACGCAATCTGCATTAAAATTATTCTCTGGGGAAGCTTCTATTAATATTGCAATGAACTGGTATTTCACAGCTATTTCAACATTTCTTTTAACCCCTATCATTTTCTATGTAGCTAAGAAGTTTACGATTCCTAGTTTTCAAAATAGCCAAATTGATAAATTGCATGCTGAGTCTGTAAAAACATTCAACCAACGTGCGAAAAAAGCATTAACATATGCGAATATTTCAGTCATTGTATTTTTATTATTTATTGTCGTTATACTTATACCTCAAAATAGTATTTTAAGAAATAATGATACAGGCAGTATTTTAGTTGAGTCTCCATTAATGGATGGCTTTGGAGTCATTCTTCTTCTAGTCTTTATTATTCCTGGTTTAGTATATGGATATATGAGTCGCAGTATTGTGTCTACAAAAGATATAGGCAGATTAATGACAAATAGCATGTCAGATATGGGTAGTTTTATTATAGTTATCTTCTTTGCAGCTCAATTATTAGCTTATTTTGATTGGAGTAATATTGGCAAAGTGATGGCTATTAATGGGGCAGAATTGTTAAAAAACCAAAACGGCGTTATTTTGATTATTGGGTTGATTATATTAACGTCTGTTATTAATATCTTTATGGGTAGCGCTTCAGCAAAATGGGCTATATTAGCACCAATTTTTATACCGATGTTTGCTACATTAGGCTATCATCCGGCATTTACACAAATGGTTTATCGTATAGGCGATTCTATTACAAACCCTATTACGCCAATGATTCCGTATTTACCATTCTTATTAACCATTGCACAAAGGTATGATAAAAATATTAAACTCGGTACTTTAATCGCACACTTATTACCTTACAGTATTATTATCGGTGTCGTTTGGACCATAATCATGCTTATATGGTTCTTATTAGGCCTTCCAGTAGGACCTGGAGGACCAGTTAAATTATAATTTTTATTTATTCAATTTGAATAATTTCCATTTTAATTGTACAATGACATTAATAATTAAATAAATGACCACTGGAAGTGCCTTTATCAAAGGCTGAGACTGAAGTAGTGACTTTAGGATTCCCAGAACCTGATCCAGTTCGTACTGGCGTAGGAAAGTGGCGTACCTATTGAAGCTAATTTGCGCTATTTTTCTACTAAGAAAAATAGCGCTTTTTTATTTGGAGTGATTCAATTGTTTATCGCAATAACACCTTATCAAATTTTAACAAAAGAAGATTTAAATCATTACATCGAAATATCAGAACATATAGATTTACTGTTGTTAAGAACACCTATGAATCATCAAAAATTATTTGCAACCATCGACTATTTAATAACAATCGGTTTTCCAAAAAATAAAATAATGTTGCACACACATACTTCATTAGTAGCAACTTTTGATTTAAAGTATGTACATTTTAAAGAAAATGATGCAAAAGCTTTTTTATTTAAAAAACAACATCCAGACATTTCAGTAAGTATGTCTACTCACAACATTGAGACCGTGACGAAAGCCCAAAAGAACAATTTGGATTTTGTATTTTTTGGTCATGTCTTTGAAACTTCTTCAAAGCAAGGAGCAAAACCTAAGTCTTTAGAAGAGATTAAAAATGTACTTTCAGTCGATATACCTATTTTCGCTATAGGCGGAATTGATGAGCATACAATACAAAAGCTGCCAAAAGGTTTTCAAGGTGTATGTGCGATTTCTTTCTTTAGAAATGCTGGAAATTCTGCCATTAAATCATTAAGAAAGGAGTGGGAATCTTATGTATGACGTTCTAATTGTAGGGTCTGGCGTCATTGGTATGTCTATTGCACGCGCTCTTTCCGACAAATCAAATAGTTCAATAGCAGTTGTTGATAGAGATGTACCAGGATTACATGCTTCTTATAAAGCTGGTGGCATGCTTGGCGCTCAAAATGAATTTGAAAATTATTCACCTTTATATGAACTCGCTATACATTCTCGACGTTACTTCAAAGATTTAGCTGAAGATTTATATGATGAGACTGATATCGATATCGAATTTGTATCACATGGATTAATTAAGATGGCTTCTAATATTAATGATATTGCTCATTTAAATAAACAGTATACTTTTTTAAGTCAGCATGATGAACATGTAAAAGCGCTCGATAAATCTTCATTGCAAAGCTTATCCAATGGTTATATAGATTTTCATAACCAAGCAATTTATATACCAGATGATGGACAAATCAATGCTTCTAAATATACAAAGGCATTGCTTGAATCTATTACCAATAAAGGAGTTGATCGATTTTATAAAACAGAAGTTACAAACATAACTGAGAAACGTGATTATTATAATATCGAAACTTCCCATGATGTGCTTCAAGCTAAAAAAGTTGTAATAGCTGGAGGTGCTTGGAGTCATGAATTAATCCATGACTCCACTGTCGCATCTCAAATAACTGGAGTTAAAGGAGAAGTTCTTCTATTAGAAAATAAACAAGTAGATTTAAAACAAACTTTATTTATGACCAATGGTTGTTACATCGTACCTAAAGCTAAAAATAGATTTCTTGTTGGTGCTACTAGTTATATGAATGACTTTTCAGTAGGCACTTCTAAAGAAGGTGAAAGCTGGTTATTTAATGAAGCAGCACAGTATGTTCCAGCATTAAAATCAAGCAATGTTATTCACAAGTGGTCTGGCATCAGACCTTACACTGAAAATGAATGGCCAATCATGGACGAAGTTGATGACGGACTATTTCTTGTCACTGGACATTATCGGAATGGCATACTCCTCTCACCTATTATTGGTAAGTTAATGTCCGAATGGATTATCAATGATCATACACCATCTATATTAGAAAGATTTAAAGCAAAAAGGAGTGTTGAATTATGAAATGTATTATCAATGGAGATGAATTTAATTTTGAACAAGATTTACCTGTTACAGAGGTATTATCATCCCTTGAATTAGACCAAGAAAGAATCATCGTAGAATTCAATGGATCACTGATTAAAAAGGAAAATTTCAACGAAACAATTGTTAGAGAATCAGATCAACTAGAATTACTAGAATTTGTTGGAGGCGGATAAAATGTTAAAAATAGGACCATATGAATTAAACTCAAGATTATTATTAGGAACAGGGAAATTTGAAGATGAAAAAACACAATCAGAAGCGATTAAAGCGTCACAAACTGATGTATTAACGTTCGCTGTGAGAAGAATGAATTTATATGATAAATCATTGCCAAACCCATTAGCTAATGTTGATTTAAAACAGTTTGTTACATTCCCTAACACTGCCGGTGCACATACTGCAGAAGAAGCTGTGCGTATAGCTGAAATCGCACAACATGCAGGCCTTTGTAACATGATTAAAGTCGAAGTAATTGGAGATGACAAAACACTGCTACCTGACCCAATAGAAACTTATAAAGCTTGTGAAATTTTATTAGAGAAAGGTTATATCGTATGTCCATACATTTCATGTGATGTAGTACTAGCTAAACGTTTAGAAGAACTTGGCGTACACGCTATTATGCCTTTAGCTTCTCCTATCGGTACTGGTAGAGGCATAAATAATCCACTTAATTTGCGATATATTATTGAGCAATCTGAAGTGCCTGTCATTGTTGACGCTGGAATTGGTTCTCCAAAAGATGCTTGTTATGCGATGGAACTAGGTGCTGATGCAATCCTATTAAATACTGCTATTTCCAGTGCTAAAGACCCTGTAAAAATGGCTGAAGCAATGAGATTAGGCATTGATGCTGGGCGATTAAGTTATGAAGCGGGTAGAATTCCAGTAAAATATACTGCACAAGCATCTAGCCCTACTGAAGGTTTAGGTTTTCTATAATGGATCGCTATGATAGACAAACAAAGTTTCAACCATTTGGTGAAAATGGTCAGCATCAATTACAAACAGCTAAGATAATGATTATGGGTGCAGGTGCATTAGGTAGTCACGTTGCTGAACAACTTGCAAGAGCTGGTGCACATCATTTAACAGTTGTTGATATGGACATAGTAGAAATCTCTAACCTTCATAGACAAGCTTTATATGATGAATCAGATGCTTATGATATGCGACCTAAAGTTGTCGCTTTACGCGATAAAATCAATAAGATTAATCAACATGTAACGTTAAATGCTATGAATAAAGAGCTAACACCATCTAACATTGAAGAAGTGATTAAACAATATCAACCAGACATCATAGTAGACGGCATGGATCATTTTGATATACGCTTTTTAATTAACGAAGTATGTCATAAACTACAAATCCCTTGGGTTTATGGTGCAGCTGTCGGGAGTAAAGGAACAGTATATGCAATTGATTTCGAAGGACCATGTTTAAAATGCATTTTAGAGAATGTTCCAGAAACAGGAGAAAGTTGTGCTATAAACGGTGTCTTACCACCAGTCGTTAATCAAGTAGCAAGCTTTGAAGTATCCGAAGTATTACGATATATTGCTGGGAAAGGATTTTCTAAGAAACTTATAACATTAGATTGTTTCGAAATGAATACACGTAGTACTCAAATTGATATGCTGAAAAATCAACAATGCCCTGTTTGTGTAAATGGTCATTACAACATCCTAGATAAGCAACATATGTCATCAATAGAAGCGTTGTGCGGAGATGCATTTTTATTTAGATTTAAAGAAAAGACATTTAACTTAGCGCATTATTTCCCAGGTGATGTTTTGAAAGAAAATGATTACGTCAAATTGATTTCATTCAAAGATTATAAGATGACATTTTTTGCAGATGGGCGTATGAATGTACATGGCGTTTCACATTTAGAAGAAGCCGAAACGCTATATCATAACTTACGAAAATCAATACAATAGATATAACACCCTCTAATGTATAGATTAATACAATACATTAGAGGGTGTTTATTGATTATTGATGATCTAGAAATTCTTTTAGAACTACTGCTTGATTATGTTTTTCATCCTTCGCACCATATAATAATACAACATTACCGTTATTTTCTTTATAAATGTCTTTGAGTTGATCGAGTGCTTCTTTTTGTTCACCTGATTTAAGTTCTTCTTTATATTTTTTCTTAAATGAATCAAATTTTTCCGGGTCATGTCCGAACCATTTTCTCAGTGAATCAGATGGTGCGATTTCTTTTATCCAATGGTCTAGATTTGCCTTTTCTTTAGAGATGCCACGTGGCCATACTCTATCGACAAGCACTCTAACATTGTCTTTATCGTAATCTTCATAAATTCTATTGATATCACAACTCACCTTAATCAACCTCCATTTCATTATATTTATACCCTAAATATCGTGAGTATAAATCTTAATATCAAATTATTTAATGTGTTATACTATATCTCAAATGATGTCTATTATTTAAAGTTTTAACTCATCAATTATACGAACGGAGTGACTAGAATGACAGAGAACATCAATCAACATGTAAAAGAAAAATACTTAGACTTATTAGCAGAAAAATTTGATGCTGAAGAGAAAGTAGCAACTGAAATCATAAATTTAGAATCTATAATGGAATTACCAAAAGGTACAGAACACTTTGTTAGTGATTTACATGGTGAATACCACGCTTTCCAACATGTGCTCCGAAATGGATCTGGTAACGTAAGAGCTAAAATTAATGATATTTTTAAAGACAGACTTTCTGAAGATGAAATCAGCAGTCTGGCTGCCTTAGTTTATTATCCTGAAGAAAAACTTAAATTAATTAAAAATCAATTTTCATCTAAAGAAGCATTAAACGAATGGTACATTGAAACAATCCAACAAATGATTGAATTGATTTCTTACGCTTCAAGTAAGTATACACGTTCAAAAGTTCGTAAAGCTTTACCGAAACAGTTTGTATACATAATTGAAGAACTACTGTATAAAAGTAACGTTTATAATAATAAAACTACTTACTATGAAACAATTATTCAAAAAATCATCTCACTTGGACAATCAGATAAATTAATTATCGGTCTAGCATATACCACACAACGTTTAGTCGTGGATCACTTACATGTAGTCGGTGACATTTATGACCGTGGTCCAGACCCAGATAAAATTATGGAAACATTAATTAATTATCATTCAGTTGATATTCAATGGGGTAACCATGACGTACTTTGGATAGGCGCTTATGCAGGTTCAAAAGTATGTTTAGCAAATATTTTAAGAATTTGTGCGCGTTACGATAACTTGGACATTATAGAAGATGCGTACGGTATTAATTTACGTCCATTAGTCAATTTAGCTGAAAAATATTATAAAGATAATTCTGCCTTTCATCCAAAAGAACATGCAGAGAAAGCAATATCCGCAGAAGAAAAATTACAAATAACGAAGATACATCAAGCTATCGCAATTATACAATTCAAATTAGAAAGCCCTATTATTAAACGTAGACCTTCATTCGATATGGAAGAACGCCTTATATTAGAAAAAGTAGATTACGATAACAATGAAGTTACGATTTACGGCAAAACTTATCCACTTGAAAATACATGCTTTGAAACTGTAGATCGTAATAATCCTGCACAATTAAACAGAGAAGAAGAAGAAGTGATTAATAAACTTCTATTATCAGTGCAAGAGTCTGAAAAATTAAAACGTCATATGAACTTCTTAATGAAAAAAGGAAACTTATACTTAAGATATAATGGTAATTTATTAATACATGGCTGCATACCAGTAGATGAAAATGGAAAAATGGAAGAAATGGAAATCGACGGTGAAATGTATAACGGTCGCGAATTACTCGATCAATTCGAACAACACATTAGAGTTTCATTCGCAAATAAAGAACAAACAGATGATTTATCAACAGACTTGATTTGGTACTTATGGACAGGTAAATATTCTTCATTATTTGGTAAGCGTGCCATGACTACTTTTGAAAGATATTTCATTAAAGATAAAGCTTCGCACAAGGAAGAAAAAAATCCTTACTATTACTTAAGAGAAGACAGTCAAATGTGTCGTAACATGTTACAAGACTTTGGTTTAGACCCAGAACAAGGACGCATCATAAATGGTCATACACCAGTTAAAGAAATAGACGGTGAAAACCCAATCAAAGCAGATGGTAAGATGATTGTTATCGATGGTGGCTTTTCAAAAGCGTACCAATCAACGACAGGTATCGCTGGCTATACATTACTTTATAACTCATTCGGCATGCAACTAGTGGCTCATAAACACTTTGGCACAAAAGAAAACGTACTTCTGAACGGCGCAGATGAACTGTCTGTCAGACGTGTTGTAGACGAAGAACTCGAACGTAAAAAAGTACGCGACACTAACATCGGTGCCAAACTACAAGAAGAAATAAGAATGTTACAAGAACTTATGGCTTACCGATATATTAATTAATGGTTAGCTGTACTCGTACAAACTCTCACTTTCGAAACCACATATGAAAAAATTCTCCTAATCCGTTAATTAAAAATCCAACGGGTTAGGAGAATTATTTTGTGTTTGTTTAAGTATAATTTCGTTTAATTTTATTTTCCCATGTCTTCGTAAAGCATTGTTCACCATCGTTATATGCAATTACCTCATTTCTCAAGTAATAGTATTCGGCGTCACATGACATGGTGCTGTATGTTTCAACTTCTGTATCAATGTCATCATCTTTCAATATTACTTTCCAGTCGCATTGTACTTTTGCTGAAAGTGGATCATCTTCTTTTATTGTATACACGTTCATATTTTCTGTACCGTAAGTGATATTACTATCTTTCAGTGTTCTCAAGCCTTCATCTGAGTAGTCTGATAGTATCCATTCATTCGTTGTTAACCTTTTCGTTATATCTCTAGTTCTTGAACCGTCTCTATGAATAATCTTTTCTAATGGTTTGGCTGTTTCTGAAAATTCATGTTCTAGTTTAACTTCTGTGAACTCACGTACTAATGGTATATCTAGTTTAGAATGTTCTAAATCAACATCTAATTTAACGATTTCTTTGCTCGGCCAAATTTGTGGCCAATATGTTGGTGCGATAGAAACTTCAACCATGTGACCCTCTGGTATTTGATAACCAATAACATCTAAAGGTACTTCTACATCTATATACTCATCTACTGGTAAATCTTCAGGGAATTCATTACTCTTATAATGGTTTAAATTGAATTGTCCCATAGTAACAAGTGTTTTTGATCCATCTGGATGCACATCTGTTAAGCGAATATGTATATTGGCTTCTTTACAATCTGACTTAACGCGTAATTTTGCTACTGGTTGACCCATAATATTTAGGGTGTCGCCATACATGTCCAACATTAATGAATTAGCTAAAGCATTATCAATTGTTTGGTCGTCTGGTAAGTCACCGTCTTGACCGAATGGGCAAAATACTCCTGAATATAATCCATGTTGTTGTTTATTCTTTAATTGAATTTCTCTCGTCGTACCAGCGAATAAATTTTTCGTCGTAATTTCTTCATTTAGTAAGTTTAACCACTTACCTTCACGATAATCATAAGTTGTTTTAGGTTCAACACTATCTTGTAAATATACTAAAAATTCATCACGATGATTTTCAATTTGTTTATCGCCCATCCACTTATCTAACCAAGAAACAACTTCTTGTAAATAGCCAAATTGTGGCCCTGGAATAGCTACGTCTGGGAACTCATGTGCCCAAGGTCCGATAACCGCCTTTTTAGGAACATCTAAATGTTTCATCAAACGGAATACAGCATTCGTATAACCATCAGCCCAACCACTCATTGTTAAGACTGGAATTTGAATTTGTGTATAATCTTCATTAATAGAACCATGTTTCCAATATTCATCTCTTGTTTGATGTTTGACCCACTCATCTACAAAAGGTGGTGTTTGTTCTAATCTTTCTATCCAATTTTCATACCAGTTTTCTCCAAAATATTTAGGGAAAGCTGGTCTTGCATTGTAAGCAAACATAGTTGATGCCCACCAAAGCATATCTGATGCCATCATTGTACCGCCTTTATAATGAACATCATCAGCATATCGATCATCTGTTGAACATAAAGATATGATTGTCTTTAAAGCTTCTGGTTGTCTAGCGGCTACTTGTAAACCATTGAAGCCACCCCAAGACTTACCAATCATTGCAACTGAACCATTAGACCAGTCTTGAGATTCAATCCATTTAATAATATCAATTGCATCATCTTGTTCTTGTTTAGGATATTCATCTTCAATAATACCTTCAGAGTCACCTGTTCCTCTTATATCCACTCTAATTGCCGTATATCCGAATCCAGCAAAATATTTATGTCTTATTTCATCTCGTAAAGCAGTGAACTCATCTTTTCTATAAGGTAAGTACTCTAGCACAGCACCTTTAGTTGTTCCTGACTTTTTTGGTTGCCATATTTTTGCTGACAATCGAACACCATCAGTCATTTCAATCCATGTATGATGTGTAACCTCTATTTCATAAGGAAACTCTGTTCGCTCAGTTATTTTATTATAGTCTACATCAAAAGCTCCCATGTTAAATCCTCCTTAAAAATATCTAATAGTTCTTATTATACATAAATTTATAAGAAAAGGTTGTCAGACAGAAATATCATCTTCAAAACAACACCCCCAATCCGTTTAATTTTAAATTGCCGGGTTGGGGGTATGTTTTACTTTCAACCATTTTGAAGTAAATACATTTTATGATAAATACCATCTTGTTTAATCAGTTCATCATGTGTGCCTCGTTCTACAATTTCACCTTTATTTAACACAAGAATTTGTTCTGCGTCTTGAATTGTTGATAACCTATGCGCGATTGCTAAAGTTGTTCTGCCTTTACGCATTTTTGCTAGTGATTTTTGAATTTGTGCTTCTGTTTCAGAATCAATATTAGCCGTTGCTTCGTCTAATATTAATATTTTAGGCTCACTCGCCATCGTTCTCGCAAATGCTAGTAGTTGTCTTTCACCACTTGAAAAGGCACTTCCTTTTTCAATCACTTCATGCTCATAATTATCAGGTAATAAATTAATAAATTGGTCTGCGTGTACAAAATCTGCCGCTTCTTGTACTTTTTCAAAAGTCATTGTAGGATGATAAAGTTTAATATTTGATGCGACCGTTCCAAAGAATATAAATGCATCTTGTAACACAAGACCGATATTACCTTTCAATTCAGATTTCGGCATTTCTTTTATAGATTGGTTGTCGATTAAAATTTCACCTTGATTGAATTCATAAAATCTCATAAACAAGTTTATAATCGAACTTTTACCAGATCCAGTATGACCGACTAACGCGACTGTTTCTCCTGGATTAGCTGTAAATGTAATGTCTTTTAGAACATCTGTCTTACCATCATAACTAAAAGTAACATGCTTAAATTCAACTTTGCCATCCGTTATATGATAATTAGGGTTTTCATGTTGCTCTGGTTCCAACATATCGTTATCAATAAGCTTAAATACACGACTTGCTGACACTAACGCTTGCTGTAACACGTTTAAGTTTTGGCTGACTTGGTTAATAGGTTCAAAGAAGCGTTCCATATATTGTACAAAAGCAAATACAACACCAGCTGTAACACCTCCAGAGAAACTTAATACTCCGAAATATCCAAGTATCATTACAACGGCAAATATTGAAATCATGCTTATAGCTGGTCTCAATAATAAACCGTCAATTTTAACTGTTCGCATATTAAAATCATAATGCTTATCGTTAATCTCATTAAATTCATTTTGTAATCTTTTCTCTTGGTTAAATACTTGTATAATGCGCATACCTTCTATAGATTCTGCTAATTTAGCATTCAAATCTGACAAGAGCTGTCGTGCCTGTGAAAAATAAATAGCTGAATATTTTCTATATAATGCTAATACAAGTATGATGACTGGCAAGAATATTAAAGCCATTAACGCAAGTTTAAAATCAAGTATAAACATCATGACATAACTAGAAATGACCATAAATATTGCCATTAAGAATGATGAGAATACACCAATAAACATTTCTACTATAGCTTCAGTATCATTAGTAAGTCTTGATACAATACTTCCGCCTGGTTCCTTATCAAAGTAACGCATCCCTAATTTCCCAATTTTATTAAATGCGTCTATTCTTAATTGTTGTATTACTTTAAATGCAAGATATTGAAATAAATATACGTTCCAATAAGTTGTTATAGCGCCAACAATTTGAATGACGAAAAATATAACAATCAGTAATGTAATATCACTTTCGGGGAACACTTGTGGTGTTAAGTAATCATCAATAAATACTTTAACCATATACGGTGTTGCAATGCTCGCTATTGTTGAAATCGTCAACATGATAAATGCTAATAAAATAATACCTTTGAAAGGGAATGTATATTTGATCAAACGTTTTAAAACTTGAAATTGATCTTTAGCTGTCAAATTATGATTTTGAGCCATCTTCTTCATCCCCTTTCGCTATTTCATCTAAGCTACTCGCAAGCTCTTCATGTAATGCTTGTGCTTGATATGTTTCGTAATACCATCCTTTGTTTGCCATCAATTCTGAATGCTTACCTCTTTCGATAATCGTACCTTTATCCATAACGATAATCATGTCAGCATGGCTCACCGCACTCATTCTGTGTGCAGTAATAATATTCGTTTTACCTTGACGGACATTTTGCATATTTTCTAAAATATGTTCTTCCGTTTCAGCATCAACTGCCGACAATGAATCATCTAAAATAAGCACAGGTGGATTCATGATTAAAGCACGTGCTATCGAAATTCTTTGTTTCTGTCCTCCTGATAAAGAAACACCACGTTCTCCAACTACTGTGTCATACCCTTCCGGAAACGCTAAAATATCATTATGAATATAACTCAATCGACTCGCTTCATAGATGTATTTATTATCAATTTCAGGGTTACTGAAAGCAATATTGTTTCTAATTGAAGTAGAGAATAAGAAATGATCTTGAGGTACATATCCAAATTGAGCTCTTAAATGACTGATGTCATAATAACGAATTGGTTTACTACCGTATTTAATTTCGCTAGATTGTGCAGTATCAAACTCTCTTAATAACAAACGGATGATAGCACTTTTTCCTGAGCCAGTACGACCTACAATACCGATAGTAGAACCTTTTGAAATTGTGAATTTTATATCGCGTAGTGCTAAACTATCATCATCCGGAAAGTGAAATGTATCAATATCAAATTGAATATCCCCTTCAGGAATTGTTTCTGTTTCTACATTTGTATCAACATCATTTTTCACATTTGTTATTTCATTAATACGTTCATATGATGCGTGTCCTCTTTGTACAATATTAAAGAACAGGCCAAGAGCTAATAATGGCCATACCATCATGCCTAAGTAAGTTGTGAATGTAACAAGTTGTCCAATTGTAATATCTTCTTGAATCACCATTCTAGCTCCGAAGAAAATCGCTAAAAAGTAACTCACACCTATTACTGACATTATTGTCGGATCAAATAACGCATCAATTTTAGAAACTTTTAAGTTTTTATAAACAACATCGTCACTTAATTTTTTAAAATCTTCTTGGTCATCTTTTTCATAACCGAAAGTTTTTGTTACTTTAATCCCGGCTATACTTTCTTGTGTCTTATCATTCAGCTGACTAAAGGCTGCTTGTGCCTTTTTAAAACCTCTGTTCAGCAATTTACCATAATAACTAGTTAATACAATCATAATTGGCAAAGGTATCATAACGATAAGTGTTAATCGCCAATCAACTGTAATTGCCATTGTTATGAGCACAGACCCACCTGTTATAAGAGAATCAGCTATCGTCAACACACCAGAACCAGCTGTGTTTTGTACTGCTCTAATGTCATTTGTTGCATGCGCCATTAAATCCCCTGTACGTCTCTTTTGGAAAAATGACGGGCTCATCGAAGTATATTTATGATAAAGATTAGATCTTAATATTTTCCCCAACCTCATACTCGCCCCAAATATCATAATTCTCCAATAGTACCGGAAAATATATGTAAGGATCGCCGCAACTACTAATATGACGAGGTAAATTATAAGCGTTTTTCCCGTTAATGTTTGAAGTGTAATCCCATCAATTACTCGTCCAATTATTTGTGGTGGTAATAAATCAATTAAAGCAACTAATAAAAGAATAAATATACCTAAAATATAATTTTTTAGTTCAGCTTTAATAAACCAACCTAATTTAATAAATACTTTCAAAACTACCACCCTCCCCTTTTATATACACCTTAAAATTTTATCACAAAAAATTAATTTAAAAATAAAAATGTCTGAATTTTGTCACTTTTCCATTAAATTCATACTATCGGAGTATATATGCCTTCCGGTTAGCTACTGCCAATATAATAAAAACAGACTAGGAAGTTATTTTTCCCAGCCTGTTATATTTCAATTTCTTCTAAATTTAATTGTACATTGAAGTTTTGTAGCATCTTTTTAAACTCTTGTAGTGTATATTTTTCGTTTGTTGTGACAAGTGCTTTAATCGTTCCTGTACCTTTAGATGTATATATTTTAGCTTTATTTATAATTTCATTTGCTGAATCAATAAATTGAATATGTGGATACAGTTCTTTTAAATAACTATATAACCATGACAGATGTGTTGATGACAACGTGAATACATCTATTGTTTCATCTTGTTCAATTATATTATCCATAAAGCGTTTAACTGTAATTAATGTTCGATATTTATCTGATAAAAATGCACCCGATTCTACAAGTTCAACTAGAGTTGATGCATTATATGTTTGAACTGTCGCATCGCTTGTCGCTTCTTGTTCAATATAATGAAGCATTTCATCACTTTCTATTAGTGATTGAACACCTAAAACACCAATATTCTTTGATGCTGATTTTTCTATCGCTTCTTTTATAGGTGGATAAACACCTAAAATTTCAGTTTCGTATTCATCTTTAACATCATCTAGAACTGTAATAGAAGGTGCATTAGAAGCAACAACGATTAAACTGGGACTCCAATTTTCTAAGTACGTCAATGTACTTCTTATTACCTTTTTTAAATCATCTTTTGATTTATATCCGTATGGAAATTGATTACGGTCTGCTAAATATATAATATCTTGTTCAGGAAATTCTTTTTTTAGTAATGTTACTATTGAGTAACTTCCAATACCAGCATCAAAAACAGCAATCGGTTTGTTTAAATCATTTATACTCGATTTCATCATTTAGACCTCACTTAGATATTTAAAAAGATTTCTGGCGATTTCACAACTTTCTCGGTAACAACATTATAGAAACCACCTTTTTGATAACCAGTACAATGCACTTGTTCAGAAGTAGCAATTTCAAATTCTAATTCCCATTTCATTTTGCTAACTTTTACTAACCAACAACGACCTACTGGTTTATCATGAATCGTTAACGGCGCTTTGTAATCCGCTTCTGTATGCATAAGTATAGGCGAGATATCAGATTTCATCATCTCTGAAATCGTCATATATTGATCAATAAATGCATTACGTAAATCTTCAAACCATTTTATATATACTATATTGCTCACAATACCCATAGCGTCGATATCATAGACGTTTACATCGATTGATTTTTCAGCGACTAATTTTCTTTCTGTCATATTAAGTACTCCTTTATTTAAAACATTATTCTAAAATAACATTTAACTTCTATAGCTTAATTATGAATTAATACTGTTTAATAATTCAACCTTTTGAGCATATTAAAATGAATGTCATTTTGAAATTAACTTGAGTACATCTATAATGAAATAAAATATCGATTTATAAAGAGGCGAATAATCATGAAAATTTTAATCACAGCATTTGATCCTTTCGGTGGCGAAAATATTAATCCAGCATTAGAAGCTGTCAATTTATTACCTACAAAAATTAATGGCAATGAAATTATAAAACTAGAAATACCAACAGTATTTCATAAATCAAAATCAATAATATTAGAGCAATTAAAACAAGATCATTTTGATGCTGTATTAGCAGTTGGACAAGCAGGCGGAAGATTTGAATTAACACCAGAACGAGTTGGTATCAATTTAGACGATGCTAGAATTCCAGATAACGAAGGCAATCAACCTATCGATGAACCTATACAAACAGACGGACAAACAGCTTACTTTTCAACACTACCCGTAAAACGAATGACCATCGCTATTAGAAATAGTGGTATTCCTTCAAGGTTGTCTAATACAGCAGGTACATTTGTATGTAACCATATTTTGTACCAATTAGGCTATATAGCAGATAAATACTACAAAGATTTAAAATTCGGATTTATCCATGTACCATACACACCAGAACAAGTCGTCAACAAACCAGAACAACCATCAATGTCCATCGAAAATATTGCGAAAGGGTTAGAAGCCGCTATCAGTGCTATTAATGAAGGTGAGGACGATATCAAAATAGCATTAGGTGAAACACATTAATTGGATTTATGCCTTGCTTAATCCAACAAAACGGGCGCTTATTGGATTTTCGACTTAATTAATCCAACAAAAGGGACTCTTATTGGATTTTCGACTTAATTAATCCAACAAAATGAGGTCTACTTGGATTTTCGCCTTAGTTAATCCAACAAAACGAGGTCTATTTGGATTTTCGGCTTAATTAATCCAACAAAAGGGACTCTTATTGGATTTTCGGCTTAATTAATCCAATAAAAAGGGTGCTTATTGGATTTTCGGCTTAATTAATCCAACAAAAAGGGTGCTTATTGGATTTTCGTCCTAATTAATCCAACAAAACGGATCTTATTGGATTTTCGACTTAATTAATCCAACAAAAGGGTCTCTTATTGGATTTTCGTCCTAATTAATCCAACAAAAGGGACTCTTATTGGATTTTCGGCTTAATTAATCCAATAACAGAATTAACACTTGCTTTTTAATGTTCCATACCAAAGAAGAGCTAGGAGATACCCTTAGCTCTTCTTTAACTTCATATTTAATTTACACGTTTTAATTATAGTTCTTCACCGTTTGTCTTAATCACATTATTAAACCAGTAGAATGAATTTTTCTTAGTACGTTTTAATGTACCGTTACCTTCGTTATCACGATCAACATGAATTAGACCGTAACGTTTTTTCATTTCTCCAGTTGTGAATGATACGATATCGATAATACCCCAAGGTGTATAACCCATTAAGTCTACGCCATCTTCATCTACTGCTTGTATAGAAGCTTTGATATGCTCTCTTAAGTAGTCGATACGTTCTTGATCATCAATCGTTCCATCTTCTTTAAATTCATCAGTTGTTCCAAAGCCATTTTCAACAATAAATAATGGTAATTGATAGCGGTTATATAACACGTTTAATGTGTATCTTAAACCAACTGGGTCGATAGCCCAACCCCATTGACTTTCTTTAATATATGGGTTTTTCACTGAATTTGGTAGTCCGCCATTAACCACATTATCTTCAACACTTGTTACTTCATCGTGTTTTACAACTGTAGACATATAGTAACTAAATGCGATGTATTCTACAGTACCATTTTTCAAGATTTCGTCGTCGCCTTCTTGCCACTTAATGTCGTAACCATTTTTCTCGAACATTTTCAAAGCATAACCTGGGTAATAACCTCTTACTTGCACATCTGGGAAGAAGAATCTTAAACGATTTGCGATTTCAGCTTCCATAATATCGTTCGGGTTACATGAATATGGATAAATTGGAACGTGTGAAATCATGTTACCAATTATAAAGTCTGGGTTGATTTCTTTACCTTTTGATACTGCTAAAGCACTTGCTATTAATTCATTATGTGCAACTTGGTATAATACTTCTTCTGGATCTTCATCTTCTGCTAATGTTACACCAGAGTTCGTCCATAAGAATATTGGATTACTAGTATCCATTTGGTTATTAATCTCGTTGAATGTCATCCAATATTTCACTTTATCTTTGTAACGGTTAAACACTGTTTCAGCAAAACGGACAAAGTAATCTACAACTTTACGGTTTCTGAAACCTCCGTATTCACGTGCTAAATGTAAAGGCATTTCAAAGTGTGATAATGTTAATACTGGTTCAATATTGTATTTTAACAACTCATCGATGATATTATCATAGAACTGCAAGCCTTCTTCATTTGGTTCTGCTTCATCACCATTTGGAAAAATTCTCGTCCATGCTATTGATGTACGTAAACATTTTAATCCCATTTCACCGAATAAAGCGATATCTTCTTTATATCTATTGTAAAAATCTATACCATCATGGTTTGGATAAAATTTATCATCTTCAATTGTTTCAGTAATTTCTCTTGCTTTACCGTGTTCACCCGCTGTCATGACATCATGCACACTCAAACCTTTACCGCCTTGATCATATCCACCTTCAAATTGGTTTGCAGCTAATGCGCCACCCCATAAAAAGTTTTTATCTAATTTAGCCATAATGAATTTCTCCTTTATTTTTTAATAATATTTAAAATTGTTTGCCCTTCTTCTACATCTGTAGCATCGGCAGGCATAATTTCACTAAATTCTGCACTATTCGTTACAATCACAGGTGTAATTGTGTTATAGCCTTTCTCTACTATTGCTTCTTTATCAAATTTTACTAGTGGTGTTCCTATTTTTATTGAATCTCCTTCTGAGACTTGTACTTCAAAGCCTTCACCTTTCAATTCAACTGTTTCTAAACCGATATGAATTAATATCTCTGCACCGTCTAAAGTATCAATACCAATCGCATGTTTTGTAGGTGCAATCATAGTGACTTTACCTTCTACAGGACTATTAATTGTAGAATGTGATGGTTCTATTGCGACACCATATCCCATCATGCCACCTGAAAATACTGGATCTGGCACATCTTCTAATTTAACAAGCTTTCCTGAAACTGGCGAAGACAGTGAAACCTCTAACTGTTCATTATTAGCTACTTTATTTGAATTATTAACATCAGCATCTTCAACTTGCTCAGTTGTATCTTCTCCATATCCAAATACTTGTATCAAGATAATTGGTAATATAACTGCTATAGCTGAACCAATTAAGATACCCCAAATGGAACCAGCATTATCCGCGTTGTAACCATTCACAATAGTTATCGGTCCTGGTAACCCTGCATAAGCATAATATTTAGGGTTAAAGAAACTAGCTACAAATGCACCTACAGCACCACTAATACAAGCGATAATAAATGGTTTCTTAAATCTTAAGTTCACACCGTAAATAGATGGTTCTGTAATGCCGAATATACCTGTAATACCAGCTGAAGAGGATATTCGTTTAATTTCTTGGCTCTTCGCTTTAATAAGGACGCCAACTACAGCACCTACTTGAGCAATTACAGCTATAGTTTGATACGCTTGGAATGAATCACTACCGTATTGTTCAAAGTTAGCAAGAACAACCGGTGTAATACCCCAATGCACACCGAAAATTACAAAGACTTGCCATACACCACCGATAATAGCTCCAGCTAACCAAGGAGCCACTTCAACAAGTGAGTTATAACCGTTTGCGATTCCATGTGCGACAACTGTTGAAATCGGTCCAATTACTAATAATGTTAAAGGTACCATGATGATAATAGCTAAAAATGGTACAAATAATGGTTTTATAACATCATTTATCACTTTATTTAAGTATTTTTCTAAATAAGATAAAATCCATACTAATAGTAACGGCGGTAATACTGATGACGTATATGATGTTTCAGTCAAAGGCATTCCGAAAAATCTAACTGTTTCTCCGTCACCAATTCTATCAATAATATCTGTTAATTCTGGTGTAACTAATGCTGCTGAACAAGCAACAGCAATATATGTATTTACGTTAAAATGTTTAGACGCCGTAATGGCAATAAATATAGGCAAGAACGTAAATGGTGCCCATGAGATAAAGTTAAATACTTCGTACGTTCCTGTCTTTTCAAATGCTGGAATAATTAAATTAATTAAAATAAGTAAACCTTGAAGAATACCTGCTGCTGCGAGTATATAAATAAACGGTGCAAACACGGCAGACATCGTTGCAATAACTCTGTTTAAAACACTACCCTTATTTTCTGTTTCTTTTTCTTCGTTACTTGATTTCCCTGTTAAAGCTTCAAAATATTTATAAACTTCTCCAACGTTATTCCCGATTACGATTTGAAACTGTCCATTATTTTCAACAACAGTAACAACACCGTCTATTTTTTTAACTTTTTCTTTAGCCGATGGATCAGAACGTTGCAATACTATTCTTAAGCGTGTGGCACAGTGCGTGCTCTTTACAATATTACCTTCGCCACCTATAGCATCTAAGATTTCTTGAGCGATTTTTTCATTTTTATTAGCCATGATTGACACCTCGATTATTTTTTAATCAACTCTGTATACACTTACATTATAATTATACCGGTACAATTTGTAAAGTACCATACAAATTTAGTTGGTGTATTTACTTATACAAATGCTATAATTATAGGTAATATAATAAAAGTGGGGATTAATATGCTTAAATACGAACAGATTGCTTCTCGCATCTCATCGCTTATTGAAGATGGACATTACGAAGCTGGGGATAAATTACCGAGCGTCGAAATATTAAAAACAGAATATGATGTAAGTAAAAGTACAATCATTAATGCACTGAAAAATCTAGAAAAAGAAGGCATGATTTATCAAGCTAGAGGAAGCGGCATTTATGTAAGAAATCCAAAGAGAGACGGGTATTTAAACCTGTTTACAGCTGACGGCTTTTCTGATGATTTAAAAGAACATGATGTTACAAGTAAAATCTTAAAAGTCACTGAAGTAAAGCCAGAATCTTATATACAAAATCAGCTAAAAATACCCGAAAATGAAACGGTATATTACGTAGAACGTATAAGATACGTGGATGGAAAAGTATTCTGTATAGAAACTTCATATTTCAATAAAAATGTAGTGCTATATATGAATGAGGAAATTGCAACTGGGTCTATTTTTCATTACATCGAAAATAATCTTAAAGTAAAAGTAGGATTTACAGATATTTATTTTAAAGTAGACAAACTCTCTAAAGACCAAGCAGAAAAATTAGAATTAAGCGAAGGAGAACCATCATTAGAATACACTCAAATATTCTACACAAGCACAGGTGTACCATTCGACTATTCTGACATCACATTCCACTACGAAAACTCAAGATTCTATATACCATCAATAAAATAAAAGTATATTTGAATGAAAAAAGGCTGGGACATAAATAAATGTCTCAGCCTTTTCTCTGATCTTGAATTATTTTTCTGTTGGATTAATGACATCTAGAAATTTGAATTGTCCGTCTTCATATTCAAACTCTAATATGCAACAATTACTAAATTTTATTCTTTGTACTGATTTTATTGGCAACCAGTCTTGTATGAACATAAACATCGCACCACCGTGACTTACTGCTAGGATTGTTTCTGCGTCATCAGTGTTCATAACGTTTAATAATGTTTTGCTCATTCTTTTTTGTACATCTACACTTGATTCTCCACCGTATGCTACGAAAAAGTCTCCATATGATGTTTCTCCTTCTTTATGTGGTGGGTTTAACATTTCATTTTCCGCTTCGAATAAGCCGAAGTTCCATTCTTTAAGACCTTTCAATCTCGTGTATGGTCTATTTGGACAAATAATTTCTAGTGTATCTGAAGCTCTTTCTTGAGTAGATGAATATAACGATTGAAATTGAATGTTCTCTTTATCAAAATACTCTTTCGCCATCGTTGCTTGTTCTATTCCTAATTCAGTTAATGGCGAATCACTAGCACCTTGAATTTTATGTTTTTCGTTAAAAAGCGTTTGTCCATGTCGCATTATGTATAATTTTTTTCTCATTTACTACCATCCCTTTGTTTTGTGTTATTTATACCATATGTTAATTAAATTATAACTAAAGTCAAAAGTTTTACATAATTTTATTAATATAATATCGGACGAATCATATTAACCTCCTATAAATAAGTAATTAAAATCAACTTTCATGAAATAATATTTAAATAAGTGTAATATCACTGTTTTTCATAAATTAATTCTATTGCTAAAAAAATCTTTTCGAGTATACTATTTATAGTTAGTTTAATTTTTATTACGGGAAGGAAAGATTTTATATGTCACAAGTATTATTTATAACAGCTCATCCACACGATGACACAGTGTCATTCTCAATGGCTACAGCTAAAGCTTTTATTGAAAGTTACAAAGTATCAAATCCAAATGATGAAGTTGTTCACATTGATTTATATAATGAATATATTCCTCAAATTGATGCGGATGTATTTGCTGGTTGGGGGAAACTACAATCGGGTCAAGAATTTGAAGCTTTATCAGAAGGCGAACAAGGGAAAGTTAAACGTCTAGAAGAATTAAGTAACCAGTTCGTGAATGCAGATAAATATGTATTCGTAACACCATTCTGGAACTTCTCATTCCCTCCAGTAATGAAAGCATATTTAGATTCTGTTTCAGTAGCAGGTAAAACATTTAAATATACTGCTGAAGGGCCTGTTGGTTTATTACCAGATAAAAAAGCATTACATATCCAAGCACGTGGAGGATATTATTCAGAAGGTCCTGCAGCAGAGTTAGAAATGGGTGATCGTTATATCAAACAAATGATGGGCTTCTATGGTATTATTGACGTTGATAGCCTAATCGTTGAAGGACATAACGCTGAACCTAACAAAGCTGAAGAAATTAAAGCTGATGGTATCAAACGTGCTAAAGCTTTAGGTGAAACATTCTAATATAAATAAAATCTCTCAATCCGTCAGTCTTCTAACTTTCAGATTGGGAGATTTTATTTATATTGTCATTATCTTTGTACGTTTTATAATGAAAGTATACAATTGATGTAAAGTATCATGAATCATATATAAGGGGATGAATGAAATGGATACATCATTTAATACAACTAAGGAATTTGCTAAAGCATTAGACACTGCAGATGTGTTGCATTACTTACGCGATCGTTTTTACATACAACCTAACGAAATTTATATGGATGGAAACTCATTAGGTTTAGCTTCTAAAGATGCGGAAGAAGCCTTGCTCAATGTTCTAGAAGTATGGAAAAAGGAAGGTATCAAAATTTGGAATACAGATGATAGCAAATACTATCATTATTCTAAACATATCGCTTCTTATATGGCACCTTTAATCGGTGTCGACGCTAATGAAGTTGTTATTGTTGGTAGCACAACTTCTAATATTCACCAAGCGATTAGCACTTTTTATAAACCAACTAAAGATAAATATAAAATATTAGTAGATGACTTAAATTTCCCTACTGATCGTTATGCAGTTGATAGCCAAGTGAAGTTAAAAGGACTTAATCCTGAAGAAGCAGTTAAAGTTGTGAAAAGCAGTGATGGTTCTTATATCGACGAAAATGCTTTAATCGACGCTATGACTGACGATGTTGCTCTCATTTTATTACCTACTGTACTTTATCGTAGTGCTCAAGTTTTAGACATGGAAAAAATCACGATGGCAGCAAAAGAACGTAATATTATTATCGGATGGGATTTATGTCATGCAATTGGTGCACTTGATATGGATTTAACACGAGTAGATGCTGACTTTGCTGTTTGGTGTACATACAAATACTTATCAGCTGGTCCAGGCTCAACAGCAGCTTTATATATTAATAAAAAGCATTTCTCAAAAATACCTGGTCTTGCAGGTTGGTTTGGAAATAAAGATGAAACTCAATTCCAGCTTAAACATGAATTTGAACATCAACAAGATGCTTCAGGTTGGCAAATAGGTACACCAAACTTATTCTCCATGGCACCTATTGAGGGTGTTTTGAAAATATTCAATGAAGTTGGCATGCATGCTATTCGAACTAAATCGCTACATATCACTTCATATCTTATGTATTTAATAGATGAGAAGTTAACTAAATATGGATATGCAGTTGGAAATTTAAGAGAAGATTATTTACGTGGCGGTCATGTATGCCTTGTACATGATGAAGCTTATCGTATTAGTTTAGCTTTAAAAGACAAAGGCGTGATTCCTGATTTTAGAGAACCTAACGTCATTCGCCTAGCGCCTACTGCACTATATACAAGTTATGAAGAAGTATTAACAGTCGTTGATATTCTAGAAGAAATAGCACAGAAGCAATTATATGAACAATATAGTAATAAGCGCGGGTTAGTCGTATAACAATTTCTGTTAATATAAGGAGCAACTGTTTATGTACAAAAAATACGGCGAGATCGTCCGATTTATCATAGTTGGCGGCATTAATACAGTTAACTATTATTGGATTTATTTATTGTTATTAAAAATACTACAATTCAATTATTTATTGAGTCATATTACAGCATTTATATTAAGCTTTATAATTTCATTTTATTTAAATTGTTATTTCGTATATCATGTTGAGCCAACAGTTAAGAAATTTTTACAATTCCCTTTAACTCAAATAGTAAATATGGGATTACAAACTTTATTGTTATACATTTTTGTACAATGGCTACATGTAAGTGAAATATTCGCACCATTCATAGGTCTCGTCATAACTGTTCCTGTAACTTTTATCATTTCAAAATGGATACTAGTAGAAAGAACGTAAAATAATTCTTGCATGAGCAAATAAACTAAGAATCGTACTACTTATTGGATTCACTAACAATTTTGTGAAGTGCTGACGCTCATGGGAATAGTATGCGTGAGAGACTACAGGCTCGAGCCATACCCCAGGCAAGCATGCACGGATAAAATCTTTAACTTTCATAAAAAATAAGGCTGGGACATAAATACATGTCTCAGCCTCTTTTATTATAATGGCATTAGCTGACTGGATTGAAAATGCGCTTATATCAAGCTTTTTCCAACCCTAGTCATCCTTGCCGGGGTGGGACTACGAAATCTATTTATTAAAATGAGATTTCTGTCCCACTCCCATTTATTTTGAGTTAGGATTTATAATCCAAACTTGTTAACTTATAGCAACAGCAGTACAAATATTGGTACAACTGCTACGACCACTACACCAACTAATACGAGAGAAATACTGGCCATTGATTCTTCTACTTCTCCTAGTTCTTTCGCAGCAGCAACACCTAATGTATGTCCACTTGTTCCTAATGCTAAACCACGTGCAATTGGATTTGTTATGTTGAATAGTTTCAGCAATTTATTACCTAATGCCATAATAATAACTGCATTTAAAATAACTGCAAGTGATGTTAATTCTTTAATGCCTGAAATACCTTCAGATACTGGTAAAGCAATCGCAGTTGTTGCAGCTTGTGGTAACATTGAAGCGATAATATCATCACCGAATTGGAAAGCTTTCGCAACAATATAGATGATAACTAATGCTGAGACTGTACCTACTGCTATACCTCCCATAATATGATGCCAATGTTTCTTTAATACTTCACGCTTTTTATATAAAGGAATCGCAAAACAAATTGTTGCAGGTTCAAGGAAGAAGTTAATAATATCTCCCCCGATTTTATAATTTTCATATGGTATACCTGTAACTTTTAAAAATAGAATACCTACTACCATACTGAAGAATAAAGGTGCGAATAGGAAAAATCCATTTGTTTTTTTAAATAATAGTGTTCCTAATAAAAATACGACAACTGATAAGCCTATTCCGAAATATGGTGTATTTACGCCTAAATGTTCCATCATGCGTAATCACCTGCCACTCTTTTACGTTTAATATTTTTAGTTTGTTTAGCAGTTTTTTCACTTGGTTTCATAATAAGTTGTGAAAATATTCCTGTACAAACAAGTAATAAAATCGTGGAAATGATTATTAATAAAATAATTAAAATTGGACTTGAACTTAAAACACCCAGTGAATTAATAACGGAAATACCTGCTGGTACGAATAAAAACCCTATATTATTCGTTAACGCTGTACCAACCGCTTCTACTTGTTCTAATTTCACAATTCCCGTAGTAAGTGCAACAAACATCAATACTAACCCGATTACTGATGCTGGCATTGGTATAGGCATAAAGCTTTCTATAATATGTGATATCAATAATATGATTGATATCGTTAATACTTGTTGAAAGAAGTTATTAACTTGTTTCATAACGACAACCTCCTGTATTTATCTCTTAAGGTTATCTTAATATGAAAACTATTAAATAAAGCGTTTTCATCCCGAGATGCAATATTTAATGTGTGAGTTACAATAAGTTGATGTCCAAATTACACCAACCCTATTTCCGCTTTAAACAACTTCATATATGATCGGCTTACTTGTAATTTTATACCATGTGTTAACGTCACTTGATATGTGGAATTAAACCAATGTTCTACTGACTGAATATGCTTTTTATTGATGATACTAGCACGGTGGATACGGATAAATTTGGCATGGCTCAGTTTCTTTTCATAATAACTGAGTGGTTCGTTTGTTTCATATTTTGTTTCTGTCGTGTTAATTGTTGTAACACCTTGATTGACGGATATCGCTATAATATCTTCTATATTTAAAATGTAAATACGATCATCAATTTCAATAGGTAACACTTCAGTTCCGTCATGGTTGGATTGTTCAACTACTGATTGTTGTTCACTACTAGTTAATTTATTTACAGCTTGTTCAATACGTGCTTTTTCAAAAGGCTTTAATATATAATCAGTAGCTTCTAATTCAAATGCCTGTACAGCAAAAGTATCATGAGCTGTTGCAAATATAATATGTGGAACATGTTTCATTTTATTAATTTTTTTAGCTAAATCCAGTCCGCTTTCTTCCATTAAATTAATATCTAAAAATATCACATCAAAATCATTTGATAATAAATGCTCTAATGTTTCTTCAACATTTTCTGCTTCTTTAATATCACTAAATGACCCAATTTGATTAAGTAAATATTTTAATTCATTACGTGCTAATGGTTCATCATCTACAATTAATGCTTGCATTACATATCCTCCTCTATATGTTTATACGGTATTTCAGTTTGGACTTCGGTGCCTAAATGACTAGTATGAATGCTAAGTTCTGCAGTTGGACCAAATAAACCGATTAGCCTTCTGTTTAAATTTTCAAGTGCACTCCCTGTTCCCGACTGTGATTCTACAATTACTTTACCAATTGTCCCCAACTTTTCTTCAGGGATACCTTGACCATTATCTTTCACTGATAATTTAATTTTATGTTGTTCACCCGTAACTTTCACCCATATTCGATTGTCATCTTTTCTATTTGTAAAAGCATGCTTAATTGCATTCTCTACAAGTATTTGAATTACGAATGGTGGTACAAGTGCTGATTCATATTGCTCAGGGATATCGCATTCAATAATAAAATGATCTGGATACCTTGCTTGTTCCAATGCAATATACGCTCTAACTTGCTCAAGTTCTTTAGAAATTGTAATTGTGTTATTTCTAGCACCTTGCAAATTAGAACGGAAAAACTGACTCATTTGTAATAATAATTGGCGCGCTTTTTCATGGTCAATTCTAACTAATGCAGAAATTGTATTCATAGCATTAAAGAAGAAATGTGGATTCACTTGTGCTTGTAAAGACTTGATTTCAGCGTCTTGGAGTAACTGTCTTTGTGTTTCAACAGCACCAAGTTCTAATTGGCTCGAGAATATTTTCGCTAATCCTTCAGCTAAACGTTTCTCAACGAATGTTAAATCATGATAATCAGTAAAATAAAGTTTAAGTGTTCCTACGATATCTCCTTGTATATATAGAGGTATTACGATTGCCGCTTCCAGTGGACAGTTAGGATGTTGGCACCCTATCTCTTTACTAGAATATACTTCTTTTTGTTGACCGGTATCAATTACGGCTTTAGACAAATCTGTAATGATTGTTTTATCTGGAGTGTGGTGATCACTAGCAACCCCTACATGCGCTAAAATATGTGTTTTATTTGTAATAGCTACAGCTGAAACTTTCATTAAATCTTTAATCACTTTAGCAGATTCGTTTGCTGAAGACTCTGTTAACCCCTCTTTAAAGTAAGGCAAGGTTTGATTGACGAGTTTCAATACATCTTGCGTTTGAATAGCTCTCATTTGCTCTTCTTGTTTTACAGTTGAAACAATAATGGACATAAATATTGCTGTTCCCAGTCCATTAATAATAATCATAGGTAATGCTATCAATTGAACAAGTTCTAGTGCATCTGCTTTTTGTGAGGAAAACACAAGAATACATATCATTTGAATAACTTCTGTAGATGCACCGATTAAAGCACTTTGTTTCACAGATAAATACCCTTTAGATTTCATCGCTCTTTGGCCGAAATAACCAGCCACTAAACCAATAACTATAGATGAAATTAAATAAGTATATGCATCTGCTCCGCCAATGTAAACTCTAAATATACCTGATAATACACCTACAAATAAACCGACGAATGGTCCGCCGATCATACCTGCCACACCTATCGTTAATACACGTGTATTCGCCAGTGAAACTTCTGGTCCTAGATGAAGGTAAATCATGCTTGAAACCACTTCACCATTATTAATAGCTACACCTGTAAAGTTAGATAACAAAGCAAATGAAGAAAATACTATGATAAGTCTCCATTTAACGTACCATTGTTCACGCTCTCCCATCATATTTTTAAAATATGATGTATTCATTAAGATGTAAGCGACAAGTATAATGAGCCCTACTCTTTCTAGTAATAATACAAATAAATTTAACATAATAGCACCCTATATTTTTATTTTTAATTTAGTTTCTCATCCTCAAACATTTTACCATATGTCATTCATCTCAATCATATAAAGAGAAAATGTTATAATATGATATACAAGACATTTAAGATTCAAGGGGGATTTAGTGATGGATTTACAAAATGCTTTACCGAATGAAATAAGAGGTTTAATAAGACGTGATGAATTAGAAATGCCTACTAGCGGGATGGCTAAAGGTTATGTACAAGCAAATGTCGTCATTTTACCATCAAAGTACGCCTATGACTTTTTGAAGTTTTGTTTTAGAAATCCTAAGACATGTCCGTTATTAGATGTTTCAGAAGAAGGTTCAACTTCATTTAAAAAATATGGTAAAGATGCTGATATTAGAACTGATGTAGGGTTATATAGAATGTATAAAGATGGTGTATTAGTTGATACATATCAAGATATTAGGAACTTATATACAGAAGATATGGTGAGTTTCTTAATAGGATGTAGCTTTACGTTCGAACACGCTTTAATAGAAGCAGGCATTCCAATGAGACACATCGAAGAAAAACATAATGTACCCATGTATATTACAAATATTCCGGCGTCAACAAGCGGTGTTTTCAAAGGTAATATAACTGTGAGTATGCGACCAATGACAATGGCAGATGCGATTAAAGCAACAGAAATCACAACGCAATTTAAAGATGTTCACGGCACACCTATTCACATAGGAAACCCTAGTGAAATTGGGATACAAGATATCAACACCCCAGACTTTGGTGACCCTGTAACAATTAAAAATAATGAGGTCCCTGTATTTTGGGGATGTGGCGTTACACCTCAATCTGTCGCACTTCAAGCTAAACCAGAAATTATGATTACACATGCCCCAGGACATATGTTTATAACTGATATTAAAGACAGCGAAATGAGCAATTCATAAATTTTTTTGAAATAAGAAGGGAGCGGAACTACCAGCCTGAGACATTTATTTATGCCCCAGATTGGTAGTACCCCTCCGGCAATTGTTATTGTTTTTACAATTCTGTTCTAAGTTCCCAAAGTTCTGGAAAGAAGCTATGATCTATAACACGTTTTAAATAATTTACACCAGAGCTGCCACCAGTTCCTACTTTAAATCCTATAATTCTCTGCACAGTTTTCATATGACGGAATCGCCATTGACTATATCTGTCCTCAACATCCGTTAATTTCTCTAGTAATTCATATAACTCAAAATATGTTTCTGCATTTAAATATATTTCTTTAAACGCTTCTTTCACTGATTCATTAGAAACATGATTGTCTGTCACTTTCCTATTTAATACTGATTCATCAATCTTAAAACCAGCCCTGTTTATAGCTTTAATCGTTTCATCGTATATACTTGGTTTTTCAAGCTGTGTTTTTAACAAATTATATATATTAGCATCTTTTTCATATATTTTAAGCGCATGTGTCGTTTTATACCCAAGGCTATATTCAAGCATTCTATTTTGGTAAGATTGGAATCCTGAAGAACTACCTAAATCATCTCTAAACGTTAAATAATCACTCGGTGTCATCGTAGATAATACTTCCCATACTTGAATGAGTTGTTTTTGTATATTTCCTACCCGTGCTAACTTTTTAAACGCTTGTTTAAATTGATCATTTTTAACATCATCACATGCAGAATTAATTTCATGAATTATGAGATTCATCCATAATTCTGAAACTTGATGAACGATAATAAACAATTTTTCGTCATGACTATCTGTTAATGTATGTTGTGCTGATAAAACTTTATCTAAACCTAAATATTCACTATAAGTCATATCTTCTGTAAAATCTGTCTTTACACTTTCCCCTTTGATTGAATCATCTTGAAAATTATTCATCCCTATTCCCCTTTCTTTTCAATAACTGCTCTAATCGGCGAACCATCTGCTCCCATTAAATTAAGTGGTAAACCTATAAAATGATAATAGCCACCTGATACTTCTTCTAATAATAAATTTTCAATATTGATAATATCGTATTTATTAAAAGCGTGATGATTATCTAATGTTTTAGAATCTATATCATCTACTGAAGGGACGTCTATACCAAACACTTTAATACCAATACTTGATAAATAAGCAATTGCATCTTCCGTTAGTACAGGTACATTTTCAGGAAAAATATTTGATTTCGCTTCATGTTTTGTTTTAATCATGATAATAGTCCCTTTAATGTCAAACTGTTCAAGTATTTCCCGAGAAATTAAATTCTCTTCAAAAACTTCTATCAACGTTGCCTCGCCTATTAATCGATTTACATCAATTTGATCTATCGTTATACCTTCATCATCAAAATGAAATGGTGCATCCATATGTGTTCCAATATGAGTACTTGTAGAAATACTCCCTATATTTACCGAGCCCGTTTCTGATTTAGTAGCAGACAATTCAAAATTAAAAGGCTCATCCCCCGGCCAGTGTGCAATTTCGTTTGATAGTTTTTGCGTAATATCAATCCACATACATATACTCCTTTACTTTGTAATCGCTAACATTATTTTATGATATAACTTCATTGTACATCAATTTAAGCAGAAGTTTTTGTTTTAAACATAAAAGGGTACAATTATATTGAGGTGAAATTTATGTCTTATATTCGTGTGCATGGTGCAAATCAAAATAATTTAAAAAACATAAATGTCGATATTCCTAAACATAAATTAACAGTGTTTACTGGTCGTTCAGGTTCAGGTAAGTCTTCTCTAGTCTTTAGCACATTAGCTGCTGAGTCTGAAAGGCTATTAAATGAAACATATTCAAGTTATATACAAAATCAATTAACACAATATGAAAAACCTGATGTTGATCAAATAGAACACTTGCCAGTAGCAATGGTCATTAATCAAAAAAGATTAGGCGGTAATTCTCGTTCAACAGTCGGTACTATATCAGATATTTATGCTTCTGTTAGATTGTTATGGTCAAGAATTGGTGAGCCATTTGTTGGCTATTCAAGTGTATTTTCATTCAATAACCCGAGTGGTATGTGTCCCACTTGCCAAGGACTAGGATATGTTGAAGATATAGATTTAAATGAACTACTGGATTATGACAAGTCATTAAATGAAGACGCTATTAAGTTCCCATCATTTCGTCCGGATAGCTGGAGAGGTAAACGTTATTTATACAGTGGTCTATTCGATAACGATAAAAAGCTAAAAGATTATACAAAAGAAGAAATGGATACATTTTTATATACAAAACCTAAAAAATTAAAAAATCCACCTGATAATTGGCCAAAAACTGCCAAATTCGAAGGTTTAATACACCGTTTTAGACGTTCATTTTTATTAAATGATAATTTTGAGAAAAAACGCTTTTTAGAAGATGTGAACAGAGTTGTTACAACACATAAATGCCCTACTTGTGATGGTAAACGTCTTAATAAAAAAGTGTTAAGCTGTAAAATTAACAACTTAAGCATTACAGACTTCACAGCATTACCAATAGATGAAGCTATTACATTCCTTGAAAATATTCAAGATAAAAAAGCTAACTACATTATTAAACCATTGCGTGAACAGTTACAAGCTTTGTCATACGTTGGACTTAATTATTTAACACTAGACCGTCAAACACCTTCTCTTTCAGGAGGAGAGTCACAAAGAATTAAATTAATTCGTCATCTAAACAGTCCTTTAACTGATTTAGTATATATTATCGACGAACCAAGTGTAGGACTTCACCCTGAAGATATTGAAAAAATTAACGACATTATGAAATCAATTAGAGATAAAGGCAATACTGTATTAGTAGTCGAGCATGATCCAGATGTCATTCGTATCGCTGATCATGTAATTGATATCGGTCCAGAAGCTGGAAAGCACGGTGGCGAAATTACATTCACCGGTACATATCAAGAACTGCTTGATACACATACTGCAACAGGTAAAGCTCTGAACCGATCTCATCATATTAAAAATAACATTCGACAACCAGAAAACTTTCTCCATCTAAAAAACATTAATAACAATAACTTAAAAAATGTATCTATAGATATTCCTAAAAACATTTTATCTGTATTAACAGGTGTTGCAGGTTCAGGTAAAAGTTCTTTGCTAAAAGCTGGACTTTATAATCGTAGCGATACAACTTTTATAAATCAAAAACCTGTTCATGCATCAAACCGTTCTAATTTATTAACTTACATGGATTTATTTGATGAAGTCCGTGAGTTTTATAGTAATGAAACTGGATTGAAAAAGAGCATGTTTAGCTATAATTCAGAAGGTGCATGTCCCGAATGTAATGGTAAAGGCGTCATCAAGACAGAACTAGCTTTTATGCCTGACTTTTCACAAATTTGCGAAGTATGTAAAGGTACACGATATAGACCTGAAGTGTTAGCAGCAAAAGTAAATGGATATTCAATAGCCGATGTATTAGCTTTAACAGTTGAAGAAGGTATTGATATGTTCAGTCATAATCACAAGATTTATAGTCGCTTAAACCATTTACAGGCAACAGGACTACATTATATGACTTTAGGACAATCACTCGATACACTATCAGGTGGTGAAATACAAAGAGTTAAGTTAAGTAGATACCTTGATCAATCAGCAACTGATGAAATATTCGTATTCGATGAACCAACAACAGGATTACATGAAGACGATATACCAACACTGTTGTCATGCTTCGAACAATTGATAGAACAAGGTAATACAGTTATCATCATAGAACATAACTTAACTATGATGACCCATGCAGACTGGATTATCGACGTAGGACCAGGAGCCGGCATGAACGGAGGACATATATTATATAGTGGACCACCACAAGGTATATTAGATGTAGACGATTCATTTACAGCAAAACATTTAAAACGATATATAGATTAAAGAAGGTTAAAAAGCTGAGACATTTATTGATGTCTCAGCTTTTGTTGTTTTTAGCATGAAGAAAAAGGTACTCTATTTGGATTTACGGCTTAATTAATCCAACAAAAGGTGGACTACTTGGAATTTCGGCATAATTAATCCAATAAAAGTATAATCTCTAGCTTTTATATATTCTTGCCAAAAAGGAGTCGACAGAAATCTCATTTTCCTAAAAAAATTTCTGACTCGCTTCCTTCTTAATTTTCCATAGTCATTCTATTCACTTGAATATACCTAGTAAATATATAACGAACTAGTGGGCCCATAACAATAATTTGTAATGGTAATGCTATGATTAAATTTTTACCAAATATCGAAAGGTAGTCTATAATCATTGAATTCGAAGTATATCCAATATGAATGTAAGTAGAAACTAAGCCGTAAATAGACATTAAAAATGCCATTCCTAAAACCATACATATGGATATTGCTAAGACTGTATAGATTTTCTTATTTGTATTTGCTGTTAATTTAAATGCTATTTTTTTAGCGTTAGGTCCTACAATGAACATATCTAATATAAAGGCAATAACAAATCCTATAGCAAAATCAGATATGCCTTCTATAAAAGTAATTTCCCCTATTGTTCCATTAATATAAAGATTATATATACTCATTACTAATACCATACCAAAACACATTATCAAGCCGAATTGTATATTTTCTTTTCTAGTTGTTGGCAATTTTATCATCCTTTTCTATTTATATCTTTATAGTATAGAGAGAATAAAATTTGCTCGTAAGTGAACTTTTTGTGAACATTTTTTAAAACTTAACCCCCCTCACTAGTTATATAAGTGAGGGGGTTAAGATTTCAATAGATTTAATTTTTATAAAGGTAACGATTGGTTATTTAATTCTAATACAACTTCATCTTTAATTGTGCATCCTTCTTCTAAAAGTTGTGTAATTTTATTGTCAAACTGTGGTAAGTACTCTTTATGTGCTATTAATAGTTCGTCTAGAACGCGCTTAGCTGTTTCTCCACTTGGTATAAGTGGATTCATAGTAAATGCTTGTAGCGCTAAGCCATAATCTCCTGTTACTGCCGCTTCTTCTACAGTTAACTCCATATTCTTCATTAACTGTAACCAACCTTTTTCTGCTGGTTTGAATGTTCCAAATGCTATAGGACGTGCACCTTCTGCTCCAATATAAGCTGAAACTTCTACCACGTCTTCTGGTGATAAATCTGGTACAGATCCTTGGTTTTTAGTAGAAACAACAATATGGGTATTTTTATTAGCATAGATAGATGCAATCGTTTCACACGCAGCTTCTGAATAATAAGCGCCACCACGTTGTTCTAACTGTTCTGGTTTGTGATCTAAGTTAACATCTTTATATAATTCGAATAATTCTTTTTCACTCTTTTTAACTTGCTGTGCTCGCGTTCCTACATTCTCATCATTGTATTCTTCTAGCATATTCTCAAGCATTTCTTCAGTTCTATAATAGTAGCGATGGTACCCACAAGGAATCATATTCATTTGTTTAAGTTGCTCTTTGAAGAATGGTATATCATGAATATTTGCTGGAATCCCTGAATCATTACTGTACATTTTATCAATAATTTCAGAAGTTACATCAACACCTTTAGTATCTTTTACACGGTGCCAATGAAAATGATTTAAACCGGCAAACGAATAAATTAGTTCATTTATATCTTTTCCTAATAATTCAGGTTCAGCCATCATAGCACCTACTGGAACGTTACATAAGCCAATAACTTTTTCCCAGCCACCGTAACGAATGATTGAGTCAGTTACCATACCGCTTGGGTTCGCAAAATTAATTAACCATGCATTAGGACAAAGTGTTTTCATGTCCTCTACAACATCTAAAATAATTGGAATTGTACGGAATGCTTTAAAAATACCACCAGCACCATTCGTTTCTTGACCGACCATGCCGTAAGATAATGGTATTCTTTCATCTTTAACACGAGCGTTTAATCCACCTACTCTAAATTGTGTCGTTACAAAATCAGCATCTTTCAACGCTTCTTTACGGTCGACTGTTAAATGAACTTTAACATCGTAAGGAGAAGCATCCCACATTCTTTGAGCCATTTTACCTACTATTTCTAATTTTTCTTTACCTGGTTCTATATCTACTAGCCAAATTTCTCTTATTGGAAGCTCTTCGTACCTTTTAATAAAACCTTCCATCAATTCTGGAGTATAACTACTTCCTCCACCTATTGTTACAATTTTTACACCTTTAACCATTGGAAAATCCCCCTTTACCTTAATAATAGTTTCCTTTTAAAAATGTACAAGACCTTAGCATGAATCAACTTTATGATTTACAATATTGTAAGAATTTTTAATTATTTTTGTAAATGTTGTTTACAAAAGCTATAATTAATTTGGTGATAAATATGCTATTAAGCGAGAAAATGAAAGAACAAGAACGTTTTTCTATTTCCGAAAGAACAGTTATTAGTTACATATTTAAAAATTGGGATGAAATACAAGATCAAACAGCAAAGCAAATTGCAGAAGAAGCCTATACTCACCCTTCCATATTAACGAGAATTGCTAAGAAACTAGGATATTCAGGTTGGGTTGATTTAAAAGAAGCTTTTGTTAAAGAAATGTATTACTTAAATAATAATTTTCACAATGTCGATGCTAACTTTCCATTTGATGAAACAGATAACTTCATGACAATTTCAAACAAGTTAGCCACTTTAAATGAAATGACAATAGAAGACACGTTATCGTTAATCGACTATAATGTATTAAAAAAAGCAGTTGAATATTTAAATACAGCATCAGAAATTAAGATATTTTCATTAGAAAATAACCTTCAACTTTGTTATGCTTTCAAATCTCATATGATGAGAATCGGTAAAAAAGTTACGCTATGTACCTTTGACCAAGGTTACGAAGCATCAACCTGTTCGGAAGATACTTGCGTTATTATCATTTCTTACACAGGTGAAACTACAAATATTCTTAAACTGTTACCAATGATAAGAAAAAAGAAAGCAACTATCATATCGCTAACAAGTATAGGCGATAATACATTGGTCAAACAATCCGACTATCTATTCAGAATAACAACACGAGAAAAACTATATTCGAAAATTGGTAACTTCACATTAAATAACTCTATTACTTTCCTGTTAGACATCTTTTACAGTTGTATCTTTTCAGAAGCATACAAAGATAATATTGAGTTCAAAGTAAATATATCTAAATATTATGATAGTAGAAAAAGTTCAAATAAAGTAATGAGAGAAGAAGAATGAATGTGAAAATACAAAGAAGTGGAACAGAAATCTTATTTTTTAATGAGATTTCTGTTCCACTTCTTTCTAGTTTATAAAAATTATTTTTCCACATCTAAAAAGAATTGTGCCATTTTTTCCGCACCATTTTCCGAGAAAAATATTTCTAAATTATCTTGTGACTCTTTCGCATGAACTTTTGTAGTTTCGAACATTTGTTGTTCATAAACTTTTAATACTTCAGTAAGATTATTAAAGTTTTTAAATGATTCTGCTAAAAGGTAAGCATCATACAAAGCCATATTTACACCTTCACCAGCGAATGGACTCATAAGATGTGCAGCATCACCAATGATTGTAATATTTGGTTGTGTTGCCCAAGTTAAACCAATAGGAAGTTTATAAATTCTACGGAATTTAATATCATCATAACTATATGCAATATAGTTTTTAAGCTCTGAATCCCAGTCACTATATTCAGCTAACAATCTTTCTTTTAATGCATCCAATGAAAGATTACGATATTCATCAAGTTTTTCATATTTTGTTTTGAAGCTGATGTATGCCATTATACGTCCGTCTCCATTACGTTGACCTAATATAGCTTGATCGCCACCTAAGCCAATTAGCTTACCATTTTTATTGAACTTAAGAAGATCTGGGTGTTCATTCTCATCAGAATTCATCTCAATCATAGAAATACCAGTATACTCAGGTTTAGCATTTGTTAAATAAGAGCGTATCTGAGAAAATGCACCATCTGCACCAATTACTAAATTTGTCATAACAGTTGTACCATTTTCAAATACTAGCTCAACTTCCCCATTATCTCGCTGTATCAGCTTTTCAAACTTAAAACCATATTTAATATTTTCCAGATGAATTTGTTCCATTATAATATCACATAATTTCCCACGATCGATTTCAGGCCTATTCCCCTCACCTTCTGCATCTTCATCGTATAAAATTTCTCCGTCTTTATTTACAATACGTGTATCTTCACCTTCGTAACGCGCGTGCTTACGAAAATTCTCAAAAATACCAGCCACTTTCAAAGGTAACTGTCCACTGTCATCATGAATATCTAGTGAACCACCTCTGTCACTATGCATATTTTGATAACCACGTTCGTAAATAGTGAAAGAGAAGCCTTGTCTCTGTAATAGTAGCCCTAGCATTAATCCACCTGGACCAGCACCTACAATTGCTATATGTTTTAAATCTTGTTTCTTCATTATTAGTCATTCTTCTTTCAAGTTTTATTTTTCTTCCCTGAATTGTTGAAGTTTTTCTTTAGTTTCCTTAATTAATTGTTGAAACTGTTCATATTTTTTATCATCTTGCATTGAGATTTTACCTGCCAACATAAATGATTTGAAAAGTTCTTGTAATTCACTTCTAGATTCTTTCATTTTTCCCATATCCATGCTTTGGAATTGTTCCATACGTTTTGTAAATTCATCATTGTTTCCGTTCTCTTCTAAAAACTGCTTTCCTTCATCAGTAATCGTATAAACTTTTTTCTTGCCATCTTTAGAAATTGACACAAACTCACGATCTTCTAACATTTGTAAAATCGGATAAACACTGCCAGGACTCGCCGAATAGAAACCTTTAAATTTCGCTTCGAGGTCCTTAATAATTTGGTAGCCATGTTTCGGTTCTTCTAATAACAGATTTAATATAATGAACTGTAAATTGCCTTTTTTGAAAAATCTTTCATTACCTCTTGCAGCAGCGAACATTTTTTCAAAACCATCAAAGCCACGAGAGAAACCTCCGTCATCATGTTGCATCATTGCAAGTCTTCTACTGTGAAATTGTCTGTTGAACATTATTATCACCTTTCCTTTTTCGATATATCGTTATATTAACCGATATATCGAAAGTTGTAAAGCGATATATCGTAATTTGATTAAAATAATTGGATTTTTATAATTGCACTTAACAAAAACGTCAATAACTAGCTGATATAGCTATAAACAGATGTAATAAGAAAATATTTTGGTATAATTGAACCAACTACTTTATAAACTGTTATGAAGTTTATATCTATGAGATGAGGTTTTCTATATGTACAATCAAGAAATGACAACAATTAAAAATCAACTTTTGAATGAATATGCTGGTTATTTAGACAAAACTAAACTTATTCAAAACTTCCCTATTTTTTCTTCCTTTAAAGATAACGAAGATTTTTATTTTTCAATGACTTCTTATTTAAATGAATTTTATGATCCTCATTTGAAAATTATCGATAAAAAAGGACCGTATCCAAATATTCGTGTTCAACTATACGAAGATAAACTATATGTTATTGAATCTAAAAATAGTGATTTAAAAAAGGGTACTATTATTGAGCGTATTGGAGACTTAAGCATCAAAGAAATTTTATTCTCTAATTCTGATCTGTTAAAGTCTGATAATCCTGAGAGGATGGAATGGACTGATGTTTTAAAAAAGTATAAATACATTAAACATAATTCTAAAGAAATTAATATTCTTTCTGAAGAACGTATTAATTTTTTTGAATCTTACTATATTATAGAAGAAAGTAGGAATTACTTATATATAAGACTCACAGATTTTATGGATACATATACAATAACGAATCTTATAAACTCACATAAACAAGTCATATTAGATTCTAAAAATATCATAATAGATTTAAGAGGTAATAGAGGTGGCTCTGATTTTGCTCAATTTGCATTATTGCCATTATTAACAAATAATAACATCTCCACTCAGTATGATTATCCTTATTACCATAGATTTACTAAATCATATTGTGACAATAGATTATTTGAATTAAATAAAATGTTAGAACAACAACCATCATTAAAAGATAATGATGAATTTAATCAATTTTTAAACTTATTTACAGATTACTACGACAAAGGCTTAGTAAATATTAATATTCATAATGACAACGATTATATACATGGATTACGTGATGACTTACCTTCATTAAAAATATTATGCGACTTTGAATGTGCTAGTTCAGGTGAAGGTTTTGTATTAAGGCTTAAAGATTTTAAAAATGCTGAAATAATTGGTAGACCTACAAAAGGTATGAATGACTATAGTAATGTGATGATAGTCGATATTAATAACGACTATCAATTAATGGTTCCACATTCTAAGGATGGTGCAGTAGATGTGAATAAAGGTATGTCCAACAAAGGTGTAGAAGTAGATTATTATATTCCATGGACTCCTGAAGAACTGCACAAAGATATAATATTAGAAACAGCAATTGAAAGATTTAAATCCAGTTAATCTTTCTTTTAATTGGATTACCTTAAACCCAATAATTTTTCATACTAAAAAGACGTTAACAACCAGAACTGATTCAGTTAGGTCGTCAACGTCTTTTCTTTATATTTCATTTTGCTTTATTTTTTCTTTTACGTAATCATAGTTGCCTTCGTATTTTGTTAATATTTGTTCTTTCAATAAGTACGTTATATTAAACAATTTATTCAAAAAGTACCTATCGTGAGAAACTGCTATAATCGTTCCATTATATTTTTCTAACGCATCTTCTATTGTTTCTTTAGAGTCTATATCTAAATGGTTTGTCGGTTCATCTAATATGAGCACATTAAAGTTTTGATTAACGATCTGTGCCCATCTTAATCTCATTTTTTCTCCACCACTTAGATATTTGATAGGTTTAAACACATCTTCACCATAAAATAAAAACTGTGCTAATATATGCCTTGCTTGACCTTCTGTTACATTCACAACTTCCCTAAATACTTCGATAACTGTTTCAGAATTTAAGTTTTCAAAAGTATGTTGTGATAAGTAACCAATTCTTAAATTAGGTGCAAGCTTTATTTTACCTTCATCTTGTTCTTCGTTTCCTAATATTAATTTTAAGATTGTACTTTTACCTGTACCATTATCACCAATAATAGCTACGTGCTCTTTTCTTCTTATTAATAGGTTAATGTTCTCAAATAAAATATCATCATACATTTTTGATATATTAACAAATTCAACAACATCGTTTGAAACACGTTGCCCTTCAGATAAATTCACATTCATTTTTTTATTTTCTAATATAGGCTTTTCAACTCTTTTTATTCTATCCAATGCTTTTTCCATACTTTTCGCTCGTTTATACATCGCTGCATTTGGTGGCTTCGCTTGGCTCGCCCATAATCTCAATTGCTTAATAGATTCTTCCATTTTTTTAATCCGCTTTTGTTGAGTCTGATAAGCTTCAAATTCTCTAATTATACGAGCTTCTTTTTCTTTAACGAAATAACTATAATTTCCGTTGTAGATATGAAGCGTTCCTTGATCAATTTCTATAATTTCATTGACTGTTTCATCTAAAAAGTATCTATCATGAGAGACAATTACAATTGCTCCAGAGTATTGTTTAATAAAATCTGTTAACCAATCTATTGCTGAGATATCCAAATGATTTGTAGGTTCATCTAATAAAAGCAACTTAGGTTGTTTAAGTAGAATTTGTGCCAAGCCTACTTTCGTTCTCTCACCACCAGATAATTTACTCCATGTTGACTCCAATAAGTTACTTATCTTTAGTCCATGGCTAACTCTTCGGATTTGTGCATCTTTCTCGTAGCCACCATGTTCTTCATATAATTCTTGTAATTGACCATATTGTTTTAACAATTTATTTAAATCGTCTGGATTATTTGCCATTTTTAATTCTATATCACTCATTCGCCCAGCAATATTATTCAACTCTTCAAATACTTCTGACAAACATTCGTATATATTTTTATCGTCTTGATATTTCGGTAATTGATTTAAATAACCTATTGATAAATTTTTCTGCCAGCTGATTTGCCCCTCTGTCGGCACTTCTACACCAGCCATCAATTTTAACAGCGTACTCTTACCTTCACCATTTCTTCCAACTAATCCTACGCAATCACCATCATTTAAATCATATTTTATATCGTCAAAAATAATATCTCCCATATAAGATTGCGTAACTTTCGATATATTTATAATATTCATATTTGCTTCCTCCAAATTGTACTATAAGGAAGCTAGTGCTAGATGTTCCTTATAGCGATTTTTTTCTTCAAAAAAGACACACTCCACCAATTTTGGAGAAAAATCCGCAAATTTGTTGCGAACGATTACTATAAATCTGCAACTATTAGCTAAAAGAAACATCTAAAACACCTCCGTTCAAAAATAAGTTACTTCTATTATATATTCTATAACGTGTTTCTTCTATATATAGAGATAAATTAAAAAGTTTATTTTTATAAATACTTGCAATGCTATTGATTTCTATTTCAAACTCAATTATTCCTTCATATTTATTACAATAAGATTACAAAGATTACTGACTGATGACTAATGCTATAAGTCGATAAACTACCAGTAATAAAACTGATAATTCTGTATTTTGTAGTCAACTTCGCTTAAAACATACTCGCAGTAGTTCTCAACTTGTATGTAAATATTTCAGATTATTTATTAAAATAAAAATATAACATCATTTTAAAATTAATATTTCAGAGTAATGCTTAATTTTTTGTTCTTACTTTTTACCTTTAATTAATAAATTCAAATATCTTAATTTTTTATAATAAACTGTCACAACAGTTCTCAGAGGGTTTTTAGTCATAAAAAATACCATATATACAGTTAAATAAGAAAGAGTGAAATAAAGTGTATTATTACAAAGTGTGACATGAAGCAATTTTTATTACAGAATCAATTTGACATTGTAACCTTTTGTTATTTGACTGTAATTTACAAAGGGCTCATATATGTTATTGTTGTCTTGTCCCATTTTCACAGGGAAGAATTTTTTAACTAACAAAGAAATTATCAGCTAACATTAATAATAAAATTATAAAATATTACGGAGGGTTTTTAAATTATGAAAAAAGCAATTTTATCTTCATCATTAGCAGTAGCAATCGGTGCAACAGGAGTAGCTTCAACTAACGTAGCAGACGCTTCAGAACAAAATGTAAACAAGGAAGAACTAGCTCAGTTAGCTCAAGCTAATGCACCACAACTTAACCAAGAAGCTATCCAAGAAGGCGCTTATGACATCAACTTTACTTTAGATGGTTTCGAATATAACTTCGAATCAGATGGTCAAAACTTCACTTGGGGTTACCATGCAACTAATGCAGCAGACACTGAAACTCAAGCTCCAGAAGCTACACAAGAGCCAGTTGCTGAACAACCTGCAGCTGAACAAACTCAAGCTCCAGCTGAACAAACACAAGCTCCAATTGCAACAGAACAAGAATCAAACAATGTTGAGGCTCCTCAAGTAGAAGCACCTAAACAAGAAGCTCAACAAACTCAAGAAACTAAAACTACGCAAACTTCTTCAGCATCTGAAGGTTCAGATGTAGAAGTTAATGATCACTTAAAAGCAATCGCTGAACGTGAATCAGGCGGAGACCTAAAAGCTGTTAACCCATCTTCAGGCGCAGCAGGTAAATACCAATTCTTACAAAGTACTTGGGATTCAGTAGCTCCTGCAGAGTACAAAGGCCAATCACCAACAGAAGCTCCTGAAAGCGTACAAGACGCAGCTGCTGTTAAATTATACAATGAAGTTGGCGCTTCACAATGGGTTACTGCATAATATATAAGCAGTTATAAACTTTATTTAACAAAATAATCCAACGCCCTCGGCAATAGCTGAGGGCGTTTTTTTATTCTTTATTCAATATTTCTTCTACATAATACTTAACTTCAGGAAATGAATCGTAACCATCTTCTTCACAAAAATGACCGTCATGATGCTTTTTAAATACTTTTGCATCTAATCTTTCTGCCAATGATTTACTTAATGGATAAGGCACTGTAGGATCTTTCGTTGCACCTATAATTACTCTATACGGTACTATGTCTTTAATTTTCTCATAATCTACATTTATTGATTCTATAAACCCATCTAATTCAGGAATTTTTGTTATCTTTTCATCAAATCCTGCAATGAGTACAAGACCTTTTATGTTAATATCACTTGTTTCATTAGATATCATATCTAATACAGTGATTACTCCTAAACTATGAGCTACTATAATATTTTCACCACTAGATAAATCTATATTTTCTTTTAAAGTTTGTGACCATTCTTCTAGCTTAGGTTCTGTAGAATTAGGAAAATCAATTAAATGGCCATCTACCTCTGGAAATTGATTTTTTAACCAATCAAACCAATTTTTTTGGCTATTGGCGTTATACCCGTGTGCTATATATAAATGTTTACTCAATTAAATCACCTTCCAATGAATAATTCTTGCATATCAAACCTAGTATCGCCATTAGCATACCACCTACAGGAAATATGAGCCACCAAAAACTCGATAAAAACTCCCAACCATTCATTACTCTCTCATTTGTAGTATTAATAGTAGCTAATGTTAAAACAATCATATTTTGGTGAAATCGCTTTATACATATAAAATTATATGGTTTGTTATAATTATTAGTATAGATATTTTACAAAGGAGTGGGATTATGACAACACCAATTATAATTGATACCGATCCCGGTATTGATGATATTATCGCAATTTCAGCAGCTTTAAATTCACCAGAACTAGATGTTCGGTTAATCACATCTATTGGAGGAAACGTTGGAATTGAACATACGACTAGAAATGCAATTGACATTGTAGATTACTTTAAGAAGGAAGTACCTGTAGCTAAAGGTGTCAATAAACCTTTATTAAACGCTTTATCTACGGCTGAATATGTACATGGACACAATGGTATTGGTAATTATGAATTTAATACTTCACAACGTTCAAATATTTTAGAAGACAACGCTGTAATTGCTATGAGAAATGTGATTATGCAGTCTGATGAACCTATTACATTAGTTCCAATAGGACCATTAACAAATATTTCTCTTTTATTTTCACTTTTCCCAGAAACGATTGAAAATGTAGAAAAAATAGTGTTAATGGGTGGCGCAGCTGTCGGTGGAAATGCTACGCCCGTAGCGGAATTTAATATATTCGCTGATCCTCATGCTGCTCATATTGTATTTAATCAAGATTTACCTATTGTGATGTGTGGATTAGATGTCACAAGAGAAACGATGATTAACCAAGATGATGTTGAACGTCTTGCTCAATTAGGTGATTTTGGAAAAATGATTACGACGATGCTCGATGTATACAACGATTCAAACTCTGGAGGTGCAAACCAACACATTATTCATGATCTTAGCACAATATTCTACTTATTGTATCCAGAAATTTACGAAACTAAAAAAGCAAATATTTCTGTTATAACAGAAGGACAAGCAGAAGGTTGTACATATACTGAATTTAATGAAGATGGTTTAGTAGATGTATGTATACATGCAGATAACGAAAAATTCAGATCATATTTTGTTGATTTTGTAGAAGATATTTATAAAGAATTTGGATAAATAAAAATGGACACTACAAATCTCACATATTAAATAAATGCTCCTAATCCTCGAGTAAAATATACACTGGATTAGGAGCATTATGTTGAGTAAGGAATTCTACCTTATTCTCTTTTTTATTTTAAATATTTATGAATTTTAGTATTCTCCTCTATCGACTCTATGATGGCCTCTTAAGAAATAAATAACTGTCATCAGTGATAAGAAGACAATACCTATAATAACTGATACTCTTGTTTCTGCATTAAATAACATACCTATCAATACTAATACAAAGAAAGCTAATGTTATATAATTTGTGAAAGGAGCGCCAGGCATTTTGAATGGATGTCCATCTAATTCTTCTGGATGATTTTTTCTAAATCTAATATGACTAAGTAAAATCATAAACCATGGCACCATACCTGGTAGTATAGACGCACTATATACATAAACGAATATATTTTCTGAGCCATCAATAATTAATGGTAATACGATGTTTAAAATAACACCTACAAAAATACCAACTGAAATTGCTAATACTGCAAAGAATGGTACACCTGTTCTCATAACTTTTGTAAATATGCGAGGCATTTGTCCTTTTTGAGCAAGTGTATAAACCATACGACTTGAACTGAAAATACCTGAGTTACAACCTGACATCGCTGCAGTAATAACAACAAAGTTAATTAATCCTGCTGCTATTGTAATACCTACTTTAGCGAATGTTGCAACGAAAGGACTACCTACATTTCCTAATTGGTCCCAAGGATAAACAGTTACGATTACAAAAATTGCACCTATGTAAAAGATTAAAATACGCCAAATTACGCCGTTTACTGCACTTTTAATATTTTTCTTAGGATCTTTTGTTTCTCCTGCTGTGATCCCTATTAATTCCACACCTTGATAGGATCCGACAACCATGGATAGTGCAAAGAAGAAGCCAACTATACCTTTAGGGAAAAATCCACCGTGTTCTGTTAAATTACTTAAACCAATTGCATTTCCGCCATTACCAAATCCAAAGAATATAAGCCCGAAACCTGCAACTATCATTAAGATAATTGTGACTACTTTAATCATCGCAAACCAGAATTCAAACTCTCCAAAAGCTTTAACTGACACTAAGTTTGCAGTTGCTAAAGTTAGTACAACGATAACACCTGGTATCCATGTTGGTAAGTCTGGCCACCAATACTGCATATATTGACCTACAGCTATTACTTCACTCATACCTACTACAATCCACTGGAATATATTACTCCATGCAGTTACATATCCTGCTACTGGATGTAAATAATCACTTGCATAGTTTGCAAATGAACCTGTTGTTGGGTATAAATAAACCATTTCTCCCATAGCTCTCATGACTAAATATAAGAATAGCCCTGCTACTAAATATGCAAGTATTGCTGATGGTCCAGTCCATAAAATAGTGCTTGAAGCACCCATAAACAGACCTACACCAATTGTTCCACCAAGCGCTATCATCTGCACTTGACGAGAACTAAGACCCCTTTTTAAATGATTGTCTTCCATCTTTTCGTGTCACTCCCATACCTATTTACCAATTTTAAGTTTATTTTTTAAACTGCATGGGACAATTATACTATAAAGAGTGAGAAATAAAAGTATAACCAGAAAGCGTTTTCCGATTTATGTAAAAAATGTGGTGCAATGTTCATTAAATTGTAATATTTACCATAATTATTTTATTTATGTAAACAAAAAGATTACTCATACTATCTGTTGAGCAATCTTTTAAATTCATATTTTATTTAGTTTGTAAAGTTTGTTCTATTGTTCTATTACGTCCTGCTTGTGAACCAAAGAACATAATTAACAATGCGGTAAATAGTAAAACGCCAAATGATGTATTCCAACTGCCTGTAGCGTCATGTAATATTCCGAAGAACAATGGACCTATAGCGGCGAATAAATAACCAACAGCTTGAGACATACCTGATAGCTTAGCAGCTGTGTATCCATGTTCTGTTCTTAAACCAAAGAACGTGTTTACTAGACCAAAAGCTAAACCGCTCGCTATACCAAGTAAGACGATGCCTATAATCGCCCACTCAGGTTTAATCATTAACGATAAAATTCCTAGTACAAACAATAACCCTGTAATAAATGTGATTAAAAATTGTGATTTCATTTTTTCAGCAAATATTGGTGTTATAAATGTTAATGGTATAATTGCAAGCTGTAAAATTGATAGATATATACCAGCCGCATTTATTGAGATACCATTACTTAATAAAAACTCTGGAAGCCAGTTTATCAATGAATAAAATATTAATGATTGTCCACCCATTAATAACGTTATTTGCCATGATAATGGAGATTTCCAAACATTTATATTAGCATTGTTTTGTTGAGTAGAAATTTTTTCATGTTTTTTTAGTTGAAATGACCAAATAATAATACCGAGTAATGTAACGACTCCTATTAAACTAATCGCAAAATTATAATTAAAACTTTTCACTAATGGAGCAGTTACATATGAAGAAACACTACCAAATATATTCATCGTAACAGTATAATAACCAGTCATTATACCTATACGTAATGGGAAATTCATTTTAATAATACCTGGTGTGAGTACATTTCCAAAAGCAATACCTACACCTATAAGTAGTGTACCTATGTATAACCAAGATACGCCTGTAATTGCTCTTAATACAATACCTAGAAAAATTAATATTAAAGCACCAAATACTGTACGCTCTAAACCAAATCTATGACTGATCTTAGCCGCAAATAGTGAAACTACTGCGAAAGATAATAACGGTAATATTGTAATAACACTTACAGTAGTATTAGATAAATCTAAACTCTCTTTAATAGAAGGTAATGCAATACCTACAGAAGTAATAGGCGCTCTTAAACTTGCTCCTATAAGCAAGATTCCTATAAACAGCATCCAATTCGTTTTTTTATTATGTTGCCTTAAATCTTCTGACATAAAACATTCTCCTATTTTATATTTTCTGTTATAATGTACAAAACGTTCGTTATAAAGAACAAATCATATTGTACAGTACGTTCATTACATTGTAAACAGGAGTTGTTTAATTAATGCAAAATAACATCCATACGATTGTTGCACATAACCTTTCACAGTATCGAAACAATCAGCAGCTAAGTTTAAGTACCGTTTCAAAATTAACAGGTGTTAGTAAGACGATGCTTAACCAAATAGAAAATGGTCAATCCAATCCAACGATTACAACACTATGGAAAATAGCCAATGGTCTACACATACCTATATCAGATTTAATCTCTAATAAAAACGAAAATATTCATTGTATTTCAAAGTCAGACATCATACCTATTTATAATGAACATCAAACTGTTATTATTTATCCTTACTTTCCTTTTAATGTTGATAAACAATTTGAAATGTTCAACATGGAATTAGAAGAAAATGCTGAAATGCATTCAGAAGGCCATCATGTAGGTTCAGAAGAATATATCATCATACATAATGGTACGTTAGAACTTGATATTAATGGGATGACCAATACTATAACAAAAGATGATGCTATACATTTTTATTCTGATGTACCCCATACGTATCGTAATGTTGGTAGTGAACGCATTCACTTAACAGCTAGTATTCAATATAAAAAATAAACTTTATACATAAAACCCCTTCACTACTTTATTAGCGAAGGGGTTTTAATTTACTTAATCATTTAATATATCTTTCATTGTACGGTTCACACTACCAGCATATAGGCTACCAAATTTAACAAGGTGTACCATTAATAAATATAGCTCATAAAACTTTATACGTTCATTAGCGCCTTTACTTAGAGGTAATGCTTCATTATAAGCATCATAAAAGTCTTGTGTGAAACCTCCGAATACTCGTGTTGCGCCTAAATCAAATTCTCTGTCCCCATATAAAGGAGATGGGTCGAATAAAGCTGGTTTTCCGTCTGTTAAGAACATGTAATTGCCTGCCCATAAATCCCCATGTAATAACGAAGGTTTACTAGTGTGTTGTTCTAATTCTTCTAATATCGTTTCACGTACATTTTCGTAAGTGTCTAATTCGTCTTGTGACCAAAGTCCTCTATTCATAATTTCATCGCGAAGTTGATCAAGTCTTTGATGAACAAATAGTTCTGCCCATGTATCTTTCCAACCATTTTCGAATGTTATATCACTGCCTTCATAAGGCGTATCAAATCCAAATTTACCATTAGGTTCATAGTTACTATGCAATTTCGCTACTAATTGTCCTAATTCTTTCTGACTTCCAGACCGACCTTCTTCTAAGAAGTTCAGTAGTAAATACGCATCACCATTAATTTCACCATGCGCTTCTACTATAGGTGCTCTGACACCAGCCGCTTCAAAAGCTTCTAATCCCGCTATTTCGGCTGCATAAAAATCTTCTGAACGATTTTGTTGTACAAGTAAGAAATAGTCACCCTCTTTACTTTCAATTTTATAAGCGTCGTTCACATCACCACCACTTACTGGTGTTATTTTTTGTATATTCTCTATCGGTAATTGAGATTGCCAATCTTTATTCATGAAAATGCCTCACTTTCTCAAATTTATCATCATATATTATTAACTACCCTTTTTGTTTAAGACAAATCTAGGTCATCATGTGCAATGCTAATTAGTATCTAAAGAGACTAGATTATTAGGTCGTCCTAAAGTTGTATTGTGCTAAATGTCTATCTCATTTAAAATAGTATTAATGTACAAAATACACAGAAGGAGCTTTATGCATCTTGAAGAAGGATACAAAGTTAATCATATCTTACTCTATTATTTTCATTATATTACTTGCTAGTGTACTAACACGATACATATATCCTCTTGATTATGCTGTTCACGATTTTATTGAATCAACAGCAACGATATTTAGATTAAACACTTATCTAACTGTTATTTCTTTTTTATTTTCACCTTCTCATGTTGTTATTATGATAGCAATAATGTTGATTGGCATTTACTTTTATAAACGAACAGTATTTTCAACCTATACCATATTTGCTATAACATCACTTGTAGTTGGCACAGCCTTAAAATATATTATCCAAAGGCCAAGACCTTCAGAATTTATAGATGGCTTTAGCTTTCCTAGTTTACATACATTAACTTTATTCGTAGCTATCTTTATTGCTACATGCTTCTACGATAAAGCAATTGTAAAATGGATATTTGGTATATTAATTGTTTCTATGATGTGTTCAAGAATGTATTTAAACGCTCATTTCTTCTCAGATACATTCGCAAGTTTAATCATTGTCCATTCAATTTATATAATCGTAGTTAACATGCAAAATAAAATTAAAGATAAACGTTTATTGGAAGAAAATAAGAGCAATAGTAAAATTCAAAACAACCAACAACAAAGCTAGTGTATAAACCCATAGCTCTAAAAAAGTCTACTAGTCCGTTAATTATAATTTAATGGATTAGTAGACTTTTTATGTATATACGATTTTGAAAGTGCATGTTAGCTTAAGGTGTTGCTCGACCCAGTAGTCTCTCACTCATACTATTCCTCCGGTCGTCAGCACTTTGCAAAATCGTTTAAGGTGAAATATATAGCGCTAACGTGCTTGTTTATAGTCACTAGCTAGTTAGAATATGTAACGGGCTAGTCTTTTATTTCTTGCACGTTAGAGCACCCACTCTCTTCTAGTTTATTTCACTTTTATAATTTTTCAGGGTTTGAATACCATTCTTTTAAAAATTGGTATAATACGTCGCTAAAGTTTTCTAAGTCTTTTATTTTTATCTTTTCGTTTACTGAGTGTGCTTCTTTTAGCTCTCCAGGTCCATACAATATTGTTGGAATGTCAAAATAATTCAACCATCCTCCGTCTGTCACGGTCGTACTGATTCCCTGTTGTAGCTGACTTTCCATAACTTTCTCATGTGCTTTTGCTAACATTTTGAGTCCTGGGTGTTCTGTCGGTAACGTGAAACTAGGAAAAATCTCACCTTTGTCTTCGATCATGGAAGATCCGCCCCATTCAAATTGTAACGGGTTATCTCTCAACCAAATGTCCGCTTCTGCTACTTTATTTAAATATGATTCGATTTCTTCAACAACTTCTTGGTAATTTTCATTCGGTAAATAATGCACCGTTATCCATAATCGACATTGGTCTGCTATAAATGCAGGGTGACGCCCTCCTTCAATAACGGCTGGGTTAATTGTTGTTGTTCCATTTGGCATATTTGGATATTGTTTCATAACAGACCAATGTTGTTCTAATTCTTGCAATGCTTGTATTATTTTGCTCATTTTTTCTATTGCACTTGCTCCAAATAATCCTCCACCAGCATGTATCATCTGTTGTCTAGCACCATCATGTATGGTTTCTTTACTTTGTACAGTTATCCATCCAGTTATTACGCCACCTTGACCTTGTGCTATTTGATTACTAGTATCTAATACTATAGCTAAATCGGCTGCTTCAATTTGTTCGCAAGCTGTCTTAGTACCTGCTTCTCCTACTTCTTCACCTACTACAGATTGAATGATAATATCGCCTTTCGGTTGAATATCTTCTTTACAAAGTTTTTCAATCACATATAATAACGTTCCAAATCCACCTTTCATGTCACTCACACCACGACCATATAAATATTCATCTGCTTTCGTTAACTGAAATGGAGGATGCAACCATTCTGAAGCATCTCCAACTTCTGCTACATCTACATGACCATTTAAAATCAATTTAGGTGCATCTTTGTTCGTTCCTCTCAACACCGCATTAATGACACTATCATTCTCATATAATGGTATGCGTTCTATTTCAAAATTAAGTTCTTTAAGTAAATCTTCAATGTCATCTTGTAATGGATCAGTGTTGCGAGCAGGAGGACTTTCAGTATTAAACTTGATGAGCATATCGATTAAATCAAAATGTCTTTGGTTCATTTCTACTACCTGCCTTTAGTTTATTTTACTGGCACTGACCACGTTTCTAAATTCTCAGCCATCTCCCAGAACATATATTCATAGTAGCTCGTCTTTACGACTATATTTTCTAATCGCGCTAATTCTTCTTCAGTCTTACCTTCAGCTACTTTATCCATTAATTCAATACAATCTTCTTTAAATAAAGTAAATTCGTCAGATGAATACATTTTCACCCATTCTCCGTAAAGTGGATGATCTGTTGCTCCTTCAATATTTGCTAGTTTCAAACCAATATAATTATAGCTCCATGTACAAGTTAAAATAGCTGCAATCACATTTTCAATTCCACCTTGTTGAGCTAAATTCAGCATATAGCTTGTATATGCTACAGTAGTTTCTGCTGGTTCTGTTTCTTGTAGCTCCTCTTCAGAAATGTCGAATTGCTTAGCATATCCGCGGTGTAAATCCATTTCTGTATGCAACGTTCCATTTGCCAAATCTGCGTACGTTGTCATCATATTTAAGTCTGTAGATTTAGATGCTCCTATTAAAAATAATCTCGTATACTCAATTAAATAAATATAATCTTGCCTTAACCAATGTTTAAATTTTTCTTGTTCCAACGTACCTTTACCTAACTTTTCAATAAATGGATGTTCTAAATAAGATGCCCAAATTGGTTCGACACGCTCAAATAATCTTTCTGTAAATTTCATGGTATTTTCCTCCTTAAGAATATAAAAAAAACGCTATTTTCCATTAGAAAATAGCGTGTACTCACATACAGATAAAGTTACGCCACTTTCCTACGCTAGTATCATCTAGATCAGGTTCAAGGAATTTTAAAGTTAATCTTTAATCTCAGCCTAAAAATAAGGCACTTCCAGTGGTTTCTTCGTATATTTAATTAGTTCGTAACACCAACATACATTCTTTTTATATTTTTTGCAAATTTCAATTTATTCACATGACTTTAAAAATGCTTTAGCACTTTTATTCACTTCTTTAAAATCAATACCTTGTTGCATAGCTGCAAATACACAACCACAATAGCATTGTCTAAAAATATCATATTCCTTACACATCGTAATTGATCTTTCATATCCTTTATTCTTCTTAAAATCACTCGGTAAATAATGAACATTATAAATACTTTGTACTTCCATACCTAATTCATTAATCAATTGAGCGTTTTTCTTAGGTGACAGTGTTAAAGCACTCGCAAAATAGTCATAGCCTAAGTTTACAGCCGCTTCAGCAACAAGTTCTAGACGCATTTCAAAACAAGCAGTACACCTTAGACCACCTTCATTCTCATCAGCAAGTTCTTTATCCTTTACCATTTTCATAAATTTATGTGGCTCATATGGCGCCTCTATATATTTGACATTCGTATTCATTTTCTCATTAAAAGCTGTAACAAAATCTTCTTGAACCTTAGCTCTTCTTTGATACTCAGCTTTAGGATGAATATTAGGATTCGCAAAATAAATCGCAACATCAGCATACTCCGTTAACAACTCTAACGTATAAGTACTACAAGGTGCACAACAACTATGAATTAAAATACTAGGTCTTTCCTCTTGACGCTCCCAATCACTTATCATTTTTCTCATTACTCTATCGTAATTAATCTTTTGATTTTTCATCTTATCAATAATGTTATTCGCAGCAATCAACCTCAACACTCCTTATGTTAAAAATTGTAAAATATATTTTATTTTATAACAATCAGTGATGAGAGGCAATTGTGTTAAGGTTGGATATGCGTGGGTATTAGCCGCAAAAAAGAGATTCTTTTATTATCTCAAGAACCTCTTTTTAAATATATTTATTTTAAATTAAGTTCTGCTATTCGCTCGTTATTATAGACCAATCCTTGTTTAAGTAATTTTAAATGGTTAACTTTATCAACACTATTAGTAACAACTGTGATAATAGTCGTTTCTTTATTTAATTCTATGATTCGATTTCTATCCATTTTAGCAATTAATTGACCTGGTTTAACAACTTGTCCTTCTTTAACATTAAGCTCGAATACATCTTCTTTAATTTCAACTGTGTCTATTCCCATGTGCACTAAAATTTCTAGTCCTTCTTCTGTTTCAAAGCCAATGGCATGTTTAGAATCTGAAATTAAAGTAACTCTACCTTTTATTGGACTGTATATCTCATCAATTTCTGGTATTGTACCAAAACCTTCACCCATCATTCGTTGAGAAAATACCGGGTCATTTACATCTGCTAAGGATATTATTTTTCCTTGTGTAACACTGTTTAACATTTCAGGAATTTTATTCTTGGTTTCTAACTCTTCATCATCTAATTCTGATTGATTTGTACTTTCAGTTACTACATTGGTAACTTTTGATACGCCAAATACATTTGTAATAATGAATCCTAATACAAATGTAGCAATACCAACAATTACATAAGTTAATAATTGGCTAAAATCATATATATACATAAGTGGTGATAGTATAACAGCTAATCCATAAGAGTTTGCTTGTATATTTAATAAAGCGAGAACTCCACCACCTAAAGCCGAACAAAGTAGCATAATACTTAATGGTCTAATTCCACTACGAAGTACAACACCAAACAACGCAGGCTCGCTTACACCTAATAATTGTGTAATTGTTGCACTTATACCTGCAGTTTTAAATGATGCTTTTTTACTTCTTAATGATAATGCAAGACATACACCAGCATTAGAAAAACCATACATAGCTGCCAAAGTGATAAGTGGATTAAATCCAGTTGAAGCTAATAACGAAGTTTCTACAATAATAAACATATGGTGCAATCCAGTCATAACAGCTAAAGGATATAAAAAGCCAATCAATAATCCACCAAATCCAAATGGTAAATGAATAAATGATTTAACTACTGTAATACCAAGTGATTCTATACCATGTACAATCGGTCCCATAATAAATAGTGAGAAAATCATCATTAATAATATAACGAAAAATGGTGTGAATATTAAATCTAATGCATTTGGCATTATCTTTCTTAGTCTTTTCTCAAGCTTTGCACCAATTATTCCTGAAAACAATGCAGTTAAAATACTTCCTTGATATCCTACGATAGGAATAAATCCACCAACCATTATAGGATCAGTATCTCCACTTGCTACATCATAAGCGTTTGGTAATGCCGGCGATACAAGCATAAGACCTATTAAGAAACCAATAATTGGGGTCCCACCAAAGGTCCTAAACGCACTCCAAGCTATAAATGCAGGCAGGAATGCAAATGCTGTATCAGTCAAAACAGTTATTAATGTTTGTATATAGTTGGGTATCATTTCAGGGCTGGCACCGAAAAACCCTAAAACTGACTCATTAAAGACGACTCCTTTAAGACCTAGGAATAAACCTGTAGCTCCCAACACTGGTATAATTGGTATGAATACATCCGCTAATAATCTAATTGCACGTTGAATACTTCCTTGATTCTCATTCTTCATTTCATCCTTCGATGTTTCCTCAAAATGGTTTGCTTTTGATATTTCTTCATACACATTATTAACTATACCTGTGCCTAAAATAATTTGATATTGACCACCAGTATAAAAAACACCTTTTACTTCTTCTATCTCTTCAATTGCTTCATCGTTTATACTTTTTCTATCTTTAACTGATAAGCGTAATCTTGTAGCACAATGTGTAACACTTTCAATATTATCTTCCCCAATTTCATTTACGATGCTATGAGCGATATTTTCATATTTATTGTTACTCATAATTTTCACCTCTTTCATAAATTTTTATTCACATGAGTTCTAAAGTTATTGCTTCATAAGGTTTAAGTGAAATTTCATTTAACTTAGTATTTACATCCTCATAGTTATTTAAAATAATTTTATATTTATCTGTACCTAACTTAATATGAGAATTTTCATTTGATAAGTTAACAATAACTTGAATAGTTTTACTATCTTTTTGTCGGTAATAACTAATAATGTTCTCATTAATATCATGAGTTATAGGTTGAAATTCTCCATTTATGAATACGTCTTTATATTCAGAGTTATTTCTTAAATCTATAAGTTTTTTATAAAAGTTAAATAAAGATTTATTACTATTTAATTGTTCCGCAGCATTAATTTGAGGGTATTCTTCAGTTAAAGGTAACCAAGGTAAGCCTTTTGTAAAGCCCCCATTTTTTGAATTATCCCATGGGAAAGGTGTGCGTGTATTATCTCTGCTACGCAAATTCACAAAATTTAATGCTTCCTCTTTACTAAATCCTTCATCAATGGAACGATAATAATTGTCTATGCTTGAAATATCATTAAATTCATCGATTGATTGTCTATTAAAATTAGTCATACCAAGTTCTTGCCCCTGATATATAAAAGGTGTACCTCTTAAGAAGAAATACATCATCGCCAAAGCACTTCCTCCAAAGAAGTTCTGATATTTTTCGTCTTTGATATATTTTGAAAGTGCTCTAGGTTGGTCATGATTTTCTATAAAGTTAGCACCCCATCCTACTTTTTGAATTGCGAGTTGACTATTGTATATTAATTTTTTAAATTCTTCCGTAGTCCAATTAGTTCGTTTAAACCAGTCACTTCCGGATTCAACATCTATGTCAGCGTATTTAAAGTCAAAAATCATAGAAAAATATCCATCTTCTCCTATAAAGTCAGATAGTTCGTCATATTTTACGCCCGGTGCTTCTCCTACAGTTACACAATCATATTTATCAAAAGTTTCACGTTTTAATTCATGTAAAAACTTTTCTATTCCAGGTTGATTTCTTGTTTTATATTTACAAGTAACTAAATTATCATTACCGTCAGCAGGTAAACTCTCAAAACCTTGATCTTTTTTTAAAAATGTAATGGAATCTATTCTAAACCCTGCAAGACCTTTATCTAGCCAAGTGGTAATCATTTTATAAATTGCTTGTCTAAGTTCTGGATTCTCAAAATTTAAATCAGGTTGCTTTTTATCGAATACATGTAAATAATATTTATCTTCATTTGGAAGTTTCGTCCACACGCTACCACCAAATATAGAGCGCCAATTATTCGGTGGGTTTCCATTTATCCCCTCTTTTATGATGTAATAATCTCTATAAGTGCTACTTGGATTTTTTAAAGCTTCTTGGAACCAATAATGCTCATCTGATGTATGATTGATAACAAGATCTAATATAACTTTAATACCTATTTCTTTCGCTTTACTTAATAATTCATTTAAATCCTCCATCGAGCCAAACTCATTGTTAACATCTAAGTAATCAGAAATATCATAACCGTTATCTACCATAGGTGATTTATAAATCGGACAAATCCAAATCATTGTTATGCCTAACTCTTTTAAATAATCTAGTTTTTGAGTTATACCCTTGATATCTCCAATTCCATCATTATTACTATCGTAAAAACTTCTAGGATAAATTTGATAAATTATTTCTTTTTGCCACCATTTTTGTTTCATTTTGTCTCTCTCCTTTATGGTATCGATACCATATTTATGTTTTAATCAAGCAACTTATATAAAGTTGCTTGTTTTTTATGTAGAACTTCTTACAATAATATCTAATTCTAGTGCTTCTTTATTTACAATATATTCACATTCGTTTAAATAACTCATTAATAAGTTTGTCGTTTCAATCCCTATTTCGTCTATAGGTTGAGAAACTGTGGATAGAGGGATACTGAGCATTTCAGATAAGGGTTGATTATCATATCCCATTATTGCTATCTCCTCTGGGATGTTTACCTCATTTTGGATAAATGTCTTAATCATACCTGCTGCTACTTCATCACTTCCAGCAAATATAGCTCTTGGCCATTTTTCTTTATCAAGATTCAAGATACTTTTAGCGATTTCTTCCCCATCATTAATAGTATGTATATTTTTATATATACGGTCAAAATTTAAAGGAATATTGTTGTCTTGCAATGCCTTAATATATCCTCTATTTCGTGAAGAACCATGTTTGGTTTCTTTAAACTCCCCACCCGTACAATATGCTATATCTGTATAACCTTTTTCTATTAGATATAAAATAGCTCTGTAAGTAGCGTTTTCTTGATTTGTTCCAACTACTGGTAACGTAGAAGACGATAAAGAGATATCACCGGTAATTACTATTGGTCCATATTGTTCATATTGTTCAATTACAGATAAATCATTTTCAATAGAAGCCATAATGATACCATCTATATGCTTTTGTTTTAGCATATTTAATAACCTTAATTCTTCATCTTTATTATCATATGTTTGCATTATTAATGTATGATAATTTGTTTTTTTCACAACTTTTTCGATAGAATCAATAAGGTATGCAAAAAAAGGATTCGTAATTCTTGAAACGATAATACCGATAGTAAAAGACTTATTTGATCTTAATTGAGTTGCAGCTGAGTTTGGAGAATAGTCTAATTCTTTCATAGCAAGCTTAATCTTTTCTTTCTTTTCCTCAGTTATATAAGGATGATGATTTAAATAACGAGACACAGTTGTGACCGATAGACCTGCATGCTTAGCTACATCCTTAATAGTTGCCATTTTTATACCGCCTTTATATGAAATCGATTTCATATAAAGGTTAAAACATTTAATAATATTTGTCAATCTATAATTACATAAATCCACCAAGTGTATCTTTCATATCATTACCCCTTACCATTTTATTTTCAAGCAGTTGTCTATCTTTATCATATAAGTCCCATATTTCCATATTGTTTCCCCCTTCTTTTGTAAATTATGAATTTCATTTTATTTTATAACAATCAGTGATGAGAGGCAATTGTGTTAAGGTTGGATTAAGTATGAAGTTCGTTAATTATATAAAAACTAAATTCACTTTGTTTAAATTCTTATATTTCTTCTGTAACATCATAATTGGAGTTTAATTTTAGTATAACTTTTAAGTAAGGAGGTTAATTATGAGAAAGTACACTTTATTATTTACTTTAAGTTTAATTTGGGGCTCTCAATTTTTATTCATTGCTCTGATTACACATGATGCTTCTTCTATTACGATTTCTTTTTATAAAGCATTACTTGCTACTTTATTTTTATTTATAATGACATTATTTATGCGCAAAACGCCCTATAAAAAACAATGGGGTCTTTACATATTAATTGCTATTTTTTGAAGTTGTTATTCCATTTATATTTATTGTGCAAGGTCAGCGTTATATTTCTAGTGGTATGGCTTCTATTATTATTGCATTAACACCTGTGTTCACATTGTTTATTTTAATTTTAATTAGACAACGTAAATTTAATTTAGTTGAGATTTTCGCTTTAATATTAGGTATTTTTGGTATTGTAATACTTTCTTGGAATCCTGAAAAGTTAGGTTTAGTAGAATATGTTTCACTAGGTCTATTATTAATTGCTTCATTAAGTTTTGCTATATCTTTAGTTCTTATGCAAAATTTACAAGATGACGTTCCAATCCATCATATGAGAAACGTTTTATCGATTGCGACCATTATTTTAATACCAATTACTATATTTTCTTCTAATACATTTACTTTACACTTTGATTCTTTACAGTGGTCTTCCTTGATCATACTTGGTTTAGTCCATTCTGCTTTAGCTTATGTTATTTATAACATTCTCGTTAGACAATACGATGCTGTGTTTGCTTCGTTATCAAATTATATTGTACCTGTCGTTGGGGTATTATTAGGCGTTTTAATATTACATGAGCATTTAACGCTTAACATTATAATTGGTAGCGCAGTTGTTTTATTATCATTGATTATTTCTCAACAAGTTAAAAGCGGCTAAAATATTTAAATTTCATAATAAAAAGTCTTGTTCTTAAATCAGAACAAGACTTTTTATACGTTATAATATTATTGTTTTTCTTTTCTAAATATATTCTCTTTCTTTTTTCCTTTTGCTAGTTCATCTATAAGCTTATCTAAGTATCTAATCTCTTGCATGATTGGTTCTTCTATATCTTCAACACGAATACCACAAATGACACCTTTAATTAATTTTCTATTTGGATTTAAATTTGGTGCTTCGTTAAAGAATGTTTCGAAGTCAGTTCCTACATCTAATATTTGTTCTAATTCCTTCTCATCATATCCTGTTAACCAAGTAATAGCTTCATCTACATCTTCTTTTGTTCTGCCTTTTTTCTCTACTTTTTTCACATAATGAGGATATACACTTGATACGCTCATTGAATATATTTTATGTTTTTCCATAATATCTCTCCTTTAAATTCTATATTCTTGTTTTCATTTTCACTTGGCTTAAACTACTTGCTATTAAACCTAATATAAGAAGTATAGATGCAAAAATTAAAGCATGGTTATAATTGTTCGTATCTCCAATTAATATACCGGCAAAGTAAGGTGCGATAACTTGTCCTAAACTATATATAAATGTAAGTATAGCTACAAAATTCATACCTTGAACAGCGCTTATAACTTGCCCTTTTGACATAAATAAAGTCGTTAAACCTAAAAATGTAGAACCAAATAAACAAGAACTAATAATAAGACTTATTACACTATGAGAAAATACAGGTAAAATTACGCCAATGATTTGTAACATAAACGCTAAATTGACAGCCTTTGCGTTTCCAATCTTATTACCTAATATCGACCATAATACACATGACGGGATTGCAGCTAAACCTACAAACATCCAACTTAAAGCAGCATATTCATGTAAATTTGGGATAGATTCCACGATTGCTACTAAAAATGTACCGGTAACAATATATCCAGCGCCTTCTAGTAAATATGCAATTGAGAAGAATACGAAAAACCATTTCGTATATGTCTCTTTATGAGGTACTTTTAAATCTTTCTGTTGCGTCTTTATAGGATCTTCAATCTCTTTCATTGAAAACACTACAATTGAGCCAATTATAAGTGATGAAACACCTAGTATTATCCAGGTTCCCGACCAATTTTGTGCACTGGTATAAAAATGTACAAATATACTGCTCGTAAAAATACCAATACCCACTCCACTATATAAGAAACCTGATAAATGTGATTTATTCCCTTTATTTAACGATTCTAATACTACATTTGAAGCCAATACAAAAACTGTACCACTCGTAATACCTGCTATAAATCTCAGTATATTCCATGTAATAAACTCACTTGTAAAGCCCATAAATAGTACGGAAATAATATTGATTAATAAATATAATTTTAAATCGATTACTTTACTTTTAAATATGTAAAACGTAGGTATCATTGCTCCTAATAAATATCCCAAATAATTAATTGTAGCTAATAATCCCGCATCTTGATTACTTAAATTCGTCGCTTTTTGCATAAATGGCAAAATAGGTGTATATGAAAAGCGACCTATCGCCATCACGATAAAAAGAGACAACATTCCGAGTAATAGTTGTTTATATGTTTTATTTACCGACAAAGTTGTACACCTCTTTCTAACTACTTAATATTATTATCTACTTCTTATCTATCATAAACAATATCAAATCTCATAAAATTCAATACAAAAACAGAGACAACTCTTGTCATTTTAAGAATCGCCTCTGTTTTTCATTTTATATTTTAATTATTATTTTTCTTCTTTTCTTTTTCTTTTACCAAATAAGAAGAACGCTCCAAATGCTGCTAGTAAAGATCCAAATAATGTTGTATTTACAATTTCTGATTCCCCAGTTTTAGGTAAAGCTTTTTTATTTTCTTTTTGTTTAGATTTCTCTTCTGCTTTTCCTTTATTATCTTTTTTCATCATTTCTTTACTATTTGTTTGTTTCATTGCCGACATATTAGATTGTTTTTCTGGCATACTTGATGACATACCAGTTGTGTTTTTAGCGTCTTTCATCGGCACGTCTTTCATTTTGTTAGTACATTCTTTTTCATCAGACTTCTCTTCTGATTTTGTCGCCATTGGTTTCTCTTCTGCTTTCATTGCTGGTTTTGTTGCCATCGGTTTCTCTTCTGCTTTCATTGCCGGTTTTGTTGCCATCGGTTTCTCTTCTGCTTTCATTGCTGGTTCTGATGGCATTGGTTTCTCTTCTGGCTTCATTACTGGTTTTGTTGCCATCGGTTTCTCTTCTGGCTTCGTTGCTGGTTCTGATGGCATCGGTTTCTCTTCTGGCTTCGTTGCTGGTTCTGATGGCATCGGTTTCTCTTCTGGCTTCGTTGCTGGTTCTGATGGCATCGGTTTCTCTTCTGGCTTCATCGCTGGTTTATCCATGTTTGTTCCTGAATCAACAACATCACCTAAATCATTAATTCTAACGTGATAAGAACCTTCATATTCAACTTCAGGTGTAACTAAATGTATTTTGATAATTGTGTTATAAATATCTTTACCTTCTTCTAGAGGGAACATAATTGTTCTTTCATCTTTTTCTTTATCTCTATTTATAGTAAGTGGTCGTTTATATCCATCTTTACCTTCAACTTGGAAATCTTTCCACATAGAATCATGAGATAATGTCACAAGAAGCATCTTTTTACCATTTTGTTCGATCACTTGTACCGGTCGTTTCACTTCAAAATCCATATGTGATTGTTCTGGTTTCGAGCTGTGTAAGATTGTGATTTTTCTTTCATTTGGATTATTTATATCAACTTTTGTAATCGGTGCATTCTCAAACTCAGTTACAGCAGATTTTAATTCTTTATCTAATTTATTTTCTAGATCTTGTAATTCTTTTGTATAACTTTCTTTTTCTTTGTCTTGTACTTTATTGATTAATTTTTTAAGTTCGCGTATTTTATCTTCTAAAGTTTTAGCATTATCATATTTTTCTCTATCTTTTTTCTTTTTATAATCAGATTGGCTATCATAATTATTTTTCTCATTTACGATTGGTTTTTCGAATACAATTTTACCTAATGGATATTCATTAACCATACCCAATGCTTTACCAGTACCTTTAATTTTAATTTCTTTTGTATTTTCTTTTACTTTAACCCTTACTGTTGCAACTTCATTTTCAGTATCGTAAGAAACAACTTCATAATCTAATTTATCTGTTCCATCAAATAAATCAAACTCTAACCATGTAGAAGGTCCATCCACCTTAAATTCTACAATTGGTTGCTTACCATCAAAAATAATATGAGCTGGATTTTTAATCATTAAACTGTAATAAGTTAATTTTTCATTTGTTTCATTATTGAAAATCGCATAATTAATTGGTCTCATTTCATCATTTAATTTTTTATCATGAATAGAAGGATTTTTAACATCTTCTCTTAATTTCGAAGTCTGTTCTTCTTTATTTGCTGACATATTATCATTTTTAGGTTCTTCTGCTGGTGTAGCTGGCTCTTTAACTGGTGGTGCTGGTACTTCATTATCGAAAAATAAACGAGTTGTATATTTATTATCATAGTTTATAAATGGCACAACAATATGTACTTTTGATGTTAATTCTTTTACACCAGGGTTTACTTCAGCTTGAACAGTACACTTGTCTTTGTCTTCTGATAAAGTTTCTATGTTTAATTTATTTGTTCCGTCATATAATTCGAACATTTTCCACCATGAAGGGTTTTTTAGAGTGAATTGTACATATGATTTATCATTCTCATGTTTAACTTTTGAAGGATGTTCTAAATAGTCATCCATAACTGATTTATCTTCCGTTTTTTCTTTTTTAACAACAAATCCTAAATCTTGTAATTGATTGTTTGCATTAGCTTTTTCATTAACGTTACTATTATCTGCCTGTGAAGGTTGAGTAGTTGGCTTATTTACTTCTGGTTGTACTTGTTCATTTGAGTTTTCAGCAGCTTTATCCGCTACTCGTGGTTGTTCTGCTGTATTCGTGTTGGGTTGAGCATTTCCATTCTGATTATTTTCTACTGTGCTATTTTCTTTATTTGGTTGAACTGTAGATGCTTCAGACCCTGTAGGTTCTTTATCTGTTTTCTTCTCAACTGTTGTGGCATCTGCAGGTTTACTGTTATCTGCAATATTTTGTGGCGCTTCTGTTCTTGCACTATTAAGGTCATTTACTGGAGTAGCTTGATCATCCATTGCATGAGCTTCATGGTTAATACCTAAAAATAAAGTAGCTCCTATCGCTATGGATGCCGCGCCGCATGTGAATTTTCTAATTGAGTAGTGGTGTCTTGTCTTTGGTTCAGTTTGCTTCGTGATGTGATTTCGATGTTTTGACATGCTTAATCTCTCCTTAAATAAATTACAATGATAATGATAATCGTTATCATTAATTGCTTGAAAATATTATAGCATCTCAATTCCAGTTTTGAAATAATTTTTTGGATAATTTTGTAAATTATTATTCAGTTAAAAAAAGACCGCTTCTTTTTACAAGAAACGATCTACTATAAATATATATTTAAACTAGTTTTTTCTTAGTGAATTTATTCATAATCCATCTAATAAATAGCGCAATTGATATGACTATACCTATATAACCAAATATCGGATAGAAGAAATTAACTAAGTCTACGAAACCTACGAAGCTTAATCCGTAGCCAAATAATAATCCGACAATGAGTAACATGAGATATTTTTTTGAATATGCTTTTGTAAAACGTGTTAAGAATGGATACATTAAACCAACAATTGTATTATATATTACAAGCATCATAATAATAGCCATACAAAATCCTAAAATAGGATGAATTTGTTCTGCCAGTAGTAATGTTGGCAAGCCATATTCGTTAGATTCTTTTAAGTTAACAAGCATACCAACGTTTATTAGAAGCATCAATACAATAATAATGATACCTCCTATTAAAGGACCTCTTCTTGCTACTTTATGCGAACTAGCGCCCGATCCTACGATTGTTAAAAAACTAAACACTGTTGCCATATCTAGCCCAGCATATGTAATTGCGTCCCACCACCATAATCCTGTTGGAGTACGATCTATTTGTCTATACTCATTCACTTCAGAAAAAGGAATCGTTGGATTGATAATATGGTACCCTGCAATAATTAAAACTAAAACAATTAAAAATGGTGTAATCGACCCTAATGCTTTCATAATGTTATCAAAGTTAAGCAATAAAGTTATAAATACTGCAATAGTCATAATCAAGGAACCTAGCCACGGCTCAATACCAAAACCATCTTGAAAGGCCGAACCCGCACCTGCAATCATAATGACAGAAAGACCGTACAAGAAGAAAATTAATATGTAATCAATTATGGTGCCTAGTTTGTTACCAAATATATTTACTAAGGAAACTTCATACGACTCTGTATCTAATCTGTATCCAACTTTTGAAACTTGTCGACCTACAAATATTACAATAATCGCAGTTAGTATAACGCCAGGGATGCTCCATAAGCCAAAATTCGTAAAGAATTGTAGAAGCTCTTGTCCTGTTGAAAAACCCGCACCTACAATTACGCCTGTATAAGCGAATGCTATTCCTATCGATTCTTTGTTGTGTGCTTTCACTTTAAAACTCTCCTTTAAATTTTCGCTATACAATTTTATCTTCCCTAATAAAATAAAATTATTCTAAAATTGTAAAATTATTTTGCACAACAGAAATAGTTGCTCATACTTCTTATAATCTCATCATATATAAAAAGCTGATAAAACACGTTTAGTTACGCATTCTATCAGCTTAATAAGTTTTATAAAAATTCTTGTATCGTTTCTATGATTAAATATATGTTTAAGATACTTAATACAACAGCTAAAATCCAAGATATGATGTTAATCCAAGTTTTATTAGTAAATTGTTCCCCCATTATTTTAGGATTATTCGTCGCCATAATTAACGGAATAATACTAAAAGGTAATGCTAAACTTAAAAATACTTGTGTAAATATTAACATATCTTCTATTTTTGATTCACTTGAACCATATAACCATAAACAAATGAACACTGGAATAACAGCTATCACACGAGTTACTAATCTACGTACCCATGGTTTTAATTTAATATTTAAGAATCCTTCCATAACAATTTGCCCAGATAATGTACCTGTGATGGTAGAATTCTGTCCAGATGCTAGTAATGCGATTGCGAATAATGTACTCATCACAGCGCCACCTACAGCACCGCCAACGTTTGAATGGCTTAGAGCATGGTATAAATCAAAGAATCTACCTAATGCTTCGTTACTGCCATAGAATAATGCGGCACCTAGTACTAATAATAAACAATTAATCACAAATGCAATTGTTAATTGAATATTAGAATCTATAATAGCGTATTTTATAGCACTTTTTTTACCTTGATTATTTCTTTTATAATTTCTAGATTGAACGATAGATGAATGTAAATATAAGTTGTGTGGCATAATCGTCGCGCCAATTATACCTAAAGCTATATATAACACACCCTTATTCGTTACAATTTCAGAACTAGGGATAAATCCAGCAAATAATGAACTCGCATCAGGGGATGATAAATATACTTCAAATACGAATATTACGAGAACTGTAAATATTAATACACCAACAATTGCTTCTATTTTTCTGAAACCTAATTTTATAATCATCAGTAATAAAAAGACATCTAACACTGTAATTGTGACGCCTAATGCTAAAGGAATATTAAATAATAAATTAAGAGCTATGGCACTACCGATTACTTCGGCGATATCTGTTGCCATAATAGCTAATTCTGCTAACACCCATGAAAAAATGCCAAGTGGTTTATTCGACATATACTTTGTAACTTGTGCTAAATCCATACCACTCGCAACACCTAAACGAGCACTCATACTTTGTAATAACATCGCTGCTAAACTTGATAATAAAATAATAAATAATAATATATATCCAAATTGTGCCCCGCCAGCCATAGATGTAATCCAGTTACCTGGATCCATGTATCCGACTGCTACTAGTAAGCCGGGTCCTAAATACATGAGAAATTTTCTAAAAGCATTTGCCTCAGAGTCAAAGGACACTGTACTATTAATTTCTTCTAAACTTCTGCCCATATCTAACACCTCTATATGAAGAGGATAAACCTATTAACTTGTTTTGTAAATATTTTTGTTAGGTATACCTAAACTTTTATACTAGTTTGAAATTGCATATATAATTAAAAACTCCTAATCCATTAGTTAAATATACTAGGATTAGGAGCTTTATTTTGATTTTGGGATTTACATCCCAAGATCATCTTTATAAATCATTAAACTAAACTTAAACGTTAGAATCTTTTACTAAAGGATTATCTGGTTTAATAAAGAACCACATAATGATTGCAAATACTACTGGTACCATCATTAATTGTAATGTCATTGTCCAACCAATTCTATCAGCTAGGAAACCTGCTAATAATGGACTGAGTAATGCACCGATGTTACCCCACAAGTTCATCCAACCTGAAACTGTACCTGCAAAGTTACGACCTAAATCAGTAGCTGTAGCCCAACTCATACCCATTGATAAACCTACACCACCTAAACAAAGTGATAACCAGAATATGTTCATAGCTAAACTATCTGTCGATAATGCAAAGTAAAGTGAGATACAGAATACAACAAATCCAGATATTGCGATTACGCCACGTGCCATAAATTTAGATTTACCGCTTGATAAAATTTTATCTGAAATAGTACCACCTAGCATAATCAATATAAACATTGCTAACCAAGGTGCACCTGCAATGAATCCCATTTTATTAAATTCTACATGATGTGTTTCGTGTATGTATGTAGGTAACCAAATTAAGAATAACGTGATAACAAACTGTACAACAAAGTATTGTGCTGCAATTGCGTAAAAACTGAATCTACTGAAAAATACTTTCCATGGAGCAGTAGTCTTATCAGTTTCTACTACATCACGCGTTTCCATAATATATCTTTGTTCAGCTTCGTTAACCATTTTATGTTGTTCAGGTAAGTCTTTCGCAATAATTGCCCAAAGTATAGCAATTACGATACCAACTAGACCGAATATATAAAACACTGCTTGCCAGCCAAAAGCGTTCATAATAGCAATTGTCACTATTGGTGCAATAACAGGTCCAAAATACGACCCTGCTAATAATGCAGAAGATGCTCTACCTTTTTCATTTTTATTAAACCAATAACTGTTAAATACTGCGTTAGAAGGGTACATTGGCGCTTCACCGACACCGAATAAGAAACGTACAAGATATAATAATCCGTGATTCTTAATAATACCTGTTAAAATTGTGAAAGCACTCCACCAAAGTAGTGCAATTGTTAACATTTTCTTAGGACCAAATTTCTCCGCTAAAACCCCTGAAGGTACTTGCATTAAAGCGTAACCTAATGAGAAGAATGACGCTAATAAACCAAATTGCGTCTTGTTCATATTTAAATCTTCCATCATTGGTCCTGCAATTATAGAAATATTCGAACGGTCCATATATGCGATTATACCGATAATGAAAAATGCAATTGCAAAAAACCATCTAATATTAGTTCTTTTTTCCTTCATATTTATCCAACTTTCATAATTAATTTATCCATAAATTCATGTGGTCATATGATGACTTATTTAATAAATTGAATATAGCATAATAAGGAAACGCTTACAACATAAATTTTTATATTTTAAATTAAATATAGTTTGTGATTAATTGCACATAAATTAGATTAACTAAAAATTCCTTTTATTTTTAATACTAAAAAAGCCACCCCATTGAATTTATTATCAATGGCTCGGCTTTTTATAATCTATTATTTTATTTATATGTCTCAAGACAATAACTCTCTACACCACATTTTGGACACTTTAATTTTCTAGTTTGATACGTATGATTTGAAGTAAACCACTCTGAAAATTTTGGTTTAAAATCCCTTTGACAATTTGGGCACACATATTGAACGACCTCATAATAACGCTTTGAAGCTATTACTGCATATAATATGATAAATGGATAAACAAGAATAATTGGTTTCCATTTCTTTTTTAATATAGCCATCAATATACTACTGTATTGTATAACTCCTACGCCTATTGATATTCCCATAAACTTTTTTCGAAAGTTTTGCATCTTTTGATGTTCTTCAGACTTATTTCTTAAATTTAAAATATTAGATACAGGATAATTACTTTCTTTACTAATACTCTCTTTTACAAACTTAATTTGTTTATGCTTTTGCTTATTATGCTCTATATTATCATCAAGTTGCAGTAACTTTTCATCTAACAACATATTGAGCGTTTTAATAGATTGCGTTGAATAAAGTAATTCTTTAATTTCTTTCAATGAAAAATTCATATCTTTCAATGTTGTAACAATTCGTAGTTGATTGAGTTCTTCTTCAGTATAAAATCTTCTATTATTTAAAATTACGCTCGGCTTAACTAAACCTTTCTTATCATAATACTGTACAGTTCTAACTGTGATATCACATAATTCTGCTACTTCACCTGTAGTCCACTTCATATTTTGCCTCCTCATTTTTATAACGATCACTATATTAGTGTTAGTTTAATTGTATCTTGTGACCTTACGTTATAAGCAAGAAGAAAATACTTTTTCCTTAATATTATGTACAGGTTAGACTGACGTATGTGTAAATTCAGCCCATGGATATTCTTTTGGTGGTTCTGATTCAACCGTAATCATTTCATCTTTAGTCGGGTGCTTAACACTTAAGCTAGATGCCCAAAGCGCAATTTGTTGCCCATGTTTATTTACGTGCTCCCCATATTTTTGATCACCATAAAGGGGTGTACCTTGATTAGCTAATTGAACTCTAATTTGATGAGATCTACCAGTTTTTAATTCTACTTCTAACATACTCAAATTATCTTTTTTACTTAACACTTTATATTCAAGTATCGCTTTTTTACCATCTTTATTCTTAGAACTAACGACACTCACAAGATTCTTCTTACGATCTTTGTATAAGTAATCCACTAATTCCCCTTGTTTATTAGGTAATGTTCCACGAATAATCGCTTTATATTTTCGATATATTTGTTGTTTCCTCAATTCATTAGACAAACGAGACGCTGCTTTAGATGTACGCGCAAATACCATCACGCCTCCTACTGGTCTATCAAGTCTATGTACAAGTCCTAGGTATACATCACCAGGCTTATTATATTTTTCTTTAATATAACTTTTTAGCATGTTCAATAAATCCATATCTTTTGATGCATCTTCTTGAACTGCAATATTGACTGGCTTCTCCACTATGAGTAAATGATTATCCTCATATAGTACATTAATATGCACTAAAATCACTCCTATATAAATAATTAAAAATTCTTATCAACTTTAAAATTTTTGGGTTTATAAAAATTTAATAACATTCAATATAACATTGAAATATAAAAAATCAATAATAGATAAATGGAATAAAAATACATCATTTATAAAAAATAAATACGCTTATTATGTACATAATCACAATGGTGTACATAAATATAAATAACATTTGTGATTAAAGGTTGTACAACTCTTTGATGTGCTGTGATAAATTGGATTTAACAACAAAGGAGGGAATCAATATACAGAAGGAAAACTTTAATATCATAACTGAAATGATCAAAAATCCAAAAATAAAAGGTAAAGATTTAGAATCGATGTTTAACATATCTCGCAGACAACTAGGATACAGAATTCAAAAGTTAAATGATTGGTTGAAAGAACAAGACTATCCACAAATAGAAAGAACTAGTCAAGGTTTCTTTATAGTTGATGATTCAATTAAAGATTTTCTTAATATTCCTAGTGAAACTCTCCATCAAGAAAGTGAGCAGGTTTATACAGCCTATCAGCGCGCGCACCTCATTTTGTTGATGTTGTTTAGAGAAGATGAAGTACTATCTTTGAATCACTTCTCAATCGATTTAGAAGTAAGTAAGAATACTGTGCTCAATGACATTAAACAATTAAAGGAATTAATAAGCTCGTACAATGTATCAATTAATTATTCACGCCAACAAGGATATTACTTATCTGGTAATGAGTTTGAAGTAAGACGCTTATTGATGAGATTAATTGATAAAGTATTCACTTTAAATATTTCAGAAAATGACGTAATCAATAGTTTAAATATAGAAGAAGACAAAATAATATTGATTAACAAACACATTAATAAAGTGGAACAATATTTAAATAATATGTTCATTGACGAAAGTACACTTACATTACCTTATAAACTTTACTTGATATTAAGGCGAATTAATCACGATAAGATAGTCGCACCATTTTCTATTGGTTATGATGATCTTTCAGATACTCAAGAATATCAAGCAACTGAAATTTTAACTTCAAATTATCAAGAAATACCTATGCAAGAAAAGTTGTTTATAACTTTGCAATTATTATCAACGAGTGTTCAATGGTCAGAATTACATGATGTTCAACATCTGCCAGAACTTCAATATGCACTTGAAGAAATGATTGAGCAATTTGAAAAACTAACATTTATTACTTTTAAAGATAAAGAATCGTTAATTCATCAGCTTATGCATCATATGAAGCCTGCATTTTATCGTATTCGTTATCAATTATCTGATGTTGATAGCTTAACAAATTCACTAAAAGAAGATTATAAAGAGCTCTTTCACTTAGTTAAATTATCTTCTAAACCTTTAGAAAAGTTTCTTAACCAAGAATTACCGGATAAAGAAACAGTTTATTTAACAATGTTAATAGGCGGAAGTTTACGGAGGCAAGATGAAGATATCGATCAAAAAGTAAAAGCCGTTGTTGTTTGTACACAAGGAACTTCTATTTCGAAATTAATGTTGCAAGAATTAAGAAGTGTATTTCCAGAATTTATTTTTCTAGATGCTTTGTCACTTCGCGAATTTAATCAATACGATTTAGATTTTGATATCGTATTTTCGCCAATGCACATTATGACGAATAAAAAATTGTACATTACAAAAACGATTTTGACTGCTCAAGAGAAACACGAGCTAAGGCAACATGTTTTTGGTCAATTAAATAACACTTTAGAAACAGATATCCAAGCCGAAAAAATGCTTTCAATTATACGTGAACATGCCACGGTTCATAACGAAGCTGAACTGTTCAATCAAATTAAAGATCAATTTGAAGATACGTATGCATATTCATCCATTAAAGCATCTACTTTGTCTATAAATAGCAATTTAGATTTACAAGATTTATTGCCTGTAAACCATATTCATTTCACAAAAAATGTTATGAATATCGAGGAAGCTATTCAATTAGCAGCTGAACCCCTTGTCAAAATGCGGTATATCGATAATCAGTATATAGACTTGATGAACAATGCTTTTGACGATACTTATATGGTAATCAATCAAAATATAGCGATACCTCATGCTGATGGCGAGGACACTGTTAACCGTACTTCAATGAGTATGTTGGTACTAGAAGAACCTCTTAAATTAAGTACAGGGTTAGACGTTTATATCTTTGTAGTCATTGCTGCAGCTGATAAATTTAAACATTTACGTCCCCTACTACAATTAAGAGATTTGTCTCAAGATACTCAAAATATTCAACGTATTTCACAAACTCAATCTAAAAGAGAAGTTTATGAAATTATTAAGCATTACTCAAAAATAGATTAAAACAAAGGGGTTGCGTTATATGCAAGATTTGAAAATCGATATCTCGAATGTCCTTATAGATTTAGAGGCATCGACAAATGAAGAAGCATTAAGTAAGTTATCTGACCAGATGTATCAAAACGGATATGTTAAAGAATCTTATAAAGATGCTGTAATAGAAAGAGAACGTTCATTTGCAACAGGTTTACCAACTGTGTATTGTTCTGTGGCAATCCCGCATACCGACATTCAGCACGTACAATCTAAAGCAATCGGTATCGCTACGCTCAAAGAAACAGTTCCATTTGTCATTATGGGAGAAGAAAAAGAAACAACAGATGTGAAGTTAATTTTTATGCTAGCAATGGATAAAGAGGAGGCTCAACTTTCATTACTTCAAAAATTAATGGGCATATTCCAAAATGATGAAATTTTAGAAACTATTGCAAACGCAACTGACAAAGAAACAATTGTAGAAACGATAGATAAAGAATTAAGCGAAGTTTAAAAAATTAAAATATAACAGGAAAAGAATTTAAATATTAAATTCTTAAAATTAGGAGGAAATAATTATGAAACAAGTATTAGTAGCATGTGGAGCAGGTATCGCAACATCAACAGTGGTAAATAACGCAATCGAGGAAATGGCTAAAGAACACAATATTAAAGTAGATTTAAAACAAATTAAAATTTCAGAAGTTGGCGCATATACGGATACAGCAGACCTTCTCGTTACAACAGCTATGACTCAAAAAGAATATGACTTCCCAGTAATTAATGCACGAAACTTCTTAACTGGTATTGGTGTAGAAGATACTAAAAAAGAAATCTTAGACGCTTTACAAAAATAATAAGTTTTTAAAATCAAAATAACTAGCATGTGGTTGAAATTCACAACTTTGATATTTCAACCTCATTCTTCTAAAAAAGAGGATGGTGTAGGGTATGAGTGGTTTCGTAGATTTTATTCAAGCTTTTCTAGACTTAGGTGCAACGGTTATTCTACCGATTGTTATATTTTTACTAGGTTTATTCTTTAGACAAAAAGTCGGTGCAGCATTCCGTTCAGGTTTAACAATCGGTGTTGCATTCGTAGGTATATTTTTAGTTATTGATTTACTTGTAAATAACTTAGGACCAGCAGCACAAGCAATGGTTAAAAACTTAGGTGTAAGTTTAAATGTTATTGATGTAGGTTGGCCAGCAACTTCTTCAATCGCTTGGGCTTCAGTTATTGCAGCTTTTATCATTCCATTAGGTATCGTTATTAACGTCATTATGTTATTAACAAAGACTACAAAAACAATGAACGTAGATATATGGAACTTCTGGCATTACACATTCATGGGTGCCATGGTTTATGCAATTTCAGGTAGTATTTGGCAAGCTTTAGTCGCTGCTGCACTATTCCAAATTGTTTGTCTGAAAGTAGCAGACTGGACAGCTCCAATGATGAGCGAGTTCTATGATCTACCAGGTGTTTCAATTGCAACTGGTAGTACAATTTCATATGTTCCTGGGATTTTCTTAGTAAAAGGACTTCAAAAAATTCCTGGCATTAACAAATTAAACGCTGATCCAGAAACAATTCAAAAACGTTTCGGCGCATTTGGTGAATCTATATTTGTTGGTTTAGTTCTAGGTTTGATTATCGGTATATTAGCAGGTTATAACGCTGGAGATGTTATTAATTTAGGTATGTCGATGGCAGCAGTAATGGTATTAATGCCTCGTATGGTTAAGATTTTAATGGAAGGTTTAATGCCAGTTTCTGAATCTGCACGTACTTGGTTAAATAAACGATTCGGTGATCGTGAAATTTACATTGGTCTAGACGCAGCAGTTGCACTTGGCCACCCAGCAGTTATTTCAACTGCATTAATTTTAGTACCAATTACAGTTTTATTAGCAGTTATTTTACCTGGTAACCAAGTCTTACCATTTGGTGACTTAGCAACAATACCATTTATTGTTGCATTTATAGTAGGTGCCGCACGTGGTAACATCATACATTCTGTAATTGTCGGTACAATTATGGTTGCTATTTCTTTATACATCGCAACAGATGTAGCACCTATCTTTACTAGTATGGCAGATGGAACAAACGTCAAAATGCCATCAGGCTCATCACAAATCTCAAGTCTTGACCAAGGTGGTAACATCTTAAACTATATTATCTTCAAGTTCTTTAGTTTGTTTAATTAATAATAAGGGGATGAAAGTTCATGAAAGCATTAGTAAAAACTGAACCTGGATTTGGTAATTTAGAAATATTAGAAAAGGAAATTCCCACACCTTCTGAAAATGAAGTGAAAATAAAAGTTCATTATGCTGGTATTTGCGGTACTGATGTACACACGTATGAGGGTCACTATAAAGTAAACTACCCTGTTACATTAGGTCATGAATTTTCAGGAGAAATTGTCGAAGTAGGCTCAAATGTTAATGATTTTAAAGTTGGCGACCGTGTGACTTCAGAAACAACTTATTATATATGTGGTGAATGTGAATATTGTAAAACTGGTGACTACAACCTTTGTAACCATAGAAAAGGTCTAGGAACACAGCAAAATGGTGGATTTACTAATTATTTAGTTGCTCGTGCTGCAAGCGTTCATAAATTACCTGATAACGTATCTTATAAAGCCGCTTCTATGACAGAACCATTAGCTTGTGCTTACCATGCTGTTTCTAAAATCGATATTTATCAAGACGACACGGTTGTAGTTATGGGGCCAGGTCCTATAGGATTATTAGTCGCTCAAGTTGTGAAAAGTAAAGGTGGAAAAGTCATTATTACTGGCTTAGACAACGATAAAGCACGTTTAAAAAAAGCAGAAGAACTGAACTTAGATCACGTTGTTAACATCCAACATACTGATTTGAAAGAATACGTTAATGGTTTAACAGATGGTTATGGCGCTGATGTAGTATTAGAATGTTCAGGTGCTGTACCAGCTGCAAAACAAGGTCTTGATTTATTACGTAAAAAAGGCCGATATGTTCAAGTTGGTATTTTTAAAGACCCTGAAATTCCTTTTGATTTAGAAAAAATCGTACAAAAAGAAATTAGAGTTGTTGGTAGTAGAAGTCAAAAACCTGCAGATTGGGAACCTTCATTACAACTATTAAGCACTGGAGAAGTTAACGCTGAGGCGCTCGTTACTACTGAATTAGATATAACACAATGGGACGAAGGATATAACCACATTAAAGGTGGAGAAGGTATTAAAGTATTACTCCGCCCTATCCAATAAATTATTAAAGGAGATTATTGAATATGGTAGAACCAATGTTAGATTTTATGCTTGGACCAATGAGAGGTATTACTGATTTTTACATGAATAACTTACTCGTTTGTAATAGTGCTGTTTTCTTAAGTTACTTTGGAGCAAAGTTATTCAAGAAGAAAGAAGTTTCTGCTGACCAGTCATAACAATTTATAATCAAGGGAGGGTGAAACATTTGAAATCATTAAATTTATACGGTGTTGAAGATTTGAGATTTGAAGATACATTAAATCCTACTATCCAAACACCTACTGATGTCATTATTAAAGTAAAAGCAACTGGCATATGTGGATCAGACACTTCACGCTATAAGAAACTTGGTCCTTACCGAGAAGGGATGACTTTCGGTCATGAATTCTCTGGTATAGTTGAAGAAATCGGAGATGAAGTTACACATGTTAAAGTCGGGGACTCGGTAACGGGTTGCCCTGCAATTGCATGTCACACTTGTCAGTATTGTGAAAAAGGTGAATACTCAAGATGTGAAAAACTCTATGTTATAGGTTCATATGTACCAGGTTGCTTTGCTGAATATGTCAAATTACCCTCACATAATGTGTTAAAATTACCTGATAACGTCGACTTTGATACAGCAGCTATGGTTGAGCCATCTGCTGTTGTATCACACGGTTTTTATCGTACCAATATGAAACCCGGTGCTACTGTAGCAGTGATGGGATGTGGTAGTATTGGCTTACTAGCTATCCAATGGGCAAAAATATTTGGCGCTACAACAATTATTGCTATCGATATAGATAGTCATAAATTAGAAATAGCTAAAGAACTCGGTGCAGACTATATCATTAACTCAAAAGATAAATCACTCGAAGACGCAATATCAGAAATCAATTGTAAAATAGATGTCGCTGTAGAATCTGCTGGATCACCTTTTACTATCGGACAAGTACTAACACTCCCTACTAAAGGTGGAGAGGTATTACTATTAGGCATACCTTATGCAGATATCGAATTAGAACGCACACATTTTGAAAAAATATTACGGAACGAATTAAACGTTTTAGGTTCATGGAATGGTCTATCTGCCCCATTTCCTGGGAAAGAATGGACTGCAACATTACATTATATGGCTACTGGAGAAATCCAAGTTGAACCTATCATTTCAGATAAGTTACCATTAAGTGAAGGTCCAGATACATTTTATAACTTAGTTAATAAGAAGAAACATTACGACAAAGTTATATTCCATCCATAATTTCAACATTGCCATATATCAATAATAAACAAAGGTAGCGGGATTGGGATTGAAAAAAGTTTGATAAATAATTCCTAACTCAAAATAAATAACATCTCATTGTACTGATTTATTCAGTTAGAAATGAGATGTTATTTTTATATAATCTACTACGATTTTGTTCGTGCATGCTTGTTTAGGTTATGAGTCTAGGATTCAATATCTCAGGCCTTTTGTTATATTGGCAGTAGCTGACTGGATTAGGACTATTCCCTAAAGCGTCAGTGCTTTACAAAATCGTGGGAAGTAATGTGCTAACGGGCTTGTTCACAACCACTTGCTCGTTAGAAAATGTAACGGGCTTGTCTTATATTTCTTGCACGTTAGAAGCTACTCACGCTGACACAACAAAAGTCCAAGACAATTGTTATGCCCCGGACCCGGTTTCATTGTTGTTTACAATGAAGCGTAATGTATTGTCATATTTATTTTAGTTGTATCATTACCTTTATTGCGGTAACTGTGCTGACAGTTTGCTTTGAATTTAATTGAATCATTCTTTTCTAGATAATAAGTTTGATTATTAACTACTAGTTCTAGTTCTCCTTCATATACAGTTAAATATTCTGTTGCACCGTTTGTATGTCGTTCACTTTCTAAAAATCCACCCGGTTCAATTTCAACCATATAGATTTCAAATTGTTTATCTTGTTCAAATGAGAAATATGGATAAACTTTATATTTATCACTATCCATCGTTATTTCGTGTAACTCTGATTTTTTAATGACTTCAATCTCTTCAGTTTGCTCTTCTATTAAAGAAGTAAAAGACAATTTTAATCCGTTAGATATTTTCCAAATAGTTGAGATGGATGGTATTGAATCCAATCTTTCAATTTGTCCAAGCATTGTTTTGCTAACGCCTGTCATTGTTGCTACTTTATCTAAAGTTAGCCCTTCATTTTTTCGATATTTTTTAAGATTTTCTGCTATTATTTCATGAATCTCTCTCATACAATTTCACCTTCTTATTTACAATATAACGCACTAAAGTTATAATATAAAGCACAACAACTATAACGAATATAAAAACGTTATAGCATATTTAGGGAGGTTTTTAAATGCTCGTTCTGTCTATGACCATTTACGCTGTAGTTTCTAGTTTCACGCCTGGCCCTAACAATATAATGTCTCTTTTTTATTCCAAACATAACGGCATGATTGGTTCTTTAAGATTTTGTATCGGTGTCGGTTTAGGTTTCTTTTTATTATTACTTATTTCAAACTTTTTTAGTTCATTTTTATATCAAGTATTCCCTAAAGTTCAATTATTTATGAAGATTTTTGGTGCTGTGTATTTATTATATTTAGCTTATAAAATTGCTACAAGTAAAAGTACAGATGAAAATGGTTTTAGCGAAAAATATAATAACATTAAATTTGGAATGGCTCTTCAATTCATCAATCCTAAAGGTACAATTTATGCATTGAGTGTTGTCGCAGCTTTTGTTACACCTAATTTTGAAGATCCATTATTGCAATTTATAATGCTTATTTATTTAGCTTTAATTGGTTTCTTAGGAACATTTAGTTGGAGCGTTTTTGGTAGCATCTTCAAAAAATTTATAAACCAATATGAATTAATGTTTAATCTTATAATGGCATTACTACTCGTTTATACTGCTATAAGCATCCTATATGTATAAAAAGAGGCATTATTTAAAAACAATGCCTCTTTTTTAATATTAACTATTTTGTTTAGAAAATGCTTTACCAATTGCGTCTAATTTTACTGGTGCGTCTGAAGCTGCCATTTTCACTTCGACAAAATGCATTTGATTTGGTTTTGAATTAATGTTTAATAATGTTTTTTCTAAGTCTTCAGATGTTTCTACATCATGTATAGCGACTTTATCTTTCCCACCGAACACTGCTGGTAGTAGTTTATAATCCCACATTTGAATGTCATTATATGGTTGGTTTTCACCATGAATTTTACGTTCAACAGTATAACCATCATTATTTATCACGAATATAACAGGTTTTAAATCTTCTCTAATCATCGTTGAAAGATCTTGTGCTGTTAATTGTAATGAACCATCACCTATTAATAAAATATTTCTTCTATATAAATCAGCAAGTTGTGTACCTAAAGTTGCTGGTAAAGTATATCCGATTGAACCCCATAAAGGTTGTCCTATAAATGTATTATCTTTGTATAAATTTAAGTCATAAGCGCCGAAGAATGACGTTCCTTGTTCAGCTAACACAACATCATCAATACCTATAAACTCTTGCATCATTTTAAAGTATGTTTCTTGCGTTAACGGTTCGTTATTCACTGTATAGTTGCCTTTTGCTGCACGTTTAAGCTTTGGATATGATGCTTTATTTTCATAATTCACATCAAGTAAACCATTTATAAGATTTGGCAATGTGATATCAAATATTTTTGTTTCATTTAATTTGAAATTGTAATGATTAATCATTACGACATCATCAATATCAAAACCAAATGAATACCCTGCCGTAGCTGAGTCTGTTAATTTTGCACCGATATTTAATATTGCATCACTATTATCTACATAATTTCTAATGTTTTCTTCAGCGATACTACCATCATAAATTCCCATATATAACGGACTTTCTTCATTAAATGCACCTTTACCTAAAGATAATTGTGCTACTGGTATTTGCGTTAATTGTGCAAATTCGTTTAATTGTTCATGCAGTTTAAAACTATTTATTTCATGTCCTGCGATAATAACAGGTTGTTTAGCAGATTGAAGTTTTTCTTGAACCATCTTAACAATATTAGAAACATCTTGTTGTTCCGGTTCAGCTAATTTAAATCCTTCTGTAATTTCAATTTCAGATTGTGCTACATCAATAGGTAAATGTATGTGTACTGGTCTCTTTTCAGATAGTGCAGCATTAATCAAGCGTGGAATTTCTTGTTGCGCATTCTCTGTTGTAATATACCCTTGAGCTGTTGTAATTTCTTCATACATTTTTCTATAGTTGTCGAATTGTCCTTCTCCTAAAGAATGGTGTACATATTTTCCTGCATTTTCAACTACAGTACTAGGTGCTCCAGTAATTTGAATGACAGGTACACGTTCAGCATATGAGCCTGCAATCCCGTTTACAGCACTTAATTCACCTACTCCAAAAGTCGTTACCATTGCAGCAATTCCATTCAATCTTGCATAACCGTCAGCTGCATAGCTTGCATTCAATTCATTCGTATTACCAACCCAATCTAAATTTTCATGGCTTATAATATCATCTAAAAATGCTAAGTTAAAATCACCAGGAACACCAAAAACTTTGTTTACCCCAGCTTCACTTAAACAATCCATTAAATATTCCCCAACACGTTTTTTCATGTCCATTCCACCTTTATATATATTGAATAACTATTTAGGTCAATTATATTGACCTATTAGTGTAAAAAAATATCTTTGGATATTTCTTATAGTTTCTTTAATCTATCTAACAATTACTATTGTATGCCTTTATACTAATTAAGTCAATTAACTTGACCTATAAATGCGTTTTATTCTTTTTTCTATTATAATGAACAAAAAGGAGACGACACTATGGATAATAAAAATAATTATGATCATATGCTTTTTTACTTCGCATACAAAACATTTATAAATACAGCAGACGACATCATTAAAGATCACGGAATGAGTAGACAACATCATAGATTTTTATTCTTTATTGATCAGCTACCTGGCATTACGATTAAAGACTTACTCGAAACATTAGAAATATCTAAACAAGCTTCGCATGCATCATTGAAAATGCTTAAAGAAAAAGGACTTATAAGAGATGCCGACTCACCAAACGATAAACGTGTAAAATGTCTATACCCAACTGAAGAAGGCAGTGCACTAGTAAACAAATTAAACCGTGCCCAAAATGAATTACTACAAGAAACATTTGGAGAAGCAGGAACAGACTGGCATGAAGTAATGGAGCAACTTGCGGACCATCGTTCAGGATTCAAAAATATAAAGTCACTTAAACCAAAAGATAAATAATCAATATAGGAATGTTGTATGTGGGCCCCGTCTTACAACATTCGGAAAAATATTAAAACAGGTTGGACAAAGAATTGTCTCAACCTGTTTTTATGTGAATTATCTATTCTTTTCTTTTTGTACATTTTCTTCTATAACACTATGAAAAACTGTACATATTATAAAAAGTACTGTTACAACTACAAAGCTATATGGGAGCTTCTCTAAATAAAACCAACTTATATGTGTATTGAATAAATTATTAGATGAATAAATAATAAATCTCGATAATAATAGTAGTAACAGTATGGAAGCTGTAGATTGTAGGACGTTGTCTATTAGTTTGATCATATTATAATCATCCTTTTGCCCTCACTTTAAATTTAAAGTAAGTAAACATTCTTAAAATATATTCTAAAGGTCCGTATCTCAAATTTTTTTGATACCAAGTTGCAAGTAACATTTGGCAGATATACACAATAATAAAAATTATTATAGTAAAAATTAAGATATCCTTACCAAATAACCCTAAACCATAACTATAAAAAATTAATGTTCCAATTACACTCTGTAATATATACATTGTCAAAGACATTTTTCCTAAATTTTTAAAACCTTGAAGTACAATATTTTCAGATTTTTTCTGATATAAATATTTAAATAAACACATCATACCAAACGCTAATGTCATACTAAATATACCGTGTAAACTTTCTGAGATATTCTCATTATCTATCCATAAATATGAACTTTTACCTAAAATAGATATAGGTATTAAATATATAAATAGTTTAGATGACCAGAAAAGCCGAGCATCTTTTTCAAACCATTTCGCTTTCGACAAATAAATTCCGAATACAAAAAATATTGCTTCCATTATAAATGCAAATAAAAATATTAATCCTACCGCATCACCGAGCTCATCTTTCATATATGCTAACGATGGATCTTTAATTGTCGAATCACTATTATGTATTTCTGTATACGTACCGTTACTAAACACATGTTGAACTTTTTCTACATAAGTCTCTTTCTCTTTATCACTAATATTTACCTCTTCATCATCTAATAGTCCTAAAACATTCATTGAAAATAATAGCACTAAACCAATAATTGCTATCCACTTAAAAAATCTTTTCCCTAATGATATAAATGGAATAATAATTAGCATTGATAATGAATAACCAAATAAGATATCGCCTTCCCAAATATATATTGAATGCACTAAACCAATAATCAATAAAAATATAGCTCGTCTAAATAATTTTAGTCTTGGCCTTTTTAATTCTTTTAATTTCATTGATTGATATAGTTTATCTAGTGAAAAACCAAACAATATTGCAAATATCGGCATAAAACTGTTTTCAAATATTGTTTTTATAAAATCATATACACCTTGATTTACTGAATTTAAGTGATAAAATTCTATAAATGTTTGTCCAGTTAAACCAAACTGGAATATTAATAAGTTTGCTATAAATATTCCAAATAAACTAAAACCTCTTAAGGCATCTGCCACTTCTATTCTCTTCATTTCTTTCACCTCAGTTATCATCCTAACAACTAAAGCTAAATTCTATCTTATCCTTTCCTTAAAAGTAACTTAATTTTACAATAATAGGTAGATGTATCTAGCAGAGACCTTTAAAATTAAAGATATCGAGGTGTATAGAAATGGCTGCAAAGATATTAATAGTGGAAGATGATATTGATATTCAATCTTTAATCAGAATTACGCTCTCCAACAAGCAATTAGGAGACCTTTATACAGCAAATGATATAAATGAAGCAACTAACTTACTTAAAAGTCATGTATTTGATGTCATGTTATTGGATTTAAACTTAAAGTCTGAAAACGGCTATGAACTTCTAAAATACATAAAAAATCAAAACACTAAATTATTAATTGTTACTGCCAAAGATTCTGAGATAGATACATATAGAGGATTTGAACTTGGTGCAGTTGATTACATTAAAAAACCGTTTGATCCAATTGAACTTGCTTATCGCGTTGGCGTGCATATAGACAAATCAAACGTTCATACAAATAATAGACTTGAAGTAAATTTAGACACGGCAGATGTTTCTTTTAAAAATAAGATTATTAACTTAACAACTAGAGAATACGATTTATTAATATATTTTATAAAAAATCAAAACCGAATTTTAACGAAGGATCAAATTTATGATAATGTATGGGGCTATTCAATAAGCGTAGATGATAATACTTTGATGGTTCATATTAGAACGTTACGCAAGAAAATAGAAGAAAATCCTAATAAACCTGAGCTAATACAAACAGTTAGAGGCAAAGGATATATCTATAGGAGCAATAATAATGAATAAACGCTTTACTTTAAAATTTATAAAATATATCTCAATATTCTTTATAGTCACAATGATACTAACGTGTATAGGTTTATATGTATTTTTTTCAAAAGCGATTAATTTAATGTATACAGACTTAGAAAACATTGATGAAACTTATATAGATTCTGCTATTTCAAAAAGTAAAAACACCTATGAGCTGAATAAAGATTTAACTCAAAAATTAAAAGAAAATAATGCTAAGCTGTATATTATCGATGATAAGGCAAATGTTTCTTATCCTAAAAATCATGAGAATTTAAAAAAGAAACTTATCGGAAATATAAATAATACTATGACTGTCCCTTATAGGAAACATTTACATGTCGCAATTGTATTCCCATCTAACTCAAATTTAACGATTAAAAACCAAGGCGACATTAATACAAAAAAACTAATCAATAGTAACTTTATAGAAGGATATAACCGTTATAATATAAAAATTGAAAATAATAATTTAAAGTTTATCGAAAAACCATTTCATAAAAAAGTTAGTTATGTTTCAGAATTCGGGGAAGCAGATAAAAAATTATTTATAAGCTCCCTACTCGTTACCTTATTATTATTCGCAATAAACTTAATATTTGTTATACTACTTGCTTTAATAATTTCTAAACGAATATCAAATCCATTATTTTTCTACACAGAATGGATTGAAAATCTTTCAAAAGGAAAATTATTTAAACCAAGTTCTAAACATCACAACAAGAAAAATAAAAAGTTATTTAAAGAATTAAATGATTCTGTTGAAACTCTGTCTGACCAATTAATGCAAAACAAAATTTATCATAACCAAATCAATTACTACAAAGAAAAATGGCTTAGTCAAATTTCTCATGATTTAAAATCACCATTAACAACTATATATGGATACTCAAGACTCCTTTCAAACGAATCAAATGAATCTACAAAGTATGCCATATTAATATCAGAAAAAGCAGCATATATGACAGAGTTAATTAACAGTTTAAATCAAAACTTCAAATATGAAACTGAACAAATGGGTATTAATAAAGAAGCTTTTGATGTTATTGAAACTACGAATCAACTCATCAATTCTTTCCAATATGATAAATTAACAATCATTAATAATCTTGAAAACCCGACGTTCTACGGGAACAAATTATACTTTGAAAGGATGATCATGAATTTAATCGATAACAGCATCGATCATAACAAAATTAATCCAAATATCGAGATTACAATTTCATATAAAAATGAAGTTCTCATCATTGATTATAGGGACGACGGAGTGGGAATAAGTAAGGCAATAGAAGAAAAAGCATTGCATTCAACACATACTAAGAAAGACAACGAAAAAGAACATGGTATAGGTTTTACCATTATAATGGACTCAATACACTTTCATAATGGAACATTCCAATCATTACCAACAGAAAAAGGTGTTCATTTCAGAATAAAACTGTACGAATAGGAGAACACACTATGTTAAGCAAAATCAAATATCTTATCTCATTAACACTTTTCATTATGTTTTGTGGCTGGGTAATATCAGATTCTATAGATTGGTTAGCTCTCATTTTTATAATATTCTTTATGACGATTTTCCTTTTTGTATTCCAAATACGGGATGAATCGTTTAGAACATTTAAAGTAAAAGATGCGTTAATTTATATACTTCCATTTATAATAGTATCTACAGTTATACACTTTTTAGTACCTATAGGCGCAACGAGGAATATCTTACTTGTTTCATTAGCGGTTATATTAGTAATAATACAACTGGTAATAAAAAAGCGTAAAAAGAATGCAACTTCAAAACCGACTAAATAAAAAGACCCCTCCAATCCTCTAGATTTAATCTCGGATTGGAAGGGTCTTTTTGTTTTATATTATGACGTACTTGTTTGTACTTCAATTTCTTCTTCGTGATAATTAAAGTATTTATTTGATATATACTGCTGAATAATTAAGACGATTGCACTAGCGCTCCAATATAATGGTAATGCTGCTGGCATATTCAAGCTCACAATAAATATCATAATTGGACTTATATACATAATATATTTCATTTGGTTATTAGATTCATCTGGTAAATAACGTGTTGATAAATATGCTTGTAATAAATATAATCCACCTGCAATCAGAGCCATGTATATATCTGGTGTGCCTAGATTAAACCAAGCAAAGTTATGACTTGCTAATGCATCATTATTATATATTGCAAAGTATAATGCCATTAATATTGGCATTTGTATCAACATCGGTAAACATCCCATATTTAAAGGATTTACATCATTATCTTTATATAAAGCCATCATTTCTTGACTGTATTGTGCTTTTTCAGTTTCATCTTTAGCTGATTTCATTTTCTTATTAATTTCGTCTATTTGTGGTTTAAGTTGTTTCATTTTAAATTGCATTTTCTTCTGCCCTTTAAAAGAACGTAACATGAAAGGCATTACAATCAATCGTACACATAGCGTTACAATGATGATACCTATTCCGTAACTATTACCGAAAAATGATGCAAAGAATTTAATAAGATGAACAAATGGTTCAACAAATGTTGAATGGAACATGCCACCTTCTTGTGGTGCACACCCTCCTAGTATTAATGATATTGCTAAAAATGCGATTACTGTGTATAGTTTTTTCAAAAAATTTTCCTCCAATATATTAAATAAAATATGATTTAATATATTGGCAACGCGTCTTCTTCATCGACTGTTTTCGACAGGCATTTTATTCTCCATCTTAATATAGGTACCATCCATACAAAGATATACTGATCTTGTACTTCAGTAGATGGTTGTACATGCCATGTCTCGTTCAATTTGATACTTGCTTGCATTTCTAAGTATACAAATAGAAGCGTTAATAATATTGGAATGAAGTAATGTATACTAAACGTTAAATAATTAAATAATATATCTTCTCCTAGTAACCCTATGAGCCATTCCATTATTATCTCACTCCTTTCAAGTATCGATTCTTTTTTAATTCTACTTGTTTTTACCTAATTCTTCAAATGTTTCCTACTTTAATTTTCCAAAAATTTATTGTAATGGTTTTAAAATTTGGTATAATTGAGAAGAATTATCATTTACAAAAAATAGGAGGACTATGATGAAAAAATTATCCATTTTTATGCTTGTTTTAGTTATGCTTTTAGCAGCTTGTGGGAATAGTAGCACTAAAGAAAATAGTAAAGAATCAGACGTCAGTAAATCTGATACCAAATCATTTACGAACGATTCTGGAGAAAAAGTTGAAGTTCCAAAAGACCCTAAACGTATCGTTGTATTACATCCAACATACGTGGGCGCATTAGTAAAATTTGGACATAAGCCAGTAGCTGTACCAGAATTTGTTAAGCAGAATAAAGTATTAAATGATGTTACAAAAGATGCTAAGAAGATTGATAACACAAACGTTGAACAAATTGCCAAAGCAAAACCGGATTTAATTATCGCAACATCTCAAGACAAAAATTTAAATAAACTTAAAAAAATAGCACCTACTGTTACTTTCGATAACATGAAATCTACATATGAAGACAATACAAAACTGCTAGCTGAATTAGTTGGAGAACAAGACAAAGCAGATAAATGGCTTAAAGAATGGAAAGCACAACTATCTAAAGATAAAAAAGAACTGGAACCATTAATAAAAGGAAAAACAGCCACTATTTTACAGCAAACACCTAAAGGGCTCATTGCATTTAACGATAAGATGGGCAGAGGTGGAGAAATTATATTTGATGGTTGGGGATTAAAATTACCTGATGAATTAAAATCAGCAACTAAAAAGACAAGCACACTCACTATCACTCCAGAACAATTTGATCAATATTTAGGAGACTATGTTATTATAGCTGCCAATGGCGACCAAAAAGCGCAATTTGAAGAAACAAATGTATGGAAAAATACAGATGCTATGAAGAACAATCATGTGGTGAAATTTGACGTTACAGAAACACAATATAATGACCCAATCTCATTAGAGAAACAAAGAGAAATATTCTACAAAGCATTTAAAGAAATGAAATAACTTTATAAAAAGACCTTTCCATCATATTTAGATAATGGAAAGGTCTTTTTGTAACTTTCGATTTATTTTTAGACTTCCTTCTGTCTGAAGCAAGACAACCCTCACACTCACCTTCTCTACATACTCATTTCTCTTTTTTAAGTAAGAATAAAAAGTATGGTGCACCAATTATTGAAGTAATAACCCCAGCTGGGATTTCTACAGGTGGTGCAATACCTTTACCAATAGCATCCGCTAAAAGTAAAAATATAGCCCCTATAATAGATGATACTGGTAAAAGTCTTATAGCTTTTCTTCCTACTAATAACCTTGCAATATGAGGAGATATTAAGCCGATAAAACCAATTGTACCTGTAACAGATACGACGGAACCAATACATATTGCTGACATGAATAAATAAGCACTTCTAATAATACTTACCTTTTCTCCTAAACTTATGGCCGCTTCATCACCTAAACTTAAAATATCCAATTTATTTGCGAATATAAATATCAATGGTAATATACATACACTCGGTATAAAATTCCACAAGTCATCAAAATCTCTACTCCATACACTACCCGACAGCCAAAGCAATGTAGTATTGATATTATCTGGATAGCGTATCATAAAGTACTGAATACCAGCTTGGCATATAGCACTTAAAGCTACACCAATTAAAGCTATCGTATAAGTTGTCGCTTGAAAAATCCTCCCCAAGAACATAATGATTATAATCATTATAACCGCACCTAGAAATGAAGAAATACCAAGATAATAGAATGGCAACGCTGGTAATAGTAATGACTGCGCAACGGCAAATAATCCTGCCCCTTTAGTAACACCTATAATATCAGGTGAAGCCAATGGATTTCTAAGTAATGTTTGTACAATAGCACCTGCTAATCCTAATAGTAAACCTGAAATTAAAGAAATGACCATTCTTGGTATTCTATATGTATATAATACAAATGCATAATCATCAGTTGTTCCAGCAACCGTGTTTAATGTATCTTTAAATGAAATAAATTGTGATCCGACTTGTACATGTAGCAAGATACTTATAATCAGAACAACTATCACAATGATAAGCTTCCATTTATACTTCATTATTTAAGACCACTCCTTCCATTTTTACAAAGATATAAGAAGAATGGTCCCCCGATTAGTGCTGTTACAATTCCAACTGGAGATTCATATGGGTAAGCAATGATATGTGATAACGTATCTGCATATACGAGAATAGCTGCGCCTGTTAATGCGGTGAAGTATAAGTTCTTCTCATACCCTCCACCTATTAATCTTCTTGAAATATGAGGTGCAATTAGACCTATAAATGCAATTGGTCCTGCTACAGCTACAGACGAACCAGCTAATATAATCACAATAAAACTAAAAATTAAATATTTTAGTTTCTTATGAAGACCTAAACTCGTTACAAACATATCCCCTAATGATAAAACGGTTAAGTCTTTAGCTAAAAATAAAGCAACAGATACACCTATTACAAACCAGGGTAATAAGATTTGTACACCATCCCAATCCTTACCATTTAATGAACCCGTTAACCAATACAAAACATCAGTAGAATTCTCATTAAGTATTATCAACACTTCAGTTATGGAAGATAATAATAAATGGATTGTCATACCTGCTAATGCTAATCGTACATGATTATTCTCGTGTCCATAAATAAACGTATATACTATCAACCCACCTACAATTGCACCTAAAAAAGCAATATAAGGATTAATTGTATCTGAATGGCCTGGTAAATATACAATTGAAGCAACAAGTAACAATGCTGCTCCTGCATTAATTCCAAATGTTTGAGGCGATGCCAAAGCATTTTTAGTCAAAGCTTGCATAATAGCACCACCTACAGCTAAACTTATTCCTACCATTATAGCAACGAATAATCTTGGCAAACGAATCGTATTAATAATCAGCGCATCTTTAGAGTGATCATCTGCTACAATGGCATTAAATATCGTCTTTAAACTCATAAACGTTGAACCTATGCTCAAATTCAATATCATACCTATCACTAATATGATAATCATGACCATTGTTATAATAGACTTTCTCTGCATCATTTCACCAACTAAATATTGAAATGATGGAACAATGAATGCATAAAACTACACACTCATTGTTCCATTCAATTATTTATTATTTTTCTCTACATCTTTCATGATGTATTCATTTGCTTTGAAACCTCTAAATCTAGTCCAATAATCTCTATCCACTTCTTGAATTTGACCCTTTTTATAAGCACTTAACTCTTTCCAAAGTTCTTTGTTTTTCCATTCATCAGTAATCGGTTTATCTTTATCAGAAGTAATAATTAATTTATCCGGATTTACTTTAGATAATGTTTCTAAGTTTACTTCTTCATACGCTTTATTAGATTCAATCGCATTTTTCATGCCCATTTTCTCTAATAGTTGGCCTACATAAGAATGCGAGGTATGTGCTTGGAATGCATCTTCACGCGCAACAGCAATCATAACTTTTTCATCTTTATTAGAAGCTTTTTCATTTTTTGATTTAGCTTCTTTTAATTTATCTTCTAAATCATCCAACATCTTTTTGCCTTCATCTTCTTTGCCCATTGCAGTTGCTACTTTTTCAAATGAAGCATTTACATCGTCAAAGCTCGCTTCTCTACTCTTTAATATCATCGTTGGTGCGATTTTCTTAAGATCTTCATAAATGCCTTTATGTCTTTGAACATCTGCAATAATTAAATCTGGTTTTAATGAACTAATCGATTCTAAGTTAGGTTGTTTACGTGTACCTACAGAAGTATATTTCACTTCTTCTCCATATAACTTCTTAATAATTTCTTTTTTATTGTCATCAGCGATACCAACAGGTGTCGAACCTAAATTTTTAACAGCATCAGCAAATGAATATTCTAATACAACTATATTTTTAGGTTTATCTTTAAGTTGAACCGTACCCAATTCATCTTTAATTTCTATTGATTTTTCTTGTTTAGGTTCCTCACCTTTCGCCTCTTTATCTTTATCATTTGATTTATTACTATCACTACAAGCTGTTAAAAATAACGTACTACCAACAAGTAACATAACTAATAACCTCTTAAAATCATTCATATTTTTCCTCCTTTTATAATTGATAACCGTTATCAATTATAAAATATATGGAAATAAATGTCTATATGTTTTGATATAAAATTCTGAAAATACTATCGTTTCAATTAAATATCAATATTTTTATTCAACAACATTACAAGAAGTTTATTTTTTCTATATAAAAATAAATAAAAAATACGCCTGCGTATGTATTACAAGCGTATTTTTATACAATTTATCTCTTATGAATTTGTTTCATTATTAGTATTTTTAATTAAATATTTCTTTTCAATATAACTGTGAACGAATCCAATGATAGTGTAAATAATAATATAAAAAATACTCAAATTACTATTAGACTTCCAAAATAGAATAAAATATGATAATGCGATACACATTATTATGATAGCTAGTCCCATTTTAAATAACATAAATTTTTTAATATTTTTAGCTACCTTTTTAGCTCTTAACCATTCGAAGAATAAATACGAAATTGTAGCGATAAAAATAATAATATAAGTACCTTTATCTAAACCAAATATTTTTATTACGCCTAGACTTATAAATATTACTATAAATATTGTAACTACCCTCATTAAATCTATATTATTTAGCATTCTATTCATTAACATACTCAAAACCTTGTATTTTATATATTTTTTTATTGAACATTATAAATATAACTAGTGCTACAATCCCATATATGAGAACACCAATAAAACTTTCCCAATAATTACTATAGTATACAATCACACCTAGTAATAAGAATATTATTGATTGAAATATTCTATATTTTACGGAAACCAATGGTTTACGTTGATATCTAGCCATCCTATAATCAGAAGCGATAAAAAATAATGGATATAAACATGTAAATAGCGTAATAACAATTGAATAAGCAAATTGTATATCAAACTTCGAACTTAAAATAAAATAAGTTAATAGAATGATAAATCCTAATACATGTCTACAGTCATCTATAAAAATTGCTAACTTCATTTTGTTCATTGGTAATTCATTCACCTTTCAAATGCTTTTGTTTTAATATCAATGCTTTTAAGAAACTTTTCTATTTTCTGTTGTTGTTTACCACTAACTTTATTGCTATCTGGTATTACATCTTTCACTTCTTTAATTGGTATTTCACCGTCATTAGCCTTTTTTTCCATTTGTTGAATACTATTATCAAGTTTACTTAAAGTATCATTATAAGCTGTAAAGTACTCACTTATTCTATATGTATCTTTTTTGTATTCGCTTGGTAATTCATTATTCTTTAAATAATTAGAGAAGTTTTGATCATTCTCGTCTAACAATTTACGAGCTTGTTCTAATTGCTTAGTTTCTTCATTTGTTAAATTTTGTTCATCCCATACTTTTTCTTCAATTTTTGAAGTCACATTATATACTGATTCATTTGTATTAAGATATTTTTGAATACTTTTCTTCACATCATCTTTAGTTAATGATTGATTGTTTTCATCTGATTGAAATACATCTTTAGGCAATTTTGCTTTTTCTTCTTGTTTTGATTTTACAATTTTACCTGAATCACTTTTCTCTGATGAATCCGTCTCTTTGTTGCTATCATTTGAGCATCCTATAAGCGTTAGAGTAATCATGATGCTAAATAATGCTATTATGTATTTATTCATTTTATATACCTCTTCAATATATTATTATATAATTAAAAACTTTATATATTTCTTTAATTACTTAAATTATAACATAATGTGAAAAATATCAAACCATGATTAAAAATTTTATAATATAAAAAACTAAAAATTCTTAAAATTCAGTACATTTTTACTTTCTATAATGATATACTAATTAAAGCTTTCTATAAGAGTTCATTTTGTATAGAAAGTTTTTGTTTAACATTATTTGTAAGCGCTTAATTAAAGAGGGGGATCATTCATGGAAGAAGCAAATACAATGTTAACAATTGTGGGGCTTATTATTATAATATCCATTGTCACAATGTTAATTTTTAAAAAGGTCAGTCCAGTAGTCGGTATGACAATAATACCTATTATTGGCGCATTAGTTCTTGGACATGGTTTCGGAGATATACGAAAATATGTAGATTCTGGTTTTGATCAAGTATTTAATGTAGCAGTAATGTTTATTTTCGCGATTATATACTTTGGAATTATTTCAGATAGCGGCTTATTTAGACCGTTAGTTAAAGGCATGATTAAATTAACACGTGGAAATATTATTATCGTAGCAATTGTCACAACCATTATTGGTACTTTTGCACAACTTGATGGTGCTGGTGCCACTACTTTCTTATTAGCGATTCCTGCTTTATTACCTTTATATAGAACACTTAAAATGAGTCCTTATTTATTAGTGTTACTACTTGCGCTAAGTGCCGCTATTATTAACATGGTGCCTTGGGGCGGACCAATGGCTCGTACTGCTTCAGTTCTAAAAGTAGATAATATTAATCAGCTTTGGTACAACATCATACCTATACAATTAATAGGCATCGTCTTAGCAATTCTATTTGCTATTTATTTAGGCTTAAGAGAAAAGAAACGTATTGCAAGAGAATTTCCTGATGAAGAAACAATTAAAGTAGACATGAATGAAATTATTGAAAATTATCAAAAAGATCAAGAAGAAAATGCTTCAATTAAAGGTGAAGCTAAAAAACATACTTATATTCTTTGGCTCAATCTTATACTTACAATTATTATAGTTGCAATGATGTTATTAGACATCGTTCCACCAGAATTAGCATTTATGATTGGTGTCGGTATTGCATTACCATTAAACTTCAGAGATGTTGACGAACAAATGGATCGCTTACGTGCACACGCACCTAATGCTTTAATGATGGCCGCGGTTATTTTAGCTGCTGGTGTATTTTTAGGTATTTTAAATGAAACAGGCATGTTAGAATCAATCGCGTTATCATTGATTGATATAATACCTACAGCAGTTGGACCTTATCTACATATTATAATTGGTATGCTAGGTGTTCCATTAGATTTATTAACTAGTACAGATGCATATTACTTTGCTGTGTTACCAATTGTAGAATCAACTGCAAGTCAATTTGGTGTACCTTCACTTTCAACAGCCTATTCATTAATGATAGGAAACATAATCGGTACATTCGTTAGTCCATTTTCACCTGCTCTTTGGTTAGCAGTCGGGCTAGCTGAAATTAATATGGGTAAATATATTAAATACGCATTCTTCTGGATTTGGGGATTTTCAATCGTTATGCTATTTATCGCAATTTTACTAGGTATTGTAACAATTTAAATATAAAACTCGTATTTAATAAATAATAACCACCTTGGGATATAAGTCCCTAAATCAAAATAATGCTCCTAACCCTTTAGTTAAATCTACTAAGGATTAGGAGCATTTATTTTGATATGTGATTTGTTTTATATTATGGATTTACTACGTTGTTAATTACATAATACAAGAGGCTGAGCAATTATTTTAGCCCAGCCTCTTTATTTGGATTCTTCAATATTATTTATCAGAGTCTGCTTTGTCTTCAACTTTTCTTAAAGTTTTTTCTGCGAATGACTTACCACCGATACCGAATGAAATAGCAAATGCTACTGCAACAGCACCTAAGATAAGTAAGAATGCTACGTTAACAATACTTTGAGCAAAGTTTAATTGATCTAGTGTCATAAATACTGAAACAACAATTACTAAATACTTAACAATCTCTGCTACAAGACCATTGCCTGTAGATTTTTTGATAAGTTTAGATAATAAGTTACCACCAACAAAACCGATTACTAAGATAATAGCTGCTGAGATAACTAATGGTAAGTAACCAATAATTGCTTCACCAATTGTATTTAACACTTGTAAGTTTACAGTGTGTAAAGCTTCAACAACAAAGAATAAACCAATTATTGTTGTAAGAATCCAGCCTGTAGCTGAAGGAATATCTATACTTTCTTTGTTTTCACCAAAATTAACATAATGGTTATAACGACTAACATTTAAATTAGTTAATAAGTTTTTAACTAATGTACCTAATACTTTAGCAATAAATAAACCAACTATTAGTATTATTACTGCTACTATAACTCTAGGTAAGAAGTTTAAAATACTATCCATCATATTTTTAATAGGTGTTGATACTGATGTCATATTTAATGCATCAAACACTGATGGCAAGAATAATAGGAAAATAATGAAGTAAGCTAGTTTACCGAATGTTTGAATTAAACCTTCTGATTCAGATTTACCACTACCTGCTTCAGTTAATCCTTTTTTCTCTAACCATTTTTCAAATCCAATAGCTCTTAAGCCTTTTACAATAATCGTTTTAACAATTACTGCAATAATCCAAGCTACGATTAATAAAATAATCGCACTAATTAAATTTGGAATAAATCCAATAATGCTATCTAATGCATTCATAAATGAATCTGTAATTTTACTCATATATATATCCTCCTTTTTTAGTATGTTACCCTAGTATTATATTAATAATCATATTTTTATTAATAATTCTAAAAAAACTTTAAAAAAATTTAATCTCGTTGTTTATTCTTAAATTCCAAAGAATTAATATTCTAATATATTAAAGTGTATGTAATCGATATATAAAATAAAAAACCATATTGCGATATTCATTTATCGCAATATGGTTTTTATAAATCTTTTATCATACGGGTTTCACGTAAAACAACACCATGTTCACTTAATTCTACTTTTCCATCTTTTTTAAATCCACACTTCTCATAAAAATTCACTGCTTGTAAATTATCTTCAATTACCCACAGACTTAATTGATCATATTCCTGTTTCATTTTCTTCTCAGCTTCTATCATTAATTGAGTACCTACACCTTGATTTTGATATGCTTCAAGTAAATAAATGACGAGTATTTCTCCACAATTTTCACTAGTATCATCATCTTTATCTTTAGCATACATTAAAAAACCTACTATTTTATTATCTATTTCAGCAACAATACAAGGTGCATTAAATTTATAATGATTTTCTATGTAAGACTCCAATGTAATTTCATCTAAATAACTCTCAGGAATAATTCCCTTATACGTTGAAAGCCATGACTCATAATGCACTTTAGCTAATTCTTCAATATCAGATTCTTTCTTCTCTCGTAATAACATAATAATATCCCCCTTTTTGTTATCTTGATAATTCTAATTTAAATTTATATTTTTTAGGATGATACAATACCTCAGAATATTCAAATATTTCATCATTACTTAATATAGAATATGCTCTTAATTCTAATAAAGGAGTATTAGATTTTATATTAAAAATTTCCATTGTATCTTCACTTGGTAACCTAGGTATAAACTCTTCTACCCTTTTTTTTATAACATATCCCTTTTCTTTTAAATAACCATATTTTGATTTAGTCATCGCTTCAACAGAAAGATCAGGAAATAGTTCAAACGGTATATAAGCATTTTCTATAATTAAAACTTCACCGTTCAATTTTCTAATCCTTTTTATGTTATATACTTTTTCTTCTTTGTTGAGATTAAGTATTTCTTGTATTTCTTCATTTGGTTTTATAAGTCTAAATTCTATCACTTTGTTTTTAATAGAATCATGATAAGGTTGCATTTCTTCAGTAAATCCTTGTAACTTAAATAAATTATGTTCAAATTTTGGGAAAGCTACATAAGTTCCGCTCCCTTTAATACTGTATAATATTTCTTTTTCTATTAGTCTTGAAATAGCTTTTCTAATAGTTACCCTACTTACTTGATATTTTTCTGATAAAGCCTTTTCAGTAGGTATAACATCTCCATGCTCTAGCCCTTGATTTTTAATATAATCTTGAATATTTTTCATGATTTTTTGATATAAAGGCATTTTCTTATCGCTCATAAAAACCCCTCACCTTCATAGTTTATTTTAACACTTCAAACTCAAAAAGCATACATATTTAAAATATGTATTATATTTGTATTGATTTTTACAATACATATTATATAATGTTACTTGAAAGGGGTTACAAAATAATGAAAAAGAGTAAATTAACAATAGTTGGTGGCGGAAGTACATATACGCTAGGTATATTAATGAGTTTAATTGAAGAATCGAATCATTTACCACTAAGTCATATTACGCTATACGATACAGATACTTCGCGACAAGAAAAGATAGGACGTGCTGCTTCTATATTATTGAAAGAACATTACCCTTCATTAGAAAATTTTAAATACACTTCTAATAAAAAAGAAGCCTTTAAAGATACTGATATTATATTCGTCCAAATTCGTACTGGCGGTCTAACTATGAGAGAAAAAGATGAACAAATACCTATTAAACACGGATTAGTAGGACAAGAAACATGCGGCGCTGGAGGCATGGCTTATGGGTTACGATCAATACCTGATATGATTCAACTTGTCGATGATATTCGTTCATTAAATTCAGATGCTTGGATTTTGAACTATACAAATCCTGCTGCAATTGTTGGCCTAGCATTAGATAAAATCTTCCCTGACGATAAACGATTATTAAATATATGTGATATGCCTATAGCAATTATGAAAAGCTATTCAGACATATTGGAAGAAGATATATGGAATTTAGAAGCTGATTATTTTGGTTTAAACCATTTTGGATGGTTTACGAGTATACGAAATAAGCAGGGTTATGATTATACATCTCAGCTCAAACAACTTATTCTGGATAATGATTTTAAACCTACAGATAAATTAATTGCCAATGACCCTTCCTGGCAAGCTACTTTTAAACAAGCTAAACAAATGATACAAGACTTTAATGAATATCTACCTAACACGTATTTACAATATTATCTTTATCCTAATGAATTATCTAAAAAGGAACCTATGGACAATACTCGAGCTAGACAAGTTATAAATGGACGAGAAAAAGAGGTTTTCACTGACTGCGACGTTATCATTAATCAAAATAGTACTCAGAATATTGATATTTCTGGTGATATACATGGTATATACATGATTCGTATTGCCGCTTCGCTTGTTCATCACTTAAAAGAACGCTTTATTATAATGACAAGGAATGAAGGAATTATTTCTAATCTACCTTATGACGCCCTTGTAGAAGTTCCCGCTTTACTTGGTAACGAAGGTGTAGAGCCTTTTAAAATAGGTGAAATATCTACATTTTATAAAGGATTACTAGAAAATCAATACGCGTATGAAAAATTAATAATCGAAGCTTACTTTGATAATGATTATGAAAAGTTATTGCAAGCCCTTATTTTAAATAGAACTGTCATAGACACGAATAAAGCGAAAGAAGTCTTAAAAGATTTATTTGAAGCGAATACAGACCATTGGCCCGTTTTAAATAAAAGGGAGGAAACATTATGAAGCTTATCATAAATGCAGATGATTTCGGTTATTCAAATGGGGTAAATTACGGAATTATCGATGCTTTTAAAAATGGCATACTTACTTCAACGACTTGCTTAACAAATATGCCAGGTTTTAACCATGCAATCCAACTTGCGAAAGAAAACCCGAATCTAGGCATTGGCATTCACCTAACTTTAACTTGTGGGAAACCATTAACACATAATTTATATACTTTAGTAGATAGTGATGGAAATTTTAGAGATTTATCTCATTACGAACAAAAATTTTATATAGACACAAATGAACTATACAACGAATGGAAAGAACAAATCGAAAAATTTTTAGAGACTGGAATTACACCTACTCATATGGATACTCATCATCATGTAAATAATTTAGACATAATAGAACCAGTATTTTTAAAATTAGCATCTGAATATCAACTGCCTATTCGAAATAATTTAGGAGATAAAAAGAATTATCCTAATTATAAAATGGTTGATTACTTTGAGTATCACCCTGAAACAATTTTAAACCCTATCGAAATCATCAGAGAGAAATATCAATTATATAAAACTGTAGAAATAATGTGCCATCCAGCATATATAGATAAATTTTTAAGAGATCATTCATCTTTTGTCATGCCAAGAATTGAAGAATTAGATTTATTAACAAGCGAACATGCAAAATCTACTTTTAATAAAGCGAATGGGATAACATTAATCAATTATTCACAATTGTAATGTCAAAGGGGGACATTTGTTATGATGAGATTCTTACAAAAGCTTGGTAAATCAATGCTGATTCCAATAGTAGCTTTACCTGCAGCTGGTATACTTTTTAGAATTAGTTCAGAAGATTTACTGGACTGGAAACTATTTCAAGCATCCGGAGCAATATTTAATAATATTGATATCCTTATAGCAATAGGTATAGCGATGGGGTTATCAAAAACTAAAGATAGAGGAATCCCTGCACTAGCTGGTTTTATTGCAATATCTATACTAAAAGAAGGACTTAATTTACTTGATTCTGATTTAAACATGAGTGTATTTGGAGGACTCATTTCAGGGCTTCTTGCAGCTTGGGTCTACAATAAATTTAAAGATGTAGAACTACCAAAAGTCTTTTCATTTTTCTCTGGAGAGAATTTTCCCATAACTGTAATTATAGTACTTATGTTACCCGTAACAGGTATATGTTTTTTAATTTGGCCTTATGCTCAGTCTTCAATTGATTGGCTAGCTCAATCACTAGTAACTTTAGGAGGACTAGGAGTATTTATAAATGGATTTTTAAATAGATTTTTACTTCCATTTGGATTACACCATGTGTTAAATACTTATATTTATTTTGGTCTGGGAGACTTTAAAACATCAGGAGGAGAAGTTGTTCATGGAGAAGTTACAAGATTTTTAAACGGAGATCCTACAGCAGGTTATTTCCTAAGTGGATATTTTGTCTCAATAATGTTCGGTGTACCTGCCATTGCCCTTGCCATATCCAAAGCAGCGAAATACAATAAACAAAATACAAAAGCTTTAATGGGTTCTGGTAGTTTTACAGCTATAGTCGCAGGTATAACAGAACCTATTGAATTTACATTTCTATTTACCTCGCCATTTTTATACTTTATACATTCTGTATATACTGGATTAGCAGGAATGACCTTATACTACTTGCACATTAGGGAAGGATTCTCTTGGGGTGGCAGCATCATTGACTATGTATTGAACCTAAGTTTATCAGATAAAGGCTGGATGATAATTCCAGTAGGCATAGGATTTTTCATACTTTATTTTATTACTTTTTACTTCTATATTATTAAGCGAAAAGTTTCAATAATCGGCCAAATTGAAGACAATAATTTTGATGAAGAAAAGTCCGAAGAAGAAAAAGATTTATCTTTATCGCATAACCAATATCAATATATGTCCAAGAAAATATTAGAAAATATAGGTACTAAAGAAAATGTGATAGAATATGAAAACTGTATCACTAGATTAAGATTAGAACTTAAAGATACCTCACTGATAAACAAAGAAAAAATAATGCAAACTGGCGCTCACGGTGTTGTAATCATTGATAAACATAATGCTCAAATAATTATCGGACCAGAAGTAACTAAACTTGTTAAGGAATTTAATAAAGAAATGGATAACACCTAATTAACATTATTTTATAAAAAAACGCCAAAATCATTTAGATTTTGGCGTTTTTATTACATGTCCATGTCCATATCCATTTCATGTATTTTCATCATAAGACCATGTGGAATATCGTCATGATCTACTATATCTTTTTTATAATAAGTTTTACCGTCATCATTAGAAATAAGTTTTACAAAGTCACCTTTTTTAGGTTTAAAGTCTTCTGTATTCTTAATTTTAACATTTTCTGTTACTTTATTATCTTTTTCACTTACTACTTTTTCAGCTGTAGTGCTATTTTCCATGTAACCATAATAAGTAGATTTTTGTGTTGAAGACATCAACAATACGGCTACAGCGATTGCTACGAGAGCTAAACCAGAAATAAGTGCAATTGCGTATTTTTTATTCATTGAGAAACCTCCCTATCCTCTATAATAAAGCGTTAGTCTAATTTATGAAATGACATAGCCTTAAACTTCTTAAATTCGACATAATTGCAGAAACTAATTTATACATAATATTTTTTCATAAAACTTAAATACTTGCGATAACTTTTATTATTCATCATACTGTACATGTAGAAAATCATAAGGAGTGGAAAAAATGAGCCAAGAACAATTTGATAAAATTAAAAACGGTAAAGGTTTTATAGCAGCACTAGATCAAAGTGGTGGTAGTACTCCAAAAGCATTGAAAGACTACGGTATTGATGAAGATCAATATAATAGTGAAGATGAAATGTTTACACTTGTTCACGAAATGAGAACACGTATCATAACATCTCCAGCATTTAACGCTGATAAAATTTTAGGTGCTATATTATTCGAGCAAACGATGGATCGTGAAGTAGAAGGTAAATATACATCTAATTATTTAGCTGATAAAGGTATTGTACCATTCTTAAAAGTAGACAAAGGTCTAGCTGATGAAGAAAATGGTGTTCAGTTAATGAAACCAATAGAAGGTTTAGACGAACTATTAAAACGTGCTAAAGATCGCAATGTTTTCGGTACTAAAATGCGTTCAAATATTTTAGAAGCTAATAAAGAAGCTATTACTAAAGTAGTACAACAGCAATTTGAAATTGGAAAACAAATTATCGAAGCAGGTTTAGTTCCAATTATTGAACCAGAAGTTAATATCAACGCTAAAGATAAAGAAGAAATTGAAGATATTTTAACTGAGGAAATTGCTAAAGAATTAGATAAATTAAACGATGATCAATTCGTAATGTTGAAATTAACAATTCCAACAAAACCTAATCAATATAAATCATTAATAGAACATCCAAATGTAATTCGTGTTGTTGCCTTATCTGGCGGTTATTCAAGAGATAAAGCAAACGAATTATTAAAAGAAAATGAAGGCTTAATCGCTAGTTTCTCACGCGCATTAGTTACAGACTTATTCGCAGGACAATCAAAAGAAGAATTCGATAAAGGCCTAGCAGACGCTGTAGAATCAATCTACGACGCTTCAGTTAATAAAAATTAATAAATATAAAACTCATATTTAATTTAGTATCAATCATTTTGAATTCCATAAAAATGATTGATACTATTTTTTTAATTTTATATGTTAACCGGTTGACATATTGGTTATTTAAATATACACTTCTTTATAGGAAAGCCCTTTCAAGGTTCAGGAGGTATTATTTAATTGCAAATGTTTCAAACTTTTAAGAACAAGTCTTACTTGCAGTCTTCATTTACTTTATTAATATTTTTCGCGTCATGGTCCATTTGGTGGTCATTCTTTCAAATTTGGCTTACCTCAGAAAAAAATGGTCTAGGTTTATCTGGTAGTGAAGTTGGTACGATATATTCAGCCAACTCATTCGTAACTTTAATTCTAATGTTCGCATATGGTATTCTTCAGGATAAATTAGTATTGAAGAGAAGTTTACTTATTTTCTGTGCTACGATGTCAACGTTAGTAGGTCCATTTTTCATATGGATTTATGCACCACTCATTCAAAATCACTTTACGATTGGAATAATAGTTGGTTCACTATTTCTATCTGCTGGCTTCCTTTCAGCCGCTGGTATTTACGAAGCTGTTTCTGAACGTTTTAGTCGTTATTTTGATTTTAAATATGGTCAAGCGAGAGCATGGGGTTCGTTTGGTTACGCTATATCAGCTTTAGTTGCAGGATTTTTATTTGTTAAAAACCCAGAGTACAATTTCTGGATAGGTTCAATTTTAGGTTTATTTTTATTATTAAATTTAATATTTTGGAAACCTAAACAAGAAGATAAAGCTAAAGATGAAATTCGCGATGAGGATGTTGATAGTTCTATTCCGAGTTTCAAAGAGATGCTCGATTTACTTAAGTTACCCCACTTATGGGTAATCGTTATTTTTATTATGTTCTCATGGTCGTTCTATACAATTTATGACCAACAAATGTTCCCGGATTTTTACACACAATTATTCAGTTCACCTGAAACCGGCCAACAAATGTATGGTACGTTAAATTCTATTCAAGTATTTTTCGAAGCTTTAATGATGGGTGTTGTGCCTATCATCATGTATAAATTAGGTGTTAGAAATACTTTATTGCTTGGTGTCTGTGTAATGGTTGCTAGAATCGGACTCAGTGGTGTATTAACTACGCCATTTACGATTTCAATTATTAAAATGATGCATGCTATTGAAGTACCATTATTTATGCTTCCAATGTTTAGATATATTACGCTACATTTTAATCCTAAGTTGTCAGCCACTTTATATATGATTGGGTTCCAAATAGCTGCCCAAATTGGACAAGTTATATTATCAACACCTTTAGGAACGCTAAGAGATAACATAGGATACAGCAACACATTTTTAGTGATTTCAGGAATTGCTTTAATATCAGGAATTTTTGCGATATTCGCATTTAAAAAGGATGACGAAGATGTTTATGGTGATCCATTTATTCGTCAAAATCAAATAAAAAGGAAAGAGGTATAATTGACATGACAAATGAACAAATACAATTAACAGATGATAGATATAGGTTAGGCTACCACGTGATGGCCAAATCTGGTTGGATTAATGATCCTAATGGATTTTGTTATTTTAATGGCTATTATCATATTTTTTATCAACATTATCCATATAGTGCAGAATGGGGTCCAATGCATTGGGGACACGCAAGAAGTAAGGATTTAGTACACTGGGAAGACTTACCGATAGCACTTGCTCCGGGTTCTCCAGAAGATAAAGATGGTTGCTTCTCAGGAAGTGCTATTGTTAAAGATGATACTTTATACTTATTCTATACAGGTCATCACTATTATGGCGATGGTGACCCAGATAACTTCTGGCAAAACCAAAACATGGCTTACAGTAAAGATGGTATAAACTTTACTAAATACGAAAATAATCCAGTAATTGCTTCTGAGCCAGAAGATAATACTCATCACTTTAGAGACCCTAAAGTTTGGAAAGAAAATGATAAATATTATATGGTACTAGGAAGCCAAGAAAAAGATGGTCTAGGTAGAATTATTCTTTATAAATCTGACGATTTATTAAATTGGGAATACATTGGTGCACCAAGTAAATCTAAAGGATTAAAAACAGAAGGCTTTATGTGGGAGTGCCCTGATGTATTTAGATTAGATGGCAAAGATATTTTATTATGTTCACCTCAAGGTATAGACAAAGAAGAGAAAAAATATTTAAACTTATTCCAAAATGGTTATTTTGCTGGTCAATTCAATGACGACAACACAGAGTTTAACAGAGGTAATTTCCAAGAATTAGATTTTGGACATGATTTCTATGCAGCTCAAACAACTCAAGCGCCTGATGGTCGTAGAATCCTCATTGCTTGGATGGCGATGTGGGAAAGCGACATGCCTGAAAAAGAAGATGGCTGGGCTGGAGCATTAACTTTACCAAGACAACTACACATTAAAAACGAAAAAATATATATGAAACCTGTTGAAGAATTGAAATCACTAAGAAATGAAAAACTAAATTCAGACAGCACAGAATTAAAAGATGACCTTTTATTAATAGACGATTCTTCTCATGTAGAAATTAATTTAGAACACAAATTCACATCAGAACAAAATGCTGAAACATCATTTTATTTAACTGATAAAAATGGCAATAGCATTTTAAACTTGAAATATAATTCTAACACTAATGAATTTGAGTTATATCGCAAAGATACAGATGATACAAGATATGCCAACATTCTTAGCGATGACAAAGTTAACTTGCGCATATTTATCGATACAAGTTCTATAGAGATATTCATTAATGACGGAGAAGCTGTGTTCACAGAAAGATATTATTTAGAAGAAAATCCACAAGTTTGGATAAATGCTTCAGAATCAGTTTCAACGAACTACGAAATTTATGAACTAAATAATCAAGCAATCAAATTCTAATATACGTATTTACAAAACCATCAAAGTTTTCACTTTTAGTGTCTACTTTGATGGTTTTTTCGTTTATATAACACACCATGTTTATAATCCAGTATGATTTTCATTTAGTATTTAACGATACAAATACTAAATGTTTGATATAATGATGAATAATGAATTTCAATACTATGGCGAAAGGATTAAAATATGAAACCTAAATTAGATGATGTTGCTAAATTAGCCAATGTATCAAAAACTACAGTATCTAGAGTATTAAATAAACGTGGCTATTTAAGTCAAGAAACAATCGATAAAGTATACGATGCTATGGAAAAATTAAACTATCAACCTAACACTGTCGCACGTCAGCTTTATAATAAAAAGACTAATATTATAGGCCTATTATTCCCTGCAGTAAGTAATCCTTTCTTTGGAGAACTTGTAGAAGAATTAGAGAAAAAGCTATATTCCCAAGGTTATAAAGTTATAATTGGGAACTCAATGAATGATCCTGAAAAAGAGAAAAACTATTTAAATCAACTTTTATCAAATCAAGTCGACGGTTTAATCGTTGGTACACATAACCAAAATATTCAACAGTATCAAAATGAAAACCTTCCTATAGTAGCAATCGATAGAATTATGAACCAAGACATACCAGTAATCGAATCTGATAATTACTCAGGCGGTAAACAAGCTACAGAAAGATTAATTCAAAAAGGTGCTAAAAAAATCATACATACAACAGGTCCAGATACTTTAGATACACCTGCAAACAGAAGACGAGAAGCATATGAAGAAACAATGACATATCATGGACTTCAACCTATTCACTATTCTGTAGATTTTAATATCTCTTACACAGAGAAAACTGGAATCTTCAACCAAATATTTATAGATCACCCAGATGTAGATGGTGTATTCGCTTCAAACGATGTAGACGCGTTACTTATCATGCAAATTGCTAAAAAGTTCAATAAAAACATTCCTGAAGATTTACTTATTGTCGGATATGATGGTTCTAAAATTATGCGTAATATGTTTCCAAACTTAACAACAATAGTCCAACCTATTGAAGAAATAGCCAATAAAGCACTTGAAGTCTTAAATCTAAGGCTTGAAAAACAAGAAACACTATCTGAATATATACTTCCTGTTTCAATTTGGAATGGAAGTACATGTTAATAGAAGAAAAAATCTAAAGCTCCTTTCATTAGAACGTTTTCTAGTGAAAGGAGCTTTAGATTTGAACTATTTATTAACTTTGTCGTTTTCTACTTCTCAATAGAACTGGTATGCTACAAATAGCTATGATTGCACTTATCCATGTTATATCTTTAACAACTTCCCCTGATTTCGGGAGTTCTTTTTTAGATGCATCTTTTTTATCTTCGGTTTTTTTAGCTTCTTTAGGCATAGTTTTTTGATTATCTTGTAATTGATTAGACTTATTATTATCTTCTTTCTTCACTTGCTTTTGTTCTTTATTAGATATTATTGCTTCTTTTTTAGGTACCGTTACAACTTTTTGTCTATCTTCAGCCTTTTTAACTTCTTTAGACGTAGTTTTTTGATTATCTTGCTTTTTATCTTTATCCTCTTTATTTGATAAAGTTGCTTTATTGTCCGCTTCAACTTTAAATCCTATTTTAGATAATTCCGGTTGTTTTGTAACGCCTTCTACAAGTGCGACTGAATTACCAAATTCATCTACGGCACTGACATGTGCAAATTGATATGATGTATTAATATTATCTTTTGGTATTTGTAATTGTAGTGGCACTATCCATTTACCTTCTTTATCACGTGTCGCTTTAGTCACATCTGCAAATTTAGATATTCCTGCTTTACCATCGAAAGGTTCTTTACCAAAGCTTAATGATACTTCTCGTAATTTACTTATATCTTCCAACATTACTGTAGCATTTACAGTTTCGCCTGATTTATATACATTTTTATCTACTGAAACATTCTTAATTTGTGGTGCGACTGTATCTATTTTATCTTGGTTTACTTTATTTTTAACGCTAAATTTAAGAGCTTGCACATTTAAAGTTGTTGGTCCTAATTGTGGAGCAATTGTATCACCTCCACCATTCACATTATCTACAGTAGCAGTTGAAAAACTAAATGAAGTGTCCCCTATCTTTTTAGGTATCTCAACGTCCACATTGACTGTCCAAACACCATCAGCTGATTGTATTGCAGAAGGATTATCTAAAGATTCAGCTAGTGTTGTTTCACCTACTGCTGTATCGTTTGAAAATCCAATTGAAACATTTTCCAACTTATTAATATCTTTAATTTTAAATTGGACTTTAACTACTTCTCCTGGAGCGTATTCATGTTTATCTAAAGTAATAGATAAAATTTCGGGGTTTGATTCTTTTTCATTCTTCTCTATCTGATTATTTGCTGACATTGTATTTTCTTGATGATTAGTATCCCCTTCTGATGCAAATGCGATATCACTTGTATTACTTAAAAATAAAACACTTCCTATGCAAACTGACATAACACCAAGTGTACATTTTTTAATACTAAATTTATTAAACTTTTGTTGACTGTTCATCGTTGACCTCCATCAATATTTGATAAATTATATCTATATTGTAAATATATTCCAATTTATTTTGGCAGTCAACTTCGATTATTAATTTTTCGTATTCATCAAACCTGATAAATGATTTCTTTTAAATGTTGCCAAACATCATATAATTGTAGCCACATCGCAACGTGCAACATGATGACTAATATACAAGCGATAATATGAATAATAGCGTATTTTTCTTTTATATTTATTATTTTTTCAATTATAATCACGAGTGCGCATATCATGATAACGATAGATAAATATGGTGCTATGATATAAATCATATCTAAAGCTGTATTATATAAACTTACTTTCCATGTGTTGAACCTAAAGAAATAAGCCATACCAAAAAATATAACTAAACAAGCTATAATCACTATAATAGTAGCTAATGTCGCCTTTCTCTTTACATGAACCATTTCGCCCATTGCTAACTTTAATGGATGATATACAACAACATGTACAAATGGATATACAGAAATTATAAGTAAACATAACCATAACCAGTTCACTACCACACCCCCAAAAGTGTATATGTACAATTAACTGTATATAAATGCGATATATAAAGCAATACCAAAAAGAGCTTAAGAAATAAATCCTAAGCTCAAAATAATTATTCTAAACCCTTTGATATTTACTTTACAATTAAAACTGGTATTTTTGATCGTTTGGCTACTTTATGAGAAACACTGCCCATCATCATTTCTTGAAAATTATTCAAGCCCCTTGTCCCTAGTACTATAATTTCATGTGGATGACGATTTGCTTCATTAATGACGGTTTGTGCTGGTTCTCCATGTTTTATTTCGATTTTATGTTTTATATGATTTTCTTCTAGAAATTGAGTAATCTGTGAAAGTTTTTCTTTTTGTTGCTGATTTGAATTTGCCCCATGTAAAATCACTGTTTTTGATTCGTCTATTTCTACTACATTTAATACTGTTACGTGAGCTTCTGATTCTGCAATATTTAATATTTGTTGAGCTGCTCTATAACTATTTTCTGATCCATCGGCAGCTAATAAAATAGATTTATACATGTTACTCTCTCCTTTGTATATTAGTTTAAATGTCTTTCATTTAATTGACTAAGTTCAGAGATGATTTTTCTACTATCAGCATTTAATTGTTTAACGTATACACTATTTTGTTTATCTTCAAACTTTTTAACGATGGTATCAATTGCATCAACTGCTGAATCATCCCATAAATGTGCATCTGTAAAATCTAATTCAATATGACTGTTTTCGATTGTAAAATCTAATTGCTCCATCATTGAATCTATCGAAACAAAAAATATTTGTCCTTTAAAAAAATATAAATAACTTTTATCTTGTTGGTTTAATTCTACTCTAACGTTAGAAATTTTTGTAGCAAAGAACAATGCACTGAAAATAACACCAACAACGACACCAATTGCAAGATTATTTGTGAATAAAACGATAATAACTGTGAGTAACATGACTACTGCATCAGATTTTGGTGCTTGTTTAATATATTTAAATGATTGCCAATCAAATGTACCAACCGATACCATTATCATAATACTTGCTAGTATAGGCATTGGAATTTGCACGACGATATCTCCTAATACAATAATAAGGAAAATAAGGACGATGCCTGCTGTAAACGTTGATAAACGGCTGTTAGCACCAGATCTAACATTTATTATAGATTGTCCAATCATAGCACAACCACCCATACCACCAAATAAACCTGTAATCACGTTTGCTATACCTTGTCCACGTGACTCTTTATTTTTATTACTATAACTATCAGTAGCATCATCTACTATTTTTGCTGTTAACAAGCTTTCAACTAGCCCAACAACAGCCATTGATAATGAAAATGGGAAAATAATTTTAAAAGTTTCTACATTAAATGGAACATCTGGTATAAGAAAATGAGGAAAAGCTCTCGTTATAGAACCTAAATCTCCTACTGTTCTTACATTTGCTCCGGTATACATATAAAGAGCGGTTAAAATGATGATTGCAATTAAAGGTGCTGGAATAGTTTTGAAGAATTTTGGAACAATATATACGATTAATAAAGTAATAATGAGATACATATAAGTACTAATTGATATACCGAATATATGTTCAAGCTGAGACATAAATATTAAAATAGCTAAAGCATTCACGAAACCAATCATTACTGATCTAGGTATAAATTTCATAAGCCTACCGATTTTGAGAATCCCTAATATTAACTGTATAATACCCATAAGTATTGTTGCAGCAAATAAATATTCAACGCCATGATCTCGAACTAGTGGTGTAACAATAAGAGCCACTGCACCAGCAGCACCTGAAATCATAGCAGGACGACCACCTACTATAGATGTAGTAGTCGCAATAATAAATGCTGCATAAAGCCCCACCATAGGGTCTACACCTGCTATAATTGAAAAAGCTATTGCTTCAGGTATAAGTGCTAAAGCCACTACAATACCTGCTAGAATGTTTTTACTAGGATTTGAAAACCATTCTATTTTTAAATTTTCAAACATAATCTAAACTCCTATTTTTATATTTTTAATAAAGTCATTATAAACAAAAGAGTTTCAAATGTATACCTTTTTGGAACTATCGAGGTGAAATATATGAAGTATGGTTATACAAGACCAGTAGAAATTTATGATTCTTTAGAACAACAAAAATTAAAATTATCCAATCAAGTTGATAAATTAATTGAAGAATCGCATTCCAACACAGAAAACCGTAAAGAATTAAATTCTTTATTTTATAGTAAGTTAAACGATGGCGACCATTTATACATTACCGATTTATGTATTCTAGCTGATTCAGTTTCACAACTTGAAGAACTTATACAAATTTCCCAAGAAATAAATGTTACTATTTCTGTTGAGAACATTAACCTTACAATTAGCCCGGATTATCATACGACTTTTATCGAATCGCTCAGCAAAGTGATTCAATTTCAAAATGATATCATCAAATTTAGAACAAAAGTTGGTATGGAGAAGGCCAAGACGAGTGGTAAACGCATTGGTCGACCTCAACGAGATGACATTAATTTAAAAAATGCGATAGAAATGTACCACTCTAAAAAATATACACTAGAAGAAATTAAAGCAGAAACGAACATTAGTAGAGCCACTCTATATAGACATTTAAATAAATAATATAGTTTTTCATAAATAAATGAGGCTGAGCTCTAATTCATCAGTATTCTTACTGAATGATTTTTGGCTCAGCCTCATTTTATTTTTTGGTTTTTATGATTTATATTTTCTTTTATTTTATTACGCCAGCATCTTTAGGATGTACGCCATGTATATAGTAATCTATTTCTTCTGGTTCTAATGGTTTTCTTCCTCTTATGATGTCTGCTGCTTTTTCTGCTAACATTAACACTGGTGAATGTATATTTCCGTTAGTTGTACGCGGCATTGCTGATGCGTCTACTACACGTAAGTTTTCCATTCCATGTACTTTCATTGTTAATGGGTCTACAACTGCCATAGGATCTGAAGCAGGTCCCATTTTCGCACTACATGATGGGTGTAGTGCTGTTTCAGCATCTTTTTTAACCCAATCTAGGATTTCTTCATCTGTTTGTACAGATGGTCCTGGTGATATTTCACCATCATTGAAAGGTTTAAGTGCTGGTTGTGCTAATATTTTTCTTGCTATTCTTATTGCTTCAATCCATTCTTGTTCGTCTTCTTTTGTCGATAAGTAATTGAAGACAACTTTTGGTTTTTCAAATGGATCTTTAGATTTAATTTTCAAACTACCTCTTGAATTTGAATACATTGGCCCTATATGTACTTGGAAGCCGTGTTCAGTATCTGCTTTTTGCCCATCATAGCGTACTGCTAAAGGCAAGAAGTGGAACATTAAGTTAGGATATTCTACTTTATCGTTAGATCTTACAAATCCTCCACCCTCAAAATGGTTACTAGAAGCTGGACCTGTACGACCAAATATCCATTGTAAGCCAATGAAAGGCATCTTAAGTTTATTTAAACTTGGTTGTTGTGAAACAGGTTTAGAAGATGCATGTTGTACATATACTTCTAAGTGGTCTTCGAAGTTTTCACCTACACCAGGTAAATGAACGCGTGTTTCAATACCTAATGAATTTAAGTGTTCTGAATCACCTATACCTGATAACTGTAATAATTGTGGCGTATTGAAAGCACCACCACATAATATAACTTCTCCAGCTCCTACTGTATGTTTCTTACCATTTTTCTTATAAGTCACACCAGTAGCTTTTCTACCTTCATAGTTAATTTCTGTAACGAACGCACGTGTTTGAACAGTTAAATTTTTTCTCTTCATTGCTGGTCTCAAATATGCTGTTGATGCAGAAACTCTTCTACCATTGTGAATTTGGCTGTCAAAAGGTCCAAATCCTTCTTGTCTAAATCCGTTAACATCAGGTGTTTTGTTATATCCCGCTTGTACACCTGCATCAAAGAATGCTTGGAATAATGGGTTCTTTGCTGGGCCTCTTCTTAATTTAATTGGACCATTTTTTCCTCGGAATTGATCAGACTTATCGGCACCAAATGTTTTTTCTAATTTTTTAAAGTAAGGAAGACAGTTAGCATATTTCCATGTTTCCATTCCTTCAACTGAACCCCAACCTTCATAGTCTAATGGGTTACCTCTTTGATAAATCATACCATTGATAGAACTTGATCCACCAAGCACTTTACCTCTTGTATGTGATACTTTTCTACCACCCATATGAGGTTCTCCTTCAGTTTCATACTTCCAGTCGTAAAAACGATTACCTGAAGGATACATTAATGCTGCTGGCATTTGAATAAGTAAATCCCAAGGGTAGTCACTTCTTCCTGCTTCCAAAACTAAAACTGTTTTATCTTTATCTTCACTTAATCTACTTGCTAATACTGAACCGGCACTACCTCCGCCGATAATAATGTAATCATAAGATTTTTTCATCATGTTATCCTCCTGCATTTTACACTTCATTGTTGTATTTTATTTACTAAACCAATTAACCGGTTCAGGTTTTGTATTGGTAAATATATGTTTTGAAATTAAATATTCTTCTAATCCTTCTTTACCTAATTCTCTACCAATTCCTGATTGCTTATAGCCGCCCCACGGTGCTTGAGCAAAATATGGATGGAAATCATTTATCCAAACTGTTCCCATTTTCAATTTATTAGCAACTCGATTTGCTTTAGCTATATCTTCAGTGAATACACCACCAGCTAAACCATAAATAGAATCATTTGCTAAACGTATAGCTTCACTTTCATCAGAGAACCCTTCGATTGTAACGACAGGTCCAAACACTTCTTCTTGGACAATTCTCATAGAAGTATCACAGTTTGTTATAACTGTCGGTTCAAAGAAGAAACCATCCTTTAAGTCTTCTCTATCTGGTCGCTTACCACCAACAGCAATTGTTGTACCTTCTTCTTTAGCGACTTCTATATATTTTTCAACTTTATCTCTATGTTCACTAGAAATAAGTGGTCCCATTTCTGTATCTTTATCAAAACCATTACCTAGTTTGATTTTTTTCACGCGATTAATAAAAGCTGTTTCAAATTCATCTTTAATGTCGTTGTGAACAATAATACGAGAACCCGCAGAACAAACTTGTCCAGCATGGAAATACCCGCCATTTAATGCTTGATCTACCGCTAGTTCAATGTCAGCATCTTCGAAAATAACATTAGGATTTTTGCCGCCAAGCTCTAACGCAATGTTTGTAACATGATCTGCAGCTTTTTTCATAATATGTTTACCTGTTTCAATTCCACCTGTAAATGAAACCAAATCTACATCTTTATGTGATGTTAATGTATCTCCTACTTCTGAACCTTTACCAAGAACTAAATTGATAACACCTTTTGGAATATTAGCTTCTTCCATTAATTCGAAAATTTTAATAGTCGTTAACGGTGTGATTTCACTTGGTTTGATTACTAACGAACAACCCGTCACGAGTGCCGGAGCTATTTTCCATGAAGCTTGTAGTAATGGATAGTTCCAAGGTGTAATTTGAGTTACAACCCCAACTGGCTCTTTCACTACTTTACTTTCTGAATTAGGGATAGGTGATTCGATAATTTCACCACCATCATTACCTCCTAGACCAGCAAAATACATAAACACATTATGAATATCATCCATGTCAGCATATGATTCTTCTAATGTTTTACCTGTATCTAATGTTTCAAGCTCTGCTAATTCATCTTTGTTTTCTTTAATTAAATCAGCGATTTCTCTTACTTTTTGACATCTATTTTCACTTGTTTCATCAGCCCACACACCAGATTCAAAAGCATTTTTAGCTGCTTGAATAGCTTTAGCCGCATCTTCTGCTGTACCTTCCGAAACAGTTAGAATTACTTCCTGATTATATGGATTTACGATGTCGCGAGTAGCATTATTTGAAGCTTCTACCCACTGGCCATCAATATATTGACGCGTAGACAAATTATTTACATATCCCATAAAACTTACCTCCGTTAACTTTGTTAAATTTTTATTTAACGAACTTTACAAACTTATGTTAGCATATAAATTGAAAGGTCGTCAAATTACCTTTTAATATTTGAAGCATGGCGTATCACTGTATTTCAAATAGACAAGCTAAACAAAAGCAACTACAATGTAAAAGAATTCATGATACAATTAAAGTAATTATTGGAGGTGTAGGTAGTGGCAAGTTCAGATAACTACAAAAAACAATTAGACCAAGCTAAAGATATCGTAATAAATGGCATCGGGGAGACGATGGATTTATACGGTGTTAATAGAAGTGTTGGCAACCTATATGGCACAATGGTTTTCCAAGGTAGTATGACACTAGATGAAATGCGGGAACAACTTCAAATGAGTAAACCGAGCATGAGTGCCGGCGTGAAGAAACTACAAGAGTTCGATCTTGTAAAACAACAATTCACTAGAGGCAGTAGAAAACAACACTTCATGGCTGAAAAAGATTTTTTCATATTCTTTAACAATTTCTTCCCTAAAAAATGGGATAGAGAAATTACGATTAATATGGATTCACTAAAAGAAGCAGTGGTATTACTCCAAAAAATTATTGATGCAGATGATGTTGACGCAGAAACTAAAGAGGATGCGATTGCTATTCACACACAACTAATAGAGTCCAAAAATTATTACAAGTGGCTCTCAAATATTAGTGAAGCCTTCAAAACAGGAGAAATTTATAAATACTTCCCAATACCAGAAGACGAAAACGAAGATTAATTTCAAATAAAAGCTCTACCCATTAGTTCGGATATCTAATGAGTAGAGCTTTTTTTATGTATCGTCTCAGTGTCGCGAGATATTGAATATTGCACGTGATACTCGGCTTGCAACTTAGACACCCAGTATGTTGCACGTGATGACCGTCTTGCAACTTAGGACACCAAAATGTTGCACGTGATACCCGTCTTGCAACTTAGGACACCAAAATGTTGCACGTGATACCCGTCTTGCAACTTAGGACACCAAAATGTTGCACGTGACACTCGTCTTGCAACTTAAGACACCAGTATGTTGCACGTGACACTCGTCTTGCAACTTAGACACCCAGTATGTTGCACGTGACACCCGTCTTGCAACATTACATCCCATTACATTCTGAATCCAATAAAAACAGAGAACATCCTTTACCGTCTCAGGAGGTCCTCTGTTTTCTATCTTATGGATTATTATTTAATATATTATTTAAGGGTTGCTTACTTGCCTAGGGGTATGGTTTCGTCTCTCAAGCTTCTTACTTACAAATATTTATGTTCTTTCAAATAAGCTACTATTTCTTCTACCGCTTCTTCTACGCTATGTTGTTCTGTATCTATTATAATTTCTGGATTAGATGGTTCTTCGTATGGTGCGTTGATTCCAGTAAATTCTTTAATTTCTCCGCTTCTTGCTTTTTTGTACAAGCCCTTTGGATCTCTTGCTTCACATTCGTCTAAACTGCATTTTGTATATACTTCTATAAACTCTCCATCTTCTAATATATCTCTCACGATATTTCTATCTTCTTCGTAAGGAGAAATAAATGCTGTCATTGTTACCACTCCTGCATCGACCATCAACTTCCCTACTTCGCCTATACGTCGTATATTCTCTTTTCTGTCTTCAGGACTGAATCCTAAATTTTTATTTAAACCGTGTCTAATGTTGTCGCCGTCTAAACGATATGATGTAATCTTCTGTTCAAATAGTGCTTTTTCTAACGCTACTGAAACTGTAGATTTTCCTGATCCGGATAATCCTGTGAACCATATTACGACGCTTTTATGTCCGTTTCTTTCTTGTCTCTCGGCTTTTGTAACTTCGGAATCATGCCACGTTATGTTAGTAGATGTACTCATACTTTTTATTCGCTCCTTGCAAGATTAATTTTCTTTCAAACCTCTAATTAATACTTCAGCTACTTCTGGTCTTGAAAATTCTTTCGGCAATTGTTCACCGTTGCGTAATTTCTCTCGAACTTTAGTACCGCTAAGATGTACATGATTTGATTTATCGTGAGGACAAGTTTTTGCTGTTGTCATGTTTTCACAAATTGTGCAGTAAAATGCATGTTCGAATTTGAATATATTAATATCTATTTCATCTTCATATTGTGTGATTAATTCTTGTGCTTCGTAAGTGCCATAATAGTCACCTACACCAGCGTGATCACGACCCACTATAAAATGCGTACAACCATAGTTTTTACGTACTAAAGCATGTAAAATCGCTTCTCTAGGACCTGCATAGCGCATTGCTGCTGGGTATATTACCAATCTTGCTCTATCTTCTGGGAAGTAGTGTTTTAAGATAACTTGATAACTTTCCATTCGAATGTCCGCTGGTATGTCATCTGACTTTGTTTCTCCAACTAATGGATTTAGCAATAAACCGTCTACCGATTCTAAAGCTATTTTTTGAATATATTCATGTGCGCGATGCACAGGATTTCTCGTTTGGAATCCTACTACTGTCTTCCATCCTAATTCTTTAAAAAGTGCTCTAGTCTCTGTAGGATCTAAATGAAAATCATTAAATTCGTCATGTTTAGGACGAGCCACTAATTGAATAGGACCAGCTAAATAAACATTTCCTTTTTCATATACACGTTTAACGCCTGGGTGGTCCACTTCTGTTGTACCATATACATTTTGTGCTTCTTTAGCTTTATCGTAAGTATATTTTTCCTCAAGTTTTATAACACCGTATAAATGGCCATCTTCACCATAAAGTGCAACGTCATCTCCAATTTCTAATTCATCAGCTTCTTCTTCTGTCACTGGTAAAGTAATAGGGATACTCCACACAAGTCCATTTTCCAGGCGTAAATTGTCTACTACACTTTCATAATCTTTTTGTCCTAGAAAACCTGTTAATGGACTGAAACCGCCTATAGCAATTAATTCCAAATCAGAGATACTCCATGGATTTAAAGTTATCTTCGGAAATGTTTGTGCTGCTTCTATTAATTGTTCTTTTTCGTTACCTTCAACTTGACGATTAATTAATTGACCACCGTGTGGCTTGATCGTTTCTTCTACAGTTTGAGTTGTTGATGTCATCATGCTTCACTCCTATTAGTTAATTTGATCTACTTTACTAGATTTTTGAGTTTGTACATTGAACGGGAATTTTTGATGTTGGTAAAGTGTAAATAATACTAAACCTGCCCATACTATAATGATGCCGATTTTGACGATTGTTATCGTTACAGCACTGTCTACAAAAGCATTTAAAAGTAAATTGCTATTTGTAAATATAATTAGCCCACCTACACATACAGCAAGTATGTATACAGGTAAAGTTTTTACTAACCATGCTGCGAATGGTGCCGCAACTACACCGCCTAAAGCTAAAGCCGCTACAAGTGCGATGTTAATCTGACTCCACCCAAGGAATATAATAAATCCAAGTGAAGTAGAAATCGTGACAAAAAATTCGCTCGTTGAGACTGTTCCAATAACATATCTCGGTTCTATTTTATTTCTAGATAATAGTAAAGGAGTGTTAACTGGACCCCAACCGCCACCACCAATCGCATCTAAAAAACCTGCAATAGCTCCTTGTGGAACAAGTAAAAATCCTGATAATTTACCTTCATTGAGCTCATTATTTTTTTGCTTTTTAAATACGAATTGATAAATGATATAAATCCCCATAGAGAGTAAAAATATTGCGATAAACGGTTTAATAAATTCACTGTGCAAATTGCTGAGCACGGCAGCTCCAATAAACCCTGTAATTGCACCAGGTAAAGCGAGTTTTAAAATAATCGATTTATCAACATTCTCAAACTTTAAATGTGATAGCCCTGATGCTGCAGTCGTTGCAACTTCTGAAAAATGTATCGTAGCAGAAGCAATTGCTGGTGCGATTCCAAATGTTAACAGCAATGAAGACGAGGTAGCTCCAAATCCCATTCCAAGAGATCCGTCAATCAATTGTGCTAAGAACCCCACGATTGCAAATATCGTTAATTTTCGCATATGTTACTCCTTTCTTTAGTCATTTTCGGTTGTAACGTTAACCACTCTATAAATTCTCGCTGTTTATTTTTATCAAAATATTTATCTGAAAGTATGATTTCTAATAAATGATTTTGTTCTAAACGTTCTATATTTAGTCCTTTAATGATTGATCGACAATTACTTAAAAAATCTACATATTCACCATAATCATCTGGATAATCATCTTCTAAATTTCTTAATATCGACGATACAAGCTTAGGGCTTGCTCCTCCGCTTGAAACACTTATAGTCAATTTACCTCTTTTAAATGTCCCGGGAAATATAACATCTCCCTCTTGAGCGTTACTCGTCATATTAAGCAAAGTGTGTTTAGGTACTTCCTCTTTCAGACGATTGTTTACATCTGCTTCATCTGTTGCGACAACCACTAAATCCGCATTCGTTAAATCGGTAGACGTTATTGCTTTTTTGTGCCAAATAATTTTTTGTTCACTTTGCATTCGATATATATAATTAGAAACGTCTGGGCTAATAACGTGAATTTTTGCGCCACTATTTATTAACTTTCTAACACGGCGTTCAGCAATGGTCCCACCGCCTGCTATAACAACTGTCTTATTGGATAAATCCATCAATATTGGCACGTAAGCCATCTACATCATCCTTTATTTAATGCAAATTCTCGAATTTCTTCATGGTGTATCGTTTCAAGCACTCGATCTTTCAATGCTTCTTGTATCGCTTCATGGTGACCTAAATGCTCACAAACAATGATATCGCTATTTGATTTATGATTTTGAACAGTGCTCTCAATATGTTTTTCCAGTACGCCTGTAAACCATAGATAAGGCGCAATATATATTTGAGAATGACCTTCATCAAGTGCGGATTCTAGCGCATCTTCAAAAGATGGTTCACATGCTGCTAAGTAACAAGCCTCTACATCATCAAATGGAGTCGTTTGATATAATGTTTCAGTTATTGCCGAAATATCAATTTTAGTTTGAGGATTATAACTACCCCGTCCAACGACTAACAGTTTTGCATCCGAATGAGGTAACACATGCGTTTCTTTAAGACGGTCATTAATGATATTCGTTAATCTAGGTTGAACGCCTAAAGGTTGACCATATGTAAACACTACATCTGGATGCTTCACTTTAATTTCGTTTAAAACTTCAGGTATATCTTTAAAATAATGACCAGCACTTAATAAAAGAACTGGTATGACAGATATTTCTGTCGCACCTTTTTCAATTAATTTATGCATACCTTGATGAATTGTAGGTTCTGCTAGTTCTAAGAAACATATTTCTTGAAGAGATACATCTACCTTCTCTTTCACTGTTTCAATAAAAGAAATTGCTTCTTCTGTTGCTTCTTTTATTCTGCTACCGTGACTGACGTATAGTACACCTTTCATTGTATCCCTCCGATTTAATGCATGAGTTCTGGAATATGTTTATCTTGAGCGACTTCTTCGAACCAATTTATTTTTTCTCTTAATTTAACGACTTCACCAATTACAATCATTGCTGGATTTTGGATTTCTCTTGCTCTATCAACAATATCTTTTAAAGTTCCTGTTACCGTAATTTGTTGATTGGATGTTCCGCAATGAATTAAAGCAACTGGCGTATTAGGATTTCTACCGTGTTTTATTAATATATTTTTTATTTCCGGGAGTTTTTTTACGCCCATATATATACATAATGTTTCCGGTCCCAGTGCTAGATGTTTCCAGTATTCATCTTCATCTACTGAGTCTTTAATAACGCCTGTTACAAAAGCAACTGAAGAACTATAATCTCTGTGTGTGACAGGAATACCAGCATATGCTGGAGCTGCTACACCAGCTGTTATACCTGGAACTACTTCAAATGGTATGTCATGAGACTTTAAAGTTTCCGCTTCTTCTCCACCTCTACCAAAGATAAAAGGGTCTCCCCCTTTTAACCTTGTGACTGTCTGGCCCTCTAAAGATAAAGTAACAAGTAATGCATTGATTTCTTCTTGTTTTAGTGAATGATTATCTGGGCTTTTACCACAGTATATGAGTTTCGTATCTTCAGACGCATATTCGAGTAATGCTTTATTTACTAGTCGATCATACATAATGACATTTGACTGTTTAATTGCTTTAATACCTTTAATTGTGATTAAGTCTGGATCACCCGGACCGGCGCCAACCAAATATACTTTGCCCATTTTTCCACCTCTTTTTATTGACTATGAAAATCTTGACCTGAGTATGTTTCTTTAATAATATCTTTACGAATAACAAAGTCTCCAAAATGTTCGCCTTCATCTTTTTCTTTTCCATACTGGATAAGAATTGGTTTTAGACTTTCTAATATTTCATCTTCACCAATATTTTCTTTAAATAATTTGTTTAAACGATCTCCTGCGAATCCACCGCCAAGGTACATATTATATTTACCTGGCGCTTTACCGATAAATGCAATTTCTGCTAGTGCTGGTCTTGCACATCCATTAGGGCAACCCGTCATACGAATTGTAATTTCCTCTTCATTTAAGCCAGCTTCATCTAACAGTCCTTCTATTTTATTAATTAAAGTTGGTAAATAACGTTCAGACTCTGCCATCGCTAAACCACATGTTGGAAAAGCTACACAAGCCATAGAATTTCTTCTTAATCCTGTGTAATGTTCACCATCAGTAATACCATATTCATCAATAATTTTTTGAATGTTATCTTTATTTAATTCATCAACATTAGCTATGATTAAATTTTGGTTTGGCGTTAAACGTAAATCACCGTCGTGAATTTCAGCGATTTTTCGAAGTGCTGTTTTTAACTGATAATCTTTAGTATCTTTAACTCGACCATTTTGTACAAACAGCGTAAAGTGCCATTTACCACTACCTTCAGTCCAACCATAACGATCACCATTATGTTCAAATTCAAATGGTTTCACTTCTTCAATTTCCCAACCTAAACGGTTATTCAGTTCATTTCTAATCCAATCAACACCGTATTTATCCACTGTATATTTGAAACGAGCGTTTAATCTGTTTGTTCTGTTACCATAGTCTCTTTGAATCGTTAAAATAGCTTCAGATACTTCTACCGCTTTATCTTTATCAATATAGCCTAATAATCTTCCAACTTGTGGGTATGTGTCTGTATTACCGTGCTTCATTCCCATACCGCCACCAACTGTTACATTAAATCCGACTAATTTATCGTCTTCAATGATGGAAATTAGACCAATATCTTGAGAATAAACGTCGATATCATTTGAAGGTGGAACTGCAATGCCAATTTTGAATTTACGTGGTAAATACGTTTTTCCATACATCGGTTCTACTTCTTCTTTTGTATCAACTACTTTTTCACCGTCTAACCATATTTCATGATAAGCACCAGTTCGAGGTGATAAATGATCGCTAATTTGGCTAGCTAATGTATCTACCTCTTTATGTACATCAGATTGATAAGGGTTTGGATTACACATTACGTTTCTGTTAACGTCACCACAAGCTGCTAGTGAGTCCATAACCGCTTGGTGAATACTTTGCATAGAACTTTTTAGATTTCTTTTCAAAATGCCATGAAACTGAAATGCTTGTCTTGTCGTTAACTTAATTGTTCCATTTGCGTATTGATCGGATATATCATCCATTGCAATCCATTGATCTGCCGTTGCTGTACCGCCCGGAACTCTTACTCTAATCATAAAACTATAAGCTGGTTCTAATTTCTGTCTTCTTCGTTCGTCACGTATATCTCTATCGTCTTGCATGTAACTACCATGGAACTTCAGTAATTTTGTATCATCATTTGCGATAGCACCAGTAATTTCATCATCTAAACCTTCTTGTATGCTACCTCTTAAGTAATTACTTCTATATTTTATATGCTCTAATTCATCTAATTTCTCAGATAGTTCTGTGTGAGTGCTCATATATTTTGCCCCCTCTTAATAAATATCTCTTTGATACTTTTTATCTTTCTTTAATTTCGTTAAAAATGTTTCCGCTTCTTCTTCGTTATAATGACCTTCTTTTTGGATAACGTTTAATAGAGATTGATGTACATCTTTCGCCATATTTTTCTCATCTCCACAAACGTATATTGCTGCACCTTCTTTAATCCATTGATAAAGTTCTTCGCCATTTTCTTCAATGCGATGTTGTACATAAACCTTTTCTTCAGTATCCCTTGAAAATGCTAAGTTCATCTTAGTTAACACACCATCTTTTAACCATGTTTGCCATTCTGTTTGATATAAGAAATCCGTTGTAAAGTGTTGTTCTCCAAAGAATAACCAAGATTTATTTCCGAGCTCTAATTCTTCTTTTTCTTGAATATATGATCTAAATGGTGCAATACCAGTACCTGGGCCAATCATAATAACTGGTGTATCTTCTGTTTTAGGAAACTTAAAGTTTGGATTCTTTTTCAAATAAATAGAAACTTTGTCTCCTGGCTCTAATCTTTCAGCAAATTGAACAGAGCATACACCTTTGCGATCTCGTCCATTGGCATGATATCTAACGGCTCCTATTGTAAGATGAACTTCATCTGTATTTGCTTCGTAACTGCTAGCAATCGAATATTCTCTCGCTGGTAATTTTCTAAGAATTTTATGCAGTGCTTCAGGTTGTAAATCTTCTGGTGGGAAATCATTGATTAAATCTATAAAATCTCGACCTTCTACATATCCATATATCCATCTATCTTTTTTCACTTTTTCTGATAGCACACCGTTTTCAAAAATGTCAGCTGCCTTTTTAATAATTGGTTTTGTTAATTTTGTAATTTCAAAGTAATTAGTTAAAGCATCACGTAAACTCAGCTTATCTCCATCTTCGTTAATCGGCACTTCTTCATCTGCATCCCATACGAGTGTTTCGATCAATTCTTCAACAAATTCCGGGTCATTTTTCGGGAAGATACCAATACAATCACCCGGTTCAAATGCTTCGCCAAAACCTTCTAACGATAACTCAATGTGTCTTACTTCTTTATTAGATCCACGTCCATTTAAATTAATGTTCTCAAGAATTTCAGCCTCGTAAGGATTTGTTCTAGAATAAGTCTGAGTTGTTGAAATATGTTCTGGATCGACTTGAGCTGGTATATCTGATGTATTACCTGCTTCCACTGCCAAAGCATTTAATATATCTTCCATCCATTTCTCAGCTGGTTCATCAAAATCTAAATCACAATCAATACGTGGATGTAACCTTTCAGCTCCTAATTCTTCTAACTTTTTATCGAAATCTTTTCCTGTTTGGCAGAAAAATTCATAAGATTCATCGCCAAGTGCAAGTACAGAGAATCTAACGTCATTTAACTTAGGCGCCTTCCTACTATGTATAAATTCATGGAATGTGATGGCATTATCTGGAGGGTCACCTTCACCGTGAGTAGCAGTAATAATAAATAAATCTTCTACTTTCTTTAAATTCTTTGGTTTGAAATCTTCCATACATTCAAGCTGAACATTAAATGACTGTTCTTTTAATTTATTTTCTAATGTTTCAGCTAATCCTTGTGCATTTCCTGTTTCAGAACCGTATAACACTGTAATATCTCTTTGTTTCGGTAGCGTTGCAACGCTCGTTTCTGTTGTAGGTTCTAATACTGCTTGATTTGAATCATTTTTAAATTGTGAAGCTGTCAAATAACCACTCAACCAAACTTTCTGTTCTGGTGTAAGTGTTGAAAGTAATTGAGTAATGCTTTCTGACTGCTGTTGATTAAATGGGCTATTCGTTACTGTTAACTCCAAAAATGTCACCTCATCCTGTCCAATTTTTATTTGAAAAACTAATTAATCTTATTGGTATACTATGTTTTAATGTTAAAAATTTTAGCTTGCAGTTTTACTTTGTGTGCAAGCCACATTCTGTTTTGTTAAAGTTTGTCCATCTACCTTCTCTAGAATCCCCTGATGAAGAAACTTGTGATGTACAAGGTATGCAACCTATACTCGGATATTGAAAATCATGTAGTTCATTGTAAGTTAAATCATGTTTTTCGATGTATTCCCACACATCATCCCATGTCCAATAAATTAATGGGCAAACTTTAATTGATTTAAATCTTTCATCTTTATTAATAAAATTTGTGTTTTGTCTGCTTGGAGATTGTTCTCTTCTCAATCCAGATACCCATGCAGTAGCACCAGATAGCACTTCTTCTAAAGGTTTTATTTTTCTAATATAACAACACTGATTAGGATTACTCGTCCATAAAGCAGGTTCATATTGATCAGCTTGTTCCTCTAGTGTGAGATCTGGTTTTTTAAGTTCAATATTTAGTTTTGGATATCTCTCTTTAACACGATCAATTAAGTCGTAAGTTTCTTGAAAGTGTAAGTCTGTATCTAAAAATACGATTTTAGCATCGTTTTTCACTTTAGATATTAAATCAATGAGAATCATACCTTCAGCACCAAAACTACATGAATAAACAATGGAATCTCCATAATGTTCATACGCCCATTTAATAATATGATAAGCGCCTTTTGTTTCGTCATCAGCATTTAAATTTTCAAACGGGTCCGTTTCAAAGCGTTCATAAGTTAACACTTCAGTCATGACTTAAATAACCTCCCTTTACATAAAAATGGTTTATTTTTAAACATAGCTATTTTCGAAAAATATTTTATTCTGATATGTTTACTAGGAATAATAAATTATGATGATTAGCTTACCCGATAGTTACATACATGTCAACAGTTCTTTTTTTAATTTTCTGTTAATTGAAGATTAGTAATACAAAAAAAGATTGTCAATAAGCCAATGTTTGACTTATTAACAACCTTAATTATTTTACAAATTATCATCTTCTCTTTTTTCTCTAACCTGTACAATCCTTAAAGAACGTCTTTCAACTTCTTTCAATTTATCAGCACGTTCTTCTAGTTTTATCCGATCGCCTGATAAAGTCCTTATAAAGGATATCATCATCATCACAAATATACCTATTAAAGGAACACTTGCTAAAATGGAAGCAGTTTTTAAAACTTCTAAAGCTTTTTCTCCTCCTACAAGCATTAAAGAGAATGGTAATAGACATAAAGCAAATGCCCAGAAAAGACGGTTCGCTTTAAGTGGTTCGTCTATAACTTTTTTCTGTGTTGCAGCAGCTAAAATATAAGAACCCGAATCAAACGTAGTTGCTAAATATAGAAACGCTGAGATTAAGAACAATACAACCATCACTTTAGGTAATGGTAATTGATGCATCACTTCAATAATGGTAGCTTCAGGCGTATGTTGATTTAAGAACTGAATAACATCGAATTGTCCTGATAATTGAAGGAATACTGCATAGTTACCTAAAATACCAAAGAATAATACGCACCCTAAAGTTCCATAAATAATTGTTCCTAAAATGACTTCTTTCAAAGTACGTCCTTTAGAAATTCTTGCAATAAATAGTCCTATGAATGGTGCATATACGAGCCACCATGACCAGTAGAACACAGTCCAGTCTTGTGGGAAGTTCGTTTCTTTTCTTCCTCCTATGCCACCAAATGGCTCTAGCCAAGTACTCATTTGGAAGAAGTTTTTCAACATATTACCTAAACTAGAAACTGTTGTTTCCATTATAAAGACTGTTGGTCCGATAATAAGCACGATACCTAAAATAATAAATGTTAGCCAAACATTTATGTCACTTAATTTTTGAATACCTTTCTTCAAACCAGTATACGAGCTAAATGCGAATATGACGGTAATGATGAGTAATATAATACTTCGCATCACCATGTTCTCTCCGTCTAGCCCTGTCAGTCGCTCTATACCAGCCGCAATCATTGGCACACCTAGCGCAAGTGATGTTGCCGCTCCGCCAAGCAAACCAAATATAAATAAAATATCTACTGTTTTACCAAGAAATTTATCAGTCTGACCTTTCAAAATTGGTCGACAAGCATGACTAATTTTATAAATGGGCTTTTTCTTAACGAATACTAAATACCCAATAGGCAATGCTGGTAATACATATATTGCCCAAGCAATTGGACCCCAATGGAACATGCCATACATCGTAGCATATTCTAACGCTTCATCAGTCATACCTCCTGCACCATAAGGTGGTACTTGATAATAATAAGCCCACTCTATAACGCCCCAATAAAGTATATCGGAACCTATTCCAGCACAAAAGAGCATAGAAGCCCAACTGAAATTATTGAACTCTGGTTTATCGCTAGCTTTCCCAAGTGTTACTTTTCCGTACTTACCAAAAGCTATGTATAACACAAATCCAAATACTACTAATCCTAGTAATAGATAGACCGAGCCTAATGAATTAGAAATCGTTTCATTAATCTGTGTAATAACATACTGACTCGTTTTTGGGAAGACTATCATCGGTACTACGGCAAATAATAATACTGCTACCGTACCAAGGAACGTCCACCAGTCCATAATTTTATATTTTTGCAATCCTGAACACCCCTCGTTGTCGGTTATTATGTATCGTAAATTGAAATCATGATCAATGATTAATGAATACGACAAAACAAATCACAATGATGAGGTTATACAAGTTTTAATAATAATGCAAATTTCATACAATCTATTTCTGATGTTATTTTGAATAATTATATAAATTACATTAATTAAAATGTGAACAAATATCGCTACAACAACTGTGTTAAGTTAAAATTTAACGTACTGAACAAATTTAATTAACTTTAATAACGTATTTTTATGCATATTATATGAATAAAAATTTATATTAAAAAAGAGCTAGAAAATGAATTTCCAGCTCTTTTATTCTGCTTCTGAAATTTCTGAACCTATATTATTATAATCAATATCTGCTTCTAAAAATGATTGATTATCTGAAGGTAAATGTTGTTCAAATGTATCAAAGTTTTGTATTTCGATACTACCTACTTCTAATTCAAAATCTAAAACATGTCCACCAAAACTTTCAAATTCATCAATAAAATGAACGTGAAAACCACTAGCTCCAATTCCATGGAATAGTTCTGGTGTATAGAAACCTATAATTGTTCCTCTAACTTCAGGAACTACTTTTTCAGGTTGGCGTCTTGCGGATTCTATTAAGCGTTGATATGGCGGTTCTTGCTTAGGCATCCATCTTACATGCATATTCTTAAATGTTCCTGTTATTTTTATAGCAGAGAACAAATTTTTACTTTTCATGTTGTTCAATATTTCATCAAATACTTGGTCAGATTTTTCGTGTGCAGCGTAATAAGTCTTATCTGCGCTGAATCTTGTAATTGTAGAAAATGGTGTCATTTCATTACCTTCTAATGCTTTAAACTCTCCAAATTCATTTGCATGAAATGCTCTTCCGTCTAAATATATAACTTCTCCATCTGATCCAGTTAATGTCCCTATACCTGAATCACCATGTTGTAAAATCTCATCAATTGTTGCTGTTCCTTCTAAGTGACCAGCCATCAAAGTAGCTAACGTGCCATGCTGATATAAAGTTTGCATAAATAAGACACCTCCTCTTTCGTACTATTTATATATAAGTTGTGATTAAATACATTAATGGCAGTATGACAGAACTGATTACAGCAGTTAATATCATACCAATCGTACTGAAAGCTCCTGCCTCAAAATTAGCTTCTAAAGCTTTTGCAGTACCAAATGCATGAGAGGCATTGCCGTATGTCATACCTTTTGCTAAATCACTTTGAAAACGTCCTTTTGTAATAAAGAAATTCCCTAATATACTACCAATAAGACCAGTAGCTATAATAAACATAACAGTTATCGTATCTGTTCCACCCATTTGTTCTGAAACTTCTATACCGACTGCCGCTGTCATAGATCTTGGTAGTACTGTCACAATCGTTTGACTAGGGTAACCCATTATATATAGCGCACCGTAAATGACTATAAAATTCATCATAATGCCTGTCATTACACTTGTAATAATAACTTTGAAATTTGCTAAAATGAGTTTTCTAAATTTATATAAGGGATAGGCTAAACTTACAACAGAACAATCCAAGAAATTATGAATCCATGTTCCGCCTACCATATAATCAGTGTAGTTCAAACCGAATATAAGTAAAACAAAAATGATTACGATTGAAGCAATTAAAGCAGGGTTCAATAGCGGATGCTTATATTTAACTTGCAGTTTCTTAGCTGCAATATAAGTTATTAATGTTAGTACAATCATGCCTATCGCTTGAATAATCATCACATGTCCTCCTTACTTGATGGTTTAATTTTTAATAATTTTTCACTAACATAACCTGAAGATAATGCCACTAAACTTGTACTAATAATGATTAATATCGCTAGAAAAATATATGTGGGATCAATTTGATTTGCGATATCCATTATGCCAACAATTGAAGGTACAAAAAAGAGCACCATCACATTGATCAGTTTATTAGCACCAACTTCTATCCAATGTTCAGGTATCACTTTAAATAGTAACAAACAAAATAATAATGCCAATCCGACAATACTACCTGCTATAGGTATATGAAGTAATTCTCTTAACCACATGCCTAATAACGTGATGCCATATATTAACGTGACTTGTAATATTATCTTTATAAGTCGTCTCATCATATTTAATCAATCCCTTTTACTTTAAACTCTTAATCTATATTATATGAGGTTACTATGTATTAATAAAATACATAATATCGATTTCTAGTATTCCGTTATGGAATACTTAAGTTTTAAAGAAATATATAAGGATAATAAACAGGACTAATGAAAGCGTTAAACCTATTGATGTATAAAGGTTTAACTCAGAGTTATAAAGTACATTTAAATTATCATATAATAATATTTTTTATGTTAGAAAAAATAAAAAAGAACTTAGGAAATAAACTCCTTGCTCTTTTTTTGAAGATGGAACTAATAAAAGTAAGAGCTGACACTGCTTTATTGGATTAAATATTGCACAAACTCACATAGAGCACTTCTAGTTGGATTAATGAGGTAGAAAATCCAATAAAAGTTGTCTATTTGGATTATTGTTATAGTAAATCCAATAAAGGTATATGTAGTTGGATTATTGTCGTAGTAAATCCAATAAAAGTGTGGTTAGTTGGATTATTGTTGTAGTTAATCCAATAAGAGTATAGTTAGTTGGATTATTGTTGTAGAAAATCCAATAAAAGTGTGTCTACTTGGATTATTGTCGTAGTAAATCCAATTAACCATTTCGTAAACTAACGAATTCACTTTTATTCTGATACAAATTTAAAAATAAGAGGCTGAGACATAAATACATGTCTCAGCCTCTTATTTTTAAAGGTCTTGCTTTAAGAATGCCATCCACTCTTCTGTTACTTGATTCATATATGAACCTTTTTTCCATATTAGGCCGAGGTGCCAATATATTTTCTCGCCTGCGAGTTCAATGGCTCTAACTTCGTCTCCCATTTGATCTGCGATACTCTTTGGTACAATCGAAATTCCTAGACCTCTTTTAATCATATTATCTATAAAAGTTAACTGTGAGATTTTAGCTACCGTTTTAGGATAAAATCCTGCTTTACGACAGTTTTCAATTATCATATCTCTTAAATAATAATCGTCGTGTAATAAAACGAACTCTTCATCTACAAGTTCATGTATAGCAACTTTTTTCTTATGAGAAAGTTTATGAGATTGATTTAGCACTAAAAAGAGTTCTTCTTTATAAAGCGGCATACTATTAAATTTTGAAGAGTCTACTGGTAAAGCAGTCACACCGATGTCTATTTCATCTTGGCTCAAGTAATTTTCGACTGCTTTACCGCCTCCTTCAAGCACTTCGTATGTTACATCAGAATATTTTTTATGGAATTTTTCGAGATTATCTGTAATCAAATTCACTTTTATCATAGGAGATAATCCTAACCTGATATGGCCTTTTTTAATTTCAAATATATCATTCAATTCCATTGTTAATTTATCAAATAATGTAAGGAATTCAACTGCTTTTTCGTAAAAAACTTCACCTGTATCTGTTAATTTGATATGGCGTTGTGAACGATCAAATAATGTAATATCAAATTCATTTTCTAAATTTTTAACGGCTTTACTTATTGTAGATTGAGCTACAAATAAATGTTCAGACGCTTGTGTCATACCACCATTTCTAACTATTTCTACAAAATATTTTAACTGTTTAAATTCCAAATTTTACACCTCATTTTTGGCATAACATCACGACTTTATAATGAGAAAATAAATACAATTATAATAATAATCGGTATAATATATCTCATTAAAACTCTCCATAATTTAAACCATTTTACAGATAAATGATTTCCCATACGGAATTCTTTTTCCACAAGTTCTGGATTCATTCTGAAAGATATAAATATTGCGATTAATAAACAACCTATTGGTAATAATATATTACTCACTAAATAATCTGTCGCATCAAATATAGATTTCCCAAATATTGATATGTCACTTAAAACACTATAAGACAATGTAGAAGGAATACATGCTATAAACGTCAGTAATCCTAATATCCAAACAATCTTCTTTCTAGAACGTTTACCATCTTTTTCAAATGCTGAAATAATGATTTCGAACTGACTGAATGAAGAAGTTAAAGTCGCGAATAAGAATAATAATAAGAACAATGTTAAGAATAAAGTGCCAAATGCCATTTGCCCAAAAACATTTGGTAACACAATAAATAACAATCCTGGCCCTTCAGTAGGTTCTAATGAAAAAGCAAATACGACTGGAAAAATAGCCATACCAGCTAAAATAGAAACTAAAATATTCATTCCTGATACTAATGCTGCTGATGTCGGTAAGCTTTCTTTCTTACTTAAATAAGAACTATATGTAACCATACAAGAAAATCCAACTGCTAGCGCAAAGAACGATTGACCAAGCGCAAATAGTATACCTTTTGCACTAAAATCAGAAAGATTAAATTTAAAGAAGAACGCTAATCCCTCAGATGCACCTTCTAATGTTACTGCTCTTACAACTAAAATAAGGAAAAAAATTAGTAGCAATGGCATTAAATATTGATTCGCTCTTTCGATACCATTTTTAATACCAAAATTTAATACGAGTACATTCATTAATATAAATACAAGTACACCTAATAATGCAATAAAGGGATTCCCAATAATTTCTTCGAACATTTTCCCGTAATTTGCACCATCTGAAATTAAGTTACCTGTGATACTCATCGTTGTATAAATCGTTATCCATCCACCTACAACACTGTAGAACGATAACAATAAGAAACAACCAATAACCCCTAATCTTCCTGTTATACGCCATGGTGACTTAGGTGCTAATGTGTCGTATGCCGATACAGCCTCTTTATTCGTTGAACGACCAATGATGAATTCTGAAATCAACATTGGTAAACCTATAAATAACGTAAAAATGATAAATATAAGTAAAAATGCGCCTCCGCCATACTGACCAGCAACGTATGGAAACTTCCATATTGCACCTATTCCAATCGCTGCGCCTGCTGCTGCCATCACAAAACCTAATTTAGAAGACCATTGATCTCGTTGTTCATTCATCTCATCACTCCATTCAAATCTCTTAGTAGAAGTATAACGTATAATCGTATACTACACAGTAAGAATTTTTATGAATCAATAAATATTTATCCTTCTAGCTTTAAATTTCACGTTTTTATAAAAAAGACATATTCATTCTCAAAAAGGTATATATAAATAAATCTCCTAATCCGTAGCTTTCCAACGAATTAGGAGATTTATTTTGAGTAAGGGATTGTTTAACCAAAACCATATAGAATTATGTTTAGAATAAATTAAAATATACGATAATATAATTAACTAACATAACTATTGCAATAATGGAATTGTTAATCATATGTACCATCATACTATCTTTAATATTATTTCTTCTAGTATAACTTAAATATAAAATAAGCCCCATTGTGAAATAAATTCCAAATGAAATTAAATTATTACTAACATGCATACCACCAAACACGATTGAAGTAATAATAAGTGGTAACCAGAACATTTCTCTTTTAAATAAAGTTTCTTTAAATATACCTCTATAAATAAGTTCCTCCATGAAAGGAATAATGATACCAATAGATAGTAAAAATACGACGAATGGAATGATATGCGCTAATTCTCCGCCCTTTTCATTTAAATCGCCCATTAATACTTTATCATTTTCAGTTTGAATATCTCCTGTAACCATAAACATCACATACGATCCTAGCGCAACAACTAGTCTCAATAGTACGGCCCAACCAATATTAATCCAAATGTCTCTTCCATTAAATTTAAGAGGTTGTTCCACGGAATGTTTTAAATAATAACGACGGATTAGCCATGCTATACCTAAAACAATAACGAGATAAATCGCAGTTAAAACGATATTAGTCCATAAACCCATTTGAGATGACATTCCAAGAATTCCGATAATAGCTATTAAAGGAATTTGACTTAAAATCATCCATCCAATTAAAATAATTGCACTTACGAATTTACTTCTTTTCTCCATCATCTCACTCCTTATATTTCAATTCTTTTATTATGTTATCATAGTTTCCACAAATTACCATTATCATTCAGTAAATTTTTACAATTTTATGTATTTTTTATGGAATTCCCTTATATTGATAATCATTCTCATATAATATAATTGAAATATCAAAATTGTAATTATTTCAAAGGAGGGCTTTTAAATGATCACTAAAGAACGCCATGTTGCAGATGTAGTAACAGATATACCACAATCCGCTGATGTTTTCCGAAAATACGGTATTGATTTTTGTTGCGGTGGTGATGTTTCAATCGAAAATGCAGTTTATTCTAGCAATAATGTTGATTTAAATACTTTATTAAACGAGTTAAATAATATTCGTCAATCAAGTATTAATGATGGATTTGATATAAAATATTTAAACGCACCATCACTTATTCAATATATTCAATCTCGTTATCATGAAACATTAAGATATGAATTAAAGAAACTTACCCCATATATTACAAAATTATCTAAAGTACATGGTGCTAACAATCCATATTTATTAGAATTAAAAGATTTATACTCTCAATTGAAACAAACACTTTTAACACACATTGAAGAAGAAGATCAATACTCATTTCCAAAACTACTTGATGCTTATTCTGGTCAACATGTAGATAATCTTTCTGAAACTATTATGTCTCTTATCGATGACCACGAAGAAGCAGGTCAATTATTAAGTAAAATTCGTTCAATCACAATTGATTATCAACCACCATTAGAAGCATGTGGTACATGGAGGCTTGTATACCAACGATTAGAACAATTAGAACGCGACACACACGCACATGTACATTTAGAAAACCACGTCTTATTCAAAAAATACAAACAATTTTTATGATTATTAAAGGAGTGAAAGAAATGAGGAAAGAAGCCGGACATACTTTTTTAGCTAAGTTAGGCAAAAAACGCTTAAGACCAGGAGGCAAAATAGCAACAGAGTGGTTAATTAATCAAGGACATTTTTCAAAAGATAAAAAAGTATTAGAAGTCGGATGTAACATGTGTACAACATCTATACAATTAGCTAAAACATACGGCTGCAAAATTGAAGGCGTTGATTTAAACTCAAAAGCTTTAGAAAAAGGTGCGCAAAATATAGCATACGAGCATGTATCACACTTAATTCATCTGCAAAAAGCAAATGCGATGAACTTACCATTTGAAGATGAGCAATTCGATATTATTCTTAACGAAGCAATGCTCACTATGTTACCGATAAAAGCAAAAGAACAAGCCTTAAAAGAATATTATCGCGTACTAAAACCAGGAGGTGTAGTACTCACACACGACATTGCTATTATTAACATCGATTCTAAAGACGAAATCATTCAGAATTTAAGTGACGCAATCAATATTAAAGTAACTCCATTACCAACTGCAGAATGGTACAAACTCTATAAAGAAGCAGGATTCAATAATATCAAATCTAAAGTTGGAGCATTAACACTTATGACACCATCAGGAATGATTCGAGATGAAGGTATTTTAGGAACATTAAAAATCATCAAAAATGCATTAAAAAAAGAAAATCGCTCAATGTTCATAAAAATGTTCAAAACAATGAAAAGATATAAAGCTGATATGAACTACATTGTTCATGCTGTTAGAAAATAAATTACACTTAAATATTCGGCTGAAATAAAAATCACTTGTTAAATCGACAAGTGATTTTTTGTCTTAAATAAATTAATATTATATAATTATTGTAAAAAAATAGGAGGTAGGTATATGGAATATGCCACTTATTTAAAAGCGCTAAACGGTCGCTTAGAACAAAATGAAACAACTCGAGAATTATTTAGACAAATAAAAGGAATAGAAGGCGAAGAATTAATTAAACAAATATTAGATCAAGAACTTAAGTTAAATTATGTGCATGATATCGAATTGGATATAAACAATAAAGTTCAAATTGATTTTTTAATTGTCGACGACGAAAAAATTATGAATTTAGAAATTAAACACTACAAAGGTGACTACTATATAATTGATAACCAACTTAAAAATAGCTATGGAAATATATTTCAAACACCTTTTCAGCAGATGAAGCGGGCTGAGTTTGAACTGGAACTTATGAAATCTAAACTTGATATCAAACGCACAGTTGAATCCTATCTCATCTTTACTAACCCTACATTTACGCTTCATACAGAAATCCCTCATCGCAATCAAGTACTACTACCTACAGAATTACACAAAATCCCAAAATTAATTAAAAATTATAAAATAGAAGAAAATAAAATTATTTTGAATAGAATAAAGACCTTGAAGAAAGATTTTTCGAAAATCTATCCAAAGAATTTATTACCTTTTGACCAAATAAATCCTGGATTAAGGTGCCCACAATGCAGAAAAATAGGACACATACAATTAAATAGTCATAAGAGGTTTGGAGAATGTATGTATTGTTCGAAGAAAATTGCAAGACAATTACTATATTTAGAAAACTTAAAAGAATTATATATATTGAAAAACGAACCTTTTACTTTGAAAGAAGCTCAAATATGGTGTGATGGAAATGAATGGGCAATTAGAAAATTATGTAACCAACACTTCAAAAAAGAAGGTCAACGAAAAATTCAATATTATATTTGATGTGTTCAATAAAAAGCACCATTGTTGTAAGAGCAGCATTCTTATTGGATTTTCTATCTCAATAATCCAAGTAGACATACCTTTATTGGATTTTCTATCTCATTAATCCAACTAACCACACTCTTATTGGATTTACTACAACAATAATCCAACTAACCACACCTTTATTGGATTAACTACGACAATAATCCAACTAACTACACTTTTATTGGATTTTCTACCTCAATAATCCAACTAACTACACCTTTATTGGATTTTCTACCTCAATAATCCAACTAACTACACTTTTATTGGATTTTCTATCTCAATAATCCAAATACACACCCTCTTATTGGATTTTCTATCTCAATAATCCAAATACACACCCTCTTATTGGATTTTCTATCTCAATAATCCAAGTAGACATACCCTTATTGGATTTTCTACCTCAATAATCCAACTAACTACACTTTTATTGGATTTTCTACCTCAATAATCCAACTAACTACACTTTTATTGGATTTTCTACCTCAATAATCCAAATACACACGTCTTTATGAAGTGCACCCAAAATTTCAACCTAAAATAAAACCATGACCTTAGCGAGTTTTACACGAGCTAAGGTCATGGTTTTCATCATGCCCACCAAATATTTTCGAGTTTTTCGTTTATATTTACTGATTGTAGATTTTGTACTGCTTTTTGGAAGCCTTCTTCTACGGACATTATAGGATCTTCATGTTCAATACTCACGACGTAATCATATCCATTGATTCTTAATGCGCTTATTATATCACCCCATACTTGAGGGCTATGTCCATAACCGACAGATCTAAATGTCCATGCTCTAGATTGTACGGAGCCATATGGTTGCATGTCTGTTAATCCGTACATATTTACATTTTCCTGATCAATGTATGTGTCTTTTGCATGGAAGTGATGAATAGCGTTTGCTTTGCCCAGTATTTTTATAGCAGCTACAGGATCAATACCTTGCCACCATAAATGACTTGGATCTAGATTCGCTCCTATTGCATCGTTAGTTGCTTCTCTTAATTTTAATAACGTATGTGGTGTGTGCACCGAAAATCCAGCATGTAATTCTATTCCGATTTTAACGTTATGATCTTTAGCAAATTGTGCCGCTTCTTTCCAATAAGGTATAAGCTTCTCTTCCCATTGCCATTCATAAATTTCTGAGTATGCTGTTGGCCATGGTGTAACTGGCCAGTTTGGATGTTTCGCATCTTCATCTGATCCTGGTATACCTGAAAATGTATTGACTACAGGCACTCCTAAAATCGATGCAAGTTTCACTGTTTTAATAAATGTATCGTGTGCTTGTTTAGCATGTTCTTCATTCGGTGAAACTGGATTATCGTGACAACTAAACGCACTAATTTCTAATCCGCGTTGTTTAATCGCATCCATGAAAGATTCACGTTTAGCTTCACTTTCTAATAATGCATCAACATCACAAAAATGATTTCCCGGGTTACCACCTGTTCCGATTTCTACCATCTTCAAACCTGAATTCGCGACATAATCTAACATTTCCTCAAATGATTTATCTTGAAAAAGTACTGTAAACACACCTATTTTCATATGTATCGCTCCTTTATATTTGATATTAAGTTAATCTAACACTACGTCCTTCTTCACTGCTTCTATATATTGCATCTATAATGAGACTGACTTTTCGAGCTTGTTCTGGTTGTACAATTAAAGATTCTAGTCCTAAACAACTGTTTACAAAATTCATGGCTTGTCTCTGTGCTGCTAAATCCTCATTATGTTCTGCTACAGCTTTTTCATTAAAAAAGTTACCAAATTTAGGTTGATATATTTCAAATGGATACACATTCAATCCTCCATCAACGCCTGAAATACTTAAATGTATGTTATCTTCTTTAATGTTCGCTGACCAAGAACACTCAAATTGCATAGTAGACTGATCGTCAAATGTAATAAAACTAGAAACATGATCGTCCACTTCAAAAGTACTACTATCAAATGTTCCCCAGTCATTAATTTGATTAGGTGTTTTACTTAATCGGTTATAAGTTTTACCTAATACTTCAACAGGTTGAACATCCTCAAGTAACCAAAGTGATAAATCTAATAAATGACAGCCGTAATCTATTAGACTTCCACCGCCTTGTAGTTCTTTATTTGTAAAAACTCCCCATCCAGGTACTTTACGTCTACGCATTGCTTGAACTCTTGTAACAAGAGGACTCCCTACAGTGCCACCTTCAATTGCTTTATGAGCTGTAATAGCAGCATCTGTAAATCGATAATGGTATCCAATAGCTAACAATTTATTTGCTCTATTAGCCGCTTCAATCATCGCATCACATTCTTCTTTATTCATGGCCATTGGTTTTTCACAAAATACATGAACACCTGCATTTAACGCCGCAATACTTATCTCTGCATGAAACTTATTCGGTGTGCATATTACAACTGCATCTACTTCGTTAAACATTTCTTCATAATCTTTAAACACATGAGGTATCATATGTTCTTTAGCTACTTGTTGTGCTAAATCATAGTTAATGTCTTGAACACCTACAATTTGAGCAGTACCTTTTAATTGTTTAAATGCAGGTATATGTCTGTTTTGAGCAATACCTCCAACGCCTATCATACCTAATTTTAATTTGTCCATAATTCACTCACCTATTTCTCACTGATATGCTCTAACGGTTGAGCATTACCATATTGATGTTTAGGAGTGTTACGGTTTTCAGCCCATTCCACTGCATTTTTAATAACGTGCTGTATTTGTGAGTTATAATATGTAGGATAGCTTTCATGTCCAGGTCTAAAATAAAATATTTTTCCGTTTCCACGTTTGAAAGTTGCGCCACTACGGAATACTTCTCCGCCTTCAAACCAACTTATAAATACTGTTTCATCTGGTGCTGGTATATCAAAGTGCTCGCCGTACATTTCTTCTTTTTCTAATTCGATATATGAGTCTAAACCTTCTGTTATTGGGTGAGTAGGATCTACAACCCAAAGTCTTTCTCTATCATCTGCTTCACGCCATTTTAAATCACATGTTGTCCCCATCAAGCTTTTAAATATTTTAGAGAAATGTGCTGAATGTAAAACAATTAATCCCATTCCATCTAGTACGCGCTGCTTTACTTTTTCAACAATTGAATCTTCTACTTCATCGTGAGCTTTATGTCCCCACCAAATTAAGACATCTGTCTGATTTAATACATCATCAGTTAAACCGTGTTCTCGTTCATCCAATGTTGCTGTTTTAACATTGTGTTTTTCACTTAAAAATTCAGCTATGACATTATGAATGCCTTTTGGGTAAACTTTCTTAATTTCTTCGCTTTCTACTTCGTGACGAAATTCATTCCATACTGTTATATTCATTTAGACATCCCCTTTAGTTATTATTCAAAATAAACAGCTTTTCCTGTTTTCGCAGATTTATATATACCTTCTAATATTTGAGTGATGACAATAGCTTCTTCAGGTTTTACGACAGGATCAGTATCATTCAAAATACTATCAATCCATGAACGCGCTTCCACTTCTGCTTCGTCAACTTGTTCTCCTTCATAAAAGTCCACGCCTTTATTTTCAAGTTCAACTTGAGTTGTATATAGTGAACCAAAGTCTTCACCATGTATTCTTAAGCCATCTTTCATGTCTGCTCCACCTTCAGTTCCTGAAAGTTCACATTTAGCTTCATCTACATTAAGTGAATTAAGCGCCCAACTTGATTCTAAAACGATTGTTGCACCATCTTTCATCTTGATAAATCCAAATGCAGAATCTTCTACAGTAAATTCCTTAGGATCCCATGGCCCCCAAGCATTTGCTGCATTTTCTTTTTTACCTAATTTATGAAAAGTTGACCCCATTACTGATTCAGGTTCATAGTTATCCATCATCCATAATGTTAAATCAAGTGCATGTGTTCCAATATCAATTAACGGGCCTCCACCTTGTTGTTCTTCATCTAAGAATACACCCCACGTAGGCACTGCTCTTCTACGTATAGCATGTGCTTTACCATAATATATATCCCCTAAATCTCCACGTTGTGTTACTTGACGTAAGTACTGGCTATCTGGTCTAAAACGATTTTGATAACCAATCGTTAATTTCTTACCTGTTCTTTTAGCTGCTTCAATCATTTCTTGTGCTTCTTCAGTTGTCTTAGCCATTGGTTTTTCACACATCACATGCTTGCCTGCTTCCAATGAAGCAATTGTTAATTCTTTATGCGAACTATTTGGCGTACAAACGTGAATAACATCAATCGTTTCATCTTTCAACAACTCTTTATAATCTGCATAAGCCTTTGCTTGTTCAGTACCGTAATAGTCTGCTGCTACTTCAGCCTTCTCTACATCTATATCACAAAATGCTACAATATTTACTTCTTCAATTTTCTGCAAGCTTGGTAAATGCTTGCCATTCGCTATACCACCACAACCTATAATACCTACATTTAATTGCATCGCTATTTCCCCTTTTCAATTATAATTAATTTTCATTTTAGCAAACGCTTACATTTAATGTTATAAAAATTTATAAATATTACTCTTTATACATATCGTAAATTAAATAATGATAAACACCAATCAATAACACTTGTTTAGAAACTTATTGTTCGTATTAGAATATATTTTCATCTGATGAAAATATTTCCGCGATTTTTTAGCTTATTCTCAATATTCTCGGACATAAATTCTAACTCAAAATAAATAAGCATATCACTTTTAAACTGAAATAATCAGTTAAGTGATATGCTTATTTTTATAATCTTACTTCAGATGTTTGAGTATACGTATCTTCTCCAAGGTTAATCATTGATTCTGAAATGTTCCTTGAATGATACCCTATACGCTCTAATATTGAAATCATATCTATATATACAAGACTGCCTTCTGGTGAACATTCGCCAGAACTTAAACGTTTAATATGTTTCTTTCTTAAGTCGTGTTCTAATAAATATGAATCTTCACTTCGTTTTACAACCTCATCTTTTTTAACATAATCATATACATCAAATGCTTCGAATGTTTTTTCATATGAAATTTTAACATGTTCATAAAGTCTATCTATACTTTGCTCAGCTTTTTCTGAGATTCGAATATCAGATGATTCTTTTTTCTGCAGTTCATCTAAATAAGATTCTGTTAGTGCTGATACTTTCAAAATTGTTCTATTCACATCATATAATACAGATAGACGTTCTCCGTCTTTTGCTGATAATTTTTTCTCTGACAATTTATTTAAATATTGTCTAACATTATCATACATATTCTCGATGGCAGCGTGTTTTTGTTTATGTTTTTTAACAGCTTTATCATCTGTGTGATCTACTTTTTCAAGCATAGACATTGATAACTTTCCGATGTTTCTAATTTCATCTTGCGCTTCTTGCAATGCAATACTCGGCGCTCTATTGATTAAGTTATTATCTAAATATTTAGGTTTATATTTTTCATTTAAATCTTCACCAGGAATAATTTTTGTAACTAACCACGCTAATACAAAAATAAATGGTAATTGAATCAATGTGTTTGTAATGTTAAATGTACCATGTGCAAATGCGATTACCATTTCTGGATTTAATCTAAATGCACCTTGCATCCATGTAACAGCCGCTTCATAAATCGGTAAAATTAATAAGAATATTGCCGCACCGATTAAGTTAAACAGTACATGTGTAACCGCAACGCGTTTAGCTGCTAATGAACCTGCTAAACTCGCTAATACAGCTGTAATTGTTGTACCTATGTTATCACCTAGTAAAATAGGTAACGCTCCGTGTAATGATATTAAATCATTCGCAAAGAATCCTTGCAATATACCAATTGTTGCACTAGAACTTTGAACGATTAATGTTACAAATGTTCCTGCAGCAACACCTAGTATCGGTGAATGAGACATACTTAGCATAATATCATGGAAACCATCTAAATTAGCTAAAGGTTTTACTGCGCCACTCATCAGCTCTAACCCATAGAATAAAGACCCGAAGCCAAAGAATATCATACCAACGTTCTTAACTTTACGTTTTTGAACAAAGAATATTAAAAATGCACCAATTGCTAAAATAGGTAAAGAATATTCCCCAATATCAATACCAATAATAAATGCAGTAACTGTTGTACCGATATTTGCACCCATTACGACACCAATTGCTTGTCTTAGCGTCATAAATCCTGCGCTTACTAAGCCTATCGTAATAACTGTTGTACCTGAACTACTTTGAATCAAAATTGTGACAATCATACCAGCTAATACACCCATTATTGGGTTGCTAGTAAATCTATTTAAAATACTTCTCAGTCTATCTCCTGCTGCAGCTTGTAACCCGTCTCCCATTTGCTTAATACCATAAAGAAATATACCTAAACCACCTATAAAAGTAAAGATAATTTCTAGAGCCGACAATTCCATAAGACACCTCAATTAAATTTTTTGTAACCATTGTGAATATTAAACGATAATTGTTAATCTAATGTAAATTTTATATTAAGTTTCGTTTAATTCAACTATTTTCTTTTAAATACAAAAGAACTATGAAATTGTCGCAAATAAACATGTACAAATCAACCCTATTTATTAAATAAATCTTCCACATTATTGTACATTTTAAAAATCATCATACGTTCGCCAGTACGGGAACTTAAATCAGTATGAAAACTATCAACTTTTTCATTAGTTATATTAAATATTATGTCATAAAGATGTGAAATATCTGATTCTACTAAAGTAGATCTTGTACGTTTGATGGAAAGTAAACCTTCCTTTGTTTCAGAGACTTTGTATTCAGCAGGTGTTAAAATACCTTGTAAATCTACAATAATCATATCTCTTAAAATATCTGTCTTCACTGACAATGAACCTCTACCTAAATATTCTTTTTCCCATTGTGTGATAGCTTTACTTATTGTAGATTCACAGTATCCTTTCGTCATGTCCATATCTTTCATCTCCTCACAAATTGATAAATACTCTTTAAGTTGTTTCTTGAATAATTGTTTCTGCATCATTTTCTTTGAATATTATCCCGGAAATTTTAATATTTTCCGGTACTAATGGATGGTTATAAATCTGGTTAACACTTTCTTCAATTCGTTTATGAACATCACGTTCACCATTTAACCAATCTATAATACTTTCACCATTCATTTCTGGCTTACAATTCTCAAATAAATAGTCTATCGTTTTTAAACGACTTTCCATGCTTTTAATCTTTTTAGGTAAGTCAATATTAGGTAAATTATAAGCCTCGTCTTTACCAATGATGTATATTTCTCGAATGTCTTTCTGATAAATCGATATAATGATTGATCTCATAACTTCTCCATATGCTTGCGCTATTTCTGATTGATAACTATTTATAGTAAACACATGAGCTGTCTTATCAAACACTTGTCTAACAAATTCGTCTTCTGAATGTGTATTTAATTCACCTAATATCAATATATTATTTTCTTCGTTCATCATTATACATCCTCTCAGCAAAAAATTGCTTTCTATCTGTTTACCATTTAATCCATTCTCCATGTTCATTAATACTTGAAATTAATAACCAACCATTTTTCAATTTGGTGTTTAACACTTCATTTTTATTTAATAAACGTTCAATGTAATGATTAGGTGCTTGTATAACGATTAATAGTCGAATTGGTGAATGATAAAAATCTTCATCTGATTTCATAACAGATTGCCACGGTAACCCTGTTAATAAATCACTAGCATTACCTTGCATTACACCAATGCCCGAAGTAACTGTTTGAGTCGCTTTACTGCCACTTCCATAAAAGTGTGGAGCAACTGTCGAAGCGTAATATTGTAGGTTTATCCATTGGGAAACAGTCGCTGGTCCTGTCAAAATAGTATTCAATAAAACGCCATCTTGATCCTTTCTCCAATCATAATTGTGCAAGAACGACCTTCCATTTAATTGTCGCTTCTTAGTTAATTGTCTTTGACCAATTATAAATGATGCATTTCGTGCTAATCCCCATTCAGGACGCACTTCACTCCAGTCACTAGATATTTTCTTAGCTTCTTTAGTAGCATTTTTCTTATCGTAATGAATGCCTGGTAATTGTGTTAATCTCAACTCGTTAGCTTTGCGACTCACTTCTGGAATTGTATTTTTTAATAATATATATGATTCTTCAGCTTCTTTCGATAATTCCGGAACATATATCCATTCAAGCTCATCAATTGTTGTACAATGTTCTGCTGCGATAAACACTGTCTCTTCAGGTATAAAAATATGATGTTTAAGCAGTCCTGTTCTAACTTCAGGTAAATTACATAACGTCGCTAGTACTTTAGCATTGAAACCACTTGCTGAACCGCCACAAGCACCACAATCTAGAGAAGCTGAATAAGGGTTGTTAGCTGTGTGACTACCATGACCGCATATCACAACTAGCGGAGCAAAACCTTCAGTTAAACTCATTAATTTTAAAGCTTCTGCCGTATAATTGATTTTTTCTTTTTCTGTAAAACCAATTGGCAAACTATCTTGTTGTCCATGATTATGTTCATGCTCGTTAATTGTTAATGTTGTTTCAGGTTTTTTCAAAAATGTATCGTTAAATTTATTAATGATACTACCTGAACTTTTCGGCATAAAGCTTCTTGTAATAGTTTGAATACTAAGCCATGGTCCAGTTAGTTCCGGTAATAATAAACTAGGTAATACATTTTGTTTCATCTTTTTAAAAGTATAAATTAAGGAAGATACTGTTTTCTTCTTATCCACATAATCATTTTCATTACTGTTCGCTTCAAATTCTTGAATTTTATGTAGCGGTTGGTTCATAACCGGTAATGAATTATGCGTATGTTGATGCCCTAATTCACATTTTTCTATTGGTAAACCGAAAAAACCCGCGATACCAATCGTTTCAAATGGTCCTTCCATTTCTAACTGTCTTCTGAAAGGTTCTGATCTTGTATCTATACAGAATGCCAATTGCGCTTTCGTTTCTTGTATTGGCATGTTATTAACATGTTGAGAGTTAATTTCTTGTCTTAAACTTAATTCATAAGTATCTTCCCATGCTTCTAACAATATTTTCTTACGTGTAATCTCATCAAAATCAAGAGAAAATCGTATATATTCCTTTTGTTTATCTTTTGGTAATGCTAGCCATTTTTCTAAAGTGAAATCTCCCCACTCTAACCATGCAACTATTGAAGTGTAATCAACTTCTTGTTCTAATAAATCTTCAGGTACGAGATTTCCGATTAGTGACCATTCTAGAGCTAGTCTAATCGTTAAATATTCTTGTAACAGATTTTTTGTTTGATTAGATTTTTCATCATACCAAAGCATCATACCAGCCCATCCTGGTAATGAGATTAAATGCGATTCTAAATAAGATTGAATATGTTGTTGTTCAATATTCAAATTATCTAAGCAACATTCCATTGCTTCAATTGAATCTTCAGGTAAATTTTTAAATTGTTGACGTATATTTTTATTTAATGCAGGATCCAATACGACCATCTTTTTCCAAGCATTATAAAAACTTTCATTATGTGTTGGCATCGACCAACCAGATTGAGCATTATCTAAATATAATTTGCACCATTTTATAATATGATAGTTCAATATATCACTGTATGGTTCACCTGATTTACTTTGTTGATAAGCACTCAACATTTTAACTTTCTTATTTTTAGATAGATTAAATTCATCTACAGTATAATGTTGTTTTAATTCTTTTTCGTATTGCTTAACTACTTCATCTTTTAAAGTTATGCCTTTTAAAGCTTTCTGTGCAAATTGGAGTAATTCTTCTTTATCAATTTTATAGTCTGCTTTTTCTAACCAATCTTCTAATTTATTTGAAATAAAATATTCATTGATTTCTTCTTTTTTAATAGCAGATTTAATAATATTTTTATTGGCATACATGTTAATTTCTTGTGTTTCTTTTATCCATCTTGCGACTTCTTCAAAAGTTTGTTCTTCCATATTAGCCCACGGGTGTCTAGCAGCAAAAATTGAAATCGGTGATAACGGCACGATAACTCGACTTGCTGATTGTATGATATTTTTTATATTTTGCGTATTTAAGATTACATTAACCATGTTTATAACCACCTTTTACAAAATGATCTTTCAAATATCTTGGATGACTTTCAACAGAGTGATATTTTGCTTCTCCGAGATGTACAAGCCATAAATATGTCATTAAGAATATGCGAGAAGATTTATTTCTTCCTATCCACATGCTCATTAAACTGCCTAACACCAACATTGCAATCATGACAGTGACAACAAAGAAAGGTGGTTCTGCAAGTTGAAATTCAAATTGTTGTAACCAATGATGAAAGAAGTTATGAATAGCGAAGTATACAACACCGATAGAGACTAATGCTGCTAAACCTATTATTCGTCCTAATTTTCCTTCTCCAAATGCAACAAGCTGTGTCCATGATACAGATAAGGACCAAGCTAATATAAGTGCACTTATGAATTGATAACTACTATAAGGGGTAATCAACCAAAAAGTGATACCTATAAATACAGCTAAGAAACGACCGACTAACACCCAAATATAAGATATGCTTTCATTCATTCTTGTAGGCACTTCAAAGTGTCTCACAGCCGATCCTGAACGTAAGAATAAAGTTGCTTTAAACAATCCATGTAATATGAGATGAATAATTGCAGCTGAATAAGCTCCTAAAGCACATTGAATAAGCATAAAGCCCATTTGCCCCATCGTAGATCCAACTAACTGCCTTTTATAATCTACATGGACTAAGCTGATGCCTGAACCTATTAATACAGAAACACTTGCAATAATAAGTAAAATTGATAACGTCCACTCGTTCATAAAAATCGGTGAAAATCTTGTTAAAATAACGCCACCCACATTTACAATTCCAGCATGCATAATTGCTGAAACAGGTGTTGGTGCTGCAACAGATTCTATAAGCCATCTATGGAACGGCCATTGAGCGGCAGGAATAATCACTGATAATATTAATAGAAGCTGTATGATAACACCTTGCCACGAATTAAATGATTTTAAATTTTCTACAGTAAATATTGCTGAAATTGCCCATTCTCCAGATAAATAATTCACGAATAATATCGCACATAATAAAGAAAGCCAACTCACTAAGAACAAAATACCTGTTATTTTAGATGCTTCTTTTGTCACTTTCCATTGTTTGTTCAATTTTATTAACATTGTTAAACAAAGTAGCGTGATGCCCCACAGTCCTGTCATAATTCTCAAGTCATCACTCAACCATGCTACAGAGGCGAAAGTTGTCATTATCGTAAACAATGTAAAATACTTTCGATAATGTGCATCTCCGTATAAATATCTCAATGAAAACCTTTGGATAATTAATCCAATCATCAATATAAAGAATGCAAGTAGCCAAGATAATACATCTAAATGCCATGGACCAATTTCTAGATTTTCTCGAATAAAAATCGTCCCAATTAAAGCAATAAATGTAGGAACCGAAAAAATGATTAAATGATATTTAGCGTAACGTAATGGTACTTTATGTATAAGAAATAACAATCCGCTTAAAATCGCTATAACTAATGTGATGAAAAATAATACTAATAAACTCATCATATTGACTACTCCTTTATATATGACTTAAAAATAAAAAAGCCGACAATTTAAAACAAATCATTCATAATGATTTGCTATAATTGTCGGCTTCAACCAAACATACTTAACGTTGTTTGTATTGCTTCCTTTATTATTAAAATATAGAATAATATTTATTATTTCCTGAGAAATAGTTCATTTTTTATTAATAGTTTTAGTAAACTTCTTTTTCAATTAACCAATATATATTAGCCAATTGCTAAAGAATCTATACCCAAGCTATTTTTTATATACTTTTATAACATATATTTATTTTGTAAAATTGTCAATAAAAAGTCCTAAATTATATGTTATAAGTTTTATTTATTCGTATTAAATAGTAATCATTGTTAAAATGTATAAATAATCTAAAGATATAAGGAGATAGTTATGGACAATTCAAATTTAATCGCACCTGAAACTTATAATATCGTTAATGAAATAGAAAAATATGCAGTGGAGCAAACAAAAGAAGCCATTGTTTTTGAAGATATATCAGGTGATGTACAACATATTACATATTCAGATTTAATGAAAAACGCAAATAAAGTCGGAAATGTTTTTAAAAACAACGGGCTTAAAAAAGGTGACAAAATATTAATACTGATGCCTAGATCGATTGTGACTTACGAAATTTATACTGCCGCATTAAAATCAGGGCTAATCATCATTCCAAGTTCAGAAATGTTAAGAACTAAAGATTTACAACATAGAATTACACACGGTGAAATAGATGCAGTCGTTTCAATCTCCAATTCTACAAATGAATTTTATAATATTAAAGAATATGAGCAATTAACGAAATTCATCGTCGGTGATGAAGAAGAAAATTGGATTCCTTTAGACAAAGAAAAAGCTGACGCGAGTGAAACATTAGAAGTAGACAAAACAAACCGCGATGATATTGCGCTACTTTCATACACGTCAGGTACAACTGGGCTTCCTAAAGCAGTCGTGCATACACATGGTTGGGGATATGCTCACATTCAAACAGCACCTAAACATTGGTTAAGCATTAGTGAAGGCGATACTGTTTGGGCAACTGCTGCTCCAGGCTGGCAAAAATGGGTATGGAGCCCATTCTTATCAATTTTAGGTTCAGGTGCTACAGCTCTTGTATACAACGGTAAATTTGACGCTAAAAAATATTTAGATTTACTAGAAAAACACGAGGTTAACGCGCTTTGCTGTACACCAACTGAATACCGTTTAATGGCTAAACTTCCTAACTTAGCTGATTACACTTTAAAAAATCTACATAGTGCTGTTTCAGCAGGCGAACCATTAAACAAAGAGGTAATAGAAAAATTCCAAGAAAACTTTAACATTAAAGTTAGAGACGGCTACGGTCAAACTGAAAATACATTGCTAATCGCATTCTTAAAAGACACTGAAAGCAGAATCGGTGCAATGGGTAAAGCAATTCCTGGCAGTAATGTCGCAATCATTGATGAAGATGGCGAACCAATTACAGACGGTTCAACAGGTGATATCGCTGTGTCATTAGATTCACCTTCTTTATTCCAAGGTTATTATAAAGATGAAGAACGTACTGAAGCTTCAAAAAGAGGCAACTACTATGTAACAGGCGACCGCGCAAGATTAGATGAAGATGGATACTTCTGGTTCAAAGGAAGAGAAGATGACATTATCATTAGCTCAGGATATACAATCGGGCCATTTGAAGTTGAAGACTCATTAACGAAACACCCTAAAGTACAAGAGTGTGCAGTCGTAGCTAGTCCAGATGAAATCCGCGGTAACATTGTGAAAGCTTTTGTTATTTTACAAGAAGGTGTTGATGGTGATGATGCACTTGTAAAAGAACTACAAACATACGTAAAACAAGACGTGGCACCTTATAAATATCCAAGAGCGATTGAATTTGTAAATACATTACCTAAAACTAATTCAGGAAAAATAAGACGCGTAGAATTAAGAGAAGCAGAACAAGAAAAATATAATAAATAACTAAATCTTATATAAACAAAAAGCTCCTAATCCATTAATTAAACACAAAGGATTAGGAGCTTTATTTTGTAACATATTATTTAGTTCTCAAATTTAATTTATCTTACATATTCAAAGATACCTGCTGCACCCATACCTACTCCAATACACATTGTGACCATTCCATATTTAGAATCTGGTCTTCTCTTCATTTCAGATAAGAGCTTAGCAGTTAGCATTGCACCTGTTGCCCCTAGTGGGTGACCTAATGCTATTGCACCACCGTTAACGTTTGTCTTGTTAACATCTAGACCTACTTTATTAATTGAAGCAACTGTTTGAGAAGCAAAAGCTTCGTTTAATTCAACTAAGTCAATATCTTCTACATTAAGATTTGTAAGTTCAAGTACTTCTGGAATTGCGTATGCTGGGCCAATACCCATTATTTTAGGATCAACACCTACTGCTTTAAACCCTACAAACTTAGCAATTGGTTTAACACCTAGTTCTTTCACTTTATCACCAGACATCAGCACTACAAATCCTGCTCCGTCTGTTAAAGGTGCTGATGTTCCAGCAGTTACCGTTCCATCTGCCTTGAATACGGTTCTTAATTTGGCTAATGATTCAAGATTTGTTTCTGGTCTGATTAACTCGTCTTCTTTGAATGTTTCTTTTGATACGACAGGACCGTTTTGGTCATAACTTACTTTATGAATGTCTAGCGGTATAATTTCATCATCAAATTTTCCCGCTTCACGTGCTTCATTAGCACGCTTATGACTTTCTACTGCATATTTATCCTGTTCTTCTCTAGAAACATTAAATTCATCTGCTACCATTTCAGCCGTTAATCCCATCGGATAAGAAACACCTGTATCTTGTTCTTGCAACTCTGGATTGTTCGTTGGCTCATTACCGCCCATTGGCACGGCGCTCATTAATTCTACACCGCCAGCAACTAACACATCTGCTTGTTCTGACATAATTTCATTAGCTGCTATTGCGATTGTTTGTAGTCCTGAAGAACAGTAACGATTCACAGTTTGTCCTGGCACTTCTTTAGGAAGACCAGCTAACAACGCGATTGAACGCGCCATATTTTGTCCTTGTAAACCCTCTGGGAAAGCATTGCCGAGTATTACATCGTCTACCATACTGTAGTCGAATGATCCTTCTATTTTATCTAATACACCTTTTAAGACTTGTGCACCAACTTCATCAGGTCTTTCATGGAATAACGCGCCGCCTGGCTTTGCTTTACCTGCTGCTGAACGTCCGTATGCTACTATATATGCATCTTGCATTGATATCCATCCTCTCTTTTTCAACTCATCATTAATTGCGTAAAGGTTTTCCTTTTTCTAACATATGTGAAATACGGTCATATGTTTTTTCGTTTTGTAAGAGTTGTAAGAATCCTTCTCTTTCTAATTTTTGAAGGTATCTTTGGTTTATAAATGTGTTGCGTGGCAAGTCTCCGCCAGATAATATATGTGCAACTTTCATTGTAATTTCGTAATCATAATCACTAATAAAGTGGCCTAAACGTTGTGCGTCCAATTGACCTTGAGCTAGCGCTTTAAAGTCTCTACCTAATGCAGTATATTGCGCTTTTGGTTTTGGAATATAATTTGTTTCTGATTCATATCTCGCTTTATTTAACGCTACTTCAACACGTTTTTCTTTATTGAATATGATAGAGTCTGTATCTCTTAAATAACCATAGCGTTTAGCTTCATATGCATTTGTTGAAACTTTAGCTAAACCTACGTTCATTAATACTTTTGAAATAGACTCTTGCTTATCATTTTCTTTATGATTTGTTCTTAGCACTCTATCAGAAAGCTCAGCTAATCCACCACCACTTGGTAATAAGCCTACACCTGTTTCAACTAATCCTATATACGTTTCACTTGCTGCTACCACGAATGGCGAGTGAAGCACAACTTCACAACCACCACCTAAAGCTCTACCATGCACGGCAGTTACGATTGGTTTAAGTGAATATTTCATTCTGTTGAAACTCTTATGCAAGTTATCAATGGCTGGACCAACTAAATTTTCCACATCTTTAGATTCGTGCGCTTGCTTCATTAAATATAAATTTGCGCCAACACTGAAATTATTACCATCAGCGTATATAACCATACTTGTATAATCTTCTTCTTCTAATAAATCTATAGCTTCTATTAAATCTTCAGCAAAACCATCTGATACGATATTATTTTTACTTTGTAATTTAAATAACAATTGATCTTTGTTTGCCACAGATAAATTAGAGTCTTCTTTATTCCAAATTTCACGGTCAATAAATTCCGATGTAGGCGTTACACGTTCTATTGTTTCTCCTTCTTTATAGAAACTTTCAGTTTGATTTTCAATCCACTCTGGTAACTCACCAAGCTCATCTTTCATACGTTTTTTAACTCTTTCGAAGCCCATTAAATCCCAAAGTTTAAATGGACCTGCTTTCCAGTTAAATCCCCAAACTAAAGCTCGATCAATATCTTTAAAGTCAGAAGCAGCTTTTGGTACATTAATTGCTGAATAATAGAAATTATTTCTTAATGTTTCCCATAAATATAATCCTGCTTTATCTTCTGCATTAAATATCACATCTAAATTTGATTTTAAATCTTTACTGAATTTAGATAAAATTTCTAATTGTGGTGGTTCAGGCTGTACGTATTCATCCGAATCTATATCATAAACTAAACGTGTCTTTTTATCTTTTTTATAAAAGCCTTGTTTTGTTTTACGACCTAACGAACCGTTTTTAACGAGCGTTTCTGCAATTTTTGTATCTTTGAAATAAGGCTCTTCTTCTGGAATTTGTTGTAGCCCTTTAATAACAGTGACCGCAATATCTAATCCGACTAAATCTGATAATCCGTAAGTTCCCGTACTCGGTCTACCGATAGCACGTCCTGTTAAAGCATCGACTTCAACAATTGAAAATCCTTGTTCTTCCCCTCGATACATAATGTCATTCATCGTTTGTGTTCCGACTCTGTTTGCTACAAATCCCGGAACATCGTTAGCGACAACAACACCTTTACCTAATATTTCTTCAGCAAATGTTTGTGTTCTGTCTATAACATCTTTTGAAGTATCTTTATTCGGTATAACCTCTACTAACTTCATAATACGAGGCGGATTGAAGAAGTGCATACCTAAGAATCGTTCTTTATCTTTTGGTTCAAACACTTTTGATATTGCTTCAATAGGAATACCAGAAGTATTTGTCGCAAATATTGCATCATCTTTAGCTACTGATGTTACTTGTTTCCATACTTGATGCTTAATCTCTAGTTCTTCTTTCACCGCTTCAATATAGATATCAGCATCATCTTCACCATTTAAATCATCTTGAAAATTACCGTAAGATAAGTTAGAAGCAAATTCTAAATTAAACAATAACGGTCTTTTTTTGTCTGTTATCGTTTCATATGCTTTTTTAGAAATTTTATTAGGATCTTGCTCATCAATTACTATATCTAATAGTTTTACTTTCAATCCTGCGTTTACTAATAGAGCAGCTATTTGACTTCCCATTGTGCCTGCACCTAGAACGGTTGCTTTTTTTATAGTCATAAAAAGTCCTCCAATATATTCTGTATTTCTTTACTTGTTATTGAATTAAAGAAAGGCTGAATCACCTGTTAATGCGCGCCCTATAACTAAAGCGTTTATTTCATGTGTACCTTCATATGTGTATACTGCTTCAGCATCCGAGAAGAATCTTGCAATATCATATTCAGCGAGAATACCGTTACCACCTGTAATACCTCTACCCATTGCAACTGATTCTCTAAGTCTCAATGAATTCATCATTTTTGCTGTTGAAGTTGCAACTTCATCATACTCACCATGGGCTTGCATTCGCGCAAGTTGTGCACAAGTTGCCATCGCTTGAGCTAAGTTACCTTGCATCATAGCTAACTTCTCTTGAATTAATTGATATTTACTAATTTCTTTACCAAATTGCTTACGCTCAGTCACATAATCCAATGTAGCGCGAAGTGCACCTGCTAATGCTCCAGTAGCCATGTACGCTACACCAGCACGTGTTGAATAAAGTACTTTTGCAATATCTTTGAAGCCATTAATATTTTGTAATCTATCTTCTTCTTTAACTTCTACATTTTTTAAACGAATTATTGTATTTGGTATAATTCTTAACGCTATTTTATTTTCAATAATTTCAATATCTACACCTTCTTGTTCAGGCTTAATAATGAAACCTTTAGGCTTACCTGTTTCAACATCTACTGCATAAACTGGTATAACATCAGATAAGTTTGCACCGCCTATCCACTTCTTCTCACCATTGATAATCCATTTATCTCCTTCTCTCTTTGCTGTTGTTTCTAATCCACCAGCAACGTCTGATCCATGTTCAGGCTCAGTTAAAGCGAAACATGTTCTCAATTCGTGAGATTGTAATTTAGGAATATAATAAGCGATTTGTTCTTTGCTTCCGCCAAACAAGAATGAATTGTGTCCTAAACCTTGATGTACACCTAATAGCGTAACTAGTGAAACATCAAATCGTGCTACAACATATGACATGAAAAATTGGAATAATTGACTCGGTGTTTTAGCACCTTCACGGCCTTCAAATAATAATGGATTATTAAAATAATCTAACTTACCCATATCATCAAAGAAATCTTCTGGGACTGTCGCATTTATCCAATGTTCATTAATAGTTGATCTATATTTTTCTTCTAACAAATCATTTAATTGTTTAAGAAATTTCAATTCACCGTCTGTTAAGTCTTTAGAAATATTGAGTATATCTTCTGGAAATAATTCTTTTAATGTTTCTTCTCTGTTTGTCATAATAGTAACCTCCATTTAAAATGATAACGCTTACAATAAGATTTAAAAAAATATAATGCTTTATTCTAAGTCATTTTCTTTATTATTTTGTTTCGCTTTCTTATTCATCATTTTTTGAATTTCTAATTTATCGGGTTTTGAAGTAGATGTTAATGGCATTTTCGTAACTTTCAAATACATTTTCGGAACTTTATATCCTGCTAAATGCTCCTTCATATGTTTATCTAATTTTTCTTCATAATCAGGATCATCTTCTGATAGTAACACAGCTGCAGATACGGATTCGCCAAATTTCTCACTCTCAAACCCTACGACTACACCTTGAGCTACTAGAGGATGAGATGCAAGGACCGCTTCAACTTCAGAAGGTAACACGTTTTCGCCGCCTGTAATAATCATTTCTTTTTTGCGGTCTACAATATAAATATCTCCATCTTCATCAACTCTCGCCAAATCTCCTGTTAAGAAATAACCATCTTTAAAGTTTTTCTCGGTCGCTTCAGGTTTATTCCAATAACCTGGCGTTACTTGTTTACCCTTAATTGCAAGCTCTCCGATTTCTCCTACTCCAACTTCTTCATAATCATCATTGTATATGCGTACTTTAACGTACATGACAGGTTTGCCAATACTCATTGGTTTCTTCACTGCATTTGTAGGTGTATTAACTAATGCCAACGGTGCTTCTGTTAATCCATAACCATTAATTAAATTTAAACCCATGCTTTGGAATTTTTTCTGCACGCCTGGAAGCGGAGCAGACCCACCTTGAACAAGAAAGTCTATATTTTCAAAGCTTTTCATATCAAAGTTTGGTGCTACTAACATCGCATAATACATCGTCGGAATAAGTGTTAAATAATTAGGTTGATACTTCTTCATTAAATCATTTAACTGTTCACCTTCAAAGTAGCGATGCAGTACAATTGTGCCACCTGCCATCAATAATGGAATTGTTAAATCATTAAAACCAAATACATGGAACATTGGTAATGATACGATAGTAGAGAAATCAGCGTTTACTTTATAAGTTAAAATCGTATTTACAGCATTTGTTGTGAATGATTCATACGTAAACATAACACCTTTAGGTAATCCTGTTGTTCCACTCGTATACATTAATGATGCTAAATCATCTTGCCCCACATCTACTGATTCAAATGGTCGATGATTTTTCGGATCCACTATTTCATCATATTCTTTAGAATCTATATCTAAATGTAAATACTCATCTGCTATACCTTGTAAACTACTCAGATGCCTAGTGGAATAAAATATCATTTTAATATTTGAATCTTCTATCACACTTTCGATTTCATTTGGTTTTAGACGCCAATTCATCGGAAAGTATACTGCGCCTATTTTAAATGAAGCAAACAATAAATCTAAAATTGACACATCGTTTGGCGCAAAAATACCAACGACATCACCACGTTTAACCCCTTGTTCTTGTAGGTGATTCGCTAAGTTTTCTGCCCTTATATTCAATTCTTGGTAAGTCCATTCCGTGCCTTTTAACGGATCGATGACTGCTGGTTTCTCTTCATCAAATTGCGCTCTCGTTTTTATCCAATCGTAATTCATATTAAACGCCCCCCTTAATAGTTTGAACTATTATCTTGAATACTTCTTTGCAAGCCTCCCCAATTTTCTTGATAAATGTCTCGATTTATCATTTTAAGATCATCAGCGATAATCGGTTGAAATGCCAAGTTAGCGAGTACATCTTTTTCTAAATCTAAACCTGGCGCAATTTCAATCAATTTCAGACCATCATCAGTTAATTGGAATACAGCACGTTCAGTAACATAATAAACTTCTTGTCCTAATTTCCTAGAATATGCAGCATTGAAGTCTAAATTTTTAACTTGTTCTACAAATTTCTTTGTATGACCTTCTTGTTCAATGACCAACTCATTATTGCTACAAGTAGACTGACTTCCTACTACCATCGTCCCTGAAAATACAATTCTCTTAACTGTTTGGCTAATATCAACGAATCCCCCACAGCCATTCATTCTATCGCCATACATCGAGACATTAACATTTCCATGTTGGTCGATTTCAGCAAAGCTTAAATATGCTACATCCAGTCCACCGCTATATATAAAGTCCCAAGTCATTTCATGTCTCATTCTTGCATCTAAGTTATAGTTCATACCGAAGTATTCCCTACTTCCTACCATTCCACCAAAGTTACCAGTATCAACGTTTAACTGCACTAAGTCATGTGCTTCTTCTTCTACTAGCATATTTGATAGTTCATTGTTGATTCCAAAACCAATACTGACTACATCATCTCTTTGTAGAAATTGTGCAGCTCGACGGAGAATAACTTTACGTGTATTAAACTCAATAAATGGTTCAAGCATTTTATTGATTCTGTATTCACCTGATAAAGCAGGGTCATAATATGCTTGTGGAAGTTGTCGATGATATTTCGGATTATCGTTCACAACTACATAGTCTACAAGTTCACCTGGTATAAATACTTCAGTCGGCTTGAAACTACCACTTTCCACAATTTCTTTAACTTGTACGATGACTTTCCCACCTTTACTATGAGCTGCTGCTGCAACGCCATAACCTTCACCTAAGTGTGCTTCATGATTCATAAAAATATTACCTTCACTATCTGCATATGTACCACGAAGAAGTGCAATATCGGTTTTAGGAAAATCATAATGTAAGTATTCTTCATGATTCACTTCTAGTAAACTAACGATATCTTTTTTAGTCACTTCATTCACTTTTCCACCTGAATATCTTGGATCTATGTTCGTATTAAGTCCTATTTTAGAAATCGTGCCAGGAAACAATTTTGAATCTCGTCTATAATGCGTCGCCATTAAACCTTGAGGCAACATGTAAGCTTCAATTTCATTGTTTTTTATCGCTTCAATCGTTTTAGGTGAACCAATAATAATACTTGCAATCAGTCGTTTAACCATCCCACGACTAACAAATGAATCTAAATCATAACCATCCCCACGGTAATCACTAATATCATTTGCCAACATAATAGTTAAATCATCAATTTGCCCAGTTTTCTCATGAGCCAAAGCAATATGTTTTAAAACATTAACCGGTAAATTAGCAACTGATAATGCAGCAATAGATATTACATCACCGGACTTTACAATATCTTTTAAATCATTGAACGAAATAATTTTCATTAGACTAACCCCCAACTATCTATGATGCAAACATTTCATAAAAGACCCCCTCAAATAAATGTAAGCCCTTACATTTATAAATATAACACATTGTAAATATAAAACAAAAGTAAAAAGGTATACGACAATATCTTTTCAATTATTAAATAATTGCTTATAACTAGAACTTAGTACCACATCACATACTGTAGTGATAATGCTTTTAGAAACAATTTTATTCCGCAGAAAAACGTAACTAAAATACAAAAATTAAATTATCAAAAATCACTTTTATATATGAATATAGTAATAAATTGATTTATAAAAAAATGAACTTATTAAGTTTTATATCAGAACGATTGATATTATAAGCATCATTTTTATAAATATTTAATAATATTCAGTATTTTTGTTTGATATATGAAGTAATTTTTTTCCTTAAATTATTTTATCGCTTTAATGGTAATATTTTACATATTATTACAATATTTTGTTATAATAAATTATAAATAAACTTAGGAGGAAACATTATATAATGAAATTTATTCAATTAAATCCAAATGAATTCGACGCATTTGCTCAAAAAAATTTATCTCATTATACTCAATCAAAAAGTCATTTTTTAAACAGGAAAAAAGTACAAAGGGGTTGTCATATAGTTGGTGTTAAAAATAATAAAAATGAAGTTATAGCAGCTTGTCTATTAACTGAAGCACGTTCTATGAAAGTATTTAAATACTTTTATACACATAGGGGTCCAATTATGAACTATGCTGATGTCGAACTTGTCACTTTCTTTTTTAAGCACTTAACAAAATATTTAAAACAAAATAATTGTTTATTTGTTTTAGTAGACCCATATATTATTGAAAACATAAGAAATCATGATGGTGAAATACTAAAAAGTTATAATAACCAACAATTGTATAAAACATTAAATAAATTAGGGTATGCACATCAAGGTTTTAGTGTAGGATATTCAAACAAAAGCCAAATAAGATGGCTATCTGTTTTAAATCTTGAAAATAAAAATATCGATGACATATTAAATAATATGGATTACAAAACGAGACGTAATATCAAAAAAACAGAGGAAATGGGTGTAAAAGTAAGAACCCTTAAAGAAGAAGAAATCCCTCTATTTTACAAACTTTTTCAAATGGCAGAAGAAAAACACGGATTTTCCTTTAGAGATGAATCATATTTCAAAAATATTAAAAACATTTATCCTGAAAATTCATTCTTTAAATTAGCTTATATTGATTTACAAACATATCAGGAAAAATTATTAAGTCAAAAAGAGCAAGCCCTCCTCGAATATCGTATCCTTACCGATAAAATAAAAGAGAATCCTAACTCTAAAAAGAGTAAAACAAAAATAAATCAAATCGAAAAACAAATAGAAAATATAGAAACGAATATCGATAATAGTAATCAGTTAATTCAACAACATGGTAATATATTAAATTTAGCTGCTGCGCTTTATATCTATAATCAGCATGAAGTCTATTATTTAGCAAGCGGCTCTAACCCCGAATTAAATAAGTTTATGGGTGCATATAAATTGCAGTGGGAAATGATAAAATTCGCTAAAAATAATAAGATAAATAGGTACAATTTTTATGGAATAACGGGTGATTTCTCAGATAAATCGGAAGATGCGGGCGTTATTAAATTTAAAAAAGGTTTTAATGGTCATGTTGAAGAACTAGTCGGAGATTTTATAAAACCTATTAGACCAATTTTCTATAATATTTATAAAAAGTTAAATTGATATGTTGCACGTGGTACCTCTCTTGCAACATGCGAGGACGTTAAAACTTCAATAAAAAAACAGCAATTCGTTTATAAGACGAATTGCTGTTTTTTATTTTCTTATGTTACTTTTACGCTTTATGATTCTAATTCAAGATCTTTGCTTGTAGCTTTTCTTGTTTTCTTCAATAAATCAGTATCTTCAATTAAAGATTCACCGTATGAAGGGATAATTTCTTTGATTTTTGGTTCCCATTTTTTGATATATTGTGGGAAGTTCTTTTCAAATACTTCTAAAGCTACTGATACTGATGTTGAAGCTCCTGGTGATTCACCTAATAAAGCAATGACAGTGTTATCTTTAGAGTTTACAACTTCAGTACCGAATTGGATAAAGCCTCTACCATGTTCTTCTGTATCTTTAATAACTTGAACACGTTTACCAGCAATGTGTAAATCCCAATCCTCATCTTTAGCATTAGGAACATAGCGGCGTAATTCTTTCATACGATCTTCTTTGTTCATAAGTACTTGCTGAATTGAGTATTTAACTAATGACATGTTTTTAACACCAGATGATAACATCGTTACCACGTTACTTGGATTAATAGATTTGAATAAATCTAAGTTAGAACCATTTTTCAAGAATTTTGGTCCAATTGCTGCGAATGGTCCAAATAAAAGACTTTCTTTACCTTGAATGTAACGTCTATCTAAGTGTGGAACTGTCATAGGTGGTGTGCCTGGTGGTTCTTTACCATACACTTTCGCATCATGTTCATTAACAATTTTCGGATTATTACAAACTAAGAATGCACCACTAATTGGGAAGCCTCCAAGATGTTTACTTTCAGGTATTTTAGTTTTTTGTAGTAATGGAATTGCATTACCACCTGCACCGATGAAGATATAATCAGCAACATGTGTTACAACTTCACCTGTTTCTAAATTACGTACTTCAACTTCCCATTTGCTGTCTTCACGTTGTTTGAAATTCACAACTTCTTGACGGAATTGTACTTCTGCATTGTCATGCTTTTCGATGTTTTTAACTAATTTACGTGTTAATTCACCGAAGTTTACGTCTGTACCTTCATCAATTTTACTAGCAGCTAGAGGTTCGTTAGAATTACGACCTTCCATGATTAATGGCATCCATTCAGCTAATTTTTCATGATCTTCTGAGTAATCTAACCCTTCAAACATCGGTAATGATTTTAAAGCTTCATAACGACGTTTTAAGAAATCAACATTGCGCATACCCATAACAAAACTGATATGAGGTAATGGACGGATGAATTCTTTAGGATTCTCTATCGCTTTGCTTTTAACTAAATGAGACCAAAATTGTTTAGAAATCTCGAATTGTTCGTTAATTTCTTTAGCTTTCTCTACATCGATAGAGCCATCTTCTTGTTCTACTGTATAGTTCAATTCACATAACGCTGCGTGACCTGTACCAGCATTATTCTTTTCATTTGAACTTTCAATAGCCGGTTGGTCTAAACGTTCAAAGATTTTAAGGTTCCAATCCGGTTCTATGTCTTTTAAGAAAGAAGCAAAAGTTGTACTTAGAATACCAGCGCCAATTAATATGACGTCTTTTGGTTGTGTATTATCCATTCATAATCACCTTTCTAAATTATAATCAATTATATTCTAAAATTTTTATTTGAATATAACGATAAAAAGCTTAAATAAATTATTGATTTACATAAGAAATGTATAAATAAAGCGCTTTATAAGCTAATATTAAAACAATAGTAAGGAAAAGTAAATTATAACATTTTTAATGATAGTAATATTTCCCTAACATTTTTGGGATATTATGGTTTTGAAGAAATCTATACATTATATGTTCCCTGTATATCGAAAAAATAACGTTTTTTATTATTTTGAGCAAAGGTATTGTGTTTTCTTCTGTGTAATAATACACTAGAATTACTAATAGTATTGAGCAGGTGATTATTTCTAAAGCACATTATGATTATTTTTCTTCCTCTTGTTTTAACGATATGAATTTTGTACGGATTTCGATCATTTCAAGGAGGTTTTATTATGGTTATTAAAGGTAAAAATTTAATTAAAGTGAATCGCCAAAATGAACAAAGATCATCCGGAATTTCAGTCATGATTGAAGAAGGTGGCTTAGGTGCTGATAATTACTACCAAATTATTAAATCTAACCCTGGTCATGAGGAATCAGAAGAAAACATTTTTCAATTTGAAGATGAAGTAAGTAATAAAAGTAATACAGCACTTATTGATTTGCTTATTTTAAATGCTCAAGAACACAACGCGGAAAATTATAAGGAAGCATTAAACATTATTAAATCTGAACTTCTTAAACGTATGGACTAAATTATTATAATTAAGTTCAAACCGCCTAGCAATTGCTAGGTGGTTTTTTTATTATAAATACGCAGCCTTTTATTTCCTTTTAATGTATAAATATGGTAAAAAATGATATAATTTTGTCTATTAAGGTTATTTTATATATTAAGGAGATTCGGAAATGATTTCTAAGAATCCAAAGACAGCTATGTCATTAAACACTAGGTATTTGCCTGGTTTGGACGGGTTACGAGCCATTGCTGTTATCGCTATAATTATTTATCATTTAAACCCTAAATGGTTGTCTGGTGGTTTTATCGGCGTTGATACTTTCTTCGTCATTTCTGGTTATTTAATTACAAGTTTATTGTTAAATGAATTTCAGCAAAATGGGTATATTAATTTATTACATTTTTGGGAAAAGAGAATTAAAAGATTATTACCCGCAGTATTGTTTCTCATTGCTAGTGTCTGTATTTATACATTATTATTTGAACCATCTATTATAAAAGATGTAAGACACGATGCTATAGCAGCAATATTTTATGTTTCGAATTGGTGGTATATTTTTCATCATGTAAGTTACTTTGATAGTTTCAAATTAATGCCTTTAAAACATTTATGGAGTTTAGCTATAGAAGAACAATTTTATATCATATGGCCAATTTTCCTTTCGTTGTTTTTTAAAAATGGCGTGTTTAATAAGAAGGCAGTCTTATGGACTTTTATTGTTTCTATTATATCAGTATTAATCATGATATTTTTAGCACAGCCTAATGCAGATAACTCTCGTGTATACTTCGGTACTGATACTAGATTACAAACATTATTACTTGGAGTGTTGTTAGCTTATATTTGGCCGCCATTTAGATTAAAGCATCATGTCACTATTCCATTAAAGTTAAGTATAGAATTCATTGGTTTAGTATCTTTATTTATTTTACTTTTCTTCATGTTCACAGTATCTTCAAGTGATAATTGGTTTTATTTTGGCGGTATTTATATAATATCTTTATTAACTTTACCAGCTATAGCAAGCAGTGTTCACCCAAGTACGTTGTTATCTAAAGCACTAGGTAATCCATTATTCTTATGGATTGGACAAAGATCTTACAGCTTATACTTATGGCATTATCCAGTTATAGTTTTTATAAATCGTCACTTTGTGCAAGGGCAAATTCCTATATACATCATAATAATAGAAATTTGTTTAACGATTTTATTTGCTGAATTTTCATATCGTTATGTGGAGATTCCATTTAGAAAATATGGGTTTAAATATTTAGTAATACCAAAAGGGCACCTCAAGTTTATATTTATGCGTATTACTATAATCATTTTATTAATCGGCGTAACATCTTTAACATTATTTGGACATTTTGATTACTTACATCAAAATAAAACGAAAGAAAATTTAACTTCTTTTCAAACTTCAGGTAAAGAAACCAATGATAAAAGTATCATCAAGCCTGTTCCACCAATTTCAGTAAACAAAGAACTAACTGATCACAAAAATACGAAATCTAATAAAGACGAGCCCGCACCATTATTTATAGGAGACTCTGTAATGGTCGATATCGGTAAACAACTTCATCAAAATTATCCTTCTTCCATAATAGATGGCAAAGTTGGTAGAAATTTAAATGACGCCATCCCATTGGTTAAAGACAAATACAGTAAATACACGACATCAAAACATAAAGTCGTAATTGAACTTGGTACAAATGGAGATTTTACATATGAAAAATTAAAAGAATTGGTTAATAAATTCGGAAAATCACAAGTCTATTTAGTAAACACACATGTACCAAGAGATTGGGAAGACGATGTAAACAAAAAATTAGACAAGCTTGCAAGTCAAAAAAATAATGTTCATCTAATAGACTGGCACAGCAAAGCTAAAGGACATTCTGACTACTTTGCATACGATGGTGTTCATCTTGAATATAAAGGCGTGAGGGCTCTCGTAGAAGAAATAGATAATCACCTCAATGATAAATAGATATAATTATAAAAAAATGAGTCTGGGACATAAATAATTGTCCCAGACTCTCTTTTTGTATTGGCAGTAGCTGACTGGTATGAAAATGCGCTTATAACAAGCTTTTTTCATACTTAGTCATCCTTGCCGGGGTGGGACTACGAAATCTTTTTAATAAAATGAGATTTCTGTCCCACTCCCATTTTTTAATTATTTCTTTGGGATAAATACTTCCGCTTCACTGTCAGAAGGATAATAAAACCCTTCTGGTACTGTTTGTAACTCTATCAAACTGCCCCATGGCGCTTTAACATAAACCGTTTTATTACCTGCAGTGTCTTCGTATTTTGTATTGTCATGTGGTTGTGAAATGGGTTCTCCACCTGCTTTTTGAATTTGTTCAAAAGCTTTTTCAAAATCATCTACATAAAATGAAATATGCGTAAAACCAATATCTTGCAACGAATCTGGTTTTGCTTGTTTAGCATCTTGAAATTCAAACATTTCTATATTCGGACCATTGCCAAATACCATCATTCTTTTTTTTATAATTTTTGCCCCTTCTTCTAACCCAAGAATATGTTCTACATGTTCTCCATCACGGGGGCTTTCATCTTTCTTCTGACTATCATAAGCAATTTTACCGTCTAGTCCTTCTTTAAAGAATTTTGTAGCATCTTCAATATTCGGGACCGTTAAACCTATATGATTTATACCTCTCGATATATCCAAAATGTATCACTCCTTATGAATTCATTCCCATTTATCATAACAATAAATATTATTTAATTAAAATAAAGTATTATAAATCTTTGTTACGTTCTTTTTTCTTTTTAGACCGTATTGTTTCTTCTATGATTGAGCCAACAACAAGCCCTACTGAGATGATTATTTTACCTATTAAAAGTAACATGCTCATCACCATCCTATTTTGATATTCATATAGCAAAATAATGAATACCTTTATAATAATACCTCTGCTATTAAACAATAAGAATTAAATTTATCATCTGGAGAATACGTTACCGTGTTTATCATAATTTCATCACACTCATATTCTTTTTCAAGTGCTTTTAATTGAGTCTTCACTGTTTTTTGGTCACCGATAATCATTTGTCGTTTCATATTTTCGATTTTTTCTTTCTCTTTATCAGTGAGTTCATATTGCTTAGCCGCTTCAATTGAAGGTACGCCATTTTCATCTTCTAATTTTTCTTTTTGAATAGACCAAATTAAACTGCTTAATGCCATTTCCTCCGCCTGTTTATTCGTTTCAGCACAAACAACTGATACTGTAAGAATGACTTCTGGTTCTTGGTTCTCATATCTTTTCACGAAATTGTCCTTATACGTTTGAATAATTTCAGTACCTTTATTGTCACTCATAAAATAACCAAAAGTATATGGCAATCCATTTTTAGCAGCAAGCTTCGCACTCTTTTCACTTGTGCCTAACAACCATGGTGTTGCAGACTTTTCTGGCTTAGGTAACGCTGATAAAGATTTAAACTCATGTCCATCTGGAAAACTACCATCTAAAAAATTCAACAGTTCTTCTAACAATTCAGGTAAAGCAAAGACTTTCTGCAAATAATTTGTAGACAAAGCATTAGTCGCTTCTGCTGAACCACCTGGTGCTCTACCGATACCTAAATCTATGCGATTAGGAAATAAAGTAGCTAAAGTATTGAATATTTCTGCCACTTTATAAGGTCTGTAGTGTGGCAGTAAAATAGCACCCGCTCCAATTCGAATCGTTTCAGTATGTCCACCAATATAACCTAACAACACTTCTGGCGTTGAACTTGCAAGATGTTGTAAATCGTGATGTTCCGTTAACCAATATCTCGTATAACCAAGTGACTCACCTATCTGAGCTAACTTCAAAGAATGATTTAAAGCTTCACGTGACGTTTGATTTGATGAAACTGGCGATTGATCCAATATGCTTAACCTCATAAACTCAGTCCTTTACTTCTTCTGGTACTTCAGTTAACACTAATCTATATTGCGCAATTTCTCCTTCTTTATACAAGTTTGTAAGTGAAGTTGAATAGTTATAAATCTTACCTCTAAACGAAATATCCTTTTCAGGAATACGAATATCGAACACTTCTTTATATAATAAAACGGCTATATCATGATATTCCTCACTCGTTACGTCAAATTCAATTGAAACCGTATAAGCACCGTTATCTTTCGAATCGTCAAAATGCGTTACTGAAATTAAAGTATCATCTATATATATTTCTTTAACCACATTATCTCTCCTTTTGTAGCCGCTTGACTATGTGCAGTTTGTTAATTAGTTTGCACATTACTTCTATATACTCAGTATAATATTTATATACCCTTATTACTTATATTTTGTTTATGGTGAATGAATGACACTACTTTTTATATTTTCAAATTTCACAAATATAAATTTATATATTTATTAACTTAGCTTGTTAAATAGAAAATTAATGATTAAAATTATATTGAATATGAAATATTTAAACATATTTAATTTAAAAGGAAACAAAGGGAGATGTAAATATGAAGATATTGGCTATAACATCTTGTCCTAACGGGATAGCGCATACTTATATGGCTCAAGAAAAATTAGAGCAAGCTGCTAAGGACATGGGTGTAGACATTAAAGTCGAGACGCAAGGTGGCGTCGGTGCTGAGAATGTACTTACGTCGAAGGAGATTAAAGAAGCTGACGGTATTATTATTGCTGCTGATAGACAGGTTGATTTATCAAGGTTTGATGGCAAATTATTAATCAACGAAAATGTTAGAGAAGGTATTCATAATCCACAAGGTCTCATTCAACGTATTATTGATAAAGATGCACATGTACATCATGTAAATCGTGATGAAAATGAAGAATATGACGAAGACGACAACAATAAAAGTGGTCTTCAAATGGTCTATCAACATTTAATGAATGGTGTTTCCTTCATGGTCCCATTTATTGTTGTTGGGGGTCTTCTTATCGCTATATCTTTAACTATCGGTGGTGAAACGACTCCAGGTGGTTTAAAAATCCCTGACGGCTCATTTTGGAAATCAGTTGAAGATATAGGTACTTTATCATTTAGTTTCATGGTCCCTATTCTCGCTGGTTATATCGCCTATAGTATTGCTGATAAACCTGGTTTAGTCCCTGGTATGATTGGTGGGGCTATTGCAGCTGACGGTAGTTTTTATGGAAGTGAAGCTGGTGCTGGTTTTATAGGTGGTATTATTGCTGGTTTCATCGCTGGTTATATAGCAAAATGGATTAAAAACATCAAAGTTCCTAAAGCGATGGCACCAATTATGCCTATCATTATTATTCCAATTATTTCATCCTTTATTGTTGGGCTCATATTTATATTCTTAATAGGCGCACCTATTGCGAGTATATTTGAAGGATTAACTTCTTGGTTGAAAGGCATGCAAGGCGCAAACATTGTTCTACTAGCCCTCATTATAGGTGCTATGATTGCATTTGATATGGGTGGTCCAGTAAACAAAGTAGCATTCTTATTTGGTTCAGCGCTGATTGCTGAAGGTAACTATGCTGTTATGGGTATGGTTGCTGTTGCGGTATGTACTCCACCTATTGGTTTAGGTTTAGCAACATTTGTAAACAGACGTAAATTTAACAAAAGTGAAATCGAAATGGGTAAAGCTTCATTTACAATGGGATTATTCGGTATTACAGAAGGCGCAATACCATTTGCTGCTCAAGACCCGTTACGTATTATCCCTTCAAATATGATTGGTGCAATGGTAGCTGCTGCTATCGCTGCAATTGGGGGCGTTGGTGATAAAGTGGCTCATGGTGGACCAATCGTTGCAGTGCTTGGTGGAATCGAACAAATATTATGGTTCTTTATAGCAGTTATTGTAGGTAGCCTTGTAACTATGACCGCTGCTTTAATGTTGAAAAAACCTGATAATTTAGCTACAGAAACAGCTGGTGTTGCCGACACAAGTGGCAGTACAAATGAATTTAGTCAAGAACAAAACACGACTCAAACGAATGAATCGACTGAAGATAGTAATGATGAAATGAACGTGTTTGATAAAAATATTATTTCTTTATCTGATGAATCAATGACGAGAGATCAAGTAATAGAAAACTTAATAACTCAATTAAAATCTCACGACTACATTGATGATGAACAAAGTTTACTTTCAGCAGTATTAGAAAGAGAATCACAATCTACAACAGCAATAGGTATGAACGTAGCCATTCCACATGGTAAATCATCAGCAGTAAAACAACCTGTTGTAGCTGTATTAAATAACAAGCATGGTGTAGATTGGGAAAGTTTAGATGGCACATTACCAAAATTAGTCTTCTTAATTGCTGTTCCAAGCGATAGTGATGATACACACTTAAAATTATTACAACGTTTATCACGTGCTTTAATGAATGATGACATCCGTAATAGTTTAATAGAAGCAAAAGATAATCAAGAAATTTATAATATATTACAAGAAATATAAAAATAAAGGATTAAGACAGAAAATTAATTTTCCTATACAGATATCTTAGTCCTACCCCGGCAATCCTGCCAGCTACTGCCAATATAATAAAAGAGCCTGAGACATTGATTATGTCCCAGGCTCTTATTATATATAAGGAAATTAGTCGGTTTTAACGGCGGGCTATAGTTCGTAAACAAGCACTTTAGCGCTGTAATGGTAATGATAATTTAATACATATACTTTTGATTTTATAAGTATATACATTTTAATACCGACATATAAATATTCCAAGACTGTTTTCTGTTAATCTTATTGTCACTTCTCACCAAACGTGTCAATAACGGTAGTCTTATTGCCACTTCTCACCAAACGTGTCAATAACGGTAGTCTTATTGCCACTTCTCACCAAACGTGTCAATAACGGTCCACATATTTCCATTTTTATTAAGAATATTGCAAATAAAAATAAGAGTCTAGGATTAATATCTAGAACTCTTATTATATTTTATGAAATTAGTAGTCTCTATGTTCTTAAAAAGGCTAACGTTTAGATAGATAGTCTACGTAAAAGACTATTAACTCGATTCATAATCTATGCATACTTTTTGAAAATCTTAAATATTTTTAATTTTTTACGAGCTCTTTTATTTCTGAATATTTTTCTCCAATTTTCTTAGCCGCTTCTCTTCCACCCATTATATTTCTAGCAAATGGTCCTAACTCTAAATCAGCAAGTCCGCCTGAAACAAATAAATTTGGTAACCATTCTAGATTTTTAGAAATTTCAGGATATCCGCATTCATTTAATGGTGCTTTATATTCATGAATCAATGTGTTTAGTATAGGTTGAGTTAATAATGTATTATCGAATCCTGTAGCTAATAAAATATGGTCATAATATATTTTTGTTCCGTCTTTAGTATGGATATGATGCTTTTTAATTTGTTCAATTTCATTCTCATGTATTGTTAACCTACCCATTTTAATATACCTTTTTAGTCTAAGGTATAACTCTCTAGGCATTGAACCTTTATGTCTTTCTTTTAATATGATATCCATCTTTTTATTAGCACAATTTACTTTCGAAAATTCCGTCATGTTTTTAGGGCCCAACCAACCTGGATCGGCATCAAAATCATGAACTTCAAGCGGTTTGTTCGTCCATAAATGTACATGTTTATCCTCATCATTATAAATCAATTTTAAGGTTAAATGAGCAGCTGAAATACCACTACCTATAACATGAGACGTTGATTTGTATTGAATATCTGTTTCTTCAAATATGTGTTGTATATCTTCTTGTCCTTTATACATACTAGGTATTTTAGGCTGATGATTACATCCTGATGCTATAACAACTACATCCGAATTTATTGCTTCACCGCTCTCTAGTCTAATTAACCAAGTTTCTTCAGTTTTCTTTATATCGACTGCTGAACCTTTAATATGACATTCAGTTAAATTGTAATGTTCTATCAGCTCATAAATATGATGCATGAACATTTCACGTTGTGGCCTTTTATATTGACCGTACACGCCTCCTGCATAATCATGCTTCTTATAATATTGTTTTAAATGAAAAGGATTTGGATGCACATGATGTACAATCGGAGATCTTAAGAACGGCATACTGATATCATTTGTTCGTTTATCAAATTGATGACAAAAGACATCGTGAGGATCTATAATTTTTAAATCTTTGTTGTTTAAACCTAAAGTCTTCAATTTAAGTGCAATTGTTATCGCATGTATACCTCCGCCAACAATGGTCCATTTCATATTATCACCTTTATTCCATTTATAATTACCTTTAAATCGTAACGATTATGATTTATATAATACCTTATTATATAAGCAATTTGCAAATGATTTTCAGAATAACGAAAAAGTCCGAGACTATTCTTTATGTCTCGGACTCATCTTCAATATTTTATTTTAAAAAATCATATGTGATAAATATATAACGATTACAACAGTGATAGCACTGAATAACGTTGATAAGAAGACCAATTCTGCAGCGAGTTCAGGATAATTATCATATTCTTGTGCGATAACTGAACTGTTAACTGAAGTCGGCATTGCAGAGGCAATAAATAACGTTTGACCTACAACACCATCGATTCCCATAATTTTAATAATAGCTAAAGCAATTAAAGGTCCTATAATAAGTCTAATAAAGATATAAATATAAGAAGATGTCCACTTAAAACTAAATTTAATATTAGCAATTTGAGCACCTAATAATATAAGTGCAATTGCAATCATTGCATCTGAAAGATAACTCACAGTAGTCCAAATAAAATCCGGAACAGCAACATCGTTATAATTTAAAATAACTGCTAAAACTAACGCGTAAATGATAGGCATTTTAAAATAATTTAACAATGCTTTTAGTTTACCAATTTGAACAGATTGAATCGCAAACACACCATATGTAAATGTAAAAATATTTTGCATCGTTAAGACAATAACTTGTGCAGACATCGCGACCGGATCACTTTTAAAGACTAAATCATTAACAGGCGCCCCATAATTCCCAGAGTTGAAAAAGAGAACACTATTATTAAGCGTTGTCGCTTTAGTTTTATCGAGATTTTGAACTTTAGAAATGGAATACGCAAACACATATAATAAGGCTACATATATAATGAAGAAAACCATAACGTAAAAAAGCATGTCTAGTGCCAAACTTGTTTTATAAAATTTAACAAAAATAAATCCTGGAACAAATACATTTATATTTAATTTAGCTAATGTACTTAAATCCAATTTAAATCGTTTTTGTAAAACATACCCCAATGAAATCATAATAAAAATAGGCAATAAGACACTCTTTAAAATAAAAATCATTTCAGCCATCCGAACACCCCTTTAAAACACATTAAATCCATAATATCATTCTTAATTAGTATAATGTAAACTTATTAGAAGAAATTTCATTTTAAAAGTATATTTACTTAAATGAAAAATAAATATAAAGTTTGCATTGTCATATGTGTAAAAACGTGTGCGAGCATGGCACTTTCTAAATAGTATTTATAATAAAGAAAACCATAAACTGTTCCTGCAAATGTATTAAGAGTAATAACTTTAAGAATGATTATAAAATAATGTTCATCTATTCCTACTAATGCTGAAGGAAGATGACCTAAAGAAAATATCACTGCTGATAATATGATACTTATTATATAAATGAAAGTTGTTTTTCTTTTAAAAATCTTAATTAACATAAATGTTATAAACGTCATTAACCCGAATCTCGTGATAAGTTCTTCTATTATACCTCCGTAAGATATCCCGCCAAGTAAATTAATAAAAGAAGCTTTTTCTACAATCATATCTTCTGGGCCACTATTAAAAACCAAATTCCCCATACCTAAACAAAAGCCAACTAACGCTCCGCTTATCACACTTACTAGTATCGTATCTTTAAAGTTCCCCTTTTCATAAATAATAGATTTTAGCTCTGTCTTTTCATGCAAGAAATGGCCTATTAATAAAGCTATTAAACTTAAAATAAGTGGATTAATCATGCTTAAATTAGTTAATGTTATCTCTGACAAATCTGGATCAATATGCATCATTTGAATTTGCATATTCACTAACTTATTAAAAAAAGGCCAACTAACTAAGAAACTTAAAATAATAATTGAAACATAAACTAGCAATGGTTTTAGATTGATTTTCATTTATAACACTCCTTGTCGAAATTTAAGACAAGTATAATTTATGACGTTACGTCATAAGCAATAGTTTTTTTAAATCACAAATAAAAAAGAGACGCCTGCTTATACAGGCGCCTCTTATACACTAGATAGTTATTATACTCATTATATTAATAACAGCTAATTCATATTATAACACCACTTTCCATTAAATACCAATTAAAACATATCCATACTTTTCCGATACTAATAATGTAGAAATATTATAATAAAGTTACTTATATTTCATTTGTAAGATGAGTCTTTTTTCATAATCTAATTCGCTTTTTTATTAAATTTCCAATATACTATTTATTAAATAACTTTTTAGAGTTTTTTGTAAATTCAGTTAATTATATTGAATTATTTTTTTATTCGTATTATTATTTACTTTAGTATGTTTTTTCTAGACAGAGAATAGGAGAGTCAACTATGAATGAAAATAGTAATTTAGTAACTTCTACACAGAGTATTGTAAAAGAGGCATTACATAAATTAGGTTACGATGATGGCCTTTATGAATTAATCAAAGAGCCAATGAAATTCTTTAAAGTTCGTATACCAGTTAGAATGGACGACGGTTCAGTAAAAACTTTTACAGGCTATCGTTCTCAACATAATGATTCGGTTGGACCTACAAAAGGCGGTATTCGTTTCCATCCAGATGTCGATGAAAATGAAGTTAAAGCATTATCTATGTGGATGACATTAAAATGCGGCATTGTTAATTTACCGTACGGTGGTGGTAAAGGTGCCATCCAATGTGACCCTCATGATATGAGTAAGACTGAGGTGGAACGTTTATCACGCGGTTATGTTAGAGCAATTTCTCAAATCGTCGGACCTACAAAAGACATCCCTGCACCTGATGTGTATACAGATGCACAAACTATGTCTTGGATGATGGATGAGTATAGTTTAATGAATAAAGTAAACGCGCCAAACTTTATTACAGGTAAACCACTTAGTTTAGGCGGTTCATTAGGACGTGAACAAGCAACTGCATTAGGTGCAGTCATCACTATTGAAGAAGCGGCCAAACGTAAGAATATTAATATAGAAGATTCACGTGTTGTTATTCAAGGTTTTGGTAACGCAGGTAGCTTTATTGCTAAAATTCTTCACGATAAAGGCGCTAAAATTGTATGTATATCTGAAAGTCGTGGTGCTTTATACAATCCAGATGGCTTAGATATTGATCATTTACTAGAACTTAGAAAAGAACACGGTCGTATTACACCACTGTTCGATGACCTTATTACAAACGAAGAACTTTTCGAAATTGATTGTGATATTTTAGTACCAGCTGCTTTAGCAAACCAAATCACAGCAGACAACGCACCAAAAATTAAAGCTAAAATTGTAGCAGAAGCTGCTAACGGACCTACTACACAAGAAGCAACGCGCATCTTAACAGAAAAGGATGTTTTATTAATCCCTGACGTTTTAGCAAGTGCTGGTGGTGTTACTGTTTCTTACTTTGAGTGGGTACAGAACAATGATGGCTTATATTGGTCTGAAGAAGAAGTCAATCGACTATTAAGAGAGAAACTAGTAGAAGCGTTTGATAAAGTATACGAAATTTCACAAAATAGAAACTTAGATATGCGTTTATCAGCTTATGTTGTTGGTGTTAGAAGAACAGCCGAAGCAACACGTTTCAGAGGTTGGGCGTAAGATAAACAGTTGATACAACTAGGCTTAATATATTTTTAAATGAACTATTAAACCCCTCACTATAGCTTATAGTGAGGGGTTTTTATTGGATCTTCTAAGACAATAATCCAACTACACACACTCTTATTGGATTTTCTATGACATTAATCCAAGTACACATACCTTTATTGGATTTTCTAAGACAATAATCCAAGTACACATACCTTTATTGGATTAACTACAACAATAATCCAACTACACACCCTCTTATTGGATTTTCTAGCTCATTAATCCAAATACATACCCTCTTGTTGGATTTTCTATTACAATAATCCAAGTACACATACCTTTATTGGATTAACTACAACAATAATCCAACTACACACCCTCTTATTGGATTTTCTAGCTCATTAATCCAAGTAAACAGCCTCTTATTGGATTAACTACAACAATAATCCAACTACATATCCCCTTATTGGATTTTCTACAACAATAATCCAACTACACATCTCCTTATTGGATTTTCTATCTCATTAATCCAAATACATCCCTCTTATTTCTTTCTCTCTAATTCAATAATAAAGCTGAAACACTAATAAATGTCTCAGCTTATTATCATTAATTTAATTTTTTATTCGCTTCGTCATCTACCGTTTTGTTACTACTCAAAATAATTATGCTTCTTTAAGAACTTTTCCGCTATAACAGCTGGTTCTTCTTTTTTACCATCTGCTCGGTAATTCAGTTCTTGCATTTTTTCAGTAGATACTTTGCCAATTAATTTTTCTATAGACTTTTTAGCTTTTGGATTCTTCTTCAAATACTCATTTGTTGCTAAAGGACTTGCATCATATGGTGGGAAGAAATGACGATCATCTTCTAATGTCACTAAATCATATGCTGCAATTCTTCCATCTGTCGTATAACCAAGTGCTGCATCGATGCTTTTATTCTTCAATGCATCATATACGAGTCCAATCTGCATTGTGCGTATATTTTTAAATTCAAATCCGTAAGCTTTTGCGAATGCTGGATAACCATCACCTTCACGTTTAATCCATGTAGCATCACTTGCTACTCTCAATTCATCTTTATGTTTCTCTAAATCTGATACTTTTTTCAAATTGTATTTTTCTGCTGTTTCTTTCGTCACAGTAAAAGCAAAAGTATTTTCAAATCCGTAAGAGTCGAAAAATGTTTGATTAAATTTATTTTGAAAACCAGCTTTAACCGCTTTTTCTGCTTTTTTAGTATCTGTAATAGGATCAGAATCTAATGCACCGACTAAATCTGTACCCGTATATCTTGTAGCAGAAATTTGAGCGTCATCATTCATGATTGCATTATGCTCAATAACAGCAGACCCGAGGTTATTTACAATAACTGGTTTAACTTCCCCATCAGTATCATGCTCAATTTGCAGTCGAATCATATGTGCCATAATTTGAGACTCACTTGTCGCAAGTGCTGTAATTTTCACAGTTTGAGGTGAAGCACCACCTATACCAGGCAATGTACAACCGCTTAATAATAGTGTACAAATCATAATTAAAGTAAATTTTCTTAGTTTAATAACTTTTCTCCTCCATAAGTTTTATATTTATATAATATTATATTATCACAAATAATTAATTTTGTTTTATAGCCTACATAGTGGACCGGTTAAAGACTGCCCATTATTATATTGTTTAGTTTATATTCAATATGACAACTGATATAATATGAATGAGATAAAAATAAAACATTTAACATATAGATGCATGGAGGATAAATGAATGGACGACTCATTAAGAAGCATTAGAAAGAATGAACATATACAATTAGCTTTAGATACTTTTCAAGCAACGGGAACTGATTTTGATAAGGTTCAGCTAATTCATCAATCCATTCCTTCAATTAACAAAAATCAAATAGATTTATCTGTTAAGCTCTCTCATTTTACTTTTAAACATCCTGTTTATATAAATGCGATGACTGGCGGTAGCGAGCGTGCTGCACTCATCAACAAACAACTCGCTCAAATTGCGAAGGCTTGTCAAATTCCTATGGCTGTTGGTTCTATTCATTCAGCGTTGAAAGACCCAAATGCCGAATATAGCTTTACAGTTGTAAGAGAAGAAAATCCAGACGGTATTATTTTTAGTAACGTTGGTGCCGATATTGGCTATAAAAATGCGCAAAAGTCTATCGACCTCTTACAAGCTGATGCATTACAAATTCATGTTAATGCACCTCAAGAGCTCATTATGCCTGAAGGTGATACTGAATTTGAACACTGGTTAACAAATATAAAAGAGATTAAAGAACATATAAGTGTACCCGTTATCATTAAAGAGGTTGGTTTTGGTATGAGCGCTGAAACTATTCAAAAAGTTAAAAATATCGGTATCCAATATGTTGATGTGAGTGGTAGAGGTGGAACAAACTTTGCAGATATCGAGAATCAAAGACGTCCTTTAAAAGACATGGCATTTTTAAATATGTGGGGACAAAGTACCGTACAAAGTCTAATAGAAGCAAAATTATTGGCGACAGACATTCATGTATTAGCTAGCGGTGGCGTTAAAAATCCTCTCGATGCTATAAAGTGTTTAGTATTAGGAGCAGAAGCGGTCGGATTATCAGGCTACGTCCTTAAACAACTAGATGAATTTGGATTAGAACATACAATTGATAACATGAAGCAATTTATAGAACAAATGTATATCATTGCGAATTTACTAAATGCCTCGAAAATATCTGATTTAAAAGCAATAGACTACGTATTTTCTCCAGATTTACAAAGTTACGTTGATCAACGTACAAAGTCCATTAATGATAAGTTAAAATAAACATATCAGGGACATAATTATGAGTTGTTCCTTTGCTATATAAACCAAACTATGAAGTACACTCCTAAAGTTCGACACCAAATAACTTTAGGAGTTTTTTCTTACTTATAAACAATATATATTACCTATGTATACATATTGTTTATAAGTAATATTTCAACATATTTTTTAATTTTTAATATATGATATTAAGTGATAATATAAAAGACATATATAGAAGATATCTTTTATTATTTACATAGATTTAAATGAATAATATAACGATAAAGGAGAATGTGTTATGACTCATAAAGAAATTCCAACTCTTTACTATACAGAAGCTTCTAAAAGTGCAGTACCACTCCTTTCAGGTGAACAAAATTTACAAACAGTTACAGCTGAACCATGGTTAAAAATTTCAGACGAAGGACTTCAACTTGAAGGTTTATGTTTCGACAGAGACCATAATTTATTTTTGTGTGAAGTTTTTGGTGGAAAAATATTTCGCGTTGATTTACCCGAGAAGAAAGTAAATACAGTCTTTCAATCTGAAAAAACAAACCCTGCTGCTGTAAAAATTCATAAAGATGGTCGTTTATATTTATGTTATTTAGGGAATTTTAAAGATTCCGGCGGCATTATTTCAGTTGACTCTGATGGCAAAAACCCTCAAAGTATAGTTTCAGATATAGACACTGAATATTGTGTAGATGATTTAGTATTTGATAGTAAAGGTGGATTTTACTTCACTGATTTTAGAGGTTATTCAACAAATCCTCTGGGTGGCGTATATTATGTATCGCCCGATCATCAATCAATCACACCAATCATTCAAAATATTTCTGTCGCTAATGGCATAGCTTTAAGTACAGATGAACGTGTACTATGGGTTACTGAAACGAATGCCAATAGATTACATCGCATTTCATTAGAAGAAGATGGTGTAACAATTGAGCCATTTGGTGCTTCTATACCTTATCACTTTACGGGTCACGAAGGTCCGGACTCATGCTGTATTGATAGTGACGACAATCTTTACGTAGCAATGTACGGTCAAGGTAGAGTGCTTGTATTTAATAAGCGAGGCTATCCAATTGGACAAATTTTAATGCCCGGACGTGACGAAGGTCACATGTTAAGGTCTACCCACCCTGCCTTTATTCCTGGTACAAACCAATTAATCATTTGTGCTAACGATATTGAAAGTGGCGGAGATTCTTGGTTGTTTACAGCAAAAGGATTTGCAAAAGGTCATAATAGTTACCAATTTCATTAATGAATAAATGGAAATTTTAAGGTAAGGTCTTTGAATATATTTGACAGTAGTTTTATAATGGTAAAGTGTTATTAAAAATGAAAAAAATTTGAAAGTGCTAAAGGTGATTGAAGTATGACACAAACAGGATACGGGGAAGCAAATGGGAAAGTTATTTTAATAGGAGAACACGCTGTAACATTTGGACAACCTGCAATTGCTATTCCCTTTAAATCTGGTGTAGTTAAAGCAACGATAACATCATTGAAAGAAAATGAACGTTCTTTTATTAATAGTGATGTATACGAAGGGTTTCTAGATGAAGCACCTGAACATATTAAATTAGTTGTAACCCGTTTCATTAATAAATATGAAATACCCCAACCTATTAATGTTACATTTGAAACAAACTTACCGCCGTCTAGAGGTCTAGGTTCTAGTGCAGCGATGGCAATAGCTTTTATAAGAGCAAGTTATAATTATTTAAACAAGCCTCTTTCTGATGAAAAACTCATTGAAGAAGCAAATTGGGCAGAAAAAATTGCACATGGTAAACCTAGTGGTATAGACACACAAACCATTGTTTCGAATAAGCCCGTATGGTTCCAACAAGGTGAAGTAACGACTTTAAAACCTTTAGCTATAGAAGGATATATGGTTGTAATTGATACTGGTGTAAGAGGTTCTACTAAAAAGGCAGTAGAAGATGTTCACCGTTTATGTGATAATAGTCAAGAATATATGCAATATGTAGAACATATTGGCGTGCTTGTGCACGAAGCGAATCAAGCAATCAACAATAATGACTTCAATCAATTAGCGCATATTTTTAAGCTTTCTCAAGAAAACTTACGCAAACTTACTGTTAGTCATGATCAAATAGAAGCACTTCTTGAATTAAGTCAAAATCAAGGTGCTATTGCTGGAAAATTAACTGGCGGTGGTCGTGGAGGCAGTATGATTGTATTAGCTCAAGATCTTGGAACTGCTGAAAAAATATCAGCCAGTGCTCTTGAATTTGGTGCACACCATACTTGGATTGAATATTTAGGAGGTTAATCAGATTGAACAACTGTGGTAAAGCGCGTGCCCATACTAATATTGCTTTAATAAAATATTGGGGTAAAGCAGACGAAGATTTAATTCTTCCAATGAATAATAGTTTATCGGTCACACTAGACCGTTTTTACACGGATACGAAAGTCACTTTCAATCCAGAATATACTAAAGATACATTAATATTGAATGGAGAAGAAGTGAGTGATGACGAAGCTAAGAAAATTTACCGCTTTATGGACCTCGTTAGAGAACGAAGCCAAACCTCCATGTATGCATATATCGAAAGTATAAATTATGTACCAACAGCCGCTGGACTTGCTTCGTCAGCAAGCGCATATGCAGCATTATCGGCAGCATGTAATGAAGCCTTACAATTAAACATGTCTAAGAAAGATTTATCTAGACTAGCTCGTAGAGGTTCAGGCTCTGCATCTAGAAGTATTTTTGGTGGATTTGCAGAATGGGAAAAGGGACATGATGATGAAACGTCTTATGCTCACGCTATCGATGCAAATGACTGGGAAAATGAACTCTCTATGGTTTTTGTCGTAATTAATGATAAATCTAAGAAGGTTTCTAGCCGTTCTGGTATGTCTCATACAAGACAAACTTCCCGCTTTTATCAATATTGGTTAGATCATGTTGATGAAGATATTCAATCTGTAAAAGAAGCAATTAACAACAAAGACTTTAAACATTTAGGTGAAGTTATAGAAGAAAATGGTTTACGCATGCATGCTACCAATTTAGGTGCTCAGCCGCCTTTCACATATTTAGTACCTGATAGTTATCTCGTGATGGAAATTGTTCACCAATGTCGCGAAGCCGGATACCCTTGTTACTTTACAATGGACGCGGGGCCGAATGTGAAAATTCTAACAGAGAAGAAAAATCAGCAATACATTTTAAATGCATTACTTCAACATTTTAAAGAAGAACAAGTAATTGCGAGTGATATCACGCACACAGGAATTGAAATTTTAGAATAAGGAAGAGATAAAATGATTCAAGTGAAAGCCCCAGGAAAATTATACATTGCTGGAGAATACGCAGTGACTGAACCTGGATACAAATCCGTACTAATAGCAGTAGATCGTTTTGTTACAGCCACAATAGAAGATACAAATGGAAATACAGGGTTAATACATTCCAAAACCTTGCATCATGAGCCTGTAACATTTATAAGAGCTGAAGATAATATTATTGTTTCAGATACTGATGCTGCTGAACAATTAAAATATATTACACAAGCAATCGAAGTCTTTGAACAATACGCGAAAAGTTTCAATATACCAATGAGACCATTCAATATTACAATTGATAGTAATTTAGACGATGCAAATGGTCATAAATATGGAATTGGATCAAGTGCTGCTGTATTAGTCTCTGTAGTCAAAGCTTTGAATGAATTTTATAACTTACAATTATCTAATCTATACATTTATAAACTCGCTGTTATCGCAAACATGAAATTACAAAGTTTAAGTTCTTGTGGTGATATCGCCGTCAGTGTATACACAGGTTGGTTAGTTTATAGTACTTTTGATCATGTATGGGTAAAAGAACAAATCGAAGCTACATCAGTCAATGAAGTACTTAAGAAAAATTGGCCTGGCCTTCATATAGAGCCGTTACAAGCCCCTGAACGTATGGAAGTATTAATCGGTTGGACTGGGTCGCCCGCTTCTTCACACCACTTAGTAAGTGAAGTGAAACGTTTAAAAGCAGATCCTATATTCTACAGTCAATTTTTAGAAAAATCTCAAATGTATGTAGAACAGCTCATCCATTCATTTAAGACAAATTATATACAAGGCGTGCAGGAGATGATTCGACAAAATCGAAAAATCATCCAAAAATTAGATTCACTTGCTACAATTGATATAGAAACAACACACCTTAAGAAACTATGTGATATTGGTGAGAAATTTGGTGGCGCAAGTAAAACGTCTGGCGCTGGCGGTGGAGATTGCGGTATTACAATAGTAGAAAATAATATTAACAAACAAAAAATATACGACGAATGGACAAAAAATTGTATCAAACCGTTATTATTTAATATATATCACGGACAATAACTAAAGTTTTTAAAACTAAAAACGCCACATAAAAAATGAAATAAATTCATTTTTTATGTGGCGTTTTATATTAACTTTGATACTTTTTTAACAATGCCCTAGGTATATGACAGTAGTCGTTTGGGTATTTAGTTAATCTATCTTGATGTTCTGGAGCGCTTGTTATGTAGTTAGTTAATAACTTAATTTCTATAGCTATTTGACTGGCATCATCTCTACTACTTATAAACGCTCTAGCTTCTTCTAGATGTGCTTGTTCAGTACTATATAGACCTGTTCTATACTTCAATCCTTCATCTTGACCTTGTTTATTAACACTATATGGATCAATAATTTCAAATAAATAATGCATTAAATCATTAATAGATACAATTTCAGGATTATAAATAACTTTCACACATTCAGCATAACCATCATACGGACCCTCTAATGTAGGACTCTCTCCATTCGCTCTACCAGCTTCTGTATCTATGACACCTGGTAAAGTTTTAAAGAAAGCTTGTACGCCCCATAGACAGCCACCTGCTATATATACAGTTTCCATAACTAATCCTTTCTTAATTAAAAATTAGTATTTAAATCCATTTTCCTCAACGAACGCATCTGAAACATCTCTTAATTCTCTCAATTCGCTAGGTGCATTATCTAAAGTCTTTTTACTCGCTTTTTCAAACATACGAGCGAACATTTCTAATTCAGCGTTATACAATTTTTCTGCTTGTTTATAGCCTTCTTCTGTTAAATCAATTAAAATAACACGTCTATCTTCTTTAGATGGCGTTCGATAAATCAATTCTTTCTTCTCAAGCTTATCAATAATATAGGTCATACTGCCACTTTTAATTAATACGTTTTTACTAATTGATAAGATAGACTGTGCGCCCCATTGATATAAAGCTCCTAATACTAAAAAATCATTAACTTTAATATTTTCTTCTCTACATATTTCAAAAAGCCCCTTTTGGACGTTTTGAGAAGCTTTTATAAGATTGACATATATGCTCTGTACTTGTCGATTCTCCATATTGCAAAAACTCCTTGATTATCATTTTCCATTCCAATGTTTTGTATATCTTATTTTTATTTTACTATAAATACCTAAACATTTGGTTAAACACCATTAAAATATAGAAAAAAGAGGTTAAAGAACCTCATATGTGTGAAATAATATCAACAACATGAGCACCTTAACCTCTTCAACTTACATATTATTTTATAGCTGAATAAGCAGCTCTTAAACCAAGTAAATAACTTTCCACTCCGAATCCAGTCATTTGACCTGTAACGATATCTGCAAAGACTGAATGATGTCTAAATGATTCACGTGAATGAATATTAGACATATGAATTTCTACAACTGGACATTCTAATATGGCTAATGCATCACGAATTGCATAACTATAATGTGTCCATGCGCCAGCATTAATTATAACGCCATCAACATTGTTCAAATATGCTTCATTTATTTTATTTACCATTTCGCCTTCAAAATTAGTTTGGTATTTTTCAACATTTACATTTAATTCATTTGCTAATTCATCAATCTTATCGTTGATTCCATCTAAAGTTATTGTCCCATACTGTTCAGGATCTCTGCGCCCGAACATATCATGATTCACACCATGTAACATTAAAAACTGTTTCATTAGTAATGACCTTCTTTCAAAATTTTAAATTATTTGCTGTCTTCACCGAACATAATTTTTACAATTTCTTCTCTAGGCATATCTACACCAGTAAATAGTTTAAATGCAATCGCGCCTTGCCATGACATCATGCCTAAACCGTTAATTGCCGTACATCCAGCGTCTTCAGCTTGTTGTAATAATTTAGATTTTTGAGGATTGTATACTACATCTGTTACGACTAAATCTTTTCTTAATACATCTAATGTTTCATCAACAATACTTAAATCGTCTAACGGTTTCATACCAAGACTTGTACCATTTGCAAGTACAACACTGTCAGCAATTTCCTTTCTGAATTGTTCTTTATCTTCTAATGGGAAAATATTAGCTTTAACGTTGAACTCTTTCATATCTTCGTTAATTTTTCTAGCATTTTCTTCAGCTTGTTTAAAATATTGATCATTTCTAGCAAAAATACTAATTTCTGAAACACCAGATTGTGCTAATTGAATTGCGATTGGTGTTGCTGCTCCGCCTGATCCTACTAGCGTAATTTTTTTACCTTCTATTTCAACACCATGATTTAATAAGTTTTCAACGTAACCTTGACCGTCAGTATTATGACCAATTAATTTACCATTGTCATTTACTACAGTATTAACTGCACCAGAATATTTAGCACTGTCATCTAATTCATCTAAATATTGGATGATTTCCATTTTATTAGGCATGGAAACATTAAAGCCAGCTGCATCTACAGCTCTCATGCCATTAACAGCTTCTTCTAAATTGTCATTACCTACTTCAAATGCAAGGTAAGCATAGTTTAAACCTTTAATAGAATAACCTAAATTATGCAATCTTGGTGATAAAGTGTGACCTATTGGTGTAGCTAATAATCCTACTAATTTTGTTCTTCCATCTATTTTTTCTAAGTTTTTTTCAAATTCCATGATTTGCTCTCTCCTTTAAAATTAAATATCAACGCGACCGCCTGTAATTGCTTTATATCTATAGAACACAACAACTGCTGCGATTAAACCAATAACTGATAATATAACTTCTAACCAAATAACTGATTGTATACCTATAGAACCTTCCATATAACCAGTTAGTGCTGGCATGATAATTACTGCAATACTTCCGGAAGTAGAAATAATTCCTGTCATAGCGCCTTTACGTTGCCAGAATATCGTTGTTATTGCTGTAATTGCTAACTGTAATACACCCGAAATAGATAAACCAACGATAAAGATTAGAATATTACTAAAGAATGACACCGGTAATAGTAATACTAATACGTAGCCAACAATTGTTAATACTGGATAAACAATCATTATATAAAGTACGCTAATTTTTTTCAGAAGTAATGTTAGTAATATAACTGATACAAAAGCACCAGCAGTATAATAACTAATAACTGAAACTGAAGCTGCTTGGCTCATACCTAATACAGATTGAGCTAAAGTTGGTATCCATAAAGGCGCAATCATAATAAGCGCAAGGGAAGTAAACCCAATAACAACTAAAGCTGCACCTTCTACCCAGAACTTAGGCTCTTCTATAAATTTACTTTGCTGAGTGGTTTCAGATGAACTGTCCACTGAGTTATTACTTGGGAATTTAGCAAATATTAATATTATTAATGCCACTACTGTCACGATTCCCGGAATGATAAATGACATTTTATAACTCATGTCGTTCGTTAGTAAGAACGTTATAAATAATGGTAGTAATATACCACCGATTGAGTTAAATACTTTCGATAACACGTTCGCTGTACCTGCCGAGTTTGGATAAGATTCTGTTAAAGCAGGATAAGAACCTGAATCTAAAGCAGAATTACCAATACCCATGATAATAGCAAGTATAAATGCCACTACATAACTAGATGTAAATGGAAAAGTAAATAAGAAAAATGCCATTAATACACTTGCGATAATAATGACTGGCTTTCTTCCGATTTTATCTGAAAGATAACCATTAATTGCGTAAGTCAGTAACTTACCAACACCAAAACCAGACAGCAACGTACTCACGCCTCCTGCTGTTGTTCCTAGTTGGCCAGTTAAACTATCCATATTTGACCCAAATATAATGTTGACCATACCTAAAATAAAGAAATTTAAATAAATCCCTGTAGTTGAGGCCAGATACGGTACTCTATTCATTTTTACATAACCCTCCAATTGATATTTGGATTAAAGATTCAGCTGAATTTAATCTTAATTAAATAATTATTAATTAAAGTATCTTTAATTCAAAGTATATTTTACTACGTTTTATGGGAAAGTCAACGTCTATGCTTATTAAAAAAGACATAAAAAAATAAAGAAGAGAAAACCTATAGATTTTCCTCTTCTTTATATGACTACTCTTTAAAATTTTGTACATTTTTTAATAACACAATTTTATTATTGTATCGGTTTTTTAAGTAAGGGATATATTTAAATAACCTAAACCATCTCCATCTATTTGGGTAACGTTCAAAATAGTTTATTTCATTCACGACATTTAAATGTTTAGGCAATATATTTTTTAGTTCTGAGATTTTATTATATCCATATTTAAATTCCAACTTACTAGATAATTTTGAGACAGAAGGATGTTTTTCCGAATGATTAGTCATTGTTTTTGAACAAAATTCTGCAGCAATTTTTACATTTTGATGCTGTAATGTTTTTGTAATTTCCCTTAGTAAATTTTTAATATCCAATTCTTCAAAATACATTAATACTCCTTCAAAAATGATTAATATATTTGAGTCTTCTTTAAATGAAGGATGACTTCTTATATCTTTCAACCAAGAATAATCAAACATAGATTTCCCAATCATTTTGTAATAATCTGTTTCATAAAAAAAGCGCCGTCTTGCATTTATGCTTTCAGGCAAATCGATGTCTATCCACGGTATTTTTTTTAAGTCTAAACGGCTTAATCTTGTGTCCAAGCCACACCCTATATTTATCACAAAAGGATTCTTAGATGTCGTAACAAAATCTAAAACCATTTCATCCAGTATTTCCGTTCTAATACATATACCAAGTTGTGACATCCAGTCCTTAGAAAAATTTTCAAAAGAATAATCCACTTCCCTCATTATATCCAGTGAATAAGGATCATAAATAATTGGAGAGGACTTATAATATTCATTTGCCTTTGCAGCAAGTGGAATTAACATGGATTCAGGTATCCCCTCAAGTTTTGACATCTGCCTTCCTCCTTCTATCTATTTTATTCCATTATTGCAGTGAAGGTAAACATTGTCAAAAATTTACAAAAGTAACATATATATATATATATATATATATATATATATATATATATGTTTCAAATAGATTTAGTCAACTATTTGAATGGTTTGAAAATTTTAAAAAAGTGAAGATATAATAATAAATCACTATATAAATTAAATGGGGGCAATAAAATGGAAAGTCTAGATTTAAATGGAGCAAAACTACATTATCATAAAATAGGACAAGGACCCGTGTTAATATTAGTTCCAGGCGCAAATGGTACAGGAGACATATTTTTACCTCTCGCAGAACAACTTAAAGATCAATTTACTGTAGTAGCAGTGGATAGAAGAGGTTATGGTCAAAGTGAGCTGACAGAGCCGCTTCCAGATAGAGCTAAAAATAAAGATGATGATTACCGTGTAAAACGTGACGCTCATGACATTGCTGAACTCGCAAAACATTTAAGCAATGAACCTGTGTATATACTTGGATCTAGTTCAGGCGCAATTGTCACGATGCATGTATTAAAGGATTATCCAGAAGTAGTAAAACAAATCGCCTTTCACGAACCACCAATTAACACATTCTTACCAGATAGTCAGTATTGGAAAGATCAAAATGCCGAAATAGTAGAAATTGCACTGTCTAACGGTTTAGAACCTGGTATGGCAGCATTCGCAAAAACATTAGACATTGCTAAAATAGATGAAGAAAGTATGTCACAACCTATATCAGCTGGCGATGAAAGCAAGAATAAGCGTTATGAAGAAATGATAAATTGGGTTAAATATGAAATTAGACAATACACACACTCAAATATTTCTTTAGAGGATTTAGAAAAATACAAAGATATTATTACACTACTAAACGGTACAGATTCAAAAGGATCATTTCCACAAAGCGTAAACTATTATATACACGAACAAACAAATATTTCGCTCGTCGATATTCCAGGCGGACATTTAGGTTATGTACAAAAACCTGACGAATTCGCCAAAGTTTTATTAGAATTGTGGAAATAAAGAATATATAAATAAGTGCTCCTAATTCGTTAACTAAAATTTCAACGGATTAGGAGCATTATTTCGAATAAGGAATCAATTCGCAACTTCTTTTTCTAAATGATGGTTTTGCAATTTCAATAATACTATTCGTATATTTCGATATACAGGTAGTATTGGTAAGTCAGTTTTGATTTTGATTGGTTGTTTTGTTTCTAATGTATATGCTAAATCTTCAAATAAAAATAAATATTTACTTATTAATTGTTCATCAAATGTTTCTCTGTTTTCTAAATGAATTGCTCTTTCTAGTAGGAAACTCAATTCGTCTAGTAAATAAATGCTAGAATAATAGTGTCTTATTTTCTTTTTATCATTAAATAGTTCCTCTATCGCACTATCATACATATTATGCATATTATTAATTTTTATGCTGAGTTCTAATGATATATTTTTCTTTTCTTCTTCACTAAATTGATAATTTTCTTTTGAGAACAATTTGAAAAATAATTTCGATTCTGTTCTTACGACATTTGCTATTGTGTTGTTAATGATGGTTGATGCTGCATTTCTACCGAATATTAATAAACCTATAGCTGCTATTACCACACCTGCGAATACATCTGTAATTCTTGGTAACGCGATAGATAATGAAATATCCTGTGATGCTATTCCATTTAATAATATGACTTGTATCGTAATAAAGGTCATCGCAAATCCGTAGTTAGCTGCTACTAATGTCTCTCCTATTAATGCTGATAATCCTAGAATGATAATCGCAATTACGATATTCGGATGGAAAGCTAAGATTATAGAAAGCAATATGACACCTACTACCGTTCCTAAAAACCTTAAACTTGCTCGTTCCATACCTTTTAATGTTGTACCACCTATCATTACTGTATTAGCAGATAATGGTACCCAGTATGCTTGATCAAATTTGAATACAAAAGCAATTGTGATAGCAGCAGACATAATGATTAAATATCTTAGTGTGGATATAAAAGCGTAAGAGTCTAATGTTAAGTTGTGAAATAGATTTTTACTATATATAGGTTTACGCATATCTACTTCATATTGAACTTGATCTTTCGGAATAGCTAACAAATCGTTAGCTCTAAATAAGTATTTCGTTAAATCATTATAAGTTTCGTCGTTATTTATAATATTTGTATCATCACTTTTTAAATATTGTTCTTTAGCAACATTTTCATTAATGTCTTGTAATAAATTATAAAAAGACTCTGGGATTTCCTTAACGCCACTCTCTTTTAACTCTAATAATTCAGCATATATACCTTGGGCTATAGAATGTAATAAATATAAGCGTTTCTTTTGTGAACTTTTCTTAGCACCCGCAGTAATAAATATTCTTTCTGTCGTCTTAAAATTATCTTTTACTTTTTTAGATAAAGCTTCAAATGAATCATTATTAAATTCAGACATCATTTCACAAAGGAATTTGAAATTTTGAACTACACTGCTACGTTCTACATTTTCTTTTTCTGATAATAAAGAAATGACAAGCACGCCTGTACCTACTAAACCACCTAGCAAGACTAGCCCACTTCTTAAAAATGCATCACTTGGCTCTACCGGTAAATTCATAGGTAGTGCAAATAGCACAATATAAAATGTAGAAGCTGGTCCTGGTATTTTTAAAGAAACAAAAACATAAAAGACCAAAGTCGAAATCAGGACGAGCAATATACCAAATAGAAGTTGGTTACCAACTGTCAAAGTACCTAAAAACATACAAATAGATAGCAATATTGCAGATACGAGTACAGTTTGTACTTTCGACTTGAACGTCCCTTTAATCGCATATATATGAGCTAATGTTCCTGTTGCTACAAGTAATCCTAAATCTGTTCTACCTAATAAATAACCAATCAAGATGGGAACAGCAATTAACAAACCTTGTCTAATACCTTTTTTCAAATTCAATCGTTCAGTATGTAATGTCATCAAACTGGAAAAATACTTACTTATCTTATGAACTAAATCTCTCACTGTATCCCTCCTTTTATAAGTGGTTTTATTTGTTAATTTACACATAAGTACACAAAATTATTGTAGAACAACTTATAAATCATTACAATAAAACTCCTTTCACAACATTTTACAAAATTAAACAATTGAAATATGCAACTTTTTTGATACAATATAATGAGGATAAAATATGCCCTCATTTAAAAGGGACAACTACAAATTATAAACACTTAAAAATTTTACACATAATACTATTTAAAATATAAGAGGAGAATGAAAATGGATTACAGAGTATTATTATTTTATAAATACACAACAATCGATGACCCTGAAACTTTTTCAGCAGAGCATTTAGATTTTTGTAAAGACTTAGAATTGAAAGGCCGTATTTTAGTTGCAAACGAAGGTATTAACGGGACTTTATCAGGTACTAAAGAAGCAACTGATCAATACATGGAACATATGAAAGCTGATGAACGCTTCAAAGATATCGTATTTAAAATAGATGAAGCTGAAGGGCATACTTTCAAAAAAATGCACGTTCGTCCTAGACCAGAAATTGTTGCATTAGACTTAGAAGAAGACGTTAACCCTAAACAATTAACTGGTGAATATTTATCACCAAAAGAATTTAAAGAAGCTTTATTATCTGACGACACAATAGTAATTGATGCAAGAAATGACTATGAATATGACTTAGGTCATTTCCGTGGCGCAATTCGTCCTAACATCACAAGATTCAGAGACTTACCAGACTGGATTAAAGAGAATAAAGAAAAATTCATGGACAAAAAAATTGTCACGTACTGTACAGGCGGTATTCGTTGTGAAAAATTCTCAGGTTTCCTATTAAAAGAAGGATTTGAAGATGTTGCACAATTAGAGGGTGGCATCGCTACTTACGGTAAAGATCCAGAAACTAAAGGCGAATATTGGGACGGAAAAATGTACGTATTCGATGAGCGTATTAGCGTAGACGTAAACCAAGTAGAAAAAACAGTAGTCGGAAAAGAATGGTTCGATGGTACACCTTGCGAAAGATACATCAACTGTAGCAATCCAGAATGTAACAGACAATTCTTAGTTACAGAAGAAAATGAAGCGAAATATCTTGGCGCATGCTCACACGAATGTGCAAGCAAAGAAAACAACCGCTATGTTAAAGCACATAACATTAGCGACGAAGAAAAAGAAAAACGCTTAGAAAACTTTAAAGAACTAGTTTAAAATATAATGATAAAGAGTTCGGGACATTGGTTAATGTCTCGAACTCTTTCTTTGTATTGGCAGTAATAGACTGGAGACTTATGTTGTACGTTCTTCTGTCAATAACGATGGTCTTATTGACTATTCTTACCAAACCTGTCAATAAGAGTAGCCTTGTTGCCTTTTCTCATCAAACGTGTCAATAAGAGTAGCCTTGTTGCCTTTTCTTACTAAACGTGTCAATAAGGAGACTGTTATATTGCACGTGCACCGCGTCTTGCAACTTTCGCTACTTTATTAACACAAACAAAACAGTCCGGGACGTCAATCATTGTCTCAGACTGTTCCATTTTATTATCATTTAATATGCTGCTTTTCTATTCCTACTACTATAAACCATTATTTTTAAAACACTTTATTAATAGTTTCTTCAAAAGCTTCATCTATATCTTGAGTGCCCATATCATTTAACCAGTTTTCAATGTCATTATCATAAATTTTTTTCCCTTTATTGATAAAAATAATTTTACTATCAGAATTATATAAATCTTGAAGTTGATGACTTGATATTAAAACTACTTTTTCTTCAGCTATAATCTTTAATCTCTTTATAATTAATTTTCTAGATAAAGGATCTATACCACTTGTTGGCTCATCAAATAAATATAATTTTCTATCCAAAGCTGATAATAATGTAATATATAACCATTTCTTTTCACCTTCTGACATTTTTCCTATCGTCATTTGAGTTAAATGTTCTAATTTTTCTAATTCTTTAGTCTCCAATTGTTCTGTAATTTTTTTATCAAAGTATCTACCTTCAGTTTTTGAACTCATCCCTTTGATAAGATTAATAACATCTTTACCAACACAATTAGGGGATAAAAAAATATTTTGAGTCATATAAACAATTGATTGCTGTTCAGGTAAAACATTATCATAAATAGTTTTATTTATTCCTGCAATGCAATCCATAATAGTAGTTTTTCCTGCACCATTTTCTCCTACTAAAACATTTAGTTTTCCATTAGTGAGAGAAAAACTTATATTACTTAAAGTGTTCTGTTTACTTTTTTTATATTTAAAAGACAAATTTTCTACTTTATACACTATTATCCCCCCTAAGTTCTTTGAATTTTAGAATTGATATCTAACTTAAATAAACAAATACTACCTATTATTAAATATAAAGGGAAAATAACAACAATTGGAAACCATGCAGTTGTATGAATTCCACTAATAAATAGTGAGAGTTTCATGAAGAAGTACACTGGGTTGATCCACTCTAAACCATTAAAATTGTTTGACGTATTTCCAGTAATAAAAAATAAAATGATAGTTGTTATATTAATAATAGTGGAAAGAGACTCTGACTTAACCGGCACAAAAGCTATTATTAAAAATGCAGGAGTCAATGGTATGACAAAAATCATATACAATAGCATATTAGTGAAAAGTTTTAATGATATTATATTCATAACCCCACCCAATACCACTGTATTTATAGTTACGGCTATTATCCCCATTATTATTTGAGATATAATAATTGATAATAGGAATGGATATTTTTTCCCAGATATAGAATAAAAAGTTTTCAGTAAACCGTGTTGTCTAATCACTGATGTTTGAGCTCCTATTCCATTAATAAAAATCATTATCAATGTAAATGACCAAAATATAGATAAATACATTATTTTTTCATTTAAAGTACCAAAATTATCTTTTTGTGGTAAATAACTTAATAAAGCTAGTACAAGTGGAAAAAGGATACTCCATAGTAAAGTTATTTTATCTTTAGAAATGATTTTAATATAATATATTAAAAAGGCGACAGTTTGTTTCATAAAAACCTCCTTATTAAGGAAATGGAATGATAGTGTAATCAGGTTCTAAGGAACTATTTGAATATATAGGTTGATTAAAAAGGGTATTTTTTATCTGGATACATATAAGGATACCCATCTGGGCTATATATTTTGATAATTCTTGTATGTGTATAATCAAATAATTTGATAATTTTCTTTATCATCATATATATAATGAATATCTAAATTTCTGTAAAGCTCTAAATCCTCTCTAAAAAATTGTTTATGTATTTCTAAAAAATGTTTATTGTTTGAATAAAGTATAATTTTTCTTATATTATAAGTCATTTCTTTTTAGTCACTATTCCAAACTGAATAAGAAAATATAAAACTTCTTCATAATCATTTCCAAATAACTCACACAATGTATAAGTGGATAAATTTCTTAAATTTTTATTATCAATATCTTCTAAAAATTTAATTAGTCTTTCATCGTCAATATTGACAATTGCCTTATCTGTTTGAACTAGTAAAGAATCGTAAATAATTTTATCTCTTCTTTCACAATCAAAAACACCCATATAAGTAATGGAAATCAGTAATACTGCTGATTTCCATTACTAAAAATTAATTATTAATGATGATTGAACATGAACAGCAACCTCCACCACCGTTACCCGAATCCAGCTCTTTTGAACGTTTTGAATCTTCTAAAATACCCCCTTACCATACTTATCATAATTAGAATTGATAATTATAAATTATCAAAAAATTCCGAATTTGTAAAATTTTAAATTGTTTTAAATTTCATCGTAGTAATGATTATTATTAAAACGAGCATGCCACATATTAAATACATCCATTTAAAGCCTACTAAATCAGATATTGGACCCATCATAGCACCACCTAACGATACTCCTAAGTCGGCACAAGCGATAAATAAGCCTAACAACATATTTCTACCTGCTCGTGGTAAGACGAAACTTAAGTATGATGTTAAAGTTGGATAAATCATTGCCTGGGCAATACCGATTAAGATTGCACTACCATAAAATACTCCTATGTATATGTATGGTCCAAAAGCAACAATGATAGCTGCTAACATTAGAATACCTAATACTTTTAACATAAACTTTGGATGCCACAATCCATCAGATGGTATAAATTTTCTTAAATAAAATCTTGATAACACAACAGCAATTGCTTGGATCGTCAAGTATATACCTGCATTAGCAAATCCATATTGGACTGTAAATAATGGAATAAATGTCGTAATAGCTCCAAATACAATGGAAGCTATAATCATAATAAGACCACTTTTAAATAACGCAGGATTTTTAAAAAATTGACCAAATACAGTTAAGCCATTGAATGGCGCTTTTTCTACAACAGGTTTCTCATCCGATGCGACATCACTAAACGTTGCGCTATAACCGAATATGCCTGTTGATAAGGCTATCACTATCATAACAATAGCAAATACACCCATGTTTTCATTATTCCATAAACTAACTGCGATTAACGGTCCAATTAGTGTAGGCAAAGTTGAGAAAAGAGAATATAAAGAAATACCTTCTGAACGATGTTTTTCTGGTAATGCATCAATTATGCCAAGTTGTAATGACATTGAGAAGAATGCTGTACAAACACCTTGCATTACTCTTGCTACAAAATACCCTTCTAATTCTGTAAATCCATATATTATTAACGCGATACCATTAATAATTAATATGATACGTAATATTTTAATCGGGCCTACTTTAGCAATGATTTGTCCAGCCCACGGTCTAAATACCATTGCTGTTAACATGTAAGCACCCATTACAATACCGATTGCCGTATTTGTAGCGCCTAAATCATGACCCCTTAATGGTACAAATACATTTAATATCGCATTAGCACTAAAGAACATAAGCGCTAATATATATAACCTTAAAAATGGCCATGCCATTGCACCTTTCATATTTTCACTCCTTAAAACGAAAGTTGTTTATCGATTAACGCTCTTGTATATTTATTTTCTGAAAGATGTAACTGACTCGTTTTAAGTTGTTCTACAATTTGTCCATCTTTAAAAATAATAAGTCTATCGCATAAATAAGTTGCTGCTTGAATATCATGTGTTATAAATATATAAGTAAGCGAACGTTTATCTTTTAATTCAATTAATAAGTCTAATATTTGAGTTTGTATCGACATATCTAATGAACTAATCGCTTCATCAAATAATATATATCTTGGATGAATAGCAAGTGCTCTTGCAATGGCTACACGTTGCGCTTCTCCACCAGATAAAGTATTAGGATACATATCTAAATATCCTTCACCTAAACCAACTTCTTCCATGAGTGTCGCCGCTTCATCTTGCATTTCTTGTTTGCTCTTACCACCGCAATCACACATGACTTCTAAGAGTATTTCTCTAACAGTCTGAAATGGATGTAAAGAAGACGTGTAATCTTGGAAAACTGCTCCAATTTGATGTTTACGAACTTTTCTTTTACAAATTGATTTGCCATCTAAAGTAACTAACCCTTTATCTGGTTTTTCTATACCTAGTATCATACGACTTAACGTTGATTTACCACTACCACTTTCGCCTATAATGGCAATGCTTGAGCCCATTTCACAATCAAAACTGACACCTTTTACTACATATGTCGATTGTTTTTTGAATAATTGTATACCGCCATAAGACTTTTCCACTGAATCAACTTTAAGCATTTTGTTCACCTCTTAACACTCGTTTAAAATGATCATTTACTTTTTTCTTTGTAGATAATAAGTAGGTTGTATAATCATGCTTTGGTCTATGAAACACATCTTCTTTAAAACCTTTCTCGACGATATTACCATCTTTCATTACAACTACACGGTCAGCGATATTATGAATGACTGTTAAATCATGAGATATAAAAATCATCGCACAATTTAACTCTCTCTTTATTTTGGCAAATGCTTCTAACACATCATACTGAGTAATTGTATCTAAAGCAGTAGTTGGTTCATCTGCTATAATAAGTTTAGGTTTCAAACTCAATGCTAAAGCAATCATCAAACGTTGTAACATGCCCCCTGATAATTCGTGAGGGTATGCTTTTAATATTCTCTTTGGATCTTTCAATGACATATATGTCATTGATTTAATAAGCGCTTCTTCGATTTCTTTTATCGATAAATCACTATGGACTCGCATCGTTTGATACATTTGTTTACCAACAGGGATGGATGGATTAAAGACACGACTACCTTGTTGCATGACCATCGCAATATCACGACCACGATGTCGTCTTATTTCTTTTTCTTTTAAATCTAGTAAAGATACACCTTCAAATTCAACGGTACCTGTTATTTTTAATCGATCTTGGTTAAGCCCCATAACAGACTTACAAGTTATCGATTTACCACTACCACTTTCTCCAATTAAACCTATTGTTTCAGCCTTTTTTACATCAAAGTTAATATCTGATACGAGTTGTTTTCCTGTCCAAGTATCCATAATACTAAGTTCTTTTACGTTTAATAGCGTCATACTTTAGCGACACCTCTCTTTAAAGGACTTATTTTATCCACTTGTGAAATTCTAGGGTCGATTGCAATCTGAAGTGAATCAGATAAGAAATTAAATGCCATTACAATGATGATAATTGCTAAACCAGGTGCAAACATCATTTCAGGGTGTGTAAACATCACTTTTCTAGCTTCATTCAACATCATGCCCCACTCTGCGGTCGGCGCTTTAACACCCAGTCCTAAAAATGAAAAGCCTGAGATTTGTAAGATCATTGAACACATTGAACTACTCGCAATTACAGCAATATCTGCTAGCGTAAGTGGAATAATATGTTTAATTATAATTTTGGAGTCTTTCATACCAATCGTTTTAGCAAAACGCACATGATCTGAAGTTGTATATTGCATAACGCTTGTACGTATTACTCGACAGAACCACGCCCATCTCGTCAATATAAATGCGAGAATAATATTTTCAACTCCCATACCAAACAGAGCAATAAGAGCTAATGTCACAACATAACTTGGAAAAGAAAGCATAATATCACAACATCTCATAATCACTACATCAATATAACCTTGGAAATAACCAGAAATAAATCCTAATGCTGCACCTATAAATACAGATATAAATAGCGCTATAAAGACATAGAGCAAACTAGGTCGAATAGCGTATATTATGCGTGTTAGTACATCACGTCCTAAATGATCTGTTCCTAATAAATGCGAAAAACTGATGCCACTATATTTATTAGCCAAGTCAACTTGAGTAGGATCATGTGGCGTAACAAAAGGTGCAAATACACCTAATATGATATAAATAATAATGATGGTTAAAGCTATCATTGCTCCCTTGTCTTTTAACAGACGTTTCAAAATCATCATGCTTTCCCCTCCCTTAACCTTGGATTTAAGAAAGCATTAATAATATCCGCCAATGTATTAAATATGACAAATAAAATAGCCACTATAAGTACGTAAGCTTGTATGACTGGAAAGTCTTGTTCTAATATTGCTTTTATACTTAATTGACCTAATCCTGGCCAAGCAAATATGTATTCAACGACAACTAAACCACCCATAATGATGGGGATAGACATGCAAAATATTGATACAGCAACTTGTAATGCGTTTCTTAATACATGTAAAACAATCATCCACGATTTAACACCACTTGCCTTCAAATATAAGACATAATCTTGATTTAATTGTTCAATCATTGAACGTCTTACATTTCTGAAATAAATTCCAGCAAACGTCAACGTTACAACAGTAACCGGTAATATATAGCTTTCTGGTCCCGTTAAACCAGATGTGGGTAATAAATTTATTTTTACGGATACATAAATGATTAACATCGATGCTACCCAATATGAAGGAAGTGCCGTTAAGAAAAAAGCAACAGACCTAATTGCACGATCAAGAAACTTCCCTCTCAATAAGGCACTCGCCACACCCAAGATAATGGATGTTATTATAACAACAATACTTGATACTATTGTTAATTTTAATGTGTTATTAAACGCAGGTAGTATTCGTTCGGAGACAGGTTCACCTGTTATATAACTATCTCCAAATTTAAGTTGTACTGCGTCTAATAACCAATTTTTATATTGGACAAAGATGGGATCATTTAAACCGTATTTTTTATTTGTTTCATCGATTAATTGTTGAGTCACATTTGGTACATCCTGAGCATGTAATATCGTTACGGCAGGGTTTTCGTTCGTAATATACATCATTACAAATGTGATAAAACTAATGACAATCATCAATGGAAACATCATTGCTACACGCTTTAAAATAAATTTAACCATCTTAACGCTCCTTATTTATAATGCATTTCATTGAATGGTAATTCATATTGAGATTGTGTAAATCGAACACCTTCTAAATCTTTAGGCGCTATAACAGTCATACCTCCAGATGAAACTGGAATAAAGACTGATTCTTCTTCTAATTGCGTTAATATTTCTTTATATTTCTCTGACCGTTTTTTATCATTTTGTAATTTGAATACTTCATCGATGTTTTCATATAATTTATTTTTATCTTCAATGCCAGATGTTGCTGCTGCATAACCATTTTTAGCTTTGAAAGATGAAACTGTACTTTGTGGGTCATATAATAATCCCCATGTTTGATTGAATAATAAATCATAGTCACCCGATGTTCTGCGTTCAGCAATTTTATCTGATGTTTCACCATTTAAATTCAATGCTACACCAATTTTCTTGAATTCAGATTGTAAAAATTCTGCTTCTTCTTTTTGATTTGAAGAACCATTATCATAGTAAATAGATAATTTTAAAGCTTTTCCATCTTTTTCACGTACTTTATCCTTACCTGCTTCTTTCCAACCCGCTTCGTCTAATATTTTCTTAGCTTTTTCTAAGTCATATTTACGCGTTGGTACATCAAAGTCAATATCAGATACATTTTTCGCAAATAATTGTGTTGCTGGTTTTTCTTCTCCATTAAGGATGTCTTTAGCTATTTTATCTCTATCTACAGCATGTGCTACTGCTTGTCTCACGCTTTTATCACTAATTGGGCTATCTTTCTTACCTGTATTAGCAACAATCATTTTAGTGTGCATTGGTTTACTATGATAAACTTTATAGTCACCTTTATCAGTTAATTGTTTGATAGAACTTTTATCTAAACTATCTGTTCCTCTATCATCAGTAAACGCAAAGTTTGTTTCACCTTTTTGCATAGATAAAAATGCAGTTTCACCTGCTGGCATTACTTTAGCCTGTACCTTTTCAATTTTAGATTTTTCGCCCCAGTAGCCTTTATTTGCTACAAATTCTGCAGACTCGTCTTTCTTATGATCCCCCATTTTAAAAGGTCCTGTACCATCAAAAGCTTTCACACCATTTTTTGTTGTACCTTCTTTAAAATCTTTTGGAGATACAAATACATATGGTCTTGGCATTGCAAACTCATTTAAAGCAGGTTGATATTCTTCAGAAAGCTTAATTTCGACAGTGTTCTTATCTATAGCTTTAACATCTTGAATTAAAGTCGAAACTTTAAGCCATGAATGCAATTCTTTGTTACTTTGAACTGCGTCTATATTTTTCTTAACTGCTTCTGCATCAAATTGAGTTCCGTCATGGAATTTAACGTCATCTCTTAAATGAAAAGTATACGTTTTACCATCTTTTGAAATATCCCATGATTTCGCTAACAATGGTTTAATACCATCTTTCGTATTTTCAACGAGAGATTCATAAATCATATCTTCAGCTGACATAGACCCACCATATACATGAGGGTTCATATCACCAATATCTTTAACTGTCGTATAAGTTAAAGTATTATCTTTCTTTTTTTCATCTAATCCTTTACTATTTCTGCATCCCGTTAAAATGAGACCCGATGCCATTGCAGCCAAACTAAGTTTAACTAATTTATTCATGTTGTTTCCTCACTTTTCTAATTCATAATGATTACTATTCTCAATTATTAGGTTTATGGAATTTTTTGTCAATGTTTTTAAGTGAATTTACTAAAATTGTCAATATATTATTTTTTGAAATAATCTTCTAATAGCGATATATCTTGCTGAGCATGTTCTATGTTAAAATCATGCGAAAATGTTTCTGATTTGTTTTTAGCTTTATATTCTGATACATACGAAATATAACGATTGAGAAATTGATCAATCATTGGTGTTTCGATAGACGATAACCGCCCTATTGCTTGAATAATTTTTGTTCTGTAAAAATCTTCACTTGGCATTCTTGGAATTTGAGTAACACCTTCATCATTTTTATATATAAAATGAAACGGTACAGCTGAAAAATCAAAATACTTGCCTTTATCATTCGGTTTAGAAAATGGATCGATTAAAATCCCTGTATAACGTACATATAATAAATACTCTTGATGTATATTTGTTAAAGTTTCAAATCGTTCTATATCTTGTTCATTCATTGTTTCAAGTCTTAAAGGATAATTTTCTTTGACCATAAACTTTAATAAATTAAGCGTAGGTAAATTAAGGGACTTTAAAATATTCATTACTTCTTGCCACATGAGACGCATTTCTCGTATCAAAGTCATTGTTATTGGCCCTTCAGGAAATAGCTTATAAACATAAACAGGAATATCATTACCATAAAATATAGTGTTTAAAGCAAACTCATTCATAAATAAAGCTGGATGAACATATAATGAACTATTTCTAGATTCCGCTATAAAAGGTGATTCAACTAATGTAAGTTGAATGCCGATTTTTTGAAATATACCTTTAATCTCATTTATCACTTTGGACTCTTCAAATGTAGAACCTATATAAACATTTTCTTTAACCCCAGTTGTTAACACATGGTTAGGCTGTTCAGTATTTGGAACTCTTGTATCTCCTAAATATGTAGAAAAAGAAATGACCTCAATGTTCAAATTTATATCTTCCATTAATTGCCGAACGATAATATGGGATCCAAATGTTGGTGATACGAGAATGATACATTTTAATGTTGATATTGCTTTCCTTGGTAAAGATACAAGAACATCACGGTAAGCATTAGCTGTACAGGCCATTACCAAGACATCATAAGTATCTTCCACAGATTCATAGTCTTTATAAATATTCTTTAATTTAGTCTGTCCAGATAAAGAGTTATGCTTTTCATTTTGTATGTGGACATCAATTTGGCCTTCTTCTTGATAAGCATCATAAAATTTTTTAGACTTGCTTGAAGCTGTCGCTCTACCTACCATACTCACTAAAGATTTAGTATACTCATTCGCAATATGTGCTAATTGGACACCGACTGGTCCTGTACCTGCTACGAGTATTTTATTCATGTTGCCTCACTTCTCCTTTATTAGCCTTGCGATAAAGAGCAATATCAAAAATTTGGTTATCTTGAATACAAGTTTGTATACATTCCCATTTCTTAGGATTAACATTTATTTTTGGGTAATTAAATATAGATTTAAATCCATTGCCATATCTCATTGCCACCACAACATCTTTGTTTGTTAATTGATATAATTCATCTAAAATTTCATATTTCATAGGTACAGTAGAACTAAATATAATATGTGTCACTTCACTAATATCTTCTAATTCACTCACCGATTGATTCGTTATGCGAATATCTTTATCAGGCGCTAATCTTTTTACAACAGCTTTCCCAAAAATTAAAGCGTCTTGATCGATATCTATACCAATAACTTGAGCATTAGTTCCTTCAGCGATTTGCACAAGCGTCATTGGATATGCACCTGAACCAATTAGCAATACTTTATCGTTACTATGTATTTCAAACTGCCCAAATTCCTCATTTATACAATGTTCGATATTATCAAAATAACCAGAAGTAGACACCTTACCGTCTAACAATCTTCTAGCACGAATATTTTCAACTTGTTTCACACATTTTGATGTCATATCAGCCAAAGTCATTGATATATGTGACTTCTCAGCAACATCATTCCATCTTAAATAAGCATCTTTATATCGTTCATCTAAAATAAATTCACTATACTCATCAATTAAAATCTCTAATTTTCCTATATAACTATAATCGTTTATGACTTTCTTATATAAATACTCAAATTTCTCTAAATAGTTAAGTAATGCAAGTTCAATATTTTTCTCTTTTTGTATTTCTTTCATCCTATTCTCCTATCCTAAATAAGCTTGTCCGATAGCAACGGTAGATACTTCACCTATAATAGAAGTTTCAAAATCATCTATATTTGAAGAAACCCAAATGCTGCCACCAGGTTGCTTTATTTCTAATTTATGAATTGTTTTTTGTTTGTACCAAGTTTCATAAATACCAATTGAAGCAGAACCAGAACCACAACTGTTTTCCCAGACAATACTTTTCACTTTTGGTATATAAATAAGAGGCACGAGATATTGAGTTGTTGTGTTAAAAAGCATTATGCCAATTGTCTTTAAATGATGAGACCATTTATAAGTTCGAACATAAGTTTCAACGCCCCTTTTTAATTGATCAGTAATTTCACTAACCGGAACAATAATATGAACATATGATTCATAAATCACTTCAATAGCCTCATAAGATACATTGCTTATATGTAAATCTAAATGCTGAATACTCAACGGCTTAGGCATATTCACTTCATATTTACCGTCATCACAAATTTTGCATTGAACGAGATCTGCTCGACCTGAAACTGAAAGTTCAATTTTAGAATGAGGCAATAAATTATGCTCATATAAATAATGCAAATAAGATATTGTGGCATTTCCACAAAACTCATGACCACTCATTTCCAATTTATATAAACCATCCCTCGTTGAAGAAACAAAACCAACCTGTTCACAACAAACATGAGAGAACTTCATCATACAATTCGCAATGTCAGCATATTCCGATGGATGATGTTTCGAATGTACAAGCACCGTCATATTTCCAGAAGGGTTATACTTCGAAAAATCAATGACTTTTTTCTGCATTTTTCCTCCTTTTAAAACTTTTTTAATTGATAATGGTAATCATTACCAATTAAAATAATTATTACATCAACTTGAAAAAAATGTCAATTTAAAAGGTGGCTAATATCTTATTAATATAGAAAGAATTAAGTTTTAAAGAATAAATGAGAGGAATATTGTTCGAAGAAAGTAAGGGAATATTGTTGTTTATTAAATTACAAAAGAGTACTGCAACTTCCCTACAACCGCCATTTTCATATTCAATATTTAATGTGAAAATATTCACAAATAATTCATAACTCACCCGGTACAAATCGATAAAAGTATTATAATAATAGTAGATAGAGAATGTTACATTTAGGAGGTAAATCAATATGAAAGCAATCGTAGTTAGTAAAGAACACAAACCACAGGTAACTGAGAAAACATTACGTCCATTAAAGTATGGTGAAGCATTATTAGATATGGAATGTTGTGGCGTTTGCCATACTGATTTGCATGTAACACATGCAGATTTCGGAGATGTGACAGGAAGAGTATTAGGACACGAAGGGATTGGTGTAGTTAAAGAAGTTGCAGATGGCGTGACGAGTTTAAAAGTAGGAGATCGTGCTAGTGTCGCATGGTTCTATGAAGGATGTGGTCATTGCGAATATTGTACTTCAGGGCGTGAAACATTATGTCGTTCAGTAAAGAACGCAGGGTATTCTGTAGATGGTGGAATGGCTGAAGAATGTATCGTTAAAGCAGATTATGCTGTGAAAGTACCAGATGGTTTATCATCAGAAGCTGCTAGTAGTATCACATGCGCTGGCGTTACAACATACAAAGCTATTAAAGAATCAGGTATACAATCAGGACAGTGGATTGTCATTTCTGGTTTAGGCGGTTTAGGAAATCTTGCATTACAATATGCGAAGAAAGTATTTAATGCCAAAGTTATAGCCGTAGATATCAATGACAGTCAATTAGAATTTGCAAAACAATATGGCGCTGATATCACACTGAACCCTAAAAACGAAAAAGTCAGTGAATATATACAAGAGCATCTAGATGGCGCACATGCTGCAGTCGTTACAGCAGTTGCAAAATCAGCATTTAACGACGCTGTTAATGCTGTACGAGCAGGAGGTACTGTTGTAGCAGTAGGTCTACCTACAGAATCTATGGATTTATCCATCCCACGCCTAGTATTAGATGGCATACGCGTAGTTGGTTCACTAGTAGGAACACGCCAAGACTTAAAAGAAGCATTCCAATTCGGAGCAGAAGGACTTGTCGTTCCAAAAACACAAACACGCCCGATGGAAGACATTCAAGACATATTTACAGAAATGGAAGAAGGTAAAATTAACGGACGTATGGTGATAGATTTCCGTTCGTAAGTAAAACGTAAAAACCTGACTAATATAAATATATTATTATAAAAAAGGACCTTTTCGTTAGATTTTATTCTAATGAAAAGATCCTTTTTGTGTTTAAAAATTATGATTCAATGTATATTGCCTATAATATGAATAAGATATAGACTATCACACATCCTACTCTACTATTTTCTAGAACTGTACAGATATTTTATAGAAATTAGAAAATATCTGTAATCATATCACTTTTTTCTTTATCATTTTTATCCATATACTTTTGTATTAGTTGATTATCTATATTTGCGATATTTTTTAAAAATTGAGGTTCCACCTTTAAATCATCTAATAAAAATTCAGGTGATATTACTTTTTTATTAAAAAACAGGTCTAAAAGACTGTTCATTTTAACAGGTCTTGATAATTTAATATCCTTATCTAATGGTTCAATCTTTTTATATCCTTTTTTATTAATTGAAGTCCAAAAATATCGATATTGGACGTCACTCAATAAACCTAAATAATAAGCTCTCATTCCTATTGCTTGAATAGAAACAAACCATTTTTCTTTCAATAACTTTAAATGATCTGGGTTTGACTTTTTCGATAATTGATTAAAATCTTCGATAAATTCATCTTCAGGCAATAAAAATTCAGCAGCAAACATGTCTGCCTCTTTTTCAATTGTTTTGTATTCTTCTTGAGATAAAGTGTCAAATTGTATGTGACGATGTAAAACTAAATGTCCTAGTTCATGTGCTATATCAAAGTTTCTTCTTACAGCAACGCCCTTGTTATTTCCAAGTACAATATATGGAATATTGTTATCTGACCAAAAACTAAAAGCATCAACATCTTCATCAATATTTTTTTCGTAAACTACAATTCCTGATTTCTCTATGAAAAATAATAATTCATTATTTCTATTTTTACCCATCAAGCATTTTCTAGATAATTTAGCACTTTTTTTAATAAAAACTTTCCTACTTATATCTTCATGATATTCGTTAAATACTTCTTGAATAAGATCTAAAATCAACATACTGGGTTTTTTCACATATGCAAAAAGATAATTTGTAACATTAGAAAGATATGTTGCCTGATGATACTGTCTATTTAATATTTTAGTAGAAGCTTTATGATTTTTAGCTCTAAAGGCAATAGAATGTTTATCTACTGATTCATTTTGTAATAGACTAGGTTGTTCAGAAATAAAATACGTAGTTTTAACGTTAAATAATTTAGATAACTCATAAATTTTATTTATTTCTGGCATCATATTTTTAACTTCATATTGCCAAATCGCTTGTTCACTAACTTTAATTTCATCCGATAACTCTTTTCTACTAAACCCACATAACGTTCTGATATTTTCAAGATTTTTACCTATAAACACTTATCTCACCTATTCCTTTATTTCAAACCTTCCTCTTCTACTTCTTCAAGTACAAAACTGAAGTCCTTTTCAGCATCTGCTGAAGTTTTTTCTGATTCCATATCAGATTTAAGCACTTCTAAATCATCACTATCTATAGAATATGTTTCATCACTTTGAAGAATATCGTTTAACTCTTCAGTTAAATCTCGTAATATAATAGCTTTATTGTCTTTCGGATTAGGCATCCAAAGTTTAACAGAATTTAATTGAGCAGATAGTACATCTATATTATACGTAACAATATAGAATTCCTCTCCTTCATTAACTTTTTTGTTTTTTTGCGGTTTAAATAGTATATCATCTGCATTAGGTTGATATACACTCTTATATTCTTCTCTTTTAGCTTGAAAATCAACATCAATATTCTTTTCAACATAGTCAGCTAAGTATTTCTTTTCATTCTTTTCTTTATCACTCAAAGCATTTTTACCAAAAGTAACATTATTTTTATCAAAATATCTTTCGTTTTTCAAAATAAAAACCATGCGTTTTTCATTATAATCACTTTGCTCTTTAAACTCTAAGAATTTCCATGCGGGTCCTGCACTACGTTTTTGAAAATCTATATAACTTTTCACGTGGCTAGCTACTTCGCTATCTATATGGTTAGATTTTATATAAGCATACGCATCGCTAATATATAATTTTTTATTAGCTTCTTTACGAATTTCAATATAATCCTTATAACCAGAAACAATACCTTTAACAATAGAATTTAATAACTCATCCTGATTTAAAATCATCGAAAAACCTCCGATACTCAAAGTAATTAATATAAATATAAATCACGATTACTGAAAAATCAATTATTTTTTTAAAGTAAATACGCTTAAACACTTAATTATTTTAAATAATCCAAAATTTTTATATAAAAACTATAAAGCAATACATAAAAAACCTGACGCTTTTGCATCAGGTCTTTACTTTCATTCTATGTTCTATATTTCTACGATTTCATCGAACGTTGTGTTTTGTATAATGCCTTGTTCAAAGTTCATTCTTGTAGGGCTCTTATCTAATGCTTCTGTTTCGACGAAGCTCCATGCGCCTTCGTCATAGTATTGCCATGCTTTTTCGATTGCTTTTTCATATGTTCCTTTTATTAAAATTTTCTTCCCGAATTGTGGTAAGTTTTCAAACCAGCTTGTTGTTGTGTTATTTACGATATCTCCGATAAGTATCAACGCGGGTGATTGTTCATTGATTCCTTCTATATCGTTGATTATTGTGCTTACTTTGCCTTTATATGTTTGTTGTGTTGCTAGTGAAACGTTTGAAATGATGGCTACGTCATAGTTTGTTTTTGATTGTGTTTGTATTTCTTTGATTAAGTTAGGCAATCTCTTTAAACCCATGTATACGGCTATTGTTCCTCCATTTAATAAGGCGTCTATTTTTATTTGTTCTTCTCTTCCTTGTTGAAAATGTCCTGTCACAAATGTAATTTGATTAGCTGTGCCTCTTTTTGTTAATCCATGGCTTTGATATGATGCTGCAGCGCTAGCAGTAGTAATGCCTGGTATAATTTCATATGAAATATGATTTTCTTCTAACACTGCGATTTCTTCATCTACTCTCCCGAAAATAGCTGGATCGCCGCCCTTTAATCGAACTATATTTTTGTTAGTTTGACCATATTGTACGAGGAGTTTATTTATTGCTTCTTGTTTTATTTGTTTTTGATATGGTGTCTTACCTACATTTAATAATTCTACTGATTGGTTCGCTAATTGTATGATAAACGGATTTACGAGTCTATCGTATAAAATGACGTCTGCTTGTTTAATTAATTGTTCTGCTCTTCTTGTAATAAGTCTAGGGTCTCCTGGACCTACTCCAACTAAATAAACTTTACGAGAATTTACAGACATATAAATACTTCTCCATTTATAATTTCTGTTTCATAAGCTTCTACACAACCAGTATCTGGTGCTTGTACTTCTCCTGTATTCAAGTCTATTTTACGATCATGTAAAGGACAGTAAACATATTCTCCGCTCACTGTTCCTTCTGATAAAGGCCCTTGTTTATGCGGACATATATTGTGAACAGCTTTAACTTTTCCTGATTCTAAAAGGAATAATCCTATTTCTATATCATTGACGATTACTTTCTTACCGATTAACGGTACTAATTCATTTAGATTAGTTACTTTAATTTTTTCTGCCGCTTTCACCTATCTCACCTTCTCTACTTCAAATATTCTTCTAGATTCTTTATCGTTAATAATATTGTTCCATGGTTCTTCGCTCACAGCCTGCTTCGCTTCCATAATTCTGTTATATAAAGCTTCTTGTTTTTCCGAATCTAACAAGACTTCTTTTACATTTTCAAACCCCATTCGATTTATCCAAGGTGCTGTTCTTTCAGCATAAATGCCAGTTTCTCTGTAATACTGCATCAATGCACCACATAACTTAATCACTTCTTCTTCAGTTTTTACTGTTGTCAGTAACGTTCCTGCTACAACATCAGTACCACCGTTACCTCCAATATATATTTGGAATCCGTTCTCTACACCTATTACACCAAAGTCTTTAACACCTGACTCTACACAACTTCTCGGACAACCTGATACACCCATCTTAAATTTATGTGGTGTATCGATGTATTCAAATGTCTGCTCTAATTTAATACCGAGTTTTGTTGTATATTGTGTACCAAATCGACAAAATTCTTTACCTACACAACTTTTAACACTTCTTGTCTTCTTACCATATGCTGAAGCAGATCTCATATCTAATTCTTCCCATATTTCAGGTAATTCTTCTTTCTTTACACCGTATAATCCGATACGTTGTGCACCTGTAATTTTAACTAACGGTACGTCATACTTTTTAGCGACTTCACCTAATCTTATGAGTTGATCTGCGTTCGTTACACCACCTTGCATTTGAGGTATAACAGAGAACGTCCCATCATTTTGAATGTTTGCATGATATCTTTCATTTGCAAATCTAGATTCTTTTTCATCTTGATGTTCATTTGGATAAATCATATTTAAATAGTAGTTTAATGCTGGGCGACATTTCGGACAGCCATCTTTATCTTCGAAATCTAAAACATGACGTACTTCTTTTGATGTCTTTAATCCTTTCGCTCTAATTTGTGTAACGATTTGGTCTCGTGTTAATGATGTACAGCCACAAATACCTTCAGGCTTGTTCACTTCAAAACTATCACCCAGTGTATATTCCAACAGCTCTCCAATTTGTCCTTTACACTTACCGCAAGAGTTACCTGCTTTCGTCATTTTAGTGACTTCAGAAACTGATGTTAAACCTTCTTCTTTAATCGCTTGAACAATTGTCCCTTTAGACACGCCGTTACAACCACAAATTGTTTCTTCGTCATCCATATCACCAACGTTAAAAGTAGCTTCCCCTTCACCCACTTTATGTAAGAGTGAAACGAGCGTATATTCTTCTATTGTTTCATTTTTCTTCATCATATTGTAATAGCGGTTGCCATCAGCTGTTTCGCCGTATAGTACTGCACCTACTATTTTGTTATCTTCTACAAATATTTTTTTGTAAACATTATCTACACTGTTAAATGTTTCGATACCTTTAATACTTTCACTTGTATGAATTTTACCTGCACTAAACAAATCACAACCTGAAACTTTTAAAGATGTAAATGTAGTAGAACCTTTGTATCCCTCTGTTTCATTACCTGTTAAATAGTCAGCTAACACTTTCCCTTGTTCGTATAAAGGTGCGACTAAACCGTATACTTTAGAATTGTGTTCACAACATTCTCCGACAGCAAAAATGTTTGGATCACTAGTTCTCATAAAATCATCAACGATAATACCACGCCCAATTTCTAATCCTGCCGCTCTTGCTTCTTTAGTAATCGGTCTAATACCAACTGCCATCACAACCATATCCGTTTCTAATATTCGTCCGTCAGATAATTGGATAGCTTCGACTTGGTCTTCACCTAATATTTCTTGAGTGTTTGCTTGCAACTCAAATTTCATACCTTGTGCCATCAAGTCTTGTTTAAGCAATTCTCCAGCTTTCTTATCTAATTGCATTTCCATTAACCATTCAGCTAGATGTACGACTGTTACTTCCATACCTTGGTCAAGAAGCCCCCTCGCACACTCCAAACCTAGCAATCCGCCACCGATAACGACTGCTTTCTTTTTAGTTTTAGCCATTTCGATCATTTTCTTTGTATCTTCTATCGTTCTCCATCCGATCACACCATCTAAGCGAGAACCATTGATTGGTAATATAAACGAATTAGATCCTGTAGCGATAATACATTTATCGTATGCTACTTTAATATTATGTTCAGTCTTTACAAACTTATCTTCTTTATTGATTTCATCAACTTTATCTCCATTGATTAAACGTATACCATGCTCCTCATACCATTCATAAGGATTCATAATCGTCTCATCTATCGTCATCTTTTTTTGAAGAATATTAGAAAGCATAATACGGTTGTAGTTTGGATAAGGTTCTTTACCTATGACTGTAATTTCATATTTATTTGGATCTCTTATTATAATTTCTTCAATCGTACGGATACCTGCCATTCCGTTTCCGATCATCACTAATCGTTCTTTAGTCATTTCGACTCCTCCTTAAGCATTGCCCATAATTTATTACTTACTGCTTTCGTTTGTTTTACATCTTTACCTGATGAACTAATACTGATTTCGCATGATTGATATTGAAAAGTTTTCACGTTATAAAAATCAGATTGGTCCTTGTCCCCTGTATGATTAATAAGTTGATGACACGTTGCGTGCTGTCTTATTTGATCGTTTACTTTTGGGTTATTAGTTGAGATAAACACGATATTAGCTCCCTCTATATCGCCTTCTTTATACGTCCTTCTTATTAAGGTCAGTCGATTATCTTGTACTTGTTCAAATGCTTCTATAAAAGTAGGACTGACGACATTTATCGTGATGTCTTCATTATTAAGTGATAAATATTTTCGATATGCAATCTTTCCACCACCTACGATTACAATATGATATCCATCGATTTTTAATTGGATATTATACATAGCTTATCTCCCTCAATTTTTGAAGATGGTCACGAATCGCTTCTTGCATCCCCTCATCAAAATTAATAGCATCTGTATATGTGATTTCAGTATTTAACGCCATTTCTTTTATTTCAATTTTTGTCTTATTTACAAGAAAACCATCAAACATAAAATAAGGGACGATAAGTATTTTAGAATAGAATTTATCGAGGTCTGGTAAATATTTTTTATAGTTTAATGAACCATAAATAGTTAGTGGATAAACTGGATTTTGTATGTCTTTACACAAATCCTTCAGTGCAGAATCAGGCTCTTTATAAATAGAACTTCCATGTGCTAACACAACTACTGCCATATCTGATTCTTTATGTTGGTTTATTTTCGTTATGAGATGCTTCTTCATACTTAGATGATTACCAATTGGTTTAGATAAATGAACTTCGATATCTTTATGTTCTCTCTTTAAATCGTCGATTACATTAGGAATATCTATAAGAAAATGCTTAGCCTGAAACAATAAAACCGGCACTATATAAAACGTCCGAGTACCTTGTTGAATATTCGATTGCATCACTTGATCCAAGTTTTCTGTTTCACTTTCCAAAAAAGCTATTTCATAACCTTCGTATATATTATGAAATGAACTATATATAAATGACTTTAGTCTTTCATTAATATCGCCAGACCTCATACCGTGCACAACAAAAATAATTTTAGACATGACATCATCCCTTTCAAGTACATTATACTGTTAAATGTGATTATTTTCACAAATAAAAGCGAAGATAAGGGGACTCCCTAATAGAAAATCGGGAATCCCCGTAAATATTTTTCATACAAAAAAACAGGCCAGGACATAACTGTCCCAGCCTACTATATTCTTCATTTATTGTGATAACGCTAATTTAATATGCGCTAAATGGTGTTCTTCATGCCATGATAATTTTGCTACTTTAAATGCTACTGAAGTTTCTCCGTCATCTTCATGCGTAAATTTACGTTTCAATTGTTCTTCACTTAAGTTTCTACCAATTGCTACAATACGTTCATTCATTCCTTCAAGCATTCTAATTGAACATTCGACTGGTAATTCATTGTCTGGTGTTTCTATCCATTTTTGCTGATCAAATGCTGGCACAGTCGGCTTTCTATCATCCGTTAAAGCTAGTTTTAAACGTTGATACATATTCAACTGTGAATCTGCTATATGATGCACAAGTTGTCTTACTGTCCAACTGCCTTCCCTGTATTTCTTGTTCAATTCTGAAGGGCCTAATTCGTCTACCGTTTCTCTTAAGCGATTTGAATAATTCCCGATTTCATCCAGCCATTGTTGGATATGATCAAATGTTACATGTTCTGGAAACTGTAGTTCACCTATTGGAAACCTTGCATCCATCTTTATCACCTTTTCTCTTTTTATATGAAACATTTTGATTACACTACTAATATTCTCTATTTTAAAGAATTTAAACGTAGTGTCATAAATAGAACCATATTAAAATGGATTTTTATTTAGCCACTGTCCGCCATCCATCGTCATACAAGCTCCATTTATATAACCCGCTTCATCTGAAAAAATATAACGTGCTAATCCAGCAATTTCTTCAGTTTGCCCAAATCTTTTTAAAGGTACACTATTCAGTGATTGTTGGCGTGCTTCTTCTGAAAGTGATAACTTTTTAGAGCCACCTGTATTTTCAATAGGACCCGGTGCAATTGCATTTACTGTGATGCCATATTTAGTTCCCCATTCCACTGCAAGTGTTCTTGTCATAGCGAGCACACCTGCTTTTGCGCTGGCCGAATGGATAACACCAGCACCTGCACCCCATGAATATGTTGCAACCATATTGATGATGCGGCCTTTATGCCCAGTTTTAATCCATTCTTTACCTACAGCTTGAGAGCAATACCATGTACCATTTAGCACAATATCTATAACGGAATTCCACCCATTAATCGACAAATCTTCAGCTGCACATAAAAAGTTTCCAGCTGCGTTATTAACTAGCCCATCTATTTTCCCAAAAGTCTTAACTGTTTCATCAACTGTATATTGAACTCTTTCTGGGTCTCTAACATCCATATCTATACAAAGGATTTGGCCTTCATACTGCTCAATCTCTTGCTTTGTCTTCTCGAGATTTTCTAATTTACGGCCTGTAATAACGACTTTTGCACCTTCTTCAGCGAATCTTTTCGCCATCCCTTTTCCCATTCCACTACTGCCACCTGTTACAATAATCACTTTATCTTTCATATATACTCTCCTTAGTAATACAAAATATAATTCTTATAGTAAGCGCTTACACATAAGTGTACAACATGTTTTCAGAAAGAACAATTGTAATTCATTATAGCAGTATATTAAAAAACAGAAGACACTCTTTTATAACCTCAAGAATGTCTTCTTCTATAATTAAAAGAATAAAATGGAGTCATTAGTTTAGTCGATATCCGAAGTGAAACACAAATAAACATTAAAAAAAGATAAGTTAAAAAATAATTAATGTGTTTAAATATCTTTTTAAACTTAAATGGTTATGAGTTAGAAGTTAATACAAAAGAAGCTATAAATTTTACTGTTATGATAGCATCACATGATCTACAAGAAGATGATATTGAACAATGGATCTTAAAGTACATAAAAATAAAGTGAGTTTACTGAAGAAATATTCTCATAGAAAAACACCTTTGCACAATTCATTTTAATATGAATTGTACGAAGGTGTTTTTAATTTATTCTCCTGAACCTACTTCTTCGCCATCTTCATCGTATTCTGTAACGACACCGTCTTCATCAATAATATAAGAACCTGCTAAGTTACCGTCTTTATCTAAGAATGAAAAGCCCCATTCTCCGTCATCATTTTTTTCTGGTTCTTTAAATGTATATTTGTCGGTATCTAACTCTTCTCCTTCATAAGATTCTACTTTATCTATCACATTGTCTCGCGTAACTTCTTCATTTTCATCGTCTTCATCCATATCATTGGATTTATTTTCTTCTTTAGTTGTACCATCAAACATTTCTACTACTCTTTCTATTTCTTCATCTGATGCATCATATAATTTCACAACTTTCGGGTTGTTTATAATGCTTTCAGATTCTTTTTGTGACCAATCATCATCTTCCAACCATTTTTTATCATGGAAGTGTGATGGCACATCATAAATTGAAATAGTACCATCATTATTATTTTTATAAACTACTTGCCCAGCAGCTGTAGGCGTACCTGCCAATCGTTGTACCCCTTTAGGATATTTGATAGTATGCTCTTTGTTATATGGATTTAAATATTCGCCTTCTATTGAATCATGGCTTAGTTCTGGTTTCATGCCGCTAGAATTGTCTGAATCTCTATAGCTTGGTAAAGCTGTCAGCCATACTTGGGCATAATATTCATCACTATTCGTATCTTCTTGAGATGTACTACTGTCATTCTTTGTCTCCAAGCTTTCTCCATATTTAATTTTATTTTCTAGCTCTGAAATTTTATTGTTATCTTTATGATTATTATATAAATCCGCAATATTAAAACTCGCGAATGTCTCACTATCTTTCACATCATTATAATCTGAAATAGGAGATTGGGTATATATGTAAACAACTTGGTCTTTATTTATACCTACTATTGTTGCGTAACTACCTTTAGAAGGTGACATTCCATAGAACTTCATACCATCAGGTTTATTCGCCATTTTTCCTAATTCTGGACTTTCCGATAATTCTACTTTATCTACAGAATGTTTTATTTCTTCACCAGCTCCAGTTTTTTGTGTATAGCTGCCAGATAATAATTCATCTGCAGTTATGACTTCAGAATCTATTTCAGGTTCTAACAAAGTCATCGCAACACTTTGTGTTTCTGAAATGTTAGTTACTTCTTTATCTGAATTCGATTTAGAAGTTTCATTATTGCTGTTACTATCTTGTGCATTTTGATTCTTTTGTTCGCTTTTTTGTTCATTGTTACTTGAGTCTTTATTCTCAGGTTCATTACCTATACTAATACTACAACCTGCAATTGTTACCGATGACACTAATACAATGCCAAAATAAAATATTTTTTTCATAAAAGGCATCCCCTTTTTTAATTATTAGAAAATATTCACATCTATTGTAACAAAGATAATGGTTGTGAAATGTATAAATCATAATATTTAAAAATTATTAAAGACATATTTTAGGAGAATCGATGATAAAAAAAGAAGCTGAGACATTTATAAATGCCTCAGCTTATCTTTGGGAATAGGTACTCTAATACCTAGTTTTATGAGTTTGTAATTCTACTTTGAGTAGATACCCAAACAGTAACACGTTTGTTTTGTTTTGTAAATATTTACTAATTTATATTTTATTAAAATACAATTTGAAAATTCTAATCATCTTTGTTAAAGTATTAGGCGTTGTTTTTAATACTAATAAACGAGGAGGTTTATTTTACTTATGGAATCTCAATTGAACGAAAATAAGCCTAAAAAAGGTTATTCGCTAGTATTTACAATCAGTTCCGTAATCGTTGCTATAATCGTTTTACTAGGCGCAGTTTTTCCAGTTAAATTTAATGACATTGGTGATAAAGCCACTGCCTGGATAACTGAAACACTTGGCTGGTATTACATGATTGTGGTAATAGCCATGATTTTCTTTTGTATTTTCTTAATGCTAAGTCCAATAGGGAAATTAAAATTAGGGAAACCTCATGAAAAACCAGAATTTAATACTGTTTCATGGTTCGCTATGCTATTCAGTGCTGGTATGGGGATCGGGTTAGTATTCTGGGGAGCAGCTGAACCTATTGCTCACTTCGCTGCACCTCCAAAAGCAGACCCTAAAACTACTGCAGCATATGCAGAAGCATTACAATCTGTATTCTTCGATTGGGGCTTCCATGCATGGGGCGTTTATGGTGTAGTAGCTCTAGCATTAGCATATTTCCAATTTAGAAAAGACGAACCGGGATTAATTTCTAAAACATTACGTCCTGTATTCGGAAGATATGTAGATGGACCACTAGGTATTGTGATTGATGTATTATCTGTTATCGCTACTATCGGTGGTGTAGCCGTATCACTTGGTATGGGTGCGTTACAAATTAACGGTGGTTTAAATTATTTATTCGGCGTACCAAATAATATTGCCGTACAATCTATTATCATTATTATTGTAACGATTTTATTCTTAACAAGTGCTTGGTCAGGATTAAATAAAGGTATTCAAATTCTAAGTAACGTAAACATTAGTATTGCAGGTTTATTATTAATCGCTGTACTTATTATCGGACCATCAATACTTATGTTAAATGCATTTACAACTACAACAGGTAACTTCTTACAAACATTCCTACAAAACAGTTTCGACACAGGTATGTTTAATTCACAAAAAGCAGATTGGATGTCTGATTGGACATTCTTCCAATTAGCTTGGTGGATAAGTTGGAGTCCATTCGTTGGGGTGTTTATAGCACGTGTATCAAGAGGACGTACAGTACGTGAATTCATCGGTGGCGTTATGCTTGTACCTGTTCTTATCAGTTTCATATGGTTCAGTGTATTTGGTGTACTAGGTATTGAAACTGCTAAGAAACATCCAGCAATTTTCGATATGCCACCAGAAACAGCATTGTTTGGTGTATTTAATGAAATGCCATTAGGATTAATACTATCTATTATTACACTAGCATTAATCGCAACATTCTTTATTACATCAGCAGACTCTGCAACATTCGTATTAGGTATGTTAACGACACGAGGTTCATTAAACCCAAGCTCATTTATAAAAAACGTTTGGGGTGTCGCACAATCACTAATCGCGTTTATACTATTATTCACTGGCGGAGATAACGGACTAAACGCATTACAGAACACCGCCATAATAACCGCATTGCCGTTCTCGGTTATTATTATATTTATGATGATTAGTTTCTATAAAGACGCAAACAGAGAACGTAAATTCCTCGGTCTTACATTAACGCCAAAAAGAACCCGAGAAAGTCAAAAACTAGCAAACCTCTCAGATCAAGAACTATTAAACTTAATTAAAAACGAAAGAAAACAAGATAGATAATAATAAGAAAAGCTCTTCATTAGTATACAGACTAGTGAAGAGCTTTTTATAACCTAGGAAATTAAATTTTATTATTTCTTACTTTTTAATCACGTATGCCGCATGCTTCTGCTACGACTTCAACTATATGTTTGACAGTTACTTGTTTGCTTAACCCTTCTCTTTCTACTCCTAATTGCATTTGCATATGACAACCGGGATTTGAAGTAATAATCATATTAGGCTTTGCTTGTTGAACATGCTCCATTTTATCATCCAAAATTTTCATAGATTCATCAAAATGTATAATATTATAAATACCAGCCGAACCACAGCATAATGATTGTCCTTCCATATCTACCATATCAAGGTCAGGTACCTTACCTAAGACGCTTTTTGGTGATTTAAATACTTTTTGTACGTTTTCTAAATGACAAGATGGTTGATATACAGCTTTGTATGGCATTTTATAATTAAATTCTAATGATAAATCGTCCATTATTTCTGAAATATCTCTTACTTTTTCAACAAATTTTACTGCTCTTTGATGCCAATAGCTGCCTTTTTTAAATAACTTGTCATATTCTTTAAGCGATGCACCACAGCCTCCAATCGTATTAACGATATAATCTATATCGGTATCGGCATATGCTGCTATATTCTTTTTAGCCAATTCGATAGTATCATTTGTTTCACCTGCATGATGTTGTAAAGCACCACAACAAGTTTGATTTGGTACTTCATGAACTTCTATATCATGTTGTTTCATAATTTTAATTGCTAAGTTATTGATTCTAGAGAAAAAGGCATCCATAATACACCCTTGGAAAAAGGCAACTTGTGTTTTTGTTTGTGTCTTAGTTTTATTTACTTTTTCATTATCATGGATTTTACGTGTTTTTTTCACATCGGGTAAAGCTAAATTTAACTTACCATATTTTGTTTCTTTTCCTAAAAGATGATTTTTGTTTATTAAGTTTTTAGCACCTAGCTTCTCATAGTAATATAATGCATAATTTATTTTTCGAATGACACCTTTTTTAGGTAAAATATGTTTGAACGTTACATTTCGAGCTAACTTTTCACTTAAGCCCATCTTTTTATCTTCTTTTATGACTTCAACTGCTGACATTAATATATCTCCGTATTGAACATTTGTTGGACATACTGTTTCACATGCTCGACAACCTAAGCATAGATCAATACCTTCACTCATATCTCCGATTGAGACCTTACCTTCAGCAGCCATTTTCACCAGATTAATACGTCCACGCGGAGAATGTTTCTCCTTTTCAAAAGCTATATAAGTTGGACATACTGGTAAGCAATATCCACATTGAACACAGTCAAACGTTGCTTGATAATCTAATTTGTCCACTAATGTATTATTCATTTCGCAACACTAACCTTTCTTCTCCCTTTTCAGGAAATATCTTTCCAGGGTTAAGAATATTCTTAGGGTCTAATGCTTTTTTAATCATTTGTTGATAACGTACCCCCGCTTCACCCATTTCTTTTTTGATAAATGCTTTTTTCATGACGCCAATACCATGTTCCCCCGAGAGCGTTCCACCTAATTCAATCGCATAATTAAAAATTTCTTCCACAGCATCTTCTGTCTTACGTACTTCATTTTCATCTCGCATATTTGTATTAATTGTCGGATGTAAATTACCATCACCTGCATGTCCAAATACAACGATATTTAAATCATATTTAGTTTTAATCTCATCGATTTTCTTAAACATTTCCGGAATTTTACTTAGTGGTACTGTTGCATCTTCTGAAATTTTAGTATAACCACTTTCAACTACTGCAGGTGAGACAAGTTTTCTAACTTGCCATAATTTATCTTCTGCTTCTTTAGATTCAGCAATTTCAACATTTTCAACATCTATTTCTTTTAATGCTTTTTTGATAGTATCCAATTCATCACCTAAATTCTCTGGATTACCATCGACTTCAATTAATAATATAGCTGCTGCATCTCTAGGCAAATCTAATCCTGCATAGTCTTCAACTTTATTTAATGCATTATGATCTAAAATTTCCATTTTCGAAGGTCTGACACCTGATGTTAATATTTTGGATATAGACTTTCCTGCTGTGTATAAATCATCAAATATAACCATCGCTGTTTTTGTAGCTAAAGGCTTAGGTATTAAGCGTAACGTAGCTTCAGTAATAATACCTAGTGTACCTTCTGAACCTATTAACAATTTTGTTAAATCATATCCTGTGACATTTTTAATCGTTTGGCCACCAGTGCGTATAACTTCTCCATCTGCCATAACAACTTCTAATCCAATAACATAATCTTTTGTTACACCATATTTTATACCACGCGGACCTCCAGCATTCTCAGCTAAATTACCAACAATTGTGCATACCACTGAAGAAGAAGGATCTGGTGGATACATTAAATTATGCTTTTCTGCTAAAGCATGTATTTTTCCTGTAATCACACCAGGCCTTGTCTTTATGATTAAATCATCAGGATATATTTCAAATTCATCATTCCACTGAGAAAAATCAACTACTATACCACCTTTAACTGGCAAAGCTCCCCCTGACAAACTTGTGCTTGCACCTCTAGCATAAATAGGAATGATATATTCATCTGCTAATTTCACTACATTTTGGACATCTTCCGTAGATAACACTTGAACTACATAATCCGGCATATATTGACCGAACGATGCATCAAAACCATAAGAAACAAGATCTGAAACATCCATAAGTAATCTGTCCGCGAAAATTTCTCTTAATCTCTGTTCAATCTCCTTGCTTTTCACATTTATCACCTACACCTTTTATCTCCCAATTTTTGCATTATATTCGTCTTGATAAGTTCTAGAACTGAAATCCCCCTACCATAAAGAAAACGCTTTCACTTGTATAACAAGCTTATATTCCAAAGTTACTTTTTTCAACTTATTTCTGGATGCTTTTTCAATTAATTGTATAAATAAGTGGTGTTAACCCCATTATTATATGAGTTGAATTATAAAATTTTCTTTTTATTTTCTTTTAAATATTTGCATTAAACAACCATCTCAACGCTCTCGCTGCCTATTTGTACAACAATAGGAAAATAAATACAGTTAGGAATTATTTTTATTCAATTAGGGAAAATATGACAAATTTTCAATTTTTACCTTTATAATGAAGTTAATTCAAAAGTAAAGGAGGTACTTGAAATGGGTATCGCTGAAGTAGTAGGTGGAATTGTAGACCTAGTAAAAACTATCATTGAAAAATTCGCTTAATAACTAGTTTTTCTTTTAACATTATATAAAAGAGGAGATCATTAGTTGGGTTTATGATCTTCTCTTTTTCTTTTTTTATTATCAACTTTAAATTAATTGTATAAATTCTGCTTTAATTATTTTTATGCCTATTTGTACAACAATAGGAAAATAATTACAGTTAGGCATGTTTTTTGCTCAATTAGGGAAAATATGACAAATTTTCAATTTTTACGTTTATACTAAAGTTAATTCAAAAAGAAAAGGAGGTCCTTCAAATGGGTATCGCTGAAATCGTAGGTGGAATTGTAGATATTATTAAAACTATCATTAACAAATTCGCTTAATAACTAGCTTTTCTTTTAACATTATAAAAAAGAGGAAATCATCAGTTGGGTTGATGATTTCCTTTTTTTAATTTTGGCTATACATTTTAGCTTCCAAATAAATCTCTGACAATTCTTTCGCTTGATTTGCCATCCTGATATTTAAAGTGCTTGTCTAAGAATTTTGGCACCTTTTCTTCTTCAAAGTCTTTGTTATCTAATGATTCTATCAGTTCCTCGAAGGTTTCTATGATTTTACCAGGCACAAACGTTTCATATGGCTCGTAAAAATCTCTTGAAGTAATATAATCTTCTAAATCAAATGCATAGAATAACATTGGACGTTTGAACACAGCAAATTCATAAACTAGCGAAGAATAATCACTTATTAGAATATCTGTGACAAACAGTATGTCATTTACTTCTCTAAAGTCTGATACATCTACAAAATATTTTTTATATTCTCTAGGAATGTTCAGTTTATTCTTCACAAACGGATGCATTTTAAATAAAACAACCGCATTGTTTTCACGACAATAGCGTGCAAAACGAGTTAAGTCAATTTTGAAAAATGGGTAGTGAGCACTTCGATGACCATTTCCTCTAAATGTTGGTGCAAAAAGGATAACTTTTTTCCCTTTAATAATCGGTAATTCATCTTCCATTTCTGCTATAATTTTTTGTTCATAGTCTTTATCAAATAAAATATCCGTTCTTGGTACACCAGTAGGTATAATATATTTTTCTTTAATACCAAATGCTTCACCATAGTATGGGATATCATTTTCTGATGAAACATAAGCTTTTGTATAGTTTCTATGGTTAGGAGAATTGAAAAAAGGGCCTCCTTTTTTACCTGTACGACTAAATCCGACTGTTTTAAATGCACCCACTGCATGCCATAGTTGAATGATTTCTTGGCTCTTTCTGAATTTAATAGTATAAAGAAGTGGATGATAGTCATCAACAAATATATAATCAGCTTTTCCTAATAAGAATGGAAACCTAAATTTATCAATTAACTTTCTTCTTTCTGTAATATCAGATTTGAAAATCGTATGAATTTTATATTTTTCATCTAATTTTTTATCTAACATTTCATTATAAACAAATTCAAAGTTACCAGACATTTCTGCACGCGAATCTGAAGTAAATAATACTGTGTTCCCTTTTTTTAAGTGAAAGAATTTTGTAATATTAAATATTGTTTTAAAGAAAAAGTTACGTACTTTAAATGATCTTTTGCTATATTTACCTCTGTACTCTTTATATTTAGTTACTATCTTCTTTTCTTTTGGTTTTGGAGCTTGGAATTTAATATCTAGTACAAACTCGTTAACTTCTCTAGAAATTTTAGGTATTACTTTGTAAGTTGTTTTTTTAGAGTCGCCGCCTCTTTTAAATTCATGCTTAAAATAGCTTAATAAATAATTATTTTTTCCATTACGCGTTTCTATTTCTTCATAATGCTCTAATTGTTCTTCATCTAATTCATATTTTAATGGGTCTAATAATGTTTCATTAACATTTGCAATATAATCAAATTTACCTTTATAAACAAGCAAATATTGATCAGATGGTAAATAATTTCCATCATCTAATATAGCAACATTAAAACGTGCTATAAAATGATTACCATCTATTTTCACATCATTTGCCTGTAATTCTTTTGTTTCTGTTAAATTTCTAAGAATGAATCCATTACTTACTATTTCTATATCTTCAGCATAACCTTCGATAAAAAGTTGGATTCTTTCCCAATATATATTTACAACTTTTAACTTATACTTACTCAACTTTTCTTTTCACTCCTAAGCTAATCTCAGTCGTTACATTACCCACTTTATAACCGTTTTACCCCAAGAGGTTGACAGGTCAGATTCAAAAGCATCAACTGCATCATTTATAGTTCTTACTTCAAATTCTTGGCCTTTAAGTAAAGATAATTTTTCTATAACGTCTGGATATGTTCTATAAAATTCAGCAATATCTTTAAAATCTTGCGCACCACTTCTACTACTGCCTATCATCGTAATGCCTTTTTCCAACACTAAACGCGTGTTTACTTCAATAGGGTATTCGCTAACACCTAGTAAAGCAATACTGCCTTCTGGTGAAATTAAATTAATAATTTGATCGACTGCAGATTGACTACCTTTTCCACCGACACATTCAAAAGCATGATCAATTATTAAATCTTCTGGTACACGGTTAATATAAAATACCTCATCTACAAATGAGAAATGACTTAACTTAAAATCCGTTTTCCCAAACACGTAAATTTTCGCTTCTGGATATAACTTACGTAATAAAATAGATGTTATAAAGCCTAAATTACCGTCTCCCCATATGCCAAAACTGCCTTGTGTTTCTATAGATTTCTTCTGAAATCGTTGTATAGCGTGCCAACTTACAGACACGAGTTCTGAATATGAAACAACACTCAAATCTATATCATCCGGTAATTCAACGATTCTATCATGTTCCATAAAGACATAATCTTGCATAAAACCATCAAAACCACTTGATCTAAATTTACTACTTGGTAAATAGTTTTCACTGATGACTTCGCTTTTTTCAATAGGTGTATTCGGTACCATAATCACTTTCGTCCCGACTTTATACTCGCCTTTGTTATCGTATACAACCTCTCCTACGCCTTCATGTACTAATGACATAGGGAGTTTCTTTTCAAGAACTTGTTCATTACGACTACCAGTATAGTATCGTTGGTCAGCCGCGCAAATTGATAAATATAAAGGTCGTACGATAACTTTATCACTCTTAATATTCTCATTATTATAAGTCACTTCAAATTGACGGGGCGCTACAAGTTGATAAACCTGATTAATCACTCAACATCCCACCTTTAATAATAGAATTGGCAACTTTTAAATCATAAGGTGTTGTAATTTTAATATTGTAAAGTTCCCCATCTACTAATTTCACTTTTTTATTTAAAACAACGAGTATTTTACAAGCATCTGTTAAAATTTTTTTATCTTCATCAGATAAGTTATAGTAACTATTTTTCAATAAATTAATGTTAAACGATTGTGGCGTCTGACCTTGATACATATGATCTCTTACAGGAATACATGAAATATCTTCTTTATTTTCAGATTCGATAATTGTATCTGTTGCAGGAATAACAGTATCAACTGCACCATGTTCAAGAACTAGATCAATGTTCTCTTTAATAATACGTCTTGTTAGGAAAGGACGAACTGCATCATGCGTTACAATAACATCTTCATCCGTTACTGATTTAAACTCTGAAATTGCTGCAATGATATTCATAATTGTTTCATTACGGTCTTCTCCGCCTTTTATTACTTCAACTCTATCGTCGTTAATATTAAATTTATTTAATGTGTCTTTGGTGTGAGAAATCCACTTTTGCGGTGTCGCAATATAGATTTTATCAAACTCTCTTGTTAATAAAAATTTCTCAACTGTATGTATGATGATTGGTTTGCCATCAAGATCTAAAAATTGTTTTGGCAAAGGAACGTTTCCCATTCTAGAACCGATTCCACCTGCTAATATTCCAGCATATATCATTTAATTAACCCCCGCTTTTATATATTTTGATGATTTATTAAACTTAAATCCTAATAACCTAAGATTTAAATCTTAGGTTAAAAGCTTACTCCTTTTTGATTTTTCCTTTTATAGTTGAAAGTGCAGTACCTACACTTATACCCATACGCGTAGATTTTCTCTTTAATACTCGTGTTAGGTTATCAATTTGTTTATATTCTTTCTTAATTATTGCTTGTTGTTTTTTTACTTTCTTTCTTAATTCTTTATTCGTTTTATTAGTTTTATTTTCTTTTGACTCAGCTAATTCAGTATACCCAATTAACCTATTTGAAATTTCAATTGGTGATAACTTATTAATAGGTTCTAACATATTAGGTAATTTGATTTTTTCTAATTGTTTATCTAATGGTGGATTATTATAGTATTCATAATTATATATATGATCTAAACCATTTTTATTCAAAAATTCTATAAAGTTATCAAAGTTTCTAGCTTGCACTTTTTCAGGCGCATGAAAGTCAAGTCGCTCTACTAGCTCATCCAATGTTACTCCAGATTTTAATTCTCTCTCTTCTATATGTGTTAAATTATGATATTCAGCTAACTCTTTCATACGCGCATCTTTTGTTAACAGTAAACTAGGAGTGCCTGCAATTGTAGCTGTTATATTACCATGTAGTCTTGCCCCTACTGCAAAATCCATTTCTCCCATAAAATCTATCCATGATTTAGCATTTAAAGGATATCTCACTTTATCTTCTTCATAGTATCTATCATTTATAGTATTAGGATAAAAATCAGTATTTTCACCTAATTTTTGATTACCTAAATATGTCATTTTGAATTCTTTCATCCATTGAGGAATAAAATAATAATTATCATATTTATCAGTAACACTTGTTATGAATTTCAAAACATGTTCTGGTGAAAGTTTAGAAGAATTTATTGCCACAGTAGAGTTTTCATGAAGATTTAAATCTTTGATTTTTAAATCTCTGCCAAAAGCATACATAGATGGACAGCCTATAACCACATGGTCTACTCCTTCTTTAAATCCAAGTGAAGTTAAGTAATCAGCTGTAATTTGTCCCCTTAAGCCAATTATGTTCGAACGCTCCAATACAGCATTAACAAAATCTTTAACTTCTTTATCAAATGAAAATCCATCTTCAACATTTTTATCTATAGGAGCTTTAACACCTGCACCAATTACAATGACTGGGATATTCAGTTTTTTAAATAATTTTGTATAAGCTTTTAAACTTGCAACAAATGTATCACGAAATGCATCAGCTAATGGGATAATATAAGCATCATAATTTTTATTAATATAATCAGCATCATTTTCGTTTATTCTATATCTATCAGGAACAATTTCTACATTTTCAGTTGTTAAGTTTCTATAAATACTATAGGCGTAAATTAAATTACCTATATTCCCTCCTATTAAATTATTAAGAATCATCTCTTCAGGCGCTTTAATTTCATTTGGAGCTATACCTGAACGTATTAAGTATCTCTTCAAAAACTTCCCCTCCTAAATTATGCACTTATTACATTTTATATCATTAGTTAACAAAAATAAAATGAATTACATATAATTTAAGTAGATATATAAAGTTTTTCATACGTTTTATAATAACTTAAATATTTAAATACTATACTAATAAAGTTATTTCCTTTTTGAATTTATTGATTTTACTTTAAAAACTAAAAACGCCATAATGTATCCATTTAGGCGTTTTACTTTTTTACTATTAACTTAAAATTAATTGAGTAAGCTCTGCTGACGTAATATTACCAAAGTAATATTTTAAGTTTATGTCATCTAACGCTTTAATAAGTTCTGCTTTGACTACTTTTGTGCCTATTAATGCTTCTTCTACTTCTGTGATATCTCCTTGACCAAAGAAATCTCCATAAATTCGACATTTGGCAATTCGATTTTGTTCTATGGATAATGTTATGTCGACTGTGCCACAATTGAATCGGTCACTGCGATTATATTCATATTTAGGTGAACGTCCGTAGTTCCAATCCCAGTTTTTATATTTTTTCGCTGCAAGTTCATCAATTGCATCCCAATCTTCTGCGCTTAATTCATATCGTTTCGCTTCTTTAATATCATCAATACCCATAATTTGTTCGACCATTAAATTTTTAAATTCGTCTATCGTAACATTTTGATATTTTTCATCTAAGTAATCACGAATATTGCCAACGCGAGCACGTACGGATTTTATACCTTTAGATTCAATTTTTTTACGATTTGGTTTAAGTACATTTACCATTGGCTCATAATCGACATCTAATAATAAAGAATAGCCGCCATATATACGATTGTTAATAAGCGTCATAGCTGCTCCTGATACTTTTTTACCATGAATTGCTAAATCATTACGACCGCTTTGAATCACTTCTGTAGCTCCTAAATTATGTAACGCTTCGATTGCTGGCTCGTAAAACCTTTGAAAATCTCCATAAATAGAAGTATCTTTTTCAAGAATACAGCACATATTTACAGCACCCCGATCAACATATACTGCGCCTCCCCCTGTATCTCGGCGGACAACTTGTATATCATGTTCGTCTACATAATCTTGATTAATTTCTATAGCTGTATTTTGGAAACGACCAATCTCGACTTTCGGGTCACAGTAATATGGAAACAAAATATCATCATCCAAGAAAATATTCTGACTTACATAAACTTGCATTGCTAAGGCTATTGCGCCGTCTGCAATATATTCTCCATTACGAATAGGTTCAATTAAATACATATCATCACTCCTAATTTTGTAAGATTTGTTGTGCATCTGTTATTAAAGTAGAAATGTCTTCTGTTAAATGTATCGTTCTATCTTCTATATTTTTAGGAATGCGATACGCTTTTTTGTTTAAAGTCATATAAACTGCATTTTCGTTATGACGTGTCATACGTTGGAAAGGATGTTTAACAAATTGAGGTGTTGTGTAACCAATGCCAATTTCTATATAAAGAACTTTGTCATCTTGATGTTTTTCTAAAAATGCATTATACCGATCTAGCTGTGCATGAAAGTCAGCATCTTCTACCATACCTACTTGTGCTTTACGTTTATTTATTTCCATAGGTGCATCACATTTCGGACAATGCGGAATGAGGTCCCAAGGGATTTTCATATCTTCTTGTTGTTCTACCATTTGTCTAATTGCATCATCATCTCGATACGTTTGAGCATGACAGTGTTGACTACATTGCCATAAAATATATTTACCTTGGATGTGGAACACTTTATCCATATCATATTCAGCTATATCAAAAGCATTATCCGCATTAGTTGTTATAATATGGTGTTCTTTATCTTTAAGCATTTCTTTTAATGCAATATATGACTTACCTACAGGTTGATCTATATAATTTAATTTTACAAATCGACTTTCAAAAGCCCAATATTCTTGCCAACTTTCAAAAGGATGTAAACTCGCTTGTAACATATCAAAAAATCCATACTTTTCGATAAAGTCTGGAAAGTTCTTTGTAAAACGATCGCCAATATACGTGAAGCCATCAGAAGCTGACATACCAGCACCAATACCAACTACGACCGCATCCGCTTCTTTAAAAGCTTGAGCAATTACTTCAGCTTGGGTATTGTCGGTTTGGTTCAATGTTAATGCATCCCATGTTTCTTTATTCATGTTGACTGAGTGCCTCCTTGTATAATTGGAAATCTTTATCTTTAAAAACATTAAAAATAACTTTTATAGGTGAATTTGTTTCGTTTAAATAATTTAACGTTGTTTCTATGGCAATTTTTGCCGCCTCTTCTTGTGGAAATCCAAATACACCAGTTGAAATACAGCAGAATGCTAAATGCTTCAATCCATTTTCATCAGCCAGTTTTAAACAACTTCGATATGATTTCGCAAGCAAGTCTTTATTCATTTGTGAGACAGGTTTTCTTTGAACTTGTGGTCCTACTGTATGAATCACATATTGGGACGGTAAATTATATGCTGACGTAATTTTAGCTTTACCTACGCCTTCTTTTTTACCTTGTTTTTTAATAATTTCATCGCATGCTAAACGAAGCTGTACGCCAGCTTTTGTATGAATAATATTATCAATACAATTATGGTTAGCCTGCATACAACCTAAGAACTTACTATTAGCAGCATTCACAATACCATCTACTGCTAATGTAGTGATATCACCTTGCCATAAATAAATATTTTGGTTTAATTCTGGCTCCAAATCTTCAATATATGTTACATGCTTTTGGTTAAGTTCTGATAAATAAGCATCTTGTACTTGGATAAAAGCATCATCTATTGGTTTAGGGGGACGAACATTTTGGAGTCCGCGATACAGCTCCCACTTACTTCGTCCCTCATCAACAATAGGATTGTCTCCATGTGCTTCATTCCATAAATAAGCTGTGAGATAAGCGAGTCTCTCATCTTGTGTTTGTTTCATTTATGCCTCAGGTAATGCGTTAAATGCAGCTTCGTCTACATTTTCTAATTTAACTAACCAATTTTCTTCAGGTTTTTCAGAGTTTAAAATTGTTGGCTCATCTTCAGCTTTTTTATTACGTTCCACGATTGTACCTGCTAATGGAGTTTGTACATCTAACACTGTTTTAGATGCTTCAATACTTACAATTTCATCGTCTACATTTATGTCGTCTGGTCCCATAAATTCTACATAACCTACAGTTCCAATATCATCTTGTAACTCCGGTGTCATTCTAAAAACATATTGATTATTTACTTTCTCTACCCATAAGTAATTCGCTAATTTTTTCATTAAAAATCTTCCTTTCATTTATAAATATATTTCTGATAATAACTCTAAAGTTCTACATCTCTGTTTAATTCCTGGATGTAATGGTACTAATAAAACTTCATTTGCTTGGAAATCTTCGACAAGTCGATCTATTTTAAGTTTAACTTGTTCTTTCGTCCCTGCAATAACACGTGCACGATGTTGTTCAATCAAACGTTGATCTCGTTCACTTAATTTATATGATTTAGCAGTTTCAATAGATGGAAATCGACTGAATTCAGCAAACTGTTTTTTGCCTAGTAACCATACATCTAATGATTGTAACAAGTCTTCAGCTTCTTGTTCAGTATCTGTAACAATAACAAATGTTGTTATCATAACAGTGGGGCTCATATTTAATGATGTGCGATTAAAAGCTTTGCGATAAGTATCGACACTTTCTTTTGCACTATCAATTTGAGCTTGATTAGGTAATAAAAACGTACCTAACGTCAAGCCTATTCCTTGCTCAGCTGCAATCTGAGCTGATTCAGCACTTGTACAAAGTAGCCACATATCCGAATGATGAGATAAATGAGGTTGAGCAATTAATCCTTTATAGCGCTGACTTTCATCTTGATTCGTAATATAATGACGTATATCTTTGATGCTTTGCTCATAATCTAGGAAGTCTGTTTTACCTTCATTCAAAGCACGTTTAACAATCGCAGTTCCTAAATTGCTACCAATGCCTAAATCCGTTCTATTTGGAAACAAACCTTCTAACAATCTAAAGTTCTCTGCTATTTTATACGGGCTATAATGTGGTAACATAACGCCACCAGAGCCTAATTTAATTCGCTTTGTTTCTGATAATAAATGCATCATCATTAATTCAGGACTACTGCAGGCAAACGCTGGCACATCGTGATGCTCTGTTAACCAAAATCTCTTAAAGTTAAGCTTGTCTGCTAACTTAACCAGTTTCACAGTATCTTGCAAAGCTTCTTCAGCGCTTTTCCCTTCATCTATCACAGCGTAATCCAATACACTTAATTCAACCAAACCATCATCTCCAAGATTACTTACATCACTGCTAAAATCATGTTCGACTATATTATGCATGATGATGTATGAAATATCACATTTATTGCTTAATCCCTTTTTGTCCAATATATATTATAACTTTTTTATCAGTATTTTGTTAACCATTTATGCAATTATTAAATTTCCGGCATATAAATATTCATTTAGCTATTTGTTTATTGATTATTAAATTTTTCAATGTTAATTTGAAAGTAATGAAAAGCGCGAAAGAGGATGTTATAACATGAATAAATACTCACCTTTATTAGAATCACTTCAATTGCCTAATGGCGTTGTATTATCAAACCGTTTTGTACTTTCACCGATGACAACAAATTCATCTACTAAAGAAGGTCATATTACAGAAGAAGATTTAAATTACGCCAAAAGACGTGCAGATTCAGCACCTTTGCAAGTAACTGGCGCAGCATACATAGAACCTTACGGACAATTATTTGAATATGGATTTAATATTTCTGACGATGCTTGTATACCGGGGTTAACTAAAGTTGCTAAAGCAATGAAAGGTTCAGGCAATAAAGCTATTTTACAACTTGCACACGCAGGTCGTTTTTCTAATCATGCTATTTTAAAATATGGACAAGTTTATGGCCCAAGCCCAATGTCATTAAATTCACCTATTAAACATGAAGTACTAGAAATGTCAGTTTCTAAAATAAATGAAGTAATACAACAATATGCTGACGCAACTTCGCGTGCTATTCAAGCAGGATTTGATGGTGTCGAAATATCTATAGCACAACGTTTACTTATACAGACATTCTTTTCTACATTCTCAAATGAACGAACAGATCAATATGGAAGAAACACATTAGAAAACAGAGCAAGATTCGGATTGGAAGTCATGGAAGCTGTCCAAAAAGTAATCGATAAAGAAGCACCTGATGATTTTATTTTCGGTTATAGAGCGACTCCTGAAGAAACACGAGGAGATAAACTTGGTTATACAATCGATGAATTTAACCAACATTTAGATTGGGTATTAGAAGTTGCAAACATTCATTATTTAGCTATCGCTAGTTGGGGGCGTCATATTTACCAAAATACAACGCGCACACCTGGTAAATATTTTGGCAAAAGAGTAAATCAAGTCGTATATGAACATTTAAATGGAAGAATACCACTTATCGTTAGTGGAGGTATCAATTCTCCTGAAACAGCTTTAGATGCACTCCAAAATGCAGATATGGTCGGGATGTCTTCACCTTTCGTTACAGAACCTGACTTTGTTCATAAATTAAAAGAAGGCAGACTCGAAGAAATTAATTTAAATGTTACATCAGAAGAACTTGAATCATTAGCAATTCCAAAAGCAGCTTTTAAAGACATCGTACGCATGATGGATTATGGGGAAGGTCTAGAAAAGAAAGCACGAGACGAATTACGAAAATTAGAAAAGAATTATGATGACTAAATTTCCTTAACAAAAGCTCCTAACCCGTTAAATAAAGTTTAACGAATTAGGAGCTTTTTTGAAAAATAGAGTTTCTTGCCCTCTTATATTCCCCATTTTATTAATGAACTTGAATATGTCAAACCACCGCCAAAACCAAATAACAGTAGTGTTTCGCCTTTTTTAATATCTCCTCTGTCTACTGCATCATCTATAGCAAGTGGTATCGTAGCTGAAGATGTATTGCCGTAATAAACTAGACTATGTAGCGTTTGTTCAAATGGATATTCACTTCTCTTACAGATGTTCTGTATCATTTTCAAGTTTGCACTGTGTGGTACAAACCAATCTACATCTTTCAATTCTACATTTGCTTTTTCAGCTACTTTTTCTATTTCTCTTGGTACCATTTTAATTGCCCATTTATACACTTCTTTACCATTTTGATTTACAAAACCGATTTGTTCTAAATCTTTTCCGAACATCGTTTTACTTACATCTGTACAGTATAAACTTTCAGCTAATTTTCCTTCTGAGCCACTTGTGGACGTGATAAAACTTGATTCTTCATCATTTTCTATTAAAAATGCACCCGCGCCATCACCAAATAAAACACATGTATTACGGTCAGAATAATCAGTGATTTTAGATAAAACTTCACCTGCAACGACAATAATTTTATTGTACATACCTGATGATATATATGCATTTGCCATATTAATACCATATACAAATCCAGCGCACGCTGCATTAACATCTATTGCAGCAGCATTTTCAAGACCTAGTCTACCTTGTACATATGAAGCTACACTTGGCGTTCTATAGTCCGGTGTTAAAGTTGAGACAATTATTAAATCCACATCGCTAATGTCTTTATTATATTTCTTTTCTAAATTTTTAATAGCTTCATAACATAAATCAGATGTAAATTCGTCATCTGCTGCTATACGTCGTTCTTTAATACCTGTACGTGAAATAATCCAATCGTCACTTGTTTCAACTAGTTGTTCCATATCTTCGTTTGTTAATACTTTTGAAGGCTTATATGAGCCAACAGCTGTAATTTTTGCATGAGTCATCTTTTCCCCACCTCATCTTGATAGAATTCTTATTTTCTTTTTAAAATAATACTTTTGTTATTCATTAAATGATGTGAACTACTTTTTTTATTATCGTACTATAAACAACTATACTCCTAGATTTTAAATTAATAAATGGTCATATTATATATTTTTTGTGTATAAAGTATGTTATTTGGTTTTTTCTTTTGCTCTGAATATGATTAAATCAGGATAATACGGGAATTAATAAATGGTCATATAAGTTTAAGGAGGTCACCTTATGAAGGCTATAACAGTTGGATTGATTCCTTCTCCAGATATGCCAAATAAATTGATTGATAAAGTAATCAATCAACTAGAGGAAACTTTCAAATCTAATATAGATTCAAACGTGGATTGGCACTTTGAACAGGAAGTAGCTCCTATGATTGGTACATCTGAGCATATGGATGAAACACTCGATTTAATAAAAGATCAAAAAGATCAAAACAATTGGGATTATGTTATTTGTGTAACTGATTTACCGAGTATTTCTGGTAAAAAAGCAGTCGTATGCGATATAAACACAGACACACATTCAGCATTTCTTTCTTTACCAGCTCTTGGTGTAATTAATTTAAAGAAGAAATTGAAAAGCTTTCTAGCTTTTGTGCTTAATTACATGTATCGCAAAGAAGACGATGTTGATTTATTAAAAAATAAAGGATTTAAATTTGCCAAAATATCTAAAGTAACACCTAATGAGGACAATTCAACCCAAACTGTACGAATTATAATAGAATCTGCTGCTATAGGTTGGATTCATATTATTGCTGGGATGACTTATGCTAATGAACCATGGTCAGCAATAGGTGATTTCAAAAAGATTATATCTGTTTCATTTGCGACAGGTACGTATGTTTCTATTTTTTCAACGCCTTGGGATTTAAGTATTTCATATGATTATTGGCGTTTTATTTTATTAACGCTTTTATCTTTAATAGGGATGACTGCATGGTTAATTTATTCTTATAAGCTTTGGGAGCATCCTTCTACAAAAACACAAAGGATTTATCGAAATGCTTATAATTTAACAACATTTATGACGGTAGGCTCGATTACTATATTCCACTACCTTTTACTTTTTGTGTTACTCGGAATAAGTGCGTTACTTTTCGTACCACCTGAGTTATTTACATCATGGACTTCTTTAAATAGCATACACCCAACTTTCATAGATTATGTTAATTTAATTTGGTTCATTACTTCACTAGGCTTTTTAGCAGGAGCTTTAGGTTCAACTGTTGAGAATGCTGAAAAAATTCGTCGCGTAACGTATTCTTACAGACAATACTATCGTTACGAATACATTTCTCAAAGTCAAAGTGAAGATGATAAAGAAAATGAAGAACAATATGAAGGTGAAAAACAATCGCATAGAAAGGAGGAGAAATAAGATGACTAAAAATAAAATAGTCGTAGGTATAGTTGCAGCCCCTGGCCTCCCTGAAAATTTAGCTTATCAACTTGAAAATGAACTACCTGAAACTTTGTCTAAATATATAAATTCAGATGTTGAATGGAAAATTAGTTTAACAATCGATCCTTTAACGGGTTCAGCAGAATCTGTTGAACGAATCTATGAAAAAACAAATGACTACAATCATTCTAACGAATGGGCTTATACGATATGTATAACCGATTTACCAGTCTTTCAAGAAAAATATGTTGTAGCTGTCGATATTAATAAAGACACTGGTACAAGTCTTATTTCTCTCCCTTCATACGGTTGGAGACCAATGAAAAAAAGAGCGAAACATACTATCGTTGGCATTATTAAAGAAGTAAATGAGTACAAACATAAAAATAAAAATAAAGAACCAGAAACAAGCCATGAACTGATGAATAGCCAATTTCCTTTATCATCTCTTAAACGTACATCACACTATATAGAAAATACTAAATCAGAACACGTTCAATATTTAGTATCCAATAAAACATTTGGGGCATTTAGATTAATAAGTGGTATGACTTTTGCGAACAACCCGCTCAATATGATGTCTAGTTTAAGTAGTGTTGTGGCAATAGCTTTTACAACTGGGGCATTCGGTATCGTTTTTACAACAATGTGGAATTTAAGTTATGTTTATACAGAGTGGCGATTATTTTGTATGACGATTGTTGCAGTTTTAGGTATGATGATTTGGACAATTGTAGCACATCGTTTGTGGGAGCCTATTAAACAAAGTGAAGATCGTCGCATTACGAGGTTGTATAATTTTACAACGGTTTCTACTTTAGCAATTTCATTGATTATTTATTATGTGACGTTATTGATTTTATTCTTAGTAGCCGCCCTTGTGATTTTACCGCCTGATTATCTCGGTCAAACATTGAAGATGGGCAGATCAGCAGACTTCATAACTTTCTTTAACCTTGCATGGTTCGCAGCATCAATTTCTACTGTTGCCGGAGCAATTGGCGCAGGCTTAAATAATGAAGAATTAATACTCGAAAGTACTTATGGCTATAGACAAAAAATGCGTTACAAACGCATCAAAGAATTACGAGAAGAAAAAGAACAACAAGAAGCTGAAATCGAAGAAGAAGACAAAGCAGAGCAACAAGAAAAAAAACAAGACAATAAAGATCAAACAGTCTATAACACGGATAAAAATCAAGAGAAATAAGACTACCCGTATCAGTACGGTCAGACAACCCTTAGACTCCCTCCATGTAAATTCGTCTATAAATATTAAAATTGTCTCACGTGAAACAGAAATATTAAAAAAAGCCTTAGCTTAAAACCTAATTACATTAGTAGGTTTATAGCTAAGGTTTTTTATGAATTTGATAAATGAATTAATTTATCAGCGTTATCTGTGAAGATACCATCTATTCCCCAATTTGCGAGTTGATTCGCACGGGATGCTTTATTAACAGTCCAAACGTTAATTTCATATCCTGCTTCTTTAATCACACTTATTTTAGATTGCGTTAACTGAGATGAATCTTGAACATTAACAGTTTTAGAATGACAATAATCTAAAATTGTTCTCCAGTCTTCTCTGAAAGATGTTGTCCAGAATAAACAAGCTCGTTTATATTCCGGCATTATTTCATGTGATAACTTGATTAATACAAAATTAAAACTTGAAATAAGAACTTCAAGATTAGAGTTTAACTGAGCTAACTTTTCTTTAACTTGTTTAACCATACTATTGGAAAGTGCAGTTCCATTTGGTCCAGTTACACCTTTTAATTCTACATTCAAATTCATATTATATTCATTTGCTATTTCAATCACATCGTCAAATGTTGGCAAAACTTCATCTTTGAATTTCGAACTATACCAAGATCCGGCAGATGCAGATTTAATGTCACTATAATTATATTGAGTTATTTCCCCGGTCATATTTGTCGTACGATCTAAATAATCATCATGAATAATAATTAATTGTTCATCTTTCGTAATGGCTACATCAAGTTCCAACCATTTTACATCCTCAATTTCGGATGCTGCTTTGAAAGATGCAATCGTATTTTCTGGAGCTTTACTAGGCAGCCCTCTATGTCCATAAACGGTAAGCATATCTTCACTCCTTAACTATATTGAAGGTTCTATTAATCTACTACCCTCTTTTTTTGTATTTTAGATATAAAGAACGTCCAACACAAGAAATATGAGTCTCTTGTAAAGGTCATTCTATTAGTTTATTAGCGGTTTAAAGCAAGTTATGTATTTTAACAACATCTTAATATTAATTTAACATCCCATTGCTATAATTCGAAGTAATCATACATAGGAGGTTCTTAAAAGATGAAAAGTGGAAGTTTGTTAAAGTTTGTCACAGCAAGTACAGCAAGTGTTATGTTACTCTTACCTGGTTCACAATATGCAGATGCAAGTGGAGCGGGAAAAGCACCTGAGCAAAACAGTTCCCAAGCCCAAAGTAATCAATCTATCAAGATTATGCAAGAAAAACCTCAAGTAGCGCCCGTGCCTACAAATAACAACCCAAATCGTATAATCGCTAATTTTAATGGTGATACAAGAACACAAATGGGTTTTAGTTGGTACACGACAAATAAGTTTAATGATGCAAAAGTATGGATATCAGAAACGGGAGATTTTAGTGACGCGCAAGTAGTTAATTCAAAGCCTAAAAAAGTAAATTCTAAATATGTCGAACGAGATAAAAACGGGAATTTCATTTTTGCTGATGTAGAGAAAGACGATGAAGGCGAAATTATTAAAGATAGTAATGGTAAAGAAAAAATTAATGGCTATTATACTGATGAGAATGCTAGCGGTGCGGAATGGACTAGCGGTGATAAACACGGTAAGTCTGAATTAACTACCGTTCCAGAGTATACATATAAAGCTAAAGCTCAAAATTTAAAGCCGAATACAAAATACTATTATAAAGTTGGTAGTGCGAGTGGTCCACAAAGTGAAGTTGGTCAATTCAAAACATCTGGTAACAGTGGTGATGAATTTAAATTCGTACAGTATACTGATACACAAAATGCTTACTGGAATGAACATGTAAGAAACGAAGCTCAATTCGGTGCTGATACAATTCAACAAGCAATTCAAACAGCAGGAGATCCAAATTTCGCATTACACACAGGTGATTTTGTTGAAACTGCTGAAGTTGAAGATGAATGGGTAGATTTATACGAGCGCTCAAGACCTTCATTTTTATCTGTTCCAGTCGCTTCTGCTCCAGGAAATCACGATGAATATGCTTTAAGTGAAGACGATGACAAATTATTAGGTCAATTTAACAAACACATGAACGTGCCAAAAGAAAATAATGCAGTAAATGGTGGTTCTTATTACTCATTTGATTACAACGGTGCACACATGGTTGTAGCAAATACAAATGACAACAAAAAATCTAAAGATAATCCTGATGAAAAAGCAATCGGCAAAGAACAAATGGATTGGATTAAAAAAGATATTAAGCAAGCAAAACAAAACGGTGCAAAATGGATTATTTTAAACCTGCATAAACCAATGTATTCAAAATCTTATCATGCACTATCCGATGAAGATGTTAATAAAATTAGAAATGAACTGACAAAAGAGATTGATGAATTAGATGTGGATTTAGTATTACAAGGTCACGATCATGTTTTATCACGAACTAAACCATTGGAGCATACTTCTACTAAAAATAGCTTTGTAAACGCAAAACCTGAAGATGCACCACAAGTTTTAGGAAAAGACCATGTAGAATATTATGATAATCCAAATGGTTCAGTCTATGTGTTGCCAAACACAGGTGGTACAAAAGCTTATGATGCTATTTATGATCGTTCATTAGAACACATCAAAAAAGTACGTCCTGAATTAGGCGATTTAACACAACAACAATTAGATCATTACAACAGCTTGTTCGCACTTGGCAATCAACCACATAAATCTAAAGCTTTTGATACTAGTCATGAAAATAATCGCGATTCATCCGAGCAAAACTTCTCAGTTTACGAAGTATCAGGAAACAAACTTAAAGTGAAAATTTATCAACTATACGGAGATATTAGCAAAGGAGAACAACGTGAAGTAAAATTAGTCGATGAATTTGGTATTTTGAAAAATAAGCAAAATAAATAGTTATGAATGAATTGGGAGTGGGACAGAAATCTTATTTTGATAAAAAGATTTCGTAGTCCCACCCCCTTATACATAAAGGAGTTTATTTATGAAAGCAATATTCAAATACATTTTTCTTACAATTAGCATCGTCGTTTTTACCGTCGGTTGTAGTAGCCAAAGCCAATCTCAACAACACGTTAAATCAGCACATACAACTCAAGCCCAAAAAACAGATATTAATTCATCAGATAAGAAAAAAATTAAAAAATCTATCATGAAATCATTAGATAAATATGCTCAAGAACAATCTTTAGCAATCTCTAATCGTTATTTGAGCTTCGGTGATTATGCTACTGGTGATGCATATACACTTACAGATGATGGTGAAATTCAAGTTAGTGATAAAGGCAAACCAGGCAAAAAAGCATTTGATATACACAATGTTGTTGGGGCTGTCTCATATCATTCAAGTAATGGCACAACTGGGTTTGATAAAGCAGCAGAAAATTTATCTAATATTGAAGGCTATCAAAATGTAGCAAATATGAATAAGCCTATTACAAAATATTTGTTTGCTGATAATGGTAAAGTTTATGCACACACATTTAATTCAGAAGATGACATTACTCTTTCAACAGGGTTCGCAGCAAAAGATCATAATGACAAAGACCCAAACTTAAAACCTAACTTCATTTTCAAAGAAGTAAAAAATGAGAACTTAACAGAAGATTGGAAAAAAATTCTAAATAATAAATGATATTAAAAGGAATTTTTACACTTTATCACTCATATAAAAAGCTTATCTTTTGGTCGTAACCAATAAGATAAGCTTTTTACTATTTTATTCAATTGTTTTTGTTTCTGATAGCTTCTTATACCAATATGCACTTTTCTTTGGATATCTTTCTTGTGTATCAAAGTCTACGTAGAATAATCCATATCTTTTTTCATAACCGTTTGACCAAGAGAACACATCCATTAATGACCAGATAAAATACCCTTTAACATTTGCACCATCTGCTATAGCGTCTGATATTACTTCTAAATGTTTCTTAACATAATCAATACGAGCATCATCATAAACTGTATTATCTTCAAATTTATCTTTATACCCTAGACCATTTTCAGTAATATAAATTTTCTTATAGTTTGGGTAATCTGCTTTCACTCTCATAATTTGATCATAAAGTCCTTTAGGGTATATCATCCAATCCCAATCCGTGCGTGGTACATCTACATCAAACTCACGTTGCCCTATACCTTTAAGTTGATATTTAGATCCACCTTTATTGCCTTTCGAATTATGTGTAATTTCAGATTCACCGTCAAATGCTTTCATCCAATCACTCATATAATAATTGATACCTAAGAAGTCATTTAAGTCTTTTGAATCATTTAATATTTTTAAATCTTCATCGCGAATATCAAGTTCTCCTCCATTGACTTCAAGAATGTGCTGAACACCTTGCATTGTTTTGTCTGAGTACTCGCCCAAGTATGTTGCATCTAAAATAAATTTATTATGGATAATATCTTCAAGTTCCGCTGCTCTCACATCTTCAGGGTTACTTGGATCATATGGATATTTAGTAGGAAGTGCATGAACAATCCCAATTTCTCCTTTATCCCCTTTTTCTTTAAATATTTTAATTGCTCTTGCGTGCGCTATCATCATATTGTGATGAGATTGAAATACTTTTTCGAAATCATATTTAATACCTGGAGGGAATTTACCTACTAAGTATTGACCATCTCCTATAGGTCCAATTTCATTAAATGTAGTCCAATAATTCACTTCTTCAAATTCATTAAAGCAAAAATCTGCATATTCAACGAAATAATCAATATTTTGACGGTTTAAAAAGTCTCCGTCAGAATGTAACGTTTCAGGTGTATCAAAGTGATGAAGCGTTACAAACGGTTCTACATTTCTTTTTTGACATTCTTTAAATAAATTATGATAATATTCAACACCTTTAGAATTCACTTCACCGTATCCATCTGGAAAAATTCTTGACCATGCTATCGAAATTCTAATTCCATTAACTCCAAATTTTTCACTAAGCTCTAAATCTACTGGATAACGATTATAAAAATCACTTGCTGGCTCTGCCGTATACCAATAATTCTCTTCTAAATAAGTGTCCCAAGCTACTCTTCCTTTTCCATCTGTTTGAGTTGCTCCTTCAGCTTGATATGCTGCAGTTGCGCCACCAAAAATAAAATCCTCAGGTAATTTTTTCATATATATCTCTATTCCCTTCTAATTATTGAATTGATTTTTTACAAACTCTAATGCGCCTTTACCATCACGCGTTAATTTAATGTATTCTGCACCTTCTGTTTTTGCTAATTTAAGACCTAATCTATCAACGTCTTGTTTAATATCTTCGTAGTTTGAAGCTACTTGTGGTGCAAGAACGATTAAATCATAGTCTTTCATAATGTCCATATGAGCACCATAACTTCCAGCTGCTGCCGTAACGTGTGCTCCAAATTCTTTAGCTGCTTTGTTTAAAGCGTTAGCAAGTAATCCACTCGTACCGCCACCTGCGCATAATACTAATACATTTTTGGCTTCATCGTTGCTTAAGTCATTATTACTTTGTTCTTCATCATATTCTTGAGTTTCATTATTATTAGAACTACTTATAATACTATCAGCTTTACTTGTATCAAAATTTTCCTTAACTTTATCTTGTAGATTCTCAGCTTGATTGAGTCCAGAAATTTCTTCTTCAACAATTTGTCTATCGTACACTCTAAGGAATGGGTAATAAATAATAATATCTACTATCACTAAAGTAATCGCTAAAATAAAGGACCATACTCCTAATCCTGTTCCCATCACAATTCCGAGAGGCGCTGGCGTTGTCCATGGAAGGTTAACACTAAAACTATGCATACCAACTAAATCAACAAATATTTTAAAAATCCATACGTTTGCAATTGGCGCTAATATGAATGGTATGAAGAACACAGGGTTCAACACTAATGGCGCACCAAAGAGAATAGGCTCATTCACTCCAAAGAATGTAGGTACTACAGATGCTCTTCCAATCGCTTTATTACGCTTAGATTTAGCTAACCACATAAACATGAATGGCACGACTAAAGTAGCACCTGTTCCACCCATAGTTGCAATAAACATTTGTGTTCCAGAAGTTATGATTTTGTCTGCATGAGCACCGGAACTTAATAATTGATAGTTCGTTTCAATATTAGCATAAGTTATAGCAGCTATTGCCGGTTCCACTATTGAAGGACCATGAATTCCAACGAACCAAAATAATGCAAAAGCTCCAAATATAATAGTAATACCGACATAGCCGTCTGCTGCCGTAAATAATGGTGCGAAGAACTTGATGATAGCGTGAGCAACATTTGATCCTAATGCTGCTCTACTTAGTAAATCAAAACCATATAACACTAAAATAACTAAAGCGAATGGGATAATATCTTTAAATACTTGTGAAATATTTGGTGGAACTTCTTCGGGCATTTTTATCGTGACGTTTTTCTTAACACAAATGTTATATATTATAACTGTTACGAATGCAGATAAAAATGCTGTTAATAAGCCTTTAGTACCTAGAAATTCACTCGCAAATCCGCCCTCTTTTATCGAATCAGAAGCTAAAAATAAAAAGCCACAAATCGATGCTAACATAGTAGATATAAAGTTAATTTGCTTTGTGTTTTCTAATCTTCGGTTATACGAATCGGTTAAAGATTTAGCAGTAGTACCCGCAACTAACAATGCTACAATACCCATCGTGTATTGATAAGGCTTCATAAGTGCAGCTTCAATACTCTTGCTCCATGTAAAACCAAATACGTTTGGTACATAAGCTATTAATAAGAAAATACTTGAAAATAAAATTACAGGCATTGCTGAAATAAAACCATCACGGATAGCTCTTAAATAAATATTTCGAGAAATTTTTTCAAAAAGTGGCTTAGCTTTTTCAATTTGTGCGATAAGTGCTTCCATAATTATCAGCTCCCTCTTTTATATAGTTCAACGATATGCTTCATCATGTCTTTCAGAAGCAGAGTAGTCATAAGGTGGTCTTGACCATGCATCATCGTTACACTATATGCAATGTCTTCGCCAGATGCTTCTTTAGCTAGCAAATCGGTTTGTGCATTATGAGCACTTACAATACATTGATTAGCTCCTTCTATTAATTGTTCTGCTTCATTGAAATCCCCTTGTTGTGCAGCGTTTAATGCTTCTAGTAATTTTGATCTAGCGTCTCCTGCATAAGCGACTATTTCAAAACCTAACATTGTTGTTTCTTCACGATTCATGGTTAACACTCCTTTAATTCGTTCTTATAATTTCTCCTTAACTGAAACAGCTGTTTGTTTAATCACATTATTCAATGCATTAATATTATTAAAGCCTTCTGTTTGCAACCATTTTCTAGCCGCTTCTTCCCCTTTTTCTATGTAAATAGGTACGACTCCTGCCCAAGTTGCTCGTCCACAAAGTACACCATTGAATTTAGCACCTGATGCATGTGCAAATTTCAATGTTTCTTGGAATAATTTTGCAGATACACCTGCACTTAAGTAAATGTATGGAAGGTGTGTGGCATCCTCTTGCTCTCTGAAATATTGCATAGCTTCTTCTTTCGTATATACAATTTCACTTTCTCCAAATCCTTCAACGTAATTCATGTTTACAGGAACTTCTACTTTTAATACATCCACATTAAATCTCTCTTCTGAGAATACTTTCATAGCGCCATTAACCTTTCTAGGTTTAACTTTAGCGAATTCAACACTTCCGTTATCAGGAATATTATCGTCATAAGTTAATACTTCTAAGAAAAATGGAATATTTTCAGCTACACACTCAGAACCAATCCTTTCTATATATGCCTTTTTCTTAATATTGATACTTTCAGAATCATCAATGTCATAATATAGAAGGAATTTAACAGCATCTGCACCTTGCTCTTTAATCCTTTTAACCGACCAATCTTCTAAACAATCTGGCAATCGCCCTTTAGTGTTCACATCATAGCCTGTTTTTTCATAAGCTAATAATAATCCTGATTCACTATTACGTACTTTAGAAGCTGGTAAACCATATTCTGGATCTAGCAATATTGAAGAAGCATATTCTGTTAAAGCTTCAGAAACTAATGTCTTTAAATTTTCTATTTGCTCTAAAGTTGGTTCTGTATCTTGATACTTAGCCATCATACGTTTTAAAGCGCCTCGTTGATCGAACGCTAAAGCTGATATGATACCTTTCTCATCGCTTAAACGCCTTAATTGTTCAAATTTATGATCTATTTTATTCATTTGTTCACACCTCAATAATTTTGATTTTGTTATAAAGGTCATCGTAGTTCTTTAAATTGATATAACCCGTAACTGTTTCTTGTGCGTTTAACATACCTAGAGTATTTGCCTTTTTAAGTATTTCTTCATTCGTTGCTTTATTAATTAAAGCAGACGCAAAACCAGCTATCATTGAATCGCCTGAACCAACAGGATTCACAACTTGTATTTTAGGTATGTCCACTTTGTAATATTTATCTTTATGTTTAGCGAATACACCATTTGAACCTAAAGACACAACAACCCATTCGATATTTTTAAATATTGGATTCGATACTGCTTGTTTCAATGAATCAATATCTTCATTTATTTGTTCTCCAAGTAATTCAGCGATTTCATCGATATTCGGTTTAATCAACAATGGTTTATATTGACCTCTCAATACTTCTGTAAGCGCTTTATTAGAACAGTCTAAAATTGCTGGAACAGAGTGTTTATCACAGGTCTTTATTAAACTTGAATAAAAATTTGGTTCCACGCCTTTAGGTAAACTTCCGGATATCACAGCAACGTCAGATTTACTCACGAGTTCTTCAAAATGTTCATTAAAGCTTTCTATTTCTTCAGTACTAATAGTAGGTCCACCTTCAAGTATTTCTGTTTGGTTTCCTTCGTGTAATATAGCGATACAATTTCTTGTATTGCCTTGAATTTCAAAAAAGTGATTTGCTATATTATGATCATTCAAAGATTGTTCAAGAAATTCTCCGAGTTTACCACCTTTTAAACCAGAAGCCACAACTTGTTCATTTAACTGGTTTAAAACTCTCGTTACATTTAAACCTTTTCCACCAGCGGTTTTATTCAATTTATTTGTTCTATTAACATGATTGATTGATAAATTATCCAATTGATATGATATGTCTACTGAAGGATTCATCGTAATCGTTAAAATCATAATAATATTCCTTTAATCATGATATTCACCTTTATCCCACTTCTCTAAAAATTCATCAAAGAAATGAGCGTCTGTTTGGCTTTCACTTTGACCTTCTAAATATTTAATTTTAGAAATAAGCTTTTTATTCTCTTCTGTAGGTTTATATTCAGCTTCAATAAAAGCTTCAATAATATCGCACATTAATAATTCACCAATGATTTTGCCTCCAAATCCAATCACGTTCGCATTTAATTCTTCTTTAGCATAAATAGCAGAAGTCATATCTCTTACTAGAGCAGAACGTACACCTGGAACTTTATTAACAGCATTATTTATACCAACGCCAGTCCCACATATACATACACCCAAATCTGCTTCTCCAGTTGTTACTGCTTCTCCGACCTTTTTTCCGTAAATAGGATAATGTGTTCTCGCAAAATCATAAGTACCACAATCAATCACTTCATGACCAAGCGTTTTTAAAAATTGTGAAACTGCCATTTTTGTATCTGTAACAATATGATCACAACCAATTGCAATCTTCATCTATATTTCCTCCTCATTTAGCACATTTTATTTAACATATCGACACGAATTTGATGTCTTCCACCATCATATTTAGCGTTAATAAACTCTTGAACAATGTTAATTGCGAGTTGTTCTCCAACAATTTCTGAACCTATCGTAATCATTCTCGAATTATTATGTTCCCTTGTCATATATGCTGATCTTTCTTCGGAAACTTCAGCAGCAATCATGCCTTTAATTTTTGTTGCTACCATGAAACTGCCTGCTCCGTATGCATCTATTGCAATACCTAAATTTTCTTCATTTGTTTGAACTTCTTTAACAACAGCTAAGGTCGCATCTACGAAGTCAACATCATTACCTTCTGTAGCATCTACAACTTTATAATTGTTTTTCAATAAATATTGTTTGATACGTGATTTTAGATTTTTCCCATGCTCATCTGAACCAATTACGACATTCATTCAAATCTTCCTTTCTATTTGTTTATTTCTTGTTTCTTTAAACAATATAAACGCTTACAAAATGATTATGTTTAGATTATAAACGTAAACGAACATATAATCAACATTTATTGTTCGATTTTGTTTAAATAATATAAAAAAAGACAAAATCTGTTTAGATTTTGTCTTTTATCGTTTAGTTCTTGTTTATATAATGACTTCTGTATAATCTGCTATTATTTTATTTTTGTCTTCGTCTTTACCATCAGTTATGACACCGTTTAATGATTTCAAATCACAAAATGAAACGAAATCTTCTTTTCCTATTTTTGATGAGTCAACGAGCAAATATTTCTCTATAGAATTTCTAAGCGCTAATTTTTGAGTGTATGCTTCTTCATGTGAAGATGTCATAACATCCATTCCTTTTACGCCATTAGCGCTGAAGAACATTTTACTAAATCTCATTGTTTCTAATGCACTATTCGTCATATCTCCTGCAAATGATTCTGTAATTTCTCTCATTTCTCCACCAATTAAATAGACTTTGAAATATTCATTTTTCTTTTTAAACAAAATATTAAATACAGGCAAACAGTTTGTTATAACTGATAAATTTTTATTATGAATTTCTTCCGCTAATAATTCTACAGTTGTACCTGGCCCTAAAAACACTGTGTTTCCTTCTTCAATAAGAGTAGCTGCCTTTTTAGCTATTTGTTTTTTCTCTGCAATATATTGTGTATGTTTCTCTTTATGTGACATTTCTTTATATTGAAATGCTGAGTTACTTCTTGCCCCACCATGTATTTTGGTTAATATGCCTTGTTCATCTAATTCAGCTAAATCCCGTCTTATTGTCATATCAGAAACATTGAGTTCTTCAACTATTTCAGCAATTCTTATTGATCCTTTTCGATTAACTAAGTCAGTTATTTCATCTAATCTATCATATTTATTCAATTCTTATGACCCCCTTTATATTATTGTTCGTTTTACAATAAAGTTGTTTGAAAAAGAAACATTTACTTATTAATATATCAGACTTTGTTTGATTATGTTTAATTTTTATTAATATTTAACAAATTAATTACTTTTATAAAACTAACTTCATTTGTTGTTACTAATTTTCATTTTTCAATACTTATCCATACATTTTTACTTGAATTTATAAATTAAATGCCAACAAACTTCTAAAAGTGTTGCATTATTCAACACAAGTTTAAAATTATTGGTGTCTTCTTATTGTATAGAGTGTTAGGGTAATCTTATCAAACCGAAATGAAGTATGAAGTGGTGCGCTATTCATAAATATGGATAGTTTTTTTAATTTACCATTCAATTTGTACTGACATTTAAAAATATTTTAGGAGGAAATCGTTTTGGCGAAATTTTTATACAAGCTAGGAACATTTATAGCTCAGAAAAAATGGTTAGCGGTATTTGCTTGGATTATACTAATAGCAGTTATCGTATTACCTTTAACGTTAAATGCACCAAAGTTTGATGATGATATTCAAATGAATGGTTTAAAATCACTAGATACTAATGAAAAAATTAATAAAGAATTTCATCAGGATAGTGAAAAAGCATCAATGCGTATTGTCTTTCATTCCCAATCTGAAAATGGGATAAATGATAAAGACACTAAAAAAGATATTGAAAAAACGTTAGACGATATTAAACAAGATGATGATGACATCTTAAATGTCTCTAATCCTTATGAAAGTAAACAAATCAACGACGACAAAGATACTGCAATTGCAGATATTAATTACGTTGTATCGCAAACTTCATTAAAAGATTCTTCTAAAAATAATATCATGCACGAATTAAATAAATTAGAAGATGATCATAATCTACAAATTGAAACGACAGAAGGCACATCATCTGATGTAGATATCGGTGGTATGTCTGAAGTTATCGGTGTCATTGTAGCATTTGTTATTTTACTTATAACATTCGGTTCATTAATCGCTGCTGGTATGCCAATTATCAGTGCTGTAATCGGACTAGGTTCTAGTATTGGTTTAATAGGGCTACTGACTTACGTGTTCGATATACCTAATGTCACACTGACACTGGCAGTAATGATTGGTCTTGCCGTCGGTATTGACTATTCACTATTTATTCTATTTAGATATAAAGAAGTATCCCAAACTGAAAAAGATCCACTTAAAGCAATAGGTATGGCAGTTGGGACAGCTGGTAGTGCCGTTATCTTTGCTGGTATCACAGTAATTATTGCTGTTTGTGGTTTATCTCTAGTAGGTATCGAATTCCTAGCAGTAATGGGTTATGCATCAGCTATCAGTGTTCTATTCGCTGTATTAGCAGCATTAACATTATTACCAGCGTTTATCAGTATATTCCATAAACATATTAAAATTAAAAATAAGAAAAATACAGATAATAAAGGGTACGATACACCATGGTCTAACTTTGTAGTTGGCAAACCTGTTATCGCTGTTATTTTAAGTTTAGTTGTTTTAGGTTTAGCGATTATACCTGTCGCACAAATGCGCCTAGGTATGCCTGATGACGGTATGAAACCTGCAGATTCATCTGCATATAAAGCAAATGAATTAGTCTCTAAAGAGTTTGGAGAAGGTTATAACGGTCAAATTGTTATGTTAATCAATACAAAAGACAATGGTAGTGAAAATACAATTAAACGTAATCTAGATAATGTTCGAGACGACTTAGAAGATCTAGATAGCGTCGACAAAGTATCTTCACCACAGTTAACAAACAACAATAACTATGCATTGTTAGCAATAACACCTGAAGAAGGTCCTAATGCTGTTTCAACAAACGATTTAGTTTATGACTTAAGAGATTATGATGACCAAGCACAAGACAAATATGACTTTAATACTGAAATTTCTGGACAAAGTGTTATTAACATAGATATGTCTAAAAAATTAAATGATGCTATACCAGTATTCGCTGGCGTTATCGTAGCTCTAGCATTCGTACTATTACTATTCGTATTCCGTTCAATCCTTGTACCATTAAAAGCTGTTCTAGGCTTTGTTCTATCATTAATGGCAACATTAGGATTCACAACATTCGTTATGCAAGAAGGTTTCTTAAGCGGATTATTCGGAATTGATGCTACAGGTCCAATCTTGGCATTCTTACCTGTAATTACAATAGGTCTCTTGTTCGGTTTAGCAATAGACTATGAATTATTCTTAATGTCACGTGTTCACGAAGAGTTCAGCAAAACAGGAGATAACGCACATTCTATTAAAGTTGGTATTAAACAAAGTGGTCCTGTAATTGTTGCAGCAGCACTTATTATGTTCAGTGTATTCATCGCATTCGTTTTCCAAGATGATGTAACCATCAAGTCCATGGGTATTTCTCTAGCATTTGGTGTGTTATTCGATGCATTCATCGTTCGTATGACACTGATACCAGCACTTACAAAACTATTCGGTAACGCTTCATGGTATATGCCTAAATGGTTAGACCGTCTCTTACCTAGAATAGATGTTGAAGGTCACGCTTTACAAGAAGGTTCAGAAGAAGATACTCATAATAGTACTTATAACTTTGGCGTAGACCCAAATAATCAAAATGTTGAACAAAGAACAACTAATTTATTCAAAGATTTATCAAATGATTCTTCAGATCAAATGATACTATTCAATGCATTAATGCTTTACGCAAAAGAATATAATCCTTCCGTTTATGACAAATATATTAATCAGGAAGATTTAAAAGAAGATAATCAAGAAGACTTGAATGACGATAATAATGAGTAAAGGAGGTTCTCAGATTGTTTAAAAATAGTAAATTCAAAATAATTGGCCTCGTCACAACACTAATGATTGCAATGATATTAAGTGCTTGTGGAAGTGGAAGTTCAGAAGAAAATTCATCTACTGATCTAGGCGGAAAAGAAATCGAAATTCCGTATAAAGGGGATAATTCAGCAGCACGTTCACTTGTTATCGCTGAAGTATTAAAAGATGTAGGCTATGATGTCGTAACTACGCCGGTACCTGCTAGCGGACCATTGTATTCAGCAACATCAGAAAACTCTAACTCGTTTAACGCAGCTGGTATTTTTCCGTCAACAGACAAAAGTTATTTAAATAAATATGATAACTTAGAAGTTTACGATGACAAAAATATAATTGATGAAGCAAATGTTTCATTGGCAGTGCCTAAATATATGAAAGATGTAGACTCAATTGATGATTTAAAAAATGATAATGATTTAGGAAAATCAGTAGATTGGACAATCACGGGTACAGATAATAGAAACGGTGTTATGAAAGAAACAAATGAAGCATTAAAAGATAATGATTTCAGTGATTGGAAACTTGATAAATCTTCAGATGAAGAAATGTTAAAAACAATTCAAGAAAAATATAAAAAACAACAACCCATCATCTTCACTGGAACTCAACCCCACTGGATATTCGAAGAAATGGATTTCAAAATGTTAGACGATCCGGATAAAATATATGGCAGTGGTAAAGAACACGTAAACTTAGTATTCAATAAAAACTTCAAAAACAATCATCCAGCAGCTTATAAAATAGCGACACGTATTGCTAATGATTGGAATGAAGATGACGAAAAAGAGTTATCTAAAAAAATCTATGTGGCTAACGAAGACCCACAAAAAGTAGCTGAAGATTACGTTAATAATCATGAAAGTAAAAAAGATAAATGGACTGAAGGCATAAAAGAAAATTAATGTTATAGGTCTAGAGAGTAAGATTGAAAAAATTTGATACAATCACTTTTTCAATCCAGTCGCCTACTGCCAATTTAATGATAGAGCCCGAGACAATTGTTTATGTCTCGGGCTCTTCTTTTTGTATTTTATTTAATTTCTTATTTTATATAATGGATTTTATTTGTTATAAGTCGATGAATACATTAATATAAGCTTATGAATTCCGTAACCAAAAAGGAGAATTTTACAGTGTATTCGTCTGCGCAAAAAAGAACAGTCCAACACATTACTCAAATTTCTTTTGACTTATTGCATGAAACAGATTTTGATCAACTAACTGTTCAAAAGATCTGTAAAGAAGCAGAAGTTAATCGAAGTACATTTTATCGTTACTTTGAAGATAAATTCGATTTACTCTATCATATTACACAATACATAGCAGAACTTTTATATAACGAAGTAAAAGCTTCACGTTATGATTCGTTATTCGAAGCTACAATCCATTATGTATATAACAATAGAGAGCTACTTAATCACGTAATTAATACATCACATCACGTAGATGTCTTTAATGAATTAACCAAAATAAGTAGTAGACTTTTACAAGAGTTTGCTCCGGTTAATGATGACCCGATATGTAAAAAAGTACGAAACTCAAGCCATCCAGATTTAGTAAGTGATTTCTATGGCAGTGGGATTATACATGTAATCAAACAATGGCATAACAATAAATATGATTATACTATTGAAGAACTATTAGAAATAGTAGAAGAAGGCCCAGACAGTATTTTTGAGTAGAAAACACTACCTCAAAAATACTGTTTTTTTAGGGCTTGAAATTTTATTAATGATTCTGAATGTTGCACGTGATGCTCGTCTTGCAATATCCTGACCTTATATGTTGCACGTGGCACTCGTCTTGCAACATCCTGACCCTCTATGTTGCACGTGGCACTCGTCTTGCAACATCCTGACCTTATATGTTGCACGTGATGCTCGTCTTGCAATATCCTGACCTTATATGTTGCACGTGATGCTCGTCTTGCAATATTCAGTGCCTTTCTACCTCCAGATTTCCCAACGCTTATACTTAATACTATATTACAATAAATTCACCTAAGTCTTCTTTCTTTTTTTATAACATTCTTATTTCTCTCAAAACCTTATTGACTTGAATGTCTATAAAAATATAAGATAGTTCATATACAATGCAGTTTGTAATTAATTTATTCATAATTAATTATATTATTACAACTTTTTTGTAATTTTATAGGTTGTAGTGAATAAAAATCACTTACTATTCCGCTAAAATAATAATGGAGGATACATACAAATATCATGAAAACAAAATTAACAATAAAAGAGAATATTTTTATTGGATCCATGCTATTTGGTTTATTTTTTGGGGCAGGCAATTTAATCTTTCCGCTTCATTTAGGTCAATTAGCTGGTTCTAACGTATTTACCGCGAATTTAGGGTTCTTAATTACTGCAATTGGTTTACCTTTCTTAGGTATTGTTGCTATTGGAATATCTAAAACAAGCGGTATTTTTGAGATATCTTCCAGAGTCAGCGTGATCTATGCTTATATATTCACGATTGCTCTATATCTCGTAATCGGACCATTCTTTGCTTTACCAAGGTTAGCTACGACTTCTTTTGAAATTGCTTTTTCACCTTTTATTTCAAGTTCGTCTAGTACATTATACTTATCTATTTTTAGTATTTTATTCTTTGCAATAGCTTGGTTTTTCGCAAGAAAACCTTCCAAAATTTTAGATTATATTGGAAAGTTTTTAAACCCAATATTTTTAGTTTTACTTGGTATTGTTATTCTTTTATCTTTTATAAATCCTATGGGTGGTATTTCAGAAGCTCCGATTAATCCTAAATATGACAAGAGTTCATTATTATCTGGTTTCATAGATGGTTATAATACACTAGATGCTTTAGCTTCACTAGCTTTCGGTGTAATTATAGTCTCAACAATTAAAAAATTAGGCATAACAAGTCCGAATGGTATTGCTAAAGAAACAATTAAATCTGGGACAATTAGCATTGTTTTAATGGGTGTTATTTATAGCTTATTAGCTTTTATGGGAACAATGAGTCTTGGCCACTTCAAAATCAGTGAAAATGGCGGTATTGCTTTAGCTCAAATTGCTCAATATTACCTAGGAAATTACGGCATTATCATTTTAGGTTTAATTATTATTGTCGCATGTTTAAAAACAGCTATCGGTCTTATCACTGCTTTTTCAGAAACATTCGTAGACCTATTTCCAAAACAAAATTACTTAGTATTAGCTACAGTAGTAAGTATTATGTCATGTGTGTTTGCAAACGTTGGATTAACTAAAATCATCACTTATTCAACACCTGTACTGATGTTCTTATATCCACTTGCAATCACTTTAATATTACTAACACTATTCAGTCCTTTATTTAATCATTCAAGAACGGTCTATCGTTTCACTACATATTTCACAATGATTGCTTCTTTTGTAGACGGAGTTCAAGCGAGCCCTGAAGTATTCTTAAACACAAAATTTGCTCAAGTTGTTATCTCATTCGGTGAAAAATGGTTACCATTTTTTGATATTGGAATGGGCTGGCTACTTCCGTCTATTTTAGGTTTTGTAATTGGTTTAAGCGTATATAAACTAACTAAAAATCAAAATAAAGAAATTCCTGCTTAAGAATAATAAAACGCGCTTTCAAATTGAAAGCGCGTTTTATTATCTTTTTATAAGTGCAGTTAATTCTGCTTGGTATACTTTTATGTTTTTATCATTAAATGTTGATAAAAGAACAGTGAGTAACCCTTGTTCATCATTTAATACTTTCTTGTTAATGACTTCGGCTCGTACACTTAATACATCTGTTGGATATACTGGCTTAATAAATTTAACAGCTTCCATCTTAGTCCCGGCAATCACATCATCACCATACTTACCCTCTTCCACCCATAATTTGAATGATAAAGCGAGCGTATGAATACCTGATGCTATAATACCTTGAAACATACCTTGACTAGCTTTTTCATGATCTAAATGCATGTATTGCGGATCAAACTCACTAGCAAATTTTTTAACATCATCTTCAGTTAAAGCATATGGTTTTGTTTCAAATATATCACCGATGGAAAATTCATCTAGTTTCATGATTCATTTCCTTGTTGTTTATAGTTTCTAATATGACCTTCGATACTATCTAAATATACTTTTGTATATGGATCTTGCGTTAATTCTTGCTCAAGGTCAAATTCTCCATTATCAAAGCGATTAAAGAAATGTTCGTATTCTTCTACAGTCAGTTCTTTTCGAGATTTAAGCATATCTAAATGTCTTTCTTTATCTAACATTTTCTCATAGCCCGGTACAAGTGAACCGCTGAATATTTCCCCTACTGCTCCTGATCCGTAACTAAATAAACAGATTTTTTGGTCATCTTTAAATTCGTGATTTTCAAGTAAAGATATTAAACTTAAGTATAATGAACCTGTATAAATATTCCCTACATCACGGTTATAGTTAACAGAATCTTGATATGCATCCATCAATCTATTTTTTGTTGAATCTTCTACGTTTTCGCTTAAAATAGTCTTAAAGGCTTTTTGTCCCATTTTAGTAAATGGCACATGGAAACAGAATGATTCAAAATCATTTAAACCATATTTAGTTCTTTTAGTGTATTCATTCCAAAGTGTATTGAAAGAATCAATATATGCGTCTTTAGATAAAGCTCCATCAACTACTGGATATTTTTCAGACGTTGGACGCCAGAAATCATATACATTTGTTGTATGTGCAACACTGTCGTCGTTTAACGTCAAAATTCTAGGGTTGTGGCTAATTAGCATTGCTACTGCACCAGCACCTTGTGTAGGTTCTCCACCAGAGTTTAAACCATAACGTGCAATGTCTGAAGCAATGACAAGAACTTTCTTGTCTGGACGATTAGATAAGAAATCTTTAGCTAATTGAATAGCTGCTGTAGCTGAATAACATGCTTCTTTCATTTCTATACAACGTGCAAATGGTTGTATATTAAGCATGCTGTGTATTTCTATAGATGCTGCTTTAGAATGATCAACACCAGATTCTGTAGCAACGACTACCATTTCGATATCTTTTTTGTCTTCTTCAGTTAACATATTTTGAGCTGCGTTGACACCCATAGAGATGATATCTTGGCTCACGGGATTTACAGCCATTTTTGTTTGGCCAATTCCAATCGTAAATTTTTCTGGTTCTATTTGACGTGCTTTTGCTAAATCAGTCATACTGACATAGAAGTTTGGGATATAAAAATCTAATTTATCAATACCTATTATCATAATAAATTCCTTTCGAGGTTTATTTTATAATAAAATCATATCAAATGAGGGTATTTAATTACAAATATTAATTAATAAATTTATAAAAGGAGATACAATTCATGAAAAAAGTTGTTATCGTAAGTGCTCAAAGAACACCTGTAGGAAAATTTAGAGGGAAATTAAGCCGTTATTCAGCGGTGGAACTTGGCACTTTTGCCTTAAAATCTGCTATAGATAAAATTCAAATAGATCCAGCTCAAATACAAAATATTATTTTCGGGAATGTTATTCAATCTGGCAGTGGTCAAAATCCTGCTCGACAAATCGGTATTAATTCAGGCGTCCCATACAAGACGCCAGCAATGACAGTAAATGAAGTATGTGGATCTGGCCTAAAATCTATTATTTTAGGTAAACAACTCATACAGTTAGGAGAAGCTGAGGTTGTAGCTGTTGGTGGTATCGAAAGCATGACAAATGCTCCAGAACTTATTTTAAAAAAGGACACTGCCCCTGTAAAAAGTTTTATGCATGATGGTTTAACAGATGTATTTAATCAAATACCAATGGGTTTAACTGCTGAACGTATTGCTGAAAAGTATGAAGTAAGTCGTGTAGACCAAGATGAATTTGCGTTAAATTCTCATTTGAAAGCTCATGAAGCAATTCAAGCAGGTAAATTTGATAAGGAAATTGTTCCACTCGAAGATACAAACGGCGAAATGATGAATGCTGACGAATTAGTTAGACCTGAAAGTAACATGGAAGATTTAGGTTCTTTAAAAACAATCTTTAAAGAAGACGGTACGATTACAGCTGGAAATGCATCAGCATTAAGCGATGGCGCATCTGCTTTAATCCTAATGGATGAAGACTATGCTAAAGAACACAATTATACAATTTTAGCTACGTTAGGAGAACATTCAGAAATAGGTTGTGACCCTTTATATATGGGATACGCACCTTTTTATGCAGTTGAAGCATTGCTCAATAAAGTTAACAAAACTATCGAAGATATAGATTTAGTAGAAATGACTGAGGCTTTCTCAGCTCAAAGTATACCAGTTAAGAAAAATTTAAATATTCCAGATGAGATTTTCAACATATATGGTGGCGCAATTGCTTTAGGACATCCGTTAGGCTCCACAGGGTCAAGATTGGTTACAACTTTATCTTATGCACTACATCAAGAGAATAAACAAACTGGTATCGCGACAGCTTGTATCGGTGGTGGCTTAGGTATTGCTTTAATGATAGAAAGAGGAGCAGATCAATAATGGAAAAATTAACAAAAGACTTTAGACATTTATCTCGATTAGAGAAAATTGAACAACTCAAAAAACATGGTTGGCTAAATGAAGAATCTGAACAAATCCTACACAATCATTCTGTAATAGATAAAGAACTATTAGATAATTTAATTGAAAATGTTATTGGACAAGGTACTCTGCCAATAGGTATATTGCCAGAAATAATAGTAAACGATAAAGCATATGTTGTTCCTATGATGGTTGAAGAACCTTCAGTCGTAGCAGCTGCAAGTTATGGTTCAAAACTTTTTAACAATACGGGCGGTCTAAAAATCATTAAGACTGGAACAACTAAATTAGGACAAATTGTATTTGATCAAGTAAACAATACAACAGAATTAAGCAAAAAAATATATGCATTAGAAGAACAAATTCATAAAGTAGCTGACAAAGCGTATCCGTCAATCAAGAAAAGAGGCGGCGGATATCAAAAAATAGAAATAGATGAATTCCCTAAAGAACACATGCTTTCCTTAAAAGTCCATGTGGATACATGCGATGCAATGGGGGCTAACATTATCAACACTATACTTGAAGGTATTGCGAGCTACTTAGAAACAGAACTCGATAACAATGAAATATTGATGAGCATCCTTTCCAATTACAACACAACATCTGTTGTACGTATCGAGGGTAAAATCAACATCAAAGATTTAGAGAAAAATGGTATGAGTGGAGAAGAAGTTGCATATCGTATGGAAAGAGCATCTGTATTAGCTCACATAGATCCATATAGAGCTGTCACACACAACAAAGGAGTTATGAATGGTATTAGCTCAGTCGTGTTAGTTACAGGCAATGATACAAGAAGCGTAGAAGCAAGCGCACATGCATATGCTAGTAAAGATGGACAATATCGAGGATTAACAACATGGAAATTTGATAAAGAAAACAAACAACTTATCGGCAGTATTGAACTACCACTAGCAATCGGAACAATAGGTGGTGGTATCGGGCTGTTACCAGCATCAAAAGTTGCATTAGACATACTAAACGTACAAACATCACAAGAACTAGGACACGTAATGGCAGCAGTTGGGTTAGCACAGAACTTCTCAGCATGTAGAGCGCTCGTTTCAGAAGGCATACAACAAGGACATATGAACCTACACTATAAATCACTCGCGATTAAAATAGGTGCCAAAGGAGACGAAATACACGCTGTAACAACAGCCTTAAAACAATCATCTAACCCAAATCTGACTACAGCTGAAGAAATATTAAAAGAAATTAGAAGTAAATAGTAAGAAAAAGAGCTAGGGATATAAATCCTTAGCTCTTTTTTGGATGGGATTAATCAAAAAAGTAAGAGTTGTTACTGTTGTTGGATTAAATATTATGTGAATACACGTAGAGGATCTCTTATTGGATTTTCTATCTTATTAATCCAAGTAGACACTCTCTTATTGGATTTTCTTCCTCATTAATCCAAGTAGACACCCTCTTATTGGATTTTCTTTCACATTAATCCAACTATGAAGTGCACCCTAAAAGTTGAACCAAAAATAAACTTTTAGGGGTGTTCATTTTATGAATAAAAAATATAGCTTAAAATTTAAATTAAAACTAGTTAAAAGATATAGAGAAGGCACTAATAGTGCTACTAGTATAGCTCGTGAATTTGGCATTGGGCGATCATTATTATTTTGCTGGAATTATCAATTTGAATATTTTGGAGAAGCAGGGTTATCTCCTAATAAAATTTCTAGGTATTATACTGACGAAGAAAAACTTCATATCTTACGATATAGAAAGAAATATCAATTATCTTATAGAGAAACAGCGATTCATTTTAAAATAATTAATTATTATTTAATAAGTCAGTGGCAGTCTAAATTTGATAAGTGTGGTATTCTTGGCATAAATAACATGCGTGAAAGTGAGAGACTGCCAATGAATAGAAAAAATGAAAATAAGAAGCTCAACGATAGTGAGAGAGCCGAATTAGAATATTTACGTGAACAAAATAAGCGATACGAAATACTTATGGCGTACGAAAAAAAGTTAAACACCTTAATTCAAGAGGATCAAAAAAACAAAAAGTGATAGCTATTAATGAATTAAGGTCACAAACAAATTATAAACTGAAAGATATATTAGATGTGGCTCAAATTGCCCGTAGCGTCTATCATTATTGGATAAAGAAGTTAGAGTCTAAAAATGGTGTTTATAATAAATTAGTTAATTTAATTAAAAAAATTGTACATGATAATAAGATGAGATATGGATATAGACGCGTTACGCTAACACTAAAAAAATTAGGTTTCATTATTAATCATAAAAAAGTACTTAGAATTATGAGAGAGAATAATTTATTATGTACAAAATTTACACGTCGCTCACGCTCTTTAAAAACATATAAAGGACAAATTGGAAAAGTAGCTAAGAATATGTTAAATCGTAGATTTAAAACCGATCGCCCATTACAAAAATTAGTGTCAGATGTTACACAATTCAATATAAAAGGCTCAAATGTAAAGCTCTATCTTTCAACTATTCTTGATATATATTCTGGTGAAGTTATTTCATTTTCGATAAGTAAATCGCCTCAATTGTCTTTCGCCATGGAATCGTTAATTACTTGCATTGATAAACTAAAAAATTTGAGCTATCGAACTACTATTCATACAGACCAAGGGTGGCATTATCAACATAATTCCTGGGTTTCTACTTTAAAGGAAAATAATATATTCCAAAGTATGTCCCGTAAGGGAAACTGTTTAGACAATGCGCCAATGGAAAATTTCTTTGGATTACTCAAACAAGAAATGTTTTACGGTATGAAATATGATAGTTACGATGTTTTAAAAAAAGATATAATTCAATATATTAAGTATTACAATCATGATCGTATCAAGACGAAATTAAATGGAATGTCACCTGTAGAATACAGGGAAAATTTCAAAGTAAATATATTATAAAAAAGTCCAACTTTTAGGGTTCACTACACTACATACCTTCTTATTGGATTTTCTAACTCGTTAATCCAAGTAAACATCTTCTTATTGGATTTTCTTCCTCATTAATCCAACTAACCATACCTTTATTGGATTTTCTATCTCATTAATCCAACTAAACACCCTCTTATTGGATTTTCTATCTCATTAATCCAACTAAACACCCTCTTATTGGATTTTCTATCTCATTAATCCAAATACATACCTTCTTATTGGATTTTCTAACTCGTTAATCCAAGTAGACACCTTCTTATTGGATTTTCTAACTCATTAATCCAAGTAGACACCTTCTTATTGGATTTTCTAACTCATTAATCCAACTAAACACCTTCTTATTGGATTTTCTATCTCATTAATCCAACTAAACACCCTCTTATTGGATTTTCTATTTCATTAATCCAAATAAACGCCCTCTTATTGGATTTTCTAACTCATTAATCCAAATACATACACCTTTATTGGATTTTCTATCTCATTAATCCAAGTAAACGCCTCTTATCGAATTTCTTCAATATGTGGTTCTAATAAATACCATAATTTATTACTTAATTCATCTATAGAACATGGTCTAGATTTTTCTATCCACCAAACAATTACGCCTACAATCGCCGATGCTAGGAATTGTATTGTTATTTCATTATTTTCTTGTTTAATATTCGACTTAAATTTATCTGTTAGTGTCTGTTTCAGTACGTTTAAATCTGATTTTTGTACCAATTTCATAAGTATTTCGTATTGTTTATCTATAACTTTAAATATTTCACGGAGGCTTTCCTGTGCATCATCTCTCTCGGACATGAAATTAGCACATTTTTCAATTCCCTCTGCCATTATAAAATCTATTGCGTGGTCAAGGATGTCATATTTATCGATAAAATTTAAATAAATAGTACCTCTATTAATATTAGATTCTTCTGCTATATCTTTCATAGATATTTTAGCAATATCCTTTTCTTGCATTAATTTTATAAAACTTTCAATAATAAGTTGTTGTGATTTTTCTTTCCTCTTATCCATAATAACTCCTTTTTTCTCAACAATTTTTAATATGTGTGCATTAAACATCATTATCTACTTTTTGTTTATTGAGTTTACTCTTTTACAATGATAACTTCAAGTTAATGAACAAATGTTTATTAACTGAGAGGAGAACAAAAATGAATATACTCATATATGGTGCTGGTGTTCAAGGACAATTTTTGGCACATGCACTAAACAAACGTGACAATAATATTACTATACTTGCAAGAGGTAAGACTTACGAAAACCTACAAGAAAGAGGTGTCAGATTAAAGCACTTTCTACAAAAGAAAAATTCAATCGACCATTTTAACTATATAAGTGAATTATCTGAGACTGACCAATATGACATTATATTTGTGACAATGAAATACTCGGACTTCTATTCCGTTGTACCTGTATTAGCAAAAAACATTACCCAAAACATTATTTTTGTCGGGAATAACACTAATCCACAGAAACTTCGTAAAACAGTTCTTGAACAATCAAATACAGACAAAAATATTTCTTTTGGCTTTTTAATGACTGGCGGTAATAGAGATAAAGCAAAGACAACTGTTCTTAGATTTAATGCCGGAGAGTTAAAAGTAAGTCATCTTGAAGGACAAATACCATTTCATAATATACTCGATGAGATATTTAAAGACTTATCTATAAAATTAACTTACGAAGCTAACTTTGAGGATTGGCTTATGTCACATGCAGCAATGATTATACCTCTGAATACCGGTATAATGTTGAAAAATCAATATAAAGGAAGACAAAAGCAACTTATTAAGAAAATCATAAATTCATACAACGAAATACACTTATTATTAGAACACAGTAACTATAAAATCATCCCAAGAGCACAAGCTACGCTATTTAAGAAATTTAAATTTATCGCATACCCTTTACTGAAAATAATTTTAAACATTAAAATTATGAATCAAGTCCAAGGTTCAATGAGTGAAGTAGATTCACTATATGAAGATGTTAAATTATTAAATAAGCATAGTGTATCAACAACTAGTCAATTAGATCAGATAGTTAAAGAAGTAAATATACTAACTTAACATTCTCGTTCATAGACATGATTTAAATAAACAAGTGAATTAAATATAAAAATTGTTGAGCGGTAATTTTTTATAATAAATTATATAAAATTGATGAACTTACCACTAAATAAAAATACTTTTGCATATGCAAAAGTATTTTTATTTTTTCGAATTTTTATTTTGGTTATATTTTATAGAAATAGCAGAATTTATCAAACTAAAATGGCATTAATTATTCAAAAGGACACAATATGTCTTTTTGAAATGTTAGTTTATTTTTATTAGTTAATTAAATAAATTTTAAATTAAATTTCTTATAACTAAAATTATATGAAAGGAAGAACTAATAATGTCATTATTTGATAATACGTGGAATAATATCGAAGAATTTTGGAATAAGACAAATATTAATAATATATCTGAGCAGTATATTAACTTAAAAAATGAAAATATTAATAACTTAAATAACAAATTTTCTTGGATTCATGACGAAGATAAACCTTTTATCAATACCGATAATTGCAAAGCGGCTGATTGGGGCATACCTAATCAAGTGTTAGGTAATCTTGAAAATGCAAAAATCATCATTGGACTATTTAACCCTAAGAGTCATATGTCGAATAGCCAAGCTAATAAATGTTTATCTGTAAATGAATATATCAAGAATGAGTTAGCTGAAAGTCAAAATGATTATAATTTAGAAGCTCACGAATTCTTTATAAATATTGAAGATTATAAAAACCACATCTTTTCTAAAGATAATGTTATATCTCAAGAACTTAAAAGTTTATATAAACTACATAACGAATCAGTGCCTATTCTAGATCAAAAGCAAACAGAAATAAAAAAAGTAGCTTATTATTATAGTTTATATTTTAGTAAATCTTTTAATAAGCCTTTTAGAGAAGTAAATACTTATTATAAAAATATGTTCGATAAAATAAATAAATTAAAAAGTTATTCAAGCTCTAACTATGACATTGAAAATGAATTTTATTTTCATTTAAGCACTATGAGAATATGTAATGTAGAACTTGTACCATACCGGAGTAAAAATAAAAATGACTTGAAAGTAAAAACTGATAAATTACCAAGTAGTATATTTATTGCGAAACAGATAATTAATTGTATTTTAAATGAAAAAGACATTAAGAATAAACCAAAAGTAATTCTTCGTTCTATTAAAGATTGGGTAAATGTTATGCAAAAAATATGCGAAAAGCTCGACATCAACTTTAATAAGGAGATTGCTCCATATTTGTATTCATTTAAGTCTCAAAATGCTGCTTTATCTCAAAATAATATATTACCTTATACCACTAAAAATCAAAATGTTTCAGAAGTTATTAACCTTATTTATCAAGAAATTTCATTAACTAATTTTTATCAGATAATATCTCAACGCTTAGAAGATATAAATTAAGTGATTATTTTTAATATCATTTTTGTTACAATTTATTATTTATGATATTTTTTTATTAAAAAGACACATTTTGTCCACTTTAATTTTTATATTATATATTAGGAGTTGTTTACGTTGGATAAAGCGACACGTGTACTAACACTACTTACTCGTTTATTAAATGATGATGTAGTAAATACTTTTGAGTTTAGTAGAATTGCTGGGGTATCAAGCAAATCGATTCAAAGAGATATCAATGATTTAAATAATTTCTTTTATGAAAGTGATTATTGGAATAATAAACATACAAAAGTTGTATATAGTCGTAACTTAGATGGTTATCAACTTTCTAATGGCTCTTATTCGAAAAATAGTTTAGCTTTATTAAGTTTATTAATTACAATTAAAAGTTTAACACCTATTCTACATAATAATGTATACAATTTATTCTTGGATGAAATTTCTAAAAATCGTTTAGAAGATAAATTTGTGTTAAAAAGCGTATTAAATCATTTTAATATACGTCCCGATATTTTACCTGGTGAACACCTTATGACTTTGCAAAAAAGTATCGCCAAAAAATTAATGGTACGTATTACTTTAGATAAAAAAATTGTAATAAAGCCTTTATCACTAATATATATGCATTATGACTATTGGTTTACATATGAATATCAAAATAATATTTATACTATTAAAGTTCGAGATATTCTTGATATCCGATTATTAGAATCAAAATTTGACGAAGCCAAAAATAATAAACCTTTCAAATTTGAAATAGACAAATCTATTTGGAAACAATTTGAACAACAATATTCTATTCAAAAAATTTTAAAAAATGAAGGCAATAAAATTATTACCGAGGTATCATGCACTGATTTAGATGCCTATTATATCGCTTACCAACTTGCACCTTTAGCACGTATGTTAGCACCAAAGTCTTATATCAATAGCTTTATTGATCGTTTAGAAACAATAAAAGGTCTATATAGTTAAAGGAGATGAAAATGTTGAATAAGGAACAAACATTGCATGATTTAGGATTTTTAATTAATGCACATCAAAAAGTTATAGCTGAACAAGATACTATACGTGCTTGTAGAAATACAATAGCCAATGAAAAAGAAGCAATCAATTATAAACATCGTCGCAAGCAAATGATCATATTAAATTGGGTATGTCTTCCACTATTATTTTTTACTTTTATAGGTTGGAAATTTTTCGTCATTCTTTTAATTTATATTATTTTATTTAAAAAATTTAAATTAAAACCTTTTGCCACAAAAAAATACAAAAATGAAATGAATGAACTAGAAAATACTGTTGTAATACCTAGTTTAAATCAAATCAAAAATTCTGAACAACTTATCCCAAGGATTAATAATCTTATTTTACAATCTTCTGAATATCAGCGTATTCCAAATTCATACTCTCACTTAAATGCACTTGTAAATTTATTTATATATTTAAGAGATGGTAGAGCTGATAACTTAAAAGAAGCAATTAATTTATATGAAACTGAACAACATAGAGCACGTATGGAACAGAATCAGCAAGTTATGATTAGTAATACAGAACAAGCTGCAATTGATGCATATGCCGCTAGACAAAACTCTGAAATAGCAGCTGCTCAAAGTGCTGATGCTGTGAATAATAGTAGAAAGGCCAGTGCATATGCGAGTGACAATAATGATTTATTAAATAATAGAAAACAACCAGAATATAGGAGGTATTAATAATGAACAAGTTATTCATTCTTTGTTTATCAAGCTTATTTTTATTAACTGCATGTGGTAGTAAAGTTGATGGTACTTATTCAAATAACGATATGAGCATTACTGCAGACAGTGAATCAGGTAATGCTTCATTACACCTTAATGCAATGGAATCTGAAGGGTTTTTAGGTATAGGTGAAAGTGATGGAACAATTGATGGTAACATTAATCCTGATGAAAAAGTTATGACCTTTAGCTTAGAAGGAGAACAGATGAAATTAAATTATAAAGTTAAAGGTGATAAATTAGTCATAGAAAATCCAACACAATACGGTAATGAAGACGACACGTTAGAATTAACAAAAGAGGAATAAAACTCAACATTGAATAAATAAGATACAAGAGTAACATGCGCAAACATGTTACCCTGACAAGCACGTTCGAAAGACGGTGCCTTTGTGTGATTTTGTAATAACCATCCGCCAAAGTTGGATGGTTATTTTTTTGTTGCATTTTGATAATTGCGACCACTAGACTAATCAGTGTTAGTATGAATATACTAATATTGATTAGTTTTTGTCTCAATAAATATTTAAGGGTGTATATCAATGCTTACTGATCTAATAATTGCTATCGTGTTAATTACTGTTTCAACAATTCTTTCTATATACATATCAATAACAAAGAACCTCAATATAATCTCAGGTATTGAATCAGAGAAAATACCGGCAAATAAAATTAATACTGTTATCAAAATTTTTAATACTTGTTTGTTAATTTCTACTATTCTAATAGCTATTAGTTTTTTATTTATTGAAAACAATGTGGTGTTAGGAATAATATTTTTGTTTACTGGTATGGTTGTCTTATATTTGTTTTATATTTACTACATGAAAATCATAAAGAATTAATTTTTTTATTTCTAATGATTACGAATACGATGTTAAGTATACTTATTAATATTCCAGCTAATATAACGAAGTTAGATCCTAATGACGCTATAAAAATACCACCTAAGAAAGTTCCTACTGTTGTTCCTAAGTTAACAGAAGATAGAAAGATCCCATTTGATAAGTCAGGTGCATCTGGAGCCGACGATGTAATGACATATTGTGTAACGTTAGCAGATATTCCTGCTAATGTTCCCCATATTATTGAAATAACAATCATTAAAGCAAAGTATTTTCCTAAACTAAACATAAGTATATAAGTTACGATTAGCCCAATTGGCAAGAAAAATATAGCTTTTTTGGGGATACTCGTTAATAGACGACCCGCTATAATGTTACCTACTATATTAGATGCTCCATACAGAAACAGCACTGCAGTTACTGAACTACTTGATGCTTGTGTAACAATATTTAAATAATCTGTTAAATAACTGTATACACCAAATACTGCCGCATTAAATAGAAATGATACTGTAATTGAAATCCATGTTAAAGGGCGTTTCAATACACTTAGTTGACCACCGTAACTTGTTGAAGTTTTCGCTGGCATTTTTGGAACAAAGAGCAAAGTCATAATAAGTACGATTATATTAACTACTCCAAAGAATAGTAAAGCTACTTGTAAATTAAATTGTGTAGCTAAGAAATTCACGATTGGAACACCAACAACCATCCCCGCTGATACTCCTATAAATACACGTGCCACTGCTTTAGGTGCATCTTTTTTATCTACTGAATCAGCAGCGACTGAAAAAGCTAACGATATATATACTGGATGAAATATAGCCGGAATTATTCGAGCAATCAATAATACTGTAAAGCTCGATGTAAATAATGTTACAAAGTTACTAATAATAAAAATGACAAGTACAAAAATCATAACTTTCTTTCTGTTTATTTTTGATAATAACAAAGGCATAACTGGACCTGATATTGCTATACCTATAGCAAAGCTAGAAACAAGCCATCCTGCAGTTGATACACTTACATCAAACGCATCTGCAATAATAGGTATGAGTCCAATAAAACCCATCTCTGTGTTCAAAATACCGAATACACCTATAGTGAGTATAGGAATAACCAATTTATTATGTTTCAATACATCACCACTCCTGAATTTCTTGATATATAAAGTGTAGTGTGTAAAATGAGTTATAACAAATACTTTTAAATCATCATTAGAAATGCCTAAAAAGTATAATGAGGTGTATAAATGGAATTAAGAATACTAAAATACTTTGTCACCATAGCTAAAGAAGAGAATATTACAAGAGCCGCGAATTCATTACATGTTACTCAACCTACCTTATCTCGACAAATTAAAAAATTAGAAGAAGAACTAGGTGTATCTTTATTTAAGAGAAGCAATCACAATATACATTTAACAGAAGAAGGACAACTTTTTAAAAAGAGGGCCGAAGAATTACTAGCTATGTCACAAAAAATGCAAGATGAATTTAAAGTGATAGATAAACAAGTAGAAGGCGATATTTATTTAGGATGTGGCGAGACGAAAGGTATGCAATTTATTGCTCAAATCTTTAAAAATATACAAACTACCTACCCGAATATCAATTTACACATATACAGTGGTAATGCTGATGATATTGCAAATAGATTAGATAAAGGTTTATTAGATTTCGGTATCCTTATACAACCTGCTAATTTAACAAAATATAAAGCATTAACATTACCTTCATACGATAAATGGGGAGCAGTCGCTAAAAGAAATAGTCAATTAGCAAAAAACAAAACCGTAACTAAAGACGATTTGATAGACTTACCATTATTATGTTCTAGACAAGCAATCGATCCAACTATCGTTAATAATGAATTTACCGGATGGTTTGGAGATATGTTCGACCAATTAAATATTGTATCTACTTTTAACTTAGCTTATAACGCCGGACTGATGGTTAAAGAAAACGTAGGATATGCATTAACTTTAGACAGCATCATCAATACATCAGAAGAAAGTGACTTATGCTTCATACCATTCGAACCAGAACTTATAGCAAAACATAACATCGTATGGAGAAAAGACCATAGTTTCTCCAAAGCCGCACAAGTATTTCTTGATAAGGCAAAAGAGCTTGAAACGACTTTTTAAAGTTATTTCAAGCTCTTTTTATCTATACTTTATTTTGTGATTTTTACTTTCCCTACTGAATTGTCTTTACTTTTTGCTGCTACTTCAAATTTTAAACCATGGTTCGGCACTAAGACGCCTGCGTCTTCTTGACCTTTATTTGAATAGTCTTGGCTATCATCGAATAATGGATTTTTCTTCGTTTTATTATCGTGTAGTTCGTATCCTTCTTCATTTTTTAATTTTAATTTTGGTTGGTGATCTAAGCTAAATGCTGCATCTCTAATTTGGAATTGCGTTGCTGCCGGGTCATCTTTGAGACCTTTTTTCTTCCAGTTTAATGTGTTTTGATCTGCATCCACTATACTTATAAATCCTTGTCCTGGATGGTCTTTTACATTATTATCAGAAAAGCTTTTATCTACGTACCAAACTGTTAATCCGGCATTATAAGCCATCGTTCCGCCACCGCGTTTAATGTTCTTTAATCCTTTGTCTGGTCCAGTATAGTTTCTCCATTGTAATAAGTAATAATTTTCATCGTAGCGATTTCCATCACTTTGGGTAAATCCTTGTAGTTCAAAATCAGATTCACTTTCTGCATCATCATTTAATATTTCTTTTCCATCTTTTGATGTTACTTTAATTTGGTCGATAAACCAGCCTGGATATGTTTCATATTTATCTGTAACGTATGAGAAGCGCAGTTTAATCTTTTTACCATCGTATTTAGATAAATCGAATTTAGCATCTTTATACTCGTTAGATTTACCGTCTATACCGTTACCTTGGTTTTGTCCGCTTCCTTCTGGATCATCATTGTTTGTTATATTGCCTTTAATATTCTCCCAATTTTCACCGTTGTCTGTTGATACTTGTACGTAACCATAATCAAACCCTTGTTCAATATCGTACCAAGTTTTGAAGTTTAACTCGCTTGTCTTAGCTGAAGTTAAGTCTAAATCTGTTTCCATCGAATATTGTGTATCATCTTTCGCGCCACTCCAATATGCTTGCTTACCTTGTACAGGTTTTTGGAGCAGAGTTGATTTGTCAGGAAGATTAACTTTTATTGCGTCGTTATTCGTACCTTTCGTTGCTGCTTCATCTATTAACTCTGAAGTTTCACCTTTAAATTCACTTGCATTAATTTCACTTCCCGTTTGCCAATTACCACCGTGTTGTTCTTGCAACATTTCTTTCATATATGGATCAAACCCAGTAGGTTCTGTTCCTGGTATTGCACCAGCCCAACTGCCTGAAGACATAATTGACCAGAATGATACCGGCTCACCTTTACCTGTATATTCTGTGTCATATTCGTCTGGTAATCCTAAGTCATGTCCGTATTCATGGGAAAATACGCCGGCTGCCCCATCTTCTGGTTGTATCGTATAATCAATAGCTGCTAATTTACCATCAAATTGGTCTAATCCTGAATTAGTTCCTGGTATTGTATAAGGCTCACCTTTTTCATCAAAATCAAGCGACCATCTATGTGACCAAATTGCATCTGTTCCAAGTTTACCACCACCTGATTCTTCACCTGGACCAGAGTGCACAATCATAATATGATCGACAATTCCATCTTTTTCGTCATACACTCCATCGCCATCTATATCATCACGATCCCATTGGTCATAATCACTTAAATCGATACTAGGGTCTTTTGCTGCTTGTTCCAATGCTTCTTGCACTAATTCTTTCGGTTTACTATCGCTACCACCTTCGTCTGGTGCGTTACCCCCATAATAACTAGCTGGGTGTTTTGCTTTATACCAACCGTGTACTTGACCATCTATATCATAGCTGCCACCTGATTTATTTTGATAATATTGCTTCATGCTCATCAAGTTTTTACCATTTGGGCCTTTATATCCTTTCTCTCCAAACACCATATCTTGAAAATGAGAAACAGGGTATTCGTCATAATACATATCTGTTTCATCTTTTGTAATAGAGCTATTTGGATAATCTGGAAATTCCATTGCTATAACTAATACTTTATCTTTACGAACTTTACCAGTATATTTTTCTTCTTGAACTTTATCTACTCGTTTACCATTATTCTTTTTCTTATACATTTCTTTTTCATTTTTGTTCAATTGACCTAAACGTTTACCATTATTACCTTTTTTATAGCGCTTATCAAAAAGTCCTTTATTAGGTATGTATTTTTGATGATATTGTTCTCCTTTACCATCCATATATCGTTTTAATCTTTCTTCTTTTTCTTCAGGCGTATTCGTAGATTCAATAACACCTTCTTGTTCTAAAGTTTCAAGTAAACGATCTTCATTTGGTGCGACTTGGTTAGCAGAAGCGCCTTGTGATAAAAAAGGAAGTGCTATTATTGTGCTTAAAGAAACACATGTTAATTTTTTAAACCATGAATTCACTAAAAATCCCCCTTATTTGTGTAATATAAACATATTATATACAATAATCCATAAAATAGTAATGAAAAATTCAAATAATTCAAATAATTATTTTTAGTATATAAAAATAATACACCTCCATATTAATTCGTTATTATACGAAAAATATGGAGGTGCTTTTATAGATTAAAATTCGATTTTTATTCCACTATAAATTGATGTGCTTTTAAATCTCTCACAGCATTATCTAGAATCTTTTCAGTATGCGCTGAAATCGTATGCAAATGTACATTGTCCGTTAAATGAGCTAACATTTGTCCTTCAAATTTATTCATTGCATGTATAAACTTATCTAAATCGTCTTGTGTTTCTATCATTAAGTTTGCTTTTATATTCCCATACACAGGATGATCAATTGCTACATCATCAATCATGGCCCCGTTATCTATAATTAATTGTAGTTCTTCTTCCATTCTTTCATTGTTATGCTGGCATACAATAACACGTTTATACGCTTTACCTTGAGGCGTATTATTAATCACATATCCTCTGCTTGTAGAATTAATAATATGTTCTTGAGATTTGAGAATAGAGATATCTTTCACAATAATTTGTCGTGAAACACCAAATTGTTGGCTCAACTGTTTACCACTAATTGGCTCATTTGTTGATTCGAGTAACTGCAGAATTGCTTTCCTGCGATTAAAGGGATTATTCATGTCGCTAGTCTCCTCTTAAGATTGTTTTTAAATGTACAAAGCAATTATCTATATCTGCTTTTGTCGTATATTTACTAATTGAAAAACGAATATATTGGTCATACGTCTTTTCTGCTATTGTATCTATTTTAACTTGTAAACCGTCACTTAACAATGCTCCGTGACCACAAGCTGTACCTGTCGATATACATATATTTCTATTAGATAAGTATTGCATAATATATTGCCCTTCAAACTTTGGAGAAAGTAAAGCTAAAATATGAGGTGCTTCCTCATTGTATACTATGGGTGTAAACCTTAATTCGACAGCTTGATTCAATAAATATTGCTTCATTTTCTTCATATGATTAATATCATCATCAATCGATAATGCTTTTGTCATGGCTACAATACTTGGTGAATCTATCGTGCCATTTTGTGTATTCATCTCATGAAAGTAATAATCATTTAATGGTTTTACATATTCGTGGTTTATTAACAAGCTACCCGAGCCCTTAGTTCCGTGAAATTTATGACTAGAAAAAGCATATGAAGTAAACAATTGTACGTTTATATCTTCTAATTTATGAACAGCTTGAACGCCATCAACATGTATAGGAATATGATTTTCCATTGCAATGTTACTCAAATCATTTATCGGCAAAATATACCCAGTCTCTGAATTCACATGTTGTGTAATAATAAGAACAACTTCATCCGTTACCAGTTTTGTTGTTTTCTCCACATCAATTTCTCCGTTACCGTCTAAAGGCAAGTCTAAAATTTCGAATTTCGACTTATACAGTTCTAATGCAGCATGTATAGAAGGATGCTCGTATGGTGATACAAGTATTGTTCCTCTTTCTTGATATTCTAAATAACTACGTATTGCAATTTCATTTGCATGAGAACCGCTTCTTGTAAAAATAACTTCCTTATCAGTTTCAAAATATTTTTTAATATATTGTTTACATGATTCTAATAACTGATTTGTATGTTGTCCACCTATATGTAAACTCTCTCCATTATAAAACGCTTCTCTTTGAACATCTTGATACACACTTAACACTTCATTATCAGGTATCGTAGTTGATGCATTATCTAAATAAATCATTTCAAAACTCCCCTTGTTATTTATCTTTACATGTGTCAATATAATGTATATAAAATATAACATATATGTAAAGTAAGGTGTAAACTTGAGAAAAGTTATAGTGATAGGTTCAGGAATTGCTGCATTATCAGCCATTAAAGCCTTAGGTCCAAATGTCCAAATTCATTGTATTACGAAAGATAAACTTAATATGCATAATAGCAATTTAGCTCAAGGCGGTATTTGTTTTTCAAAATATGAAAATGATTATGGGAACGCACATATACAAGATACATATACTGCTGGAAATGAATTAGGTGATTTAAGCATCATCCAATCAATGATTCAACAAAGCCATAACATTATCCAAGAGATGATAGATGATGGCTTAAATTTTGATAAAAAATCCGAACAAACTTCTTTAGATTTTGCTATGGAAGGTGCTCATTCGAAAGCACGTATTCTACACATAGGAGGCGATCAAACAGGTTTTTATATTACTAAATATCTCATTCAACATTTACCGTCAGAAAATTTAACTATTTACGAAGAAACTGAAGTGATTGACTTATTAAGAGACGTTTCACATGAAATATCCGGTGTCGTTGCGCTTGATAAGCATGACAACAAATTAGAAATCATCGCTCATGACGTGATTTTAGCTACTGGTGGTTACAGTAACTTGTTTCCTATCAATTCTAGCGCGTCTCAAACAATAAACTCAGGTCATATAGTTGCATATCATAGCAACATCCATCTAAGACATATGGAAATGATACAATTTCACCCGACTTTACTAGGCACTAACAACGAAACATATGGCTTAGTTTCAGAAGCAGTAAGAGGGCACGGCGGTATATTAGTCAATGAAATTGGTCACGAGTTTATGAACGACTTACATCCGCTTAGTAGTTTAGCACCACGAGATGTGACGAGTAGAGCTATTTTCCAGCAACAAAAAGAAGGTCACCAATGTTATATCAACATAAAACATATTGACCACTTCACTACTAGATTTCCAACGATATATAAAAATCTAGTTAAACATTTTCCGGATGCATATCATAATCAATTGATACCTGTTTCTCCAGGTGCACACTATACAATGGGTGGCGTTAAAGCGCATTTAGACGGTACAACTGAAGAACCACACTTCTATGCTATTGGTGAAGCCTGCAATACAAATTTTCATGGTGCTAATCGATTAGCTAGCAATTCACTTTTAGAAGGTCTTGTTATGGGAAACCTTTGTGGAAGAAAAATAAAAAATACTCCAATAAGAGAAATACAAAGCATTCAACTATGTAGGTTACAAATACCTCTCATTACAGCACAAGATTTTCATGCGTTACGAAATCAAAGTTTTGAAGTATTAGGTATAGAACGTAATGGTCAAAATATTCAACGCTACTTAAAAGATATTCAACTTTGTCTTAGAAATTCAATGGTTACAGATGAATGGAATAAAGAAAATTGGCAAAGGTATGTAGAAATAAAAACTTTAGAAATGGTAAGTTTATCAGCTTTAAATAGAAATGAATCTAGAGGTGTTCATTTTAGAACGGATTACCCGCATAGCCAACCTCAATTACAAACTATTGATATAGAAATCACAATGGAGGATAAATTTCATGCTAAACAAGTTGTATGTCCAAGAAAAGCTCAAACAATTTTACCTTGAGGATAATCATTATGGTGATTTATCTTCAAGTGTTTTTGATTTAAATCAAAAAGGTGAATTAACTCTTATCAGTAAAGCTCAAGGTATTTTTTGTGGAGAAACAATCATTCAAGAAAGCTTTAAACTAATTGAAAGCAATGTTCATACGAATATATTAGTTAAAGACGGTGAAATTGTAGAAAAAGGACAAAAAATCGCAATTATAAAAGGTTCTATCACAACTTTACTTACGATGGAACGCATCACTTTAAACTTAATACAACGCATGTCAGGCATTGCCACATCAACTCATCACATCGTACAAAAAGTTCAAGATACAAACGTTAAAATAGTTGATACAAGAAAGACAACACCGAGTCTCGGTATGTTTGAAAAACATGCTGTTCACGTGGGCGGTGGATACAATCATCGTCGAACTTTAAATGATGGATTGATGTTAAAAGATAATCATATTAGTTTTAGCGAATCTATACAAGACCTCGTGTCAAAAGCAAAGCAACTAGTCGGTCCAATGGATAAAATAGAAATCGAAATAGAAGATATAGATTCATTACAAGAAGCAATTAAAGCAGAGGTAGATATCATTATGTTTGATAATTGCAAACCTGAATGGATAGCACAGCATATTCAAGATGTACCTAGTCATATTAAGACGGAAGCTTCTGGAAACATCAATATTGATAATGTTCTAGAATATGCTCAAACAGGTGTTCATTATATTTCGATAGGTTCTTTATTTTACAATCAACAAGCATTAGACATTTCAGCAAAGGTGGTTATTTAATTGTTTAATCCTACAATAGAAAAAGCACAGTCTATACCAGATCAATATTTAAATATGACAACCGAACAACTAGAAGAGAAAATACGAACAATCAAAGCTAAATTAGGTGACCAATTATTTATGCCAACACACCATTACCAAAAAGATGAAGTCGCACAGTTTGCAGATATAATGGGAGATTCTTTAGAACTAGCAAGAATATGTAAAGAAAATACAAAAGCTAAATACTTTGTATTTAACGGTGTACATTTTATGGCTGAGACTGCAGACATACTAACGCACGATAATCAAAATATATATTTACCAGATTTATCTGCAGGTTGTTCAATGGCAGATATGGCAAATATCGACCAGGCATTATATGGCTATGAAGTATTAACACAGCGTTTAGGTGATAACATTTTACCTCTTACTTACGTTAACTCTACAGCAGCTATTAAAAAATTTGTAGGAGAAAATGGTGGTTCTTGTGTGACAAGTGGCAATGCTGATAGCGTTATAGAGTGGGCATTGGACCAAGGTAAGCGTATTTTATTTTTACCTGATCAACATTTAGGTCGCAATACAGCATATAAACTAGGAATAAAACTTGAAGAAATGGCAGTTTGGGACCCTATTCAAAAGGTATTAGATTATGATGGCAATGAAGATGATATTAGAATTATATTGTGGAAAGGTCATTGTTCCGTTCACGAAAAATTTTATCCAATACACATTGAACAAGCACGTAAAAAAGATCCAAATGTAAATGTCATCGTACACCCTGAATGTCAATTCGACATTGTTCAAATGGCAGACTACGCGGGGTCTACTAAATATATTATCGACAAGATTAAAAACGCTCCAAAAGGCTCTAATTGGGTAATAGGAACTGAAATGAATCTCGTTAACCGTTTAAAAACAACATATACTGATATCACCATAAACTCACTTAACCCACTTATGTGTTCATGCTTAACGATGAATAGAATCGACTTACCACATCTAGCATGGTGCCTAGACAAAATACAACAAGGTCATCTTGAAAACATCATTAAAGTTGATGAAGAAACGGCATATTATGCAAAGCAGTCATTAGAACGTATGCTAAGTATCGTTTAAGATTTAACTCATATATACAGGGTATAGTTACAGTGAGGTGATAGAAATGGATAAAACTGAAATCCAAGATAAAATTGAAAACATTTTAAATCAATCACGAGTAGGTGTATTATCTACAGCTCATAATAACGTACCAAACAGTCGTTACATGATGTTTTATAACGACGATTTGACACTATATACAAAAACAAGCAAAGAAACGACAAAAGTTGAAGAATTCAGGGATAATCCGAAAGCACATGTATTACTAGGATATAATGAAACAACGAACCATAGCTTTTTAGAAATAGATGCTGACGCAGAAATTATAGAAGATCAAGAAACAATAGATTGGTTATGGCAAAACCAAGATAAAACATTCTTTGATTCTAAAAAAGATCCAGATTTATGCGTTATAAAGATTAAACCTAAAACTATAAAACTTATGAATGATGACGATGTAGAGACACCACAGGTTATCACTCTATAATAAAGCTTTTATATTAAATAAAACCTGAAAAATCTTTTAAGATTTTTCAGGTTTTTTATTACTAATCACTTCAAGTAACTACGTGTCACAATAATGTTTAACAAGTATAGAAATAATATATGACCCACTATCCAAATAACATGTTCATTTAAGCTATATTGAAATATATCCCTTTCTGACATTTTTATAAGAATTGGATATAAAACAGTAAATATAATAAAGAGAGTTGTTAAAAAAATAATTTTCAATTTATTGAAATTAACGTAAATAACAATAGTGATAATTACTATTATTAAAGTAGTTAAAAAATGATAACTCAATTCTTCTATTAAAGTTATATTTTGATAATTTCTTACAAAATCTACGTTTAATAACAAGTCAGCAGTATGGTAATTTGTTATTAAATCAATAATTACGAATAAAAAATACGTAATACATGTAAGTATTAAACTGATAAATAATGGCATTATAATTAAACGTGCTTTACCCATTCATACATCTCCGATACACAAAACAAAATTTTAAATCATTAGACATTGAGCCTTTTACTACTCTGCTTATTATATTGATTTATTCTTTTCGGCCTCACACTTTTATACCATTTTAAACACATTAAAAATATAATAAAGAGTTCTATTACATCTCCACCATAGTACATGACCATTGCGCCTTTTTCTGCTTGATTCGTCTCTACCCCTGAAGGAGGATAAGGATAAAATGACTTAGATAATATTTGGTGCAAAGTGACTGAAATCATCATAACAATAGCCCTGTAACGAAATGAATAAGGATTTCGTACTGGATCTATATATAGCATGATAGACGTAAATAAGTATCCTGCTAGAAAAATATGAATATGAACTAAATAATAAATTAAAGCAGAATGATGCATGTACATGAATAAATCAGTCCTATACAATAACCATAAACCGCCAGTATTTAAGACAAGTGCTGTTACTGGATGCATTATAAATTTGACGTAACCAGTATTCATAAACGAAGTTAACTTTCTCGCGCTTTTTGTAGGTAATGATTTTAATAACAACGTTATCGGAGCTGCAAGCACCATTAAAAGGGGTGCTAACATTCCTAATAGTATATGCCCATACATGTGGTTAACAAAATGATGATGCATTAAACTCGCCATTGGTTCAATCATTACAATTGAACCACTACAAACACCAATTACCCATAAACATGTTCTATAAAATGGCCAACTTCGTTCTTTCAATGCCATTCCAATATACGAACCAATTAAGGATAACGCTATGATAATAATAGGCAAAGAATTAAGAATTATCATGCTTTATCATCTCTCTTTTTCGAGACATTAAATACCCAACGATAATCATTAAAGAACCTGTAACAATCCAAACTATATCATAAGTAATGACATTATCTACGTAGCGAATTTGGTGCATTCTCAAAATTTTATGATTAATAATGCCGTCATATACCTGGAATGTGCCCATTCCCATTAATACTCGACCAATCCAAAATATCCAATTCGTGCTGAATTTCCGTCTCGCATCTGCCAATAAAAACAAACCAAAAATAATAAAAAATCCACACATTGCGTTTAACACACCATCAGAAAATAAGCCTACTTCTCTCGTCATTTGATCATAAAAATGATGCCACTGTAAAAACTGATGAAAAACCATTTCGTCTATAAAACCCGCTAAACCAAAGCCAAACATAAGTCCGGACCACCTATGTTTTTTATCGTAAAGTTGGCGTTCATTATGCATCAAAATACCCCCTCGAAAATAGCTCTTATTCTAACAAATACCCTCATATGTTTAGCGTAATCTCTCTCTATTTTAAGAATACTCATCTAAACCATTCGAATTGCTGTACAGGGAACTGTACAATAAAGTGAATGATATATAAATCGGTAAGGTAGTTAATTTTTATACATAGTTATTCGGATAATATTATTTATACTCATAACTTTTATCATTTAACATTTACACTCAAAGGGTATATATTTACTATAAACAGCTTCTGATTCAACATATTTGTATCTTCATTAAAGTGTGCAAACATATTTTTAGGAGGGGACGGGTATGACAAATGAAACAATCACAATACATACGAAACAAGATATCGTCGATTATGTAAATGAGCGAAAAACAACAAAACGTACGTCACTACTACTTATTATAGTATTAGGGACTATTTTTTTAGACGCTTACGATTTAACGATTTTAGGTACAGCTACTGATCAGCTTACAGAAGAATTTAATTTATCCGCAACATATTTATCTTTTGTTATGACTGCTATGCCTTTTGGTGCTTTAATTGGTGCAGCTATTGGTGGTTTTTATGCTGATAAATTGGGCCGCAAGCTTATTCTATCCATTTCATTAATCTCCTTAATTATAGGCGCTCTCGGTGCAGCGTTATCGCCTACCCCATTCATATTACTCTGTTTCAGATTATTGATGGGATTTGCAATCGGTATGGACAGCCCTGTTGCTTTCACATTCATTGCAGAAATCAGTAATAAAAAGGATAAAGGTCGTAACGTCAATTATTGGCAAGTTGTCTGGTATATTGCAGTGGTATCATCTGCACTGATTGTGATTCTGCTATATGAATTAGGTACTGGCACTTGGTTATGGCGTTATTCAGTAGGTCTTGGTGCTGTATTTGCAACGATTATACTTGTTTTGAGACTCTTTTATTTAAGTGAAAGCCCTACTTGGTCGATGAAAAACAAAACACTTACTCAAGCTACAAGAGAACTTGAAAAGAACTACAATATTAAAGTGAAACTTGAACCGAATAAAGGTGAAGATGAATCTTACCGTAAAACAGAAGTAAAACATCCTTTAAGAACATTATTCAACAAACGTTATCGTAAAAGAACAATATTAGCGACTTCAATAGCTACATTGCAAGGGATGCAGTATTATGCAATTGGATTATATATTCCTTTAATTGCTATATACATTATTGGTGACAATAAAATTGAATCATTATCAGGTACAGCTTTGATTAACGTTGCTGGTATCATTGGTGGTTTAGTAGGTGCATTACTTACAACTAAATACGGCGCACGCAAACTAACGATGATTGGTTTTAGTATTGTAGGTTGTTCAATGTTAGTCATCGGATTCTTTTACGGACACACATATACATGGTTAATTGCACTCATGGTAGCATTCTTCCTATTCGGTCATGCAGGTGGTCCAGGCACACAAGGTAAAGCAATTGGAGCCTTATCTTATCCGACTATTTTAAGAGGTAAAGGTACCGGATTTGTTGAATCAGTTAGTCGATTCGGCAGTATGTTTGGAACATTTATATTCCCAATTATTTTAGCTAACTTCGGACTAAATAATACAATGCTATTTTTAGCCGCTGTGCCTATACTTGGTTTAATTATTACTACTGTTATTAAGTGGGAGCCAGTTGGTAAAGATGTAGAACATGAAGACCAATATATTGAAAAAATATAATAACAAAAGGGAGCGGGACAGAAATCTCATTTTAATAAATAGATTTCGTAGTCCCGCCCCGGCAAGGATGACTAGGGTTGGAAAAAACTTGATATAAGCGCATTTTCAATCCAGTCAGCTACTGCCATTATAATAAAAGAGGCTGAGACATGTATTTATGTCCCAGCCTCATTTTTTCTACTTCGTAACTGTATTTTCATACGGTACATTTCCGTATTCTTCAGTTTGTTTATTCTCGTTAGGCTTATCTTTTTCCCATATACTTTCTAGTTCTTCTAAAGTTTTACCTTTAGTTTCAGGAATGAATTTCCAAACAAATATTCCTGACAGTATACTCATTGTTGCATAAAAACCATAAGTCATTGTACCGCTGATATCCATCATAAATGGATAAGTTGATGTGATTGTAAAGTTCGCTAACCACTGAACTGCTACTGCTATAGCCATCGCACTACTTCTAATACGGTTCGGGAATATTTCTGATAATAATACCCAAATAATTGGACCCCAACTCATCATAAATGAAGCAGTATAGATGACCATAAATAGTAATGTGATTACACCGAATATTCCATTTGCTGTTAATATACTCATGCCTATCATACCGATAGCCATTCCTGTTGATCCAATGATAAGTAACGGTTTACGTCCAAATTTATCAACATAAATTATAGCAATTAATGTGAATACCACATTTACTAATCCCATAACGACAGTTTGAATCATTGAAGCATCACTACCTGCACCAAGGGTTTCGAAAATTCTCGGTGCATAATAAAGTGCTACGTTTATTCCAATAAATTGTTGGAATATAGATAGTAATATTCCGATGATAATGACTGTTTTACCAAAACTAAATAATGGTGCTTTTGTATCATTTTTCTTACTTTTTGTAGATAATATATCTTTCAATACTTTTTTAGCATGCTCATTTGATGAATAAATTTTATTCAGAACAGTTAATGCGTCTTTATCTTTATTAGCTAATATTAAATACCTAGGTGTTTCTGGTACCAAGAATAGCAATACAAAGAATACGACAGCTGGTATTGCTTCAGTCATAAACATATAACGCCAACCTATTACATCAACCCAATTTTGTGATTGACCAAATGTAATACCATAGTTTACAAAGTATACGACTAACATACCAAATATAATTGCGAACTGGTTCCAAGATACGAGTCGTCCTCTAATTGATGAAGGAGAAATTTCACTAATATACATTGGAGAAATAGCAGAAGCTAAGCCTACTCCTATCCCACCTATAACACGGTATATATTAAACATGACTAACAACCCTAAACTTGATTGTCCTGCATCAAAGAATAGAAATTCTGGATATCCTGATAAAATTGCTGATACTATAAATAAGATTGCAGCAACTTGTAAAGATTTTTTACGACCTAAACTTCTTGAAATATTTGAAGACAATAATCCACCTATAATACACCCGATTAAAGCACTTGATACTGTTATTCCGTGGATAAAACTACCATAACCTGATGTAATATACTTTTGTAATGATTGTTCTGCCCCAGAAATTACTGCTGTATCATAACCAAATAATAGCCCACCAAGCGTTGCGATTAGTGCAATTTTAAAGATAAATCTCTTATTATCATAACTACTCATTACCCCATCTCCCTAATTCGTTATTTAAATTGAGCTAAGTGTTTCGTTAGTGGCTGAGTTGCAGTATAAATTTGTTTATATATATTAAATAATTTTTGATATGATTCATTATTTTTTGAATCTGGCGTGACTTTTTCATGATAGTTAATCCATGATTGGCTATTATCTTGAAATGTATCAAACCAGTTTTCGCCCATTGCAGCTAACATTGCAGCACCGTATGCTGGCCCTTGTTCTTCTGTCCTAGTCATAATAGGCGCATTAAAGATATCCGCTTGTATTTGTAACCATTCTTCATTTTTTGCGCCTCCACCAATAGAAACAATTTCTTTTATATCGACATCTTGATTTTTCATAATCTCGATACTTTCATTAATAGAGTAAGTAACACCTTCAAGTACTGAACGTTTAATATCCTTTTGCGATGTATTAGCATCTAGCCCAATAAAGCTACCCCTGACAGATGCATCGTTATACGGTGTACGTTCACCTAATAGATATGGTGTATACAAGAGTCCATTTGCCCCTATTTTAGATTGTGAAATATCTTGTAAGAATGTACTAAAGTCTTCATCTGGGTTAAGCAATTGCTTCAGCCATTCTAAACTATAGCCAGCTGAAAGTGTAACACCCATAATATACTTTTGATTTGGCACACAATGACTAAAGTAATGCATGTTACCGTCATTTTCGTAATGTTCACTGTTCTCAATAGAAAGTGCAACGCCCGATGTACCAATGCTTACAAGTTGTTTTGTTTCATCTGTTATACCAGAACCAAGTGCACCACAGGCATTATCTGCGCCACCTTGATAAATATTTATTTCCCAGTCAATATTTAATTGATTCTTAATATCTTCTTTTAACACACCACTTTTTTGATGAGAAGGAATCACTTCTGGGCAAATGTTCGAATCAATATCTAATTGATTTAATAATGTTTCAGACCATTTTTCAGTTTTGATATTATACATAATCGTTCCAGCAGCATCTGATGGTTCTGTGAAAATATTACCCGTCAATTTATAGACAACATAATCTTTCGGCAACATAAATTTATGAATCTTTTTATAATTATTAGGTTCATTATTTTTTAGCCAAATTAATTTCGGAAGTGTGAAACCTTCAAGTACAGTATTTTGTGTTTGTTTAAGTAAGAACTCCATACCTAAAGCTTCTTTAATTTCTTCCACTTCTTGTGAAGTACGTGTATCATTCCATAAAATAGCTGGCCTTATACTATCACCAGATTCGTCAACAACGACTAATCCATGCATCTGTCCTGAAAAGCTAATACCTGTGATTGATTGTTTATCAAATTTCTTTAATAAGTGCGTTAAGCTATTCACTGTTGCTTCGTACCAAACATCTGGATCCATTTCACTATAACCAGACTTTGGATGCGTCGTTTTATAACTGATGCTATGAGAATCAACGACCTCACCATCTTTATTAACAACTATGGACTTTAATCCACTTGTACCAATATCAACGCCAATTACATAAGTCATAATTATCATTCTCCATTATTGATATTTAGAATATATTGATTGATTTGTGATTTTATTACTTCTAAGTGATCTGAATCATTTTCAATTTTTTCTATTTTATGTGCATATTTTTCTAATTCTTTAAATGAAGTTGTTCCTTCTACAATTTCCTTACCGATACCTTCACTAAATGATTTATATTTTTTATTAATGATATTTTCGAAGAAGTTATCTTCAATCATTTTATGAGCGACTCTTAATCCAAGTGCAAATGTATCCATACCTGCAATGTGCGTTAATAGTAAGTCTTCTTGTTTAAATGATGTTCTTCTTGGCTTAGCATCGAAGTTTAGACCACCTGGGCTTAAACCATCATTTTTAAGTATTTCGTACATCGCTAATGTCGTGTCATACACGTCTGTAGGGAATTCATCAGTATCCCAACCTAGTTGAGGATGACCTTGATTGGCATCCACTGATCCTAACATTTGATTATCGCGTGCATATCTTAGTTCATGTTGGAATGAATGACCTGCTAAAGTAGCGTGGTTTGCTTCAATATTAAATTTAAATACATCATCTAAGCCATACTTCTGTAAGAAAGCATGAGCTGTTGCAACGTCTGTATCATATTGATGAGTAGTTGGTTCTTTAGGTTTAGGTTCAATTAAGAATTGTCCTTCAAATCCTATTTCTTCAGCATAACTTTTAGCCATCTTGAAGAAGTTTGCTAAATTATCTAGTTCTAACTTCATATCGGTATTTAATAAACTTTCATAACCTTCACGACCACCCCAGAATACAAAGTTTTCTGCGCCTAACTTTTTAGCAATTTCTAAAGATTTTTTCACTTTCGCTGCAGCGTATGCATATACTTCAGCGTTAGAAGATGTAGCTGCTCCGTGTACAAAACGTTCATGTGTGAAATTATTAGTAGTATTCCATAATAATTTCTTGCCTGTTTCGTCCATTTTTTCTTTAATAAGATCGACTATTACGTCTAAGTTTTCATTTGATTCTTTTAAATTAGAACCTTCAGGAGCAATATCAATATCGTGGAAACAGAAATATTCAAGATTTAATTTTTCCATGAATTCAAAAATAGCATCCACTCTTGCTTTAGCTTTGTCCATCTCATTTAAGTTATCCCATTCACGTTCAGCCGTGCCTACACCAAATGGGTCTGAAAGATCTGCAGTAAATGTATGCCAATAAGCGACACTAAACCTTAAATGTTCAGCCATCGTTTTATCGCCTATTTTTTCTTCCGGATTATAATATTTAAAACTATAAATGTTTTGTGATTTTGAACCTTCGTATTTTACTTTATCTATGTCGAAATATGTCATTGTAATCCTCCTAATGATAGTTGGTTAGTTTATTAAACAAACTAACTTTAAAAATAATATATCATATACTATCATTTATGTAAACGCTTTCTACATTAAAAAAAGAACTTGTTAGAAATCTTTTATAAGATTTCTAACAAGTTCTTTTTAAATATGAATATCTAATTGAATGTCTTCAATTTGTAGCACTTTTTGAATGATTGCTAAAGTTCCACCTAACAAAGTAGCATACTTCACATTAGAATTTAGCTTGATTTGAATTTCATTTCGAGAATACTGTTTAAACTGTTCTTTAATTTCTTCTAAAATTTCTGGCATTTCATTAATTAACGGACAGTTAACATAAAAAGCATTTGGATTAAATTGCGTGTTTAAGTTATGTATTAATATAGCAATCTTATTAATAAATTGCTCCATCTCTTGCACAACTACAGAGTTTCGCTCTTTATAATATTGAATTAGTTTACTAAGTGTTAACGTCTCACCTAATTGATGGCTTAAATTTTGTAGTAAAGCTTCTTGAGAAAAAATATCTTCAATCTTATGATAAGTTTCCACATTATTGCTTACTTTTGATACAAGTGTTTTTCCAATCTCACCCGCTTCACCATTGGCACCGCGATACAATTTATTATTAATAATTAAGCCCGCACCAATACCTTTATGAATACTAAGCGCTATAAGGTTATTAATCGATAAACTATGCTTAAAATTACGTTCATACAATGCAGAAAGATTTGCCTCATTTTCGATCATCACAGGAACTTGGGCAAATTCTTTTAGCATTTCTGTTATAGAAACCCCGTCTGTCTTGTGGAATGGTAAATAAATGACATTTTGATCATTATCAACGACACCATGTATAGATACAGACATACCTAATAAACCGTGAATAGTGTCATGTTTCTCACGAACATCAACGTGCTCTTTCAAAATATCTAATATACTACTTACATTGTCATTCGGTAATTTATAAGATTCGTGTTGAATCACATTACCATCAAAGTAGTTATACATCACTTCAACTGAACTATACGTCAAATCTAACGAAATAAAGTAGCCATACAGATGATTAACCTTAAGTAAGATCGGTTTCCTTCCGCCACTTTTCGTACTGTCACCTTCACCAACTTCGCGCACTAAAGATTTACTCTTCAATTTATTTAAAATACTAGAAATGGTCGCTTTATTAATTCCTAGATTCTTTGATATTTCTGTGCGTGAAATATTTTGATGATTAAAAATTTCTTTTAGCACTAATTTTTCATTACTATTTATATTTAAAAATAAGTTATTTTCCATAATTTAAGACCCCATATGCACTTTGAATGTTCTATTTTAAATATCCATTTTATTATATTTATTATTTTAACACATATTAAAATAGCCAAAAGTTTTATCCTTATTTAATATATACCCTCTATTATTCATATTTGTACAATTTCTTGTATGATATCATTGATATTATATACATCAATCTAAAATCACTTTTTATATAACTGAAAAGGAGCATATAAATTTATGAATATTTTAATTTTAGGAGCAACTGGTCGTGTTGGTCATGAGATTTTAAATCATGCGATTAATGACGATCACCATATAAATGTATTAGTTCGTAATAAAGAAAAATTAAAAACTAAATATAACCAACTCAATATAATAGAAGGCAATGTGTTAAACAAAGATGATATTGCCCAGGCAATAAAAGGTGTAGATGTTGTATTCAGTGCATTAGGTACTGATGGTACAACTACATTAACAGAAGCTATGCCTCTTATTATTGAAGCAATGGAACAAGAAGGCGTTAAGCGTATCATTACTATAGGTACAGCTGGCATATTACAAAGTAGAACTGACATCGATCTTCTACGTTATGAATCAAACGAATCCAAAAGAAAAACGACTCGTGCAGCGAAAGAACACCGCAAAGTATATGAACTACTCGACCAATCTTCACTTGAATGGACAATTGTTTGTCCTACGTATTTACCTGATGGAGAAAGAACTGGCGAATATCGAACAGAGAAAAATTATTTACCTGAAGATAGCGTTAAAATCTCCGTACCAGATACTGCAGAATTCGCTTATCAACAGTTGAATAACAATGAATATGTTAAATCGCGAGTCGGTATTGCGTATTAAATAGAAAAGCCCGGGACATAAATAATTGTCCTGGGCTTTATTTTTGAGAATAGCTGAAAAGTTTTTTTGAAATAAAAAATAAGTGATTTGTTGTTCATTATTTTCAGCTCCAATTTTTTATCAACATTTCTTTTTTATAAAGTTCTTGGAAGGCTTGTTATCACTATTTATTGTAAACCATGATTGTAGTTATTGAACAATAAAATTAACAAAAAATCATTTTACTATATACCTATAGGGGGTATGTGTTATACTTTAATTATCAACTAGTTGTTCTATTAAATTTTATAAATTAGGAGGTTCATTATCATGAATAAAGATAACAAGCATGATCATGAGCATCATAGTCATCAAGGACATGAAAATCATGAAGACCATGATAATCATAGTGACCACGCTCACCATCATGGTAATTTTAAAAGTAAATTCTTTATTTCATTAATTTTCGCAATACCCATCATCATTTTATCACCAATGATGGGCGTAAAATTACCGTTTCAAGTTTCATTTACAGGTTCAGATTGGATCGTATTAATTCTAGCTACAATTTTATTCTTTTATGGCGGAAAGCCATTTATTACAGGTGCTAAAGATGAGATTTTAAGTAAAAAACCTGGAATGATGACGTTAGTTACACTAGGTATTTCAGTTGCATATATTTATAGTTTATATGCATTTTATATGAATAACTTTAGCTCTTCGTCGTCCCATACTATGGACTTTTTCTGGGAGTTAGCTACTTTAATTGTCATTATGTTATTAGGTCACTGGATTGAAATGAATGCAGTTGGTAATGCTAGCAATGCTTTAAAGAAAATGGCGGAACTTTTACCTAATACCGCTATAAAAGTAATCGATGAAGACCAACGTCAAGAAGTGAAAATATCAGATATTGATATTGATGATATCGTTGAAGTTAAAGCTGGTGAAAGTATACCTACTGACGGTATCATCGCACAAGGTGAAACTTCGATTGACGAATCATTAGTAACAGGGGAATCAAAACTCGTTCCTAAAGCTTATAACGATGAAGTTATTGGTGGTTCCATCAATGGCTCAGGAACTATTCAAGTTAAAGTTACTGCTACCGGCGAAAACGGCTACCTTTCTCAAGTAATGGGATTAGTGAACCAAGCACAAAATGATAAATCCAAAGCTGAATTATTATCGGATAAAGTAGCAGGTTATTTATTCTACTTTGCAGTAAGTATCGGCTTAATTTCGTTTATTGTATGGATGCTTATTCAAAGTAATGTTGATTTTGCACTTGAACGTCTTGTAACAGTACTTGTCATAGCTTGTCCTCACGCATTGGGGTTAGCGATTCCTTTAGTTACAGCACGTTCTACATCTATAGGTGCACACAATGGTTTAATTATAAAAAATAGAGAGTCTGTAGAAACAGCTCAACATTTAGATTATATTATGATGGATAAAACAGGTACATTAACTGAAGGTAATTTCTCAGTTAACCATTATGAAAGCTTTAATGAACAATTAACAGATGAAGAGGTATTGAGTCTATTTGCTTCATTAGAGAGCAATTCCAATCACCCTCTTGCTACTGGTATAGTCAATTACGTTAAAAGTAAAGACATATCCTATTCTAGCCCTAAAGAAGTTAACAACTTACCAGGTGTAGGTCTAGAAGGTACTGTTAATAATAGAAAATTAAAAATAACAAATGTAACTTATTTAGATCAAAATAAATTTGATTACAACAAAGAACAATTTACCGATCTTGCTAAAGAAGGCAATTCCGTTAGTTATTTAATTGATGACAACCAAGTTATTGGCGTTATCGCGCAAGGTGACAAAATTAAAGAAAGTTCAAAACAAATGGTTTCTGATTTATTATCTAGAAATATCACACCTGTCATGCTTACAGGTGATAATAATGAAGTTGCTCAAGCAGTTGCCAAAGAGTTAGGTATCGATGATGTACATTCACAATTAATGCCGGAAGATAAAGAAAAAATCATTAAAGATTATCAATCAAAAGGTAGTAAAGTTATGATGGTTGGTGATGGTATTAACGATGCGCCAAGTCTTATTAGAGCCGATATTGGTATGGCTATAGGTGCAGGTACAGATGTAGCCGTTGAGTCTGGCGATGTCATACTTGTTAAAAGTAACCCATCAGATATTATTAGTTTCTTAGATCTTTCTAAAAACACAATGAAAAAAATGGTTCAAAATCTTTGGTGGGGTGCTGGATACAACGTCGTTGCTGTACCTCTAGCAGCTGGAATATTAGCTGCAATAGGATTAATTTTATCCCCTGCTGTTGGCGCAATACTCATGTCATTCAGTACGATTATCGTAGCAATTAATGCTTTTACACTAAAATTAAAATAAAAGATAGGAGCTTTCAAATTATGATTAAGAAATTCAGTTTTATTATACTAGCATCAGGACTCGTATTATCCGCTTGTTCATCAGATAAAGAGGCAGAAGATAAAAAATCTAACAATCATAAAGAAGAAGAACATATGGAGCATAAAAGCGATAGTAAAACACCAGAAAACATGAAGAGTACAAACGATGGCAAGTTTAAAAAAGGTGATAAAGTTACAATTACAGAAGGACATATGGCAGGGATGAAAAATGCCAAAGGTACAGTGAAAGAAGCTTATAAAACTTATGCTTATGAAGTAAGTTACACACCTACAAACGGTGGCGACAAAGTAAATAATCATAAATGGGTCGTTAACGAAGAAGTAGCCGACGCACCTGAAGATGGTTTCAAAAAAGGCGACACTGTTAAATTAGAAGCTGACCATATGTCTGGCATGAAAAATGCAGAAGCTAAAATTGATGATGTAGAAGAAACAACTGTTTATATCGTAGATTATCAATCAACAGATAATGATAAAATGGTTAAAAATCATAAATGGATGACGGGCGATGAACTAAAAACACGTTAAAAATATCGGAATAAAAGAGCTAAGGACATAAATCCTTAGCTCTTTTTTGTATGGGATTGATCGGATATTGTTGTTGGATTTTCTACAACATTAATCCAATTACATGAACCTTTATTGGATTTTCTATCTTATTAATCCAAGTAAACACCTTCTTATTGGATTTTCTAACACAATAATCCAAGTAAACATACCTTTATTGGATTTTCTAATACAATAATCCAAGTAAACACTCTCTTATTGGATTTTCTAACTCGTTAATCCAGGTAAACACCTTCTTATTGGATTTTCTAGCTCATTAATCCAAGTAAACATACCTTTATTGGATTTTCTAACACAATAATCCAGGTAAACACTCCTTTATTAGATCCACCTTTACGTAAAATCACGAATTAACTTTTTCTTCCGTTTCATAGCTAATCTTTGTATGTTTTTGTTTAATTTATTGTTAACCGAGTATATATAAATACTATGAGTAGAAGTTAAACTGAATATGCTTTAAAGTTTTCAGTAGTACTACTAATTACGCTTACTTAATTTATTAGCCAATTAAAATTTATATTTTTACAATAAGTATTATTAACCTTTTGCAAATCACTCTTTTATATCGGAAGAAGGGATATTATGCTATTTCAATTAGACTTATTTTTAAGAATTTTTTTGGCCGTATTATGTGGTGCGATAATTGGTTATGAACGGTCACAAAGACTGAAAGCAGCTGGTATTAGAACGCATATACTTGTATCCGCCGCTTCAGCGTTGTTTATTATCATTTCAAAATACGGGTTTAATGATATTTTAAACTATTCAAACGTTGAGCTAGATCCATCAAGGGTAGCTGCTCAAGTTGTAAGTGGTATCAGTTTTATTGGTGCTGGTACAATATTGATTAAAAATCAAAATATTAACGGGCTAACAACTGCTGCTGGACTATGGATAACTTCAGGAGTAGGTATGGCTTTAGGTTCGGGACTTTATTTCATCGGGATTCTATCAGCAATTTTAATTGTCATTATCCAGTACTTTTTGAGAGAAAATTTTATATACGAAAAAATTGTTAAAAAAGAAAGAATACAAGTAAATATTGAAGCTTATTATTCAAACTATTTAAAACAGGATATATACAATTTACTTAAAGAAAATAATATTGAAAATATTTCATTTTACGTATATAAAATAGACCAGGATATAATTTATTTAAGCGTAACAGGTAAAGTTGTTTCTAAAACTTATAATAACAATGAACTTATGGAAAATTTATTCAGCTTAGAAGATGTTAGAGCAGTTAATTAAATAGAAGTAGAATCGTATCGAAAAAACACGCATATACTCATTTCAGTACATGCGTGTTTTAGTTTTCGTAAACACAATTATTTATCATTTGGTACATATTCTGGGTTATCTTTATTTAATACCCAGTTACCAGTTGTTAAGTAAGATGCGAAAGTACACCATGCCACATAAGGGATTAATAGTAGCCCTGCAGTCTTCTTAACTTGATAAAACTTAACTGTCGTAATAATAACAGCACTAAATAAAGCAAAGCTTTCAATCAATGCAGTACCTCTTAATTTATATTTAAAGTAAAGTATAGACCATAAATAATTCAGACCTAATTGAAGAGAGTATATACCTTTAGTACTCTTACTTGCATTATTATTAGAAACTAAAGAATAAGCTATGCCCATACTAAGATAAAGTAGTGGCCATACTATAGGAAAGATATAACCTGGCGGAGAAAATGGTGGCTTTTTATTTCGTTTATAATCTTGTCGCGCATTTTTGCTCGTATACTTACCTATCAAATTACCCCCAACAAACGGAAATCCAATCGCAAAAACTTGTTTCATTATGCCTGTAAGTCTCATTTAATCATGCCCTTTCAAACAGATTTTTTATCCTTACAATTAAAAATACCCTCAATTTGTAAAATAAATCATTAGTAATTTAATAAAAAAGAGAGCTATTTAAAATAGACTCTCATAATTTATGTATAAAGTTGCGTTAAATATTTATAGTTTCTTGATTATTCTAATGTTTCCTTTCTTATATTAAACTGTAATAATAACAACAACACGATTAACAAAATAAATGATGGTAACCAAACTAAACTTAAATTTTGAACTCCTAAGTAAATACTTATAGATAATATTAATAAACTATACGCGTTTCCTATTGAATATACCCTTTTAACTGTATTGCTTGAATACTTTGTTACAATCAATTTCCTGAACACTATTCTTGCACCACCAAATGATATACCGAATAGCAACATTAATAGAAACTTAATGATTAAATTGTCATTTAGAAAATACCATACTATCGTAATCATTATGCTTATATAAAAAAACAAGTTTATCCAACTATTAAATAAATACTTACTTAATATTATTCCAATGCATGCCATACCTATTCCTAAAGCGCTGTCTAACAAAGCTACTTCATACACTTGTCCATTATTGAAAGTTGTAAATGTAGGTAACGTAAAGTTTATTGTTCCTAATATTGGCCACATAAGCATACTCATAACCAAGTGTGTGAGTTTAATTTTCTCCTTATTAGATGATTCATTTGTTAATTGATCAACACATTTAGTATGTTTATTTGAATTAATACTAAAATATAGAAATAAATATACTAATCCATATACGATGAATATCCAATACAATTCGATATAATTCATGACTATCGATACTACTAAGGGACCAACCATTAATGCAACTTGGTTAACAGTCATTGAAATTGAACTATATTTATTGATATATTCTTCATTTTCTTTAGCTACCAATTCAGAAAACCAAAACTCTAAACTTGTTTCTAATAAGAAAAAGACTATCCATATAACAAAATTTAAAAATATTAAAATAAGCGTATAATCATAAAAGTATGCTATACATAGCACTATTAAAAATACCAATAAGAAAGATAATTTAGTAATACTACTTCCTGAACAATTATTTAGAAATGAGTTTATTATAAAAGGAATAAATATTGCTGGTACAAAAGAAAGTACCGTAGATATCGCTAAATCTTTAGTAGATTCAGGATTAGCTAGCTCCCAATTTATTGCAAGAATTAATCCCCCGCATAAAAATCTATATAAAGCTGTAATAATCAAATATTTATTCATTACTTATATCACTCACAGTAAAAATATCATTTGATAACTTTTTAGCTTTATTAATATGTCGAAAATCTTTTTCAGTAACCAAACCATCCCAATTCATTTGAATGATCCCTTCTCTATTACTCCAATTCTCTGGCTCTCCTGCAACATCTCCAATATTATTCAACAAACTAATTCGTTTAATTTCCTCATCCTTAGAAACATCTGGATATTTTATATCAGTTATTATTCCTTTTTCAGCTTTCAAAAAAGCTATTGCAGATGTTCTTTTCGGTACAAAATCTTCAATTATTTTCTCTTTATTGTCTATATACATAGCTACGTGAAGTTTATATGGGTTTATTTCATACGACGATTCTATTAAATCCATAATAGCATCGCCTCCTGGCCTTGCAGCAGCTTCAATAACATACAGATTATTTTCTTTTATCTTTATCTCTACGTGAGCAATTCCTCTATTTATACCTAAAGCTCGGCATGTATCTATCGCAAGTTTTTTAATTTTATCATCTTGATATCTATGGCTAGGTACTAGATGTCCCATTTCAGTAAACCACGGTTTGGGCGATAAATATTTTTCAGTTACTGTTATCACTTCATAAAAACCATCACCACATAACACCTCTACTGAAACTTCATCTTCACTATCAATGAATTCCTCTATCAAAAATTTACTTTTAGAAACATTAAAACTATCAGCATAAATTTCCATTATATTTTTAGATTTATGATACGACTCGACACATTCTTTTATATTGTTTGCTAAATAAACACCCCCGCTTCCACCAAATTCTAACGGTTTAATAATCACAGGAAATTTAAATTCTTTTACCATATCATTTAGTTGTTTTTCACCTTCAAATTCCATCGATTTTGGTGTCGAAACTTTATTTTTAATAAAATGAGATTTCATTAGTTTTTTATTTCTACAAGCATTAACTGTTTTCTCATTTAAAAATGGCAGACCAAAATTTTTATTTAATTTATTTGCCACCTTAAGCGTCCAGTCATTTAAAGGGACTATTGCCTTAGGTTCAAATCCTTTTTCTTTATATTTTTCAATATTTTGTTTTAACTCCTCATAGTTTAAAGAATCTGCATCCATACAAAAATCAAAGTAAGCATTATATTTATATTTAGCATTTTTTATGGCAGTCCACACTTCAAAATCTCCAACTGATTTAGCCCCAGAATATGACCTTTCCCTAAGAAATTGATCTGCTCCTAACAACAATAAATATTTTTTCATAATAACCCCCCATGTATTTTTTCATCAATACAAATCATCAAGGTATCTTTGAAGTATTTTCATTACAAAATAAAGCGTACAGAACAAAACATTCTGTACACTTTATTTATCTCTATATTTAAGTTGTAATTTTTAAATTATATAATCATTCAAAAACCTATATAAATTATCTCATTTAACATACATATATACTGTGATATACATCACAACAATGTCATTTTTATATTTGAGTTATATTAGTATAAATTATATACTTATTAATATATTTTAAAAGACGGCAATAAAATAGTTCTTAGTACTATTTTATGTACGTATACGTAAGGATGGGGTTCTATGGCTAAAATTTGTAAATATGGATTTGATGATTCAATTATAAAAAATGAAAGAGATTTATACGGCATAGGATTTACTCAAAATTTATTAGCAGGACGCTGGAAATATTTTATATTGTGGTTTTTAAAAGAAGAGCCTAAACGATATAGTGATATTAAACGATTTTTATCAGGTATATCCCAAGGTTCATTAACAAAACAATTAAAAGAACTAGAAGCTGATGGTCTTATTAATCGTAATGTATATCCAGAAGTCCCACCAAAAGTAGAGTACTCCTTAACAGACATGGGTGAAGAAATATTACCAATTCTAAAAATGATGGAAGAGTTCGGTAAAAAACATGGTAAACAAATAGATGAAGTGCTTTAATTCTTATTTATATATAAAAATGCCTCGACACTATTTTCCTAACTAGTGTCGAGGTACTTATTATTTCTTCAATAATTCAATGATTAAATCGTTAATTTCATGTTTTTTCTCTACGAATAATGCGTGTCCTACATCTGATACACGTGTTAGTTGATAATTAGGCATTGTTTTTTCTAGTACTTCAGAAAATTCGATTGGGCATGCCGCGTCGTCTGTACCGTGTATTCCGTATACTGGTAAGTCTATATTCTTCACGTCTTCTCTAAGGTCTTCGTTACGAAGGGACTCTAATAATTTAACTGTACCTATTAATGATGATGTTAGCGTTAATTGAGTGAAATAGTTTTTGTATTCATCTGATACGTCTGTGTTAGAACTGAAGAATGTGTCTCCAAATTCTGTAATTGCTTTTGGTTGATCGTCAGAAATAGACTTCATTAAATCTGTTACATCGTCTACTTCCATACCGTAAGGGTAGCCTTCTCTCTGTGTAAAGCTAGGTCCTGCTGGTCCAAGTAGTATCATTTTTTCTAAATCTGGATTGTTATGCTTAGCTGCATATTTTAGTGCTAATGCACCACCTACTGAGAATCCAACAACGACATAATTTTTAAGGTTTAATTCATCGACTACTTTTTGAACATCATCTACAATTGTGTCGTAATCATAACCAGAAGCAGTCGTATCAGATAATCCGAAACCACGATGATCAATACCTATATAACGGTAGCCATTATTTACAACATGTTGTGCTTGATATTCAAACATTTTATTATTAGCCGGCCATCCGTGAAGAAATACAATCTGTTGACCTTCACCAAAGTCTTCTACATTAAGATATGCATTTTCTTCTATTTGAATTCTATGTGTCATATTTATCTACTCCTTTGTTTAGTACTTTCCTTTTTGCTTTCTTCTTTAAACATTAGGCTCAGATTAACTCAACAATTCTTTAACAGAAGCACCTACTAAATTAGCAGATTGTGGATTTTGTCCTGTTACTATTTGACCATCAACGACTACTTTAGGACGAAATGGTATATGAGATTTTTCATAACGTGCACCTTGGACTTTCAATTCGTCTTCAAGCTTAAATGGCACAATCTTCATCTTATTGGCCAAAAGCTCTTCTAAGTTTGAGAATCCTGTAATTTTCTTCTGATCAATTAAAAATCTTCCTTTTTCATTTTTTACATTTAATAGACCTGCAATACCATGGCAAACTGCAGAAACAACTCCGCCTTTCTTATAAATTTCATTTATAGCTTTTTTAGCATATTCATTGTCAGGAAAGTCATACATTACACCGTGTCCACCTGTGAAATAAATTGCATCATATTGTGCAGCATTTGCTTCGCTAATAGGTTGTGAATATTTTAATTTATTCATAAAATCTTTATTTTGATAGTAGGTTTTTGTCGTCTTATCCAACATTACTTTTCCTAAACTCATTGGATCAAGTGGTGTATTTCCTCCTGTAATGTTGAAAAAGTCTACTTGATAATCATCACTCTTAAAATGTTCATAAAAATGAACAAGTTCACCTAGCCATAAACCTGTTGGCACTTGAGTTCCTTCAAAAACATCCGAACTTGTATTTACAATCATAATTCTTTTCATGATATGTCCGCCTTTCTTATTTGCTGTCATCCATTTTTACAATAATTTTACCTTTTGCCCTTCCACTATTTGAATATTCTAGAGCTGCTTCTGTATCTTTAAAGTCATAAACTTTATCAATGATTGGTTTAATTTTATCTTGTTCGATTAAATCTTTAATAATCGTTAATTGTTCACCGCTCGGCTTCATAAACAAAAATTCATAATTTGCATGATATTTTTTAGCTTTTCTTGTATATTTTGAAGAAGCTAACTTAAATAACACTTGTTTAGCGGCACCTAAATTCATGCTTTTCGCAACTTTAGCTGTTGGCATACCTGATATAGATGTAACTGTACCGCCTTCTTTTAACACTTCAAAAGAATGTTCTAAATTTTCTCCTCCTAAAGTATCGAAAACACCGTTATATCCTGATAAGACATCCCAAAATTTTTCTTCTCTATAATTAATAATTTTATCTGCCCCTAGTGAACTGACAAGGTCATACCCTCGAGAACTCGCTGTTGTAGCAACATATAAGCCCATCGCTTTAGCCAGTTGTATAGCGAATGTTCCAACTCCACCTGAACCAGCTTGAATTAATACTTTATCACCTTGTTTAAGTTGCATAACATCATTGAGTGCTTGATATGCCGTTAATCCCACTAACGGTATACTTGCCGCTTCTTCAAAAGTTAAATTACTTGGTTTTAAAGCAATATCATTCTCATCGACAGCTATATATTCTGCAAATGTCCCTATCTTATTTTTTTTAGGACGGGCATACACTTCATCCCCGACTTTAAAACCTTTAACCTTACTACCAACTTCAGTAATCACACCTGAAAAATCATTACCAAGAATAAGAGGAAAGTCATATTTCAATAAAGGACGTAAGCCTCCCTCTTTAATTTTATAATCTATAGGATTAATACTAGCTGCTTTAATTTCCACACGTACTTCAGTAGGATTCATATTCGGTATTGGCATGCGTTCTAATGCTACTGGTACATCACCATATTTATGAATTACCATCGCATTCATATCCGTTATCATATAATTCTTTCCCTTCTTTTTTAACGTTCATTTTATCTTCTATATATATATTACCTATTACACGCTTGGCTAAACTTTCGAAAACAGTCAAAAAGGCACACCATTATGCGTATTAGCTAATGGTATGCCTTGATTTAAATCGTATTTAACGTGCTATATGAGACGCCTTAGCACCTTTTTTATTATACAAAATAATATACAAGATAATTGCAAATACAATAACTAATGACAGTACTCTATACATACCTGTATATCCTAAAGCTGGGATAATAAATCCAAGTGCATATGGTCCAATTCCATTACCTAAATCCATAAATATCATAAATGTGGATGTGGCTAAGCCGACGTTCTTTGGATCAGCATTACTAATAGCGATGGTCTGTGTTATTGAAGATATATTACCAAATCCTAACCCAACAAGTATTGCAGATAACAACATTACCCAATTGTTATGACTGAAACTTAACATGATTAAACCTAATGAAAAAAGAATTAATGCAGGATACATAATAACGTTAGGACCATGTATATCGACAATTTTCCCTGTAAATGGTCTAGAAAATAAGACGAACATTGTATATACAATAAAGAAAAAACTAGCCGCTTTTATAAGGTCAATCTCGATTGCATACAAATTAATATATGACACTATACCTGAAAATGAAAGTGCGCTTAAAAATATAATAAATCCTATAGGAAGTGTTTTTTTATCTAATAAATTTTTAAATGATACTTCTTTTTTGTTGTTATTTTGTGGAACATTTATTAAAAATGAAAATACTAAACATATAATTCCAAAAAGTAGACTTATATAAAAAATGTTCATGAAATTTGAATCTTTTGTTAGAGATATACCTATAAATGGACCTAAACCTGTAGCTAAAGCTGTACTAACAGCAAAGTAACTTATCCCTTCTCCTTTACGATGTTGAGGGATGACTAACGCGACTATTGTACCAACGATAGTTGTTGTAACACCAACAGTTATACCATTAAAAAAAAGAACGAGAATTAAGAAAGACTCTTCTAATTTTACGAAATATAATATTATCGTTAATACAAAAAGCAACATATTTATAATAAACATTTTCTTTGTTATTTTGAAAAATCCTATAATTAGCCTTCCTAACAACGCTCCTACAATAAAAATACCAGCTATTAAACCCATCATTGTACTAGATGCATTAAATTCACTCTGTGCATATGTCGTTATAGTCGCATTTAATAAAAAGTATACTAATATTAATAAAAAATTTATAATTGAATAAACTATGAAATCTTTTGTCCATATTTTATTATTCATAATTTTTCCTTTCTAAAAGTAAACAACATAAGACTGAGTTATTACACTTGTCTTATGTTGAACATTTCATATTTTATTTTTAAAACTCATAACTATCCCCGTCGTTTGGTATGAAAATTTGTGAATCAATATTTTTTTCAACTGCAAATTCTTTCAGACGGTTTCTAGATAAATTCCAATGGTTTACTGCCTCCATATGAACGACCACTATTTTCGAATGAGGTGCTTCTTCAGCCACTTTATAAATGTCATGCTCATTCATAATAAGTGAGCCAGTTCCATAGAACAGGTTGTCACCACCATTAATAACAATAACGTCTGGATTAAATTCATTTAATATTTCTTTTACTTGGCTATACCAAACCGTGTCACCAGCTACATATAATTTCTGTTCTGCTGGGTGTTCAAAAATTAAGCCACATACTTCGCCTATACCTTCTAATATTTCTCCTCTACCATGTTGACCAGGCGTTTTAGTTAGTTTAATATCATTAAAACTCGTTGCTTCAGTCAATACTTCAATATTTTTAAATCCTGATTCACGAATTTTAGCAGCATCTTCTTCATTTTGAACAAAGACTTTCAAATCTTTATCTAAAATCTCTTTAGCTCTTTCATCAAAGTGATCTAAGTGTAAATGTGTTAATATAATTGCATCGATGTTTTGCGTTATTTCATCCAAAGATATTGGTAAATCAACTAAGGGATTATTTTGGTCTTCTCTTGGTCCACCAGGAAATGAAGGAAATGAACCTTTTTCACCTAACATTGGATCTATTAAAAATCTTGTATTTGCATATTCAACTATGATTGTTGCGTTTCTAATATGATTAATTTTCATAAATATACCTCCGATTAAATTTTATATACTTAACCTTATAGAGTTTTTAACAATCATTAAATACAAATTTGAAAAACATTTTGACTAAATACTTGAATTTTGAAAGTGAGGCATGAAAAATGGACGAATTAGATAGAAAAATAATCTCAGAATTAAAAAGTAACAGTAAAGTTTCAATGAAAGAATTAGGAGAAAAAGTAAATTTAACCGGACAAGCAGTAAATAATCGAATTCAAAAATTAGAAGATAATAATGTAATTACTGGCTATACAATTTCGTTAAATCAAGAAGCTATGGACTGTAAAGTTCACGTATTTATTAACGTATATACTCATAAAATTTCACACAGTCCGTATCTTGATTTCGTAAAAGAAGAAAACATTTTTATATTAAATAATTATAAAGTTATTGGTAAATCATGTTACTTATTAGAATGTAGATTCCCTGATAAAAACTATTTAAATGATTTTCTTGAAAGATTAAATAAACACGCCAACTATGAAGTGTCAATGACTATATAAACTCAAGTGAAGATTAGTAACGTTTTTATACAACCATCACCCTAATATTTCACTTTTCGTAAACTGAAAAATTTCATTGTTTAGCATTAAATCGTTATTTTCATCACGCTTTAGTTTTATATTTTTATACTGTTCTAATAAAGTGGCAATGACGCCATCGTGTGTGATAATCACATTATTCTCATCATCTTTTATATATTTTTTTATAAAATGTTGAAATTCTTTAATAAATGATTGGTGTTTTAAATCATTAGGGTGCTTATTATTTAATGAGTTAATAGTAGATATGTTTTTGTCGTTATAATTTGAGCATATCTGATCACATATATTCATTTTTCCTTTTCTATGTGGGTACACTCTTGGACCTAAAATATCTACGACCTTGATTTTATTGTTATGACTTAATAACATAGCAGTTTCAATTGTTCTAACTGTTGGACTTACCCAAAATTGAGAGTCTTGGTCAATATATTCACTTATGTTTTTTGTATCTCTTCTACCTTTATCAGTCAATTTTGGGTCTTTTAAATTAAAGCTTTCCGGCTCATTCATGTTATGTTCAGCTTGGGCATGTCTCATAATCTTTATCATCTCGACTCATCCCCTTTAATCAACTTATATTACTTTACCCCTCATTATACATTTCCATGGAAATATTTTTTAATATACTGCCAAAATAAAAAAGCTGCTATCCATCAATTCTTCTAAATTTATTAGAAAAATGAAGGAATGCAGCTCAATAATTATTGATTATTAATGTTTAAAATATATTGGTTAATTTCTGATTTAATCACTTCTAAATGATCAGACTCATTGTCTATTGTTGTTAAATTTAAAGCATGATTTTCTAATTCTTTAAATGATACTTCGCCTTCGACAATTTGCTTACCGATACCACTTGCAAATGATGAATATTTCTTCTCTACAATTTTTTCAAAGAATTCATCTTCAATCATTTTAGATGCAACTCTTAGACCTAATGCAAAAGCATCCATACCGGCAATATGAGTAAGTATTAAGTCTTCTTGTTTGAATGAAGTTCTTCTTGGTTTAGCATCGAAGTTTAACCCACCTGGAGCTAGTCCACCATTTTTTAAAATTTCATACATTGCTAAAGTTGTATCATAAAAATCTGTTGGAAACTCATCAGTATCCCATCCTAGTTGAGGATGACCTTGGTTTGCATCCACTGATCCTAACATTTGATTATCTCTAGCGTAACGTAATTCGTGTTGGAATGAGTGACCAGCTAATGTTGCGTGGTTTGCCTCAATATTAAATTTGAAATGCTTATCTAAATCATATTTTTGTAGAAACGCATGAGAAGTTGCTACATCTGTATCGTATTGATGTGTAGTTGGTTCTTTAGGCTTTGGTTCAATTAAAAATTGACCTTTATAACCAATTTCTTCTGCGTAAGCGATAGCCATTTTAAAGAATTTAGCTAAATTATCTAACTCTAACTTCATATCTGTGTTTAACAGGCTTTCATACCCTTCTCTTCCACCCCAGAAGACAAAGTTTTCTGAACCTAATGTTTTAGCAATTTCTAAAGATTTTTTCACTTTTGCAGCTGCATAAGCAAATACATCTGCGTTAGAAGATGTCGCAGCTCCGTGCACAAAACGTTCATGAGTGAAGTTATTTGTAGTATTCCAAAGTAATTTCTTACCTGTTTCATTCATTTTCTTTTTAATTAATTCTACAATTTCATCTAAATTTTTATTAGATTCTTCTAATGTATTTCCTTCAGGAGCAATATCAACGTCATGGAAACAAAAATATTCAATTCCTGTTTTATCCATAAATTCAAAAATAGCATCAACTCGTGCTTTAGCTTTTTCCATTTCATCTAATGAATCCCAATCACGTAATGCAGTACCTACACCAAAAGGATCAGATAGATCTTCAGTGAATGTATGCCAATAAGCTACACTAAAGCGTAAATGTTCAGCCATTGTTTTACCATTAATTTTTTCATCAGCATTATAATATTTAAAACTAAATGGATTTTTTGATTTAGGACCTTCATATTTCACTTTTTCAACATTAAAGTAAGACATTCTTAACTCCTCCTTGAATTGTGGTTTAGTTAGTTTGTTTATTAAACTAACTAACATTGAGTTAAATATAACACCTTAATTAATTTTTGTAAACGGTTTCTTTAAGTAAAATAAAAACAGGCTGTGACATAAATGAATGTCTCAGCCTTCTCTAAATTAAAAGTTAAGTTTAATGTTTTCTATATCTAATATTTTCTGGGTAATAGCGAGTGTAGCTCCAAATAAAGTTGCGAATTTAACATTTGAAGTTAAACTAATTTCTATTTCTTTTTGTGTATATTGGTTAAAAGTCGTTTTAATATTATCTAAGAGATCGGGTATTTCGTTTATTAATGGACAATTAATATAAATCACTTTTGGATTAAGCTGCATATTTAAGTTGTACATCAAAATTGCAATCCTTATTGAAAATTGTTGTATCTCTTCCAGTACAATTTCATTTCGTTCATAATACATCTTCTTAAGCTCTGATAATGTATTTTGTGTATTTAATCTTTTATTAATCTTATTAACTAGTGCATCTTGAGAACATAAATCTTCAATTTTGTGATATGTTCTCTCGTTATCTTCAATAGATGATACGAGTGTCTTTCCTATTTCTCCCGCTTCACCATTTGCACCTCTATATAATTTCTGGTCGATAATTAAACCTGCACCGATACCTTTATGTATGCTAAGTGTAATTAAATTATTGATTTCTAAACTATTATTAACATTACATTCATAAATAGCAGAGAAATTGGCTTCATTTTCTACGATAACAGGCACGTCTGCGATTTCCTTAATACTCTCAATCATAGAAACTTTTTCTAATTCGTGAAACGGTAGATGTATAATTTCTTGTTCATTATTAACTATTCCATGGACAGAAATGGCGATACCTAGTAAACCAAAATGTGTTCCAAAGTTTTCATCAGCATTAATATGATATTTTAACAATTCCAACACATGCGTTATTTTTTGATTAGCCAATGGTATAGATTCATACTTTAATAATTCTCCATTGAAGTAGCTATAGATTATTTCAATAGAATGGTATGCAATATCCAAAGAAATGACATAACCAAAATTTTTATTGATCTCTAATATTATTGGTTTACGCCCACCGCTTTTAGTACTCTTACCTTGCCCTACTTCATTAACAAGCTTTTTCTCTTTTAATTTATTTAGAATACTTGAAATGGTGTCTTTATTAATCCCAAGATTTTTAGATATTTGTATTCTTGAGATTAGTTCATTATTAAATATTTGTTGTAAAACTAACTTTTGATTTGAATCTAAATTTGTTACATCTAATTTCTCCAAACTAACACCACCTCAATAAAAACAATTTAAACTAATTAAAACGTTCACTATTTAATTGCACAGATTTGGTTTAACTATAGCATAAAATATATCTGCAAACATCATATGTCTATGTATAGATTATTTATAGAAACTTTTAAAAGAGAAATAAATAGTAATATTTTAATAACCTTCTAACCCTTGATTTAAACACACTTGTTAAAGATTGAAATATTATAATAATAAATAATACATAAGAAAGCGTTTACAAAAATATGTTCAATGGTAATATTTCACTTAAGTTAGTTTGTTTTAAAAACTAACCAACTTATTTGGTTTTTAAACAGGGGGGATATTATTTATGAATGAAACTGTAGAAGCTCAATCTAGTGAACAGATTTTACAATCTAATAATAATGAGAAATTGCATATGCCTGAAAAAATCGTTTTCGGTATTGGTGACTTTGGCGCTAACTATGGTTGGACCTTCATCGCATCATTTATCACTATCTACATGACAGATGTAGTTGGCATTGCTGGCTCAGTTATTGGAACGATTATACTTTTTTGTCGTTTTGCAGATGGGTTTTCTGATTTATTTATGGGAAGCATTATCGATAATACGAATACTAAGATGGGTAAAGCGAAACCTTGGGTCTTTTGGACAGCACCAATTCTAGGGGTATTAACTTTTATGTTGTTCAACGTTCCAGATTTCTTTGGTAATACAGGTAAAATCGCATATATTTTCATTGTTTATTTCTTAATATCAGTTATTTTTTACACTGCTAACAATGTTGCATACTCATCTCTTATCTCATTTATGTCTAAAGACGAAAAAGACAGAGTTTCATTAGGCAGTATTCGTTTTATTTTTTCAAATATTAGTGTACTTTGTATTACAACTTTCACTACATTTTTAGTAACAAGCTTTGGTGAAAACCAGCAAGGTTGGACTTATACAGCATTAATTTATGGATTTTTATGTGCAGTACCTTTAATGATTACAGGATATTTTGTTAAAGAAAGAAACGTAGCTAAAAAACAGTATACAAGCAACGGTAAGGCAAAACGTATTCCATTTACCTTAATACTTAAATCATTACTAACTGAAAAATATTTTATTATAACAATTATTCTTTATCTATTATGGTATTTACGTCAAACTGATAATGGTATGAGAGTTTACTATGCTACCTACATTTTTGATAATGCCAATGTCATGGCAATTCTTAGCGTAGCGACATTGCTACCTACAATTTTAGGACTGTTAATCGCACCTAAATTTGCAGAAATAGTTGGTATTAAAAACAGTATTATAATTGGGTTAGTTATTTCTATAATTTCGTACATTGTTATGGCATTATTCTCAGAAAACTTACCATTCCTCATTGTAGGTTTAGTTATAAATGGTATAGGTCTTGTACCATTTACTGCAGCATTAAGTGGAATCGTTGCAGATGTTGGTGATATTATTTATTGGAAGACTGGCGTACCCGTACAAGGTTCCATTTTTAGTTTGGCTAGCGCAGGCATGAAAATCGGTTCTGGATTACAATCCGCTATCGTGGGCTGGTCACTATCTATTGGAGGCTATGTCGCAGGAGCATCTGTACAATCAGAAAGTACTATATTTGCAATTAAATCTATGCAAATATACTTTCCATTATTAACAGTAGTACTCATTTGTGTCATTACTTTCTTCTTAAATTATGAAAAGTTTATTACACAAATTAAACAACAAATTCGTTCAAATAATGTTGGCGAAATGAGATCAAAACAAATATATAAATAAAAGGAGTATTTCAAATGACTAATTTAATACATGTAGCTAAAAACGGTTCAGATTATGGGTTAGGAACTGAAACATCACCCTTCTTAACTATTGATAAAGCCGCTTCAGTAGCGTTACCAGGAGATTCAGTAATCGTACATGAAGGCATCTATAGAGAACAAATCACTCATATTAATAGTGGCTTAAGCGAAGCTAGAAGAATTACTTTTAAAGCTGCAGATAATGAGAAAGTAGTAATTAAAGGTTCTGAAGAAATAAAAAACTGGGAACATGTAGAACAAAATATATGGAAAGTGGATATTGATAATCAATTTTTCAATCATTTCAATCCATTCGATACCAAACTATTTGGTGATTGGTTAGTTGTTGATAATAATAAAACATTAGGACAAGTTTATATAAACGGGCAAGCATTATTTGAAGTGAATGATTTTGATTCTCTGAAAAATCCACAGCCTATACATGAAACATTAGACCATTGGACTAATAAACAAGTCTCTTTTGATTATACAGATGAATCAGTATATGTATGGCATGCAGATGTTCAAGAAGACCATACTACTATTTATGCTAATTTCCAAGATTATGATCCAAATAATGAAACAATCGAAATTAATGTGAGAGAAAATGTTTTTGCTCCCGTTAAAACACATACAAATTATATAACTATTCAAAATTTCGAAATTGCACATGGTGCAACACAATGGTCACCTCCTACAGCTAAACAAACTGGAATAATTGATACAAATTGGAGCAAAAATTGGATTATAGAAAATAATCTTATTCATGATTCTATGTGTAGTGCAGTAGCAATTGGTAAAGAAATATCAACTGGTGATAACTTTACTACTTATAGAAAAGATAAACCAGGATACCAATACCAAATTGAAACTGTTTTTAAAGCAGTTAATAGTGATTGGAATAAAGAAACGATTGGTTCTCATATCATTAGAAATAATACAATTCATGACTGTGGACAAAACGCAGTTGTCGGACATTTAGGATGTGCTTTTAGTCATGTATATAGTAACCACATTTATAATATTGGAAATAGAAGAGAATTCTTCGGTCATGAAATTGCAGGCATAAAATTACATGCAGCATTAGATACACAAGTTTATGATAACTACGTTCATAATTGCTCTTTAGGTATGTGGTTTGATTGGCAAACTCAAGGCACAAGAATAAGTAAAAATATTTTCGCAAATAATACAAGAGACCTATTTGTTGAAGTAACTAGTGGACCTTATATTGTAGATAATAATATTTTAACAGCAGACTATGCACTGGATAACCATGCACAAGGCGGAGCTTATATTAACAACATTATTAACGGTGAAATCGTACATCGATTAATGTTAGATAGATCAACACCTTACCATGTACCACATAGTACTTTAGTAGCTGGATTTGCACCTGTTTATGGTGGAGATGACCGATTTTATAATAATATATTTGTTGGTAAACCAAGTGTATCTAACATTGGCACGCATATATTTAATGAATACACAACTTCATTAGAAGAATATAAAGACTTAGTATCCAAAGAAGAAGGAGATCACGAAGCCTTCCATAAAATAAAACAACCAGTGTTCATCAACCATAACGCATATTTAAACAATGCCGAACACTTCAATAGAGAAGAAAGCTTCATTGAAGATAATTCATTCGATCCGAAAATTTCAATAACAGAAGATGAAAATGAAGTTTACTTAAATGTAACATTGCCAGATTCATTATTAGAATTCAAAGGAGATGTACACTCTACCACTTCACTACCTAAAGTAAGATTAGTCGACGCAGACTTTGAAAGACCAGATGGAAACGAAGTTGTTATTGATTCAGATTTAATCAATGATACTAGAAACGAATTTGCCGTGTTAGGCCCAATCCAAAATTTAAAACCAGGTGAAAACCGTATATCTATATGGAAAAAATCTTAATTTAAGAAGAATATATTTAATATACAAAAACCAGTGAAATCTATGTTTTATCAAGAATTTCACTGGTTTTTAATATTATAAAATTTTTCAGCCAATAGTTTACTACAATATAATATTTATTTTACTGGTGCTAATAAAATCGCTTGGTTCAATGCTTCATTCATACTTCTCTCATCAACTATACCTTTACCAGCAATATCAAATGCAGTACCATGATCTACACTCGTTCTAATTATAGGTAATCCTACTGTAATGTTCACACCCGCTTCTAAACCTAAAACTTTAATAGGTCCATGTCCTTGATCATGATACATTGCTATTACAATATCAAAATCGCCTCTTTGTGCTCTAAAGAATAATGTGTCAGCTGGCAAGGGCCCCTCAACATTGATATTTAAATCTTTTGCTTGTTTTATTGCTGGGTTAATTTTTTCTTCTTCTTCACCATTTCCGAACAATCCATTTTCACCTGCATGTGGATTAATGCCACACACTCCAATTTTAGGATTTTCAATACCGCTATTTTTTAAAGTTACATCCGCCATTTTTATTACATCAAAAACTCTTTCAGGTTTTATTTGATTAATAGCTTCAATCAGACCAACATGAGTAGTAACATGTATAACTTTCAATTTTGGTGAAGATAACATCATTGCATAATTATCCGTGTTAGTTAAATCAGCTAATATTTCTGTATGACCAGGATATAAATGCCCAGCTTTTTGCATTGCTTCTTTATTTAATGGTGCGGTACAAATTGCATCTAACCTCTTAGAATTCGCTAAATTTATCGCTTTTGATAAATACTTAAAAGCAGCATCTCCTGATGTTAGATTAATTTGACCAAATTCTATATTATCTGGGAGTAAATTTAAATCTAGACATTTGATTTCACCAAATTTTGTAGTCTCAAAGTCATCATTCTCACTGATACTTTTCACTTCTAAATTTAAATTTAGAATTTTTATAACTTCTAACACCCTTTTACTATCACCAATAACAATAGGATGTGACCTATTATAAAGTTCTTCATTATTTAAACTTTTAACAATAATTTCAGGTCCAACTCCTGAGGGGTCGCCCATTGTTATACCAATAATTGGTTTTTTCATATTATCTCTCCTTCTAAATAATTTATAGTATTTAAAATCGTATTTTGATTTCCAAATGCTCCAGCTTTAGTAACTATGTTAATCTTACCATTATAAGAATTTGTAGAACTATAAGGTACTCCTTCTTCTATTTCGCCTAATAATTTTAATGAATTTATTTTAAGTTGAGTTAAAACTTCATTAGCTGTATCTCCACCGATTAAAATTATTGAATCACATTTTATATTTTTAAAAATTTCTATAAAAATATTTGTCACTGACTTTACAATAATTTTGCTTACATCATCACTAGAAATATTATGGTTTTCTATATAATCATTTAAATCTTGATTAGAAATTTCATCATTTTCTGCATAAATAATAAGATGCTTATATTTTTTTAAGTGATTAATTCCAATGTTCACATAATCTAAATAGTAATTTTCATTATATCTTTTTACTAACTCATAGACATTAATACCTAAACCAATTGTTTCAACGCTATTATTAGTTGCCTGTTTTATTTGGGAAATAGAAATATCAGACATACTGCTACTGATAGTAATTGTTTGCGATGAATTTGGGCTTGAATGATTATGATTTAATTCACTTTTTTCAGGAGTTAAATGTTTTATTAATCCTGCTGAACCAACCCACAATACTTTTTTAAAGTTTTTCTTAATATTATTAATTAATAATTTGAAATCATTTTCTTCCTCTATATCACTTATAATATATTTTATTGTATTTTGTTTTATATAACCGATTCTATCATCAAATGCTTTTTCATCGCGTATATTCTCTAAATATAAATTATTGACTTCTATGTTGTGATTGGCATTTAATAATGTTTTTATCTCAGAGTCATATATAGGAAATATCGGATCATTTTTAAAACCAGTATCAGCAATCAGTTGTTTGTGTACAAAATGCTTGCCATTCTTTGTAGTTCTATTCATTTCCGGAAAAGCCGGCGCTATTATTATTAAATCAAAGTTTAAAACTTCATTTACTGCCTCAATCTCAGAAATTATATGCCCTCTAAGCGTAGAATCAATTTTTTTATATATTAAATCAAAATCATTATTTTTAATTTTTTGTGCAATTTTTTTATTTATTTCATAAGATTTATTTTTATTCATTGCCCTAGAATTACTATTAAAAACATAACTAGAGTTATCAGTTATATCAGCATTTCCTTCATTCAATATAACTTTAGTTTCAAAACCATTTTGAGCTAGCTTAATGCCACAGTCATTTGCTCCTGTTAAATCATCAGCTATAACACTAACTCTATATTCCAAATATATACACCTCTCGCTAACTATTTAAAATCTCCAGGCACTTTATAACCTTTTTTATTTAATAATTTCACTAAAAATCCAATATATAATGGTAATAAAATTGCGCTTACAACCACTGCTGCTGCGACCTGTACTGTTGCTAAATGAACATTAGCAGAAAATGCAGGAGAAGCTGTGGCTATTGCTGCTGGTGTGGCAACTGCATTACCTGCAGTAGAACCCTCAGCAGCTCCAGCTATAGGATTCCACTTAAACCATCTGAATACTAAATAACCAGTTGTGCCTGTTATAAATACTGTTATCACACCTAATATTATTCCTGATAATCCACCATCTATAATACTTTTAAAATCTATACCCATTCCTAATGAAAAAGCAAAAAATGGTATTAGTACTGCACTAGATCTCTCAAAGAATTCTCTTAATTCATTGTCTAAATTCCCTAATATCATACCAATAATAATTGGTAATAGTACTGATATAAAGGAAACGGGTGAAAACACACCTTCGACAAAACCGATTGTACCAAATATTGCTAAAGCTACCATAATTAAAAATGGTCCATCATTAAGAGCTAATAAAGAGTATGCAGCTCTATCTGTTTTATTACCATATTGACCTACCATAGCAACATATAGTCCGCCATTACTATTTGTTAAAGCTGCTATTATTGCTACTGGAACCATGCCAAGGAATAGTCCATTAACACCACTAATCATTATCGCTAACAAACCTATTAAAATGCCAACAAGCCATTTAACTATTAATAAAGTGGCGCCTTTTTTTAAACTTAATCCTACATTTTTAAAATTAATTTGTGCTCCAGTAAATAATAAGAATAAAGCTATTAAAGTACTCGATCCATCAACAAATAATGCTTCTGTAAAATTTCCAATTCTTAAAATTTCCGGAAAAAGAGTATTGATTACTGCTCCTAAAAGAAGTGGAACAATCATCATTCCTCCAGGAAACTTTTCTAAACTTTGTTTAATTTTCATACAAAACCTCCACGAAAAAAGATTTTGAAAACGTTTTCTAGTTCATGATAGTATTATTTGGTTAATTTTTAAACATTTATAACAAAATAAAAATGAACAATTTCAAAACTGTTCATTTTTTAAACAAATAATTCTATTTTTCTAGTTTTTTTAACTTTTTCCATAAAGTTGTTCTCGTTATATTTAAACGTTCAGCTGTTTTGGTTTTGTTATAATTTTCTAATTCATAAACTTTTAATATGATTTCTTCTTCTATTTCTTCTAATGTAGCTCTTGAAGAGATTAATTCGTAAATATTATCAAATGTATCTGCTTTCCATTTTTTCACGGCTCTTTGTACATCACTTTCATTAATATAATTACTAGGTGATATTTTAGTTAGCTGATATATTTTATTTTTTAATTCTTTTAAATTATCTTCCCAAGGGAGAGTTTTTAATATATCCAATGCACTATTGCTTACTCCTATAATTTTAGTACCATAATTTATATGTAAATCTGTTAAAATGATGTCAATATTAGGTTTTAAATCATTAACTCGATTCGCCAACTTTGGAACAAATATTTTAGGAACATCAAAACTTTCTATTTTATTCATAGATATTTCAATTGGTGAATGAACATTTATAATCAAATCACAACTATCATTTATTGATTTTTTTAATTCTTTTAATAAATTTAAGTGTGACTCTTTTTCTATATTAATAAATAAAATAGTAGCTGTATTTATTGTTGATAATTTCCACATCAGTAAATCTAAATTATTAAAATTTACCTTGGAAAAATCTAATTCATACAAATTGTTATTACTTTTTTTATTTTTGACTAAGTAAATAGCTAGATTTCTCTTACTAGTATATTTTTCACCATAAATAAGAAGCTGTTGTAAATTTGCATATTCATTTTTATTTCTAAAAATTTTTTCAGCCCAATCGCTAGATCCGACAAATTTATGGGCTTCATTTAAATCATCTAGCTTTGATAATTCTTTGAGAGTAGCTATCTTTTGTATTGTGTAAGATAGATACTCTTTATTTAAAATAGATTGCTGTTTTAATTCATAAATATGATTTTGAAAATTTAATCTTATAATACCATTTTTATTTTCATTGGAACTTTTAAGTGTGTTTTGTAAATTCATTATTAAATCATCGTTATTATTTAAATTAGTATTTACAACTTCAAGAGAATTTCGTTTTAAGATGATATATTTAGTATCTAAAGCCTTAAACATTTCATCATGTAAATTATTTATATTTAATAATTCGCTATATAAATTAAGAAACCTTTCGCCTTCACTTAAAGACTTTAATATAGCTTCTTCCCCAGAAGTTAATAAAATACCTCTAATACCATAATGTCGAGCTTTATCAACAGTTATTACATCTCCTATTACAGTTGATATATTTCTCTCCTTTAATTTTCCTAATATACCTTTTAAATCATCTGTCTTTTGAATTTGGTATATTTCAACATCATATTTTAATATATCAGAAATCATATTTGCTCCTCTAGTAAAGTTTTCATAACCTATTAGAGCTATATCGTCATCTATATTCTTAGTTAAACTTAATACTCTTGCAATATCATAACTATTTATATCTATTTCAATCACTGGAATGTTTACAACTTCTTTTACTAATTTCGCAGTCCCACCTCTAGTAATAATGAAATCATAATTTTTTTCATACTTAATTGAAGTGTCTACAGCGTTTTCTAAGTTTGCAACAATAATATCAATATTAAAATTTTCTATTGGTAATAAATCTTTTAGAGTTTCAGCCATGCCCTTATAAGGAGCTATAAAAAGTACTTTAATCATATAAGATTCCCCTTGTGTAATAATTAAAATAATGAACTATTTCAAATTATAACATTATGATACTAATACAGTATTTAAATTAGTTAACTAAATACATCCACTTTACATATTTTTTTAAAAAGTATTATAAGATTAATGATATTAGTAAAAAAAATTAAAAGCTAACCTCAAAATGAGATCAGCTTTTAATTTTTTATAACTTTTGTACCATATTTTTCTACATCATTTACAAATTCATCTGTTATTCCTCTATCAGTAATAAGTATATCTATATCTTTCCAATCACTAACTTTTTCTAGATGGATTTTACCTTCTTTTGAACTATCAGCCAGTACTATTACTTTTTCACTGTTTGCAATAACTTCTTTTTTTATATCGGCTGAAAAAACATGATTTTCACTAATATAACTCTTATCAATTCCGCTAATACTGATATATGCAGTTTGGAAGTGGTAGTTTTTTATTTCTGATACTGCTTTAGGTCCTACAACTTCTTGTAGTGCACTTCTTATCGTCCCTCCAACTATATGCACATGTGCGTTATTTAATTGACTAGCTTCTATGGCTGTATGTAATGCACAAGTTACTAAATTATAATGGAAATTAATTGGTAAATATTGAATCATAGCACTAATAGAAGTTCCAGCATCTAAAAAAATCGTATCATTTTCTTGAATATATTTTGTTGCCAATTCTCCAATTTGATTTTTTTCTTTTCTATTAACTTTTTTTCTATCTACATAGGGATATTCATACTGATTTCTATTTTTTTGAATTGCTCCACCATGAACTCTTTGTATTTTATTTTCTTCTTCAAGTGCTCTTAAGTCATTACGTATAGTAGGTCCTGAGACATCAAACTTTTTTACAAGTTCTTCAACCGTAATACGACCTTGTTCATTTACAAATTCAATAATTTTATTCCTTCTATCCCAAAATGACATAAAACCACTTCCTTTAACAATATATACACTTATATGATACCCTCTCTTATTGTTAAATTGAAATCTTTTTTTAATTCTAATAAATCATTATCACTTAAAGTATTATTTAAATCACCATTTGCTAGTAAATAGATCTTAGCTGCTTTATTTACTGTTTCAATCAATCCAAATCCATCACTAAAGGATGTACCTGCTGAAAAAATACCGTGTTGTGGCCAAATTACCACTTTATGATTTAATAATTTTTCAGCAGACTTTTCACCTATTTTTCGATTTCCACATACCATCCAAGGAATTAAACCAACACCTTCTGGAAATAAAATGATACATTCTGTACATAATTTCCATAAAGTTTTCGTAAACTTTTGTTCATCAAGTTCATGTTTAACAGTCATTGCAACAATTTCTGTAGCATGATTATGCATAATGATTTTATGATTTGAATCTACTTCAATTCTTTTCGAGTGTCCTAACAAGTGAGTATAAAGCTCACTTGTGGGTTTATTAAAGTTTTCGAAGCCATAAACTATTTCAACTTTACTTAAATCATCAACCACTCGTATAATACCGGTAAACTGTTTCAAATTATCTCTAATTACCCTAAAATGACTACCTGATGCTGTTATAGCTACATATCTATTTTTTAAATTTTTCGGAATATCTTCAAATTCAATGTAACGCCCTGTGGAAGTAATATTAAATTCTTTTATTTCTTCGTCATCAAGTAAATAACTTACATTGCCAGCATTATATTCATCCCATCCTTTTTCCCACATTTGAAAAGTAATATTGCCAATTTCATTTAGAACATTCATTTTTATTTTGCTCCTTTCTATTACTTTTTCCAAAAATATCTTCATATTTAAAATAGTAAAGATATAAACCTATGATTAGGCAAAATAAGCTAATAACCACTTGATTTGTAATAAAGCTATAAAGAAGTAAGACTGCTGCTAAGAGTAATAATAATTTATTAAAAGTTTTCATATTTATCATACCTCTTGATCAGTATATAGTTTGGCTTTTTTGACCATACCTTTATACATCCAGTAAAATGCAGCTAACCATATAATTGCTAATAAAATAAATATAATATTTCCGTTTGCTGCTAAACCGAATATATATCTAAAGTCTGGACCTTCAAAGGTAGACCAAGTTAATTGCGTACCTTCTTTCACTTTAACTACACCAGTAGAATTAGCTAGGTCTGTGATATATGGTGCAAAGAAAGTAGCTGCATATAAGAATATTGGAGTTGTAATAATACCCATTATAATCATTCTTAGCAAATTACCTCCTGTAATTAAGAAAGCAGCTACAAAGAAGGATATATTAATAATACCTGCGAAAGGTAATACTTTATTACCCGGTAAAGTAATTGCAAATAGAATTGAAATAGGAATTAAAATAATAGCCGTTACCCATAATTCATTTCTACCAGCTAAAACTGGCCAGTCTAGACCAATAAAAACTTCTCGACCACTGAATTTTTTTCTCATAAATTCAGATACTGCATCTGAAATTGGTGATAACGCCTGCATAAATAATTTAGAAACCATAGGAAATAATGTCATTGCTGCTGCAGCTTTTATTGCTAAACCTAAAGATCCAGAAACACCATACCCTGCTGCAAAACCTAGTAATAACCCTATAATCCCTCCCATTATATGATTTTCGGCAAAGACACCAATCTTTTCCTTTAATGCATCTGCATCCATTCTTTTATTTAAAAATGGAACAAAATCCATTAGTCTATTTAAAGGATACAAAATGACTGCTAATAATGTAATAAAATGTGGAACAGTAATTCCAGGAATTCCAGTTAGTCTATTTATGTGGTCCCCCCATGCATCACCGACTTTCAGCTCAAGCACAACTTGGATACCAGCGACTACAAACCCCATAATCATGCTACCTGATATTGCTGAAACCATTACTGCAGTGAATATTTTATTCCACACATTCCACATATCAACATTTAAAGTTTTTGTTAAATTTAATACTAGCATTATAATATTTATCCCAACAGTTAGTGGAAACATTAAAAATGCGTACGGCCAAGCCCATGAAATACTAGCCATTCCTGTCCAGCCACCATCAATAGCAGTTAAAGTTATACCTGTAAGTTTTGCTAATTCTTTTGCTGCCGGACTAATTGCATCAAGCATAAATTCAACTACTAGCATCATCCCTGTAAAAGCTACACCTAATGTAATGGCGGATGAAAGTGCATCTTTAAATTTCATCCTTACAACTATTCCAATAAAAAGCATAATTAAAGGAACAAAAACTGCTGCTCCTAAATCTAAAACATAATTAACCACCATCTTTAATATTTCCATATTCACAACCCCTTTACACGGACTAAGTTATCAGCTAATTGCATCAATTATTTTCTGTAATTCTTCTTCTTGACCCATTCCAGTTAAAAATGCAATACCGTCAATTACTGGTATATCGTACTTTTCTTTTGGTTTTGTTATAGCTACATAAACATCTGCTGACTTTATAAACGTATTAATAGACTTTATATCTACCGCTTCTACTTCTGCTGAAACTTTTCTTTCTTTTAATAATTTATCAACTTTTGAAGCTACTGTTTGCGAAGTTGCTACACCTGATCCACACGCTACGATTACTTTTGCCATAATTATTCTCCTCCAATAAAGCCGTTTACGACTTTTTCAATTTTGTTTTTTTGATTTTCATTAATTATTAATTTCATTTCATTTTCTTGCATAAATAAATTCATTAATCTTGAAAGTACCTCTACTTGTCCTCCATCTTTCATTACGCCTAAAACAAACAATAATTGAGCCTGACTTTGTTCTACTCCCATCCCCATATGTGTAAATGATATTGGCTTTTTCAATCTAATAAGTGATATAAAAGGCTTATTAATATGATTAGGATCGGTATGAGGAATAGCCAATTGACAAGTTTGAGTAATTAATCCTGTTGGGTATTGTTTTTCTCTCTCTTTAATACTCTTATTAAATGTTTGTTTAACATAGCCTTTTTGGTACATTTCTTTTGAGAACCAATCAAAAAAACTTGTCTGACTTTCAAATTCATAATCTAAATAAATTAAATCTTTAGTAAGTAAACTCAATTAATCACATCCTTCAATTCAAATTTAACCTTAACCACTCTTTATATTTTTTAAAAAGTTTTTTATATTGAGTGTTTGAGTCATCAGGTTTAATAATTTTATTTATATGAATCATATTATTTTTAGCTTCGGATAAGCTATTATATAAGGTTTGTGAAGCGGCTATTAATACGGCTCCAAATGCAGCATTAGGATTTTCTGTCACTATTAATTGTTTGTTTAAAATAGAACTTCTTATCTGCAACCATGCTTCACTTTTTGTACCACCCCCAGCTACAAAAACTTGTTCAATATCAGATTCTGTAATTTTTTCGATACTATCGAAAGCCATTTTTTCAATATAGCCCACTGCTTCAAGTCCAGCTAAATATCTTTGTTTATCATTTAAGTACTTATCGTCTATTAAGTTTGCTTCTTCACATTGGAACGGAAATCTTTCTCCTTTTATTAAAAGAGGATAAATAAATTTTTCTGAAGGATATTCTTGATTAGCATATTTGTTTAAATTCATTAGTTCATCTTTCGTATACCATTTACTTATCCAGTCATCTCCCATATTCGATGCTCCTCCGGGTAGATAATAACCATCTGGATGTTTATGAGAATAAAATACTTCGTTTTGTATAAGTTTTTCTGAAACTCCTTTTAAAACTAAAGTGGTTCCTATAGTCGAACTCCATTGCCCAATCTCACAAGCACCACTCGCAAATTGAGAGGCACAACCGTCTGTTAATCCAGCTACAATTTGAATATTTTTATCTAAACGTAACAACTCGGACAATTCAGTACTTATATTCGATACTAAAGAGCCTGGAGCGACAACTTTGGGTAAATGATTTACATCTAAACCAATTTTATTTATATTAATCCACTTTAATTCACTAACATCAAAGCCAGATTTTAAAGCATTTGTATAATCTGTAATAGAATATATCCCTGTTAGTTTACCGATAATGAAATCAGTTGCATGTACCCATTTTCTAACTTCTCTATATTTTTGCGGGTAATTCTTTTTAAACCAGAGCATTTTAGATAATGAATAAGAAGGTTTAACATTAACACCTAATATCTCTTCTATTTCTTTTGATTCAACCGATGATCTTGTGTCGGAATACATCAAAGCATCGTGCAAAGGATTATTATCATTTCCTAAAGGTATGATAGTACCTGAAGTAGAGGTCACTGAAATTGATTTTAAACCTATGCAATCTTCCCTTATTTCTTTTAAACAAGACAATGTTGATTTCCACCAAATATTAGGATCTTGCTCTATCCTTCCATTTTCAAAATCAAAATCTTTATTTATTTCTCTAATAACTACTCCCTTACTATCTGTTAGAAGTAATCTTGCACCTTGTGTTCCAATATCGATGCCTAATAATTTATCCAAAGACAAATCAACCTCCTTTTAATAGTTGTTGTCTATATTTCTCAGCATCCAAATTTAAAATATCTGCAATTTCTTCATTTGTTAATATTCTTGGAGAACCAACTGATTTAGCATGTACATATACTTCAGCTGCTGCTTCAGCTATTAATGTTCTAGTCATAGCTTCCTTTGCAGTTGAGCCAACAGTTATTAACCCATGATTTTCTAGCAATAGACCTGTTCCACCAATAATTTGACAATTTTCAACTTCTTGAGCCAATTCTAAAGAGCAAGGTTTTATATATTTTACACATGGTAAATTTCCAGTTATAGCAACATGATCTGGGAATAAAAATGGTATATCTTTATATCCAGAACTTAATAAAGCTAAGATATATATAGGATGTGTATGAACAATAAAATTTATAGAATTATCTTTTAAATACATTAACCTGTGCATTTCAACTTCTGAAGAAGGCTTTAACGATTTATTTAGTAAAGTTCCTTCTACTTTATCTATTGGAACCCATTCATCTTTTTTTATTTCATCTAAATTAACACCACTAGGTGAAATCCACATTACACCGTTTTCAATTGCACTTATATTTCCTCCTGGACCTGCTGCTAATTTTTGATTAATAATTTTTTTACCTAAATAGCTAAGATAGTTATGTAAGTTTTCTGAAATATTCATTCTGTCACCCCATTAATATTTATTGATATAATCAATTCTTATATTTCCACCATTGATGTCTATCTTTGTAATAGACGCATTATCAATTTTTATTCTACGATAATAGCAATTCGGTATTTCTAATAAAGATACAAGTAAAAGTCTTATAAATGTATTGTGTGAAAAAACTAAGATATTTTCTTCTTTATTATCCGAAAAATCAAAAATAAAATCTAAAGCTCTATTTTTTATTTCTTTATATGTCTCGCCTGTGTTACCAATCCTAATATCTTTGTCTTCCTTTAAATTGACCCACTTTTTCCAATTATCAGGAAAACGCTTCCAAACTTCTGGTTTAGTTAATCCTTCCCATTGTCCAAAATCAACTTCAATAACACGTTTATCTGTTTCAAAATTTGTGTTTCCTGACATTAATTCAGCTGTTTGTTTGGCTCTTAATAAAGGGGAGGATATCGCTCTTGTATATTCAATTCCATTTAATAAGTACTTATTTTTAATTACCTGCTCCTTACCGTAATCAGATAAGCTAATATTTGTTAATCCACAATACATATCGCCTTTAGCATTCCACTCTGTTTCGCCATGGCGTATAAAATAAAAAGTAGTCAATAATTATCACATCACTTTCATTTGATTATCATTTTATTATTAATATGATAATATACCGAAAATTCTGATAAGTCAATACAAGTTCATATTTTTATTTAAAACATTAAAACGCTTAAATCTTTTTATCTGATTTAAGCGTTTTAAAATTATTTTTCTCTTTTTTTATGTTTTATTAACGAGTTTCACCTTCCTCCTTCGAAGGTAAATAAATCCAACATATGAATAACAGTACAAGTATTATAACTGGTATTAAAAAGCCTATTTGATAAGCTAATACGGCGTTATTTGGTGATACGAAGGTGCTTCTTGTCATCGTAGCAACTACTGTAGCTATAATTGCTGATCCAAAACTTGCTCCAATATTTTCAACAATATTTATTGTGATACCAGCTTGTGGTAATTGTGAGTCTTTAAGTCCAACATACGTGTTTGTAGTAAGTGGCAATAGTATACCTCCAACACTTACACCTCTCATAAATAGGATAATACTCATAGTTAGTATAGTCGTTTGACTTGTTACAAATACTAATGGTATTGATGCGAGTAGAGATACTATTAAACTAATAAAAATAACTTTTTTTGCGCCATATTGATCTGTTAATTTTCCTATCATAGGTCTTGCTATTAACATACCTATACCTTGTGGCATTAATGCAGTGGCAGCTTCTATCGTATTAAAATTCTTAAATTGCTGAAAAAATAAAGGCAATATAATCATTGGACCCATGATTGCAATATTTGCTAAGAATAATCCACTACTAGACGTTGCAAAATTTCTATATTTAAATAGGTTTGTCGGTAATACTGTTTGATAATTCTTCATTCGATTGTAAATAAGATAGATGATTATAAACAGTCCGCCTACGACTAACGAAATAATGGTTTCTTTATTTATAAACGTAGTATTTTCAGTTGCTTTAGTAATACCGTATATGATTGTAAAGCTTATTAAAGATAAGTTTGAAATACCAAACCAATCTAATTTTTTCTCTTTGTTAAATGGCATAAATGAAGGTAATTTCTTAATCATAAGCGGAACGATGAGAACTGTAACAAAAATATTAATATAAAATATCCATTTCCATGAAGAGAAATGAATAATAAATCCTCCAATAACTGGTCCAAGTATCGGTCCTAAAATCATAGGTATACTCACGATGGCCATAACACGTCCTAATTTATCGTGACCGGCTGTTTTTACTAGTAGCGTTGACATGAGTGTTGATATAATACCTGCACTAAACCCTTGTAATACTCTAAATAAGATAAATAAAGATATGCTTTCACTCAATCCTGTTAAGACTGATATTACTCCAAATAATGCTACTGAAGAAATATATACTATCTTGCTATTAAATTGATCCATAAGCCAACCTGAAAATGGGACTGCAATTGCCATAGCTAAAATATATCCTGTAACTCCCCACTGAATCATATTCAATGAAACATCAAAATATTGCGTTAAGTCATCAATTGCTATATTAATCATTGTTGAATCTAACATAGGAGCAATAGCGCCTAAAGCTATAGCCCATGCAGCCAACATAGTACTTTTTGGAATTTTATCTAATTGTTTTGCTGACATTATTATTTACCTCTCTTTTTTGTTTCCTAAGAAACATTATATGAACTTATTGTTTCCTAGTCAACAAAAATATTTCAATAAAATAGGGATAAGCATCACATATGCCTATCCCAAATATACATTTTACTTTTCTTTTTTTATTTCTTGATCTAAATAATCGCTGTATTTTTCAAAAAAGTTATTTAATACTTTAAATTCTTCATCTGATATATTATCGAAAAACGGTTTGTCTCTATCAAGAAAAACTTGATGTAATTTTAAATGACGTTGATAAACACGTTCACCTTCTTCAATTAAACGAAAATAGATTTCTTTTTTATTTTCTGATTTTCTATAACTTTCAACAGCATTTTTCTTAATTAACTTTTTAGTTAATTTGCTAATAGCACCACGCGTCATAAACATTTCATCTGATATCTTTTTCACGTTAGGGTCTTGAATGTTTTTAATAGCCTCTATACAATGCACTTCTGACGGTGTGTATCCTTCTAATTCTTTTTCCATTTTTGGCTTATTGAGCCATATTATTCTATCTTGTACACGTCGCATTAGATAATTTAATTCTTTTACTTTATTCATAATATAAACTCCTTATATTATCACCAAAATAAGATTAGTACCGTACGCAATAATCCCTTATTATATAGTTTATCACTTACAATAGTAATTCTTAAATTATTATTCGTGGATGCTCTATGTAATTATTTTATCATGCAGCATAATTATTAGAATTGGTTAAGAAATTTACTATCCAAATCACAAAAAACTACTAGTCTCAAATAAACTAGTAGCTTTAATTAACAACTTGATTATTTAATAAACAAACTTAAAATCATTACAACAGCAAATCCTACGAAACCTACAATTGTTTCCATAACTGTCCATGTTTTAAGGGTTTGTTTTTCTGTCATTCCGAAGAATCTATTTACTAACCAGAACCCTGAGTCATTCACGTGTGAAACGGCTGTAGATCCTGCTGCGATAGAAATTGTAATTAATCCTAATACTGGTTGTGACACTGACATATCGGCTATGATAGGTGATACTAATCCTGCTCCTGTAACCATTGCGACTGTTGCTGAACCTTGTGCTACACGAACAAATAACGCTATTAGAAATGCGACCATTACGATTGGTAAGTTAGATTGTGCCATAAACTCACCCATCACCTTACCTACGCCACTGTCTATTAACGTTTGTTTGAACACTCCACCTGCACCAGTAATTAAAATGATAATACCGGCTGGTTCTAAAGCTTTAGTTGCAATCTCCTGAATATCGCTTTTAGTGTAACCTCTTCTAGTTCCTAATAACCAAAATGTTAAAAGTACTGTAATAATTAAAGCGATAAATGGATGTCCAATAAACGTTAGAATATCCTTAGCAAGACCGCCCGGTAAGACTACCCCCGACACAGTGTTAATGAGTATTAGTATTAGCGGAATTAAGATTAGACTTACTACTAAAGCAAAGCTAGGTAAGTCTTTTTCTGATTTTATATCTTTTACTTCTCCATGTAATTTAGCGATGTCTGGCATATCTAAGTGTACTTTTTTACTTATAAATGTTCCAAAAATAGGCCCCGCTAAAATCATAGCAGGAATACCGGCTATAATACCAAATAGAATAACCCACCCCAAATCTACTCCTAGCATTTTTGCTACCGTTATAGGACCAGGCGTTGGAGGTACGAATGCATGTGTAACTGCCAACCCAGCTAATAAAGGGATACCATAGAATAAAATTGGCTTTTTAGCTTTCTGGGCTAAACTATAGACGATAGGAATTAATATCACTAATGCCACATCTAAAAATACCGGAATGGAAACAATGAAACCTGTTATACCTAGTGCCCATTGTGCTTTATTTTCTCCAAATTTATTAACCATCGTTAAAGCTAACCTTTCTGCACCACCAGAGACTTTTAATACTTCTCCGAACATAGCGCCGAGGCCAACTACTACAGCTATAAAACCTAATGTTCCTCCCATTCCTTCTTCAACAGTTTCTACAATTTTGTTCAAGTTCATACCTGAAGCTAGTCCAATAAGAATACTAGAAATTAAAAGAGCAACAAACGCCTGCATTTTTGAGACCATTACTAAATATAGTAATAATCCTATACCTAGTATTGTGATTAATATCAACCATAAATCACCATTCATTTTACCCCTCCTCATTTATGCTATCTCTTTTTATAAATGATTCTCCCATCTTTTATTGTTTATTTTTATATAGAAATAAGAGGCTGGGACATAAATACATGTCTCAGCCTCTTTTATTATAATGGCAGTAGCTGACTGGATTGAAAATGCGCTTATATCAAGCTTTTTCCAACCCTAGTCATCCTTGCCGGGGTGGAACTACGAAATCTATTTATTAAAATGAGATTTCTGTCCCACTCCCTTAAAATAAAAATTTAATAATTTTTAGCTTGTTCAACTGTATATAATCCATTTACTTTGCTTAAATTTTATTCAACTTCACCTGTTGATGGGTTAAATTGTTTAATTGATTGTTTTCTTAGCTGATCTTTTTCTTCGTCGCTAATATCATAGTTGTTGTTATACAATGTTGCTTCAAAGCTTCCATACATAGGATTTGGGAATATAATGTATTTCTTACCGAAATCATCTTTATGTTCTTGAATGAATTTTTCACGTTCTTTAGCAGTTGGTTTTTCAGGGTCACCGAAGTCTAAAATGTTATCTCCAAATAACATCACAAGTTTATGATCTTTTTCCACTTGTTTTCTACGTGGTTCTTTACTCTTATCATCTTTGCCTTTTAACATGATATGATCATCAGTTGCTTGTGGAATACCTTGTTCTTTTAAGTTTCTTTTAGTTGCTTCGAAGTCTTTATCTTCATCTCTGTCAGTTATGTAGTAAATGTCTACACCTTTTTTATCTGCATATTCTAAGAAAGATTTAGCACCGTATACTGGTTTTGCTTTTGCTGCTTCTATCCATTCATGCCAACCTTCTGGATGCTCTTTGTTGTTTAATGTCGCATATCCTTGATAAGGCGAATTATCTAAAACTGTTTCATCTAAATCAAGTGCGATAGCAAGTTTTTCTTTCCCATCATTCTTCTTAATTTCTTTATCCAGTTGCACTTTAGCACTATTGTACCCCTGTAAATATAGAGCTTTAGCTTCTACTGAATTTTGATACCATGAAACAGCCATGATATTCTCAGAACCAAGATCGGTTTGTTGCTGCTGTTTCTCCTGTTCCATCGTTGGTGCACCTGATCCGCTTGCATTCGCTACAGGTGAGTATGTAGAGAGTGGTGCTGAAACTGTGAAAGCTCCCGTTAATAAAGCCGTTACAACATATTTCGAAAACTTATTCATGTGCTCACTCCTTTAAAATTTAATTTCCAATACAATTTAAATGATATAACAAATTAAACGAAATGTGAATAGTTACAATATTGTGAATTATATAATTTTCAGTTATTTAACATGAATGATTATTTAATTTTTTAAAGAACTTAAATATAAAGAAGTTTTTTTACACTGAAACCTTTATACTGTATTTAATATCTTTGATTGGGGGTTATGTTGTGAAGCGCACGAATTTACAAACATATATCATGACAATGTGTGGCGCGGGTTTATGGGGAACTATTGGATTATTTGTTAATCCTTTATACAAAGAAGGGTTTACTGCATGGGAAGTCGTGGCTATTCGAGGTGTATTCACATTTGTGTTTTTGTTTATTTTTATGTTGATACGATATCCTCATCTCTTAAAAACAAATTTAAAAGATCATATTAACTTTGCATGTGCAGGTATTTTAAGCACAGCGTTGTTTAATTATTTTTACTTTGAAGTTTTTTCTCAATCAACACTTTCTTTAGCGGTAACACTGCTATATACAGGGCCAATTTTTGTCACGATTTTAAGTAGAATATTTTTCAAAGAAGCATTTACTATTAAAAAGATATTAGCATTAATCATAGCTGTCTTTGGTTGTAGCTTCGTTGTTGGATTTTTACCAAATGGTGATATAGAAGTTTCTATAAGTGTACTCATACTTGGACTGTTATCAGGGTTTTGTTTCGCACTGTACACTATTTTCAGCAAACCTATCACACGTAAATATTCAGCATTAACAATCACAACTTATAATTTCTTATATACTGCTATTTTCATGCTTATCTTTAGTGATATCACAACAAAAGCCAATCAATTTACTAAAATAGAAGTACTAACTCCGTCAATAGCATTGTCACTAATCGCTACTGTTCTAGTATACCTATTATATACATCTGGTCTAAAAAACCTAGAAGCATGCACAGCATCCATTTTATCAACGATGGAACCAATTATAGCTATACTATCTGGCGTAATTTTCTTAGGTGATGTATTAAATATATGGCAAATTATAGGTATATTATTAGTTATCACCTCAGCAGCAATCATAGGTAATTTAAACTTAAAAATAAGACGAAAAAACTCAAAAAATAAAGTAATATGAAATAAGGGCTAAGACAAAAATAAATGTCTTAGCCCTTTACTTATTGAATTAACTTCAACGTTGACTCACGTAACACAACATTATTGTTCCTTAAGATATTAACACTTTCATACATAACTCAAATTTATATGTTAAACAAATTATTAACTAAATGAGCTACTAGTATCAATAGTATAATTGATACTAGTATTACTTTGATTAAATCTATTAATAGCTTATTTTCTTTCTCTCTTATATTATATAGCTCAGAGGCTAGCATAATTCTTGATGGTGTAATCATTGTAGCATTTGATGCACTTGCATTTTGAAGTCCAGCAATTAAGTTTGAAGATATATTTACTTGGTTAGCAATTTGAATTTGTAATTTCATAAACATTGCATTGGCGCCGGTATTGCTCCCTGTTAAAAACCCTCCTAAACTACCAATAAATGCTGACACCACAATGAAACAGTTATCAAAAGTGTCTCCTAAATTATTGGATATCACTTTAATCATTCCCGCCGAATCCATAATTTGAGATAGTGCTATAAAAAGGGTAGTAGATACAACAAATAATCTCCATTGTTTAATAGTTTTTTTGAAAGATATTTGTATTAGGTTTTTAGATATTTTAAATTTAAAAATAGTATATATACAAGCTATAATCAACCAAAATCCAGGTGAATAGAGTAAAGGTAATTGATAATTAAATTTAGTTGAAATTAGAACAAAATTATTTTTAAGAAAGTCATCTATAATTGGAATCGTCCTTGTTATAAAAACTAATAGTGTGAGTAATATATACGGGCTTAGCAAATTTAAAAGAGACTTATAATCAATAATCTTCGTACTTTTTGATTTTATGTATATTATTCCAATTAAAAGAGTAATTAATGAACTAAAAACACCTGATAATTCTACACTTATGAAATAGTTGAATATAATATTAGTTAAAGTAAATGTTACAGAATATAATAAAATCTTATATTTATTTTGATTAACTGCTTTTTTGCCACCCAATATAAATATACATAATGCTAAAAAATATATGATAGTTGGAATTGTTAATAGCGCTGTTATAAATCCTACTTTCTTTAAACCTAAACCAACCAGTTCTGTACCAATAACAGTACCTGTTGCTAACGCTCCCCACGGGACAGCTATTAGACTTAGAATCCCAATAAAAGTAGCTTTATAATTTTCAATTCCCAAAGATATTAAAATAGGTGTAATAATTAAAAAAGAAGTACCAAATCCACTTGTTGATTCAATAAGTGGAGATATGCCGACGACTAAAATTATAACTTTTAAAGCTTTATCATTTGTCAGTAATTTTATTTTCTGGGAAATTAGATCTATATTTTTAGTTTCATTCATTAAATGAAACAGTAATATACCAAAAAATATTACATAGGCAGCTATAGAAGAAATTAATATTCCTGCGATTATTGAATCCAGTAATTCAGAAAGCGAAAGTTCAAAATTTACACCTACTAATACCAAAGCCGAAGTAAACAAAAATGCTATTAACCCAGAATATAAAGCTGATAATTTAAATATAAATAAACAAATAAATATCATTATCAATGGAATAAGAGCTATCAATAAATCCATATTTCCACCTACTATTCAATATGTCATTTTAACAAACGAGAAAATTGTAATTGAATTTCTACTATAGTAGAATTAACATAAATATAATATAATTAGTGTATAAAAACAAGAAAAATTTCTACCAAAGAAGAAAAAAGAGGAGATACTATGGAATTTTTTGAAAATGTTAAGAAAAGAAGAATAAGTAAAGGTTATTCTTTAGATGTTCTATCTGAAAAATCAACAGTAAGTAGAGCAATGCTGTCTAAAATCGAAAGAAATGAGAAACAACCTACTATAAAAGTAGCCGCTCAAATAGCAGAAGCTTTAGATACTACTATCTCAGAACTATTGGGAGAGAAACGAAATGATCAAACTATAAAAATAGAATCTAATAAACATCTTAAATATGTTGACCCAGATAGCGGATTTGAACGAGTTTTATTATCACCAAACATTGGTTCTAACATTGAATTAATAATCAACAAACTACCTGCACATAAAGAAACAGGTTATTTTCCAGCTCATACACTAGGAACCAATGAATATATATACATACTAAAAGGAGAAGTTGATGTTGAATTAAAAGATAATAATAGTGAGGTACAAAAATATAAATTATTAAAAGGAGATTCCTTTTATTTTGAAGCACACAAAAGTCATCGTTTTATTAATAACCATGATGAAAAATGTGAATATATCTTAGTTATAGATTCACATAAATCAAACAGAACATAATCTTAAACTATAATTAAAAAAAGCGTATCCACTTACGGATACGCTCTTTCTTTTTATTGTTTTACATTTATTCGATTACTAAAAGTATATAAATTACCGTAATTATAATATTGAGTATTATTGAAATCATTTTTAACGATATTTTTAGTATCAAATATAATTTTATCTCTCATACCTTCGAATTCATTATCTGTTAATGTTTTAAATTTAGAGTAATCGCTTAATATTAATTTAAACAAAAACTTATTTTTATTATAACAGATTCCTTTACAATAGAATCTTGTGTTAAAAAAGTTATTAATGATAAACGTGCAATTGTGGGATCATCATTTTTTTCGTAATTTAAACCTATTGCCTATTTCCCATCTTTCATATCTTTCAGCATTTCTTCGACTGTAATTTTTGCGCTTGTAAGTACGATTGGTACGCCAGCGCCTGGGTGTACGCTTGCGCCTGCGAAGTATAAGTTAGCATATTCTCTACTTACATTGGGTGGTCTATAATAATTACTTTGTGCCAATGTTGGCATTAAACCGAATGCTGATCCGAATTTAGCATTGTATTTATCTTTGAAATCTTCTGGGGTAAATATCATTTCTGTCACTATATGTTCTTCTATGTTGTTTAATGATTTTACAGTTGATAACTTTTTATAAATGATATTTTTCGCGTGTTTGATGGGTTTCTCATCTGACCAATCGACTTTACCTGTTTTTAATTCTGAAACAGGCATTAATACATATACACCTGTTTTTCCTTCTGGTGCTAATGTTTCATCTTCTACGCTAGGAGCGTATACGTAAATGGATGGATCTTCTGATAGTTCCCCTTCGAAAATCTCTTCAATGTTATTGCTAAAATCTTCTGAGAAAACAATATTATGTATCAAAAGTTCATCTGTTAAGTCTTTGTCTAAACCTAAATACATTAAAAATGCTGAACAGGAATATTCCATATTATTAATTTTTTCAGTAGTATATTTTTTAGGCTGGTTTTCTTTTTTTATTAATTCTGATTTAGCATAAGGAAAATCTGCCGTGCATAATATTTTGTCATATTTTTCAATTTTATCATTTATTTTTAGACCTTCCGCACGCTTAAACCTTTGATCAATTATGATTTCATCAACGCTTGAATTCGTATAAATTTGAGTGCCTAATTCTCGATTTAACTGTTCAAGTGCATTTACAAAACTATACATGCCACCTTTGATAAAGTGAACTCCAAACATAAGCTCAATCATAGGTATAATTGAATATAAAGAGGGGCTACGTTTTGGATCTATACCAATATACAACGTTTGAAATGCTAATAACTTTTGAATTTTTTCATTATCTACATATTTTGCAATAAGCTTATCAGCAGTATCGAGTGTTTTTAATTTCGAGCCTTGGTACAAAGTAAATGGATTATAGAAATCTGTTGGCTTTCTAAAAGCACGCTCCAAAAAGTATTTTCGAGCAATTTCGTATCTTTTGTATATGTCAGTTAGAAAAGACATGAAGCCATGTGTGGAACCAGGTTCAATACCTTCTAACATGTCTTTTAGTTGAGCTAAATCCGTCGGAACTCTTACTTTATCATCCTCACTAAAATAGACATCATAAATGTAAGGTAACTGTTTAATTTCTAAGTATTCATCCATGTTTCTATTTGCGTAACTGAATACATCACGATATATTTCAGGCATCATGACAATAGTTGGACCCATATCAAACGTAAATCCATCTTGTTTGATTTGGTTCATTCTACCACCAACTTGCTCCCCTTTTTCATATAGATCAACTTGATGTCCGTTTGCAGATAACCTTGCTGCAGCAGCCAAGCCTGAAACGCCTCCACCTATAATTCCAACCTTCATGGTGTTCCCCTCCTTTTATATTTTGACATGATTTCATTATATATTGATATCTTTCTCACTTTATTTACATAAACTTTTGTATGCAAAGTGTAATTCGATTTTCTTACTTCTTCTAAAATTTCAAAATAAGCACGAGCAGCCAATTCAATAATATATTGCACATCTTCATCAAAATATTTAATTCTATTTAAAGCTTTTTCATACAATAGACGTGCTTCATAAGCATAACTCTCCCATAGATTGATATAGGATTTTGTAACACCATGTTGATAAATGTTTGATAGTTTTATTTCATATTGATTTAACTTCTCTTCACTTATATAAACTCGATTTTCTTTAAAATCTTCCCCAACATCTCTTAATATATTAGTGATTTGCATTGCTTTACCTAAATCAATACCAGCTTCTCTTGCTGATGAATAATTACTATAATTTTCCGAAGCTAATATAGGTATCAATAGTTCTCCAACTGTACCCGCCACACCGTAGCAATAATTAAAGAACTGTTCTTCCGTCTTAATTTGACGTAATTCTAAATCATTTTTAACATATTGGATTAATGTTAAGAGAGGTTGATGTGGTATAGCATAATGTTTCAGTGTGTCTTTAAATGCTCTCATAATAGCAACATTACTTTCAAAATCTTTAGAATCATCATTATAAATAGCATCTAAATCGGACTCTATTTTTAATAACTGATTTAAGTCTTGATCTCTATCAATACTATCGTCTATAATGCGACAAACCGCATAAACAGTCCAAACTGCTCTTTTTTTATCTATTTTCAAAAAATCAAAAGCATAAGAAAAAGTTTTTGAGTGGGTCTTCATAATGTTATGACAATAATTATAGTCTTTATCTAACTGTTTCATTTCTTCTCACCTCTAGATTCCAATTTAGCATTCAAATCTATTTTTCTATCTTTCCATTTAACTGTTTTAAACACATGTATATCCATCCATGATTTTGCGTGAATGATGACAAAGCATAATGAAAAAACAGGATGTAATAGTGATATTACTTTATTAAAATTCCCTACTCTTTTAATTAAAATTAGAAATTGTAACGCATAACTTCCATACATTATTAACGATATTATCAGAGCTTTCATACTTTTCTTTAACCCAAATATTATGAGTAAGACAGATGTAATTGATCCAAATAACCAACTCATCGTCATAAACATCACACTTCGTTTCGTGATAGATGAACCTGAAGCAAAATGTTTAGACCACCCATTGACTAAGCTTGATAATCCTTCTGGATACATTCTAAAGTTAACGATATTTGCTCCTTCATATATTTCCACAGGTAAGCCTAACTTGTCATAAGCTTTGCTAATTGCAAAACCTTCTATAATAGCTCCTTGTGCGTTGAGATGGCCTTCAGTTGTTAAATAATCTTGTTTATTTGTAAATACAACTGGTCCAAAAGCTCCTATATTTTTATTGTTGTGATGCTTATATGAAAATGCGTTCATACCGACTAATGTAAATAAATTAAAGATAGCTGATAAATTTTCATATTTATTCTTAATCATATGGTATGGCTGAATAGATAATAGGCCTTTACATGACTGCTTCTCATATTGTCCGTATATACGTGACAAACTTTCTTTTGCTGTCAATTCAACGTCAGCATCTATAAAAAGTAAAAATGAATGACTAGCTTGTAATGCTCCTTGCCAACATGCATTAGATTTACCTTTATATTTAGAGTGCCCGCTCACTTGGATTGCCTTGGCACCATATGCTTCAGCGACTCCAAGAGTATCATCAGTAGAGTCATCATCAACGACTATTACTTCAGTCTTTGTATTGTTTGCATTGATAGATTTTAATAACTTCGGAAGATTAGATTGTTCATTTCGAGCAGGTATAATAATACTAATTGGCGGTGTTTCTGCTGTCATTTGGTTAACATCAATCAATCTTCTGTAAAGGAACATCAACTTGCCGCTAATCATCGACCAAATAACAATCATTAATGAAATAAAATAGTTTATTCCGATCATTTAATCACTGCTTTCTTTCTTTTGAATCAGCATATCTGCAACTTGCATTCCACTTAAAGTAACCATTGGCATACCTGCTCCAGGGTTAACTGTTCCACCAACAAAGTATAAATTATTAACGTATTTACTATGTTTAGGAAATTTAAAACCTTTATTTTTCTTACGATCAGATACTACTCCGTATATAGCCCCTTTATGAGAACCGTACGTTAAAGCAATTCTATTGGGCGTCCAGATATCTTCATATACGATATGTTTCCTTAAATCTGTTAAACCCATATTTTCTAACTTATCCAGAATTAACTCATAGAATGCTTTGTATTGTGCTTCAGTAAAAGGTTTATCTTGTATATAAGGTATATGCGGTAAAATTTTTATATTTTCGTACCCATTAGTTGCTTGAGTAGCGTCCGTTTTATTAGGATTTACAACATAAATCGTTGGATCTTGAGGTAATTGATATTTATGAAACACTTCGTCATAGTTCCTTTTAGAATTCGATGAAAAGAAAAAGTTATGATGCTTTAATTGAGGATACAGTTTATTCACGCCTAAATGGATAACATAACCTGAGCTAGCAGGTTCGTACTTTTTTTCTAATTTATCTATTTTGTTTTGTTCGAAATTTAATAATTTTTGATATAAAGGCAATACTTCCATATTTGAAATAAAGTAATCAGCATAAATTGTTGGACCGTTTTCTAAAATGATAGATTCAATATCTTTAGAATCATTCAAATGCATATCAATCACTTTCTCTCCTAAATGAATATTCACGCCTGATTCTTCTGCAAGTTGTTTCATCGCATCTGCTAATTTGTGAATACCACCTTCTACGTACCATAAGCCTTCTTCAAACTGCATTTGAGGTAAAAGTGTTAAAACTGCTGGGGCATCATAGGAAGAAGACCCAACATATTTAATGAAATAACCAAGAATTTCTCTTAAATATTCATTAGTAATCCTCTTGTTAATGGCTTGTTGCATCGTATGAAAATAATCGAATTTCTTTAAAGCTTCAAAAGGACCATGATATTTAACAATAGAAGTTAAACTATCTAAACCCTCATTAAAGTAGCCTTTTTCTGCAATATCATGAATGCTTTTCGCATAATTCATAAAATTGTTGAGTTCTTTTGCATCTTTTTCAGTTACCATTTCATTATTTTTTAAAATATCTTCTATTTGATCATAAAAATCTAAAACCGTGCCATCTGGAAAGAAATTTCTAATTTGTAAATCAAGCTTTTTAATAGTGACATAATCTTCTAAATTACGGTTACTATAATTAAAAAGTCGCTTAAATATTTTAGGCATCGTTAAAATAGAAGGCCCTAAATCAAATCCAAAGTCTTCAACATCTAAGCGATTTACTTTCCCACCAATATGATTATTTTGTTCATATAAATCTACTGTATAGCCTTCTTGAGCCATTCTAATGGCAGCAGAAATACCACCTAAGCCACCTCCAATGACAACTATATTTTTATTCATTGTGTTCCCCCTTTCTTTCAACGAACTTTTTATAATAAAACCTTTCTAATTTCGGCCTATTATAACGTTGGACAATGATAATAGGTACATTAGAAACAATTGCGTATACAATATTTATAAATTTAACTTTTCTAGATGATTTCAAGAATACTGAAGCTGGCAACATAGATAACAGATGTATAAATTCAGCCCTTCTCGTTTCTAAAATAAAATCATTGATGTACTGTTCAGATTCTAATTCTTCTATAGTCTTTTTACTTTTAATTGCGTGATTCATTTTGTGTCCATCTGGAAGTAATTTCTTCCAAGATTTCACTTTAAATAACTTTTCCCATAGCCTTCCTTCTGATTCAATTGGCCATGATTTAAATAAAAAATGATATTTTTCGAAGTAACGTTTATCTATTAAAGTACCCAATGTAGAAATAATCATTTGTACAACAAACCAGTACACAGAAATGGATAGTATTAGCCTTTTCATTATTTATTCTCCTAATGAGTTTTATGTTAATTTAAAATTCGTTTGTGATTAAAAAAAGCGAGTCAGGACTTTAATCCCTCTAACTCGCTTTCATGGTGAATAACTTGGCAAGAGCTCTAATCTCTTGTTTAAATAGTACCCTATATATACTTATGTAAACTATTATTAAATAAAATTATTATTTAAAATATAACTTAAAAAATAATTTGAAAAACATTGGTTATAAATAGAAAATATTTTAAATATTTATATAAAATAAAAACATCAAACCGTTACTTTTAACTAACAGCTTGATGTTTTTAACTCTTGTATTTTAGAACTTTTCTTGTGGACGGAAGCTTTCTATATACGCTTCATCTTCTGAATAAGAAACATTTGTAGGTCCAACTTTATCCATATCAACAATAATAAAAGCAGGTTTATTAAGTTGTAGTGCGTACTCGAAAGTTTTATGGAATTCGTCTATATTTTCAACTACTTCTGCATGTATACCTACAGACTCACTTAGCATTTTAAAGTCTGGTGTATGAAGATCCACACCTTCGTTATAATCATAAGCTGCACTTTGTAAATAACGTAAAATACCGTAGCCACCATCTTTAAATAGCAAAGTGATAACTGGTAAATCTTGTTCAGCAAGTGTAGCTAATTCTCCAGCATTGACCATAAATCCTCCGTCACCAGCCATATTAACTACGCGACGTTGTTTTGTGCCCATTTGTGCACCGATAGCTAATGGCAAACCTTGTCCAATACCACCGCCTACTGTATAAACTGATGTGCGAGGTTTCGTAAATTGAATTAAATGATTGCCCCACCAGTATGCTGGCACAGTGACATCTCTTACGACAACATCATCATCTGCAAGCAATTGATTCATACTTTCAGCAATTTGGTTGTAAGGTGAAACATCATCGCTTAATGCTTTATACATCTGAGCTTTAATATTAGCAATTTGTTTAACATAACTTTCATCAATTTGTACATGCTTTGATTTAAGTGCATGATTTAATGATTCTAAAACTGTGTTTGCATCCCCAATGATTGATTTAGATGCAATATAGTTCTTATTGATGTGTTCTGGGTTTGAATTAATATCAATATGTGTTTGCGGTAATTCGAGCTCCCAATTCAGCGTATCTTCACCACGCAAATGCGTTCCTATTGTAATTAAAACATCTGATTCTTTCAATAATTTCGTAACTTCAGGATGTACTGAATTATTTGCTAAACATAGATCTGAAGTTTCTGGATATGCACCTTTACCTGATTCGCTCGTAATCACTGCGGCCTGCAATTTATTTACAAGGTGTTGTAAAGCGTCTGTCGCACCTGCTTTAATTACACCGCCGCCTACCCAAATGATTGGTTTTTTCGCATTTACAATCATTTCTATAACTTCTTCAGGTATCACAATATCTTGTTGTTCAACTTGAGTAGCTGTTTCTATTACTTCATGCTTCGGCAGTTTCACATGTTGTAAATTCGTAGGAATAATTGCTGTAATTGGTCCCGTTGGGGTATTTTGTGCTTCTTTTATAGCATGAGACATAAAGTCATGAATTTGATATGGTGAATCTAATTGATAAGCAGCTTTACTTGCAGCTTCCATCATGCCTAACTCATCTTTACATTCATGAATGTAACGCTTATGTTTACCGATATAGTTTGAATCAATCTCACCCGTAATATGTAAAAGCGGTGTTTCTGCATTCCAAGATTCTGTTAAAGATCCCGCACCATTTCCAGCACCTGCACCAGTACTTGTAAGCACTACACCCATTTTTCCACTCGTACGTGCATAACCATCTGCCATATTTACAGCACCACTTTCACCACGCGCTGTAACAAGCTTGATGCGCCCATCTTGGGCAATCGCATTATAAATCGGCATATTATGTATACTGACAATCCCAAAAATTGTATCGACATCTGCCTCTATTAATTTATCTACTATGACATTTGCAACTGTATAATCAATTTTATTATTCATATTAATAACCCCTTTTATAAAATAATTAATAAAATCTAAAAGCTAGTAATCGAACTGACTATATTATGGTAACACTGTTTATTATTAATTCAACTTTCCATACTTTTATTTTTGTAGCATTATACAAATAATATTTTTAAAATGTATTATATCAACTCATTTCACATATATATCAGTATTTTGAACTTATATGTGATTTTGTGCAATTTGCTAAAAAAACTAATTTTATCTAGTATTATAGTGAACAACATTTTGGGAGGTTGCAAATATGGGACGATTACAAATGTATATAGATGGAAATTGGCGAGATGGTTTAAAAACTAGAGAAATTATAAATCCAGCGACAAGTGAAGTACTTGCGCAAGTTGCAGAAGGGAAACGTCAAGATGCTAAAGATGGGATTAAAGCTGCAAGGCAAGCGTTTGATTCTTCAAATTGGTCGGAGTTAGATGTGGAGATACGCGCAAATTATTTAGAAAAAATTGCCGATCAAATTGAAGCGCATGAAGATGAACTTGCTAAAATAGAAACTTTAAATAATGGAAAAACTTTAGCAGAATCCCGTTATGATGTCCAAGATTCAGCAAGTTGCTTTAGATATTATAGTGAATTAATTCAGAATGAAACACAGGAACAAACAATTGATAATGACGAAACAGAAAGCTTCATTGTTCACGAACCTGTTGGAGTAGTGAGTTTAATTGTGCCTTGGAACTTCCCTCTTTTAATGGCTGTTTGGAAAATCGCACCTGCACTCGCAGCAGGTAATACGATTGTCGTAAAGCCAGCAGAAAGCACACCAATGACATTACATCGTTTATTTGAAATATTTGAATCGGTTAGTCTACCGGACGGTGTTGCAAACTTGATTATGGGCGATGGCGCAATTATAGGAGATGAAATGACATCTAATGATGATGTGGATATGATTTCATTTACTGGAAGCACAAAGACTGGCCAACATATTATGAGAAACGCTACAACTACACTTAAAAATGTATCTTTAGAACTTGGTGGTAAATCACCTAATATCATATTTGAAGATACAAATATTGATGCAGCGGTAGATATAGCGCTATACGGTATTTATATGGGTGCTGGACAAGTATGTACATCAGGTTCACGTATTTTATTACATGAAAATATTTATGATGTATTCGTAGAAAAGTTTACTGAGCGCGCAAGCAAAATTAAAGTAGGACCAGGTATGGATGAAAATTCAGAAATGGGTGCAATTACTAATAAAGATCAATATGAAAAGATATTAAATTATATTAATATCGGACAAAATGAAGGTGCCAAACTATTATGTGGAGGTTATCCATTAACAGAAGATGAACATCAAAATGGATACTTCATCGCTCCTACAGCATTTGGTGATACTACACCAGAAATGCGTATAGTCCAAGAAGAAATTTTCGGACCGGTCGCTGTATTCCAAAAATTCAAAACTGAAGCTGAAGCAATACAACTTGCCAATAATACAAAATACGGATTAGCAGGCGCTGTGTTCACAGACGATCAAGAGCGCGCCCTTCGTGTTATTCGTAAAGTAAAAGCAGGTATCACGTGGGTTAATGATTACCATACTGCTTTCAATGAAAATCCTTGGGGTGGCTATAAACATTCTGGTATAGGCCGAGGGTTAGGTACTTACGGTTTAGAATCTTTCCAAGAAGTAAAACAAATCAATATTAGTAAGCAATTAAATAAAATAAATTGGTTTAGCGAGTAATTAATAAAATACAATTTCAAATAGCCTCTTTCAAAGTAGACATTAAAACTTCGTTCTTTGAAAGGGGCTTTTTCTATTGAAAATCGCAAATATAAAATAGAAAGGTATTCTATTTTAATATACTGATATACCTATTACTATCGCTTTTAGAGATATATAAGACCAAATAAATATAGTGATATAGTAAAAATATTATTGAATTGATTTTGAACATGGGTTATGATAACGGTATTGATTATTATAGTACATGGCGTGTACTAATAGATAAGGAGTTGTGCTTTTGAAAAAACCATTTGAAATTTTTATAGAAGACATTAAAAATATAAGACGTGTGCCGTTTGTAATTATATTATTATTAGGGCTTTCAATTTTGCCATCATTCTATGCTTGGTTTAATTTAAGTTCTACATGGGACCCTTACAACAATACTGAAGGTATTAAAATTGCGGTCGTAAACGAGGATAAAGGTGCCAAAGTTGAAGGGAAAGATATTAACGTAGGTGACCAATTAGTTAAACAGTTAAAGAAAAACGATAAGTTCGGATGGGAATTTGTAAATCGTAAAAAGGCTGACAATGGTGTAGAAAAAGGTGATTATTATGCCTCTATATATTTACATAAGACTTTTTCTGAAGAAGTCACAAGTATATATAATAAAAAACCAAAGAAAGCAGTCATCGATTACAAAGTAAACGAGAAATTAAATGCTATTGCACCTAAAATGACCAACGCTGGTGCATCTTCAATTGTAGATTCTTTAAACAAAGAATTTGGCGAGAATGCTACGCAAGCATTATTAAAAGAAGCGAATCAAGTCGGTTTAGACATTGAAAATGAATTACCTACTATGAGTAAAATTAAAAATGCTGTATTTACCGCTGAAGATAATCTTCCTAAAATAGAAGAATTTAAAGAAAAGGTAATAGAAATTGACGAACATCAAGATGACATCACTCATTATAAAGATGAATTCGAAGCGCTAGGTAATTACAAAGGAGATATTAATGAAGGTGTAGACAAGATTAATGAAGTAAACAGTAAAATGGGTGAGATTAACCAAGCTGCTAAATTAATTACTGCGCTTAATGCTAAAATGCCTGAAATTGAAAGTGCATTAGCAAAAGCTAATAAAGTACAAGAGCAATTTCCTAAAATAAATAAAGGTGTTCCTCAAGGTATTGAAGCATCTGAAAAAGCATTAACGGCTATCAATAAAGCAGAACAATACTTGCCTGAATTAAATAATAAATTGGATAAGTATGAAGCAGATGCTAAAAAAGCTCAGGAAAAAACTGAAAAAGCTAACGAAAAATTGAAATCAGAAGAAGACAAAGATAATAAAGATAACAAAGAACAATCAGATTCAAATAAAGAAGAACCTAAAGATAATCAAAATAAAGAGCAACAAGATAGTAATAAAGAAAACGATGATAATAACAAAGAAAACGATGATAATAACAAAGAAGAAAATAAAACTGAAGAACAACCTAAAGAGCAATCAGAAGAACAAAGCGAAGAAGATAATAACACTGATCAAAGTGCTGAGGAACAAGAAAATAATAAAGAAAAATCAGATGCTTCAAAAGAAGAAACAGAATCAACTGAAGAGAATGAAAATGGAAATGATATCGTAACAACTCAACAAGCTTACGATGAAGATGGAGAAAACGCTAATAAAGAAGACAATCCAGACAACAATCATTCTTCTAAAGAAGTATTAAATGATCAAGAATTAAAAGAAATGAAATCAGCACTTAGCGAATCATTAACAGCGCTAGCAGACTACAGCAATGAACAAGCAACAATGAATAAAAAAGATTTAGAAAGTATGCAGTCAATCAATCAAAGTATATTGATGAGTCAAGACAGCAAACAACTTGCAGATACTGTGAAAAATAATCAATCACGATTAAAACAAGGTGTAGAATTTAATAATTCAATGATTGATATTTTAAATGAACTTAAGAAATCTGAAGGTATTGATACTTCAAAAGCAATTTCACAATTTGAATCAGCTAACAAAGATTTACAAAGCGTAATTAATGGCCAAAGCAACCTTATTAACGCTTTAAATGACGGTAAATCTGGAAAAGAAGAAGTATTGGCATTAGATAAATTAATAGATTCTAATTTACTATCTTTAGATAATTTAATGAAATATACGAGCAGTGATTTTAAAACTACCTTAATGGAAGGCGTCAATCAAATTGATCAAGCGTTAAATAAAGGTATCGACGATATCTCTACTATCAGAAGTTCAATGAACATGATAGAAAATGTCATTCAAACTGGAAAAAGCTCATTACAAAATGGGCACGATTTATTAGTAAGCATTAATAATGAATTACCAGAACTTGAAAGAAAGTTTAATAACATTAATGAAGTTGCACAGACAAACTTCCCTAAATTTAAAGAACAAGTAGGAAAAGGTGCTTATTACGTTGAAAATGAACTGCCAAACGTTCAATCAGAAGTAGAAAATTTAGCACAGTTTTCAAATAATGATTTACCAGCAATGATTGATAAATACGATCGCGCTGTTCAATTAGTAGATGACAACTTGCCAGAAGCACAAAAAGAAATTCATGACTTAGCAGAATTTGCACGAAATGATTTACCAGGTATTGAAAAAGATATTAAAAAAGCTGCAAACAAAGTTAGAGAAATAGATGAAGATGATACTGTTCATGAACTTATAAAATTATTAAAAAATGATTTGAAGAAACAAGCAGATATTATCGCACATCCAATAGAATTAAAAGAAGAATCGTTATTTAGTGTTCCTAACTACGGAACAGCTAGTACACCTTTCTATACATCTTTAGCTATTTGGGTAGGTGCTTTACTATTATCTAACTTATTAACGACAGATATTAAAAATCCAGAAATTAAGAATAAGTATTCATTAAGACAAACATTCGTTGGAAAGAGCTTTATATTCATAATTATAGGTGTTATGCAATCAATCATCGTGTCACTAGGAGATATGTTTATCTTAGGCGCTGCTATTGATAATAGACTATTATTTATATTACTATCTGTACTCGTTTCGATAGTATTTATCAGCATAGTATATACATTAGTATCTCTATTCGGTAACGTTGGTAAAGCTTTAGCAATCGTTATAATGGTATTACAAATTGCAGGAGGCGGTGGAACATTCCCTATACAAGTTACACCAAAATTCTTCCAGGCAATACACCCATTCTTACCATTTACTTATGCTGTAGATGCATTAAGAGAAGCGGTTGGTGGTGTAGTACCAGAAATTTTAATTTATAATATAATATTCCTTGTATTATTTGGAGTCGTTATATTCACAATAGGATTTATCGTTAAACCGATACTGGATCCATGGAAAAACAAAACAAGTAAACGCGCTGAAGATAGTTATTTAATGGAATAACTTCATGTAGCAAAATTAGTCGCCCAATCCGTAGAAATTAACTACTGGATTGGGCGATTTTATTTATAATATTAATCTTGAAAGTGCATATATTGCAATATCTAAAATTCTATAAAGTGATTTATATCATATTATCTTTTAAATATATAAGATAACAGGTTCTGTTGCAAAGTTAATTTTAAAGTATAATTTAACAAAAAGGAGTCTTCTGTATGAACAATTTCAGATATAAACAGTTTAACAAGGACGTCATAATTGTAGCCGTTGGCTACTACTTAAGATACGCATTAAGTTATCGTGATATATCTGAAATATTAAGAGAACGTGGTGTTAATGTTCATCACTCAACAGTCTACCGTTGGGTTCAAGAGTATGCACCTATTTTGTATCAAATTTGGAAGAAAAAGCATAAAAAAGCGTATTATAAATGGCGTGTTGATGAGACATATATCAAAATCAAAGGGAAATGGTGTTATTTGTATCGTGCGATTGATGCCGATGGATATACACTAGATATTTGGTTGCGTAAGCAACGAGATAATCATTCTGCATATGCGTTTATAAAACGCCTTATAAAACAGTTCGGCAAACCTCAAATGATTATTACAGACCAGGCACCTTCAACGAAGTTAACAATGACTAAAGTAATTAAAGAGTTTAAACTTAACCCTAACTGTCATTGTACATCTAAATATCTCAATAACCTCATTGAACAAGATCATCGTCATATTAAGTTGAGAAAGACAAGGTATCAAAGTATCAATACGGCAAAGAATACTTTAAAAGGTATTGAATGTATTTACGGATTATATAAAAAGAACCGCAGGTCTCTTCAGATCTACGGATTTTCGCCGTGCCACGAAATTAGTTACATGTTAGCCAGTTAAGAGAACATTGACATGATAAAATGGTGATTAGCTATATTTTTTCTGACTTTGCAACAGAACCAAAATTGCTTTCAAATCTCAATTCTGAAAAAATCTACAAAGAAAGATTTATATAAAATTATTTTTTGATACTCGAAGGCTATTTTAAGTTTCGCTCTTATATCATCATAAGGAAGTTACAAAATAAAACGCTAATTAGAAATTGTCTCTTAAAGGCAATAAATAAAAGGAAAATGGTAGGTCTAATTGCTGCCTAAGATTTGTAGGACATCAAAGAAATAATCAAATAAGTATAACTTTTTTACTATAAAATTTAATGGTTCTGTTATTTATTAACTTATAGTAATTACTCTTTTTTATTAAATGTATGAAACAAAGTTATTGTTACAAAATTTTACATATCTCTAGCATTTATATTACTATGTAAAAGATTTAATGGTAGAATTTTGAAAGATTCTATATGTTGTTTACTTCCTAAATATTTATTAGAAATTTCAAATGAAATATTCTTAAAGTGCTTTTTTATATCTACTAAGTATTCATAAGTAAATTGGCTTTTATGTTCACCAATTGCTGAAAATTTAATATCTTTATATTCTTTGATATTAATAAAAGTATTTGGATTACTTGTTGAATAATAAGCGATAGCACTAACCTTATGAGTTTTTATTCCTTCTCTAAAAAGTTCAGGATAAAAAAGGTGATTTGAACTAGTTCTGGCAGCAAAAGAAACTACTTTTCCAGTATTGATATGATCTAAATGAGTTTCATAGTCTAGCCAAGGATCTACTGTGAATATAATATCAGGTTTAATTATCCTTATATATTTCACTATATCTTTTCTAAAAGATTCATTATCATATATACTTCCATCAGGATAATTTAACCAATGGAAATTAGTTACTCCTAAAATATTTCCAGCTTTTATTTGTTCTTTAATCCTAATTGCTTCTATTTCATGTTCTAATAAATTTTTATATATGGATCCTTTTCCTCCATTTGTTATGGATAAATAGTGAACTTCAATATTATTATCAACTAATTTTGCTACAGTCCCTCCTGCAAATAATTCATTATCATCAGGGTGAGGTTGTATAAATAATATTTTATTAGCTGTAAAAATATCAATCTTCTCATGACTTATCACAATGAACCTCTCCTCATTTAAAAATAAATTCCTTTTGATAAGAAATTAAAGCATCTCTTTTAGAATTGTAATCTTCTAAATTTTCAGATTGAAAAGAACATACGATTGTATTTTCAACTGCATTTTGAGATTTTGAATAGTAAAAGCCTTTTTTGACAAAATTATAAGCATTATATATCCAATCGTATTCTTGTAATGTCTTTGAAGGGCTTTGTATTAAGGTACCTTGCTTCCTATACCCTAAAAATGTACATGCTATTTTTGGATAGGAATATGTTGAATTTTGCTTATTTTTATGGGAAAAATTTCATTCCAGAATATTTCTTTGGCATTTTTATTTTGTTATTAATATAACACTATCAAAAGTCTTGGTCTAATTGATTAAGGCTTTTTTTATGCCTTAAATACTTTATCTTCTCCTTGATACTTACTTAAATACTCTTTATTAATCAACATAGAAATAGCCTGCGATTTACTTAAACCCATTTGTTCTGCAATTTCTTCAAGTCTTTTCAACGTATCTTCTGTTAATGTTATACCTACTTTTGTACGAACCATTTTTATTCCCCTTTTCCAACTATTAATAAGTCTATTCTATTCTGTAAAAACTAAAACAAGATAAGAAAAAACAGTTCAAAATCCAAAATATAAACTAAGATATTTCTTAATGTTTAATCTCCTAAAAAACGAAAATGATTATATTAACACATATATAAAAGGGATGAATTTATGAAAAGCAATATTATTTCAAAAGTATTATTAAGTACAAGCATTTTAACGGGAAGTGTAGTTGGAACTAATATAATACATACAGATTCTATCCAAGCATCACAAGAAACAAACAATCAAAATGTTGGAGAATTCCAAGCAATCAACGAATTACAAGCTTTTATAAAACTAAATAAAAATATTTCTTATGAAATCAAAGACAATGGCACTGCTAAATTAACGGATAATTCAACTGGTAAAACAGAAGAATTACCTTATGAAGCTAAAGATAAAAACGGAGACCCAGTAGCACTATCATATAAAAAATGGTGAAAATATACAAGTTGATGTTATTAAAAAAGTGTTCAAACTAGAGGTTGGAAAGAAGGATTAAAATGTAGACTAGGTACAGGTGCTCTAGGTGGTGCTGCTGCAGGTAGTGCTCTACCTGGAGTTGAAACAGCCGCCGGAGGAATAGTTGGAGGAGTATCTGGAGGTATGACAGGAGCCGCAGCTTCATGTTTCTAACAAAAAATTGTGGGTGATGTTAATGGAAATTTCTATACTTTGGAAAGTTAATGTTATACCAGTTTATTTCATCGTAGCATTTTTATCTTTTTCACTTTTTTATTTTTATATAAAAACAGACGTATATTCAGTATATCTACTCCCATTAATAATAACTGGAATAGGTATCGCATCTTTAATATACAACTAAAAATTTATTAAAGGAAAATGTAATAATAGAATTTAACAATAAATATTATTTGTCTGAAAAAATGGGAAAATTTTAGAAAATCATTAAAAATATTCTTTCTTTTTTAATACAACTCTATACAAAACAGCTACTTCCTAATATATAGAAAGTAGCTGTTTTGTATATTGATGTCGTTCTTCGTTAAATAGTTGTTCTATTTTAAAGTCGTCTAGTATTTCTCCTTCTTTCATAACGATAATACGATCTACGAATTGATTTAAGAAGGCTATGTCGTGTGAAATCATAAGCATGCCTTTATTTGTTTGTTCGTAATAGGCTTTTAGAACTTTAATCATTCTTTGTTCTGCTATTACATCTAGGCTTGCTGTAATTTCATCGCATACTAGCATGTCTGGTTCTAACATTAATGTGCGTATTGTATTAAATCTTTGTAATTGGCCACCGCTTAGTTCGTCTGGAAATCGCTCTAATAGTTTTTCGTCTAATTGCATATATTTCATCAACGTTTCTAGACGTTCACGAACTGTTTCTGATTGGATGTTTTTATAGTATCTTATAGGTTCTTCTAGTGATGTTTTAATTTTAAATTTTGGATTAAAACTATTATATGCGTGTTGGAATATTGGCAACATACTTAAACCATTTGTTGAATAATCACCTTGATAATTTTTTAATAGTCCTAACATTATATGTGCTAATGTTGTCTTACCAGAACCACTTTCACCGACTATTCCAACTTTTTCATCGGGTTTAATTGTTAGATTAATATCTTTTAAAACGGGTGTTTGTTTATACGCAAAGTTAACATGTTTCATTTCAATCATGCGTTTCACCCTTTCTTAATTGACTACGTGCATTAAATAGCTCTAGACTATATGGTTTTACATTTTCATCTTTAAAAGCTTGAACATGGTTTGAATCGACTAATTTTCCGTTTTGGATAACATTAATCCAATCACTAAAATCAAGTACGTGTGATAAATTATGCGTAATCATTAATAAAGTCACTTGATGTACTTCTGCTAAATGCTTAATTAAATTCATCACATTATATCCTGTTATAGCGTCTAATGAGGATGTTGGTTCATCTGCAATAATTAAGCTTGGATTTAACATCAAGACGCTCGCAATCTGTACTCTCGCAAGTTGACCACCTGATAAGCTGAATCGATACCGCTTCAAAATTTGTTCTGGATCTAAATCAACCCATCCGAGCGCTTGCTTTACATATTTAATGGCCATTGCTTTATCAACTTTATAATGCATTCTATAAATAGCAACGAGCTGTTTACCTAATTTAGTATGATCATTAAAGCTGTGAGTATAATCTTGGGATATAAACCCTATTTCTTTTCCTAGTAATTTACGCATGTCCGTCACTGATTCATCTTTGTATTTCAATGTATCAAAATGTGTTTCTAATGATTTTGGTACTTGTTGTACAAGTGCTTTTGCAGTCAAACTTTTACCAGATCCACTTTCACCTACTAAAACGTTAACTTTACTTTTACGTAACGCCAAATCAAGATGTTGTACAAGTGATTCTCCAGCACTATCTTTTATTGTTAAGTTAGATATTTCTAAAATGTTAACCATCGGCATCATGCTTTCCTTTTAATAATTTATCTCGCAATGCATCACCAGCTAAATTGAACAATAAAATTGTTAAAGTGATTAAAAATGCTGGTACGAGTAATAATAACGGATATGAACTAATATAGTCTCTGCCTGCATTAAGCATTGCCCCCCACTCTGGAGAAGGTGGTTGTGCACCTAAACCTAAGAAAGATAGTGATGATATATATAAGATAATTTTACCAAAATCAACTGTCATCAAGACGATAATTGAAGGTGTGACTTGTGGTAAAAAATGCTTAAAAATAATTGTACGTGTTGGCACATTGAATAGCTTTGCCATTTGGATGTATGGCTTACCTATTTCACTGCTTACAATTGAACGTGTAAGCCTAGTATAAGTCATCCATTTTATAATGGTAATCGCTATGACTAAGTTCCAAATACTCGGTTTAAAGAAACTTGCTAAAGCTATCATCAATACAAATTCAGGAATGCTTAAACCGACATCAATAATTCTCATAATCACCGTATCGACAATGCCTTTTTTATAACCAGCTAAAAGACCAAGTGGCACGCCAATAACAACTGTTATAAGTAAAGTGATTAAACTGATAATCAATGTATATCTAGCGCCTATTATGACTCTTGATAATAAGTCTCTACCGTAATCATCAGTACCTAACCAATGCGACATACTTGGAAGCTCCAAAGTACTACCAAGGTTTACTTCAAGTGCACTATCCGTTGAAGCTAAGAATTGAGCTACAACAAGTATCAGTAAATAAATTATAAATATATCAAATATCAAATTTTGTTTATTTATACGTTTCATTATATTTCACCGTCCTGACTATTACGCTTGTTTGAACGGCTACTTTTATTATATCGACGTTTCGGGTCCAACCATAAGAGCAGTAAGTCACTAACAGTATTAGCAAGTACTACAAAGAAACCAATCATGATTACTACACCTTGTACTACTGGATAATCTCTTGCTCTAATGCTATCTACGAGGAAATAACCTATACCTGGAATGCCAAATAAGTTTTCAATAACAACTGTTCCACCGATTAAACTACCTACAGACATACCTAGTACAGTAATTACGGGAATAATCGCTGGCTTAAATAAATCTTTCCATAGAATATATCGTTCTGACATCCCTCTTAACCTCGCCGCTTCTACTTCTTTAGAATTGTACAGTTCTACTAAGTTTGAACGCATCAATCTTACATAGTATGCGCTCATACTTACACTTAGCGCTATGACAGGCATAATATACCCTGCCATCGAGTCTAAACCAGATGATGGTAATAGATTAAGTTTTTGTGCAAATAAATAGATCAATATCGTCCCTAAGAAGAATGATGGGATACTCACAGTCAATGAAGTGACTGATCGAATAAAAGTATCTACCCATGTGTGATAGTATTTAGCTGCCACTATTCCTGAAGGAACGGCAACTATAAACACTATAATGATTGTTAATATCGCTATAAATGCAGTTGGAGGCGTATAAAAAATCAATTCATTGATTACTGGCTCTCCTGTTTGGTAACTCGTTCCAAAATTTAATTGTACGATTTGGCCCAGCCACTGAAAGTATTGAACTACAGGAGACTGATCTAATCCTAATCTTGCTTTTGTTTCTTCTATTTGTTCACTTGATACGTTCGCTACATCTAAATGTAAGACTTTATCAATAGGGTCGCCTGGCGTGAATTTCATTAATATAAAAGTGATAGTAGAAAGGACAAATAATACGATGATCATTTGTCCAATTCTAGAAAGTATATTTTTTAATATCATTGTTTGATATCTACCTTATAATCAATAAGATATATGCCTTCAGGCGTAGCTTTTAAGTTTTCTACATCTTTATTCATACCAACAATGTTGTCATTGTATGAAATATAACTGTTTGCTATGTCACCACTTGTAATATCAATGATTTCATTTGTAATACGATTACGCTCATCTCTATCTACCGTTTTATTTAATTCATCGATTAAAGAAGTTACTTTTTTATTGTTATAACCGCCATCATTGATTGCGCCTTCAGGTTTATAAGCTTGATTAAAGAAGTAACCAGTATCACCTCTTGGAATAGTGCCAAAACTATAAAGTGAGGCGTCCCATTGACTTTGATCTTTTAAATAACCTAGAATGTCGTCCACGTTACGTATTGTAATATCAATATTCGCTTTTTTAGCATCTGATTGAATAACTTGTGCTAATTTAGGTAGTTCAGGTCGCCCGTTGTAAGTAGAAACTGTCAGTTTCAATGGATTTTCTTTCGTATATCCTTCTTTTTCCATTAATTTCTTAGCTGCTTCTACATCTTGCTTTTGTACGCTCTTATCTTTAATAAAGTCTAACTTAGTATTGAAAGGTCCAGTAGCTGGTTTTGCATGGCCTTTTGATACGCTATCCGTGATACCTTTACGATCTATCACTTTATCTAACGCTTCACGTACAGGTTTTGTCATTTTATCGCTTGTATGGTTATACAACACTAACCCAGTTCTAAAACCAGATACAGCTGAAACTTTTGTTTTATCATTGTTTTTCAACGATTTTACTTTTTCAACTGGCACATCTGTAATCACATCAGCTTTACCTGAATCTAAGTCACTTGTTCGTACGTTACCATCTTCTTGGTATGTAACATTGATATGATCCAGTTTAGGTTTACCTTGCCAATAATCTTTATTTCGATCTAATTGAATTTTTTGCGATTGTTTATAAGATTTTATTTGATACGGCCCAGTGCCGACAGGTGTTTTATTTATATCACCTTCAGCTTTTGTATCGTAAATTGCTGAGAAAGGACTAGCCAATTCTGATATTAATTCAGGGTAAGCATCTTTCGTCGTAATCGATACTTTTTGACCATCAGCTTTTATATTTTTAATAGGTAGTGATCCTTTTACTAAATCACTTTTTTTCATACTTTCTTCCAAGCTTGCTTTGACTGCTTCTCCAGTCACTTTCTTGCCATTTTGGAATTTAATATCGTCCTTTAATGTTAAATCTAATTGTGTTGATGATGTTTGTTTATAAGATTTAACTAATAATTTCTGAACTTCTCCATCAGCTGTAGCTTTAAATAATGATTCTGCTGCTCCGATTTTAACTGGAACATCTGTTTCATATGGTGCAATTGATGTTGTCTTTAATGGTAACTCTACATCTAATGTCTTTCCTTTAGACTGGCTTCCAGAACCGCCACAACCCGCTAATATAACTGCTGTAGAAGCCAATACCGCGATGAATTTCTTCATGTACATACCTCATTTCAAAATTAATATAAAATTATAATTTATAATCTATTCCTTAATACGTTATTAATCATTTTCCATTCTCTCATACTTTTAGTGATAAATATTCTTATTAATATTAAAGTTCTTAGACATATTTTTCAATCAGAACACTCCACAAAACACCGAAGAGAAAGTAATATAATGACTATTTTAACTTTAAAAATTTATCTTTTCATTTATAAATCTGAAATGACTTCTTTATGTATTTAAACCTTTATATCCCCAATATAAGTAATGATAAATTAAAGAATCTAGAATTTAAAGCATATAATTATTTAAAAAGTAAATTTCTTCTAAATTTTTATTGTTTCCAATGTGTAACTCTTGTAGTTATGCACCTTTACCTTTATTATTGAGTTGTAATAGCACTTATGTGTTAGACTGACAATTATTATGTGGAAAGGTAGTGAAAATCGTGCATTTTACACAACGTGAGCAAGATAAATTAATGCTAGTCATTGCCGCCGATTTAGCACGTAAACGCCAAAAAAGAGGATTAAAATTAAATTATCCTGAAGCAGTAGCAATTATTAGTTTCGAATTGCTAGAAGGCGCAAGAGACGGAAAATCCGTTGCAGAATTAATGAGCTACGGAAGACAAATATTAAGTGAAGATGATGTGATGGAAGGTGTTGCTGACATGATAAAAGACTTAGAAATTGAAGCAACCTTCCCGGACGGTACTAAATTGATTACAGTACATCATCCAATCGTTTAAAGGAGGATTCATGATGAAACCAGGAGAAATTATTGTTAAACGTACAGAAATTGATGTTAACAAAGGCTTAGATGCCACAATAATTACGGTTAAAAATACAGGGGATCGTCCTGTGCAAGTTGGTTCTCATTATCATTTTTATGAAGCAAACCCTGCATTAGACTTCGATCGTAAATTATCATATGGGAAACGTTTAGATATTCCTGCAGGTGCTGCCGTTCGTTTTGAACCAGGAGATGAAAAAGAAATACAATTAGTAGAATATCGTGGTAAACGTCAAATTTATGGCTTCCATGGCAAAGTCAATGGACCTATAGACGAATCTCGTGTATTCAAACCAAAACACGATACAGAAGACACACAAATTATCGACGCTTCTGAATTACCAGAAGAAAATGCTAATAAAGAAAGTGGGTATAACAGATGAGTTTTAAAATGACGCAATCTCAATATACGAGTCTTTATGGTCCAACTGTCGGTGATTCAGTAAGACTCGGTGATACAAATTTATTCGCAAGAGTTGAAAAAGATTATGCCGCTTATGGCGATGAAGCTTCATTTGGTGGAGGTAAGTCAATCAGAGATGGTATGGCTCAAAACCCAAATGTAACAAGAGATGACAAGAAAGTAGCCGATTTAGTTATTACAAACGCCCTTATCCTTGATTATGACAAAGTAATCAAAGGAGACGTGGGGATTAAAAACGGTTATATTATGAAAATTGGAAAAGCCGGTAACCCTGACATTATGGATAATGTCGATATTATTATCGGTGCATCAACGGATGTTATTGCAGCAGAAGGTAAAATTATAACTGCTGGTGCAATTGATACACACGTTCACTTCGTAAACCCCGAGCAGTCTCACGTAGCACTAGAAAGTGGTACTACTACATTAATCGGTGGAGGTGCTGGTCCTTCTGAAGGTTCAAAAGCGACAACTGTAACTGCTGGACCTTGGTATATTCACCGCATGCTTGAAGCAGCAGAATCTATTCCTTTAAACGTTGGGTTCACTGGTAAAGGTCAAGCAGTAAATCATACAGCATTAGTTGAACAAATACATGCTGGTGTAATCGGTCTTAAAGTCCATGAAGACTGGGGTGCAACACCTTCAGCTTTAGATCATTCTTTACGTGTAGCAGATGAATATGATGTTCAAGTTGCGTTACACGCAGATACATTAAATGAAGCTGGCTTTATGGAAGAAACAATGGATGCAGTTAAAGATCGAGTACTACACATGTATCACACTGAAGGTGCTGGTGGTGGTCACGCGCCTGACTTAATCAAATCAGCTGCATTCTCAAACATCTTACCATCATCTACAAACCCAACATTACCATATACACATAACACAATAGACGAGCATTTAGACATGGTTATGATTACTCATCACCTTAATGCTGCTATCCCAGAAGACATTGCTTTTGCTGACTCTCGTATTCGTAAAGAAACAATTGCAGCAGAAGACGTTTTACATGACTTGGGTGTATTCAGTATGGTAAGTTCCGACTCTCAAGCAATGGGTCGTGTCGGCGAAGTTGTTTCTCGTACATGGCAAGTTGCTCACCGCATGAAAGAACAACGCGGTCCTCTAGAAGGAGATAGCGAATATAACGATAATAACCGTATTAAACGTTATATTGCTAAATATACAATTAACCCAGCAATCACACATGGTCTTTCTGAATACGTTGGTTCAATCGATGAAGGTAAACTTGCAGATATCATTATGTGGGAACCTGCATTCTTCGGTGTTAAACCAGATGTCGTGATTAAAGGTGGTATGATTAGTACTGCAATTAACGGTGATGCTAATGGATCTATTCCAACATCTGAACCACTTAAATACCGTAATATGTATGCTCAATTAGGCGGTAACTTGCAAAGTACATCAATCACTTTCGTTTCTTCAATCGCTTATGAAAACGACATCGGTAGAACATTGGGCTTAAAACGTAAATTAAGACCAGTTAAAAATATTAGAAATCTAACTAAAGCAGATATGAAAAATAATAGCGCTACACCTAAATTAGATGTAGATCCGCAAACTTATGAAGTATTTGTTGATGGTGAAAAAATAACAAGCGAACCAGCTACTGAATTACCATTAACACAACGTTACTTCTTATTCTAGGAGGATAAAGTATGATCATCGAAGAAATTAAAGGTAATATCGCAAATCTTTCAGAAGCTGAAAGAAACAAACATGTTGAAAAAGTTTACCTTGAAAATTCTGATTTAGTTAAACGTATTCAACGCGTAACTACAGATCATGGTAATGAAATTGGTATTCGCTTGAAACAACCAATTGATTTACAGTACGGAGATATTTTATATCAAGACGATACAAACATGATTATCGTAGATGTAAATTCAGAAGATTTATTAGTAATCAAGCCACGTACGTTACAAGAAATGGGCGATATTGCGCATCAACTAGGTAATAGACATTTACCTGCACAATTTACAGAGAATGAAATGCTTGTTCAATATGACTATTTAGTAGAGGCTTTACTTAAAGACTTAGGTATTCCTTATAGTCATGAAGACCGTAAAGTCAATCAAGCATTCAGACATATAGGACATTCACATGATTGATCATGCACATTTACGCCTGTTTCAATTTTGTGATTCACAATTTCCAACTGGTGCGTTCAGCCACTCATTTGGACTTGAAACGTATATACAGCGTGACACGGTTCACGATGAAGAAACGTTTAAACAATGGCTTGTGTTGTTTTTAAATGAACAATTAACTTATGCTGACGGCTTAACGATGCGTCTTGTTTATGAGGCGCTTAACGAAAATGATACTGAAAAGATTTTATACTTAGATAAAGTGCTTTTCGTTCAAACTCTGCCTAAAGAAACAAGAGTTGGCTCAAAACAAATGGGCAATCGCATGGTCAAGCTTGCAGCTGAACTATATGATAGTGAATGGATTAAGTGGTACCAAACTCAAAATAAAAATAAAAAAGCAAAATTGCATCCAGCAATTGGCTTTACTATGCTCGGTCACCATTTAGGTGTCGATATAGAAACGATAATAGATTATTACCTATATCAAAACGTATCGAGTTTAACACAAAACGCAGTACGTGCAATTCCTTTAGGACAAACTGCCGGTCAAAGAATTGTCCATGGTATGATTCCTTTCATGAAAGATACTAGAAATCATATTATGACACTAGATGAGTCGCAATTAGGTATCACTGCACCTGGTTTAGAAATTAACCAGATGGAACATGAAAATGTAAATGTAAGAATTTTCATATCTTAGGAGGGTATTATATGACAGAGACAGTTAAAATAGGTATCGGCGGCCCTGTTGGTGCAGGGAAAACGCAACTTATTGAAAAAATAGTAAAACAATTGGCAAAAGACATGAGCATTGGTGTTATTACCAATGATATTTATACAAAAGAAGACGAAAAAATCTTAGTTAACTCAGGTGTATTACCTGCAGACCGTATTATCGGTGTTGAAACTGGTGGTTGTCCACATACAGCGATTCGTGAAGACGCATCTATGAACTTTGCTGCAATCGATGAATTAAAAGAACGTCACGATGACATTGAACTTCTTTTCATCGAATCAGGCGGAGACAATCTAGCTGCAACTTTCAGTCCAGAGCTTGTTGATTTTTCAATTTACATTATCGACGTTGCTCAAGGGGAAAAAATCCCTCGTAAAGGTGGACAAGGCATGATTAAATCAGACTTCTTTGTTATCAACAAAACAGATTTAGCTCCATATGTTGGTGCATCTTTAGACCGCATGGCAGAAGATACAAAAACATTCCGTGGCGATCGTCCATTCGTATTTACTAACCTGAAAACTGATGAAGGCCTAGATAAAGTTCTTGAATGGATAGACAAAGATGTCTTACTTAAAGGTTTAGCTTAATGCCTGATTCAAAACAAAAATGGACTGGTCAATTAGATTTAACCGTTTTTAAAAGCGGTGAAAAATCAGTCGCGCGTGACATCTTTTTTGAAAAAGCTTTAAAAGTCATACGACCAGTCTACTTAAATGGTTCGAATATCCCTACTTTCTATATTGTGAATGTGGGTGGCGGTTATTTAGATGGTGACCGCTATAAGATGGATTTTACTGTAGAAAAAGATGCTAGCGTTATTTTAACGTCACAAGGCGCAACAAAAATCTACAAAACTTTAAACGATCATGTCGAACAATATCAGAACTTTACAGTTAAAGATAATGGTTATATAGAATACGTAGGCGATCCAATTATTGCGTTTGAAAACTCTAAGTTCTTCCAACATAATAAATTCAACTTGAGCGCTAATGCGTCATTATTTTATACAGATATTTTGACGCCAGGTTATTCAAAAGAAGATAAAGACTTCACTTACACTTACATGCACTTATTAAATGAAATTTATGTTGATGATGAACTCGTAACGTTCGATAATATGTTGTTAGATCCGTCTAAAAATAAAGTAGATGGATTAGGATATATGGAAAACTATACACATCTAGGTTCATGCTATTTCATCAATCCCGAAGTAAATCAACACTTCATTGATGATGTATACGAACAAATCAAACACTTCCAACAAGAATATGACTGCCGCTTCGGTATTACTCAAATACCAACACATGGCTTTAGTATTCGTATATTATCGAATAAAACTCAAGTAATCGAACGCATTTTAAATGCAGTACAAAAGTATGTTGTTAATCAAATTTTCGATAGAGATGTCGATTTCTTAAGAAAATATTAATCGAATTTAAAGCACCAATCCGTGAATTAACAATGGATTGGTGCTTTTCTAATTAATAAATGATGATTTACCGAGTGTATACTTCGGGGATTTTATAGTTCATATGTTACAGTAAAAATTAGCTTCCTATAGTGCACGTATATTATTTCCTGGGAAAAGGTGGTTTTAAAATGAATCATTGGGATGATAAATTTGATTCAAATGATTATATTTATGGTAAAGAAGCTAACGCATTTGTTCAAAATATATTTCAAATGCCAAGTACTAAACAAGAAAAAGTCGTTCTCCTAGCTGAAGGTGAAGGCCGTAATGCAATCTACCTTGCTAAGTTAGGTTATGATGTGACAACTTATGATATGTCACAAGTCGGTATTAACAAACAATATAAATTAGCAGAAGAATCTAATGTAGATATAGAAGCAATATATGGTGATATCACACAATCTGATTTAATTCCCCAAGCATCTTTTAATTATAGTATTAACATTTTTGGACACGTACCTAATGAAGGTAAGCAAGGAATGTTTAATAATCTTATTCAACCGTTAGTTACAGGTGGCCATAGTTACTTTGAGTTCTATTCAACTGAACAATTAGCTTATGATACTGGTGGCCCAAAAGATGAATCAATGCTATATGATATTGATGAAATCAAAAACTACTTAGGCCACCTACCTGTAAAAATTCATAAATTAGAAAAAAGTGAAATTGACCGCAATGAAGGTTCTAAACATACAGGCACAGGCTCTATTATTCAAGGGCATCTAGAGAAAATATAATATAAAAAAAGAATCTGGATAAACGTCCAGATTCTTTTTTATAATGTTTTGCTTTAATCATATAATTAAATTATTGCTTCATCTTTCTTACTTAAAAATGTAACAACCAATAACATAATAATTGAAAGTGGTAATCCAACTAAAATTGGATGAATCCCAAACGGATGACCAAGTATTTGCCAAATAACGGCTGACCCAAGTCCACTCCACATCGAAATATTCCCAGCAATTTTTGTAGGTCTTTGCCAGAATAAACCGAAAACAACTGGCGCTAATAAACCTGATACTGACATCGCAGTACCTGTTACCATAAGGTTTACTAACCCAGGAATCATAAGTGATAATATCAAAGAAATAACAGAAACTATTAACACAGATACCTTACTATATAGCAACATTTTCTTTTGACTAGAGATTTTGACATTTGGTTTAATAATGTCGTTAGCAATAGATGAAGCACCTGCAATGAAGAACGAATCTGCACTAGATATAACAGCTGCTAGTAACACCATAATCATAACGACTACTAAAGGAAACGGGAAGACTTCTTGAATCACATGATAATAAACTAATGGTGTCTCGGTTATATCGAGATTCAAACCAAATTTACTGTATACACCGATTAAAACTGTCATTGCGCCTAATATCACCGCAATAATCATTGAAATCCAGTAACCATTTCTCGCAGTTTTTAAATTCTTAGCTGCCCAAATACGTTGCCAAACATCTTGTCTAATAAACTGATAAAAAGCTAATGTTAAAAGATAAATTAAAATTTCATTTGGTGTAATATTAAGAAAATCTAACATATCATTTTGATTCTGGTTAATAGCGTTAGCTTGAACTTCGCTCCAACCACCTGAATAATATATAACCACAAAGAACAACACGATAATACCAACCGTAAGTATCGTACCTTGAATAACATCTTGCCAAATGACAGCTTTCAAACCACCGAGATAAGTTTTGATTGTCAGCAAGACCCAACCTAGAATGATACCAACTGTCATATTTAATCCTAATGTTAAATTTAAAATAGAAGCAATAGCGACAAATTGCATACCTGTCATCGCACAATAAGCAAATAAGAAACTGATAACAGTAGGAATACGTGCAGATTCACCATATCGAAGCGCAGTGTAATCACCTATCGTTACCATGTTATATTTTTCACCTAATAATCTAATACGCTTTAAGAAGAATAATGCAAGAATGATGACGGCACTTATCATCGTAATATGTATCCATTGCTGGCCCATACCTAACGTATATCCATTTTCCATATACCCTAGCAATGTAGCACCACCTACACCTGTACCAACAAATGTTAAAATCAATGGGATGACTGATACAGTTCTACTCGCCATATTATAGTCATCGTATGTTTTTATATTTCGCTTTATGTATAAAGACATGATTAGTAAAAACACAAAATAAATTATGATTATAAAACCTAGAACAAATTGTTCATTGTTATTAAACACTACAATACCACCTCGTAAATATGATGTTTTCACAATAAATTAAGCTTATTGTTATTTTTAACTCAATTGAAATCTTATCACTTAAGTAAGAATTATGAAAGCACCTTTTTATAGTATTGAGTTTACTTTGAATAACCCCCTGTTTCTTCCGGATAAACAACCTCGCCATCATCTTCTATAATTGGCATTGCACCCCATTGTCCGAGTTTATGTGGCACTATTTTTATTCCTTCTTTATCGTTCAATATAATATGTTTAACTTCTGTATCATGTGCCACTAACCAATTGCTTATAATTAAACGATGACATCTTGAAGGATGTTGTTCTGCACATAAAATTGCTACAGTATCATTTTTAGTATCATTAATTAATGATTTAATACCTGTTTTGAAATCGTCTGTTAATGTGTAGTCTGCATAATTATGAAATGATTGGTTTTTCCAACCTTCATTTAAAGTTTCCCCTACTTCTTGAGATGGTTTTCGTCTTCCACCTAATAAATCTATATAATGGTAATTTATATCATGATTTTTCAGCCATTTCTTAAATGACCCTTGATTGTATTGCGGATGTCTTTTGCTATTAGGAAATGCACGAACATCAACAATCATTGTGATATGAGCCTTTTTCAACATCTTTAGAAAAGTATCTAACTCATAATCAAAATGACCTATAGTATATACACACATAAATTTCATCACCTCCATATTTACAGATCTTTTTCATGTGAAACATCTTAGTTCCAAGTGTAGTTACATTTTATACATTGTATCATTTTAACAGTAGCTACTAAATATAAAGAAAGTGAAGAAGTAAATTTCAAGAAATAAAAAAGTCTTTCATTAAATGTTTTAATCTTTAATGAAAGACAATTTTTAAATAAATACTCTGTCGATGTATCACGTTTATAGTCCCATTGAAAATAGAATAATTGCAATGACAACTGCTGCTATTGGAATAAGCACAGTCATAGCACCAAATGCTGGATATGCATCTTTATGTGTTTCTCCAGAAATTGATCTAATTGTTGTAACTGCATAACCACCATGTGGTAGTGAGTCGAGAGTACCTGAAGATAAAGCCACCGTTCTGTGTAATGCGTCTGTATCTACGCCCATATCTATATAATGAGGGGCTAATATAGGTAATGCAATTGTCTGACCACCTGATGATGAACCTGTTAATCCAGCTATAACCATAACTGCGATTGCACCCGTAATTAAAGGTGAGCCATCTAAATGGGTAACAAATTTAATAGCATCGTCAAATGCCGGGGTGATTTTAGCCACGCTTCCAAATCCTACAACAGCAGAAGTATTCCCTAACGCTATTAAAGCGCCCTCTGTCCCTTTTCCAACTGCTTTCCAAAAGTCTTTAAAGTAACTATGATTTAATAACCATGTTGCGATAATCCCACTTGATAAAGATATGATAAGTGCAGATTGTTCTAATTTACTATGTAGTATAAATGAAACAACTAATACTACTAGTAAAGGTATCATACTTATAAATGGATTTGGTAAACGACCTCTCTTTTCAAATTGATCGTTTTCTCTTTCAACAAATACTTCACCTTTTCTCTTAGCTTTTTTAATCATATGCATCAACCATAAATATCCTACAATTAGCATAAACAATGCTGTTATTAAACTAACTCCCCAACCAGCATAAGGACTTGTATGTAAGTAAGGTATAGGAATCCAATTTTGAATTTCAGGAGAACCAGCTGATGTCATTGTGAATGTTGTTGAACCTAATGCTAAAGCGGCAGGAATAAACCTTCTTGGATAATTTGATTCTTTAAACAAACTAACTGCCATGGGATAAACAGCAAAAGCTACAACAAACAAACTTACTCCGCCATACGTCAATACACCACATGCTAGTACGATTGCTAATACTGCTCGTTTCATACCAATTTTACTAATAATCCAATGCGATACACTTTCTGCAGCACCACTATCTTCCATAACTTTCCCAAAAATAGCACCTGTTAAAAACATTAAGTACCATGAAGTTATAAAGCCTGAAAATCCATCCATATATCCTGTAATAAAATCAGTTTCTCCTTTACCAGCAAATTGTGAAAATACAGGTATACCATTTAATAAAGCTACAAATAACGCTGAAATTGGAGCTACGATTAATAAATTCATACCACGCATTACTAGTATTGTTAATAGCGCAAGTCCTCCAACTAATCCTATAATCCCTAACATACCAATGCCCCCTTTGATTAAGCATTAATTATTAATTATTTTTTCCGTATTTTCTCACACGTAATAATGCTTGTTCAGCATGGCCTGCAAAATTCTCAAGCTGGCATAACCTTGCTGCATACTCACCAATCATCGCACTTTGTTCAGGAGACTCAATATGTTGATATGTTACAGTTTTCAAGAATTTACCAACCCATAATCCACCAGTATATTTTGCTGCTTTTTTCGTCGGCAAGGTGTGATTTGTGCCAATAACTTTATCTCCATAAGCAACATTTGTTTCAGGTCCTAAGAATAAGGCGCCATAATTCTTCATATTTTCTAAGAAATAATTAGGATTTTTAGTTAAAACTTCGACATGTTCAAATGCTAATTTATCTGCCTCTTCTACAGCTTCCTCTTCATTTTCAACAATAATAACTTGCCCGTAATTGTTCCAAGATTCTCTTGCAACATCAGCTGTTGGCAAGATTTGAAGTTGTCTTTCAATTTCTTCCATAGCTTCTTTAGCAATTGTTTCTGAAGTAGAAATAATTGCACCTGGCGATGTAGGACCATGTTCCCCTTGCCCTAAAATATCTGTTGCTATCATTTCTGGTTCACTTGTTTCATCAGCAATAACTAATGTCTCAGTTGGACCTGCTAATAAATCAATACCTACTCGACCAAATACTTGTCTTTTAGTTTCAGCCACGAATGCATTACCTGGACCAACAATCATATCTACCGATTCGATACTTTCTGTACCTATTGCCATACTACCCATTGCTTGGATTCCACCTAAAATATATATTTCATCAGCTCCGGCTTTATGCATTGCATACACAGTGGCTTTTGGAACCTCTCCGTTAATAGGAGGTGTACAAGCAATAACTCTTTCTACACCCGCTACTTTAGCTGTTAAAATACTCATATGTGCTGACGCAATCATAGGATAACGTCCACCAGGTATATAACAGCCAACACTATCTACTGGAATATTTTTATGACCTAGAAATACACCTGGCATCACTTCAACATTAATATCTTTCATTGAATCCCTTTGTGCTTCAGCAAATTTTTTAATATTATTTTGTGCAAATTCAATATCATCTTTAACTTGTTGTGGGATTGAGGATACAATATCTTCTATTTGTTTAGAGGACAATTTAAAAGATTCTGGATTCCATTTATCAAACTTAATTGATAAATTTCTTACAGCTTTATCACCTTTCTCTTCTATTTCTTTCAAAGTATTTGAAACAATTTCCTTTGTTTTTTCATCACTTTCTTTTAAATTTTCTTCTGACATTCCTTTTTTAAGATATTTCATATTCTTTTTCCTCCTTTTGCATACGTATTCATTTAAGGATATAAAATAATACTTTCAACATAAAATCGAAAGTATGAATACGTATGCAATTAATATTATTTTCTAGAATAGAGGAAACGCTTACATTTGTCAAGTTTACATTGTTGTCTTTCTTTTTAATAATTTTCCTTTAACATACTGTTCTCTTTCCTCAACTTGATCAGGATTTATAAGTATATTTAATATTCCATCTACCATTTCTTCTATTGGCTGTGACCAAGTTGACAGATTATTGTTTGGCCATGAAGCCATTTTTATATTATCAAAGCCTATAATTTCCACATCTTCAGGCACAGTTAATCCATACGCCTTAATGGCATCTAATGCACCTAATGCTGTTATATCATTTGCACCAAATAAAGCGTCTATCTTTTTTCCTGATTTTAAATATTCATACGTACGATAATATGCTTTTTCATATGTATAATTACCTTGAATAATATCAATTTCCATATTTCTTTGTTCAAAATATGACTTAAAACCTTTCAAACGTTCTTTATTGGTTGATGTATTGGATAAACCAGAAAGAAATACATTATGTTTATGTCCTTTTTGATAAAAATATTCAGCAATACTATGAGCTGCATTCACGTTGTCACATGTAACGGAATAACAATTAGAAGTTTCATCTCTTCTATTAAATAAAAAAACTGGTATTTGAGCTTTCGATAATTTATCTACGAGACCTGATGATAATATAGCATCTGTTACAATAATAGCTTCCACATTATATTCTAAAAATTGGTTGATTTCATCTTGTTGTATTTCTTCATTTTCTGAATTTACAAAAAGGACGGAATAACCTATTTCTTTTAATTTTTTTGTAAATATAGCCAAAGTTTCATGATAAAAAGGGTTCTGTATAGTTTTCATAGCTATACCAACCAGATTAGTCTTATTCATAATTAAGCCTCTAGCTAATGCATTAGGCTTATAATTCAACTCATTAGCTACTTTCATAACTCGTTTTCTCGCTTTTTCCGAGACGCTAGCTCCTGGTGTAAAGACTCTTGAAACAGTTGACTGTGATACATTAGCTAATTTTGCCACTTGAGATGCAGATACTCTTTGCCTACTCATTAAAAATCCCTCCATAGGTCTTATTTCCTTTTATTATACATGACTAGGATATTATAAATATAGAGATATAGAAATATAGCATTGAAATTATGTTTTTATTTCTATAAATATGTATAATTATAGAAATATTTTAGCTTGGATTTTTAATAATTAGAAATTAATTCTTTTAAGAGTTGAAAAAATAATAGTAAAACCAAATAGGTAGTTAACCTGTTTTGACTTTACTATTATTTATCATAATTAACTTGTTTTCTTATTAAATACTAATGGTAATAATATTGCTAATAGAGAGAGGCTTAATATTATAACAGTGATCGGTGAATGGAAGAATGACATATAATTTCCGTTATTTAAAAGTAAATGTCTTCTAAATGATTCTTCCATTAATGGTCCTAATACAATACCAAGAATTAATGAAGGTACTGAAAAATCGAATATTTTCATTAAATATCCAACAACACCAAATATCAACATAATCCATACATTAAATATATTGTTATCTACTGCGAAGGCTCCAAGTAATGAAAGTAGAATGATAAAAGTAGCAATTATTGAATAGGGTAATTTCAATAACAATTCAAATACTTGAATGCCAAATCTACCAACTACAAATGTTAAAACACTTGCAATAAACATGGCGAAAAATACTGAATATAATAGTATTGGTTGATCGGTCAATAGTTGAGGTCCTGGTTGTAATCCATGTAGTATAAGTGCTGCTAGAATCACTGCTGTTGTTGGGCTCCCTGGAATACCTAATATGAGTGTTGGTATCATTGCACCGCCAGCTGCAGCATTATTTGATGATTCTGGTGCTACTAATCCTTCTTCACTTCCTTTGCCAAATTCTTCTTGATTTTTACTCGTACGCATCGCTACACCATAACTTACAAATGAGGCAATTGAACCACCTGTTCCAGGCAAAATACCAATCACAGTTCCAATAATAGAAGATTTTAAAGCTACCCATTTATATGAAAGAAATTCTCTTAATTTATAGGCACCTACTTTAATTTTGGAACTTGCACCGTTGTCCCCATCTTGATTACCTACAATTTGCGTAAAAACTTCACTTAATGCAAATGCACCAATCATAATCGGTATATAGCTGATTCCATTCATTAACTCAATAGAATTAAAAGTAAATCTATCTGTTGCCGTAATCGGATCGACGCCTATTGTAGAAATAAATATCCCCATCAATCCTGATATGATAGCTTTTATCGTGTTTTTAGAACCAATTGAAGAAATAACTGCCATTCCTAAAAATGCTAACGCAAAGTATTCTGAGGAATGCATTTTCAAAGCGAATTGAGAAAGCCATGGTGATAGAAATAGCATGACTAATACTGCGAATATTCCCCCAAATGCTGACGAACTAATTGCTAAACCAAGCGCTTTACCAGCTTGTCCTTTTTGAGCTAACGGATAACCATCAAAAGTGGTCGCAACTGATTCTGGTGTTCCTGGTGTATTAAATAATATAGCTGTTATTGAACCCCCATAAGTTGAACCTACATAAATTGTAACTAATAAAGCTATAGCAGGTACGACATCTAAGAAGTAAGTAAAAGGTAATGCTAATACGATGGCCATAGAGGAACCTATTCCGGGTAAAGCTCCAAGGAATACACCAATTACTAATCCCGCTACAATTAGCAGCAAAGTTAATGGATCTAAAACGCTTAAAAATCCTTCTTTTAATAGTTCTGCATTCATTATTTTCACCTCATTTTAATAAAATATTCTACTTATTTCGTGGAAAATACTAACGCCTCTTGGTAACGGAATATTTAAAACTAATCCAAATAGTAAGGAGAAAACTATAGGAACACATATCGTTAATAAAAGAACTTTAATTTTGTTTCGCTCTCCTAAAGTAATTAAAATTAAAGGTAAAATTAACAAGCATGATACGACAAAGCCTAAAGTGGTCAACACTGCTATAAACACAATTAGTAAAACTGTTAATGCAATTAAACTTAACATCGTTTTTTTGTTTATTTTATTGTTTTCTAATGTTTTATTTGTTTTAAAATATTCCGTAACTTCGCTAATAAGTGATATGAGTATTAACAATATGATGAAACTTAAAATGAATGTTGGAATACTTCCCGACCCAATTACATCTATTCCTCTTAAGTCTTCTATATTCATTGAAATTATTAATAAAAAAATAGATATTATAAGTACCACCACACTAAATATAATGCTGCCCATATTTGTTCCCCCTTATTTCATATCTAGATCTTGAGCTACTTTTTCGAACTTCTTACGTTCTCTGTTCATTTTCTTTTCAAATTCATCGTCTTCTAAATAACCTTCTCCAATGTCTACGAAGTTATCATGTGCGAATTTTTTATACTCTTTTGTGTCATATGCCATTTTTAATTGTTTAGTCAATTTTTCTTTCACTTCTGGTGGTGTGTCTTTTTTCACTACGAATCCTCTCCAAGAACCAATTGTTGACTCAATTCCTTTTTCTTTCGTAGATGGTGTATCCTTTAGTTCGTCTAATTCACTAATACGTTCATCTCCAAATACTACTAGAGGTTTAACACGCTTAGCTTTAACATAATCCACAACATTCACTACTTTATCTACGTAAACGTCTACTTCTCCTCCTAGAGCGGCTGCTTTAACTTCTGAACCTGAAGGATAAGGTATAAATTGCGTTTTTATTCCTGCTTTTTTCGCAAAATCATTTATCGCAAAATCGTCCAATCCAGCAGGACTAATACCCCCAAACGTAATTTTTTCTTTTTTGCCCTTTTCAATTAAGTCTTCATAATTTTTTATGTCACTATTGTTAGAAACTGATAGCACATAAACATCACTTTGAATTTGAGCAAGTGGTTCAAAGTCATCTAAAAATTTAATATCCTTTCCTTTTTCAAGGACATCTCCAATAATATGAGAAGGTGTTACTTCCATAATTGTATAACCGTCATTATCTTGTTTATACGCGTGTAACATACCTGAAAGTCCACCACTCCCATCTTTATTTACAGGTTGATAATTATTTTTAGATTCTTTCGTAATGATTTGAGAGAACTTTCTACCGAATGTATCACTAGCGCTACCTTCACCAAACGGTATAATTACATCAATTGAATGTTCTGGAAAAGAGCTATATTCTGACTCACTTTTAGCTGTTTTTGATGAACAACCATTTAATATTAGAACAACTGATAATAGCGTCATGATTACTATATTTTTCTTCATATTCTTTCACCATCCTTCTCAATTATTGATGTAGGAACAAGTGCATAACCTTCCATAATTCGCCTAGCAGTACGACCAATACTTCCTTTCACAACACTGTAATCGCTTTCATTTTTATCAATAAAAATTTCTACAGGAATAGTGCCACTAGGGTGTCCAATGACGACCATATTATTTTTAGGTTCATTAACTAATAAATTAGGAATGGTATTAGGAATTTTACAGGCTGCTGCCAATGCTATAGAACCACTTACTGCAAAAGCTTTATGCAATTTACCCATTGAAATATATCTTCCTATAATATCAACACTGTCATTTTCAGGATTTGCAACTAATGCTATTTTAGGTAAAGCATCCACTTGTGGATTAACACTTTGTTCAGTTTTAAATATACCTAACTTAATACCAACAGCTATTCTTAGTTCTTCTATTTCATTTAATATTTCCTCATTATTAATAACATCTTCTCCTTCTGGTCCTATTAAATTAAATGCTGATGCATGTACAAAAGCAACAATATTTCCAGTGTCTAATATACTGACATTAAACGTTTTACCACTCTGAGTATACATAGTGTCTATTAAATTACCGGAAGGAAATAGCTTTCCAGTAAATGCGCCATCAGGATCTAAGAAGCTAACATTTATTTTAGCGCCATTTTGAGAAACACCATCAATTTGATAATCACCTCCAGTAATAGGGGTATTTTGCGATACCGGTACTTCAACTTCCATTATTTTATTAGTATTTGTATTTAATATTCTTACTTTAGTGTACGGTTCTTTAACTGTTACCAATCCTTCTTGCACAGCGTATAAACCAACTGCTGAAGCCATATTTCCACAAGTAACATTAAAGTCTATATTATTCTCATATATACTAACTTGGCCAAAAGTATAATATATATCATAATCGTAATTTTCACTTATGCCCACAATTCCTAATTTACTCGTTAAAGAAGTACCGCCTCCAATACCATCAATTTGACCATTTTTTGAGCTTCCGTAAATTTTTAAAATTGCTTCATCTCTCAAATTAGTATCTTTTGGCAAGTCCATATCTTTAATAATAAGACCTTTACTTGTCCCCCCACGCATCAAAACACAAGGGATTCTTACATTGCTTCTGTCCATAAATTAATCCCCTTTCTCAATTATTGAAATATTCAAACAACTTAGTTATAGTATATTCATCAGTTATAAATAAATAAAATATCGCTTTTTTATGAATAACCATAAAATATTTTTATGAAAGGAGTTTTAATAGTGAATAGTACCGATTGGGAAATATTAACTAACTTATTTAAATTTAAAAATATAACTAAGACGAGTAAGTTCCTGAGAATCTCTCAACCTGCTGTTACGTATAGGTTAAACAAATTAGAAGAAGAATTTGGAACAAAAATTATTCATAGAAATAAAAAAGGCGTTATATTTACCGCAGAAGGAGAAATGTTAGTCAATTATTCACAAGATATGATGAAACAAGAACAAAAAATTAAAGGCGATATTCTTAACCAAAGCGAAGAAGTACAAGGTGTACTTCGCCTAAGTTCATCAGTCATTTTCACGAGGTATAAGTTGCCTAGTATTCTATCAGAATTCAGCAAAAAATATCCTTTAGTAAAATTTGATGTAAATACTGGTTGGAGTGAAGAAGTTTTTCATTCTGTACATAATGATAGTTCACAAGTGGGAATTTTAAGAGGTGATTATAATTTTTCATCAATAGAGTTACCACTTATGCATGAAAAATTATATGTCGTTTCAAGTGAAAAAATAGAATTAGAAGACTTACCAGATTTACCAAGAATTTATTATAATACCGACTCTTTATTAAAAAAATTAATCGATGAATGGTGGATTGCAAATTATATTGAACCGCCTAAAATTCCAATAAAAGTAGATAACATGGAAACTTGTAAAGAATTCGTATCAAAAGGTTTAGGATTTGCTATCTTACCCAATATATTATTAGAAGGGGATCAAGAACTATATAAGACTCCGTGTATCAATAGCGAAGGTGATTTATTAACAAGAAAAACTTCTTTAATTCTAAAAAAAGAACAACTCAATAACAAAGTCGTAAAAGCATTCTACGAATTTATATCAAATTGGGAATTTTAAACAAGAAAAAATAAGAGAGTGGAACAGAAATCTAATTTGTATAATAAGATTTCGTTATTCCGCTCCCTTATAAACACTGAAGTTTAATTATTGAGTTTGAACTTCTGGAGCAATATCACAACTACCGCCAGAACCATAATTATTAGCCGTTTTATCACCAGGCTTAACTAACACATACAATGTATATAACGTCACTACTCCAGCTACAACTGTACCGAATGCACCAGCCATCAACGACGCACCAAGCATACCAGTACTTCCAGCCCCTGCAGCTGCAAGGATAGCTACAACAAACGTTACAGTCGCAGCCAAAGCGATAAGGCCACTAATATGAGAAACGATTGCAAGAACCATTGTACGATTTGAATCATGTAAACGTCTTGTCATAACAGTGAATGAAGGTATTATGACTGCCAATCCGAAAAGTCCGCTTAGAAACCCAGCTGAAACCATTCCTAAGAGAGAAGTTATTACAAAGTTGATCCAAAAAGGATGCCAAAAGTCTGGACGATTAGATCTTCCGTTTATGTCTAAAAAACGTACCCAAAAATCTTTGTAACTTTCTATAACTTGATTTTGTGAATTATTCATGAGTTTCCTCCTACCATTTGATAGTAATAGTATACAAAAGTATAACCTTATATAGCAAATGAATTTAAAATTATTCATATTAAGAATAATAGATTTTTATTTTATATATGTAATTTTTTTATTTTACTGAACTTAGAAAAAACAACCGCTATTATACATGTAATTATCCCCGATATAGTATAAATATATTGTATTTCAATATGATCTGTTATATACCCTACTATTAAGATAGAAAATAAAAACGAAACCTGGACAAGTGAATTTTTCAAACCTGTTATTTTAATCATATCTTTTTCATCAATGTTATTAATAATGAAGGTTTCTTGAATTATATCTTTAATTTGTAAAACTGGACCCACTAATAAGACCAAAAATAACGCTATAATATCTATAACATTCACCGAATATAGAATTAACAAAATGCCGTATAGCATCATAAATATTACTATCTTTTTAATTGGTTGATGATTAAATAATTTGCTATATTTCATTACAACAAATGCTCCAAATATAGTGCCAAGGTAATAATTAGCGTTAATGTACCCCCACCAAGTAACATCTTGGCCTAAGTGTTCCTGAACAAATTTTAATGTAACTGACCCTATCCAAATAGAGCCTATTAAAACTTCTAAACATTCTATCACAATCAAATTACGTATCAAAGGCTTCCTGTTCAATAAAGAAAAACTACTCATAATCGTTCTAATAGGGTTTTTACTATTTATTTCTTCTTTTTTATTTTCTATTTTTATATTAATAACAGCTATAAATGCTAATGAAAGCAATACTAAAGATAATACTAGGAGATTATTGTTACCAAGCATCGAAATAATCCAAGCACCTAATATCCACCCAGAAAACAATAATATTTGATCTAAACTTGTAATTATTGATAAACCTTTTGCCATATTTTCTTTATCTAGATTTTCCTTCAATATTCTTGATTTCAAAGGTGTGAAAATACCATTTACAAAAGATAAAAACATAATAAGGGCATAAATTATGATAAGGTTAGCACTATTTTTTATAAATATTAGTAGTAATATTATACTTAATATTTGAAATATAGTATTAAATATCAATAAACTTTTCACTTTAATTCTTTCAGTAATAATAGAAATACTCAAGCCTGAAAGGATTTTGGAGCCAACGCTTATAAACGTTATTAAACTTGAGTAAAACACTGAATTAGTTAGATTATATACATAATAAGTAAGTGCCATAGTGTAGAAAGAAAAAGCTAAATTAGTAGAAAGTTGTGTTATTAAAAGTGAATAAAAACTTAAATTATACTGCATTAGCTATTCTCCTTCTTTTTAATAATACCTTTATGACCTCAATTTTTAGTTCTTACGAAGCTTTTTGACTCTGTTTATTAATAATTGTTTGTATATAAAGTGCCAAAAGTAATTCTGAATATTCGTGGGCAACATCAATTTTAATATAGTGTTTTTCACCGCGCTTTTTTGTATTTTGTTCTTTTGAAAAGTCAAAAACACTTCTATCCGCTTGGAATAATACTGCATCATTATTATTTGTAATAGTAGTTTTAGTGCTCATATATGCATTGTGAAGTGAATACTCATCATCTTCAGAACGAAATGTGTAAGGTAATTGTTGCTTAATACCTTTATCTTTGATGAGCCTTTTCATTTCATAAATACCTACAAAATCATTATTTAAATAAACATTATACTTATATCTAAGCGAAAATGCATTTCGTGGAATAATTTTAATTTCATTTTTATCAGATGACAAATAAGTACTATAAATTGGCATAAAACCAAAAAGACTGATCAGTTTATGCAATTTATTAAAATAAGTTGGAGTATATGTTATATTTCCTTCTCCGTATATAGGAATCACTTGGTTATCAACTATGTATAAAGGAGATTGAAAGAAATATTCATTCTCCTTTAAATTTAATTTACTTTCATCAACTAAGCTATAAGATGAATACTTTTTTTGCAAAAATTTACGAAATAGAAATATTGTCGTGATAACAATTGTAATTCCTAAGAGAAATAGCCACGAACTCCATAATGGTATATTCAATAATTCTTCATTCCCAACAACTACTGAAAAAGTATTTATAACACTGAAGATAAATAAAACTATCCATATCAGCGTTTCACGGAACATTGCCAACAATAAAACCTCTTTCTTTTAAAGTAATACTATAAAAATTTATCATTTTTCCGCTTTAATATAAACAGGCTTTAATTCTCTATATCAACTTTCAACCTCGCTCATGATTAATACATTTTGTTATATATGTTTTATCGTCATGTCCAATGAGTTTTCCTCGGTAGTGTTGTGGCTCATTAATGCCTGTTAGTAGTATAATGTTTTCTTTTTTATTAACTTTATTTATTATTTTCTCTATTGCTTCTTTTCGAGATTTGCCTATAATGAGATTATTTAAATCGTATGTTTTGGGTAAATTTTTAATCATTGTATCGATAATTAAATTTTCATTTTCATATCCAACTTGCTCAGAAGCTAATACTACTTGATCGATATACTTTGGAATGAGTTTCATAGTGGATTCTATTTTATCGTAGCCTCTTAATCCGACTCCTGTAATCATAACTGTAAGTTGTTTATCTATATTTGAAGCGTATCTTAAGGCGTCTTCAATGGATTCTTTAATTGCTAATGGTGTATGCGCGAAATCTAATATGAATTGATAGTCGTTTATTTCAAACGTTTCAAATCGATGTGCTGGGGGTTTCATCGTTTCAACTGCTTTTAATATATCTATAATATTAAAGTTTAATTTGTGTAACGTAAATATGCTAGTCGCTAGATTAATATAGTTATGTGTTCCATTGAATAGGACATCTAATTTATAAACTTCTTTACCAATTGATATATATAGTTTATTATTTTTCAACTCATATTTATAATAGGTATCGTTATTATTAGAAAAATGATATTTGTCATTACATATTTTTAAATATTCTTTAGTATCATAATTCACCATGCTTCTCTTACTTAATTGATCTAGCTTTAGTTTTGATTCTAAATAGTTCTCTATTGTGTGATGATATTCTAGATGTTCAGAACTAAAGTTTGTAAATACAGCTATTTCATTTTCAATAAAATCTACTCTTCTTTGATCTAGAGCGATAGATGTTGCTTCATATACAATATAATCATAATCTCGTTCAGCGAAATACTTTATGATTTCGGCAAATTCAAAGTGCATAGGTGTTGTAGGAGTTGAATGTAAAAATTCTATTTTATTATAGTCATCATCGTAAACGCCTAACGTACCAATGGTAGCTACTTTTACATCCATTTTTGATAATAGCTTACATATCATATGGCTTGTAGTAGTCTTTCCATTAGTACCTGTAACTGCTATAAACTTTAATTGTTCTATATATTTGTCGTAGAATAAGTGGACAAGTTTAATTGCGACTGATTCATAATTATCTATATACACAACATAGACATTCCCTTTAATATCATCCAAACTATTTAATGGCATATTCGTGATGATTAACACTGGGTTTTTCTTAACCGCTTCTATTGCATATTTTTTTGAATGCTTTGATGATTTCAAAATAAAAATTGATGAGTCTTGAATATCTTGATACATAGATGTTACATCTGAACAATCTTTATTAAAATTAACTTTGTAACTATGATCATCAAATATGATATCTCTTTTTATTTTTGATAATACATTTGTAATTTCCATATTTTTCTCCCTTTAATGAATGATTCAGTCTTATCCATGTAAAAGAAAACTATATCCCCATGGGAAATAGTTTCCTCTTAAATCATTAATTGCTAATTATTTTTGTGCACCTGTATCTGGCATTTCTTTTGGCATATCCATTTCAAAATCTGATTTGTTCTGCATTACAATTGCGTTACTTAAACCTTTAGCTGGCATAAACATATGAGCGTATGCTTCTCTTACTTTCATAGTAGATGTTTTATAATCGCCTTTTGTATATGCATCAAATGAAGCTAGTAATTGATCTACGTGCATACCTAAACCGTCAGCTAATTCATTACTTTTCAGTTGATTATCTGTAGCTTTAGATAAGAATGCTCCAAACTCTTTACTGTAATTATCTAAATTGCTTTTCGCTTCTTGTTTAGCATCTTTATCGTTATTTTTAGAAGCTTCTACATAATCTACAAAGTAACCAATGTGTTCAGACCACATTTTTTCAAATTCCATTCCTGCGTCTTTACCATATGCGTCTTCTATTGCTTTTGATAAGTCTTTTGTATTCATTTCTAGCGCTTTTACAGAGGCTTTATAATTTTCAGAACCATCATATCCATTTTGCATTGCATCAGCTGCTAGTGCTGCATGCTCACTCATGAGATAATTTAAATCTGATCTTAAGTCTGCTGCTTTAGTAGTTGCACTTGTATGATGATAGTCTTCTGGGAACTGTTTAGTAATTGCGTCCGATAAGCCTTTACTCACCATATACATATGATGAATGGATTCTCTTTCATATTTATAAGCTTTGTCGTAGTCTCCATTTACCGATGCGTCAAATGCACTAACTAATTGGTTAACATGCATTTGTAAACCGTCTGATAATCCTTTAGCTTCTAATTTTTCATCAGTGGCTGTAGCCATAAATTGTGAGAACGTATCTCTATAATTATCTAAGTTATTCAACGCTTCTTGTCGTCCTTTTTCATCATTGTTGTTTGTAGCATTCACGTAATCTACAAAGTAACCAATATGTTCAGACCACATTTTTTCAAATTCCATTCCTGCGTCTTTACCGTATACATCCCCAATAGCTTTAGATAACTCTTTCGTATTCATGTTTAGTGATTTTACTGATTCATCAAAGTCTTTAGAGCCTTCTGCACCTTTTCTCATTGTATCCGCTGCTAAATACGCGTGTTCACTTAGTAACATGTCTAAATTACTTCTTAACTCAACCGCTTTGCTATCTGTTTTTGTAACCGATTCATGCGATGCGTCGTGTGCTTGTGCTACTTGTGACATACCTGCGCCCGTCCCTAACAATGAAACCGATAATGACATAGCTAATACTTTCTGTGAAATATTCATCAAATCACTCCTTTATTTTTTTGTTCATAAGGTATACGTAACAAATAAAAAAAGAGATCACATTTTTTAATGTAATCTCTAAAAAATTTTTAAACTTTTTCACTCGCCATAATAATATCCCCTTCAGGAGCTTGGTTATTAGGTGAAGGTTCGAGTGTAATCGCTATTTTATCTTGTTTGTCTAATTCAATATCGCTTAGGTCAAAGACAACCATTCCGGAATCTTTGCTAGAAACAAATGTACCTGCACGGTATGGCTTTTCTCCTTTGAGTATCCACACTTGGTATGCTTGATTACCTTTTGTTTCTTGTAAACCGTTTGCTTGTACAACTAATTGCTTTTCATTATTACTCTTTGCTACAAAAGCTTCTCCTTGAACTTTATCTTGTTCGGTAGATTTTAATTTTATAACTTGTGCATCATCTTTATTGATTAATTTATTATCTTTCGGTTTCTTTTCTTTGTCTTGTGTATTAAATTGATAAACATTTCCTATCAAAGATATAAATAAAAGTGCAGCCATACTTACAAATGCTATATTTCTAATTATATTATTTTTTCGTTTTATAGGTTTATGTTTCTTTTCAATAAACGATCCACTTTTTTCTTGGTGTGACGATTCTTCTTCTGTATTGTCTTCATTTAATATATTATTCATTATTCTGCTCTTCATCTCTTTAGGAGGAGTTACACGTTCAACATGATAAGGAAGAGACTCATTTAATATATTTAAATCGTTTAGTTCATCTTGGCATGCTTTACACGTTTTTAGATGTTCTTCGAATTCTTGCTTTTCTTCTTCAGTTAGTCGGCCATTAAAATATTCATATATTTTTTCACATTCCATATTAATTCATCTCTCCCTTCTTATTATTTTTGAATTTATGTTTTAAATGTTGAATGGATAACCTCAGTCTACTTTTGACTGTTCCTAGAGGTATTTCAAGTGTTTTCGATATTTCTTTGTGATTACAACCTTTAAAATAAAATAAATATAGAATTATTTGTTGTTTTTCATCTAATTCATCTATACATTCTTTAATTTGTTCAGATTGTTCTTTCGTTATTAATTCGGATTCTGGTACATTATCAGCTTTTAAATTATCTCTTTCTTCATCATATTCATATGCTGACATTTTGGTTCTTCGAATATAATCAATTGCTAGATTTCTTGAAATTGTAATAAGCCATGTTGACATTTTCCCCTTGCTACTATCAAATCTTGCTTTTTGATTCCAAATTTTCATAAATACATCTTGAAGCACTTCTTCACTTGATTGCTTATCTTGTGTTATTTTATAAATAAAATTATACAATAAAGACTCATAGCGATCGTATAATATTTCTAAACTATTCGCGTCTTTAGCTATAATTTTACCGTACACTTCTACATCCGACTCTTCCATTGTCACACCCCCTGACACTCACCATTATATGAGAGTGAACGTCATATGCAAAATCTCAACCACTTTTTAATTCTGTATACACAACTAATCTATTCGGTGTACTTCCTAATTCGGGGTTATATTCTCCTTCACAAGTGATTAAATTTAAATGTCTATTACTAGAATATCCAAATATTTTTTCTACTGGTGATTTTTTTAATTCATATAATTTTTTATCATATACTTTAAAAATTAACTTCTTATGATTTTTATCTTCTACCTCAATCTCATCGCCCTTTTTCAATTTATGCAGATCCGTAAAGACACCTGGATTTTGCCCATCATTTACATGACCAGCAATAACCGCATTTCCATTATCTCCAACCTTATAACCCTCTTTAAACCACGCAGGTGTATTGATATCTTTAGGTACTTCCATCTCGCCATCAGAATTAACACCAGTATGTTCTAATTTGTTAGAAATATTTAACCTCGGAATACTAATTTTCACAGGCACAATCTCACTGTCATAACTTTCGAACTTTTTAGGTTTTACCTTAGTAGATTTCTCACTCTTTAAGTTGCTATCTTTGTTTTTATTTACATCGCTATCTGTGTCATTAACATTCATACATCCACTTGTAAATATCGCTAAAATAAGTATTATTATTATTTTCTTCAAATCACTCACACCCTTTATAGGGTATACGCATTAATTCTTTTAAGGGATCACATAAACACTAAGTGATTGCGACTTTTTTGTGACAAGTTTTCTCAAAACATTCATATATAATACTTCATGATAATTAAAATTTATAGTCACTATTACTATTTAAATAAGCATAAAATAGTCCTATAATCACTCCTCCACCAATATAGTTACCTATACATGAAGCAATTATATTTATCATCACTGGAATCGTACTTAACTCTTCGCTTTGATATAATAGTCCTCCAGTAAATAATACAGTGTTATAAACTACATGCTCATATGCCATAAAAGCAAAGATTGACACACCAAACATAAGCACAAACATTTTAGCTAAAATATCTTTTATTTGCATTGCGATAACCAATGAAATATTAATAAAGAAGTTTGCAAAAATACCTTTAACTAATATAGCTGTAAAGCCTGCAGTTAATGTTTTATGAGCAATAATATTATCTAGTTGAGTTAGCATTTCTGGAGTCATTACATCCGATAAATAAAACAATACAAAAAATATAAAACCACCTAAAAAGTTTCCTAAAAAGCAAAGAGTAAATATTTTCATAACTCGAATGGGGTTTGTAATGCGATAGTATAAACCAACAGTAAAATACATAAAATTACTGGTAAGAAGCTCAGAGTTAGTAAACAGTATAAGAACTAAAGCAAAACTAAAACAAATGGACGCAATTAAATTAATTAGACCACCAGCAATTTGTCCATCTAATGATGCTCTTATCATTAAAACAAATACAGTAATCAACCCTAAAATAAACCCCGACATAGTAGCTCTTAGTATATATCTTTTTCTATAAAAACTTTGCAAAATATCTTTTGTTTTTATTGTATCCACAACATCGTCTATAAACTGTTTCCCATAAAATACTTTATTATTGCTATTAATATCATTCAACTTTATAACCTCACTTCTTAATATACAAACTAGATTATGATTTAATAATAACTAATTGTGAAGTATTTCACAATATATTTTTTAAATAAAATAACTTATTAAATGTCGTAATACTAGGTTATGCAATCAAATAAAAAAATAAATTCTCCTAATCCATTAATTAGAAATTATTACGGATTAGGAGAATTATTTTGAGCGAGGAATTATATGTTCCAATTCTTTTCTATATATTCACACTTACAATACGCCTGAACGTTGAAAATGCTTTTTCAATATTTGTTTTGCGATAAAGCCTCCTGCTATTGCACCAAGGATACATAAGATGAAAATTACTGGAAGAACTTGATATGTAAATACTGAATCAAATGCTTTGGCATAATCTTCACCATGGTTTTGTTTCATGCTGCTAAAATATTTATCTCTCATAATATAAAATGGTAATAACCCTCCTGTTGTCCAAATTGAAAAGACAACATATCCTGTTATTATCCAAAACCATTGTTTATATTTACCGACATTCATAATTAAGTCACCAATGATTATAAGCGGAATAGCGATGACCATTGATGGCCATGGATGCCCCATGATAGCCATAATCACGTTCACGATAATACCGCAAAGTGATAACACACCGAATTTTTGTGTTTTAGCAACTAATAATAAAACGGGTACCGCTCCAAAAAAAGCGATAAGTACTGGTAAAGCTATCATCATAACAGGTACCGCTCCTGTCATACCTACTATAAATACTATAACGAAATATAATGCTGTAAATAAACCAATGTTAATTAAATCTTGTACGCCAATTTTTTTAGTTTCCAAAATTGTACCTCCTATTTTTACCTTATTTATGTAATCTCAAAAAATTGTTTCAATCTCGGAAGTGTCTCTTCAGTTAATGTATATTGCTCTGCTACTTGGCCATTATCAATCCTTAAAATGTCATCTGCACTTTCAAGAATCAACTCATAATCATGCGTAATTAATAAGACTGTTCTTCCTTTATTGGTTAGCTCTTTCAATGTTTGTGCTACATCTTGCATATGCTTTCCGTCTAAACCACTAGTTGGTTCATCAAATATAAGTATTTCTCGCTCAGTTACTACTCCGCTAGCAATAGCTAATCTTTGTTTTTCGCCACCTGATAATGCTAGTGGATGTCGTTCTCGATCTTTGGCAATATCAAAGGTTGTGAGTTGTGTTTCGATTTCTGCATCACTTAGCGTCTTATTACTAATAAGCAATTCATTTTCAACACTTTCAGCAAACAGCTGACAATTCACATCTTGAAATACCATGTAAACTTTTTCTAAACGTCCTTTATTTTTATATGTTTTATCGTGATGTTTAATTTCACCTTTAAATTTACGCTCAATACCTGATAAACATCTTGCTAATGTAGACTTGCCAGCACCATTACGACCGATAATAGCTGTGATTTGTCCTTCTTTTAAATCTAGACAATCTATATCTAAAGATAATGGTGCTTTACGATGGTAGCGAAACTGAAAATGGCGTAATGAAATATAACTTTGATTGTGCTCTGTTAATGAACGATGTTGTTGCGTTAATTCATTTAAATGTGTCGCACGTAATCCTAGTTGTTGTATTTGTTCATTACACATTACTGAAAATTCATCACTTGAATAGATGTTCTCTATTGTTCCGTTATTAAGTACAACAAAACGGTCAACAATACCCAATAAATAATACAATCGGTGTTCTGCGATGACGACTGTCTTTCCAGCAATCTTCCACTTATCAATCATTTTTCTTAATTTAGAAACCGTTATAAAATCCAAGTTAGATGAAGGCTCATCTAACACTATGAGATCATGCTGACATACAGTCACGCCTATACAAGCAATCAGCTGTTTCTCCCCACCAGAGAGGTTGAAAATATCACGGTCTAATAGCCTTTGAAGGTGAAACGATTCCGTAACATCTTGAATACGTTGTTTAATTTTTGAAGGGGGCATCTCATAATTTTCAGCTTCAAATGCAAGTTCACTTGTCGTGTTTAAACAGAAAAATTGTGACCTTGGGTTTTGAAAGACTGAACCACTATGACGAGCAATATCGTAAATGGTTTCTTCTTGAATATTTTCGCCATTAATAAGTGCTTCACCATCTATCGCACCCTTAAAGAAATGAGGTATTAAGCCATTAAATAAACGTGTGACCGTAGTCTTACCGCAACCTGAAGGGCCTGTTAAACAGACAACTTCACCTTTTTTAATGTTTAAATTAATATCCCGGATACCTTGATCACCATTTTCATAAGTAAATGAAATGTTTTTTAAATGAATCATATGTATAACCTCACAATAGATAATAAAAAATTGTTAAAACGACTGCTAAAACTAGTATAGATACGTCATACCATTTGAGCCTTAACTGTATAATTGCCGTTTTCGGACGTGTAATATTTAACCCTTTGGTTACCGAAGCAATCGTAAGCTCATCAGCAATTTTAATCACACTGTTTAAGACAGGAACCATTCTATACTCTATGTATGTAATCGGCCTATCGAGTGTATTACGCAAAGACATGTTACGCATTCTCATCGCATCATCAATATATGAAGACTCTTCTTTAATAGTAGGCAAAAAGCGAAACATGACAGCAATAGGGATTGTTATTTTGCGTGAACACTTAAGCCTCTCAAGACCTTCGATTAATTCTTCTACTTGCGTCGTGTTTAAAAAATAATACCCCATCACAACAGTTGGCATAAAACGTGTAACAATACCTGCTGGAACAAAAATTAATATATCGTATAACTGACTTTCTCCTCTTATAAGAAAAGCTTCGGCATACCACCCTAAAAATATAATTAAGCAAAACACAGTACCTTTAACAATTTCTTTATTAGCTACAACTAACAAACTAGGAATAAGCAAGATAACTAATCTCGCATAGATACTGTTTCCCGTAATGTTTCCTGTAATCGCAATAAAAGATATAATAATCATTAAAAAAAGTTTGGTACGAGGGTCTACTGTAAAGAAAACTCGTTTTTTGTTCATTTATATCATCACCGCACGTATAAAATATATTGCAATCAGTAGTTAACCCACCCATAAAATCATCCATAATCTAAGAAAAAATAAAAAAATAATTTATACCTTAATAAATCGTAATCATTACGTTTTATATTATCACGATAATTACTAGTAATGTCAAGGCCATTAGTAAATTAATGGTTATCTCCACTTATTTGCTTAAATGAGTATTAGAATTTAAAATTGAATTAAGTATAAGAAATGAATTCAAAAAATTTCTGTTTGAATTCAAATTTTCAATGGAGTGATATAAGTATGAATCGTAATATTGAACAGTTAAAAGACATCATTGATGCTTCTAACAAAATTACATTTTTTACAGGCGCGGGTATATCTGTAGCAAGTGGTATTCCTGACTTTCGTTCTATAGGCGGTTTATACGACGAAATTTCAGAAAAAGGTTACTCACCTGAATATTTATTAAGTGACGATTATTTAAAAAATAATCCAGAGGGTTTTATTAATTTTTGCCATCAGTACTTACTATTTGCTGATAAAAAACCTAATATCGTTCATGATTGGATAGCACAACTTGAAGAAGATGGTCGTTCATTAGGTGTGATAACTCAAAATATTGATGGTCTTCATTCGGATGCTGGTAGTGTAAATACAGACGAACTACACGGTACTTTAAACCTGTTTTATTGTACGCAATGCGACCAACAATATTCGAAAGCTCATGTTATAGATAATGATTTACGACATTGTGAAAATTGTGGCAGCCCAATTAGACCTGACATTGTTCTTTATGGGGAAATGTTAGACCAAGGCACTATATTTAATGCACTTCATAAAATAAAAGAAGCAGAAACGTTAGTCGTCTTAGGTTCTTCACTCGTCGTTCAACCAGCAGCAGGACTTATTTCGAATTTTGAAGGACAAAACCTTATCATTATTAACAAAGAGGCTACCCCTTATGATAGTGACGCCAATTTAGTTATTAATGAAGACATGGTATCAGTCATTAAAAAACTTAAAAATATAGAGTAAATCATATAGTATGATTTATAATTAATATTTCAATACAAAAATTCCTTATCAATAATTGATAAGGAATTTTTTCGTGTATTAGTTCTATAATCTACTATTCATCAGTTCTATATATTAATTTTGAATATTATAAAAAAAGTAATCATATTATATAATTATTACACTTTATTAACTCGAAGGAACAAAGCAATTACAAGTGTTTATTTCACTCTATACCCATGATAAATTTGTATCAGTTATTTTAAGAAAGGGAAGGTTTAAACATAATGAAGAAATTATTAACAAGCTCTATAGCAACTATAGGGATACTAACAATGGGAATATCACAATATGAAGCAGATGCAGCAGAGCAAGATACCGCATCTAATCAAGCTACATCAGGTTATGAAAATGGAGCTTACTATACAATAGATTCTAACGGGAATTTTCATCACACTTTAGATGGAAATTGGAATCAATCAATGTTCGACAATAAAGAATATCAATCTTATGAAATAGATGAAAATGGTGCTTACCATTATTACTACTTTACTAAAGGCGGACAAAACTACGCACCTAGTCAATCACATGACTCGATTGAAAATAATGGTTACAATGTTGAACAATCAAACGTGAATAATGAAGCCTCAAATAATAATGAAACTTCAAACAATAATACAACTTACCAAGACACAAATGTTAATGAAAATACGAATGCAGAATATAAAGCACCTTCAAATGAAACTGTTTCTTCACTAGAAGATACTCAGTCAAATGCAGCTCAGTCAGAAGACACTAATCAAAATTCTGATCAAGCGCAAGTAAATAATAACGAGAATTCAGAGAGTGCAGAAAATGTAACTGAGAGTTCTCAAAAATCTGAAGGCACTGATCAAGCTTCATCAAATTGGTTATCTAAAAATGCTAAACTTCAAGAGTATGGCCAATATCATGGTGGCGGTGCACATTACGGCATAGACTATGACATGGAAGAAAATACACCAGTATACTCACTTGCTGATGGAACAGTTATTCAAAGTGGATGGAGTAACTATGGTGGCGGAAACCAAGTTACAATCCAAGAAAAAGATAGCGATTATTATCAATGGTATATGCATATGAATAAATTAAATGTTGAAAAAGGCGACGAAGTAAAAGCTGGTCAACAAATTGGTGAATCAGGTAGCACTGGTAACTCAACAGCACCTCATTTACACTTCCAACGTATGAAGGGTGGCGTAGGTAACGAATACGCAGTTAATCCAGAATCATATGTTAATGGCAACCAATAAAATATAAATATGAAACTACAAATAAAACTCTTTCAAAGTTATCTACCTTGAAAGAGTTTTTATTTATATTAATATAATTTTATTCGCTACATAATCTTCATTTCTAATTGGTGTATTTGATGTGTAAGCAACGTATTTATTGGAGTTGGTATGCCTAATTCTTCTCCATATGCTGAAATTTGTCCATTAAGATAGTCTATTTCTGTTAATCGACCTTTGTTATAATCTTGATGCATTGATGGATAATGAAGCCCTTGTGTTTCTTTAGGGTAAGCCGCTTCAATTTTATTTAATAGTAATTTACCGTCTAATTCAACATTTCTTGCTCTAGCTACAGACACTATTTCTTCAATCATTGGTATAATCATTTCACGTGAATGTTCATAGCTGCCAAATTCATAAATAGTTTTATCTAATATCGTGCACAGTGGGTTTAACACACTATTCAATGTTGCTTTGGACCATATCGATTTGAAGATATCATCACTTACTCGTGCATTTAAATTTGCATCATTTAGTAACTGAAGTATCGCGTTAGATTGTTTATCGACAATACCGTCTGAACGATGAAAGTCTATATAACCCCCACCTTCTAGCAACAACTGACCGGGACCTCTTAATCCAGCTGTCCACATTACGACAGCAAGATAAACCTGTGACATAGGAACGAATTTTGATAATCTCTCTCCATGACCTAAACCGTTCATCATGCATAATATTGCAGTATCTTTATGGATTGAACCTGCCTCTTTTAAGCGTTGCATCATTTTTTCAGAGTTCATCGCCTTTGTTAAGATGATAATCAGATCAAATGAATCTGATACATCCTTAGACAATACTGCTGGAACATCGACTGTATAAACATCCGTTTCAGTTTTAACCTCAACACCATGTTTGTTAATACGTTGAACATGTTCTTCCCAGTCATCAATTAGTTCCACATCATAACCAGCCTGTTTCAAGGAAACACCGATTCGACCACCCATTGCACCTGCACCAGCTATAGCTATTTTATACATATTGTACACTCCTCATTGCCATTTTAATTATAAACATCCAGAATAAAAGTACTATTCTTAAATGTTATATCAATAAACTATTTTTCTTATATAATATATTTACCCATAAACCACATTTTTTAAAATTAAGAAGAGAATATATTTATAAAGAACATAAACTACAATGAGAGTTGCCCATATAATTTCAATAATTGATATGACATTGACTAAATTCGTAATTGTATCGTTTAAATTGAGATTTTGATTCACATTATAAAGTGATGCTGCAGTTGTCACCCATGGGAACGTCAGTGCTGAAAAGGAGACTTTAAATCCTTCTTTCATGATTTTAGGTAAAAATATTAAAGTAAATAAGAATAACAATTGCGAAAGTACTAAAAATGCCGATACATAAGCAACTGAGTAACTTGAATGATTTAAAATATAACTATTTAAGCAAAGAGCTGCCGGTGCGCTCATAATAATTACCATTGGAAACTGTTCCTGATTATATGTTTGCCATGCTTTAGTAAATAATACATATCCAAGTATTAATATTAAAAATATTGACCCAAGAATGATCGCTATGTTACCTATACTAGTATTGAACTCAGACGATGTTTCACCAATAACGCCTATTCCAACAAACATCACAAACCAACTCGTATTTGGCCAAGACTTATAATTTCTAAATGCGTAAAATCCAATAAATATTACGATAAAACTCATATGTAATAAAATAGATATATACCAAATAACATTTAAAATATATACGTCCACTAAAAATTGAGTTTTAACAATAGACACCAATATCATTAAAGTCATAGGTAGCGCTGGAAGAATAGCAAATGTATTTATATTTTTAAGTTCTTTTAAAAACATAGTTGGATAAACAATCCATTTTAAAGTGACAATTAAAAGTATTGCACAGGAAATAATAAAGAAAGACAAGCCAAATAACGTTAAGTTTAAATTATAAAATAAATTACTTAACGCCATAACACCTAAAGCCAATCCACATATTGCGATTGGGGTTCTTTTCAACCCTGTTTTTAACATGTTCAATACCCTCTCATAGATAAATTCATAAAATTATATTCTACCATATCTTTATATAACTGTTTGCTAACATAGACAAACAAACGCACCTTTTACATCACAGTAAAAGGCGCATTATATTTATATTTTTTATACTATTTAAGATTATATATATTAGCTTCTGCATCTATATTACTATAATATGGTTTAGATTTAATGCGTTCTTTATCACCTATTACATAAAACTCATTTTTAGCTCTTGTTACAGCTACGTTCAATAAATTTGGTTTTTCACATGACCAATTGACCGCTCCGTCTTGATTACTATCTGTACCTATTACAAAATAAACCTTCTTCGCTTCTTTACCTTGGAATGTATGGACAGTGCCAATTGATTTATCGATCCATTTTATAATTTTCTTTCTTTCATCATCTATACTGTTAACCAATCTATTTCTAGCAGAATTTTTAATTTGCCTTTGCACTTCTGTAAATGGAGAAATAACAAAAACACTTGGTTCATATTCGCCTTTCTCTTTTGCTTGTCTCCAATCATTTATAAGCAATTCTATTACTTTATCTCCTTGTTCTTTAACAAATTGTCTTTGAGAAGCATTACCTTTAATATCGTACCATCCAGTTTTGCCTCGGTCTTTGTTTTCAGGTAGTACCATTTTATTATTATAAGCAATTTGATTTGCGATGGTAAACATTGGGTTTAAGCATCTCCTATGTACCCATAGTGGTATACCTATCCAGTTCTTGTTCTCTTCATCATTTCCTACTTCAGGTTTCCAATATCCATATTTATTAGCTAAATCAGCCACTGACTGTACTGAAGACTCTTTTGAAAGTAAATGTTCATGAATATTATATCCTTTTCTAATATTATCTATTAAATTAGACTCCATCGTTACGACAGGTTCTATTTGAATAGGATCTCCTACTGCAACTACTTTTTTAGATCGATATAGTGCGCCTACAGCTGCTTGCGGAATAGCTTGTCCCGCTTCATCTATAAATAAATAATCTATAAAATCTTTAGGAAGTCCTCTATACATGTTTGCAAAACTAGCAAATGTAGTACTTACAACCGGAAAGATGAGATGCATCACATTCCATGCATTCTTTACGCGTTCTGGTGCTGAATCCAAATATGCATTACGATTTTTAAAATCTTGCATAGCATAATAAACTGGGCCATTATTTGCAACTAACAATAATTTTTGGAGTTTCATTGCTTTTAAGAATAATAAGCCACGACGATAATGTAATTCCTTAGAATTCCATAAATTTTCTACTTGGCGTTTACCATAATTATTCTCATCCCAAAAATTAGAGTCTGGGAAGGTCACATCTGATTTTTCTTTATACTTATTAAATTCAGCCAATTTTACATTATAGTCTTTAATTTTTTCTTCATTGAGCTTTAATTTTTTCTCATACCCTTTGATATCATTTTCAAGATTTTTTATATTGTTTTGTAACGTATTACTTTTTGTATGATATGCTTTTTGTTCTTCTAATAACTTTATTTTCTCTTCTTTATATTTATTTTGACTATCATCTTCATTCGCATTAAATATTGATATCATTTTTTCAAATAATCCCTTTTGATTACTTGTTTGAATCATTTCATTAATGGTTTCAATTTGTTCTTTCCTATATTGTAGTTCTTTATTAGTATCCTCTAATTCAGCATTTTTATTAGATAACACTTCATCACTTTCTTTTAATTGCGCATTTATCTTTTCTATATCTACTTTTAAATCTTTTTCTTCCATTAATAATTGTTCATTCTCTTTATATTTACGATATGCTTCGATTGATAATTGTTTTAGTTCTTTTACTTTCTTTAATTCTTCATTAAATTCTTTCTTACATTCTTTCCATTTTACTGCAAGTTGACTGTTAATATCTTTATTTTCGTCTTGAAGTAGTTTTACAAACGGCTTTTGCTTATTATCAGTTTCGGAATCACTATTAAGAATTTGTTGCATAACATTATTAATGTTTTTACTTTTACCAAATACACCTGAAAACAGACCCCAGGCAGGCTCTCCTATCAAGTTAGAAGCAACCGTACCAAAGCTTTTCAACTCATCTACTGCATTTTTATAATCGGCCTCATATTGTGGATTGTCCGTTTTTTTAGGATTGCGAACGACTTCCTCCAGTTTAGGTAAATCTTTAGATATATTCTCTACAGCTCCATTATTGCTTGAAGTAACTACCATTTTAAATTTAGTAAATTCTTCTTTTAATACTTTGATAGTTTTAGAGTCAGTTTCATGTATTTTTACTGATTCAAAAGCATGCCAAGGAACATCTAATTTTGCGAAAGCTTTAGCTCTTTCAACTACTAAATGTGCAAAAATATCCTTTAATAACGTTGTTTTCCCTGTTCCAGGGGGACCATTTACTGAACTAATGTGTTCTTTACTGTTGGTAATACTATTTACAGCTAATTGTTGCATCAAAGATAACTTATGTTCAATTTGGGATGGCCAACGACCGTCAGGTAAATATATTGGGTTTAAAAACTTATCAAAGATAGCTTTATTCTCATGAACTTCAGTTCTCTCTGAATCATCTATGCCTTCTATATAAGCTTTCAATGTCTCATTTGGATCTTTACGCGCTCTTTCTATATCAGTAATAAAGAAACTATTAAAATCAGGGTCTGGTGTGTCACTGTTCTTAACATATTCAATAGCAAAGTAATGTCTATGCATACCAGCATTTTCTGAAACTAGTACAGCAAAATAGTCTTGATAAGCCTCATCTAGTCGAACCAATTTCTTTTCATCAATCGGTTCATCTGCAATGATTTCATTAAACTTCTTTGCAAATTTATCTTTAGAATCATTAAAGCTTTCTTCGATATTAGCACTTTTGTCTTTTCTTATTTCCTTTAGTGCACTCATTATCATAGGGATATGTAGGCTATCTGAAATAACTTTACCCGTTTCATCTGTTTGGAAAGTATAACCATAACATTTAGTTTTATTCAGATTAAAAATTTCCTTGTCATCATCAAATATATTTCTAATTTCTTTATCAATCTCTTTAAACATAAAACAATTTCTATATAAACGGAAAATTCTTTTACCATTCTTTTTATCTTCTTCTGCAATTTTAAATCGTTCATCGTTCCATATATCATAATAACTCGCAAAAGATTGTAGACGCTTTTGCTTTTCACCATTTAGGAAATTGCTTTTTTGCATAGTGCTATCATCGTCATACTTAACCTCGCCAGGATTTAAAGATTCAACAAGTAACCAAGCTGATAAAGTATTATTTACTAAACTGTCCATTTCATCTCATCCTAACTCACTAAAATTCACTCACCTACTATTTTAACAATATTCTGACAAAATTTCACAAAGCTAGAGGAAATAGTTTATAGGATAATCTTAACAATATAAACAACAGTTATTAACTATGTGTTTTAACATTACTCAACCCTAATTTTTCTCGTAATGTGCCTTCGTTATAGTCTGTTTGAACTAAACCTCTTTCTTTTAATATCGGCACGACTTTATTAACGAATAATTCAAATTGTGTAGGGTTTAATGGAGGCATTATATTGAAGCCATCTGCTGCGCCACGTTTAAACCATTCTTCCATTCTATCGGCTACATCTTCGGGTGTTCCCACTATAATATGGTGACCTCTCGCACCGGCTACATGTTTCATTACATCTTCTAATGTTGAATTGTTTCTCTTAGCTGTTTCTTTAATAAGATCAACACGACTTTGTATATTGTTTCCTTTATCGAGTTCAACATCTTTAAATGGCGTATTTAAGTCATAACCACTTAAATCTGTATCACCTAAATAAGAAGATAATAATTCTAATCCCATTTCTGGGTCGATTAAATCTTGTAATTCTTTATAGTTAGCTTGTGCTTCTTCGCGAGTTTCTCCGATAAACGGGAATATACCTGGCATAATAACAACTTCTTGCTCTGGGCCACGCTTTTCTTCAACTTGTCCTCTTAATTTTTGAGCAAAATTAATAGCTGCATCGATATCATTTTGTGCAGTAAATATAACTTCTGCATGCTTTGACGCAAAATCAGTACCCTTTTTAGAAGAACCAGCTTGAACTAGTAAGGGATAACCTTGTGGTGATTGATCAATGTTTAAAGGCCCTTTAACGTTATAAAAATCACCTTCATAATTAATTGGTTCTGGTTGTTGATTCTTTAAAAATTTACCTGCCTTATGGATACTTTGAGAATCTACATCTCGCCAAGAGTTCCATAACTTTTTCGATATTTCTACAAATTCATTCGCTTGATCATACCTTAAATCATGATCAACATTATTTACGCCACTAAAATTTTTAGCAGTATCATTAATACCTGAGGTCACGATATTCCATCCAGCTCTACCATCGCTGTAATGATCTAATGAAGAAAAGATTCTAGATAAGTTAAATGGTTCTGAATATGTAGTGGAACCTGTAATAATAAGGCCAAGATGCTTTGTTTCCATAGCTATTATAGACATTAAAGAAATAGGTTCGAACATTGTAAACATATCTGGGTGTGTTTTCTTATCGACATATAGACTATCCGAAACAAATAGAAAATCAAACTTTGCTTGTTCTAAAGACTTTGCTTGTTCAATCGTTTTCTTTAAATTCATACCACCACGCTCTACTGACTCTGGATGTCTACTACTTGCAACATGATGACCAAAACCAGTTAAAAAATATCCCAATTTCATTCTTTTCATCTTTGACCCTCCATAATTTACTATTCCGATTGATTTAATATGATTTATGTTACCATTGTATTTTTATAGAGTCAATTTACATTTTTAAAATTTAATTATTGAAAAACAAAACAATCCACCAACACTTGTGTTGGCGGATTCTTTAAATTGAATTTTTCTTCATAATTTCATAAAGACTTGACCAATAATTAAATCCTTCTTCAAAATTATAAATATAATCAAATTGAATATCTCCAAATAACCTTCGATTTTCCCTTTGATAAGCTCTTTCATATAACATTTGAGTTTTATTATTTCTAATTTTATTACGTTTTTCAATGTCTTGAATAGCTATAATTTCCTCGAGTGTTTTTACCATTGGTCCTGCATGTGGTAATAAGTTTATATCGTTACCAAATGCTAATATTGGATTTGCTTTCGTTGGTTCATCTATAATCCCTTTCTTTAATGAAAGGGAAACAGTATTTTTTTCTCGGGTAGCAGATGTTATATCTGTAATCAGATTATTAACATTTTCATTATTTGAAAGTTTTCCTAGTAAAAACAAAATTTTATCATTAGACTTTTCAAAAGGAATAATATCAACTTTAGTTGTATCATCTTTAAAGAACCATTGTATAACATGATTACTTGATTCTCCAAAATCATAAGGACAGAATCTCTTTTTTGCTTCTAAGTAATTATCAGATGGACCTTGATTTTTTAAACAATAATCTACTGAAGATACTAGTTCTTCAGTATTTTTCGCTATATGACCTGGTAATTCATCTATAGATAGATTCAACCCTCTAACTGTAGTATATTCTTCAATATCATATATATAATGTATAATCGGTTTACCTGTTGGAATGAAATCAAAAAATACACTAGAATAGTCTGAAATGAGTATATCTACAACACTCATCAAATGATTGGTTGATATATCTCCCGGTGGAATAATAATATTTTCTGGAAAAACAATATCTTTAAGTAATGCTTGCGTAATACTATGACCTCTAAATAAAATGTTTGCCTCAATTTCAGACAATTCTTTCAAATCATGAATGAGTTTATTAATGTCAAATTCATTACTGCCTTTCGTCTCTCCACGCCAAGTTGGTGCATATAAAACAATATCTTTTTCATTATTTATATTCATTCGATTTTTAATATTATTTTTCTGTGTTTCAGTAGCGTTTAAGGTAGTATCAATTCTTGGATAACCTACTTTTGCTACTTCTCCTACATGAATATCACCAATGGAATAAGCTGATTTTAGTTTATCTATCATAAATTGATTAGGTGCAATAACATGTGTTGCTTGTAGCAAATTTCGCGTACTCCCCGCAACACCTAATTTACTTCTATTACTATCTCGTCCAACTGTTTTGTAGAAAATTCCATGTGTAGTTTGCAAATACTTCTGCTCCTTTTTACGAACTACAAAATCTGAGAATGTAGAATTACAAATTAAATATTTAGCTTTAGATATATACTTAAGGTAAGCATCTGAGTTTTTCTTAACGAAAATAATATTACTTTTATCTTTCATATGCTCGGGAATATTATCAAATGAATTGATAACCCAAACATGTGTGAAAGTATTAAATAATTTATTATTATATAGAGAATCAAATATGGCAGCAGGATTTCCTACTATACCAGCGCCGCTCATACTTTCATAAAAAACCATATTACTTTCTATATCATAATACTCATAACTTTCTGCATACCGTACTGAAATTGATTTTAAATGTTTATTATATGCGATATTAGACATGTAACTTGGTTTCCTAAATAATTCTGCTTCTCTATAGGCAGCTAGTGCATCTTCATTTCTACCTATTTTCTCTAATACATATGCTAACTTTCTAAAATTATCAGGTCTATGGGTTTGCTGTCTCAAAATTGCATTATGATAAGCGATAGCAGCAGATTCATAATCTTGTATTTCTTCATAGCATAAAGCTAATTGGTAATGCCATGGTGATCTTACTTTATTAAATTCTAACGCTTTTTCAAAATTTGATATTGCTGTTTCCAATTCTCCTTGTTTTTTTAATAATATACCTATTTTATAATATAATTCTGAATTATCATTTTCGTCTTCTAAACGTATTTGATATGTGTTTATAGCTTGTCCATAATTTTTTGATTTTTCATGTAGATATCCAATTCCCCATTTTTTCACTAATGGGTCTTCCGAGTATTGAACAGCTTTATCATAACTTTGTTTAGCACCTTTAAAACGATTTAATCGATACTCAAGTTGTCCTTTTCTATAGTAATATGCTGATAACATATTTTTTGTAAGCATCGTTTCCTCATTACTTAAAATCAAAGAATAATAATGAATAGCTTTATCATATTCATTTAAATCTTCTAAGTAGTGAATTAATTTAATAATATTATCTACATCATTAGGATAAATTGCCACATATTTTTCTAAATATTCCACTTCAGCTTTATTGTCATTTACTTTATTGAATAATTTTGATAACTCTAATAAAATCAAGCCATTATCACTATCTTTTTCTAGGTCATCCTCTAGCATTTCTATAATAGAATAATATTCCCCTGAATGCTCAAGGCAATGCTTTAGCATTAATTTAGCTTTCTTATCAAAAGGTTCATATGATAAATATTGATTTATATGATGTTTTGCGCTTGTGAAATTTTTATTACCCATCTCTAAGTCAGCTAATTTGATAAGTGCATTTTTATCATTTTTATTTAGTTTCAAATATTTTTTTATTGATTTAATACTTTCTTTTTTTTTATTTAATTTTTCAAATACTGTTGCTCTTACATAGTATAAATTCATAGTATTTTCTATATCATTTTCAATTGCTTTATTTAAATAATGAATAGCTTCTTCCCATTTCTGTAAATCAATAGCTAATTCAGCTAACTTAAAATAATATTTTGCATTCTTTTTTAAAATTGGATGCAATTTTTTTAAATTTTGATAAGCCTCAGAAGTTGTTTGTGTTTTTCTATTTTTATTATACTGAAATAAAGATTTAGGCACATTGTAAATGGCATTCATCTTTTTAATTTTATTGTTTAAGTTACTTTTATTATTTTTAATTGCTTTCACCTCATATTTGTTCAACAACTTTTCCACTCCTAAGTATATTGCTTTTCTAACTATAACTATATAATATATTTATATTCTTAAAATATCAAAAAAATTTTCAAAATAACATTATTTATATTTATTAATTTAATATCAAAAATAATGATAACTATATGTTATATAAAAAAGCAGTAATACCTCAGTTAGAGATAATTACTACTTTTATTCTCAGCATATTTGTATTCAATTAATTTTTTCTTTTAAGACCATCCGATTAATTGAGCGAATACTAATGAAATAATTGAAATTACACCCCATAGAATAAATAATGGGAAGAAGAATCGGATCCATTTTGTATAAGAAACGCCTGCAATTGCTAATGCTGCCATAAAGTAACCACTTGTTGGGTAAAAGACATGTGTAAACCCATCACCAAGTTGGAAGGCTAAGACTGCAGTTTGTCTTGTAATACCTAACATATCTGCTAAAGGCGCCATAATTGGCATTGTCACCAATGCTTGACCACTGCCTGATGAAATGATGAAATTAATTAGTACTTGCACGATATACATACCAACTACTGCAACTGTTGGCGTTGCACCATCTATTACGGAACCTAAACCATGTACAATACTATCCATAATTTTACCGTCTTCAAGTACTACAGCAATTGAACGTGCTAGTCCAACTATAATAGCTCCCATTAACACATCTTTAAATCCATCATTAAATGATTCACAAATTTCACGTGTGTTTAAGCCAGTCACTAGACCAACCACTATACCCATCATGATAAATAGACCTGACATTTCTACCATAAACCATCCTTGAGTAACGACACCATATACGAGAATTATAAAGAATAAAAGCACAACACCAATACCTATTTTTTGACGGCGCGTTGCAACTAATGGCTCATGTTTAGTAATTTCTTTGTACATTTTTCTTTTTTCAGTATCATCTTCATAAACTAAGCTGATTGATGGATCTTTTTTTACTTTTTTAGCATATTTCATAATAAATAGTACTGTCACTAAAAGTACAACTATAAAAATAACTAAACGTAATCCAATACCTGAAAAAGTAGGTATACCAGATAATTTTTGAGCTAAACCAGTATTGATTGGATTCAAGACCCCAACTGTAAAGCCAACTACCGTACCACATAAGGCAATGGAGGTTGCTGTGATAGAATCATAACCTAACGCAATTACTAACGGTATAATGACCGGGATATAGACAAGTGATAGCTCTGCTGTACCTATCAACGTAGCTATAATTGCAAATACGGTTGTTAACACTGGAATGATTAAAATACTTTTATTTATAAATTGACGTGCAAGTTTATCTACCCCTATTTCAATAATGCCTGTACGTCTCAATACCATGAACATACCGCCAATAATTAAAGTGAAGAAGACTATTTCTCCTGCCTCAATTAGGCCACGAGGGATAATCGATATAAAATCAACCAAACCCACAGGTGAAGATGCTATGTAATGGAAAGAATCTGCATCAACCATCTCTCTACCTTCAGGACCTTTAATACGTTTAAATTCACCTGAAGGTATTAAGTATGTAGAAATCGTTGCAATAACACCAAAAATAAATAAAATCACATAGATATGTGGCATACTAAACTTCTTGTTAGAACTCTGTTTCCTGTCTACTTTGTTATTTATCTTTACCAAATTGTTTGACCCCTTTGCTTTACTAAATAAAACACCTTAATATTACCACGTAAAGGTAAGTTTACAATTATGCAAAGTAGACAACTTATAAAAATTTCTTGTAACATATGACAAAAAAACGGAATATTTACTTTTCTTGTTTTTCATTATCCTGTTGGTTAGGTTTTTGAGCGTCTGGGTTCGAATATTTCTCTGGGTTATAATCGACGCCTTTATTATAGTTACCTGATGCATCCCATAGTAAAAACTCATCAATACCATGATCTTTTAATGCTTGGATTTGTGCAGTTACTTGTTCTTTATTGTAATCTATATAACGACCTTCACCTAAGTAAGACGCTGTAAAGTCTTGAAGCCATGGACGTGATTTAACTTTTTCACTGTCTACATCTTTAAGTGCTTCTTTTTCTTTATCTAGATAACTGTCTATCGTTTTATAAGGTTCTGTATCTGGATTTTCTAATCCAAAATCACCAGTACCCCAATGTGATGGATAAACCATAGATGATATAACATCGACGTTTTCAGCTATTTTAGGAAAACTCTGTCCAATACCTGGTGTTTCTTTAACTGTAGCTGCGTAACCAAATACATCTGCGGATGTTTTAACGTTATATGATTTCAAATCTTTACGTGCTGTTTTTAAAAACTCTGTAATTGTATCTACACGTTGTTTGATATTATTTAAATCGCTACCTTTGTATTTACCATTGGAATATTGTAATTCCGCGTCTTTGTTTTCAAACCCTTCTGGGAAACGAACATAATCAAATTGTACTTCTTTAAATCCTGCTTTAGCAGCTTCTTTCGCCACTTCTATATTATAATTCCATACATTATCATCAAACGGATTTATAAAGCTGTCTCCACCTTCATTTTCCCATACATTACCATCAGCCGTTTTAAACGACCAATCAGGTTTTTGATGAGCTAAATTAGAATCTTTAAATGTAACAACACGCGCGATTGGATAGATATCATTCTTTTCCATTTCTTTGATGATTTTTTTAACATCTACACTGTCTACTGTATTACTACTAATTAACTTATTATCACTTTTGAAGTCCATCGTAATATTACCTGAATCATCTTTAACATCGATAACCAATGCATTTAATTCTGTTTCGTTTATAAACTTAATCAATTCATCAAATTGTTCTCCACTTGCTGAATCTGGTGTCACGTAAATACCTTTCACACCATCTTTAGGATAGTCAATATCACTATATGTATTTTTCTCTGATTCATTACTATCTTTCTTATCTTTACTACTAGTTTTCTTTTGTTCACTGCTATTCTTCTTCTCGTTGTCTGAATCAGTATCGTTATTACAAGCTGACATAACCAAGATAACTGCAAGCGCCACTGCTAAAAACTTCCATGATTTCATCATTTTCTCCCCTTATTTCTATATATTGATTTTGAAAAAATTTCTAAACATTATATTATTCCACGCTTCGCATTTTACAGATTTTTACTATTTTAAACAAGGTATATTTTATTCTTTACTTCTTAATGAATTGATAATCAAAAAACTTTACTAAACGAAACAATGATATCTTTGTATGTATCTATTGAATCTATAACTGCATATTCTCCATCCCCGTGCCATGCATCACCGGATGGTCCAAATTCGATTGCTGGTACGTTGTATCTTTCTTTTTCTTTTTTCTTTCTCTCTTTCTTTTCTTAACCCTTGAAAAAGAAAAGAAAATAAGTTAAAATCTTTTTAAAAATAATAAGGAATGAGGTATAAATATGGTAAGAAAGAAAAGAAAATTTTCAAAGGAATTTAAAAGAAAAATGGTGAACTTATACAACTCAGGAAGTTCTCAAAAAGAAATTAGAGAAGAATACGATTTATCTCCTTCAGTACTAGCAAGATGGATTAAAGAATCTCAAGATGACCAGCATAATCAAAGTAATAATTACATAAAGAATTCATCTGGTGAGAACACTTCGCAAGTCATTACATCAAGTACTATAGAAGTAATGAAAAAAGATTTAAAACAGTCATATAGTTTAGCAGAAGAACTTCAGGAACAACTTCAAAAAGAAAAAGATAAAATTAAAAATATAGAAATAACTCTTGAAACGTTAACTTCATACTTAAAATAACGCCTTTCCAATTACGAGTTATCTTGGTATCTATTACCAAAATATTTTAATCAGATTACCTAGTTCTTTTAATATATTTCTGCAAAGAATTAAAAAACTACTTTTAAACGCTAGAAAGGATATTTTCATTACTTATAAACTAAAACATTTTAATTTGAAAGAAAAAAAGCGAAAAATTTCTTCACTTAGATAATGAAGAAGTAGTAACTTTAATTAATCGATATTATAAAGGAGATAATATAAATAATCTAATATCTGAATATAAAATAAAAACGACATCAAGTAGACTTGTCCATTTATTCCCACTAATTTACACTGATTCTAAATGCAAACATTGTAATAACATTATGTTCAGAAAATTAATTGGTCGAACTGTTGATGCTGATCCATATCAAGTTTGCACTAATTGTACCATGTAGAACCTGGCTATTGTAATTGCGAACGTTGTAATACTGTTCGAAAAGAAAAAATGCAAGTAATTGAAGAAATTAAACAAGAAATAATTTCTAATAGTTTATATCCAGATAAAATTCAAGAAAATTGTTTAAATGAATTAGATCGATTTTATTTATCAATACTCATAAGATCTGGTTTAGACGAAAATATAGAACAATCACAGATGAGCTCTTTTTTATTTAACTACATATTGAAAATTGATGATTTAGGATATAGTCATAAGTCTATAATAGATATTTAAATCTGAAAAGATATAAACTTTCTTAAGTATTAGGTTAGCTAACTAACATTTAAAGTTAGTTAGCTTTATTTATTATAAATAATTTTTAAAATCATATAAATAACTTCTAAGTTAACAACCAGCTTCAGCAATAATATTTATTTTTGTTTCTTGTTTCCAGATTTACTTTATATATATTGATGCTATTTTATCACCAATGTACTTTAATATACATATATATATTTGCAATTATGGGTATTTGATGTACAATAAAAGTGAATAATTACACTTGATAATAGCGAATGATAGAGGAGTGGTATTCCCACCTAGCAACTTAAATTGAAAGGGCATTGCATGTGTTTGAACTGGAAAAAACGACAAATAAGTAAAGATAGTACTTGTTCAAGGATTTATGCATTTGAATGTTGACTAAGCAGTTATGGTCAAAGGTACTCAAAAATTAAGGAGTGGTTTATTATGCGTAAAGTAGGAAAGTTACTTTCAGCATCTGTCGTTGTATCAACACTTGTCGTAGGTTCTTCAGCAGCATTTATAACGACAAGTGGTCCAGAAGCTCAAGCAGCAGAGCAAGTTCAAAAATGGGGGCATGGTGAAGGAGCAGCAAGCGGTGCAAGTACACAAGGCGCTTCAGAAGAAATGGCACAAACACCTTGGTATAACTATTACGGTTATACAACATATGATCCTTCGTTTACACAAGATTATAATTTTGTACGTGCATTGAAACATGACAATGTTTCAATTGATAACTATAAAGTAGATCCAAAAGCTTATAAAAATTATGACCATAGTATAAAAGTTTATGATACAACTGTAGATTTTAACGATGATAATGAAGTTATTAAAATTAGCTTTAACACTAAACCAAATACGGTAACTAAAGAAACCTTCAAAAAAGCACATGCTTCTAATGATATGGGAGGAGAAGGTGATTCAGGTATCGGAGATGGTACAATGGTAGATTATAGTACTAATGATGGTTCATATAAGGCTTTCTTTGATGAAAATGATTACTTAACTAAAATAATCATTGGTCAATAGAATGAAATAACAACTATAGGAAGTCGTAATCTTAAAAATGTAGATGACAAAATAGTAAGCACATCACTCTACTGATGAAATTCAGTACACAAAGTGATGTGCTTATTTTATATTATGAATTTGGTTAATGAGGATTATAATTTTTAAAGAGAGGTCTAAAGCGTTTCTCAAGAAATTCAAAAAATACATTTGTTGAAGCAATAGCCTATATAATTTTGATAAAATGCTCTTTAGTTACTATTTTCATTAAATTTATATATAAATCTATATTATCTATAACAATAAATTTAAGTTTTCTTCTAGTTCTTGTGATGTTTTGAAATACCATTTGTACTGGATCATAATGATAATTTCCTCCTTTATAATGAAGGGTTTTATTCCTCATTTCAAAACTGCTGTCTAAAATAATTGCAACATTATCAAATTCCTGACCGATCACTCTGTGTGAGTTCAAATATGGTTTTAAGATTGAATATTTTTCAAATGAAGCACTGTCAAATTTCGAAGTAGTTAAAGGTAGGAATGTCCATGAATTATTCTCCAAATAGTCCATATATTCTTCGATATCACTTTTTATACCTATATTATCAATTTCAATATTTTTATACTCTATATTATTTTTTTTATCATTGTCGAATAATTCTTTTATGAAATAAGCAATCTCTCTATTTGATCTAATTTTTTCAGTCAATCTTTCATGTTTAAGACTTAATATCATTTCTTTTATATAGTCAAGGTTATTAAAGTTCCCTTCTTTTTCACTAAGATATTGTCGAGGGTCTAAACTAAAGATTAATCTAGTATCATTTTCTCGAGCATTGTTTATAATATTTTGGAGTTGATATGGATATAACCTTTGGACCTCATCTAATAATATTACATCTAATTTTGCAAATTCATCATCTCTTATTCCATCTTTAATACTTCTAATTGTCCATCTATCTTCTTGGTTCAGCATATCGTGCCCTTCATTTAAATAACCACAGTGTATAATCATAATATTATTTTTTTGTTTTATCAGCTTTTTGGCTACATCATACAGAACTAAAGATTTTCCTGTTCCAGCCTTACCTTCAATAATATAATTATCGCTTAGACTTATTATGTCATTAACGATTTTTTGTTGATGTTGTGAAAGAATATACTTATGTTCAAGAAATCTCTCAGTATCATTAAACGGTGATATTAAATAATTTGAGGGTTTGAATATATCATCTAAATGAGTAGATTCTATTGTTTTATATTTACCTAGTATTTTAATTACTTCATTGGTATCAATTTGATAAGTTAAATTCTTGTTGCTGTCATATTTATAAAATATATTCTCATTACTTATATATGTTATGATATCTAACTCATGTGAAACAGCTTTTAGATAAAAAAAGCTGTTCCTTTGCTGTTTTAAAACCTTTATTTTATCAGCTTTACTTTTCAGTTCAATATTTAAAATACCTTCTTTAGTATATTTTAACAAATCAAATTCTGGGTTTATTTGCTTAATTCTATAATTTAAATAAAACCCATCAAAATAAGATATCCTGTTATCACATAAATGAAGTTCTTGTACAAGTTTCACTATCCCTTCTTTTTCAACTTCTTTAATATCTTCTAATTGATATCTCTTTTTTATTAATTCTAAAGCATAATCATCATCACAAGTATTTGCCAAAGTTTTTAAATTTATAGTATTCATTTAGCAATTGCACTCCTTGAAAATATTTGTTCAAACTGTTATCAAAAAATCACTTTTATTAAATTAAATATAACTTAGGAATTGTTAATCGTATCTAGCATTTACCAAATTATAAAGAATAATAATTGCAATTATTATTCTTTATGAAAATATTTATTTAAGAGTATGTACTTAGTTTTTATTTTCTATATTTCCAATATCTCTTTTATAAATCCTATTAATTATCTGTTAAATCAAAATACATTTCATAAACTACCTCAATACAAGCGTACCATACTACATAGTTAATCCCATCTTCAAATAATTTTCTTGCATTTTCAAAATGTAAATCCTTATTTTCTTCAAAACCATATATAAAATCTTTAATTACATAAAAAGCTTCTTCATCTACCAGTAATTCTTCAAATGAATAATCTGTTCGTAATTTAATTATTGTATTAATCTCTTCTTTATTCCAACTATAAAATTCATGTATTTTTACATAATTCGTAACGAAATGATCTTCATGAAAATAATCATTCGAATCTATAATACTCTTTAATTTTTTTATATAGTCACCCTCACCATGTGAAATCCATCTAAATATACTTGTTTCAATTTCAGGATAATCTGTTATGTATCTCCTTGACTCTTCATATTTTTCTTTGACTTCTTCATAATCATTTAAAACATTTATATCAGGTTTATAATAATTTTTCACTAATTGACTCTCAAGGTTTTCAATTATTCTTATATAATCAGAGTCAGACTCATCTTCATGATAATCTATAACAGCAAAACTAGGACGATTATCTAAAATTATTATCATATTGTTTTAATAATTCTATTTTTTTTATTTCAAAATCTACTAGCCCATTTCTATAGTTAGTAGTAACATAACCTCCTTCGATGAAATGGTTTTCTACAATTTGTTTAGTTGATATTGGCTTAAAAATTAATTTACTTAGAAATTTGAACATCATAATCCTCGTTTCTCAATTATATATATTTTTTCATTATATTATAAAATTACAAAAAATTAACTAAATCAAATAAAAAAATAATAACTATTATCAAAATTTTAATAAAAAGTGAAAATAGTTATTATTAAAAATTTGCATGAATCAATCTGATAATTGAGATTCTAGCCTTTTCAAGATGTCTTTAATCATATCTCTTTCATCATTTAAATTAAATTCATCGCCAGAAATTTTTTGGCTAATCATTTGAGACACATATAATAAATCATCACTAATGTCTTCGTAATAGCCCTTCCCGTATTCCATTGCCATACTGATACCTCTTTCTATCCAAACCTATAAATATAGTACCCATAATCATTAGATTCTAACAAATTATAATTAAATTTATCAAAATTTTATCTTCTTATTTAAAAAATTGATTACGAATAATAATTATTATCAGTAAATAAATTTAAAACTAAAAAACACATCATATAATATCTAATTATGATGTGTTTTTAATATTTATTTTAAGTTATCTTATGCATCAATAACTGAATAAAATGTTCGAATTCATTTATTACTTCTTCTTTTGTTATTTTTGATTGCATGAATGCCGTTCTATAAAGCCAACCATGTATAAACATGTTAATAAACGATACAAAATCATCTTGTCCCAACTTAACATTATTATGAGCATGTATTTCTCTTAATTTTTCATTAAATACAGAAGCTAATTTATTGTTATATTCTTCAATAACTTTTGTGAAGTTAGAAGGCACAAATGATAATTGAATATAAAATTTCACCAAATAATCAGAATCATATATATACTTTTGAAAAAATGACAGAAGTTCTTCATATAAATTTTCTGACTGTGTATCAATATTTCCAATTAAAGTTAGCCCTTTTTCCATACACTTTTCTAAACATATTCCATAAAGCTCATCTTTACTTTTAATATAATTATATAAACTAGCTTTTTTGACTCCTAAATTATTAGCAATATTATTTAATGATGTTCCATAGTAACCTTTTTCAGAAAAGTTTTTTGCACTTATATGAATAAGTTTCTCCGATGTATTATTCAATCCTATTGCCTCCTTAGTATCATACAAATAACTATACATTAAATATCATAAAAAATCATTCGAAAAAACGTTTACATTTAACACAATAAATTACATCATTGCCTTTTTTCCAAAAAATGATATAATGATTCTTGCTAACTACCGTTCGTTAGGGAGGGATAATTATGGGAATTATATCAGTTTTTTTTATTATGTATCCAATAATAATGTCGATATTTTGGATAATCGGGACTATGTTTTACTTCATTTTTATTGAACGACGTTTAAAACATAAAAATATCAACTATCATCCAACTGAAGGCATTTCATTTATTGTAGCTTGTTATAATGAATCAGAAACTATAGCGGACACAATTAAAAACTTAGATGGATTATCATTTCCACTCAAAGAAATTATAGCGGTTAATGATGGCAGTACTGATCAAACTGAGGTAGAGCTATTACGATTAAAACGCGAATTTAACATCAAATTTATAAATTTAGATGAAAATAAAGGGAAAGCCAACGCATTAAATATCGCTGCTAAGCATGCTCAGTATCCTTATTTGATGTGTGTAGATGCTGATACGATTATTGACGATGATGCTCCTTATTATATGATTGAAAGCTTGATGAAAGACTCTTCAATTGGTGTGGTGACAGGTAACCCACGTATTCGTAATAAATCTACTTTATTGGGGAAAATCCAGACAATTGAATATGCGAGTTTAATAGGAAGTATTAAAAGAGCCCAAACAATTAATGGGTATATTAATACAATATCGGGTGTGTTCTCTTTATTTAATAAGAAAGCGTTAGAGATTAATCATTATTGGGATACAGACATGATTACTGAAGACATAGCTGTTTCATGGAAGTTTCATTTGTCAGGTTACAAAATTATATACGAACCTAGAGCATTGTGTTGGATGCTTGTACCTGAAACTTTTAAAGGGCTCTGGAAACAAAGAGTTAGATGGGCTCAAGGTGGACATGAAGTCATTTTAAGAGATTTTAAGAAAATGCTCAAAGTCCGTAACCTCTCATTATGGATACTATATTTTGAACAAATTCTATCAGTAGCTTGGGTATATGGAATAATCATTTTACTTGGTTATACACTACTTCAATTAAACTTCTTGGATTATTATTTCTACGATTATCAGTTAAATATTTTTCTATTATCTGCTTTCTTACTGACTTTTGTAAATATTATACAATTCACAATTTCATTAATGATTGATAGTAGATATGAACGTAAAAATAATTTCTATGTTGTGTTCTTAAGTTGGTATCCCACATTTTATTGGGTAATTAATGCATTAGTTGTAATTGCTGCTTTTCCAAAAGCATTAAAACGAAAAAAAGGAGAGTTTGCTACATGGTCGAGTCCGGACAGAGGGAATCTAAAAAAATAGATTCAAGATTAAATATTTATCGAGAGTTCATTGTGTTTATGGCTTCTTCCATACTTTGGTTATATTGTATAACTGTTTTATTTGTTATGGTTGGATCTTTATTGCCTTATAACAACCATATTATACAAACCGTAAGATTTATTTTAAATATTGAAAAAAGCGATATCATTACAATTTTCACTTATTTTATTATAGCTTCAATAGTTATAATAATCTATTTGATGTTAAGTTTTTTATTTAATGTTAAGAGAAAGAGAGTATCTCCATATGAAAACTCTTAAACGATTTATGATTATTTTTCTCATATTTTTATTCATAAGCCCACTAGATAATATAGCTCTTGCGAAAAAGAAATCATTAGGTGGTGAGGAAAATGGCTGTCTCGCATTAAATTATCATAGGATACGTGAAGATACATGGATAGATAAATTGTCTCTAATATTTTCAAATAGTAAAGAATTAAAAATTTATAGTATTACTGACACACAATTCGAGTCGCATATAAAATGGTTGAAAGAACATAAGGCAAATTTTATCACTTTAAACGAACTTATCAATTATAAAAAAGAGGGTAAATTCCCTAAAAATTGCGTTTGGATTAACTTTGATGATATGGACGAGAGCATCTATCAAAATGCGTTTCCTATTATGAAAAAACACAATATTCCTGGAACGGGTTTTGTAATAAGCAATGAAGTAGGGTCTCCAGATTTTCATAATATTAGACTTTCTTCTAAAAAGCACTTATTAGAAATGAAAAAAAGCGGTCTATGGGATTTTGCTTCTCATACCCATAATATGCATACGCTAAAAAAAGAGACATCTACTCTTATCCGAACTGCTGAAAAAAGTGATATAAAAAATGATATAAATAAAAGTACAAGTTATATAAAAAAAGAGCTTAATGGTGATATTCGAGCTATAGCATATCCTTATGGTCAAACAAATGATAAAGTAGTAGATCAACTTAAATATGGCACATCTATAAAATATGCATTTACTTTAGAGGAAAAAGCAATACTTCCTGATGATGATAATTATTACATTCCAAGAATTATGGTTAGTGACGACGCTTTTAATAAACTAGTTACACAGTGGAAAGGATTTAATCATGATTAAAAGAAAACGTATTGAATTTATATATTTAAGAACTTTCCTCTGTCTATTGATTGTATTAACGCATGTAATGACAGAGTTTAGTATCACAAATGAACTAGATTCTCGACAGTTTCAAACTCTATATTGGATAAGAATGATAATAATTATTGGCACACCATCATTTATAATACTATCTCAACTATTAACAACTTTAAATTATAATGAAAAGTTAACGCCCGGATATTTGAGAGTAAGATTAAAGTACATTTTAATTCCTTATCTCATAATGGGAGGATTTTATAGTTATTCAGAAAGTCTTAAGTTAAATGATTCATTTTCAAAACACTTTTTAGAAAATGTCGTTCAAGGCAATTGGTACGGATACTTTATTCTTATCATTATCCAGTTCTTTTTATTAAATTGGCTAGTATATAGAATAAATGCAAATATTTTATATTCAAAATGGAGTTTAATCATAGCGTTCAGCCTAAACACACTATATTTGTATAGTTATCAAAATATAGAAGAAGTTACCAAGTTTGTAGATACATATTATCCTCTTAGTTCAGAAACCTTCATAGTTGGTTGGATATTTTACTACATTTTTGGTTCATATGTAGGACACAATTATGATAAAGTACTGAGGTTTGTAAAACAATATATCACCTTGATTATTTTTCTTACAGTAGTAACTTTTATATTATTTGGGATAGTTGGAAAACACGATTATTGGACGGTAAGTAGCATAGATTATCGTATATTATTATATGTATGTTATGTATTTTTACTTCTAATAAACTTTAGTTCTCAATTTGATTCGTTTATGTTTAATTCAGTAAAATTAATAAGTGCATTTTCATTCTTTATCTACTTAATGCACCCTATAATTCTTGAATACATTTTTCAATACACAAGTATTTTCCAAGAAAAAACATTAATTTTCATCCCAATATCATTACTGTTTATAGTAGGATGCTGTTTGGGAATTGGTATATTATTAAGAGAATTTAAAATATTTAAATTTGTAATTGGTAGACAACCATACAATAATTAAAATAACTTAATTACGTTGCTAAACCCTATATGATATAAAATAAAAAACCAAGATGCCTGTCATGAGTTGATAAGCGCCTTGGTTTTTTTATTTAGTTTCTATATTTATGATTCTGTCATTTTAATAATAATTCTACCTGCATCGCCATTTGCTAATTGATCAAAGCCTTTATTTATCTCATTAAGTGAAATGACATCACTGATTAATGGATCAACGTTAAGCCGATTACTTTGATACAAACTAACAAACCTAGGTATATCACGATCAGGAACACAACTTCCAACATATGAACCTTTAATCGTTCTTTCTTCAGCTGCTAAAGTTACTTGAGGAATTGATAATTCTGCTTTAGGATCAGGTAAACCTGTTGTAACTGTTGTTCCACCTCGTTTTGTTATTGCATATGCTACTTGCATTGCTGGCACTACACCTGCTGTTTCAAATACATATTCAGCCCCGCCTGTAATATATTGCTTAACTTCTTCTATTACATTTTCATCGCCTGAATTATATACTGCTGTTGCACCTAATTTTTTAGCAATTTCAAATTTATCTTCATTTATATCTAATGCAATAATTTCATTTGCACCGGCCAGTTTTGCACCAATAATAGCATTTAATCCTATTCCTCCAAGTCCTACTACAGCGACATTACTACCTGGTCTAATCTGCGCTGTATTTATAACAGCCCCTATACCTGTAATAACAGCACAACCAAACACAGCTGCACGTTCATAAGGAATATTTGGATCAATTTTTACTATAGAATTTTCTGATACAACAGCATATTCAGAGAATCCAGAAACGCCTAAATGGTGATGGATGACATCATTATCTTTAGATAAACGAAATCCACCTTCTAACATTTCACCTTTTTCATTTGAAGCAGCACCATTTTCACATAATGCCGGTCGTCCTTCACGACAAGGTATACACTTTCCACAGCTTGGAATAAATGTACAAACAACATGGTCTCCAACTTCAAAATCGGTAACATTTTCACCTAGTTCTATAATCTCTCCTGCCGCTTCATGTCCTAACGCCATAGGCATTGGTCGCGGTCGACTTCCGTTAATCACTGATAAATCAGAATGACATAAACCTGCTGCATGAATTTTAATTAATACTTCATTTTTGTTAGGATTATCAAGGTTTAATGTTTCTATCTTTAAAGGTTCAGCTTTTTCATAAGGACCTTCTACACCCATTTCATATAATACTGCTGCTTTTGTCTTCATTTATATACACACCCTTTTATTCATAATAACCATCAGTAGACTTTCTAAAAGTCTCAAATTGATTACCGTCATGACCAAACCAGATTTCTGCGTTTTTTTCTTTTGCGAGTCGCTTAATATATTCAACTGAGTTTGCCCAACCAATGGAATCATAAATAATTCCAGGTGGCTGCAATTTAGGTTCCATACTTTCTCGTGTATAAATAGCATCAGAAGCTAAGATTAACGTGCCTAGCTCTTCCGTTTCAATTTCAAGACCAATCATTCCCCAAGCATGGCCACTACCAAAATTCAGTACCTTCACGCCATCTACAAGGTTCAAGTGGTCTTGATCACGTGAAATTGTGTGCCAAGTTAAATCACTTTTAATCCAAGCATCAATATCACTCCAAATATATGCACCTTCTTGTTGGTTACGTGCATAGCACTTCATCGCACCACTGAATTCATCATCATGAACAATAACAGTTGCGTTTGTAAAGTATTCTAAACAACCAGCATGATCTAGATGTAAATGTGAAGCAACTACTATATCTACATCTTTAGGGTCAACGCCCAACTGTTCTAGCCTATTAGGTAAATGACACGAGTCATCTGAAAAATACGGAAAAGCTTTCTGTGTCGCATTAATCCAACGACCCTCTTCACCCATTGAATTAGGATTACAAGCAGTATCAAATAAAATTTTAGCATCCGGATGGTCTATAAAAACTGTATAAATCGGAAATTCATGTAGTTCATTTTCTTTATTAGGATTGTCGAGCGTGGCTTGGTTTGAATTAGCTATCATTAGATTTTTGTCCATTTGCATGCGTCCATTATCCAAAACATAGATTTTCATACGTTCTTTTTTTATATTTACCAATACAATCAACCCCTTTAATTATATGTTACTCCCCATTGTAAACCCTTTCACTTTTGGTGTAAAATTATACCCATCGGATTATATTGTTTCTATATTTTGTATAATTATTTGATTTTTGTTATTCATTCAACATGTTATAATGTTATTATTTTCACGAAGATTACATTTTTAATATAAAGGGGTATAAAAATGAAAAAATTAATAATATTAAGCGTATTATTATTGGTATTAAGTGCTTGTAATAATAAAGATTCAAATAATAGTGCAATAGATAAAGTTGAGAAAAAATATGATGCAAATGTAGGTATGTATGCTCTTAATACTCAAAACGGTGAAGAATTATCATTTAATGAAGATAAACGCTTTGCTTACGCGTCTACATTAAAAGCTGTAAGTAGTGCCATGTTACTTGAAAAAGTACCTTCTAATAAATTAGATAAAAAAATTCACATAAGTAAGGACGATATTGTTACATATTCACCTGTGTTAGAAAAATATGTCGACAAAGAGATAACTTTAAAGAAACTTATAGAAGCTAACATGTTATATAGTGATAATACTGCTAATAATAAAGTTATTGACGAGCTAGGCGGTTATAAAAAAGTTAAAAAAAGATTAGTAGACTTAGGTGATACAATGACGTATCCATCAAGAAAAGAACCCGATTTGAATTTATATACACCAAAAGACAAACGAGATACAACCACTCCCTTAGCCTTTGGTAAAACATTGAATAAACTTATAATCGATGGCAATCTTAGTAAATCAAATAAAGATTTCTTAATGAACCTAATGTTAAAAAATAAAAGTGGAGATACGTTAATTAAGGATGGTGCTCCATCCGACTTTAAAGTTATGGATAAAAGCGGTCAGGCAGTTACGTATGGTTCAAGAAATGATGTTGCTTTTATTTATCCAAAAGGACAAGATAAACCTATAATATTAGTTATATTCACTAATAAAAATAATAAAGACGCTAAACCTAACGATAAAATAGTAAGTGAAGTAGCTGGGGAAGTTTTGAAAAATATTAGTGAATAATTTTAGACCTTAGTAGACGACATAATAGAAAGCATGAGTAGATTAATAGTTTAATTGTCATTAACATAAGATGAGAGTTGTACAGAAATCTCATTTTGTTAAAAAGATTTCGTAATCCACCCCGACAAGAATGACTAGGTATGAAAAAAGCTTGATATAAGCACAATTTCATACCAGTCAGCTACTGCCAATATGATGAAACAGGCTGAGACATTTATTTATGTCCCAGCCTGCTTCATCAAATATTGAGAGTTATCAGCAATCAATATTTGTATAATAAGGTCTATTCCTATTAACCGTCAGTAAGGCCATATCATCTTAATGGAATTTATAAGTCATACATGCCATTTAAATAGATAATTTCTCATCGACTTAATTCATATCTAATGCTATGCCTTTTAACACTTTATTTAATTCAATATTGTTCTGTAATTGATTTGATTGAAATATAGCCTGTTGTACATAGGCCATATAAGATTCGCTTTGATGACTATTTCCAATTATCAACAATCTACTTTCAGGCCTAGTAATAGCTACATAATGCAAGAAATTAGCATCCTCTCTCTGAAAGTTAAAGTCCCCAGCATTAATTATGACTTGATTAAATTCTAATCCTTTAGAAGAATGGATAGTTCCGCATGTGTGTTTATAATTACTTTGATTATATGTAGCTATATATTGTTCATCGTTGATTACATCAAAGAGTATATCAATTTCGTGTTCAATTTTTCTTAAATCTTTACTATATCCTAAATAATCGAATAAATTTAAACAATCATCTATAAATTTTTTATTATTTTCAGTAGGATCAATTTGTTTTAATAAATGTTTTATTTTAGAAAAACTAAATGAATCTGGCATGGGAATCTCATCTCTAAAATCGTATTCATTATAACGGGACTGCAAGTGATATTTAGCTAATGCCCTTGTTACCCAAATATGTTCACTTTCTAAATTAGAATAATCTAATGGAGAGCCAGGAATATATTCAAAAGGTACTCTTATTTCATTTAATCGCTCACTCCAGACCTTGGCATTACTGTTACTAAAGTTTAAAAAAGCACAAGATTCACTAAAATCAACCCATCTGCCTATATAATCTACAGCCATATACGCACCAGTATAGGTATATAGAATAATTTCATCTTGAAATTCTATCTCCTCATAGTGCTCTCTAGTGTCCTCCATAAATAAATTCGAATAATTTTGTATAGCGATATTTGACCGAAAATTATGCCACAGTTTGAATTCATTAAAATCATCTCTTAACTTTAAATTATTAAAACCTTCTGGGTATGCTCCTCGCCAACCATATATGGATTGTTTATTATCTCCAACTATAAATAGAGAAATACCTATATGTTCGCAAAGATACATAAACAAATTATGCATATCTTCATCACTATCTTGGTATTCATCAATATATATTCTAAAGTATTTCGATTTAAAATATCTTCTTGCAGCATGAGATTTTTGTAAGATTTCATAAGCTAATTGAAAAGCGAAGTTTTGTTTAACCTCACTATATTTACAAATTAGTGAGGTTTGTTTAATTTTCTCCACACCCTCATTAAAACAGTGAATTTCATTATCTGTTGAAAAGTCAGGATTAATTTCTTTTTTGAAATCTTTACCATAAACATCGTGCATAAAAGGTTGAATTATTTCTAGTCTTATAAAATTATCATTTGTTCCTATAAAGCCTTCTTGTTTACTATTGCCTAGTCTACTAGCAATTTCATTCGCAGCCTTTCTTGTAAAAGTAATAGCTGCAAATGTTCGATGATTACTATTATTTTCTTTATCTTGGTTTATACGTTGTATTGTAGTATAAGTTTTACCCGTTCCTGCACTAGCATTAATCACAATATTTCCCTCACATTGCATTATCTCTTTCCGAACTGTTTTATCTATTGGCCACATAAGTCTACCATCACCTTTAAACATTTAAAATTATCATGATTGTAAATTTCATTTATAGAATCTGTGTTTAACACTTTGCATAATTCAATCATATTAATGAGTTTTGCACTTTGTAAATATTCCACTCCATCTTTCTGAGAATTATTATTTGTCGCTAGGTCTTGAATGGTCTCTGGAATTATCTCAGCAAGATCATATTCTAAATCGACCCTCGATAGATATATTAAATCTTGTTCTAACTCATTAATGTATGAATAGTTATCTACATATATTTCTCTCTTTTTATCTACAGAGTATTGAATATTACTCTCATATTCTACTGGATTTATATCATTAATTTTTTCAATGTTATTTTTATTAACAAGTTTACGACATCTATTCAAGCCTAAGAGATTATATTCTTCCCTACCACTTACTTTTTGTAAATCGTTGTCAGTTTTAACAATCACGGTTATACCTAAATTAGTTAGAATATCAAAGTACTCTTTAAAATTTATCCCGTCTACTTCGAGAATGTATCCACCGTAACTTTCATACCTTTCGCATTTATTGTTTAACACCCTTTCAAATAATATCTTCTCAGAAGGACCTTCTACTAATAGGACTATATCGGCATATATTGCTTCAGCTAATTGTTGATTGAGCTTTTGTTTTAAAGTCATGTATTCTTCTGGAACTTTGTATACAACTGATGCACCTACTACATTAGGATTTTTAAAGAGCTTCACCAAATTAACATTATCCATCTGACTTACCATTAATGAAGAATGAGTGGTCATAAATAAATATTTAAATAATTCATCATTAAAAATTTGATAAGATAACGATATTTGCATTGACCTGTGTAAATGGTTTTCTAACTCTTCTACAAGAAATATATTGATTTTTCTTTCTTCAATTCTTCTATTTTCTAAAGTTAAGAGGGTATATGCTAGAAGTTTTTTTCTTCCATCTCCAGAAGTGGGATAATGACCTGTATTTTCATGTTGTATGTAAGGAGTCAGTTTGTTATGAATATTATTTAGTTCTATTTCTGATTGTATTGAAAGTTTAAAATCCTTTTCTTCTTTAAACCTTCTATATTCATTGGATAGATCTTCTTCGAATTTTTGTATAGTTTCTAATTTACTAACACTCTCATTTAATTTACTAATGTTAGTTTTTAATAATTCTCTTTCTTCATCACTAAAACTAGTGTGATTTTTCAATATCTCTCTAGAATAACGCTTAAACGTATTTTCAAGTTGTATAGATGAATCTATAAAAACTACATTAAAATACCTGTCCAATTCGTAGAAAGTTTGACTGCTTGGGATTTCTTCTAAATTATCTTTATCTTCACCCCAATACATTAGAGGTTCCCCAACTAATGTTTCATGATCATATGTTGAGCGGATTTGAATAAAAACCGAGGTAGCCTGAGTTGTAATAGCCCCTCTCATCATAGAAAATATTTTTCTGTTATCTTCGTCCTCTTCGTTATCACTTATATCGATTTTAAGAGTTATATTAATAGACTGCGAAATATCTCTATTGTAGAAATCAGAATCTACAAACCCATTTTTTCTATAATTTCTATCCAATAAAAAACGTAATGCTGATAAAAAATTACTCTTTCCTATATCGTTAAGACCAAAAATAATATTACGATTTGTTAAATCCAAATCTACGTATTTAAAGTTTCTGAAATTTTCAATAGTTAAATAGTTTAAAATCATAGTTACTTTCCTCTCATTATAAAATTTAAATTCCGTAAATTTTTAAAACTTATTTTATTTAGTATAATTACTTTTATTGTATCATTATAAATAATTATTATCCTGTAAAGTCAGTTAAATATAATTCATTAAGAATGATTAGCGTCCTCAAATTATATAAATCATGATTCTAAACAATGACTGTCTATTGGAAGAGTAGAAAGAAAGGTAAAATCAGTGATTTTACTATAGTTTAAAGTTTTAAAAACCCGTATAATTATCTATGTACAATATTATTGAAACTTCTAGAGTTTTTGGACTATAAGATAATCTACTGTATGCTTATTAGAGTACAAGACATGTATCTTCCTTACTAAAAAACATTTAAGGAAGTCAAAGAATGAGTAAAATTGATTATGCCAGAGTGAGTACAAAAGATTAGGACCTAGATAGTCAAATAGATATACCAAAAGAACATGGATGTGTTCGAATATTTCCAGAGAGAGTCAATGGACAAAAATGTCAACGAACAGAGCCTAATAATTGTTTAGATTACATGCGTGAAGATAACACTTTAGTTTTAACAAAACTAAATGGACTTGGTAGGACAACAAAGCAACTTATAGAACTCTCTCAATACCTTGAAGAACAAGGTATTGATTTAGAAATTATTGATATGAATACCAACACAAAAAATGCTATGAGTAAAATGTTCTTTACGATGATGAGAGCCTTTGCAGAACTCGAAGCCAATCTATTGAGTGAAAGAACAAAAAATGACTAGCTTCTGCTCGTTCAAGAGATAGAATAGGGAGAAGGCTTAAATTTTCTATAGTTATAGAAGAGAGACGGGCATGTCTCTTTATAAAAGTAAGAAGCACATGATAAATGAAATAACCAGAATGACTGGTGTATTGAAAAGTACTATTTTATAATATAGTTAATAGTCAGACCAAAGAAAAGATTGGAGGAAATAATTTTATGGATACAAAACTACAGCAAGAGGTAAATGAAGTTTTAAAAAACTTTCCTGAATATTGGAAAAAAGATATATTATTGAAGAATAAAGTGATTGAAGATATAAGAGCATATAACGAAAAAATAATAGAAGCTCTTTTATCTAATAACTTGGTAAAAGAAACATACGCTCTTCAACTACCCTCGGGATCAGTTTTTAAAACAGAAGATTTTATAAGCATGCTACGTTTCAAAAACTATTGGGATAACAGCTATACAAAATATACAAATGAAATTGGTCTTACCAGCGAAGGCAAATATTTAAAGTACAATACAGATATCGTACTAGACTTCCCACATAAAGATAGCGTACTTGAAGGTGGGATGACAAAAGATGATATTGGAAAAAAAGAGATTTATTATCATAATGTTTTAGCTAAAGAAGAAATAGATACTTTGCTATCTCCTAAAGTTTTAACAAATGCTAAAAAGTATAATAAAAGAGATTCTACTGAAGTATATGATTTTAATGATACTGATAACCTTATACTGAAGGGAAATAATTTATTAGTTTTATCTACTTTGAAGAAAAGATATCAAAACTCAGTAAAAGGGATATTTATAGATCCACCATATTATTTTAACAAGATTAAGAGTAATGATAGTTTTAAATATAATTCTAATTTTAAATTATCTACATGGTTAACTTTTATGAAAAATAGACTTTCAATTTCTAGAGAATTATTATCTGATAAAGGTATCATTGCCGTGGTTATTGGGGTAGATGCCTACGCTCATTTGAAGATTTTAATGGATGATGTTTTTGAAGTGAACAAAGATCCTAAAAGATATATAGGAACGATTACTTGGAGAAAAACAGACAATCAATCAAATATTGGAGATTTTGCAAATGTAATAGATTATATTCTTTTATATCGTAAAGAAAGTAAAACGAAATTAAATTACCTACCATTAACAGAGAAAGCTCAAAAAGAATATAGTTATACTGATACCAATGGCGAAAAATATAGAAGGGCAAATATATTGGACTTAACTAGAGGAAGATATAAGTATGAAGTAATTACTCCAGATGGTGATAAACTTTATGGACCTTGGATGATTGATGAAAAAGAATATAAAGAAATGTACGACAATGATGATATTCATTGGCCAAGTAAAGGAAAACAAATTCCATATGGAAAAATATATCTTAAAAACACAATAGAAAAAGGACAAATTTCGAGTGATTTTTGGGATTCTTCTTATGGCACAAATCAGAGAAGTGCTGATGAAATTAAAACACTATTCGGAAGTAGAGTTTTTGATTATGCTAAACCTGAGAAATTGGTACAAAATATTATATCTCTAATATCAAATGAGAATGATATTGTGCTTGATTATTTTATGGGAACTGCAACTACTCCAGCAGTTGCTATGAAAATGAATCGTCGATTTATAGGGATTGAACAAATGGACTATATAGAAACTATATCTCTCCCACGTCTCCAGCAAGTAATCAATGGAGAACAGGGTGGGATTTCAGAAGAGTTAGGATGGAGTGGTGGAGGAAGTTTTGTATATGCAGAATTATATAATTTAAACGAAAAATACCTTTACGATATTCAATCTTGCAAAGATTCTAATGAGCTAAAGCTTGTCATTAAAAAAATAAAAAACTTAGCATACTTAAATTTTAAGGTTGATTTAGAAAAGGTCACTACAGAACATGAAGACTTTAAATCACTATCTCTAGAGGAACAAAAAGACGTGCTGATTCAAGTGTTGGATATGAACCAACTGTATCTCAATTACTCTGAAATTGAAGACAGTCAGTATGATATTTCTGATTCAGTAAAGACTTTCAACCATTCTTTCTATCAAAAAGAAGGTGATTAAGATGAGTAACGAAATTCTTCATAAAAGAATTGAAGCACAGTTCAACTCCTTGTTTGAAGAGCCACCAGAAGTACCTGCATACGTTCAAGATAACTTGAGCCATCCATTGCGGGAATACCAATCACAAGCATTGAAACAGCTCATTTATACACAAGAACTGGATAGTGCAGATCTTTCTTTCAATCATCTGTTGTTTCATATGGCAACTGGATCAGGAAAGACACTTGTCCTAGCTTCGACCATTCTGTATCTATTTAAGGCACACAGCCAACAGAACTTTATCTTCTTTGTGAATAGTGATGCCATTATTAAAAAGACCTATGATAATCTCACAAATGAAAGTTCCAGTAAGTATTTATTCCGAAAAGAGGGCATTGTGATAGATGGACAGCGAGTTTCCATTCAAGTTGTCGATGTATTTCCGGTATTTCCAGATGCCAATACAATTTACTTGAAGCTAACCACTATTCAAAAACTACATACTGACCTGACAGCCCCAAAAGAAAATATGTTGACTTATGAATCTCTGGAGAATACGCGTCTTGTTCTGTTGGCCGATGAAGCCCATCATATCAATGCATGGACACGCAGGGATAAACGGAAACTTAATACTAAAGAATATGAAGAAAGAACATGGGAGAATACCGTAAACACCCTACTTCAACTAAATCCTGCCAATCGACTATTAGAGTATACAGCAACCATCAACTTGAATCAGGATGTGCTATTCGAAAAGTATAAGGACAAGATTGTCTATCAATATGATCTGAGACGGTTCATGAATGATGGGTGTTCGAAGAATGTGGTATTGTTGCGTTCTGATGAAGCAGATGAGAACAAGATGCTGAATGCCATTCTGTTGAGTGAATACCGTAAATACATTGCTCTAGAGAATAACATCACATTAAAGCCAATCATTCTGTTTAAGTCCAATAAGATTGCGACTTCCCTATCCGCCAATGAACGCCTATTAAACACTGTACAAGGACTGAACGTGGAAAGCCTATCACATATCATCAATCTTGGCCATGCTACCTACAAGCATGAAAACAGTATATGGAGCAAGATGTTCGAGTATTATAAAGATCAATCCCTGCCTGAAGTCATTCGTGACCTACAGTGGGGTTTCACAGAAGAAACTATTCTAAATGCTAATGATAAATCCTTCCTTTCGGAAGATAATGCCCTACTATTGAATACATTGGAGGAGGACAACAATCCAATTCGTGCCATCTTTGCCGTCGCAAAGCTTAATGAAGGCTGGGATGTATTGAACCTGTTCGACATTGTGAGAATCAGTGAAGGAGCCACTTCAACAAAGATGACGACAGACAGTGAAGCCCAACTAATTGGCCGTGGGGCACGGTACTATCCTTTTGAATACCAGGAAGAGCGCTTATATACAAGACGGTTCGATTTAGTACAGACAGATCTCAAAGTCATTGAAAGCCTGCATTATCATACAATTAATGAGAATATCTATATTAAAAATTTGGAAAAATCACTCGAATCTGCGAGCATACAATTAAAAGAAGACGAATACGATCGTGTAGAAGCAAATCTTAAGCCTGCATTTAAAAAGAGCTCCGTGTTCAAAAATGGTAAGATTTATATTAATAAACTAGAGAAAACGACTGCAGATGATTATAGAACACTCTCGCACTATAATGTGACGACAAATTATGAGATACCATTTGAAATCACCATTGAACAGCACTATGGCAAACGTACCAAACAGCCAGGTGTCGGACAAACACATGAAGTGACTTGGTGTGTAGACCGTGTCTATATCCGAAAGGCGCTACAACGAAAGCCTTTCTTTCACTTCAATAATTTCAAAACATATATTCCTGCCATATCGAGCATGAAGGATTTCATTGAAAGTCCCAATTTCCTTGGAGAATTGACATTCTATATCACCATGCCTCTCAGTTTGGAATTACATCGTCTGAGTCCTTTAAGTAAACTTAAAATGGTCGAGAAATATTTTGATTATGTAGAGAAAAAGATGAAAGCAAATTATATGAAAGAACGTGGCACTCCAGTCTTTGAAGGTGTTTCCATGCCTGAACTAATCAATGATTACTATATTGAGTTGAATAAGGTCAATACTAAAGTGTCCAATATGAATGAAGCGATACAAAAAAGAAATATGCGAGACAACGACTGGTATGTTTATGACCAAGCTATTGTCAATGGTTTGGAGAGCTCGTTTATCAATTTTATTAATGATTATGTGGAAGAACTAAAAGAAAAATATCAAGAAGTCTATCTCATCAGAAATGAACGAAAAGTTAAAATTGTTGAAATCAATGGTACACGTGGCTTTATGCCTGATTTTCTTCTCTACCTGCAAGGTGAAGACTACACTTATCAGGTCTTCTTGGAACCTAAAGGTAGCCATTTGCAACTTGAGGATCGTTGGAAAGAAGAATTTTTATTGTCATTAAATCAGGATGAAAGAATAGAAGTTTTATCTGAAAATGAAAAAGTTAAACTTTTAGGTATTAAATTCTATTCTAATGAAAGTGAGCAGAAACAAGATTTCCGTCAAGATTTCAAAAATAAATTATTATAAATTATTTTTGATAAAGGAAGATAACTCAATTTGAGCTTTTTAAAAATTTTAGTACTTAAAAGTGCTAAATTAAAAGAGTGTTCTTTAAATAGATAATCGCCCTCTAATTTCAATATCATGTTATCAATCTATCTATAAAATCTTGCTAAATCTGATATCACGGACTTTCCATTCATAGATGGCATTAGTTCATTTTCAACATACTATTCATTTGTAATGTTTTGTATTTTTTATTAATGTTAGGTCTATAATAACTAAGGAGGCAATTTAATGGTTAGTGAATCTGATATTACTTTTTTAGAAAGGTGTGTCGAGTTAGCGGAACAAGCGCTGAATAAGGGAGATGAACCTTTTGGATCTATTATAGTGAGTTCTGAAGGTGACATTTTATTTGAAGATCATAATCGTGTTAGTGGCGGTGATCATACAAGACATCCTGAATTTGAAATAGCGAGATGGGCTGCAAATCATTTATCTCCTGAAGAACGCAAGTCAGCAACTGTTTATACTTCTGGGGAACACTGCCCGATGTGTGCGGCTGCACATGGTTGGGTAGGTCTTGGTAGAATCGTTTATGCAAGTTCTTCAGAACAATTAGGTAAGTGGTTGAGTGACATGGGAGTTCCACAATCACCAGTAAAAAGTCTACCTATTCAACAAATTATAGAAAATGCTGATGTCGATGGTCCTGTTGATGAATTAGCAGAAAAAGTACATGCATTACATTTAAAGTTACACGAAAAAAATTAATATATTCTTAAATAATTCCCCTCATTATTCGAAAGATGTTGAGGGGATTTTTATATTCAAAAAATCTACGTGTGTGATTAACCCCCTTCATTTGTGATACACTTCCCCATTATTAATTTCTTTACCACCATTAGCCATCCCTTCATTCAGTCTGTGACTGGTCAATATCCTTTTGTGTAAGTTGAAAATTTATGGTAATATCATCATGGATAAAGACGAGATAATAATAGAAAAGAAGGTTTAAATATATTATGAAAGAAAATTTTTGGAGTGAATTACCACGTCCATTTTTTATTTTGGCACCTATGGAAGACGTTACAGATATCGTCTTTCGTCATGTTGTTAGTGAAGCAGCTAGGCCAGATGTATTTTTCACTGAATTTACGAATACTGATAGCTTTTGTCACCCTGAAGGTATAGATAGCGTTCGCGGACGCTTAACATTTAGTGAAGATGAACAGCCTATAGTTGCTCATATATGGGGAGACAAGCCAGAGCATTTCCGAGAAATGAGTATCGGTATGGCAGAGATGGGCTTTAAAGGTATTGATTTAAATATGGGTTGTCCCGTAGCCAATGTTGCAAAAAAAGGTAAAGGTTCTGGATTGATACTTCGACCTGAAACCGCGGCTGAAATTATTCAAGCATCTAAAGCAGGTGGTCTACCGGTAAGTGTAAAAACCCGCCTCGGATATTATGAAATAGATGAGTGGAAAGATTGGTTAAAACACGTCTTCGAACAAGACATTGCAAACTTATCTATCCACCTCCGTACTCGTAAAGAGATGAGTAATGTAGATGCACACTGGGAATTAATCGAAGCAGTCAAAAATTTGCGTGATGAAATCGCACCAAATACATTGCTAACTATTAACGGTGATATTCCAGACAGAAAAACAGGGCTTGAACTTGCAACAAAATATGGCATTGATGGTGTAATGATCGGTAGAGGCATTTTTCATAATCCCTTTGCTTTTGAAAAAGAACCACGCGAACATACGAGTAAAGAACTATTGGACTTGTTAAGATTACATCTAACATTATTCGACAAATATTCTCAAAAAGAAAATCGACAATTCAAAAGTTTACGCAGATTCTTTAAAATCTACGTACGAGGGATTAGAGGTGCAAGTGAACTACGACATCAATTGATGAGTACACAATCAACAGACGAAGTTCGTGCATTACTCGATGACTTTGAAGCGAAAATAGAGGAAGATATAGAATCTTAAAGCACACTGTTTCAAGCAAGAATAAGATTTTTCACCCTACAATTTTAAACTTTATTGTAGTTACGTATTGGCTTTCACTCTTTTATCATTATGAGGAAAATCCAAAGTAAAACTCAAATTAGAAATTTGCCTTAATGACAATAAATATAAGAAAAACAGTAGAAACTCATTATTAAAATTGAATTTCTACTGTTTTTTTATTTCTAAGACAATTATGTCGCAGTCTCCATACTATTAATTTTCATATCACTTATGAAACTCTTCTGCTTATCAGTTAATGATGGATTTTATTTATAATCATTTTAACATTTTTTAAAGATAAGACACAAAGACACTGTTTTCTTTTATTATTCCATAAATCATAAAAATACTCATGTCGATGGTCCTTCCTCTTCAAACATTATCAGAAAATGTACATACTTTACATTTAAAGTTACAAAAAGTTTGATGGTATTAAAAATATTTTGGATATGAATTAAAACAGAACGGATTTCATAACATAGTTCAAATTTATAATTAAATTAATTCGAACTTAATAGCATTATTATTTATCAGATTAATTTTTGGATATTTTTTATCAATTTTAAATCTCCCTATTAACGCTATTTGATATATACTCTCTTCATTTATTTTATCTTTTATATTATGTCTATAGATAGTTGCACGAAACTTCCATTCTCCAAATTTATTTTTTGTATAAAGTGTCAAAATATTAAATTTAAAATTTGTATTATTTTTACTAGTTTTTTCTTCAACTGACAATTTTACTTCTCCATAGAATAAATATAAATCTGATTCGTATGATTTATCAATCCATCCTTGTAATTTCTTTCTTCTAATCGCTTTAAAATCTCTTTGCTTTTTTGTTATATCCGGTACTAAATTAGGATTAGCCAAATCATCATTCGTTTTACTATTGTTCTTATTCTCTATATTTTTATTGACTTTGCTATTAAACAACATATTCATAATTGCATTTAACTTATCTTGAACTTGATTATAATTTAAGTTTTCAATATATTTTATTAATAAATTTTGATGTATATATTCATATTTATAAGTACAATTTGAATAATGATTTGATGATGGGATTTTTTTCAAATGAGCACACCTAGTCGTTGTTTTACTAATATAAGTCAATTCTGCTACTTTACATTCGGGACAGAACATCTGTCCTCTATACTTATTTATATTTCTATAATCTTTTTCAATACAAGCGTTTAAATCTTCAATATCCATTGTTTTATTATCTACTTTATAAAAAAACTCTTCATAAACTTTCGGTTTATTGACCATAAGCACCTTCCTATAGATTATTTAATAAAGTGTCATGAAATTGTTCTTTAAATTCTTTTCTTTTTGCTGAATCATCTGAATAGAAGCATAGACCTAGTAATCTAACATCATCATTTTCGGCAAGCACTTCAATATCATCTCTTTCGTTAAGAGATAACATAAATTGCTCTTTCCATTTATCATTTAATAATAAGTGTTGACCTTTAGGTTCTACAAATACCTGATATGTGTATTCATTATCTTTTAAGTACAATAAGAAATCAGGCATAAAGCCTCTAACACCATTGATTTCTCTGAACTTAATTTTACGTTCATTACGTATTAAATAGACTTCATCATATTTATTTTGTAAATCTCCCATCATATTATTGATTAAATCAATCAAATCACGCTCAAGACCATTTACTATGGCTTTATCATAAATGTACCAATCATGTTGTCCCATGTTTTTAGGTCTCTTCTGATTGTCTAAATCTGTTACATCTCTATTTACATTATTGACTTCAACAACATAATCATCGATTAATTCTGATAGCTTAATACCTTCAAAAATAGGTGTACCTTTAACTTTTAGATAATTATTTTTAATTTTTGTTTCTAATTTACTTAAATAATCATTCAATACAGACAACTTTAGTTTTGGTCTGATATCACTGATATCCATCTCTTTAGGTATCGTTACACTTATTTCTAAATCTCCTAAAAAATCTTTTGACTCTATAAATGTCTGCATACTTGTTATGCTAGGTACATACTCTTTTAAATTAGAATATCTAAAGAATGGATTACTTCTTAAAGCTTTTTGTAGTAATGGCTTATTAAGCTTTAATTTTACTTCTTTACGGTCTTCTGCTATAGCTTTAATACCTTGAGTTAAATTAGACTCACTTACCTTGAATAAATCCTTCTGATATTCCCTAGATGCACTATAATCTTCTAAATTCTTGTAGTCCTCAGCAGTTGTTGGTACTGTTTTGTTAACATATATTTTCCCAAATTTGAAAAGGTCAGTCTTTTTAAATTTATTTTTCACTTTTCCTTCGTGTATCTCGCTGATATCAGCATTTGTCTGAACTTTTGCTTCTGTTAAAGATTGATGTAAATTTTTAATATAAGAAGAATCATTAATCGTATGATAATGTAACGTTTCGATAGCTTTTAAATCACTAATTTCGTTATCAAATCTGCGTTTATAAGATTTTTCTTTTTCATAAATAAATGGATAATACCTCGCCCCACGACCAATGAGTTGAGCTTCTGCATTCGTGGCATTTTTATTGACCTTTTTCTTCTCATCAACTTTGACAATATCAAATAGGTTTAAGACATCCCAACCTTCATTAAGTTTGTAAACCGCAAATATAGCTCTTATAGGATTGTCAGAATCTTCTAGATTATTCAGGAGTTGAGCATTTTTCTCTTTCTCTTTATCGTTGTTAACATTTAATGTAGTTTGTTCATTAAAATCCCATTTCAAGTCATCTAACACTTTTAGTAAATTTGCTTGTTTATAAAAACCAAACACTTTACTCCAAATACTATTTTGACCACTGTAAAATTTATAGCCATCATCAATAATCGTTTCTAATTGCTCATAAGTTAACTGTGCTAAACGATCAAGCATCATTTGATGTATTTCTTGTGAACCTTTAATAGAAGTAGATTGAAACATTATAACTGGCTTAAGAGTTATATGGTTTTTATCAGCTATATATTTTTTATATTCATTCATTAATAAAGCATGTATAATTTTATCTTCATTTTCTTCACTCGCATATAAAAGTGTCACATTTTTTGAATATCCTTGTTGCATAAATTCCTTTAAATCATAACGATAAAGAATTCTATCTTTATACTTTTCAAAAATATCATCTTCTAACTGTACCGTAGCTGTAAATTCTAATAACTTATTCTTATTATTTTGTTTCATAATTCTATCAACGGTTACTTCCCAGTTAGTTTCTTCAATTTGTTCTTTATTTTTTTTACCTTTTTTCTTTGTACTAACATTCAAATGATGAGCTTCATCAGCTAATAAAACAATAGGAAATTGAGCTAGATCTTCATATGTAATATCATTTTCTCTTGGATAATTTAATTTATCATGTAGTGCATTGATCGTTGTTAATTTAAGATAAATTGTATTTTCATCAGGTAGCACAGGATAATTATCTACTACTTGAATATTTACTGCTTTGCCATCAATAACAATACCTTCTGGATTAAATAAATACTTACTAGATGACGTGTTGGTTAAATTGTCATACGTTTTATTGACAATCGCTGTACTGTTAACGAAAAACAAGAAATTTTGATAACCTTTTTCTTTAAATAAATATAATACTGATGCAGCTAACACAAGTGTTTTACCAGAACCTGTCGCCATATTAAACATCAATTTGTTGTATAAATTACCTTCATCTTGTTCCTCAAGATACATTAGTCTTTGAACGGCTTCTTCTTGGTACGGTCTTAGACGATGATTCAAATTATCAATAATATAATTAGGTATATCTGGATATTGTAAAAATAATTGGTTTTCTATACGATCATGTAGCATTTCCGACATTGTTACTCACCTCCGTAAAAGCTATGGTTAAATGCAATCTCATCTTCTGTAAAATTATACGAAGAATCCTCAATATCAGAGTAATTAACGTATAATTGATTATTATCTAATATTCTAATCAAGACTTCTTTTTGTTCATCAATTTCTAATTCACTGAATTCTTTTTTAGTATTTGTAAACTTATCAAAATCTACTTCATAATTAAGAACTCCTTCATTTACTAAAACATCTATTTGATGTTTGAGATTATCTTTATTACTACATTTTATAATACCCTCAACAATTTCTTGATTTTCTTTTGCTAATTCTGTATATACAAAAGAACCTCCGCCTTGCCATTCTATATCTTTTGATATACCACCTTGTTCACCATCAATAACTTTTTGTAAACGTGGAACAGAAACAGTATTAATATAGTCCATTTGTTCAATACCAATATATTGACGATTCATTTTATGAGCAACAGCTTGAGTTGTTCCTGAGCCCATGAAAAAGTCTAATACTAAATCTTTTTCTTTAGTACAATATTCTAATATTAGTTGTAATAAACTTTCATTTTTAGGATTATTAAATTTTTTTTCGCCAAATAAATCACTAAGTTGTTTTGTAGCGGTAGATGTTAATAATGATTCATCCCACCATGTAGTTATTTTCCTTTTTTTATTTTCAGCTTCAATTTTATAATATTTTTTTCCAATTGTATTTTTTCTTTTTATAATTTGTCCTTTTTCATATAACTTATTCATAGTTTCAAAAGAATATCGCCAATAACCTGACACACCTAGAAACTCGTAGTACGGGTTCCCTTTTGCTGCTCCTCCAGGTCCATCTACTGGAATAATTTTATAAAATCCATTTTCATCTTCAAGATTAAATCCTTCTAGTTTATTTTTAATACCTAAACGATGTCTTTGACTATAAAGTTTACGTTCACTTTTTGCAAAAAATAAAATATGATTATGATTTGAGGATATGATTTTATCATTAGAAACTGAAGCCCTTGCTTTATGACAAATATCAGCAATAAAGTTTTCACTTCCAAATATAGAATCGATAAGAACCTTAGCATAGTGTGCTTCATTATCATCTAAACTAACAAATAAAATACCATCATCACTTAAAAGCTCTCTTGCAACTTCCAGTCTGTTTTTCATAAATGTTAACCAAGTAGCTTTATTAAATCTATCATTATACTTAAACTCATCATTTCCAGTATTATATGGTGGATCAATGTAGATCAGTTTCACTTTACCAGTGTATTTCTTTTTTAAACTATGTAACGCAGTTAAGTTATTACCCTTTATAATTAAATTATCCTTATCTGTAATTTCTTTAATATTATGAGTGCCATCTTTATTGTATTTTTTAATTTTCGTGAAAGCTTTAGGTGTCAATAAAGTATCAATTTCTTCTTTTGCAACCACTTCATTATAAAATTTTTCATCATTTCTTAAAATACTATCTTCTTTTGTCATCCCACCTTCAAGTATACAATCTTTAAATGGAAAATCTAATACCACATCAGAATTATAATTCAAATATTTACCTTCCGTCGTTAAACCAATTTTATTAGCATATTTAGTATAGCTATCTTGCCAATAATTTTTATAACGTAACAATGAAATAAACGCTTCTTTATCAAATATTTTATAACCATCTATATCTTGAACATAAGTTTCATTGATAAATTGATTAGATAAAAGTTTAGAAATTAATTTAGTATCGTTATTTTTTAAATCTTCTATTATTAGTTGTTTTGCTAATTTGCCATTTATCCAATATCTTTCGATTCCATTTAGTATCTTATTAATTTCATATAATATGCTTGTACTCATGTTATCTCTCCATACATCGAATTTTAGTATATGTCTTCATGATAATAGACTTTGTAATATAAATACACAGATAATATATTATTTATAAAATCTTTTATGCAAAAATTTAACTAACTGCCATGAAGCAACTGAAAATAACCCCACCTACTTATGATAACTCTCCCCACGCATTATCTTAAATGCTCTATACACTTGCTCCATCAACACGACTTTCATCATTTGGTGTGGGAAGGTCATTTTACTGAACGACAGGGCGTAGTTGCTGCGTTGTAGTACTTTGCTATGTAGCCCGTTTGATCCTCCGATGATAAATGTTATGTGTGAGTTACCTCGTGTCATGAGGTTATCTATTTCTTTGCTTAGATGCTCGCTTGTTAACATCTTACCTTCTATTTCCAAGGTAATAACGTGACTGTCTGCTTTGATTTTAGACATGATTCTGTCCGCTTCTTTTTCTTTCACTATCTCTATATCTTTCTCGCTCATATTATCTGGTGCTTTTTCGTCTGCTACTTCGATTAATTCGGTCTTTGTGTAGGCGCCTAGTCTCTTGTCATATTCGTCTACTGCTTGTTTCCAGTATTTTTCTTTGAGCTTGCCTACTGTAATAATTGTGATTTTCATCTTTATCCACCTTTATACATTGTCTTAAAAGTTATCCACAGGTTATTAACTTATGCACAGTTTCAGTTATCATTATATCAACATTTTAAAATTTTTGTTCTCTTTTTTAAAATTCTGTAAGTTATTTTTATTCATTTAGTTATGATTTATCCACTGTTTTTTATACAATGTGGATAACTTTGTGGGTAAGTACATGGTTTATACACAGTTTGTGGACAGTTGTGTATAACTGTGTGTATTCCTGTGCACAAAATAAAAAGATATCCCCAACCGCTAAATTGGGGATATCTTTTAGTTATAAGTAATATATTGGTGTTGCTTTTTCTTTATCTGTATCACATAACGTGACTTCTTTTTTCGTATCTATATCATGTTCGTTAAGTATTTGACCCACGCTCATTCTCGCTAAGTCTTTCATGTTGTTATCTTGGCTTAAATGAGATAAATATATACGCTTTGTATTACCTGTTATAACATCGCACATTGCATGTGCTGCGTCTTCGTTTGATACGTGTCCCGTATCGCTTAATATACGTTGTTTCGTCTTCCATGGGTATCTTCCCATTCGCAACATATCTACATCATGGTTACTTTCGAATACGAAGGCATCACTGCCATGTATCATACCTTTCATTCTATCTGATACATATCCTGTATCTGTAATCATTGTTAGCTTTTTGTAGTCGTTATTGAATATATAGAACTGCGGGTCTATCGCATCGTGTGACACGCTAAATGATTCGATATCTATACCTGCTAATGTCTTTGTTTCAAATGGTTCGAAGTTGAATTTTTGATCTAGCGGTATGTTTTTATCTTTTGCTTCTATTTTCTGCCATGTCTTCTTATTAGCATAAATAGGTAGTTTATATTTTCTTGCGAGAACGCCTAGCCCTTTAATGTGATCGATATGTTCATGCGTCACTAAGATGCCTTCTAAGTCGCTAATGCTTCTATCTATTTGTTGAAATAAACCTTCTATCTTTTTACCTGTTAATCCAGCATCTACGAGCAGGCTTCCTTTATCTGATTCTATATAAGTGGCATTTCCTGTACTGCCACTTGCGAGTACGCTCATTGCGATCACAAGTGTTCATCTCCTTTAATTACTGCTTTTTAAAACTATGATTCTTCTAATACAGTTGATTCTGGCTTAATAGCGTCAACGTATAGTAAGGTCGTCTTTTCTTTTCCTTCTTCTTTAGATTTCACTTTAACTTCCCAACTTGGAACAAGTACTTGTCCACCTATTTCTTTTACAACACTATAATAGCCTAACCTTACAGATTCTACTGTATCGCCTTTTGTTAAATATGTGTTGTAATATAAGGTTTCTAAAGCTGTCTTTGCATCGACTACTTTTTGTTTACTATTGTTATCACCTGTACCAGGTTTTAACTTATCTAAATATGTTTGGGTAAAGTTCTTAACTTTTCCATTTTCGATGTTAAAGACAATTTCACCTTTACTATTATTCAATATAGGGAGTTCATCATAGTTTTGTTCGTATATGACTTTATTTTTATCTTTATTATTCTCTTTTTGATGATATTCTTTACCTTTATAGGCTTCTTTATTAATTAGAGATTTAAATGTCTGCTCTTTACTGTCTTTTGTTAAATTTTCATCATCTAAATCTTTGCTAATTTTCGTATCTTTTTCAGATAATGTATAAACCCCTTCTAGGTCATTTGAAGTGAACGATTTACTATCAGCTGTGATAGCTTGCATTTCTTTATTTTTATAGCTCGGTAAATTCGGTAAATCAATACCTTCTTTTGTAAAGTTCACATCAGATTGATCATTTGATTCTTGAACAATAGAGTTATTCACTTTATTAAAATAAACAAGAACCAGTCCTATATCAATGAGAATAAATACGATAATGAAGAGTGTTTTGGCATGTTTCCAATCCATTATTTTAACCCTCCATTCTCGTACTGTTTCCATTCGCCATCATATTTTATATACCATTTAGGCGTGAATTCTATTGTATCTTGTAGGTTATCAATATCATCAACTGGTAACGATAAATCATAACCTATAGCAAAATTGGTTACTTTATTAAAATCTATTTCAGCATTTGAGGCTAAATTGAAACGAACTTCTTCTGCTGTTGGTATCTCATCTGATTCTTTCTTAGAAGGTACAGCCACACCAGTTGTAATGAGCCCTCTATTATATTCTGTAATAGTATCTCTACCCCAAGATGCTTCAATTGAAGAAAGATTATCTTCATCAAACACAGGATAGTTATTTAAGAACATTTTATAATTGACATTACCTTGTTTCGGGTCTGTACCAAATAGGCGAAACTCATCTGTAAACCCAGCATGTTCGTTAATAAATTTAAATGAATTAGATATCGATTTAGAAAGGTCTTTTATGTTGTTTTCATCTTCAGATAAATTTGTATAACGGTATGTTTGTTTCTTCTCGTTTACTGTCGCTATACCTGTATTGTTATTATAAGTTGAAACGTGATTATCATTATTACGAGCAATAACCGAATCACCCAAGATTACATCATTTAAATCCGATACCGAAATTTTGTTCGATACATATCTATAAATATTGATGTTATCTGCTGTTTCAGGTGCATATATCTGATTGATTTCATTCGTCGTATTCTGATTTGTAATAATACTTGTGTAAGGCTTAAATTTAGATGCCGCTTCTTTGTTTATTTTATCAAATTCATGACTTTTAATCGTCGTTTGCAGCTTGATTGCTTTTTGTTTGTTTTCACTTAATAAATATACAATCGCTCGATCTGTTGATTTCGTATCTACGAGTATTCTATCAAAATTAATTTTAGGGTAATTGCTCATGCTCAGTCCTAAAACTTGATTTAAATACATTTCACTCGGGACACTGTCCGGGAAGTCTAAAACCGTATATCTTTCTGATAAATCATCTAACTGCACAGCTGATTCACTCGTTAAGATATCTACTTTCTTTACATCTTTATCTAACATAACATCAGTTATCTTCTTGATTTCTTCAACGTTAGACGTCCCTTTCAAATCCGTGCCGTTTCGATTAATAATTCTTAAGGGCATGATAACACTATCTATAGGTTTACTTATTTTAGGTCCAATGGCAGGTGTTTCAGCGTTCATATCGGATTCTAAGTCAGTTAACTCGGGCGTAAAAGTCCATACGCGATATGTCATGAAAACACTGAACAATACGAATATGATGAGTATAACAGATTTAATGACTTCTTTATTACGCATCCCAATCACCAAACTCATCTTCCATTATTTCACATGGTAATGTGATATAAATCGATGTACCTTGGCCTTCTTTACTGTTTGCCCATATTCTACCATTATGGGATTCTACGATTTCCTTAGTAATTGCGAGACCTAAACCAGTACCGCCCATTTTACGTGTTCTTGCTTTATCGACTCTGAAGAATCGATCGAATATTTTATCTACTTTATTAACAGGAATACCAATACCATTATCTTTAATTTGTATTGTCATTCTGTTATATAACGTATTTTGTTTCACATGAAACTCGACACGTTTTTTAGATTCTTGTGAGTATTTAATCGCATTTGTTATGACATTATCAAATACTTGTGTCATCTTATCAGGATCAATTTCTACAAATAGTCCTTTAACTGGTATGTCACGTACAAACGTAACATTTTTACCTTGTGTCATTTCATGACGATTTATAATTTTATTGATAAACATGTTGAAATCAATTAGTTCTGTATTCATTTGTTCGCCTGAATTATCCATTTTAGATAATTGAAGTAAATCGTTTACTAGACGAATCATACGGTCTGTTTCTTCTCTAGTAACATTTAAGAACGTAGGTGCAACTTCTGGATCACGCCAAGCGCCTTCTTCTAGAGCTTCAATATAACTTCTCATAGAAGTTAAAGGTGTACGCAATTCGTGTGAAACATTCGCAACAAATTCACGTCGTTCATTTTCAAGAATATGTTGTTCTGTTACGTCATGTAAGACGGCAATGTAACCATTTATAAACCCAGTATCTTGAATAATTGTACTGAAGTTAACACGTACGATTAGACCTTCCTCTTCGTTAATATCGATAACAAAACTATCATTATTTTCTTGTAAATCATCCAATGAATAGTCTTCATCAATGTTTAAGACATCTAATATATGTTTAGATTCAACTTCTCCACGTTCTAAACCAAGCATCTTAAGCGCCATCTCATTAATAATACGAACACGACCTCGACGGTCAGTAGCTAAAACGCCATCGCTCATATGTGTAATAACTGAGTCTAGTCGACGTTTTTCACTTTCTGTATTCGCTTGTGCTTCTTGTACACGTTTAGATAAGTTATTAAATGAAAGGGCTAGTTCGCCGATTTCATCATTACCGTATATTTTTACGCGCTGTGTATAGTTACCTTTAGACATTTCTAACGTCTGATTACGCATGTCTGATATTGGTTTCGTAATTGTTCGCGCAATAAAGAAACCGAGTACGATTGTGATTAATAATGAAATAGCTGTACCGATAATAAAGATTTGGTTAATGTTATTTAATTGTTCATAAACAGAATCAATATCTGATTCAACATAAATATCCCCTACAACTTTATCGTCATAATGTACGGGCATATTTTTAATCCACACTCTATTTTTATCTGCAGAATCATTTTTCAAGACAATTTTGTCGTTAGCTTTTCCTAATGATAATGCCTTTTGAACAGAGCTATCGTTTACTTTCTGGTTGACGGTATTTTGATTTGTGGCTTTAGATGTCGCGACAATAATTTGGTCTTCATCGATAAATCGAATTTCATCAATTTCTGTGCGATTTGCATAATCATCTAAAATGCCTTGTATTTCTTTTTGGAAATTTCGGTCTGGATCTTCCGAATTGTATGCTTTCTTGATGTTGTAATTAATCTGTTTAACATGCTGTTCGATATTCGTCTTAAAGTTACGCGTCATTTCTTTTTCTAGACTGTTCGTAAAGTATAATCCGATTATTTGCATACCAATAATAATTAATAAAACATATATTACAACAAGTTTAATGTGGAGGGATTGGAATTTTTTTAACCAGTTCATAGCATCATCCTACTCTTGAGTTTGCAGGAAGTAACCCACGCCTCTACGCGTTACAATGTATTCTGGATGTGATGCATCATCTTCAATTTTCTCGCGTAGACGACGTATTGTAACGTCCACAGTTCTTACATCTCCAAAGTAATCATAACCCCATACAGTTTGTAGTAAATGTTCACGTGTCATGACTTGTCCGATATGTTTCGCTAAGTAATGGAATAATTCAAATTCACGGTGCGTTAATTCGATATCTGCGCCACGTTTTTTAATTGAATATGCATCTGGATATACTGTAATATCTTTAATGACTATTTCGTTTGTTTCTTCATCTTCTGTTTGGCTAGGCTGTGAATAATGTCTACGTAAGTTAGCTTTAACACGTGCGATTAATTCTCGTGTTGAAAAAGGTTTCGTTACATAGTCATCAGCACCTAGTTCTAGTCCTAAAACTTTATCTATTTCCGAATCTTTAGCTGTTAACATAATAATAGGCATGTCGAATTTTTTACGTACTTCACGACAAACTTCCATACCATCTCTACCTGGTAACATAATATCTAGTAAGACAATATCTGGTTCTTCTTCATATATTAGGTCTACTGCGTCATTACCGTCATATGCGCAATAAACATCATAACCTTCTTTTTTTAAATTAAATTCTAGTATGTCTGCAATTGGTTTCTCATCATCAACGACTACTATTTTTCTAGCCATAGCACTAACCTCATTTCTTTTTGAAAGTAAGTATCTTCGAGCACAGATTTGTGCATGATATCCTATACTATAATTTAACACTATTTGATGATTAATTCTATTGTTTGCCGTTATTCAATGGTGAATAACATAAAAAATGCTTATCGTTATTACGATAAGCATTAAAAGCGGTCCCGACGGGAATCGAACCCGCGATCTCCTGCGTGACAGGCAGGCATGTTAACCGCTACACCACGGGACCTAATATGTATGAAATTGAAATGGTGACCCCTACGGGACTCGAACCCGTGTTACCGCCGTGAAAGGGCGGTGTCTTAACCGCTTGACCAAGGGGCCTTCATAAGCACAAAATTGATTATAGCATGGTCTTTAAAGAATGACAAGATTTTATTTTAATTTTTTTATATAATATATTTAGGAACATTATAAAGGGATGATGATATGGAAGAAAAGCTCACAATAAAAAAGGGACATCGTAAATTAAGTAAAGGTGAGATTATAAAAAGACTAATTTTTATAACAATCGGCAGTGTCTTAATGGGTATTGGTTTAGAGTTATTTTTAGTGCCAAATAAATTATTAGATGGCGGTATAGTTGGCATAGCTATTATATTAAGTCACTTAACTAATATGAAACTTGGTCTTTTTATATTCTTATTAAATATTCCATTTTTCTTTTTAGGATATAAACAAATAGGTAAGACTTTTACGATATCAACGGTGTATGCAATTACAGTCCTTTCCGTTACAACAGCTTATTTACATCATTTTGAACCTTTTATTAGAGAAACATTTTTGGTTACAATTTTTGGTGGTGCAATTATTGGTTTAGGTGTTGGATTAGTAATTAGATACGGCGGATCATTAGATGGTTCTGAAATCAGTGCCATTCTTATTAGTAGTAAAGCGCCATTTTCAGTTGGAGAAATTGTTATGCTAATCAATTTTTTCATATTCGCTGCAGCAGGATTTGTTTTTAATTGGGAATCAGCGATGTTTTCAGTAGTAGCTTATTTTATTGCCTCTAAAATGATAGACGTTACTGTACAAGGTTTTGACGAATCAAAAGCCATATGGATCATCAGTGATACATATCGAGACATAGGAGAAGCTATAAACGACCGTTTAGGCAGAGGCGTTACATATTTAAACGGTGAAGGAGCTTATACAGGAGAAGATAAAAAAGTATTATTCTGTGTAATAACGAGATTAGAAGAATCTAAGCTAAAAGATATCGTAACAGAAATAGATAATACAGCCTTCTTATCAATCGGGGATGTAAGTGAAGTAAAAGGTGGACGCTTTAAAAAACGTGAAATACACTAATTAATAATGAAAGACAATCCGATATTGATTGTCGTTATTAAAAAAAGAAGCCATACAGCAGGTGTTGTATGGCTCCTTTTTTAAGGGTTCTCAGTTTTAGGTTGTAACGGGCAAGTTGTTGTCTTTTCTTACTAAACGTGTCAATAACGGTAGCCTTATTGCCTTTTCTCGATAGTCTTGTCAATAAGAAGGCAATATGTTGCACGTGGCATTCACTCTCTTATTTACTCAAACAAAAACGCTGAGACAATTAATTTGTCTCAGCGTTTTCGATTTAAAAATTTATTAGTCCCATAAGTTTTCTAATAGGTTTGTTTGGTTTCTATCTGGTCCTACTGAGAAGATAGAGATTTTAACGTTACATAATTCAGAAATACGCTCTAAATAACGACGAGCATTTTTTGGTAATTCTTCTAATGAACGACATCCTGTAATATCTTCTTCCCAACCTGGTAGTTCTTCAAAGATTGGTTTACAACGTTCTAATTCATTTAAGTTTGCTGGGTATTCTGTGATTTCTACACCATCGATTTCGTATGCTGTACAGATCTTAACTGTTTTAAGGCCTGTTAATACGTCGATTGAGTTGATTGATAAATCTGTAATACCACTTACACGACGTGAATGACGTAATACAACTGAGTCAAACCAACCAACACGACGTGGACGTCCTGTAGTTGTTCCGTATTCACGACCTACTTCACGGATATGATGACCATCTTCATCAAATAATTCTGTTGGGAATGGGCCATCTCCTACACGTGATGTGTATGCTTTACATACACCGATTACTTTAGATACGTAAGTTGGTCCAACACCGCCACCAACTGTAACGTTACCTGCAATCGGGTTGCTTGATGTAACAAATGGGTATGTGCCGTGGTCAATGTCTAACATTACACCTTGAGCACCTTCGAATAATACTTTTTCATCATTAACGAAAGCATCGTCTAATAATTTAGCTGTGTCTGTAACATATTGTTTCAAGCGTTGACCTGCTTGGTAATATGTTTCAAAGATTTCATCAAACGTGAAACCTTCAGCGTTAAACATTTTTTCAAATAATTCATTTTTATATTCAAGATTTTGTTTTAAAAGTTTTTCAAATGTTTCTTTATCTAATAAATCAGCCATACGGATACCGATACGTTGTGCTTTATCTACATACGCTGGACCAATACCTTTTTTCGTTGTACCAATTTTATTATCTCCACGTTTTTCTTCTTCTAATTCATCTTGTTTCAAATGATACGGTAAGATAACTTGAGCACGGTTAGAAATTCTTAAATTGTTTGTTGCTACACCGCGTTCATTTAATGCGTCTAATTCTTTCAATAAAGCTACTGGATCTACTACTACACCGTTACCGATAACACTTGATTTTTCTTCATAAAAAATACCTGATGGTACTAAGTGTAATTTATAAGTTTCTCCGTCAAATTTAATTGTGTGACCTGCATTATTACCACCTGAAAAACGCGCAATAACATTTGCATCTTCAGCTAAGAAATCTGTAATTTTACCTTTACCTTCGTCTCCCCATTGCGTCCCAACTACTACGATTGATGACATGTGAGCACCTCCGCTTTTTCTCATTAACCATTAAGTATTCTATCAGTCCTATACTTAAAATGCAAACTAAAAACGAACATTAATTTATGGTGTTAATTTACATTTTGATATTCTAAAATTTTGCATTAAGAAAGCTTTAACCATGGTAGTTACAAGGTTTTATCACGAAAATTATATGCTTCAAAACACAAACGAAACAATAATTAACTGTCATTTCACGAAACAAAAGACGTACATTTATTATGACTTTGTAATAAATGTACGTCTTTTGGGTTAAAAACTTTTTTTATCCGAATTCCATACCGGCATGTTGATAATCTATATCTGTAAATTTGTTATATTGTTTCATGAAGTGCAATTTAACGGTTCCTGTCGGGCCGTTACGTTGTTTTGCGATAATAATTTCTATTTCACCGTTTTCATCTTGTGCACCTGCATCTACCGCTTCACCGTCTTCATCTTCTCCACCACGAGAATAATAGTCATCACGGTATAAGAAAGCCACAATATCCGCATCTTGCTCGATAGAACCTGATTCACGAATGTCACTCATCATCGGTCTTTTATCTTGTCGTTGTTCAACACCACGAGATAACTGACTCAATGCGATAACAGGACATTCTAATTCTCTCGCAATAGCTTTAAGCATACGTGAAATCTCTGATACTTCTTGTTGTCTATTATCAGAACTACGTGAACCACTACCTTGAATCAACTGTAAATAGTCGATTACAATCATGTCTAATCCGTGTTCTTGTTTTAATCTTCTACACTTAGCTCTTATGTCAGTGATACGGATACCTGGTGTATCATCGATGAATATTTTAGTACGTGATAATTTACCAACAGCTACTGTAAACCTACTCCAGTCTTCTTCAGTCATAGAACCAGTACGTAATCTATTAGAGTCTACGTTACCTGTACTACAAATCATACGTGTCGCTAGCTGGTCTGCACCCATCTCTAATGAGAATATACCGACTGAGAATAAGTTCTCGTGAGTAGCAACTTGTTGGGCAATATTTAATGCGAAGGCAGTCTTACCTACAGAAGGTCTCGCAGCAATAATAATTAAATCGTTGCGGTTAAAACCTGCTGTCATCTGATCTAAATCACGATATCCAGTTGGTATCCCCGGGGTTTGACCACTATTTTGATCTAACTGTTCAGCATTATCGAACACAATACCTAAAACATCTTTAATATCTTTGAAACCTTCTGTCCCTCTAGTAGCAGATATCTCTAAAATTCTCTTCTCTGCATCACCTAATAGTGACTCTAAATCAAGCTCTGGATTATACCCATCTTCAGCAATACTATCTGCTACACGAATTAATTGACGCTTAACAGCATGTTTAAACACAATATCTATATAGAAATGAACGTTTCTAGTTGTTGGTACATTGTTTGCTAATTCAGCTAAATAAGCCGGTCCACCAGCTTCTTCTAGCAAAGACTCAGCTGCTAATTCATCCATCAGTGTAACTGAATCAATTTCCTTATTCTGTTCATTTAACATCAACATAGCTCTAAATATATGTTGATGATTAGCTCGATAGAAAGCTTCAGGTATTAATGTTTCACCTGTTGAGTTAATCAGTTCAGGATCAATTAAGATTGCACCGATAACAGATTGTTCAGCCTCTATATTATGAGGCATTTGTCGTGGATTCATCATATTATCCATACCATCCATACTGATTACTCCTTTCCATTTTTAATATTATTTATTATAACGCATTAAAAAAGGTCGGTAAATCAAATACCGACCTATTTTATATAATCTATTATTCTTCTACAACGTGTACTTTTAATGTACCTGAAACTTTATTATGAAGTTTAATTGGTACGTTTGTGTAACCTAAACTGTGAATACCGTTCGGTAAATCCATTTTACGTTTATCAACTTTAATGTCGTGTTGTTTTTGTAAAGCTTGTGTGATTTGTTTTGTACTAACAGAACCGAACAACTTACCGCCTTCACCAGTTTTAGCAGAAATTTCAACTTCTAATGATTTTAATTTATCTGCTAATGCTTTAGCATCATCGATTTCTTGTTGTTTGATTTCTTCTTGTCGTTTGTTTTGTTGTTCTAATTGTTTCATATTTCCTGCTGTCGCTTCTACAGCATAATTATGTTTAATTAAAAAGTTTTGAGCGTAACCTACTGGCACGTCTTTAACTTCTCCTTTTTTACCTTTTCCTTTAACATCTTGTGTGAAAATAACTTTCATTATTCTTCCACTCCTTCTTCATCTGTTTCAACAACCTCAATAAGTTTTTCGATTGCTTCTTCTACTGTTGAATCTTTAATTTGTGTAGCAGCGTTTGATAAATGGCCGCCTCCACCTAGAGCTTCCATTGTTAGTTGTACATTTACTTCTCCTAAAGAACGAGCTGAAATACCAACTGTGTCTTCTGAGCGTTTAGCTACAACATATGAAGCTTCTACACCTTCTAATCCTAATAGTTCATCTGCAGCTTGTGCAACTGTAACAGGATGATAAATTTGTTCTTCATCACCATGTGCAATTGCTACGCCACCACGGAATAGTTTAACTGTCTTAATTAAATCTGAACGCTTAATATAAGTATCTATATCATCTTTCAAGAAGTGCTGGCAAAGAATTGTATCTGCACCATGACTTCTTAAGAAACTCGCAGCATCGAATGTTCTTGAACCGGTTCTTAACGTAAAGTTACGTGTATCTACAATGATACCCGCCAACATAATTGTCGATTCAATTCTTGTTAAACGATGTTCTGTCGGTTGATATTCTAGCAACTCTGTTACAAGTTCTGCTGTAGAACTTGCGTAAGGTTCCATATAGACAAGCAGTGGACTTGAAATAATACTTTCTCCACGTCTATGGTGATCTATGACTACTTTTCTATTTGCTTTATTTAATAAGTTCTCATCTATTACAAGTTCTGGTTTGTGCGTATCAACGACAACCAATGTCGTACGAGATGTCATCTCATGCCATGCTTCTTCTGATGTGATAAACCTTTCTTTCAAGTCTGGTTTCTCATCAATTTCTCTCATAACACGTTGTAATGTATCATCAATATCTGAATCATTTAATACGATATAAGACTCTAAATTATTCATTTTAGCAATACGAGAAACACCAATAGCTGCACCTATCGCATCCATATCTGGTGATTTATGACCCATGATAATGACTTTGTCACCTTCGATTAAGATATCTCTTAACGCATGAGAAATAACACGAGCACGTACTCTTGTACGTTTTTCCATTGGATCAGTCTTACCACCATAGAATCTTACGTTACCGTTAAAGTTCTTGATGGCAACTTGGTCTCCACCTCGACCAAGAGCTAAATCTAAACTTGATTGAGATAGTTCACCAAGTTCTATTAGGTTCTCACTGCCTTCACCAATACCTATACTTAAAGTAAGCGGGTGCCCAATTTCTCTTGTCTTATCTCTCAAATCATCTAACAGATTGAATTTAGATGCTTCAATATCTTCTAAAATACTATTGTTTAACAATCCAATAAATTGATCCGAACTATAACGTTTAACATACAATTCATAACGTGTTGACCAATCATTAATTACATTAGTAATAAGACTATTCACTTCTGAACGTTGTGAGTCATTCATGTTTTGTGTAATTTCGTCATAGTTATCTAAAAATATCGTAGCGATGATAGGTTTTTCATTTTCATATAATTCATATACACGTGAAGTTTCTGTTATATCAAATAAATAAATTGATTTTTCATTTTCAGTGTAAGTGACTTTATATTTGTATGATCCTTCTTCAATTTCTACTTCTTGTGTATTTTCTAATCTTTTTAATATATTTGGAAATATTTCATTTATTGGTTCGTTTAATACATCTCTTTCTAAACGTCTACTAATAAAATTATTAATCCATTCAATATTATAGTTTTTATCGAGTAATATTACGCCAATTGGCAAATCACTCACAGCACTCGTTTTACTTTTGGTAATACGACCCGCTAGACTCCCGATGTATAAATCTAATTTTGCAAAGCTGGTTCTAATAAAGTAAACACTCGCTGCAAATAGGACTACAGTAATAACCGTCGCAATAAACGCCCAAAATATTGAATTTAAAAAACTTAAAACGAGCAGTGCTAAAGCCAAGACCATCATAATAATATAAGGAAATATTAGGGCTTTTTTAACTGATTGACGGTTCATAAACTCACCTCAATTTACTTTTTTATGCGTTGTTTTAAATTAAACCATATGTCCATTAAGCCAAATAAGTATGCAATTGGTTTAAATATAAAAGCAAGAACGAAAATAATTACAGCTACAATTATAGGTAATTTTTTTACTTTTATAAATAAATGGAATAGGGATAATGCTTGGATAAATATAACCCATTCTAACACAAACTGTAAGTTAGTGACTATGCCATACATCACAACATTGTCTTTCGTTACGAATAAACTAACGAGTACTGTGATTACAAAAATGAAAGCGACACTACTTTTAATTTGCCACATAAATAATGGTCTGAATACCGGTGTTGCGATTTTGTACTTTCTCAATATAGGGAAAGTCACGAGTAAATTAACAAGTACTAATAAAAATACCCATAATATAATATACCCAGGAATACTAGCTTGTAATATATCAATTGAAGCTTGAAGAGATTCTTGAATTTCTGTACTGAAATTACCACTCATTTCAAAATAAGACACGATTACATCATAATATTCATTAAAAACATTACTTGTTAGTGGTAGTTTTCCCGTTAATTGCATGATTAACACACCAGCAATTGTTAATACACTCATAAATGCTGTTACTAAATATAATATACGTTCTTTAGATGTACGTTCTATTAATAATTGTCCAATAAATACACTCATAAAAATCATCAGTGTCATGACAGTTAATAAATATACGTTACTAAGTAATACGGTTGCGCATAATGCCACTACAACTGTCACAAAAAACGACGGTTTTGATCGATACCAAAGTATTGTTCCAGGTATTGTAATGAACGGTAGTATTACAAATGCTAAAGGTGGTAAAAAGTTAATAATAACCATACTTAACATTAGTAAAACTATTGAAATAATTGTCGCTTTTATATCGACTTTAAAAGACAAAATTTTCACTTCCCAATCTATTTTAAACATCTTTCTCTATTTTACAGATTTTTATACTTTAAAACAATGTAGGTGACTTTTTTAACGACTTAACGTGCTTTAAATTTATGTAATTTTAAGAAATGATAAACATATGGTGCCCAATCTCCAAAGTTTAATAAAAATCCGTCATGGCCAACATTATCTGGCACGAAGAAATGTCTATGATACTTGAAGAATCGACCGAGTGATTTTACTTGGTCATCTGGATATAATAAGTCATCAGTGAACCCTAGTGTTAATACTTTTGTATCTATTTGTTTTAAGCGTTCTTCAACATCATTTCGTCCTCTAAATATATCGTGGCTATCTAATACATCTAATAAAGTGAGATAACAATCTTTATTGAAGCTATTTTTAAACTTATTACCTTGATATTTTTGATAACTGACAACATCATCTGCTGAGAATCTTGCTTCATAATCTTTACTTGAACGATAAGTTAAAAAGCCTAATTGTCTTGCAATACTTAATCCGTCTTGACCATTCATTTGAATAACTTGTCTTGCAATTTCATTGAAAGCTCTGCTATAAGATGATGTCTTTTCAGTTGCCGCTAAAATAACAGCTTTCTTAACTTCAATTGACCCGTCATATAAAATTTCGAGAGACTGCATGCCACCTAATGAACCACCAATTAGAACATCAATTTTTTCATAACCAAAATGTTTCAAAGCCAATATATTAGCTTTAGTTACATCTCTCATCGTTAATGTATCTGGAAAATGGGGTGTATTTAATTTTGAACTCGACCCAAATGGGCTACCTATAACGTTAAAAGTTATAAATTGATAATCATTTATAGACAGATAACCACCATCGATAATTTCTCTCCACCAACCTGGATGCTCATCATCTCCATACGTTAAATGGTTACCTGTTAATGCATGACAGATAACAACAAGCGGTTGCCCCTTATAACCGACATGCTCATATTGAAGCTTTAAGTTATCAATCACTTCTCCTGATTCTGTTTCAAATCGACCTAATTCTACTGAACCTGTTTCACGAGAAATCATCTTATCTAACCCCCTCTTATATAATAGAAAAACTTCTTACTCGTTAAAGAAGTAAGAAGTTCTCATCATTCTTATTATGCGAGTAGACTCGTTGGTCGTAGCACCGTATCTAAGGTGACCGGTTGCTGAAGTTTCATCGGGCCAAATCCCTCAACTTCTCTGAATAAGCTTTACTATGTAATTAATATTAAGAATACTAGAAAAGCAATGCTCTTTCAATAACTTATACTTTGTTATTAAAAGACAAATCTTACAATAGCCATAATCAACATCCCTGCTAAAACAGATATTGTTAAACTACGCGTGACAAATGCAATAACAACAGTTGGCACTGCAACAAAAACACTTTCTAAGTTAAGTTGATATCCTGTTGATCCTTCTTGATTTAACATGCCTTCTACAATAAGTGCTGTAAATAAACAAACCGGCACAAATTGTAACCATTTAATGATTCCAGCCGGTAATTCAAATCTTGATAATAAAACAAACGGCGCTACTCTTATAACCCATGTTATAATGAAACACCCAGCTGTAATGAGTAGTAAATACATTGATATCGTCATTTATCAAACACCACCCCTGCAATTGAAGCGACTAATGTTGCTAATATAATAGAAAGAAACGTTGGCATAAATAACGTAAATAGCAACATACAAAAAATTGTTAAACATATGAGCCACAAATGATAAATTATTTTATTTTTTTGTATCGTTTCGATTGGAATTAGATTACCTATTAAACCACCTAATATCGAAGTTGTAACCCATAATATATATGCTGAAATGTTAAGCCCGTGCATCCATGTAGCATTTAAAGATTTTTCTTTTGCATACTTTGTAATAGCTACACCAAATGATTCATCAGTTACAAGAGTTCCAATTCCAATATTTGACCACAAACTATTGTTTTTGAAGGCTGGTACTAAAGCTAAACTTTGTAAGAATAAACGAGAATTCACAAAGAATATGGTTAAGAAAATAGCAGATATAGGAGATTGGATAGCTACAAGCGCACAAATGATAAATTGAGCAGCACCTGCATAAACAAAAATGGATAACAATGCAATTTCTAAAATGGATAAACCTGATGACACTCCAACTACTCCGAAAGCTATCGCAACACTAAAATAACCGAGCATTGTTGGTATACAATCTTTAACACCTTGTAAAAACAAGGATTTATGTATGCTTGCAGATTCCTGCACTTATAATACCTCCATTCTCAAGGAGATAGTTTCAAAGGTTAGTCTAACGTTTGTCTAACCTCAGTGTGACTTACCTCTTTTTTGTTTTTAATATGTATTAGTTTTATCATATCAAATTAAGTTTAGCAATATAATTTGACGAAATATTAAGACAATTAATAATCCTTATATAAATAAAAAAAATGGTAGCTCAAAGAGCTACCATTCTTTATTTATATTATTCTCCTAAGCTAAATTCAGCACTTGCTTCGAATTTAACATCTTTACCTATCATTACGCCACCAGTTTCTAATGCTTGGTTAAATGATACGCCATATTTTTCACGATCGATTTTACCATCCACTACAAATCCTGTAACTGTTTCTCCGTTTAATGGGTTTTTACTTACTCCATTAAATTCTAAATCGAATGTTTCTTCATGTGTTGTACCAGCAATTGTTAAATCGCCAGTTACTGAATCTTCACTTATAGATTTAGATTCGAAAGTAATATTTGGATTTTCTTCTGCACTAAAGAAATCAGCTGATTTTAAGTGTGCGTCACGATCAGGGTTATTAGTATTAATTGAATGTGCTTTAATTGTTACTTTAGCTTTTAATGATGATAAATCATTTACGTCACCAGTAACTTCTACATCATAATCATCAAAAGTACCTTTAACTCGAGATACCATTAAGTGTTTTACTGTAAATTCTAAACTACTGTGTACTTTGTCGAAATTGAAATTAGTCATGTGTCATAACTCCCTTTATTTATTTTGTATAATAAGTATACCAGATATAAAAATTATATTCAAGTTAAATCTAAAAAAAGAGTAACCATTAATATGATTACCCTTTTTATACTATTTCACACATTTATAATTCTATTACAGTTTGACCACCCATAAATGGTACTAATACTTCAGGAACAGTAATTGTACCATCTTCATTTTGATAGTTCTCAACAATAGCAGCAAATGTACGTCCTACTGCTAACCCACTACCATTTAAAGTGTGTACAAATTCTGGTTTAGAATCTTTATCACGTTTAAATCTAATATTTGATCTTCTTGCTTGGAAATCTGTCATATTTGAACATGAACTAATTTCTTTATAATCATTGTAGCTTGGTAACCAAACTTCAATATCATATGTTTTTGCGCTTCCAAAGCCGATATCTCCAGTACATAGGTTAACTGTACGATAAGGAAGTTCTAGAGCTTGAAGTACTTTTTCAGCATGGTTAGTTAATTCTTCTAATGCATTGTATGAATCTTCAGGACGCTCGTATCTCACCATTTCTACTTTATTAAATTGGTGTAGACGAATGAGACCTCTTGTATCGCGGCCTGCAGAACCCGCTTCACTTCTAAAACAAGCTGATTGTCCTGTGAATTTGATAGGGAACTGTTCATTTTGAAGCACTTCATCACGATAGAAATTCGTTAAAGGAACTTCTGCTGTTGGAATTGTATAAAGTCCTTCTTTTTCAACTTTAAATAAGTCTTCTTCGAATTTAGGCAGTTGCCCTGTTCCAAACATTGAATCCGCATTTACTAATTGAGGAACCATCATTTCTGTATAACCATGTTGTGTCGTATGCATTGTAACCATAAAGTTCATTAATGCTCTTTCAAGTTGTGCTCCTTTACCAGTTAAGAAGACAAAACGTGCACCTGATACTTTAGCTGCTCTATCAAAATCAGCCATTTTTAAATTTTCTACTAAGTCCCAATGCGCTTTAGATTCAAAATCAAAGGTTCTTGGTTCGCCCCATTTACGTACTTCAACATTATCATCTTCGTCTTTACCGACAGGTGTTTCATCACTAATTAAATTAGGAATTCTTACTAATTTGTAAGTTACATCATCATTTAATTTGTTTAATGATTGATCAATTTCTTTAATTTGATCTCCAACTTGACGCATTTCTAATATAACGTCGTCAGCATTTTCTTTATTGCGTTTCTTTTGAGCAATTTCTCCACTTACTTTATTACGTCGTGATTTAAGTTCTTCTGTTTTTACAATAAGTTCACGGCGTTCTTTATCTAATTCTAATATTTCATCTACTACTGATGGATCGTCGCCTCTTTTAGCGATTTTTTCTTTTACATATTCAGGTTCAGTTCTAATCATTTTAATATCTAACATAATGTTTCCTCCCTATTTTCTATATTGTTTAAGAAAAAAAGCACCACATTCCTTGTTATTACACAAGGGACGTGGTGCTTACGCGTTGCCACCCTATTTAACAGTCTGTAATAGACTGCACTCTAAGTCATATAACGGTTTAAACCGATTGTTCTTCTTAAAAAGGATAGATTCATTTAAGTTTCATGTCTTGTTTGCACCAACCACAAGCTCTCTATACATACCCGCTTAAATTACTTATTCCTAAACAATATAGTTATTAAATTAACCTAAATATACCAAATGGCTATGACCTTTTCAAGGAATAATTAAGATTCGGTAATAAGTCCAGTGTTTTCATAGACTTTTTTACCATCAATAATAACTGTTTGAGCATGGTTTACGCCATAATGATATGGTAAGTATTCATGATTTGGAATATCCCATACAACTATATCAGCTTGATCACCAGCTTCAATTGTACCCGCTTCAGCATCAATTGCTTTTGCAGCATTGACTGTAACAGCATTCCAAATTTCGTTTGGTGTTAATTTTAATTTTAGTGCTGCGATGCTCATTACAAGTTGTAAATTATCGGTTACACAACTACCTGGGTTGAAATCAGTAGCAATAGCAATTGCACCATTATTATCTAGCATACCCCTTGCATCTGCGTATTGGTCTTTTCCTAAGTAGAATGTTGTGCCAGGTAGTAACACAGCGATTGTTTGGCTATTATTTAATGATTGTTTATCTTCTTCACTTGAAGCAACTAAATGATCTGCAGAAATCGCACCTTCATCAATTGCTAAGCCTAGTCCGCCTAATGGGTCAATTTCATCAGCGTGGATTTTAACTTTTAATCCTTTATCTTTAGCTGCTTGCATATAACGTCTTGACTCTTCTACTGTAAATACACCTGTTTCACAGAATATATCAGCAAAATCAGCTTTGTCTTTCACATCATCTAATAAATCAATCATTTCTTGTAAGAAAGTAGCATTATCTTTTGCATCTTTAGGTACTGCATGAGGTCCTAAGAAAGTATGTTTCATTCTAATTGGTGTATTTTCTTCTAAACGATGTGCAACATCAAGTTGCTTTAATTCAGTCTCTTTATCTAAACCGTAACCACTTTTAGCTTCAACTGTTGTAGTTCCAAATTGAATCATTCTAACAATTTCTTTTTTTGATTTATTATATAATTCTTCTTCTGAAGCGTTTCTTGTAGACTCAACTGTACTTAAGATTCCTCCACCTTGTTTAAGTATATCTAAGTAACTTACGCCTTGTTGTTTTAGCGCCATTTCATGTTCTCTAGAGCCACCAAATACTAGATGTGTATGTGCGTCTACTAATCCAGGAGACACGACTTGGTTTGTCGCGTCTATCACTTCTTTCGCTTCATACTCTTCTGTATGTTCTCCTGCATATACGACTTTGCCATCTTTAACGACAACTGTTCCATTGTTAACAATTTTTAAATCATTCAATTCTTTGCCTTTTAGTGGGCCTTCTGTCTTCTTAGGTAAAATTAATTCACCTATGTTTTGAATTAAAATATCATTCATTGTTCTCTGTCTCCTTTAACATTGGAATATCTACGTTTTTATTTTTAGCTGTGTCTATCGCAGTTTCATAACCTGCGTCTGCATGTCTTACTACACCCATACCCGGATCTGTCGTAAGTACTCGTCCTAAACGTCTATCAGCACGTTCACTACCATCTGCTACAACAACCATACCGGCATGTAATGAATAACCCATACCTACGCCACCACCGTGATGAACTGAAATCCATGAGCCACCTGCAGCTGTATTAACAAGAGCATTTAATATTGCCCAGTCACCTACTGCATCAGAACCATCTTTCATTGATTCAGTTTCTCTATTTGGTGAAGCTACAGAACCTGAGTCTAAATGATCTCGTCCGATTACGATTGGTGCAGATATTTCACCATTTCTAACCAACTCGTTTAATGCTAATCCCATTTTTGCACGTTCACCGTAACCTAACCACGCAATTCTTGAAGGTAATCCTTGGAATGCAATTTTTTCACTTGCCATATCTAACCAACGCATTAACTTTTTATCTTCAGGGAACAACTCTCTCATTAATTGATCTGCTCTTTCGATATCTTTAGGGTCCCCACTGAGCGCCGCAAATCTGAATGGTCCTTTACCTTCACAGAATAATGGTCTAATGTAAGCTGGCACGAAGCCTGGGAAGTTGAAGGCATTCTCTAAACCTTCATCGAAAGCAACTTGTCTAATATTATTTCCATAATCAAATGCTATTGCACCTTTTTCTTGAAAAGCTAACATAGCTTCAACATGTTTTTTCATAGATGCAGAAGACAATTTAACATATTCTTTAGGATCATTTTCACGTAATTTATCAGCTTCTTCTAAAGAATAACCTTCTGGTACATAACCATTTAGTGGATCATGTGCTGATGTTTGGTCAGTTACGATATCAATTTTAAATCCTCTATTTAATATTTCGTGATGAACTTCTGCAGCGTTACCTACTAAACCAATAGCTAATGGTTTCCCTGCATTTTTAGCTTCTTCTGCTTTTTCTAATGCTTCGTCTAAAGAATCTGTAATCATATCACAATAGCGCGTTTCAATACGTTTCTCAATTCTTGAAGGGTCTACATCTACACCAATTACAACACCTTCATTCATTGTTACAGCAAGTGGTTGAGCGCCACCCATTCCACCTAATCCAGCAGTTAAAGTAATCGTGCCTTTTAACGTACCTCCAAAGTGTTGGTTAGCCAGCTCTGCAAAGGTTTCAAATGTACCTTGAACAATACCTTGTGAACCAATATATATCCAACTACCTGCAGTCATTTGACCATACATCATGAGACCTTTTTTATCTAATTCATGGAAATGTTCCCAATTTGCCCATTTAGGTACAAGTACTGAGTTAGATAAAAGCACACGAGGCGCTTCTTCATGCGTTTTAAATACTGCAACTGGTTTACCAGATTGAACGAGCATTGTTTCATCGCTTTCTAATCTTCTTAGCGTTTCTACAATTGCATCAAAGCTTTCCCAGTTACGTGCTGCTTTACCAATACCACCATATACAACCAATTTTTCAGGATGTTCTGCTACTTCTGGATCGAGATTATTATAAAGCATTCTCAAAACTGCTTCTTGCTCCCAACCTTTACATTCTATTTCTAAACCTTTTTTCGCTTTAATATTTCTAGACATAATTCATTTCCCCTTTATTAAAAGATTAGTAAACTTAATGGAATTGCTATTAATAATGTAAGTGCGACACGAATAAACCAAATCACCACAAGTTTCCAAATTGGAATTTTAATATCTGTAGCTAAAATACAAGGTATTAAAGCTGAGAAGAATATAATTGCTGAAATACTTGTAATAGCTACTACAAATTTCACTTCTATTGCTGCTTTCACCACTAACAATGATGGTAAGAACATCTCTATGATTGATATCATGGATGCTTTTGCTAATAAAGGCTTATCATCAATAGGAAAAATATAAATAAATGGATAGAAAATATAGCTTAACCAATCAATAATAGGTGTGAAATTAGCTAATATTAATCCTAAAAATCCAATCGATAATATAGATGGTAAGATAGCCATCGTCATCTCTACGCCATCTTTAAGATTAAGGCCTATATTTTTAAATAATGTTAATGATTGATATGATTGTTTCTTTGCTTCATCATAAGCAGCTTTCATATAATTCCCTTTAACTTTAGATTCTTTTTGTCCTTCTTGATTATTGTAATATGCCTCTGATTCTCTAGAAATCGGTGGCAAATGAGCAGAAATTGCTGTTACAACAAATGTGATTATTAATGTACTCCAGAAGAATAAATTCCAGTGACCCATTAAGTCTAACGTTCTCGCTACAATAACCATAAATGTAGCAGATACTGTTGAGAATCCTGTTGCGATTATGACCGCTTCTTTCTTGTTATACATGCCATCTTTATATACTCTGTTTGTGATAAGTAATCCTAAAGAGTAGCTACCTACGAATGATGCTACAGCATCAACAGCAGACTTACCTGGTGTCTTAAATATGGGTCTCATAATCGGTTGCATCAATACTCCAATAAATTCTAGTAATCCATAACCTACTAAAAAGGAAAGTGCAATCGCTCCTACTGGAATTAAAACACTTAGTGGTAACATCAACTTATCAAATAAGAACGGTCCATAATCTTTATCAAATAATAATTTAGGTCCTATCTTAAATACGTACATAATGCCTATCACTGCACCAAGTAGCTTAAAAATAACAAGAACACAATCTGTAAAAGATTTTTTAAAATCCATTCTGATAACAGGTAAAATAGCACCTATTATAATGATAATTAATGCATAATAAGCAGTTAAATCTCCTAACAATGACCGAATACCTAAGTGAATGTGGTCAACAAGTATCGTATTATCTTTACCTATTTGTATAGGAATAAAGAATAAAATAATACCTATAATGCTAAATACATAGAATTTCCACATATCTTTACCTTTGTCTTGAAACTGTTGATTAATCATCACAGCACCCCTTTGTTTCAAAATTCACTATCTTAAATATTCACATACCCTTTCTATATCGTGATGAAAGACTCTATCTTCAGTTATCGAAGGTACAACTTCTCTTAACTCCATATATTTTTCTTTTGTTCTAGGTGAAAGCTTTTCTATCCCTTTAATTTCTACCGCTTGTAGAGCGATGATACATTCTATCGATAATACTCTTCTTACATTTTGGATAATTTGATAAGCATGTCTTGCTCCAATCGTACCCATCGAAACATGATCTTCTTGGTTAGCTGAAGACGGTATTGAATCGACGCTAGCAGGATGTGCTAAAGTCTTATTTTCTGATACAAGCGAAGCGGCAGCATATTGCATAATCATTGCTCCACTTTGTAAACCTGGTTCAGGACTTAAAAATGCTGGTAATCCACCATTTAATTGTGGATTAACTAACCTTTCTAATCGACGTTCAGAAACATTCGCTAATTCTGCAACTCCGATTTTCAAGAAATCCACAGCAAAGGCTATTGGTTGTCCATGGAAGTTTCCACCTGATATAACGAGTGTTTCATCATCTTTATCAAATATTAATGGATTATCGTTTGCAGCATTCATTTCTAATTCTAATTTTTCTTTCACATAATTTAGCACTTGAAAACTTGCTCCATGAATTTGTGGGATACATCTTAATGTATATGCATCTTGCACACGTACTTCCCCTTGACGTGTTGTAAGTTTTGAACCGGCTAACCAATTACGCATTCTTTCAGCCACTTCAATTTGTTCATTAAAGTTTCTTACGATATGCACATGCTCATCATATGCATCCACAATTCCATTTAAAGCTTGATGTGTTAATGAAGCAATCCACTCTGAATTATAAGCAATATTTTCCGCTTCTATATACGCAATAACGCCTTGAGCTGTCATTGCTTGAGTTCCATTTATTAATGCTAAACCTTCTTTAGCTTGTAATGAATGAGGCTCTAATTCCAGTTTGTGCAAGACTGCTTTAGCGTTTAGTGTTTCACCTTTATAATGCACATCGCCTTCCCCAATTAAAGCTAATGCTAGGTGTGATAATGGAGCTAAATCACCTGAAGCTCCTAAAGATCCTTGCTCTGGTATAACCGGTATAATTCTTCTGTTAATAAATTCGACTAACAAGTTTACTAAGTCTTCTGTTACACCTGAGTGGCCTTTTAACATTGTATTTAATCTTAAAATCATCATGATTAATGAAACATTGTCTGGAAAGGCTTTTCCTACGCCACAAGAATGTGAACGAATTAAATTAATTTGTAAGTCATTGTATTTTTCTTGCTCAATCAATACATCACTGAACAATCCAAATCCAGTTGTTATACCGTATACAGTTTCTTTATTATTTATGATTCGTTCAACTGTTTCTCTACTTTTTCTAACATTAATTAAAGCTTCCTCTGAAATAGATATTTGCCTATCTTCTTCTAAAAATGTTTTAATATCTTGAATCGTTAAATCTTTACCTTTTAATATTAAAGTCACAAATAACACTCCTTTGGACACAAAAAAATACAACAAAAATTTATTTGTTGCACCTTTCTCTTATCTAATGTCTAATAGGTGTTCTTATGTCTATATATGATTGATACCTAAACCGATTGTTTCATGTTCTTTTCCTTTAATAGGAGCTCCTATTGTGCCGTATAGACTAACGGCTATCCATTCTCCTTCTTGTTTATCAGAATATGGATATCCTCTCACAACAGAAAATTTTAAACCAACAGTTCTCATAATTTCACCTATAGATAATTCACCTCTCGTAATACCATTTACTGCTTCTAATATTGCATGATACAAAGCGTGTGTTTCTCTATACTGCGTTTCAGATATAAGGTTCTGTCTTCTAGCTGCTGTCTCTATTGAAGAGATAATCTTATTAAGCGACATCGTTCCAATCTTACCAACTATAAATTGCATTTGATCGCAGTCTGGATTCAATTGTTTCGCAGTTTGCTCATCAGTAAGTGTTAATAATGTTGCGTACTTACCAATTGATATTTGTTCAGTCATGTGAAAGCTCCTATCTTATCTAATAACTAATATCTATATTCACATTATATTTTTAGTATACGCTTTCATAATTTTTATGACAATACTTTTTAAGATATCCGTAACACAGTGATTGATTAATACATTAGCTTATTAAAGTTTTTATTTTTAAGTTTAGTAGAATATACTGTTCATTTCATAATTAAAGTGGCATAATAAATCGTACAATTAATTGAAGGTGGGTTAATCATGAAGACAATTTCGTCTGTTACAATTCCAAAAAGAGAGCAGGAATCTCACAAAGGCGATTATGGTAGGATTTTATTAATCGGTGGAAATGCTAATTTAGGTGGCGCTATTATGTTAGCTGCAAGAGCTTGTGTATTTAGTGGAAGTGGTTTAATTACAGTTTCTACACATTCATCAAACTTTGCTGCTTTACATTCACGTTGTCCTGAAGCAATGGTTTCAGATATAACTGACTTGAAAAAACTCTCTAAATTAATAGAGCAATCAGATTGTATTTTGATTGGACCTGGACTCGGCTTAGATTTTAAAGGCAATAATACTTTAACGTTTTTATTCCAAAATATTCAGCCTCACCAAACGTTAATTATTGATGGTGATGCTATTACGATATTGAGTAAATTAAAGCATACTTTACCAGAATGTGAAATTATCTTTACGCCTCATCAAAAAGAATGGGAAAGACTCAGTAATATACCAATCGAAGAACAAACTTATGAGAGAAATAAAGAAGCAGTCAAAGCATTAAATGCTACTGTCGTCTTGAAACAACACGGTACGGAATTATACTTTAAAGATCATGAATATAAATTATCTATAGGTACACCTGCTATGGCAACTGGTGGTATGGGTGATACTTTAGCAGGGATGATAACAAGTTTTGTAGGACAGTTTGATTTAGAAGAAGCGGTTATCAATGCTACTTATATGCATAGCTATATAGGTGAAAAACTTTCTAAAGATATGTACATCGTCCCACCATCTAAACTTATAGATGAAATTCCTTATGCTATGAAATCATTCGAAACAGAATAAAACATATAAAAAATACTCCCTCCTAAAACTTCACTATAATAATAGTGACTATTAGGAGGGAGTATTTTATTTATTATTCTTCGTCGTCTTCATCGTCTTGTTTTTCAATATCTTCGTTTACACGATCCATGAAGTCTTCTCTTAGTTCTTCTTTTTCATTTGTATTCTCTGTTGCTGGTGTATCTAAAGTTTCTTCTAGTACACCTTCAATTGGAGACTCTGCTATTTCATTTTCATCTGGTTCAACTTTTGCAACTGTTGCAACTTGTTGGTTTTCACCTAGACGAATTAATCTAACACCTTGAGCGCTACGACCATTTTGAGAAATATCAGCGACATGTAACCTAATAATGACACCTGAATTTGTGACAATCATTAAGTCTTCGTCACCTGTCACAGTCGTAATACATACTAGACTACCGTTTTTCTCTGTTAAAGTGGCAGTCTTAATACCTTTACCACCTCTGTTAGAAATTCGATATTGGTCAGCAGCAGTACGTTTACCATAACCATTTTCAGTGACGATTAAAATCTCATCTTGTTCTTCTTCGTCGGTAACGTCTAATCCAATTACTTCATCATTTTCTCTTAATGAAATACCTCTAACGCCTGCAGCAGTTCTACCTAATGGGCGTAGTTTCGTTTCATCAAATCGGATTAATGAAGCATGTTTCGTTCCGATAATAATCTCTTTCGTACCATCCGTTAGTCTAACCGCAATCAACTCGTCGTCTTCTTTAAAGTTAATCGCAATCTTACCGTTTTTGTTAATACGAGAGAAATTCGATAGTTTAGAACGTTTTACAGTACCTTTTTTCGTAGCAAATACTAGGAAGTCTTCTTCACTAGATAGATCTTTAACTGCTATCATTGTACTGATTTTTTCATCTTTATCAATTTCTAAAGCATTGACGATTGGTAAGCCTTTAGACTGTCTAGACATTTCAGGAATTTCATAGCCTTTTAGCTTGTAGACACGACCTTTATTCGTAAAGAATAATACATTATCATGTGTACTTAAAGTTACTAACTGGCTAACGAAATCATCTTCGATTGTATTCATTCCTTGTACACCACGTCCACCTCTATTTTGAGAGCGATAAGTGGATACAGGTAATCGTTTAATATAGTTGTTATGACTTAATGAAATAACGATCTGTTCTTCAGGTATTAAGTCTTCATCTTCAATTTGATCAAGACCTGCAGCAGTTATTTCAGTACGTCTTTCATCACCATATTTTTCTTTAATCTCAATGATTTCTTCTCTAATAATTTCTAGTAATTTTTCTTCGTCATTTAAGATTTCTTTAAGTTCTTCGATAAGTTTTAGTAAATCTTGATATTCACTTTCAATCTTACCGCGCTCTAATCCTGTTAATCGACGTAGACGCATATCTAGAATGGCTTGTGCTTGTCGTTCAGATAATTTGAAACGATTTTGCAAGCCTTCCATTGCTTCTGCATCGCTTTGAGATTCACGAATCAATTTAATAATTTCATCAATATGATCTAATGCAATACGTAAACCTTCGAGAATATGCGCTCTATCTTGAGCTTTTTTCAAGTTATATTTCGTACGTCTAGTTACAACTTCTTTTTGGTGTTCTAAATAATGATATATTACAGAACGTAAGCCTAATAGTTTAGGTTTACCGTTAACAAGTGCAATCATGTTTACACCGAATGAAGTTTGTAATGGTGTTTGTTTATATAAGTTATTTAATATAACATTCGCATTAGCATCTTTTCTAACTTCAATAACAATACGAAGACCAACTTTTAAGCTTGTTTCATCTCTTAATTCTGTAATGCCTTCGATTTTTTTATCGCGTGCTAATTCTGCAATTTTTTCAATCAATCTTGCTTTATTTACTTGGTAAGGAACTTCTGTAACAATAATGCGTTCTTTACCGTTTTTCATTACATCAATTTCAGCACGAGCTCTCATTAAAACTGAGCCACGGCCTGTTTCGTAAGCACGTCTTATTCCGCTTCTACCCATAATTAAACCAGCAGTTGGGAAGTCAGGACCTTGAACGATATCCATTAATTCATTTGTTGTAATTTCTGGATTATGACTTAGCGCAAGAACGCCGTCTATTACTTCGTTCAAGTTATGCGGTGGAATATTTGTAGCCATACCAACTGCAATACCTGATGTACCATTCACTAACAAGTTAGGGAATCTAGCTGGTAAGACTACCGGCTCTCTCTCATTACCATCATAGTTATCTTGGAAATCAATTGTATCTTTATTAATATCTCTTAATAATTCACTTGTTATTTTAGCCATACGTGCTTCTGTATAACGCATTGCAGCAGCACCGTCACCGTCCATTGAACCAAAGTTACCTTGACCATCTACTAATGGATAACGATAACTGAAGTCTTGCGCCATACGTACCATTGCTTCATAAATAGATGAGTCACCGTGTGGGTGATATTTACCCATTACGTCACCAACGATACGTGCAGATTTTTTATATGGTTTGTCTGAGGTCATACCTTGATCGTTCATACCATACAATATACGTCTATGAACAGGTTTTAAGCCATCTCTAACATCAGGTAGAGCACGAGATACAATAACACTCATTGCATAATCTAAAAATGACTCTTTCATTTCTCTACTGATGTTACGTTCACTCACTCTTGATTGAGGTGTTTCAGCCATTAATTATATCCTCCTTAAATCGTAAATTGTGCTTTAAATATCTAACGTTGCGTATTCAGCATTTTCTTCAATAAATTGACGACGAAACTCAACAATATCTCCCATAAGCATTTCAAACGTTTCGTCAGCTTCTATCGCATCTGTTAGTGTTACTTGAAGCATTGAACGATTTTCAGGATTCATTGTTGTTTCCCACAATTGATCTGCATTCATTTCTCCAAGACCTTTATAACGTGCTATAGACAGTTTAGGTGTTGAGCTTAACTCTTCTTTTAATTTATCTAATTCTCTATCGTTAAATACGTAATATTTCTTTTTACCTTGTTCTACTTTATATAAAGGTGGTTGTGCAATATAAACATATCCCGCTTCAATTAACGGTCTCATAAATCTATAGAAGAACGTTAATAACAATGTTCTAATATGCGCACCATCTACGTCAGCATCAGTCATGATAACTAATTTATGATATCTAGCTTTACTAATATCAAATTCTCCACCTATACCAGTACCTAGTCCAGTAATCATAGAGCGTATTTCATTATTTCCAAGTATTTTATCAAGACGTGCTTTTTCAACGTTCAAGATTTTACCACGTAAAGGTAAAATAGCTTGTGTTCTAGAGTCACGACCTAATTTAGCAGACCCACCGGCAGAGTCACCCTCAACGATGTATAATTCACATTCATCTGGTTTTTTACTTGAACAGTCTGCAAGTTTACCTGGTAGACTTGAAACTTCTAATGCTGATTTACGTCTTGTTACTTCTCTTGCTTTTTTCGCTGCTAGACGAGCTCTTGACGCCATAATACCTTTATCTACAATGATTCTAGCTACATTTGGATTTTCAAGTAAAAATCTTTCAAATAGCTCTGAGAATAGTTTATCAACAATTTGACGCACTTCAGAGTTACCTAGTTTTGTTTTTGTTTGACCTTCGAATTGTGGGTCACTATGCTTGATAGAAACAACAGCAGTAAGACCTTCTCGTACGTCTTCACCTGAGAGCTTTTCTTCGCCATCTTTAAGAAGTTTATTCTTAGTACCATAACTATTAATCACTCTTGTTAATGCTCGTTTAAATCCATCTTCATGCGTACCACCTTCATAAGTGTGGATGTTGTTAGCATAAGTCAGTAAGTTAGTAGCAAAACCGCTATTATATTGAATTGAGATTTCGACTTCTACATCCTCTTTAGTATCATGAATGTAAATTGGATCATCAAATAAAACTTCTTTTGATTTATTTAATAATTCAACGTAAGATTTAATACCACCTTCGTAGTAATAAGAATCTTCGAGTATATTTTCATCGTCTCTTTCGTCTCTAAGCGAAATTTGTATACCTTTATTTAAAAAGGCTAACTCACGAATACGTTTTTGTAGAATGTCGTATTCGTATTCAGTTGTTTCTGTGAAAATTTCTTCATCTGCTTTAAAGCGAATTGCCGTACCAGTATAATCTGTTTCACCAATAACTTTTAAGTCGAACTGAGGAATACCTCTTTTATATGCTTGATGATATATTTTGTTATTAAGGTGTACGTAAACTTCTAGTTGAGAAGATAGTGCGTTTACGACAGATGAACCCACGCCGTGTAGTCCACCAGATACTTTGTATCCGCCACCGCCAAATTTACCACCAGCATGCAATACTGTTAATATAACTTCAACAGCAGGACGTCCCATTTTCTCTTGAATATCTACTGGAATACCTCTACCGTTATCTGTTACTTTAACCCAGTTATCCTTTTCTATTATAAGTTCTATATGATCAGCATAACCTGCTAAAGCTTCGTCGATACTGTTATCAACGATTTCCCATACAAGATGATGTAAACCTCTTGATGCTGTAGAACCAATATACATACCAGGGCGTTTACGGACTGCCTCTAAGCCTTCTAATACTTGTATCTGATCTGCACCATAACTTACTTCGTTATTTTGTTCTGACACGTATTTCCACCTTCACTTTCATCTACTCAATAATATTGCCTTTAGATACGTTAAATACCTTGGCATCTTTCATGATTTCATGTTCTATACCATCTACGGACGTAGTCGTTACAAAAGTTTGGACCTTTTCTTGGATCGTACTTAATAAATGCGTTTGTCGTTTATCATCAAGTTCACTCAATACATCGTCTAATAATAAAATTGGATATTCACCAACTACTTGATTAATCAATTCTATTTCAGCTAGCTTGATAGATAATGCAGTCGTACGTTGTTGTCCTTGTGAGCCATAAGTTTGAACATTCATATCGTTAACATGAAAACTGATATCATCTCGATGTGGACCATATCTAGCACTTCCACGCTCTATTTCTTTATCCATAGATTCATTTAATAATTTACAAAAAGCATCTTTCAAATCTTGTTGATTATGATGCGTTTCAGCAAGTTTAATATTAGGTTCATATTGAACCTTTAGTTCTTCGTTTTGACTTGTAATTCCTTTGTGAATTACTGCAGCAATCTTCTCTAACTCACTTATAAAATGCGCCCGCTTCAATGTGACGTTTGCAGCTTCTTCTGAAAATTGTTCGTTAAATACTTCAAGCATTGTACGATCTTTCATTTTGCCAATTTGCAATTGTTTAAGGTAATGGTTTTTCTGTTTAAGTAATCTTTGATAATTTGATAAATGACTTAAATAAACCGCAGACATCTGACCGAGTTCCATATCTATAAAACGCCGTCTAATTTGCGGGCTACCTTTAACTATATTCAAATCTTCTGGTGCAAACAGTACCACATTTAAGTGACCAATATATTGCGTTAATCTACTTTGTTCTAGATGATTGACTTTCGCCTTTTTGCCTTTCTTTGTGATGATTAAAGAAATTGGCATTTTTCCATGACGATAACTAAGTTCACCTTCTATTTTACCATACTCTTCCCCAAACTGTATGAGTTCTTTATCATTCGATGTTCTATGGCTTTTTGCTAACGCTAAAGTATAGATTGATTCTAATAAATTTGTCTTACCTTGGGCATTTTCGCCAATCAAAATATTAACATTTGGATTAAATTGAAGTGTACACTTGTTATAATTTCTATAATGGGTTAAATTAAGTTCTCTTAATATCATATCTATTCACTTAGATGATTGATGCGAAATTGACCTTCAGAAGGAATTTCAATTAAGTCACCATCATGTAATTTCTTTCCACGACGTGTCTCACGTTCGCCATTAATCAGTACTTCTTCATCTTGGAGGAACCATTTAGCTTGACCACCCGTTCCAATGACGCCTTCATTTTTTAGGAATTGCCCTAAAGTAATTTCGTCTTCAACTGAGATATCTTGTACCATTATCTTCACTCCAATCTTAATTAGTCATCTCTATATTATACCTTTTTTTCACTAAAAAATCATGTTTTTAGGTACAATTCATTAAATCAAAAATAAATCTATAAAAAATTAAAATATAAAAGAAAAAACAATACGCTAATATTTAAAATAAAAAGGCTATCCACAAAGTCAAAAGACAATGGGACAGCCTTAGTATTATATTGTTTTATCTTTTTTAGTAAAAATTAATATCAAACTAACCAATAAAAATGCAAGTCCTGCTAAAAATGGAATTGTAATAAATCCAAAGACATTTATATATTCAGATGAGCAAGGTACACCTTGGGTACATGGTTTGATTTCTGCAAAGCCAGGTACTTTTTGTTCTAAATAATGCCATGTCGAAATACATAGTCCAATTAAAGAAATTGGTAATGCAATTTTTTTAACAGAATAATCATTTTGAAATGAGCCAATACCTGTAATTAACACCAATGGGTACATGCATATACGTTGATACCAGCATAGCGTACAAGGTATAAAACCACGTATTTCACTGAAATATAAGCTACCTAAAGTTGCAACTAAAGCTATTACCCAGGAAATAAAAAGTCCGTATTGTTGTTTCAAATTGACCACCTAATTTGATTTATTTTTCTTTTCGATAGCTTTATCTATAGCTTCAGAAATTTTGTCATAATCCATTGGATCTGATAATACTTTACCATCAACAACAACTGTCGGTGTTATGTCGACATCATATTTTTTCGTTAAATCTGCATCGCTATTCATTTGTTTGTATGATTCTGAATTACGATCTTTAACTAATTTCATAATTTGTTCTTTTTTATCTTTATCAATATCTAATCCATTGACGGCTTTTTTCACTACAGATTGTGTTAACCATTCATCATCACCCTGCATATCGTGATCGTCAGGTTGTGCTTCAAATAAAGCTCTGTGGTAGTTCCAGTATGCATCAGGTGCAACTTTATTTACAGCATGTGCTGAAGCTGCGCCAAGTTCAGAACCTTCACCATGGAACGGTGCATTAACAAATCTATATTCTACTTCGCCTTTATCAATATAATCTTTTTCAATTTTATCCATAAAATTTGTTTCAAATGCTTTACATGCTGGACATTTGTAATCTCCAAACTCTACAATTTGCACTTTGGCATCACCCTTTTTATGGGTTGGATTATTTTTTGTGTCTTTAGATAAATCTTTAGCTTTAACTGTTCTTTCGAAGAGACTATCTTTTTCTTTGTCATCTCCGCTTCCACCGAACACGACAAGCATAACAATACCCGCAACTATAATTAGAATTGCAATCATAAGAAATATAATATTGCTATTACTATTTTTGTTTGCCATTTTAATCCCTCAATCTCTTTAGTGATAATATAAATTTTATACTATCGCTTACATAAATTCTACACGCTTCTGTAAAAAAACATTAAGGTTTTGTGACAAATGTATAGCACTTTTTATAATGAATTAATTTTTAGTCATGTTTAATGCATTTTTTAAGTTTTTAATAAGTCCTTTATCATAAGTTAATACACTGCCTCTATAAGTTTTTGCAGCGAACATTAATAAAATAATACAAGTCACAATTGAGATAAGAATTCCTAATAATATATGCCACTCTGGCGTAGAGTCAGAAATTGTTCTTAACAACATAACCATCGGAGATAACAATGGTACGAAGCTTGTTATCTTAACAAGCATAGTATCTGGAGTTCCAATACTAAACATAGCAATATAGAAACCAGCTAAAGAAATAAATGTTACTGGCATCATCGATTGTGCTAAATCTTCTATACGGCTCGTTAAAGCCCCTAGAATAGCCGCTAAAGTAATATAGGTAATTACCCCTATAATTAAGAAAACAAGCCCATATACGATGATTCTTGTAGTCTCAGGACCAAATTCAACACCGACTGCATCAAATAAGCCTTTTAAATCAAAAGCAAATATGCTAATTACAATGGCTAAAATAATAAAGAATATTTGTGTAAAAGCTACTGCTATTACAGATAATATTTTAGCTGCGACATGAATAGATGGTTTAACGCTCGTCACAATCATCTCGATAACTCTAGTAGTCTTCTCAGTAGCAATTTCTGTACCGATTTGATTCGCATAATTCAACGTAATGAAAAATGATAAGAATAGGATGATGTAAACGATAACTATATTTAAAGCTTGTACTTCCGGTTTAACATCACTTGATTGTTTTTCGTCATCTTTTGACTTAATTTCTTTAGTTTGTACATCACTTGGCGTATTAAGTGCCTGTAAATCTTTCTCTGATAAATCTAGTTTTTGAGCAGTTAGCGATGACTGCATTTGACTTAATGTTGTTTGTAAAGTCATTTTCTCATTTTCATCAACTGACCCTTTTTCATAAATTGTGCCATTTAATTTTTCATCTTTTATTTCAACTTGAATAAGGCGGTCGTATTTATCATCTTCTACACCTTTTTTTCCTTTTTCCAGTGATACTTTTTCAACTTTTTCTACATCATCATCTTGTTTATATTGTTTTTCTAACCCTTTATAAATCATTTCGTTATCTGTTTGAATTGCAACTGTTTTGGAACTATTATCAAAGAACTCGACAATTTTATCCACATTACTTAATGCAAAGATAAATAGCATAAATAATGCAGTCATAATAATAAATGATTTACTTTTTACTTTTTGTAAGTACGTTAAATTAAATGTAGGCCAAAACTTATTCATGTTGATCACCAACCTTAGCTATAAAGATATCGTTTAGAGATGGCTCAGCAACTTGGAATCGTTTAAGATAACCAAGTTTAATTGCTTGATTATATATTTCTTCAGCGTATCTTTCATCAGTAATTCTGATTTTAACGCCTTTTTTCGTATTCTCAAATGCTTCAATTCCCTCGAAATCTTTTAAGAATGAAAAATCATGATTCCCCTCAATGTATATATCTTTTTTGCCAAAGTCATCTTTCACTTTATCAAGAGAACCAGAAACTACTGATTTCCCTTTGCTCATGATGCATATATAATCACAAAGTTCTTCAACATGTTCCATTCTGTGTGAGCTGAATATAATCGTTGTGCCGCGTTCCTTTAATTCTTTAACAGCTGATTTTAATAATTCAACGTTTACTGGGTCTAAACCACTAAATGGTTCGTCTAATATAAGCAACTCAGGTTTATGTATGATAGCTGCTATAAGTTGTACTTTTTGTTGATTACCTTTAGATAGGGCGTCTATTTTTTTATCTTTATTTTCAAATGCATCAAATCTTTTTAGCCAATAATCAAGTTCTTGATCAATGTCTTTTTTATTCATGCCTTTTAATTCTGCTAAATATCTAATTTCTTCAAATACTTTTAATTTTGGATGCAAGCCTCTTTCTTCTGGTAAATAGCCGATTTTATTAGTCATTTTGTAATCAATCGGTTTATCATTAAATTTCACAACCCCAGTTGTTTTAGGTAGTAAGCCTAAAATCATGCGGAAAGTAGTTGTTTTACCAGCACCATTCCCACCTAAAAAGCCATACATTGTTCCTTTCGGTACTTCTAAACTGACATCTTGCACTGCATTAAAGTCATTAAACTTCTTAGATACATTTTCGATAATTAATGTCATAAGTTTACTCCTTTTTACTAGATTGAATATCCGCTTGTGAGATATTCTCGTCATCTTCAAAGATGAATAATTCATCAATCGTTACGTTAAACACTTGTGAAAGTTTATGTGCCAACACTAAAGTTGGATTGAATTTATAACGTTCAATTGAATTAATTGTTTGTCTCGACACATTGACTAATCGAGATAATTCACTTTGAGTCATTTTTCTTTCAGATCTAAATTCATAAACCCTGTTTTTCAATTAATCACTTCCTGTCAAGTTAACTTTACAATAAATCAATTTTTTTAGCGTGTCAAGTGAACTTGACATCTATTATAAAAAAATGAGGAACCCCTATTAATAAAGGATTCCTCAAGCTATAACTAAATATAATTAATATGTTCTGATTGGTAAAATCAATTGAATAACTGACTCGTCATCTTTTGGTTTAAGTATGAATGGTCTCATTGTTCCAAAGAATTCTACGTGTACATCATCGTTATCAATTGCTTTTAATGCATCCATCATATATTTAGAGTTAAAGGAAATTTTTAAAGATTCCCCTTCAACTTCTTCAGTAGTAACTTCTTCTTTTACAGTACCAATTTCTGGAGATGTAGAAGATAATTCTAATTTGTTAACGTCTGTAGATAGTTTAATAACATTGTTTCCACCTTCACGTGCTAATAGTGATGCACGATCAATTGCATGATAGAATTCGCTATTATTCACACCTAATTTTGTTTCATAATTTTCAGGGAATAATCTTGTTGTATCAGGATAGTTACCTTCTAGTAATCTTGAAATAAAGTTAATGTGTCCAACTTTAAATAACACTTGGTTACTAGCAAAGAATATGTTGATATCTTCTTCTGAATCCGAAACAATCTTGTTCAATTCAGATAATGCTTTACCTGGGATGATAACATTTTTATCTTCTATGTCTTCATCTTCTAGTTTAAGCTTTCTTAATGCAAGTCTGTGTGAATCTGTTGCAGTACAGATAAGTTCTTTGTCTTGTATCAACCAGTTTACACCTGTCAACACTGGACGTGTTTCTGACGTGGACACAGCAAAGTTTGTTTGAGCAATAATATTTTTTAGTACTTTAATTGGTAATTTAATAGCATCATCTTCTGATACTTGTGGTAATAACGGGTATTGATCTGGGTCTAATCCACTAACATTAAATTCAGAATGACCTGAAGTGATTAATGTTTTGAATTGATCATTTGTTGATAGATTTACTGTTTTACCTGGTAATTTCTTAACGATATCAACAAAGAAACGTCCTGGAAGTACTACAGAACCTTTTTCTTCTATGTCTACTATTTTTTCACCATCAATATTTTCTTGAATTGTAATTTCAATTGATATTTCAGAATCTGATCCTGTTAATATAATACCTTTATCTGTTGCATCAATTTTAATTCCTGTAAGTATTGGTAATGTAGTTCTTGGTGAAATGGCTTTTAATGTATCATTCAATTGATTAAGAAAGTAATCTCGTTGAATTGTAAATTTCATAACTTATAAACTCCTTCCAGTCGTTATATATTAATTATATATCTTTTAAATTCGTAGTAATAGTAATAGGGGCTGTGGATTGGTGGATAACCTACTTTAAAATGCGATATAAAAGTTATTCACATGTTGATAAACTGTGTATGGATGTGCACAACTTATCCACATTATCCACGTATTTGTTTTTCTAGTTGTTCTAAATCAGTCTTTAGTTCTGGATTATTTTCTATATCATTTCTAATTTTTTCATGAGCATGAATCACTGTAGTGTGATCTCTTCCTCCGAATTCTTCACCAATTTTAGGTAGTGAGAAATCAGTAAGCTCTCTTGAAAGATACATTGCAATTTGTCTAGGATATGCGATAGATTTAGTACGTTTTTTGGCTGAAAAGTCTTCGATACGCACGTTATACATTTTTCCGACAACTTGTTGAATATCTTGAATCGTAATCTTAGTCGATCTAGGTGTCGAGATGATGTCTTTTAGTGCTTCAGCAACTAAATCAGTATTAATCGGTTTGTTTCTTAATTTAGAATAAGCCAAGACTCTTGTTAAAGCACCTTCTAATTCACGAATGTTCGATTGAATAGAATTCGCTATATAAGTAAGAGCTTCAACTGGTAAATCAAGGTTTTCTTCTTCAATTTTCTTCTGTAAAATTGCCATTCTCGTTTCAAAGTCAGGCGGTGTGATATCTACAATTAAACCCCATTCAAATCGAGTTCTTAAGCGATCTTCTAATGTTGGAATTTCTTTTGGTGGTCTATCACTAGAAATAACAATTTGCTTTTTGTTTTGATGTAAATCATTAAAAGTATGGAAAAATTCTTCTTGTGTTTGTTCTTTCTTTTGAATGAATTGAATATCGTCTATTAATAGTACATCGATATTACGATATTTATCTCTGAAGCTTTCTGTATCATTTTTTCTGATAGATTTGATAAATTCATTTGTGAATTTTTCACTAGATGTATAAAGAACGTTAGCGTTTGGATTTTGTTCTAATACATAGTGACCAATAGCGTGCATTAAATGCGTTTTGCCTAGGCCAACACCACCATATATAAATAGAGGGTTATAGGCGTTTGCAGGTTCCTCAGCTACAGCTAATGAAGCGGCGTGTGGAAATTGATTTCCTGGACCGATAACAAATGTATCAAAAGTGTTATTACTATTTAATTGGCTATTTGTTACTTCTTCATTTTCTTCAATTGTCTTACTTTTTGCAGGTTGTTCAGTAAAATCTTCACTTTCAAGATCGTCTTCTGATATAAATTTAACTTGAACTCTGTCGCCTATGACATTATAGATAAAATCTATGACATGTTCATGATATTTATTGGTTAACCACTCAGCTACAAAAGGACTTTGTGCTACAACTATTGCACGATTACTATCAATTTGATGTAGGTAAGTTCCTTTAAACCAAGTATTATAACCAGCAGAAGCGATTTGATCTTCGGCAATTGCTAATACCTGTTCCCAAATTTCTTCTTTTGAATTCAT